>JAUIJA010000030.1 GCA_030431055.1 Bacteroidia bacterium | reverse complement strand
AATAAAAAAATTGAAATTAAAGTTGAAGACTTTTAAACGATAAAACAATCTTATATAAATCTAGACACAAAAATTGATCTTTGAGTTTAATTTAAAATACTAGGTGATAATCCCTCCTGTTAGAACTTTTTAACGCTACTACAGGAGAGGTGATTCACACCATCCATTCGGGTAGTATATAAATGCTGACCGATGTAGTAGTTGACCAAGCCGGGAACCTTTGGTGTGCCAACAAATGGAACCTACCTCAAACGGTGATGGAAGCAAAACCTGACCCTACTTATTCTACTTGGGGTGGTGGCTCTGGTGTCGTAGTGGTTTACGGAATTGCCAAACCTGCTCAAACTCCACTTGCTGGCCCTGTGAGTCCTGTTTAAAATCTATAATACTAAATAAGCGTCTGTTTTAAAGACGCTTATTTAGTTAACACTTTTGAATTAAACTCTTAGTACTCTTTTTATTTTCTATATTTGGATAAAAAAGTACTATTATACCTCCTTTATAGTTGCATGAGAATACATGAAGTACTTATATAAACAAGTTGCCTTCAAGCCAAAAAAAGTCGGTTTTAACAAAAAACTGAATGAAATAAACGAACTTTACTAAACTTTTAAAAATTGAAAATGAAATTTAAAAATAACACATATATTAGTGGAGATGGTGTCTATTACGAAGGAGTAATTAGAGATGTAAAACGTTCTAAAATTTCATTACAACCAGTTTACGAAGCCTTTACAAATTCTTTAGAAGCGATACGAATTAAGGAAAATCAAAATATAAACTTTAAAGGCAAAATTGAGATAAAAATTTATTCAACTCAGAATACCGACCTAAGTTATACTTTTTCTAAACTACAAATTAGCGACAATGGTGTTGGATTTGATGATAAAGAATTTAAACGATTTAACACCTATAAAGATTTCACAAAAGGATTTAAGAATCTTGGCTCTGGAAGAATTCAATACACCCACTATTTTGATACAACAAAAATAAAAAGTAAATACCAAGATAATGGCAGTTTTAGAGAAAGGGAATTTTTCGTTTCAAAAAATGAAAACTACCTTAAAAGAAACTCAATAATCTTTCATAAAAGCGATATAGAATCAAGCGAAGAATCTACTGGAACTATTTTGACGTTTGAAGGTCTTTTAGACCAAACTAGGAACATCTATCATACGTTGAACGACTCTAATTTGAAAGATGCACTTTTAAAAAGATACATCCAATATTTTTGCTTAAATAAAGAAAGTTTACCTGAAATAATAATTGAGCATTATGTGTTCTACGATAAAGAAGGTAAATCTACTATTTCAAAATCTGATATTCCAAAAATAGATAAATCTGATAACATTAAAGTTCACTATTCTAAAATTTCTGATGATGCTAAAAACATCATTGAAACAGAGAATTTTGAAACATTTACTATCAATTCTTATAAGTTAGATAAATCATTCTTAAAACACAATGATTTAAAATTAACTAGTAAACACGAAGTAATTGAGAATTTCGAAATAAACTTGCTTTCTCTTTCAAAAGAAGAAGTAATTGATAATAATCATTTTCTTTTTTTAGTTTCAAGTGATTATTTAGATGATAAAGACACAAATGAAAGAGGCGAATTGGATATCCCAAACAATGATATTTTTTCAAACGACCCAAACATATTTAATGAAGAAGTCATTATTTTAGATCTACTTGAAAATAAGATAAATAGTTCTATTAATCATTTGTATCCACAAATAGAAAAGATACAAGAAAAACACCAACTAGATTTAAAAAACCTTAAGAAAATGTTCTTGTTATCTGAAGATTTAGATTCTGAAATAGAAATTTCTATAAATGATAGTGATAAGAAAATTTTAGAAAAATTCTATACAGCAGAAGCAAAGAAAAAGGCTGAGTTAGACTCAAACTTAAAGGATAGTATAGAAAGATTAAATCATTTAGATACAACTTCTGATGATTTTTCAAACTCATTAGATGAAGAAATTGAAAAGATTGTCCGAGTAATTCCTCAACAAAACAAAGCGGAATTAACTCACTATGTTGCTCGTAGAAAACTTGTACTTGAATTATTTTCATTAATATTAAACAGAAAATTATCTGTACAAAATGATGGTTCTAGAAACAATGACGAAGCCTTATTGCATAATTTAATTTTCCAACAAAATACTACAACACCAGAAAAAAGTGATTTATGGATAATAAATGAGGACTTCATTTACTTTCAAGGGCTTTCAGAATTTCAATTATCGGAAATAAAGTATAAAGGAGAAAATATTATTAGAGAAGACCTTACAGAAGAAGAAAAACAGTTTATAAATTCTATTGGTGAAAAACGACTTGATAAAAGACCTGATATTCTTTTATTCCCTCAAGAAGAAAAATGTATTATAATAGAATTTAAAAACCCTAATGTTAGTGTCTCTTCACATTTAAACCAAATAAATAGTTACGCAACTCTTTTAAGAAACTTCTCAATACCGAAAATGAAACTAACTACTTTTTATGGTTATTTGATTGGTGAGAAAATCGAGCCTAATGACGTAAGAACATATGATGCGGATTTTAAAAATGCCTATAATTTTGATTACCTTTTTAGACCCTCTAAAACTATTGCTGGAATGTTTAAGAATGAAGGTAAAGATGGCACACTCTATACAGAAGTAGTTAAATACTCAACACTTCTTCAAAGAGCAAAAAATCGAAATAATATATTCATTAAAAAATTGACTAAAGGAGAAAATGAATAAATTAAAGATCGTTATTAAACTGAAAAAATAGTGAGTGAAATCTGCTACTTTTTATACACAAGACGTTACAACCACTTTAAAAACTCCTCTCTAGGAATTTCTCTCGCACCTAAACTTGCTAAATGGTCGTTGTATACTTGACAATCGATGAGTTTATAACCTCCTTTTTGTGCCAAATGAATAAACGCTACTTTGCTCATATTGCTTACTTTGCTAAACATACTTTCGCCACAAAATACACCGTTTCCTAAATCTACTCCGTACAAACCTGCAACTAGTTTGTCATCAACCCAAACCTCAATAGATTTTGCATAGCCTTTGTCGTGCAAATTGATGTAAGCATCTTCCATTTCATCGGTAATCCAAGTTCCTAATTGATCGAAACGATCAATATGTCGGCAGTTAAAAATAACATCGTCAAAGGCTTTGTTTTCTGTTATCGTAAATCCACCTTTTTTCAACACTTGCTTCATCGATTTGGAAATTTTCACCTCTTCAGGAAATAATACCATACGCTCCCAAGGAGAATACCAAACAATTGGTTCACCTTCATTAAACCACGGAAAAATTCCATGTTGGTAAGCATACACCAATCGTTCAGCCGATAAATCACCGCCCAAAGCTAATAAACCATCTTCTGTGGCCAATTCATAAGGTGGAAATTCTATTTTTTCAGAAAGCCAAATCATTATTTTAGATAGTTAGATTATTGGATTATTAGAACAGTAATAATCCCAACAAATATATGGCACTTCCTACTACCATTGCAATAAGCGTATATGGTAAAATTTCTTTCGCTTTTAATTTGGTGATTCCTAATAAAGGTAATGCCCAAAAAGGCTGTAACATATTGGTTATTTGATCTCCATAAGCCAATGCCATAATTGCTTTAGGTAACGGAACTCCTAATTTTAATGCACTTTCTACCACAATTGGCCCTTGTACAACCCACTGCCCTCCTCCACTCGGTACAAAAATGTTTACCAAACCTGCACTAAAAAAAGTAAAAACAGGTAAGGTAGTTGCTGTTGAAATCGACACGAAAAAGTCAGAAATTAAAGTAACCATCCCCGTACTTTTCATCACGCCCATAATACCAAAATACAACGGAAACTGAATTAAAATTCCAGATACATCACTAATCGATTCTCCCACAGCACTGGTAAACTTTTTAAAACTTCCATGAAGGATAATTCCCAAGCCTAACATAAAAAAGTTTATGAGATTCGGTGTAATTTTTAACTGCTGAATATCTGCCCAATAACGATAACCAAAAGCTACTAAAATCAACACACCAAAAACAATTGCTAACCATTGAGAACTATCTAGTTTTTCTGCTTGTGTACTAACCTTTTCATCTGTATGCATTTGATATTCTGGTAGATTAATCACTGTAGGATTGACTTTTTTCCCTAAAAAATAAAAGGTTGCCGATACTGCAGCTACTACCACAAAAAAAATCAGCAAATTCCACCAACTAAAAATGGTTTGAGAATAATCAATCACATTAGGTATTTGAGCTAAAACCTCTTCCGAAGAAACCGATTGCATGATACTTTTTATATGTCCGCTCTCATTAATTTTTATAGGTGCAGAACCTGAAATTCCACCGTGCCAAACCATCAACCCCATATAACCTGCGGCTCCAATAATTGGGTAATTTAGTTTGATATTGTGTTGTTGGGCATGTTCTGCCACTTTACGCGCTAACAACGCTCCAAAAATGAGTCCTAATCCCCAATTAAAAAAAGCGACCAACATGGTTGTACAACTTACAATCGCAGCACTATTTGCGGTATTGGTACAATATTTAGTAACTTTTAAAATTAAATTACTTACAGGTTTACTCAACACCAATACATGCCCTAATACCAAAATCAACATCATTTGATAGGCAAAAACGAGTAATCCGTTAGACCAAATTCCGTTTTCCCAAAATTGTAACACCTCTAAAGAATAATTAATTACTGAAGTTTCTTCTGGTTTGGTAAAAAACAGCGCTAATAAAAGTGTTACGAACGTTAATAAAATAGCGATGGTAAAAGGTGAGGGTAAATATTTTTTGAAAATATTTTCTATAACCTGCGTAATCTTCATTGTTTAAAGTTTGATTTGCTAAAAATAATCAAAT
>JAUIJA010000029.1 GCA_030431055.1 Bacteroidia bacterium | reverse complement strand
TTTTTTATTAATATCTTTTAAAAGTTCTTGTTGTTTCAAATCAGATTCAGTCACTTTTTTTCGAATAAGTGTAGCTCCTTTAAGATATGCAAAAGGCGTCAAACCGCCTGCTCTTTTAACTAGATCAGAGATACGTTCATTTTTATTTGTAATCACATAAGAACCTTGGTATTTAACTTCACCTTTCACAACCACATTTTTCTGAGGAGTATATCCTTTTAGATACCTAACAGTTATAATATCAAACGGCTCAATATAAAAAGGGTTCCCTTCATTTATCTTTAAATTTGTTTCTGAAGATATCGTGAAGTTTTTACTCAATGTCTCAAAACTTCCATCTTTTAACCTTCTAGCAACATGAATTACTTGTGGATCTGCGCCTTCTTTTAAACCTCCAGACATCGCAATTACATCTTCAATTTGCAATTTTTCTACAAAGTCAAACTCAGCAGGATTGTTAATAGCTCCTCCTATTGAAAAGGTTCTTTTCTCTCTTAAATCTTGTTTATTAAAAATTCGAATTTCATCTCTAGCTTTTAATGCAATTGAAGTTGTACCATTTAAAATAGCTGAAATAGAAAAAGCAATATTTTCTTTATTCGAATCATCAAAAACACGAACCAACAAACCTCTAGACATAAAAGCCTCAGGTGTTACCCCTTCTGCTTTTTCTATCAAATCTTTAAGGGTCATGTTTTCAAGAAGCTCATAATTACCAGGTCTGTATACCTCTCCCGTTAAGGATATTCTATTTTTATACTTATCTACAACTTTTTGGATAATTAACTTATCTCCACCTTGAATTAAAAAGTTTTTAGCATCTTCTACTTGCACTTCTTTTACCTCCTTCTGTCTTCCGTTAACACGCTCTATAACTAATAAGTTTGTATATGCTTCTGGTGTAAATCCACCAAAATATTGAATTAATTCTTCAAGTGTTTGCCCCTTTTTTAACTCGTAAATACCAGGCCTTTTAACGGCTCCTTCAACGGTAACCAAACTTTGATACGGCCCAACCAATAAGACATCTTGATCTTGGAGTTTTAAATTTCCTTTTTGAGAGCCTTCTAATAAATAATTATAAATATCTAAAACGCCAATTGTTTTCCCTTTTCTCACCAATTTAACTTCCCTAAAAGTACCTGATTTTGTAGGCCCTCCAGCAACATACAACGCGTTTAACACCGTTGATAAAGAGTTCAAAGAATAGGTTCCTGGCACTTTTACTTCACCAATAATATTTACTTGAACTGTTCTGATTTCAGAAACAGTAATGTTGGTATGAATCTTATTATAACTATTTGATGGAGCACCAATACCAGCATGTTTATTCTTTAGTTTTGAAATGATTTTTTTACTGGCATTCTCAATGGTAAACCCATTCACATAAACCTGCCCAACACCATCAATTTTTATGTTTCCCTGATTGTTAACTTTTGCTTTGTATGTCAACTCTGTTGCTCCCCATAAATCAATAACCAATTCATCTCCAGGACCTAATTGATAATTTTCTGGTACTGCAATATTTACATTTGGTGTAAACGTTATTTTTGAATTATTAAAAAAGTCATACCCAAATAACAAATCTTTTGGTTTATTTTTATCGAGATTTTCATCCCCTTTTAATCCAAAAGATTCAAAAGTGTTTATTTCACTTTGAATATTTTTTTTGTTATTTGTATTTGCAGGGTTGGTATTTAGGTTACTCACTCTTCTTTTAAACTCAGCTATTTTCATTGAAGAAATTCCTTGAGTTTTAGCTAAAACCTCAACCTGCTCCATCGTATAACCCTTTTTTTGAATTGAAGACCAATACGATTCAATTTGGTCATCAGAAAGATCATTTATATTTACATTTTTTAACTGACCAATATCTTGAGCGAAGACAATTGTTGAGAAAAAACATAAAAATATAATTAATAAGGATAAGGATAAGGATCTCTTTTTCATTTTTTATGATATTTATTAATCAAGTAAAAAAAATTATAAAAATTTGATACTATTTTTCGGTGTCAAATGTACAATATTTGATTTACAGCAGCAAAAAAAACTGTATTTTAAACTTTTTAAAACTCACTATTTTAAGTAACTAAGTATCTGTCTATAAGCACAAGTTCTCTTTACTACTCAAAAAACTTTTTTTTGAATATTTTCAATTTTTTCCTATTTGATAATATTCAAAACCGCTCTCCTGAAGTTTAAATGCATTGTACTGATTTCTTCCATCAAAAACAACAGGTTCTTTTAATTGGCTTTTGATTCTGCTAAAATCTGGTGATCGAAACTCTTTCCATTCAGTTAACAAAATCAAGGCATTTGCATTCTCTAAAGCAGCATATTTTTCTTGATTAAACAAAACAGAATACCCTTTCAAATAAACTTCTTTAGCTTCTTTCATTGCTTTTGGATCGTATGCGTTAATCGAAGCTCCTCTTTTGATCAATTCTTTGATTAGATACACCGAAGGTGCCTCACGCATATCATCTGTTTCTGGCTTAAAGGAAAGCCCCCAAATCGCAAATGTTACACCTGATAAATCTTCTCCAAATCGATTTAGAATTTTTGCTAGAAAAAGTTGCTTTTGGTTATTATTTACTTCATTTACAGATGAAATTAGCTTGGGGTCATAACCATTTGTTTTGCCTAACTGTATCAACGCTGCGATGTCTTTTGGAAAGCAGGTGCCACCATAACCAATTCCAGGATAAATAAAATCATATCCAATTCTTTTATCTGAGCCTATCCCTTTACGTACTTCATTTACATCCGCTCCCACTTTTTCGCAAATATTGGCTATTTCATTGATAAAAGATATTTTAGTTGCCAACATGGCATTCGCCGCATATTTGGTCATTTCTGCTGAATGAATGTCCATGGTAATGAAACGATCTCTCGTTCTAAAAAATGGTGAATATAACTGTTTCATTGTGTCAAAAACTTCTTTCTTTTCAGCACCAATAACAACTCTGTCTGGTTTCATAAAGTCATTGATAGCCGCCCCTTCCTTTAAAAACTCAGGATTAGAAACGAGATCAAACTCAATATTTAAATTTCGTTTGTCAATTTCAGCTTGAATAATTGCTTTTACTTTGTTTGTTGTCCCGACAGGAACCGTTGATTTTGAAACTACAATTTTATAAGAAGATATATTGCGACCGATATCTTTAGCCACCTGATATACAAATGATACATCCGCATTTCCATCATCACCCATAGGTGTTCCTACCGCAATAAAAATAATTTCACTAGCTGTTATAGCTGACTCTAAGTTAGTAGTAAAAAATAAGTTTTTTTGAGAATTGTGAACTACTATTTCTTTCAAGCCAGGCTCATAGATAGGTAGTATTCCAGTATTTAATTTTTGTATTTTAGTCTCATCAACATCAACACAAATAACCTCGTTTCCCATTTCAGAAAAACAAGCAGCTGTAACTAAGCCTACGTATCCACAACCAACAACTGTTATTTTCATGCTTTTTTATTTTTTATCTAACAACCATGAAGAAGACTGAATTTTATCTTCCAAACCATCAATCAATTTAATTCCTAATTCTTTACAGATAGGTACTTCGGGTATGGAATCGTTGTTTTGGTCCCCTCCATTGGCAAAGCCAAACTCATAAGTGTCATTGTACTTCTCATATAACGATTTGATAGAAACACACACCGTTCTATCTGTATCTAAAGAAATGATCGCTTTGTCTACCGCTTTGATATTCTGTACAATAAATAATCGCTCGTCTTCTTTTTGAAATTCTTTTGAGCCTTTCAACCCTCTTTGCAAGTCGTTATTTACAATCACAAACAATTCATCAGCCAGGGCTTTAGCATTATTGAAATATTCTATATGTCCTTTATGAATTGGATTAAAATAGCCTGACACAATAATTGCTTTTTTCTTCATAATTGTTACAAATTTAAGCATATTTCATCAGACTAAAAAGCAATATTATATATTGCCGTTTTGACTAGTGTGAAGGAATCTAACAACTCTGACATCTCGACTGCAAAGGAGAGGTATTTATAATTAGAGGTTTAACATAAGATTTCTCTATTTCATTTTGTTTACCTGTCTGCCGATAGGCAGGCTCGAAATGACATTCTAGTATTATTACGACCTTATGTAAAAAATTCTACCACCTTGTCATCTCGACCAGCGTGGAGAGATCTTTAGAATAAGGAGTGGACTGTAAATTTCTCGACTACGTGTCACTCCACTTATAATGACATAGAATTGCATTTATGCTCAATCGTAATAAAACTAAATTTTATCAATCAAAAAAGGATGTTTTTCTCCAAGTTTTGAAATAGCAGAATTCCGAATATCATGCACAATTTCTATGGATTGTTTTGCATCTTCCAAACCAAAACCTTCTCCTTTTAAAATCCTTTTATAGCTTTCTGTGTGCAATTCTGTAAATCCGTGGCTAAACTCTAGCTCTTCTCCATTAATTTCTATAGATCGGAATGTTCTTTGTTGTTTCTCTTTTACTGAAGCAGGCAAATCATTTTCATCAATAGACAAAAACCATCGTACACGAGCATTTTTAAACTCTAAATAGCCCGCAGCTTTGTTTTTCGCTCTCAAATGAACTATATTTTCTTGCACCTCTCCAAAAATCCATGAAAGCATATCGTAAAAATGAACACCGATGTTGGTTGCTATTCCGCCCGACTTACTTTCATCTCCTTTCCATGAAATATCATACCAATTCCCTCTAGAGGTGATATAGGTCAAATCAACATCGTACTTTTCTTGTTGTTGCTCAGCATCTACTTTCTTTTTCAAAGCGATGATACTCTCGTGCAACCGTAGCTGTAAAATGGTATAAATCTGATTTCCAGATTCTTTTTCAATCTCTGCCAAAGCATCCACATTCCAAGGATTCAAAACCAACGGCTTTTCACAAATAGCATGTGCTCCACTTCTCAAAGCCATTCTAATATGAGAATCGTGTAAATAGTTAGGTGTGCAAATACTAACATAATCCAATAAAACATTTTTACGTTTTAACTTTTCAATATGACGATCAAAACGCTCAAACTCCACAAAAAAATCTGCATTCGGAAAATAACTATCTAGTATGCCAACACTATCAAACTTGTCTAAAGCAGCAATTAAATTGTTATTCGTATCCTTAATAGCTTTTAAATGTCTTGGAGCAATATATCCTGCAGCTCCTATTAATGCAAAGTTTTTCATATTTTTCTTACTGTCTTGAAGTCT
>JAUIJA010000028.1 GCA_030431055.1 Bacteroidia bacterium | reverse complement strand
TAACAGTAATTTTATTACGTATATAAACTAGTTGCCAACAATTAAAACCAACAGCACTTAAAAACGAATGAAATACAAAAATATTAGAGAAGAAGAACTGAAAAACAAAGTCGGTGCGGAATGGTTTAAGCAGTTTGACACAACTGAAATTTTAGGAAATATAGATTTTACCGTTTTTCCAAAACAAGATACCTTATTTGGGAGAACACCTCTTCTTTGGGCAGAAGCTAAAACAGGAGATTATGATATAGCAACAATGTTCGTGCAACTTATTCTGACAATAGGTAAAGCAAGAACATTTGTTAAAACAATGCCACCTGCTTTTCTTGGTGCTTTTGACTTTAAAAAAATTGCTTTTGTTGATTACATCAACGTGCAAGACATATTCTACTTGAATGACTTTAATTGGAATGTTACACCAAGTAATCACGAAACGAAAGAGTTTCAACTAATTAAAAATAGAATTGAAGCTACTCTAAAGGTAAAAACATATGTTTTTGATTACGAAAAAGACAAAAAGCAACTTATAACTTTTATCAAGAACAATGTAGCTAAATCTTCAACTAAAGGTAAAATCAAAATAGACAAGAATAACTTTATTCCAATCTATTTGCGTTGGCTTGAGATAGTAAAACCAATTATAGACGTTGATTGGGAAGACTTGAAAAAAGCGAATATTTTAGATAGTGATTTTTACCTTGCAGATTTATTCGTTGACGATAAGGGAACACAAGATATTGATGATGATTTAACAATTCGTGATAGTCTATTTGTTGTATTTCAAAATCAAGGTTATAAAATAGCCAAAGAAAATATCAAACAAATGTTTGATGCTACCATAAACATTAGATTAAAAGATACATATCAACGTTTTTGGAAGTTGTACAAACGACCACCAATAAAAGAGTTTCAGGATTACATAATTGAGAGAAGAGATTTGCTCGTTCCTCAAGATATAAGAGAACGAAAAGGAGCTTATTTTACACCTAGAAAATGGGTGGAGTTATCTCAAAAATACTTAACAGACTATTTGGGAGAGAATTGGCAAGACGACTATTACATTTGGGATTGTGCTGGCGGGACAGGAAATCTTTTAGCAGGTTTAAACAACAAATACAATATTTACGCAAGTACATTAGACCAAGCAGATATAAACGTAATTCACGAACGAATTGACAACGGAGCGAATCTTTTAAAAAGCCACGTTTTCCAATTTGACTTCTTAAATGATGATTTTACTAAACTTCCTCAAAGTTTACAAGACATATTAAATGACGAAACTAAAAGAAATAAACTAATAATTTACATTAATCCACCTTATGCTGAAGTGTCAAGTGTTGGAACTAAAGGAAAAGCAGGAGTAAATCAGTCTAAAACTCATTTAAAGTATAACAATATTTTAGGAACGGCTGGTAGAGAAATTTATGCACAGTTCTTAATAAGGATATATGCAGAAATGGAAGGAGTTATCATTGCAGAGTTCTCAAAATTAAAAGTATTACAAGGCTCTGCTTTTGTTTCACTACGCAACTATCTAAAAGCCAAAATTGAGAAAATGTTTATTGCACCTGCATATACATTTGATAATGTAAGAGGAAGATTTCCAATAGGTTTTAAAATATGGAATACAAAAGAAAAAGAGGTTTTTCACAGCATAATTACAGATATTTACAATGATGATGCAGAGTTTATTGGTACAAAAGAACTTTACTCGGCAGATAAAAGTGAATATATTAATAAATGGATTTCTTCTTATAAGGTAAAAGAAAATTTCATCGGTTTTTTAGCTGGAACAAATGGAAATGATTTTCAACAAAACGGTATTGTTTATATTTTAAACAGGAAAGAACAAATGGCAAATCCGAGAGGAATGTGGATTAATCAAAATAATCTTATACCAATATCTGTTTACTATTCAGTTCGTAAGTCAATTGCGCAAACTTGGATAAATGACAGAGACCAATTTCTAATACCAAATTCTCAATGGAAAAATGATATTGAGTTCCATAATGATTGTCTTGTTTTTACAATATTTAAAACCAATATCAAAAGTGAAATTGGAACAAATTACTGGATTCCTTTTACAGAACAAGAAGTTGATGCAAAAGAAAAATTCTCAAATAACTTTATGTCAAACTTTCTAAAAGGAAAAATAAATTATAATGACTCTGACAAACCTATGCTCTTTGAAAATGAGTCTTTTAATAATTCAAATCCTCGCCTTTTGTCAAGAGAATCCGAAAAAGTGATGAATTCAGGAAAAAGATTATGGAAATACTATCATTCAAAAGATAGCATAAATGTAAATGCATCACTTTATGAAATTCGAGAATATTTTCAGGGAAGAAACGATAAAGGAAAAATGAATAACAGTAGTGATGATGCAATCTATACGGAATTGATTTCGGATTTAAGAGACAGCCTAAAAGAACTTGCGAAAAAAATTGAGCCGAAAGTTTATGAATATAGATTTCTGAAAAAATAACTGTTGGCAACAACGTATATAAAAAATAGCGGTTTAATCGCTTAATCGAAACAAAATGAATAAATTATAGGTCTGTTATAGTCCGAAAAGTTAGTGCATAAAATCCGCTACTTTTCATATACAAAACCGTTGCCCACAATTATGAAAAAAACACCTGTACTTATCATTTTACTTTTCGCTTCGACTTTAAGTTTTGCTCAAACGGAAAAAGCCAATGACAAAAATATTTCTGAAAAGTTTGAAAAATTTTTCAATTCAAGCGATTACAATGGAATATTTGAATTGTTTTCTGACGATATGAAAAATGCACTTCCGAAAGAACAAGCTAACCAATTTTTTGTTGGATTAAAAACGCAAGCTGGAAAAATAAATACTCGTGAGTTTACTAAATATGTCAGAGGCAGTTTTGCCTCATACAAAACCACTTTCGAGAATGGAGTTTTTGCGGTCAATATATCAACAGATAATCAAATAAAAATAAACGGACTTCATATTGAGCCTTTTAAAGAAGATAATTTACCTAAAATAGAACGAAATTCGACCAAATTAATTCTTCCGTTCAAAGATAAATGGACAGTAACTTGGGGCGGAGACACAGCAGAATTAAACTATCACGTTGAAAGTAAGGCTCAAAAAAACGCATTCGACTTCGTAATAACAGACGAAAATGGAAAGTCTTATAAAACTGATGGAAAAACCAATGAAGATTATTACGCATTTGGAAAAGAATTAATCGCACCTTGTGATGGAGAAATTGTTTTAGTTGTAGATGGAATTGATGATAATGTTCCAGGAGAATTAAATCCAATTTATGTGCCTGGAAATACAGTAATATTAAAAACACCTAATAACGAATATTTATTTTTTGCACACTTCAAACAAAATTCTATTAAAGTCAAAAAAGGTCAAAAAATTAAAAAAGGAGAAACTTTAGGACTTTGCGGTAATTCTGGAAATTCTTCAGAACCACATTTACATTTTCACATTCAAAATGTAAAAGATATGAATGTAGCGACTGGAGTAAAATGCTATTTCGACCAAATAGTGGTTGACGGAAAAATGAAAAAGGATTACTCACCGATTAAAGGAGAGAAAGTACAGAGTGAAAAATAACTGTGGGCAACAACGTATATAGCTCATAGCTAATCAGTTGCTTAATCGAAGTTAAGGCATATTTGCAAGTCCGCCAAATTTATAAATTTGGCTTATTGAGAAAAAAGGTAATAAGAAAATTTAAAAATTTGGCTCGTGCTTAACCGAAAAATAATTGCTAATTTGCACGCTACGAGCCATATACAAGACCGTTATGTGCAAGTAAAACTAACCAATGAACAGCCATTTAAACATTTTTAAATCATACACTAACAAAAACAGAACATATCAATTGGAAAATGATTTGACAAGAGCGTTAGCAATTTCTCTGCAAGAAGATGCTCTTTTTTTCCACGAAATTTTCAAAGAGATTTTAAAAGGAACTAATTTCTACAATCAACTATTTGAATCTTTAGACACCGAAACCAATGTCATTATTGATATTCAAAAAAGAGCAAGTCAAATTTCTGACTTTGACCACATCTTTGCTATATCACTTAGTGAATCAGAAATATCTGAATTTTGGGAACAAACATACAATCGGAATTACGACCCAATTTGTGATTTGGTTATTCAAATTAACAACATTGTACTTGTTTTTGAGGCTAAGAGGGATAACGTGAATTGTACTGCTCAACTCTACAATCAGATTCTAAACATAACGAATAAGGAAATTCAGCCTCAAGAATTTACAAAAGAGAATTATGGAAAAGTCATTACAGCTTTTGATTTTAATTGGTCAAGACTAATGGCAATTGCTGTAAAAGTCTCAAGTTTTGAGAAAACAATGAATAGTCAAAATAGATTTCTGTCTGACTTTATCCAATTGGTAAAACAACACAATTTTCGCTGGCTTCCAGAACCATCAATTTCAGCTTTACAACCAATAAATACACGTGCTATAACCAGAAGGATTGAATCGACTATTGAGGAAGTTTCAAAAAGGGATGAATTTACCAAACTGAACTATAACGACAGATTAGGTTTTGAAATCTTTAAGGACTGGGCGAAAGAAATTTTATTTTGGGTTAAGGATAATGGAAATCTTGGTGCAAGTATTTATCCAGGAAATACAAAAAGACAAGGTTATAGCTTATTTGCCAAAAACCCTGAATTTAATGAGAGCCTGAAAATTTTAGGCAATGAATACCCTATTAATTATAGTTATCACATTAAGTTTACAAGTTTTCAAAAGTTTTTTCAAGGTATATGGTTCAATGAAAGCCAGTTGAAAAAATCTCTTTACACTAAAGAGAATTTTCACAAGTATACGGGAAGAAAAAAACGAGGAAAAGACTGGACAGAAATAGAACAACTTTTTAACGAGAGTTTAGACTTTAACTGGAAAGAAAAATGCGCTTGGGAAAATTCAATGATAAGTTCAGGTAGAAATCAATTTGATATGTCTTTTGGTTATGAAGTACACATTGAAATCCCGTTCCAAAAATTAAAAGAACTAGACCAAAATCAATCTGATTTGACTAATCTGATTAACTTGGTTATCGAAATATTTAATGAATTTAACAACAACTTATTTAAGAGCTAAAATACCTGCACATAACAATGGTAACCGTTGCACAAGTCCATAATTTCGTAAAAACTTTAAACAGAAGCGCCCTTTTTAAGGGCGTTTGTTTTTATACCATCATTTTAACGGCTAAATTTTGGTTGGTTATATGGGCTTATAATGG
>JAUIJA010000027.1 GCA_030431055.1 Bacteroidia bacterium | reverse complement strand
GTACATTTGCGCTAGTTTTTTCTAATGAAAAATCTAATTATATGCTTTCGGTAAACACAATTTCTTTTCAATATCAAACCAAAAAACCTGTTTTAAAAGACATCAGTTTTCAACTTAAAAAAGGCGAACATTTATGTGTAATGGGCGAAAGTGGTTGCGGGAAATCTACTTTATTAAAAGCGGTATACGGATTGTTAGATCTGAATAAAGGAACCGTTTTCTGGGACGAAACGGAAGTTCTTGGTCCAAAACATCATTTAGTTCCAGGAATGGATTTTATCAAATACGTAGCGCAAGATTTTGATTTGATGCCCTACACTTCAGTTTCAGAAAACATAAAAAAATTCTTGTCTCGTTTTTACCCTGAAGAAGCACAAAAAAGAACCGAAGAATTGCTAGAGGTTATTGAGATGACTGCTTTTGCAAACACAAAAGTAAAAACCTTAAGCGGTGGACAACAACAACGTGTTGCAATTGCTAGAGCATTGGCAAAAGAACCAGAATTGATTTTATTAGACGAGCCTTTTAGCCAGATAGATAATTTTAAGAAAAACTCGCTTCGAAGAAAGCTTTTTGCTTATTTAAAAGAAAAAAATATTGCGTGTATTGTGGCAACACACGACAAAAATGATGCACTTTCTTTTGCTGATACATTATTGATTCTCAGAAATCATACAATATTGGTAAACGGCACTCCAAAAAATATTTACAACAACCCTAAAGAAAACTATATTGCTGCTTTGTTTGATGATGTGAGTGAAATTACCATCAATAATAAAAAGCAATTATTGTACCCGCATCAAATTCAAATTGTTGAAAAATCTGAGCTAGAAGCGACCGTTTTACAAAGTTATTACAAAGGTTTTTATTGGTTGATAGAAGCAGAGTTTGAAAGAGAAAAAATCTTTGTAAATCATACTTCTAATTTAGAAAAAAACACAAAAATACAGGTACACTTCTTATTTGGTTAAGGGCTTGGCTCTTTTTAATTTAACTTGTTTCTAAATTCATTTTTCGGTAACTTCGCTAACTCTGAATATAGTTCATTAAAACGGAACCATATTCTCTACATTGTGCTTCATTTTGATCCCCCCTGAATAAAGGACATATCTCATTGAGTAAAAAATTTAAACCAAATAATTAAAAGTGATTTTCTTACTTTTGAATCTTTCTACAATAAGTAAATATTTTCTACAATATTTGATATGAATACAATTAATACTACCATAAAACACAATATAGTAATAGGGACATTTATATCTGTGTGGTGTTTTATATTTGCATTTTTCTCAAAACCTTTCGAGCATGGTACAATGGATACCCAAAAATGGATTTATGTAAGCCTGGGGTATAGTGTTATTACTTTTTTTTGCTATTTACTAATTAGTTATTATCAAAAATATATCTACAATAAGTTTAAAAAATGGAGTCTTTTTTTAGAAATAAGCGTCTATTCAATTTTCTACATACTATTTATTACAATAACCTTCACTTATTATAAAAGTTCGATTATTGAAGGTACATATGATTTTAAGCAATATTTATATAAAATAATAGCTAATATTTTTTTAATTCTGACGCCACTACTATTTTTTATACGTTGGTATGCATTAAAATTAATACCTAAACAAGATGATGAAGTAACTATACATGGTGAAAATAAATTAGATATTTTAAAACTAAAACAGTCTGATTTAATCTGTATTTCTAATGCTCAGAATTATGTTGAAATTTTTTACTTGGACAATCTTATTCTTAAGTCTAAGTTAATTCGAGGCTCTTTAAAAAAGATGAAAACTGACCTTGTTTTTTTGTTACAAGTTCATCGTTCACATTTAATAAATCCATCTCATTTTAAATCTTGGAAGGATTCTAAAACTATTCTTTTAACTCAAAAAGAATTACCTGTATCAAAGAACTATAAGAATCAATTATTGGAACTTTAATTTTCGTACCAAAAATTAAATGTTTTATACCTCCTTAGTAATTTATTAACCTTAAAAATTAGGATTTAAACCTTTTGAAGTTTCATCTTATATAATCTGAAATCATACATATAGCTTTGCCAAAAATTATTCAAAAATTTAAAAATGAAAAAATTTGGTTGGTTGATTTTTGGAGGTCTGTGTATTTTCTTTAGTTTATATCCACTTAAGTATTTATTTGCAGAAAAAGCTATTGCATTACTTTCAACAAAATCACCAGAAATATTAAAAAGTACTTTATATAATATTGCTTTCTACACACATATAAGTTTTGGTGGAATTGCACTTTTGATTGGGTGGTTGCAGTTTCACCAAAAAATAAGAAAAAAGTATACTGCTCTACACAAAACAGTAGGAAAAATATATGTAGTTTCTATTTTAATAAGCGGACCATCTGGATTTTATATCTCATTTTTTGCCTCAGGTGGAATTTCAACATTTTTAGGTTTTTCAATCGGAGCTTTACTTTGGACAATACTTACATTTTTAGGCTATTTAAAAATAAGACAAGGAAATCTTGAGTTACATAAAAAATATATGATGTATAGTTATGCAGGCACCTTTGGAGCTGTAACACTACGTTTATGGTTACCTCTATTAATGTACATTTTTGGTAGTTTTATTATTGCTTACCAAATTGTCGCTTGGTTAAGTTGGTTACCTAACTTAATAATTGCCCATCTAATTCTTAAAAAAAATTATAAATAAAATCTGTTAATATATTATGAAAAATAAATCAATTAAAAAATGGACTATTGGAGTGTTCTTAATTTTCACATTTCTCGGTATTGTATCCTGTGTTGGAATTAAATCTCAAATTAAACAACATACGGGTGGTAAAACAGAAGTAGTTGACACTTCCTTTTTTAATCCAATAACTGATCCTATTGCAATCACTAATGTGAATGTTTTATCTGATGACTGTTCAGAAATGCTTGAAGGCATGACCGTACTATTGGAAGAAGGAGAAATCAAAGCAGTTGGTAAAAACATTAAAATACCAACAAAGCACAGGGTAATTGATGGCAGCGACCAGTTCTTAATTCCTGGTTTAATTGATTCACATGCTCACCTTCAAAGAAGTAAAAATGATTTGCTTTTATATTTAGCCAATGGGGTAACAAGCATAGCGGAGCTTTTTGGCCATGATAGACATTTGAACTGGCGAACAGACGCGCAAAATGGAGCTTTAAGTCCAAACTTATTTGTAGCTACAAGAAAACTTGGTAGTCAAAAAGGGCTCATGCCCAAGGTAAGAAGTTGGTTTGGTGCACGGAAAAACTACACTTCCGTAGGACAAGCGAGGAGAGCGGTAAAAAAATGGAAACAAAAAGGATATGATGCAATAAAACTGAGTAGTTTCCTAAATACTGATATTTATGACGCATTGATAGATGAGGCTGAGAAACAAGACATTCCAGCAATAGGTCATTTGAGTTTAGATGTAGGTCTAGAGCATTTTTATATTTCTAGTCAATCTCAACTAGCTCATATAGAGGAAGTTGTAAAAAACTTGCAGAACAGCTTTGGGGGGGTCAATTCAAGCAATGCAGAAGCTTTTCTTAAATATGTAGAGGGCCAAGCCGATTCTATTTCTTTCAAGATTAAACAAAACAATATTCCTGTTGGTACTACAATTAATCTAATGGAAAGTCTTCCTATGCAAATGTTTCAGTGTGAGCAATTCGTGAAAGAAATAGAACTTGAATATGCCAACCCAGGTCAGGTAGAAGGCTCAAGGATGGCAAAAGGATGGCTACCAGGCAACAATCACTATCAAAATTTGAATACTTTGAAAGATTCCGAATGGCAAAGACATTTAGAAATATACTGGAACGCATTCGTAAAAGCCATTCATATTGTAACAAAATCAATGATTAAGAATAATGTTACTTTAATTGCTGGCACCGATAGTAATGCAACAGGTATGGTTGCTGGGTTTTCTCTTCATGATGAATTAACTTCTCTAAATAATGTAGGAATGAGTAACGCTCAAGTTTTACGTTCAAGCACCTCTCTAGCAGCAGAATGGATGAAGATAAAAGCGGGTAAAATAAAAACTGGTTACAAAGCAGATTTGGTACTTCTACAGAAAAACCCTCTTGAGGATATTAACAATACTAGAAGTATCAATGCGGTTATTAGTAACGGAAAATTCTTAGATAGAGATTTGTTAGACAAGATGTTGCAAGCTGTAAAAAATGCTAACAATCGAAGTAGAAAGGTGAATATTGATGAATATGTTACTAAATAACTTGATAAAGCTTACAACATAAACAAAATTATAGATTTAAGTCAGGTAATTTATGAAGGAATGCCTGTTTTTAAAGATCTGCCACAGGTTAAAATGATAGTTCATAACTCACATGAAGAATGGAACGGGGAAAAAAATCCGAAGATGAAAACGCCTGCCCTTCATAAACTGGAATTGGGAGAGCATACAGGCACACACGTTGATGCCATAAACCACATGGCGATTGAGCATAAGGGAAAGTCGATTGATACAATGCCTCTTTCAATGTTCTACACCCAAGGCATTTGTTTAGACTTTTCTAATAAATGGCAAAAAGAATTAATTTAGCCTCATGAAATCGAAAATGCTTGTGAAAAAGTAAACTTACAAATAGAAAAAGGTGATACGGTATTGATTTATACAGATCATTATCGAAAACACTTTAACGGAAAGGATTGGAGGAATGGCCCTGGGGTTTCAGCACAAGCAGCACGTTGGTTTGGCGAAAAAACATAGCCGCTTTTGGCATTGAAACAATGTCACCCGGTGTAACAGGAGTATCCAATAAAGCCTTTCATCACATCTGTGGAGAAATGAATTTTACACATTACGAGAATATGATTAACCTACACCTATTGATTGGTAGAGGAAGGTTTCGATTTATTGGACTACCATTAAAAATTAAAGGTGGAATAGGTTCACCAGTCAGAGCAGTTGCTGTATTTGAATAAAAAACGAAAGCACGACATCGTATAAAATTAATAACCAGATCAGTAGTAAATTCAAGGGTTGTAGGCCGCTTCAACATTTCTGTAATTTGATAGGAAAGTGGCACGTAATCGCCTAATTTTCATATACTAACCGTTAGCGAAATCTTTTTAAAACTTGACTTTTAACTTTAATTAATAGTGTCTATTTTAATTGTTTTTTCATTAAAAATAAATGTTTCCTTTTCTTGTTTACCCAACAACAATTTTCCAATCGGTGAAGATACAGAAATGGCTAAATAGTTTTCACTATCAACAATCAACTTCCCGGCACTGATGCTTAAAAAATAAGTTCCTTGATTGGTTTTTACCAAACTTCCTAAGTGTGCTATCGTTGATTTTTTAG
>JAUIJA010000026.1 GCA_030431055.1 Bacteroidia bacterium | reverse complement strand
TCATAGCCGAGCCGTTAGCGGAAATGCCTTCGGCACGCAATAAATCGCACTTCGTGCTTACTTTAATGCTATTTCCGCTAACGTCCTGCCAGTACGACTGCACATTCGCTGCCTACGGCACTATCCGCTAACAGCGGATATAGCGAATATGCGTCTAATGGCTGCCGTAGCTTTATGCGAGCAAGCTCGCAACGCTACTCGCCATATCCGGCAGGACGTTGTATGCAATTAAAACAATAGAGATGGATAAGAATGAAAGTTAAAGGTTTTACATATAATGGGGATGCAAAATATAAGTCTAACGATTTTTTAGATTGCACTTTAGTTATAGAAAGAAATGAAATAGTTGAATTTAATAATGGATTTGATGTTGGGATTTATCCAAGAGAATATAATTCTGAATTGTCAATTATTGATAAAATATATAAAACCCATAAGGCTAAAGAAAGAATACCAAACGAATGTAAATATTATATTCAAAAATCAACTAAAAAAGGATTGTTAAATGTTTATTTGGACATAAATAAACTTCAATATTTTAGATTAAAATGGGGCATTAAAGGCTATATGATACAGTCAAAAGATTTTATAGTAGGTGTTTTAGTCGGGCTAGTGCCATTTATCCTAGATTTGATATTTTCAAAAACATAATAATTAAGCAAATAAATACTTTAAAATATTACCCAGAACCAATCCACAGATTAGTCCGAAAAAGAATTTGCGCCAATCGAACTGTTTGTGTTTAACATTTAAGGAATCTGACTTATTACTCATAACTAAAAATTTAAATAAAATGGAAGAACATCAATTTGAAGAAATCAGAGAATTATTAGAATCAATTAATGACAAACTTGATACAATAGCATCAAATACATCACCTGCTTACGATGCTAGTGATGTTTGTAGCAGATTAGATGATTTAATAAACATTATGGATAGGTAGAGTTATTTTTAACTGATTTTATTACTTCATCAAGGGTTTGTCTTATTTCGTTGTAAGACATCCCTTTTAATAGTTTTAAAATTTCATCCGATTTACCACTCATACGTTAAATAATAACTGCATACAACAATGTATATAAAAAATGCTTTTATTACCTTATTCCATACAAAGTGCAACTTTAGTTTATTTGTTCCCTTACGAAACATCAGCTTAATATATTCGCACTTTTCATATACAAGACCGTTGGCAACAAGCTAAAAAAACGCACAATATATAAATGAATATCAGAAAAATAAATATTCAAGACCTTGAGAAACTAAAAGGAATCGGGAAACTAACTTTTGCCGAAACTTTTTCTTCAGAAAACAGCGAGGAAAATATGAAAGAATATTTGGAAAACGGATTTTCAACGGAAAAACTGACTGCGGAACTGACCGACCAAAACGCTGAATTTTACTTTGCGGAACTTGATGGAAAAACAATCGGGTATTTAAAAGTAAACGTTGGACAATCCCAAACCGAGATAAAGGACAAAAATGCACTCGAAATTGAACGGATTTATGTGTTGAAAGAATTTCACGGAAAAAAAGTAGGACAAATTCTTTACGACAAAGCAATTGAATTGGCGAAAGAAAAAAATGTGGAATATGTTTGGTTGGGAGTTTGGGAGCAAAATCCGAGAGCAATCCGATTTTATGAGAAAAATGGATTTAAAGCGTTTGACAAGCACGTTTTCAAACTTGGAACTGATAAACAAACCGACATAATGATGAAACTCAAACTGAATGAAAAAAAGCCAGTTGCCAACAATGTATAACCGCAATTGCTTCGGATTTTCCTAAGCGGAAAATCCTCGCGAACGCCAAAGGTTCGTACTTTTTAACTAACTTGATGCCAAAACCAACGCAACTGACGGTTATACAAGACCGTTGTAAACAAGCTATAAGCCAACGCTTAGTCAAGCACATTTTATTTTTATCGTACCTCAAAAAATAAAAAGAGCTTGCCTTTTCCCTGATTTTTTTTGACAATTTATTGCTTAATCAAAATGTTTTTCTAAATTTGGACAATATTTGTCTAAAACATTTTTGACCAATGAAAACATTAGGAGAAACTTTGAAATCAGCACGCGAAGAAAAAGAAATGATTCTTCGAAAAGTTGCTGCTGAAGTAGATATAGACCAATCTCTTATCAGTAAATTCGAGAAAAACGAAAGAAAGCCAACAAAAGAACAAATTATCAGACTTGCAAGTTTTTATGGAATTTCGGAAGATGAATTGATAATAAATTGGTATTCAGAAAGAATTGCAGACGAATTAAAATACACTGAATCCACTTCTCAAATCCTTAAAGTTGCAGAAGAAAAAATTAACTATTACAAAGCTCAAGAAAATGGAAAATAAGAAAATGAAAGTTGTAGAATTATTTGCAGGAGTTGGAGGATTTCGTCTTGGACTTGAAAAAAGTAATTATGAAATTGTTTGGAGTAATCAATGGGAACCTTCAACTAAAACACAACACGCTTCTATGGTTTATGAAGCAAGGTTTGGAAAAGAAAACCACTCGAATGAAGATATTGCAAGTGTACCAACAAGTGAAATTCCTGATCACGATTTGTTAGTTGGTGGATTTCCTTGTCAAGATTATTCAGTTGCAACAACTTTACATAATTCAAAAGGGTTAAAAGGGAAAAAAGGAGTTCTTTGGTGGTCTATTCATAGAATTTTAGAAGGAAAAAAGAACAAACCAAAATATTTGTTTTTAGAAAATGTTGATAGGCTTTTAAAATCACCTGCTAAACAAAGAGGTCGTGACTTTGCTGTTATGTTACAAAGTTTGAACGATTTGGGTTATGCAGTTGAATGGAGAGTAATTAATGCTGCAGAATATGGAATGCCTCAAAGAAGAAGAAGAGTTTTTTTTCTAGGTTATCACAAATCAACAGATGTTTATAAACGTTTAAAACAAGCAAATAAAACAAATTGGTTAACAGAAGAAGGAACAATAGCTAATGCTTTTCCTGTAAATAAAACAAATTCAATTCAAGAAGTTAAGCTAAAAGGAGATTTAGTAGAAATTACAAACAACTTTAATAAAACAGGAAAACTATCGCCTTTTCAAAATACAGGTTTATTAATAAAAGGTAAAGTCTATACTACTAAAACAGAACCAAACTATGATGGTGAAAAAGTCGTTTTAGGAGATGTTTTACAAAATGGAGAAGTTACTTCCGAATTTTTTATAAACGAGAATGACAAACCAAAATGGGAATATTTAAAAGGCGCAAAAAAAGAGAAAAGAAAAACCAAAGATGGTTTTGAATATAATTATAGTGAAGGCTCAATGATATATCCAGATGCTCTTGATAATGCTTCTAGAACAATAATTACAGGAGAAGGTGGAAAATCACCATCTAGATTTAAACACGTTGTTAATTCAGATAGAGGTTTAAGACGTTTAACACCAATTGAGTTAGAAAGACTAAATATGTTTCCAGATAATCACACTAAACTAGATGGAATTACAGACACAAAACGTGCATTTTTTATGGGAAATGCTTTAGTAGTTGGTGTTATTGAAAAAATTGGTCAAGAACTTCACAACCAAGTAAATCAATTAGAATATGTATGATGTTAATTCTGTTGATTCAATAATTGAATTTGCAAAGAAATTAAAAGGTCAAACTTTAAGAGAAGCTTGTGGCTCTGAAATTGAAAAACACGAATACAAGGGAAAAGGAAATTTTGGTCAAATATTAGAGAAGTTTTATTTTGGTTATGAACCAAATTCTGATGCAGAACCAGATTTCATTGAAGCAGGTATTGAACTTAAATCAAGCCCTTTAAAAACTTTAAAGAATGGAGAATTCCGTTCTAAAGAGAGGCTTGTTTTAAATATTATAAACTATTTAGAAGTTCACAAAGAAGAATTTGAAAGCAGTTCGTTTTGGAAAAAAAACGCACATTTACTTTTAGTGTTTTATTTGCACGATAGAGATTTAGATATACTCGATTATTTAATAAAATTAGTTGATGGTTGGCAATATCCAAATGAAGATTTAAAAATTATTAAACACGACTGGGAAAGAATTAATCAAAAAATAAAAGATGGAAAAGCTCACGAATTATCAGAAGGTGATACATTTTATCTTGGTGCTTGCACAAAAGGTTCAACAGCTTTAAAATCGTATCGTGAGCAACCATTTAATGATGAAAAAGCTAAACAAAGAGCATATTCATTAAAACAAGGATATGTAAATCATATAATTGCAAATATTGCTCAAGAAGAATCTGCTGTTTATGGAAAGATAATTGAACAGCCTGAAATTCTTGATGAAGTTCAATCAATAGAAGAAATTGTAATTTCAAAATTTCAAAATTTTTATGGAAAATCAGCAGAACTAATTGAACAAGAATTAGGTATAGAGTTGAATAACAAAGCCAAAAGTTATTTTGCTAACCTTACTAAAGCTATGCTTGGTATTGAGCTAGACAAAAAAATTGAAGAGTTTGAAAAAGCTGATTTACAAGTTAAAACTATAAGAGTTGAACAAAATAACAGAATTGAACAATCAGTTTCTTTTCCAGCATTTGATTTTGTTCAAATCTATAATGAAAGTTGGAGAGAAAGCGAATTAAAGGATTTAACTGAAAAAAAGTTTTTATTTCTTTTTTTCAAAAATAATGGAAATGAATTTGTTTTTGATAAAGTTAAATTTTGGAATATGCCTTTTGCTGATAGAAATGAGGTTCGTAGAGTTTGGTTAAGAACAAAAAAGATAATTCAAACTGGAGAAATCATAAAAGGCTATAAAACTGATAAAAATGGAAAAGTATCAAGACAACTCAATTTTCCCAAAAAAACAGAAAGCTATGTTTGGCACGTTAGACCTCACGGACAAACCGCTTTAGACACAAAACCACTTCCAGTAATGGAAAAGGAAACACAAGAAATGTCATTTACCAAACAATGCTTTTGGATGAATTGGGATTATTTAAGAGACGAAATATATCTGAAATAAGCCTACGCTTAAAGCTATACACATTTGCAATTCGCACCAACCAAAGCGAAAGCCATAAATTGCAAAAGAGTATATCTTTGCCAACGCTGAAAACCAAACTGAATTAAAAAAAGCCAGTTTACAACAACGTGTATATTCAATTGCTAGCTTCTAGTCTACTTTGGAAAATCCTCACGGATTTTCCATTCAGTAATTATTTGCTATTTTAGTGATTAAACCACGCAACTGAAACATACACAAAACCGTTGTGGCACATATTGAAAAAAACAACAATCGTCATATTATTAACAATGATTTCTAATTCAGCAATTGGACAAAATTTGAATGGAAAATGGATTCTAAAAGACGTTGATTCCGGAATTGGTA
>JAUIJA010000025.1 GCA_030431055.1 Bacteroidia bacterium | reverse complement strand
TCGTTTTATTTTCCAACTGCCATCTTAGTGGCTATCCTATTACCTCCATCATTTATTATACTCTCTTTATTTGTATCTTTGATAGCAAATGTCAATTCAATCTGATTATGGTAGCCAACGGTTTTGTGTATGATTAGTGGCGTGTTTAAGTAACTAATTTAGCAAATAAAAACCGAATAGAAAATCCGCAAGGATTTTCGTAAGCAAGAACTGAACTAGCCATTAATTATACACATTGTTGTGCAACGTTTTTTATTCAGTTTTTTCTAATTGTTTATGCGAACCATCACAATTCGGCATTCGGTTCGAAAGTCCGCAAACACAATCGTTTAATCCGTATCCATCCATAATTCGCTCCATATTTTTTTCAATCCGAGATGTTTTGGTTTTTGACTGTTTTGGTTTGTCAAAATGCAACAAATAACCTCGTTGTCTTCCTGCCGTAAGATTTTTAAACGCTTTTTTAAAGTCAGGATTTTCCTCAAATTTTTGTTCTAACTCTTTTGGTGTGTTGAAGTCAGATGTTTTTTTCTTTTCAATTTTCTTTCCCGACTTTTCAATTCCGATTGCTTCTTCTATATATTCCTTAATTGTCGGTTTCAGTTCCTCAATTTCTGGTAAGTCTGTAAATCGGATTTGTCTTGCCGATTGGACATTTTCAGTTTGTTGCACTAAAATATTTTCAGGGTCTTTGAGCAAAACTCCTTTATGGAACAAAATCGCACAATAGTCTTTAAATTCGTGGATTAGTACAATATTTTTTTCGTTCTCGGTATAGCAAGGATGCATCCATTTGAATTCCTCTTTTAATCCGCATTCCAATATGATTTCACGAAGTTTGGTCAGTTCCGTTTTCCATTTTTTAAGTCCGTTCAGATATTTGTTAACTTCTTCGTTCATTGGTTTTTGCGGTTGCTATTAAATGTTGCACAACGGTTGTGTGTATGGCTCGTTGCGGAAAATCAGCTATGATTTTCCGCCGTAACCGAAAGATAGCAAATTGCAATGAATTCCGATTAGGAATTCAGCCGCAATGAGCTATACACGTTGTTACCTGCTGGCTTTTAATTCATTCAATATAATTCGTTTTCTCCTTTTCGTTAAATTTTTTACCCAATAGGTTACAATAACATCATAATCGGTTTTTTCAATTAATTTTTTTTCATCATCATCCAGTTCAACAACCCACGTTGCAATTTTATTTCCGTTTTTATTCCATTTTTTTATGTAGTCAAAATATATTGATTTAGTTCCAATTCCTTCTCCACTATTCCCAGTTATGAAAAGAACTTTTTTTCCTGTAAAGTCATATCCTTTTTTTTGAACACTGTTCATATATTCATTTAGGAATTCAGATTCCGTTCGAGTAAGTTCAGGGTTATCATTCAATCCGCATTCAGCGAGATTTTGCGCAAATACATTTATTGAAATCAGTAGTAAAATTATTGTTCCGATTGCTTTCATAAGTTTGGTTTTCAGCTTGCAGGTAACGTATTTGTATAAGATTAGTTGCGCTGAAAATCCGCTAGGATTTTCAGATTGAGAAACTAATATAGTAAAAATGCGAGGATTTTCCGTAGGAAAATCGGAAGCAATTAATTTTATACGTTGTTGCCAGTAGTTTTTATTCACTTTTAAATTCTCTCAAAACAGGTAATGCTTTATTATCAAAGTCAAACAATGCTTGATTTTCCCAAGGGGAAGCTTCTGTAGATTGATTTCCTTTCCAAGCAATTAATTCAGCTCCCCAATAACAAAATCCTATTCCGTTTTCTAATTCTTTGGTCAATGTTTTTATTTGTTTTATAAAGTCTTTTTGACCTTCACGAGTTGCTGGATATTCGGGTAGAATTAGTTGTTCTTCTAATCCTACAATATTACTTGTCCAATCATTCCATTCAAGTGTAAAAGGGTAGGCTGTTTCTGCAATCAAGATTTTCTTATCGTGGGTTTCACTTAAATATTGCATTTTGGTCTGGAGATTATTTAAGGATTTACCATGCCAAATTGGATAATAGGATAAACCAATAATGTCATAATCTAAAATACTCACTTGATTAAAAAACCAATCAGAGCTTTCAATACCAGCAAAATGCAAGATTATTTCAGTATTATTAGCTTTGGTTCTTACTGCTACAATTGCGGTATCCATTAGCTCTATAAATTGCTGAAAATTATTTGAAATATGTCCATACGGATGAAGAAATCCAGTATTTATTTCATTGCCTATTTGGATATAATCAGGTTGTAATTCGGTCATAATTTTTTCAGTGTAGTTATACACGCTGTCTTTCAATTGAGTAAAATTAATTCCTTGCCAATGTATTGGGGTTTCTTGATGAGCAGGGTCTGCCCAAGTATCTGAATAATGAACAGTCAACCAAGTTTTAAAACCATTATTTTTTAAGGTGTTAGAAAATAGTTTTACTTCATTAAATCCAGAGTGTTCATTACTCGGATTTACCCAAAGTCTTAATCTAACAGTATTTATTCCATTATCTTTAAGTATAGTTAAGAAGTCAGTTTTATTTCCTTCCGAATCATAGAACGTAGGATTTGAATTTGATATTTCAGGATAGCTTGAAATGTCAACAGCAGAAATAAATGTCAAATTTTCACTCTCTGGAATTGGTGTATTTATATCCTCTTTGTTACAAGAAGTAAAAATTAAAAGAATTATTAATATTTGTAATGTTCTATTCATTTTTAAATTACTGGCAACGGGTTTGTATAACCAAAGTTGCGTTTTGGTTAACGTTATTTTCCGTTTATAAATTTAGTTAATTTTGTGTTCTTAATTATCAATTTTTCTCGATTTAGCAATTTTGATTATACGTTGTTGGGCACAGTTATTTTTCTTCAATTGTTTTCTTAATTCCGAGTGCTATAGCTTTTGCCATTAATGGTGGCACTGCATTTCCGATTTGAACCATTTGTTTAGCTTTAGAGCCTTTAAATATAAAGTCATCAGGAAATGATTGCAGACGAGCCATTTCTCGAACTGTTATTACTCTTGGTTCAATAGGATGTATGTTAACTCCGCCATGATTTTCTTTTATAGTACAACTTGCTTCATTCCAAGGACATTTTTTCCAAGAGTCAGAATAATTGTCATAAAGACTTTTTCCTTCAGGAACAGCAGCTAATCTTTTTTTCATTTCGTCTTTATGCTTTGTTCTTACGTGATTTATAGTTTTATCATCCTTGACTTTAATTAAATCTTTAATAGCTTCTTTTGTTGTGATATATGAGCCTTCTTCGAGAAGTGGTGTTGGGTGAAAGTTTTTCTTGTCAATCCTATTTGCAATAAAAATTACTCTTTCTCTTTTTTGTGGTACATAATAGTCAGCAGAATTTAATACTGTAACATTAACATTGTAACCTAAAGCTTTAATGTCTTTTTTGATTTTGTCCTCAACTTTGCCTTTAAGCATCGAGCGTAATCCTTTAACATTTTCTGCAACAATAAATTGAGGTTGTAACTCCTCTATTATTTCAAGCATATCTTTGTAAAGTGAATTTCTTGGGTCTTCAACAATTCTGCTTCCAGACATACTAAAACCTTGACAAGGAAAACCACCTGAAAGGACAGTTAATTCTTTACCTTTTAGTTGCTTTTTAACAGTTTCAACAAACTGTTTTTTTATTTCGGTACTTGTAATATCTCCTTCTATTAAGGGGTGTTTAAAATTGTGGCGATAAGTCATTCCAGCTTCTTTAAACCAATCTAAACCTGCAACTTGATTAAAACCAGCTAATTCAAAACCTTTTGCCATACCACCAGCACCACAAAATAAATCGGCAGAAGTGAACTTATTTGATTTGACATTTTCCCATTCATCTGAAATATCAATCCAATTTACAATATCTGTTTTTTTGGATTTTTGTCTTACAGGTTCAATTTTTTCTTCCTTCCCATTTTCATAAACTGAAAGGTTAAGGAAGTATTGAAGTTCACTTTCCTCCACTCGATGAACTCCACCAATTTTATTTGATTTTAGTTTTCCTGAATGTATATATCTTCTAACAGATTTCTGTGATACATTTAATTTTTCTGCAACGTCTTCAATTCGAAGCATTTGAGCTGTAGTGTCCATAATTGTCCAATTTTGTCCAAATCTAAAAAAATTATTTTAAACTTAAAAGATTTCCAAAATTGAATCTAAATTTTAGTGAATTTCTTGCAGAATGGACTTGAAACTCTCCAATTGAAATTTTATTATCAATCCCATATTTAACAGTTACACTGCTTTTTTCGGTAAAATCATTACTATAATCTATGTATTCTGGATTGAAACTAATTCCTTCTAATTCTGATTTGTTTATTATTTGTGATGTGATTTCATTTTCATCTAAATAAAGTGACCATAGTAAATAATCGCATTCATTTAAGAATTTCACATATTCTCTCAATAAAAGGGAAACTGTATTTGTATTTCTTACAAGTTCACGAAATTTTGTTTCGTCCATATTTCCTTCGTACCAACCTTTGTCTGAAAAATATAAATCAAATGTTTTTGGTGATGGTTGTCCAATTTCCGGTGGACAAACTTTATAAGATTTTGACTTATTTGTTTTAACAGATAAAGTATTCTCTTGTTCTAAATAGAAGTCTACTCCGCTTTTACTATGACTGCCTCTTTCTCTTTTTTCAGTACCTGCATATTTAATTGGAATAAGAGGAAAAAGTTCTTTTTTATTTTCTGAATAATGAGTGATGAAAGCTGTTAAAATTTCTTTATCAGAATTATTTACTAATCTATCGTTATCGTTACCTGGGTCTAACTCGAAAACATTACAAATTGCAAGTTCAGCAGTATCTCCAAGCATTGAATTATTTATTACTTTTTCTTTTTTCAATAATTCAGGGAAATTCTCACGATGAAGCCTAATTTTATAACCACTTCTGTTGTTGTGTAATTGAAGTTCTAAAACTGTTTTACCTTTAAATTTTACAGTGTTAGATTCGTTCCAACTTGCTGTTGTTGGCTTTGTAAATGAAAAATCTGAAAAGTTGTACGTTAATTCAGGTAAGTCATCTCTTTTTAATACTTCATAACTGAATTGGTCATCTTTTCTATAAAACCAACAATTGTAGTCGCTAACCAATGCGTAATCAACAACAATTGGTAATATCTCGTTAATTTTTGTTAAGCAGAAATTTTTAAAATTATTCCTGTTAATAGTTTCAGGGTATAAATCTCCAAAAAAGTGATTAAATGTTTCATCTCCTGCTTGCCCTACTACTTTTGGTGCAAACATTTTCCCATTACCTTTAAAAGTTCTTACAGAAAAAGTTTCTTCGTTTTCAAGTAAAAAATTATGAGGACACCTTGTGATATATGGTGATGTAAATTTTTTAGAAGTAGTTAAATATTCAATCGGTTTTGGTTTTCCTCTGAATATTTTGTTTATAATTTTGGACTCAATAAATGATTTAAGCAAATCTTTATCTATTCGGCTAATAGAAATGTCATTTTCAATTTTAAAATGCAAACAAATTGCATATTGGAAAGTCATTCCAAAAGTTTCGTTATTCATTTCTTGTTTTTCTCAAATTTACGTTTTTTTGGTAATTGTGCCCAACGTTGTTGTGTATGATTAGTTGCGTGTTTCAAGCACTAAAGTTAGTAAATAAATCACAGATAGAAAGTCCGCGAGGACTTTCGTAAATTGGCTAAA
>JAUIJA010000024.1 GCA_030431055.1 Bacteroidia bacterium | reverse complement strand
CTAACGTGTTCGGCTATGAGTTGTTGCGGAATGACAGCGCACGAGTGCGGCTGGCTTTCCGATGGAAAACGTGCGCTATTCAGGACAATTTTCCGTGTTTTAAATATAGTAAATTTTATGTAAGATTTTTTCTTTTCCTTAACCGACTAGAGCAATTACTTATAGCCATTGTTGGCAATAGTTTATTTATTCCATTCAATGTTTAAGTTTTTAACTCCAACTTTCTTTAAAAATTTATTTATTTCTGAACTTGTATAATTTATTTGTATCAAGAAATCTCCATAATTAATTCCTAAATTCGACACATAATTTGAGAACTCTTGATTTTTTAATTCTTTGGCTTTTTTTGCATCTAAAATTCTATATTCATCTATCTGTATTAGGTTGTAATCAGTTTTTCCTCTTTCTGAATAAGTGATATTTTGTGGAAACGCTTTTCTTAAGCTTTTAGCAATTTTATTTGGAAGCATTGGGTTACGTATAAAATCCATTATTCCAATTCTCGTTATTGTTTCCTCGGTCATATAAACAGGACAATTAAATGTTTTTTCATTTTCCATAAGAGTTGGTTTCCGATTATTCCTTGTCTTTGCAATATGAAATAAATTTCCTTTGTCAAAATGAGCGTAAAAAGTTGATTTTTCTGAATAGTTAGCAAGTGAGACACATATATCACATTTTTGAAATCTTTCAATCAAATCTAAAATTAGTTCAAGTTGTTTTTTTTGAATTTCTCTGCGATAGAAAAGGAAAAAAACTCTAAAAGAAATCAGAAGCGCTGTTGCTGAAAAAAACAGAGGTATTATTTTCCAAAGTAAATTTAAATCTTTCAAATTCAGTTTTTAAATTATTGCCAACGTGTTCGTGTATGGTTTCGTGCGGATTTTCAGCCTTAGCGCTTTTGCGCAAGGATGAGCCTTTTTAGGCGAAAAATCCGTTGGATGAAAAAGCGCAAGGCTGGTTTGCGCTATTTTTCCAAGGAATCATACTTTTGATTAAAGATATAAATAATAATTGAAGTTCATGTGTGAGCATGAATTATACACGTTGTTAGCAACTGGCTTTATTCTGTTAAATGGCTTATGTCAGATGAAGCATAAAAATAATCTAAGCTATTACCATTTCCACCAAGAGATTCGCTATTAGCGATTACCATTTTCAATTTCGGAAACAAATAATTTCCTTTTTCCGTTTCTAAAAATTCAATTTTGTTTTTTTTAAACTCATTAATAAAATTAGATATATTTATTCCAAATTTTAGATTTATGCTATTTATCGAAATATCAATACCAGAATGAATTTCAATTTCATTAATCTTGTTGTTTTCATCATAGTTCAAAACCATTTTTCCTTTTTTAAAAATTCCAAAACTATAAAGATCTCTTTTTTGATTAATATTTTTGCTTTCGTCTCCATCGTAAATATCTGATAAATCAATTATTCTATCATCAACTTTATATTTATTCCCAAGTTTTTTTCTCACAGAATCCCGATCATTTCCCCATTCTATATTTTTGGAGTTAAATGAGAACCCTAAATTTGGTAAGTATTCGATTTTCATTTTCAGCTTGTTGCTAACGGTCTAGTATATGAAACGTAGCGTGTAAATTGACGCTGACTTTTCGGATTATACACGAGCCGAATTTTTAAATTTTTCTTTTTATCTTTATTTTTCTAAAAGCCAAATTTAAAAATTTGGCGGTCTTCACAAATACACAAAAACCTTTGGTAAAGCCTATAATAGCTATGTTTTATATACATTGTTGGCAACTGGCTTTTTTCCGTAATTAGCTCTGTCAACCTTTTCTTTATACATTTTTAATCCAGCAATTTGTTCCGCTGTTTTATTTTCAGTCGATTCCAATTTTGCTACAAATGATTTAGGTAATTTCAAATGATTATTCATTGGATGAAGTCCTGTAATATTTGGGTTTCTAGAGTAATTAGTTTTCTTGTGGCTAATTTTATAATCGTTCGTGATAATTTCTAAAATCTGTGGAATTTTATTCTTAAAATCTTTTGCAGAGGAAAAAGTCATATCATCAACGAATGATGTAAAAGTTGCATTATTTTCTTTAGCAAATTCTTGTAATATATCTCCAGTTTTGATGAAAACTAAATTAGCTAAAGTTGACGAAGTTGGTGCTCCTTGTGGAATTCTGCCTTTATAGGTTGTTAACTTTGTAAGAAGGCTTGAAACTTCTGGTGAAAACCCTTGACTTACAAACATTTTGAAAACAGCTTTGTTCGTTATAGATGGGAAAAAATCCTTTAAATCTGTTGTGAATTTATATCTTTTTCCTTGGTGTTGTTTGGCGTTTGCGACGTTGTCTTTTCCTTTTACCGCACCAAACGCATAACTTGGCATTTCAATTTTATTCAGAATGTTTCTGTGTATTCTAGTCTGAATTATTTTTAATCTTTTTGTGCTTGGATTTATTATCCTTTTTTTAGGTTCTCCTTTTGCATCTAATTTTGGTTTACCAAACTTATCTTTTTTAATTTCAATTTTCTCTCTGTAGAAATTGTCGACGTTATTGAGGATTGAATTTATCTCTTTGATATCTACTTTTAAAGTGTAGGCTAGATGTTTAGGTGTATTAATCATTGAGTAGTAAAAAATTGATTTATCAATGATTTTACAGAAGGTGCAATTATGTTGAAAGCATCTTCTTTTTCTGGACTAATATCATCACTATCTATTGATAAGAAAAATAGAATAGGCAATGGTGTTTCTAATTTATTCGAAATTGTTTTTAAAGTCGAAAGGTTAGGTTCCTTATTGTTATTCTCAATCTGTGATAAATAAGCTTGAGTAATATCGCAGAGTTCCGCAAATTGGTTTTGTTTTAAACCTTTTTGTTTTCTAATTGATTTTATTGCTAATCCTAAATCCATATGTTATGTATTTGAAAAAATTTATGGGGTGTCAGGTCAGAAAATGTTCGGGAAATCATCAAAATTGGTAATTACTCGGTTGAGTAAATCAATTCCTTTGAAAACTAAACTCCAATCAATAGGCTTATTATCGCTTTCTTTTTTAGAGTTTTCTAAATATCTAATTGCATTAGATAAATGAACTTTTTCTTCGTCTGAGAATGAACAACGGTTCTCAGAAAGGATAGTCCTTATACCAAGTATAAGACCATCAACGTGTTGATAATTGTGTTTTTTACGCATATCTTTTATGTATTTAATTAAAGGCAATATCGCCTTGCTACATTTGCAATACGCTTGTAATTAAATCCAATATGCGTTGTTCACATTATCACCCCAAAATTATTCCTTGCTACTTATAATAAATGTGTCATAAAGACTTTTTAGCAAGTTATCAGTTTTATTCATTTCAGGTTAGACTTCAAGCGTTTTTAGGGGTTTTCCTAAATGCATCTTTACAGCTTTCCTTATTGAATGACTTCGTGTTTTCGGCGTTTGCCTAAACCGAGTTTCAACGTCGTTCTCTTTTCAGAGCGCTACGTGTCGTCGCCAATAGAACCATAATTGGTTGTGTAACTTAATACACTTTAGTAGTTTGGATATTAATTACTACAATTTTCAATACTCTTTCAAAGAACTTATGATGCAAAGATAAAAGTTATTTTGTATTCTCCAAAGAAAATTGAAAAAAATATTACTGTGAGTATATAAAAAGAGTGAAATAATGTTCTTTAGGAAATAAATAGTTTGTGGTTAGTTACGATTTTCAGCTTGTTGCCAACGGTCTCGGCTATGAGTAGTTGCGTGGTTTGGTACTTAACTTTGCAAGTACACACCAGACTGAAAATTCGCGAGGATTTTCAGAAGTAGGCGAAGACAAGCAATTACTTATAGCCATTGTTGTGTGCCGTTTTTTATTTTCCACTTTTTCTTCTGTTATCTTCTCGACACAGCATTTGACAATTTTCGGCAGTTGTCTTTCCGCCTGAATGCCAAGGGTCAATATGGTCAGCTTCCATTTCGTTGATTTCAAAATGTTCCTTGCATACTGGACAAATTCCCTTTTGTCTTTCGTAGGCTTCTCGTTTCTGATTTGGGCTAAATGCTCTAATGTTTAGATACTTTTCCTTTCTGGTCAATACATAAGTGTAAATTCCTTTTTTGTTCTGAACATCTTCGTCAAGCATCAATTTGGTAATTTCTTCTTCGAGTTTCTTTGAGTCAAATTTTTGGTCTTTAAACTCGTTGTATAAGTCGCCCCATTGAATACCGCTCATTTCCTTTCGGTATTTTGGGAAAACTGCTTTTACCCAATTAATTACAGATTGAAAATAAAGCCAAAGTTCATTTGCATTTGGTTCGTGCTGGTTTTTTGCCATATATGCTTCAATAGCATCACCGCTTATCCATTTGATTGTTGTCTCCAAATAATCTTGTCTAATTGGTGACCCTGTCATATAATCACCGCCTAAACCATAAGCAGCACAACCGTTTTTACTGAAATATCTTTTTGCGTCTGAAACCCAAGAACCTGAATAAACTGCGTTTCTCAATTCTTGGTCAGTCAATTTTTCCCCTGCAATGTTGATTGTTTTAAACCACTCTAATTTTTCGCTGTCAGTTCCGCTACACAGATAGACCATTAGTTTGTAGTTCAGAATTTGTTCTTGTTCGTCCTTTTGCAGGTTATGGAAAAATCGGTTGTTAAAAGCAAAATCTCCTTCTACAAATTGAGAAATGGAAATTGTCCGTTGTTGTCCGTCAATTACTTCAAAGTTACCATCTTCCCGAACTGCCCAATACATTACATTTAAAGGAAAGTCTTTTGTAATTGTGTCAATTACTGCATCTCTTTGGCGGTCTTTGTAGATAAATTCACGTTGATAGGGTGGGCGAATGTCCAATTTGCCACCATAACCAATAACGCCACCTTCTTCGTTATCTTCATATCCGTTGGTTAGTTCACGGACAGTAATTTCTTTAAGTTCTATGTTCATAAAGTCTTGTTCTTAATAATAATTCGTGCATAAGGAACGTCAACTACTCCGTTGGTCATCATATACAAATCTCCGTCAACAGCACCACGCTTTTGAACTTCCTTTCTATATTTCTTGTGTTCGGGTTTATACGGTTGTACGCCAATCTCAATTCCCGAGTTAGAAATTCCCAAGCCAATTATTTCAAATTGGTCAGGATTGTATTTGTCTAAAAATGTGATTGGAACTCCCATATAACCGTCATAATCGGCAGGAATATCTTTTGTTTTGTTTACGTTAATTGCATCAAAATTCTCATACTTTGGATATTCTTCTGGTGTGTAGGATTTGTAAAGAATTAAATCTTCGTGTCTTTCTTTATAGTCCAAATTAGTGAACCAACGAACACCTTTAACTCTGATAAACTTGTTCCCATTTTCGTCAATCCTTGAACCTGCTGCTGTTAGTGGATAATCATCAGGAACACCAAATTCTCTGTCTCCACTGTGAATACTTGCACCAAGCCAAAGTTTATTCTCTTTGATTAACTTGAATGTTTCTCGATATGTAATAGCATTTACATTGCCGATTATTATGAATTTTTTGTCATACTCGTCAAGTTGTGATATAAATTCTCGGAATAACGAAAACGGTGGGTTTGTTACAACAATGTCTGCTTGTTTTAAAAGTTCGATACTTTCTTTACTTCTAAAATCTCCATCACCTTTTAACTCAACAATTCCAATTTCTTCTGGGTCAGGAACATTATTCCCGTTTTTGTCGCCTGTATATTCCAAGTAAATTGCTTGTTCAGAATCGTTTTCGCTGAACAATTCCATAGTATGGCTTTTGTAGCAAGTTGTTATTAGTTTTTTCAGTCCAAGTTTTTCAAAGTTGTACGAGAAGAAATGGAAGAAATTACTAACTCTTGGGTCGTCACAGTTACAGTACACTACCTTGTCTTTGAAATGATTTTTATAGTGTTTCATTTCCTTGCTTATGTCAGTCAGTTGAGTATAAAACTCATCTTTCTTGACCTTTTTGGCTGTCCGTAAATTTGAATGCTGTGTCTCTTTACTCATCTATCTTTTTTTGTCTCAATATTTTAAAATTCTATCAATTTTGTTCTTTGTACGTTCGTTTTTTCAAATGGCACACAACGGTCTCGTGTATGAGCAGTAGCGGATTTAACCCACAAAACTGTCAAATTACACTGACCTTAAATTTACACTTTTTAGTTTCAAAATAGCACAGAACCCGCTATTGCTT
>JAUIJA010000003.1 GCA_030431055.1 Bacteroidia bacterium | reverse complement strand
TTAGTAAGACAGGCTTTCTTTTTTTATAGGTGCAGCGTGTCCCTTTGGTCGATCCGCCGCCTTTAGCTACGCTCAGTTCACGCAAAGCCTTCGAAGTCTTTTGAAAACCCTATTCAGATCGAATAGTTTTTTTTGTTTTTATATACTCTTATGAAAAAGAAAAAGATATAGCGGATAGCGAGACAAATTTTCAACTGAAAAATCAAATGAGTGCTTCTAATTATTAATAAATTGAGCTATTTGATTAATAACTTCTTTATCTCCTAGTATTTTACGATGACCTAAATTTTCTGTAAGTAGTAATTTGCTGTTTTCCAAATGTTTGTTAATGTTTTCTGAAGCTGTATATGGAACATCTTCATCTTGTTTGTCGTGCATAACTAAGACAGGGACTTTTACATCTTTTGCAGCGACATAAGCAGAGTAGCTCTCCATGTCTATTTGATATTCTTTTTCAAAAGATTCTCTCATTTTTACAGCGATTTTAGATTTTAATTTTAATCGGTTTACAAAATCGAATAAAATATCGTTTACGCTATCTCCACTTCCAACAATTATAGCTTTTTTTACGTCTAACCCTTTTTTTATAGAGTTTAATGTAGACATACCTCCTAAAGAATGCCCAATTATAAATTCAAACTTTCCAAATTGTTTTTCTAGTTCTAAAATGCTTTCAATGAATTCAGTCATTAATGTGGTTTTACCAGGAGATTTTCCATGTGCTGGAGCATCAAAACTTATAGTGCTAAAGCCTAGTTCTAGTAATTTATCGGCAATTTTCACTAGTTGTGTTCCTCTACCAGACCAACCATGAACTAAAATTACTTTTTTATCACTATTGCCATATTCATAAACCATTATTTCTTTTTTGATTGCAGGAATAAAAACTAATTTTTGTTTAGCATTTTTATCCATTTCAAATTCGCGTTTTGGTATTTTATGTTTTATAGGACTGGTAAATAATTTTTTAGCAAATTTAACAGCTAAAGGAGTTGAAATAAACTCTAAAAATTGAGCGGTATAAATTATAGGTTTTCGGATATTGTCTGAATTAGACTTTTTATTTTTTGACATTGGGCATTTTTTACAAATTTACTGATATGTTTAGTAATGCAAGATTATTCTTAGATTATTTTTTTAGAACAAATTTTGAACTTGATTATATTATTGATTAATTTTGTTAAAAATATATATATTATGAACTTGAAAATCAAACTTTTATTAGGTTTAGTTTTAGGCTTGGTAGTTTCTTGTGCTAAAAATCCTTTTACAGGTAAGAATACTATGGCTTTTGTTCCGAATAGTCAAATTTTTCCAATGGCTTTTCAGCAATATGATCAGTTTTTAGGAGAGAATAAGGTTGTAACAGGTACATCTGAAGCTAAAAAAATTGAATTAATTGGAATGAAAATCAAAACAGCAGCGGAAAGGTTTTTAAATGCTAATGGTCATGCTGATTATCTTGAAGGATATGAATGGGAATATAAATTAGTTCAAAGCGATGAATTGAATGCTTGGTGTATGCCTGGAGGAAAAATAGTTTTTTATACAGGAATTTTACCTGTCTGTAAAGACGATGGAGGGATTGCTGCTGTTATGGGACATGAAGTTGCTCATGCTTTAGCAAATCATGGTCAACAAAGAATGAGTGCTGGATTGGTTCAGCAACTTGGTGCAGTAGGTGCGCAAGTAGCAGTCGGAAACAAAGACCCACAAACTCAAGCTTTAGTTATGCAAGCTTATGGAATAGGTTCTCAAGTAGGGGGAATGTTGCCGTTTTCAAGATCTCATGAAAGTGAAGCAGATATGATTGGGTTAACATTAATGGCAATTGCTGGTTACAACCCAGAAAATGCAGTATCGCTTTGGCAAAGAATGTCAGAAATGTCAAACGGACAAGCTCCACCAGAAATTTTAAGTACTCACCCAAGTAATGAGACAAGAATTCAAAAACTAACTGAATTAGTTCCACAAGCAAAGGCTGAAGCAGCTAAGTACGGAGTTACATTCAAATAAAATTTTAAAATTAAAATCAAATCCCGATATTAGTCGGGATTTTTTATTTAGAATATGATTCAACTTGAAAAAGGTAGTTTAAAACTACGCAACGCATGGGCGTTTTACGATTGGGCAAACTCTGTTTATGCTTTAGTAATTTCCTCTTCAATTTTCCCATTATATTATGGTTTTTTGTTCCCAAAAGATAATCCAATTATTCCTTTTTTAGGATACGATGTTAAAAACACAGCGCTTATAAGTTTTGTAACTGCTTTTGCTTTTTTAACAGTGGCAATTTTATCTCCGTTATTATCAGGAATTGCTGATTATGTAGGGAATAAAAAACGTTTTATGCAGTTCTTTTGCTATTTAGGTGCTTTATCATGCATTGGAATGTATTGGTTTACAAAAGATAATATTTATTTCGGTATTTTATGTTTTTATCTAGGATTAATAGGTTTTTGGGGAAGTTTAGTTTTTTATAATTCCTATTTGCCAGATATTGCATTTCCAGAGCAGCAAGATAAATTAAGTGCTAAAGGATATTCGTTAGGATATATTGGAAGTGTGGTTCTTTTATTGGCTTGTTTATTTTTAGTGTTGAGTAAAGAAGGAGAAGAAGCATTAAAAATGATGCGAATTTCATTTGTTTTAACTGGAGTTTGGTGGTTGCTTTTTAGTCAATATTCTTTTTATTATTTACATAAAGGAAATAAAAAAGGAGATAAGATTTCTCGAGATGTAATCTTTAATGGTTTTAAAGAATTACTAAAAGTACAGAAAGAGTTACTTCAAAAGCTTAAGTTAAAAAGATATTTAGCTGCTTTTTTTGTGTACAGTATGGCTGTTCAAACTGTAATGCTAGTTGCAACTTATTTTGGCGAACAAGAAATTAATTGGGCAGATGATAGTCAAAAAACAACAGGTTTAATTGTAAGTATATTAGTTATTCAATTAGTAGCGGTTTTAGGTGCAATTTTAACATCAAAATTATCAGAAAGAATAGGAAATATTAAATCATTGTTGACTATAAATATAATTTGGGTGATTATCTGTATTGCAGCATATTTTGTAACAGAACCAATACACTTTTATCTAACAGCAGGTTTCGTAGGTTTAGTAATGGGAGGAATACAATCGCTTTCACGATCTACTTATTCTAAGTTTTTACCAGAAACAAATGATACTACATCTTATTTTAGTTTTTACGATGTAGCCGAAAAAATAGGAATTGTAATTGGAATGTTAATTTATGGATTAATAGACCAAATTACGGGCTCAATGCGAAATTCAATAGTTTTTTTAACATTGTTTTTTTTAGCAGGAATTATTTTACTGTTGCGTGTACCAAAGAAATAATTATATAATATTTGTAAAGAACCCGAAGTATTCCTTCGGGTTTTTTATGGCATAAATCTTGACTTAATATATATAGAGAAAAATGTATAAATTATAAACTGCCTATTTTCAATGGTTTGGAAGATATTCCAGTTTGTAATTGTATGTGTTTAATGACAAAATGACCCAATAATACGATATGTCGAAATCAAAAATAATTTCAATTGACAATTTGTCACTTCAAGAAATGGATACAGAAGCAGAATTAATTCCGTTATTAACTCCAGAAGATGAAGAGGAAATGAATAAAGAAACGCTTCCAGAAGATTTGCCTATTCTTCCGTTGCGAAATATGGTTTTATTTCCAGGCGTTGTAATTCCTATCACGGCCGGAAGAGATAAATCTATAAAATTACTAAATGATGCTAATGCAGCTGGAAAAGTAATTGGTGTTGTAGCGCAAAAAGATGAAGCTGTTGAAGAACCTTCTACAAATGATTTGTATCATGTAGGAACTGTTGCTAGAATCATCAAAGTTTTAAAAATGCCCGATGGAAATACAACAGTTATTCTTCAAGGTAAAAAGCGCTTTGAAATAGATAAATTCACGCAAGAAGAACCTTATTTAAAAGCTACTATTAAAGAAGTTCCAGAAGTTCGTCCAGAAAATGATGATAAAGAATTTCTAACCATTATAGATTCCATTAAAGAATCGGCAATAGAAATCATTAAGGAAAGTCCAAATATACCAACGGAAGCTACTTTTGCAGTAAAAAATATAGAGAGTAATCCGTTTTTGGTGAACTTTGTTTCTTCAAATATGAATCTTTTAGTAAAAGAAAAACAAGGTTTATTATCGACTCATAATTTGAAGGAACGCGCACTAGAAACGTTGCGTTATATGAATTTAGAGTTGCAAAAATTGGAACTTAAAAATGATATCCAATCTAAAGTTCGTTTAGATTTAGATCAACAACAGCGCGAATATTTCTTACAACAACAAATGAAAACTATCCAAGAAGAATTGGGTGGCGTTTCTCACGAAGCTGAAATTGAAGAAATGCGTGCTAAAGCGAAGACAAAAAAATGGGATGAAAAAGTAGCCCAACATTTCGATAAAGAAGTTTCAAGATTGCAAAGAACAAATCCTAATTCTCCAGAATTCGGAATCCAACGTAATTATTTAGAGTTATTTTTAGAATTACCTTGGAATGAGTTTACTAAGGATAATTTCGATTTAAAACGTGCGCAGAAAATATTAGACAGAGAACATTACGGATTAGACGATGTTAAGCAACGTATAATCGAACATTTAGCAGTTTTAAAATTGCGAAATGATATGAAATCGCCAATTATCTGTTTGTATGGACCTCCAGGTGTTGGTAAAACATCAATTGGAAAATCTATTGCAGAAGCATTAGGAAGAGAATATGTTCGTATGTCATTAGGTGGTTTGCGTGATGAAGCAGAAATTCGAGGACATCGTAAAACGTATATCGGAGCGATGCCAGGTAGAATTATTCAAGCGCTTAAAAAAGCCAAAACCTCAAACCCTGTATTTGTTTTAGATGAAATCGATAAACTTTCTTCAAGTCATAATGGCGATCCATCTTCGGCTTTATTAGAAGTTTTAGATCCTGAGCAAAACTCAGAGTTTCATGATAATTTCCTTGAAATAGGTTACGATTTATCAAAAGTGATGTTTATAGCTACTTCAAATAGTTTGGCCACAATCCAACCTGCTTTGAGAGATAGAATGGAAATCATTAATATGTCGGGTTATACGATTGAAGAGAAAGTTGAAATTGCAAAACGTCATTTACTACCTAAGCAACTAAAAGAACACGGATTAGGAACTAAAGATTTAACAATTGGCAAGCGTCAGTTAGAAAAAATTGTTACGGGTTATACGCGAGAATCTGGTGTTCGTGGTTTAGAGAAGAAAATTGCAAAAATGGTTCGTCATGCTGCAAAATCAATTGCAATGGAAGAATCGTATAATGTAAAAGTGACCGATGAAGATATTATAGAAGTATTAAAAGCACCTAAATTAGAACGCGATAAATATGAAAATAACGAATCGGCTGGTGTAGTTACAGGTTTAGCATGGACACGAGTAGGAGGCGATATTTTATTTATAGAATCGACTATTTCTAAAGGAAAAGGTAACATGACGATGACAGGTAGCCTTGGAAACGTAATGAAAGAATCGGTTAAAATTGCTTTAGAATATATAAAATCAAATACTGAAGAATTAGGTGTTAAGCCAGAAGTTCTTGAAAATTATAATATTCACATTCACGTTCCCGAAGGTGCAACACCAAAAGACGGACCAAGTGCTGGTATTGCTATGTTAACATCAATGATTTCAAGTTTTACACAAAAACGAGTAAAAAAATCATTAGCTATGACTGGCGAAATTACGTTAAGAGGAAAAGTTTTGCCTGTTGGTGGAATTAAAGAAAAGATTTTAGCAGCGAAACGAGCAAATATTAAAGAGATTATTCTTTGTAATGAGAACAAACGTGATATTGATGAAATTAAACCTGAATATTTAAAAGGGTTGAAATTCCATTATGTCGATTCGATGAAAGAAGTAATTGATATTGCAATAACCAATCAAAAGGTTAAAAATGCTAAGAAATTATAAATAGCTTTAAAAATCCGATTAGAAATAATCGGATTTTGTTTTTTATGTTTTGATATAATTTTATCTTCGCATTTGCGTTTAGTATGTAGTAAATCTAAAAAATGCTTCGAAAAAAACTGATTTTATTTTGCTTGCTGTTATCTTGTTCAGCCTTTTCACAAATTGGAGGAAAGTATGTTTATCAGTTTTTGAATCTTGCACAATCGCCTCGTCAAGCTGCATTAGGAGGAAAAACTGTTACTGTTGTAGATTATGATGTAATGCAAGCCATTTACAATCCAGCTGTAATTAATATTGATATGCACAAGCAACTTTCTGTTAATTATGGAAGTTATTATGGCGAAGTTTCTTATGGAACAGCGGCTTATGCTTATACTTGGGATCAACATATTCATACTTTTCATGCTGGTGTTCAATATGTAAATTACGGAACTTTTGAAGGTTATGATGAAGTAGGAAATCCTACAACAGATTTTACGGGAAGTGAAGCAGCTCTTTCTTTCGGTTATTCTTATAATGTTCCGTGGACGAATTTTCATATGGGAGCAAACGTTAAAGCAATTTCTTCCACTTTAGAATCGTATAACTCTTGGGGATTAGCGACCGATATTGGTTTTTTGTATATTGATGATAAAAATGACATTAATTATGGCTTGTCTGTTCGAAATTTAGGATTTCAAATAAAACCATATGCAGATACAGATGAAAAATTACCTTTGGCAGTAGATGTTGGAATTTCACAATTATTAGAACATGTACCTATTCGTTGGCATTTAACTTTGGAAAATTTACAAGAATGGAATATTGCTTTTTCAAATCCTAATAGAGCGGAAGAAACTTTAGACGGAGAAGTTACCGAAGAAAAAGTTTCCTTTTTTAATAATGCTTTAAGACACGTTATTATTGGAGCTGAATTATTTCCAGAAAAAGGATTTAATATTCGTTTAGGATATAATTTTAGAAGAGGAGAAGAATTAAAAATCATAGATCAAAGAACATTTGCAGGAATTTCAGCAGGTTTTGGTTTAAGAATAGGAAAAATTCGTTTTAATTATTCATATTCTAGATATACTGCTGCTGCTAGTACAAGCTTATTCGGATTATTAATAAATCTTGATGGTGAAAATCGTTTTAAATAAAATGAAAAAAATTACAATTGCAATAGACGGATTTTCGTCAACAGGAAAAAGTACTTTAGCAAAACAAATTGCTAATGATTTAGGTTATGTATATGTAGATACCGGTGCGATGTATCGTGCGGTTACTTTTTATGCAATGCAAAACAATTGGGTTTCCGAAACACATCTCGATAAAGAATCTTTAGTTGAAGATTTGCATAATATCAATTTACGATTTCAGTTTAATAGCGAATTAGGTTTTGCGGAAATGTTTTTGAACGACAGAAATGTAGAACAAGAAATCCGAACACTTGAAGTTTCTCAAAACGTAAGTAAGATTGCTGAAATTTCTGAAGTTAGAGCTAAATTGGTTGAACAACAGCAAGAAATGGGAAAAGATAAAGGTGTTGTTATGGATGGAAGAGATATTGGAACTGTTGTTTTTCCTGATGCTGAACTTAAAATTTTCATGACAGCTTCGGCTAAAACAAGAGCAGAAAGACGTTTTCAAGAATTGTTAGAAAAAGGACAACGTGTTACATTTGAAGATGTTTTAGAAAATGTAGAACAACGTGATTTTATCGATACAAACCGAGAAGATTCTCCGTTAGTTCAAGCTCAAGATGCAATTGTAATAGATAATTCCTCACTTTCAAAAGAAGAGCAATTTAATTTAGTACTACAATTAGTAAAAGATAAAATAAATTCTGTTTCTTAAACAAAAACAACTTAAGTTTTTGTATTTCAATAAATAGTTGTAATTTTGCGCACCTTTTGGCAGTAACGAGTTTCCATTAGGAATCAATTATTTATGTAAAAATTCTGTTGAAGTTTTTACTGCATAAGAAACTCGGAAAAACTCAGCATACAAATTAATTAACTCAGCATGGCTGAAATTAACAAAACACAAGAAGAGTTTTTAGCTAATTTTAATTGGCACAACTACGAAGAAGGAATTGATCCAGTAGATGATAAAAACTTACAAGAATTCGAAGATTTAGTAGCAAAAACTTTTGTATCTACAGATGATCAAGATGTTGTAGAAGGAGTAGTAGTAAGAATCACTGATAGAGATGCTATCGTTGATATCAACGCTAAATCTGAAGGTGTTATTTCGTTAAACGAATTTCGTTACAATCCTGACTTAAAAGTTGGTGATAAAGTAGAAGTTTTAATTGACGTTCGTGAAGACAAAACAGGACAATTAGTATTGTCACACAGAAAAGCTAGAATCATTAAAGCATGGGATAGAGTTATCGCTGCTCATGAAACTGGTGAAATCGTAAACGGTTTCGTTAAATGTAGAACTAAAGGTGGTATGATCGTTGACGTATTCGGAATCGAAGCATTCTTACCAGGTTCTCAAATTGATGTTAAACCTATCCGTGATTACGATCAATACGTAAACAAAACAATGGAATTCAAAGTTGTTAAGATCAACCACGAATTCAAAAACGTTGTTGTTTCTCATAAAGCACTTATCGAGGCTGATATCGAAGAGCAGAAAAAAGAAATCATTGGTCAATTAGAAAAAGGACAAGTATTAGAAGGTGTTGTTAAAAACATTACTTCTTATGGTGTGTTTATTGACTTAGGTGGTGTAGATGGATTAATCCACATTACTGATTTATCTTGGTCTCGTATCAATCACCCAAGTGAAGTATTAGAATTAGACCAAAAATTAAACGTTGTAATCTTAGACTTTGATGATGAGAAAACACGTATCCAATTAGGTTTAAAACAATTACAAGCTCATCCTTGGGACGCTTTAGATGCTAACTTAGCTGTTGGTGATAAAGTAAAAGGTAAAGTTGTTGTTTTAGCTGATTATGGTGCTTTCATCGAAGTTGCTGAAGGTGTTGAAGGTTTAATCCACGTTTCTGAAATGTCTTGGTCAACTCACTTAAGAAGTGCTCAAGATTTCATGAAAATTGGTGACGAAGTAGAAGCTCAAATCTTAACTTTAGATAGAGACGAGCGTAAAATGTCTTTAGGTATTAAGCAATTATCGCAAGATCCTTGGACAGATATTACAACTAAATATCCTGTAGGTTCTAAGCACACAGGTACAGTTAGAAACTTTACAAACTTTGGTATCTTCGTAGAATTAGAAGAAGGTGTTGACGGTTTAGTTTATATTTCTGATTTATCTTGGACTAAGAAAATTAAGCACCCATCTGAATTTGTTAACGTAGGTGACAAAATGGATGTTGTTGTTTTAGAATTAGATGTTGACGGACGTAAATTATCTTTAGGTCACAAGCAAACTACTGAAAATCCTTGGGATAAGCACGAAGAAGCATTCGCTGAAGGAACTGTACACAATGGAACTATCGATGAAATGGTAGACAAAGGTGCAACAGTACAATTAGCTGATGATGTTGTTGCTTTCATTCCTTCTCGTCACTTAGAAAAAGAAGACGGTAAGAAATTGAAAAAAGGAGATACTGCAGATTTTAAAGTAATTGAATTTAATAAAGACTTAAAAAGAGTAGTAGCATCTCACACAGCAATCTTCCGTGAAGAAGAAGAAAAAGTTGTAAAAGAAGCAGCTACAAACTCTTCAAACAATGCTGAGAAATCAACTTTAGGTGATATTGATGCATTAGCTGAATTAAAAGCAAAAATGGAAAAAGGAGGTAAATAATCCTTCTAATTCCGTCACTTCGAGTGTCACGACAATTGTCGAGATGTATCGAGAAGTCGGAATCTATCTCAAAATACTAAATCCCGTTTCTTAATTGAAACGGGATTTTTTTTGTTTACATTTTGCTATTCAATTATTATATCGTAATATTACAATATAATAATTTAATATGGGAGCATCGAAAGCAGATTTTTTTACAAAAGAACAAAATGATTTAGCGAGTTTATTTAAAGCGATGTCGCATCCGGCACGTATTGCGATTATTCAGTATTTATTAAGTGTAGATAGCTGTATTTGTGGTGATATTGTTAGCGAATTGCCGTTAGCTCAACCAACAGTTTCTCAACACTTGAAAGAACTCAAAAACGCTGGAATTATTCAGGGAAATATTGAAGGAACTGCAATTTGTTATTGTTTAAAAGCAGAAACAATTACTTTGTTAGAAAAATATTTCGGCCAAATTTCGGAGAAGCTTCAAAGTAAATGCTGTTAATTTTTTTTAGTTCTCGATAAGCTTCGCTACTCGAAATGACGAGAAAAATGTATGTCGAGAATAGATTAATTTGATTACAATTCACAACTTAAAATATTAAAAAATGAAACTATCAGAATTCAAATTAGCATTAGAAAATGTAAACGAATTTCAAATTCAATTACCAAATGGAACTTTTGTTCCTAATCATTTTCATATTACTGAAATGGGATTACTTACGAAAAACTTCATTGATTGTGGAAATACAATTCGTGAAGAAAAATTAATTACGTTCCAAGTTTGGTTTGCTGGAGATTTAGAACATCGTTTAACAACTGATAAAGTGAATCAAATAATAAAAGCTTCAGAAAATTTATTCCAAAGTCAAGATTTAGAATTAGAAGTTGAATATCAAATGGAGCAAACTATTGGTAAATTTGGTTTAGCTTTTGAAAATGGAATTTTTAAATTAACTGCAAAAGAAACTACTTGTTTAGCGGCTGATCATTGTGGAATTCCACTAGAAAAAATGAAAGTTTCTTTAAAAGATTTACAAACTGAAGCTTCTTGCTGTTCACCTAAATCGGGTTGTTGTTAATGGAAAATAGAAAATCTCATTGGGAAAACGTTTTTTCAACTAAAGGTGAAAAAGAAGTGAGTTGGTACCAACAAAAACCAGAAACTTCGTTACAATTTTTCACCGAAAATAATATTCCAAAAGATGCTAAAATTATCGAAGTAGGTGGCGGCGATAGTTATCTAATCGATAATTTATTAGATTTAGGTTATACTGATGTTACGATTTTAGATATTTCTAAAAATGCGATTGCGCGTTTAAAGAAAAGGTTAGGAGCGAAGGCAAATAAAGTGAAATTTATCATTTCAGATGTTTTAGAGTTTTCACCAAAAGAAAAATACGATGTTTGGCATGATAGAGCGAGTTTTCACTTTTTAACTTCGATTGAAGATATTCAAAAATATAAAAGTTTAGTTTCAAATTCTCTCAATGAAAACGGACTACTATTTCTAGGAACTTTTTCAGAAAATGGACCATTAAAATGTAGCGGATTAGAAATTACACAATATTCAGAAAGTAAGATTCAATCTGTTTTTGGAAATGATTTTAGCGTTGAAAATTGTTTTTCCGAAGATCATCAAACTCCATTTGATACAGTTCAAAATTTTATTTTCTGTTCGTTAAAAAAGAAATAAATGTATTCAAAACTCAACAACACAATCAATCAAATTTCTGAAATGAAGATTTCGGAAGAAAGAAAAGAAATTTTAAAGCCATTAATCAATTTTATTCAAGGAAAAGTTGCTTCACAAAGTGAAATCCGATTGAATTTTATTTGTACGCACAATTCACGTAGAAGTCATTTAGGACAAATTTGGGCGCAAACTTTTGCATTTCATTTCGGAATAAAAAATATTGCTTGTTATTCTGGTGGAACAGAAGAAACGGCAATGTTTCCTAAAGTTGGAGAAACGTTGCAAAATCAAGGATTTGAAATTGAAAAGTTAGCCGAAAGTCAAAATCCGGTTTATGCAATTAAATTTGATGAAAGCGAATTACCAATTATTGGGTTTTCTAAAAAATATGATGCTAATTTCAACCCAAAGTCTGGATTTGCAGCAATTATGACGTGTTCATCGGCAGATGAAGGTTGTCCGTTTGTATTTGGTTCAGAATTAAGAATAGCAGTTCGTTATGACGACCCAAAAGCGTATGATGAAACGGATTTAATGAATGCAAAATATGAAGAAAGAAGCTTAGAAATCGCTTCTGAAATGTTTTATGTTTTTTCACAAATAAAGAAATAAGATGTCGGCAAATAATTGCACCCCAACATTCGAAAGAAAGAAATTAAGTTTTTTAGATAGATACTTAACCTTATGGATTTTTTTAGCAATGTTAATAGGAGTAGGAATTGGTTATTTCATTCCGTCAAGTAGTAATTTTATTAATTCATTTTCGAGTGGAACAACAAATATTCCGTTGGCAATCGGATTAATTTTAATGATGTATCCGCCGCTAGCAAAAGTAAATTATTCAAAAATGGGTGAAGTTTTTAAAAACACAAAAGTTTTAGGTGCTTCTCTTATTTTAAATTGGATAATTGGACCAATTTTAATGTTCTTTTTAGCGCTTTTATTTTTAAATGGTTATCCAGAATATATGATTGGTGTTATTCTTATCGGTTTGGCACGATGTATTGCTATGGTTGTTGTTTGGAATGATTTAGCAGAAGGAAATAGAGAATACGGAGCTGGTTTAATTGCGTTAAACAGTATTTTTCAAGTTTTACTTTATAGTGTTTATGCGTATATTTTTATCACCATTTTGCCACCAATTTTTGGCTATAAAGGATTTGATGTTAATATCAGCATTGGACAAATTGCCGAAAGCGTAGGTATTTATTTAGGAATTCCATTTGCTTTAGGAATTATTAGTAGATATGTTTTAATTAAGATAAAAGGAGAACAATGGTTTCAAGAGAAATATGTTCCTTTTATTTCGCCTATAACCTTAATTGCTTTGTTGTTTACAATTGTTTTAATGTTCAGTTTGAAGGGCGAATTAATTGTTCAAATTCCTATGGATGTTGTTCGTATTGCTATTCCATTAGTGATTTACTTTGTAATTATGTTTGTGATTAGCTTTTTTATTGGAAAATATTTTGGCGCTGATTATTCAAAATCGACAGCCATTGCTTTTACAGCAACTGGAAATAATTTTGAATTAGCAATTGCAGTTGCTATTGGTGTTTTTGGAATAAATAGCGGACAAGCTTTTGCTGGAGTAATTGGACCTTTAGTTGAAGTTCCGGCTTTAATAGCTTTAGTAAATCTCGCCTTTTGGTTTAAAAAGAAATATTATAAATAAAAAAAGCACTCAGATAAAGTGCTTTTTTTATTATTCTTTTATTATTCGAATTGTTTTCTGCGAAGAGTTATCTTCTAATACAAAAAGGTAAACTCCTTTAGTGAGATTGGAAACATCAATTTGATTTTGCGTATTGTTTATATTCAAATTTTTAACAGCGACTAATTGTCCTAACGTATTGTAAATTTTAATTTGAGAAAGGGCAATATTATCAAACGTAATTGTGTTTTTTGCTGGATTTGGATAATAACTGAAGTTCTCGAATGCATTTGAATTTGTACTTAAAACAGTATTTATCACAAATTGATATGGTGTTTCATAATCAGTACTGGTTGGAGTAGTGCTTCTTAATTTTAAAAAATAGTCACCTGGCGCTAATGTTACTGTATTGCTTAAAGTAGCACCACTATTGTTTTGGATACTTCCAATTAAGTTTCCAGCACTATCTAGAAAAGAAGCTTGCATTTGACTTGTTGCAATAGTACTCATATCCAAAGTAGCAATTATATTGTCAGTAACGGTAAATTTAAAATAATCGTCATCACCATCAGCTGAATTTTCTTGAACCGTAGTAAAACCATTATAAATGGTATTAATATCAATACCGAAGGCCAATTCTTTAAAGTTAGGTTCATCTAAGCCTTGCATAATTTGATATAATCGTCCAGTTAAAGCGGTATGAACTTCAACACCAATCGCTGTATAGTAGAAATATTTTGCAGGGAATTGTAAATTGGTTAGATAATTATTCATTTTTGCAGAAGTTTCAGTAACTACTCCGTCTGTAGTATCGCCATTTACTTTTCCAACCACATTGGTAAAATCAATTAAATTATCAATAGTTTTTTGATTTAACCCTACAATATTATCTCCAATTGTTCCATTACAATTTACATCGATATTCCAATAATCATCACCCCATAAATGTTCGTTCATGTTGTTAGAATCGTTAATTTCGGATCCACCAAAAAGATAACGGCCTTGATCTCCACTGTAATAATAAGTGGTCTTTAAATCTCGTAACGCTTCCGAATGTGTTTCCATTCCAATAATCCATCCTAAGCCAATGTCACTAGCATTACTACCTCCGTGCGGAGTCCCTAAAGTTAAAAGTTTAGCAATATGATGTTGCCCATCTGTTTGCCAATTATAACTATTTTGAATGTATTCGCGAGAAGCTAATCCACCCATACTATGACCGACTAAAATTACTTTGTTTTTTCCAGTAAGCTCTAAAACACGTTCAACAGCTCTTTTTACAGCTGCACCTTGTTTAACAATAGCCGATTGATTACTATAAACACTTGATCCGATTGAACCGTCTGGATCAACATCGTAATTTACATAATAGTAATCACCATTTTGCATTAATGTTGTTTCAAAAGCGGCAATATCGGCTCCAGAAGTAGGATAAAAATTAGTATTGGCTTTTGTATCATCATTGTCGGCATTTAAACAGAAATCAAAACGACCACCAAAAGTGAAACCATATTGAGAATCCAGATAATTGGATGTAGTATTCCAAGTTTCTGAACTCGAATTTAATCCGTGAATGAAAATAATAGGATAGGGCAGTTTGTTGGTAATTACAGCATTTTTTGCCTCATAACTAACAGGCATTTTCATGTTGAAAATACTATCACCAATTGCGCCAACAGATTCAAAACTTGTTGGCCTCGATTTTAATTGGAAATTTTCTTGTGCAATAGAAACACTTATATTGAAAACGAAAAGAGTACTTACTAGTAGGGTAATTTTATTCATAAGCGCATTAAATCTTGTGATTTTTTACGCAATTTAAAAATAAAATGTTAAAAAACTAATTTTCACAAAAAAAAGTTTAAAAAAACTCTCTAAATAGAGAGTTTTGCTTATTCTTTATCTATTGAACCAAGAACTCGTTTCATAAAATCGTTTAAAGCGGTTTTTTTATCTTTTCCTTCTTGAACCATTTTATGAACTTCTAGAGCGCCATACATATTTGAAATTAGTTCGCCTATAACATCTAATTCTTCGTCTTTTAATGATGGAACTTCAGTTAAGTTTTCTAAAACTTCTAAAGTTTCAACAATGTAATCTTGGTCGTTTTCCTCAATAAATTGAGTTAATTGTTTTATTACAGGTAATTTCATCTTTTATTAGATTACTTCGTTTACTAATTCTGCTAAAACTTCAGCTTTATTAGTTTGTGCTTGGTTTACCAATTCTCCATTTTTAAAAGTAGCAAACGTAGGTAAATTATCAACTTTAGCTAATTTTCTAGATTCTGGAAATTTTTCCGCATCAACAACTACAAAAGGAACATTTTCGTTCGTCTGTGCTAACTTTTTAAATTTTGGTTTCATGATTCTACAGTTTCCACACCAAGATGCAGAATACTGAACCACAACAATATCGTTTGAATTTACAATTTCTTGTAAATTATCTTGTGCAATTTCTTGAAACATATTTTAATTATTAAATAAGAAAATATAATAATGTACCAATTATTTAGAATTGGCTAATTGGTACATTATAAAATTATTACATTAAATTTTAGTGAGAAGCTAAATATTCAGCAGTACTGTTTCTGTCTGCTTTCATAGCATCTTTTCCTTCTTCCCAGTTTGCTGGACAAACTTCACCGTTCTTTTGTACGTGAGCATAAGCATCGATTAATCTTAAATACTCATTTACATTTCTACCTAATGGCATATCGTTTACACTTTCGTGGAAAATTTTACCTTCTTCATCAATTAAGTAAGTAGCACGGTAAGTTACATTTGAACCTTCTAATAAGTATTCTCCAGTTTCTTCATTAAATACTTCCTCAACATCTAAAATGCCTAAAGCTGTAGATAAATTACGAGTTGTATCAGCTAATAATGGATAAGTTACACCTTCGATTCCACCATTGTCTTTTGCTGTGTTTAACCAAGCAAAATGAACTTCATTAGTATCACAAGAAGCACCAATAACTACTGTGTTTCTTTTTTCAAACTCACCTAATGCAGCTTGAAAAGCGTGTAATTCTGTTGGACAAACAAAAGTAAAATCTTTTGGATACCAAAATAAAACTACTTTTTTATTATTATTGATTGCTTCTTCTAAAACGTTGATTCTTAAGTTGTCTCCCATTTCAGAAATTGCGTCAACTGTAATGTTTGGAAATTTTCTTCCTACTAATGCCATGTTTTTAATTTTTAAGATTTGTATTTATTTTACACTTGCAAATTTACTTAAATAAAGAAAGTGTTATTAAATAAATAATGATAATTTCTTATTTAATAATAAGTAAAATTTATAGTTTGGTTTTACATAAAAAAACCGCCAATATTGACGGTTTAGATTATTTATTATTGAGCTAATTAAAATAAATCAGCATTCATTACTTTAGTCCATGCTTTAATAAAATCTGTAACGAATTTCTCTTTGTTGTCGTCTTGCGCATAAACTTCTGCATAAGCACGTAAGATAGAATTAGAACCGAAAACTAAATCAACTCTTGTAGCTGTCCATTTTGTTTCACCAGATTTTCTATTAACAATATTATAACTGTTACTTCCTGTTGGTTTCCAAGTGTAATTCATATCAGTTAAATTAACAAAGAAATCGTTTGATAAAACACCAACTTTATCTGTGAAGACTCCATGTTTAGAATTTGCATAATTTGTTCCTAAAACACGCATTCCACCAATTAGAACAGTCATTTCTGGAGCAGTTAATCCAAGTAATTGTGCTTTATCTAACATCATTTCTTCAGGTTTTACTGTAGCATATTCTTTTTTCAACCAATTACGGAATGCATCGTGTACAGGTTCTAAATCTTCAAAAGATTCAATATCAGTCATTTCTTGAGTTGCATCTCCACGTCCTGCAATAAAAGGAACAGCAACATTAAATCCAGCATCTTTAGCAGCTTGTTCAACAGCAGTACTTCCTCCTAAGACGATTAAATCGGCTAAACTTACTTCTTTCCCAAAGTTGTTTTTAATTTCAGTGAGTTTATTTATTACTTTTTGTAGTTTTTCGGGTTCGTTTCCTTGCCAATCTTTTTGAGGTGCTAAACGAATTCTTGCTCCATTTGCTCCACCTCTAAAATCAGAACCTCTAAATGTTCTTGCGCTATCCCAAGCAGTAGCAATAAGTTCAGAACGCGTTAATCCACTATTTAAAATTTGAGATTTTAATTCGTTTAGGTCGCTTTCAGATAAATTTTTATTTCCTGTTGGAACAGGGTCTTGCCAAATTAAATCTTCTTTCGGAACATCAGCACCAAGATATCTTGATTTTGGTCCTAAATCACGGTGTGTTAATTTAAACCATGCTCTTGCAAAAACATCGGTGAAGTATTCAAAATCATTATAGAATTTTTCAGAAATTTCTCTATAAGCCGGATCCATTTTCATTGCCATATCAGCATCTGTCATAATGGGATTTCTTCTTACAGAAGGATTGTGGGCATCAATAGGTTTTTTATCTTCAGGTAAGTTTATTGGTTCCCACTGCCAAGCTCCAGCTGGACTTTTCTTTAATTCCCAATCATAATTTAGCAACAAATCGAAGTATCCATTATCCCATTTTGTAGGTTCAGTAGTCCAAGCTCCTTCAATTCCACTAGTTACTGTATCACCAGCATTTCCGTTTCCTTTAGGGTTGTGCCAGCCTAGTCCTTGTTCTTCAACATCAGCTGCTTCTGGTTCTTTTCCTAATTTAGAAGCATCTCCATTTCCATGTGTTTTCCCAACAGTATGTCCGCCAGCGGTTAGTGCAACAGTTTCTTCATCGTTCATTGCCATACGTTTAAATGTTACTCTAATGTCTTCAGCAGTTTTTAATGGGTCGGGATTTCCATCAACGCCTTCAGGATTTACATAAATTAATCCCATCATTACAGCTGCTAATGGATTTTCTAAATCTCTTTCACCAGAATAACGACTTCCTTCGCTACCAGTTTCTGCTAACCATTCACTCTCAGAACCCCAATAAATATCTTTTTCTGGATGCCAAATGTCTTCACGTCCACCAGCAAATCCAAAAGTTTTTAATCCCATAGATTCGTAAGCCATATTTCCAGCTAAAATCATCAAATCTGCCCAAGAAAGTTTATTTCCGTATTTCTTTTTAATAGGCCATAATAATCTTCTTGCTTTATCCAAGTTTACGTTGTCAGGCCAACTATTCAATGGAGCAAAACGTTGGTTTCCAGTATTACTTCCACCACGACCATCTGAAGTTCTGTATGTTCCAGCAGAATGCCAAGCCATACGAATCATTAAGCCTCCATAATGTCCCCAATCTGCAGGCCACCATTCTTGACTCTCTGTCATTAAGTTCTTTAAATCGGTTTTAACAGCTTCTAAGTCTAACTTTTTAAATTCTTCAGCATAATTAAAACTTTCTCCCATAGGGTTTGTTTTTTTATCGTGCTGATGTAGGATATCAAAATTTAAAGAATTGGGCCACCAATCTTTATTAGTAGTTCCGGAATTTGGATTTTGATGAAAAGGGCATTTGCTGATGTCGTTTGAACTGTCCATAAATTTTATTTTAAGTTTGAATTGTGTTATTTTTTTAGGAATAAATCAATATTTATTGATTTATGTTATCAAATTTACAAATAAAAAAACCATCACTTAAATTAAGTAATGGTTAATTTTTATAACAAAATAGGTTTTATTTATCAAAAACTATTTTTTGATATTTACAGCCAATTGTTTTATTTTAATACCTAATGCAGCAAATAATAAGGTCATAAACGGACTAATATAATTAAAAACTGCATAAATGGCGTAATCTGCAACACTTACACCAAGTACGCCCGATTGATATGCTCCGCAAGTATTCCATGGAATTAAAACAGAAGTTACAGTTCCTGAATCTTCTAATGTTCGGCTTAAATTTTCAGGAGCTAAGCCTTTATCTTCAAACGCTTTTTTAAACATTTTACCAGGAATAACAATTGCTAAATATTGGTCTGATGCAATAGCGTTTAACCCCAAGCAACTTACAACGGTACTAAAGAATAATCCAAATGTAGATTTGGCAACAGATAATAATGTGTTGGTTATCCTTGCCAATGCACCAATTGCATCCATAACGCCACCAAAAACCATAGCACAAACAATCAAGAAAATTGTCCATAACATTCCTTTCATTCCACCAGAACTGAATAATTCTGTTAATTTCTCATTATCGGTTTGAATTTGAGTATCAACAAAAATTGAATTTACGATTGATTTAAAGCTAGAATCAGATAAGTTATTTAAAATATCCATTTGGAAAATAAAAGCAAATACCGAAGCTAAAATCACACCAGTTCCTAATGCTAATAATGGTTTTGTTTTCAATAAAATCATAGCAATTACTACAGCGGGAACTGTAAACAATAAAGGCGAAATATGAAATGTACTATTTATAGAAGTTAATAAATTACTAATATCGGCTGTTCCAGAAGTATCGATTGTTGTTGTTAAAATTGTGAAAACAATAAGTGTAATAACAAAAGAAGGCACTGTTGTAAAAGCCATATATTTTATGTGCGTAAACAAATCAGTACCAGCCATAGCAGGAGCAAGGTTTGTGGTATCTGATAAAGGCGACATTTTATCTCCAAAATATGCTCCAGAAATTACAGCACCAGCAATCATTCCTGTTGGAATTCCTAAAGCACTTCCAATTCCAATTAATGCGATACCAACTGTAGCCGAAGTTGTCCAAGAGCTACCAGTTGCTATAGAAATTATTGCCGCAATAATTACCGAAGCTGGTAAAAATATTCCTGGACTTAAAACTTGTAAACCATAATAAACCATAGCAGGGATAATTCCGCTTACTAGCCAAGTTCCGGCTAGAGCACCAACTAAAAACAAAATCATAATTGGAACAAAGACATTTTTCCAGTTTTCTAAAACTTCATCAAACATCACCTTTAAAGAAACTTTGTTAAAGAAGCCAACGACAGCAGCAACTAATCCTCCAATTAGTAAAATAAATTGATTTGAGTAGTCACCAAGCCAAGCACCATCTTTATAGAAAATATTGTAGGCAAGTAGTGACATTAAAATTATAACGGGAATTATGGCTTCCCAAATATTAAGTTCTTTATTTCGAATGATCTTTGTATCCATTTATTTTTTTAGTTTGGTAGTGCAATATAGAGAATTGAAAAGGAATAAACAATTTATAAAAAAACCGCTTCAAATAGTATTGAAACGGTTTTGTATAGTATAAAGTTTAATGTTATAAAACATTTAATTCTTTCATGCAATCTTTCATCATTTCATAAGTTCTTTCAATATTATTATCTAAACCTATTGAAAAACGAATTAAACCATCAGATAGTCCCATTTCTTTTTGCTCATCTTCTGGTATTTCAGAAGAAGTAGAGGTTCCAGGAGCACTAAATAAAGTTTTGTAGAAACCTAAACTTACTGCTAAGTAACCTAAGTTTTTCTCTTGCATTAATTCCATTAAAGCATTTGCTTTATCAAGCGAACCAACATCAACAGTCATCATTCCACCAAAGCCATATTCTGGATTAATCATGTTTTTATAAACTTCATGACTTGGGTGACTTTCTAAACCTGGATAAACAACTTTCAATCCGTCTTGCTCAAACTTTTTAGAAAGATACATAGCATTATTACTATGTTGCTTTATACGTAAATGTAATGTTCTTAAGTTCTTCATTACTGAAGCCGAACGCATACTGTCCATTGTTGGCCCTAAAAGCATACTTGCTCCAGAATTTACATCTTTTAAGCTATTGATGAATTCTTGTGAAGCACAAACAACGCCACCAACAGTATCACTGCTTCCGTTTATATATTTAGTCAGAGAGTGAAGTACAATATCAGCGCCTAATTTAATAGGAGAAACTGATAATGGAGAAAAAGTATTATCTACTACCAGCTTAATATTATGCTTTTTAGCAATTTTAGATAATTCTGCAAGATTCGCAACTTCAAGAAGCGGATTACTAACTGTTTCACAATATAAAACTTTAGTGTTTGGAGTAATTGCAGCTTCAACAATATCTAATTTAGTAATATCAACAAAAGTTGTATTTACGCCCATTCTTGGAGCGAAATTCTTTAAGAAAGCATACGTTCCTCCGTAGATAGTTCTACTTGAAACTACATGATCTCCATTTCCACATAATTGCAATAGAGTAGGAGTAATAGCTCCCATTCCAGAAGCAGCTACGTTAGCCGACTCTGTTCCTTCCATTTCAGCAAGTGCTTTATCTAAATATAAGTTACTTGGCGATGAGTGGCGAGAATATAAATAACAACCTTCTGCATTTCCTTCAAATGTATCAAACATCGTTTTAGCGGAAAGAAAAGTATAAGTTGAACTATCAGAAATTGATGGATTTACTCCTCCAAATTCACCAAAGTATTGCAAATCTTGAATTTTGTCTGCTGGATTGAATTGACTCATAGTAATATTTTTTAGTTGTTTGTAAAGCAAAAATCTAAAATTATAATTAAATTTTCAATACAATAGCTTAAATATAGATTTTAAAACTAAAAAATATCTGTTTAATAGAGTGTATATCTTTTTATTTTGTAAATTTGAAGGGTAATTAAAATTTATTTCAATTATGAAATTTGATATAATCGATAGAAAATTACTCGAACTACTTCAAGCAGATACAAAAAAAACAACAAAAGAACTTTCTGATAAATTAAATCTTTCTGTTACAGCTGTTTATGAACGAATTAAAAAGTTGGAACGCGAAGGTGTAATAGATAAATATGTTGCTGTTCTTGATAAATCAAAGGTACAAAAAAACTTTGTAGTTTTTTGTCATGTAAAGTTAGCCCAACACAACATTAATCAAATAAAACATTTTGAAAAAGAAATTTTAAAACTAGATGAGGTTTTAGAATGTTATCATGTGAGTGGAGATTATGATTATATTTTGAAAATATTTGTAAAGAATATGGAAGAATATCGTGAGTTTATGGTAACAAAATTAACTACAATAAAGGATATTGGTAGCACACACAGTACATTTATGATTGAAGAACTAAAGTTTTCAACAGCTTTTAAGTTAACCGAATAAATTGCTAATTGAATAAGAGATTTGACTAAAAAACTGTACTTTTGTACTCAATTATTAGAATAACTACAATCATAAAAACATAAAAATGAGTCAATTTGATGTAACCATTATTGGTTCTGGTCCTGGCGGATATGTTGCTGCTATTCGTTGTGCACAACTAGGATTTAAAACAGCAATTATAGAAAAATATTCAACACTTGGAGGAACTTGCTTAAATGTAGGATGTATTCCTTCTAAAGCATTGTTAGCTTCTTCTCATCATTACGAAGAGTTACAGCATTTTGCAGATCACGGAATTGAAGTTTCTGGAGATGTTAAAGTTAACCTTCAAAAAATGATTGACAGAAAGCAAGCTGTTGTTGACCAAACTAGTGGTGGTGTTAAATATTTAATGGATAAAAATAAAATTGAGGTTTTTGAAGGTGTTGGTTCATTTGAAAGTGCAACTTCTGTAAAAATTTCAAAGAAAGACGGTTCTTCAGAAGTAATTGAAACAAAACATGCGATTATTGCAACAGGTTCTAAACCATCGACTTTACCTTTTATTAAATTAGATAAAGAAAGAGTAATTACTTCTACTGAAGCTTTAAAATTACCTGAAGTTCCTAAGCATTTAGTAATTATTGGTGGTGGAGTTATCGGAATTGAGTTGGGACAAGTTTATATGAGACTTGGAGCGCAAGTTTCGGTTGTAGAGTATATGGATAGAATTATTCCTGGAATGGATGGTGCTTTGTCTAAAGAATTGACAAAAGTATTAAAGAAACAAGGAATGAAATTCTATACTTCTCACAAAGTAAAAGAAGTAACTCGTAAAGGAAAAAACGTTACGATTAAAGCCGATAATAAAAAAGGTGAAGAAGTTGTTTTTGAAGGAGATTATTGCTTAGTTGCAGTTGGTCGTCGCCCTTATACTGATGGATTAAATGCTGAGAAAGCTGGCGTACAAGTTAACGAACGTGGACAAGTAGAAGTTAACGAACATTTACAAACATCTGCATCAAATATTTATGCAATTGGAGATGTTGTTCGTGGAGCTATGTTAGCCCACAAAGCTGAAGAAGAAGGTGTTTTAGTTGCCGAATATTTAGCGGGACAAAAACCACATATCGATTATAACTTAATTCCTGGTGTTGTTTATACTTGGCCAGAAGTTGCTGCTGTTGGTAAAACAGAAGAACAACTTAAAGAAGAAGGTGTAGCATACAAATCAGGAAGTTTCCCATTCAAAGCTTTAGGTAGAGCTAGAGCTAGTGGAGATATTAACGGATTTGTTAAAATTTTAGCCGATAAGAATACTGATGAAGTTTTAGGTGTTCACATGATTGGTGCTCGTTGTGCTGATTTAATTGCTGAAGCCGTAACTGCTATGGAATTTAGAGCTAGTGCAGAAGATATTTCAAGAATGTCGCACGCCCACCCTACATTTGCAGAAGCTATTAAAGAAGCGGCTTTAGCTGCTACTGATAATAGAGCATTACACGTTTAAGAAAATATGTTATTCTGAACTTGTTTCAGATTTTCAAAACAAAGGCCTAGCAAATATAGATTTGTTAGGCTTTTTTTATAAAACTTTCTTTACTTTGTAAATCAAATTGTAAAACTTGCGTACATCATCAATTAAAAATATCGATAATCTTAAAGAATTTAAAACAAAATTACTTCATTGGGCTAACCAATTTAGAGAAGTTGTTGTTTTAGATTCAAATAATTACGAACAGCAATATTCAAATTATGATTTTGTGGTTGCTGTGGAAGCTTTTACATCTATTCAAACGGATTTTCATAATGCATTTGAAGATTTATACCAATATCAATCGGTTACTAAAGATTGGTTGTTTGGCTATTTGTCCTATGATTTAAAAAATGATGTAGAAGATTTACTATCTAAAAATTTTGACGGTTTACATTTTCCTGATTTATTTTTCTTTCAGCCTAAAAAGTTGTTTCTATTAAAAGAAAATGTATTAGAAATTCAATATTTACATTTTGTTGACGACGAAATAGAATATGATTTTAATGAAATTGTAAGTCAAAAGTCAAAAGTCAAAAGTCAAAAGTTTACTTTAAATATTCAACAAACAGTTTCTAAAGAAAAGTATGTTGAAAAAGTCCAAAAAATGTTGGATTATATTCATCGTGGCGATATTTACGAAGCCAATTTTTGTATGGAATTTTATGCTGATAATGTCCAAATTGAGCCTTTAGAAGTTTATCAAAAATTAAATAAAATTTCCGAACCGCCATTTGCGGTTTATTTCAAAAATAATAAGCAATTTCTACTTTCGGCTTCGCCAGAACGCTATTTGAAGAAAGAAGAAACGAAAGTTATTTCCCAACCGATAAAAGGAACCGCTAGGCGTAGTTTTGATTTAGAACAAGATAAGCAATTGAAGATTGAGTTAGTACAAAACGAAAAAGAACGTGCTGAAAATATTATGATTGTCGATTTGGTTCGTAATGATTTATCACACACCGCTTCAAAAGGAAGTGTTGAGGTAGAAGAACTTTGTAAAGTTTATACATTTAAACAAGTTCATCAAATGATTTCTACTATTGTTTCTACAGTTGAAAATTCTATTTCACCAATTGAGGTTATTCGTTCCACTTTCCCAATGGGAAGCATGACAGGCGCTCCAAAGATTTCAGCTATGAAAATTATTGAAGAAATGGAAGAAACGAAAAGAGGTTTGTATAGTGGAGCAGTAGGCTATTTTACTCCAACAGGCGATTTCGATTTCAATGTTGTAATTCGTAGTATTTTATACAATGCTGAAAATAAATATTTATCTTTTTCCGTAGGAAGTGCCATTACTTCAAAATCTATTCCTGAAAAAGAATACGAAGAATGTTTAATTAAAGCCAAAGCAATGTTTGAAGTGTTGGAGAGTAATAAGTAATCAGGGAAAAGGGATAAGTAAAAAGGAAATTATATATGAAAAGTTATAGAGATTTAATTGTTTGGCAAAAATCTATGAATTGGGTTACTTTAGTTTATAAAATTTCTGAAGTTTTTCCTGAATCTGAAAAATTTGGATTAGTATCACAAATAAAAAGAAGTTCAGTTTCAGTTCCTTCAAATATTGCAGAAGGTTACGGACGAAATTATAAAAAAGATTATGCTAAGTTTTTACAAATAGCAAGAGGTTCGCTATATGAATGCCAAACACAAATTGAAATTGCTGTAAATTTAGGGTTTATTAAAAGGGAACAAATACAAGAAGCTTCTGATTTATCAATTGAAATTGAAAAGATGCTTAATTCATTAGTTAATAAAATACTTGAATAGACTAATCCCTTATCCCTTTTTTCTTTTAACTTTGAAAAAAACATGCTTAACCAATTCCAAAACCATATTCAAAATCAATTTCCTTTCTTAAGAGAAAGTAAGTTTTTTATTGCAGTTAGTGGTGGAATTGATAGTATGGTTTTAGTTAATTTATTTCGAAAACTGAATTATAACTTTTCCATTTTACATTGTAATTTTCAATTACGAGATGAAGAAAGCGAATCCGAAACTCAATTTTTGAGAGATTTTTGTAGAGAAAACCAAATTCATTATATCCTTCGTTATTTTGATACTACTGAATATGCTGAAGAACATAAACTTTCTACGCAATTAGCTGCAAGAGAATTGCGTTACAATTGGTTTCAAGAAAAGTTAGAAAAAAATAATTATCAATATTTACTTACAGCGCATCATGCTGACGATAATTTAGAAACTTTTATTATCAATTTAAGTCGCGGAACAGGATTAGAAGGTCTAACTGGAATTCCAAAACAAAACGGTTCAATTATTCGTCCGTTATTGCCATTTTCTCGAGATGAAATTTTAGCTTATGCTAAGGAAAATAATCTTGTTTGGAAAGAAGATAGTAGTAATGCATCTGATAAGTATTTGCGAAATAAAATCCGTCACCAAATTGTTCCAATTTTAAAAGAGTTACATCCTACATTCTTAGCGAATTTCGATAAAACTCAAAAGTTTTTAAATGAAAGTCAGACTTTTATTGATGATGAGGTTAATTTGAAATATAAGGATGTTGTTCAAGAGAATGAAGGAAAGAAAGTAATTTCAATTGAAAAATTACTCCAACTTCAAAATTGGAAAATCTATTTATATTATTGGTTAAAGTTATACGGATTTACAGCCTGGAATGATATTTATGATTTGGTAAAAGCAAATTCGGGAAAACAAATTTATTCAGAAGCATTTATTCTGTTAAAAGACAGAGAAACCTTGTTGCTTTTTAAAAAAGATTCAACTACCGAAAGTTATTTTCTTAAAGAAAACGAAGATTCTCTTAAAATTCCCTTAAAAATAGCGAAAAGTAAAGTAGATAACATTTCTATTCCAAATAAGGATAGTATTTTTGTTGATGTTGAAAAGTTGGTTTTTCCGTTAGAAATTAGAAAATGGAAAGAAGGCGATGTTTTTTATCCAAATGGAATGAAAGGTAAAAAGAAGCTGAGTAAATTTTTTAAAGACGAAAAATATTCGCTTTACGATAAAAATAATCAGTGGCTTTTATGCTCAAATGATGAGATTATTTGGGTTATAGGAAAACGAGCTGACCAAAGATTTTTAGCAAACAATACAACAAACAATATTTTAAAAATAGAATTATAAAAATAAGATGAAAAAAATATTCCTTTTTGCCTCATTATTTATTTCGTTAGTTATAAATGCCCAAATTTTTGATCCTGTTTCTTGGAAAACTTCGATTAATCGAATTTCAAACGATGAGTTTGAATTAGTAATGGAAGCTGAAATTGAACCACATTGGCATATGTTTTCTCAATTCACGCCAGATGGAGGTTCGCTTCCAAGTGTTTTTGAATATAAAAATGCAAAAGGAAATTATGAATTAGTTGGAAAAACTTCAGAAAGTAAGTATCAAAAAGTATACAATGATATATTTGAAATTGATGAATATATTTTTGAAAATAAAGCGACTTTTAAACAAAAGATAAAAGTTACCAACACAGCTTTAAAAGAAGTAAAAGTATATGTTGAATATCAAGCTTGTAAAGAGCAATGTATTCAATTAGACAAGACGTTTACTTTTAAACTTCCCGAAATTAAAGCAGTTGAAAATACAACTAAAATTGAAGAAGTTAAAGAAGAACCAAAGTCTGATTTAGTCATTGAATCAGTTACGATGGATACAACAAAACAAACTATTGCTGAAGATAATAATAATGAGGAAGTAAAAGTATCTGAAGAAAGTATTCCATCAGCTAAAGAAATTGAAAAGAAAGAAGAGAAGCGTAGTTTGTGGGGAATTTTTATACTAGCATTTGTAGGTGGATTTGCTGCTTTATTAATGCCTTGTATTTTCCCAATGATTCCAATGACGGTTAGTTTCTTTACGAAACAAAGTAAAACAAAAGCCGAAGGTGTTAAAAATGCTTTTATTTACGGACTTTCGATTATTTTTATCTATGTTGCTTTAGGTTCATTGATTGTTGGAATTTTCGGAGCAGATTCATTAAATGCGCTTTCAACAAGTGTTTTATTTAATGTCATTTTCTTTGTAATACTTGTATTCTTTGCTGCTTCTTTTTTAGGAGCATTCGAAATTGTTTTACCACAATCTTGGGCAAATAAAGTTGATGCTCAAGCTGGAAAATCTGGTATTGTAGCTATATTTTTTATGGCTTTAGCTTTAGCTATTGTTTCTTTTTCTTGTACAGGACCAATTGTAGGAACTTTATTAGTAGAAGCTTCTTCAAAAGGTGGAATTGCTCCAATTGTAGGAATGTTAGGCTTTTCATCAGCAATTGCATTACCGTTTATGTTATTTGCGTTATTTCCAGGTTGGTTAAATTCTTTACCAAAATCTGGAGGATGGATGAATACGGTAAAAGTATCTTTAGGATTTTTAGAATTAGCAATGGCGTTTAAGTTTTTATCAAATGCCGATTTAGTTTTACAAGCGCATTGGTTAGAAAGAGAAGTATTTTTAGTTATTTGGATTGTAATTTTTGGAGCTTGGGCAGTTTATTTATTCGGAAAATTAACCTTGCCACATGATAGTCCATTATCTCATATTTCTGTAGGTAGATTGTTTATGGCATTATTAATTTCAACTTTCACCGTTTATTTAATTCCTGGTTTATGGGGAGCACCATTGAAATTAATTTCTGGTTTTCCACCACCTATGACCTATAGTGAAAGTCCATACGGATTTGGTAATTCACAAAGTGGAGGAGAAGTAGTAGCTGGTTTACCTGAACATGCTCACTTCGGACCGCATAAAATTATTGCTTTTCATGATTATGAAGAAGGATTGGCTTATGCTAAACAAGTAGGGAAACCAATTTTGTTAGACTTTACTGGTCATGCTTGTGTAAATTGTAGAAAAATGGAAGAACATGTTTGGTCAGATTCTGAGGTATTACCAATTTTGAAAAATGATGTTGTATTGATTTCGCTATATGTAGATGACAAACGTGAATTAGATGAAAAAGATAAATATACTTCTCCAGAAACAGGTAAAGAAATAAAGACTATTGGAAATAAATGGAGTGATTATCAAATAACTCGTTACAAAAACAATGCGCAACCATTTTATATTATTTTAGATGATAATGGAAATGATATTTCTAAACCAGTAGGTTATACACCAGATATTGAAGAATATAAAACTTGGCTAGAAAATGGAATAGCCAACTTTAAAAAATAAAAAAATTCCCAATCGAAAGATTGGGATTTTTTTATTTTATTCAACAACTTTTTCAATATAATCAGAATTTAATAGATATAAAGCTCCCATGTATTGCAATTTAAAGGAAACTAAATCACCTATTTTATAATCTTTTTCAGAGTTTGAAATATCAACAACCATCATGTCCGAACTTGCATCAACAATAGTTATATTTGGATTGTCAGTTTCTAAATATTGTGGTTGCATGTCGAGTAAACCAATGTCGAGAATTGCACGCAATGAAGTTTGACCTAAATCAGTGTCTTCTTCTATTTCATAAGTATTTCCAGCTACATTTTCACCCAGTTCACCAATAGGATTATCGGGTTTTTCGGTAATTTCAATAACTTCAGCATACAATTTAAAGACATCATTGTGCATTCCTGTAATGGTTTCTCCTGTAAAAATGTCTTTACCAAAGAATAAAGCTTCACCAATTCTAAAATGATTAACAGCCATTGGTCGGGCATTTTTTAATAAAAGCGGAATGGCAACTGAAGTTCCACCAGAAACCCAAGGAATTCTTACGTTAAATTTGGCTTCAATCAATTGTTCGTAAAGACTTAACTGAATTAATTTATCTTGTGTAGGCATTACACCACTTAAACAATTTAAATTAGTTCCTATACCAACGATTTCGATATTTGGTAAACTAAAAACTTGTTCGTAAAACGACAGTAATTCTTCACCTAAAACACCTTCTCTTAAATCGCCCATTTCAATCATGATAATGATTTTATGAGTTTTCTTTTGTTTGACAGCTTCTTCCGAAAGCATCTTTATAGTATAAATTTCGGTATTGAAACTTACATCGGCAAACTTTACTACGCGTTTAATATTTCTTTTTGAAGGAGGCTTTATATAGGCTGTAACGATATTAGGGTTTAGTTTTTTTATTTCTTTGAGATTACTAATTCTAGAATCGTACATTTCTGTTACCCCTAATTCTATAATTTCTTTTAGGTAAATGGTGTTTCCACAAAGTAATTTTGTAACGACACCCCATTCGATATCACGTTCTTTAAAAATCGAGTCTAAAAACTGATAATTTTCTTTAAGCTTTTCTCTATATAGTTTTATAAATGCCATTATATTATTTTTCTAGGAATTGATTTTGAAATTCGTGTTAATAATTCATAATTAAGTTGGTTACTGAAATCGCTAAATGAAGCAATTGTAATTGAAGTTTCATCTTGGTTACCTAATAAAACAACTTCATTTCCTTTTCTTACGTGGTCAATATTTGTAACGTCAATTGTAAGCATATTCATATTTACAGTTCCAATAATTCTACAAAATTGTCCTTTTACTAAAACTCGTCCTGTATTACTTAAAGACCGACTATAACCGTGTGCATAACCCAGCGGAACGGTAGCAATTTTCATTTTTTCTTTAGCCATAAAGCTTATTCCATAGCCTACAAACTCCCCTGGTTTTACTCTTTTTACACTCATTACTTCACTTTTCCATTTGATAATACGTTGCAACGGATCTTTTTTATTTTTTTTAGAATTTAAATACGAAACTAAGACTTCACTACTTGGCCATAAGCCAAATTGTAAAATTCCAATTCGAACTAAATCCATTCGAGTTTCTGGAAACATAATTGAAGCAGCAGAACAAGCTGTGTGTTTAATTTCAGGCTGAATGCCATTTTCAATAAAAATTTCTTCGGCTTTTTTAAAAACTTCAATTTGTTTACTCACTCGGTAATAATTAGCAATACTTTCAGCTCCTGCATAATGCGTACATAAACCTTTAAATCGAAGAAATTCTTTTTCTTTAATTAAAAATTGCGTTACTTTTTTAAGCATAGGAATTGTAAAACCAGTTCGGTTCATTCCTGTTTCTACTTCAATATGAATTATAGCTTTAATATTCAGTTTTTTGGCAACTTTTGTAGCTTTTGCTAAACGATAGCGTTCAAAAACAAAAAACTCAATTTGATTTTCAATAACCCAAGGCAAATCATCATCGGCAACAAATCCCATGATTAATATGGTTACGTTATTACCTAGAACATCAAAAATAACTTTAGCTTCTTCAACATCGAAAACTGAAAAGTGTCTTACACCACAATTATAAGCCATTTTTGCAAATTCCTTTAAACCATGACCATAAGCGTTTCCTTTCACTACTGAAGAGAAAATGACTTTTTTACCAAAGGTTTTCTTCAGAAAATCAATATTGTTTTGATAAGCACTTTTATTAACTTCTATTACCGAATTTTTATGCATCTAAAACTTCATTAATTAAGTTGTGAAAAACTGAAATTCCAGCAGGAATTATTTCATCTGGAAAGTCATAATCAGGATTATGTAATGCCGGAACATCTTTTCCTGCTCCTAAGCCAAACATTGCGCCTTTATATTGCTGTGTAAATAACCCAAAATCTTCACCAAACGTAAAAGGAACTTGTTTTTCAAGTAATGTAAGATTTGATTTTTTTGTAGCTTTACGAACAAAATCTACAGCTTCACTATTATTTTCGTTGGCTTTAAAACTTTCTGTCCAATATATTTTTGGTTTTAAATTGTAGGATTTAGCAATTTCTGTAGCAATAGTTTCAAATTCACTTTCAATATTTTCCATAAATGAATTTTTATCGCTACGAATCGTAAAATGAACTTCGCCATAGCCAGCCGAAACTCCATAAGCTTTTTCACCCATATTAATATGAATAGGAGTAATGATGCAATAATTTTCTTTATGTAAATCGGGTTGTGTTTTAGCTAAAAAAGCAGTGGTAATTTCACTAATTGCCATTGCTGGATTGATTCCCTTTTCAGGTTCTCCAGCGTGAGAAGTTTTACCGTGTAATTCTACAATTATGCTATTAACTGCGCAAGTAAAAGTTCCGTTTTTAACTACTATTTCATTTTTATCATAGCTTGGTAAATTGTGTAGTGCGAAAACATAATCGGGTTTTAAACTTTTAAACTTTTCTTCATTAACAATAGCTACAGCTCCGTTTCCGTTTTCTTCTGCAGGTTGAAATAACAAAATTACAGTTCCTTTTTCTATAGGATTTTCATAGATTTCTTTAGCCAAACCGCAAAGAATTGCCATATGTCCGTCATGTCCGCATTTATGAGAAACATTTTCGGTTTTAGAACGATGACTAAATGTATTAATTTCTTGAATAGGTAAAGCATCTAATTCACATCTAAGCAAAATAGTTTTTCCTTTCGCTTTCCCTTTATAAACAGCAATAATTCCATTTCCACCAATATTTGTAAGTAATTCAGTTGGCGGATATTGTTTTAAAAACTTCTGAACACGAATGGCTGTTTCGGTTTCAAAATCTGATACTTCTGGATTTTGATGTAGTTCTTTTCGAAATTGAATTAATTCTTCCATAGCGATTTATTTGGTTAATCGCATTTCTAAATATTTACTGGTAAAGCCTAATTTTTCATAAAGCTTTTTAGCAGGATTGTCGGGTTCGACGTGTAAAGCAATACTTCCGCTAGTAACTTCAATAGCTTTTTCCATTATTTTTTTTCCGTAACCTTTTCCTCGCTTACTATTATCTACTGCGATATAAACCAAAATGTTTTCAGGTATATAACCTTTCATTCCAGTGTTGTTTAAAATTGTAATACCAACGATTTCACTTTCATCAACTCCTACAATGATAGTTCCTCCTTTATCTGGGTTCATTGTATAAGCAATACACTTTAAAATATCTTCAACTTCATCGCCATATTGTTCAAGGTGTTTAAATAAAAAATCTGCAATGACTTGTCTTGTATATATTTGATGATCTCCTGAGACTGGAGTAATAATTTTAAATTCCATTTTTAATTAATTTTTTATGATGATAATTTGATAAAATAATAAATGTGATTAACGAAATTGAAATACCAAAAATATTAGCATCTAAATGTTTTGGTAATGAATATCCAAAAGGTAACTCATTTTTCGATAAAATCAAACTTATAGTTGTTGTTCCTCCTAAAAGCATACTCCAAAAAGCCGCTTTCGGATTACTTTTTTTCCAAAATAAAGCTCCAATAACAGGAACTAATAGGCCAGAAACCATAAAAGCATAAGAGTACAGCATTAGTTCTAATACATTCTGCATTTGTGAAGCTAATAAGATGGCAAATAAACCTACGCTTAATGTAACAATTTGAGATATTTTAAGCATTTTACTTTCCGTGAATTCTTTCTTAGAAAATTTTGAAATAATATCGGTTACAATATTTCCAGAAGCGGCCATTAAACAACTATCGGCAGTTGAAAGAATTGCTGAAAAATAAGAAGAAAGCATTAATCCCATTAATCCAATAGGTAAAATTGTGCTCAAAAGAATTGGTAATCCCATTTCGCTATCCATTTCAGAAGCATGAGTAATTCCATCAAATAAGCCTTGATTAGCGGCAACTTTAGCTAACATTCCTAAAATAACTCCCATAAAAGCCATTATTGGCCATTCGAAAATTCCAGCAATAAACCAAGCTTTTTTTGCTTCTTTTTCATTTTTACAAGCATAAATTCTTTGGTATAATGTCATTCCAATAAACCAAATAGGAATTATTGTTACAGACCAATTTAAAATTTGATGCCAAGAAATATTCTGCAAGCTTAAATAACTAGGATCTAAACTTTCTTTTATAGCATTATATCCGCCAACGGCGTTATATGCAATAGGAATTCCTATAAAAATTAATCCGACTAAAAGGATTATCCATTGAATTGTATCTGTATAAATTACTGCTTTTAGTCCGCCAATCGAAGTATAAACAACAGCAATGACTCCCATTACAATTAATGCCCAATTTAAATCTAATCCTTCAATAGTTGCAGAAGCTAATTTGGCTCCAGCTAATACTTGTGAACTGGTAAATCCTACATAGCCTATGGCAGAAATTATTCCAGCTAAGAGCGCCACTTTTGCGTTATAGAAATGGTTAAAAATTTGCGGAAACGTGAAAAATTTATGTTGGTGTCCTAATTTGCTAATTTTTGGAATTAGAAAAACAGCACTTAGCCATGCGCCAAGTAAACCTGTAAATAGCATCCAAGAACCAGAAATTCCCATTGTAAAACCTAATCCACCAAGGCCAATGGAAAATCCGCCACCAACATCTGTTGCTACAACAGACAGCCCAATGTGCCAACTATTCATATTTCGACCACTAACATAGAAGTCTTCTGAAGATTTGTTTTTTTTGTAAAAATAATAGCCAACGCCAAGCATGGCTAACATATATACAACAAAGATTACATAATCTATTGTGTGCATAATAATAGAATTTTCAGTTTTTTTATGATCAGATTATGGCTTGTGATAAAGCCTAGACGCAGCAAACTGCAAATCGAATGATTTAAAAGAAAGCATAAATTTATACTTAAAAAGACTTTTGCACTAATGCAAAAACAGAACTACGAGCCACAAATTTAATAATTTATAGCAGTAATTAAAAACTTTTCTATATTTGTACTATTATAAGCCATTAATTAAATATATACGCCATGTTAGTAAAAGTCTTTGGAAGCGCCGTTTTCGGTGTTGACGCCACAACCATTACTGTAGAAGTAAATATCGATAAAGGAATTGGTTACCATTTAGTAGGTTTACCAGATTCTGCGATAAAAGAAAGTAGCTATCGAATTGCTGCTGCACTTAAAAATAACCAACATCATTTTCCTGGAAAAAAGATTACGATAAATATGGCTCCAGCCGATTTACGTAAAGAAGGTTCTGCATATGATTTAACTATTGCGGTTGGAATTTTAGCGGCTTCATCTCAAATAAACTCTGATAAAATAGGAAACTATATTATTATGGGTGAACTTTCATTAGATGGAAGCTTACAGCCTATAAAAGGAGCGCTTTCTATTGCTTTAAAAGCTAAAGAAGAAGGTTTTAAAGGTGTTTTATTGCCTATTCAAAATGTTAAAGAAGCTGCTGTTGTTGATGAAATTGATGTGTATGGAATTGAAAATGTTAACGAAGTAATTGATTTTTTCAACGGTAAAGAAAATTTAGTTCCTACAAAAATTAATTCTGAAGAAGAATTTTCTAAAACCTTAAATTTCCCTGAATTTGATTTTGCCGATGTAAAAGGGCAGGAGAGTATTAAACGCTGTATGGAAATAGCTGCTGCTGGTGGACATAACATTATTCTTATTGGTCCTCCAGGTGCAGGTAAAACAATGTTGGCAAAGCGGTTACCAAGTATTTTACCACCAATGACAATGCAAGAAGCATTAGAAACTACAAAAATTCATTCTGTTGCTGGTAAAGTTAAAGAAGCTGGATTATTAACGCAACGTCCGTTTCGTTCGCCACATCATTCGGCAAGTTCTGTTTCACTTGTTGGTGGTGGAAGTTACCCACAACCTGGAGAAATTTCATTGGCACATAATGGAGTATTATTCTTAGATGAATTACCAGAATTTAAACGAGAAGTTTTAGAAGTTATGCGCCAACCTTTAGAAGATAGGGAAGTAACCATTTCTAGAGCGAAATTTACGATTACGTATCCATCTTCGTTCATGTTGGTAGCAAGTATGAATCCAAGTCCAGGTGGATATTTTAATGATCCAAATGCGCCAGTGAGTAATTCACCACAAGAAATGCAACGCTATTTGAGTAAAATTTCGGGACCATTGTTGGATAGAATTGATATTCATATTGAAGTTACGCCAGTTCCATTTGAAAAATTATCGGAAACTAGAAAAGCAGAGAGTAGTAGTGCTATTCGCGAACGTGTTACTAAAGCTCGACTGATTCAGTCGAAACGATTTGAAAGCTTTCAAAACTTACATTATAACGCCCAAATGAGTAGTAAGTTAATTCGTGAATATTGTGTTTTAGATGAAACTTCACTTCAATTATTGAAAACAGCTATGGAAAGGTTGAATTTATCAGCTAGAGCGTATGATAGAATTTTAAAAGTTTCGCGTACTATTGCTGATTTGGAGTTCTCTGAAAATATTCAATCGCATCACATTGCTGAAGCTATTCAATATAGAAGTTTGGATAGAGAAGGGTGGTTAGGATAATTATTTTGTAGCAATATTTTTTAACATTCCGTCAAAAATAAAATAATGAAAAGGAAGCATACTATACCAGTATAGTCTTCCCAGTATTCCTTTTGGTCTAAAAGTAGCAATTTGATTTAAATAATTATTTTCATCAATATTAAATTCTAACCACGCTTCTCCTGGAAGTTTCATTTCTGCATATAATAGTAGTCTTTTATTTTCTTTATCAGCTAAAATTACTCTCCAAAAGTCTAAAGAATCTCCATTATCGAGATGAAATGGATTTGTTCTACCTCTTCTCAAACCTACACCTCCAAAAATTTTATCAATAAAACCACGTAGCTTCCACATCCAATTACCATAATACCAACCTTTATCCCCACCAATACTCCAAATATTTTCTAAAGCTTTGTTATTATTGGTTAATTTAATTTTTTTAATGTCTTTTAAACAACCATAAGAAGGTATTTTAATGTAATTTTTCAAATGAGAATTAAATTGGCTACTAGATAAACTATCTTTCCAACTAGATATTACTAAATTTTGTTCAATTTTTTTAAACGCAAGTCGGATTGAATCTTCATAAGTAATTGATTCAATATTCAATATTTCTTGTAGTTTATTATCTCTACAAATTACTTCAACCTTCATACTGTCAACTAAGTTTTGGGCTAGATTAAAACTTGTTGAAGTAACAAAATATAACCAATATGATGAAAGTCTTGGTGACATGAATGGAACTGTAAACATGATAATTTTAAATCCTCTTACTTTAGAATATAGTTCCATCATTTGCTTGTAGGTTAAAATATTTGGACCACCAATGTCAAAAGATTTGTTTAAACATTTTTCATTATTTATGACACCAATTAAATAGTGAATTACGTTTCTAATAGCAATAGGCTGTGTTTTGGTTAAAACCCATTTAGGAGTTATCATAAAGGGAAGTTTTTCGCACAAATCACGTATAATTTCAAATGAAGAGCTCCCTGAACCAACAATAATTCCAGCACGTAAGACTGTAAGATGATAAGAGCCTTGGTAAAGAATTTTTTCTACATTAACCCTAGAATTCATATGTTTAGACAATACAGGATCATTTACAATACCACTGAGATAAATAACTTGTTTACATTTTGTTAAAGACATGTATTTTTTGAAATTCTTTGCAGCTTGAGCTTCTAAAGCGTCGAAATTTTCTGTGTTAGATGTCATTGAATGTATTAAGTAATAAGCTACATCAATATCTTTTGGAATCTCATTTAAATTAATTGGTTCTAAAAAATCTACTTCCCAAATCTTGATTTTTTTTAATGTTTCATTGTCTATTCCAAGCCTACTTTTATCTCTTACAGAACATGTAACTTCATAACCTTTTGCTAAAAGCTCTGGTAGTAATCTTCTACCTACATATCCGTTTGCACCTGTGAGTAATATTTTCATTTTGTTTAATTGAAATACGTATAAAGTTAAACAAAAAAAATGATAAATAAAAAAGTCGGCTTAAAACCGACTTTAAAATTTTATTTAGAAATAAATTATAATGCTGAAAAAGTATCGTGGTATCTTATATCTCCTGTTTTATATCCTTTCATAAACCATTCCATACGTTGCTCTGAAGTTCCATGAGTAAAAGAATCAGGCACTACATGACCTTGCATTTTACTTTGAATGGCATCATCACCTACGGCATGAGCTGCGCTTAAAGCCTCTTCAATATCACCCATTTCTAAATGCTTTTGATTATAATGTGCCCAAAGACCAGCGTAAAAATCTGCTTGAAGTTCTAATGCAACACTAAGTTTATTAGCTTCAGCTTGACTTCTACCTTGCTGTAGTTGTCTTACTTTGCCAGATGTTCCCAGTAACGTTTGTACATGATGACCAACTTCGTGAGCAATTACATAAGCTATTGCAAAATCACCACCTTTAGCTCCAAATTTACTTTTCAATTCTTCAAAAAAAGTTAAATCCATATACACTTTATGGTCGCCAGGACAATAAAATGGACCAGAAGCAGAACTAGCACCACCACAAGCTGTTTGTACACTTCCTGAAAATAATACCATTTTAGGCTTTTCATATTCACCTAAGTTATTTTCACGAAAAATTTTTGTCCAAATATCTTCTGTATCGGCTAAAACAGTAGAAGCAAATTCACCTAATTCAATTTCAGAAGCAGTTAATTGTCTTTCTTGAAGTTGTTCAGTTTGTTGGCTTTGATTGAGTTGCTCTAAAACAGGTGCAATAGTTTGACCAGTTTCTCCGCCAAATATTTGTAATAGTAAAATAATAATACCTAAAGCTCCACCACCAACAATAGCTTTTCCACCAGTTGACATTCCACGTCTGTCTTCAACATTGTCACTTTGTCTTCTACCTTTCCATTTCATAATTCAAAAATTATATTTTAGTAAATATATTAAAATCCAATTCTAAAACCTAAATAAACATCGGCTTGAGTAGAATCGTTAATTAATGCTGTAACAATTGAACCAGAACCTAAGAAAAATCCTCCTAATCTGAATCCGAAACCAGTTGTAAAGTCTGAAATTTCATTTTGAGATAAAGGAACGTAAATTTCATAGTTTTTTCCCGAAAATCGAGGTGTAAGTGTAACTACATTTTGTATAGTTGTAAAATCGTTTTCAGAATCATCAGATAACTTTTGTTGAATGTAACCTGAAACATACCATCTTTTTGCTAGTTGATAATCAGCGTAAGCATTTAAAACCGTTGGAAGTTTTACTCTGAAATCTTTAGATTCATTAGTTTTTGTAAGATAACCACTATCTAATAAGATTTGCTCAACATCTTTAATGCTTTCTGTTCCATCAAATTGATTTAAGTTTAAAAATTCACCGGCTCCCGCATCAATATCTAAATTATAGTTTGAAGAAACGTTATCGCTATCTTTAAAAGTCATTCCACCCATATTTCTAATAGAAAGTCCTAAATTTAATTTGTAATCACTCGAAGGATTTTCAGAATTTTCTTCACCAGAAACTTTTTGTTTCCATTGATAATTAAAACCGATATCTGCTGCAACTCCATTTAATCCACCAGCAAATAATTTACTATAATTTGAACTATCATCATAACTATTAGCTAAACTTCCAGAATAAGCAATATTTACTTGAGCGGTAGCATTAGTCAATTCAACATCACCTAAAACATTAGTAATATCACCTTGCAAGTTTGATACACCTAAATTCATATACGAACCTGGAAATAAAAGTTTTAAAGTGGCACCAGCACTAAATTTATGAGTGTTATTATCGAAAAAATTTCTAGAAGCCAAAAGACCAATTTCACCCCAAGCCGCAGCATTCATTCGTTGGTTATAATTAGCGTTAATATCAGCAATTCCTACAAATGAATTAGTAAGAGCATCTCCTAAATTGATATCCACATCTATTGCATTTGCTTTTACATGTCCAGAAGATGTAATTGCGAATCCCCATTTTTTATATTTCATAGCAAATGAAGGTCCGTGTATTAAAGCATCAACCCTCGCATTTGCAGGATCAGAACCTGTAAAGAATTTTTCTTCAAAGTTTTCACCATCGAAAATATCATTAAACGAAACTTTGTTATTTGCAACATTTACACTAAAGTTAAAAACATTAGCTTCATATTTGTTACTTAGGTTGCTTAACTCGGCCGGATTTATAGTTGCATTTAACAAACCAACTCGCCTACTAATGTTAATACCACTAAAATGTTCTTGCGCAAAAAGAAAAACATTTGAAAGTAATAAAAGAGATATAACGATTTTTTTCATAGTTTACAGTTTTTATTCAATTCCTATTTCTTCTATTTCTGATTTTTCATCAAAACCTATTGCTTGTTCATAAATTGCAAAGTACATGCTATAAACGAAAGGCAGCGTAAAGAAAATACCAATACAAAGCGCAATAAAACCAAGCATTGCTCCAATTCCAGCAATGAATAATGCTAAAACTATTGTAAAAGGATGTTTAACAAATAGTGATAAACTTTTTGAAATTGCATTATGATAGTTTTGCTCACCATAAATAATTAACGGAATTGTGAAAATGGTGAAGCAGTTAATTCCTGCTTGAAAAATAAAACTTAAAAATTCTGCACGAAGTAGCGAAAGAATAGCAGAAACAACAGCTGTGGTAAAACCAATAATAGCGTAAGAGATAATTAAATCTTTTGCATATTTTGAAGAGTAAAATTCAAAAATAGTTCCTACAGAATAACTTTTATTAAAAAGTGTATTATGATTTAAATGAATAAATCCAGCAGTAATAGGTGCCATTAAACCACCAAAAATAGTAGAAACGACAACAGTTCCTAACAAATAACTAGGATTAAGAGCATTTGCTTCTAAATCTAAAACAGTTTGTTCAAAATTACTGAACCCGAAGAACGTTCCAAATATTCCAACATAAAGTATTATTATTAAAATACTTAGCACTAGCATTCCTAATCCTGCTGTTAAAAAGTTCTTTTTAAAAAGCGCAAAGCTATCTTCAATAAGTTTTCCAAGGTCTAAATTATAACCGTTTTGTGATTTGTTTTCTACTAGTTTATTCATTTTAGTTATTTAATTGAGTTCCAAATTGAGTCTGAAGGTGTTGGCGCTGTAAAAGTTAGTTTTTCTTTAGTCGTTGGATGTTGTAAAACTAATTTTCTAGCATGTAAATGTATTCCGCCATCAGCATTACTTCTGTTAAAACCATACTTTAAATCGCCTTTTATAGGACAACCAATCGCAGTTAATTGGCAACGAATTTGATGATGTCTTCCTGTATGTAAATCAATTTCTAAAGCAAAGTAATTGTCTAGCTTTTTAAAGATTTTATAGCTTAAACTTGATTTTTTACTATTCGGCACTTCTTTTATATGTGCTTTTGAAGTATTGTTTTTCGGGTTTCTAGTAAGATAGTGAATTAAGGTATCACATTCTTTTGGTGGACGGTTTTTTACAACTGCCCAATATGTTTTTTGATTTTCTTTATTCTTAAAAGTTTCATTTAAACGCGATAAAGCTTTTGAAGTTCGAGCGAAAACTAAAATTCCAGATGTTGGTCTATCTAAACGATGTACAACACCTAAATACACATTTCCAGGCTTGTCATATTTATCTTTGATATATTCTTTTACAACTTCCGAAAGCGGCTTGTCTCCAGTTTTATCACCTTGAACAATATCGCCAACTCTTTTGTTAACCACAATAATGTGATTATCTTCATGTAGAACTTGTAAATTATCTTTATTAGATAGAATTTTCATTTAGATTAATATTGTTCATTTTCGTTAGGAAAATCAACACTTTTTACATCATCAACATATTGCCCGATTGCGTTTGTCATATCTTCAAATAAGTTCATATATCGACGTAAAAATCTAGGGTGAAATTCATGTGTCATTCCTATCATATCATGTACAACTAAAACTTGTCCGTCAACACCATTTCCAGCACCAATTCCTATAACTGGAATAGAAATACTTTCAGCTACTTTTTTAGCCAATTTAGCTGGAATTTTTTCTAAAACTAAAGCAAAACATCCTATTCTTTCAAGCATTTTTGCATCTTCAATAAGTTTTTCAGCTTCTTCTTCTTCTTTTGCTCTAACTGTATATGTTCCGAATTTATAAATTGATTGTGGCGTTAATCCTAAATGTCCCATTACAGGAATTCCAGCATTTAAAATTCGTTTAATACTTTCTTTAATTTCTTTTCCACCTTCAAGCTTTACTGCATGTCCGCCACTTTCTTTCATAATTCTTATAGCAGAACGTAAAGCTTCTTTAGGATCAGATTGATAGCTACCAAAAGGCAAATCTACTACTACTAAAGCTCTTGCAGCAGCACGAACAACTGAAGATGCATGATAAATCATTTGATCTAAAGTAATAGGTAAAGTTGTTTCATGTCCGGCCATTACATTACTTGCAGAATCACCAACTAAAATCACATCGACACCAGCGGTATCTACAATTTTAGCCATTGTATAGTCATAAGAAGTAAGCATAGAGATTTTCTCTCCATTTTGCTTCATTTCAATTAGTGTTTTTGTGGTAATTCTTTTATAATCTTTTTTAGCTACTGACATGTCAATTTTATTTTAAAGTGTAAAAGTACTAAAAAAAGCTATTTTTCATTTGTAACAAATAAGATTTCTATTGTACTAAATTAATTAAAACATGAATAATGAAGAAATTGTTGTTTACTTTCGTTCTATTAAATGTTGGATTCTTTGTTGAAGCTCAAGAAAATCCAAAACAAGTTTTTGAAGTATTTTTTGAAGCTTTTCACAAGCAAGATACTATTAAATTAAATGATTTATGTCATGAAGATTTAATTCTTCAAACGGTTACAAATACAAAAGAAGGAAGTAGATTAAAAACAGAAACTAAAGAAGTTTTCTTTAAATCAATTTCGAGTATTCCAAGCCACATTAAGTTTCTGGAGAAAATTACTGATTATCAAATTAAACAAGATGGAAATATGTATCACATTTGGACACCTTATGAATTCTATGTAAACGAAAAACTGAGTCATACTGGTGTAAACTCTTTTACAATTATAAAAGAACTAAATGGAGAATGGAAAATCGTACACATTATTGATACAAGAAGAAAATAATAATTATTTTCTATCAATAATGTATGAAATAGATATCCCAAATGTATAAGCAATTATGTCACTCCATAAAAAACCTTCGCCAAGAGCATAATGGCCTAATTGAGTTTTTCTAATATCATTTAACCATTCAAGTCCTTGAATTAACTGAGAAAGTTCAATAAAAAAGCAAAGAAGTAACCCAGCAATGGCAATGACTTCTTTTTTTTGGGTTGTTAATAAAAGGCGTAAACCAAAGTAAATTAATGTTGCGTATAAAAAATCACCAATAAATAATGGAATAAATTCAACTTTTCGGGAAAGAATTCCTAAACAAACTATTACAATAACTAATAGAAGATATTTAAAGCGTAAACATTTCAAAAATATTAACAATCTGCTAAGTTTACTCCAATAGCTAATCCGCCTTCAGAGGTTTCTTTATATTTAGAATTCATGTCTTTTGCGGTTTCCCACATTGTATTGACAACTTTATCTAAAGGAACTTTAGCATTTTTAGCATCCGTTTCTAAGGCTAGTTCAGCTGCATTAATAGCTTTGATAGCGCCCATAGTGTTGCGCTCAATACATGGAACTTGAACTAAACCACCAATTGGATCACAGGTCAATCCTAAATGATGTTCCATAGCAATTTCAGATGCCATAAGTACTTGTTCTGGTGTTCCTCCTAATAATTCACATAAAGCTCCAGCAGCCATAGCACTTGATACTCCTATTTCGGCTTGGCAACCGCCCATTGCAGCAGAAATAGTTGCACCTTTTTTGAAAATAGAGCCAATTTGACCTGCAACTAATAAAAATTGTTTTATCTGTTTTTCATCGGCTTCGTGGTTTTCAATAACCAAATAATACATTAAAACCGCAGGAATAACACCAGCACTTCCGTTTGTAGGAGCAGTAACAACTCTTCCTAAAGCAGCATTAACTTCGTTAACAGCTAATGCAAAACAAGAAACCCATTTTAATATTTGTCGGAATTTAACTTCGGTTTGACGAATAATTTTTAACCAAGAATATGAATCGTCATATGGTAAAACCCCAATTAAATTCTTGTGCATATCATACGCACGTCGTCTTACGTTAAGTCCGCCAGGTAAAATACCTTCAGTATGACAACCAATGTACATACATTCAAGCATAGTATCCCAAATGCGTAATAATTCGTTGTGAATTTCAGCTTCTGTTCGCATTGATTTTTCATTCTCATAAACGATTTCAGAAATGGATTTATTCTCTTTTTGGCAAAATTCTAATAATTCACTTGCTTTGTCAATATTAAAAGGAAAAGCACACTTTATTTCTTCGTTGTTATTAGTTTCATCTTCTTTAATTACAAATCCGCCACCAATAGAATAAAATGTCGCACTAAACTCTTTATTTTCAGTGTAAACTGTAAATTTCATTCCATTAGCATGAAATGGAAGAAAATCTCTATTAAAAACAATATCAGTTTCAGGGTTGAATGGAATTAAAATTTCGTTTCCTAAAAATAATTCGTTCTTATTTTTAATAGCAGAGATAATAACATCGATACTTTCTACCGGAATATATTCAGGATCAGCTCCACTTAAACCTAACATTACGGCTAAATCTGTAGCGTGACCTTTACCAGTTAATGAAAGCGAACCGTATAAATCAACTTTAACACGTATAATCGTGTCCATTAACTTCTGATTGCGAATTTCATCTAAGAAACGTTCGGCAGCACGCCAAGGTCCAAGTGTGTGAGAACTCGATGGTCCAACACCTATTTTTAGCATATCAAAAACAGAAATACATTCCATACTAAAGAATTTGATTTACAAAGATAATTAAAAGCTTATCAGTTTTTACTTATTTAATACCAACGTTTTTTATTTTTCTTACTATTGGTGGATTTTCTAGAGTTAGAACTCTTCTTTCCAGAATTCTTCTTATTTCTGAAATTTTTTTTTGAAGAATTATCCTTAGTGTTAGAATTATTAGGTTTACCTTCTTTCCAAGGAAACGGATGATCTTTTATTTCTTTTACTTTGGCTTTAGTAAGCTTGATAATATCTTGCCAATATGTTTTTTCATCTTTTCCACAGAATGATATTGATTTTCCTTCATTTCCAGCACGACCAGTTCGACCAATTCTGTGAACATAAGTTTCAGGAATATTAGGTAAATCGTAATTAATAACCATTGGCAGTTCTTCAATATCAATACCTCTGGCAGCAATATCGGTAGCCACTAAAAATTGAACTTCTTTCTTTTTAAATTTATCTAGTGCTTTGATTCGAGCAGACTGAGATTTGTCTCCATGAATAGCAATAGCTGGTATGTCATTTTTGGTTAAGAATTTAACTAAATTATCAGCACCATGCTTTGTTCGAGAAAAAATAATACCGTGTTCTAATTGATTATCTTGAATAACATACTTCAGTAATTGTTTTTTGTCTTGCTTTTCTACAAAATAAATAGATTGCTGAATTTTCTGTTTTGTATTCGGACTTATAGTTACATATTCAGGGTTAGTCAAAAACTCATCTGCCAAAACACGAATTTCAAAAGGCATAGTAGCAGAGAAAAGTAAGGTATGTCTATTTTTAGGAGAAAGTTTTATTATTTTTCTAACATCGTTAATAAACCCCATATCTAGCATTAAGTCGGCTTCATCTATAACTAAATGATGCATTTGATCTAAACTAATATGTCCTTGTTTGTATAAATCCAAAAATCGGCCAGGTGTTGTAATCACAATATCTACACCTTCTTTTAAAGCTTGTACTTGTGGGTTTTGATTAACACCACCATATAAGACTAAACTTCTCGTGTTGAGATATTTTCCATATGAGTCAAAATTTTCCTGAATTTGAATTGCTAATTCGCGAGTAGGAGTAATAACAACAGTTCGAATAAACTTTCTTTTTTTGAGCGAACCTACAATAGGATGTAATACATCTAAAATAGGAATCGCAAAAGCTGCAGTTTTACCAGTTCCTGTTTGGGCACAACCTACTAAATCGTTTCCGTTTAAAATTTTAGGAATGGCTTGTTCTTGAATAGGAGTTAGGTCTTTATAACCTTTCTCTTTAATAGCTTCAAGAATATTTCTGTGTATATCTAATTCTGTAAACTGCATATTAATTTTTTTTACAAAGATAACTGAAATACTATTCTAAAAAGCAATAAAAGTCAGTATAAAATGTCATGTTGTCAGTCTAAATAATATCAAAACTGACAATTCGTAGTAAATTTTCTATTGGCACAATCATTGACTAATTGAAAGCGTGTTCATTTGTAACTATTTATAAAATGAGCCGTAATAAAGAAATTTAAAGTAAAAAATATTATGAGTAAAATTATTGGAATCGATTTAGGAACAACCAACTCTTGTGTGGCTGTTATGGAAGGTGGAGAACCGGTAGTAATTGCTAATGCAGAAGGAAGAAGAACAACACCATCTGTAATTGCATTTGTAGAGGATGGAGAAATTAAAGTAGGTGATGCTGCAAAAAGACAAGCAGTAACAAATCCTACAAAAACTATTGCTTCTGTTAAACGTTTTATGGGGAATAAATACTCTGAAAGTTCTAAAGAAGCTGGAAATGTAGCGTATAAAGTAGTTAAAGGAGATAACGATACGCCACGTGTTGATATCGACGGACGTTTATACACACCACAAGAATTATCAGCAATGACACTTCAAAAAATGAAGAAAACGGCTGAAGATTATTTAGGTACAACTGTAACACAAGCTGTTATTACTGTTCCTGCATATTTTAACGATGCACAACGTCAAGCTACAAAAGAAGCTGGACAAATTGCTGGTTTAGAAGTTATGCGTATTATCAATGAACCTACAGCTGCAGCGTTAGCGTATGGTTTAGATAAAGCAGGACAAGATAAAAAAATTGCGGTTTATGATTTAGGTGGTGGTACGTTTGATATCTCTATCTTAGAATTAGGTGATGGAGTATTCGAAGTATTATCTACAAATGGTGATACACACTTAGGTGGTGATGATTTTGACCAAGTAATTATCGATTGGTTAGCAAATGATTTTAATGCTGCTGAAGGAGTAGATTTACGTAAAGATCCGATGGCTTTGCAACGTTTAAAAGAAGCTGCAGAAAAAGCTAAAATCGAATTATCATCTTCATCTCAAACAGAGATTAACTTACCTTATGTTACAGCGACTGCTTCTGGACCAAAACACTTAGTGCAAACATTAACAAGAGCTAAATTTGAGCAATTAGCACACGATTTGGTAAAACGTTCAATGGATCCAGTTGCTAAAGCATTAAAAGATGCTGGTTTATCAACATCTGATATTGATGAGGTAATTTTAGTAGGTGGTTCTACACGTATTCCTGTAATTCAAGAAGAAGTAGAAAAATTCTTTGGTAAAAAACCTTCAAAAGGAGTAAATCCGGATGAAGTTGTAGCAATAGGAGCTGCTATTCAAGGTGGTGTATTAACAGGAGATGTAAAAGATGTATTATTATTAGATGTAACACCATTATCATTAGGTATTGAGACTATGGGTGGAGTTATGACGAAATTAATCGAAGCAAATACTACAATTCCAACTAAGAAATCGCAAGTATTCTCTACAGCGGCAGATAACCAACCATCGGTAGAAATTCACGTTTTACAAGGTGAAAGACCAATGGCAACAGATAATAAAACAATTGGACGTTTCCACTTAGACGGAATTCCACCAGCACAAAGAGGCGTACCTCAAATTGAAGTTACTTTCGATATTGATGCAAACGGTATTATTAATGTTTCAGCTAAAGATAAAGGAACGAATAAAGAACAAAATATTCGTATCGAAGCTTCTTCAGGATTAACACCAGAAGAAATCGAAAAAATGAAACAAGAAGCTGAAATGAACGCTGATGCAGATAAAAAAGCTAAAGAAAAAGTTGATAAATTAAACGAAGCTGATTCTATGATTTTCCAAACAGAAAAGCAATTAAATGAGTTTGGAGATAAATTATCAGAAGGTAATAAAACTGCTTTAAATGAAGCTTTAGAGGAATTGAAAAAAGCTTACGAAACTAAAGAAATTGATACAATTCAGCCAGCTTTAGATAAAATCAACGAAGCTTGGAAGAATGCTTCAGAAGAAATGTACAAAGCGCAAGCAGAAGCACAAGGTGGAGCTGAACAAGCACAACCACAAGGTGATGCAAATTCTGGAGATCAAACACAAGATGTAGATTTCGAAGAAGTGAAATAAATTTTGTAAGAATTATATACATAATTATAAAAACCGAACTAATCAGTTCGGTTTTTTCTTTTTTAAACCAAAAAGTTTTGTATTTTCGGAAACCAAAAACTTAAAAAATGAAGAAATTATTTGTTGTAGCGTTTTTATCGTTACTTGCCCTAAATGTACATGCACAAAAAAATAAAGTATTAGGAAAAGCCGAGAACTTAACCGCTGAGATTGTTCCAAATGGAAAAGGGAAAAAATTAATTGTAAATGTTAAAGGAGCTTCTGGAACTGAAACTTTAGATGTAAAAACTGTAGCAAATTCAGATTTGCATCCTAAAGATTTTGTCATTAAATATATTAATGCAAATGGAGTTAAATTATGCTATATAACATGGAAAGAACAAATTACGACTCAAACTAAAATGAAGAAAGAAGTAGCCGATATCATTGAGTCTCAAATTTGGAATCCAGAAACTAAGACCTTATTAGCTGGTAATACTCAAAAATCGATTTACATCAAAGAAACTAAATATTTAGACAAAAGAAGAACTGCAACACATGAAGTTGAAAAGCGTAAAAAACAAGGCTTTGAATTTGTTTTAAATAAAGATGGTTCTATTATTTTAAAAACAAGTAAACAACAAAATCATTACGCTTATAATAAGGCAAACAATAGATATGAGCCTAAATAAGTTTAATATAATTTAAGTCCGATTGAAAAAATCGGATTTTTTTTGCTTTAATTTTTTTGTTATGCATGCATAATAAATTGTATATTTGAATAAAATTAACTCAATTATGACGAAGCCAAGCTTACAAGAAATATTAAATATCAAGCATCCGATAATAATGGCGCCAATGTTTCTAGTTTCCAATACTAAAATGGTAAAAGAAGCAATGAAATCTGGTATTGCGGGATGTATTCCTGCTTTAAATTATAGAACTTTAGACCAACTTAGAGACGCTATTAAAGAGTTAAAAGAAGCTAAAGTAGAAGGCGGAAGTTTCGGTTTTAATTTAATTGTAAATAAATCGAATGTAAAATATAGAGAACAATTGCGTATTCTTTGTGAAGAAAAGGTTGACTTTATTATTACTTCATTGGGAAGTCCAGAGGAAACAATTAGAGAAGCTCATAAAGCAGGAGTAAAGGTTTTTTGCGATGTAACTGATTTGAATTATTCATTAAAAGTTGAAGCCCTAGGAGCTGATGCTTTAATTGCGGTTAACAACCAAGCTGGTGGTCATAGAGGTGATATGAATCCAGAAGAATTAATTAAAACCTTGAATGTAAAAACAAGTTTACCTGTAATTTCAGCAGGTGGAGTAGGAACAAAACAAGATATTGATAAAATGTTGAGTTATGGCGCTATTGGTGTATCAGTTGGAAGTCCGTTTATTGCATCTTTAGAAGCAGAAGTTTCAAACGAATATAAACAAGCTTGTGTAGATTATGGCGAAAAAGATATTGTAGTTACAGAAAGAATTTCTGGAACACCATGTACGGTTATTAATACACCTTATGTTCAAAAAGTGGGAACTAAGCAACCTTGGTACGAACGTGTTTTAAATAAGAATAAAAAGCTTAAAAAATGGGTGAAAATGTTCCGATTTTACATCGGAATGAAAGCTACTGAAAAAGCAGCTAAAGAAGTAACTTATAAAACAGTTTGGGTTGCCGGCCCAAGTATTGAAGAAACAAAAGCAATACTTCCAGTAAGTAAGATAATAGATAAATTAGTAACTAACTAATTGAGATGAAAATAAAATGGAATAGAATATTCATTTTTCTTTTATTTATAGTTATTTATTTCTCTTTAAAATGGTTTTTACCCACACAGAAAGATAGAGAAGAAAATAAAATGAAATTTATAAATGAAAGAAATTCAATAGAAAAACAGCTTGTAGGGAAATGGAATTATGATACATATTCGGGAGGTTATAATGACATAAGGTATTATTATTTATTAAGTGCTGATGGGAGTTATAGTTGGAGAGGCTCAGACAATGGTAAGTTTGGGAGTGGAAAGTGGTCTGTTTCAATTGAGGACTCTCTTTTGTATATTACAAATAAAAAACCCTCGAACAGTTCGATTTATAAATTAAAAATTATTACAGAGAATTCCTTACTTCTTCAAGAAACAACAAGTGACATAAATATTGTAAAATGGTCTAGAGGTAAGTATAACGATTTTAATTAGAAAAAGATTTATTCTTCAACTACAATTTCAAATGTTTTATCCCAATTTTTACCAGTAACAAAAATGGTTTTGGTGTCTGGGTTGTAAGCAATTCCATTTAAAACATCAATATCAGGATGTTGTGTAACTTGATTTTTTAAATCACTTAGATTTAATATAGCTTCAATTTCTCCTTTTAAGTTAATAATTGCAATTGCATCTTTTCCATAAACATTAGCCCAAATCTTTCCTTCAACCCATTCTAATTCGTTTAAAGCTTCAATTTTAGCGTGTTTAGTATAAACATTTATATAATCAACTTCTTCTAAAGTTTCTGGATCTAACACATAAATTTTCTCAGAACCTTCACTCATGTAAAGGTTTTTACCATCATTTGTTAAACCCCAACCTTCCATATCTTTGAAATATTTAAAGGTTTCTAGCTTTTCAAAAGTATCAGCATCATATATGTAACCTTCGTTATTTCTCCAAGTCAATTGGTAAACTTTATCATTTAAAATTGTAATTCCTTCGCCAAAGTATTTTGCTGCTAACGTTATTTTTTGTGTTACTTCTCCGGTTTTATAATTGGTTTTTCTCAAACTTGAAATATCTCGAGTTCCAGTTCCATTTCCAGCTCCATTTCCTGTTCCTTCATAAAGAATACCATTGTGAAATTCAAGACCTTGTGTGTATGCTTTAATATCGTGCGGATAAGTATTTAGAACTTTATATTTTAAAAGTTTTGGTTCAATACTTGAGGCAATAGTAAAATTAGTTTCTGTTTCAATTGCTTTTCCTTCAGAATAAACAACTGCTTTTACTTTTCGATAGCCTAATTTTTCATTATCAAAATTAATATGCAAACTTTCATTCTGTTTTACAGAACCAACTTTATTATCATTAAAAAAGTAAGAAACAGAATCAATTGTTAAGCTTTTGTCGTTTTTTATCTTTAAATCGATACTTTCTGATAGTTCATAAACCTGTTTTAAGTTAGAAGTATCGATAGAAAAAGCATCTTTTGTATTATTTTTATTTCCGTCACACGCATTAGCTAGAATTGCTAACGATATGAAAGTGAATAATTTACTATTTAGCATTTTAAAAAGTTTTGTTTGTACAATATACAATGAATTTTTAAAGTTTCAATTGTCTTGTAAAAATACAAAAAGATTGTATATTTGCACTGGCAAGTCCTACACGACCAGCTCCTGCAGAATCCCCCAGGGTGGGAACGCAGCAAGGGTATGCGGTTGTAGCGGTGCGATGTAGGTCGCTTGCCATTTTTTGTTAGCCCATTAAGGGCTTTTTTTATGCCTTTTTGTTACCTTCGCAAAAATCATTTTTAATGAGTAAAGTCGTATTTATTACTGGTGCTTCTTCTGGAATAGGAAAAGCTATAGGAGAATTTCTTTTAAATAAAGGTTTTATTGTTTATGGAACAAGTAGAAAACCTGAACGCTATCCAGAATCTAAAATAAATTTAGTAGCTCTAGATGTTAGAAATTCTGAAAGTATTAATAATGCAATTAAAACTGTTTTAGAAAAAGAAACTAAAATTGATGTTGTTATTAACAATGCTGGTGTTGGAATTACTGGACCATTAGAAGAAATTCCGTTAGAAGAGGTAAAAAATAACTTTGAAACTAATTTATTTGGGCCAATTGAAGTGATGAAAGCAGTTTTGCCTTCAATGCGCCAACATAAATCGGGATTAATTATCAATATTACGTCGATTGCTGGTTATATGGGATTGCCGTTTAGAAGTGTGTATTCGGCGTCAAAAGGAGCTTTAGAATTGATTACTGAAGCTTTACGAATGGAAGTTAAACCTTTTAATATTGCTATTACAAATGTTGCGCCAGGAGATTTTGCTACGAATATTGCCGCAGGAAGATATCATGCACCATTAGTAAAAGGTTCAGATTATGAAGCAACTTATGGTAGAACTTTGTCTATGATGGATGAACACGTAGATGAAGGAAGTAATCCTAATGAAATGGCTGAAGCTATTTTAAAAGTTATTGAATCTAAAAATCCTAAAGTTCATTATAAAGTAGGTGCTTTTATGCAAAAATTTTCAATTCTTTTAAAACGAATTTTACCTGATACTGTTTACGAAAAACTATTAATGAATCATTATAAGTTGTAGAGCTCAATTTAAATTGATTTATTACTTTTGCATTTCAAACAACACAAAAAAATAAATAAAACTAAAAGTATGAGATTTTTTATCGACACTGCAAATCTAGATCAAATTAAAGAAGCACAAGCTTTAGGAGTTTTAGATGGCGTTACTACAAATCCGTCTTTAATGGCTAAAGAAGGAATTACTGGAACAAATAATATTTTAAAACATTACGTTGACATTTGTAATATTGTTGATGGTGATGTAAGTGCAGAAGTAATTGCAACTGATTTTGAAGGAATGATTAAAGAAGGAGAGCAGTTGGCCGAACTTCATGATCAAATTGTAGTAAAAATTCCTATGACTAAAGACGGAATTAAGGCTTGTAAATATTTTTCTGATAAAGGAATTAAAACAAACGTAACTTTAGTGTTTTCAGCAGGACAAGCGTTATTAGCTGCAAAAGCTGGAGCTACTTATGTTTCACCATTTTTAGGAAGATTAGATGATGTTTCAACCGATGGTTTAAACTTAATTGATGAAATTAGAATGATTTATGATAACTATGCTTTCAATACGCAAATTTTAGCTGCATCTGTTCGTCATACTATGCATGTTGTAAATTGTGCTAAAATTGGTGCAGATGTAATGACTGGTCCGTTATCATCAATTTTAGGATTATTAAATCATCCGTTAACAGATATCGGTTTAGAAAAATTCTTAGCAGATTACGCAAAAGGGAATAAATAATATTTCACTTTATATTAAATAAAAAAAGAGGTTTTTAAACCTCTTTTTTTTATTCTAATTCTTTCTTAAAGTTGACTTCAAACAAGTTGGCAAATGCATTTTTTATCGTTCCATCAGGATTTAAAATAATTGTTCTGTGAACTTTAGTAATTACCCAATCTTTTCGAATATCGTGAAATTTAGTAGATTTTAATTCAGTGAAATCTTCTAATTTATTGTCTTTTATTGCTTTTAGCCATTTTTCCTGTGTATCGTTAATATTAACTCCAACAAAGTTCACATTAGGAAATTGTTCTTTATACATTTTAATCTTTTTATGAACCGATTGTAAGTGAGATTCGGCATGTGTTGTCCAGAAATAAATAACGGTTAGTTTTCCGTTTGTAAGCGAATTAACCGCAACAGGTTCTAGTTTTGTATTGATTAGGCTAACTTCTGGTAAAGTATTTCCAACTTTCAAATTTTGAATGGCATCGTAAATTGATTTTACATCTTTTTGTTGTTCTTCATTAGTAGTTAATTCTAGATAACGATCAATAAATTTCTTGTTGTTATACATATTTTGATCTTCTAGTAAATACATATAAGCAATATTATTAAGAATAGAATTTTTAATGTATGTATTATGAATAATTGAATCGACTGTATTTAGTTTGTAAATATTATTAACTACCGAATGTTTATCTACTTTATAGCCATTATTTACAAAAGCTTTATTGTTTAGTAGAGAAGTAACATATTTTACATACGGAGAATAGTCTGAAAAATTTGAATTATTAAAATCGATTGTATTTCTATAACTGTAAAAATCTTTAGGTAAAGAATCGAAAACGTTATTTCTTGTTTTAAATTGATGAACTATCGGGTACAATTCTTTTTTGTAGTAATAACTTAAATCTATTCCTGCTTTAGCAACAGAATCAAAAGCTGTGTTCCAACCAATTTCTGCTCTTCTTTTTAAATAATCAGCTGTTCGAATATCGTATAGAGAATCAATAGTTTTTGTAAATGCTGTCGGGTTTTTTTCTAATACATTGTGCAAGCTATTTAATTCATCTTCATTTTTTAGAAATTGATCAATTAAGAAATTGTTCTTTAAATCTCCGCGTCCACAAAAAGCTAACGAATTATCAAAGTCGAATGAGTTTAAACGAATCATTAAACTATCATTCTTATCAAAATAAATGTATTGATATTCTGGTAAATGCTGAAAAGTGTATAATCCTGGAGCTAAAGAATCGAATTTATGTAAAAACCGATTTTTCTCGTCTAGATAAATAGTATCGAGAACTTTTCCGTTTTTTAAAAATAAAACTTCGTTACTTTGTGGATTGATAATTTCGCCACCAAAATAAGCAACATAATTATCTTCTTCAAAAACCTTTTCACACGAAGAAAAAGTGGTCAAACAAAGAAACGATAACGGTAAAATATTAAGTAGGTAATTTTTTAACATGTAATAGATTCGTTATTTCACAAACAAATGTAAAAGTTAAAAATTATTATGCTTGTTAATAGAGAGTTAAAATAAACCTATTTTTAATCTAAATAAGTCCGTGATAACTGCAGTATTTTTCATAATTTTGCCACAATTTTAATAAAAAAATTAAAAATGCTAACAGTATCTAATTTATCCGTACAGTTTGGAAAGCGCGTTTTGTTCGACGAAGTAAATGTAACCTTTACACAAGGTAACTGCTACGGAATCATTGGTGCAAATGGTGCCGGAAAATCAACTTTCTTAAAAATAATAGCTGGAGAAATCGAAGCAACTTCTGGTCAAGTAATTCTTGAGCCAGGAAAAAGAATGTCGGTTTTAAACCAAAATCACAACTTATTCGATGAACATACGGTTTTAGAAACTGTTATGATGGGTAACAAAGTATTACACGCTATTAAAACAGAAATGGATGCGTTATATTTAGATTATACTGATGAAAATGCCGAGAAAATAGGAGAGTTGCAAATTCAGTTTGACGAAATGAACGGTTGGAATGCTGAAAGTGATGCCGCTACTTTATTATCAAACTTAGGAATTAACGAAGATTTCCATTACACATTAATGGGAGAAATGGACGGAAAATTAAAAGTTCGTGTGTTATTAGCGCAAGCTTTATTCGGAAACCCTGATGTGTTAATTATGGATGAGCCAACGAATGATTTGGATTTTGAAACAATCGGTTGGTTAGAAAACTTCTTAGCAAATTATGAAAATACGGTTTTAGTAGTATCGCATGACCGTCACTTTTTAGACGCGGTTTGTACACATATTTCTGATATCGATTTTGGAAAAATTACTCATTATTCTGGTAATTATACGTTTTGGTACGAATCTTCTCAGTTAGCAGCACGTCAAAGAGCGCAACAAAATAAGAAAGCAGAAGAGAAAAAAGCCGAATTAGAAGAATTTATTCGTCGTTTTAGCGCGAATGTTGCCAAGTCGAAACAAGCAACTTCTCGTAAAAAGATGATTGAAAAATTAAATGTTTCTGAAATAAAACCATCGAGTAGAAGATATCCTGCAATTATTTTTGAACAAGAAAGAGAAGCTGGAGACCAAATTTTAAATATTGAAGGTTTAAGCGCTTCGGCAGAAGGAGAAACTTTATTTAATAATGTTGATTTAAACGTTGCAAAAGGCGATAAAATTATTGTTTTCTCTAAAGATTCGAGAGCGACAACAGCTTTTTATCAAATCTTAAATGGAAAAGAAACAGCCGATGCTGGAAAATATGAATGGGGAGTTACTACAAGTCAGTCGTATTTACCAGTTGAAAACCACGAATATTTTGAATCGAAAGATTTAAACTTGGTAGATTGGTTACGTCAATGGGCAAAAACTGAAGAAGAAAGAGAAGAAGTGCATTTACGTGGTTTCTTAGGGAAAATGATTTTCTCTGGTGAAGAAGCTTTAAAAAAATGTAACGTACTTTCTGGAGGAGAAAAAATGCGTTGTATGACATCGCGTATGATGATGACAAGAGCTAACGTATTAATGCTAGACGAACCTACAAATCACTTAGACTTAGAGTCGATTACAGCGTTTAACAATTCCTTGAAAAACTTTAAAGGAACAATTTTATTAACTACGCATGACCACGAGTTTGCACAAACTGTAGGTAATCGTATTTTAGAATTAACACCAAAAGGCGTTATCGATAGATATATGACGTTTGATGAATATTTAGACGACCCGAAAGTAAAAGAACTTCGTAAAACAATGTATGAAGTGTAAAATAAAAAACTCCCGCAATTTGCGGAAGTTTTTTGTTTTTATTAGTAGTTGCGAGAATTTTCGGAATAGTACTGAACTAGCCATTACTTGTAACCGTTGTTACCAGCAGTTATTTATTTATATTGTCTAATTGATCAAACTTATTATTAATTGATTGTCTTAGTTTTTTAACCATTTCAGATGGTTTAAATTCGACTTGTTTTAAACTTGAAATTATTCTATCGAATGCGATATACGTTACAAAAGATTGTATGACAGCTTTGTCAATTTTTTCCGTTTCGTAATAACTTAAATCTTGAAAATTGTAAAAATTCACAATTACAATTATTATAAAATAAATCACAAACACTACAAATTTTATATTGTTTTCTGATATTAAATAATTTGATAATTCCTCAATCTTATATGGTTTGAGTTTTTCTGAAGTCTTTAACCGAGCAGGGGAGAAAGTGTGAACTATATATCTAATTTGTTTGTAAAATATTATTGAACAAATCACTGTAAGACTTAGAGTCAAATATACTTGCAGTTGCATAGTAATTGGCGTAAACCCGAGAAATTCGTATAGACGATAAAGCAATGTTGGAATTAAAAAGCACAAACCTAAATAAAGAAAAAGATGTACTTGCAACATCAAGAATGGAATTGCAATAGTAAAAACTGCGTAAAAAATTCCAAAAGGAGAAGCCAATAATAAATATAAAAATGAAATTATCTTATTCTTAATTTTTCCTCCAAGTATATAAGCGATAACGAGAAGTACAACGTAGATAATTAGATAGATTTTCCAATTTTTGATTGTAGGTATATATTCGAATAAAAATGTGAACAATAATAAGAATATTGTCATGACCACATTCACTAGCAGTAATGTAATCATTGCTATTATTTCTTTTTGCACATTTGTTCTCATAATTGCTGGCAACTTGTTTATAATCTCATATTTTATACTGCTTTTATTCCAAATTAGAAGGATGATTACATAAAAGAGACGCGTTTATTTCCTCAAAAATAAAAATTAATTTTAATCTTTAAAACTTATTTTATTTTTATAATTTGAAATTAGTTTTTCTTCAAAATTAGTACTAGTCATTTACTTTTTTAAGGTATGTTAATAAAATTAATATCTTCTTTAAATTCTGAAAATACTTTTTTATCAAACTCTGTACTACCTATAACATTATTGTTTTTTAATGTAGTTTTATAAAAACTTATACTTGATATGGTTTTTGTTTTTATGTTAACTACAGCTTCAGCATATTTTATTTTATTACCCGAGACATCTTTTGTATACCTGTAAAATTTTATTTCAAAGGGTATTACTTTATCTAAATTTTTATTGTAAAACTGCCAAGTTTGATTGCAATGTTGTTCCAAATTAAATGGAAGATTGTCTTTAGGAGCCTCTTCATTAAATCGTTGTATCCCTTTGTCTATTTTACTTTTAACTTGTTTTTCGTTTATAAGCTCAAAACCAATATATACGTTTTCATTATAGATATGTGCTTTGTAATGGTTTTTTGGTTCTTCATAAGAGAAAATTTCTTTATTTTCTAAGTAAAAATGATTGGTAATAATATTCGGTTTGCCATTTTTTTTCTCAGAATACACTTTTTTAAATAACTGTCTTTTTTGAGTATAATAATATGTGATTTCTAAATCATTGTCATTAGTTGTAATTTTATGAAGTAAATTGTTTTGATACTTAAATTTAATATGATTTGTATTTCCGTTTTTTGAACGAATGTGCTCATTGATTAAACGCGTTTTATTATCATAAGTGTAAAGATGTTTTTTATTAAAACTTGAATTACTGTGTTTCCAAGATTTTTTTCGTAAAAGACCTTTTACATAGATATTTTTTGACTTTATCCAAGAACTGTTGTGCTTTTCTCGTTTTTTATAAGTTTGAATATTTCCTAAATCGTTAAATTTGTAAGAGTTAGTTTCTCTTAAAATTATACTGTTATTTACTACACTATAAGTTGTAATTTCTACTTTTTTGGTGTTCGTAGTAAATCCATAATCTTTTGTGTTTATCTTCGGTAAGGACTGTGCTAAAATAGGAGTGATGTTTAGGAATAAAGCACTAAAAACCAAGTAGATATATGTTTTTTGCATTGTGTCTAAGTTTTCAATTATAGGTTTGTTGTAAGAATGTAGCTTGTTGGTTGAAATAGATTTTCATATTTGTTTGCTTTATGGTTAATTAAACTTGATACATCAAAAATCTCAAATAAATAACTGAAAAAAAATAGGGCAACTGCCTTATTTTAAACCTTAAGCATTTAGAGAGTCTATTCTAAATACCCAAATTTTCCGTCATTAAAATCGTTAAACGCTTGAATAATTTCCTCTTTTGTATTCATAACAAACGGACCATGGGCTACAATAGGTTCGTTAATAGGTTCACCACTTAACACTAGAACAATAGCATCTTCAGTAGCTTCAATTGTAAAAGCTTCACCTTCGTTTTCAAATAATACAAAATGATCAGTTGCTACAGCTTCACCATTCACTTTTACTGTTCCTTCAATGATGACTAAACCTGTATTGTAATGCGCTGGGAAATTAAATTCGGCCTTGCCACCAGTTTTAAGTTTAGCATTCATCATATTTACGGGACTAAAAGTTGAAGCCGGACCTTTGTTTTCATTGTAATTACCAGCAATAACTTCTATATAACCATTTTCACCCAAATCAACTTTTGTCATTTCGCTATTTTTAATGGCTTGGTATTTTGGCTTACTCATTTTGTCTTTCTTAGGTAAATTCACCCATAATTGTACCATCTGGAATATTCCGCCTTCTTTTGCCCATTCGGTTTCGTGAAATTCTTTATGTAAAACACCACTAGCTGCGGTCATCCATTGTACATCGCCTTGACCTATAATTCCGCCGCCACCAGCGCTATCATGATGTTCAACTTTACCGTTGTAAGCAATGGTAACCGTTTCAAATCCTCTATGTGGATGTACACCAACACCACGTGGCTTTTCGGTAGCACTAAAAAAGTGTTTCGAATTGTAATCTAACATAATAAACGGACTCATTCTTTCCATATCTAAATGATAAGCACTTGGAATGAAATTGTGTACTCTAAATCCATCGCCAACAAAGTGTGGAGTAGGCGGTGCAATAACTAATTCTATTTTTTTAATAGACATAATTTTATCTTTATTTTGACTTCGCTTAAATTTAAAGAAAAATATTGTAAATTTACCCACCAAACACAACTTCTTACTTCATGAGTCAAAAAATATTACTTTCCGCAAAAGAAGTAAACATTATTTTGCACCGTTTGGCTTGTCAACTCATTGAAAATCATAATGATTTTTCCGATACTATTTTAATAGGAATTCAACCTAGAGGTTCGTATTTAGCCAAAAGATTAGCTGAGATTTTAGAAAGCGATTATAATATATCTAAGATTAAATTGGGCTTTTTAGACATCACGTTCTATAGAGATGATTTTAGAAGAGGCGAAAAACCGCTTGAAGCAAATAAAACTGAAATCGATTTTATAGTTGAAGATAAAAAAGTGGTTTTTATAGATGACGTTTTATATACAGGAAGAAGTATTCGTTCGGCATTAACGGCAATTCAATCATTTGGACGACCAGCCGAAATAGAATTACTTACTTTAATTGATAGACGTTTTAGCCGACATTTACCTATTCAACCTGATTATCGTGGCCGACAAGTTGATGCGATAAACAATGAAAAGGTTGTAGTAAAATGGCAAGAAAATAGCGGAGAAGATTTGGTTTTACTAGAAGAAAAGAAATAACAAACAACTACACAACGACAAGCTAAATGAAAGAGTTATCTACAAATCATTTAATTGGAATAAAATACATAACAAAAGAAGATATTGATTTAATCTTTGAAACTGCCGATCATTTTAAAGAAGTAATTAATAGACCAATAAAGAAAGTGCCTTCACTTCGTGATGTTACCATAGCCAATATTTTCTTTGAAAATAGTACACGAACAAAACTTTCGTTTGAATTAGCTCAAAAACGACTTTCTGCAGATGTAATGAGTTTTTCGGCAGCGCAATCCTCGGTTAAAAAAGGAGAAACCTTAATCGATACAGTAAACAACATTTTATCAATGAAAGTGGATATGGTTGTGATGCGCCATAGTTCGCCTGGAGCAGCTCATTTCTTATCGCAAAACATTAATGCAAGTGTGGTAAATGCTGGAGATGGAGCACACGAACATCCAACACAAGCGTTATTGGATAGTTTTACTATTAGAGAAAAGCTAGGTGATGTTGGCGGAAAAAAAGTAGTGATTGTTGGAGATGTTTTACATTCAAGAGTAGCGTTGTCTAATATTTTTGCGCTACAAAAATTAGGAGCAGAAGTTAAATTATGCGGACCGAAAACCTTAATGCCAAAACATATTGAAAGCTTAGGCGTAAAAGTGGAATCTAATTTGAGAAAAGCTTTAGAATGGGCAGATGTAGCGAATATGCTTCGCGTTCAAAACGAACGATTAGATGTGAATTATTTTCCATCTACAAGGGAATATACACAGCAATATGGAGTAACTAAAGAATTGCTTGATTCACTTGATAAAGAAGTAGTAATTATGCATCCTGGACCAATAAATCGTGGAGTAGAAATTACTTCTGATGTTGCTGATTCTCAACAATCGGTTATTTTAAATCAAGTTGAAAACGGAGTAGCAATAAGAATGGCGGTTATTTATTTATTGGCTAGTAAAATAAAACAATAGATTTAGTATATTAGCGTAGCTAAAATTTGAATATGAAAGTTGATAAAAAAGGACATACTACAATTATAAAAGAGACAAGAGGTGATATTGTTTGGTTTTTAGAAAACATAAAAAATGAATATCACAACTTTAAAAATGAAAATCTAATTTTAGATATCACACACGATCCTAAAGTTTCATTAACTGATTTATTAAATTTTAAAGAATTGGCTACCCAACATATCGATGGTAAAAAATCGTTTGTTATTGTTGCTGAAAATATCGATTTTAATGAAGTTCCAGAAGATATTCATATTGTTCCTTCGGTTTTAGAAGCACACGATATTATCGAAATGGAAGAAATCGAACGCGATTTAGGATTTTAATTTATTGCTTTAAGCTGTAAGCAATATGCTAAAAGCAAAAAAATGAAGTTAACAATTCTAGGCTGTTATGCCGCTACACCACGAACCATATCAAATCCTACTGCTCAAGTTTTAGAAGTAAAAAATCATTTATTTTTAATCGATTGTGGAGAAGGAACTCAAGTGCAGCTTCGCAAGAATAAAATTAAGTTTTCTCGAATTAATCATATTTTTATTTCTCATTTACACGGCGATCATTTCTACGGTTTAGTTGGATTGATTTCTACTTTTATGTTACTAAATCGTGATAAAGATTTGCACGTTTACGGACCAAAAGGAATTAAAGAAATTATTTTACTTCAGCTAAGAGCTTCTGGTTCATATACAGGTTATAATTTATATTTTCACGAATTAGTTTCTAAAGAAAGCGAAGTTATTTTTGAAGACGAAAAAGCTATTGTTAGAACAATTCCTTTAAAACATAGAGTTTACACAAACGGATTTTTATTTCAAGAAAAAAACATAAAGCGTAAGTTAAACTTAGAAGCTGTAGAAAGCTATAAAATAGACACTTGCTATTTTCAAAAGTTAGTTTACGGTGGTGATATGAAATTAGACGATGGAAGAATTATTCCCAATGCTGAACTGACATTCGACCCTGAACCAGAAAAGAGCTATGCATTTTGTAGTGATACGGTTTATAATGAAGAAATAATTCCTATAATAAAAGATGTAAATTTTCTCTATCATGAAACTACATTTTTAGAGTCGGAAGAACATTTAGCAGAAAAAACTATGCACACAACTGCAAAACAAGCCGCAAAAATTGCTAAATTGGCAAATGTAAAGGCTTTAATAATGGGACATTATTCTACGCGATATGGTAGTTTAGAACCATTTAAAGCAGAAGCCAAAACAATTTTTAATAACGTAATACTTGCAGATGATGGAAAAGAAATCGAACTCTGAGTCATATTTAAGCCGAATTTTAAAATTTATAATTAGCCTTTTTACCAAGAAGAAAAAGTAAAATGAAAGATTTAGGAAATTATAGAAAATCATACGAAAAATCAGAACTTTTAGAAACTAATATTCCAGAAGATCCAATAAACTTATTTAACCGTTGGTTTCATGAAGTAGAAGACTTTGGTGGCGTTGACGAAGTTAATGCAATGACAGTTTCCACTTTGGGCTTAGATGGATTTCCTAAAAGCAGAGTAGTGCTGTTGAAAAAATTTAACGAAGAAGGTTTTATTTTTTATACCAATTATAATTCGGAAAAAGGAAAAGCAATTTTAGAAAACCCTAATATTTGTTTGTCATTTTTTTGGCATTCTATGGAACGTCAAGTTATTATAAAAGGTATTGCTGAGAAAACATCTGATATAATTTCCGATAATTATTTTGCTTCTCGACCAAAGGGAAGTCAACTTGGCGCATTAGTTTCTGCACAAAGCGAAGTGATTCCAAATCGTGAATATTTAGAAGAAAATTTAAACCAACTTGAAAAAGAATACGAAGAGAAAGAAGTTCCAAGACCAGATTTTTGGGGCGGATTTTTAGTAAAACCTATTGAAGTTGAATTTTGGCAAGGTCGTCCAAACCGACTTCACGATCGTATTCGTTATAAATTATCAAAAAATTACTACTGGAAAATAGACAGGTTATCTCCTTGATAGTCAAACGCTTAATTAAATGTTAAAAAAACATGCATTTTATCGAAAAAAATTGCATGTTGTCGGTTATGTTGTACTTTTGTCTTGAAAATCAGTCATTTAATCGATGATTGGTATAAAAGTTGACAACAATAAAGAAACATTTAATATTGAGTATGATTATGAGAAAAGTAATGTTAACCCTTTTTGCCCTATTTACAATTTCATTTTTAACTTCATGTTCAAACGATAGTGAATCAGTAGATAATCCTACAACAAATACTGAATCTACAGTAACAGCAAAAAATTATTCACATTCAACATTCGAATTAGAATTACTTGATTTGGTTAACCAATATAGAGTAAGCAAAGGTTTGAACGCTTTAAATATTATAGAACATATTTCTTATGTGTCTTCAGGTCATAACGATTATATGATTACAACAAATACAGTTAATCACGATAATTTTAATGATAGAAAAACAAACATGCAACAAGTATTAGGAGCAACAAGAGTAGGAGAAAACGTAGCTTACGGATTTTCTTCACCAGAAAGTGCTTTAAATGCTTGGATAAATAGCGATAGTCATAGAGCAAATTTAGAAGGAGATTATTCTCATTTTGGAATTGCTGTTAAAGATAATTCAGAGGGTAGAAAATACTACACAAACATATTTATTAAACAATAAATTATTTTGCGTAGTAAAAAGGGCAACTAATTTTTAGTTGCCCTTTTTTATTTTGTTTATTTCAAACGTAAACCTCTAACAAAAATTAGAGGTTTACTAAAATGGATTAGAGGGTAGAGGTTACGAGAAGTTAAGGAAAAAAAGTTCTAATCCATTTTTACGACTATAAATTCACTTCTTCTATTTAATTGATGTTCAGCTTCAGAACAAGGAATACCATCAGAACATCCGTTAACCAATTCTGTTTCTCCAAAACCTTTAGCAGTTAAACGCTCTCTTTCAATTCCGTTTTTAACCATAAATTCCAATGTAGATTTTGCTCTTCTGTCCGATAAAAGTTCATTGTATTTATGTGTTTGTCTGCTATCTGTATGAGAACGAATAGATACTTGCATATTAGGATATTGCTTCATTACTTCAATAATTTTCTGAATATCTCTTGCAGCATCTGGACGAATATTCCATTTATCTAAATCGAAATAAATAATACTGATATCAAATATTTTAGCTAAATCAGTTCCTTCAGTAACTTCAAATTTGTTACGTTTTAAAGCAATATTTAGTTCTGTTTCACCTTTTTCATTATCAGTTGTAATCTGTTGTTCATTTGTATCGTACTCTTCTTTAGAAGCGCGAACGATATATTTCTTATTACAATCTAATCCATCAAATGCATATTCAGCGTTTTCATTTGAGCTAGTTTCGGATAATTTATTCATATCTTCATCAAATAGCTCAACTTTTGAGTTTGGCAATAATTCTTTAGTATCTAAATCGGTAATAACTCCATGAATTTGTTGTAAACAAACTGCGAAAGCATAAATATCATCATATCCTTGTCCGCCATCTCGATTTGAAGAGAAATAACCAATTTTATCTTTATTAATAATAAATCCGAAATCGTCCATCGAGCTATTAATTGGTTTTGCCAAATTCGTTGGTTTTTCAAAAGAATTATCACTGTTAAGTTTAGCTTCAAAAATATCTAATCCACCTAAGCCAAGTTGTCCATCGGATGCAAAATATAAAGTATTATCGTGTGCAATAAAAGGAAAAGTATCTCTACCTTCTGTGTTGATTTGATTTCCTAAATTTTCTGGACTTCCAAATGAGTTTCCATTTATTGAAACTTTATAAATGTCGGAATTTCCAATTCCACCAGGCATATCTGAAGCAAAATATAATGTTTTTTCATCTTCACTTAAACTAGGATGAGCACAACTATATTGGTCACTATTAAAAGGAAGTTCAGTAACATTATCCCATTTTCCATTAATGATTTCTGCTTTATAAATTTTTAGAAGCGTACTTTTATCATCATCTTTTCCTTTTTTTCCGTCATTAAAATTATTTCGGGTAAAGTAAACGGTTTTACCATTTTTAGAAAAAGTAGGTGTAGATTCGTTAAACTTAGTATTAATATCGCTTGATAAATTTTTAGCTTCAGAGAAGTTTTTACTGTCTTGCATTTCAGCTACATATAAATCGCGATTATTTTGACCTGTCCATTTGTTGACTTTAGAAGAAACAGCACCATTTTCACGCGATGAAGAAAAAACGATTGATTCACCAAAGAAAGCTGGTCCATAATCTGAAAATTCAGAATTTAGATTTGTTGTTTCAATAGTGTATTTACTAGAAATAGCTTCAATATCACTTAAATAATCTTTGTTTTTTGAATATTTTTCACCGCGAGTATCATTAGTTAATGAATGAAATTTCTCTAGATATTTATTTGCCTCGTCGTATTTGCCTTGTGATTTTAAACATTGCGAATATCTAAAATAGTATTCTGGTTCAACTTCTTCATTCATGGCAAATAAGTCGGCATACCATTTTGAAGCTTTATCAATTTCTCCGTTGAAATAATATGCGTTGCCAAGTCTTTTGAAAAGTTCGGCCGATTTGTATCCTTTTTCGGCTACTTTTTCATAAATTTCTATGGCATCTACATAAGAATATTTTTCATATTTCTTATTGGCAGAAGCTAACTGAGCAGATTGTGAGAAACCTACACAATAAAATGCTATAAATAGTATTGAATATATTGTTTTCATAATCTGTAGTTTTAGAAGAATCTTGGATCAGCGATTCGGTTATTAGTAAAGATTTCAAATCGTAGAAAGATTTCGTGAGAACCAGAATTATAATTACTTAAGTTACTAGTTTCCATGTCGTATCCATAACCAGCAAATAGAGTAGGAGTAATTTGAAACCCTACTAATCCACTCACAGCTGAATCCCAACGATAAGCAGCTCCTAACGTTAATTTTTCATGAATTAAGAAGTTTGCTGTTATATCTGCTTGTAAAGGAGCACCTTCAACAGCTTTTGCTAATAAGGCTGGTTTAAATTTAATACTTGGACTTAAATCAAAAACATGTCCTGCAATTAAATAAAAATGCATTCTTTCTTTTGTTACCGAAACATCATTATCGTTGTAACGATTAGTCTCAAAAAAGTTAGGAACTGATAGACCAACATACGTTTTATCTGAAAATAAATAAGCTCCAGCACCTATATTTGGTGAAAATTCAGAATTGAAATTTTGAAAATTTGGATCGGATGCGTTGTAAATATTTAATTTATTTACATCTAAATTGAATATATTAGCCGTTCCTTTTAATCCAACCGATAATTTATAATTACTTGAAACCTGGATGAAGTATGCTAAATCCGCAGAAATTGTATTTTCATCAACAGGACCAATTCTATCATTAATAAATGATAAACCTACTCCGAAATTAGAATCTCCAATAGGAGTATGAGCCGAAACATTATTTGTAACTGGCGCTCCATCTAAACCTACCCACTGACTTCTGTGTAATAAGAAAAGTGTTAACGATTCTCTTGAACCTGCGTAAGCAGGGTTTACGTTTACAGTGTTATACATATACTGAGTGTATTGCGAGTCTTGTTGAGCATTACACAATAACTGAGTAAATAATAACACTAAAATTATATATCTTGTTTTCATAATCTTAAATTTTAAAGTTAGACTTACTACAATTATTTATCTAAGTATAAATAACCCGATCTATCGTGTGATTTGCCTTCTTCATCTTCAAACTTCAATACGTAGAAGTAAGTACCATCTGGTAATAATTCGTTTTTATTAAACGTTGAGCGCCCTTCTGAATAACCTTTAAATGAAATTAATAAGTTATCATAACCTCTAGATTCATATACTAAAATTCCCCATCTATTATAAATTTCAACTGAATTATCAGGATAACATTCAATTCCATCAATTAAGAAAATATCATTCATTCCGTCATTATTAGGAGAAACAGCATTATAAATATTAATATCACAAGCTGCTAATACTACACAATCGTCATTTACATTTAAGTAAATTTCAAATATTGATGGACAATCATCATTTTCTAAAGACACAGTATATTGTAAAGTATAATAACCTACACTTACATTAATTGGGTTGAAAATACTTCCATTTAATCCACCTGAATTTGTAACTTCTGTCCATTCACCATTTGTAGGAATTTGCTCACCTAATATAGTAAATAAATCTATAGGTTGTTCTTCAGTACAAATTGCATAAGGAATTGCATCAAACGGTTCTGGTACTCCTACATTAATAGTTTGTGAAAAAGTAGCGTCGTTTCCACAATTATCACTTGCAATCCATTGCCAATTTAAAGTGTATTGATAAATATCAATTACTGTAATCGTTTCACTAAACTCTACATTGTTCACTCCTGAACAATTATCTTCAAATTCTAATTCAGGAATTTCAGGAATTTCACTACAGACTACGTTAATTTCTTCATCTAATGGAGTAACTAAATTAGGCGGAGTATTGTCATAAATAGTAATAGTTTGAGTATGTGTTATACTATTAAAACATTCATCAGTAGCTGTCCAAGTTCTAATAATAATGTATTCTCCAGCACAGGCACTATCATCAGTTATAATCTGATCACTAACTCCTACTGAAACATTTGTTGAACATGCATCATCAGCTTCTAATTCTTCTGGACTAGGAACTTCATCACACGATAGAGCAATGTCTTCAGGTAAATCAGAAATGAAATACGGATCAGTTATATCTTGTACGTTAATAGTTTGCGAAGCTGTATCAACATTTCCACAGGCATCCGTAGCGGTCCAATTACGCGTTACCGAATAAGAACCAGCACAATCACCAGGAGTTGTTACATCATTGTAAGTAAGAGTAAAGTCCGATCCACAGATATCAGTTGCTGTAGCTTGAGCGAATACAGGCGTAGCTGGACAATCGATAGTTGTAGGAAGAGGAAGAGGATCAATCACTGGTGCTGAAATATCTTGCACGTTAATAGTTTGCGAAGCAGTAGCAACATTTCCACAAGCATCGGTAGCGGTCCAATTACGAGTTATTGAATACGAACCAGCACAATCACCAGGAGTTGTTACATCGATAAAATTCAGTGTAAAATCAGAACCACAATTATCAGAAGCGGTTGCTTGAGCAAAGACAGGCGTAGCTGGACAATCGATAGTTGTAGGAAGAGGAAGCGCATCAATCACTGGTGCTGAAATATCTTGCACGTTAATAGTTTGCGAAGCAGTAGCAACATTTCCACAGGCATCCGTAGCGGTCCAATTACGAGTTATTGAATACGAACCAGCACAATCACCATTAGTTGTAACATCGATAAAAGTCAATGTAAAATCAGAACCACAATTATCCGAAGCGGTTGCTTGAGCGAATACAGGCGTAGCCGGACAATCGATAGTGGAAGGTGCAGGAAGCGCATCAATTACTGGTGCTGAAATATCTTGCACATTAATAGTTTGTGAAGCAGTAGCAACATTTCCACAGGCATCCGTAGCGGTCCAATTACGAGTTATTGAATACGAACCAGCACAATCACCAGGAGTTGTTACATCGATAAAATTCAGTGTAAAATCAGAACCACAATTATCCGAAGCGGTTGCTTGAGCGAATACAGGCGTAGCTGGACAATCGATAGTGGAAGGTGCAGGAAGCGGATCAATTACTGGTGCAGTTGTATCATTTATTAGAATTGATTGGTTACATGAAACAGAGTTTAAAATAGTAGTTTCATTAGCTTCATGAATTCCATTATAATTATCGTCTTGATATTCAGTTACTGTGTAAGTTCTTGTAATATTAGTATTACAACCATTATAAGGACCATTAGTAACTGTAATTACGATAACACCACATGGATTGTCGTCAATATTTCCATCACCATTGCCTAAAGCTTCAAAATCAGCTTCTGAAATTTCACCTTCAGTAGGTAATAACTCATAACATTGTAAACTTGTACTTGGGAATGTTGGACAAGTAACTAAAAATTCACAACAAACTATAGGAAAAATAGTTGTAGAGTAGGTATCAGTACAACCTACAGAATCTGTAACATCTACACTATAAGTTCCTATACCTAACCCTGAAATATCTTCTGTAGTATCTCCAGTGCTCCAGTCATAAGTATACGGAGGAGTACCGCCACTAGCTACTAAATCAATTGCTGCAGTTGAACCAATATCACAAGTTAACCCTTGAACATTTGCAGTTACATTTAATTCTTGAGGATAAACTATAGGAACAATGAAAGTGTTCATAGTACCATTAGAATCGGTAACTGTTAATGTTGCAGAAGCGGATAAACTAGTATTATAAATATGACTAGGGTTTTCATCTGTAGAATCAACAATTCCATCAGAATTAAAGTCCCATTCATATGTATAAGGAGGAATTCCACCATTTGTTGTTGAATTGAAATTAATAGTTGATAAGCTTCCTTCAGTACAACCATCATAAGTAAACTGTACAGCTAAAGGGGCTGCAACTACAACACTTCCAGGGAATTCACATTGAGACTTATTGTATGAACTACAAGAATAAGGTATCAACTCATTGTTATTTCCTGAAGTCTTCCAAACAATTAATATGCTGTCTAAAATAATTTCTTGACCACAAATCCATGTAAAAGGGCCATATAGTAATCTTTCTCCAGAACCTGGAGCTACTGTTCCTAAATGAACATTCAGAGATGTTGGTATGCCATCAATAATCAAATCAGAAAACATTCTTGCATGGTAAATGTTACTGTTTGAATTAGATGTATAATTTAGCATAACATACATAGTTTGTGGAGTTCCAGGTGTACATGTTGTAGTATCTAAAGGAACACCATTAACGTCTGTTAGACTTAAAAATACATTGTCTAATGTGTAATTATTTGAAGTACAATTAAAGTAATCCAAATAATAATCTGGTGAGGATCCACACAATCTTAAATCGGGCTTATCAGCAGTGAATTGAGAATAACCTAAATTGAACCCAAGAACGATAAGCAAAAATAAAGTAAACTTTGCTTTCATAACCTCTACTTTTTATTAAACAATCCTTTGTGTTAGAAAATTGTAAAATGTTGTCTATGTATTTGGGATACAAAAAATTGAAGTAGTTTTAAAATAAGGGGACAGAAAATTGGAACACTTAAAAAGGTATCCAAAAATTTAAAAAATTAATGTAGTACGGGTTTAAAATTTATTTACTTATTTAAAAGTAAATTAACAATCTAAAAAAGGGGGCTTTCTCGTAATTTTATATTTCAAATTTAGGTAAACTATTTATCTTCAACCTAATTCATGTCTCTTTTTTCGATGAATTGTGTTTAAAACTCTTTAAACGAACACATTTTTATTATAAAACCATTAGTTTCTTAAAAAAATATTTAGTTACTTTATAATGTAATTAATTGATTATAAGAAAACTATTGATTGTGTATAATTTTAATATAGTATTAATGTAGCTTAAATTTTAGTAGTTATGAAGAATCTAATTTTAATTCGCCATTCCAAATCAAGCTGGGAAATTCCTATTAAAGATGTTGATAGACCTTTATCTAGAAGAGGAATAGGAGATGCTCATTTAATATCGTCAAAGATTACAGAGTATCTTCCTAAAAGCTTTGTTGTTTGGAGTAGTTATGCAAAAAGAGCAAAAGAAACTGCTGTTATACTTTCACAAAACTTAAATATTCCTTTAGATACAATTATTTTTAAACAAGATTTATATACGTTTGATGCTGAAGATTTAGAAGAAGAGATAAAAAAGTGTGAAAATAATTTCGATAACTTAATTCTTTTCGGTCATAACGATGCTATTACAAAATTTGTTAATAAATTTGGGAACCTTTTTATTAAAAATGTTCCTACAAGTGGAGTTGTATCTTTACAATTCAATACAAATGATTGGAAACAGCTTAAAAAAGGAAAAACTTTAAAAACAATTTTTCCAAGTCAATTTAAAAATGAACGACAACTCAATCCAAAACCGATACATTGATAGAGAAAAAAGCTGGCTAACTTTTAATGCTCGAGTTTTACAAGAAGCTGCAGATGAATCTGTTCCACTTTTAGATAGACTTCGTTTTTTAGGAATTTTTTCAAATAATCTAGACGAATTTTTTAGAGTTCGCTACGCTGCTATTCGTAGACTACAAATTGAAAAGAAAAAATCTGACGTTACTAAGATTCTTGGTGGAATTTCTCCTGATTTATTACTGAAAGAAATTACCGAAATAGTAATCAATCAGCAATCGGAAAGTTTACGTATTCTTAGTGAAATTGAAAACCAACTTGAAAAAGAGAATATTTACATTGTAAACGAAAACGAACTTTCAAAAGAGCAAGAAAATTTCATTCGCGATTTCTTTATTCAAAAGGTAAGTCCGGCTGTTGTTACGATTATGCTTAATGATTTAGAAAAGTTTCCTTTATTAAAAGATACTTCGGGTTATTTAGCGGTTAAATTGGTAATGAAAAGTAAACCAACGTCACTTTTAGAAAAAATTAATCCGAAAAAGGAAGTTCGTTATGCAATTGTTGAAATCCCAAGAACTATAAACCGATTTGTAGTTTTACCTTCAAATGACGAAAAGCAACATATAATCTTATTAGATGATGTAATTCGATTTAATTTGAATTACTTGTTTAATATTTTTGACTACGAAAGTATTTCGGCTCATATGATAAAAATTACTCGAGATGCTGAACTTGAATTTGATAGCGACTTGAGTAAAAGTTTTATTGAAAAAGTTTCTGATAGTGTAAAAGAAAGACGAATAGGAGAAACCGTACGATTCGTTTACGATAAAGATATTGATAAAGATACTTTAGATTTTCTTTTAAAAATAATGAAAATAGATAGTTCTGACAGTATTATTCCTGGCGGACGTTATCATAACCGAAGAGATTATATGAGTTTTCCTCATCTTGGACGATATGATTTATTATATCGAGAAAATCCTCCGTTACCTGTTCCTGGTTTAGATTTAGAAGGAAGTATTTTAGGAAAAATTAAAAAGAAAGATTACTTATTAAGCGCTCCATATCAATCATTTTCATACATTATTAAGTTCTTAAGAGAAGCGGCTTTAGATCCACAAGTTGTAGCGATTAAAATTACTTTGTACCGATTAGCCAAAAACTCACAAATTGTAAGTTCGTTAATTAACGCAGCTAAAAATGGTAAAAAAGTAACCGTTCAAATAGAATTACAAGCTCGTTTTGATGAAGCTAGTAATATTTCCTATGCTGAACAAATGCAAACCGAAGGTGTTGATTTAATCTTCGGAGTAAAAGGCTTAAAAGTCCATAGTAAAATATGTGTAATCGATCGCATCGAAAACGATAAGGTAAAACGTTACGGATTTATTTCAACTGGAAACTTTAATGAAAGTACTGCAAAAATTTATACCGATAATACTCTTTTCACAGCAAATCAGCCTATTTTAAAAGATGTTACAAAGGTTTTCGATTTCTTCGAAGTAAATTACAAACTTAATCGATATAAACATTTATTTGTTTCACCTCATTATACAAGAAAGAAATTTAACAAGCTTATAGAACGCGAAATGCTAAACGCAATATCAGGTAAAGAAGCATTTATTCATTTAAAAATGAATAGTTTATCAGATTTTTCTATGATTGATAAACTATATGAAGCAAGTAGAGCTGGAGTTAAAATTAAATTAATTGTTCGTGGAATTTGCTGTTTAATCCCTGGAGTTCCGGGAATGAGCGAAAATATCGAAGCGATAAGCGTGGTTGATAAATATTTAGAACATTCACGAATTTATATTTTTGGAAACGATGGTCAGCCAGAAGTTTATATTTCTTCTGCAGATTTTATGACACGTAATCTAGATGCTAGAGTAGAAGTTACTTGTCCTATTTATGATGAAGATGTAAAAAAGGAGTTAATCGATACTTTTGATATTGGTTGGAAAGCAAATGTAAAAGCTCGCTTACATTCCGAAAATTTAAAAAATGAATATCGTAGAGATGGTGAAGAAAAAATATTTAGAGCACAAGCCGAATTATACAAATACTATCAAAATAAATTAGAAGTAGTAGCCGAAAAAATCTTATAATTTATATGATTTCAATAAAAAAATATGCTGCAATAGATATAGGTTCAAATGCTATGCGATTATTAGTAACTAATATCGTTGAGCAAAAGGGAAAACCTACACAATTCAATAAAAGTTCGTTAGTCCGAGTTCCTATTCGTTTAGGACAAGACGCGTTTACTGTTGGCGAAATTTCAGATGAAAACATTGAAAGAATGCTTGATGCTATGAAAGCTTTCCGATTGTTAATGAATGTTCATAAAGTCGAAAAATATAGAGCTTGCGCTACTTCGGCTATGCGTGAAGCTTATAACGGAAACGAAATTGTAGAATTAATTAAGAAAAAAGCCAATATTAAAATTGATGTAATTGATGGAAAAAAAGAAGCTTCAATTATTGCATCATCAGATTTAAAAAGTTACATCAATAGCGATAAAACGTATTTATATGTTGATGTTGGCGGTGGAAGTACTGAATTTTCACTTTTTTCTGAAGGAAAAATTGTAGCATCTAAATCATTTAAAAACGGAACTGTTCGTTTGTTGAATAATATGGTTAACGATATTGTTTGGCAAGAAATTGAAAAATGGATTAAAAAAACAATCGAACCTTACGATGATATAACTTTAATAGGTTCTGGCGGAAATATTAACAAGCTTTTTAAACTTTCCGAAAAACATAAAAACAAACCGCTTTCTTACGTTTATATTAATTCGCAATACCAAAAATTAAATGCAATGACGTATGAAGAAAGAATTGCAGAATTAGAGCTTAATCCTGATCGTGCCGATGTAATTATTCACGCTACACGAATTTACTTAAATGCAATGAAATGGAGTGGTGCACGCCAAATTTATGTTCCTAAAATTGGTCTTTCTGATGGAATTGTAAAAGCAATGTATTATGGGAAATTATAATTTTACCTAAAAGTTCTATCCGGAAGTTTTCTTTTCTCCCATTTAATATCACTTAATACCGAAGAACTAATTCCTATAAAGAATCCCCAATAATTGTTTGGTCCATAAGGAACCCAGTTAAAACTCATTCGCCAACTTTCAAGATCTCGTTCAAAGCGAAATTGTGTAAAAGTTACACCTTTTTGTTTGAAATCATAACCTGAGGAAATCCCAACTTTCCAGCGTGGCGATAATTCAATATTACCAGAACCCATTAAAGAATGGGAAGAAATTTCATCTTGGCGGTTAGAATTGCTGTATGTTACAGAATACGCTAAGCGAAAATCCCAAGGAAGTTTTGTATGATACCATTCGCTATTATTTTCAGAATTATCTTCGTCTTTATCTTTATTAAATAAACTTTGTCGGTTATCACTTAAATCAGTACTTGTTCCAAATAAATCATCAGTTCGACCTCCATTTTGAGCTGTTTGATCATTCTGTTTGCTATTCTCTTTACCAAAATCATTACTTGAAAAAGCATAATTTATTGTCATATTAGCACTAGTCATTCTAAATAAACTTCCGCCATTATCAATATTGAAAACATCAATTCTTCTTCCTGAATTATCTATGGCATAAGGGTCTAAAGTAGCAGCAAAATTCACATTCATTTTTTGTTTAAAAAGCTGAGTTCCACCACTCATTCTCAAAGGGGCTAAAGCTAAAGAGTCTGCGGCTAAATTGTAACTAGAAGAAAAGTTTAAGTTGTTTAAAAGCATTACTTTTTTTGGCTCATCAGTTTCACTTTTATTATCAGTTACTTTAGCTTCAAATGTATTACTTAATGAAAAACCTAAATTTTGTGCATAATTTCTTCCAGGCGCGCCAAAAATACTATTTTCAAAACGTGTGTATTCTTGCATTGTGTTTCCAGTAGCATCTATTGCATAGGTGTCATAATACTGGTCAAAACTAGGAGTGTAGCTATATGAAACATTTGGACGCATTACGTGTCGAATAGCTTGAATTTTTTTATCTTCACCAAACTCAAAAGTTCCATAAATAGTAGTACCTATTCCAGCCGAAAAATTATAGGTTCTAAAAGCATCAAAATTGTTTTGGTCTTCTGTTACCACTTTATTTTCAGTTGTGTCGAAATATTTGTTTACAGTATTTAATGTCCAAACTTCATTATAGTTAGCACTTGTTGTAACACTAAAGTATTTAAATACTTTAAAATTTGTACTAATAGGAATAGAATGCTGAAATCCAGTTTTAGCATCTCTAAACATTTGTGGTTTAAAAAATAAAGAATCGGCTGTTGAGATTCTATTTTCGCCTCTTAAATTGTATTGAAAATTAATATTTTTAATAAAGCCTTTTTTAATTCCATCTTTTGGAGCAAAAGGAAATATTCTACCAACACTTGCCTGAAGTGTAGGCAATGTCATATTAATTAACTCGGTATTTGTGTTTTGATTATGAGTTGCAGAAAGAGAAAAATTTATTTGAGGTTCAGTAGGAAAAGTATGTTGATATGAAATCGATGAACTCATATTGTTATTTAAACTTGAACTTACATTATACAGATTAACAGATTGTCTGAAATATTGACTACTACCTAAGTTTACAGAAGCAGAAAATCTAGAGTTAGCTGAAGCTTTAGAATCTTGGTTATGACTCCATTGAATGTTGTATTGTCTAGACTTTACATAATCTGGAAATCCTCTTTCTCCTTGAATGTTGTTTTCAAATCTAAAATTAACTCTACCATTAAATTTATATCTTTTAGCGTAGCTACTTTCGGCACGTAATCCGTAACTTCCATTTGTATAATAATCTCCAAGTAATGCTAAATCATAATAATCGCTTAAAGCAAAATAATAACCTCCGTTTTGTAGAAAATAACCTTGTTGGTTTGATTGTCCAGGAGTAGGAATGATAAAACCAGATGTACTTTCTTCAGTCATAGGAAAATAAGCAAAAGGTAAACCTAATGGAGTAGGAACATCTGCAATTACCATATTAGTTAATCCTGCAACAACTTTCTTTTTTGGAACAAATTTTACTTTTCTAACTAAAAAATAATATTCAGGATCATCGATGTTTTTTGAGGTTGTTATTCTAGCATTTTTAAGAAAATAAACCGAATCATTTTCCCTTTTAGAAACTTCTGCTTTAATATTTAAATCGCCCTGTTTTGTTCTTGAGTTCCAAACCAGCGCTTTTTTTGTTTTGAAATTAAAACGAATAGAATCGGGTTCAATTACATTACTTCCTTGTTTAAAAACAGGATATTGAATATAATTTCCTAAACTATCTTTTAAACGACCAGCATATACTTCATTTTTTTCATAATCTAAAACTATTATACCTGATTTTAATTCGATATCAGTATAATATAGTTCTGCTTCATTATATAAAGTAAGCTGTTTTTTCTTTTGGTCAAGTTTCTCGTAATCTTTTGCTTTTCGTTTAACAATTCCGTCAAGCAAATTCTTTTTAGGTTTAATAGAATCATTTACAATAGAATCGTTTTCAACTTCAGAAGTTTCTGCGATATCTATTTTTAAAGAGTCAATTTCTGTATCATTAATAGTAGGTTTTGAATTTAATCGAAGTGTATCAGCACCTTTAATTTCTTGAGAATAAGAAAACTGATTTCCGATTGTTAGCAAAATTGCTGATAAAACGATATAAAATAACTTGTTATGCAATACTATTAATACTATTTTTGTAAAAGTTTGGCTTGCTTTTTGAAGTGTCAAACTTACATATATTTTTTGGCAAAAATAAAGAATTAATAAAATTATAACGCCACAATAAAAAACTTACGGTTTTATGTCGATAAAAAACATATTTAGCATATTGATTTTTACAAGTTTAAGTTTATTTGTAAATCAGGCTAAAGCACAAGCGAGTAAATTTAAAGTAGTATTAGACGCTGGTCATGGTGGAAAAGATCCTGGAAACTCCTATCATGGTTTTGTAGAAAAGAAAATTGCATTAGAAACCACTTTATTGGTTGGTGAGTTTTTAGACAAACATTCTGATATCGAAATAATCTACACGCGTAAAAAAGATGTTTTTATTGAACTAAAAGATCGTCCGCGTATTGCAAATGAAAAAGATGCCGACTTGTTTGTGTCGATTCATTGTAATGCTGTAAGTAGTTTTACTCCATTTGGAACCGAAACTTTTGTAATGGGTTTGTCTCGAAGTAATGATAATTTAGAAGTAGCAAAAAATGAGAACTCGGTAATTTTCTTAGAAAAAGATTACAAAGAAAAATACAACGGATTTGATCCAAATAAACCAGAATCATTAATTGGTTTAAAAATTCTTCAAGAAGAGTATTTGTCACAAAGTATAGAATTAGCTGATAGAGTAGAAAAAAACTTTTCAAATAAATTGAAAAGAAAGAGTAGAGGAGTAAAACAAACACCATTATTAGTGTTAGATTATTCTTATATGCCAAGTGTTTTAATCGAACTTGGTTTTTTATCTAATAAAAAAGAAGGCGGTTATTTAAACTCATCAAAAGGTAAAAGCGAAATGGCTTCAGCTATAGCTCAAGCTTTGTTAGATTATAAAAATGAGTTTTTTCAAAAAAATAGTACAATTGTTGAAACACCAGAAGGGAACACAACTCAGCCAACAGAAGTTGTTGACGAAAAAGGAATTGTTTTTAAAGTACAATTAGCTGCTAGTGGAAGGAAATTAGAAACTACACCGTCAAATTTTAAAAAATTATCTCCTATATCTAGAGAGCAACACGGTTCACTTTATAAATATTTTTACAGTGATGAAGCAAGTTATGAAACTGCAAAAAAACGTTTAGAAGAAGCAAAATCAAAAGGATATTCTTCTGCTTTTATAGTTGCTTATAAAGATGGAGTAAAAATTAGCCTTGCTGATGCCATAAAATAAAATAAAATTTTATTTTTGTTAAAAATTGAATGTTTTGTAAGTTATTATTCATTATCATTGAAAATACAAAACAACTAAAACTAACAGATGAAGCTATCTAGAGAAATTAAAACGGCTATTTTAGTCATTTTATCTATATTTTTATTTATTTGGGGATACAATTTTCTGAAAGGGAAAAATTATTTCGACACCAGTAAAAAGCTAAATGCTGTTTATGAAAATGTTTCGGGTTTAGTTCCTGCTGCTCCTGTAACGCTAAACGGATTAAAAATAGGTAGAGTTAACTCTATAAAAATCCAACCTGATGGAAAATTATTAGTGCAAATGCAAATTACTACTGATTTTCCTATTTCTAAGTCGAGTATTGCTCAAATTTACGATTCAGGTCTTGTAGGAGGAAGAGAAATTGCAATTATTCCAAATCTAGAAGATAAAAATGAAACAAAAAGCGGAGACTTTTTAAAATCTTCAAATAAATTAGGTTTAACCGATGCTTTAGCACAAGAAATTGAACCTATTAAGGATAGGATTGAGAAACTTTTAGATAATGCAAATGTTTTATTTGCAAATATTAATGAAGTTTTAGACGAGAAAGCTAAAGCTAACCTAAGAAATAGCCTAGCTAATCTAGATAAAACATTAAATGAATTTAGTGGAGCTTCTAAAGACTTAAATGATTTATTATCGAATAATAAATCTAAACTTGATAGTACTTTTACTAATCTAGATAAAACAACTCAAAATTTCGCTACAATTTCAGATTCTCTTGCAAAAGCAGATTATGGAAAAACGGTACAAAATTTAGAAAAAACATTGGCTAGCGTAGATAAATTAATGGCTGATATTGAGCAAGGCAAAGGAACGATGGGGAAATTAATGAAAGATGATGAAATGTATAATAATTTCGCCAGTGCTTCAAAAGAATTAGAATTATTGCTTCAAGATTTACGTTTACACCCTACGCGTTATGTAAATGTTTCAATCTTTGGAAAAAAAGACAAGCCTTATAAAGCACCAGAAGTAAACGAAAATAACGAACAAATTAACAACTAATTAAACATGAGTATTTTACCTAATATTTTATTTGCTATTGTCCTAATTATTGGAATAGGTTATTTTGCACGTAATGTAAAAAAGTTAATTCGTAATATTAAATTAGGGCAAGATGTAGATCGTTCAGATAATCCTTCAGCTCGTTGGAAAAATATGGCTATGATTGCTCTTGGACAATCTAAAATGGTTAAAAGACCAATTGCAGGTTTTTTACATATTTTGGTTTATTTAGGATTTGTAATTATTAATATTGAAGTTTTAGAAATTATAATCGATGGTTTGTTTGGAACACATCGAATTTTCAGATTCTTAGGCGGTTTTTATGATGTTTTAATTGGTTCGTTTGAAGTTTTAGCACTTCTAGTTTTAGTTGCTGTAATTGTATTCTGGATTAGAAGAAATGTAGTTAAAATTCAGCGTTTTTGGAAGCCAGAAATGGAAGGTTTTCCTAAAAATGACGGAAATTACATTTTATATTTCGAAATGGTGTTAATGACTTTGTTCTTAGTTATGAATGCTGCTGATTTTCACTTACAATTTGTGCCTGGCGGTTTTGGACATTATCATCAAGCAGGAACTTTTCCTATTTCTCAGTTTATAGCGCCTATTTTTGACGGAATGGATAACGCTATAGTTGCTATGATTGAAAGAGTAGCGTGGTGGTTACACATTGTTGGGATTTTAATTTTCTTAAATTACTTATATTTTTCTAAGCATTTACATATTTTATTAGCGTTTCCAAATACTTATTTTGCAAATTTAAATCCTTTCGGAAAATTAGATAATTTAGAAAGTGTAACAAATGAAGTAAAATTAATGATGGATCCAAATGCTGATCCTTTTGCTGCACCAGCCAATCCAGATGCTGTTCCAGCTAAATTTGGAGCTTCAGATGTTCAAGATTTAAATTGGGTACAATTATTAAATGCTTACACGTGTACAGAATGTGGACGTTGTACTTCATCTTGTCCAGCTAACCAAACAGGTAAAAAGCTTTCACCTCGTAAAATCATGATGGATACGAGAGATAGATTAGAGGAAGTTGGTAAAAATATTGATGCTAATGGAGGAAAATTTGTAGATGACGGAAAATCATTATTAAACGATTACATTACAACAGAAGAGCTTTGGGCGTGTACAACCTGTAACGCGTGTGTGGAGGAATGTCCGGTAAGTATTAGTCCGCTTTCAATTATTATGGATATGCGTCGTTATTTAGTTATGGAGCAAAGTGCTGCACCAACAGAATTAAACAACATGATGACAAATATTGAAAATAACGGAGCACCTTGGCCTTATAACCAAATGGATCGTTTAAATTGGGTTAACGAAGAGTAAATTATTACAAACAACAACACTAACTACAACACAACAACATGAAAAAAGAAGAAGTCGAAAAACAATTACAAAGTCTTTCGATTAATGGCGAACATATAAGTCCGGTTTTACCAGAAGGAGTTAAAAATTATTTAATCGATATCGATGGAACAATTTGTGATGATATTCCTAATGAAGAACCAGAAAGAATGGCTACAGCAGAAGTTTACCCAGATGCTTTAGCAACTTTAAATAAATGGTATGATGAAGGTCATATTATTTGCTTTTTTACTTCACGTACAGAGGAACATAGAGGAGTAACAGAAGCTTGGTTAAAAAAACACGGATTTAAATACCATAGTATGTTAATGGGAAAACCACGTGGTGGCAATTACCATTGGATAGATAATCATCTAGTAAAAGCAACTCGTTACAGAGGAAAATTTACTGATTTGGTTGAAAAAGAAGTTACGATTCAAGTTTTTGATGACGAACATCACACAGAATAGATTATTAAATTGAAAATAAACGATATGTCTCAAAATTTAATAGTGCCTACAATGGCAGAAATGATGGCTCAAGGAAAACAACCAGATATCTTATTTTGGGTTGGTTCTGCTGGTAGCTATGATGATAGAGCAAAAAAAATTACAAGAGCTTTTGTTAAAATATTGAATAAGGCAAATGTTAACTTTGCTGTATTAGGAACTGAAGAAACTTGTACTGGAGATGTTGCAAAACGCGCTGGAAATGAGTTTTTATTCCAAATGCAAGCTATGATGAATATCGAAGTTTTAAATGCTTACGAAATCAAAAAAATTGTTACTTGTGATCCACATTCGTTTAACACTTTAAAGAATGAATATCCAAGTCTTGGTGGAAACTATGAAGTAATTCATCATACACAATTTATAAACCAACTTATTAGTGAAGGAAAACTTTCTGTCAATAAGGACAAATTCAAAGGTAAAAAGATAACTTTTCATGACCCTTGTTATTTGGGTAGAGCTAATAACGAATACGATTCTCCAAGAAATGTTTTACAAGCAACAAATGCTAACATTATTGAAATGAAACGAAGTAAAGAATCTTCGTTATGTTGTGGTGCTGGTGGAGCTCAAATGTTTAAGGAACCAGAAAAAGGTGATATGGATATTAATGTATTACGAACAAAAGATGCGTTAGAAGTTAACCCAAATGTTATCGCTACGGGTTGTCCTTATTGTAATACGATGATGACAGACGGTGTAAAGTTCAGTCATAAACAAGATGAAGTTCAAGTTTTAGATATAGCCGAAATTATTGCAAACGCTCAAGATTTATAATAATGTACGTTCCATTTGACACATTACCAAAACATTCTAGAATTTGGATTTATCAATCTAATAGAAAACTATCTGATGAAGAAGTTGAAGAAATTTCTACCCAAACACAAAGTTTTCTGGAAGATTGGTCTGCTCACGGACAAGGTTTAGAAGCTTCATTTTTAATAAAATACAATCGTTTTATCATAATTGCAGTAAATCAAGATTTGCAGTCTGCGACAGGTTGTTCTATTGATGCTTCGGTTAAATTTATTCAAGAACTAGAGCAAAAATATAACATCGATTTATTAGATAAAATGAATGTAACTTATAAACAAGGAGAATTCATTGCTCACAAACCATTAATAGATTTCAAAAAAATGGCAAAACAAAAAGCGGTTTCGCCTAATACAATCGTTTTTAACAACTTAGTCAATACTATTCAAGAATGGCAGGATTTTTGGGAAGTTCCAGCTAGTGATAGTTGGCACAATCGATTTTTCTAATTAAAAAATTAGTATATTTGAAAATCATCATTAAACCAACTTAATGATGATTTTTTATTTACAACAAGTTTATTTTTATGCGTTACTTAAAGTATCTTTTCATATTAACCGTTTCAATTGCTTTTAGTCAAAAAAACTCAAGTTTACCTCAAGAAAAGTGGGTTGATAGTATTTATAACCAAATGTCGTTTGAAGAAAAAGTCGGACAATTATTTATGGTTGCGGCTTATTCTAATAAGAACGAAAATCATTATCAAGACATTGATGCTTTAGTTGAAAAATATAATGTTGGCGGATTAATTTTCTTTCAAGGAGGACCAGTACGACAAGCGCAATTAACAAATAGATATCAATCAAAATCAAAAGTTCCTTTATTTATAGGAATTGATGCCGAATGGGGTTTGAGTATGCGTTTAGATTCTACATATCGTTACCCATGGAATATGACATTAGGAGCTATTCAAGATTATGAATTGATTAAGGAAATGGGTAAACAAATGGGACGCCAATCTAAACGAATGGGAATTCATTTCAATTTTGCACCCGTTGTGGATATCAATACAAATCCAAAAAACCCTATTATTGGAAATCGTTCTTTTGGAGAAGATAAAATTAATGTTACAAACGCAGCCGAAGCAATAATGCTTGGTTTACAAAGTGAAAATGTATTTGCTACTGCTAAACATTTTCCAGGTCATGGCGATACTTCAACCGATTCTCATCATACTTTACCCGTTGTTAATTTTGATAAAGAAAGATTAGATAATGTTGAATTGTATCCCTATAGAGAATTAGTAAAGAAAGGCTTAGCTAGTGTAATGGTAGCACATTTAAATGTCCCAAGTATCGAACCTCGAGATGGATTTCCTACTTCAATTTCATATAATGTTGTTACTAATATTTTAAAGAAAGAATTAGGTTTTGAAGGCTTAATTTTTACCGATGCTTTAAATATGAAAGGCGCAAGTAATTTTAAAGAACCAGGCGCAATTGATTTGGAAGCTTTTTTAGCCGGAAACGATGTGTTACTTTTTGCAGAAAATGTTCCTGTTGCTGTTCAAAAATTCAGAAAAGCTTTTGAAGATGGTTCGTTAACAAATGAAAGGTTAGCCGAATCTGTAAAAAAGATTTTAAAGTATAAATACAAAGCAGGATTAAATAATTACAAAGAAATTGAGTTAGAAAACTTGGTAAGTGACTTGAATAAATCAGAATATGATGCTCTGAACTATTTATTGTATGAAAATGCGTTGACTTTATTAAAGAATAAAGAGAATGTTATGCCAATTAAAAAGTTGGAAAAAGAAAAAATCGCTTATGTTCATTTAGGAAATGATGATGGAGAAGGTTTTTTACAGCATTTAAATGATTACACAAATGTTACTGAAATAAAAACTAAAAATCTAGATTCTGTTTTAGTAGAATTAAAAAAATATTCAAAAGTAATTATAGGTTATCACAAAGCTGATGGCGCTTGGAAAAATCATAATTTATCATTTAAAGAATTATATTGGATAGAACAAATTTCTAAACAAAATAAAGTTATAGTAACGTTTTTTACCAAACCATATTCTCTATTAAAAATTAAAAACTTCGCAAATATTGAAGCCATTTTATTAGCTTATCAAAATAATGACTTCGCACAAACTGTTGCTGCTGAAGCTATTTTCGGTTCAGTTTCTTGTAAAGGAAAATTGCCAGTTTCAATTAATGATAACTTTTATGTAAATGATGGTTTAACAACAAAGAAAATGAACCGTTTAGCATTTGGTTCACCTGAAAATGTGGGAATGAATGCTAAAATATTAACTAAAATTGATTCTGTTGCAAATCATGCTATTGCAGAGAAAATGACACCAGGAATTCAGGTTTTAGTGGCTAGAAAAGGAAAAGTTATTTATCAGAAATCATTTGGATATCATACTTACGACAATCAAATGAAAGTTGAAAATACTGATTTATACGATGTTGCTTCATTAACAAAAATTTTATCTACTTTACCTAATGTTATGCAACAGTTTGATAAAGGTAAACTGACTATGCAAACAAAGCTTGGAACAATGTTGCCAGCATTTAAGAATTCAAATAAAAAAGATGCAACTTTAGTAGATATGTTAACGCATCAGGCAAGATTTTATCCTTGGATTGGTTTTTATAAAGCAACATTAGATTCAGTTACAGGAAAACCGAGTGAAAAATATTATCGCAAAACATATTCAAAAGAATTTCCAGTACAAGTTTCAGAAAATTTATATTTACGAAAAGATTATAACGATTCAATAATTAAAATAATTGCTGATAGCGAATTGTTACCAAAAGTTAAGTATAAATACAGTGATTTTTCTTTTATTTTATTAAAAGAATATTTAGAAAAAGCTACTGGAAAAAAATTAGACAAATTAGCTGAAAATAATTTTTATAAAATTATTGGAGCAAGTAGAATGACTTATAATCCATTACAAAAATTTGACTCATCTGTAATTATTCCTACAGAGAAAGATAATTATTTTAGATATACTACAATTCAAGGTTATGTACACGATATGTGTGCTGCAATGCAAGGTGGAGTTGGCGGCCATGCTGGAATTTTTGCTACAAGCTTAGATGTTGCTAAAATGATGCAAATGTTTTTACAGAATGGAAACTATGGTAATCATCAATTCATTTCTAAAGAAACATTCAATAAATTTAATACGTGTTATTATTGTAAAGATGATAACAGGCGTGGAGTTGGTTTTGATAAACCACAATTAGGTGAACGCGGACCAACGTGTGGTTGTGTTTCTATGACGAGTTTCGGTCATACAGGTTTTACAGGAACAATGGCTTGGGCTGATCCAGAAAAGGAGATTGTATATGTTTTTCTTTCTAATAGAACCTATCCAGAAGCAACTACAAACGTGCTTTCTCGAGAAAATATCAGAGAGAATATTCAAAAAATTATTTACGAATCTATAACTGATTAATTATGACTTCAAATGCAACTTCACCAGAAGAATATATAGCAGAAGCACCAGAAGAGAGAAGAAGTGCTTTAGAAAAATTGCGTAGAACAATTAACGATAATTTACCTAAAAATTTTTCAGAAGGAATGCAGTATGGAATGATTGGTTATTTTATTTCTCACGAAGTTTATCCTGATGGTTATCATTGTGATTCAAAACAACCTTTACCTTTTATGAGTTTTGCTTCGCAAAAAAATAGTATCAATTTTTATCACATGGGAATTTATGCTGATAAAGATTTATTAGATTGGTTTACTTCAGAATTTCCTAAATATTCTAAAAAGAAATTAGATATGGGAAAAAGTTGTATGCGTTTTAAAAAACCAGAAGATATTCCGTATAAATTAATAGGAGAATTAGTTCAAAAAGTATCAGCTGAAGATTGGATTAAAACATACGAATCAGCTTTTAAAAGATAATTTAACGAATAATTAAAAACTAGTCAAAGCTAATAGGTGTAACTTTAAGGCTTTAAAATTATATAAATGAAAATTGCAATTGTTTGTTATCCTACATTTGGAGGAAGTGGAGTTGTCGCAACTGAGCTTGGCTTAGAATTAGCACATAGAGGACATGAAATTCATTTTATTACTTATCGTCAACCAGTTCGTTTAGAACTACTCAATCAAAATATTCACTATCACGAAGTTCACGTACCAGAATATCCTTTATTCCATTATCAGCCATACGAATTAGCTTTATCGAGCAAATTAGTTGATATGATTAAACTTCATAAAATTGATGTATTACATGTACATTATGCTATTCCTCATGCATATGCAGGTTATATGGCAAAAAAAATGCTTGAAGAAGAAGGAATTAAAATTCCGATGGTTACAACCTTACACGGAACCGATATTACCTTAGTTGGAAACCATCCTTTTTATAAACCTGCGGTAAATTTTAGTATTAACAAATCAGATATCGTTACAAGCGTTTCAGAGAGTTTACGTGACGATACTTATAAGTTATTTGATATTAAAAAAGATATTAAAGTTATTCCAAATTTTATCGAATTAGATAAAACAGAAGCGGTTAAAAATTCGCCTTGCTCTCGTTCATTAATGGCAAATGAAAATGAACGAATTATAACGCACATTTCAAATTTTAGAAAAGTAAAACGAATTGATGATGTAATCCAGGTTTTTTATAAAATTCAAGAAAGAATTCCTGCAAAATTAATGATGGTAGGAGATGGCCCAGAAAAAGAAAAAGCTGAGCAATTGTGTGAAGACTTGAATATTACAAATAAGGTTATCTTCTTTGGAAACAGTAATGAAATTGATAAGATTTTATGTTATTCAGATTTGTTCTTATTGCCTTCCGAAACGGAAAGTTTTGGTTTAGCCGCTTTAGAGGCAATGGCGTGTAGCGTTCCTGTTATTTCAAGTAATTCTGGAGGTTTACCAGAAGTGAATGTAAATGGAAAAACTGGTTTTTTAAGTGATGTTGGAAATGTAAATGAAATGAGTGTTAATGCACTGAAAATTTTATCAGATGATAATGTTTTGAATCAGTTTAAACAAAATGCCTTAGAAAAAGCTGCCGAATTTGACATTAAAAAGATTTTACCACTATACGAAGATATTTATAAACAAGCTTTAGCAACAATATGAAAAATACAATACTAATAGGTCTGTTATTTATTTTGGTATCGTGTAATTCTACGAAAGATTACACAAATACAGTTTTTGAAGAAATTTATAATTCACAAATAGGAGGTAAAGATGAGTTTGCTTACGAGCATATAACTTCAAATGAAGATTTTCTAACTTTAATAGAGCGTCTTAATCTTCAAGAAGTTGAAAATGATAAAATGTTAGAATTAGATTTTAGTAAAAATGATGTTGTAGTAATTTATTTAGGTCAGCGAAATACAGGCGGTTATAGTATTTCAGTTGATAGTCTGTATTGGCAAGATTCAATATTAAATATAGAAACGATTATTACAAAACCTGGAAAAGGTGAAAATGTTACCATGGTAATAACAACTCCTTATTGTGTCGTTTCAATTCCTAAAGCAAAAGAAATACAAGTTTATAAATAAAAAAAAACTCCCAATTTTAATTGGGAGTTTTTTTTGTTTATTATTCATGTATTACCATCTATATCTAATACCTAGCGCGATATCTGGTCCGAAATCATCTCTGTAATCAGCATAATCTCCACCAAAATATAATTCAGGCCTAAAGTCTAGAGAAAGTTGTAACGGAAAATCGAAATTATATTCAATACCAATATCACCCGCTGCTAAGACGTAAGAACCATCAGCTTTTGCTCCTTGATAATCGTAACTCCAAGAACCAACACCAGCACCTGCACCAGCGTACCAATTAAAACCTCCATCAATATTCCACACCCAGTGGTATAAACCTACTAATTTGAATGCATCAACATGATCACTGTTTCTCCAACCTAAGTCAAACTCTAAACGATTATTAGACTGTAAACCTCTTTGATAAGAAATTTCTCCACCAAAACCATCGTTATCACCCAAACGCAAACCTAATGCATTTTTTGAAATGTCTTGTGCTTGTGCGCTAAATACCATTCCGAATAGTATAAAAGCAGATAAAAGTAATTTTTTCATAATTTTCGTATTTAATTTATTACAAATTTAGATATAATATCGTAATAAGGGTTTATATTATTTTCTTTTTTATTTATAAAATTATGATTAATTAACCATATAAGTATCTAATAATTCTTCTTGATCTTGAGAAGCACTTGCTGGAATTCCAAATTGAGAAATTTGAGAAGCAAATAAAGGATCTATAGTATAACTAAACGTTGAGTTTGATTTGAATACTCCTATGTTTTCTGCAATTAATTGTTCAGAAACTAATACATCTTGGCTACTTAATACAGGTATTGCAAATCCATTAAAATCAGTAGTAATATTCATATTTAAAGTGATAATAGTAGATTTTACATTAGTATAAGTTTCTCCATTTGAAGTAAATGTAGCATAACTATTGCCAGCTGTTGATTTAAGCGTATAGTTAATTGTTAATGGAAAAGTTCCAACGGTTTGTTGAAAAGAGTCTGAATACGTATCTAATGTAGAACCTTGATTTGCATTTGGATTAAAAATTACAAAATCGTCTAATGAAATTGAAATATTTGTAGGTAAACCTTGGTTAGCTCCAAAATCTAAACCTCCAGATAAAAGAAGATTGTAGTTTTCTAACCTTACACCATTATTATTTAAGCTAGAAGAATAGAAACCTGTTGGTAAACTTTCAGTCTTAAATTTTTTATATGTTTTTCCGTTTATAACTGTATCATTCGCAACGAATAACGAATCTCGTGAAGTTCCAGCAGCACCAGTAACATCATAAGTCCAATAGTCTCCATCCGTTAATGTAAGATTATAGGGTTGATTGGAACCACTATTGGAATCATCAGAATCCGAAGAACAAGAGAATAAAACTGAAATTAATAAAAATGGTAATAATTTTAAGGCTTTCATAAATGTTAAAGATTTAGAAAGCTAATATATATTATTTATTGATATTTATCAAATTCGTAAACATTTGCTCACTTAAAGTCGATTCCATCATAAAATATTCTTCTTCTTCATTAACTTCCAAAATTGGCTTGTGTTCGTATAGTTTCCATCTTTTTCTATTGTATTCTAAAGCTGTTAGATTTTCAATCCAATCACCTGAATTTAAATACAACGTAGAACCTTTAGATGAAGATTTTCTAATGATTTTTGGTTCATGAATATGACCGCAAACAACAAAATCATATTGATTGTCAATGGCAATATCGGAAGCTGTCTTTTCAAAGTCTGAGATAAATTTAACTGCTTTTTTTACGCTTCCTTTTATCTTTTTTGATAGTGAATAAGGTTCTTTGCCAACTTTACTTAAACACCAATTAATAAAGCGATTTAATAAGATTAGATAATCATAACCAATTCCGCCAAGTTTTGCAATCCACTTAGCTGAATGTACAGAACTATCAAAAACATCACCATGAAAAAACCACGCTTTTTTTCCGTCTAATTCTAAAACAACTTTATCAAGAAGTGAAATGTTTCCCATGTGCGTATCGCTAAATTTACGCAGCATTTCATCGTGATTACCAGTTAGGTAATAAATTTTAGTTCCTTTTGTAGAAATGCTTAAAAGTTTCTTGATGACTTTCAAATGTGCTTTTGGAAAATATGATTTTCTAAAATTCCAGATATCAATTATATCTCCATTTAAAATTAAAGTTTTTGGCTTAATAGAATTCAGATATTCTAATAATTCTTTTGCGTGACAACCGTAAGTTCCTAGGTGAACATCGGAAATTACAACAAGTTCAACTGTTCTTTTTTTCAAAATAAAAGTTTCTTCAAAAAAAATATACTAAAATTAATTCAATCTAAATGTAATATTATCAGTTTGTTACGGTTTGTTGGTTTATGTTAACTAAAAGTATAGGAATTACGTTTAAAAAATAGCTATTTTTGTACAAAACCTAACTTAACATGGCTGGAAATACCTTTGGAAAATTATTCAAACTAACAACATTTGGCGAATCTCATGGTGAAGCTTTAGGCGGAATCATTGATGGTTGTCCTGCTGGAATTGAGTTAGATTTTCAAGCAATTCAAATTGAAATGCAACGAAGAAAACCCGGACAATCTTCTATTGTAACCCAACGAAAAGAAGAAGATGAAGTTCAGTTTTTATCTGGAATTTTTGAAGGAAAAACAACAGGAACACCAATAGGTTTTATTATTCCAAACACCAATCAGAAATCAAACGATTATTCGCATATTGAAAATACATTTCGTCCAAGTCATGCCGATTATGTTTATGAACAAAAATATGGCTTACGAGATTATCGTGGTGGTGGAAGAAGTTCGGCTAGAGAAACGGCGAGTAGAGTAGTAGGCGGAGCAGTAGCAAAACAAATTATACCTGAAATTAAAATAAACGCATTTGTTTCATCTGTTGGAGAAATTTTTATCGATAAACCGTACCAAGATTTAGATTTTTCAAAAACCGAAAGTAATGCCGTTCGTTGTCCAGATGAAGCTACGGCTTTAAAAATGGAAGAACACATTAAGGAAATCAAAAAACAAGGAGATACAATCGGCGGAACAGTTACATGTGTAATTCAAAATGTTCCAATTGGTTTAGGCGAACCTGTTTTTGATAAACTCCATGCAGAATTAGGAAAAGCAATGCTTTCTATAAATGCAGTTAAAGGTTTTGAGTTTGGTAGCGGATTTTGCGGTGCTAAAATGAAAGGAAGCGAACACAACGATTTATATAATGAAGACGGAACGACTAAGTCGAATTTATCTGGAGGAATTCAAGGTGGAATAAGCAACGGAATGGATATTTATTTCCGTGTAGCTTTTAAACCAGTTGCTACATTAATTCAGAAACAAGAAGTTTTAACAAATAAAGGTGAAATAATTGAACAACAAGGAAAAGGAAGACATGATCCTTGTGTTGTGCCAAGAGCTGTTCCAATAGTTGAGGCTATGGCTGCTATGGTTTTGGTTGATAATTTTTTGTTAAAATAATTTTGTTTGTGTTATAAATTATTTTGTGTGAGAAAATATACATATATTTGATGTATTAATTAACAAAAAATCTTTTTATGAAAAAAAAATTACTATTCTTCTTAATTTTTCCAATTATTTCATTTGCTCAAGTAACTGTAAATATTGCGGGTCCGTTATCTTTTAATGGCGCAGGTTTTGGTTTATTATATGATGCAGCTGAATTACAAGGAACTCTAACTAGTATTGAAATTAGTGCTACGCTTGACGCGTCTGTAAATGAGACTTACGCTGATGATTTAACAATAGCGGTAACAGATTCTAATGATTTGGGGACTTCAAATTTGCTTTTACAAGCAGGAGGATTTTCTGATTTTGGAGCAGCAGAACAACAACCATGGCCTAATGGTGCTTCAGAAGTTCCTGGAACAGTTGTTTCTGGTACTATTGTTTTGGCAGCACCAATAAATTTTACAGCAAACCCAGATTATGCAGTTTTTTTAGGTAATGGTTATGCCGATGCTAACCCTCCAACTAATTCAGGAACATGGAGTAATATATCTATTACTCTTTATGGTGTTACTGAAAATACTGCTTCTGCAGAAAGTTTCGATAATCTGAAATTAAATATTTATCCTAATCCAGCTAATGATGTATTAAACATTACATCTGAGTTAGCAACAATTCAAACGGTATCTGTTGTTGATTTAAACGGAAGAACAGTTAAACAAGTAGAGTTAAATAAGACATACTCTCAAATTAATGTTTCTGATCTAAATTCGGGAGTTTATATGCTTAATATACAAACTGAAGAAGGAAAAACTGTTAAAAAGTTTGTTAAAAACTAATTTTAAGTTAGTTCATACATTCTAAACTAAAAAGGAAACGACTAAAAATATTAGTCGTTTTCTTTTTTCTTTTTATCAGAATTCATCATCATCATTACTGCTCCTACAAGACCTAAAATAACTAAGGCAAAAATACCTACCATTATAAAAGCGCCATTGGCAAAATCAAATAAAGGAAGAACTAGACTTTTCATATTTTTAGTTTTAGAATTTATTCAAAATTAAAGATATAAAGTTAATGAAAATCTGATTTTTATCATACTACTCTAAAAATTTTGCTTTTAATTCTGGAGTAGGAATCATACAAGCTTCTTTTTTACCGTACCATTTGTAACGATTTTTAGCTATAAAATCGTAAACTCCATTTTTAATTCCATTTGGAACTTTTATAAAAATATAAAGAATAGAATGCCAACTTTTTAAATCTTTTGCAATACGTAAAGCAGCTTCAGCTTTGAAATAATAAGCAATTCCTGGTTCGTATAAAATAATAGAATCGGTTTTTGAAGTATCAATTCCTAAGTATTTGATAATTTCTTGGCCTAATTCTGATTGTATCGCAACAAAACGAAAAACATCGTTCTTATTGTGCTTTATAATAAATTGAACCGAAGCATCGCACAAATTGCAAACGCCATCAAATAGTATAATCTTTTTATTTTCGGGTAAATTAATCATAATTGTCAAGTAAAAGAATTAAAGCCGTCAGTTCGAGTATTTTTTTATTGTAAAGCAATATAAAAAATGTATCGAGAACGAATTTATATTTTTCTATTCTCGATATAATTTTCTGTCAAAAATCACTCGAATTGACGAAAAATAAAATATTAATATTTAAACAAATCAACAATTAAAGCGGTTGAATATACTCCAATTGGTCTAAACTCACTTGCGATGTGAAAATTCCGTAATTAACAGTTGCTTTTTCCTTTTCGATTTTATCAATGGTTCCAATAGCTTTTCCGTCTATCATACGAACTCTATCTCCAACTTTTAAGGTAACTTTTGGTTTGTTTTCTTCCGCTTTTTTAGCTTCAATTTTCTTTTCTTTTTTCTCTTTTCTAATTTCCTCAACTTTTACCTTTACTTCAGCTTTAACTTGACGTTCAACTTTTTCTTTGGCAATTTTCTCTTTTTTGGTAATTTTTTTACGTTTAGAATTTTCAATTTCAACCATTTTTAAGAATTCACCTATCAAAGTTTTCTTGTCTTTGTTGTTGAAATATTTCTCTGACATATCATCTAAACGCTGACCTAAGTAAATCAAACGTTGGTTAGCATCATAAAGCTCTTGATAACGTTCTAATTTATCTTGAATTTTAACGTTAATCTGTTCTAATTTCTGACTTTCTTTACGTGCTTTGCTTTCTTCTTGTTTTAAGTTTTGCGACGTTTTTTCCAATTTTGAACGTTCTTTTTGAAGTGTTGCAATAGTTTTATCGAAACGAACTTTTCCTTTTTCAATTTTCTTTTTCGCACGATTAATTAATCCGTACGGAATACCATTTTTTTGAGCAACTTCAAAGGTAAACGAACTTCCGGCTTGGCCTAAATGCAATTTAAACATTGGTTCTAATGATTTCTCATCAAAAAGCATATTAGCATTTGTTGCAAAAGGTAATTCGTTGGCTAAAATCTTTAAATTGGTATAATGCGTTGTAATAATTCCGAAAGCTTCACGAGCATAAAATTCTTCTAAAAATGTTTCGGCTAAAGCACCACCTAATTCAGGATCAGAACCGGTACCAAATTCATCAATTAAGAATAAGGTTTTATCGTTACATTTCTTTAAGAAATAATTCATGTTTTTTAAACGATAACTGTATGTACTTAAATGATTTTCAATAGATTGATTGTCGCCAATATCGGTTAAAATCCTATCGAATAAAAAGGTTTCACTTCGCTCATGAACCGGAATTAAAATTCCGCTTTGTAACATTAATTGGAGTAAACCTATGGTTTTTAACGTAATACTTTTTCCACCAGCATTTGGTCCAGAAATAACAATAATTCGGTTGTCGCTTTTTAACTCAATTGTTTGCGAATAAATAGGTTCTTTTTTTTCTTTATTCGTCAGCCATAAAATAGGATGGAAGGCTTCTCTAAAAAACAAGCGTTTTTCTTTAGATATTTTTGGAAGTAAACCGTTAATTTTATTAGCGTATTTGGCTTTTGCAGCAATGACATCAATATCGCTTAAAAAGGTTTGATATTCTTCTAATAAAGAAATAAACGGACGTAATTCATTCGTTAAACTTTTTAAAACTCTGATGATTTCCTCACGCTCATCTTGAATTAAATCGGCTAATTCTCGAGAATAACGTAACGTAGTTTCTGGTTCGATATAAACGATATTTCCCGATTTTGAACTTCCTAAAACCGAACCTTTTACTTTTTTACGATACATTGCTAAAACCGCTAAAACTCGGCGATTTTCAACAATAGTTTCTTTAATATCATCTAAATATCCAGCGGAATTGTACTGTGATAAAGCCAAACCAAAACTCTGATTAATTTTTCCACGAACAACCTGAATATTTTTTCTAATGTAAACCAAATCTGGAGAAGCATTGTTTTTAATTTCCCCATATTTATCAAAAACTTGGAGAATTGATTGAAGAATTTGCTTTTCAATAGTAATTTCTGAAGCTTTTTTGTTCAATTCTGGGTAATAATCTTCAAATTTTTTAAAGTATTTGACTAAAATTTGTGCATTTTCGGTTAAAACAGCAATCTTTTTAAAACTTGGTGCTTCTAAAAAACTATCTTCAATTTCTAAAAACTTCAATTCGTTTGAAATAGTTTCAAATCCGTGATTAGGAATCGCATTGTTATTAGTAAACGAAGCCACATATTCAGATGTCTGCTTTAAATTGGCTAATAATTCGCTTTTATTTTTAAATGGAAGTATTTCTAGCGATTTTTGATAGCCTAATTCGGTTGTACAATACGCCGAAATCGTATCTAATATAGTGTTGAATTCTAAATCTTGTAAGGTCTTTTTAGTGACTGAAATCATCTTCTTTTTTCTCGCTTTTACTGCAAATTTACAAGCATTTGTATGATTTATTTCTATTTTTGAGAAAATTTTAAAATATGTTCGCAAAAATTGATTCGTCTTGGCAACAACACTTACAACAAGAGTTTGAAAAACCGTATTTTAAAGACTTGCACCAAAAAGTGGAAGAAGAATATGAGTTGCATACTTGTTTTCCGCCAAAAGAGTTGATTTTTAATGCGTTTAGTTCGTGTACTTTTGATGCTGTAAAGGTTGTAATTTTAGGACAAGATCCGTATCATGGAGAAGGTGAAGCCAATGGTTTAGCGTTTTCGGTTAATGATGGTATAAAAATTCCACCTTCTTTGCGCAATATTTACCGAGAAATTAATGCAGAATACGAATCTATTTTTGAACCTGTTGAACAAACTTCCGGAAATTTAGAACGTTGGGCAAAACAAGGTGTTTTACTTCTAAATGCTACGCTAACCGTGCGAAAAGATTCTCCGAATAGCCATAAACATTTACATTGGCAACAATTTACCGATGCGGTAATACAAACAATTTCTAACGAAAAAGAAAATGTAGTGTTTTTGTTATGGGGCAATTTTGCGCAAAAAAAAGCAAAGTTAATTGATACTACAAAACATCATGTATTAATTTCTGGACATCCATCGCCTATGAGTGCCAATCAAGGTAAATGGTTTGGGAACCAACATTTTATTAAAACGAATGAGATTTTAGAAAGTGTTGGTAAGGAGAAAGTTGAGTGGTAGGTTTAAAAAGAAAAAGCACGGATTATAAATCCGCGCTATCAGGTATAACTGTATCCATTAAACTATTTTAAATTTTGTCTTTTGATTGCGTAATTCATAGTAAAATAGCCTAGGAAACTAGCTAGAATAGAGGCAATTAAGACACCTAATTTAGCTTCTTTAATAAGTTGTGCATCCTCAAATGCAAGTTCGGTAATGAAGAGCGACATGGTAAATCCAATTGAAGCTAGAAAACCGATACCTACAATATGTAAAAGGTTCAAATCTTCGGGTAGTTTTGCCCATTTCATTTTGGTAAACAACCAAGTAAACCCAATTATTCCAATCAGTTTCCCAAAAATTAACCCAAAAATTACGCCTAAAGTAACCATACTAATTCCATTTTCAAACATAGTAGCGTTTATTTGAACACCAGCATTACATAGTGCAAAAATTGGCATAATAATAAAAGCTACAATTGGATGCATACCGTGTTCTAATCGCTGTAAAGGAGTAAGTGCTCTTTTAGCATAGTCACGTATTTCTTCTAATATATGAAGCTGTTCTGATGTAACAGTTGGATTATCATTTGGTTTAGTTTCCTTAAATTCATTATAAAGTGAATCTAATTTAAAAATGAATTGTTTTTCGGTAATCTTAGGGTTACTTGGAATTGTAAATGCTGCTAGAACAGCTGCAATGGTAGCATGAACCCCCGACATTAAAAATGCTAGCCAAAGTCCACATATACCAATAATTCCATAAAACAAAGTACTTCTTATTCCAACTATATTTCCACAAATTAGTACTGCCATAAAAATTACACCAACAAGTAAACTATTAAAATCAATATTTGATGTATAAAAAAAAGCAATTACTAGTACTGCACCAATATCATCAGCAATGGCTAAAACGGTTAAAAATATTTTTACTTGCAAAGGTACACGACTACCTAATAAATAGAGTACACCAAGGGCAAATGCAATATCAGTTGCCATTGGTATTCCCCAACCATAAGAAGATTCTCCAGAACTATTAAAGGCCAAATAAATAACAGCAGGAAATACCATTCCTCCAATAGCGGCTATGATGGGTAATATAGCATTTTTAGGTTGACTTAATTCACCTCCAACGATTTCTCTTTTTAGTTCTAAGCCAACGACAAAAAAGAATACAGCCATTAAACCATCGTTTATCCAATGATGTAGTGTTTTGGTTAAAACATTATCTCCAAAACCTATACTAAAAGGTGTTTCCCAAAAATGATGATAGGATTCTCCCAAAGGCGAATTAGCCAAGATTAAAGCCAACATTGCCGAAGAAAATAAAACAATTCCACTCGTTGTACTGTTGTTAATAAAATCTTTTATTGGTTCTACAACCCATCGATCTATGGGTTCTTTTTTTAAAATTTTGTTTCTCATAATTTATAATGTTAATTCCCCAAGAATTTCTTCTTTCATAAAAGGTCCGCCAGGATATGTTGCGGTATAATCGAGGTTTAACCAAATATTTCCACGTTCGTCTATATGGTAGTGAATATCTTTGTTTTTACTTTCTTTTGTAAATAAAACTTGCTTAATTAAATACACCGCAGTTTCTAAATCGGCTTGGGTGCCAATTAACATTTCAGGATAAATATGTCCGCCAGTATGTATCAATCGAGGCGAACCACCAACTGCTTTTATACAGGCCGCCATCAAAATAGCATGGTCGTCACAATCACCAGAAAAATGCTGTAAACTCTCGGAAGCATAGGCAATATATTCTCTGCCTTTTGGGTCGTTTACGTAGTTCCAACGTTGTTTTATTTCGGCAAAAACAGCAAAACATTGTATCATTAAACGTTCACTTTCAGGATATTTTACATTTTTAAAATGTTTTGTCGTTGCTGATAAGGCAAAGTTTCGCACTTTAGGATTTTCAAAATCAACCGCATCAATAATTTTTGATTTATTAGGAAAGGGTAGAAGCTTTGAAATGATAATATCTTGAGGTTTTGGGTTTTCGCTCATCGCATAAATCATATAACGATAATCTTCAAAAACACGTTGGAAACCATAATTTCCAAATAAAGTTCCGTAGAGTAAAACCAACAAATAAGCGAATATGCATAAAACAATAATGGTTTTAAGTAATCGCAATAATAATTGGATAATGACAATAATTCCGACAAAAAGAAAAACTCTGTCGAGATTATACGGCCAATTGAGTTCGATTAAATTTTGGTGCGCAATTAGAAATAATGGAATCGCAATAAGCACATTTAAAATAAAGATAATTACCGAATCCCAAGGCTTTGGCAAAGAAAGCTTTTCTTTTAATTGTTGTAAAGAAATTTGGGATAAAGCAACCATCTGATTTTAAAACGATAAAATTAAGCAATTATTTAGCGATTGCTTCAAATGGCAATTTATTTTCAATAATATTTAACGAAAGTAATTGGTTTTGAACTTTTTCTAAAGTGTTTTTATCGATTTGCTTTTGCGACCAATGTGTGAGCGACAACCATTCTTGTATGTCTTCCAGTTTTTGATTGTATTTGTTTGCCAAAGTCCTATCTATACTTGGAATGTACTTGAATTCTTCGGTTGTAGCGTTAATTATATCAAGAATTTGTTCAATTATATTTGAATTGTTTTCTAAAACTTCATTACGAACAGCAATTACAAAACACGGCCAAGGCGTTGGGCAATCAGCAACACGGCGAAACGTTCCATTATCGACTAATGGTTTTGTCATAAAACGTTCCCACATGAAATAATCGGCTTCGCCTTTGGTTAAAGTTTCAACAGCGCCATCAATTGTATTTACGATTTCAAATTGTAAATCGTTTGTTTTCCAATTGTTATTTTGAGCATTTACAAAACTCATTAAATGTGAACCTGAACCAAAACGTGAAATTGCGGCTTTTGTTCCTTTTAAATCGGCTAAACTTTTATATTTTGAATTAGCAGCAACGTGAATTCCCCAAATTAAAGGCGATTGCACATACACTTGAATAATAGAAGATTCATTTCCAGCAACGATATCTTTTACAATTCCTTCGGTAAGAATTACAGCAATATCGGTTTCGCCATCGCGAAGCATTTGGCACATTTTTCCAGTTCCTTCAGGAATATCTGTCCATTCTAAGTTGATTCCAACTTCTTCGAATTCGCCATTTTCAATGCACATTTGCCAAGGCAAATTAAAATGTTCTGGTACGCCAACAATTTTGATTGTTTTCATGTTTTTGCTTTAAGCTTTAGATTTTTATAATTTATTTGGACGCATACTAAATATAAGGAATTCTATTATTCCAAACGTATTCTTTTTTAATTGCTATTCATTTTATGTTTTTTTGTCACTTCGAGCGAAGTCGAGAAGTCTAATAATTAGGAGATTCCTCATTTTGTTCTGAATGAAAGTTACTCAGCTAATTTGTTTAGAGTATATTCAATTAAGTTTTCTACAACAGCATAAGGATCAGCACTGAAAGTTCCGTTTGCACGATTAGCAATAATAGCATTCATAGATAAACATTCGTGACCTAAAAGTCTTCCTAAACCATAAATAGCACCAGTTTCCATTTCAAGATTGGTCATTTTAGTTCCATTGAAATTGAAATTATCCATTTTGCTGTTTAATTCTGGGTCTTGAATTCCTAATCGAACAACACGACCTTGTGGTCCATAAAATCCGCCAGCAGTTCCTGTAAAACCTTTATGAACTTTATCACTATCTAGACGTTTTTCTAAAGATTTGCTTCCAGCGATTACATAAGGACGACCTTTGCGTAAATCCCAGTGCGTTTGCTTGATAAAAGCATCTTCCATTTCTGTTTCAGAAATATCGTCAATTAAATAGGAGCGAAGCATATTGTCTAAACCTAAGCCATACTGACTCATAACAAAACTATCTACTGGAATATCGTTTTGTAAAGAACCCGAAGTTCCAATACGAACAATGTTTAACGAAGTTAATTCTGGTTTAATTGTTCGAGTTTTTAAATCAACGTTTACTAAAGCGTCAAGTTCGTTCATTACAATATCGATGTTATCAGGACCAATTCCTGTTGACATTACAGTCATACGCTTTCCTTTGTAAACACCAGTTTGTGTTTTAAATTCACGTTTTTGAGTAGTGAATTCAACACTGTCAAAATGTTTTGTTATTTTTTCAACTCTATTTTGGTCACCTACAAAGATGATGTCTTTTGCAATTTGTTCTGGTTTCAGATTGATGTGATAAACACTACCATCCGGATTTAATATTAATTCTGAATCTTTTATCATTTTAAATATGCGTTTTGCTTAAAGCAGAAAACTTTAAGTGATTTTTAGTTCGTAATTTAGTTATCCTCCAACTCTTTTTGTTTTAAAGCCTTTATCTTGAAGCATTTTCATGATTTTATCTCGATAATCACCTTGAATAATGATTTCACCATCTTTGAAACTTCCGCCAACAGCTAATTTGCTTTTTATTTCTTTAGCTAAAAGCTTGAAATCTTCGTCTTCACCTTCATAACCTGAAATAATAGTTGTAGGTTTTCCTTTTCTCTTCTCATACTTACAAATCATAGGTTCTTTTTGAACGAATAATTTATGTTCTTGTTCTTCAACTGCTTCAGGTTCGTTTGAAGGTTGGTGATCAGGAAAAAGTTTTTTTAATTGGTCTTGTAAATCCATAAGGTAAAAGTACAAAAAGTAAAAATTCCAAACCCCAAAATTAATTGGAATTTGGAATTCAATATGTTTTGAAATTATTATTTCTTAATTAACCCTAATTCTACTAAACGCTCGTGTAAAAACTCACCAGCAGTAATATCTTCGTATAATTTTGGATTATTATCATCAATACATTCTGGTAAGCAATTTAAATTCATATCGCTTACAGGATGCATGAAGAAAGGAATCGAATAACGAGAGGATCCCCATAATTCTCTAGGAGGATTTACAACTTGGTGAATTGTAGATTTCAACTTGTTGTTTGTATGTCTAGATAACATATCACCAACGTTAATCATTAATTCATCTGGTTGTGCCATAGCATCAATCCATTCACCTTTATGGTTTTGAACTTGTAAACCTTTACCTTGCGCTCCCATTAACAAAGTGATTAGGTTAATATCACCGTGAGCAGCAGCACGTACAGCACCATCTTGAGGTTCATCTGTAATAGGTGGATAGTGAATTGGTCTTAAAATTGAATTTCCATCTTTAATAAATTTATCAAAGTAAAACTCATCTAAACCAACATACAATGCTAAAGCTCTTAAAACATAAATACCAGTTTTTTCAAGCATTTGATAAGCTTCTTTACCTACAGTATTAAATTTAGGTAATTCCGAAACTTCAACATTGTCAGGATATTCTCCTTCCCATTTTGAGCCTTCAGAAACATATTGCCCGAAATGCCAAAATTCTTTTAAATCTCCAGCAGAGCGACCTTTTGCATGTTCTTTTCCAAAAGAAACATAACCTCTTTGTCCGCCAATACCAGGAATTTCATATTTTTCTTTGGTTTCTAATGGTAAATTGAAAAAGTTTCGTACTTCAGAATACAAATCATCTACTAATTGATCATCTAAAAAGTGACCTTTTAATGCTACGAAACCAATTTCTTCGTAGGCTTTTCCGATTTCATTTACAAATTTTTGTTTGCGTATCGGGTCATCCGATAGGAAATCACGCAAGTCAACACTAGGAATTTTTTGCATTGCTTTACATTTTGTTAATAACTTAAATCGGCTAAATGCCTTATAACTACAAATGTATTGAAATATTTTTATTTAAGAAATTTAAAGTTATCAACAATTTTCATATCGATGGATATTTGAAGCAAATAATTATCATAACATTATATTTTAAAAATGTTATTTTTCATACATTTGAAGTCAAATTTTAATATACAATTCGTAATGAATTTTGATAGAAAAGACTTAACTGACGAGCAATTATTAGATTTATATAAAAAGTTATTGAAACCTAGAATGATAGAAGAAAAAATGCTGATTCTTCTTCGCCAAGGAAAGGTTTCAAAATGGTTTTCTGGAATAGGACAAGAGGCAATTTCTGTTGGAATTACTTCTGTTTTAGATAAAGACGAATATATTTTACCTATGCATCGTAATTTAGGTGTTTTTACAACACGAGAAATTCCGTTACACAGATTGTTTTCGCAATGGCAAGGTAAAAAAGAAGGTTTTACTAAAGGTCGTGATAGAAGTTTTCACTTTGGAACTCAAGAATATAAAATCATTGGAATGATTTCGCATCTAGGTCCGCAATTGGGAGTTGCTGATGGAATTGCGTTAGCCAATAAATTGAAGAAAAATGGAAAAGTTACGGCTGTATTTACTGGAGAAGGAGCCACTTCTGAAGGAGATTTTCACGAAGCTTTAAATATTGCAGCCGTTTGGGATTTACCTGTTTTCTTTGTTGTTGAAAATAATGGTTATGGATTATCAACACCAACAAACGAGCAATATCGTTGTGAAAATTTAGCTGATAAAGGTGTTGGCTATGGTATGGAAAGTCATATTATTGATGGAAATAATATTCTAGAAGTTTACACTAAAATGAAAGAATTAAAAGCATCAATGGTTGAAAATCCACGTCCTATTTTGTTAGAGTTTAAAACCTTCAGAATGCGTGGTCATGAAGAGGCGAGTGGTACTAAATATGTTCCGCAAGAATTAATGGACGAATGGGGAAAGAAAGATCCAATTGAAAATTACAAAGAATTCTTACGAAATAACAATATTTTAACTGAAGAACATGAAGTTGAAATTAGTAAGCAAATTAAGGACGAAATCAATGAAAATTGGGCAATTACTCAAGCGCAATCTGATATTGTTGCTAATTTAATCGAAGAGTTAAATGATATGTATGAAGATTTTCAATATCAAGAAGTTAAGGCGAATTATGATATAGAAAACATTCGTGTAATTGATGCTATTTCTCAAGGTTTAAAACAATCAATGGAGCGCCATGAAAACTTAGTTATCATGGGACAAGATATTGCAGAATATGGAGGAGCTTTCAAAATTACAGAAGGCTTTGTAGATTTATTTGGAAAAGAGCGTGTACGCAATACACCTATTTGTGAAAGTGCTGTAGTTTCGGCTGCAAATGGTTTGTCTATTAACGGATTTAAAGCTGTAATGGAAATGCAATTTGCTGATTTCGTTTCTACAGGATTTAATCCGATTGTAAATTTATTAGCCAAACAAAAATACCGTTGGGGAGAAAAGTCCGATGTTGTTGTTCGTATGCCTTGTGGTGGCGGAACTGGAGCTGGACCTTTCCATTCGCAAACCAATGAGGCTTGGTTTACTAAAACGCCAGGTTTAAAAGTAGTTTATCCTGCATTTCCGTATGATGCAAAAGGTTTATTAAATACTTCAATTAATGATCCAAATCCGGTTTTATTCTTCGAACACAAGCAATTGTATAGAAGTGTATATCAAGATGTTCCTAAAGATTATTACACTTTAGCATTAGGAAAAGCTTCTTTACTTAAAGAAGGAAATCAAGTTACAGTTATTTCATTTGGAGCAGGAGTTCATTGGGCTTTAGATATTTTGAATAAAAATCCAGAGATTTCTGCTGATTTAATTGATTTAAGAACTTTACAACCAATGGATTGGGAAACGATTTTTAATTCGGTTAAGAAAACGAATAAAGTAATTATCTTGACAGAAGACACATTATTTGGAAGTGTTGCAAGTGATATTTCTTCGATGATAATGGAAAATTGTTTTGAATATTTAGATGCTCCAGTAAAAAGAGTAGGAAGTATCGAAACAGCTATTCCATTTGTAAAAGCATTAGAAGATCAATACTTACCAAAGCAACGTTTTGAGAAAGAGCTAAAAAATTTATTAGCATATTAAAAAATATAGTTTGTTGATATGTAACCTATTTGTATATTACACTGTTTTTAACTAAAGTTAATATTTTAGTAAAAGTTAAAAAAACGAAATATGAGTTATTATAAAATTAAAGATTTAGAGAATTATTTTAAAATGCATAAAAAATCGGTTAGAGAACCTAGAAAATTTTGGGGGAAAATAGCCGAGGAAAACTTTACATGGTATCAAAAATGGGATAAAGTTTTCGATTTTGATATGGAAAAGGCAGACTTTAAATGGTTTTTAGATGCAAAAGTGAATATTACTAAAAATTGTATTGATAGACATTTAAATAAAAGAGGTACAAAAACTGCAATTATTTTTGAACCAAATAATCCTGAAGAGCCAGCACAACATATTACTTATGAAGAACTTTATAAACAAGTTTCTAAATGGGCAAACATGCTTGAAAAACAAGGTGTGAAAAAAGGTGATAGAGTTTGTATGTATTTACCTATGATACCTGAATTAGCTTACGCGGTTTTAGCTTGTGCTAGAATAGGAGCTATTCATTCTGTTGTTTTTGCAGGTTTTTCAGCGTCAGCTCTAGCAGCTAGAATAAATGACTGTGGAGCTAAAGTTGTTATTACTTCTGATGGAAGTTATAGAGGTAATAAAACAATTAATTTAAAAGGAATTGTTGACGAGGCTTTAGAAAATACTCCAGAAATAGAAAAAGTTCTATTAGTAGAAAGAACAAAAGAGGAAATTCAAGTAAAAGAAGGAAGAGATTTTTGGGTGAAACCTTTGTTAGAAAAAGCAGAAGGCACACACGTTGCTGCAATTATGGATGCTGAAGACCCTTTATTTATTTTATATACTTCAGGCTCAACAGGCAAGCCTAAAGGAATGTTGCATACTACTGCTGGTTATATGGTATACACGGCTTATACCTTTAAAAATGTCTTTAATTATGAAGAAAATGATGTGTACTGGTGTACAGCAGATATAGGTTGGATTACCGGACATTCGTATATTTTATATGGTCCGCTATTAAACGGAGCAACAACCGTAATTTTTGAAGGAGTTCCTTCGTATCCTGATTATAGTCGTTTTTGGGAGGTAATTCAAAAACATAAAGTAAATCAGTTCTACACTGCACCAACCGCTATACGCGCTCTAGCAAAAGAAAACATAGAATATGTACAGAAATTTAAATTAGATACTTTAAAAGTAATTGGATCAGTTGGAGAGCCTATTAATGAAGAAGCTTGGCATTGGTACAACGATCATGTTGGAGGAAAGCGTTGTCCGCTAGTAGATACTTGGTGGCAAACCGAAACAGGTGGTATTATGATTTCTCCAGTGCCGTTTGCAACTCCAACAAAACCAACATACGCCTCGTTACCACTACCAGGTATACAACCTGTATTAATGAATGATTTAAGAAATGAAATACAAGGAAATCAAGTTAGCGGAAGTTTGTGTATTAAATTTCCATGGCCAAGTATAGCAAGAACAATTTGGGGTGATCACCAAAGATATGTAGATACTTATTTTAAAGCTTATCCAGGAAAATACTTCACTGGTGATGGAGCTCTACGTGATGAAGTTGGATATTATAGAATTACAGGTAGAGTAGATGATGTAATTATTGTTTCTGGACATAATCTTGGTACGGCACCTATTGAAGATGCAATTAATGAGCATCCTGCCATTGCTGAAAGTGCAATTGTAGGTTTTCCTCACGAAGTTAAAGGAAATGCACTTTATGGTTATGTTATTTTAAAAGAAACGGGAGAATCTAGAAATCAGGATAATTTAAGAAAAGAGATTAACCAAATGATTTCTGATCAAATAGGTCCAATTGCAAAACTCGATAAAATTCAATTTGTAAGTGGTTTACCTAAAACGCGTTCTGGAAAAATTATGAGACGAATTTTGAGAAAAATAGCAGAAGGAGATTTTAGTAATTTTGGAGATACTTCAACTTTATTAAACCCAGAAATTGTAGAAGAAATTAAAGAAGGAAAACTATAAGTTTTCCTTTTCTTTATTTTTAAAATCACAGCTTACAAACCAATAAATCAAGAAAAAACCTAAATAATGTAAAACGCGTTGTACTTGATTTAATTCAAAACTATCAACTTAATAGGCAACCAAAGCTAAAAGTGTATCACTAATTATAATAGTCATTACACCAAAAAAGTAAAGCTTAGATTTTTTAGAAGTGTTTTTTGAAAGATATTTAAAGAAACCTAACATTAAAAGTATAATAGCCAGAGCATTTATACTTAAAATTATATTTAAGAATAAATCATCAATAGCCGTTACGATTATATATAGTATATAGCCAATGAGAAATATATTAAATACTAAAACCGCAAGAGTGTAATCGTTAGGAATAACATCTTTTATGCTTTTTATAAACCGATTAGAAAGATTTATTAATAGTATATAAGTAAACGAAGTTGAGATTAATCCTATTCTAAAAAAAGAACTATGTTTTCCTCAAACAAGAGTATTCCACTGATGTAAAAAAACAATACAAAAAGAATATAATTAACAGTGAGTTTTTTATAGTTCGTAGCTGCTACATAAAACTAGGAATGATAAACGGTTTTATATAGCGTACATATTCTCAGGATTATAAAGAATATGTGAACTGTAATAGACTAGTAAAAGTATAATTGTAGGAATTAATAAGCCTATTTTTTTAATTTTCATAGATTAAATAATCAGTAAACATTTTTCTTTTGTCACACTAAAACTTTAAAAAAATATTTAATTATGAATTAATTTTCAGTTTTTTACACAAAATAATGAACAACTTTGCCATGATAAAAGTATCTCCATGAGGTGTAAATCTATTAGCTTTATCTATTTTATATTTATCGCATAATTCGTCTAGAGAAGTGGTTTGTGCGCTAGATAAATGTTGTAATTTTTGATACATTATATTAATATCCATGTATTCATTTTTAAGCGTTCCTAAATCCATTCTTGTTAACGCTTCATTAATCATATCAATGGCAAAATTAGGTTGGTGAGCAACTAAAATTGCATTTTTAATAAAGCCTAAAAACTGGATAATAGCTTCAATTTCAATAAATTCTTCTTCATCGATGTTATTTCTCAGTATTTTTCGTGTTGCTTTTGCTTCATTGTCGAGTTCATCTTGCTTAATAAAAACCATAAATGAATCTTGAATTTTAATTTGGTTTTCAATTACAGAAACTGCGCTTAAAGATATCATGTTATCCTCTTCAATGTTTTTCCCAGTTGTTTTACAATCGAAAACGACAAATCGCAATGGTTTTGAAGTATTTGAAAATGAAGCCAAATAATCTTCCCAAAATTTTGGAATATTACCGTTTATAGAGTTAAGCCAATTCAAATTCATACTATGAAAAGTAGGTTAGTTGGAAACGATTTTTAAGAATTTCATGAATTTCAGAAATAGGTTGAAAGCTATTCTTCAGCTTAACCTTATCTAGTTTTGATAATTCATTTAATTTTAAATATTTACCGTCATTATTATTAAGTAAACCTTCAATTGTTCTAAATTTTAATAATTCTAAAAAAGCTTCGCTACAAGCTTCATAAATAGTTGAGTTTTTAGGTTCAATTTCAGCTAATTTAATAAATCGGTATGCGGTATTAGAATTGTTGTTAATTTTATTCTGTAGAGCAAGTACTCTAGCAGCATCGACTAAAGAATCAATTGCTCTCGATTTAATATCGAAAGTGTCTTTATGTTCGCCATCATTTTCTACTAAAAATTGTCTGAAAAACCCAAGTGGCGGCGGATTTTTCAAAGTATCAGCACCTAAGTAAGCAAAAAATAATTCATTTTCCTGCGTGTATTTACTTATTGTTTCAGTTAAAGAATCTACAAGAGTTTCATTTCCATAAACAAAATCATAATCGAAAAATATTGTAGCATTTAATGCTTCTTTTTCTTTACTGTTTTGAATCCAACTTTTGTATTGTAATTGCCAATCTGTTAATGATTTACACCAATTTTCATTACCAGCCACTAAGCCATCAGGTGAAAATGAAAAACCTATTTCATCAAGCATTTTATTTACATTTTTACCTAACGCCACAAAGTATTCTTTTACTTCATCGTATCGATTGTCTTCAACATCTTCAAAAATTATAGCGTTATCCTGATCGGTTAGTAATAATTGTTCTTTTCTTCCTTGACTCCCAATATTTATCCATGCAAATTGAGCAGGAGCGAAGCCTAATTTTTCAATTGAAAGATCAATACATCGTTTAATAATTGCATTGTGAATTTCGCCTACGATAGAGCAAATATGATTTATAGGAATGTTTTTATCGATAGAATTCTGAATTAAGACTGTTAGTTTTTCGCGTAAGTGTTTAATCTCATGTGTTTTTTCAGCTTTTCCTATTTGTTTTAAAAGAACTCCAGGATTATTAGCTTGAGCTACAACAATATCGTGTTCTGAAATAACGCCAATTATTTCCGATTTATTGGTACCGTCTTCAGTAACACACAAATGACTTACGTTGTGTTTCAACATCAACATTTGGGCTTGAGAAATAGATAAATTATCAGGAACTGTTAGTACTGGAGACGACATAATTTTATCAACTTTAGTATCTACAGCGTAAAAACCAGTTGCAATTTTAGAACGTAAATCTTTATCGGTTACAATTCCTATTGGAAGTTTATTTTCATGAATTATAATGCTTGCAATACTTTTAAAAGTCATGGTTTTTGCAACATCTTTAACAGTGTCATTTGCTGAAGCCAATACAGGGCTTTTTGAATAGGAAATAGGTTGATAGTACTGAATTTCTACTGATTGCTCATCAAAAATTACATTTTCAGAAATTAATTTTCCTTTATTTTTATCATCAAACGGATTACGAGTGTTTGAAGCAAAACTTCTTAGTAAAAAATCTAATACATCTTTATTTTCTAAAGCAATAGGTCTAAATACAGCAATAGGAATAGCATATAATATAGAATCTTCACGAGTTTTTGCGGTTACTAAATAATTGTCTTGCGCAAAAAACGGACGTAAACCTAAAATATCACCTTCGTCACATTTATCAATTAAGACATCATCAGTATCTGAAGTTACTGAAAGTCCAACAGCACCAGAAGCCACAACATAAAATGAATCGTGAATATCGTCGTTAATTTTGAATAAAGTTTCGTTTTTTTCTAAATATATTACAGAACAACTTTGAGCCACTAGAAGTAAACTTTCAAATTTAAGTTCACTAAAAGGGTGATAGTATTTTAGAAAATCAGCAATGCTATATGCAATTGAATTTTTCATAATAAAGCGTTGAGTAGTAAATGTACAAATTAATTAGATATTTTCTATTTTACATAATGTAAATTATAATTCACAAAAACAACACTTTTGAAACAAAATTGAACTTAATTGGATTTTTTCCCCAAGCATATAAAAAAAAAAGTGCTGACTAAAATAGACAACACTTATTTCTTAAGAACGTGAGTAAAATATTTTTTACTTGCTTTGGTTTATCGTTGCGTCCCCGCAGAGCGATAGGCAAATATTGTAAAATAAAATTGAATAATCCAAATAGAAAAAATTTATTTATCGATAAGAAAAAATTATAATATTAATTCATTTCGACTACTGCTAACGCACTTGCAACCGCAGATTTAAAACCGCTATCATTCAACAAATACGCATTCACGCCTATAATTTCCCCAGGTTTCAAATTAGGATAACGCTGATTTAATTGCGTCCAAAAATCATAAGTATTCGTTCCCGTCGCCGAAATATTCCCCGAAGCTCTAAAATGAGCGTGTGGCTTAACCTTTGAGCCTTTGCGTAGTTTATAAAACGAGACAACAATAGTACCACTTGAAACATTCGTGTCAAAATCAATGTCGCAAGTATTAGCACCTATATCAATACTCATAGAATTAATTGCGCTAAAATTCAAAGTAGAATCTAACAAAGACGGGTCTAAAACCGAACTGCCTTTAACTGTTAACTGCGAATTTAACTTAATGAATAACTGCCTCCCCGTCAAAAACTTTGATTTCCCGAACTTATCCGGAAAAGGAAACAACACGGCTTTTTCTGCCCAAGCGTTTCGCTCATTTTGAGTCAAATTACTCCAAGCTTGAAAAATTTTACCTAATTGAATTTTTCGAGAATAAGCAGAACTCGATGAGCGCAACTGTCGAGCTTGCTTATTGTAAGCAATATGACCCGTAGGCGTACGCCTAAAAGTAGTACCACCAATAGAGCCCTGAATATCTGTAACGATTGAACCTAATAAAAATCTTGCCATAATATAAAAATTTAAAATAAAAAAGCGGAGAGCAACCACCCCCCGCCTAATATACACCAAAAAAATAATTAAAACTTAAGCGTTTACAATAGTAGCCTTTACAACCTCTAAAGGCGAAGCTTGACCATTAGCGTTTACAACACGAATACCAATATAAATATTAGCGTCCACCGCTGGAGTACCAAATTTAGCCACATAATCCGCCCAAATATCAGTTGTAACCGCCGAGCCACCATTCACAACTGACAACTGACGTAAGTCGTTTTTAACGAATTTTTTACCTTGAGACATTGACGGAGTTGCCCAAATTACCAATTTACTCCCCGTAGTATCGCCAACCGTCTCAATATCAAATTGAGTAGTTGAAACAACGCCGTCCGCACTTGATAAATTAGCAAATGGAACCTCCACGGGCGAAACACATTCATTTAACAACGTTTGACCCGAAATTGCTAAATTTTGATTTAAACGCTGATACAACGATTTCCCCGACGGGTTTCTTAAATCTCCGAAAATATCAGTACGAGCATAATCAGAAACAAAACCACGGAAAGAGTTTCTCTGTGCTTCTGTAAGCGACGCCCAAGCACTCGAAATACTTGCGAAAATACCTCGAACATTCATCTGTGCTGACGTTTGAGGATTTGAAGGAATACCTTTTGTACGAACGTATGACCCGCCACGATTTTTTGCGAAAACGTGCCCGCCTAATTTACCGCTTGCGTCGGTCATCATCATACCAAATTTTACTTTTGCCATAATAGATTGATTTTAAGTTGTTTGTGTCTTTTTTCTTTTAAACAAATTAATAATCGTAACCACCAAAATAACTAACTGAGTTAACAACGTTGCCCCCTCTTGTATAGGTGTTGGGTCAATATTAGAAGCAACCTCGACCGCTCCGCTCGTTCCAATACCTACTAAACCCGTTAAAGTAGTTGCTAAAAAACTTGATTTCATAAAAAAACGTAATAAATTAATTTTAAGCGAAGATATAAAAAAAAATATATCAAAGTATCAAAAAATAAAAAAAATCGAAATACGGCTTAATTTTGGCGTTAAAATCAAACGCAAATAAGCAAGTATAGTGAAACACTAAGCCGACAAATAACCGATAATATTAAAAAAATCGACTAAAATATTCTTAATCGGCAAAATCGGTGCGAGATTTTAAAAAATCGGTTTACAATTTACCGCAGATAACGAGCAATGTAAACTTGACGAGCAAAACGAAGTAAACGCAAAAGCATATAACGATAATTTGCATTGCAAGGCGTAACGGGTAATTTTTCTAACTCTAAACGCAAAGAAGAGCCAAGCGATTGAAGCTGAAATTTATTTGACGTAAGGATTTGATGACGGATAACGGCTGGATTGACTGTGAATAAACGCATATTTAAAGGCAAAGAAAAAAACAATAAAAAAAGAAAGCCAAAAAGCCAAGCGACGTGAAACAAGTCCGCAAGGGCGCATTTATGCGCTTTGTATACCCTTGTCGGCGATGTTGAACATAGCTTAAACTTGCTGTAATTTTTTTATTTTTTATGCCTTTAAATATAAATAATTGGTTGCTTGATTAAGCACCCCGAAGTAACGCAGTGCAAAGCACGAGGAACGCACGGGCGGTGCGCGGGTGGAATGTAACCGAAACCACACGGCGAGAGCCGTAAAAGTGAAACGACACGGCGGGGCGTGTGAGCGTGAAACGTGAGTTTTCCCGATTTAAAAAGGCGAGGGAAACGAGCCGAACTATTAAACCAAAACGAATTGAGGGAACAGTAAGCGCACCCTTAAAATAAGGGCTGACTTGCGGAGCGAATAAAATGAGTAAGCAAGCAGGAAGCACGACGAACGCAGTAAGGTAATGAGTGAAAAGACGAACGAAAACGGAGTTTTTTCAAAACGACTGAAAGTGAGGAATGAAACTAAATGAACGAACGGAGAGAGACCGATTGAAAGCACGTATTAATTAAAAAAACTTTGTTTTTTTCTGGAAGCACGACGAGTCAAGCGAGTGAGCGAAGCGAACGAGCGAAGCGAGTAAAACTATTTTTTATTTTTAAAAGCTTTGCCATATAAATACAAACCAAATAACCAAAAGATTACAGTTAAGACAAATTTTACAAATTCATTATCAATATTCATTCTACAAATCTACATTATTTATTCATTATTCAATTTTATTCTTCTTTTTTATCAAAATTTTTAACCGAAGGGAAACGATATGAGAACAAAACTACAATAACTATACTTATTCTACATATTCAATACTTCTACTCTATTACTACTATATAACTACTCAATAACTACTAAATAACTACTATAATACAATCAAATAACTAAAACAATCTTTAACCAAAGGGAACAAAATGAGAAGCAATTCAATAACTACTTATAATACTATACTTATTCTACATATACTCTACATATACTCTACATACACTACATATACAATACATACAATACAATAAACAATAATAATACAATCAATAAATAATAAATAATTAAAACAATCTTTAACCAAAGGGAACGAAATGTAAATAAATAATAAACTATAAAACAATAAAATAATATAGATCATAATACTAAAAGTATTACTCTATATTATTAAACTTTACTTTACTTAATAAAACTCAACCTAATTTTTTCCAGAGTTCGTCAAGCGCCCACAACTGACGAGCGACTTCATCCGTGTATTGTATCTCATCGATAATAATATTTTTATGTATCATTTTATGATGAATATCACAAAGCACCATTAAATTATGCGCTCCGTTATCGTGAGGATTTTCGTTAAAATGGTGTACGTGATTTCGTGTGTTTTGATGACCGCAAACATAACAACGATACTCCCAAATAAACAATATGACGGGCTTTATTTTCTGAAATTTATAATTATATGCTCGAGCCATATAAATCAAATTGCGGGTTTATAATCTAATGAAATAGCATATTGACGCAGTAATTTATTTACTATCGATTTCGCTTTATCAGTAAGTAAAGAAGCCGAATAATAAAAAACAGTACAATAATCGTGAATTATTTTAAAAACATCCTTACACCCCGATATTAACGAAATCAAATCAATATCAAAAGCGGGAACAAAATCAACAATTTTTTTAAGTTTTGAAAGTGAGCGGGAACAAAACCACAAACGAAGCCCTTTACTATTTTCCTCATTATCGAGAACGTTTTTTTTAGGGCCTTTTTCAGAGCCTTTACCGAAATATTTTGAAATGTAAAAAGCTATTTTTTTCTGACCTAAAACGCTCTTAACATCAACAGTATTTGGCACTTTCCACTTTAACGCCTTTCCCTTAATATAACGCTTTTTTAAAACCTCAAAATCTATTTTATTATTATTAGAATATTCCTTAACGTAATCACTTAAAGACATTAAACTATGTTTTTCCGCATACTTTTGAACATATCCCAATTTAGACAAAATTCTATTCCAATTTTTTAATAAAACGTAATAATCCAAATAAACATCAGTAACTAAATGATAATGCACATTCCCGTTTTTTTGAAACTCTAAACGCCAAACGTAGTTTTCTAAATTGTATTTTTCACGCAATTCGGTTAAAAATTGATTAAAACACTCATTTGTTATCGTAGCCGTGTTATGCTCTTGCTTACTTGGTAAAGTCAATGTTATAAAATTAATTCGAAAGTTGTAAATATCTTTGCCCGATACGGTTTTTTTGTGCCTTGATTTTGACATAAAATACAACCAGTTAATTTTATCAAATAGGTTTTTTCTTGCTTGTATTGAAATTTGAAAATTGTGAAACCTTGAAATCTTACCATTTTCAGATTTTTGCAAATTTGAGATTCTGCGACTTATACCATTTTTTACAAATGGATCATAAGGCGTATTAGAATTTAAAGAACGTTTGAAATTTTTTGAATATAATACCAACTTTGACGGCGTTAAACTAAAAGCGGGTACTGAATAATAAAGATTTTCCATTGCTTTTTAAAGATTTTGAATTGTCCGAACTTAAATAAACCAATACTTAGTTACTTGCGTTTTAAAGCGTGTTTTAATAAACTTTTATACTGCTCGAGCTCTTCCTCTAAAACTGAAATGGGTTTTGACACTAAACCGCCATACCTAAAACATTCCAACTCATATTCTATTGAAGCAATTTCAAGTTTCAACCATTCTACGCAATAGCGTTTCTCTTCTTTACTCATATAACTATTTACCATAATTCAACAATTTTAAGAGTAAAATAAATTGGCGCAATACGATTTAATAAAGCCATAGAATAAGCACTTTGCGACACGTCTAAAACGTTATCGTTGTTTATGTATTTATGCTCACGACCTAACAAAATACATCCCTTTGTTTGTGTGTAATAATTCCCTTTGTGTATCAAAATAAAATCACGCCCCTTAACGTCAAGCACGTGAAAATGGTTGCCAAACTTCTTAGAAAAGCGTTTTTTAACCTTGTACTCTCCTGGAGGAATACACGAAATTTTGCGGAAATTATTTATAAATGGTAATTCTAATGTTGTAAACGTTTCAAGTCTTTGTCCCGAATTATCTAAAATTAAAGCGTGCCCGATTGTTTGAACCTCGTTTTGTGCGGTTCTAATGATTAACATTTTCATATAAAATCGTATTAAATTAATTCGTGATAAATGATTTTTTCAACGAGTTCACGAGTAGATAAAGCGCAAACATCACAAACAACCCCTTTTTTAGTAGATGACAATCTGAAATAATTATTTTCTTGAACCTCAATTTTTAAACTATGTTTAGTAGCTTTTGAAGTAATAGAAAACAAACAATCAGAAAGTAAAGAGAATTTAAAATGTTTGCGGTACTTTCTTTGAAAATTTGCGGTTGAATAATGAGTGTAATAACTTGAAGAATTAAAAGCTACCAACTGCTCCAAAGTTGGATTTTCTTTTTTAGCGTGTTTTAACATTTTTTAGGGTTTTAATAATCCCAAAAATGTCGTTTTTAAATTACATACTGTAAATTATAAATCAAATGCTATGCAATTAAAATGATAACAAATATTGCACTTAAATCAAAATTAAATTAGCTTTGCAAACATAAACTTAACTACCATGGAAAATAAATACGCGATTAAGCTAATAGAGAAAATTCAAAAGAATTTATTACAAGACAAATTTGACGTCGATGACATTATTGAAAGCTTAAAGCAAATTCGTGAATATTCTCTTGAAGAAAAAATTCCTACAGTAACAAAATCTTTGCGTTTAGCTTACGAACATCTTGCTTCAAATCAAGCGTTTTTAGTTAGTATTCCTGAAGATTTAGATGAAGATTCTGAAGAATCAACTGCAAAATTCTCTGAAAATAACGATTTAGAAAGTTTTGAATATTATTTGTCTTTACTTACTGATTTGACGAAAAAAAACAACGTATTAGATATTAAAGCTTATAACGAAGCATTTCTAAACTTTTAACAGTCTATTTTACATAATTTTTAAAAGCTTTATCTATTTTTTAACTAAAATAGTGATTATGTTTTAATAAGTTTGCCCAATCAAATATTTTGTAATTCAAAATTAATGCAAAAACAAAAAAAATCAAGAGCTCGTTTATTACATCAGTATTATAAATATACTGGTTTTTATGCTTTTATATGGAATAGCACAAAAAAAGCACTAATTCCTATTGCTATATTTGTTGGAATACTTCTGTATGTCAACTATAAAGTAATGAGCATAAATGATATGCTTCTTTATGTAACTCAAAATTACAGCGATACTTTTGTATTTACTTTGTTTTTTATATCTGAAAGTTTTTTAGGGCTTTTGCCTCCAGATATATTTATTGCTTGGACAAAAAACGCCGATACTCCACTACTCTATTTAACATTATTAGCAGTTTTATCATTAGCTGGTGGAATTATTTCTTATTACAAAGGAAGAACGTTGCTTTTAGTTCCTAAGATAAATGATTATTTAGAAGGGAAAATGTCTAAACATATTAACAATATGCAAAAATGGGGCGGATTTTTAATTGCCGTTGGAGCTTTACTTCCATTACCATTTGCTATGGCTTGTCTAGCTGCTGGAATGATTAAATTTCCACAACGTCACTTTTTTGTATTTGCTTCGCTTCGAGTATTTCGTTTTGTTATTTATGGCTACGCCATTTATTCTGCATTATCATGATAAAATTTTTTAAAATTATTGCCTTATTAGAAGGTCTTTCTTTATTAGCATTATTATTTTTTGCTATGCCAATGAAATATATGTTTGAAAATCCTGAGTATGTAAAACATATTGGAATGGCGCATGGCGTTTTGTTTTTAGCCTATATTGCAATAGCTACTTTATTAAAATTTGAATTGAATTGGGATTTTAAAAAATATTTTATAATCTGTATTGCATCTGTTCTACCTTTTGGAACATTTTACATTGAAAAGAAATATTTAAGTCAGTTATCATAAATGCAAATATTCAATTGGGCAAATAATTTTTTTTTAGAGTTTGGTTTTTCAGAAAACGTAGCTTCTTACGGAAACTTGGTTGTAAATACTATTGTTTTAATCATAATAGCTTTTCTTTTAGATTATATTTTTAAACGAATTCTAATCTATACTTTGTCTGTTATGGCAAGTAGAACTAAAACAAAATTCGATGATATTTTAGTTTCAAATAAAACAGCAAAATATATTGCACATTTAGTTCCGTTATTGTTTGTTTTCAAAACAGTTCCTATAATTTTAAGAGACTTTACACGCTGGGAAATTTTATTTGAAAAAGGCGTTAAAATTTACATTATATTTTTATCTCTTTGGATAATTCGTAGTGTTTTTAATGCGTTAAAAGATTTTCTAAAAGAAAAACCACGTTTTAGCGATAAACCAATTGATAGCTACATTCAAGTAATAATGATCTTGCTTTGGATGTTCGGTGCTTTCTCATTTTTATCTGTTCTGTTTAGTATAGATGAAACAACATTTTTAGCTGCTTTTGGTTCTATTTCAGCAATTATAATTTTAGTTTTTAGAGATACTATTTTAGGGTTTGTAGCAAGTATTTCAGTGTCTGTAAATGATATGGTTCGCATTGGCGACTGGATTACGATGGAGAAATTTGGGGCTGATGGAGATGTAATTGAAATTAACTTAGCAACCGTTAAAGTTCGAAATTTTGATAACACAACAACAACAATTCCTACATACAGTTTAATTTCTGATAGTTTTAGAAACTGGCGTGGAATGTTAAAGTCTGATGGACGAAGAATTAAACGTCACGTATTAATTCGTTCAAAATCGGTACGCTTTGTTACTCCAGAAGAATTAGAAAAATTTAAAAAAATCCAACATCTTACTTCTTATATTGAACATCGTCAAGCAGATATTGATAAATTTAATTCAGCAAACGCTATCGATAAGTCTGTAATTATAAACGGAAGAAACTTAACAAATCTTGGGTTGTTTAGAAAATATTTAACACAATATGTTCAAAATCATTCTGGAATTAATAAAGATATGATGTTAATGATTCGCCATTTACAACCAACAGAAAAAGGAATTCCGTTGGAAATTTATTGTTTTTCTAAAGATAAAGTTTGGGAAAACTATGAATATATAATGGCTGATATTTTAGATCACGTGATTGCCTCAGTTGCTTATTTTGATTTGGAGTTATTTGAGTTAGAAAATGTAATTTCAGATTAACTTTCGTTATTTTTCAATCTATCTTTTACAAATTCTATTTCCATTTTACCATGTGTTTTTGGTTTTCCAAATTCATCTAAATTAACCATTGTAATAGAATCTATAGTTAAAATAGTTTCTCGAGTCATTTTATTTCTTGCTTCGCAACGAAGTGTGAGTGACGTTTTCCCGAATTTAACAACATCTAAACCTAGCTCTATAATATCACCTTGCTTTGCAGAAGACATAAAGTTAATTTCACTCATATGTTTAGTAACAACACGCTGATTTTCAAGTTGAATTATAGCATAAAGCGCTGCTTCTTCATCAATCCAAGCAAGTAAGCGTCCTCCAAATAATGTTTCGTTAGGATTTAAGTCTTCGGGTTTAACCCATTTTCGTGTATGAAATCTCATTTTACAATTTTGTAATGTTTTAATACTAAATATTTTACAACTAAATGTTTTGAATTATAACAAAAATAGCTAATTTCGCAGAGAATTTTAAAAAAAGAGAGGTTATAAATGAAAAATTTAATTACAATTTTTTCAATTTCTGTATTGAGTATTGCAAGTTTAAATGCACAAGAAGAACAAAACAAAAACACTGTTGATTACAACAGATGGTCGATTGATTTAAATGCGGGTTTAAGTAAGCCTACTGCTCCATTTTCTGTAAACTACTATTCGGCAAATACTAATTTTATTCATGGTGATTTAGGTGTACGTTATATGCTTAATAATAAATTTGGTCTTAAATTAGATTTTGGTTTAGATACTTTTGAAAACAAATCTGGATCTTTTGAATTTTCTGGAAAATATTACAGAACAAGTTTACAAGGTGTTGTAAATTTAGGAAGAATAATGAATTTTGAAGAATGGACTAATACAATCAATCTTCAAGCTCATACAGGTGCTGGTTTTTCATTTATGACTAATGATAAGTTTCATGGTAATGACGACATGACTAATTTTATTTTAGGTTTAACAGCTCAATTTAGATTATCTAACAGAATTGCTTTAAATGCTGACTTTACAATGATTAACAATGTAAACCAACAATATACTTTTGATGGTTACGAAGATCCAGCGGTTTCTGAAGATAGAGGATTTAATTCAACACTTTATAACGCAACTTTAGGTTTATCAATCTACTTAGGTAAAAATGAAAAACATGCTGACTGGGTAAGTGAAGATTCAGAATTACAAGAAATGTATGAAGCTTTAGAAAAAAGAGTAGCTGATTTAGAAGTTAAATTAAATGACACTGATAAAGATGGTGTTGCTGATGCTTTTGATGTTGAACCAAATACAATTACTGGAATTGACGTTGATACTAAAGGTCGCGGAATTGATATGAACAAAAATGGTGTTCCAGATCAAATTGAAGCTTACATTGAAAAAATGAAGAAAGAAAATTCTTCTTCTCAATCTGGAACTTCATTAGAAGAAATGATTAATGGTGGTTATATTAATGTATATTTTGATTTTAACTCAAGTAAGCCAACAGCTGCTTCATACGATGCAATTAATTTTATTACAAATTATTTGAGAAATAATCCATCTAAAAAAGCAGACGTTTACGGTTATGCTGACGAAATTGGAAATTCTGAGTATAATCAAAACTTATCAGCTTCTCGTGCTAATTACGTAAAAGATGTAATTACTAAAGCTGGAATTAATGCAAATAGAATGACAATTAAGCCACAAGGTGAAGATACTTCTGTAGATGCAAATTCTGCTGAAGCAAGAAGGTTAGTAAGAAGAGTTACGTTCAAACTGAACTAATTAACAATAGTATCTTAATAACTTTTATAACCTCTGAAAATTTCAGAGGTTATTTTTTTTAACTTTAGTTAACTATAAAACGTTTTACGTTATGAAAACTAAAGACGAAACGCTTTTAGAAATTAGAGGTAATTCTATAGGCGAAATTTTTGAAACTTCAACTCTCGAAGAACGCTTTCAAAATCAAACAATACGACCAATTTTAAAATTCCAAAATGATTTATTTGTAGAAGTTTTTAGAAATTATGCAACCAAGCAAAAAGGTGTTTTCTTTACGCTTTCTCCAGAAAAGAAAATGAATTACATCGAAAATGCAATTCAGCGTGATATAAAGTTTCGTAATTCTTTAAAAGGAATTATTATTGGAATGTTTACCATTTCTGAATATAAAGAATATATTCAAAATTCATCGCGATTAAATAAACGAATGATGAATTTATTAGTAGAACGTTTAAAAAGCCAAGTTCAAGTATTTGAAGAAGCTGCTTAATAAAGTGATTCTCCATTTAAATTAGTCGTTAAAACCGAACTCATATAATCAAAATACGGATGCATTGCTTGAAATGTGGCAATAACTTCGTCTTTAAAATTAGGCGATAAAACATCTTTGTTGGTAAATTTTCGCATAACTAAGAATTGTTTCTTCCGTATTAAATCAATATCAGGATGGTTTTTATCAAAACCTTTAGGTGCTGTTTTAACTTCTTCACCAACTAACTCACCAAAATACTTCTTAAATTCCGTTGTATTGATAATTTCTCGCAATTCTTCAGCGTCGAGTTCGATTTCTTTTCTTATTCGCAATAAATCTTCCTTGTTCGGATTCCAAAATCCACCACCAATAAAACTATTATTATCTTCGATATGTAAGTAATAACCGCCGCGTAACATAGGTTTTGTTCTAGCGTAACTTGCACCAAAATTCGTTTTATAAGGTGTTTTATCTTTAGAAAAACGAACATCTCTATAAATTCTGAAAATCTTCGTTTTCTCAATACTATCCACTTTTGAAAGTGCTTCTCCTACTTCATTAAAAAATACTTTAGTTTCTTTTTGTTGTTTCTCAAAAACTGGCTTATTCGCTTCAAACCAATCACGATTATTGTTTTCGCTTAACGCTTTTAAAAAGGAAAAAGTATGTTGTGTAATCATAACATTTATTTTAGAATTTAAAGTTACAAACAATATTATAATATTTTCATGTATTGAAATTGATATGTTTTAAATATTTATTAGATTTGAAGGTGAAAAATTAAGCCTTAGTCCAAGTTTAAAATAATAGAAGTATAGAGCATTAAATTAGTTAACTAAAATTTTGAATTACAAATTGAGATTAAAAAAAGTTATTATAAAAAACCTAAAAGAGAACTCTTTGTTATTTCTTGGAGTGTTAATTGTTACTCCCTTTATTTTGCTATTTAGAAATACTACTACAGAATATAATTTTAATTTTTTTATAATATTATTTGTAACACTTATAATTTACAATATCCCTTTCTATTATCTACTTATTTCATATTATTTTGAAAATAAAAACATGGAATTAAGATTAGAAAATGAGACTATTTTTGTAACTAAAAATTCTATAGAAAAATCTTTCAATAAAAATGAAGTTCTCAATTCAACTTTTCATATAGGGATTTTCCATAAGAATAAAATTGATAATATAAATAGAACTTACGCTAATTTTTCAGATTTAGGATATTGGGAATTAGAATTTATTGATGGTGAAAAATTTTATTTAACTAACTTGATAGTAAACTTTTTACATCAAAAACCAATACTTGACAATACTGAAATTAAATATAGGATTTTTCCTTACATTATAAGAAAAAAATCTATTCTGCAAGATAAAACGGATTTAGAAAATCAAGAAAATATCTTGATTAATAGGTTTTTAAAAAAATTCAAAAATAAAACACCTAAAGAATTAGAATATATAATTTCAGAAAAAAATAAATTTCAAAAAGAAGCAATTAAAGCTGCTGAATTATTATTAAATAAAAAAAGCGAATGAAATTTCATTCGCTTTTTCTTTTATAACTTTCTTCTTGTTCGTTCCTTTTTAATTAAATCGAGTTCAATATATACTTATTTCTCTCTTCCTTTCAATACATCAACTACATCATTTAACTGAAAACCTTTCGCTTGCAATAGAATTAAATAGTGAAACAACAAATCGGCACTTTCATTTAAAAACAAATTATCATTAGCATCTTTTGCTTCAATAATAACTTCAACAGCTTCTTCACCAACTTTTTGAGCTATTTTATTAATCCCTTTTTCAAAAAGTGATGCTACATAACTTTTTTCAGAAGTAGCATTTTCTTTACGCTCTTTTATGATGTTTTCTAATTTTGTTAAAAAACCATATTCTTGCTGGTTCTTTTCATCCCAACATGTGTCTGTTCCCTTATGACATGTCGGGCCAGCAGGCTTTACTTTTAGCAATAAAGTATCGTTATCACAGTCAACAGCATAACTTACTAAATTTAAAAAGTTACCACTCTCCTCACCTTTTGTCCATAATCTATTTTTTGTTCTACTGAAAAAAGTTGCCTTTTTAGTTGCTATTGTTTTATCAAATGCTTCTTGATTCATAAAACCAAGCATTAATACATTTTTAGTTTCATTATCTTGAACAATTGCTGGTACTAATCCGTTAGTATATTTTGAAAAATCTATATTCATTGTATTTTTGTTTATTAGTTAAATTCGAACAGAAATATCTTGTTTTTGTAAAAATTCTTTCAATTGAGGAATGCCGATTTCTTGAAAATGAAAAACACTAGCTGCTAAAGCAGCGTCAGATTTTCCTTCTGTAAAAGCCTCTGCAAAATGTTGCTCATTTCCAGCTCCACCAGAAGCAATTATGGGAATATTTACGATTTTTGCTAACTTACATAAAGCTTCATTTGCAAAACCGTTTTTGGTTCCGTCATTGTTCATTGAAGTGAATAAGATTTCACCAGCACCACGTTCCTCGACTTCTTTTGCCCAATCGAATAAATTTAATTTCGTAGGAACTTTTCCACCAACTAAGTGTACTATCCATTCACCATCAATTTGTTTAGCATCAATAGCTACAACTACGCACTGACTTCCATATTTTGCAGTAATTTCATTAATTAAATCAGGATTTTTCACTGCTGAAGAATTAATCGAAATTTTATCGGCTCCATTTTTAAGTAAATCATCTACATCTGAAAGCGATGAAATTCCACCACCAACCGTAAACGGAATGTTTATAGTTTCGGCTACTTTTCGTACTAACTCTATTAATGTTTTTCTTCTTTCTTCTGTTGCAGAGATATCCAAGAAAACCAACTCGTCAGCACCAGTTTCAGCGTATTTTTTTGCTAATTCTACTGGATCGCCAGCATCTTTTAAATCTACAAAATTCACACCTTTAACGGTTCGTCCGTTTTTAATATCTAAGCAGGGAATAATTCTTTTTGTAAGCATTATTATTGATTTAAAATATAATTTTCAAGTTGTTTTAAACTGATTCTTCCTTCGTAAATAGCTTTTCCGATAATAGTGCCTTCGCAGCCTAATTCAGCTAACTTGGGTAATTCATTAAAAGCCGAAATTCCACCAGAAGCAATTAGTTTTAAATCTTTTGTTTGTTCTAAAATTCTTTGATATAAGTCAAAACTCGGCCCTTCTAACATGCCATCTTTTGAAATGTCAGTACAAATAACATTTTGAATACCTTTCTTTTGATAGCTATTTATAAAAGGAATTAGATCCTCTTTTGATTCTTCAAGCCAACCTGAAATTGCCACTTTTTCATTCATAGCATCAGCCCCAAGAATGATTTTTTCTGCTCCATATTGTTGAATCCAGCTCTTGAAAGTATCTGGCTGCTTAATGGCAATACTTCCACCAGTAACTTGATTAGCACCACTTTCAAAAGCAATTTTCAAATCGGCATTAGATTTTAAACCACCACCAAAATCGATTTTTAAATTTGTTTTATAAGCAATTTGCTCTAATATTCTATAATTCACAATTCGGCTTGATTTTGCGCCGTCTAAATCGACTAAATGCAAATACTGAATTCCGTGTGCTTCAAACGATTTGGCTACTTCTAACGGATTTTCGTTATATATTTTCTTTGTGTCGTAATTGCCTTTGGAAAGACGAACACACTTTCCTTCTATAATATCTATTGCTGTAATAATTCTCATAATTGTAAAAAGTTTTTCAAAATTTGTTCTCCAAAAACACCGCTTTTTTCAGGATGAAATTGTACTCCGAAGAAATTCCCTCGCTGTAAAGCTGAGCTATATTCAAGTTCATAATTTGTAGTTGCAATTGTATATTCAGTCACAGGAGCATAATAACTATGCACTAAATACATGTACTCATTTTCTTTAATTCCTTTAAATAATGGTGATTTCAAATTATAAATCGTATTCCAACCCATTTGGGGTACTTTTACATCGTTTGAAAATTTAATCACATCAACATCAAAAATTCCTAATCCATTGGTGTTTCCTTCTTCTGAATATTTACACATCAATTGCATCCCTAAACAGATCCCTAAAACCGGTTGTCTTAATAATGGAATTAATAAATCTAAATTGGTTTCTTGTAGCATTTTTAGAGCACTACTCGCCTCACCTACACCAGGAAAAATTACTTTATCAGCAGATTTTATGGTTTTCCAATCGTTAGTGACAATTCCATTAAAGCCTAAACGTTCTAAAGCGAATAACACACTTTGTACATTTCCAGCTCCGTAATCAATTATAGCTACTTTCATTATAACATTCCTTTAGTTGAAGGTAAAATCATTTTTTCGGTATCTCTTTTTACCGCTACTTTTATTGCTTTTGCGAAGGCTTTAAAAATTGCTTCAATTTTGTGGTGCTCATTTGTACCTTCTGCTTTGATGTTTAGATTAGCTTTTGCTCCATCAGTGAATGATTTAAAGAAGTGATAGAACATTTCTGTTGGCATTTTTCCAATCATTTCACGTTTAAAATCTGCTTCCCAAACCAACCAATTTCTTCCACCAAAATCAATGGTTACTTGCGCTAAACAATCATCCATTGGTAAACAGAACCCGTAGCGTTCAATTCCTAATTTATTTTCTAAAGCTTTTGCGAAAACTTCGCCTAAAGCAATTGCTGTATCTTCAATTGTGTGGTGTTCATCAACTTCTAAATCACCTTTTACTTGAATATCCAAATCCATTTGTCCGTGACGTGCAATTTGGTCCAACATATGATCAAAAAAAGAAATACCAGTATTGATGTTACTTTTACCAGTTCCGTCTAAGTTTAATGTAATGGCAATGTCTGTTTCATTTGTAGTTCTAGAAATCGAAGCTGTTCTTTCATTGAGTTTTAAAAACTCGTATATATTTTGCCAATCTGTTGTTTGTAGTGTAATGATATTTTGCAATTCTTCTAATGAGGTTGCAATTTCATTTTTACCTAAATTTTCTTCGTTTTTAATAAAAATTGCTTTCGAGCCTAAGTTCTTAGCTAATTCAACATCTGTTATTCTATCACCAATTACATAAGAATTCTCCAAATCATAATCAGAATTGTTTAAATACTTGGTTAACATTCCTGTTCTTGGTTTTCTTGTTGGTGCATTGTCTTCTGGAAAACTTCGGTCTATAAAAATTTCATCGAATCTAATTCCTTCGTTTTCAAATGTTTTCAGGATGAAATTTTGAGTAGGCCAAAATGTTTCTTCTGGAAAACTATCTGTTCCTAAACCATCTTGATTGGTTACCATAGCTAATTCGAAGTCTAATTCTTTAGTTATTTTACTTAAAAATTGAAAAACTTTTGGGTAAAATTCTAATTTGGTTAAACAATCTAATTGGTAATTTTCTGGCTCTAAAACGAGAGTTCCATCTCTATCTATAAATATTACTTTTTTCGGCATTGTTGAAAGTCTTTAATAATTGAATAATTTGTTCATTTTCTTCTTTAGTTCCAATACTAATTCGTAAACAATTTTTGCATAAAGGTTGATTACTTCTGTTACGAACGACAATTCCATTCTCTAAAAACTGCTGGTATCTAAAATCGGCATCATCAACTTTAATCAAGATAAAATTGGCATCAGAGGGATATATTTCTTGTACAAATTCACTTTTTGAAAACGCTTTAGTTAACTTATTTCGTTCGATTACTATTTTCTTAACTTGTGAAGGCATAGTTCTTTGTAACAACTTTTTAATAGCTGTTTCTTGAGATAAAACATTAATATTATATGGAGGCTTAATTTTGTTTAAAACCGAAATAATTTCTCTAGAAGCATATAAAACCCCGATACGCAAACCTGCCATAGCATAAGCTTTTGATAAAGTTTGAGTGATAATTAAATTAGGACAGTCGTTTAAAACACTTAACCAGCTTTCCTCTTTTGAAAAATCGATATATGCCTCATCAATCACAATTAAACCATTGAAGTTATTCATAAGCTTTAAAATAGCTTCGTTTGAAAAAGAATTTCCTGTTGGGTTATTTGGCGAACATAAAAAGATGATTTTCGTATTATTATCCACTGCATTTAGAATTGCTTCAACATTAGGTTGAAATTCTTTATTTAATACTACTTCACGATTTTCGACAGCATTAATATTCGCTAAAACACCATACATTCCATATGTTGGTGGTAATGTTATAATGTTATCGCGATTCGGTTCACAAAACGCTCTAAAAATTAAATCTAAGACTTCATCACTTCCATTTCCAAGTAAAATAGTATCTTTTGAAACTTTATTTTTATCTGCTATAATGGATTTTAACTCTTTTTGCTGTGGATCGGGATAGCGATTCACTCTATTAGAAAAAGGGTTTTCATTCGCATCTAAATAAATCATGGGTTTTGTAAAGTGTTCAAACTCATCACGAGCTGAAGAATACGGACTCAGTTTTTTGACGTTTTCTCTAATTAAGTTTTCTAAATTCATAACTATTTTTTTAGTCTTAATGTAACTGCGTTTTTATGAGCTTGTAAGCCTTCGGCTTCAGCCATGGTTTCAATTGCTTTTCCGATGTTTTGAATTCCTTCGCTTGATATTTTTTGAAATGTCATTGCTTTTAAGAAACTATCAAGATTGACTCCGCTATAACTTTTGGAATAGCCATTTGTTGGTAACGTATGATTGGTTCCTGAAGCATAATCACCAGCACTTTCCGGTGTATAATTTCCAATGAAAATTGAACCTGCATTTTGAATGCCGTCAACGAAATATTCTTCGTTTTTAGAACACACAATAAAATGTTCTGGACCATATTCATTAATTAACGATAGAGCTGTCTTCTCGGTTTCTACGAAGATTAATTTTGAGTTTTGAATGGCGACTTGAGCAATTTCTTGTCTAGGTAGCTTTTTTAATAGTTTATAGACTTCATCTTCTACATCATTCAAAATATTTTTATTAGTTGTAACCAAAATCACTTGACTATCTTTTCCGTGCTCGGCTTGACTCAATAAATCAGAAGCTACGAAACTTGGGATGGCTGTTTCATCTGCATATACTAATAACTCACTTGGTCCGGCTGGCATATCAATTGCCACACCATTTTGAGAAGCAATTTGTTTGGCTATTGTTACAAATTGGTTGCCTGGTCCGAAGATTTTATATACTTCTGGAATCGTTTCAGTTCCGAATGTCATTCCAGCAATAGCTTGAATTCCACCAACTTTATAAATTTTAGTCACGCCACACAAATCTGCTGCGTACAAAATAGCAGCATTAATTTTTCCGTTTTTATCGGGTGGCGAACATAAAACAATTTCCTGGCAACCTGCTAGTTTTGCTGGAACGGCCAACATTAAAACTGTTGAAAACAAAGGCGCTGTTCCACCTGGAATGTATAAACCAACTTTTTGAATTGCACGTTTTTCTTGCCAACAAGTAACACCAATTGTAGTTTCTACTACAATTTTATCCGTTTTTTGCGCAGTGTGAAATTGTTCGATATTTGATTTAGCTAATTGAATCGCTTCTTTTAATTCGGTAGAGACTTCGTTTTTAGCATTATCAATTTCTTGTAGAGATACTTGAAAATTTTCCAAAGTAACGCCATCAAAAAAAGAGGCATATTTTGTAATTGCTTTATCTCCTTTTTGTTGAACTTCTTTAAAAATTTGTTTTACCGTTTCTTCAATGTCAGTAAAATTTTGTGTAGGTCTTTTACATATTTCTGACCAAGTTTCAGGCTGTGGATTGTATATTTTTTTCATAATATTTATTTTCTAATTATTAAAGAACCATTTTTTCAATTGGGCAAACCAAAATGCCTTCTGCTCCAGCATCTTTCAATTGGTCGATAACTTCCCAAAATTGATCTTCGTCGATAACCGAATGCAAACTGCTCCAACCTTCTTCAGCTAAAGGCATGATTGTTGGACTTTTTAAAACAGGAAGAATAGAACTTACTTCTGAAATTTTATAGTTGGGAACATTCATTAAAATATATTTCGATTTTCTTGAACGTAAAACAGACTGAATTCTAAATTGAAGTTTTTCTAATACTACTCTAGCTTCCTCAGAAATTTGTGGAGAAACCGCTAAAACAGCTTCACTTTTTAAAATAACTTCAACTTCTTTTAAGCCATTTTTAAATAAAGTACTTCCGCTTGAGACAATATCAACAATAGCATCTGAAAGTCCTATATTAGGAGCTATTTCAACCGAGCCTGAGATTTGGTGAATATCAACTGAAACTCCTTTTGAAGAAAAGTAATCAATAACTGTTTTAGGATACGAAGTAGCAACACGCAATCCGTTTAAATCTTTAATTGATTTATAGTTGAAATTTTTAGGAACCGCTACCGAAACTTTACATTTTGAAAAACCTAATTTTTCTGCGATTTCAATATTATCTCCTTTTTCAACTAATAGATTATCTCCAACTATAGCAATATCAACCACTCCATCTTTCAAGTATTGAGGAATATCTGAATTTCTTAAATAATACACTTCCAAAGGAAAATTAGAAGCTGTGACTTTTAATTGGTCATTTCCATTGTAAATTGAAATACCGCAATCTTTTAGAATTTGGATGCTTTCATCATGTAAGCGCCCTGATTTTTGAATGGCAATTTTTAACGTGTTCATTTTAATTTGATTTTAAAATGAGTACACCAAGAAGTTTTAAAACTATCAGATAATAAAAAAACCCGCTTGATGTACTCAAACGGGTTTCTGATTTATATAGGATTAATTACATAGCATCATTACTTCGCTTGAGCGGAGATATGATGATGATGATGTAATTGATTTAAAAACATAATTTCTGTTATTTTAACAGTGCAAATATATAAACAAATATTTTTTACTTCCAAATTTTTAATATTTAATGCGTATTTAGTCTATAACTTTCTTCTTGTTCGTTCTTTTTTAATTAAGTCGAGTTCTCTACTCGTTTGCCCAGCCACAGAAGTATTTTCCTCTGCTCTACGAATTAAATATGGCATAACATCACGTACAGGTCCAAATGGTAAATATTTAGCCACATTGTAACCGTGTTCGGCTAAATTGTAACTAATATTGTCACTCATACCATACAATTGTCCAAAGAAAATACGAGTATCATTTTTTGCAATTTCTTTTTCTTTCATTAATTGCATTAAAGTGTACGAACTCTTCTCGTTATGTGTTCCAGCAAAAATCGCCATAGTATCAATATGTTCTAACATATAGGCAACAGCAGCATCGTAGTTTTCGTCTGTAGCTTGTTTGCTTTCGCATATTGGCGATTTGTAACCTTTTTCTTCCGCTCTGTCGTTTTCTTTTTCCATATAAGCGCCACGAACTAATTTCATTCCAATGTGGAAACCTTCAGTTTTAGCTCTTTCGTGTAACTTTTTAAGGTAATCTAAACGATCCCATCGGTACATTTGCAACGTATTAAAAACAATCGCTTTTTCTTTGTTGTATTTCTGCATCATTTCTGCAACTAAATCATCCGCAGCATCTTGCATCCAACTTTCTTCACCATCAATTAATAGTGCCACATCTTTATCATAAGCCGTTTTACATACTTTTTCAAAACGCGCTACTACTCTATTCCATTCTTCTTTTTCAGTTGCTGTAAGTTCTTTTCCTTCACCAATTTTTTGGTACAACGCAAATCGGCCGAAACCTGTTGGTTTAAACACTGCAAACGGTATAGCATCTCGTTCCTTTGCAAAATCAATCGTACGTAACGTCATATTTAAAGCAGCATCAAACTGTGCTTCTTCTTCTTTTCCTTCAACAGAATAATCTAAAACCGAAGAAACACCTTTTGTGTACATTCTATCAACTACCGAAAGACAATCTACTTCATTTACACCACCACAAAAATGATCAAAAACTGTAGAACGAATTAATCCTTCAACTGGTAAATGAGCCTTTAAAGCAAAGTTGGTTACCGCAGTTCCAATCTTTACAAGTGGTTCTTTTTCAATAAGTTTGAATAGAAAAAAAGCTCTTTCTAATTCGGTGTCACTTTTTAAAGAGAAAGCAACTTCTGTATTGTTGAATATGTTTTCCATAAATTGGTTTATAAAAGCAGTACAAATATACTTTAGAAGTCCCAATTTTTAAATAAAAATTACCTTATTTTGTATTCTATTAGAAAATTGAAACATGGAAACCATACAAGCCGTTAATCACACTATATTTTTTAACGAAAATTGCTATAATTATTTAGCTAACTTATTAGTAGATAAGAGTTTTTCAAAAGTTTTTATTCTGGTTGATGAAAATACTTCACAGCATTGTTTGCCTAGTTTTTTGCCAAACTTAGTTACCGAAGTTGAAATCGAAATCATTGAATTAGAAGCTGGAGAGCAGTTTAAAAATATTGAAACTTGCGTTGATATTTGGTCAGCGCTAATTGATTTAGGTGCCGATAGAAAAAGTTTAGTGCTAAATTTAGGTGGCGGAGTTGTTACTGATTTAGGCGGATTTATTGCTTGTACGTTTAAAAGAGGAATCGAATTTATTAATATTCCTACTACTCTTTTAGGAATGGTTGATGCGGCAATTGGTGGAAAAAATGGCGTTGATTTAGGGAATTTGAAAAACCAAATTGGTATTATTCGCGAACCAAAAGCTGTTTTAGTCGATACTAGTTTTTTAGAAACGCTTCCTGTTGATGAAATGCGTTCTGGTTTAGCTGAAATGCTAAAACACGGATTGATATACGACAAAGAATATTGGAATAAATTTAAAAACTTAACTTCTTTAACTACAGAAGATTTAGGTGGATTAATTCATCAATCTATTCAAATTAAAAACACGATAGTTTCGGAAGATTTAACCGAAAATGGTATCCGCAAAGCATTAAATTTCGGCCATACGCTTGGTCATGCAATTGAGAGTTATTGTTTAGAAAATGAAAACAAACCTACACTACTTCATGGTCACGCTGTTGCTATCGGAATGATTTTAGAAAGTTTTATTTCAAAAGAAAAAGGTTTACTTACAAATGATGAATATTTCGAAATTAAATATATTATAGGTGAATATTTTGATAAAGTTGAGTTTTCTAAAGAAGATATTGATGCTATTATCGAACTTTTAATTTTTGATAAGAAAAATGAATTTGGGAAAGTTCAATTTGCACTTTTAAATGGAATTGGAAAAATAAAAATCAACCAACATTGTGATAACGATTTGATTTACAATGCTTTTGAAGATTACAAATAATTAAAAATAAATTTAATTTTCTATATTTTTATTTTATACATTTGCTCTAATGAAAGTTAAATGTATTTTGCTACAACCTAAATTTTATCCAATTAAAAGCTGGAAAGAATTGTATTGTTTGTTAAAACAATATCAAGAACATACATTTATCGATTTATTTTTACTTTTAAAAGCGAATTATAAGAAATTACCAATAATTTTTGCTAATATTAGAGTTTGAGATGCAGTTTGAAATATATGTTTGAGTAATATTTAGCTTATTTAATAAATTTTAACCTTAACAGAATAATGAAAACAAGTTATTCCGATTTAATTAATCAAACTTTTTACTTCCCACAAGAAGAATTTACTTTAAATAAAGATTCATTACAGTTTCACGGAATCGATTTAATGAAATTAGTCGAAGAATATGGAACGCCATTAAAATTCACGTATTTACCAAAAATTTCTAAGAACATTCGCCAATCTAAAATTTGGTTTAGAAACGCAATGGAAAAATTAGATTATGATGGTAAATACTATTATTGTTACTGTACAAAAAGTTCTCATTTTAAATTCGTTTTAGATGAAGCTTTAAAAAATAACATTCATATTGAAACATCATCTGCTTTTGATATTAATATTGTTGAAAGCCTTATTGAAGAAGGAAAAATCAATAAAAATACATTTGTAGTTTGCAACGGTTTTAAGCGTGATGCTTATATTGATAACATTGCACGTTTAATCAATAACGGACATAAAAATACAATTCCAGTAATCGATAATTACGAAGAATTAGATTTATTACAAGAGAAAATCAAAAGTAAAATCAAAATCGGAATTCGTATTGCTGCGGAAGAAGAACCAAAATTTGAGTTCTACACTTCTCGTTTAGGAATTGGTTATAAAAACATTGTTCCGTTTTATCGTAAGCAAATTCAAGAGAATAAGAAAGTTGAACTTAAAATGCTTCACTTCTTTATTAATACAGGAATTCGCGATACAGCATATTATTGGAACGAACTTTTAAAATGTATGAAAGTGTACATCGCTTTGAAAAAAGAATGTCCTACACTTGATAGTTTAAATATTGGCGGCGGATTTCCAATTAAAAATTCTTTAGCATTTGATTACGATTATCAATATATGATTGAAGAAATCTTAAATCAAATCAAGATTGCATGTGATGAAGCTGAAGTTGAAGTTCCAAATATCTTTACAGAATTTGGTTCGTTTACTGTTGGAGAATCTGGCGGAGCTATTTACGAAGTATTGTATCAAAAACAACAAAACGATAGAGAAAACTGGAATATGATTGATTCTTCTTTCATTACAACTTTACCTGATACTTGGGCTATCAACAAGCGTTTTGTTATGTTGGCGGTAAACCGTTGGAATGATACTTACGAAAGAGTTTTATTAGGCGGATTAACATGTGATTCTGATGATTATTACAATTCAGAACAACACATGAATGCTGTTTATTTACCTAAATATAATCGTGAAAAACCATTATATATAGGATTTTTCAACACAGGAGCTTATCAAGAAACTATAGGAGGTTTTGGAGGTTTACATCACTGTTTAATTCCACAACCAAAGCATATTTTAATCGATAGAGATAAAAACGGAATTTTAGCTACAGAAGTATTTTCTCAGCAACAAAATGCCGATGAAGTTTTAGATATTTTAGGTTATAACAAAAAATAAAATTAAAAATGAATAAAGGTCCAATTAGTCAATTTGTAGAAAAACATTATTTGCACTTTAATGCTGCTGCTTTAGTTGATGCGGCTAAAGGCTACGAAGAACACTTGTTAGATAATGGTAAAATGATGGTTACTCTAGCGGGAGCAATGTCAACAGCTGAACTAGGTAAATCATTAGCAGAAATGATTCGTCAAGATAAAATTCATATTATTTCTTGTACAGGAGCAAATCTTGAAGAAGATATTATGAACTTGGTTGCGCATAATTCATATAAAAGAGTTCCAAATTATAGAGATTTATCGCCACAAGAGGAATGGGATTTATTAGAAAACCATTACAATCGTGTAACTGACACTTGTATTCCTGAAGAAGAAGCTTTTAGAAGACTACAATCGCATTTACATGACATTTGGAACAAAGCTGATAAAGCTGGCGAAAGATATTTTCCACATGAATTTATGTATCAAATGATTAACTCTGGAGTTTTAGAACAGTATTATGAAATTGATCCAAAAGATTCTTGGATGGTTGCAGCTGCAGAAAAAAACATTCCAATTGTAGTTCCTGGTTGGGAAGATAGTACAATGGGTAACATTTTTGCTTCATACTGTATCAAAGGAGAATTCAAAGCTACAACTATGAAAAGTGGTGTTGAATATATGATGTGGCTTGCAGATTGGTACAGAGATAATTGTGCAGGAAAAGGAATTGGATTCTTCCAAATTGGTGGAGGAATTGCTGGTGACTTCCCTATTTGTGTTGTACCAATGTTATATCAAGATATGGAAATGCATGATGTTCCATTTTGGGCATATTTCTGTCAAATTTCAGATTCAACAACAAGTTATGGTTCTTATTCTGGAGCAGTTCCAAATGAAAAAATAACTTGGGGGAAATTAGATATTAACACGCCAAAATTCATTGTAGAATCAGATGCGACAATAGTTGCACCACTGATTTTTGCTTATATTTTAGGTTGGTAATTTTTAACGAAAAAAAACAATAAAGTATTTGATTATTTCATTTTCGGTATTACATTTGAAAAAAAAACAATACAAAAAGTAACCCAATGAAAAGAGTAATTGTTGATTATGCAAAATTAACAAACGAAATCTTAACGCTACTAGTAGATAGGTTTCCTGAAGGATATGAAGATTCAGATATCATTCGCTTCAAAAATGCTAAAAATGAAACAGTTGAAGCTGTTGAAGTACGAACAGAAGACACTATTTACTTGGTAAAAGTTAGTACAAAACTTGCAGATAGAATTGAAAACTTCGACGAAGATGATTTGGATGATGATAACGGAAACGACGATTTAGACTTAAAAGATTTAGAAGTAGCAGACGAATCTGACGAAGATTAAATAAAAAAGGAAAGCAAATGCTTTCCTTTTTTTTATAAATATCGTTCTTTTATTACTTGTATGTGGTGTATATAATGCCCAATTGTCATATAGGCTAGCGCTCTAACAGAAACCGAAGCAGAAGAAGCAACTCCTACTCTTTTTAACTGTTCGTTATTAAACGAATTGTATAAAGAAACTGTAGAACTTCTAACTGTTTTAAATTCTTCAATTAAATCTTTCAGTTCTCTTGTGTTTGCATTTGCTTCGTTTACGTAATCATTTTCTTCAAATCCTGGAAACTCTGTTTTATCATTTCTAGCAATGCACAATCCGCGATATGTAAAAACTCTTTCAACATCTATTAAATGCAATAAAATGTCTTTTGGTGTCCATTTTCCTACTGCATATTGAAATTCTAATTTCTCAGAAGGTAAATTTTCAAAAAAAGCAATTACTTCCTTACTGTTTTTGGTTAAACCTTCAAGTATTGAATTATAATGAATAGCTTTTTCAATATACGGTTTGTAATAAGCGCCAAATTCGTTAGCTTCAAAATGCATGAATACAAGGATTAAAAAATCCCGAATAAATCGGGATTAAAAATTACATTTCTTTAAAAATTGTGTGCATTAATCGTCTCTTATCATTAATGCTTTCTTCAAGAGAAATCATCGTTTCAGTTCTGTAAACTCCTTCGATGTCATCAATCATAAAGATAACTTCTTTTGCATGTTTTGTATCTCTAGCTCTAATTTTACAGAATACATTAAACTTTCCTGTAGTTACGTGTGCAACTGTTACATATGGAATTTCGCTAATGCGCTCTAAAACAAATTTAGTTTGAGAAGTATTATGAAGAAAAACTCCTACATATGCAATAAATGAATATCCTAACTTTTCGTAATCTAATGTTAATGACGAACCTTGGATAATTCCCGCATCTTCCATTTTCTTAACACGAACATGAACTGTTCCAGCTGAAATTAAAAGTTTTTTTGCAATATCTGTAAAAGGAACACGTGTATTATCGATTAACATGTCCAAAATTTGATGATCAACTTCATCTAAACGAAACTTACTCATATAAAGTGCTTAAAAAATTGTGTTTATAATTACTGGGCAAAAATATTAATTTATTTGCAAACCATTGCGGAATTTTAACATTTTATTTAAAGAAAAATCAGCTTTTTTGTCAATTATTGGTTTTTTTCCAAATTCCGAATCAAATTCAAACTTCATTCCGTCGAATTCAAAATGACCTAATTTACTCTCAACACATTCAATTTCTGAAATTCTTGCTTCAAACTCTATTTTAGCGTTTTTTAGAACTTCTTTAAAATGAGCGGCAAAATTAATTATTTTTTCGTTTCCGTCATCGTTAATTTTAATGTTTTTGTAAAGAAAATCCTGAAAACTAACTTTGTTTTGAGGAATTTTCAAATAATCCTCTAATTCATTATCAAAATCATTAAAGTCACTAGCAATTTTTGTTAGTGCAGATAAAATGGAAACAAACACGAATTTTCGTACTTCATCACGCTGATAATCATCTTTGTAATGTCCGGCTTCAAATAAGATTGTTGGCGTATTTTGAGTCATTAAATAATCTCCTATACAGTTTTCGTTGAACGCATCATCATATCGTCCAACTTGATTTGGTATAATTTTTTGAAGCTCAGCATTAATAGCGTTAATAATCGCAACTGTTTTTAAACGAACTTCATTAAACTCCCTTTTCTTATTGTAAGCTGGTGCTAAAAAAGACATTGTTGCTGGAAGTTTAGAATCGCCAGCAGCAAAAATTGTACGTTGATCATGTAGGTTAAAGCAAACATCAGGCTGAAAATTCAAATAAAGCGCTCTTAAAACTTTACTCTCAGGTTGCGTTATATTTTTAGCATCCCGATTTAAATCTACTTTGACTGCATTTTCTCTCGTGTATAACTCAGCTCCATCCGGATTTAAGATAGGAACACATAATAAGGTAAAGTTATCCTTGATTTCTTTAGCATTTTCTTCAGAATTCAAATAGTTTAAAAAATCGATTAAGCCTTTAGTTGTAGTCGATTCGTTTCCGTGCATTTGCGACCACATTAAAACTTTTATTTTACCTGAACCAAACTGAATACTTGTTATCGGTTTCTTTAAAAAAGATGTTCCTATTTCCTTTTGAATAAATTCATGTGAAAGCGTTTTTAAAAAAACTTGAATTGAATCGTTTGTTTGATAACGTCCTTTAATTGGATTATATAAATAATGAGTTGCTAAATCTAAAAAATTCATTACGTTGGATTTGTTACAAATGTAAACAACTTAATTTTTACAAATGTAAACAAAAAGATATTCGAAATAAATTACACTTGTAAACATAATTTACATCTAATGAATTAACTAATAGAATTAAAAGTTCACACAATTAAACAAATATTGTTTAATAATTTAAAATACTATATATCAGTTATTTATAACTAGCATTTAAAGTTATAGTTTAATAAATAAATTGAGTTTTACAATTGTAAACTTGTTTTGTTTTTAGATTCTAATTACATTTGTAACACCATTTGAAATCACATTTGTTACAATGTTAAACATCGAAGAATTTACATCTAAACTACAAACGATATTAGATTATTACAGTCTAACGGCTTCTTCTTTTGCTGATAAAATTGGCGTACAACGCTCGAGTTTATCTCACCTACTCTCTGGTAGAAATAAGCCAAGTTTAGAGTTTGTATTAAAAGTTACAGATGTTTTTAAAGAAGTAGATTTGTATTGGTTATTACAAGGAAAAGGGGAATTTCCTAAAAACGAAGAAAACTTCACTTCTACTCCAATTCAAAATAGCAATAAAGAAGATCTTTCTGAAGAAAAGCAAATTAGTGATAAAAATGAAGTTGTAGAAAATCTAGTTAAACAAGAAAATTTGGAAACTACAGCTAAAGTTGAACAATCATCAATTGATAAAATTGTGATTTTTTATAAAAACGGAACTTTTAAGAGTTATCAACCTGAATAACTAGCGTTATTCAAAGCTGTTTTCAGGAATTTTACCTTTTATTCCTCTGAATAAACTCTGTAAATATTCAAAATCAGCTTCTTTATCGCCTGTTGGTGTAAAAGCTTCAAATAACTTAACTTCTTTGTTTTCGTAATCAAAACCTACAGGAATTATAGGAACATTTGCTTTTAAAGCAATATAGTAAAATCCTGTTTTCCATTCTTTTACTTTTTTTCTTGTTCCTTCTGGAGCGATTGCTAATCGAAAAACGTCTTTTTCTGCAAATATTTTAGCAATTGCATCAACTTTATTCTCGTTTTTACTTCTGTTTAAAGGTGCGCCACCAACCCATTTAAAATAATATCCAAAAGGAAATGTAAAAAGTTCTTTTTTGCCAACAAAATTCATTTCTAGTCCCATTATTCCTCTTGTGAAAATTCCAAGAAAAAAATCGTACCAACTTGTATGCGGAACAACAACCATAACGCATTTTTTAACACTTGCTGGAATATCACCGGTTATTTTCCAACCTAATAGCTTAAAAAAAATGAATTTATATAGAAACTTTTTCATTCGATAAATTTTCCTCAAAAATAACATTATATTTACGATTATAAATCATTTTTTGATGTTTAAGAAGTATTTAAGTTACCTTTTACCGATAAAAATCTATCAAAAGCCATCTCAGATTAGTAAAAATTTGGAGGTTACTTGGAATAATGGACAATTGGTTTTAGATTCTGAAAACACGAATTATTCTTATGGAAGTTTACAGCGAATCTTACGTAAAGGCTTAAAATATATTGGTTATAAGCGAATTCAAGGTTTTGAAAATGTTTTAGTGCTTGGTGTTGCTGCAGGAAGTGTTATAAAAACTTTGGTTGATGAAGTGAAATTTAAAGGAAAAATTACTGGTGTTGAAATTGATGAAGAAGTTGTGAAGCTTGCTAATACTTATTTTAAATTAAATGAAATTCCGAATTTAGAATTAGTTGTTGAAGATGCTTTTGAGTTTGTTTTAAAAACGAAAAAAACCTACGATTTAATTATCATCGATATTTTTCAAGACACAAAAATGCCGAGCTTTTTATTTGAAGAACACTTTATAAATAAAGTTAATTCAAAACTTAAAGTAAATGGATTTATCTTGTTTAATACTATGGTTTTAGGTTTTAAAGATAGACGGCGAAATGCAACTTACAAAAGTCATTTTAACGAAAACTATTCGGTGAGAATGTATCCGAAAATTGAAGTTCACAACGAACTTTTCACGATTAAAAAACTAGCTTAATTTCTGTTTTAAATCGGAAATTTCTCGTTCTTCTTCAGCAATATTTAATTCGTAATCTTTAATAATATCTTTATTTGTAACAATAACTTTTGAGACCACTTCTTCTCTATTTCTAATTCCGATTGTTAAACTCGAAATATACCAAAGAACCAAAGCAAATAAAATTAAAGAAAAGGCAATTACACGAATAAAGAAATGAGCATTGTCTTCTGAAACTTCTACTACAGAATCTTCAATATTACGAACAACAGTTTTGTTATTAACTTTATTATTTCCTTGTAATTCTTTTAGACTGATTTCTAGTGTTTTACTTGTATTGTTTTGATAATTGTCCTGAAAATCAGTAACTACGTCACTTTTATACTTGCTGGAATTTAAAAATAAAAACTTAGGATAAATTAATCCAGTAAAACCTGCTAGAATAAAAATAACCGTAAGAAATAATAAGAAAAAACGCTTAACATTATAAAACGCCGATTGCATTGAACGCTTAAACTTTGAAGTTGAAATTTCCTCTTCTAAAGTTACTAAAGATTGCTTTTTTGCTTTTAAAATCTCAACTCTATCTTCTTTATAACCAATTAGGTTTTTTAATTCTTCTTGTGTCATAATTTTAGCTTTTAAGTAATTCTCTCGCTTTTTCTAAATCTTCTGGTGTGTCAATTCCTATACTTCCGTGAGAAGTTTCAATCATGCGAATTCGTTTTCCGTATTCTAAATAACGAAGTTGCTCTAATTTTTCCGAAGCTTCTAAGCTCAACATTGGCAAACGATAGAAATCCATCAACGCTTCTTTTCTAAACGCATAAATACCTATGTGTTTCATATAACGAACGCCAACATTTTCTGCTCTTGGAAATGGAATAACCGAACGTGAAAAATATAAAGCAAATCCTTGTTGATCCACAATTACCTTAACATTATTCGGATTTGAAATTTCGTCTTTTTCCGTAATTTCAAACATTAGCGAAGCTAAATCAACTTTCTTGTCTGTATCTTTTTTGAAAACTTCAACTAATTGACACAACGCTTCTTTATTGATAAAAGGTTCATCGCCTTGAACGTTTACCACAACATCAACATTCATGTTTTCAACAGCTTCTGCTATTCTATCGCTTCCGCTTTCGTGTTCTTTGATACTCATTATTGCTTTTCCACCATTCAATCCAATTTCTTTAAAAATCAAATCCGAATCGGTTACAACAAACACATCATCAAATAGTTTGGTTGCCAAAGCAGCTTCGTAAGTTCTTACAATAATCGATTTTCCACCTAAATCTTGTAATAATTTAGCAGGAAAACGTGTTGATGCATAACGAGCAGGAATAACAGCAATAATTTTCATCGTCCAAATACTTTTCTAAATAATTTTATTCCTACAAAGAAAATAAACAATACGATTATAAACGCCAAAACAGGTAAAAATATTGATGTTACCGAAACAAATGATGCTGTTGCGGTTTCTGTTGTAGAAACTATTGGATTTGCTAATCCTCCAGTTGTAGCTGTTGAAGCTAATCGTGTTTTGGCGGTTGCAGTATTTAATGCAGCGGCTGTTCCACCACCTGCAATAATGGCTAATCCCCAAGTTAACATAGGATCTAAATCAACTAAAGTTGATGCCATGGCAATAGTTCCTGCAACACTTGCTAATGGTATTGCAATAGAATCGAGAAAATTATCTACCACGGGAATATAATATGCAAATATTTCAACAACTGTGGCAATTCCTAAGCAAATCATAGCGGTTTGACTTCCAATCCAACTAAATGATTCGCCAACAGGAACATAACCAAAATGTGTGGCTAAACTCAATACAAAAAGCGGAATAAAAACACGAAAACCAGCCGAAGCCGCTAATCCTATTCCGAGACAAATGCTAATTATTGTTTCTATCATTATTTTTGCTTTACGCTTTAAGCTTAAGGCTTACTGCAAATTCTTATAAATTTAAGAAATATTATTCATTCAAAAAGAAATCGTCTTTAAAACCTATTAAATACAACTTTTCTTTAGCTCGCGTTACTGCTGTGTACAACCAACGAACATAATCAACTGTAATTCCGTTAGGTAAATATGGTTGTTCGATAAAAACAGTATGCCATTGTCCACCTTGCGATTTATGACAGGTCATTGCATAAGAGAACTTCACTTGTAATGCATTAAAATGTGGACTGTTCTTAACTTTTAAGAATTTTCGATATTGATGTCTTTCGTCTTCAAAATCTTTCATTACTTCATTATACAGTTGATTTGATTCGTCATAGGTTAACGAAGGCGATTCACTTGTAAGTGTATCGAGTAATAAAACCGTTTCAAACGGTGCTTGATTCGGATAATCGACCATTTGTATGGTTACCGTTGCGAATTTGAATCCGTAGAGTTCTACGATTCCTTTTATTTTCTGAATTTCAATAATATCGCCATTTGCAATAAATCCTGCTTCTGAATTTTCTTTCAGCCAGAAATAATTGTTTTTCACAACCATCAACAAATCTCCTACGGACAATTCGCTTTCTCGGTCTAAAATTTTAGCACGAATTTGTTGGTTATATTGATTGGCTCTTTTATTGGAACGAACAATAAACGTAGTTTCTTCTGGTCCGTAATTTCTAAAAGCATCGTGTATAGCATCTTGAATATCGTAACCGTCTTGTAATCGGACGATATCATTAAAAGGATTTAATTTGAACTTAAAACTGTCGATAAAATTAGTTTTCAGCAATTCGCGAAGTTCAGTTGCATTATATAAGATTCCTGATTCTTCAGCTTGACGCATAACTTCGTCCAATTCTAAATGTTTTACATCTTTGTTGAAATGTAACGAAATTATATTTACATCTAAAGCCGGACTAACATCTAAGTTTACAGGTGGTAATTGAGCTGTATCGCCAATAAATATTAATTTACAGTTATCTCCAGAATCAACATAAGACATTAAATCATCTAAAAGAGAACCATTTTGATACATTTTTGCATCTTGGTTAACATCAGAAATCATTGAGGATTCGTCAACAATAAAAATGGTGTTTTTAAATTTATTTTGCTGAAGTGTAAATGAAACGCCACCAGATTTATTCTTTTTTGGGAAGAATATACGTTTATGTATCGTAAATGCTGGTTTATTTGAATAATAACTAATTACTTTGGCAGCTCTTCCTGTTGGAGCTAACAATATATATTTACGATTTACGTTTTGTAAATAGTTAACCAAAGTTGATATTAATGTTGTTTTACCTGTTCCGGCGTAACCTTTTAAGATGAAAACTTCGGAATTATCATTATTAGTTACAAATTCTGAAATTTTTTGAAAAAAAACATCTTGTTTTAAAGTAGGTTCAAAGGGAAAATTTTGTCGTAACGTTTTGTAAAACAGCGTTGAATTCATTTATGGGAAAATTGGCTTATATATTTTTTCAAATATACAGATGATTTTTATAAGAATTTCTTTTAAGAAGAAAAAAAAATTGTAGATTTGCGTACCTATTAAACTAAAAAACTATTAAAGAACATGTTTAAATTAGTAATTTTTGTTGTATTACTTTTAGTAGTAATTTTTGCATTAGTGAAATTGATAGATAAATTCGTTTCTCCTAAAATGCGACCTATATTATCTATTGTTTTATGGTTAGTAAGTGCTGGTTTAGCTTATATGATTTATGCTTCTGTAATGAAGCCTATTGAATTTAAGCAAGAAAAAGAAAAACGCTATGAAACTGCTGTAAATAAATTGCTTGATCTTAAAAAAGCACAATTAGGATATAAAACAGTTCACAAAGATTACGCAGATTCTTTTGAAAAATTAGAACAATTTATTGAAAACGATAAGTTTGCTATTATTTCTAGAAAAGATACAGTAGTAATTGATCATGAAAAGAACGCTGCTTTCAGAATTACTACAGATGCTACTGGTCAAGGTGGTTTCTTTAAAGATATTGTTTTAATTGATACTTTAGGGTTTGTTTCTGTTAAAGATTCTTTGTTTAAAGATTCTGATCGTTATAAGAGATTAAATGTTGTTAAAGTAGGAAATACAGAAGTACCTGTAGAATTAAAAACAAGTTCAATTGTTCGTAATGATATTAAAGTTCCTGTTTTTCAAGCAACTATAGATAAAAATGCCTTATTAGCTGATTTGGATCAAGAATTAGTAGCTAGAGAAAATAAAGTAGAATCGATTGACGAAATTAATGGACCAATCATTCAATTAGGTTCTTTAGAAGAAGCTGCTGTTACAGGTAACTGGCCTAAAAAATATGGTAGTAACGAATAACGATATTACAAATAAAACATATAAAAAATTGTCCATTCAGGTTTCCTTGAGTGGACTTTCTTTTTGTGTTTTCGACTTGTTGAGTAATCGTGTTATTTCTATAAATTCTGTTGATTTTCCTAAAAATCAAGTTATTGAAGAACAATTATGGAAAGTATTTTCAGAATTTCCAGCGCTAAGTGAACAATATGACGAAATTAAAGTGCTTCATGAAAACACATTGAACACTTTTGTTCCTCAGTCACTTTTCGATGAGAATTTCCTCGGAAGTTATTTACAATACAATGTAAAAGTTTTTGAAACTGATTTATTCGCATACGATTCACTTAAAAATAAAGAAATAAATAATGTTTATGTTCCGTATGTAAATATTAATAATTTTTTATTGGATCAATATAAAAGTTTTGATTTTCAACACGCTTCTACTCTATTAGTTGATACAGTTTTAGATGTATCGAGATATAATTTTGAAAAGCAAGTTTTTATTCATAATCAAGATAAATATTTCGAAATAATTGTTGTTCAAGCTGGAAAATTGGTTTTCTATAATTCTTTTGAACCAACAACTTCTGAAGATTTTATTTATTACACTTTATTTACTTTTGAGCAATTACAACTCAATCCAGATAATTGCAAAGTAAGTTTGTTTGGTTCTATTACCCAAGAACATGATTATTATAAAATTGCTTATAAATACATTAGAAATTGTAATTTATTAGATGTAGACTCTTGGGTTTCTAAATTTGATATTACAGAAGAAAAAGCATCGAAATACTTTAGTTTAATTCACTCATGAGAATTATTTCAGGAAAATATAAAGGAAGAAGATTAACAGCACCTAAAAAGTTGCCTGTTCGCCCTACAACAGATATGGCTAAAGAATCTTTATTTAATATTCTTAATAACCATTTTAATTTTCCAGGATTAAAAATTCTTGATTTATTTGCTGGAACAGGAAATATCAGTTACGAATTTGCATCTCGTGGAGCTGAACCAATAACTTGTATTGATGCTGACTTTGGATGTATTAATTACATTAAAAAAACGGCTAAAGAATTAAATTTTGATATAACTACAATAAAAAGTGATGTTTTTAAGTTTTTAGAGCGTTGTAATACTTCTTTTGATATCGTTTTTGCTGATCCGCCGTATCATTTATCACAAGAACAATTTGAGAATATTGTAACGTTAATTTTTGAAAGAGAAATTTTAGACGAAGAAGGAATGTTAATTGTAGAACATTCAAAAGACACTAAACTAGAACATTTAGAAAATTTTTCATTCGCTAAAAATTATGGTGGAACTACTTTTTCATTCTTCGAATTTGAGTTTGAAGAAGATGATGAAGAAATTGAAGATAATTTCAACAATAGCGAAGAAGAATAAAAAAATGCAGACCTATAAGCCGGGTTCTGTATTCGCCTAAACGAATCCTTATCATTTATCTAGTTCCGAAATTACTTACGGAATCCATCTGCCTACCCCTCAGCATTGAACGAGCCGCTCTTAATTGCTGATATACATGGCATTTCATCGCATAGAGTTTACCTGGTTTCACTACAGCATTACCTGTACATTCTTTCTGTTGCACTTGTCCTCATCTCTCGACGGACGGGCGTTACCCGCTATGCTTGCTCTATGATGTCCGGACTTTCCTCTCCTCTTTCGAGCAGCGATAAGGCGGTCTGCGGTGCAAATTTAACTATAAGTGTTAAAGTAAAAAGTAAAAAGTAAAAGTTTTTTTTTAGAACAGAAGTTAATTAGAAAATAATGTGAATAACTTTTAGATTGAATTTGTCTTTTGAATTTGCGATTTGAATTTTGTAAAACTATATTTGTGTATCAATTTCGCGTATGGAACAGTTTATAGTATCAGCCAGAAAATATCGTCCGCAAACATTTAAAGATGTTGTAGGACAAAAGGCTATTACTAATACTTTACTCAACGCAATTGAAAACAATCACTTAGCACAAGCTTTACTTTTTACTGGTCCACGTGGTGTAGGAAAAACCACTTGTGCGCGTATTTTGGCTCGAAAAATCAATCAAGAAGGTTATGACGACCCTAATGAGGATTTTTCATTCAATGTTTTTGAGCTTGATGCCGCTTCAAATAATGGTGTTGATGACATCCGAAATATTATTGACCAGGTTAGAATTCCACCGCAAACTGGAAAATATAAAGTTTATATTATTGACGAGGTTCATATGTTATCGCAAGCTGCTTTTAATGCTTTCTTAAAAACACTTGAAGAACCACCAAAACACGCTATTTTTATTTTAGCTACTACCGAAAAACACAAGATTTTACCAACCATACTTTCGCGTTGTCAAATATTTGATTTTAAACGAATTACTGTTTATGATGCTAAAGAGCATTTAGCAGAAATAGCAAAAGAACAAGGCGTAACCTTTGAAGATGATGCTTTGCATATAATTGCTCAAAAAGCTGATGGTGCTATGCGTGATGCTCTGTCTATTTTTGATAGAGTGGTTTCGTATTGTGGAAATAACTTAACACGACAAGCTGTAACTGAGAATTTGAATGTTCTCGATTTTGAATACTACATTAAAGTAACCGATTTAATTCTAGATAATAAAATTCCTGAATTGTTAATGACTTTTAATGATATTCTATCTAAAGGTTTCGACGGACATCATTTTATAGCAGGTTTAGCTTCTCACTTTAGAGATTTATTGGTTTGTAAAAATCCTTCTACGTTATCATTGTTAGAAGTTGGTGAACAAGCGCAAAATTTATATAAAGAACAATCGCAAAAAGCTCCAAACGAATTTTTGCTTCAAGGAATTGAAATAGCAAATGATTGTGATTTAAAATACAAAAACAGTCAAAACCAACGACTTTTAGTAGAATTAGCATTAATGCAATTAGCCTCTATCACTTTCGATGGAGAAAAAAAAAAGCTAAGTCCTTTATAATTCCAGCTACATATTATCGCAACAATAGTCATTCGATAGTTGAAGTTCCTAAAAAAGAAATTTCTCTTGAGAAAACGACTAATGTTGTAAATGAAGTTCCTCAAACTGAAATTAAACCTGAAAAAGTTCAGCCAGAAGTAACACTTCCTAAACTTGAAAATTCAGGAAAAAAAGTTTCAGCTTTTTCATTAAAAAGTATTCAAGCGAAGAAGGAACTTGAAGCGCAACAAAAAAACTTAGTTAAACACCAAGAATTTGCTAAGGAAAAGTTTACGGAAACCGATATGCTATTGGTTTGGACAAAATACACACAAAAACTTAACGACCAAGGTAAAAAGTTAATGGCAACATATATGCAAATGAATGATCCTGTTTTAAAAGGAACTGCTATTGTTTTAGAATTGCCAAATGAAAGTACAAAAGAAGAATTTTTACAAGGTTCGAACGAATTATTAAGTTTTTTACGTGGAAGATTACACAATCACGATATTACGATTGAAGTTATTGTAAAAGAAGTTTCACAAACGAAATATGCATTTACGCCACAAGAAAAATACGATAAGTTAAAAGAGATCAATCCGAATTTAGATTTACTTCGTAAATTATTTGATTTGGATGTTTAATCAATACTCAACGCATCTAATAACAATTGAGCCGTTGCTTCATTTGTAGCTAAAGGAATATTGTGAACATCGCAAATTCTGATTAACATACTGATATCTGGTTCGTGTGGATGACTTGAGTTCGGATCTTTAAAAAACAAAACCATTTTAGTTTTTCCTTCGGCAACACGAGCTGCAATTTGAGCATCGCCACCTAAAGGTCCAGATAACATTTTTTTAACCTTCACTCCTATTTGTTCAACTTTTCCACCAGTAGTTCCAGTAGCGATAATTTTAATGTTTTCAGCTAACAATAAAGCCTTATTTTTATTAATAAATTGCACCATTTCAGCTTTTTTAGCATCGTGAGCAATTATTGCTAATTCATATTGTTTTGGTTTTCTCATTATTTAATCGTTTAAAACGTGAAATTGAATTAAGCCATCAATTGGTTTCTGGCATATATTTCCAATTTTGATGTCATTTTCGGCTAAAATTAATTCTAATTCTTCTTTTAGGTAATATGCAATTGAACCTACAAAATTAACTGGAACTTCTTTATAATTGTCGAATTGTTTAATTTGGAAATTCACAAACTTTTCTATTTCTTCTCTAATAATTTTTTGACAGAATTCGTGTGTTTTATTTTCTATTAAAAAGCTTGCAAACGAAGCTAAATAAGCGTTTGGATTAGGCTTTTTATATAAATTATCTTTGATGAAATCTGCTGATAAATCATATTTTGTTTCAAATTTTTCAGCCAATTCTTGCGGCATTTGTTTAAAATAATAATAGCGAAGTAAATGATTACCAAAACGGTTTCCACTACAATCATCCATAACGATATAACCTAAAGATTGTACTTTTTGATGTAAAATTTCACCATCGAAATAACTACAATTTGATCCTGTTCCTAAGATATTTACAATTGCTTTTTCATTTTTCTTTGTTGTAGCAAAAACAGCTGCATAAGTATCTTCTTTAACCGAAACTTTTGCATTACTAAAATAGTCTTGAAAAATTTCAGTTAAAAAATTAATCATAGTTTGCGTCCCGCAACCAGCGCCATAAAAGTGCAAATGAGAAACTTTTGTTTTGTTTTCAACTAAATGTTCGTTAGAATATAATCTTTCTAAGAATTCATCTTTTGTTAAAACCGAAGGATTTAAACCTAAGGTTTTTGTATTGAAAATATTATTTCCGTTATTATCAATTGCAACCCAATCTGCTTTGGTAGAACCGCTATCAACTATTAATTTCATATTTCAGTTAATTAAAAAAAGCCTCAAAATGAGGCTCATGTATTATTTTAAATCGGAAATGTGAACCGCTAAGTCTAATAATTTACTCGAATAACCATATTCGTTATCATACCAGGAAACCAACTTAAAGAAAGTTGAGTTTAAACCAATTCCTGCTTTTGCATCAACAATAGAAATTCTAGAATCAGAAATGAAATCTGTTGAAACAACATCATCTTCAGTATAACCTAAGATTCCATTCATAGAAGTTTCAGAAGTTTCTTTAATAACTTTCATGATTTCTTCGTACGTAGTTTCTTTAGCCACTTTTACGGTTAAATCTACTACAGAAACATCTGCTGTTGGTACACGAAACGCCATTCCAGTCAATTTTCCTTTTAATTCAGGAATAACTTTTGTAACTGCTTTTGCAGCACCAGTTGAAGCTGGTATTGTATTAACTAAAGCTGAACGACCACCTCTAAAATCTTTACGCGAAGGTCCGTCAACAGTTAATTGTGTAGCTGTTGTAGCATGAACCGTTGTCATTAAACCTTCAACAATTCCGAAATTATCATTAATAACTTTAGCTAAAGGTGCTAAACAATTGGTTGTACAAGATGCGTTAGAAACAACTGTATCAGTTGCTTTTGCTTCGTTATGATTTACTCCCATAACAAACATAGGAGCATCTGGAGATGGAGCTGAAATTACAACTTTTTTAGCACCACCTTTAATGTGAGCATTTGCTTGTTCGATTGTTTTGAAAATTCCTGTACATTCTGCAACAATATCAACATCTACTTTTGCATCGTCCCATTTAATTTGTGTAGGATCTTTTTCTGCAGTTACACGAATAAATTTATCGTTAACAAATAATTGTCCGTCTTTTACTTCTACTTTTCCGTCAAACCTTCCATGAACAGAATCATACTTTAACATATAAGCCAAATGATCTACTTCTAATAAATCGTTAATAGCTACTACTTCAACATTATTTCTTTTTATTGATTCTCTAAATACTAAGCGACCAATTCTACCAAAGCCGTTAATTCCTAATTTTACTTTCGACATGTTCTATTTCTATTATTTTTTAGTTTTTTATATTGTCATGATATCAGAAACACGAAGTAATTCTAAATCGATTTCTGTACTTCCTTTTATTGCTTGTTCTAATGGTGTTAGTGCTACTTTATCGTGTAATAACCCAACCATATAATTTGATTTCCCTTCTAGTAATGATTCTACAGCTTTTACACCTAATCGAGAAGCTAAAACTCTATCGAAACATGATGGAGAACCACCACGTTGCATGTGACCTAAAACGGAAACTCGTACATCATACTCAGGCATGTTTTCTTCGACATAATCTTTTAATTCGAAAACATTTTTACCGATTTTATCACCTTCGGCCACAACAACTATACTTGACGATTTTCCTGTACTTTTACTTCTTTTTAAAGAATCTATTAATCGGTCTAAGCCCAAATCTTCTTCTGGGATTAAAATTTCCTCAGCTCCTGCTCCAATTCCAGTATTTAAAGCAATATGTCCAACATCGCGTCCCATAACTTCTACGAAGAATAAACGGTTATGAGAACTTGCTGTATCTCTAATCTTATCAATAGCATCAACAACTGTATTTAATGCTGTGTCAAATCCTAAAGTATGACTTGTGCCAAAAATATCATTATCGATAGTTCCAGGGATTCCCATAACAGGAATTCCAAATTCTTTATTGAATACTTCTGCTCCTGTAAAAGAACCATCACCTCCAATTACTACTAAAGCATCAACTCCAGCATTAGAAAGATGTTTAAAAGCTTTTTTACGACCTTCAATAGTCATAAATTCTTTAGATCGTGCTGATTTTAAAATAGTTCCACCTTTATTAATGATATTATTAACAGAACGTGCTCCCATTTCTTTAAAGTCACCTTCAATCATTCCTTGATAACCGCGATAAACGCCAATACATTCTACATTATGAAAGGCACAAGTTCTTACTACAGAACGTATGGCAGCGTTCATTCCTGGGGAGTCTCCACCAGAAGTTAAAACCGCAATTTTTGAAATTATATTTTTCATTGTGTAAAATAATCGAAATATAAATATAATAAATTAACCTAAAAAAATGGATAAAATTTATTCTATTTCAGGAACTTTTAAAATTTCTTCTTCTTTTGCTTCTTTAGGTTTTTGATTCTTTCTTTCATTTATAAAATGAATATAATCTGGAGAAAATTCAGAATCTTGAATTGTCTCAGGCTTTTCTTCTTCTTTCTTTTTCTGTGAAGCAAATATATTTTGAATAAATTCTTTGAAAGTATCAAATTCAACCGTATACGTTAATCCTAAACCTTGGGTATAACCTATTCCGCTTCCTATATAGTTAATATCGTTTTCTCTATTAAATACGTGAGCTTTTAAAGTTCCTTCTTCATTTAATTCCATTTGAATTTCAACATTTCCAACTAAAACAGATTCTGTAACTCCACCAACAGGAACACCGACTTTACCATTAATTGAAATTTTATCGCTTATTTGAGTTGCTAAGGTGACACCTACTCGATCTGAAACTTGATTTAATCTATCTCCTTGACTATAATCTACACCCAGTTGCAATTTACTATCTTCATCAGAAAAAATATCACTAAATAAAGAACTAGCACGTTCAAACAATGGTCCGTATGCGGCATTACCTACAGTTTCTGGAGTCATAAACGAACCTGTTGACAATAAAGCCAAAGCTTGTGTTTGACGTTTATCTTTATTTTGGAGTTGGTAATCGATTTCACTTTTCATAACAGAACTTACCGTAGGAAAGTCAATATTAAAATCAGGTTCAGGATTACTAAGATTTCCATTAATTAAAATAGAAACATCGGTATCTACTTTTCTATTAAACGAAGCGCTTTCTAATAAAACAGCAGGATTAGCTTGCGTTTTATAAACTGCTTCTAAATTTAAAATAGCATTCATTGGTTCACCTTCCCAACGAATAGTTCCTCCTTTTTTAACCGAGAATTTTTTGTCAATTAAACCGCCATATTTGAAACGATAATCTCCTTCTACAACAATAAAATCGCCATACATTAAGAATTTTCCAAGTGTATTAATCTCCATTTTCATAGAACCAAAACCTTTACCTTTCATAGCGTGACCAGAATTTCTATCTAAAATAACCTCGATTTCTGCATCTGTATCTATATCAAAATCGAAATCTAACTCAATTCCTTGATAATTATTTTGTTCAACATAAATTCCTTTATCTTTTTTCATCTTTTCTTCTACCGACATAAAATTGATAAAAGAATTATCACCTATTTCTTCAGAATCACTTACTGGTATTTTTATAGAAGTGCCAGGTTCAGATTCCCCCACAACATTAACCAGTAAAGCGTTTGTTGGTCCTTTAATAGATGCAAAACCATTTAAAAATGCTGTTCCATAATAATACACATCATCACCATCTTTTGTGTCTAGAGCTAGAATATTATCCGATTTTACTTCTAAATCGATTTCCCATTCATCAAAAGCTTCATGTCGAACACTTCCGTTTAACGTTCCGTTTGTTTGATATTTTGTATCGGTAATTTTAATGTTTCTAAACAAAAACTGATGTTCAGTAACATCTACAATTGCGTTTTCCTCAAAGTCATAATCAGTATTTAAATACGGAATTGTTAAACCAGACTTGTCTAAGTATAGTCTTCCATCTATTTCTGGACTTGTTAATGTTCCTCTAACCGTAGCTCTACCACTTGCTTCTCCTCTAACGTTTGAAACAATATCTGTTAATAAAGGACCGAATGGTGCTAACTCAAAACCGTTTAAACCAGCTTCTAAATCTAAACCAGCAACATTATTTTTATAGTTTATATTTCCGTTTAGATAAAATCGCTCTTTGTTGTTTTGCTTAATAGACGAATTCACTTTAAACTGATTAAAAGCTTCGTTTCCTTCAATATTTAAAGCAAGATTTCCAATAGCATAATTATTGATTTGAAGATTATCAATAGTTACGTTTGATTGTGGTTTATATACTGACTTTTGCTGTTTTAAAGAAGCAAAACCATTTAATTTTCCATCAAAACTTAAACTGTCAACTGCTGGAACTATTTTTTCCAAATCAACATCGTGAAATACTAGATTTAAATCTTTTTGAGTTGAGTCTTTTAATGTTCCGTAAAAACTCATTCGCTGATTATTATGTGACAAACTCAGCTTTTTAAAATCGAATTCTTGTAAATCTTTTGTGAAAACAATTTTGTTATCTTTTGTTTCATTTTCATTGATAAACCAAAGATAATCGCGAAGTTTTACTTCTGATTTTTTAAAACCAACAATCGAATTTTTTGTACTATCAATCGTATGATATAAGTTCAATGAATATTGATCTTGATCTTTACTTCCACCATTAAATTCTGTTCGTACAAAGAGTGTATCGTTTAACGTAAGGTTAATTAAATTAAAATCAGAAACTTTATAACGATTAAAACGTAAACTATCGGCTACTATATAAGTGTTATACAGCGGATTTTTATTATCAATATCAATTTTAATATTGTCAATTTTATTTTGAAAAGCTAGAATATTTGGCGAAGAAAAATCGAGTTCGAATTTGCCATCATCGGCATTTATTTTTCCTTTTAGCTTCGTGTTTTCAGAAATAGAAACTTCTGGAATAAAAATTTCAACAATTTTATTATAAATAGTAAAATTAAAATCTAAAAACTGACCTTCTTCAAGTTCGTTTGGCGTGTAATTTGCGTATAAACTTCCCACCGCATTTTCAACGATTTTTTGAAGTTGGTTTATTTTATATTTTCCAACAACTTTCCCTGAAACAATATCTGGTGAATTTACTGTGATTGTTCTTACTTGCTCTTTATCAAAAGATGAGTTGATATTAAAATCTGAAAAGAAATATTGTTTAGATGTGTTTTGGTAAGACACATTTTTTAAGTTTAAAACGCCATCTAAATCATCAAAGGAATTTCCTTTAGCTTTCATACTAATATTTCCTTTGAAAATCGAAATAGAATCGTTTTTGTTAAAATTTAAAACATATAGATCAGCATAATCAACATACGAATTGAAATCGTAGTTTTTTATTTTCGAACTTAAATCTACTAATCCTTTGAAATCCATTCGTAGGTTTGGATCATTACTATTAAAATATCCTTTAAAGTAAGGCATTTTCATAGTTCCATCGACTTCAATTTTAGAATATGTATAATCATTAAAGAAAATCTTGTCAATCTTACCTTTTACAGCTGTATTTAAATATTCTTGTGTAAATCCTTGCCCGTTTACATCAACTTGAGCCGTAACTTTTCCAAATTGTTTATTGCTTACTAAATTTCCTATATTAAAATCTTTCAAGTTTAAATTTCCTTGATAAGAAGCGTTGTCAATATTGTCAATATCTTGAATTGCTAAATCGGCATCAACAATCCCTAAACTAGACGTTAAAAAAACATCTGAATTAATATATTTATTTGTTAACTCAACTTCTCCATTCAAATTAACTTTTCCTAATTTTTCTAAAGATGATGGAAGATTTTCGCCTAATAATCTTGGTAATATTTTACTTAAATCATTATAATTTGAAGTAACTCTATCAAATTTTCCGTTTATATAAAATGACTTCTCTTTTTCAAAAAAATCTCTAAAATTAACCGTACCAATTATTTCTGATTGATTTTTATCGATTAGTTTTAAATTATGAGTCGTAAAATCATTTAAAGTTCCTTTTAAATACGTATTCAAGTAAAATGCGTTGTCTTTACCAAATTCATTATAAAAATAATTCAAATCATTTGAAGCTATTGTAGAGTTTTCCAACTTAGCATCCCAACGAACTTTATTGTTAAAATCTGAAAAATCTTCACGATTAAACAATAACTCTACTCTACCTTTAACTTTAGATTCTTTAGAATGTAAATCTAAATTTTCTAAAAGAATATTTTGTTTTGTATAAGTGAATTTAGAGCTCAAATTCTCTACATCTAAACCTCTGTGATCATGAAAATCTAAATGCTCAATATTGGTATAAACATTTGGTCCTTTTATGAAAAAATCATCAAGTTTTCCATCTAAATCTGTAAAATCTAAAAGCTTAGGATTTTCAAGATTTTCATCGATATAACGAAATCTACTTTTATAAATATCAAAAGTGGTTACTTTCATTCTAAACTTACCCGATGAAGGAGTTCCATCATCAAAAGCGGCAACAAATTTATCAAGGTTGGTTTCTCCTTCTCCTTTGTATTCTTTTAATTTTGCATCTAAACCATGAATGGTAACATCGCCTAAATAGGGATGTCCGTTTTCATATAATTTTTTAAAGTTTAAAATTGAAGTATTTAACTTTTGAATATAAAACAGCGTGTCTTGATGATGATCGCGAATTAAAACATCGCCTAACTTTACTGTACCGAAAGGAGAAATTGCAACCTTATCAATCGTTAAGTCTGTTCCAAATTCTTTATTAAAACTATTAGTAGCTACTTTACCTAATTGCGTTTGCACAAACGGTAACGATAGCAAAGTAGCTAAAAGAAGAAAAAGCAGAATAAGAATTATAATGCTTCTAACTAATATTTTCTTTATTTTTTTTGAAGTGCTAATATTTCGTAAATTTGTGCTTTAATTATAATAATCACAATTAACAAAATTAATGAATTTTGTAAGATTATTACAACTGTTAGCACGCAATTTTCGTGCCTTTTTTTATGACTAAAAATAAAATATACACTTTAGCGATAGAAAGTTCGTGTGACGACACTTCTGCAGCAGTTTTATGTAATGATAAAGTTTTATCAAATGTTGTGGCTAGACAAGCTATACATGAAGAATATGGCGGAGTTGTACCTGAGTTAGCTTCTCGCGCTCACCAACAAAATATTGTTCCTGTAATTGATGTTGCGATTAAAAAAGCTGGAATTACAAAGGAAGAATTAAGTTGCATTGCATTTACGCAAGGACCAGGATTGATGGGATCGCTTTTGGTTGGTGGTTCGTTTGCTAAGTCTTTAAGTATGGCTTTAGATATTCCACTAATTGCTGTAAATCATATGAAGGCTCATATTTTAGCGCATTTTATAAACGAAGAAGGTTTTGATAAACCAACATTTCCTTTTTTAGCAATGACTATTTCTGGAGGACATACACAAATTGTTCGTGTAAATAGCTTTTTTGAAATGGAAATCATTGGAGAAACTACCGATGATGCTGTTGGCGAAGCGTTTGATAAATCGGCAAAAATATTAGGTCTTCCCTATCCTGGCGGACCGTTGATTGATAAATATGCACAAGAAGGAAATCCGAAAGCTTTTCAATTTACAAAGCCTAAAGTTGATGGATTGAACTTCAGTTTTAGCGGATTAAAAACACAAATTTTATATTTTGTTCAGAAAAATGTAAAATTAAATCCTAATTTTATTGAAGAAAATCTAGCTGATATTTGCGCTTCTATTCAATATACAATTATTCAAATTTTAATGGATAAGCTAAAAAAAGCTGTCAAGGAAACTGGAATCAATCAAATTGCAATTGGTGGTGGAGTTTCGGCAAATTCTGGAATTCGTAAAACATTGAAAGAAGCTGAAACAAAATACGGTTGGAAAACCTACATTCCAAAATTTGAATACACAACTGATAACGCAGCGATGATTGGGATTGTTGGCTATTATAATTTCTTGGAAAATAATTTTAGTACAAACAACGTTGTTTCAAAAGCACGAATTGAATTTTAACTATGCAACTTTTCTATAATTCTGAAATAAAAAACACCGATTCTTCTTTCGTTTTTGATAAAGAAGAAAGTAAACATATAGTTAAAGTTTTACGTAAAAAAGAAACTGATAAAATATTTATTACTAATGGTTTAGGTTTTTTATTTATTTCTGAAATATGTTTGGCTTCTGACAAAAAATGTGAAGTTAAAATATTAGAAACTCAAGAGTTTGAAAAACCTAAATATAATCTTCATATAGCAGTTGCTCCAACAAAAATGAATGACCGTTTGGAGTGGTTTTTAGAGAAAGCAACAGAAATAGGCATACAAGAAATCACACCTATTATTTGCGATCATTCTGAGAGAAAAGTCTATAAAATTGAACGTGCTGAAAAGATTATTCAATCGGCTATGAAGCAATCAAATCAGTTTTATTTACCAAAAATAAACGAACCCATTTCTTTTAAAGAGTTTATTGCAAATACAAATTGTGAGAATAAATTCATTGCACATTGTGTTGAAACAGAACGCAAACAATTAAAAGATTGTATTCAACCCAACGAAAATTATGTAATTTTGATTGGTCCAGAAGGTGATTTTTCAGAAAATGAAATAGCATTGTCTTTAGAAAATAATTACCAACCTGTTTTATTAGGAAACACAAGACTTCGTACTGAAACAGCAGCTTTAGTAGCTTGTCATACGGTTGCGTTAATTAATGAATAATTATGAAAGAATATTTTTTTGCTTTTATTAATTTATTTTTAAGTAATATAAATAATAGAAAAGGATTAATTCTTTTAGGTATATTTTCAGGTATTCTTTTCTTTTTTGGAACATTTTCAATTGAGGATAGAAATGCTAAAATATTTTTTTTAATACTCGGATTAATATCCTTTATTTTATCAGGCATATTAATTTATAAAGAAAAACAATGAAAAATATACATTTATTTTTATTTTTACTAACTTGTTTTTTTGGATTTTCCCAAGAAATAGCGCTGTTGAAGTATTCCGGCGGTGGTGATTGGTATGCAAACCCAACATCTTTGCCTAATTTAATTCAGTTTTGTAATGAAAATATTCAAACTAATATCAACACAAAACCAGCTACTGTTTCAGTAGAAAGTTCAGAAATTACTTCTTATCCGTTTGTTCATATGACAGGACATGGAAACGTTGTTTTTTCTCCAAATGAAGTTTTGAATCTAAGGAATTACTTACTTTCAGGTGGTTTTTTACATATTGATGATAATTACGGAATGGACGAGTATATTCGTAAGGAAATTAAAAAAATATTTCCCAATCAAGATTTAGTTGAAATTCCGCAAAATCATCAAATTTTTCAAAAACCTTATAATTTTTCTAATGGATTGCCTAAAATTCACGAGCACGATAAAAAACGTCCGCAAGCGTTTGGAATATTTAGAGAAAATCGATTAGTTCTACTCTACACTTTCGAATGCGATTTAGGCGACGGTTGGGAAGATTTTGAAGTTCATAAAGACTCTACTGAAGTTCGTTTAAAAGCGTTTCAAATGGGCGCTAATATCTTAGATTACGTTTTTAATAATTAGATTTTGGAACAACTTAATCATTATACTACCGATTTCACGGAACAGAAATTTCCTATTACAGTTGTTTGTGATGAAGTGTATTTCCAACAAAACATTGGCAGTATCTTTAGAGTTTGCGAAGCTTTTGGTGTAGAAAAAATCATTTTTACAGGAAAAAACTTCGTACTTTCTGAAAGAAAAGTGAACAAAACTTCTCGAAATACTCATAAAATTGTTCCGTATGAAGTTTATTTAGATAAATCGGAATTAATTGAAACCTTAAAATCATCAAATTCAGAAATTATTGCGCTTGAAATTACTTCTAAAAGTAAAACTATAAATTCACTTGTTATTTCTAACAAACCAATTGTCTTACTTATTGGTAGTGAAATCTATGGAATTTCAGAAGAATTATTGGCTATTTCAAATCAAGCGACTCATATTGAAATGTTTGGAAAAAACAGTAGTATGAATGTTGTACAATCTCTCGGAATTGCTTTGTACGAAATTACCAATAAACTCAAATAAATTTGTATTTTTGAGAATGACATCAAAAGAACTATCAAACGGAATTCTTAGAACACTTGCTATTTTAGCTGGAATTGCTTTAATATTGTTTTTGTTTTACAAGCTTTCATCAATTCTTGTTTACTTAATAATTTCGATATTATTTACACTTTTAGGAAATCCTATTGTGTCATTTTTACAACGAAAATTAAAATTCAAAAATACATTAGCCGTAGTCACTACATTAATTCTTTCAATTTTATTAATTGTTGGAATTGCTTCACTTTTCGTTCCGTTAATTTTGTCGCAAGGTGAAAATTTATCACTTTTAGATGTAAATAAATTGGAAAAAAATTATCAAGAATTAATCGTTTCTATCGATAGCTTTTTACAATCTCACGGTTACGATTTAACAAATATGTTAGAATCTACAGATGTTTTTTCAAAATTGAACTTAAATTTTATTCCAAATATCTTCAGCTCAATTGTTAATATTATTGGAAACTTCGGAATGGGTTTAGCATCAGTTCTTTTTATTTCGTTCTTCTTTTTAAAAGACAAAGATTCCTTTTATCAAACTTTTCAATCGGTTTTGCCAGAAAATCAAAAGGATAAAGTATTGACATCTTTAAGTAAAATTTCAAATTTATTATCGCGATATTTTGGAGCTTTATTGTTGCAATTAACGATAATTATGATTTTATATTTAATCATTTTTTTAATATTCGGAATAGAAAATGCCTTCATAATTGCTTTACTCTGCGCAATTTTAAATGTAATTCCATATTTAGGTCCGCTTTTAGGAATGATAGTCGCTACAACTTTAATTTTGTTAAGTGGAATTAGCCTAGAAAATTTTGCCGATATTCTTCCAAAAGCGCTTTATGTTTTCATAGGAATGTGTGTTGTGCAATTAATTGATAACAATTTCACACAGCCTTTTATATTCTCAAAAAGCACAAAATCGACACCTTTAGAGATTTTCTTAGTTATTTTAGCTTCGGGAACACTTTTCGGAATTTTAGGAATGATTATCGCTATTCCAACATACACTTGCTTAAAAGTAATAGGAAAAGAATTTTTACCAAATAATAAAGTTGTAAAAGCATTAACTAAAAATATTTAATGGATTTTTCAGTTTTACTTACTCCTGAAATTCAAGAGTTTATAAAAGCTAATTTAGATAAAAATGTTAGCCAATTAGCGCTGAAGAAAAATCCTTTCCCGAATGTTCAGTATTCAAATATCATTGAACAAATTGCTGCAAAACAAAAAGCAAAAACTAAGTTGCCAACTTGGTTTACAACGGAAAATATACTTTATCCAAGTAAAATTTCGGTCGAACAAACGTCTTCTGAAAAAACAGCGAAATACAAAGCTTCAATTGTTAGTGGAAACTCATTAATCGATTTATCGGGCGGATTTGGAATTGACGATTACTATTTCGCTAAAAACTTTCAAAAAGTAATCCATTGTGAAATAAACGAAGATTTATCAAAAATTGTTGCACATAATTATAAACAATTAGCAATTTCAAACATTGAATGTTTAGCAGGAAATAGCGCTGAAATTTTAAAACAATTAAATCAACAATTTGATTGTATTTACGTTGATCCTTCACGAAGAAACGATGTAAAAGGAAAGGTTTTTATGTTAAAAGATTGCGAACCGAATGTTCCTGAATTGTTGGATTTTTATTTCACCTATTCTGATAAAATTATCATTAAAACCGCTCCAATTCTAGATATCCAAGCTGGGTTAAACGAATTGAAATTTGTAAAAAACATTCATATTGTTGCTCTGGGAAATGAAGTAAAAGAATTGCTTTGGGAAATAGAAAAGGGTTTTACAGATGAAATTTCAGTAATTACTATAAATATTGAAAAAGATAATATTCAGCAATCTAAAATTAAAATAAGCGACGATTCTTTATCAAAATATTCACTACCACAGAATTATTTATATGAGCCAAATGCTTCGTTGTTAAAATCGGGAAAATTTGAAAGCATTGGTAATTTATTTAATGTAAATAAGTTACATCAGCATTCACATTTGTTTACTTCTAAAAAATTAGTCGAATTTCAAGGTAGAAGTTTTAAAATTATAAATTGCTTGCCTTTCGATAAAGAAACAGGAAAAAAATATCTGTTAAAACAAAAAATGAATGTTGCCACTAGAAATTTTCCGTTAAAACCAGAAGACATTAAAAAGAAATTTAAAATTACTGATGGTGGAACAGTTTTTGCTTTTTTTACCACAAATTTAGAGAATCAAAAAATAGTTTTACTTTGCGAAAAAATTTAAACATGAAATTCATTTATATAGAAAATTTATTAAAAATTCGTCAGTTTGAGTTTTTTCTAAAAGAAAAAGTATCGAAAACAAGAATTTTATTTTCTCAACTTCTCGATACAATTTTTAATAAAAATCTACTCGAAGTGACGAAACTTAGTTTTGCAAAAGTTTCAGTTATATTACTATTCTTTCCCCTATTTTCAATAGCACAAAGCAATTGCAAATACGACTTTGAAGAAAAAACTGATTCTACTTATTTAAAAACATTACCAGAAAAAATCATATATGAAAGAGTCTTTGGAAGTTCAAAAGATTTCATTCAATTTTCATTAATGAACAATAACGGAACTCCTATTTTACGTGTACAAATTGTTGAAAAAAGTAGTTTGTTTATTCCGTCAAAATGTTTCGATTTAAATTCGAAAATAGTATTCCAACTCAACAATGGAAAATTCGTAACCTTACAATCTATAATGGAAAATACTTGTTCTGTTTTAAACTATAACGAACAAGAGCAAGCAAACATTAGAATATTGGAAGGTTATTTTGTGTTTACAAAGCAAAATTATGAAGAATTGAAGTCCTCACCTATTTCGGTAATGCGTTTGCAATATGTTGGAGGAAAAAAAGACTACAATATTAAAAGCGAACTACAATCAGAAATTATAAAAGAAACTTTTTACCCAGCTAAATTTTTTATGGAATATTTGAAGTGTGTGGAATAATTTGAAAATTAGCCTAAATGTTTAATGAAAGTCAAAAGAAAATCATTAAACTATATATAATTGGTTTATTCTGTATTTTCTGTTATTTCTTATTAGAAAATTCTAACATCATTTCTTGAGCTTATACAAATATCCGAAAAGAGTCGTTATGGTAGCTTCCCAACATTTTTTCTGACAGGATTGTTTAAATACGGATTATTAGCAACTGGAATAAGTATTATTATAATTTTGACTTTATGTTAATAAAAGAAAGTAGAAAAAACAATTAATCGACAAATATTACAACGGAGTAGGATTAAAACAAAAAAGCCTAGCAATTGCTAGGCTTTATGTGATCCAGCCAGGATTCGAACCTGGGACCTACTGCTTAGAAGGCAGTTGCTCTATCCAGCTGAGCTACTGGACCAGTATATTCGTCGGGGTGGCAGGATTCGAACCTGCGACCTCCTGCTCCCAAAGCAGGCGCGATGACCGGGCTACGCTACACCCCGAAGAAGCGGAGAGACTGGGACTCGAACCCAGGCATCGGTTACCCGATGACAGATTAGCAATCTGCTCCGTTACCACTCCGGCACCTCTCCTATACTGTTATATTTTTAAGAACTTTTTCTTTTTGCGGTTGCAAATGTATAGCTTCCTTTTCTTTTTTACAAGACTTTGAATAGATTTTTACAATATTTTTTCACCTAAATAAGTGAAAAACTTAAAATTCAATTAGATACAGTAAAATATTTTTTTCAATTTAATAATTAAACCGTTTTAAATGCTTATTTCTTCTCTTAAAACGTAAAGATTTTCAATTAAAAATAGTAAATTCGCAAAACCAAAACAAATTAAGTAATCATGAGTAAAAAAGTCGTTATAGTTTCTGCAGTTCGTACACCAATGGGAAGTTTTATGGGTGCTTTATCTAGCGTTCCTGCTACAAAATTAGGAGCAACTGCTATAAAAGGGGCTTTAAATAAAATTAATTTAGATCCAAAGGAAGTTGATGAAGTATTAATGGGTAACGTTGTACAAGCTGGAAACGGACAAGCTCCGGCTCGTCAAGCGGCTATGTATGCTGGACTTTCAGATACTGTTCCTTGTACTACTGTAAACAAAGTTTGTGCTAGTGGAATGAAAGCTGTTATGCAAGGAGCGCAAGCTATTTTAAGTGGAGATGCTGATATAGTGGTTGCTGGTGGAATGGAAAACATGAGTATGATTCCGCATTATGTACACATGAGAAATGGCGTTAAGTTTGGACCTGCCACTATGGTCGATGGTCTTCAAAAAGACGGCTTAACTGACGCTTACGATAACAATGCAATGGGAGTTTGTGCTGATTTATGTGCAACAGAATATAAAATCTCTCGTGAAGAGCAAGATAGATTTGCAATTCAATCATACGAACGTTCTGCTGCGGCTTGGGATGCTGGAAAGTTTGATAGCGAAATTGTTCCTGTAGAGGTTCCACAAAGACGTGGAGAGCCTATTATGGTGTCTAAAGATGAAGAGTTTACAAACGTAAAATTAGATAAGATCCCTAGCTTAAGAGCAGTTTTTACTAAAGAAGGAACTGTAACTGCTGCAAATGCTTCTACAATTAATGACGGAGCTGCTGCTCTAGTTTTAATGAGTGAAGAAAAAGCAAATGCATTAGGATTAAAACCTTTAGCATACATCAAATCTCATGCTGATGCTGCTCAAGAACCAAAATGGTTTACTACTGCTCCAGCAAAAGCATTACCAAAAGCTTTAGATAAAGCGGGAATTTCTATTTCAGATGTTGATTATTTCGAATTTAACGAAGCATTTTCTGTTGTTGGATTAGCAAATGCTCAAATTCTTGGATTAAATGAAGATAAAATTAACGTTAACGGAGGTGCTGTTTCTTTAGGTCATCCGTTAGGTTGTTCTGGAGCGAGAATTATTGTTACTTTAATAAGTGTTTTAGAACAAAACAATGCTAAAGTTGGTGCTGCTGCTATTTGTAATGGTGGTGGTGGTGCTTCGGCAATTGTAATCGAAAGAGCATAAAAATAATATGAGTTATGAATTACTAATTATGAATGATTTCTGCTTGTAATTTTAATTCATAACTCAAAACTTTTAAATTATAATTCGTTTAATGTTTGGTATTTGTAATCTTGCAATAGTTCCTGTTCGGCTTGAACCTTCAGATCCAAGTGAACAAGTTACGCAATTACTTTTTGGAGACCATTTTATCATAACCGAAATCAAAGAAAAATGGATAAAAATTCAAATTGCTTTTGACGATTATGAGGGTTGGATTGATAAAAAACAATACCAAGAAATTTCTCAATCACAATTTGAATCACTTAATCAAAATCCTATTGTTTTAAGTTCTGATTTAATTGAGTTTATTTCAAATCCGAATAACGAATTATTACCAATTCCCATGGGAAGTTCTTTATCGTTTTTAAATGATGAGAATATAAACATTCAAAGTTTTTCATTTGAAGGCGCTAAAACTTGTGGCATAAAATCTAAATCGGATATTGTTAAAACCGCTTATATGTATTTGAATTCTCCTTATTTATGGGGAGGAAAAACGCCTTTTGGTATCGATTGTTCTGGTTTTACGCAAATGGTTTACAAGCTGAATGGTTATAAATTATTTCGCGATGCTTCTCAACAAGCAACTCAAGGGGATGCTTTAAGTTTTATTGAAGAAAGTGAGCCTGGAGATTTAGCTTTTTTTGATAATGAAGAAGGAAATATTATTCATGTGGGAATTATGATGGAGAATAATTATATTATTCATGCTTCAGGAAAGGTTAGAATTGACCGATTAGATCATTTAGGAATTTACAATGCAGAAATTGATAGGCATACTCATAAACTCAGAGTTATAAAGAAAATAGTATAAAAAATCCCAACTTTACTAAGTTGGGATTTTTATTTTATAACAATAATTATATTATTTAATCGTAGCTGCTTTGTCTTTCATTTCTAAAATATCATAAGACATTTTTAATAATGATTTTGTATTAGCATCATTTGGGTTTAAAGAATAAGCCTTTTCGAAATTTGGTAATGCTTTTTTAAATAATTCTTTACGTTTGCCAACTAGCTTATCAAATTTTGCTTTATCATCTAAGTTAGCATTAATTTCATCAACTAATTTTTGATCATCTTTAAGCATTTCATAAGCTTCGTTAAAATAAATACGAGCAGCTTCTTTTTTTAATTCATCATCTTTTGGATTTAATTCCAACGCATCTTCTATTGCTATTTTTGCTTTATCGTAATTTCCATTTTGAGAAGCAATTAAAGCTAACATTTTATAAACTTCTGGCTTTTTCTTAGATACTTTTTCAGTTCTTGGCTTTTCATGAGAGCCTAAAGAAATCATTTTCACCATATCATCTCTTGAATTAAAAGTCTCTTCCTTACCTGAAGCCTTGTTTACTGCAAAATATTTGATACCATTATTTAAATAATCGCTATTTTTAAGTTCATCATACATTTTTTCAGCAAACTTATATTCCTCAGCTTGTACAGCTAAAATAGCAGCGTTTTCTAAATTTGAACCATTAGTGTTATCAAATTTATAAAGTGCATAAAACGCTTCTGACGCTTCCTTAAATTTCTTATCTGTATTTAATTGAAAAGCTTGCTGAGCTAATTGCTGTTTCATCATATCCATCAAAGGTTTGATGTCTTCTGTATGCTCTTTTTCTCCTAATTTTTTCTCTAAATCAACCATCGTGTTATAATGAGAAGACATCGATTCTAAGAATTCTGGTGTATTGTATTTTTTCGATGCTTCTTGAATAGCAGCTACATCATTTGGGTTTTTCATAGCGACTATCATTACTTCCATGATAGGCTGTGATACCTTAAAATAATGATATAATACTTTATCTTCATCATCTAAAGAGGTAACGTTAGTATCTAAAACAGCTAAAGCACTACTCAACTTTTCCATATCTTTTTGAGTTGGTTGTCCGCTTTTCTTATCTAATTTTTTTAAAATTTTTATTTCCTCTTCTTGAGCAAAAGTTACTGTTGTAATTGCTAAAGCAATAACTAATAAAATTCTTTTCATAATGTTTAGTTAAGTTTAAAAAAAGCCCAATTCACATTGGGCTTAGTTATTTATTCTTGTGATTCAGTGTTATTGTTATCAACTTCTGTACCGTTTTCTTCACCTTCAATCATTTCTTCATCTTCTTCACGTAAAACTTTGGTAACAGCAGCAATAGAATCATTTCCTTTAATGTTAATTAGACGAACACCTTGCGTTGCTCTACCCATTACACGTAAATCGTCAATACGCATTCTGATAGTTAAACCAGATTTATTAATAATCATTAAATCATCATCGTCTGTAACAGCTTTTACAGAAACTAACGAACCTGTTTTATCTGTAATATTTAAGGTTTTAACACCTTTACCTCCACGGTTTGTTATACGGTAAACTGGTTCGCCATCTTCTTCAAGTTTCGTACGTTTTCCATAACCATTTTCCGTAACTACAAGAATTTGAGATTCGCTTACATCATCTTTATCAATAGAAACCATTCCGATTACTTCGTCTTTATCGTTTGCTAATGTGATTCCGCGAACACCAGAAGCTGTTCTACCCATTGGACGTGTTTTTTCTTCTTCGAAACGAACTAACTTACCAGATTTAACTGCTAATAATACTTGACTATTTCCAGTAGTTAATTTTGCTTCTAGTAATTCGTCATCTTCTTTAATAGTAATTGCGTTAATACCATTTTGACGTGGGCGAGAATATTGCTCTAAAGACGTTTTCTTAACCTGACCTTTTTTAGTAGCCATGATTACGAAGTGATTGTTGATGTATTCTTCGTCTTTTAAATCTTTTGTACAGATAAATGCTTTTACCTTATCATCACTTTCAATATTGATTAAGTTTTGAATAGCTCTACCTTTACTTGCTCTTGTTCCTTCTGGAACTTCAAACACACGCATCCAGAAACATTTTCCTTTTTGTGTAAAGAACATTAAATACTGGTGATTTGTTGCAACAAATAAATGTTCTAAGAAATCTTGATCTCTTGTTGCAGAACCTTTTTGACCAACTCCACCTCTATTTTGTGTTTTGTATTCTGATAAAGATGTACGTTTGATATAACCTGCATGTGAAATTGTAATTACAACTTGCTCGTCTGCAATTAAATCTTCAATACTAACATCTCCACCAGCATATTCAATTTGAGAACGGCGCTCATCACCATATTTCTCTTTAATTTCAGTTAATTCATCTTTAATTAACTGCATTCTTAAATCTTTATTTGCTAATAAATCTTTTAATTCTGCAATTAATTTCATGATTTCATCGTATTCAGCACGTAATTTATCTTGTTCAAGACCAGTTAACTGTCTTAAACGCATTTCTACGATAGCGCGCGCTTGAATTTCTGATAAGCTAAATCTTTCGATTAATTTATTACGAGCTTCTTCTCCATCTTTTGAAGAACGAATTAAAGCAATCACTTCATCAATATTATCAGAAGCAATGATTAATCCTTCTAAAATATGAGCGCGTTCTTCGGCCTTTCTTAATTCAAATTCTGCTCTTCTAGTTACTACTTCGTGACGATGTTCAACAAAATAATGAATTAACTCTTTTAAGTTTAATAATTGCGGACGTCCGTTTACTAATGCAATGTTATTTACACTGAAAGAAGATTGTAGCTGTGTGTATTTATAAAGTGTATTTAAAACAATATTAGGAACAGCATCGCGTTTTAATTCATAAACAATACGCATTCCTTTTCTATCCGATTCATCACGAATAGTCGAAATTCCTTCAATTTTCTTTTCATTAACCAAATCAGCCGTTTTCTTAATCATATCGGCTTTGTTAACTTGGTAAGGAATTTCAGTTACAATAATAGCTTCTCTTCCGTTTGACTCTTCAAAACTAGCTTTGGCACGCATAACAATACGTCCACGTCCCGTTTTAAAAGCATCTCTAACACCTTCATAACCATAAATTGTACCACCAGTAGGAAAATCAGGTGCTTTTATATGTTGCATTAACTCATCGATTTCAATTTCATTGTTGTCGATATAAGCTAATGTTCCATCAATTACTTCAGTTAAATTATGAGGTGCCATATTTGTAGCCATACCTACAGCAATACCTGAAGCACCATTAATTAATAAATTTGGAACTCTTGTTGGTAATACTTTTGGTTCTTCTAATGAATCATCAAAATTTAATTGAAAATCTACAGTTTCCTTTTCAATATCAGCTAACATTTCTTCTGATATTTTCTGCATTCTAGCTTCAGTATAACGCATTGCTGCTGGACTATCACCATCAATCGAACCGAAGTTACCTTGACCGTCTACCATTAAATAACGTAAACTCCACTCTTGAGCCATACGAACCATCGTATCGTAAACTGATGAATCTCCATGTGGGTGATACTTACCTAAAACCTCTCCTACGATTCTAGCAGACTTTTTATAAGCTCTATTTGAAAGAACTCCTAATTCGTACATTCCAAATAATACTCTTCGGTGTACTGGCTTTAAACCATCTCTAACATCTGGAAGCGCTCTTGATACAATAACCGACATCGAATAATCGATGTAAGCCGATTTCATTTCATCCTCAATGTTAATAGGAATTAACTTTTCTCCTTCAGACATAATATATATTTATATTTAATTTATCTACAATTGTTAAACGTGCCAATATACAGCTTTTTCCCTTTTATTTTAAGTGTTTTTAGAGGAATTTTGTTTTTTTTATTAACAATTTTATCTTAAAAAAAAGTTGCTTAAACATTACCTTCATTATTGCTAAATTCAAATAAATTTTGTCAATTCATTTATGTTTTGTTTAAAGTTTCTTAAATTGTGTTTTAAAATATAATCTTAGTATCTTTACAATTAGAAATACAATATTATGGATGATAATTTTTCGCCACGTGTTAAAGATGTAATCTCATTTAGTAAAGAAGAAGCTTTGCGTTTAGGTCATGACTTTATTGGCACTGAACACCTTTTATTAGGACTTCTTCGTGAAGGAAATGGGAAAGCGATGACAATTTTGAACAATTTAGCAGTTGATTTTGATTTTTTACGTAAAAAAGTAGAAGTCTTGAGTCCTGCAAACTCAACAGGAGTTCAAAATAATGATAAAAAGAATTTACATTTAACACGACAAGCCGAACGTGCACTAAAAACAACATTTTTAGAAGCAAAGCTTTACAATAACAATATGATTAGTACGGCTCATTTATTATTGTGTATTTTACGCAATGATAAAGATCCAACAACAAAGTTGTTAAACAAATTAAAAATTGATTACGAAACAGTTAAAGAACAATATACAGCTATGTCAGCAAACGAAAATGATTACATAGATAATCTTCCTAAAGCAGAGTCTTTTAATGAAGATGCCGAAAATGATGATTTATCAAGAGATAGTGGTTCTTCTTTTGGTAACACACCTCAAGGAGGAAAAACTAATAAAAAATCTAAAACTCCTGTTTTAGATAATTTTGGTCGTGACTTAACAGAAATGGCCGAAGAAGGTAAACTTGATCCTGTTGTAGGACGTGAAAAGGAAATTGAACGCGTTTCACAAATTTTAAGTAGAAGAAAGAAAAACAATCCACTATTAATTGGTGAACCTGGTGTAGGTAAATCTGCTATTGCGGAAGGCTTAGCTCTAATGATTGTTAAAAAGAAAGTTTCTCGTATCCTTTTCAATAAGCGTGTTGTAACATTAGATTTAGCAAGCTTAGTTGCTGGAACTAAGTACCGTGGACAATTCGAAGAAAGAATGAAAGCAGTAATGAATGAATTAGAAAAGAATGACGATATTATTCTTTTTATTGATGAAATTCATACTATCGTTGGTGCTGGTGGCGCTACTGGTTCTCTAGATGCTTCAAATATGTTTAAACCTGCTTTAGCTAGAGGTGAAATTCAATGTGTTGGAGCAACAACATTAGACGAATACCGTCAATATATTGAAAAAGATGGTGCTTTAGAAAGACGTTTTCAAAAAGTAGTAATCGAGCCAACATCTGTTGAAGAAACCATTACTATTTTAAATAATATTAAAGGTAAATACGAAGAACATCACCACGTTAATTATACTCCAGAAGCAATTGAAGCTTGTGTAAAATTGACGAATCGTTATATGACCGATAGATTTTTACCAGACAAAGCTATTGATGCTTTAGATGAAGCTGGTTCTCGTATTCATATCACTAACATAGATGTTCCTAAACAAATCTTAGAGCTTGAAAGAAAACTCGAAGATGTTCGTGTAAAGAAAAACGAAGTTGTTAAAAAACAGAAATATGAAGATGCAGCTAAACTTCGTGATGACGAAAAGAAAATAGAAAAAGATTTAGCAATTGCTCAAGAGAAATGGGAAGAAGATTCTAAAAATCATCGTGAAACCGTTACAGAAGATAATGTTGCAGATGTAGTTTCTATGATGACTGGAATTCCTGTTAATAGAATTGCTCAAACAGAAAGCAACAAACTTGCTCATTTGCCAGAATTAATTCAAGGAAAAGTTATTGGGCAAAATGAAGCTGTTCAAAAAATTGCAAAAGCAATTCAACGAAATAGAGCTGGATTGAAAGATCCTAATAAACCTATTGGTTCGTTTATTTTCTTAGGACAAACGGGTGTTGGTAAAACACAATTAGCAAAAGTTCTGGCTAAGGAATTATTTGATTCTGAAGATGCTTTAGTGCGTATCGATATGAGTGAATACATGGAAAAATTTGCTATTTCTAGATTAGTTGGTGCGCCTCCGGGTTATGTTGGTTATGAAGAAGGCGGACAATTAACTGAAAAAGTTCGTAGAAAACCTTATTCAGTTGTATTGTTAGATGAAATTGAAAAAGCACATCCTGATGTTTTCAATATGCTTTTACAAGTTTTAGACGATGGGCATTTAACCGATAGTTTAGGACGAAAAATCGATTTTAGAAACACAATTATCATAATGACATCTAATGTAGGTGCACGCCAGTTAAAAGATTTCGGACAAGGTGTTGGTTTCGGTACAACTGCAAAAACTTCTCAAGCTGAAGATCACGCAAAGGGAATTATCGAAAACGCTTTGAAAAAAGCCTTTGCTCCTGAATTTTTAAACAGAATTGACGATGTAATTGTTTTCAATGCTTTAGAAAAAGAAGATATCGACAAAATTATCGATATTGAAATGGAAAAATTATACGCTAGAGTTAAAGACTTAGGTTATGATTTAGTACTTTCTGAAAAAGCTAAAGATTATATTGCCGATAAAGGTTACGACAGACAATTTGGTGCTCGTCCATTAAAACGAGCTATTCAAAAATATGTTGAAGATGCTTTAGCCGAAGAAATTATAACTTCAAAAATTCATGAAGGTGATGAAATTTTCATGGATTTCGACGATAAAAAGCAAGAATTAACTATTGAAGTAAAAGCAAAAGAAAATCCTGCTAAATAAGCAGGATTTTTTCTATGTAATAGAATTAAAAAAAATAGTACATTTAAGATATTAAATTAAAACTTTAAATGACAAACAAAATAATTGTAGGTAGTGAGGAATGGTGTTCCTTTCCTACTCTTGGTATTCCAGCTATAAAAGCACGAGTAGATTCTGGTGCAAAAACTTCTGCTTTACACGCAACAGGCATTAAAGTTTTCCAAAAAAATAATGAAGATTGGGTTAAGTTTGATGTTAATCCTATTCAAAAAAATGACAAAGCTGTTATTCATTGCGAAGCACGATTAATTGGTCAACGAATTGTCAAAAGCTCTAGTGGAACTAGAGAAAAACGCTACGTAATAAAAACTTCTCTGAAAATTGCTGAAAATAATTGGGAAATTGAAGTTACTCTAACCAATAGAGATTCTATGGGTTATCGAATGCTTCTTGGAAGAGAAGCTATGTCTGGAAGAGTTTTGGTAGATCCTGAAGCACAGTTTTTGTTAAACCAACCTACAAAAGAAGAATTAAAAAAATATTATTATGCAGATATCGATACTAAAAAAGGACTAAAAATTGGTCTTTTAGCAAGTAATCCCGATTTGTATAGTAATAGACGAATAATTGAAGCTGGTGAAGTTCGCGGACATGAAATGCATTTCTTAAATCTGAAATATTGCTACATGAAACTCGATGCTGAAACACCAGAAATTCACTATCGAGGTGGAAAAGTTTTAAACGATTTTGATGCTATAATTCCGAGAATTCGTCCAAGTATGACGTATTATGGTTGTGCTTTAACACGTCAGTTTGAAGCTTTGAACGTATTTGCGCTTAATAATTCTTATGCTATAACGCAATCAAGAGATAAATTATTTTCATTACAATTATTATTAAATAACGGAGTTGATATTCCAACAACTGGTTTTGCTAATTCTCCTTTAGATACAGACGATTTAATTAAAATGGTTGGCGGTTCACCTTTAATTGTAAAACTTTTAGAAGGAACACAAGGAAAAGGTGTTGTTTTAGCCGAAACAAAAAAAGCTGCTGAATCCGTTATAAATGCTTTTAAAAGCTTGAATGCTAATATTTTAGTTCAAGAATTTATTAAAGAAGCAAACGGAAAAGATTTACGCTTATTTGTTGTTGATGGAAAAGTGGTTGCAGCTATGCAACGCGAAGCTGCTCCAGGCGAATTTAGAGCAAATATTCACATGGGCGGAACAGCTTCTATTGTAAAAGTTACACCAGACGAAAAAAGAATTGCCATTAAAGCGGCAAAAGCAATGGATTTAAAAGTTGCCGGAGTTGATATTATTCGTTCTTCAAAAGGACCATTATTGTTAGAAGTAAATTCTTCTCCAGGTTTAGAAGGAATTGAAGCCGCTACACAAAAAGACATTGCAGGAGAAATGATTAAAGCAATTGAAAAACAATTCAAATGGAAATAAAACAAAAGAAAGCACTAAAATTCATTTTTTTAGGAATGGCATTAACTACTGTTGGTGCATTGTTTAAAATTATGCATTGGCCTTATGCGACTATATTGTTAATTTTAGGTTTAGTTCTAGAAGCTGTTGGATTGATTATGTTGATTACCAAAGCTATGAACAAATTAAAAGATAAAAAATGATACTACTAGTCAAAGTTTTAATCGTAATCATAGCACTACTCCATTGCTATTTCTTGGTTTTAGAAATGTTTTTATGGACAACGCGCGGACCAAAAGTGTTTCGTAATTTTCCTAAAGATTTATTTGAACCTACAAAAACTTTAGCTGCTAATCAAGGTTTGTATAATGGTTTTCTCGCTGCAGGATTATTGTGGTCGTTATTAATTTCAGATGAAATTTGGCAAAAAAATGTAGCACTTTTCTTTTTAGGATGTGTTGCGGTTGCAGGAATTTATGGGGCTTTAACTGCAAGTAAAAAGATTTTTTATATTCAAGCGTTACCATCGATTGTGGCGATTGTTTTGTTTTTAGTTTGCTGAAATAGATTTTAATCTAAAATTAATTTCTTTAATAATTTCAACGTAATTTTCATATTCATGTGGAGAAATAATAAATTCTGAATTATTCTTAGTTAGAATTTTAGTTTGAAAATAGTCGTCAGAAATCTTTACACCAGGTCTTGAAGATAGTCCATTAACTTTTTCTCTAGAGATACTTTTAATATCGCTAACATAAATAGTTTTAGTTTTTTTAGTTAAAACAATTAAGAATTCTATTCGTTTTTCAAGAATGTTAATCTTTTTTATATAAAAAACTTCAAATAAAACATATATGAATAAACATAAGCTAAAAAAACTTAAGGCTATAGTTGTTATAAAATCTTCCTTACTCAAGTCTTGTAATAATAGATAAAGACATATTAATAAAAAAGATATGCTAACTGCTAAGAAAAACACAAATTTAGCTATGTATAAATCTCTAAATTTTGAAACTATCATTACAATCTAAATAGATTTACAAAATCTCCTCATCAACTTGAAGCGTTTGCAAATAGCTAATCGATTTTTCAATATCATAATGTAATAATCTATCAACTTCTACAACTGGGACTTCTTCTCTATACGATTTTAAGAACATTTCTATAAACTCACTCGATTTTAGTGGACGTCTAAATTCAATAGCTTGAGAAGCATTTAGTAATTCAATCGCTAAAATACGCTCTAAATTTTCAACAATACGAAGTGTTTTCGTAGCAGCGTTTGCCCCCATACTTACATGATCTTCTTGTCCGTTACTCGAAACAATACTGTCTATACTTGCTGGAGTTGCTAATTGTTTGTTCTGGCTAACAATACTCGCCGCTGTATATTGAGGAATCATAAATCCTGAATTTAATCCAGGATCTTTTACCAAGAAAGCAGGTAATTCGCGTAAACCAGAAATTAATTGGTATGTTCTTCTTTCTGAAATACTTCCTAATTCTGCTAACGCAATTCCTAAGAAATCTAAAGCTAAAGCCAAAGGCTGTCCGTGGAAATTTCCACCAGAAATAATTTGGTCTTCGCCTACAAAAATATTTGGATTATCAGTAACCGAGTTAATTTCAGTTCTGAAAACACGTTTTGTATAATCTATAGCATCTTTACTTGCGCCATGAACTTGAGGAATACAACGGAATGAATACGGATCTTGAACGTGCTTTTTAGGTTGTTCAATAATTTCACTTCCATCTAATAAATCACGCATGCGTTCAGCTGTTTGAATTTGCCCTTTGTGCGGACGAACTAAGTGAATCAAATCGGTAAACGGTTCAATTCTTCCATCAAAACCTTCTAATGAAATCGCTCCAATAACATCTGCTAAATACGATAATTTACTAGCTTTGATCAAACTATAAACTCCGTAAGCACTCATAAACTGAGTTCCGTTTAATAAGGCTAAACCTTCTTTAGATTTTAATTCGATTGATTTCCAACCAAATTTTTCTAACATTTTGCTTGAAGGCTGACGGAAACCATCAACATAAACTTCACCTTCTCCAATTAATGGTAACGATAAATGTGCTAAAGGCGCTAAATCTCCAGAAGCTCCAAGCGAACCTTGTTCGTAAACAACAGGAATAATATCATTGTTATAAAAATCAATTAAACGCTCAACTGTTTCCAACTGTACGCCTGAATTCCCATAACTCAATGACTGAATTTTAAGCAGCAACATGATTTTAACAATTTCATGCGGTACTTCTGCTCCAGTTCCACAAGCGTGAGACATTACAAGGTTTTCTTGTAGCTTTGTTAAGTTTTCGTTAGAAATTTTCACATTATATAAAGAACCAAATCCCGTGTTTATTCCATAAATAGGAGTTTCTTGGGTTTCCATTTTCTTATCTAAATACGTACGACATTTTACAATTAATGCACTTGCTTCTTCAGATAATGCTAATTTTAAATCACGAGTAATGATTTCGTTTATGCGCTCAATAGAAAGTAAATTTGAACTTATATAATGTATTGCTTCCATTTTTAAATTTTAAGACTCCAAAATTCCGTAAACAATTGTTAAAATGCAAAATTTGTTGATAAGATTAACAAAAATTGATAAATCACAAATAAAACCAACTTAATAAACTCGTGTTTTGAAGAATTTTGAATAAATTAGCGCTTTCAAATTTTTGACATTTTTATATAATGAAAAATACAGCTTTAACACATATTCACGAACAATTAGGAGCAAAAATGGTTCCTTTTGCTGGTTACAATATGCCAGTTCAATATGAAGGCGTAAACGCAGAACACGAAACCGTAAGAAACGGTGTTGGTGTTTTTGACGTTTCGCACATGGGAGAATTTTTATTAACTGGCCCAAAAGCTTTAGATTTAATTCAGAAAATTTCATCTAATGATGCTTCTACACTAACAGTTGGTCGTGCACAATATTCTTGTATGCCAGATGCTAATGGTGGAATTGTTGACGATTTAATTATTTACAAAATTAAAGACGAACAATATTTATTGGTAGTTAATGCTTCAAATATTGAAAAAGATTGGAATTGGATAACTTCTCATAATGATATGGGCGTTGAAATGCGTGATTTATCAGAAGATTATTCGCTATTAGCTATTCAAGGTCCAAAAGCAGTTGAAGCTATGCAATCGTTAACTTCTGTAGATTTATCACAAATTAAATATTATCATTTTGAAGAGGCTGATTTTGCAGGAATCGAACATGTAATTATTTCTGCAACTGGTTATACAGGTTCAGGCGGATTTGAAATTTACTGTAAAAACTCAGAAGTAGAACAAGTTTGGAATAAAGTATTTGAAGCTGGTGCTGAATTTGGTATAAAACCAATTGGTTTAGCAGCTCGTGATACATTACGTTTAGAAATGGGCTTCTGTTTATATGGAAATGATATTGATGATACTACTTCTCCACTTGAAGCTGGATTAGGTTGGATTACAAAATTTACTAAAGATTTCATTAATTCAGATAATCTTAAAAAACAAAAAGAAGAAGGAATTACAAAGAGATTAGTTGGATTTGAATTACTAGAAAGAGGAATTCCACGTCACGATTATGAAATTGTAGATACAAACGGAAATGTTATTGGTAGAGTTACTTCAGGAACTCAGTCACCTTCTTTAGGAAAAGCAATTGGCTTAGGTTATGTTCCAAAAGAACTTGCTACAGAAGGAAGTGAAATTTATATTCGTATTCGTAATAAAGATATTAAAGCACAAGTGGTAAAATTGCCATTTTATAAGAAATAATAGTATTTTTGACACAAGTTATAAAACAATAAATTCACAGAAAGAAAAACATGGGAAGAGCGTTTGAATTTAGAAAAGCACGTAAAATGAAACGTTGGTCGGCAATGGCTAAAACGTTTACAAGAATTGGTAAAGATATTGTAATGGCCGTTAAAGAAGGCGGACCAGATCCTGATAATAATTCAAGATTAAGAGCTGTTATTCAAAATGCGAAGGCAGCAAATATGCCTAAAGATAATGTTGAAAGAGCAATAAAAAAAGCATCTGATAAGGACACGGCTGACTATAAAGAAGTTCTTTTTGAAGGATATGCACCTCACGGAATTGCAATTTTAATTGAAACGGCTACTGATAATAACAATCGAACAGTTGCAAATATTAGAAGTTATTTTAACAAATGTAATGGAACTTTAGGAACACAAGGTTCGGTTGAATTTATGTTTGATCATACTTGTAATTTTAGAATTCCATCAGAAGGGTTAGATGTTGAAGAACTAGAATTAGAAATGATTGATTTTGGTGTAGAAGAAATTTTCGCAGATGAAGACGGAATTGTTATGTATGCACCATTTGAAAGTTTTGGAGCAATTCAAAAAGAATTAGAAAATAGAGAATTAGAAATTCTTTCTTCTGGATTTGACAGAATTCCACAAGTAACTAAAGAATTAAATGCTGATCAAACTGCAGATGTTGAAAAGCTTTTAGAAAAAATTGAAGAAGATGATGATGTTATGAATGTTTTTCACAATATGAAAGAATCATCAGATGAATAATTATAAATTTATATTTTAAAAAAAGCTCCTAATTTTAATTAGGAGCTTTTTTATTTGCTGTTATTCTCTTTAAAATAAATTATTTAATAATCTCAATTTTTTGAGTTTCACCTACGTTTACACTATCAAAAAATCCTTGATCACTCATCCATTCATCACTATACACTTTACTCATATAACGTGAACCATGATCAGGGAAAATAATTACTACATTACTTTCTTTTGTGAATTCACCAGCTTCTGCATATTGTTTCACTGCTTGCAAAGCTGCTCCAGATGTATAGCCTACAAAAAGACCTTCTGTTCTAGCAATTTCACGAGCAGTATGTGCACTTTCTTCATCTGACACTTTCATGAATTTATCAATCGCATCAAAATCAGTTGCTGTAGGAATTAAATTTTTTCCTAAACCTTCAATTCTATATGGATAAATTTCGTTTGAATCAAATTCTTTTGTTTCGTGATACTTCTTTAAAACAGAACCAAAAGCATCTACACCTAAAATTTGAATATTTGGATTTTGTTCTTTTAAAAATCTAGCAGTTCCGGAAATTGTACCTCCTGTACCACTACAAGCAACAAGATGTGTTATTTGTCCGCCTGTTTGTTCCCAAATTTCAGGACCAGTCATATTATAATGTGCGTCTATATTTAACTCGTTAAAGTATTGATTAATATAAACCGAACCTTTTATTTCTTCGTGTAAACGTTTTGCTACATTATAATATGATCGTTCATCATCTGCTGAAACGTGAGCTGGACAAACATAGACTTTAGCACCCATTGTGCGCAACATATCAATTTTATCTTTAGAAGACTTAGAACTAACCGCTAAAATACAGTTATATCCTTTTATGATACTTACCATTGCAATACTAAAACCAGTGTTACCAGAAGTAGTTTCAATAATTGTATCACCAGGTCTTAAAATACCTCTTTTTTCTGCTTCTTCAATAATATAAAGAGCAATTCTATCTTTTGTTGAATGGCCTGGATTAAAAGCTTCTACCTTTGCGTAAAAATTACCTTCAAGTTCGTTGGTAATTTTATTTAATTTAATTAGAGGAGTATTTCCAATTAGTTCAAGGATGTTGTTGTAAGCTTTTATTTCTTTCATAAATAAAAATTTCGTTATACTTGGTCTTCAAATTAAAAACCCAAAAACCGTGCAAATTTAACAAAAAAAGTTAAACTATTTCTTAATATTCTCTAAATCCAATAAAAATGTAAACTCTTTAGCTACTTCTTTTAATGCTTCAAATCTACCTGAAGCCCCACCATGACCGGCATCCATGTTAGTGTCTAAAAATAATAAATTTTTATCAGTTTTTAATTCTCTTAATTTTGCTACCCATTTAGCAGGTTCCCAATATTGTACTTGAGAATCATGTAAACCTGTTGAAACATACATATTTGGGTAATCTTGAGCTTTTACATTATCATAAGGCGAATAAGAAAGCATATAGTCGTAATATTCTTTTTCATTCGGATTCCCCCATTCGTCATATTCACCTGTAGTAAGCGGAATCGAATCGTCTAACATAGTAGTAACTACATCCACAAATGGAACTTGTGCTATTACTCCATTATAAAGTTCTGGCGACATATTTACTACAGCTCCCATTAATAATCCTCCTGCAGAACCACCTTCAGCGTATAAATGATTTTTTGAGGTATAGCCTTCTTTAATCAAAAACTTCGAACAATCAATAAAATCGGTAAAAGTATTTTTCTTTTTTAATAATTTTCCGTCTTCATACCATTGGCGACCCAAATCTTCTCCTCCTCTTATATGTGCAATTGCAAAAATAAAACCTCTATCTAACAAACTTAAACGTGAGGTAGAAAACCAAGGATTCATTGAAGCTCCATAAGAACCATAAGCATATTGCAATAGTGGGTTATTTCCGTCTAATTTAATACCTTTTTTGTAAACCATAGAGATTGGAACTTTTGTACCATCTTCTGCAGTAGCCCAAACACGTTTTTCCTCATAATTATCTTTATTGAATTTTCCGCCTAAAACTTCTTGTTCTTTCAAAACTGTTTGTTCTTTGGTTTTCATATTAAAATCGATAACCGAAGAAGGTGTTTTTAACGATTGATAACTAAAACGTAATAAATTAGTATCAAAATCTGGATTTGAAGTTGTGTAAGCAGTATACGTTTCGCTTTCAAAAGGTAAATAATAAGCTTCTTCTCCATTCCATGGACGAATTTGAATTTTATTCAATCCGTTTGAACGTTCTTCTACAACCAAATAGTCTTTTAAAATATCTATTCCTTCTAACAATACATTTTCTCTATGCGAAATTAAATCAACCCAATTATTAGATGAAGTTTTACTTTCAGAAGTTTTCATCAATTTAAAATTGGTTGCTTTATCTTTATTGGTTAACACATAAAAACTATCGCCAAAATGCGAAATTGAATATTCTAAACCTCTTTCACGTTTAGAAAAGATTCTAAATTCTCCAGTTGGATTATTAGCTTCTAAAATTTGATATTCAGATGTTAGTGTACTAGTAGAACCAATAACTAAATACTTTTTAGATTTTTCTTTGTAAACAAATGTGTAAAAAGTATCGTCTTCTTCATGAAAAATTAAATTATCGTTTTCAACTTTCGTGTTTAATTCATGACGATAAATTTTATCTGAACGCAACGTTTGTGGATCTTTCTTAGTATAAAAGAACGTTTTATTATCGCTCGCCCAAGCTGTTCCTCCAGTTGTGTTTTCAATTTTCTCAGGAAGAATTTCACCTGTTTCTAAATTTTTAACTTGAATAGTATATTGACGACGCGAAACTGTATCGACACCAAAACTTACCCATTTGTTATCTTCACTAACCGAAATTCCATTTAAATTGAAATATGAATGGTCTTTAGCCATTTCATTACAATCAAACATAATTTCTTCAGTCGCTTCTAAACTTCCTTTTTTTCTCGAATAAATAGGATAATCTTTTCCTTTTTCATAGCGCGTTATGTAATAATAACCATTATAAAAATAAGGAACAGACTCATCATCTTCTTTAATTCTCGACTTCATTTCTTCAAATAAATCTTTTTGAAGCTGTTCAGTATGAGCCGTCATTTTCTTGTAATAGTCATTTTCAGCATTCAAATTTGCAATTACATCTGGATTTTCTCTATCATTTAACCAATAATAATCGTCATTTCTAACATGTCCGTGTTTTTCTAATTCATGTGGAACCTTTTTAGCTATTGGCGGCTGAATTGTATCTTTCATATTCTCATCTTTATCTTTACAAGCGGTCGCAAAAATAAGAGAAATTGCCATTAAAGAAGTTATTTTTTTCATCAAATCAAATTTTGTTTCATTTGCTAATTTACTAATTTTGTACTTCAAATTTAAAATTTAACATTATGTTTGGAGACTTAATGGGTATGATGGGGAAAATCAAAGAAACCCAAGAAAAAGTTGAAGCTACTAAGAAGCGATTAGATACGGTTTTAATTGATGAGAAAAGTAATGATGGTTTATTAGAAGTAACGTTAACTGCTAACCGAAAAATAAAAAACATTACTGTTTCTGAAGACTTATTACAAGACAAAGAAATGCTTGAAGATTATTTGATTAATACATTGAATAAAGCTATTGAAAAAGCTACAAATGTAAATGAAACTGAACTAGCTGCTGTTGCTAAAGAAGGTATGCCAAATATTCCAGGAATGGATTTATTCAAATAAAAAAAGAGGTTTTTAAACCTCTTTTTTTATTACATTTTATCTAAAACTTCTAAAACATAATCATGCATTACTTGTCGGTAATCCATGTGAGTAACCATTCGTAATTTTCCTTGCCCCATCGAACTTATTAAAATTCCTTTTTGTTTTAATTTTTCAATAAACAATTTTTCATCAAGGGTTCGTTGTAATTTAAAAATTACAATATTGGTTTCTATTGGTTCAACTTCTTTAACCCAATCTTTTTTTACTAAAACCGAGCCTAATTCTTTTGCTCTTTGATGATCTTTTTCTAAGCGTTCAATATTATTTTGCATAGCAAATAATCCAGCTGCAGCTAAATAGCCTGCTTGGCGCATATTTCCACCAAAAAGTTTACGAATACGCAATGCTTGCTTTATATCTTCATTACTTCCTACCAAAACTGAACCAACTGGCGCACCTAAACCTTTAGATAAACAAACTGAAATGGTATCGAATAACTCACCAAATTGCTTCGGTTGTTGATTTTTAGCAACTATTGCATTCCATAATCGAGCCCCATCTAAATGATATTTTAATCCGTGTTGGTTACAAACTTCTTTTATGGCTTTTAGCTCTTCGATTTCATAACAAGCTCCACCACCTTTATTGGTTGTGTTTTCTAGACTTACTAATCGAGTTATCGGTGCATGATAAAATTCTGGATCATTAATAAACTGAGCAACTTGATTTGCAGTTATTTTCCCTCTGTTTCCATCAACTAAATGACAAGAAACTCCGCTATTTGCAGCTACTCCTCCACCTTCATATAAAAAAATATGTGACCATTTATCACAAATAACTTCATCTCCAGGTTTTGTATGCAAGCGAATAGCTGTTTGATTAGCCATAGTTCCGCTTGGAAAAAACAGAGCTGCTTCTTTTCCAAAAAGCTCAGCTGTATAGTGTTCCAATTCATTTACCGTTGGGTCTTGTTTAAAAACATCATCACCTACTTCAGCTTGAAACATTTTTTCTAGCATTTCAGCTGTTGGTTTAGTAACTGTATCGCTAATCAAATTTATTTCCATAATTCAAAATGAATGTCTTATTTTTGTGACGTAAAACTACAATTTTTATGGTAAATACAGAACATGTCAAAGACATTATTGATCGCCTGGGTGCGTTAAGGAGGTATCTTTGACATCGATAGAAAACTTATCGAAATAACTAACGAAGAAGAAAAAACTTTTTCCCCTGACTTTTGGAATAACGCTAAAGAAGCTGAAATAATTGTTCGGAATATTCGCTCAAAGAAAAAATGGGTTGAAGATTACAACAAAGCAGTTGACTTTTCAGAAGAACTTCAAGTATTAATCGAATTTTATAAAGAAGGAGAAACTACTGAAGAAGAAATTGATAGTCAATACAATAAAACTATTGCTCATATTGAAGATTTAGAATTCAGAAATATGCTTTCTGATGAAGGCGATAACATGAGTGCTGTTTTACAAATTACAGCTGGTGCTGGTGGTACAGAAAGTTGTGATTGGGCTTCTATGTTAATGCGTATGTATTTAATGTGGGGCGAAAAACAAGGCTATAAAATTCGTGAACTCAACTTTCAAGAAGGAGATGTTGCAGGTATTAAAACCGTAACACTTGAAATTGAAGGGGAATTTGCTTTTGGCTACCTAAAAGGAGAAAATGGTGTACATCGTTTAGTTCGTATTTCTCCATTTGACAGTAATGCGAAGCGCCACACTTCTTTTGCTTCAGTTTATGTTTATCCTTTGGTTGATGATACAATTGAAATTGACATTAATCCATCTGATATTGAAATCACTACAGCGCGCTCTAGTGGTGCTGGTGGACAAAATGTAAATAAGGTAGAAACCAAAGTACAATTGGTTCACAAGCCTACTGGAATTCAAATTCAATGTTCGGAAACTCGTTCGCAACATGATAATAGAGATCGAGCTATGCAAATGTTGAAATCTCAGCTATATGAAATTGAAATGAAAAAGCGTTTAGAACAACGTGCCGATATTGAAGCTGGAAAAATGAAAATTGAATGGGGTTCACAAATTCGTAATTATGTTATGCATCCTTATAAGTTAGTAAAAGATGTTCGTTCTAGTTATGAAACTGCCGACGTTGATGGCGTAATGAACGGAAACATCGACGAATTCTTGAAAGCTTATTTAATGATGATGGGACAAAAAGATGAGGAATAATCATCTAACTTTATTATTTTAGCAAACCAATAAAATTAACCAACACAAAATGGATTTAAATTTCAATAAAAACGAAGATTATAATAAACTATTAGTTTCTGACTTAAGAAGCAAATTTGCCAAAGTTAAACTCGGTGGCGGACAAAAACGCATCGATAAATTACATGGTGAAGGTAAACTAACTGCTCGAGAAAGAATTGATTATTTATTAGATAAAGATGCTAAAAGCATTGAAATTGGAGCATTTGTCGGTGATGGAATGTATGAAGAGCATGGCGGTTGTCCTTCTGGAGGTGTTGTGGTTAAAATTGGATACATTCAAGGGAAGCAATGTATTGTTGTTGCTAATGATGCAACCGTTAAAGCTGGTGCTTGGTTTCCTATTACTGGAAAGAAAAATCTTCGTGCGCAAGAAATTGCTATTGAAAACAAATTACCAATTATCTACTTAGTAGATTCTGCAGGTGTTTATTTACCAATGCAAGATGAAATTTTCCCAGACAAAGAACATTTCGGACGTATTTTTCGTAATAATGCGATTATGAGTAGTATGGGAATTACGCAAATTGCTGCGGTTATGGGAAGTTGTGTAGCTGGTGGTGCTTACTTACCTATTATGAGCGATGAAGCTCTAATTGTTGACAAAACAGGAAGTATTTTCTTAGCAGGAAGTTATTTAGTAAAAGCTGCAATTGGAGAAAGTATTGACAACGAAACACTTGGTGGTGCAACTACTCATTGCGAAATTTCGGGTGTTACCGACTATAAAGCTAAAGACGATAAAGATGCTCTTGATAGAATTAAATCGGTTGTTGGTAAAATCGGTGATTATGACAAAGCTGGGTTTAACAGAATTAAAGCTGAAAAACCTGCCGAAAAAGAAGAAGATATCTATGGAATTTTACCTAAATCTCGTTCTGATCAATACGATATGATGGAAATTATCAAGCGTTTAGTTGATAATTCTGAGTTTGATGAATACAAAGCCGGTTACGGACAAACGATTATAACAGGTTATGCACGCATCGACGGTTGGGCTGTTGGAATCATCGCTAACCAACGTAAAATTGTAAAAACAACTGGTGCAAAAACAAAACCAAGCGAAATGCAATTCGGTGGTGTAATTTATTCTGATTCTGCGGATAAAGCGACTCGTTTTATAGCCAATTGTAACCAAAAGAAAATTCCTTTAGTCTTCTTGCAAGATGTAACTGGATTTATGGTTGGAAGCAAATCTGAACATGGTGGAATAATCAAAGATGGCGCTAAAATGGTAAATGCGGTATCTAATTCTGTTGTACCGAAATTCACTGTTGTAGTTGGAAATTCGTATGGAGCCGGTAATTATGCAATGTGTGGAAAAGCCTACGATCCAAGATTAATTTTCGCATGGCCAAGTGCTGAATTAGCCGTTATGGGTGGCGCTCAAGCTGCAAAAGTTTTAATGCAAATTGAAGCCGCTTCGTTGAAAAAACAAGGTAAAACAGTAGATGAAAAAGTTGAAAAAGAGCTTTTCGACAAAATAAAAGCAAAATACGACAACCAAGTTTCACCTTATTATGCAGCTGCTCGTTTATGGACAGATGCGATAATTGATCCACTAGACACAAGAACTTGGATTTCTATGGGAATTGAAGCAGCAAACCACGCTCCTATTGAAAAACCGTTTAATTTAGGTGTGATTCAAGTTTAAATCATAATTTTGTCATCCCGAACTTGTTTCGGGATCTTTTTTTGATGCTGAACCAAGTTCAGCATGACAACTCTTTTTATGTCAAACAAATTCCAACATTTCAAAACCAATATTTCGGGGATTCCTTTACCAGAAAAATTTACTTTTCCGTTTTATTACGAACCGCATGAATTAAGTGAAATAGCGGCAAAAGAACTACAAGATTATTTAGAAACGCAAACAGATTTTGAACATAATTTTGGTTTACAAGGAAATCAAAAAGGTTTAGTAATTGGAAAAATGTTTGGTGTTTTGGTTTGCCAAGATGAAAAGGGAAATTTAGGCTATTTGTGGGGCGTTTCAGGAAAATTAGCAGATAGTAATCTACACGATAAATTTGTTCCGCCTGTTTTTGATATGCTAACACAAGATAGTTTTTTCAAACAAGAAGAAGCAATTCTTAATCAATACAATCGAAAAATTGAGCAATTAGAGCAAAGTCAGGAATTAATTGATGCGAAAGAAAGTTTACAACAAACCGAAGTTGAAGCTAAAACTGATATTCTACGTCAAAAGAAGCGCATCAAAACTCTAAAAAAAGAACGTGATGCAAAGCGTAAATCTTTTGAAAATTTATCTCCAAAAGAAATTGAGCAATTAGAATTCGAACTTTCAGAAGAAAGCAAAAAAGAAAGTATTTTGCTCAAGAAAATGACAAAATACTGGAATTTAACTGTTGAAAGTCGAAAATTAAAAGTTGAAAGTCTTCAAAAGGAAATTGATGATTTAAAACTGGAAAGAGCTACTAAATCATCGGAATTACAACAAAAACTTTTTGAGCAATATAAATTTTTGAATATTTCTAAAGAAACCAAATCTGTTGGTGAAATATTTGATAATAATCCGCCTGCTGGTGCTGGAGAATGTGCCGCACCAAAACTATTACATTACGCTTTCAAACATAATTTAAAACCAATCGCTTTAGCCGAATTTTGGTGGGGACAATCGCCTAAATCAGAAGTGCGCAAACACAAACAATTTTATCCGGCTTGTAGAAGCAAATGCGAACCTATTTTGGCACACATGTTAGACGGAATTGAAATGGACGCAAATCCACTTTTAGAAAATCCAGCTGAAGGAAAAGATATTGAAATTGTTTTTGAAGATGAACATTTAGCGGTTATTAATAAACCTGCTGAATTTCTTTCTGTTCCAGGGAAAAATATTCAAGATTCGGTTTATGAGCGCGTAAAAAGACGTTATCCTGAAGCAACGGGACCATTAATTGTACATCGTTTAGACATGTCAACTTCTGGTTTGTTGTTAATTGCAAAATCGGAAGAGATTTATAAAAATTTACAATCACAATTTATTAAACGAACAGTTAAAAAGCGTTACGTTGCCTTGCTTGACGGAATTGTAAAACAACCCGAAGGAATCATAAATTTGCCTTTGCGTGTAGATTTAGACAATCGTCCGAATCAATTGGTTTGTTACGAATATGGAAAACCAGCTGAAACACATTTTAAGGTCATTGAAATTAAAAATAAAAAAACGCGTATTCACTTCTTCCCTATTTCTGGGCGAACACATCAATTGCGTGTACACGCTTCGCATAGTTTAGGTTTAAATTGTCCAATTTTTGGTGATGATTTATATGGAACAAAAGCAGATAGATTACATCTTCATGCGGAAAAAATTACTTTTGCACATCCTATTTCTAAAGAAATTTTAACTATTTTTAAAGAAGCTGAGTTTTAACTCTTTGTTTAAAAGTTTCACCAGTTTTAATTTGTTATTTTTGTTTTGTCACATCGAGCGGAGTCGAGATGTTTTAATATCAAATTTATATCATGAAAAAACTAATCTACATATCAATATTACTACTTGTTTTCCAACAGATTTCAGCACAAAATTTTACTCGTAGAGATTCTTTACAAGGCGGTTTGCGTTTTGAACGTACTTGTTTTGATGTGTTACTTTACGATTTAAATATTAAAATAAATCCAGAAGAAAGAAGTATTGTTGGTTTTAATGACATCACTTTTAAAGTAATTGAACCAACACAAAAAATTCAATTGGATTTGTTTGATAATATGAATGTAGATTCAATTGTTTGGAACAATCAAAAATTGAGTTATAAAAGAGATTTTGATGCTGTTTTTATCAATTTCCCGAATAAATTAACTCAAAATTCAACAGAAATACTTCGTTTTTATTATTCTGGAAATCCTAAAGTAGCTAAAAATGCGCCTTGGGATGGCGGATTTGTTTTCAAAAAAGATAGTAACGGGAAAGATTTTATTGGGGTTGCCGTACAAGGAACTGGTGCAAGTTTATGGTATCCTGTAAAAGATTCTCAAACTGATGAACCAGATAATGGTGCTTCAATTAAAGTTGCAATTCCAAATGGTTTAATAAACGTTTCAAACGGAAGATTCAAAGATTTTGAAGATTTAGGAAATGGTTATACGCGTTGGGATTGGGAAGTGAAAAACCCTATCAATAATTACGATATTACAGTAAACATTGCTGATTACGCTCATATTCATGACAATCATAATGGTTTAGATATTGACTATTATGTTTTAAAAGAAAATGAAGAAACCGCTAAAAAACATTTTGAAGAAGATGTAAAAACTATGCTGGATTGTTTCAATTCTAAATTTGGAAAATATCCTTTTTGGGAAGATGGTTACAAACTAGTTGAAACACCTTATTTAGGTATGGAACATCAAAGTGCTGTTGCTTACGGAAACAAATATAGAAAAGGCTACATGGGAATGGATTTATCAGGAACTAGAGTCGGTTTAGGTTTCGATTATATTATTATTCACGAAACAGGACACGAATGGTTTGGAAATAGTATTACGAGTAAAGACATTGCTGATATGTGGATTCATGAAGGGTTTACAACCTATTCTGAAACTGTTTTTGTGGAATGTACTCAGGGTTATGATGCTGCACAAAAATATGTAAACGGACAAGCCCGTAATGTTTTAAACGATAGAACAATTATAGGAGAATACGGAGTGAATAATGAAGGAAGTGGTGATATGTATTTTAAAGGTTCTTTACTATTGAATACACTTCGCCATGTTGTAAATGATGATGCTAAATGGTGGGAAATGATCTTCAAGTATTCAGAAACCTATAAAAAACAAATTATCGATACGCAAACCGTTATTGATTTCTTCAACAAAGAATCGGGAATGAATTTAACGCCTATTTTCAAGCAATATTTAGAAACGACAAACATTCCGGTTTTAGCGTATAAAATTGATAGAAATTGTTTGTATTATAAATGGGAAAATACCAATACAGACTTCAATATGCCATTTGATTTTGAGTATGATTTGAAAAAAGTCAGATTATATCCTACAATAAAAGAGCAAAAGATCAAACTTCGTAAGCTTAAAAAATCAAGTAGTTATCAGTTTTACGACAATAATTTCTTTGTAAAAATTTCAGAAATGGACTAAAATTTAATTGGCTTATTTTTAACAATTTTTATTTTCACAACTACTTAATTTTTAGTAACTTATAAAGAGATTAAAAACCCATAACTATGGCTACGATAAGATAGTTAAATAAATGGGCTAATGCACACACTAACATTCATCTCGATATACTTAGAATTGCCTTTGGAGCGTTTCTATTTATTAAAGGGATTTCATTCTTTACCGAAGGTAAATATCTACACGAGATATTAAGTGCATCGGGAGGTTTTGGTAGTGAAATGCTATTGATACATTATCTTGCATTTGCCCACATGGTGGGAGGAGTAATGATTATCATTGGCTTCTTAACAAGATGGTCTATTTGGGCACAGTTGCCCATAGTAATTTGTGCTTTTTTAATAAACTTCTTTTTTGAATTTAGTTTACGTAATACATTACAAGCCGCTGTTGCTTTACTATTATGTATTTTCTTTTTATTCTATGGAAGTGGAAAGCACTCTGCTGATTATTACTTACAAATGGAACAATAAAAAAAATCGAGGACTGTATACTACTGTTTTAAAGTGTTAGTTTTTATGTAGATGTTTAAATTTGATTAGTTTATAATACACTTTAACTGTAAAAAGAATTCTCTAGTGTGCAGTCCTTCTTTTTTTAAACGTTGCTCTCCTATTTACTTTTCCTGTTTCGGTTTCTACAAACTCTGAAACAAGATAAATTTTTTTTGGCTTTTCATATTTATCTAAACAATCAAAGTTTAGATTTTCAATAGCTTCCGATTTACTTTCTATAACTAAAACAGCCTTATTTCCTAATTTTTCATCTTCTTCGGAAGTGATAAAAAAGCGTTCAGAAATTACGGCTTCTAATTTCTTTTCTATTTGTTCAGGAAATAGCTTCACTCCTCCACTATTTATTACATTGTCAATTCTTCCCAACCATTTAAAATTATTATCTCCAGAAATTTCAATAATATCATTAGTAACTATTTTTTCCGAAGTAATTCTTGGTGCTTTAATTACTAAACAATCTCTTTCATCTTTACTAATAGAAATATTTGGTAAAACTTTAAATAAATCGTCTTGAATATTTTTAGCTGCAATATGTGTAATTGTTTCCGTCATTCCATAAGTTTCAAAAACTTCAGTTGTAGTTTGAGATTTAAGAAGTTCTACTAATTTTCGTGAAGGTTTAGCTCCACCAATGATTAATTTCTTTATCTGATGTAAATCTTCTAAAGAATTTTCAACTTGTAACGGAACCATTGCAACAAAATCATAACAATTTGAATCATTTTGAAACAAATTTCCTTTCGGATTTACTAGCGTTATCTCTAAACCTAAAATTATAGCTCTTACTAACATCATTTTTCCTGCAATATATTGACATGGCAAACAATGCAACGCTATATTACCTGGTTTAAGTTTAAAGAAATCTCCAGTTGCTAAGGCAGAATAAACCATAGCTTGTTTCATGATTTTTATTTCTTTTGGTTTTCCTGTAGTTCCCGAAGTTTTGGTAATAATAAAATCATTATTGTCTAACCAATCTAATAGAAAAAGTCCAATTTCCTTTTCGTATGTTTCTCCTTCTTTTATAAAACTATAAGCAATACGCAACAAATCACTCTGATTTGCGTGAAATCCTTTAATTTTAAATCGGTTATGAATTTTGTTATAATGTGGTATCATTAATTTCTAATAATTGTCCGGTTAAACGTTGTTTCCAATTATTCCATTTATAAACTTTAGAAAATATGAAAAGTAAAATTGGAAAAATTATAAAAACAGGTAATACAATTTCAAAACCTGTAGATGGATCAGAAACGTCTTTAAAAATAGAATGTGTTTGAAAAGCCGTCCAATCTGCTGTAACTAAAAGTGCACTAACTAAATTGTTTGCTGCATGAAAACCTAAAGCCAACTCTAAACCTTCGTCCATTAATGTTATAATTCCTAAAAATAAACCTGTTCCTATATAATACACCATAATTATCCAGCCAACTTTATCAACTTCTGGATTTGCAGCATGCATTATTCCGAATAAAAATGATGAAACTAACAACGGAATTAATCGACTATTAGTTGCTAAACCTAAACCCTGCATAATATGTCCGCGAAACAAATATTCTTCAAAACTGGTTTGTAACGGAATTAATAAAATAGCTAAAACAAGGAAAACATAAAATTTTTCAGAATTAAAATTCCAAACAAAATTATCTGGTTCAGCATAATAAGCGCCTACAATCATTAAAGAAGTTATACTTCCCCATAAAAAAAATGAAAAAAAAATTCGCTTCCAATCTACTTTTTTACGCGAAGTTGTAAGTTCTCTAATCGAGATGTTTTGAAGAAATTTTGTCCAAAACCAAACAAGAAACAAACCTAATGATAATGGTAATATTAAAGCTATAAAAGTTCCATTTACTCCAATTGTATTAATTGTTTGATGCATAATTTCATTAGTATCCACATTTAAACTCGAAATGTAGTTCCAAATCATTAACCCAATAAATGATAAAGGCAAAACTAAATATAAACCTAAGCTTAGATTATATTTCTTTAATTGTTCAATAAACATAGACTTTAAATTTCGACTAAATTACTATTTTTTATCTTTGCTAAAAAACTTATATATGATAACTATTTACCATAATCCACGTTGTTCAAAATCTAGAGACGGACTTTGCTTTGTAGAAGACTTAAATGAAGAAATCGAAGTTAGAAAGTATTTAGATGAACCGTTTACAAAAAGCGAATTACTTGATGTAATTAAAAAACTGAATATTAAGCCTATAGAGCTAGTTAGAACTAACGAAAAAGATTGGAAAGAAAACTATAAGGGAAAAGATTTAAGCGATGCTGATATAATTGAAGCTTTTCTCAAAAATCCAAAATTAATTGAAAGACCAATTGTAGTTAAAGGAAATAAAGCTGTAATAGCAAGACCAAAGGAGAAAATTAAAGAAATTCTTTAGAATCTTTTAACAAAGATTTGTGATAAATGCGTTAAACCAAGAGGTAATTTTGCAATCTAATCGAGAAACAAAACAAACTTTATGAGCAATCGCATTGTATTATCAATTCTCTATTTTTTAATAGTAACAAACTTTTCTTTTTCGCAGTACAACCCAAATAGTAAACAGGTAAACATTAAAGGAATAATTTTAGAAAAAGACACTAATTTACCTTTAGAATATGCAACTGTTGTTTTTGAAAACACTGCAGATAACCAACTTACTGGAGGTGTAACTGATTTTGATGGAAATTTCAATTTTAATGTTAAATCTGGAACATACAATGTTCGATTTGAATTTATTTCTTTTAAAACAGTTGAATTAAAAAATCAAACGTATAATTCTGATAAAGATTTTGGAACTATTTATTTAGAACCCGATGTTGCTCAACTTTCAGGAGTAGAATTAATTGGCGAAAAATCAACAGTTGAAATAAAATTAGATAAACGTGTTTATAACGTTGGTTCTGATATGACTGTCCGAGGCGGAACTGCTGGTGATGTCTTAAACAATGTACCTTCAGTAACTGTAGATCCAGACGGAACAATTGCATTAAGAGGTAATGAAAGTGTTACTGTTTTAATTGATGGAAAACCTTCTGGTTTAGCCGGAATTAATGTAAGTGATGTTATAAAAATGCTTCCTGCTGATGCTATTGATAAAGTAGAAGTTATTACTAATCCGTCGGCTCGTTATAATGCTGAAGGAAGCGGAGGAATCATTAATATCGTTATGAAAAAAGGAAAAACTAATGGATTAAACGGTTCATTAGTTGGTTTTGTTGGAGATCCTGAAACTTACGGTTTCAATTCAAACATCAATTATAAAACAGACGATTTTAATGTGTTTTCAAACTTTGGTTATCGTTACCGAACTAATCGTGGACAAGCAAAAATAAATTCGACGTATTATGATAGCGATACTCCAGAAGTAAATGATATTACTGGTTACATGAATGAAAGAAGAACAAACGAGGATATCGATAACGGTTACAATGCTAATTTTGGTATCGACTGGAATTTAACTTCTTCTCTTTCTTGGACAAATTCGGTTAGTTTTAGAGAAAATTCAGAGAAAAATCCACAAAATGTTTACATGGATTATTTCGATGAAAATAAAATTTACGAACAAACGAGAAATCGTTTTAGTGATCAAAAAGAAGAAGATTATGTAATTGAATATGCAACAAACTTCACTAAAAAGTTTAAAAAAGAAGATCACATTTTAACAGCAGATTTTTCCGTTTCTAAAAATCACGATGTTGAAACAGCAATTATTACAGATGTAGTTTTAAATTCTACAAACGCTCCTTTAATTGAAAATACTTTAAACGACAGAACACGTAATCGATTATTAGCTCAAACAGATTATGTATTGCCAATTGGCGAAAATGGGCGTTTTGAAGCAGGTTATCGTGGAGATTTTGCTACAACATTAACCGATTTTCAAATTACTCCAAATACTGTTTACAGTAATTTCTTAGAATATGTTGAAGATGTAAACGCTTTGTATATGCAGTATGGAAATAAAATTAATAAATTTTCTTATTTCTTAGGTTTGCGTTGGGAAGACAGTCACATCGAAGTAAATTCAATAACCGATTCTGATTATAACACGAAAAAGTATAATAACTTTTTTCCAACTGCTACTTTTAATTACGAAGTAAATAAAGACAATACTTTCAGTTTAAGTTATAGTAGAAGAATTAGAAGACCAAGAGGACGATTTGTAAATCCGTTTTCTACTTATACAAGTAACGTAAACTTATTTCAAGGTAATCCTGATTTAGATCCTACATTTACACACGCAATCGAATTAGGTTATTTGTTAAAAGCGAGTAAATTAACCTTGAATTCCTCTGTTTATACCAACTTAACTGACAAGTCATTTCAGTTTATTAGAAAAGAATCTGGAAACTTTGTAGATGGTGTTCCAGTATTAATTTATACACCAATAAACTTAGCAAAAGAAATGCGAACAGGTTTTGAGTTTAACGTAAATTATTCTCCTTTTAAATGGTGGCGCTTTAATACCAACTTAAATCTTTATAGTGTGATAACACGTGGAGATTATACTTATGTAGATTATCAAGACCAAATTGTTACTCAGAATTTTGACAACGATGCTTTTACTTGGTTTGCAAGATTGAATTCAAAAGTAAACTTGCCATATAAAATAGATTGGCAAACAAACGTTTTCTATCGCGGACCACAAAAAACTGCACAAGGAAAACGCTTATCTATGACTAATATCAGTATGGCATTGAGTAAAGATATTTTAAAAGATAAAGCAACTCTATCTTTAAATGTGAACAACATGTTTAACACTATGAAGCGACGTGTTGAAACAAATATTTTTGATGTAGCAACTTCGGATGCTGAATTTCAATGGAGAAAAAGAACAGTTATGTTCTCCTTTACCTATCGTTTCAATAGAAAGAAAGAATCCGATAGAGATCGAAAAGGTAACGGTGGAGATGATGGCGGAGACATTATGGGATAAACCAATAATCTAAAACATAAAAAAGGACTACAATAATTGTAGTCCTTTTTTAGTAGTGAGTTACGAAAAAATTATTCTTCGTTTTCTCTGTTTTTAGCTCTTTTCTCTTTGATTAATTCATTGATAGCTCCACCAATCCAATAAGGAACGAAAGATGCTAAGAAAATCATTAACCAAAAACCAATCGTTAAAATGGTTAAGAAAAGTAAAAAACCTAAATACTGTTGAAATTCAAACATGTTTTCCGGAATTTATATGAATTCGAGTCAAAGATAGAAGTTAAATTTATTTTTTACAATTCTATAACAGAAATTCTTTCAGAAAATGGCTAACTTTAATAAAATTTCATGTTATGAATTACCGAATTGAGAAAGACACACTTGGAAAAGTACAAGTTCCTTCCGATAAACTTTGGGGCGCACAAACAGAACGTTCCCGAAATAATTTTAAAATTGGCCCGCAAGCTTCGATGCCTTTCGATGTTATAAAAGCGTATGCCGTACTTAAAAAAGCGGCAGCAATTACAAATGCAAATCTTGGAATTCTTTCATCTGAAAAAGCAAAATTAATCGCTCAAGTTTGTGAAGAAATTTTAGACGAAAAACACAATGACCAATTTCCACTTGTAATTTGGCAAACAGGTTCTGGAACGCAAACCAATATGAACGTAAACGAAGTTATTGCTAATAGAGCGCAACAACTATCAGGAAGAGAAATTGGCAAAGATGAACTAATAATAAAAGCCAATGACGATGTAAACAAATCACAATCTTCTAATGACACCTTTCCTACTGCGATGCATATTGCAGCGTATCAAAAGTTGGTGTATCATACCATTCCAGCATTAGAAAAACTATTAGCTGTGTTTATTTCAAAATCAGAAGAATTTGAAAATATTATCAAAATTGGCCGAACGCATTTAATGGATGCTACTCCACTTACACTTGGTCAAGAATTTTCAGGTTATGCAAAACTTATTCAAAACGGAATTGTTTCACTTCAAAAAAGTTTACATTCTTTATCAGAATTAGCACTTGGCGGAACAGCTGTTGGAACAGGTTTAAATGCTCCAGAAAATTTTGATGTTTTAGTAGCTCAAAATATCGCTGAAATTACCCAACTTCCATTTGTAACGGCTCCAAATAAATTTGAAGCGCTTTCAGCACACAATGCCATTGTAGAAATCCATTCGGCATTAAAGCAATTGGCGATTTCTTTATTTAAAATAGCCAATGATATTCGATTAATGGGTTCTGGTCCACGTTCTGGTTTAGCTGAATTATTTTTGCCCGAAAACGAACCAGGTTCTTCTATAATGCCTGGAAAAGTAAATCCTACACAAGTTGAAGCTTTAACCATGGTTTGTAGTCAAATTATTGGAAACGACGCCACTATTACTTTTGCTGCAAGTCAAGGTCAATTTGAGTTGAATGTTTACAAACCTGTAATTATAGCTAACTTTTTACAATCGGCAGAATTATTAGGCGATGCATGCAATTCGTTTAACGAACATTGTGTAAAAGGAATTCAAGCTAATGAGAAGAGAATAAACGAATTGGTTTCAAATTCGTTAATGCTAGTTACTGCTTTAAATACAAAAATTGGATACTACAAAGCCGCTGAGATTGCACAAAAAGCGCATAAAGAAAATACAACTTTAAAAGAAGCTGCAATCACATTAGGTTATGTAACTTCTGAAGAATTTGATAAGTGGGTTAATCCAAACGATATGATTTAAAACCATTTTTTACGTTTAAAATAGAAAAGCATTAGTAAAACGATTAAAAACATAATTCCCAGTACAATAAAATAGCCATAATGTTCATTTAACTCTGGCATGTAATGAAAATTCATTCCGTAAATTCCAGCAATAAACGTTAAGGGTAAAAAAACAGAAGAAATAACCGTTAAGGTTTTCATTACTTCGTTCATTTTATGACCTTGAGTAGTGTAATAAAAATTACTAGCACTATCAAGCGAAGTCATGTCGTAATCAATTTGTTCGAGCAACTCAATTGTCTTTTGATGCAATCGACTAAAAAACACAAAATTTGAAGGTTCAATACTGTTAAACTCATCGTCTTCTTTGATCGTTTTAATCGTAAATAATGCATCTTTTAAAGGCAAAAGCGATCGCTTGAGCAAATAGAAGATTTCTCTGTTGCGTTCAATATCAGCCACAATTTTTGGATCATCAGATGTTTTTGATAAAGCTAATAATTGTTCAATTTCATTTTCTTTGTCATCAATTGTAATGTAATAGTTTTCAAGAATAGCATCAAGCATTAAATACAATAAATAATCAACTTTTTTCTTGCGAACAATTCCAGAATTTGTTCTAAGTCTTTCTCTAATATGTGTAAAAAAATCGCCTCTTTTTTCTTGAAAGGAAACCAATAAATTATCGTGAATTAAAAAGCTAATTTGCTCTATTCTAATAGTTTTCTTATCATTTTCATTTGGTAAAATAGATTTAACACTAAAAAACAAACATTCATCTAATTCATCTAATCGCGTTCCTCTGGCAATGTTTAAAATATCAGAAACAATTAAACTGTTTAATTTTAACTTTTCAGCTAAATCTTTAATCAGAGAAATGTTTGTTAAACCATGTAGATTAAGCCAATTATTCTTTTTCTCACTTTTATTTTTTATAAAATCATCAACTTTAATAGCTTGAAACTCTGTGACATTTTCTTCATCATAAATAAACAATTGCATTTCGGTTTCCTTATCTGTATAAATACCTGTGTATTCATACGATTGGTTGTGATACTTTTGCCCTTTTTTATATTTAATCTTTCTCAAAATGTCTAATTTTTACTATAAAGATAGGAGTTTTTAAAATTCGGACTTATTTTTACAGAAATTTATTTTTATGCGTACCATTTTAATTAATATAAAAGAATTACTACAAGTTAGAGAAACTTCAATTGAAAAAGTATCGGGAAAAGAAATGTCGATTTTACCTAAAATTGATAATGCTTTCTTGGTTGTTAATGACGATAAAATTGAAGACTTTGGCGAAATGAAAGATTGTCCAGACTTAAATAATTTTGAAGTTATTGATGTTGAAGGAAAAGTAATTTTACCAACATGGATTGACAGTCACACGCATATTGTTTACGCAGGAAACAGAATTCAAGAGTTTGTAGATAGAATTAACGGATTATCGTATGAAGAAATTGCCAATCGTGGTGGTGGAATTTTAAATTCGGCTAAACGCTTAAATGAAACTTCAGAAGATGAATTATACGAGCAGTCTAAAAAGCGTTTAGAAGAAGTTATCCAACAAGGAACTGGTGCTATCGAAATTAAATCGGGTTATGGTTTAACAGTAGAAGGCGAATTGAAAATGCTTCGTGTTATTAAACGTTTAAAGGAAAATTACAATATTCCGATAAAGGCTACATTTTTAGGAGCACACGCCTTCCCTACTCAATTTAAAGAAAACCATTCGGCTTATATCGATTTGATTATCAATGAAATGTTACCAAAAATAGCCGAAGAAAACTTAGCCGATTACATTGACGCATTTTTAGAAACAGGTTATTTTTCTGTTGAAGAAACGGAACGAATCATAGAAGCTGGAAAAAAGTATGGTTTAACTGCAAAAATCCACGTAAACCAATTTACCGCAATAGACGGAATTAAAGCTTGCGTGAAACACGGAGCGCGTTCTGTCGATCATTTAGAAATTGTAACTGATGAAGATATTGAAGTCTTGAAAAACTCGGAAACTATGCCAGTTGCTTTACCAAGCTGTTCTTACTTTATTAGTATTCCATATACGCCAGCGCGTAAAATGATAGATGCTGGTTTACCTTTAGCTTTAGCTACTGATTACAATCCTGGAACAACGCCATCTGGAAACATGAATTTTGTAGTGGCAACTGCTTGTATAAAAATGAAAATGACTCCAGAAGAAGCTGTAAATGCTGCAACTATAAATGCTGCTTTTGCTATGGAAGCTTCTAATGAAGTGGGAAGTATTACAAAAGGTAAAAAAGCAAATTTAATCATTACAAAACCTATTCATTCGTATTACCAAATTCCGTATGAATTTGGTTCCAATTTGATTGAGAATGTGATGATAAATGGAGAAATTATAGAATAAAAAAAGGAGCTTTTAAAGCTCCTTTTTTTATTTAACTAATTTAAAATTATCTTAAAGAAAAACTTGTTTTAGAAACATTTTCTCCTTTTTCATTGAAAACATTTACAAAGTAAGTTCCAGCTTCAAAATCATCTCCAGAAATTTCTTCTTTAACTTCTACTGTTTTATTTTCATATTTAACAACTGAAATAAAGCTATACGTTAATGACATTCCTTCTCCACCAGTTTGGATAGTTTCTTTGTCACCTAAGATATTATTCTTACTATCAATTACTTGTACGTAATATTTTCTATCTCCAGATTGTGCTATTTGGTTTTCAGCAATAATAAAATTTACCTTTAACTTATCTGCACGACTCGCTTTATCAGTATCAATTTGTTTTCCAGAACTTCTTTCTTTAACAGCTTGTACATTTAAGTTTAACACTGCTAATTTAGAACCTTTTTCTACTGTTTTAAATAAATTATCGTTTTGTACTAGTAAAGTATCTTTAAATTGTCTTTCTGACTCTAAAACAACATTTGTACTGTCTAAACTAGACGTTAAAGCAACATTTTGTTCTTTTAATAATTCGATTTCAGCAACTAAATTGTCTTTTTCTCTTTTTAAACGGAAATATTCGTTTTTATAACGTGCCATTGCAGCTACATCACCTTCAGCTTTTTCAACTTTAGCTAAAAGCTCTTCATTTTCTTTGATTAATTTTTGTCTTTCAGCGTCTAGTTCAGCATTTTCACTTTGAGATGCCTTTAATTGAGCTATGTTCTCTTTTAGATCACTAGCAAATTTATCTTTCTCAGTAGTTAATTCAGTAACTTCCTTTTTATTGTCCATCGACATTTTGATAATGTATCCTACACTACCTAAAAGCAATAATCCTAATATTATTACCGCAGTTTTAAGTCCAGAATTCTTTTGTTTTTGTTGGTTTTCCATTAGTTTATAGTCTATAATAAATTGGTTATTTCACTAACAAACATACAATTTAAAAACAATTTATTCAATTATTCTAAAATTTATTTATAAAACACTATTTTTGGTAGTGAAACTAGCCCATTTTATGAACACAATTAAACCTTTCACATCTAGCGATTTAGCACAAATTACCAACTACAGAAGTGGTGAAGTGAAATTTGGCGAAAAGGTACAAATAGGTAATCCTAATGAAAAACTTGAAGACTTTTTAAAAAACTCTTTAGCAACTTTTGTTTTACTTGGAATTTCTGAAGATATTGGAGTTAGAGCTAACTTCGGTAGAGCTGGAGCTTCATCGGCTTTTAAAAGTACTTTAAAAAGTTTGGTAAACATTCAGCATAACAAATTTTGCAAAGGAAGCGATTTACTTATTTTAGGTGAAGTTAACGTAGAAGCTTTTATGAAAGAAGCTGAAAATTTAGACGCAACAAAAAAGGAAGACCGAAAAGAGCTTTTTAAGTTAGTTTCAAAAATAGATAAAGAAGTTTCTCATGTAGTTCATTTGATTGCTTCGGCTGGAAAAATTCCGATAGTAATTGGTGGTGGACATAACAATGCTTACGGAAACATAAAAGGTTTAGCGCTAGCCAAAGGAAAACCTATAAATACAATTAATTTTGATGCACATAGTGATTTTAGAATTTTAGAAGGAAGACATTCTGGAAACGGGTTTACTTATGCTTTTGAAGAAGGTTTTTTAAAGCATTACTTTGTTTTTGGCTTACATGAAAGTTATAACTCTAAAGGTTTATTCAATGCTTTAAAAGAGCAAAAAGAGAGAATTAAATTTAATACTTACGAGGAAATTGAAGTTAGAAAGACTAAAAACTTCGATGACGAACTTGAAAAAGCATATTCTTTTATAAAAAACGATACTTACGGAATTGAGTTAGATTTAGACGCGATTCCTGGAGTTTACTCTAGTGCAATGACTTTGAGTGGTTTTAGCGTGCAACAAGCAAGACAGTTTGTTAATTTTATGGGAAATCATAAAAATGCTTCTTATTTACATATTTGTGAAGGTGCACCAGATTTAGATCAAACAAATAATAATCATTTAACAGGAAAATTGATTTCTTATTTTATTACAGATTTTATGAAAAGTAAATTGGGAAAACTAAAGTAAACCTGTTTTATCTTCTTCGTTTTCAACATACTTACGAATCATTCTGAATAGCTTGTAAGCTTCAAAAGGTTTTGCAATAACATCGTTAATTTGAGCATCTCGAGCTCTCTCAATAATTTCTTGTTTTTCAAAAGCGGTAACAGCAATTACAGGAATTGTATACCCTTTTTTACGGATGATTTTAGTTGTATCGAAACCATTAATTTTTGGCATATTAATATCCATCAAAATAGCATCAAATTCTTGTTGTTCTAAAATTTCAATCGCCTGAAATCCATCATCGACAATTTCGCATATAAATTTGTGGTTTTCAAGTAAGCGTTTAGTTACAATTTGATTTATTTTATTGTCTTCAACAACTAAAACCTTATAAGATTTTGATTCGGATAAATCAACTTCTACTTCCTGTATGAACTCTTTAGCATCTTCAACACCTGATTTAAACGGAATATCAAATGTAAATGTTGTTCCTTTTCCTTCTTCACTTTCTAAAGTAATTGTTCCACCGAATAAATCAATTAGTTTTTTTACAATTGTTAAACCTAAACCTGTCCCTTGGTAATCGTCTTCTCTACGTTCAATTTGAACAAATTTTTCAAAAACTGAAGCTTGATATTTCTTTGGAATTCCTATTCCTGTATCGATTACTTTAAACTTAACAAAATAGTTTTCTCCTTCTACTCTATCTAAATCGGCTTTAATGATAACTTTTCCGTTGTGTGTAAACTTTAAAGAATTACTCATTAAGTTAATTATAACTTGAGATAATCGAACTTTATCACCTATTAAAAACTCTGGAATTGCACTATCTACTAAAACCTGAATTTTATTATTATGTCTTCTTGAAATTGTTTCTAACGATTCTCGAATACTTTCTATAATATCGTCTAAATTGAAAATATTATCTTCTAAAACGACTTTATTTTCTTCAATTTTATAAACTTTTAAAATATCGTTTACTAAAGACAATAAATAATTAGCCGAAAACTTTAAAGCCTTTAAATGCGGACTATTAGAAAGTTCGGCGTGTTCCTCTTCAATAATATCTGTAGTTCCTATAACTCCGTATAAAGGTGTTCGAAGTTCGTGACTAATCGTAGAAATAAACTGCGATTTAATATTCGATGCTTTTTCGGCTTCTTCTTTTGCTATAATCAGTTCTTTATTTGCTTTTTGAAGTTCTAGGTTGCTTTCTGTACGTAAACGATTGTTTCGGTACATTGAAAATAGTAAAAGCATTAAAATTGAAAAAATAACTATAAAAAGGGTAACAATTATTTTGCTGTCTTTAAGTTTCTCTTCTTGTAATAATTTTTCTTGTTGAACCTTTAAAAGATCGCGTTCTACTTCATTTTTATCGACTTCGCTACTAACTTTTGCAACTTTACTTAAACGTTCGGCATTATAAATTTCGGTATTTAAAGAATCTTTCATTCGCAAAAACGAATATGCTTCTGCAAATTTTCCGTGTTTAGAATAAAAAGCAGCGATATCTTGGTATAAATTAGCAATGTGAGATTTTATAAATTCAGTTTGGTTTTCTTTCGAGTTAAGATAGGCTTTTTTGTAGTATAAATCGGCTTTATCAAAATCATTTAAAGCATTATTATAATAATCAGCATAAAGCGAATTAAATGTAATTTGTGCTTCAACATCTCCGTTTAGTTCAACATAGTCTTTTGTATCGATTAAATACGCAATTCCTTCTTCATAATTTGAAACTCTAAATAATGCGCTGGTTAAGTTCAGTTTTGTAAAAGCAATTTCGTAATCATCTTTTAATTTTTCGGAATATTGAAGTCCTAATTTGTAATATTTAATTCCTTCGTTAAAATCGATTTCATTAAAGCAATAAGCATTTGCTAAATTATTTGTTAACCAACCTTTTATAGTGTCATTTTTAGTTTTATTGGCACTAACTAATCCTTTTTTATAAACATCAATTGCTTTATTTACATCGGAAAAATCAACATAATTCAACCCGATTAAATTATAAGCTTTGGCTTCAAATTCATAATCTTTATTAGTAGAAGCCAATGTTAACGCAAGATTTGCTAAACGAACAGATTCATCGTTTTTTAACTCCAAAAAGTTTTTACCTGATTCTTTTAAAAGTTTTTTACACTCTAATTTATACGAACTTTCGCCTTGAGCAAATACTAAAGTGCTAAATAGTAGAAAAAGTAAAAAATAAAATTGTTTCACTAGGATAAACCAAATATACAAACCACTAAAATAAAAAAATCCTGATTAAAAATCAGGATTTTTAGTACAATTTATTTATCGAATTAATTTTTTATACTTAATTCTTGTTGGTGTAACTTCTTTACCTAATCGTTTTTTCTTATTTTCTTCATATTCTGAAAAACTTCCTTCGAAGAAATATACTTGAGAATCGCCTTCAAAAGCTAAGATATGCGTACAAACTCTATCTAAAAACCATCTATCGTGCGAAATAATTACTGCACAACCTGCAAAGTTTTCTAAACCTTCTTCTAATGCACGAAGCGTATTAATATCTAAATCATTCGTAGGTTCATCTAAAAGTAAGACATTTCCTTCTTCTTTTAGCGTCATTGCCAAGTGAAGTCGGTTTCGTTCACCACCAG
>JAUIJA010000023.1 GCA_030431055.1 Bacteroidia bacterium | reverse complement strand
ATTTACGCTAGTACATTAGACCAAGCAGACATCAGCGTAATCCACGAGAGAATTGACCACGGAGCTAACTTATTGAAAAATCACGTTTTTCAATTTGACTTTTTAAATGATGATTTTTCTAAACTTCCACAAAGTCTACAAGACATTTTAAATGATGACGAAAAAAGAAATAAACTCATCATTTACATCAATCCACCTTACGCTGAAGTATCAAGTATAGGTAAAAAAGGAAAAGCAGGTGTAAATCAATCAAAAACTCACTTAAAATACAATAGCATTTTAGGAACGGCTGGAAGAGAGATTTACGCACAATTTTTGATAAGAATATATGCAGAAATGGAAGGAGTTCTTATAGCTGAATTTTCTAAATTAAAAGTATTACAAGGTTCTGCATTTATTTCCTTACGACACTATTTGAAAGCGAAAATCGAAAAGATGTTTATTGCACCTGCATATACTTTTGACAATGTAAAAGGTAAATTTCCAATAGGTTTTAAAATATGGAATACAAAAGAAAAAGAAGTATTTCATAGCATATTAACAGATATTTACAATGAAAATGCAGAGTTTATTGGAACTAAAGAACTTTATTCGGCAGACAAAAGCCAATACATTAATAAGTGGATTTCATCTTATAAAGTAAAAGAAAATTATATAGGTTTTCTTGCTGGAACAAACGGAAATGATTTTCAACAGAACGGGATAGTTTATATTTTAAATAAAAAGGAACAAATGGCTAATCCAAGAGGAATGTGGATTAATCAAAATAATCTTATTCCTATTTCCGTTTATTATTCCGTTAGAAAATCAATCGCTCAAACTTGGATTAATGATAGAGACCAATTTTTAATTCCTAATTCTGATTGGAAAAATGATATTGAATTTCATAATGATTGTCTTGTTTTTACAATCTTTAACACTAATATAAAAAGTGAAATTGGCACTAACTATTGGATACCATTTACTGAACAGGAAATTGACGCAAAAGAAAAGTTCTCAAATAACTTTATGTCAAACTTTTTAAAAGGAAAAATAAAGTATAATGAAACTAACAAACCAATGCTTTTTGAGAGTGAGTCTTTTAACAGCTCAAGTCCTCGCATTTTATCAGAGGAATCTGAAAAAGTAATGATTTCAGGTAGAAAATTATGGAAATATTATCATTCAAAAGAAAACATCAATGTAAATGCGTCACTTTACGAAATACGTGAATATTTTCAAGGAAGAAACGACAGAGGAAAAATGAACAACAATAGTGATGATAGTATTTACACAGAATTGATTTCGGAATTAAGAGATAACCTAAAAACACTTGCGAAAAAAATTGAGCCGAAAGTTTATGAATATAGATTTCTGAAAAAATAACTGTTGGCAACACCGTATATAATTTATTGCTAGTTCTAGCCTACTTACGAAAATCCTCGCGGATTTTCTATTCGGTTTTTATTTGCTAAATTTAGTGCTTAAACCACGCAACAAACCATATACAAACACGTTGTGCGTCATTAAATACAAATCCATCCGAATAAGATAAGTAGCAACCTAAACAAGAATAACCTAACTTTTTAAGTCGTTTATAAAAAAGCAATATATATATTGCTTTTTGAAATATTTATATTACATTTGTGATATGGAAAATATAAAAATCAAATTGGCACGAGTTGAAAAAGGTTTATCACAACAAGACCTCGCTGATTTGGTTGGTGCCACAAGACAAACTATTGGATTGATAGAAAAAGGAAAATATAATCCGTCTCTAAATTTATGTATCAATATTGCAAAAGCATTAGATAGAACTTTAAACGATTTATTCTGGTATGAACACAAAAAATAAAAAGCCGTTTCTAAATATGGACGAAAGAAATAAGCAAGTTGCTCACAAAGTAATAGCTGTAATGTATCTCCTAACAATTTTAGCTATGCAGGGAATTGTTTTGTATCGCCAATTTGTTCTCAATCAAGAAATGAGCGATTTTGAAGATATTGCAATCATTATGACAATAAACTCTATATTCCTTATAAGTGCCCTATTATTTTTTGGTGCAATTCAAATAAGAAGATTAAGAATAAGAAGTATTTTATTGATTTATATAGTTTTCGTAATTATTGGGAGTTTATTTACTTATGCGAAATATAATATCTTCCAAAGTCCAGGTTTGTCATTTGGACAATTGTTTGACAAATTGATAATTATTAATGCAATTATCGGACTACTGCTGGGATTTTGGATACTGCTTTCATACTTGGGTAAAAAACGACTTGACAAGGAATTAGAATAATTTAAAGAGTATTAATATGGAAAAATTAAAAGGATATAGACGATCGTTATTTTTAGGTATAGTTTTGATAGCATTAGGAATTACTTTCACAACAACATTGAAAGACTCAGTCGGTTCTATAGGGATAGTGTTTGTTGCTGTTGGTGGGTTTTTCTTTATAGTTGGAATGAGCAAGAAACGAAAAAAAGATGAACAGAAAAATAAATAACGAACGCACAACAATGGCTATAAGTAATTGCTTGTTCTCGCCTACTTCTGAAAATCCGCGAGGATTTTCAGTTTGGTGTGTACTTGCAAAGTTTAGTGCTAAACCACGCAACTACTCATAGCCCAACCGTTGTGCTTCATTATCCCAAACTCGAGTTAAATATTTATCCTACCTTTCAAGAAACCGTTAACCAATGATAAAATTCTTTAGAAAAATTAGACAAAACCTGTTGATGGAAAACAAAACTGGAAAGTATTTTAAATATGCTATTGGTGAAATTGTTCTTGTTGTAATTGGAATTTTAATTGCTCTACAAATTAATAATTGGAATGAAAATCAGAAAAAGACTGTTTTGGAAAGTCAATATTTAATTCGCTTAAAAGAAGAAGCAAAATGGAATATTCAACAAATAGAAAGAAGTAAGCAATTATATTTACATTCATCAAAAGAATTAAATACTTTAATTAATAAAATTGAAAACAATTCTCAAGATTCTTCAAAAATAATAGACAGACCTAATTATATTCATCCTTGGCAGTTAAAAACTGACACATATGATGAACTAGTTTCTACTGGAACATTAAATAATATAACGGATTTGAAATTACGAGACTTATTAAATCAAGCGGAATCTTTTTCAAATTTCAGTGATAAACAATTAGAAAATTGGAGGAATATTGCTGTTTCTCACGAGACTAGTTTTATCCCTTACAGAAATAGTATTTTTATTAAAGAATCTGATAGTACCTATTACAAGACTTTTATGGATTTTAATAAAATTGAGAATGATTCAAACGTAATTGAACTTTTGAAATATTGGTCCCAAGGTAATATGGTATTCTATGAAGGAATTAATATTCTTAAGACAATTTATACTGATATTCTGAATAGAATTGATTGTATTGAACTCAATAACTGTAAATAAAATAACGAAAGCACAACAATGCCTATAAGTAATTGCTTGTTCTCGCCTACTTCTGAAAATCCTTGCGGATTTTCAGCTTGGTGTGTACTTGTAAAGTTAAGTGCCAACCCACGCAACTACTCATAGCCGAGACCGTTGTACGCAAGCTTGACTCGCACTGAATAAAGGTTGCGTAATACTTAAAACCTAATAACAATTCAGTCCATATTTATCATTATTCAAAGGGTTTGCCACAGATGGCATAAAGATGTCATAAGCTTGGCGCAAGTGACAACGCCCATTGTATTTAATTTTGCTCACTGAACATTAAATACAAATCAATGAATAATTTTTTTACAACACTCACTTTTCTTTTCATTACACATTTTAGCTTTAGTCAGAGCTATGAATCAAAAATAGACTCTATAGTTTCTTTACATTATAGTTCTAATGATCCAGGCATTTCAATTTTGGTAGCGAAAGACGGTAAAGCCATTTATCAAAAAGCTTTAGGAAAATCAAATTTAGAATTAAATACACCTATACAGCTAAACAGTGTATTTCAGATTGGTTCAATAACAAAACAATTTACTGCAGTTTCAATTTTAATGCTTGCAGAGCAAGGTAAGCTCAATATCGAAGATAAAATTGGAAAATATATTCCCGAATATGCAGAGGTTGGAAAAGATATTACCATTCATCACTTATTAAATCATACTTCGGGAATAAAAAACAAAACGCCTTTAAGTGAAAAGAATTATACCTCTAGAATGGATAGGTCTCCAAAAGAACTCATTACCTATTTTAAAGATGAACCATTGGTATTTATGCCTGGTGAAAAATTTAAATACAGTAACGCAGGTTATATTTTATTAGGGCAAATTATTGAAACAATTTCTAAGCAATCTTATGTTGAATTTATTCAAGAAAATATTTTTGATAAAATAGGAATGACGTCATCATACTATGGAAATATGAAACAAATTATTCCAAACAGAACTAATGGTTACATAATTGAACAAAATAAATATATAAACGCAGATTATATGAGTTTGTCATTAGCATATTCAGCAGGTGCTATATTATCTACTACAGAGGATCTTTTAAAATGGCAAAAAGCATTACTTTCAAACACTCTTTTAAAAGCGTCTAGTATAAAGCAGGCTATGACACCAACCCTATTAAATAGTGGAAAAAGAATACCTTACGGATATGGCTTTCGGTTTTCAAGATTGGGGAATTCTCCTGTAATTGCACACACAGGAAGCACAAAGGGTTTTACCGGTATTGCTCTGTTTTTACCTCAAGAAAATATGTATATAACTGCATTAACTAATTGCAATTGTAAAAATGTAAATAACGTTGCAAAACAAGTTGCAGAATTATTTGTTACTATACCTGACGCAAATAAAATTTCAGCAGTCACTAAAACCATTGAACAAGTAAAGAAGTCAATTGCTGTTCCCGTAGAAATATTAAATAACTATACAGGAACTTATGAGGTTAAACCAAACGTAAACCTTACAATCGGTTTAGATAACACAAATCAATTATACTTATTAGCTCCAGGTCAAACTAAAAAGGTCGAACTTTTTGCTGAAACTCAAAATCATTTTTTTGTAAAAATTGTAGATGCAGAAATCACGTTTAATAAAAATGAAACGAATAATGTTATTAGCTTAACAATGAATCAATCTGGTCGTAAAATTATCGCTAAAAAGAACTAGTATGAAAAACAACGAAAAAACTACTTTACAGCAAGCCATATATTATGCTAAAGCACCCATAATAATTGCACTAATCCTAACACCTGTTAGATATTGTTTAGAATTATTGGGATTGCCTGAAAATGCTATTTTTATTATCGGGCTACTTTGGCTTACTTTAGGATTTGCGATATATTTAGGCATTAAAATAGCTATGCATAAAAAAGCATTCAAGATTCTTTTATTAAGCTTGCTTATTTACTCAACTATTTCAAGGATTCCAGTTGCCATACTTTGGTGGGTAGATACAAAATGGGAAATTGGTACCCATTATGGACTATATTATGATAATTTTGGGCAAGCGCTATTAAATCATGTTATATATGGGTCGTTAGTTCAATTGGTTCCTGGATTTTTATTAGGAACATTAACCATAACAATAATGAGGTACAGAAAAACTTTAACTAAAAACAAACCTTTAAAAAATGGATAACAACTATTTAGCTTTAAGAGTAAAAGAATTGAGAAACCAGAAAGGAATGTCACAAGAATTTCTAGCAGAAGAATCTGGTTTAAGTTTACGAACTATTCAGCGGATTGAAAAAGGGGAGTCAAACCCAACAGGTGAGTCATTGAAGCGATTAGCAAATGCATTAAATGTAAGTCCAGATGAGTTGATAGATTGGTCTGTAAAAGAAGATAAAAAATATTTAACGTATCTTAATCTCTCTGCACTTACATTTCTATTTTTCCCATTACTCGGAGTTTTAATTCCATTTATACTTTGGACATCGAAAAAAGGTAAGATTAAAAACATCAATAAGTTGGGTAAAGATTTAATCAATTTCGAAATCACATGGACAATACTGCTATTTTTTATCCCTATAGTATTGTTATTAATCTCAAAAATCGGACTCACAGACCAAATAACTTTAAGTACATTTTTTATGGTTATTGGCTTTTTGTATGTCGCCAATTTAGTATTAATATTAATAAATACATTGAGAATTAACAATAAAAAAGAGGTGATATATAGTCCTCGAATTAAGTTTTTAAAATAAAAAAGCCAGCGTACAACAACGTGTATAATTAATTGCTAGTTCTAGCTTACTTACGAAAATCCTCTCGGATTTTCTATTCGGTTTGTATTTACTAAATTAGTCGCTTAAACACGCAACAACTCATACACAAACACGTTGTGCTTCATTATCAGAAAACGCTAACCAATGATAAAATTCTTTCGAAAAATAAGGCAAAACTTACTTATGAAAAATAAAACAGGTAAATACCTAAAATATGCCATTGGTGAGATTCTTTT
>JAUIJA010000022.1 GCA_030431055.1 Bacteroidia bacterium | reverse complement strand
AATTCACAAAAAAGTACTATATTTATTTCTGATAACAACGATAAAAATACGTCGATATCCGGAAAATAACCCTAAAAACGACGTATTTTGTAAACATATAACCAGTTAGGCACAATAAATTTTACTACGACACTGCTTCAAATTTATGTTTCTTCATTAATTTATAAACTTCGTCAGTAATAAACTCGGCTAAATATGTTATAGGTTCGTCATTTTGAAAGTCTGCTTCTAATCCACGTTCTTGTGCTATAAAATGAGTAGCGTGTATTGCCTCGTGAGTTATAGTGCCATTATGTATTTTTCTATAACTATTGTCAAAATTCAACACAATTACAAAACCTTGTTTTCCTTTCCAATTTATTAGCCAAGTATGAGCATAAGGCTCTTTATCTTCAAAATCAGGTATATATTTTTGTAATTTTTCTTTATCGTTAGTTAAAATGATTACTAACTTACCTCGATATAATGGCACTTCTAACTCTTTTAAATGTAAGTATTTCAAAACCGTAAAATTTACGGATGCCTAACAATGTATATAGCAAAGTGGGGCATCGTTCCAAATTGCTACTTTAGTGATTTTAATTAGTTTGTTATGGTTCGATAGGTCAGCACTTTTAAACCCACCTTGCCATATACTTTACCGTTGGCAGTAATATGAACTAATCCCAATCAGAGTCTTCTAAAGTGAAGATTTTGCTTACTTCGATTTCAAAAATTTTAGCTAATCTCAAAGCTAAAACTGTTGAAGGAACATATTTCCCTAATTCCATTGCATTTATTGTTTGCCTACTGACTTTAGCCAATTTTGCTAATTCAGCTTGCGTAATATTCTTTTTTGCTCTTTCGACCTTAATACTATTCTTCATAATAAGCTGATTTTTTTAGTTTGGAAATTTGCCAATTAAATCTAACTATGAAAAACAGCAAGACTGTGAACATATTAAATATCATAACCCATAAAAAATACAAACCATAAACGAACAAAAATGATAATAAAAGAATGGCAAAATTGAAATAAACAGCCCAAACCAAAGACTCTAATCTAATTTTAGAAATATACTCATCTTCCGATTTTTCTTCTGAAAAAGCAACTAATAATGAACTGATAATAATCAAAACACCTAGAATTTCATTTAAAACATTATTATTAACCATTCTAAAAGTTTTTTTACCATCAGAAAGTATTTCACCTACAAAAATTGCAGGAACATTAAAATCTAAAAAACTTGGCTCATATTCATAGATAAGAGTTATTAAACCAATAATTGCGGAAGGAATGAGAATAAACCACCCAATTTTTTTAAACTTATTCGGAAATAAAAAATTTAGTTTCATAATAAACGGATTTGAATTTACACAAATGTAAAACAAACAATTCTATTTGACAAACAAACTTTACATTTAGTAAAACAAACACTACTGCCAACAACGTGTAAGCGCAATAACGGCTGAATTTTCTACCGAAAATTCAACTCGTTTTTGCTATCTTTAGTGCGTCAGCGGAAAGTAATCGGGTACTTTCCCGTTACTGACGCTTACACAAAACCGTTGTGCATAATGCGGAAAATCGTGCTAAAATTGAACATTTGAACTAAAAAGCCAACCGCACAAACAGCACATTTATTTTTTCCAGCCACAAAAAGCCAAAGCCAAAAAAATAAAAGAGCTGTTTTTAGCCAACGCTCAAAAACTGAACACAAACAGGATTAAGAAAAAACTTTGCAACACCATTGCATTGTAATTTATTTATCTTTGCGCCAATGAAATTTATTACTATCATACTATCATTAATAATACTTGTTTTGTCAATCAAACCTTGTTCTGACGGAAATAATGCCGAAGACCTGCACCAAGATGAAATAGCTGCTGAACACAATCATCAAAATGATAGTGATGATACTTGTCCAATAACTTGTATTTGTAATTGTTGCGGAATGGCAATTACATATCATCCACTTCAAACATTTGAATTAGGTATTAACAACCAAATTTCTACAGAAATACAATCTGTTTATCAATCAATCTACAGGTTTAATTATCATTCCAATATCTGGCAACCGCCTCAATTGATCAGCTAATTTATCGACCAATAGTCAAAAAAAATTTAGTTAATTAATTTTTACATTTTCAATGAATAAATACATATTGAGCGTAATGCTCACAATTATTATATGCTTTTCTATAAAAGCGCAAACATCTGGCATACAAATAAAAGTCATTTCAGAATCCGAAAACGAACCGTTATTTGGAGCAACAGTATACTTTGAGGAACTAAAAAAAGGAGCAGTAACCGATTTTGACGGAATTGCAACTTTTACAGAAATTCCAAACGGAGAACATAGTATCATCATTTCATATTTAGGTTATGAAACTTTAGAAACTACAATACAAATCCCAACTAATTCAGATTTAATTTTCAAATTAAAAGGTGGAGAAAATGAATTGGAAGAAGTTGTATTACAATCTTCAAGAAGCACAAGAACTGTAAAGAAAATCCCGACAAGAATAGAATTTATTGGTGTAGAAGAATTAGGCGAAAAAGCCATAATGAACCCAACTAATATTTCGATGGTACTTCGTGAAAGCACAGGAATTCAAATGCAACAAACTTCTTTAAGTAGCGGAAGTACAAATATCAGAATTCAAGGACTTGATGGACGCTACACGCAACTTTTGAGAGACGGATTTCCTCTTTATGGTGGCTTTTCGAGCGGTTTGAGTATTCTACAAATTCCGCCTTTGGACTTGCAACAATTTGAAATCATAAAAGGAAGTTCATCAACTCTTTATGGTGGTGGAGCAATTGCAGGTTTAATAAATATGGTTTCAAAAACACCAGACGAAGAACCTACTTTAGACATAATGCTAACACAAACACAAGCGTTGGGAAGTACAGCAAATGTATTTTACAGCAAACGAAATGAAAAATTTGGTGTTTCACTTTATGGTTCTGGTCATTATCAAAAGGCTTACGACCCAGAAAATGATGGTTTTAGTAATTTGCCAAAAACAACTTCTATTTCATTCAACCCAAAATTCTTTTATTATCCATCAGAAAAAACAACATTTTGGATTGGTTTAAATGGAACTTACGATGACAGAATTGGTGGAGATGTAACAAAAATTGAAAGTGGAGAAAATGGAATTCATCAATATACAGAAGAAAATATCTCAAAAAGGTTGAGCAGTCAAGCAGTTTATAAAACGCAAATAGATTCAATAAGTTCTTTGAACATAAAAAATAGTATTTCGTTTTTCGAAAGAAACCTTACTATTCCAGATTTTAATTTTGACGGTAAACAAATCAATACGTTTACAGAAGTTACTTATCAAAAAGCAACTTCAAAAGCTGATTGGATTTTTGGAGCAAACTTATATACTTCAAAGTTTGATGAGAATGATAGTGCAACTTTACAACGTGACCAAACAGATATAACGTATGGTATGTTTGCAAACAACATTTATGACCTTTCAGATAATTGGATTTTAGAAACTGGATTGAGAGCAGATTTCAACACAGACTTTGGATTTTTTCCACTTCCAAGAGTTTCATTATTGTATAAAAATGACAATGGATTTTCAAGCAGAATTGGTGGTGGTTTAGGCTACAAAATACCTGATATTTTCACAGAAGAAGCAGAATTTATAAATTTCGAAAATGTACTTGGTATAGATAAATCAAACTTAAAACCAGAACGTTCTTATGGTTTAAATCTTGATTTTAATTATCAAACACGTTTAACTGATGAGATTGGTTTTTCTGTAAATCAATTATTCTATGTTACCGCAATAGACAATGGTTTGTTATTAAATAGTACAGATAACGGATTTTTTGCATTTGAAAATGCAACTGAAGAAATATTGAGCAAAGGAGCTGAAACAAATATTAAGTTTACCTATAAAGATTTTAGATGGTTCTTAAATTATGCTTTAATCGATACGAAATTAAAATATTTAGCAGGAAATCCACAAAAACCACTAACTGCAAAACATAACGCAGGAAGCGTGTTGATGTATGAATCTGAAAAATGGAGAATTGGTTATGAAACATTTTATACTGGAAAGCAGTTTTTATCAAACGGAACTGAAACAACAGACTTTGTAACAATGGGTTTACTATTAATGCGTAATTTTAAATTTGGTAGTGCATTTGTGAACTTTGAAAATTTCACAGATAGAAGACAAAGTAGGTTCTCAACATTAGTTTTACCACCACACGAAAATCCTATATTTCCAGAAATATATGCACCAACAGATGGATTTATATTTAGTGTAGGTATAATAATTAAACCATTTGGAAACGAAGACCACGATTAATTATGCAAACAATAGAAGAATTATTAGAATCTAAAAATATTCGTGTAACAGCAATGCGTTTGCTAATTTACAAGTTCCTTGCAGAAAAGCAAATTGCTGTTACATTAAGTGATATAGAAAATGCTTTTGAGAAAGCAGATAGAACAACGTTGTACAGAACAGTCAAAACATTTGAGGAAAAAGATATTGTGCATCAAATTGACGATGGTACAGGAATAACAAAATATGCTTTGTGCGAAAAGGGTTGTAACTGCGAAATTGAAAGGGATTTACATTTACATTTTCATTGTAACAACTGTAACGAAACTGTTTGTTTAACTGAACATAAAATCCCTCAAATAAAAGTGCCTGATGGTTTCGTTTCAGAAAACGTAAACTTGGTTATAAAAGGATTTTGTGATAAATGTAGTGGGCAATAATTGCACTTCCATTGCATTGATATTCAATTTACTTTAGCAAAATAATTAAGCATTATGAAATTAAATACAATTATACCAAAAGGTTTAAAACAGGCATACAAAAGTGAATTGAAAATGTATAGGTCTAATTTAAAAATTGGAGACTATAAAACTGCTTGGCATCATTTAGAGAGAAGTCATATTATAGGTCAATCATATCCTTTAGAGCATTCGTATTCTCATTGGTTAATGTTAAAATTTGGTTTTCGACAGAAAGATATAAAAGAAATAGTAGGACAAATTATTAGATTACTTGTTGGTGGTTGGAAATCTTTTATTAATCACGTTCCTCTTGGCAATACAGGTGGTGCAAATGTTCCACCTCTAAAAAGAATGCCTATTCCCAAAGATATTGAAGCCTTGTTTGAAAATCAATAATTTATGGCTCACAATCACTCACATCATCACTCATCCAAAAATTTAAAGATTGCATTCTTTTTAAATTTAGGCTTTACCATTTTTGAATTTATTGGAGGTTTGTACGTAAATAGTATAGCTATAGTTTCTGATGCTGTTCACGATTTAGGCGATAGTCTTTCACTCGGTACATCTTGGTATTTAGACCATAAGTCTAAAAAAGATGCAAATGATAAATTTTCTTACGGTTACAAACGTTTTTCGCTACTTGGTGCATTGATAAACAGCATTGTCCTATTAACTGGCTCAACCTACGTTATATATGAAGCAATTAAAAGATTAATTGAACCAGAACATTCAGATGCACAAGGAATGATAATTTTTGCCATAGTTGGTGTTATTGTAAATGGTTATGGATCTTGGAAAGTGAGCAAAGGAAAATCAATCAATGAAAGAGTCGTTTCCTTGCATTTACTTGAAGATGTTTTAGGTTGGGTTGCTGTACTTATTGTATCAATTGTGCTTTATTTTTATGACAATCACTATCTTGACCCTGCATTATCCTTGCTTATTACGTTATACATTCTATTCAATGTATTCAAACGTTTGAAAGAAACGTTATTTATTTTTCTGCAAGGTGTTCCCAAAGATATTGACTTGAATATTATAAAAAACAGCATAATTGAGTTGGACAATGTTTCCTCTTTACATCATACACACCTTTGGTCTCAAGAAGGCGAAAATCACGTTTTTACAACTCATATTAAATTGAAAAACATTGAAGATTTTAATCAAATCTTGACTGTAAAAAAGAGAGTGAAAGAAATTTTGGAAAAATATAATTTCCATCACTATACAATTGAAACGGAATTGGATAACGAAACCTGTAAGTTAAACAATGATGTCTGAATTGCCAACGCTCAAAGCCATACACATTTCCAGTCGCATCATCCACGCTTCACCAAAACTGTAAAAGAGTATGTCTTGCCAAAGCTCATTTTTGAACTAAACAACAAACATTGGAAAACCAAGCTGAACGTGAAAAGCACTATGCACAACAATGTATATAAAACATAGCTATTATAGGCTTTCCGAAAGGTTTTTGCTTATTAATTGAGTCCGCCAATTTTTTATTTTTGTATATTTCGAAAATTAAATATAAATAGAAAAAATAAAAAATCGACTCGTGTTTAATCCGAAAAGTTAGTGTCTATTTATACGCTACGTTTCATATACTATACCGTTATGCAACATAAAGCGTATAGCGTTTGCCGTACTTTTTACGTGCATATTCGTGAGCATCTAAATAAGTTCCTATAAACTCATCATTATTATCCCAGTCTTCTTTTTCTTTGTTCCAAGTGATGTAGTCATCTGCATAAATTAAATAACGTTGCATAACAATGTGTATAAGTAATGTGGCTAAATAATTTTGTTGTTAAATCGAATGTATGTGCAAAGCCACACTACTCATACACTCGACCGTTGGCTGTAATTTGAGAAAAATCGTAAATGGCAAGAATATATGGAACAATAGAATCGTTGAAATCCTTAAAATTTGAGTTAGAGGACAAAGGAATTTCCAGATTTAGTTCTGTAAAAGAGATTAAGACTTTTTTGTCAAATTACAATTCAGAAAAACAAAAAATCCTAAACGACA
>JAUIJA010000021.1 GCA_030431055.1 Bacteroidia bacterium | reverse complement strand
AACTTACTCATACACTGAAATAAAAAGTGCGGAATTGAACTCTGAACGGACTAATTGGCTGATTTCAATTTTGAGCGTAATAGTCGACTTTTTAACTGGAAGTGGAAACGGAGGGAAATTTAAAACGAAAGCTAATTTAATTCTAAAAACTGAAAAGCGGAATTTAAAAATATGGCTGAACGATGCGAATTATGGAAAAGCGAAAAAAATAACTGAATTGATAAATAAAAATAAAACCTACACACAACAACGGCTATAATCCATTGCGGCTGAAATTCCTATCGGAATTTCATTGCAATTTGCTATCTTTCGGCTACGGCGGAAAGAATCCTGCGGATTTTTCCGCAACGTATCATAGCCAAACACGTTGGCGTTAATTTGAAAAAATGAGACTACTCATATCAATCATACTGACATTTTCAATCTTTCCGACCTTCGGACAGGACTTCGAAATTGTGAAATCGGACAGCATAGTTGATAAACTAAAAATTGATAGCATTAAGATTGTCGAGACATATACTCTTGACAATTTTGACTACTACATTGGTTGGTATGAAAATGGGAATCAAAAAGACTACGGACTTAGATTATATGTTTACAACCCAAAAGGAAATTTAATCTACAAGTCCAATAGTTTCATGGACAGCTATACTCACAGCCTTACATTTTTTAAGTCAGACAAAAATCCTGAACAAACCATAATACTTGGACATAGTAGCAACGAATATTCTTGGGGAAACGAAGTATATTTGCTCAAAGACGGAAAATTCAATCATATTGGACTGCTTGACGTTGGAACATTTGACCCAATGGATATGCCTTGGGATATTTCCAGTTATACCAACATTTGGACTGAAACGAATGGACTAAAATTCACTTTTAGTTACGACTCGTTGACCTACAATCCAGGTGGAAAGAATGAAAGAATACTAAAAAAGGAACAGATTGAATACAAATACGAAGAAGGGCAATTGAAAGAAAAAATAAAAAACTAACGCCAACAATGGCTAAGAAAACATAGGGCGGATAAGGCTTTCAGAAAGGTTCGTTCATTTAGCAAACTTCGGTTTCGGTGGACAGTGAATCGCTTCGAAAGCCCTACGTTTCTTAGCCGAGACCGTTGTGGTTCATATTCTCACCCAAACGGCTAAAAGAAAAAATTGCAACTATATAATTAATTTGAATTATTAATCTTAAATTAACCAGGTATGAAAAACAAAAGAAACAAAATTGCTAACCTTTTTAAAATCGGAACCCTATTTTTGGGTATTTCCTTATTATTATGGAATTGTGAGCCAGAAGAAAACCATTTAATTGATAAACAAGAAGAAACTCCTCAACTTATAAGCTATCAAGAAGCGTTAAAAGAACCTAACTTCAAAAATACGATTAGTCAGTTTAAATTAGATAGTTATATTTCAAGAGAAAAACAATCAAAATCAACTGAAGATGAGATTAAAATATATTTTGAAAAATTTCATAAAATAGAAAAAGAAAATAACAAAGTTACTTATACCTTTTATATAAAAAGGCACTTGAAACCAGAAGATGTAATAATTGAAAATTTAGTAGTAGAAAGAGATGGAGATGAGGTTAGGGGCTTTATTATAAGCTATAAAGATTTACATTATACCAAAGAAAAAACTAATTTATATTTAAAAGGGAAAAGTTATAAAACTCCCTATAAAGGTAATTTAAATGAGTTATTAGAAAGCTCCAATTTATATCTAAAAGGAACTTGGAGTTGTAGTACAGTTAACACTTATACACTGCGAAAATGTTCTGTTCATGGAACATACAACAAGGATAACACTAAATGTGGTAATTATCAATTAAATAATTGGTTAGTTTCAAGTAGAAGAGTATGTACAATAACAGGAGATTTAAGTAGTGAAGACCCCAGAGAAGCTGAAGATGAATTTTTGTATGATGGAATAGGAGGTGGAGGATCAGGTTCTTCTACGGTTATAACAGTACCTTGTGAAGGAAACCTTTTAGACATAAGTGCGTCAGGAGAATGTATAGATCAAGGGATTAGTTTGGCTATGTTAGAATTTACAAGCAGTTTAACTGAAACGAACTGTCATGGTGGAATAATACAAAGAATGTTTTTAAAAGAGATAAGATTGAACTTTTCTTAGAAGCCAATAAAAATTTAGATGGAAGTTATACTTATGAAGCCACAACCTTTGCTAAACATACTATTAAAAATGAATCTACTAAATACATCAACGAAAACTTCGAGCTTACCAAAAAATCACCATTCAAAGTAAACATGACTCAAGTGCTTGATTCTATTAAACTACCTACAATAACCCCTGAAAATAAAATAGCTGCCGAAAAGTTTTTATGCATTTATGATAAGATTATTAAATCACCTAAATTTAAAGACTTATTTATTAACCTCTTCAGAGAAAACAAAGACATTAATGTAAAATTTGAAATTGCAGGTGATTTTGTAACTAAACCAGACGGAACTCAATCAAATGGAAATTGTAGACTAGAAAACTACTCTCTTAACTCAAACGGTACTATCAATACTGCAAATGTTTTAATAAAGATTAATCAAAACAAATTAACTGCAGGTAACCCAAGAGAAATATCCAGCATTTTAATGGCTAAAACTATTGTACATGAAAGTATACACGCCTTTTTAGATGTTAAAAGAAAAGATTGTAATGCTGGCGTGACTATTGAACATTTAAACAACCTAGAGTTTGAAGAACTTATTGAGGAATATTACGACGGTACTTACGAAACTAGACAAGAAGAACACGAGTTTATGTTTGATTATTTAGCACCTACTCTATCGCAAATCCTTGCCGATGTTAGAGATGATGTAATACCTGCTAACCAAATTACGAGAATGGAAAATGAATCCTTATATATAGACGGAAATGATATTCCTTTTAGTTGGGATGATTTTTTCTATAACTTATCCTTAGAAGGATTACATAACACTGAATCATTTAAAAATGAAATAGAGAATAATGCAAATAAATATGATGCTTTTAAAGAATATGTTAATTATTATGCTAGAAATTTCGGTAAAAATTGTAATAACTAAATTATGAAGTACTTCAATATAATTATAATAATACTTTTTTTAGGTTGTTCTCCAGTAATAAACCTAAAAAAGATAGATAATCATGAAGTTGTTTTTGTTTTATTTGAAAAATCTACTTTTACTTCTAAAAATATAAATAAGCCAAATATCTCTCAAGAGGTAACAATCCAAAATAAACCCCAAAAGATGGACTGGATAAGTTATAATTATAATTTTAATGATGAAAAAGGTAGAAGAAGTCATTTTTTCTTAACATATTCAGATTATGATGATTTAAGTGATTTTGATAATGACGTAAGAAAAAAAATAAAATTTAAAATCAATAAAAGTTTTTTAAAAAAAAATAAAAACAGAATAATTACTAATGATGCTATAAATCAATATGGAATTAATAAAATAAGACGGATATTTTATAATGCTAGAACGATTTTTTTAATAGATAAAGATGAAATAAAAAATGGTGAAACTTTAGTTAGGCAAGTAAAATATGATTATTCTGCTGAAGAATAAATACAAACCACAACACGGTATATAAAAAATAGCAGTTTAAGAGCTACACCTTATATTTAGTTCTTGACTGCTATTTTATCACTAAACCAAAAGGAAATTTATATAAATCTGCTACTTTTCATATACAAAGCCGTTGTGTGTAATGTAAGAAATCACGTAACCAAAAAATTTTTGTAACAAAATTAAAAACTCGACTACTTATATACTGAATCGAAAAATGAAAGAAATGAAAGTAGATAGAAAACAGATTTTGTTATTGATTGTCGGAATTGTTTGCCTTCCAATATCTATTTATAAATATTATACTATAGACAAATCAGATATCAAATATTTAATTGGAATTGTTTTAAGTGTATGGCTTATTTATGATTATTATATTTACAAGACTAATAACCCTCATATCTTAAAGAATTTGAAAAAATACTTTAGAAACCAAGAATCTAAACTTTAGAATTCGTAAAATATTGATACCAACGAATACAAGAAAGATGGTTTTGTGGTTTATAAGCATCGAAATATTTGAAGTGTAAATTGCTGATTTTATAATTACTAAATGAGAATTAGAAAAAGAAAGCTGAAAAGCAGTAATTATAATAAAAGTTATCTTGGAAAATTTAGTAGCAAAGAAAACACTACACACAACACCGTATCCTATGAAAAGCACTAGCCTAGTTCTCCAAAGTTAATATTTATTTTTTAATTATCTCATATTGATGATGGTGTGGTGTTGAAATGTTGATAATTCCGATAGGATTATCAATATTTCAATGCCTTTTAAATAACTTGCTCAGCATCCTATATGTGATCCATTCTTGTATTGTGACGGTCACCAGCATCTGTATGATTATAAATTATAATAAACCTGGCCACTTGCTATAAATGTGTGATACCGCTTTAATTGGGTTCACCTACGGTGTTTTGTGATACAGGTTTTTTCTACTTTTTGTGAGCTTGGTTATTGTTTATATTATTCTACTACACCTATGGTGTAAGGTATTTCTGTTTTTATTACCGCTAAAGTTCTGCTCAATAATTTTCTAGCCACCTTAACTATGACACTTTTTACGTTCTTGCCCACATGTTTGCGGTAATAAGTTTGCATTATGGGATCGGTTCTTATGGCTTGCCATGACGCTTCTATAAAATAACTACGCATTAACCGATGTGCTCGCATAGTGATGCCTGTGTGTTTTTGGTTATCACCACTTTGATGTACACCTGGAGCCAGACCAACATAGCCAGCCAAATGTTTTATACTATTGAAGCGTCGCAAATCGCCAAGTTCACAGATAATACCACTAGCGACTATGCCACCAATACCTGGAATACTGCGTAATAGGTAATAATCCTTTTTATAATGCTTACGACAGTAAGCCCGTATTTTGGTCGAGACGTCCCTCAACTCTTTATCTATAAACCTAAAACTACGCATTCTACTATCTAGCGTTTCTTCTGCTGGGGAATGATCAAATTCAAGTGAATCTAGCCAATCTCTAAAGTTATGACTCCAATGATCATTATCAAATTCCTCAGGAACAGGAACGCCAAAATAAAGTAACTGCACCTTTATAATACTTTTTATACGTCTAAAGTCCTTGACCAGATCATTTCGTCGTCGAAAAAGACTACGCAATTGTTCGCGCTCTACTTCTGGAACATGGATACCATCAAGGCGACCATCTTTAAGCTCTCTGGCTATGAGTTGAGCATCAATCTTATCAGTCTTGGTAAATCGTTCTTTTCCTTTTCGGTGAATGTCTGCTGGATTAACAACCAATGAATGCCATCCATAGCTCTCGAAACTACGATGTGCATAGTAACCACAACAGCCTGCCTCATAAGCTGTAGTAACTTCGTAATCTGTAAAATGTTTCTCAACATAGCTTCGCAATACAGCAGGTTTTGGTGGCATCGTAAATGACTTTCCTGAAAATAAATCTGTGGCACAATGAATCTTCCAGCTACGTTTGTGGATGTCGATTCCAATGTATAACTTTGGTTGAGCAGTTTGTTCAGTTTTCATATCTTATTGTTTTCGTGAACTTTAAAGATACTGGACTTTCTGCTTTTTCATGGATGCTATAATTAATTGCTAGGTCACTGCCGACTTACGAACATTCCTGCGGAATATTCTATCTGTGATTTATTTGCTAAATTAGTTGCTTAACCACGCAACTAACCATACACAAACACGTTGTGTGTAATGCAAAAATAATCCTAACTAAAATTTAAACCTATGGCAAATTACTATTGCAAAAATTGCGGAACGAAATATTCAAGTATTTCATCTTTAACGAATAATAGATGTGCAAAACATCCAAACGGAACGAATAAAGGACAACACGAACTCTACGAAGGAAGTGAAAAATCTCAATATAATTGTAAATATTGCGGAACAAAATACACGAGCATTTCTTCAATGACCAATAACAGATGCGCAAGACATCCAAACGGAACGAATAAAGGACAACATTCGCCAGCTCTGTAAAATGGAAATATTGACATATCAAAATTGGTCTGATGATATTAAAACAAGTCTAACTGACTTGAAAAGTAAAATTGACCAAAACGAAATCGCAAAATCTCTGTATGGAGGATTTTATGTTTGGGACAGTAAGTACATTGAAAATCCTGAAATTATGTTCATTGGGATTAACCCTGGAAATGGAAATCCAAACAATTCAGGAAAAATTATTACCGAACCTGAACATCAAATTTCATATATGGAATTTCTTGATGGCGAAAACCCAAATTACAGATTAGCTATTGAAACCATAAAGTCATTTGAAATGGCAGGTTATTCGATTTCAGAAATTAAGGAACTTCTTAATGAAAAGTCAATTAAGACAAACTTTTATTATCTGATAACTAAAAACCAAACAGATATTAGTAAATGCCTCAATCAACTTGACAATTATTCTTTCAACGATTTTTGGCAAAAAAGTTATGAATGGACTGGACAACTGATTGAATTAACAAATTCTAAAGTTATTGTTTGTGAAGGCAAGAGCGTATTTGAAACAATTATGGACTATGACGAAGTTTCAGAAATGGAATGGAAAAATGACTGTGGCTATTGCATTAGACCAAATGGACAAATAGTAATCGGATACAACAGAATTTTTAGCAACATTAAAAACAAAAACGAATTTTCCGAACTAATTAAACGATTTATAAAAAAATAAAAGCACTACACACAACAAAGAACTGAGGTAAAAAACAAGTAAATTTTATACTTTTTTAAACCAAAGTACTTTTATAATTTGCATCATAAGGCAAACCACTTTTTACTATTGCAAAAGCTTGTTTTAGTAGC
>JAUIJA010000020.1 GCA_030431055.1 Bacteroidia bacterium | reverse complement strand
ATCTATGTGAGAAGAGGGAAACTCAATAAAACCAGTCAAATATATAATTATCTAAAACAAAAAGAGGCTTTGTTTTTATAATTCCGTTAACATTTATGGTTTTTTCGTTGAGGGGGATTTTGTTTTAATGAATTTATTTATTTTTTTTGTTTTTCAAGTTTTGGTATTCTTCTAAAATAGCAGACCAAACTATTTTTTGTTCATATTTTTCCACTACAATGGATCGTGACTTCTTTCCCATGACTTTGACGTTCTCCTTGTTATTCAATAAAAAACGCATTTTGTCGTAGATAGCCTTATGGTTTTTGGTGGGAATAATATAACCGTTTTCACCATTTTTGATAACTTCATTACATCCGTTTATATCAGTAACTACACAAGTTAGCCCCATGGCAGCGGCTTGTAAAACGACATTGGGAAACCCTTCTCTATAGCTTGGAAAAATTAAGGCGTTAGCTATTGAAAAGTATGGCCTTACATCTGCAACCCACCCAGTTGTTATAATATTTTTATTAGACTTTATAGACGCTTCTGTTTCCGGGGATAAGGGGTCTAAATCATTCTCGTACCATCCAACAAGTAAAAGTTTAATGTTGTTTTGGGGATTGTCTACTAAATTAAATGCTTTTATTAACTCATTTACACCTTTATCTTTAACTAGTCTGCCTACATAAATGAACACATAATCGTCATCGCTGAGACAGAGTTGTTCCTTTGATCTCATTTCTTTTTTGAAAAAATCATCATAAAGCTCAGGGTCAAAATGGGTTGTGTCAATGCCGTTGGAGCTTCCATTTGCTAATACTTTTAATTTGTTTTTAGAGGTAAATTTATTTTCAAGAATAATATCCACCAAACCATATGAGTTAGGGTAAATTTTGGTGGCGCATGAATATGTTAGTTTTTCAACCGCGTTAAGGACGAAGCGTTTAAAGCCTGTAGCCTCAACCAGTGGAAGTCCAGCAATTGTATGCAGTCTATGCGGGGTTTTTGCTAAAAAAGCAGCAAACATGGACAGGGTTCCTGCTTTAGGGGTATGTGAATGAACAATAAATGGTTTTTCTTTTTTTATTATTTTATATAATTTATAAACAGCTATTAAATCTTTTACAGGTGTTATTTTCCTTGTCATTTCAACAGGGATAACTTTTACATTTTCCCTTTTCCCTACGTCTTCTAAAAAACCATCTTCCGGAGAAGATATTCCAATAACCTCAAAATGTTCGCTGACATATTTTAATTGACCTTTTAATAAACTTGCAAGAGACATAGGCACTGTTGTAACTCTTAATATTTTTTCTTTCATAAAACTTAAATAGGTTGAGAAATGGTTTTTATTTTGTAAATGAATTCGTGTTGGGAGTGATATAAAAATGCTTTAGTTCTTTTAACCTAAAAATAGTTCATATTCAATTAAAAGCTTAAAGTATTCGAATTTATCAAGCTTAAATAGTAAGTGTCAAATATATAATTAAGAGAGTGTGATTGATTATAAATCCGATTATAATTGTTTTTTTTCGTTGAGCAGCGTTTTGGATTGGGCTGATGTTCTTCACTGTTTTTGTAATAAATCCGACGAACGGCATTGTACGAAATACCCTCTTGTTGTTTTTTTGAGTGGCTTTTTTCTGCTTAATCAGTTATTAATATGTTGATTTCCTATTAGTTATTAACATTATTGCTGATAAATGTAGATAAATTATATTTTTGCAATCGAAAATAATTTTGGTGTTAAACGTCCAAAAAGTGTTTTTCATCGTAAATGAAGGGATTAAATTTTTAAATTAAATAAAAAAGGAAATTGCAAAATGAAAAAAACAATTAAATACTGCCTTTTTGCGGTACTCTCGCTAGTTCAGTTTCAATCATGTGCCCATGAAGAACTTTTCGTTGAAGGGATTAACATCCAACAAGAAGAATTGATTGAATATGTTAATGAAGATTCAGCTACAAAGGATCCCGTGTTTTATTTTGATCCGGAGCGTTGGGGTATTGTGGAAGGTATTGTATCTGATGATGTAGCTGTTAAAAATAGGGAAATTTTCAATGCTATTATGGAAAAGCTGAGTGATATGGGGGTTTCTACTATGGAGGTGGGCCCTATGGATGCTTATTTTAATGTGAATTCACGAGTTAACAACTACGAGATTAAGTTTCAAACAGCCATTCGTATTCCGTCTAATTTTGAATTAGTTATGAGTGATGACGTGTTTTTGAGGGTGCAACCTAATGCAGCTCATACGTATAGCTTAATGATGGTATTTAAGGGTGAGAACATTAAAATATCAGGTGGTAATTTGATAGGGGACCGCTGGGAGCATGATTACACTCCTGAAGTTGACCTTTATGGCAATGAATGGAATGCTCATGATTGGGGACATATTATTCAAATAGCTGGAGGTAAAAATATTGAAGTCAATGGAGTTAAAATATCTAACGCTACTGGAGATGGCATCGTTGTTTGCGAAAGTGTTATAAGAACAGATGCAAATGCTGTGATTTCGGAAAATGTCGTAATAAAAAACTGTGATATTTCTGAAATTAGGCGAAATGGATTAAGTTTTCTTGATGGTAACGGAATTCTTTTAGAAAACTGTAACGTTAGAGACACTGGAAAGGGGCCTGAAAATCCTAAAGGGGTTTACAATACAGCGGGCGCCTACCCTAAATACGGTATTAGTTTTGAAGCTTACAGAGGGCGAGATGAGGATAATAATTTAATTGAATATCAAAGGATTGAAAACGTTGAAATTAGAGGCAACAGGTTTACTGGTAATTATGGAGGTGATATTAATTTGTACACATGTTCTAATGTTAATATTCATAATAATTATTTTGATTCGATGATAGCAAACATTGCATCCCATAGTATTACAATTAAGGACAATGTAATGGAGGCCAGAAAGGAATCTGATGGTAGCTATTATGAATTTGGACTTTTATTCAAATCAAAACTAGACCCACACGGAAATGAAATGAATTATGATTATACAATTTCTGGAAATGAAATTAAAAATTACATAAATGCTATTGTTCTAGGGGGTGAAAACTATAAAGTAGAAAATAATAAATTAATTGATTTTAAAGCGGGTATTACATTTTATAAGTATTTGAATGGGGCTCAATTATCCAATAACACTTTTGAGTCAAGTGTTGAAGCAAGTTCTGGTTATGCATCTTTGGTCGCAAATACTACGGATGTTTCTGTGATAAACGAGAATATTTCGGTACTTTACAGACCTTTAAATATTAGTGGGTTGAAAGCTAATGTTTTAAGGAATCTTACTTTTGATAATTGTATTTTTAATTCAATTGATGGTAAACTTAATAGTATATCTGGATCTGAAAATATAACGGTAAAAAATTCTCGTTTAAATACTCAAATAAATGTGTTTAATTCATTAAACATTAACCTTCTGAATAATTTATTTTAAAGAAACCATATTTTGGTTAATTAACCTATACTCCGCAATTTTTTTTGCGGAGTTTTTTATGGCATAAACGAACGGAACATCGATAAAACGCAAAAGAAAAATGCATTTTATCGAATTTTTGTGTTTTTTATCGTATTTATTTTTTTTTGTTACATAATTTAGCAAAAAAAAATTAACCCCCCCCAAATCTTTTAAAAATGAAAAATTTATCGAAGAAAATGTTTGTAGCATTTATTTTTTTTATTTCGTTAATTGCCTGTAACAAGGAAGAGGTTTTCTTGGAAAAGGAGGCTGAGATAGAAATTGTTGATGACAATGAAGAAGAACAAGAAGGTGAAAACGAAGATGTGATTGATACTTCTGAAGATAGTGAAAGAGATTCTGCATTGCCTTGTGAGTTTGAATTAGGTGAGGTCTTACCAAATCAAACCGTTGCAATAAATTGTGCTTTAGATTTAGGTGGAGCTACTGTTGTATTGCCAAGTGGAGTTACTATTGCCTATGAAGGAGGAGAAATCACGAATGGGACAATTTATTTTTCTGGAGATTCTATAATCGATTCAGAACTTTTAAACCAAACCTTAAATTTAGATGGTACGCTACCTCGCTTGAGTGATCCACTTTTTACTTTTAATCCTGAAAAATGGGGTATAGTTGAAGGTAAGGTGGCCGATGAAATTGCATTGAATAATAAACAAATTTTGGTTAATGTAATTTCTCTGATAAAAAAATTGAAAGGAAATATTTTCTTGATAAATGAGATTGATGCTTATTTTGATGTAAGCTCAAGAGTTAACAACCCTAAAATAAAATCAGAGAACTCTATTGTAATTCCTTCAAATTTCGAATTAAGAATGACTGACAATGCGTTTTTGAGGGTACAACCTACAAATGCTCATGCTTATAGCTTGATAATGGTTTATAAAGGAGAGAATATAAAAATCACAGGAGGCAATTTAATAGGAGATCGTTGGGAGCATGATTATACTCCCGTAGTTGACCTGTATGGAAAAACTTATTATTCCCACGATTGGGGGCATGTTACACATGTTTCAGGGGGCAAGAATATTTTGTTGGAGGGTATAAAAATTTCTAACGGCGCAGGAGATGGTTTTGTTGTTCATGGTAGTACCATTAGGGCAGAAGATGGTTCTCCTGGTGATGCTGTCATTTCTGAAAACGTAACCGTAAGAAACTGTATTGTTGATGCTTCTAGAAGGAATGGTTTGAGTATTCTTGATGGTGACGGAATTCTTGTTGAAAACTGTCAGATTATCAACACTGCCCAGGGAGAAAACCCTCCTGGAGTTGATTATAGTTCAGCAGGAACATGGCCTAGACAAGGGATTAGTTTTGAGGCTTGGCGAGTTAGAGAAGATGATGGTACACTTAAAGAGTATGAAAAGATTGAAAACGTAACCTTACGCGGTAATACTTTTAAAGGTAATGCCGTTGGTGATATTGTTTTTTTTACTTGCTCATTTGTAACTGTTGAAGAGAACTTTTTTGACTCCATGGTAACTAATATAGCCTCTCACGATATAGTAGTTAGAAATAATACTTTTGAGGCAAGAATTGAAAACGGTGAGCCCTTTGAGCATGCCATGATTTTTAAATCAAGGTTGGACCCTTTTGGAGAGGAATTCAATAGAAATTATCAAATTTATGGGAATAAAATTAATGGCTATAAAAATGGTATAACTTTAGCCGGAAATAATTATGAAGTTCACGATAATGACCTTACAGACTTTAAAACAGGAATTGTTCTCGGAAATAAGTTACATGGAGCCGAAATCTATAATAATAAATTAAGAACAAGTTTACCTACTAGCTTTGGGTATGTTTCGCGAGGGGCAGACATAGTTAATGTGAATATAAGAAAAGAAGAAGTTGATGTCACTCGCAGGCCAATTGACCTATATGATTTAATCGCAGATTCAGCAAACAATATTATTTTTGATGATTGCAGCTTTAGGTCGTCAGACAATAAAGCAAATAATATTGATGGATGTGAAAATATTACTATTCAAAATTCAACAATCAATACAGATGTGAACGTTGTTAATTCAAAAAATATACAACTGAAAAACAACAAATAAAATTAAGGTCGGTAGTTTGATTTTCTAGATAACCGTCGTATCTTTTTTATAAAAAAGTTTAAATCTCCAAAAGCAGTAACTTTTGGAGATTTTTGTTTTTATAAGTTTTAATACTGATGTTTCACTGTTTGTTGATAGGGGTGGACGGGGTGTGATAAGCCTAATACGGTCTACATTGATTGTTTATTTCCATGTTGAGTCAGTATCTATAGTGTTAATCATCCCTGTTTTCTACGATGACATCCTCTCTGTTTTGTAAGTATTGACCTTGTTTTTTCTTTTTAACGTGTTGATTTACTATAAGTTGTTAACAATTTTATCTTAGGTTCAGTTAATATCCTATTTTTGCGTTTTGAAAAATATTTTTTCTATTCGACGTCCAAAAATTGCTTTTTATCGTAAATAATGGGATTAAAATTGTAAACCATAAATAATAAAATTGTAAAATGAAAAAGCCTTATTTTCTTTTAATGACCCTGCTTTTTAGTGGTGTTCTATTCTCTCAACAAACCTATGTCCCTGACGATAATTTTGAACAGGCCTTAATAGAATTAGGTTATGATGATATATTGGACAATTATGTGTCCACAAATAATATCAGTAGAATTACGTATTTAGATGTTAGTTCTAAAGAAATTTCAAATTTAATTGGTATTGAAGCATTTGTTGCCTTAAAAAAACTGAACTGTAATTTTAATGATATTCAAACTTTAAATTTAACCTCTAATACATCTTTAGAAGAGTTGCGATGTGCTTTTAATAAAATTAGTGATTTGGAATTTGATAATAACACTACTACTTTAACTTATTTGGATTGTGGTTTTAACAACGTTAATGATTTAGAAATTAACAATAATCTTTTGAGTACTTTGTATTGTGATTATAATAGCCTAAGCAGTTTAAATTTAAATAGTAATAACTCAATAACTAAATTAAATTGCTCTTATAATAATTTGACGGCTCTAAACGTGAAGAACGGCAACAACGCCAACTTCACTTATTTTGATGCAAGGAACAACCCGGAGCTTTCGTGCATCGAGGTGGACAACGCTTCCTACAGCACATCGAACTGGCCGAACAAGGATTCGGGCACGGGCTACAGCAACGATTGTGAAGGAGGAAATTCCCCGGGCCTTACTTACGTCCCCAATAACAATTTTGAGCAGGCTCTTATAGATTTGGGGCATGATGATGTTTTGGACGATTACGTGGTCACCGCCAACATCAGTGGAGTTACCACGCTTAACGTTTCGGACAGGGGCATATCGGACATGACCGGAATAGAGGGCTTTGCCTCGCTTGTCACGCTGTCCTGTGGTTCCAATGGACTCGGCGTCCTGGACCTTTCGGGCAACGCTTCGCTTGAGTATTTGTACTGCCACAACAA
>JAUIJA010000019.1 GCA_030431055.1 Bacteroidia bacterium | reverse complement strand
CTCGCCTACTTCTGAAAATTCCTGCGGAATTTCCAACTTGGTGTGTACTTGCAAAGTTAAGTGCTAACCCAAGCAACTACTCATAGCCGAGACCGTTGTAAAACATTTTGAAAAACGCAAATGACAAGAAAATTTAAACTTCTGATTTTAATAGGATTTATTATTTCTAGCTGTTCGAGTTCAAAAAAATTGGACTTATGGACAAAACAATCTACAATAGAAGAAGTGAAAAATTTTGAATCTCAATTAAATCCAAATTCCGAGTTTTTAAAACAAAATGTAAGTCTTTCAGAGAGTATTTACCCGAAAGTAAAGGAATTTGAAATGGCAAACCCATTAATAATAAAAAGACAAAAGACAAATTTATTACCAGTCTATGCAGAATACTTTTACTCAAAACCTGACTCGATTTTAAGATATGTAAGTTACGATTGGGAAAATAATCGTTACGGGAATTACTTTGACAAGAAAAAAGATTGGGAAACGCAAAGCAAAAAACTGACCGAATACAATGCGGAATATGAGCGGATTAAAAAACAATTGATTTCTGAGTTTGGACAACCAATCGAACAAGATAACCAACCACAAGAGACAAAATCAGATTATGGTGGACCAGATTACTTGTCAAGAAATACAATTTGGGAATCTGAATCAAAATTTATGAAACTAAATATGATTTTCGGAGCTTCGACTTATCGAATCCGATTATACTATTATTGGAAATAAAAAAACGTTTTACAACAATGGCTATAAGTAATTGCTTGTTCTCACCTACTTCTGAAAATCCTCTCGGATTTTCAGTTTGTTGCGTACTTGCAAAGTTGAGTGCTAAACCACGCAACTACTCATAGCCGAGACGTTGTGTAACATATAAAAAACGAAATCGAATAAAATGAATTACTCAAAATCAAAAGCAGAAAAACTTGTTACGGAGTTTGACTACCTGAAAACCAAACCATATTTCCCATACGGAAAAGAAGGAAAGTAATTTAAAATAACGGAACTTAAAGCAGTTCCAGAAACCACTAAAAAAAGAGCGGAGAACTTATCTAAACCTAAAAGTTACTTTGAGCAAAAAGACAAAGAATTAGCACAAGGCTACAATTGGTTTGTTAAAGTTACTATATCGGACAATGACACAATTATTGAAAAAGACCTAAAAGATGTATTGTCAAGACTAAAAATACAGAATGACATTGATGATATTCCTAATTAGGAGCTTCATCGATATATCCTTTTGACCAATCATCATCGAATTGTAATTCGTTTGACAAAGCGGAAATCTTTAAAAACTTTACTGTTTTATTAAGTATAGAAATGCAATCCTCTATACTTTTTCCTTTTAAAATTTTTAAAACATCCATTTGTGAAATACGAAATTCCTTTTCCGACATAACTCTGACTATAAAATTAAAATACGTTACACAACATTGTATATAAAAAATAGCTTTTTAAAACCTAGCCTTTTGGCAGTTGCTCGTTTGCTCGCTTCTGATTTTCCTTCGGAAAATCCTCGCACACAAACACGCAACTTTTTATATACGTAGCCGTTGTGCGGCATACTGAAAAAAGCCAACCCACGTTCAAGCACATTTGGTTTTTGTCAACGCTAATACCCAAAGCTCAAAAACCAAAAGAGCTTGCCCTTTCCCACCGCTGAATAAGACGAAATTTCATTAAAAGTTTATATATTTGCATCTTACGCTAATTAATATGAATAAAAAAGCAATTAACAGGCTGAAAGTAGTTTTGGTAGAACACGGAAAGACCAATAAATGGCTTGCCGAGAAACTCGACAAAAACGAAACGACTGTTTCAAGATGGTGCACAAATGAGGTTCAACCTTCTTTGGAAACTTTGATACAAATAAGTGAACTGCTGAACATTGATGTAAAAGCACTGATTTACTCAACTCAAAAAGATTAAACGGATGAAATTAGAACTAAAAATAGATGACAATAAAATATTTGCCCCATTAAAGGACAAATGGTTAGTGCTTACACCAGAGGAAAAAGTTAGACAGACTTACATCTGCCGACTTGTAAATCATTACGGATACTCACTTGACCAAATGCAACAAGAGGTTACTGTTGCCGAAGGCAACAAAAGAGGCACAGGCAGAGCTAGTGCCGATATTGTTGTTTGGAAAAGCAAAGAAGAAGTTGAGAAAAAAGCACCCTCGATTGTAGTTGAGTGCAAAGCTGACAATATTGATATAGTTGAGGGCGATTACTTTCAAGGTTCGCATTATGCTCGTTATGTAAAAGCACCATTTTTTGTCACAACTAATCTAAAACATACAAAAGTTTTCAAGGTAAATCTTGAAGGCTACCCAAAGGACTTGGAGGATGAAATATTGGATATTCCAACTTTCAAAGACTTACAAAGTGAGAAAAAGGTAAAAGACTTATTAACTCAAACAAAAGCATTTACAAGAGACGAGTTCAGTAACCTACTTTTCAGGTGTCATAACATTATCAGAAATAATGACAAGCTTTCACCAGAAGCCGCTTTTGATGAAACAAGCAAGATTTTGTTTATGAAAATCCGTTATGAACGAAATCCTGATGAAGATAACATATTTTCTTTAAAACAATTCAAAAAACAAGAAGCTCAATACGAAAAGAATATAAGACCCATCAACGTAAAAAGGAATGGACCAAAAGACGATATTCCTTATATGGATTATTGGTTTGAACTAACCAAAGATGAGTTTAAAGATGATGACCTTTTTGACCAAAACGAAAAGATTAAAATCAAACAAGCGAGTTTTGAAGCAATTGTAAAAGCATTAGAAATCTATAATCTTTCAACAACATCTGATGACGTTAAAGGAATAGCATTTGAGAAATTCCTTGGTAAAACGTTTAGAGGTGAATTAGGGCAATTCTTTACACCAAGAACGGTTGTTGATTATATGGTTGAAGTACTCGACCCTCAAGAAGGAGAAACTGTTTGCGACCCTTGTTGCGGAAGTGGTGGATTTTTAATTAAAGCTTTTGAATATGTAAGAAGCAAAATCGAAAATGAAATCAAAGAAGCTAAAGACAAAATCAAATTAAAATATTACACAGACGAATACTATAATGCTTCTAAAAAGGAACAAGAAAAAATTGACCAAAAGGTTAACGACCAATTCACTTTACTCAATTCTGAATTAGACATTCTAAATCCCGAAAGCAGATTAAGACGACTCTCTTACGATTGCATTTACGGAACTGATGCAAACCCAAGAATGGCACGAACTGCTAAAATGAATATGATAATGCACGGAGATGGACACGGTGGAGTTCATCATCACGATGGATTATTAAATGTTAATGGAATTTTTGATGGTCGTTTTGACATCATCCTTACAAATCCACCTTTTGGAGCAAGAGTCGAAAAATCTCTAAAAATAACGGAACAAGATAAGTACACAGACACAGAACGAATTGCTAAATACACAGAACGTTATAAAGAAGATTATGTCAAGGCATTGAAACAAATCAACGATAACATTGGCAAATCTGTTTTAAGCTTATTTGACACAGGTAAAATGAGCAGTTTAACAGAAGTACTCTTTATCGAACGCTGTCTTGATTTACTAAAACCAGGTGGTAGAATGGGAATTGTTTTGCCTGAAGGTGTTTTGAATAATACAAAACTTCAAAAAGTTCGTGATTACGTTGAAGGGAAAGCAAAAATCATAAACATCACTTCTATTCCGCAAGATGTGTTTATTGCTTCTGGAGCAACAGTAAAACCAAGTTTGCTATTCTTTAAAAAGTTCACCGAAGACGAAGCAAAAGAGTATGCTACAATTTTAAAAACGGCAAAGGCAAACGCCAAAAACGAACACGGTAAAGAAATTGCTGAACTTCAAGAAATGATAAAGACACGTGGACTTGATAAAGAGGAAAAAGCAGAATTGCGTGAAAAGCTAAAGCAAGTTCAACAACAAATGGAAGATGAAATCAAACTCGAAGTAAAAACAAATTTTGATTACGAAATCCCAATTGTAGAGGTAGAAAAAGCAGGAATTAGTACAACAGGAGCAAAAATTGAAAACGAATTAGAACCAGTTGCTAAAGAGTTTACCAAATACCGCATAGAAAAACAACTTTGGAACGAACATTATACAACAGTTCAATACGATGAATATGAGGATAAATTTCAGCGTGTTGTAGCTTTTGGAGAACCAGAAACATTTTATACAAAGTATGCAAACATCAACCAATAACTCAATGGAATGGTTTAAAACAGTCCCATTCAGTGATGTTGTGTTATGGGACGTAAAACGCTATTCCTTTGAAAAAATAAAATCACAATATCCAATTGTAAAATTAGGATTGCATATTCAGGAAGAAAGCCATAAAGTAAAATTGGCTGATTTTCCTGAAGAAGAATTCGGCATTTTAGGTGTAAACAACAAAATAGGAATTTTTGATGCTTACAAAGAAAAAGGTGCTAACATCAACCAAGCTTACAAGAAAATGGAAAAAGGCTGGTTGGCTTACAATCCCTATCGAGTAAATGTTGGTAGTATTGGCTTAAGAACAGAAGAACACGAAAATGAATACATAAGTCCTGCTTATGTTGTGTTTAGCTGTAAAGAAACGCTGTTGCCTGATTTCCTTTTTAAACTTTTTAAAACAGAAAGATTCAATAAAGTAATCAATGCGAGTACAACTGGTTCAGTAAGGCAAAACCTAACCATTGATATTTTAAAATCTTTGGATATTCCTTTACCGCCAATTGAGATTCAAAAGAATTTATTAGAAATCTATTATGAAAAACAAGAAAAAGCAGCTTCATTCAATAATAAAATCAATGACAAGCAACAGGTAATTGAAAAGCTAATTGAAGACAAGTTATTCTTGAAGTTTCCTGAAATAAAAGCCAAAAAGGTTGGAATGTATTTTAATCATTTTTCTGAAGTAAGTAGATGGGATGTATGGGTAAACGAAGAAAATGGAATAAGTGAAAAATATAGAAATGGAACTTTTCAAGAAGTGGTAATTGGTAATCCAATGTACGGAGCCAATGTTAAATCTATAGACAAAGAGACAGATACAAGATATATCAGAATTACGGATATAAATGAAGATGGCACTTTAAATGATGATATAGTATCCGCTGAAAAAGTAGAAAAGAAATACCTTTTAGTGGAAAATGATTTCTTAATTGCTCGTTCAGGTAATACAGTTGGTAAAACATTTCTCTACAAAAACGAAATTGGTAAAGCAATTTTCGCTGGCTATCTCGTAAAGTACATTTTGAATACCCAAAAAATAATCCCAGAATATTTGTTATACTTTACAAAAAGTAGACTTTATAAAAACTGGATTAAATCCAACCAAAGAATATCTGGCCAACCAAATATTAATGGTCAAGAGTATTTGTTCTCGCCTCTTGTTATTCCGCCAATGGAAATTCAATCTGATATTGTAAATCGCATATCTGAAATAAAAAGCGACATACAAGAATTAAAAGCGAAGGTTGAAAAAAACATTAGTGGTAGTATCAACGAAATTGAAAAAAAAGTGTTTGAGTTATGAGGTTGCAAAGATTAAAAATAAATACACGTTTTAAGAATTTAGAAGATTTTGAAATAGACTTTTCTAACAAAGAAGGTATCACAGTTTTAATTGGTAATAACGGAAGTGGAAAGAGTAATATTTTAGAAGCCATAAGCAGTGTTTTTGCAGGTTTGTATAACAATAGACGTAACCCAAGTTTTGAATACGAACTATCATATACAAAAGACACCTACAACATAGAAGTGAAATTTGAAGGTGGCAGTTATGAAACCAAAGTAAATGGAGCTGTCACAGCTTTGCGTCCAGAACATTTACCAAATCAAATAATTGCTTCATACAGTGGTGAAGAAAGCAGATTATGGGATGAATATTATTGGCCTTTTTACAGAGATTACATTTCTGCCATTAAAGGAGCAACAGTTCCAGATTCTGAATTAATCTTTATCAACAAATTTTATTGGAACATTGCACTTCTGGTTTTGCATTTTTATGATTTTGAAGTTTTTACTGATATTAGAGATTTTTGCAAAGACACTTTAGGAATTGATGCGATTAACAGTATAACTTTTGATTTTGATATTCCTAAACTAAATACTTGGTCTGCTAACCCAGTTAAAAATATGGTTGAGACTTTGAATCCTGCAAATGAAGCATCAATAACCATAACGTTAGAAGAGTTTAAAAATAGGTTGAACTTCATAAACGAGATAGATTTGTTCAAATACCTTGCTGCTGCTTTTATGCCAAAAGACGACAAGGTTATTACCAAAATTGAGATTGACTACAACACAGGACTAAAGGCAGAAAGTTTAAGTGAAGGAGAAAAAAAGCTATTGCTTATAATGCTGATTTTAGAAGTAATTGGAGATGAAAATTCATTGATACTTTTAGATGAGCCTGACAGCCATATTCACCTTTCAAACAAAGAAAAGATTGAAAAACTTTTAAAGAAATATGCAAACAGGGAAAACGTTTTAACCACTCACTCACCAACACTAACCCACAACTTTGACTTAAAACACATTACAATGCTTTCAAAAAAAGCCAATAATGATGCTCAAGTTGAAGAAATGGAAAAGCAAAAAATCGTTTATGAGTTAACAAAAGGAATTTGGAGTTATCAAGAACAGAACATATTTCTAAACTCGCAAAAGGACATTTTGTTAGTGGAAGGGAAAACTGATGAAGTTTTCCTTAAAAAGGCATTAGCTGTACTAAAATTGACAGAACCTAGGTATGCCAATCTTGAATTTGAATATTTGCCTTGCGGTGGAGCTGATGGAGTTAAATTGTTGACTGAAAAATTTACACCAAAAGTAGGTCAACATATAATTGCATTTTTTGATAGCGACCAATCAGGTTGGAGTGCTGTCAATAAAATATTCAATCGCACAAATGCCAATGCTTATAACAATGGTAATTTCAATAAATACCGTAAAAAAGGTGAGATATGGATTTCAATTTACCCAACTCGCCAATGGTATAGAGGCGGACTGAATTTTAATGTTGAGGATTACTTTAGTAAAAACTTACTGAATCAATACGTTTTAAGTTCATTCAAGGGATTGGATTCAATAGTTACTAAAAATCAAGTAAAAAGACTTTTGGAACAAGACTGCAATGGATTTCCAGACCACGAATTCAAACATTTTAAGAATGTCTTTGATTTGATATTAGAGATTAAAACGAAATAATGCCAACGCTAAAAGCCATACACATTTGCAATTTGCACAAGCCAACGCTGCAACCAAAAATTGCAAAAGAGTATGTCTTTACCAACGCTGACGGACTAAAAAATAAAAAGTACGACCGCACAACAATGGCTATACGTAATGCGGGCGAAAGTGCTGATATGAAATTAATTACATTAAACAAACTCTACGGTAGGCGGATAGTAAAGTGCCTTGAAATCCCGCACTACGCATAGCCGAGACCGTTGCCAGTAATGTAAACCAACCTTTATGCTGAAAGGAATATTTAAGAAAAAAACACCAGTCGAAAAGTATATGGCTCATTTGGATAGAATTTTCCAAACCGAACCTGAATATTATAAAGAGGA
>JAUIJA010000014.1 GCA_030431055.1 Bacteroidia bacterium | reverse complement strand
AAAGTAGAACTCTTTTACCAACTTCCAAACTTTTTAATAACATTTTTTTAATCTTTTTTTATTAATCCTAAATATCAATTAGTTACAAAATAAATATTTTCATTTTTTAATCTTCAATCCTAAGTCATTAATGATAAATCGTGATGAAGAAAAACAAAAATGACTTTTAAAGCCCCGATGGAAACGACATCCTTTTTGTCTTCCACTCCACTCAAACTAACAAAAAGATATAGTGGACAGCGGGAAAAGTAATGAACTGAAAGAAAAATGTGGTGCTACTAATTAAAACGAATGGCTTTAACTGGAGAAATTTTGGTAATTATATAAGAAGGAATTAATAAAACCAACAAACAAATTGCGATTACTCCTATATTAATAAGTAGAATAAAAACAAAATTAATATCAACTGGTGCTTGGTTAACATAATAGTTTTGTGGGTTCAAAGAAACGATTCCGAAATACTTTTGTGCAAACAATAACAAAAGAGCAATTCCATTTCCCCAAAGCAATCCTTTTGCAATTAAATGAAATGCATTGTACAAAAAGATTTTGCGAATATTCCAATTGGTTGCGCCTAAAGATTTTAGAACACCTATCATTTGCGTTCTTTCTAATATTAATACCAAAAGCGCAACTATCATATTAATTACTGCTACCCAAATCATAATGGAAAGAATAACAACAATATTAAAGTCGAAAAGTTTTAACCATTCGAATATACTATAATACTTTTCTGAAATTGTAGTTACATTATAATTAGAAGGCGTTTGTTTATAGATTTCCTTTCCTTTAATATCCATTTCGTCAAAATCATTTAGAAAAACTTCAAACTGACCAACTTCATCTTTTTTCCATTTATTGATTTTTTGAATATGACGAATATCACCTATTATATAGTTGGCATCAAATTCCTGAAAACCTGAATTGAATATTCCAACGATTTTAAAGCTACGCAAGTTATATCCTTTTCCTCCTTCTTTTAAAAAGTACGTTCGGCAAATATCGCCCAATTTTAAATGCAATCGATCGACCAAATACTGAGAAACTAGCACATCATCAACATAACTTGCTTTAGAAAATTCGGGTAAACTTCCTTCAACTAAATACTCTTTAATATTATTCCAATCATAATCTTTTCCAACACCTTTAAAAACTACTCCTTCTACTGTTTCTTCCGTTCGAATTAAACCCGCTTTATTCGCAACCGCTTGAATATGCTTTATTCCTTCGACAGAATTGAATTTGGGATAGAAATCTTTATTGGTTGAAATAGGAACCGTATTAATTTGAGATTGATTATCATCGAAGTTAGAAATAATCACATGTCCGTTAAAAGCTGAAACTTTTTCGCGAATTTTCTTTTGTAATCCAATTCCGGTTGCCACAGAAACTACCATCATTAAAATACTTAATGCAATAGCAATAGTTGCAATTTTAATTATTGGAGAAGAAACACTACTTTTATGGCTCTTAGCAGCGGTTAATCGTTTGGCTATGAAATATTCTAAATTCAATGGTTATGATTCCGAAATTTTTGTTCAAAAATACATTTTTATTATTTGTTTTACTTGTTTTTTCATGTGGAAATTCAACTCAATCAAGTCAAAAGTTAAAAGTCGAAAGCCAGAAGTCAGAAATAAGTATTCTCGACTCCGCTCGAACTGACGAAAATTTAATTAAAGAAAAGACAATATTATTAGGAGCTGATAATTCTGCAAAATATTTACCATTACTGAAAAACAAAAAAACGGGAATTGTTACCAATCAAACTGGGATTCTTTCAAATGGAACTCATCTTGTTGATTATTTAACAGAACAAAAAGTTGAAGTTACTAAAATATTTGCCCCAGAACATGGTTTTAGAGGAACTGCCGATGCTGGAGAACACGTTGCGAATGGAAAAGACAGCAAAACAGGCTTACCCATTATTTCACTTTACGGAAACAACAAAAAACCAAAACCAGAACAATTAGCAGGAATCGAAGTTATGATTTTCGATATTCAAGATGTTGGTGCGCGATTTTACACTTATATATCTACCTTACATTATGTAATGGAAGCATGTGCCGAGCAAAATATTCCGTTATTGGTTTTAGACCGACCAAATCCTAATATTGATATTGTCGACGGACCAATTCTTGAAGAAGAATTTAAAAGTTTTGTGGGAATGCATAAAATCCCTGTTTTACATGGAATGACCATTGGTGAATATGCTAAAATGATTAATGGTGAAAAATGGCTTGAAAAAGGAATTCAATGTAAGTTAACCGTAATTCCATGTGAAAATTATACTCGAAACATGAGTTATAGTTTACCTGTAAAACCATCGCCAAATTTACCTAACGACCAAGCCATAAATCTATACGCAAGTTTGTGCTTTTTTGAAGGAACGAATGTAAGTGTTGGCCGAGGAACGGAAAAACAATTTCAAATTTACGGTTCGCCTTATTTATCTAAAAACGATTTTAGCTTTATACCAAAACCTAATGAAGGCGCAAAAGATCCTTTATATAATGGTAAAGAATGTTTTGGTGAAGATTTAACTGAAATTGAAAAAGTAAATCGATTAGAATTGAATTGGTTATTAAAAGCTTACAATGAAACAACTGATAAATCAAAATTCTTTAATTCGTTTTTTACCAAACTTGCTGGAACCAAAAAATTACAACAACAATTTGAAAGTGGAATTTCTGAAAAAGAAATTAGAGCTTCTTGGCAAGAGGGTTTAAGTAAATTTAAGGAAATGAGAAAGAAATATTTGATTTATGAATAGAATTAAAAGCGTTACAATTGGTTTAATTATCATTGGAACTGTAATTATTTACTCAGAGTTTCAAATTGACAAAGAAAAACAAGAACTTAAAAAATTTAGTGAAGAGACTGTTGCCAAAACAATAAGTTTTTCTGGATCAAAAAGTGGAAAACTAATTCATTATCTTTTCAGCTTAAACAACAAAGATTATCAAGGAAGTTGTTTAATTAAAAAATCAAATGCAAAGCTTGGATGTTTTTATAAACTTTCTTATTCATCTCGTGATCCAAAAATAAATAAAATTTATATGGACAAAGAAATTACAGATACTACTCTAATCATGAAAGCCGGTTTTAAAAAATATACTAAAATAAATAAGTATGATGTGAATGGAAACTTTCTTTACACAAAAGATACTTTATATTTTAGAAGATAATTCTCTAAATCTCAACTTTAATCTCAGAATTCTGTTTCAACAATTCATCAACAAAACCTTGTTTATCTTTAGGCGAAATTAACACTTCGTCATATTTATTGTAAACAATTGCAATTCTATCTAAAGATAGAGCAGGCGAACTTAATGGATTTCTAGTTTTATAAATTCTTTTAATTGATTTTATTTCAATTTTCAACCACCAAATTTTCAAAACATTAGAATCAATTATGTATTTAATTTTGGAGAACATCCAAAAAATCACAAGTAAAATAGCTAACATTGTTAATGACAAGCCTAATTGTCTTTTTACTAAACCTTCTACAATAGGATAACCAAAAACTCCTAAAATCAAAAGAATTAACCACCAGTCTATTTTAGATCTATATACTTTCATACTACAAAGGCATTTTCTTCTTCATTTCTTCAACAATATTATAAGCGGCAGGACAAATTGCAACATTCTTCAACGTTAAATTCGAAATTTGTTGAAACTTTTTTCTGTCAGTATGCGGAAATTCTTTACAAGCTTTTGGGCGAACATCATAAATAAAACATTTATTATCGCTATCTAAAAAAGTACACGGTACACTTTGCAACACATAATCATTTTCTTCATCAATGCGAAGATATTGTTCAATAAATTGTTGGGGTTTTAATCGTAAATGTTTCGAAATTCTCTCAATATCTGCAGAAGTAAACAATGGACCTGTAGTTTTACAACAATTGGCACAGTCTAGACAATCTGTTTTTTCAAACTCTGCTTCATGTAAATCTTGCATTACATAATCAAGATTCTTTGGTGGTTTCTTTTTTAGTTTAGTAAAATACTTTTTATTCTCGTTATGCTTATCTTTGGCTAACTTTTGTAATATGTCAATTCGTGGATTTGTCAATTTGTTTTATTTGGATGTAAAATTAAAAAAACGACTTAACAAATAACCATATAAACACATAAACTTGAAATGAAAGATTTATTCGGAAAAGCCATTTTAGATTTCCAAACCAACAATAGTCCCGAAGATTTAATTACAGAAACTTCTATTAGTGAAGCCGATGAAATGAGTGTCGCTTATTTGTTTCGTGATTATGCTGAAATGCCAAAAATGGAACAAAAAGCATTACAATTAGCAAAAGGGAAAGTACTTGATGTAGGTTGTGGTGCAGGAAGTCACAGTTTGTATTTACAAAACGAACGAAATCTTGATGTAACTTCTATTGATATTTCAGCAAATGCCATTGAAGCTTGTAAACTTCGCGGTATGAAAAAAGCTTTTGTTCAAGATGTAATGAAGTTGGAAAATGAAACTTTCGACACTATATTGTTATTAATGAATGGCGCTGGAATGTGCGGTAAACTCAAAAATATTTCAAAATTTTTATTGCAATTGAAATCATTATTAAATGATGGCGGACAAATTTTAGTCGATTCTTCCGATATTATTTACATGTTTGACGAAGATGAAGATGGTGGAAAATGGATTCCTACAGATGTTGATTATTATGGTGAAGTGGTTTTTAACATTACATACAAAGGAGAAAAAGAAGAACCTTTCGATTGGATGTATATTGATTATAACACATTGCAAAATGCTGCCATTGCTAACGAATTGCAATGTGAACTTATTCTAGAAGGTGAACATTACGATTATTTAGCAAAACTTATTAAATAAAAAAAACCGACTAATTAGTCGGCTTTTTTGTTCTTAAATACAATTCTTATTGCATATACTTCATAACTAAACTTTGAATTTGCATAGCGTTAGCTTGTTGCATTGCCATTGCTTTTTCAGCTAAAATTGGTGCTTTTTCTTGCATCTTCTTCCCAACTGGCGATTCATAAAATTTAATCATTTCTTTTACATCATCATGCGTATAAACTTCCATAAAGTTTTTTGCTTGTTGTTCAGAAATAGAATTAATAATTGCATCAAATTCTTTTGTAAATTCTGCTTGCTTATCAGAAGGAACCATAGCTAAAACTTGTGCTTTAGCAGCGTCCATTGTAGCATTTGAACCAGACATTTCAATAACTCTCATAACATCTGCTTTAAAATCTTCTTGCGAAAAACCAAACTGACTTGCTAAAGCAAATGCGAAAACGAATACTAATTTTTTCATAGTGTATTAATTAAGGAATATTTAAATATTTATGTGTTTGTAAAGATATGCGCCATTTTGGATTTTTCATAACATAATCGATAATTAATGGCGTCATCTCTTCTTTTTTACTCCATTCTGGTTGTAAAAATAGAATTGCTTTATTGTTCACTTTTGCAGCTTGTTCTTCGGCAAACTGAAAATCGTGCTTGTTATAAATGATGACTTTTAATTCGTCAGCAATATCATAAGCACTTTGAACGGGTAACTTTACTTTTTTTGGCGATAAACAAAACCAATCCCATTTACCAGAAACCTCATACGCTCCTGAAGTTTCAATATGAACATTTAAACCTTCTTGTTTTAATTTTGAAGTTAAAATCGACATATCCCAAGTTAACGGTTCACCACCAGTTACCACAACTGTTTCCGCATATTTTTTAGCATTGGAAACAATAATATCAGTTTCTGTTGGCGGATGTAAATCGGCATTCCAACTTTCTTTAACATCACACCAATGGCAACCAACATCGCAACCGCCAATTCGTATAAAATAAGCTGCAGTTCCAGTATGATAACCTTCACCCTGAATCGTATAAAATTCCTCCATTAAAGGCAACATTTCGCCTTTATCAACCGCAATTTGAATTTCTTTTGTAAGCATTCTTTTTGTAATAGTGGGCAAAGTTACAACATTGAATTTAGAATTTAGAGTTTCGATTTCAGAAATATTAAATAGGTAAATTGATAATACTTTAGTTTTTAATTACTTTTGATTTTTAATTTTAGAAAAATGAGCAGAAAAGAAGACTTTTCAAACTATATAAATGAAGGTTATACTTTTAAAGGAGATTTTATAACAATTGGTGGTGCAATTTTAGATAACGAAGTTTTGCCAAACACATATGTAAATATTCCTTTAAAAACATTAAACCGACACGGATTAATTGCTGGAGCAACCGGAACAGGAAAAACAAAAAGTGTTCAAGTATTATCGGAACAACTTTCTTTAAAAGGAATTCCTGTTTTGATGATGGATATAAAAGGTGATTTTTCTGGAATTGCTCAACCAGGAGAAGAAAAATCTTTTATAACTGAACGTCATCAAAAAATTGGTTTAGAATACAACACTAAGGGTTTTCCCGTTGAATTAATGACAATTTCTGAGCAAAATGGAGTAAGACTTCGCGCTACAGTTTCAGAATTTGGTCCGGTTTTCTTTTCACGAATTTTAGATTTAAACGATACGCAATCGGGAATTGTTTCTGTAGTTTTTAAATATTGTGATGATAACAACATTCCGCTTTTAGATTTAAAAGACTTTAAAAAAGTATTACAATACGCAACCGAAGAAGGAAAAGCCGAATTTTCAGAAGCTTACGGAAGAATTTCAACAGCTTCTACTGGTGCTATTTTTAGAAAAATTATCGAATTAGAACAACAAGGTGGCGATATTTTCTTTGGTGAAAAATCATTTGAAATCGACGATTTAATGCGTTTTGATGAAAATGGTCACGGTTATATCAATGTTATTCGTTTAACAGATATTCAAGATAGACCAAAATTATTTTCAACTTTTATGTTGAGTTTGTTAGCTGAAATTTACAATACTATGCCTGAAAAAGGCGATAACAATCAACCTGAATTGGTCATTTTTATTGATGAAGCACATCTAATTTTCGACAAAGCAAGCAGTGCTTTATTGGAACAAATAGAAGCGATTATAAAATTAATTCGTTCAAAAGGAATTGGTGTTTTCTTTATTACACAAAACCCAATGGATGTTCCAAGTAGTGTTTTGGCACAATTAGGTTTAAAAATCCAACATGCGTTGAGAGCTTTCACAGCAAAAGATAGAAAAGCGATAAAAATGAGTGCCGAAAATTATCCACTTTCTGATTATTATAAAACCGATGAAGTTTTAACTTCGCTAGGAATTGGTGAAGCTTTTGTAACAGCTTTAAACGAAAAAGGAATTCCAACACCTTTAGTAGCAACTATGCTTCGTGCTCCAATGAGTAGAATGGATATTCTAAGTCCAACAGAAATTTCGGAATGTATTACAAAATCGAAATTGGCAAAAAAATATAATGAAGTAATTGATAGAGAAAGTGCCTATGAAATTTTGACCAAAAAAATTGAAGACGCTCAAGAAATTGCTAAAAAAGAAGAGGAAAAGAAAAAAGAAGCAAAAACTAGTAAAAGAAGTTCATCTCGAAGAAGCTCAAGTTCTGACACTTTATCTAAAAGTATTGTAAAAGTGTTAACTAGTGCAACATTTATTCGTGGTGCAATGGGAATTTTATTAAAAATGATGAAAAAGAAATAATTATGTTTGCAAAAGTCTTTTATGGAATTATCCTTTTTTGTTTAATTTCATGCAATTCGGAAAAAGAAATGAACTTAGACGCAATTAAAGCAGAAATAGAAAAAACTGAAACAAATTTCAACAAAGCTTGTACTGAAAAAGGAATTGATGTTGCTTTTCATGAATTCGCAGCTGAAAATGCTGTAATTAAAAGAGAAAACGACACTTTATTTTCAGGAAAAGAAAATATTAAAAATTACTACAACAAACCTGTTTACAAATCGGCTAAAGTGAGTTGGAAACCTGATGTAATTGAAGTTTCTGAAGATGGCACAATGGCTTCAACTTTTGGAAAATACGAGTGGATTATTATCAATGAAGAAGGTAAAGAAACTATTTTCACTGGAATTTTTCATACGGTTTGGAAAAGACAAAAAGATAATACTTGGAAATACATTTGGGACTAATGAAAAAATATTTTATTCAAAAATCACCTTTTGTAGTGCCTACAACTGATGGAAAATTAATTGAAGAACATCACGGGTTAACAACTAACAATTCAGAAATTTCAATTGCACACATGATTGCTCCACCTAAATGGAGCGAACCTTTTCAAACTCCAGAATTTGATGAATATACTTATATAATAAAAGGTAAAAAACAATTTATTATTGATGATGAAAAAATAATTCTAGAAGCGGGTCAATCTATTAAAATTGAAAAAAACACACGAGTTCAATATTCTAATCCGTTTGATGAACCTTGCGAATATATTGCAATTTGTAAACCTGCGTTTAGTATCGAAACTGTAAATAGAGAAGAATAAAAAAGAGGCAAAAGCCTCTTTTTTTATTCTAGTAATTCTAAAATTTTATCTTCTATTGGTTTTGTATTCCAAATCTCTTCTATATTGTCAATTTTCAGAACTTCCTGCATAATTTTATTTTGTTTATCGCCTTCAGCTAATGCTTCAGCGTAAGGTTGGTGACTAAATGTTACACGGCTATATAATGGTTTCCATTTTTCTGGATGTTTTTCGGCAAACCACTTTTCAATTTTCTTTTGTAAATGAAATTTATCATCAGCTGTTTTCGAACTCATTTCCATGAAATTTCGATAAGAAAGTTCAGCTATTGCATCTGTATTTGGTTTTCTTGAATTTTGATATTCCTCAAAAATAGTTTCCCAGTCATCGCCATATTTTTCCATCATTTCAACCAAAATCGTAATATCTTCAAAACCAGCATTCATTCCATGTCCGTAAAATGGAACAATCGCGTGACAAGCATCTCCTATTAACGCTACTTTATCTGTATACGTCCAAGGAAAACAACGCATTGTCACTAAGAAACTTGTAGGATTTTTAAAGAAATCGTAAACTAAATTAGGAATAACTTCTTTTGTGTCAGGAAAATGTTTTGCAAAAAAGGCTTCTAATGAAGCTTCATCTTGTAAGTTTTTAAAAGAATTTTCTCCTTCGTGTGGCATAAATAATGTACATGTAAAACTTCCGTCTAAATTCGCCAAAGCCATTAACATAAATTCGCCTCGAGGCCAAATATGCAATGAATTTTTATCTAATTTATGTGTTCCATCTTCATTTGCCGGAATATGTAATTCTTTATATCCTATTTTTAAGAAATCTTGAGAATAATCAAACATACTTTGTCGTTGCATTCTATGACGAACACGTGAAAATGCGCCATCAGCACCAAAAACAATATCGTAATTTAAATCATGCCATTCTCCTCTTTCTGTTTCACCTTGATGTAAAGTTGCTGTTGCTAAAGTAACATCCCAAATTTTACTTTCGAAAATAAAATTTACTCCTTCAGCTTCGGCTAAATCAATCATTTTACGATTTAAAATTCCTCTTGAAAGTGAATAAATAGCTTCGCCTTCTTTACCATAATATTGGTAATTTAAAGAATCATCACCAATATGAATAGCACGTTTATCTACTGGAATTCCAATCTTTTTAATTTCGTCATCCAAACCAAGACTTTCTAAAGCTTTCCAGCCTCTATTTGACATTACTAAATTAATAGAACGACCAGAAAACTCTACAGTTCGTATATCTGGACTTCTATCATAAACATCAACTATATGTCCTGCTCTTTTTAAATAAATTGCCAAAAGTGAACCTACCAAACCAGCTCCAACAACCGCAATTTTCTTTTGAGTTTGCATGAATAAATTTCTAAGATTAGTTTTACAAAAATACTGATTATTTAAGAGACTCTTTGGATAAGATTAAAATAAAAAGCCTTTATAAATAAAAAAAAGCTGAATTAATCAGCTTTTTTTTCATCGATATCAACTTTAATATGCCCCCAATTTACTCCCGATTTAATACGGTATAATTGCATTTCAGAAATATTAAATTCTTTTGCAATTGCTTTGTATCGCATTTTCCGATTTGGATCAAAAAGTTTTTTCTTTAATCTAACAACATCTTTAACGGTTAACTTATGACCGTCACGATTTTTATTGAATTCAACTAAATTCTTTTTAGCTTGAATTACAAAAGGACTTTTCTTAGCATGCGCTAACATTTCTGGCTTTGTAGCCCACTGCAAGTTTGTTACAACATTATTACTACGCTTATAGTCTAAATGTATAACATGCGTGTGTTTTTTAGGATCGTGATCTAAAAAAAGTAGTCCTACTAAATAGTGAAAAGAGAAATGATAATTTGTTTTTTTGCCATCTTTTATCTTTGAAAAACCAATATAACGGTAACCATCAATAAGACTTCCTTTAAGTTCTTTTTCTACTAAAGATCCATCTTTCCTTTTACTTTTGGTTTTTACTTTACCTAGATTAGAAACAAAATATTTTTTGTTCGTCTCAAAAGGAGGCACAAACTCTCTCCACTCTTCTTTTAAAGGGTGACTCATTTGTGAAAAATTTAATTAATATTCAGCTAGTTAGACGTAAAACTACACTTTTTTTCTCTAACTAAAAAACAATCTTTTCTCCTACTGTTAAATTTTGAGATTTTGCTAGTATTCCACACATATGAAACAGCATCCGTGCTCCAACATTTCCATCCCAATCATCCTTACCTGGTGCGACTTCAACTAAATCAAAACCAATAATTTCTTTTTTGGTTTCTGCTAACTTATCAAACAAATAAGTTGCTTGCTCAAATGAAAAACCACCAGGAACTGGCGTTCCAGTATTTGGAGCATACCAAGAATACATTCCGTCTATATCAAAAGAAATACAAACTTTTTCAGGTAATTGCTCAATTATTTCGTCACATTTTTGTTGCCAAGTTTTCCCTTCAAAAGCCTCTTTTTTCATATCCATATCAGTATGAACAGCCAATCTTTCTTTCTCGTTTTTAACAACATCAAGCTCTTGTAGGCAAAAATCGCGAATTCCAACTTGTACTATTTTAGAAATATTTGGGATTTGCAATGCATTATACATAACTGAAGCATGAGAATAAGTAAATCCTTCATAAGCAATACGTAAATCCATATGTGCATCAAGATGCAGAATCCCAAAGTTTTTATGCTTTTCTGCTAAAGCTTGATAATAACCTAGTGGCGTACTGTGATCACCACCTAATAGAACTACTTTTTTACCTTTTTCAATCCAATGTAAAGCCTTCTCTCTAACAGCTTCAACCATATCAGCACAAGCATAATTGATTTTATCTAAATCTTCTTTAAGTGCAGGATGATGTTCTATCATTTTTCCTTCCTCCAAAGCTTTAATGATTGGCTTCGCTAACTTTTTAAACTTCTTAGATTGCTTCTTCATTTTTTGAGGAGCATCATCTAAAAAAATTCCCAGCTTCCATAAATCTGGAAATTGTTGGTGTAATAAATCTATTTGATAAGAAGCTTCTAAAATAGCATCGGGTCCTTTTGAAGCGCCTGAACCATAACTAACCGTAACTTCCCAAGGAATAGGAATAACAATAATTTCGCTATCCTCTGCGCTAAAAGGCAAACCGAAAATTGTTCCATCTTCTAAACCTGGTTGACTTGGGTCAAAATTTTTTAAAATTTCATCTTTAGTTGTCATAACTCAAAAGTTAAGTTAGTTTTTTAAAATCCCTTTTTTTAGAATTTGCCCAAACTCATACATATCTTCAAATGAAGAATATAAAGGAACTGGTGCCATTCTGATAACATTAGGTTCACGCCAATCTACAATTACTCCATTTTCCATTAGGTAATGAAATAATTCTTTTCCTTGTCCGTGAATATAAACCGATAATTGACAAGCTCTTTCTTCTTGACTTGCAGGTGTTATTACTTCAAATTCTGTACTTGGAATTTCTTTATCGATTTCATGTAAAATGAATTCTAAATATGCCGTAATTAAATTTCGCTTCTGAATTAATTTTGGCATTCCAATCTCTTTGAACATTTCGACTGAAGCTAAATATGGCGCCATTGCCAAAACAGGAAGGTTACTTATTTGCCAACCATTTGCTCCAGCTACAGGATCAAATTGAGATTCCATTAAAAATCTACGTTCTTTATTATGTCCGTACCAACCAGCAAAACGAGATAAATCTTTATCGTGATGATGTTTTTCATGAACAAAGAAACCTGAAATATTTCCTGGACCTGAATTCATATATTTATAACTACACCAAGCCGCAAAATCAACTCCCCATTCATTTAATTTCAACTCAACATTTCCAACAGCATGCGCTAAATCCCAACCTACATAAGCTCCCACTTTTTGTCCGGCTGCTGTAATTGTTTTCATATCGAAAACTTGTCCAGTGTAATAATTAACACCGCCAATTAAAACTAAAGCTAATTCATCACCAACTTCATTAATTTTAGCTACAACATCTTCTAAACGAATGTTATGTTCGCCTTCTCGTCTTTTGACCTCAACAATTGCATCTTTTGGATCGAAACCAATATTCTTTGCATGGAAGTCAACCTGACTTTGAAACATATATTGATCACTTGGAAATGCCTTTTCTTCACAAATTATTTTAAACTTTGTTTTTGAAGGTTTATAAAACGAAACCATCATTAAGTGTAAGTTAACTGTTAGCGTATTCATCACACCAACCTCTAAAGGTTTTGCGCCTACAATTTCACTTAATGGTTGACAAAAACGTTCGTGATAATCCCACCAAGGTTTTTCTGCATAAAAATGACCTTCAACTGCAAGATTTCCCCAATCATTCATAACTTCATCTACATACTCTTTAGCTCTTTTTGATTGAAGTCCGAGAGAATTTCCTGTAAAGTATATAACTTGTTTCCCTTTAACTTTAGGAAAGATAAACTCATTTCTATATGCTTTTAACTCATCTTGTCTATCTAATTCTTGTGCAAATTCTCTAGTGTTTTGAAAACTCATTATAAATTGAAGTTTTTAAAAATTTTTATAAAATTAATTATTAATTCCGTAAAAAATCAAAAAAAAGCTGTCAAAAAAGACAGCTTTTTATCAATATTATTTATTAACTTGTTATATAATTAACATTGCATCTCCGTAAGAGTAGAACTTATATTTTTCTTTAATAGCTTCTTCATAAGCTTTCTTCATTAAATCATGTCCGCAAAAAGCAGAAATCATCATTAACAAAGTAGATTTTGGTGTATGGAAATTAGTAATCATACAATCTGCAATGCTAAATTCGTAAGGAGGATAAATAAATTTATTTGTCCAACCTGCAAAAGGATTTAATGTTTGCATTGAAGAAACTGAACTTTCCATAGCTCGCATTGAAGTTGTTCCTACACAACAAACTTTCTTCTTATTTGCTTTTGCATTATTAACTACATCACAAGCTTCTTGTGTTATAACCATTTCTTCAGAATCCATTTTGTGTTTAGACAAATCTTCAACCTCAACAGGATTGAATGTTCCTAAACCAATATGAAGTGTAACTTCAGCAAAATCTACACCTTTAATTTCTAAACGCTTCATTAAGTGCTTTGAAAAGTGTAAACCAGCTGTAGGTGCTGCTACTGCTCCTTCTTCTTTTGCATAAATCGTTTGGTAACGATCTGCATCTTCTGGAGTTACATCTCTATTAATATATTTAGGAATAGGAGTTTCTCCTAATTCTAATAATTTTTTTCTGAATTCCTCATAAGAACCATCGTATAAGAAACGTAAAGTTCTTCCGCGAGAAGTTGTATTATCGATAACCTCAGCAACTAACGAATCGTCTTCTCCGAAGTATAATTTATTTCCAATTCTAATCTTACGAGCTGGATCAACTAAAACATCCCATAAACGTTGTTCTTCATTTAATTCGCGTAATAAGAAAACTTCGATGCGAGCACCTGTTTTTTCTTTATTACCAAACAATCGCGCTGGAAAAACTTTTGTATTGTTTAAAACCATTACATCGCCATCGTCGAAATAATCGATTACATCTTTAAACAATTTATGCTCGATTTCTCCTGTTTTTCTGTGAACCACCATTAAACGTGCTTCATCGCGATTTTCAGAAGGAAATTCTGCCAACAATTCTGCTGGAAGATCAAAGTTGAAATGAGATAACTTCATAGTGAATTTTTGAATTTTAAGATTTAGAAATCAGATTTTTCTGAAATCAAAACGAATGCAAATATACAATCGTGAAATAGGCGTTGTCAAGTAAATTCGGAATTATTTTTACAACACATTAATTATCAATTGATTGAAAAAGAAATCCTAAAGATTTTAAATCTTCCCAAAAACTAGGATAAGACTTAGAAACAACCTCAGCTTCTTCTATAATCATGGAAGTTTTTAACGAAAGTGGTGCGAAAGCCATCGCCATTCGGTGATCTTGATATGTTTTTATTTTTATATTTTCATTAATTTTATTTGACGCTTTTAAATGTAAAGAATCATAAGTTACTGAAATATCAGCACTAAGTTTTGTTAATTCATTTTTCAAAGCTTCTAACCTATCGGTTTCCTTAATTTTTAACGTATGTAAGCCATATAAATCGCAAGCTATTCCTAAACCAAAACATGTTACTGCAATTGTTTGAGCAATATCGGGACAATTATTTAAGTTATGAGTTATGAGTTGTGAATTATGAGTCGCTTTTTTGCTAATAGTTATTGTATTGTTTTCATTGAAAAAGGTTTCAACACCAAAATCTTTATAAATTTCAGTTAAAACAGCATCACCTTGTAAACTATTCTTTTTGTAACTCGACAAAGTAATTTGGGTTCCTATTTCAGATAAAGCCACTATAGAATACCAATACGAAGCTGAACTCCAATCGGATTCTACAGTTAATTGAGATGCTTCGACATGCTCAGCATGACAAACTGTTATTTTGTTCTTTTCGAAAGAAGTTTTTACGCCAATTTCATTTAGCAAAGCTAAGGTCATTTTGATATAAGGAACCGAAGTAATATTACCTTCTAAAGTTAACTCTAATCCGCTTTCTAACTTTGGTGCAATTAACAACAAAGCTGAAATATATTGGCTACTGACATTTGCAGGTAAAGAAACTTTATTCTGTATTAGTTTTCTTCCTTTGATTTGAATTGGAGGAAAACCTTCATTTTCCACATAGGAAATATCAGCTCCGAGTTCTTGTAATGCTTCTACTAAAATTTTTATTGGCCGTTCTTTCATTCGTGAAGAACCTGTTAACACAACCTCTCTCTCTTCTTGAATTGCAAAAAAAGCGGTAAGAAAACGCATTGCTGTTCCTGCGTGATGAACATCTATTTCAGTTTCTAAGCTTTTTAAAGCCTTTTGCATTATTTCAGAATCATCTGAATTGGAAATATTATCTAAAGTTAAATTAGGATACAACGCTTGTAAAAGCAATAATCTATTGGTTTCAGATTTACTCCCTGTTATTGTAACTTTTGATTTTAAGTTTTTGACTTTTGACTTTTGTAAATGTAAATTCACTATTTCAACTTTTCATTATTGTGATGACGGTCGTGATCGCGTTTAGTTTTTACATCCATTTTTTTATCGAAAGCCGCTTGTAAATCTACTCCAGTTTGATTTGCCAAGCACATTACGACAAAAACTACATCGGCTAGTTCTTCACCTAAGTCTTTGTTTTTATCGCTTTCTTTTTCTGATTGTTCGCCATAACGTCGGGCAATTATTCGCGCCACTTCACCAACTTCTTCCGTTAATTGCGCCATGTTAGTCAATTCGTTAAAATAACGAACGCCATGTTCTTTAATCCAATTATCAACTTCTAGTTGTGCATTTTTTATGTTCATGTTATAACCATTTATTAATAAAATTCTCAACTTTAAATCCGTAAACCCTAACAAGTATCCTTTCTAAAAATAGAAACATTAGAACTGAAAAAGTTATTATTATTAACTTGTTATGATATCCTAAACAATAATCAGACAGTGTTATTATTCCAAAAACAACTGGAAACATAAAAATAATTTTTAGTGTAATTCTAATTAAATATTTAATCATTCTTTATTTTTTGAATCTATAATTATAGTTACTGGTCCGTCATTAATTAAACTAACTTTCATATCGGCACCGAATTGTCCTGTTTGAATTTTTTTACCAAAATCTTCTTCTAACCTTTCAATAAACTTTTCATACATTGGAATTGCAACATCAGGTTTAGCAGCTTTTATATAACTTGGTCGGTTTCCTTTTTTGGTTGAAGCGTGAAGTGTAAATTGGCTCACGACAATAATCTCGCCGTTTATATCCTTCACCGATAAATTCATTACATCATTTTCATCGGGAAAAATTCTCAAGTTTATTATTTTCTTACAAAGCCAATCGATATCTTCTTGTGAGTCTTGTTCTTCAATTCCCAATAAAATTAGCAAACCTTTATTTATCTCAGCAACTCTTTCGTTCAATATGGTAACAGATGCTTCGGAAACTCTTTGTAAAACTATTTTCATTTAAAAATCATCGTTTTTATAAATATCATTGCGGTAATTTTCTTCATCTCCTTCTAGAATTTGCAAATAACTTTGATAACGTGACCAAGGAAGTTCATCGTTATCTAACGCTTCCTTAACGGCACATTTTGGCTCTTCTTTATGCAAACAATTATTGAATTTACATTGATCTTTTAAAGCAAAAAACTCAGGAAAATAATCACCTAATTCTTCAGGTTCCATATCTACAATTCCAAAACCTCTAATACCAGGCGTGTCAATAATTTTTGCTCCGAAATTTAAGTCGAACATCTCCGCAAAAGTAGTTGTGTGTTGACCTTGTTGGTGTTGCTCAGAAATTTCAGCTGTTTTTAAATTAAGGTTAGCATCTAATGTGTTAATTAAAGTCGATTTTCCTACACCAGAATGCCCAGAAAACATAGAAACTCTGTTTCTCATTAAATCTTTTAAAGTTTCAATTCCTTTGCCTTCTTTTGCAGAAACTCGCAAACATTGATACCCAATACTTGAGTAAACAGCTTGTAAGTACATTTGCTCTTCTAAAGCTTCTTGACTAAGTGTGTCGATCTTATTAAAAACTAGAATAGCCTCAATTCCGTAAGCTTCAGCTGTAACTAAAAATCGATCTATAAAACTGGTTGTAGTAACTGGATTATCAATTGTAACTAATAAAAAAACAACATCTATATTAGAAGCTATAATATGTGTTTGTTTAGAAAGATTAACCGATTTTCTAATGATATAATTCTTCCTATCTTGAATTGTATGTATTACACCATTAACCTCATCAGCATTTTCTTCTAGTTTAAATTCAACTTTATCACCAACTGCAATAGGGTTTGTACTTTTTATTCCTTTTATACGGAATTTTCCTTTGATTCGACAATTTACAAACTGTCCATTTTCATCTTTAACGATGTACCAACTTCCTGTAGATTTGTAAACTGTTCCTGTCATTAGTAATTATTGTAATAATGTTAAATTAATTTTAAAAACAAATATAACCTATTTAAGGCTTTTTTTAGTATGTTTGAAAAAACTTAATCAAATTAAAATGAAAAAAAATGTATTTTTTATCCTAATTGCTTTTTTAGGATTTTTATCGGCCGAAGCGCAAACTTTCGAATTTAAAGTAATTACAAGTGTAGAATCTATTGTGCCAAATGGAATGGGTAGATCTCGATTAATCTCTACTAATGAAGAACGTGATTACAAAGAGTTTACCTCAACTCGATCAGAAGAAGACGACAAAAGAAACAAAAGTGACAGAGGTGAAATTAGAGTTAAAAATTTCGACGAAACAAAATTATTGAACTTTTATAATTTAGGTGGTATTCGTTTTCAAAACATTGCCGCTAACGACGCCGTAATTACATCAAAAATCAACACTATGATCCAAGAAGGTTGGGATTTAGCTTTTGTTACTAGCGCCGTTGAAAGCGAAGGTGGAAAAGGAGATGGAAAAGGAATTTTTATCACGCGTTATATTTTTAAAAGACCAAAACAATAAATAGCAAAAAGCCCGATAAATCGGGCTTTTTTATTCTTTATATATTTTCTCTTGATGATTGATACTTTCTTGATGAATCGCTTTAAATAAACTCATAATAAACTCTTTGCTTAGATTTTTCTCATTGCCAATTGCAATCATTTTATCTAAGATCTCTGTCCAACGTTTGTTTTGTAAAATAGCTACATTTTTTCCTTTTTTTAAATCACCTATTTGTTCGGCAATCTTCATTCTACTTCCTAAAACTTCAAGTATTTTCCTGTCAATTTCATCAATTTGAGTTCGCATTTTTGCCATTTTCGAAACGAATTCTCCAGCTTCATCGGTAGCTTTTCTAACTTTTAAATCAATAAAGATTTGTTTTAAAACATCTGGAGTAACTTGTTGAGCTGCATCACTCCAAGCATTATCAGGATCGCAGTGTGTTTCAATCATTAACCCGTCGAAATTTAAGTCTAAAGCTTGTTGAGAAACTTCTTGAATCATATCCCGCTTTCCTGTAATATGAGATGGGTCACAGATTATAGGCAAATCAGGAAGTTTACTCTGTAACTCAATTGGTAATTGCCATTCTGGATTGTTTCTATATTTCGATTTATCATACGTTGAAAAACCGCGATGAATAACTCCTAAGTTTTTAATATTAGCGTTATACAATCGTTCTAATCCCCCCATCCACAAAGCCAAATCTGGATTAACCGGGTTTTTCAATAATACAATTTTATCTGTTCCATTTAGTGCATCAGCTATTTCTTGAACTGCAAACGGGTTCACTGCAGTTCGAGCGCCAATCCAAAGCACATCGACATCATGTTCTAAAGCTAATTGAACATGGTTAGCGTTCGCTACTTCTGTAGCAATCAATAATCCTGTTTCCTGTTTTGCTTTTTGTAGCCATTTAAGACCAATAGCCCCAACCCCCTCGAAACCACCAGGACGAGTTCTAGGTTTCCAAATTCCTGCACGAAATATTGAAACGTCAGAATTTTTTAATTCATGCGCTATTTTTAAAACTTGTTCTTCCGTTTCTGCACTACATGGACCTGCAATAACTAATGGATGATTCAATTTAAAATCATCTAACCATTTTCTATTTTCTGTTAAAATATTCATACATAAAAAAATCCCGTATAAACGGGATTACATTTTAAATTATATTAATAGCAAAACCCGTAGTTTATATAAACCACCAAAAATTTGCTGTATTTTTAATATTGAAACTCACTGGGTACAAATATAAAAATAAAATTGATTTGTTTTATTATTAATCAGACTTAATGAGATATAATAGCTCATTCACTCTATTAGAATTTTGAAAAACACCTCCAAAATAATTTGTAACTGTAGCCGATGAATCATCTTTTATTCCTCTTGAAGAAACACATAGATGTTTAGCATCTATAATTACAGCAACATCTTCAGTCTTTAAAATTGTTTTTAGTTCATTAGCTATTTGCATGGTTAAACGCTCTTGAACTTGAGGTCTTTTTGCAAAATATTGTACTATTCTATTAATTTTAGACAACCCTATAACTGTCCCATTTGAAATATAAGCCACATGTACTTTACCATAAATTGGCACAAAATGATGCTCGCAATTTGAGTAAAGAGTAATATTTTTTTCAACCAACATTTGGTTATACTGGTATTTATTTTCAAAAAGTGAGACTTTTGGTTTATTTTCAGGGTTTAATCCAGAAAATATTTCTTCCACATACATTTTAGCTACTCTATCGGGTGTTCCTTTCAAGGAATCATCAGTTAAATCGAGCCCTAAAACTTCCATAATTTCTCTAAAATGTGAAGAAATTTTCTCTTTCTTATCTTTATCAGACATTAAAAAAGCACCTTCTTTTAAAGGTGTATCGATAGATGTGAACAAGTGATTGTCACCAATTTCTTCAGTTGAAAACTGAATTAAATTTGGATTCTTTGTCATAGCCTTTGTTTTTGGTTACTATAAAAGATCAATAACTCAGAGAAATTAATCCGTTATCTTGAATGAATATTTGTCCTGTTATTCCTTTCGAATTATCTCCTAATAGAAACTTAACCGTTTGAGCCACGTCTTCGGGTTGTAAAATTCTTTTTAAAGGGTGCTTTGCTTCCATATTTTCTACAATTTTTTCATTTCGCAAAATTCCAGAAGCTAATGGTGTGTTTACAATTGATGGCGCAATAGCATTTACTCTAATTTTTGGAGCCAACTCAGCCGCAAGACTTTTTGTAAAACCTTCTACGGCTCCTTTTGCTGCTGCAATACTGGCATGAAATGGCATTCCTCTTTGTGCCGCTACTGAACTAAACAACAAGATACTTGCACTTTCAGAAGCTTTTAAACTAGGCAAATAATTTTGAATAACTTTTACTGCACCAAAAAAATTGACTTCCATATCATTTTTGTAATCTTCCGTTGTTAACCGATTAAAAGGCTTCAAATTAATGGTTCCTACTCCATAAACGATTCCATCTATTTGTGGTAATTGTGGCAATTCCTCTTGTAAAACATTTAATGAAAAATGTTCGCCATTGTATTCAAAATCGGGTTTAGTTTGCGAAATCATGTAGCAAAAGTCACCATTTGCAGAAAGTAGGTTTACTACTTCTTTTGTAATTCCTTTGCTTCCGCCAATTATTAAATATGTTTTCATCTTTTGCTAATTTTATTACCTGTTATTTGTCTTTGTAAATTGCATTTAAATCGATTAATTTCTGGATTGCGTTTGTGTAAATGCTTTTGACTTACACCAGAATTTACTCGTTTGCGCCAACGATTGAAAGAAGATCGTTTTAATTCGGTTCGCATTAATTTAATAACTTCTTTTTCGGGTAATCCAAATTGAAATTCGATAGCTTCAAAAGGTGTTCTATCTTCCCAAGCCATTTCAATAATTCGATCGATTTGTTCAATATTTAGTTCCAAAATCTTAAAAATTTCTAGTTTCTAATAAATGGTTTGCTCGTATTAAAGTTTTTGATAATTCCGTTTTATCCATTTTATTCATTAATGCATACATCATTTTCATTCTTCTATTATCTTCTAATTTTTCTCTGTTTCGATCTAAAAAATTCCAATATAAACTGTTAAACGGACAACTATTTTCTTCATACTTCGTTTTCTTATCGTAACTACATTCTGTACAATAGTTACTCATTTTATCGATATAATTTCCGGAAGAAACGTACGGTTTTGTTGCTATTTTTCCACCATCGGCAAACTGACTCATGCCCCGCGTGTTTGTTAATTGCACCCATTCTATTGCATCTGCATACACGCCTAAATACCATGCATCGACCTCATCTGGATTTGTTTCCATTAGCAAAGCAAAATTTCCTAAAACCATTAATCGCTGAATATGATGTGCATACGCATTATCTAAAGAATTTTGCGCACAATTTGATACACAATTCATTTTTGATTTTCCAGTCCAATAAACATCAGGCAATTTTCGATTGTAATCAAAAAAATTGCCTTTTTTAATAGTGTCGAAATGATTCCAATACATCATTCGAACATATTCGCGCCAACCAATGATTTGACGAATAAAACCTTCAACTTGTGCTAATTCAATTGTATCTTGATTTTCATAAAAATAAGCTTCGGTTTTCTCTACAATTTCTTTCGGACTTATCATTTTTACATTCAAAGCAAATGATAAATTCGAATGAAAAAGCATTACTTCTTCCGTATGCATGGCATCTTGATACGTCCCAAAATGAGGCAACAGATACTTTAAAAAATAATCGAACTGCGTTAATGCTTGTTCTCTTGAATTTGGAAATTGAGAAATCTTAGTTTTTTGACCGAACGTTTCAATTTTTGCTACTTCTAAATCGGCAATAATTTCATCAACTGAATTGTCAAAGGTTAAGACTTTTGGAACTTTAAATGCTTCTTTCCATTTGTTACGATTTTCAGCATCATAATTCCATTTTCCACCTAAGGGTTTTTCATTTTCAAGTAAAACATGATGCTTCTTCCTTACATAACGATAAAAATTTTCTAGTAATTCGTATTTCTTTTCTTTACCAAATTCCGCTAATTCTTGTAACGAACAATAAAAATGTTCGCTTTCAAAAGCTTTTACTGTAATAGAACTTTTCTTTTTTAGTTCTTTGAATTCATCATACAATCTTTTTTCATCAGGATATTGAAAGTGAACCTCTTGGATATTGTATTTTTCAATTAAAAACTGAATATTTTCAGTAAAACGCTGTTTGTTTTCTTTATCGGTGAGTTTATAATAAACTGTATTTAATTTTTGAGTTTGCAACCAATGGTGAAAATTTCGCATCGCATCGAAAAACGCCACCACTTTTTTATAATGATGTATTACATAATCGGTTTCCGAACGCAATTCCATCATCGCATATAGATAATTTTCTTGATTTTTTTCTTTAAACCAAGAATGATTCGGGTTGAGTTGGTCGCCTAAAATAATTCGTAAAATCATACTTCTACCTTATTTTTGGTTAACCATAAATTGCGAAAAACATGAAAACTATCGTAATTTTTAGCTTGTAAATCAATATTGAATTTTCGATCACGAGGATCGTTCCCTACACCTGCTAGATAATTCCAATTACCATAATTGGAATGCACATCGTAATCAAGCAACATAGCCTCAAAGTAACTCGCGCCTATGCGCCAATCTTGTTCCTTTTCTTTTGCAAAATAGCTCGCCACATTTTGTCGGCCACGATTACTCATCCAACCGGTCAACTTCAACTCGAGCATATTGGCATTTACAAAATCATATTCTGTTTTTGCCTCAATCCAATTTTGAATTATCATCGGATTTTTTTTCCAATGATACTTTCTATTTAAAATACCACTTTGATAAAACAATGCATCGCCAAATTTCAAGCTTACGCATTTGAAAAAATCGCGCCATAGTAATTCGAACAAAACCCAATAGGTTGATTCGTTTGCTGTGACTTCTTGTTCAAATTTTCTAACTTCTTGATAAACTATTCTTGGTGAAAGAGATCCGTTTGCCAACCAAGCAGAAAATTTTGTACTATAATTTACACCAACAAGTTCGTTGCGTGTTTCTTTGTAGGTTTTTATTTGTTGAAATTCCCAAATGTAATTTTTCAAATGTTTTAAAGCGCTATTTTCCCCACCTTGAAATGGAAATGCAGAACGATGATCTATTGATATAGATTCATAACCTAACTCTTCTAATGTTGGAATTTCAGTTGAAAAAGATAAAACTGGAGAAATAAATTTTTCCTTTGGAAATTCAATACAATTTTTAACATCCCAATTTTGTTCCACTTTTTTTCGATAAGCTGTGAAAACATTTGGCAAATCTTGTATTGAAAAAGGTAAATCTTCAGGATGAATTAAAAATTGATCATAAAATGTTTTCCAATTTACATTTAGAAATGTTGTTTTAATTTCATTTTCTATGGCACGTTCTTCAGAAGTCCATTCGTTTTGAGAAATAATTGTATCGAAAGGGAATTCATTGTAAATATCTCGAAATGCTTCCGATGCTGTTTTTTGAAAAATATATAATTGAATACCGAATTTGGAAAGATTTTGTTGTAATACATGAAGAGTTTCCAATAAAAAATTGGCACGAAAAGCTTCCATTTTCTTCCAACCGTAATTTGTAGGTTGTAACCAATTTGGTTCAATGCAATACACAGCAACTACTTCATCATTTGAAGTAATATCTTTCCAATAAGAAGCATCGTGTGTTCGAAGGTTATTTCGAAACCAAAGTAATTTTTTATTTCTTTTTTCTACATGCATCACTACAATATTTGACTTCCTCCCAATTCTTTGCCCATTTTTTTCGCCATGAAAAAGGTCGCTCACAAACTAAACAAACCTTAGTGGGCAAATAGGATTTATTGCCTTTATGAAAGGTATCTTTCAAAATCGTTTACTTTTATTTTTGCTTTTATATCGAACATTAAGTTGTACAAACCAAAAAATGTTCGGTTTACATATATAAAATGTTTCGAACCTCTACTTCCATTCATTTTTCGCAGCGTTTTATCATTTGAAAACTTCTCACTTAATGCTGCAATTTGAGCAAAAAATGTTGGGTTTGAAAAATCGAATTCTTCCGCTTGGACAGGTTGTGTAAAAACCGATAATAATTCGTGAAACATTTTAGAGAAAAACTCTTTTTCTTTTTGCGAATCGGTTTCTTTTAAAATTTCTAATTCATATAATTTTGCTTCGAAATATTCTTTATCCGCAAGCGCTTCTGGAGTAGCTACTTCAAAATACGGTTTATAAAACGAATCTGGAATTTCTTTCATACAACCAAAATCAATCGCGATTAAATTAGCATCTTCATCTACTAAAAAGTTTCCTGGATGCGGGTCGGCATGAAATTTTTTCAATTTATGAATTTGGAACATATAAAAATTCCATAAGGTTTGTCCTATTTTATCTCTTTTTTCTTGTGAAGTTTCCTTTTCACAAAACTCAGAAAGGTGAATTCCATTCATCCAATCCATTGTAATAATTCTTTCGCAAGAATATTCAGGATAGTATTGTGGAAACTTTAAATTTTCAATAACAACACAATCTTTTCTAGTTTGTTCACTTTGCGAAAGTTCTAATTGATAATCGGTTTCTTCTGTTAACTTGTCTTCCACCTCTTGAAAATACTCATCCGAAGTTCCTTGTAAATTGAACATTCGAATCGCTACTGGTTTTACTAAAGCAATATCTGTTTTAATACTGTCTCGAACTCCAGGATACTGAATTTTAACTGCTAATTTTTTTCCATCTTTTTCAGCTTGATGCACTTGACCGATACTTGCTGCATTTATAGAATCAGGCGAAAAAGAATCGAATAAATCTTCAGGATATTGCTTAAAGTAATTTTTGAAGGTTTTACGAACTAATGGCACTGATAAAGGTGGAACAGAAAACTGCGAAAGCGAAAACTTTTCTACATAAGACTTTGGCAACAAATTCTTTTCCATACTCAACATTTGCGCAACTTTTAATGCACTTCCTTTGAGTTCTTTTAAGCCATCGTAAATATCTGTTGCATTATCTTCGTGCAATTTATCTTTGGTTAATGATGGATTAATGACTTTTTCACCATAATATTTTAAGTAATTTCCACCAACTTTTGCTCCTGTTGTAACCAATTTGGCAACACGCTCAATTTTGTTTGTTGGAATTGAATCAATTTTTTTCATTTCTTTTTAATTACATATTCATTTTCTCTTTCCAAAGAAATTTTCCAAAATCTAAAACGCTTTCAAAAGGCACATTATACAAAACATCAAAGCTTGCTTTCACCGATTTTTCAATAAAAACATCTGTTTTTTCAAAATTTGGTGAAGTATCATCTAACCAATATTTTAAAATTGCTAAAAACTGAGCCCAAGCACCTTCAACTAAAACTTTACTTTGCACTTTATTAAACTTTTCAACATCGGATTTAATAGGATTTTCAAGAATTGAATTCACAAATTCTAAATAGGAATTTCGAAGTGATTTTAGTTTAGATAACGATTTTAATTTATTTTTTTCTTGCACCAATAAATAGTTTACAAAACTTCTGTTAGCAGTTGCAACTTCAAAAAAAGTAAAGTAGAAAACTGATAATTTCTGTTTCGCATCATAAGTTTCATAATCGTTTGATTTTTGAATCATTAACAAAGTATAATTGAACATTTGTTTGAAAAAATCTTGTTCAATTTGTTCGAAAGAAGCAAAAAATTGATAAAATTCAGCTTCTTCAAAACCATTGTTTTTTGAAAACTCGAATACAGAATTCGGCATTTTACCATTAGTTAAAACAAATTCTATATAACTATCTGAAATTGTTTCTGCTGTCAATTTTTTCTTTTTTGTTGCCATGATAAATAATTTTGTTTAACAAATTTAGCGTTTTTATTGAACAAAATAGATTTTTTAACATAGTTTAATATTCTAGATATGTTAGTTATTTTTTTACATTTGCTAAAAAGAAACCTATATGTCGATAGTAGTTGAAAATATTTCCAAGTTTTATGGTGAACAAAAAGCCCTAAATTCAGTAAGTTTTTCTGTTAAAAAAGGAGAAATCGTTGGTTTTCTTGGGCCAAATGGAGCTGGAAAATCGACATTAATGAAAATTTTGACTACTTATTTAACTTCTGACGATGGAAAAGCAGAAGTTAATGAATTTGATGTAATTGCAGAACCTAAAAAAGTTCAACAATCTGTTGGTTATTTACCAGAACACAATCCTCTATATTTAGATCTATATGTAAAAGAATACTTAGTTTTTAATGCAGATGTTTACAATGTATCGAAATCTAGGATTAACGAAGTTATTGAACTCACAGGTTTAACTCCAGAAAGTCATAAGAAAATTGGGCAACTTTCAAAAGGATATCGTCAGCGTGTAGGTTTAGCATGTGCGTTATTGCACGATCCTGAAGTTCTAATTCTTGACGAACCTACAACTGGTTTGGACCCAAATCAATTAGTTGAAATTAGAGAACTGATTAAAAATGTAGGTAAAAATAAAACCGTGTTTTTATCGACTCATATTATGCAAGAAGTTGAAGCTATTTGCGATAGAATTTTGATTATTAATAAAGGAGAATTAGTCGAAGATAAATCGATTAGCAACTTAAAACAAAAAACTATTGAACAGCTAATTGAAGTTGAGTTTGATAAGGCAATCGAAAAAGAAAGTATTCAAATATCTTCTTTATTACTAGCTAATAAAGTTTCGGAAAATGTTTGGGAATTAACTTTCGAATCAGAAACAGATATGCGTTCGCAAGTATTTGATTTTGCGCAAAACAATAACTTAAAAATTCTTCAACTGAATTTAAAAAGTAAAAACCTCGAACAAATTTTTAGAGAGAAAACTTCAAAGAAATAAAAAAAGCGCTTCAAAAATTGAAGCGCTTTTTTCATTTTCTAACGTAAAACAATACTTTCTTTTTCTAAGTATTCATCTATATTGTCTAACCTAGCAATATACTTCTTTCTATACTTATTATAATTAGGTTCAATCTCTCTTAAAGCTGTTTTTTTAAAGCCTTCCTCTAGAATTTCAGAACTTGCAATATCTTCAACTGTAGCTCCATAATTATAAATTGACGAACGCATTACTCTAATCGCCATTCTGTATTTTCCTTGTTTTAAAAAACAATCTGCAATTTCAAAATAGACTTTTTTAACATCTAACTGATTATTCTTATCATTTTTAATTGCTTTAGTATAAAACCGAATGGCTTTTGAATATCGACTTTCTAGTTTATACTCATTTGCTTCTTTAAGATATTCTTTAAAATCTTTTGAATATGAATAGTTTATTGATACAATAAACAAAATCATTAAAATTTGAATTTTCCTCATAACTTCTAAATTTAGTTTCATAAAAATGCACCAAACAATTCTCAAGACGAAATATTTACGACAAAAAGCAACAAAAACTCGTTGTATTATTAAAATTTAACTAAAACATAAAAAAAGCGTCTCAAATACTTAAGACGCTTTTTTTAAAATGTTCTGCATTTTATCATTTAATCTAATGAAGCCATATATTTCTGATGTAATGTATCTATATCATCATATAATTGTGCTAATGCATAATCTGATAATTTTGGTAATATTGTTTGATTATATATAAAATCAGCTTCTTGAAAACCATACTTAGCAATTGCATCTTTTATACAGTTAACTGCATTTTTCTTATCATTAGCTTTATAATAAGTATTTGCTAACTCTATATAAACATTTTTTAAATCACTTTCAGAAGTTGTCCTCAAAAATTGCTTGTATGCGCTTATAGCTTCTTTATAATTTTCTTGTTGAAAATGTTTTCTAGCTTGATTAAGAATTGAATCGTTTGCGCTTGCAAAATTAAACTGTGCAACCATCACAAAAACTAAAGTAAGTAAGATTTTCTTCATAACTAATGTGATTTATAAATTAGATAGTCTAAATATAGTTTAAAATTAACACACACAAAAATATTTTTCTCATAAATATTTTAATCTATTGTGTTTTTATTTAAAATTTTAACGTTTTTATTAAATTTTTGTCGTTAAAAACACCAAATAGACTATTTTTAATTAAACTTAAGAAGCTATTTAACAATATTATTGCGAATATAAAAAAAATGCACTTCGTCTAAAAAAAATGCATTTTGTCGTTATTTTAATCTTCAACTGTTAAAAAATATTTTTTGCAATTTCAACTATATTTCTTGCTTTCCCCATTGAGTAATAATGTAAAACTGGTACTCCAGCTTTAATCAATTCTTTACTTTGCTGAACACACCATTCAACTCCTATTTGGTTTACTGCTTTATTATCTTTTGCAGAAATTACTTCTCTTATTAAGTCATCTGGCAAATCAACTTTAAAACGATGCGGAATTAAATTCAGTTGGTTTTTAGTTGCAATCGGTTTCAAGCCTGGAATTATAGGAACAGTAATTCCTTCGTTTCTGCATTTTTCAACAAAATCGAAATACTTTTGATTATCAAAAAACATTTGTGTTACTATGTAATCTGCTCCATTTTCTATTTTTTGCTTTAAAAATTGGATATCACTATCTAAACTTGGCGCTTCGATATGTTTTTCAGGATAACCTGCAACACCAATGCAAAAATTTGTAGCTGTAGAATTTTGAAGCTCGTCATCTAAATAAATCGACTCATTTAAATTTGAAATTTGGGTTACCAATTCAGAAGCAAACCTATGCCCGTCTTTTTCAGGTTTAAAGTAATTTTCATTTTTAACAGCATCTCCTCTTAAAGCAACTACGTTATCAATTCCTAAAAAATCTAAATCAATCAGAAAATTTTCGGTATCTTCTTTAGTAAATCCGCCACACAAAATATGCGGAATCGCATCTACCTGATATCTATTTTGAATCGCAGCACAAATACCAACAGTTCCTGGTCTTTTTCTAACAATTTTCTTTTGCAATAATCCATTTTCTCTTTCCTTGTATTCATACTCTTCGCGATGATAAGTTACATCTATAAATGGTGGTTTAAATTCCATTAACGGATCGATATTATCAAAAATCGATTGAATATTTTGACCTTTTAATGGTGGAAGAATTTCAAATGAAAACAATGTCTGTCCATTTGCTTTTTCAATATGTTCGGTTACTTTCATTCTAATCTACGTAATTTGGTGACAACCATTTTTTAGCTTCATCAATAGAAATATTTCTTCGTTTAGCATAATCTACAATTTGGTCTTCTTTAATTTTTCCTAATCCAAAATATTTACTTTCAGGGTTTGCAAAATAATATCCAGAAACTGAAGCAGCTGGCCACATCGCTTTACTTTCGGTAAGTTTTACGCCAATTTGTTTTTTCACTTCTAATAATTGCCAAATTATATCTTTTTCCAAATGATCTGGACAAGCAGGATAACCAGGTGCAGGACGAATTCCGGTATATTTCTCTTTTATAAGTTCGTCGTTATTCAAATCTTCAGTTGAAGCATAACCCCAAATTTTGGTTCTGATTTTATGATGCAAATATTCTGCAAAAGCTTCAGCTAATCTATCGGCTAATGCTTTCACCATAATTGCATTGTAATCATCTAAATTTTGTTCGTATTTCTTTGCGATTTCATCAACTTCAAAACCAGTTGTCACGCAAAAACAACCTATATAATCTTGTTTGCCAGTTTCTTTTGGTGCGATAAAATCCGCCAGGGCAATATTTGGCGTTCCAATAGTTTTTTTAGATTGTTGGCGAAGCGATAGGAACCTCTCGCTTCTGGACTCCGCTCGAAGAGACAAATCTGAAACAACAACTTCTATATCATCATCGTTTACTTGATTGGCTGGAAAAATTCCGTAAACTCCTTTTGCGGTAAACCATTTTTCGGTAATTATTTGCTCTAATAATTGTTGAGCATCACGATACAATTTTGTTGCTTCAATTCCTACAACCTCATCGGTTAAAATAGCAGGAAACTTTCCGAACAATTGCCACGATTGAAAAAATGGCGTCCAATCGATAAAACTTACTAATTCTGATAATTCAACCTCAATAGTTTTTGTTCCAATGAAATTCGGTTTGTAAGGTTCGTAATTGTTCCAATCGATTTTGAATTTATTCTTTCTTGCTTCTTCAATCGATAAATATTCTTTCGATTTACTTCTTGCTAAAAATCCTTCGCGAAGTTTATCATATTCTTCACGAATTGAAGTTGTATATCCTTCTTTATTTTTATGTAAAAGATTTGTTGCAACCGTCACTGCGCGAGAAGCATCATTAACATGAACAACTGGCGATAAATATTCTGGCGCAATTTTCACAGCCGTATGTGCACGAGAAGTTGTTGCACCGCCGATTAAAACTGGAATATCGATATTTAATCGTTTTAGTTCTTTAGCTAAATACACCATTTCGTCTAACGACGGCGTAATTAATCCGCTTAAACCGATAATATCTACCTTTTCTTGTACAGCCGTTTCAATAATTTTTTCTGGCGGAACCATTACACCTAAATCGATAATTTCGAAATTATTACAAGCTAAAACTACCGAAACAATATTCTTACCAATATCGTGAACATCACCTTTTACAGTTGCCAATAAAATTTTTCCAGCCGAAGTTGCTTTTCCATCTTTTTCAGCTTCGATATAAGGCAATAAATAAGCCACAGCTTTTTTCATTACTCGAGCCGATTTCACCACTTGTGGCAAAAACATTTTTCCAGAACCGAATAAATCGCCAACAACGTTCATTCCGTTCATTAAATGTTGCTCGATAACTTCAATTGGTCGGTTTACACTTTGTCTTGCTTCTTCAACATCAATTTCGATAAATTCATCTATTCCTTTTACTAAAGCATATGTAATTCTATCTTGTAAAGCATCTTCACGCCAAGCTTGTGCTGCTTTTTCGATAATCTTTTTATCTCCTTTTATGGTTTCAGCATATTCTAACAAGCGTTCGGTTGCATCATCTCTTCTGTCTAAAAGAACATCTTCAACAAACTCTAATAAATCCTTATCAATTTCATCATACACTTCTAACATTTCAGGATTTACAATTCCCATTGTCATTCCGTGTTGGATTGCGTGAAACAAAAATGCTGAATGCATTGCTTCTCGAACTTTGTCATTTCCTCTAAACGAAAAAGAAACATTACTTACACCGCCCGAAACATGAGCACAAGGTAAATTTTCTCGAATCCATTTTGTAGCCAAAAAGAAATCGATTGCATTTTTACGATGTTCTTCCATTCCTGTTGCAACTGGGAAAATATTGGGATCAAAAATGATGTCTTCGGGAGGAAAACCTACTTGATTAACCAAAATATCATACGAGCGTTTACAAATTTCTATTCGTCTTTCAAGAGTATCAGCCTGACCAACCTCATCAAAAGCCATAACAATTGTAGCAGCTCCATATCTTTTAATTAAAGTAGCGTGATGAATAAAAGCTTCTTCTCCTTCTTTTAATGAAATTGAATTCACAACACCTTTACCTTGAATAACTTTCAGTCCAGCTTCGATAATTTCCCATTTAGAACTATCAATCATTACAGGTACACGAGCTATATCGGGTTCCGATGCAATTAAATTTAGAAATGTTGTCATAGCTTGTACACCATCTAACATTCCTTCATCCATATTTACATCGATAATTTGCGCGCCACCTTCAACTTGATTTCGAGCAACTTCTAAAGCTTCATCGTATTTTTCTTCTTTAATTAAACGCAAAAATTTTCTTGAACCCGTAACATTTGTTCGTTCACCTACATTTATAAAATTACTTTCTGGAGTTAGAATTAAAGGTTCTAAGCCAGACAATTTTAAATATCTTCTACAATCAGAATTCTTCATTAAATCTTTTATAATTTTTAGCAACTTCTTTCCAAAAAAGTTTACTATTTGCTATGTATTTAAAAACTTTACAACGCTTGTTTTGATAAAGGCGTTGAAAATTTAAAACTAATACTCTATTCATTTTATTTTGTTTTCAAAGCCTTTACTGTGCGCTTTGATTATACTTGTAATTCTATTTTTCTCGGTTTAAATTCTTCTGCTACTTGTGCAATCAACTTTATATGTTCTGGAGTTGTTCCGCAACATCCTCCAATAATATTGACTAAATTCTCTCGTAAATATTCTCGAATTAATTGTTGCATTTCTTCTGGTGTTTGGTCATATTCACCAAAGGCATTTGGCAAACCTGCATTTGGATGAGCAGAAATATTTAAAGTCGTATTATGAGCAAGCTCTTTTAAATAAGGTTTTAACTGATCAGCTCCAAGCGCACAATTAAACCCAACACTAAGTAAAGGAATATGCGAAATTGAAATTAAAAAAGCTTCAACGGTTTGTCCTGATAGTGTTCTCCCAGAAGCATCTGTAATTGTCCCAGAAACCATTACAGGAATATCAATTTTCCGTTCCTCTTTTACCTCTTCAATAGCAAATAAAGCTGCTTTTGCATTTAGTGTATCGAAAATAGTTTCCACCAAAAGTAAATCGCAACCGCCATCGATTAAAGCTTCAACTTGTTGTTTGTATGCCAATCGTAATTCATCAAAAGTAATTGCTCTAAAACCTGGATTATTTACATCTGGCGACATCGAAGCCGTTCTATTTGTTGGTCCAATTGAACCTGCAACAAATCTTGGCTTATCTGTAAACTCATCGGCAACTTCGCGAGCAATTTTAGCAGATTGAAAGTTTAATTCGTACACATAATCTTCCAAATGATAATCGGCCATACCTATTGTTGTTCCTGAAAAAGTATTGGTTTCAACAATATCGGCTCCTGCTTTAAAATATTCACGATGAACTGATTTTACAGCTTCAGGTTGCGTAATGGAAAGCAAATCGTTATTTCCTTTTAAAGGATGTGGAAAACCTTTGAATTGTTCGCCTCTAAAATCTTCTTCCGAAAAATTAAAGCGCTGCAACATGGTTCCCATAGCGCCATCGAGCACTAGAATCCTTTCTTGGAGTATTTTATGAATGTTTGACATATCTTGATAATCATAGTAAATCGTTATCAAGAAAGTTGGCGAGACTTTGTTATCTTTTTCCGATTAAAATCGGAATAGAATGTAGCACCTTCTACAAGTGTAGGGTTGCCAAGCGATCATAAGGTCTATTCCCTCCCGCTTTCGTGATAACGACAATAAATTAATGAACCGTGCAAATGTATAATCTATTATTGAAATATAAAATATTTTCTAACAATAGTTTTATTTAAACTTAATTTTAGTTTTAAATTCTGTTTTATTTAAAATAAATAGAATTTTATTTTACCAACCCTACTCTAAAGCCTGTTTTAAATCGGCAATAATATCATTTACATTTTCTAAACCAACCGAAACTCTTACTAAACCATCAGTAATTCCAACCGATAATCGTTCTTCTACGGAAAGCTTACTATGTGTTGTAGATGCAGGATGTGTAACAATACTTCTTGTATCGCCAAGATTTGCAGAAAGCGAACACAATTTAATAGCATTTAAAAATTTCCTTCCAGCTTCAATTCCTCCTTTAATTTCAAATGCTACGATATTTCCACCTGCTTTCATTTGCTTTTTAGCAATCTCATATTGCGGATGCGATTTTAAAAAAGGATATTTAACACTACTTATTGCATCGTGATTTTCTAAAAACTGAGCCACTTCAAAAGCATTTTGTGAATGTTTTTCAACTCGTAAAGGCAATGTTTCTAAACTTTTAGACAAAACCCAAGCGTTAAATGGAGATAATGCCGGACCAGTATTTCTTGAAAACAAATAAATTTCTCTAATCAAATCCGCTCTACCAACAGCAACTCCGCCTAAAACCCTACCTTGACCGTCGATTAATTTTGTCGCCGAATGAATAACTAAATCAGCTCCAAATTGAATTGGATTTTGTAAACAAGGTGTTGCAAAACAATTATCGATGATTAAAATTAGATTGTGCTTTTTAGCAATTTTTCCTAACAATTCTAAATCAATAATATCAACTCCAGGGTTTGTTGGCGATTCTGCATAAAGAATTTTAGTATTTGGTTGAATAAAACTTTCAATCGTTTCAGCTTCATTTACATCGAAATAAGACGTTGTAATATTCCATTTTGGAAAATATTTAGTAAACAAAGCGTGTGTTGAACCAAAAACATTTCCAGCCGAGACAATATGATCTCCAGCATTTAGCAAAGTTGCAAAAGTTGAATAGACAGCTGCCATTCCGGTTGCAAAAGCAAAACCATCTTCGGCACCTTCAAGTAAGCAGATTTTTTCCACAAATTCAGAAGTATTTGGATTTGAAAAACGACTGTAAATATTTCTTTCCTTCTCTTCTGAAAATGAAGCTCGCATATCTTCTGCATCTTCAAAAACAAAACTTGATGTTAAATATAATGGAACCGAATGCTCTTGAAACTGTGTTCGTTCAACTTGTTTTCTAATCAATTGGGTTTCTAAACCTAAATTTTGCATAACTATAATTTTTTATCTGATAAACGTAAAATATCTCCAAAAACACCTCGAGCCGTAACTTTTGCACCTGCTCCAGCCCCTTGAATTACAATAGGCTGCTCTCCATAAGACCCCGTGTAGATTTCAAAAATTGAATCGGAACCCTGTAAAGAACCTAAAGCAGAATTATTTGGAACAGAAACTAATTTTACTTCTAAATTTCCTTTGTCTTGTTGCAAATCGCCAGATAATTCGCCAACATATCTCAATACATGATTTTCTTCTTGATTATTTTTGATTTCGTCATAAATAGCATCAAATTCATCAAGTTGATTTAAGAAATCTGAAACTTCACCTTTTTGAAGATTTTCTGGGATCAAGTTTTGAATTTTAACTTCGTTAAACTCATTTTGTAATTCTAATTCGCGTGCTAAAATCAACAACTTCCTTCCAACGTCATTTCCGCATAAATCTTCACGAGGATCTGGTTCGGTAAAACCTTTATCAATTGCTTCTTGTAAAACTTCGGAAAATTTTCGGTTTTGAGATGAAAACGAATTAAACAAATAACTCAAAGTTCCAGAGAAAACACCTTTAATTTTGGTAATATTTTCACCAGAAAGATGCAGCAATTTAATCGTATCAATTAATGGCAAACCTGCACCAACATTAGTTTCATATAAATATTCTTTTTGATTTTCTTTCAACACTTTTCGAAGTTGGTTATAAAAATCATACGAGGCTGTATTGGCAATTTTGTTTGAAGAAATTAAATCGAAACTATTTTCTGCCAATGAAATATAATGCGAAACAAAATCACCACTTGCTGTATTGTCAATCGCAATCAGATTTTCAAGATGATGTTCTTTTGCGTATTGAATAATGTCTTCAACTCTATAATTTTCTCCTTTTTCTTCTAATGCATTTTTCCAATTTGAACCAATTCCGAACTTGTTCAACAACACTTTTTTAGAATTCGCAATGGCAAAAACATTCAATCTAATTCCTTTTTTTGCTTCAATTTTTTCAGTCGATTCAATAATCTGTTCGATTAAAGTTCCGCCAACCGTTCCATGACCAAAAATAGCTATGTTTATTTTCTTGGAAACTCCGAAAACTTCTCCGTGAATTACATTTAAAGCTTTTTTAAATTCAGTTTTATTGATAACCAAACTTATATTTCTTCCAGTAACCGTATTGTTTAGTAAGATTGGCGTAATTTTATTACGAATTAACGCAGTAAAGGATTTATGAAAATTGATTAAATCTTGTCCGATAATTGAAATCACCGCAATATCATCATTAATTGAAATTTTATTTACATCTTTTGTGTAAAAGTCGTTTTCAAATTCTTTTTCTAAGCCAACTAAAGCTTTTGACGCTTTATCAGAATCGACTACAATTCCAATCCCTCTTTCCGATGAACCTTGTGAAATTATACTTACACTAATATCGTTTTCTGCCATTACTCTGAAAATACGCGCATCAACTCCAGTTTTACCCAGCAAACCACGTCCTTCGAGATTAATTAACGATACATTTGTTAAAACCGAAAGCGATTTTATACCTTCATTAGTTTGTTCAGAAGTAATTAGCGTTCCTTTATTTTCAGAATTAAAAGTATTTAAAATACGTAAAGGAATGTTTTTTTCAACCAGTGGTAATATCGTTTTTGCATGAAGAATTTGCGCACCAAAATTCGCTAACTCATTAGCTTCATTAAAAGATAATTTATCGATTTTTTTTGCATCGGAAACCAAGTCTGGATTTGCAGTGAAAATTCCGTCAACATGTGTGTAATTTTGAAATTCTTTTGCATTTAGATAATTTGCCAACAAAGAAGCTGTATAATTACTTCCATTTCTACCCAAAGTTGTAGTCTCATCTAATACTGTTGAACTAATAAAACCTGTTACGACATTTACTTTATCGCTATTTTTAGCAAAAAAATCAATTACATTTTTCTTAGAAATAGATTCAATTGGCAAGGCATTACCAAAATTATTATCCGTTTTTATTAAATTTCTAGCATCGACAAAATTTGCTTTAATCGCATTTTCATTCAGCAAATGAACCAAATATTTAGCCGATAAAATTTCGCCATATGAAATCACTAAATCTTTAATTTTATCGCTGAAATCCCCTAAAAGCGAAACTCCTTCTAAAAGTTTTTGCAAAGCATTAAATTCATCTTCAAAAATATTCTCATTCAATCCTTCTAGTTGATATTTTTTAAACGCTAAAAAATCAGTTTCAAACCGAATATTATCTTGTGCTTTTTTTAACAAAATAACCAACTCATCTGTAGCATTTCCTCTTGCAGAAACAACAACAGTAATAGATTCGTTATTAAAATACTTTTGCGCAATTGTATGCACAACTTTTTGGATTCCTTCACCATTTGAAAGCGACTTTCCACCAAACTTAATTATTTTCATTTTTTAGATTTATTTTAGTTAAATATGGGTTTTAAAATTTTATTTAGTTGTTCATATTCGATTAAAAAAGCATCGTGACCATGGATGGATTGAATTTCATTATAAGTTGCTTTTACTTTATTATTTAATAATTCATTATAAGTTTCTTTGATTTCTTTTGCCGTAAAAAAATAATCGGAATCAATACTTACCAAGCAGATATTTGCTTTGATTTTTGAAAAAAACTCTACACTGCTTTTATATTCTTTAAAGACATTAGTTGTTTTCAATAAATGATTCATCAATTTATAGGCTTTTAACTGAAACCTTTCTTCCAATTTTTCTCCGTGATGTTGTAACCAACTTTCTACTTGATATAGATTTTCATTCTGCAATTTTTTATCAAATTTTTGTTGAAAAGATTCTGGTGTTCTATACAAAAGCATTGCATGTAAACGCGCATCATAAACTGGACTCGAAGAATTATTTAAAATTCTATCTTGAATTAAAACATTAGCAATTAGCCAATCTGAAGAAATTAAACTTGTTGCAACAGGAATTAAATATTGAATTGAATTAGGTTTTTGGCCTAACATTTCCCAAGCAATAGCTCCGCCCAAACTTCCGCCAATAATTGCAAAAACTTGATTTATTTTAAATGAATCAATCCCTTTCCAAAATAATTTAGCGATATCATAAGTTGTAAAATCTTTATAATTATCAATTAAATTACTCTCATTTTCAAATCCATTTCCTGGAATATTAAACGCTAAAATTGTAAATTTTTCAGTATCAATAACTTTTCCTTTTCCAATTAAAGATTGCCACCAACCATTGTTTTCTGTTACTTGAGAATTTCCAGTTAAAGCATGATTAACAACAACCAATGGAGCAGAGCCAATAGCTTTTCCAAATGTTTGATAACTCAAACTAACCTTAGACAGTTCGCAACTATTTCTTAGTTTATAATTATAAAAGTTTATTCTATGCAATCTCATTTTTTTATCTATAATCGTAAAAATTATCACAAAAAAAAGCCTCTGCAATTGCAAAGGCTTACTATTTACTTTTTGACAGGTTTAGGTTACCAACAAACAACAGTATTCCTCTGCGGAAAATCCCACATCATCATACACATATTGTTCATTGTTGCTTTCATTTTTACTTTTTAATTTCAGGACAAAATTAGAATTAATTTCTAAATTAAAAAAAATATTAGTTTATTTTTCTAATTTTTATTCAATAATTAATTATTGTTAGTTTTTTATTCAATAAAAGTTATATTAAACAAAATACTAATCTACCAAAACAGAACTTTGCTTTAATACAATCCTTCAGTTGAAAGATATCGTTCTCCAGTATCGTAATTAAACGTTAAAACAACAGCATCTTCCGGAAGGCTTTCGATTTTTTTAGACACTGCAGCTAAAGAAGCTCCTGTAGAAATTCCAACTAAAACCCCTTCTTCTTTGGCGATATTTCTAGCATAATCAAACGCTTCGTCTTTACCCACAGTGATTACCTCGTCAATTAATTCAGGTCTGTACACTTTAGGAAAAAATCCAGCTCCAATTCCTTGTAATGGATGCGGTCCCGGTTCACCACCACTCAACACCGGCGAAGCTTCTGGTTCTACAGCGATTACTTTTACATTTGGAAATTTTTCTTTTAAAACCGAAGCCACACCTGTAATGTGTCCACCTGTTCCAACACCTGTAATCAAATAATCAATTCCTTCTGGAAAATCAGCTAAAATTTCTTGAGCAGTTGTTCGTTGGTGCACTTCAACATTCGCAGGATTATCGAATTGAGAAGGCGACCATGCATTTGGAATTTCTTTCACCAATTCTGCAGCTCTTTCAATAGCTCCTTTCATTCCTTTTTCACGTGGTGTTAAATCGAATTCAGCTCCATAAATCTCCATTAATTTTCTTCGTTCCACACTCATGGATTCTGGCATTACCAAAATTACCCTATATCCTTTTACCGCAGCTACTAAAGCTAGTCCGATTCCTGTATTACCAGAAGTAGGCTCAACAATAACGCTGTCTGGTTTCAATAAACCTTTAGCTTCTGCATCTTCAATCATTGCCAAAGCAATTCTGTCTTTAATACTATTCCCTGGATTTGTTCTTTCTAATTTGATAAACACATTTTTATCAACTCCAAACAACTTACTAAGTTTAACAACTGGAGTATTTCCAATTGTTTCTAAAATATTATTTGCTTTCATATTTATTGGTTTTTATTATTCTATTATTATATACTAAAATCTATTATTTTACTTGTATCGATTTTATCCCTCACAATCACTTCACTTTTATGGAAAACTAAAGTTTTAGAAGGAATACTCTCGGTTAACCAAACATTTCCACCAATTACAGATTCTTTCCCTACAACTGTTTTTCCTCCTAAAATGGTAGCATTCGCGTAAATAATCACATTATCCTCAATAGTCGGATGTCTTTTTTGCTCAGCTTTGTCTTTACTAACACTCAAAGCTCCTAGAGTAACACCTTGATAAATTTTTACATCATTACCAATTTCGGCAGTTTCACCAATAACCACTCCAGTTCCATGATCAATAAAAAAACGTTCACCAATTTTAGCTGCCGGATGAATATCTATTCCTGTTTTAGAATGTGCATATTCTGAAAGAACCCTTGGAAAAACCGGTACTCCTGTATTCCAAAAAAAGTAAGCGATTCTATGAATCACTATAGCAAAAAAACCCGGATAAGACATCAATACTTCACTACGTGATTTCGCAGCTGGATCAAACTCAAGTATCGCATCTAAATCAGCAAGTAAAAGCTTGTGAATTTTTGACAAGTCTTCAAAAAAAGTTGCTGTTAAATGAGACGCTTTATCCATTTTCAATTGCTCTAAAAACACAGCCAACTCAGTTTTTAATTCAACACCCTTTTCTTCAAACAATTCAAAACAACAACTTTCTTCACCTGTCAAAAACAGCCATTTAAAAAGTTCTTCGCTCCAATCTTCAGCTTTAAACTTATCAAATAAAAAAAGTTGCTGTCGTTGTTTAAATTCAAATAATTCTTTTAATTTATTTTTCATTTTTTTCGAATATGGTTAAAAACAAAAAAGCCTCTGTGTATCACAGAGGCTTTCATATATAAAGTTTTATAAACTACATGCAATAGCGTTCCTCTGCGGATATTCTCCCCATACAAGCACACATATTGCAACAAGTAAAATTCATTTTTCTACATTTGGATACAACAAAGCTACAATTATTCTTCATAACCAAAAAAATATTAGGAATATATTCTAATTAAATTTAACATTTAAACGTTCTGTAGATTTTTATTCTAAAGAATCATTTATTCTCCAAAACAGAAAACTATCATCATTCACACTTAAAACATAAATCATAATTTTTTCCAAAAACCATTTGGTTTTCAATTCCGTTTTATACCTTTGCAGTCTAATTCGAGGAAAAATTTGAACTGATTGCAACCTCACAAAAAAATGCTAAAGCAGTACAATTACTCCTTTTAGCTTTTTCTTGCAATAAATTTTCCCTCACTTTTTAAAAAATTAAATTATTATGGCATATTTATTTACGTCAGAATCTGTTAGTGAAGGACATCCGGATAAAATTGCGGATCAAATTTCAGATGCATTAATTGATAACTTTTTAGCATTCGACCCTGAATCTAAAGTAGCTTGTGAAACCTTAGTAACTACTGGCCAAGTTATTTTAGCTGGAGAAGTCAAATCAAATACATACTTAGATGTTCAGCAAATTGCTCGTGATGTAATTCAAAAAATTGGATACACAAAAAGTGAGTATATGTTTGAAGCAAATTCATGCGGCGTTCTTTCAGCTATACACGAACAATCTCAAGACATCAACCAAGGTGTTGACCGAGCTAATAAAGAAGAACAAGGTGCTGGTGACCAAGGAATGATGTTTGGCTACGCTACAAACGAAACGGAAGAGTTTATGCCTTTAGCATTAAAACTTTCGCATCAAATTTTACAAGAATTAGCAGACTTAAGAAGAGAAAATTCAGCTATTACTTATTTAAGACCAGATGCTAAAGCTCAAGTTACCTTAGAATATTCTGACGATAACAAACCAGTTCGCATTGATGCAATTGTAGTTTCCACACAACATGATGAATTTGCTGACGAACCGACAATGTTAGCCAAAATCAAAAAAGATATTATTGAAATATTGATTCCGAGAGTTATTGCAAAAAACGAGCAATACGCTCATTTATTCAATAGCGACATCAAATATCACATTAATCCAACTGGAAAATTCGTAATTGGTGGTCCACACGGTGACACAGGATTAACAGGAAGAAAAATCATTGTTGATACATATGGCGGAAAAGGTGCTCACGGTGGAGGTGCTTTCTCTGGAAAAGATCCTAGTAAAGTAGACCGTTCTGCTGCATATGCAACTCGTCATATTGCTAAAAACTTAGTTGCAGCTGGTTTGGCAGACGAAATTCTTGTTCAAGTTTCATATGCTATTGGTGTTGCTGAGCCAACATCTATTAACGTAAACACTTATGGAACAGCTAAAGTAAACTTAACAGATGGAGAAATTAGCAAAATTGTAGAAGGAATTTTCAATATGCGACCTTACGAAATTGAGCAACGCTTAAAATTAAGAAATCCTATTTATAGTGAAACTGCTGCTTACGGACACATGGGAAGAACTCCAGAAATAGTTACTAAAACGTTTAAATCGCCAAATGGTGAAGAAAAAACAGTAACTGTTGAATTATTTACTTGGGAAAAATTAAATTATGTTGATAAAGTAAAATCGGCATTTAATTTATAAGAATAAAAAAAGCGACCTAATGGTCGCTTTTTTTTTATGAAGCTGATTTTAATCGCTTCAATAAATTTTTATTTAAACTTTTTTCTGCAAATTCTCTTGTTACATTTAATTCCTTTTCATCTGAACTTGGCATTTCAAACATAGCATCTGTTAAAATTGCTTCACACAATGAACGCAATCCACGCGCACCTAACTTATACTCCATTGCTTTTTCAACAATAAATGACAAAGCATCTTCTTCTATTGAAAAATCAACATCATCCATCTCAAACAACTTTTTATATTGTTTTACCAAAGCATTTTTTGGTTCCGTTAAAATAGAACGCAATGTTTTTGCATCTAACGGATTCATATGCGTTAAAACTGGCAAACGACCTATGATTTCTGGAATTAATCCAAAATCCTTTAAATCTTTTGGAATAACATATTTCAACAAATTATCTTTATCAATATCGTCTCCATTTTTTAGAGAATCATAACCAATAGCTTGACGATTTAATCGTTTTGAAATAATTCGTTCAATACCATCGAAAGCACCACCAGCTATAAACAAAATATTTTTAGTATCTACTTCAACAAATTTTTGATCTGGATGTTTTCTTCCTCCTTTTGGCGGAACATTTACCACTGTTCCTTCTAGAAGTTTCAATAAAGCTTGCTGAACTCCTTCTCCAGAAACATCTCTAGTTATTGAAGGATTATCGCTTTTACGCGCAATTTTATCAATTTCATCTATAAAAACAATTCCTTTTTCGGCTTTAGCAACATCGTAATCGGCAGCTTGTAGCAAACGTGTTAAAATACTTTCAACATCTTCACCAACATAACCAGCTTCTGTTAAAACCGTTGCATCAACAATAGCCAACGGAACATTTAACATTTTTGCAATAGTTTTTGCAATTAACGTTTTTCCTGTTCCAGTTTGCCCAGCCATAATGATATTACTTTTTTCAATTTCAATATCATCTTCAGTTTGCTTTTGCATTAATCGCTTATAGTGATTATAAACCGCAACACTCATTACTTTTTTAGTATCGTTTTGTCCGATTACATATTCATCTAAAAAAGCTTTAATTTCTTTTGGTTTACGTAGTACTAAATCAGCTAAAAGCTCAGTTTTTCCAGCTTGCTTTAATTCTTCAACAACAATTCCATGTGCTTGCTCAATACAACGATCGCAAATATGCGCGTTGATTCCCGCAATCAATAAATTTGTTTCAGGCTTTTTTCTTCCACAAAATGAACACTCTAATATTTCCTCTTTTGCCATTTTTATAAGGTAAAAGGTAATGGGTTAAGGGCAATGGGTTATTTCTTTCACCATCTACCTTTCTCCATTTACCTAAAAATTATCTAGTTAAAACTTCATCTACCATACCATATTCTTTTGCTTCGCTAGCAATCATCCAATAATCACGATCACTATCATCATGAACTTTTTCAACTGATTGTCCAGAATGTTTCGATATGATTTGGTATAACTCATCTTTTAATTTTAAAATCTCACGAGCTGTAATTTCGATATCAGATGCTTGACCTGAAGCTCCACCTAAAGGTTGATGAATCATTACTCTTGAATGAGGTAAAGCACTTCTTTTTCCAGCCGCTCCAGCACACAATAAAACTGCACCCATTGAAGCCGCCATTCCTGTACAAATTGTAGCTACATCTGGCTTGATAAATTGCATTGTATCATAAATTCCTAAACCAGCATAAACACCACCACCTGGAGAATTAATATAAATTTGGATATCTTTTGAAGCATCCAAACTTTCTAAAAACAACAACTGTGCTTGAACAATATTTGCTATTTGATCATCAATTCCTGTTCCTAAAAAGATAATTCTATCCATCATTAAACGCGAAAAAACATCCATTTGCGTAACGTTTAATTGACGTTCTTCCATAATATATGGTGTCATTCCTACTGGAGGCGTAGCCTTACTTACAATTTTATCGAAATATAAGCTATTTATTTTGTGATGCTTAGTCGCATACTTTTGAAATTCTTTTCCAAAATTCATAAAATCTAATTTTAGGTTAAAAACTAAAAACGTCAAACCACGAGAGCTTGACGTTCAAAGATAATTATTTTTTACGAGAAATTATTTTATTCTCCGTACATCTCTTTAATAAAGTCTTGGTAATTTACTTTTTTAGTTTTAGCATTTACCTTTTCTTTAAATAAGCTTAGCATTTTTTCGCTCATAACTTGCTCTGATAAACGCTTAACTTCATCTTGATTTGACATTACACGAGCAACAATTCCTTCTACTTCTTCGTCAGATGGATTTGTTTGTCCGAATTGAGCCATTTGCTTCTTAATTAATTCAGAAGTATGTGCTTTTAAATCTTCAAATTGAATTTGTAAATCATTATCAGCAACGATTTTTCCTTCGATTAATTGGTAACGTAAACCTTTTTCAGATTTTGCATATTCTTCTTCAGCTTGTTCTGGAGTAAGTGGATTTTCACCTACTGTTTGAATCCATTTTTTTAAGAATGTTGAAGGTAATTCAAATTTTGTAGTCTCGATTAAGTTTTCGATTACATCATTTAAGAATTTTTGATCAGCTTGTTGTGCAAATTGTGCTTCAGCATCTTCTTTAATTTTCGCTTTAACCTCATCTACTGAAGTTACATTTCCTTCGCCAAATAATTTATTGAATAACTCTTGGTTTAATTCTGCTTTTTCAATTGCATTAATTTCTTGAATTGAGAAAGCAACTTCTGTATCTAAATCATGAACATCATCGTGAGAAACTTTTAGATAATCCATTAACTTATGATCATCATCAAATAAACCTTTTGTGTTTAAAGAAACTACATCACCAACTTTTTTCCCAATGAATTTTTTAGCTACTTTTTTATCATTAAAGATATCTAAAGTGATTGTTGTTGAATTGTTAATTCCTTTTTCTTCGTTTGAGAAAGTTCCTAAAATAGTATGATCTTCGGCAACTTTTTCTTGAGGAATCATTTTTCCATACTGCTTTTGAATACGCTCAACTTGCTCGTCAATCATTTTTTCATCAGCAGTGATTTCAAATTTAGTTACTTTACTTTTTGCTTCTAAATCAACCTTGAAATCTGGCGCTAAACCTAATTCGAATTCAAAAGTAAAATCATCTTTATTCCAATCGAATTCTTCAGTAACTTTAGGAAGTGGATTTCCTAAAATATCTAATTTTTCTTCTACTAAATAATCATTTAAAGAAGATTGTAATAATTTATTTACTTCGTCAACTAAAACAGCTTTTCCGTATTGTTTTTGGATTAAGCTCATAGGAACTTGACCTCTTCTAAAACCTGGAATGTTAGCATTTTTTCTATAATCTGCTAAAACTTTTTCAACTTTATCAGAATAATCGTCCTTTGAAATAGCAACTGTTACAACTGCATTTAACGCATCTACTTGCTCTCTTGAAATGTTCATTATTTACTTTTATTTAATGTCATAAAATTTGGGTTGCAAAATTATACAATTTTTACAACCCAAACAAGTTTTTAAAGCGTTGAATTTCAGAATACTAAATTTTACTTCTCTTCAATCAGTAATTTATTTAAAAAAGACTGTGCAATCGACAATATTACACTAAACAATAAAGCGCTTAAAAAACCAGAAACAGCAAAGCCATCAACAAAATAATCTCCTAATAAAATAATCACAGCATTAATCACCAAAAGAAACAACCCAAGAGTAATTATAGTTGCAGGTATTGTTAAAAACACTAAAATAGGTTTAACAAAAACATTAAGCAAACCTAAAACAACTGCCACAATTAAAGCTGTTGTAAAGCTATCTACTGAAATTCCTGGTAAGAAATGTGCAATTACAACAACCAAAACCGTTGTAATTAAAAGTTTTAATAACCAATTCATAATTTATTAATTTTCGTTTTCTTAAAGATAAAAAAAAAGACACCAAATTGGTGTCTTTTTTAAAGATATATTATAAAATAATTAGTTTGAACCTACGATTTGAGTTCCTGGATAATCATTTACATATTTCAACGGTAAGTTTGCATTAAAATACCCATTAATTGTATTGATAAATGCATTTGCAATTACAGCATATCCCCTAGCATTTGGATGAACACCATCTAAAGAAAACAATACTTGCCCTTCAGTTGTAATTCCACTAAAATAATCAGCAGTATAAATTTGACCTGTCTCTATACGTAATCCATACACTAGTTGATTCATTAAAGCGTTCGCGTCTAAAACAGCAATGTCATCATTAGCAGCAGCTAAAGAAACAATTATATTATTATAAGCTGTAGTAGCTGTAGCAACTCTATCAGTTTCTGTTTCTGTTAAAACCCATTGATTTTCTAACGGTACACTAACTCCATTGATCATAGTTGGGTCACCTCCTACTGTAGTTCCTATAATTCCTCTTGCTGTTAACACAATTAAATCTTGACTCGTTGTCATTCTATAAGAAGGTAATCCTAAACCTGACAAATCTGTTAAATCATTATCAACAATTACTACAGGGTTTTGACCAGCAGTAAAATTTACTTTTCTTTGTAATCTTTCAGCATTATTTATTAAGTTATTAGAGAAAGCTAAATCTAATCCTCCATTATAAGCTGCATAACCAGCATTTAACTGAGCTGCAGTTGTAGCGTCAAGTGGCACAGGATTGTAAGGAATTGTTGTAAAATATGGAATAGACGTTACACTTGGAATAGTTGCAACAACTCCTTTTGCTCCACCTGAAGTTAATGCTCCTAAAATAGTAGAATAAATATTTTCAAAAGCACCAGGATCTGTTATGTCATTTGAATCATACCCTGTAACATCGGAATCACCTGTTCGATCTACACCTAAACCTCCTGAAGTTGCGTATGCTAAAACATCATTTGCCCCAATCCAGCATGTGAAAAAAGTTGGGTTCATTGCTATAGCATCTCCAATTACCGAAGCACTTGAACTACTTGCCATTCTAACAAAATATGGATTTGCTGTACCTAAAGCAACTCCACCAATATCTCCATAACCAGTAGGAGCCACTATATGAAAGGATTTTGCTCCTGGTATTCCCATATTATTATATGGTCCAGGCGTTCCTGCAGAAACCTGTATAGTAGGTGTTCCTACTAAATTTTCTGGAGCCTCATCTGAAGCATCTAAAACTAATCTAGTATCTCCTATTTGAGTTGCCCCTAACATTAATCCACCTAAATTATCGACATCATCTGCATAAGAAGGCTGCGTAAAACTACCGCCACCTACTAAAGAAAATTGTTGCGATAACATATTAGGAAATCAATTCATTTGTCCTGATTTATAAACTGTACCGTCCATATAACCAGCGGTTAATGAATTTCCTATTGCAACATAAGAACTAAAATTTGCATCACCCGAAGTGTAGTTTGCATCAACATCGTTTTCAAACTCTGGCTCACAAGAAGCAAAACCAGCTGCTAAAACTGCTAAGTATATAAATTTATTTTTCATCTTCATTATTATTTTTTAAAATCCATAAGTTATACCAACACCTGGAGAAAATACTACTGATTTGTATGTTCCTCCAAAAGAACCATAAGCATTATAATCGTAAGAGTTTTCAACTTCATCAAAGTGGATATATAAGAACGATAAGTCAATTCCGAATTTATCATTTAACTGATATGTTAAACCACCCGTAAATGCATTTGAATCATTTCTTGGAGTTTCAGGAGCAAAGTAGCCATCTTGTACAGGACTTTCATCAAAATAATACCCTGCTCTAAAAGTAAACTTATCATTTGCTTTGTACTGCGTACCAAAACGATATGTTGATGAATTTTTGTAGTTTCTAGGGTTTTGTGAATCTGGAACACTATTAGCAAAATCAATATCTAAAGATTTGTATACACTCCACATTGTGTAGTTATAATCAAAAGCAACTAACCATTTGTCAGTTACTTGAACTGACAAACCTGCTGTTACCTCAGCCGGCAAAGGCAAGTCAGCATCAAACGTAGTGTCTGAAAAAGTTCC
>JAUIJA010000013.1 GCA_030431055.1 Bacteroidia bacterium | reverse complement strand
TGAGGAAGAATACTTGGACCTGCACTAAAATTGTGTTTTTTCATTATTTCGAATGATTAAATTAAGAAACAAATTTCGTAAATGTTACTTTATTTAGCACCAATAAATTAATAATAATTCATATTGTTTTTTAACAAATTCTCAATTTAAATGTTGATAAGAAAAGAAAGTGTATCTACATTATCTGCATAATCCCAAAGTTCAGGTTTTTGTGTTTTTCCAAAAGGAACATGATGAGATTCCAACTCTTTTGAAACAATACATTGAATTTTCTCGTTATCATTTTGTAATCGTGCATGCAAGTCTTCAAGCGAATCGTAATTTTCATAAAAAAGACTTCCAATTGGTGAAGCATAGCCATTATCTTCCTTTAGTAATAAAAATTCGTTGTCTAAAAGTTTAAAATTACTCATTAGAAAAACAGCTTTATTATAATCATAATTATTAGCATATTTTTCATAGTGAATAACATCACCTTGTGTAAACATTGCTTCGAAAAACAATTTGAAGTCATAATCTTTCGGAATAAATATTTTTGAAACATTGCGGCAACCTAAGCCGAAATATCTAAAAACATCTTCGCCAAGTGCGATCAATTCTTCTTTTGATTCATTTCCTGTTAAAATGGCAACTGAATTTCTATTCTTGCGAATAATATTCGGTTTATCTTTAAAATAATATTCAAAATAGCGCGCTGTATTGTTACTTCCTGTTGCGATAACAGCGTCGAAGTTTTCGAGTTTACCTTCTGTGAAAATAATTTTTTCTTTAAACCTTTCATCTAAAGCAATTAAATAATCAACAATAAGTTTAATGAGTTGTTGATCGTTCGATGAAAGTTTTACTATAGCGTTATGTCCGGAAATTAATACGGAAAGCAAATCGTGAAAACCTACTAACGGAATATTTCCGGCAAGAATTAATCCTACGTTTTTTGGTTTAACAGTTGAAAAATCATAATTACTTAGCCATTTTGATAGATTTTCATCAGTAAGTGCATTTGACCAAGAATCTAGAGAAAAGTAAATATTTTCTGGAGTAAACCAACCATTGTGTGATTGTGATGACTCAATTAAACCAACCATTTTATCAAAAAACAAGTCGTTATTTTTCACTTCTTCATTTCGTTTTATCGAATTTTCTTTAAATTGGCTTAAAAATTGGCCCAATTCAATAAAACTGGTTATTATTTCACTTTGTAACATTTGTAACTTGTTTTTAAAAGGTTTAGGTCGTATTTTTGTGCAAAATTATGAAATACAAATTTTATAATTAAGAATTCTAAATTGTAATTTTAAGAAATGGCGATAATAATAACAGACGAATGTATTAATTGTGGTGCTTGTGAACCAGAATGTCCTAATACTGCAATATATGAAGGTGCTGATGATTGGCGCTGGAAAGATGGAACAAAATTAAGTGGAAAAGTTGTACTTCCTGATGGAACTGAAGTTGATGCAGATGATGCGCAAACTCCAATATCTGACGATGTATATTATATTGTTCCTGGAAAATGTACAGAATGTAAAGGTTTTCATGAAGAACCGCAATGTGCGGCAGTTTGCCCGGTAGATTGTTGTATTCCTGATGATGATCACGTAGAAAGCGAAGAAACGTTGCTAAATCGTCAATCATTCTTACATAACGAATAGTTTACTTTTTGTAAGTAAAAAACTATATAAAAGAACTGTGTTTTTTAACACAGTTCTTTTTTTATTTCTTATATTTACTTTAAAACTAAGATGTTATGAAGTAATTTATGATGAGAAAAACTTTGTTTTTTATTCTTTTTTTAGTAGTTTCAGTAGGTTATTCACAAAATATAAGACTTAAAGTTTTAGTGAAAGACTTTGAAACCGATTTACCTATCGACGAAGTTACCGTTACATCTACAACTACAAAACAAGGTTTTTTAACAAATTCTGAAGGAATAGTCATTTTAAACTTGACAAAGCATTCGGTTTTAGAATTTTCCCATTCAACTTATAATAGTTATGCAGTTAAGTCAGAAAATTTAAAAAATGAAGTCAATGTTGTTTATTTAGATAGTAAAACACAATTGCTTGAAGAAGTTGTTTTAACAAAAGATCATCCACAAGATATTTTAAGAAAATTAGTAGAGACTTCGAGAAATAAAATTACCATTCCGGCAAACTTAAAAGTGTATTTACGCGAGTTTTATAAACGCAATGATGAATATGTTTTCTTTAATGACGGATTAGTTAACTTTCAAATATTTGGAAATTCTAGAAAAATCGAAACAGATATTTTAGTAGAGCAAAATAGAGCTGTTGGTTTACTAGACGGAGATATTGATGATGGTGTTTTAGGTTATCATTTAAATAATATTATTGAAAATTATTATGGTTTTGAATACTTAGAAGAAATACTTACGAGACGAGCACGTAAAGATTATAATTTTGAAGTAAAAACCTATCCGCAAAACGAAGATTTTTTAGTAATTAAAGCAATACCTTTTAGCGATTCTAAAGGAGTTTTGTCTAACTTCAATATCATTTATGATACAAAGAAAAGAATTATATTAGAAGTTAACGCATTTTTAAATAAGGAGCGTTTACAACAAATAGAAAATGAAGAGAATACAAAAATTCACAAACTTGAATATAAAAATGTTTTTCATTCAGAAAGCGGATTCTATTATTTGGCTAATTCAAAAGAAGTCATTGGTTTTTACAAAAAGTATAAGGGAGAGAAGCGTAAAATTGAGGTTAAAAATAACATGATTACTACTAGCTTCAGTAAGAAAATGTTTCAATATGATAAACAAAATGTATTCACAGATAAAACGCTCATCAATAAAAAATCAAGTGTTTTTACTGCTTATTGGGAGTTCGATTCTGGTTTAGTATTAACAAATAAAGAAAGCGAAATTATTGAAAGTCTCTTGGTTCAAAATGACTCCATAGATTAAATAGAATAATTCAAATTTAAGCCTTATATTTGCGCTCCTTTTAATTGAATAAATTTTAAATATGAAAGCAGGTATTGTAGGTTTGCCAAACGTAGGAAAATCAACTCTTTTTAATTGTTTGTCAAATGCAAAAGCGCAAAGTGCAAACTTTCCATTCTGTACAATCGAACCAAACATTGGTGTTGTAAATGTTCCCGATCCACGTTTAGAAAAATTGGAAGAATTAGTAAATCCTGAAAAAGTATTACCTGCAACTGTAGAAATTGTAGATATTGCCGGATTAGTAAAAGGAGCGAGTAAAGGTGAAGGTTTAGGAAATCAATTTCTAGGAAATATTCGCGAGTGTAATGCAATTTTACATGTTTTGCGTTGTTTCGATAATGATAATATTGTTCACGTAGATGGAAATGTAAATCCTATTCGCGATAAAGAAACTATCGATATCGAATTACAATTAAAAGACTTAGAAACAGTTGAAAAACGTTTAGAAAAAACGAAAAAAGCTGCTAAAACAGGAAATAAAGAAGCCCAAGTTGAAACCAGTTTGTTAGAGCGAATTCACACGGCACTTTTAGAAGGAAAATCTGCACGTACAATCGAAGCTCAAAATCAAGATGAAGAAGAGTTGTTACAAGCTTTTCAATTAATCACAGCAAAACCTGTTTTGTATGTTTGTAATGTTGACGAATCAGCTGCGGCAACAGGAAATGACTATGTTGAAAAAGTTAAAGAATTAGTAAAAGATGAAAATGCTGAGGTTTTAGTTTTAGCTGTTGGAACAGAAGCTGATATCACCGAATTAGAATCTTACGAAGAGCGCCAAATGTTTTTAGAAGATTTAGGTTTAGACGAACCTGGAGTTTCAAAATTAATTCGTTCGGCTTATAAATTATTGAATTTACAAACTTATTTTACGGCTGGTGTTAAAGAAGTTCGCGCTTGGACAATTAATGTTGGCGATACTGCACCACAAGCCGCTGGAGTTATTCATACCGATTTTGAAAAAGGATTCATTCGTGCCGAAGTAATCGCTTACGACGATTATGTTCATTACGGTTCTGAAGGAAAAGTAAAAGAAGCAGGAAAACTTCGAGTAGAAGGAAAAGAATATATTGTTAAAGATGGTGATGTAATGCATTTCCGATTTAATGTATAGTTATTTCAGATAAAGAATTAAACTAATAGAAGAAAACCACAATAAAATTGTGGTTTTTTTATTTATAAAAATGTCAATAACTTCTAAAACAAGCACTTTCATTTTATTGTCATTTCCTTTATATTAGCAGAAAATCCAAATTCTGCATATGCTAGAGCAAAATCAATATACCGAAGACAATATACGGTCGCTCGACTGGAAAGAACATATTCGTATGCGTCCCGGAATGTACATCGGAAAATTGGGTGACGGTTCGTCTCCAGACGATGGTATTTACATTCTAGTAAAAGAGGTTCTCGATAACTGTATCGATGAATTTGCAATGGGTGCTGGTAAAACAATCGAGGTAAACATCAAAGATAAATTGGTTTCTATTCGCGATTATGGTCGTGGAATTCCATTAGGAAAAGTTATCGATGTTGTTTCTAAAATGAATACCGGTGGAAAATACGATTCGAAAGCCTTTAAGAAATCAATTGGTTTAAATGGTGTTGGTACAAAAGCGGTTAATGCTTTATCAACGTTTTTTAGAGTAGAATCAGTTCGCGATAACCAACAAAAAGCAGCAGAGTTTTCTCAGGGTGATTTACAAAATGATGAAGATTTAATCGAAACGACGAAACGACGCGGAACTAAAGTTTCTTTCGTAGCCGATGATACGATTTTCAAAAATTATAAATACCGTAATGAGTACGTAAAAAAAATGTTGAAAAATTATACGTACTTAAATCGCGGATTAACAATATATTTTAACGGAGAAAAGTTTTTTTCAGAAAATGGATTAAAAGATTTACTGTCTGAAAACATTGCGGAAGAAGATATGGTGTATCCTATCATTCATTTAGAAGGAGAGGATATTGAAATCGCACTTACGCATAGTAAGACTCAATATTCTGAAGAATATTATTCTTTTGTAAACGGACAAAATACTACGCAAGGTGGAACGCATTTAGCGGCTTTTCGCGAAGCTGTTGTGCGAACATTAAAAGAATTTTACGGTAAAAATTTCGAAGCGTCAGATATTCGTAAATCGATAGTTGCTTCAATTGCAATTAAAGTTGAAGAACCAGTTTTCGAATCGCAAACCAAAACAAAATTAGGTTCTACTGATGTTGGTCCAAAAGGTCCAACAGTTCGAACGTTTATCAACGATTTCATTAAAACGAAACTTGATAATTTCTTACATAAAAATCCAGAAACAGCAGAAGCTTTATTGAAAAAGATTCTGCAAGCTGAAAAAGAACGAAAAGAACTTTCTGGAATTAGAAAATTAGCGCGTGAGCGTGCTAAAAAAGCAAGTTTGCACAATAAAAAATTACGCGATTGCCGAGTTCACTTAACAAAAGTTAAGCATCCTAGATATTTAGAAAGTACGCTTTTTATCACTGAGGGAGATTCGGCTTCGGGTTCTATTACAAAATCTCGTGATGTAAATACGCAAGCGGTTTTTTCACTTCGTGGTAAACCATTGAATTCTTACGGAATGAGTAAGAAAATCGTGTATGAAAACGAGGAATTTAATTTATTACAAGCAGCTTTAGATATAGAAGATGAATATGAAAATTTACGTTATAACAACATTGTAATTGCAACCGATGCCGATGTTGATGGAATGCATATTCGTTTGTTATTGATTACGTTTTTCTTACAGTTTTTCCCTGAATTAATAAAAGAAGGACATTTGTATATTCTACAAACACCGTTATTCCGTGTGCGTAATAAAAAGGAAACAATTTATTGTTATAGCGATGAAGAAAGAGTAGCGGCGATTGAAAAGCTAAAGCCAAAACCAGAAATTACACGATTTAAAGGTTTAGGTGAAATTTCTCCAGATGAGTTTAAGCACTTTATTGGCGAAGATATGCGTCTTGACCCTGTCATGTTAGATAAAGCAATGTCGATTGAAAAGTTATTAGAATTCTATATGGGTAAAAATACTCCAGACCGACAAGAATTTATCATTAATAACTTGAAAGTAGAGTTAGATACAGCAGATGAATTGATGAAATAATGTCAAATGTTAATTTACACTGACAACTGAATATGAGCGAAGAAAATCAAAATATAAATCCAGAAGAAAACCAAGAACATTTAGAGCAATCCGATTCGATTACCAAAGTAACCGGAATGTATAAAGATTGGTTTTTGGATTATGCATCTTATGTAATTTTAGAACGTGCAGTTCCGGCGATTGAAGATGGTTTTAAACCAGTTCAACGTCGTATTATGCACTCAATGAAAGAGTTAGATGATGGGCGTTACAATAAAGTTGCAAATATCATTGGTCACACGATGCAGTATCATCCACACGGAGATGCGAGTATTGGCGATGCTATGGTCAACATCGGACAAAAAGATTTATTAATTGATTGTCAAGGTAACTGGGGAAATATTTTAACAGGTGATAGCGCTGCTGCTCCGCGTTATATTGAAGCACGCTTGAGTAAGTTTGCCAATGATGTTTTGTTCTCTCCAAAAGTAACGGAATGGCAATTGAGTTACGATGGTAGGAAAAATGAACCAGTACATCTTCCGGTAAAATTCCCTATGTTGTTAGCACAAGGTGGAGAAGGAATTGCTGTTGGTTTATCAACTAAAATTTTGCCGCATAACTTCAACGAATTAATAGATGCATCTATAAAAATATTAAAAGGAAAATCATTTACAATTTATCCCGATTTCCCTACGGCTGGTATTGCAGATGTTTCAAATTATAATGATGGATTACGAGGTGGACGTGTTCGTGTTCGTGCTAAAATTTCGCAATTAGACAAATCTACTTTAGTAATTACGCAAATTCCTTTTGCAACAGATACTTCAAAACTGATTGATAGTATTCTGAAAGCTAATGATAAAGGAAAAATCAAGATTAAAAAGATTGAAGATAATACAGCGGCTGAAGTAGAAATTTTAGTGCATTTACCTAATGGTGTTTCTCCAGATAAAATGATTGATGCTTTATATGCGTTTACCGATTGTGAAGTGTCGATTGCTCCGTTAGGTTGTGTTATTGAAAATTGTAATAAACCATTGTTTATTGGAGTTTCAGATATGTTGAAAATTTCTACTAATAGAACAGTAGGAATTTTAAAACGCGAACTCGAAATTCAACTTGAAGAATTAGAAAACAAATGGCATTTTGCTAATTTGGAACAAATCTTCATTCGTGAAGAAATGTATATCGATTTCAAGTTGTATAGCGATAAAGAATCATTATATGAATATCTATACAAACGTTTCGAACCGTTTAAAAAGCAACTAATTCGCGAAATTACAGATGACGATTTGCAAAAATTAACGCAAATTCCAATGATTCGTATTACACGTTTCGATTCTGATAAAGCCGATGATGTTATTGCTAAGTTAGAAGCTGAAATTGAAAAAGTAAAACATCATTTAGATAACTTAATTGATTTTGCAATTGATTACTTTACCAATTTAAAAGAGAAATATGGTAAAGGAAAAGAACGTCAAACCGAATTAAGAAACTTTGATACGATTCAAGCAACAAAAGTTGTCTTGCGTAATTCAAAATTGTACGCTAACAAAGCAGAAGGTTTTTTTGGTACAGGTTTAAAGAAAGAAGAATACATTTGCGATTGTTCTGATATTGATGATATTATAGTCTTTCTACGCGATGGAAAAATGGTCGTAACAAAAGTTGATGATAAGAAATTCGTAGGAAAAGATATTGTGCATATTGCGGTTTTCAATAAAGGTGATAAGCGTACAACTTATAATCTAATTTATCGCGACGGAAAAGGCGGAGCTTCATTTGTTAAACGATTTAATGTTTCGAGTATAACGAGAGATAAAGAATACGATTTAACACAAGGAAAAGCGGGAAGTCAAATACTATATTTCTCTGCAAATCCTAATGGAGAAGCCGAAGTTGTAACGATTTTATTACGCCAAGTAGGAAGTATTAAAAAACTGAAATGGGATTTAGATTTTTCAGATATTCTAATTAAAGGTCGTGGCTCTAAAGGAAATACAGTAACTAAATATTCAATCAAGCGAATTGAATTAAAAGAAAAAGGTATTTCTACATTGCGTCCGAGAAAAATTTGGTTCGATGATACCGTTCAACGACTAAATGTTGAAGGTAGAGGAGAACTTCTTGGCGAATTTAAGCCAGATGATAGATTGTTAATCATTACGCAATCTGGTAAAGTAAAAACGATTATTCCAGAATTAACAACACATTTTGATGATGATATGATTATTTTGGAAAAATGGAAGCCAACGAAGCCAATTTCTGCAATTTATTACGATGGTGAAAAGTCTCGTTATTATGTAAAGCGATTTGTGATTGAAAATGAAAATAAAGAGGAAATCTTTATTTCAGAACACGATAAAACGCAATTGGAAATTGTTTCAACCGATTGGCGACCAATGGCTGAGGTTGTTTTTTCAAAAGTAAAAGGCGTTCAAAAAGAAAACTTAGAAGTAAATTTTGAAGAGTTTATTTCGGTTAAAGGAATAAAAGCTTTAGGAAATCAATTAACGACAGATAAAGTCCGACAAATTAATTTACTCGATTCGCTTCCTTTTGAAGAACCAGAACAACAACAACCAGAAGAAATGGAAGTTGAAAAAGAAGAAAACGTTTCTGAAGATGTAAAAACAGATTTAGAAGACGATGGACAAATTTCAATGAGTTTAGATTAAAAAAAATCCTGCTTTTAGCAGGATTTTTTTGTATTTTAAGTGTATGAATAAATTATATATTAAAAATATGGTTTGTAATCGCTGTGTGTTAGTTGTGCAAACCGAACTTGAAAAATTAAATTTTTCAATACAAGAAGTTAATTTAGGAGAAGTTGTTTTTAAAAACTCTATTTCTAAAGCTGATAAACACCAAATTGGTGTTCAATTAGAACGTTTTGGTTTTGAATTATTAGATGATAATAATAGTAGGGCTATAGAAAAGATAAAGGCTTCTTTAATCGATTTAATTCAAAACAAAAACAATGATATTTTAGTTAATGTTTCCGACTATTTACAAGATGTTTTAAATCAAGATTATAGTAAATTAAGTAACTTGTTTTCTCAAGTAGAAGGAATTAGTATCGAAAAATACTTTATTAATTTAAAAATTGAAAAAGTAAAGGAACTCATTGTTTATGATGAGCTATCACTTTCTGAAATTGCAGATTTACTTCATTACAGTAGTAGTGCTCACTTGAGTAATCAGTTTAAAAAAGTAACTGGTTTTACACCTTCTTATTTTAAGAAGATGAAAGGAAATAAACGTATCCAACTTGATAAATTGTAAAAGTTGCAAATTCTATCCATAATTGTGTAAGTTTTTAAATGGGTAATTTTCGAAATTTGTAGTACAAAAAATTATTATCATGAAACATACATATAAAATTACCGGAATGACTTGTTCCAGTTGTGAAGAAAAAGTAAAAAACGCTTTGTTATCATTACCAGAAATTACAAATGCTAATGTAAATAGAGATAAAGGAACTGCAGAAATTGAAATGTCTAGTCATGTTTTAACTAAAGAAATGCAAAAAGTTTTAGGCGAAAAATATACCATTTCAATGCAGCATGAAACTTCAAATGTTTTCAGTGAAGAAAATGAGAAGAGTTGGTTTCAAACTTATAAACCTATTTTATTAGTATTTACTTATTTATTGATTACAACGTTATTAATTCAATTTTTTAGTAACGCGAAGTTTAATTCAACAGAATGGATGCGTCATTTTATGGCTGGGTTTTTTCTTGTTTTTTCGTTCTTTAAAATGTTAGATTTAGAAGGTTTTAAAAATAGTTACTTGAGCTACGATATTATTGCAAAATTTTTCCCTGTTTGGGGTTATATTTATGCTTTTATAGAATTAGGATTAGGCTTAGGTTTTTTAATTGGTAAGAATCTATTATTTTTAAATATAATTGCTTTTGTAGTAATGACAATTAGTATAATTGGAGTTTTACAATCGGTTTTAAATAAAAGAAAAATTCAGTGTGCTTGTTTGGGTGCTGTTTTCGATTTACCAATGAGTACTGTTACAATAATTGAAGATGCTTTAATGATTGTAATGAGTGGGTATATGATTTTTCAATATTTATAAAAAAATAGCGCTTTTAAAAGCGCTATTTTTATTATTTCTTTTTTCTCATTTTCATATTTAAGAATTCAACAGCTAGAGAAAAGGCAATTGCAAAATACAAATAACCTTTCGGTACTGCGCCAACTTCATTTCCTGCTAATAAAGCGTGAGACAAATGCATGCTTTCTGTGGTTAACATAAACCCAATTAAGATTAAAAAGGCTAATCCTAATATTTGAATAGAAGGGTTTTTATTTACAAAATTTCCTACAGGAACTGCAAATAACATCATAACGCCAACTGAAATTACTACTGCTGTAACCATGATGTATAAAGCGCCTTCTAAACCGTTTGTCATACCAACAGCAGTAAGAATACTATCAACAGAAAAGATTAAGTCAATTAATAAAATTTGGAATATAACATTTCCAAAACTTGCTTTTGCTTGAGATTTCAAACTTTTTTCTTCTTCGCCTTTATGATCAACTTTTTCATGAATCTCTTTAGTACTTTTATAAATTAAGAAAATACCACCAGCTAGAAGAATAAGAGCTTGACCAGTAAAGCTAGCTGAGAACCAACCCCAATCTACGCTAAAAACAGGTTCTTTCATGGCGATTAAAAGCGTAATTCCAAATAGTAAAGCTATTCGCATGAACATAGCTAAAAATAATCCTATTCGGGTAGCTTTTTTTCTGTCTTTTTCAGGTAGTTTCCCTGTAACTATAGAAATAAAAATAATATTATCAATTCCTAATACAATTTCTAAAAAGGTTAAGGTTAAAAGTGCAATCCACGCATTTGGGTTAGATAATAACTCAATCATTTTTTTTGGTTTATTTTATTTTAGTAACAGTTCCCTTTTGTTTGTTTGTGTCGCCTACAAATGAATATTCAAATAAGTAACCGTTTTCGGTTGTGCTCAAAATCTTCATATGTATTGCTTTTTTCTCAGCTCTATTTTTTGGGTTTAGCTTCTGTAAAATGAATTCACAATCGTTAACCCATCGTACCGAAGAAGTGTCTGTTTTTCCACGAAAAGTTTCAATTTGAAATTCTTCTGTTCGTTCAAAAATTGACGTTTCTTTTTGTCCGTCAATTTCTTGAGAAAACTCAAACTTTCCCGTTTTGAAATCGGTGCAATTTCGCTCTTGATTATAACACGAACTTAAGCTTACAGCAAATAAAATAATTAATAAAGTGTTTTTAATTTTCATCAAACATGCTTTTTATAATAGTATTAATTCCTTTAAAGATTAAATAAATAGCCAAAAACATGGTAATTACACCTAAACCTGTTAAAGTGTAAATTTTATTGATAAAGGAAAAACTAATTAAATAAATAGCCAAAAAACTTACCAAAAGTGAAATTGCTAAAATTTTAATTCCTTTAAAAAGTTGTTCTTTGTTAGTGTTTTTGGGAGCCATTTAAAACTTAACTGTTAATCCTACTCCATTTGTAGAAGCTAAAACATTAACTTCAATATTTGAACCTAAAGTTTTTTCTTTAGATAGACTATCATTATAAGTATCTAAACTTTTTTGTAAAACTTTTTTTCTTCCAGACAAAATAGGAATTGAAACTGCTGCTAAACCAGCACCAACATAAGTAAAAGGTCCAGGATAATCTTCATCCGAAGCCATTGCTTTAACAGCATCTCCAACAATTAATGCACCACCTAAACCAAGTAAAAGTCCACCTAAAGAAGATTTTGTTTTCGATTTTTTATAATATTTATAAGCTTCAGGATTGTTATTCATTAAATGATGTTTAATATCGTAGTTTGAAAACTCTTCACCGTTTACTAAATATTGTCCGTCAACTAATTCAATAGGATGATTTGCAGGTAGCTCTTTTGGTCCCATATCGCGTTGAGCAAATGAAAATAAACCACAGAATAAAATTAATAGTAAAAACAAATTTTTCATAAGACTGTTTTTTAGTTTTTATAGTTTGTTATAGCATTTCTTACGTTTCCAAATTTAGCTAATAATTCTTTAGCTTCCTCATAATTTACCGAAAGTTCTTCCATAATCATACGAGTTCCTCTATCGACTAATTTATCATTACTCAATTGCATATCGACCATTTTATTCCCTTTTACACGACCTAGCTGAATCATAGTTGCTGTCGAAATCATATTTAAAACCAGCTTTTGAGCTGTTCCGGCTTTCATACGGCTACTTCCTGTAACAAATTCTGGTCCCACGACAACTTCAATAGGAAATTGTGCAGTTTTTGCAAGTGGACTTCCAGCGTTGCACGTAATACAACCTGTAATTATGTTGTTTTGATTGCATTTTTCTAATCCACCAATAACATAAGGTGTTGTTCCAGAAGCGGCAATTCCAACTACTACATCATTTTCAGAAATATTCCATTCTTGTAAATCTTTCCAAGCCTGTTCTTTGTCATCTTCAGCAAACTCTACAGCCCTACGAATAGCATCGTCTCCACCAGCAATAAATCCAATAACAAAATCAAACGAAACACCAAATGTAGGCGGACATTCAGATGCGTCAACAATTCCTAAACGTCCTGAAGTTCCAGCGCCAATGTAGAATAATCGGCCATCATTTTTCATTTTATCCACAATTTGTTTCACTAAACTTTCGATTTGTGGTAACGCTTTTTCAACTGCTAATGGAACTGTTTTGTCTTCGTTGTTGATGTTTTGTAACAATTCTGAAACCGACATTTTTTCTAAATGTTCGTATTTTGAAGATTGTTCGGTAGTTTTAGAAAAGCTCATTTTTTAAGTATAATTTCAAAATTACAAAGAATTAGATAAAATAAGCTAAAACTACACCTAGAACAATTACTAATAATTTAGCTAAATTGAACTTATGACCTTCACTACTTTCAAAAATAATCGTAGATGAAATATGGAATAGAATACCAATTACAATTCCTGAAATTTGTGTGTAATAATGTGTTAGAAAACTTAAATTTTCAGACAAATATGTTCCAAGTGGTGTCATTAGAGCAAAGCCAACCATAAAAAAGAAAATGGTTAATTTTTCAAGCTTTGTATTCTGTAAAAATACAGTTAATATGATCGCAATAGGGAAGTGGTGAATAGCAATTCCATACGCTAAATGATTATGCTGGGTAATTGGCATTCCTTCTAAAAGTGCATGTAAACACAAGCTAATAAACAACAACCATGGCATATGATTATGATTGTCATGTGAATGCACATGACCGTGTTCTGCGCCTTTTGAAAAGTATTCTAAAATGATTTGAAAAATAATTCCCACCATAATAAAAATTCCAATAGAGCTACTATGATGATGGTGATGATCTTCAGCATGATGTAAATCGGCTTCATAGACTTCTGGCAATAAATGCATCACCGTAAGCGCTAATAAAAACGAACCACTAAAAGCTAATAAAAGCTTTAAGTTTTTTTTGTTTTTCGGTTTTAAAAATAAGGCAATTGAGTAGCCAATAATTACCGATAAAAAAGGAAATATGTATGTTTCTAAATTCATTACTTAAAAATCATAATTAAACGTTCTGATTGATTTTTGAAAAATTTTTGTAGTTTGTAATTTCCAAAAACATCTAATAAAAAAATGCCGGCTTCTTCCATCATTTTTTCAAAATCTTCAAGTCGTAAAGCCTGAACTTTTTCAGTGTAATGATGTTTTTCTCCATCTGCTTCAAAATCAATTTCTTTAAAAATATGATTGTCTTTTACATAACGTTTTATGTGAAAATCGATTCCTTCAACGGTTTTAACTTCTTCCGGAACTAAATTTTCAATTACATAATCAACATTCATAAAATCGATACAAGCAAAACCTGTTTGATTTAAACTATTATGAATTGCTTTTAACGTAGTTAAATTATCATCATCACTTTCAAAATAACCAAAACTTGTAAATAAGTTAAAAATTGCATCGTATTTTTCTTCACAAGTTTCACGCATATCGTGAACTTTAAAATGTAAAGTTTCATTTGAGAATTTTGAAGCTTCTTTTATACTATTTTCTGATAAATCTGCACCAGTAACATTATAGCCTAACGAATTCAAATAAATAGAATGGCGACCTTTACCGCATGCTAGATCTAATATTTTAGCATTTTCTGGTAAATTTAAATACTGTGTAAGATTATCCATAAAGTGCTGAGCTTCTGTGTAATCTCGGTCTTTGTATAAAATGTGGTAATATTTAGTATCGAACCAAGAGGCGTACCATTTTTCTTTCTGATTTTCGGTTTCAGGCATTTATTCTAGAACAAAAGGTTTAAACATGCAAATTTAATGTATTTTTGCATAACAATTGCATTGAATTTACTGAATGGAAAACTTTAAGATGGTTGCCAAAACTTTTTTTGGCTTCGAAGAAATTTTAGCGAAAGAACTAACTCAATTAGGAGCTCAAAATGTAAAAGCAGGAACTCGTGTTGTTACTTTTGTGGGCGATAAAGGTTTTATGTACAAAGCAAATTTGGCTTTGCGTACAGCTATAAAAATATTAAAGCCAATAAAAACTTTTAAAGCTTTTAATGAAAAAGGTTTATACAACGGAATTAAAAGTATTGATTGGAGTAATTATTTAAACGAACACCAGACTTTTGTAGTTGAAACTACTTTGCATTCTGATCATTTTACACATAGTCAATTTGTAGCGTTAAAAACGAAAGATGCAATTGTTGACCAATTTAGAGAAAATACAGGAAACCGACCAGATATAGATAAAGATTTTCCCGATTTAAGAATTCATGTACATATCGATAGAGACTTTGTAAATGTTTCACTAGATACTTCTGGAACTTCTTTACATCATCGTGGTTATAGAACTGCCACAAATATTGCACCTATAAACGAAGTTTTAGCAGCAGGAATGTTATTGTTGTCAGGTTGGGATGGAAATTCTCATTTTTTAGATCCAATGTGTGGTAGTGGAACTATTTTAGCAGAAGCTGCTATGATTGCTTGTAATATTCCAGCAAATATTAATCGAAAAGAATTTGCTTTTGAACGTTGGAAAGATTGGGATAGCGAATTGTTTGATAAAATCTTAGAATCGTTACTAAAGAAAACTAGAGAATTTCATTATACTATTACAGGTTATGATAAAGCGCCAAGTGCGGTTAATAAAGCGAAAGATAATATTCGTAATGCGAATTTAGATGATTATGTTTCTATTCGTCATGATGATTTTTTTCAAACTGAAAAGATGAATGAAGGTCCGCTGCATATGGTTTTTAATCCGCCTTATGGAGAACGTTTAAATATTGAATTAGAACGTTTTTATAGAGAAATTGGCGATACTTTAAAACAAAAATATCCAAATACAAACGCTTGGTTTATTACTGCCAATTTAGAAGCATTGAAATATGTTGGCTTACGACCAAGTAGAAAAATCAAGCTTTTTAATGGGAAACTAGAAGCACGTTTAGTAAAATACGAAATGTACGAAGGAAGTAAAAAAGCGAAGTTTAATTAATGTAACAATTCAATAATTAATAAATGTAGCAATGCTAAAATTGTTGCATTATTAAATTAATTCATTTATAAATTTGAAAAAATGAGTAAAAAAACAAAAGCGTTCTTATATAATTTATTAGGATTTATAGTTTTTTACGTGCCTACAATGATGCTATCAAGCTATTTGTTGAAACGTGAAGATTACGTTCCTTCATTAATTGGATTTGTAGTAGCGTTAATTTTATCGCCTAAATTCCAATTTATAAAAACTGCCGAAGGTGATAAAATATTTATGAAATGGTTATTTATAAAAGGAATTAAAGAGGTTAAATAATGCGTCAGTTCGAGTTTTTTCCGAAGGAAAAAGTATCGAGAACATCGTTTTTCATTTTTTAATTTTATTTCTCGATACAATTTTCTTTACCTTGTTCAGAAAATCACTCGAAATGACGAATTTCTAAATAAAAAATCCGCTTATTTCTAAACGGATTTCATCTATTTTCTAAATTCTAAAATCTGAATTCTAATTTCTACAAGTGAATTACTTCATCATAAGCATCAGCAACTGCTTCCATAACCGCTTCACTCATTGTTGGGTGAGGGTGAACTGCTTTTAAGATTTCGTGACCTGTAGTTTCTAATTTACGTGCTACAACTGCTTCCGCAATCATATCAGTAACTCCAGCGCCAATCATGTGACATCCTAACCATTCACCGTATTTAGCATCGAAAATTACTTTTACAAAACCATCTGGCGTTCCAGCTGCTTTCGCTTTACCTGAAGCAGAGAATGGGAATTTACCAACTTTGATTTCGTAACCTGCTTCTTTTGCTTTCTTTTCAGTTAAACCTACAGATGCAATTTCTGGAGTTGCGTAAGTACAACCTGGAATGTTTCCGTAATCTAAAGCTTCAACATGCATTCCTGCAATTTTTTCCACACATAAAATTCCTTCAGCAGAAGCTACGTGTGCTAAAGCTTGACCTGGAGTAACATCTCCAATTGCGTAATAACCAGGCACATTAGTTTGGTAATAATCGTTTACTAAAATTTTATCTCTATCAGTTGCAATACCAACTTCTTCTAGACCGATTCCTTCGATGTTAGTTTTAATTCCAACAGCAGAAAGAACGATATCAGCTTCTAAAATTTCTTCTCCTTTTGAAGTTTTAACCGTTGCTTTAACTCCGTTTCCTGAAGTATCAACTTTTTCAACAGAAGAGTTTGTCATAATTTTAATTCCAGCTTTCTTTAAAGAACGCTCAAATTGTTTTGAAATATCTTCGTCTTCAACAGGAACAACATTTGGCATAAACTCAACAATAGTAACTTCAGTTCCCATTGCGTTATAGAAATGTGCAAACTCAACACCAATTGCTCCAGAACCTACAACAATCATCGATTTTGGTTGTTCTGGTAAAGTCATTGCTTGGCGGTATCCGATTACTTTTTTACCATCTTGAGGTAAGTTTGGTAATTCTCTAGAACGAGCACCAGTTGCTACAATAATATGATCTGCACTATATTCAGTTACTTTACCATCGGCAGCAGTAACATCAACTTTCTTACCTGGTTTTAATTTACCAAAACCGTCGATAACATCAATTTTATTCTTTTTCATTAAGAACTGAACACCTTTACTCATTCCTTCAGCAACAGAACGAGAACGTGCAATTACAGCTCCGAAATCTTTCTCAACATTGTCAACTTTTAAACCATAATCTGAAGCGTGCTTTAAGTAATCGAAAACTTGAGCCGATTTTAATAAAGCTTTCGTAGGAATACATCCCCAGTTTAAGCAAATTCCACCTAAGTTTTCTTTTTCAACTACAGCAACTTTAAATCCTAATTGCGATGCTCTAATAGCGGTAACATAACCACCAGGACCACTTCCTAAAACTATGATATCGTATTTCATTTTAAATAAATTATTCAGTTTGTTTATTTGTTTGCGAATTTAAGGAAATAATTTGAATCAATTGTCAATTAATTAAGCACTAACTGAAAACTGCGAATCGTATAATTTTCTATAATGACCATTTTCATTTTGAAGCAATTCAGTATGCGAACCTTTTTCTACAATTTGGCCTTTATCCATTACAATAATAATATCTGCATTTATAATGGTTGCCAAACGATGTGCGATAACAATTGAAGTTCTATCTTTTGTAATGGTTTCCGTCGCTTTTTGTATCATTTCTTCCGAATGTGTATCAATCGACGAAGTCGCTTCATCTAAAATTAAAATACTAGGTTTACTTACATAAGCTCTTAAAAAAGCAATTAATTGGCGTTGGCCAGATGAAAGCATAACACCACGTTCTTTCACATTATATTGATAACCATTTGGCAAATTCATAATAAAATTATGAATACCAATTTTCTTTGCAGCACTTTCAACTTGCTCTTGTGTAATTTCAGTATTATAAAGTGTGATATTATTATAAATTGTATCGGCAAATAAGAAAACATCTTGTAAAACCACAGCAATTTGTTTACGTAAACTTTCTAGTTTGTAATTTTTGAGTTCAGTATCGTCAATAGTTATCGAACCCGAATTTATTTCGTAAAAACGATTTAACAAATTAATAATGGTCGATTTTCCAGCTCCAGTACTTCCTACGATTGCAATGGTTTGTCCAGATGTGATGTCTAAGTTTATTCCTTTTAAAACTTCTTCACCTTCTAAATAACTAAATCGGACGTCTTTAAGCGAAATATTTCCGTTTAAGTTTTCCGCTTCAATTGTTCCTTTGTCTTGAATTTGGCTATCGGTTTCTAAAATTTCAAAAACACGTTCAGCAGCTACAATTCCCATTTGCATTACGTTAAATTTATCTGCAATTTGGCGTAACGGATTAAATAACATTGGAATGTACATATTGAAGGAAATTAAATCTCCAATACTTGTATTCACATCACCTTTTATAATTAATAATGCACCAATGTAAACCACTAAACCAAGTGTGATATTCGAAATAATATCGGCAATAGGAAAGAAGATAGAGTTGTATAAAATGTTTTTTAACCAAGCTTTATTATGTCGCTTATTAATCGTTTCAAACTTTTCGGCTTCAATTTTTTCTCTATTAAATAGTTGTACAATTTTCATTCCTGTTAATCGTTCTTGAACGAAAGTATTTAAATTGGAAATTTCGTTTCTAACTTCTTTAAAAGCAACTTTCATTTTCTTTTGAAAAATATTTGTTGCAAATAAAATAATAGGCATGATAAGGACAACAATAAGCGAAACTTTCCAATTTATGCTAAACATAAAAATTAAAATGATTAGCATTTTTAAAACATCGCTCACAATCATAAATAAGCCTTGACTGAAAATACTAGCAATCGATTCAATATCAGAAACAGTTCTTGTAACTAATTTTCCAACAGCTTCACGATCGAAATATTTCATTTTAAAACTGGCAATATGATGAAATAGTTTTTCGCGTATATCTTTTATAATGTCTTGACCTAGCCAATTTGACCAATAGGTAAAGAAAAATTGCATGGTAACTTCAGCTATTAAGATAATAGCCATAATACTTACAAATAAAATAAAACCAGATTTATCTTCAGTTTTTAGTAAAAAATCATCAATAATTTTTTTGAAAACATAAGGTCGGGTTGCTGCAAATATTGAAAGTAAAATAGCCCAAGTAATTACACCACTAAATCGCTTTTTATAAGGTTTAGCAAATTGCATTACTTTTTTTAATGATGTTGATTTTAAGGCATTCATTATTTACTTTCTATATAAGGATATTCAACTTTTATTAAATATAATCCGTGTGCAGGAACAGAAAATCCAGCTTTTCCACGGTCTTTACTTTCAATTATAGTTCTAAAATCATCAATTGAAATTTTTCCAATTCCAATATTTATCATGGTTCCTACTATTGCACGAACCATATTTCGTAAAAACCTATCGGCAGAAATGGTAAATTTTAAATGGTTGCCGTTTTGTTGCCAATTTGCTTCATAAATTTTACAGTTGAATGTATGAACATCGGTATTAACTTTAGAAAAACATTCAAAATCGGTGTATTCAAACAGAATTTTACACGCTTCGTTCATTTTATCAACGTTTAATTCTTGATGTTGGTACCAACTACCTTCGTTTATAAAAGCATCTTTAAACGTATGAATGTCGTATTCATATGTTCGTTTCGTTGCGTCAAAACGTGCATGAGCTTCATTATCCACTTTAAAAATATCATAGATTACAATATCTTGTGGCAAATATGAATTCAGTTTTTTTACAAGTTTTGTATTCTCAAATTCGTTTTCAAAATCAAAATGCGCAAACATTTCTTTTGCGTGTACACCGCTATCTGTTCTACCAGCGCCAACAATAGAAATTTTTTCTTTAAGCATTAATGATAAAGCTTTTTCTAAAGTTTCTTGTACCGAAATAGCATTGGGTTGAATTTGGTACCCAAAATAATTTTTTCCGTTATAAGCAAATTTTATGAAATATCGCAATTGTAGTCTTTTTCAAAGGGACAAATTTACAAAGAAATTATTCTTAAAGGTTTAAAGTTTTATTAAATGCTTAATATTTATGTATTTTTGAAGGGAAGAAAATTATATGACAAAAATCCTACTACTTTCCGATACACATAGTTTTATAGATGACCAAATTTTAAAATATGTTCATCAAGCAGATGAAGTTTGGCATGCGGGCGATATTGGCGATTTAATTGTAACCGATACAATTAAAAAGATAAAGCCACTTAGAGCTGTTTATGGAAATATCGATAATCACGAAGCACGATTAGAGTTTCCGTTACACAATAGATTTATTTGTGAAGGAGTAGATGTTTGGATAACACATATTGGAGGTTATCCAGATAAATATAGTCCAGCGATTCGAGAAGAAATTTCCAAAAATCCGCCTAAACTTTTCATTTGCGGACATTCACATATTTTAAAAGTACAGTTTGATAAAAAATTGAATTTACTACACATGAATCCCGGTGCTGTTGGAAAACACGGATTTCATCAAGTGCGAACAATGCTGCGTTTTGAAATTGATGGTGATAAAATTCAAAGTTTAGAAGTAATTGAGTTAGGGAAGAAGTAGTTTTCAAACTTCAACATTCGTTGTTCCAAGTTCGTTGTTCATCCGTTCAATTATAAATAAAAAAAATCCGAAACCATTGGTTTCGGATTTTCACGCACTAATAAACTAAGATGTTAGGTTTATCGCAATCGATCCACAGATTTTACGAGATCTTCATCCTTTTTGATAGCTCGGTTCGCGAGAACAAGCATAACGATAGAAATGGCAGGAAGAACAATCCCAATACCCTTCTCAGAAACTTCCGTTTCTCCGGATAAGTTTAGTGTTCGATACACAAAAAATCCTAGTAAAATAAAGTTCAATATTATGTTCAACCTGTTTAAAACAAATTGATTTTGTCTCTTTTTAAAACTAAAAATGCTAATCAACGATAATAAAGCAATTAATCCAAACAAAATCATACTAATCGTTGATTCGGTAAAGTAAATAGCTTTTTCATTTTCATCAATCCATAAAGGAAATACAAACGGTAAAACTGCCGATGCAATTACACATATTAATAAGTAAACTGTTTGTATTCTTTGTAACATTTTCCGTTGAATGAGGAGCAAAAATATGGCTTCTTTTTAAAAAAAGCTATTGTTTTATACTTTTTTATTTGTAATATTGCATAACAAAGTCGTAAGTACTTCATTTTACGATTTCTAAAGTCTCAAAAAAATCTCATCATTTTTTTTAGCGAAAACTAAATTCAAAAAAACAACATAGTTAACTTATTTATATTACATACTACTTATGTTTGATATAGAAGTATTAAAAGGGATGAAACTTCCCGAGTTGCAAGAAATTGCAAAAGTAGCCGAAATTAAAAAATATCGTTCGCTTAAAAAAGACGAGTTGATTTATCAAATTTTAGATAAACAAGCTACAAGTCCTGAAAAGGTTAAGACAGAAGTAAAAGAAACGAAGCCAGCTAAACCTAAAAGGGCTAGAATGAAAGTTCAAAATGAAACTTCTTCAGAGAAAGAGCAAGTTGAAAAAGCCCAAGCTCCAAAACCAACTAAAGAAAGTTCTCCTAAGCCTAAAAAAGAACAACCTAAAAAAGTTGAAGCAAAGTCTGGCGAAGATGATGAAAAAAATGATCGTCGACAACAACAGATAAAAAAAGCAAATCAAAATAACCCAAACCATCCTAGTTACAAGAAAAATAATTCTACTAACAGTAATAATAATTCAAAGACTAATTATAGAGAGTCAGATTACGAGTTTGACGGAATTATTGAAAGTGAAGGTGTTTTAGAAATGATGCCAGATGGTTATGGTTTTCTTCGCTCTTCAGATTATAATTATTTAGCTTCTCCAGATGATATTTATTTATCGCAATCTCAAATTCGTTTATTCGGATTAAAAACTGGAGATACAGTAAAAGGTGTGGTTCGTCCACCAAAAGAAGGTGAGAAGTATTTTCCTTTAGTAAAGGTTTTAAAAATTAACGGACTTGATCCTCAAGTTGTTCGCGATAGAATTTCATTCGAACATTTAACGCCAATTTTCCCAAAAGAAAAATTCAATATTGCTGAAAGAGGAAGTACGATTTCGACACGTATTATAGATTTGTTTTCTCCTATTGGTAAAGGACAACGTGGTATGATTGTAGCCCAACCAAAAACGGGTAAAACAATGTTACTGAAAGATGTGGCTAATGCAATTGCAACAAATCATCCAGAAGTTTATATGATAGTTCTACTTATCGATGAACGTCCGGAAGAGGTTACCGATATGCAACGTAGTGTAAAAGGTGAAGTTGTTGCATCAACTTTCGATAGAGAACCACAAGAGCATGTTAAAATTGCAAATATCGTTTTAGAAAAAGCAAAACGCTTAGTAGAATGCGGACATGACGTTGTTATTTTATTAGATTCAATTACGCGTTTAGCTAGAGCTTATAATACAGTTCAGCCAGCATCAGGTAAAGTGTTAAGTGGTGGTGTTGATGCAAATGCATTACAAAAACCAAAACGTTTCTTTGGTGCGGCTCGTAATGTTGAAAATGGCGGTTCGTTGAGTATTATCGCAACTGCACTTACTGAAACTGGTTCTAAAATGGATGAAGTTATTTTCGAAGAATTCAAAGGAACAGGTAATATGGAACTTCAATTAGATAGAAGAATCTCTAATAAACGAATTTTCCCTGCAATAGACTTGGTTTCTTCAAGTACGCGTCGTGATGATTTATTACTAGACGAAAATACAGTGCAGAGAATGTGGATTATGCGTAAATATTTAGCCGATATGAATCCAGTTGAAGCTATGGATTTTATTCACGATAGATTTAGAAAAACACAAAATAACGAAGAGTTCTTAATTTCAATGAATGAATAAGAATGATAGTTTATAAACAAAAAAGCCGATTCAATTGAATCGGCTTTTTATTAGTTTATTCTAGGCTTAAATTTTAATACCTGGAGGAAGCATTTCTCTATATCTTCGGTTTCTTCTAAAGAAAGAAATTATTTTAGCGTGTGTAGGAACTACCTTTAAATTGCGATCTTCCGCAATTTTTAAAACATTCTTTAAAAAATCAGTTTGTAAATCCTCATCTTCATTTCCGTTTGCACAAAACTTTGTTAAAAATATTTTTCTTTCTTGTAAAGAATATTCAATTGTAACTAAACCAGTATCTGTACTAATTTCAAATTGTCTTAAAAGCTCGTTATCTTTTATGTCCATTTCAGTTAAAAATAAATGGTTATTAAAAATAATTATCTCAAATCCTTACAAAAAGCAAAAGGAATTTTAAAAATATGTGCAAATTTACTAATTTACTGTTCAATTTCAAAGAATAAAAGTGAATACTTAAATAGCTGAAAAAGTTTAGTATAATTTTAAAGTTTAGTTTTTAATAAATTCACTAAAAAAATCTAATTTTATAGAAAATTATATTGACTTGAAAATTCCTGTTTATTTCATGCCAGGTTTGGCAGCATCTTCTTCAATTTTTGAAAACATACATTTAACAGAAGATCAATTTGAAGTTATTTTATTAGAATGGTTTATTCCAAAGTCTAAAGAATCTTTAAGTGATTACGCAAAGCGAATGACAAAAAAAATTAAGCACAAAAATCCGGTTTTAATAGGTGTTTCTTTTGGTGGAATTTTAGTACAAGAAATGAGTCAGCATATTTCGGTACGAAAAACTATTATCATTTCAAGTGTAAAAAGTAATAAAGAATTTCCAAAGCGAATGAAATTTGCTAAGCGAACCTTGGCATATAAATTGATTCCTACAAGTTTGTTGTCAAATATTGAGTTGTTAACAAAATTAACGCTTGGAGATACAGCAAATAAAAGAGTAAAGCTGTATGAAAAGTATCTTAGTATGCGAGATAAGAAATATTTGGATTGGGCTTTAGAAAATGTTATTTTGTGGAAATGTGATAAACCGCTAAAAAATGTCATTCATATTCATGGTGATAAAGACGAAGTTTTTCCGCCAAAAAACATAAAGGAATTTATCCCAATTAAAAACGGAACGCACGTAATGATTATTAATAAGTACAAATGGTTAAATGAAAATTTGCCAAAACTAATTCTAGAAAACTAAACTATAAAAAAATGAAAAAGATTGTAATGATAGCCGGAGTTTTAGCTGTAAGTGCTTGCTTTATTTTTGCAACATCTACAAAGCAAAATGAAACAGCTAATAAAAGTGAACATGTTGATTATCCTAAAGAAATGGATTTTGCTGGAGAAAAAGTTCCTCTAGAAATAGCCGATGTTCAAGAGCGTTTAGATAGAGAAATGGTAGTAAATATGAATTATCATTCAAATACAATTTTGGTTATGAAGCGCGCTAATAAAGTGTTTCCTATCATTGAACCAATATTAGTTAAAAACGGAATTCCAGATGATTTTAAATATTTAGCTGTAATCGAAAGCGGATTGATAAATGTTGTTTCTCCAGCAGGAGCGAGAGGAGTTTGGCAATTTATGCCTTCAACAGCGAGAGAAAAAGGTTTAGAAGTAAACAATTATATAGATGAACGTTATCATTTAGAAAAATCGACTCAGGCTGCATGTGAATATTTGTTAGAAGCAAAGCAGAAATTTGGAAGTTGGACATTAGCTGCGGCTTCTTATAACGGCGGAATGAACGGAATCGACAGAAGGTTAGAAGAACAACAAGTAAATGATTATTATGATTTGTTATTAGGTTCTGAAACTTCTCGTTATGTTTTTAGAATTTTAGCGTTAAAAGAAATTATGAAAAACCCACAGAAATATCAATTTAATCTTCACGAACATATGATGTATAAAAATGTTCCAACAAGAAGCGTTGAAATTGATTCTACGATTGAAGATTTGGTGAGTTTTGCAAAATCGCAAGGAACAAACTATAAAGCATTAAAGCTTGAAAATCCTTGGTTACGCGATAAAACGTTAATGAATAAATCGAGAAGAACGTATTTTGTTAAAATTCCTACGGAAGGATATTAAAAATGGAAAAACATAAAATGACATTACAAACAATACTTTTGTTAATATGTATTGGTTTAACGGCTGGTATATTAAGTGGGTTAATAGGAATTGGAGGTGGAATTATAATTGTTCCAATGTTGTTATTGTTAGGTTTTTCCCAACAAGGAGCACAAGGTACAAGTTTGGCAGCTTTGTTGCCACCAGTAACATTGCTAGCAGTAATAAACTATTATAAAGAAGGTTATGTCGATTGGCGCTTTGCACTAATGATTTCTGTGTTTTTTATTGCGGGCGGATTTTTAGGAAGTAAAATAGCAATAGGTTTAGACGAAAAAGTTTTGCGAAAAGTTTTCGGATTTCTTTTATTGTTTATTGCAGGAAAAATGATTTTAACCAAATAAACAAAAATAAAAAAGCTGAAGTTTAAACTTCAGCTTTTTTTATTAATTATATTTTTTTCATTTGTTGTTGCATCATTTTTATCTGATCTTTCAACATGTTGTGTTTGTCAAGCTTTTTAGCTTCGTTTAAAAGCTTAGTGGCTTCCATTTTTCTTCTTTTCGTCATTGAAATTCCAGCTAATTGAAGTTTGGCTAAAGCTAAATCTTGATCCATCGATAAGCCTAAATCAATAGCTTTTTTAAAGTATTTTTCAGCTTGAGATAAATTTGTTTGCGAAACCATAATTCCGTTTAAGTAATTATAGTAACCTTGTTGTTTTTGAACTAAAGCCGTTTCTGGATTTTTAATTTTATCTAACCATTTTTTAGCGCCATCCATATCTTGCTTACGTAATTTTAAAAATGCTAAAAGAATATATTCATTCTTAAAGTATAATAAAATAGGGATGATTGAAAGTAAAATCAAGAAAATACCGTTTCCAATGTTGTTTTCTGTAAATTGATAAACAGCAAATGCGATAATTGCTACAGCTAAAACTAATTTAATATTTTTGTTGAACATTTTTTGGTTTAATTTTAATGAAGTGCAAAGGTAACAAAATCAATTAAAAATATTTTTAAAAAAGTACTTGTGAATGAAAAAACTCTTTGTATATTTGCACTCGGTTTTCAAGGAACGAAAACTAGATGAGTTTTAAATTGATTTTTATTATAGTTTTAAAAAATACAAGCAATGAGTAAGAGAACATTTCAACCATCAAAAAGAAAGAGAAGAAACAAGCACGGTTTCATGGAAAGAATGGCTTCTGTTAACGGAAGAAAAGTGCTTGCTCGTAGAAGAGCTAAAGGAAGACACAAATTAACTGTTTCTAGCGAATCTAGACACAAGAAATAATGTTCTTTTGCTTCAGCATAATATAGAGGTGTTACTTTTTTTTAGTAACACCTTTTTTTTATATTTGAAATCTAACTAATCACACAACAACCTAAACAACAACACAATACTATGCCAAAAGATAGCTCAATTAAATCGGTTTTAATCATTGGTTCTGGACCAATTATTATCGGACAAGCCTGCGAATTTGATTATTCGGGCTCGCAATCATTACGTTCGTTACGTGAAGATGGAATTGAAACTATTTTAATTAATTCCAATCCTGCAACTATCATGACAGACCCTTCAATGGCTGATCATGTATATTTGAAACCGCTTACTACAAAATCAATCATCGAAATTTTAAAAGCACATCCACAAATTGATGCTGTTTTACCTACAATGGGAGGACAAACCGCATTAAACCTTGCAATTGAAGCTGATGAAAAAGGAATTTGGAAAGATTTTGGAGTAAAACTTATTGGTGTAGATATCGATGCCATAAACATTACTGAAGATAGAGAGCAGTTTAGAAACTTAATGGGGAAAATTGGTGTTCCGATGGCACCACAAGCTACAGCGACTTCATTCTTAAAAGGGAAAGAAATCGCACAAGAGTTTGGTTTTCCATTATGTATTCGCTCTTCTTTTACTTTAGGTGGAGCAGGAGCAGGAATTGTTTATGATGAAAAAGATTTTGATAGTTTTTTAACACACGGATTAGAAGTTTCGCCTATCCACGAGGTAATGATTGATAAAGCGCTTTTGGGTTGGAAAGAGTATGAGTTAGAATTATTACGTGATTCAAATGATAATGTAGTAATTATCTGTACGATTGAAAATATGGATCCGATGGGAATTCATACTGGAGATAGTATTACAGTTGCGCCTGCTATGACATTGTCAGATACTACGTTCCAAAAAATGCGCGACATGGCAATTAAAATGATGCGTAGTATTGGAGATTTTGCAGGTGGATGTAATGTTCAGTTTGCGGTAAGTCCAGATGAAAAGGAAGATATTATTGCAATCGAAATTAATCCACGTGTATCGCGTTCTTCGGCATTAGCGAGTAAAGCAACTGGTTATCCAATCGCTAAAATTGCTACAAAATTAGCGTTAGGTTATACTTTAGACGAATTGAATAACCAAATTACGAAATCTACTTCGGCTTTATTTGAGCCAACATTAGATTATGTAATCGTAAAAATACCGCGTTGGAATTTCGATAAGTTTGAAGGTTCAGATAGAACTTTAGGTCTTCAAATGAAATCCGTAGGTGAAGTTATGGGAATCGGGCGTTCATTCCAAGAAGCGCTTCACAAAGCAACTCAATCACTTGAAATTAAGCGTAATGGATTAGGTGCTGATGGAAAAGGCTACAAAAATTACGAACAAATTATCGATAAACTAACACATGCAAGTTGGGATAGAGTTTTCGTAATTTATGATGCTATTGCCATGGGAATTCCATTGAGTAGAATTCACGAAATCACTAAGATTGATATGTGGTTCTTGAAGCAATATGAAGAATTATTTCACTTAGAAAAAGAAATTTCAAATTATAAAGTAGATACGTTACCAAAAGAATTATTACTTGAAGCAAAGCAAAAAGGATATGGTGATCGCCAAATTGCTCACATGATGGGTTGCTTGGAAAGTCAAGTTCACAAATTGCGTAACGAAATGGGGATTAATCGTGTTTATAAATTAGTAGATACGTGTGCGGCAGAGTTTAAAGCGCAAACACCTTATTATTATTCAACTTTTGAAGCTGAAATTGAAAAAGCTGATGGAACACGATATGTTGCCAATGAAAGTATCGTAACCGATAAGAAAAAAGTAGTAGTTTTAGGTTCTGGGCCAAATCGTATCGGACAAGGAATTGAGTTTGATTACTCTTGTGTGCACGGAGTTTTAGCAGCAAAAGAGTGTGGATATGAAACTATTATGATTAACTGTAATCCTGAAACAGTTTCAACGGATTTTGATACAGCGGATAAATTATATTTCGAACCTGTATTTTGGGAACACATTTACGACATCATTCAGCATGAAAAACCAGAAGGTGTAATTGTTCAGTTGGGTGGACAAACAGCTTTAAAATTGGCTGAAAAATTAGAAAAATACGGAATCAAAATTATAGGAACTTCTTTTGAAGCGTTAGATTTAGCCGAAGATAGAGGAAGATTCTCAGAATTGTTAACTGAATTGAATATTCCTTTTCCTAAATTTGGTGTAGCTGAAAACGCAGAAGAAGCTTCAAGTTTGGCTGATTCATTAGATTTTCCATTGTTAGTTCGTCCTTCATATGTGTTAGGTGGACAAGGCATGAAAATTGTCATCAACAAACAAGAGTTAGAAGAGCATGTAATTGAGATTTTAAAACATATTCCGAATAACAAACTATTGTTAGACCATTATTTAGACGGAGCAATAGAAGCAGAAGCCGATGCAATTTGCGATGCTGATGGAAATGTTTACATCATCGGAATTATGGAACATATTGAGCCTTGTGGAGTTCACTCGGGCGATAGTAATGCAACTTTGCCACCATTTAACTTAGGTGAGTTTGTAATGCAACAAATTAAAGATCACACGCATAAAATTGCAAAAGCATTAAAAACAGTTGGTTTAATCAATATACAGTTTGCAGTAAAAGACGATACGGTTTACATTATTGAAGCGAATCCAAGAGCTTCTCGTACGGTGCCGTTTATTGCAAAAGCTTATGGCGAACCTTATGTAAACTATGCGACTAAAGTAATGTTAGGAGAAAAGAAAGTAACTGATTTTACATTCAATCCGCAGTTAAAAGGATATGCAATTAAGCAACCAGTGTTCTCTTTCAATAAATTCCCGAATGTAAACAAAGCATTAGGACCAGAAATGAAATCGACTGGTGAAAGTATTTTGTTTATAGACGATTTAAAAGACGATCAATTCTACGAATTGTACTCAAGAAGAAAAATGTACTTAACAAGATAAAATAAAAAAGCTCCGCAATTGCGGAGCTTTTATTTTAGTTGCACGGATTGAAAATCTGTGCTATTGGGTTGCGTGGATTTTTAGTGTTAGGTGAGAATAAGTAATTATTAATACAAGTGTAGTAAGCATTTTTTTATTCCACTTTAAATTTTTCATTTATAAACATTATTCTGTTCTCGTATGCTGTTGAATCATCTATTTTTTTACTTTTGTTATAAGCAAGTATATCAACAAGTCCATTAATTTGGTCATGTTTCTTATTAATTATTTTTCTCTTAAAAGTATAATTTTTTTCAGCACCATAGACAACTGTAACCATTGAGGTGTCCTCAGGAACAATGAAATATAAGTCAGATTTTATAATTTCATAATTCGGATAATAAAATTCAAATTTTACTTCAAGTGAATCATTAGTTTTCCAATTATCTTTGAAAAATTTAGCTTTATAAAAGTCACTTTTATTAATAATTGAATCTCCGAATTTGTCAAATAAAATTACTGTGTTCAAATAAGTTGAGTCAGTTCGGATTTTAAATGCACTAAAGTCAACAGTTTCATTTTTTTTTATCAATATCTATAAAAAATGGATTTGGAATAATGTAATTCCGCTTACAGATTGTTTTATTATTTTCATAAAACAAATGTTCTCCTATAGCCATTTTATTGATGTAAACTCCTTTACGTAAAGTGTCTTTTTTTTCATTAAACTTTATTTTAAATTTTTTGCTGTAAGTTTTTCCATAAATAGTTGTATCCGAAAGAGACAGATAAATAATTTCAGAATTTCCATTCTCAAATCTTGATTCTACACTAAATGTGTTTTCTTTACAACTATTAAAAAAAATAATTGAAATTATTAAAACTAAAATTCTGTTCATTGATTTGGTTAAATATGTTTCAACTTATTTACATCCTTGTATTTTATTCCGCTTAGCTAACTATTTGTATATACAGTATAAAGTTTATACTTTCTCAAATCTACTAAATATTTACAATATATTATTATGTAAGGTTTATTAACAAAAAAATCCTACTATTTCTAGTAGGATTTTTTTTTGTGGGCGATGAGGGATTCGAACCCCCGACCCCCTCGGTGTAAACGAGGTGCTCTAAACCAACTGAGCTAATCGCCCCAATAAACTGCAATCTTGTTCTCAATTGCGAGTGCAAATATACATTGAATATTTATATTTACAAGTATTTTTAAAATAAAAATTAGCTTTTTTCTATTTTGTCAAGTATAACTTTATCCGAATAATTTATCATTGTAATGATAATGTCTTCATTTTGAGATGTTCTACCCTCGATAACATATTTTTTTCCTTTTTTATAAACTTCGTTACTTTTTGAAAAATCCACATCACCATATTGTAAAGAAGCTTTGATATCGTCTAAATTTATCCAATCTTGGTTTAAAGTGGTTTGTGCTTCATCTGAAACGTGTAAAGGTTTTTTTCTTAAATCTTGTAAAACACGGCAATTAGGTAAGTAGCAAAATTCGACACCTTTAGAATCGGCTTTTTCTCCAAGAAAATAGACAACTCCGGCAATTCCAAGGAATAACCCGAAAAGGTAATAAGCTAAGCGAAATTTAAACTTCATTCTTTAAAAAATTTTGACAAAGGTAAAATTTAATTTTTGCATTAGCGATAGTAACGATATCCTTTTTTCTCGACTTTAAATAATGTAAGAAAAAAGATAAAGTGAATAGCGCGACCGAATAAAGCGAGGAAATGCCCTAAAAAACAATAAGATTAATATCGCGATGTTCTAAATCAAACCAGTCGGCGATAGATTTGTTTGTTAACAAACCGTGATAAAAGTAAATTCCGTTTTTCAAACCACGATTGCATCGAATTGCACTTTCTAATCCGCCATCATCGCCAATTTGTAATAAAAATGGTGTAATAATATTACTTATCGACATAGATGCAGTTTTTGAATATCGTGAAGGAATATTTGGAACGCAATAATGAATTACATTGTTTTTTATGAATGTTGGTTTATCATGTGTTGTGATTTCAGAAGTTTCGAAAACACCTCCAGTATCGATGCTTACATCTACGATAACAGCACCTTTTTTCATGTTTTCTACCATAGTTTCGTTAACCATAATAGGTGAACGATTTTTTCCACGCATTGCGCCAATAGCAACATCACAGCGCATTAATGCTTTTAAAAGCATTTTTTCTTGTATGGTTGAAGTGAAAATTCGTTGATTTAGTAAATTTTGTAATCGGCGAAGTTTAGTAATAGAATTATCGAAAACTTTTACACTTGCACCAAGTCCGAGTGCTGTTCGAGCAGCATATTCTGCAACGGTTCCTGCACCAAGTATAACCACTTCTGTAGGGCGAACTCCAGTAATATTGCCAAATAATAAACCTTTACCGATGTTTTGATTAATCATCATTTCGGCAGCAATATGTATAGAAGCAATTCCGGCAATTTCTGATAGTGATTTTACGGCAGGATATGAACCGTCTTCGTCTTTTATGAATTCGAAAGCTAAAGCGGTAATTCGCTTTGTAGCTAAAGCTTGAAAATATTCTTTTCTTTGGGTTTTTAATTGAATCGCTGAAATAACAATCGTTTGTGGGTTCATCATGTCGATTTCAGGAATCGTAGGTGGTTCAACTTTAAGAATAATTGGACAACTAAAAACTTTTTTGGTGTCTTTAGTAACTTCGGCACCAGCATCGCTATATTCTTTGTCGGTAAAACTTGCACTTTCTCCAGCGTTAGATTCGATTAAAACACGATGTCCGTGAGAAGTAAGTGAAGCAACAGCATCGGGTGTTAAACAAATACGACGTTCTTGATAAGCAGTTTCTTGCGGAACGCCAATAATTAATTCGCTTTTATGTCGTGCAACTTCTAGTTTTTCTTCCTGTGGAATTAGTTGAGCTGTTGAAAACGGACTATAGATAGCCATATAGTTTTTAGTTAAGTTGAGCCAATTTAGTCAATTTTTTTAATATAGAAAATAGGGTACAGGGAAAAGGTGAAAGAAAACCTTTAATTTATCAATTATCAATTATCAATTATCAATTCTCTTCTTCCATCTTCTAAAACCTTAATTGAAATAGTAGCGTGGTTAATGGGAATTAAATTGGGTGTTTTTTCGGGCCATTCAATAAAACACCAATTACCAGAATAGAAATATTCATCAATTCCCATATCGTATGCCTCTTCTTCAGAATTTAATCGGTACAAATCGAAATGAAAAACAGTTTCACTATTTTCGGTTTGGTATTCGTTAACCAATGAAAATGTTGGACTACTAGAGTTATCTACAACGCCTAATTCTTTCACTAACGCTTTAATAAGTGTAGTTTTTCCTGCACCCATTTCGGCATTAAATGTGATTACTTTTTTTAATTGCGGAATAGAAAGTAGTTCTTTTGCTACTTGTTCGATTTCGTTTAAAGAATATGTTTTTATCATAATTAAACTAAAAAACTATTTTAAATAGTTTTTGTCATTTCGAGCGAAGTCGAGAAATCTCATTATTTTAAAGAATAGATTCTTCACTTCGTTCAGAATGACAACTTTGCTTTTAAAATTCTATTATTTCGGTTCTAAAACTACAAACGGAATAATCATTTCTTCTAAAGAAACCCCACCGTGTTGATAGGTGTTTCGGTAGTAATTTACATAATGATTATAATTGTTTACATAGGCTAAAAATAAATCATTTTTGGCAAAAATAAACGAACTACTCATGTTTATTGCTGGTAAGCCAATTTTCTTAGGATCTTTTACTGCATATACATCTTTGTCTTCATAAGTTAAACTTCTTCCGGTTTTGTAACGAAGGTTTAAAGAAGTATTTCTATCTCCAATAACTTTTGACGGATTTTTACAATTGATGGTTCCGTGATCAGTTGTTATGATTAATCGGAAACCATTTTGTTGTGCTTGTTGAATAATTTCTAATAAAGGTGAATTTTTAAACCAACTTTGCGTTAAGGAACGATACGCTTTATCATTTGAAGCTAATTCTTTAACAACTTCCATTTCGGTTTTTGAGTGCGAAAGCATATCTACGAAGTTGTAAACTATTGTTGTTAAATCGTTGTTTTTTAAACCTTTGAAGTTTTCAGCTAATTTCTTTCCGTCTTTAAAGTTGGTAATCTTGTAATATTCTTGTTTAATATTTAAACCTAGGCGTTTTAATTGTTCTGTTAAGAATTCACTTTCGTACATGTTTTTTCCGCCTTCATCAATATCGTTTTTCCAATATTCTGGATATTTCTTTTCCATATCAACTGGTAAAAGTCCAGAAAATATCGCGTTTCTAGCGTATTGTGTAGCCGTAGGAAGAATAGAGAAGAAGCTTACTTCGTTTTCTGCTTTGTAATGATTATTTACAATTCCTTCAAAGGCTTTCCATTGATCGTAACGAAGATTATCAATTACGACAAACAGAATGGGTTTATCTTTTTTACGAATTTCGGGAGCAACTAATTTTCCAAAAAGATTGTGCGATAAAATAGGAGCGTCGTCCTCGTCTTGAATCCAATCTTCGTAGTTTTTCTCGATAAATTTTCCAAACTGAACATTGGCTTCGGTTTTCTGACTTTCTAAAATTTCAATCATGTTATGATCTTCAATATTTTCAAGTTTCATTTCCCAATACACCAATTTTTTATAAAGTTCAACCCAGTCTTCATAAGAATTTACCATAGCTAAATCCATAGCTATTTTTCGGAATTCTTTTTGGTAATCAAGCGTTGTTTTTTCAGAAACCAATCGGGAATGATCAAGATTTTTCTTTAGACTTAATAGAATTTGATTTGGATTCACTGGTTTAATAAGATAATCGGCTATTTTAGAACCGATAGCTTCTTCCATTATGTATTCTTCTTCACTTTTTGTAATCATAATTACAGGAACTGAAGATTTCTTTTCTTTAATTTCTTGTAGTGTTTCTAAACCACTTAAACCAGGCATGTTTTCGTCTAGAAAGACAATGTCATAATTGTTTTCTTCGAAAAGTTCAATAGCATCTTGTCCGTTATTACAAGTAGTAACGTCGTAGTTTTTCTTTTCTAAAAATAAAATGTGTGGCTTTAATAAATCGATTTCATCATCAACCCAAAGTATTCTTATATTGCTCATCTATATCTGTTTGTAAAAGTCTAAAATTAATTTAAAAGCTAAGGTAGTATATCTTAAACGAGTAATGTATTAAAATTAGTATAAAATTTGAGATATTTATATTCAATGCGAATTGCGTAACTTTGCTTTATAAATTTACTTTCTGTGAGCAAGACAAATAAACTCAAAATATTTAACGATCTTATTTACGGATTTATTACTATTCCTAATACGCTTATTTACGATTTAATTCAGCATCCCTATTTTCAACGTTTACGAAGAATTTCCCAAATGGGAATGTCGTATTTAGTCTATCCTGGAGCGCATCATACAAGATTTCATCACGCTTTAGGCTGTATGCATATTATGCAAAAAGCAGTGCAAACGTTACGTTTTAAAGGTGTTGAAATATCAAATGATGAAGAAAATGCATTGTACATAGCAATTTTATTACACGATATTGGTCACGGACCATTCAGTCACGCAATGGAACATAGTATCGTTGAAGAAGTGCATCATGAGGAACTTTCTTTATTATTCATGGAGCAATTGAATAAGGAGTTTGATGGACAATTATCTTTAGCAATTAAAGTTTTTAAAGGCGAATATCATAGAAAATTCATGTTGCAATTGATTTCAAGTCAGTTAGATATGGATCGGATGGATTACTTAAAGCGCGATAGTTTTTATAGCGGTGTAGCCGAAGGAAATATCAACAGTGAGCGTTTAATTCAAATGATGAATGTTGATAATGATGTTTTGGTAATTGAAGAAAAAGGAATTTATTCTGTTGAGAAGTTTTTAGTAGCGAGAAGATTAATGTATTGGCAAGCCTATTTGCATAAAACATCGGTTGTTGGCGAATTAATTCTGACAAAAATTTTAAAACGCGCAAAAGAATTAGTCGAAAAAGGAATTGAATTAGAAGCGAGTAAACCATTAGTGTTTTTTCTAAAGAATAAAGTTGAATTATCTGATTTTAATAAAGAAATATTAGAGCAATTTAGTTACTTAGACGATTCTGATATTTTAAGTGCTTTAAAAGCATGGCAATTTCACGATGATTATGTGTTGTCAAACTTGTGCCGAATGATTATCAATAGAGATTTGCTAAAAATTAAATTATTTGATGAAAAACCAGAAAAAGGAATCGTAAAGAAATATAAGAAGGAATTTACTAATTTAGTGAAAATCTCAGATAAAGAAGCGGCTTATTTTGTCTTTAAAGGAAGTTTGAAAAATCAAGCGTATAGTAAAGAAAGTGAGCCTATTAGAATTTACAAAAAAGATAAAACAATAGAAGATGTTATTGAGGCTTCAGATCAGCTGAATTTAAAAGCATTATCTAAGCCTGTTACCAAATATTATGTATGTTTTCCAAAACAAATTTTGGAGTCTTATACTTTTTAATTTAATTTTATATTTTTGTGAAGTTAATTTCTTCTTAAAAAAAGAATGAAATTGAAATCTAACCATCATTAAATGAAATTTACAGCCGCACAAATTGCAGGTATTTTAGAAGGTGAAGTTTTTGGAAACCCAGAAGCAGAAGTTTATAAATTGGCTAAAATTGAAGAAGGAACAGAAGGTTCATTAACCTTTTTAGCTAATCCAAAATATGCAAATTATATTTATACTACTCAAGCTACAATAGCAATTGTTAATAATTCATTTGAACCCGAACAAGAAATTTCAACAACATTAATAAAAGTTGAAGACGCTTACAAATCGTTCTCAAAACTTTTGGAATATTACAACCAAGTTAAGTTAATGAAATCTGGAATCGAACAACCTTCGGTTATTTCAGAAGGTGTTCAATATGGAACTGATTTATACTTGGGAAGTTTTAGCTACATTGGTAAAAATGTGAAAATTGGCGATAACGTAAAGATTTACCCAAATTGTTTCGTTGGTGATAATGTCGAAATAGGAAATAATACGATTTTATTTGCTGGAGCAAGAGTATATTCTGAGACTGTAATTGGAAATAATTGTACAATTCATTCGGGAACAATTGTTGGTTCAGACGGATTTGGTTTTGCACCTCAAGAAGATGGAACGTATTCAAAAGTTCCACAAATAGGTAATGTTATTATTGAAGATAATGTTGAGATTGGCGCTTGTACAACAATTGATAGAGCAACGTTAGGGTCTACTGTAATTCGTAAAGGAGTTAAGTTAGATAACCAAATTCAAATTGCGCATAATGTCGAAATTGATGAAAATACGGTTATTGCTTCACAAACAGGAATTGCAGGCTCAACTAAAATTGGTAAAAATTGTATGATTGGCGGGCAAGTTGGAATTGTTGGTCATATTACAATTGGAGATAATGTGAAAATTCAAGCGCAATCAGGAATTGGTAAAAGTTTAAAAGATGGTGAGGTTGTTCAGGGAAGTCCAGCATTTAATTATGGTGATTTTGCAAAATCATTTGTACATTTCAAAAATTTACCAAAAATAGTTTCCGAAATACACGAAATAAAAAAGAACATAAATTAATTATAAACTATGGTTAAGCAAACAACCATTGCAAAAGAAGTATCTTTAACGGGTGTAGGATTACATACCGGACAAGATGTGACAATGACTTTTAAACCTGCTCAGGTAAATAATGGTATAACTTTCGTTCGCGTAGATTTAGAAGGAGAACCAATTATTGAAGCAGATGCTAACTACGTTGTTAATACACAAAGAGGAACAAACCTCGAAAAGAAAGGCGTTAAAATTCAAACTCCAGAACATGTTTTAGCTGCTGTTGTTGGTTGTGATATAGATAATGTAATTATCGAGTTAAACGCTTCAGAATTACCTATAATGGATGGTTCTTCAAAATATTTTGTAGAAGCCTTAGAGAAAGTTGGTATAGTTGAACAAGATGCAGAGAGAAAGATTTATGAAGTAAAAGAAGTAATTTCTTATACAGATGAAGCGTCAGGAAGTGAAATTACAGTAATTCCGCACGATGATTATTGTGTAACAACAATGGTAGATTTTGGTACTAAAGTTTTAGGTACTCAAAATGCAACCATGAAAGGGATTAATGAATTTAAAGATGAGATAGCAAATTCTCGTACTTTTAGTTTTTTGCATGAATTAGAAGCACTATTAAATCATGGTTTAATAAAAGGAGGAGATTTAAATAATGCAATTGTATATGTAGATAAAGAAATTTCTCCTGAAACGATGGCTAACCTTAAAAAAGCTTTTGAAAAAGATGAAATTTCGGTTAAGCCTAATGGTATTCTAGATAACTTAACTTTGCATTATCCTAACGAAGCTGCCAGACATAAATTACTAGATGTTATAGGAGATTTAGCTTTAATAGGAACAAAAATAAAAGGGAAAGTTATCGCGAATAAACCAGGACATTTTGTAAATACACAATTTGCTAAGAAAATGTCTAAGTTAATTAAAATTGAAGAGCGTAATCACGTTCCTAAATTTGATATTAATCAAGAACCATTAATGGATGTTAATCAAATTATGAAGTTATTACCTCATAGACCTCCATTTTTATTGGTAGATAAAATTATCGAACTTTCAGATAGTCATGTTGTTGGACTAAAAAATGTCACGATGAACGAACCGTTCTTCGTAGGGCATTTTCCTGGAGCGCCTGTTATGCCTGGAGTTCTTCAAATTGAAGCAATGGCGCAAGCTGGAGGCGTATTGGTTTTAAGTACAGTTCCAGATCCTGAAAATTACTTGACTTATTTTATGAAAATTGATAAAGTTAAGTTTAAACAACAAGTTGTTCCAGGTGATACGTTAATATTTAAATTAGAATTGATAACACCTATTCGACGTGGAATTTGTCACATGCAAGCGTATGCTTATGCAAATGGAAAATTAGTAACAGAAGCCGAATTAATGGCACAAATTGTAAAAGCAAAATAATTAAGGTATGAATCAACCTTTAGCATATGTACATCCAGGAGCAAAAATAGCTCGAAACGTAGTAATCGATCCATTTACTACGATACATAATAATGTAGAAATTGGAGAAGGAACTTGGATTGGCTCTAATGTAACCATAATGGAAGGAGCACGTATTGGAAAAAATTGTAATATTTTTCCTGGTGCTGTAATTGCAGCTGTTCCTCAAGATTTAAAATTTGGAGGCGAAGATTCTCTAGCAGTTATTGGAGATAATACAACTATTCGCGAATGTGTTACGATTAATAGAGGAACGGTAGCTTCTGGTAAAACTGTGATTGGAAAAAATTGCTTAATTATGGCAACAGCTCATATTGCACACGATTGTTACATTGGCGATAATGCTATCATTGTAAATGGTGTTGCTTTAGCTGGACATGTCGAAGTAGGTAATTTTGCAATAATTGGAGGTTTAGCAGCTGTGCATCAATTTATTCATATTGGAGAGCACGCCATGATTTCTGGAGGTTCTTTAGTACGAAAAGATGTTCCGCCATTTACAAAAGCAGCAAAAGAACCTTTATCTTATGTGGGAATTAATTCAGTAGGATTAAGAAGAAGAGGTTTTTCTACAGAGAAAATAAGAGAAATTCAAGATATTTATAGAATTTTATACCAAAAGAATTACAATACTTCTCAAGCAGTAAGTATTATTGAAGCTGAAATGGAAGCAACTCCAGAGCGAGATGAAATTATCCAGTTTATCAAAGGTTCATCAAGAGGTGTTATGAAAGGATATTCGGGAATTTATTAATGTTGAAAAATTAAAAAACAAAAAAATGGCAAATACATCAGATATTAGAAATGGTTTATGTATTAAATACAACCATGATATTTATAAAATTATAGAGTTTTTACACGTTAAACCAGGAAAAGGACCTGCTTTTGTTAGAACAAAGCTAAAATCTTTAACTAACGGAAAAGTTTTAGATAATACTTTTTCGGCTGGACATAAAATTGATGTTGTTCGTGTAGAAACACATACTTTTCAATATTTATATGCCGACGGTAATGATTATCATTTTATGAATACTGAAACTTTCGAACAAATCACGTTACAAAAAGAAGTTTTAGATGCTCCAGATTTATTAAAAGAAGGAGAGAATGTAATGATTCAAATCAATACTGAAACAGAATTACCTTTATCGGTTGATATGGCAGCTTCTGTAATTTTAGAAGTTACTTATACTGAACCTGGTGTGAAAGGAAATACAGCAACTAATGCAACTAAACCGGCAACGGTTGAAACTGGAGCGACTGTAAATGTTCCATTGTTTATTAACGAAGGAGATAAAATAAAAATTGATACAGCTTCAGGAAATTATATGGAGCGTGTTAAAGAATAATTTTCATGAAATTTCCCTCTCAACAAACACTAAAGGAAATTGCTGCAATCATAGATTGCAAATATATTGGAAATGATGCTTTTCCTGTACTTGGAATGAATGAAATTCATGTTGTAGAAGCTGGAGATATTGTTTTTGTCGATCATCCAAAATACTACGACAAAGCCCTAAATTCTGCAGCAACTATTGTGTTGATTAACAAAGAAGTTGATTGTCCTGAAGGGAAAGCGTTGTTAATTTCTGATGATCCATTTAGAGATTTTAACAAGCTTACAAACCATTTTCGACCATTCCAATCTTCAAATTCTGCGATTTCAAATTCTGCAAAAATTGGAGAAGGAACAGTAGTTCAGCCTAATTGTTTTATTGGAAATAATGTTGTTATTGGTAAGAATTGCTTAATTCACGCAAATGTTACCATTTATGATAATACGATAATTAGTGATAATGTAATTATTCATTCAGGAACTGTGTTAGGTGCTGATGCATTTTATTACAAAAAAAGACCTGAAGGTTTCGACCAATTATTATCAAGTGGTAGAGTTGTAATAGAAAATGATGTTACACTTGGAGCACTTTGTAGTATCGATAAAGGAGTAACTGGAGATACAACGATAGGTGAAGGAACAAAGATTGATAATCAAGTACATGTTGGTCATGACACAATTATTGGTAAAAAGTGTTTGATTGCTGCACAAGTAGGAATTGCTGGTTGTGTTGTTATTGAAGATGAGGTAACACTTTGGGGACAAGTAGGTACAACAAGCGGAATTACAATAGGAGAAAAAGCCGTTGTTTTAGGACAAACGGGAGTTACTAAATCAATAGAAGGAAATAAAACATATTTTGGAACACCAATTGAGGAAGCTCGAGAAAAAATGAAACAATTGGCACATATTAAGAAAATTCCCGAAATAGTAGAAAATTTAAAATCTAAATGAATTCAAGAGAAATAGTTGAAAAACTTTATAACGAAGACGGATTACGAAATAGAGACCTTTTAAATACAATTTTACATCAAGATTTTGTATTAAACTGGGATAGTTCTGTAGGGTTTAGAACAATGTCTAAAAATGACGTTTTAGATATGGCAGATGAGTTAAAAGCAAATTATCAAGATTCTAAAGCTTCAGTGATTGATACTATTTTTACAGATGAAAAATTAGTTGTTCGCTATATTCATCAAGTTTCAACTATTGAAAATCCAAATGAATTATTTACGATAGCTAAAATCATTGTAATTTGGGATATTGAAAACGGACAAATAAAAAAAGGTTATCAAATAAGTAAACCTGAATAAAAAAAGTAAGATTTTCTTAACCTTAATTTATTCAAAAAGATTACTTTTGCAAGACTTGAAAATAACACAATACAAATTAAATAAAATAGAAAATGAGCGTTTTAGTTAATAAAGATTCAAAAATAATCGTTCAAGGTTTTACAGGAAGTGAAGGAACTTTCCATGCTTCTCAAATGATTGAGTACGGTACAAATGTTGTAGGTGGTGTAACTCCAGGTAAAGGAGGTTCAACACATTTAGATAGACCAGTTTTTAACACAGTTCAAGAAGCGGTTGAAAAAGCTGGAGCTGATACTTCTATTATTTTTGTTCCACCAGCATTTGCTGCAGATGCTATTATGGAAGCTGCTGAAGCTGGAATTAAAGTAATTATTTGTATTACTGAAGGAATTCCTGTTGCTGATATGATTAAAGCTTACGATTATATTAAAGGTAAAGATTGTCGTTTAGTAGGTCCTAACTGTCCAGGTGTAATTACACCAGAAGAAGCTAAAGTTGGTATTATGCCAGGTTTCGTTTTCAAAAAAGGAAAAGTAGGTATCGTTTCTAAATCTGGTACTTTAACTTATGAAGCTGCTGATCAAGTTGTAAAACAAGGTTTAGGTATTACAACTGCAATTGGAATTGGTGGAGATCCAATTATTGGAACAACTACTAAAGAAGCGGTTGAATTATTAATGAACGATCCAGAAACTGAATGTATCATTATGATTGGTGAAATTGGTGGTCAATTAGAAGCGGATGCTGCTAAGTGGATTAAAGCTGATGGAAACCGTAAACCAGTTGTTGGTTTTATTGCTGGAGAAACTGCTCCTAAAGGTAGAACAATGGGACATGCTGGTGCAATCGTTGGTGGTGCTGATGATACTGCAGAAGCTAAAAAACGCATCATGAGAGAACACGGAATTCACGTTGTTGATTCTCCTGCAGAAATTGGTAAAAAAGTAAAAGAAGTTTTAGGATAAATTCCAGACTTACTTTATAATAAAAAAGCTCTACATTTTGTAGGGCTTTTCTTTTTTAAAAGAGTAAATGCTTATATTTGCTTTACAAATTAAGAAACTAATCATATGAAATGCTGAATGATAATTAGTATTCCATTTGACCAAAAAACAATAAATTTTTACAAATGAAATTATTAGAAGGAAAAGTAGTTATTATTACTGGTGCTAGTAGAGGTATTGGTAAAGGAATTGCTAAAACATTTGCAGAAAATGGAGCAAATGTAGCTTTTACATTTAGTTCATCTGTTGCTTCTGCGCAAGAATTAGAAAAAGAATTAAGCGCTTTAGGAGTTACTGCAAAAGGATATCAGTCTAATGCTGCCGATTTTAACGAAGCAGAAAAATTAGTTAACGATGTTTTAGCTGATTTTGGAACTATCGATGTGTTAATTAATAATGCTGGAATTACAAAAGATAATTTATTAATGCGTATGTCTGAAGAAGATTTTGATGCGGTAATCGATATCAACTTAAAATCGGTTTTCAATATGACAAAAGCGGTGCAACGTACAATGTTAAAAAATAGAAAAGGTTCTATTATTAACATGAGTAGTGTTGTTGGTGTAAAAGGAAATGCCGGACAAGCAAATTATGCGGCTTCAAAAGCTGGTATGATTGGTTTTACAAAGTCAATTGCATTAGAGCTTGGTTCGCGTAATATTCGTTGTAATGCGATTGCTCCAGGTTTTATCGAAACTGAAATGACTGCAAAATTAAACGAAGATGTAGTGAAAGGTTGGAGAGAAGCAATTCCGTTAAAACGTGGTGGTTCTCCAGAAGATGTTGCTAATGTTTGTGTTTTCTTAGCATCAGATATGAGTGCATATGTAACCGGACAAGTAATTAATGTTGACGGTGGAATGTTAACGTAATTTTGAAATAATTTATGAGTTCAGCCACTTTACTTTATCTATTTTTATCAATATTAGTAGCTGGTGGTTTAGCTTATTTTCAATATTTTTTTAAAGCCAAAAGTAGATTCAAATTGAATTTATTTTTGGCTTTTTTACGTTTTTTAGGAATTTTTGGTGTTTTACTATTACTAGTAAATCCTATCATTAAACAAACTTCATACGAAGTAATAAAAACAAATCTTCCTGTTTTTATCGATAATTCAGCTTCTATAAAAGATTTAAAAGCTGATGGAGAATTGAAAAATCTTGTTGATGAAATTCAAAAGAATAAAGCTTTAAGCGAAAAATTCACACTTCAATATTTTACTTTCGATTCAAAAATTAAAAACTTCGATAGCTTACAATTTTCAGGAAAGCAAACACAAATCGATAACATTGCAAAAGAAGTAAAACAAGTTTATCGAAATGAGAAGTTTCCAGTTTTATTGTTAACCGATGGAAACCAAACTATTGGTAATGATTATGTATTTAGTTTTTCAGAAAACACTACAATATTTCCAGTAATTTTAGGCGATACAACTACGGTTTTCGATTGTAAAATTAACCGAGTTAATGTAAATAAATATGCGTTTTTAAAAAATCAATTTCCTGTTGAGGTTTTTACGCAATATAACGGAAATGAAAAGCTTCCAGCAACAGTTTCAATTTTTTCAAATGGAAGTATAATTGCAAAGCAAAATATCACTTTTTCAAAAGATAAAAAAGCACAAAAAGTTGACTTTTTACTCAATGCAAATAGCGTAGGAAGTAAAAAATATTCGGTTGTAATTTCCTCATCAAAAGAAGAAAAAAACACGAAAAATAATTCAAAACCTTTTGTGATTGAAGTTATCGATCAACGAACAGAAGTTGCTATAATTACTTCAATGACACATCCTGATATTGGAACTTTAAAACGCAGTATTGAAGTTAATTCGCAACGTAAAGTTTCCGTTTTAAAACCGAATCAAATTCAAGATATTGATAAATATAATGTGGTGATTTTGTACCAACCTGATAATTCTTTCCAACCGGTTTTGACAGAAATAAACAAGAAAAATAAAAACGTTGGGTTAATTACAGGTTTAAAAACAGATTTTAATTTCTTAAACCAAAATAATCAAGATTTTTCGTTTAAGATGAATAATCAAAAAGAAGATTATTTGGCTAGATTTAATTCAGATTTTAATCTTTTTGGTATTAAAAATATTGGTTTCGAACAATTTCCACCTTTAGAAAATACTTTTGGAACTATTCAATCGAAAAAGAATTTCACCAAGTTATTAGGTGCTAAAATTCGGAATACAGATATAAACGCGCCGCTTTTAGCTTTTACTGAAGAAAATAGTCGTAGAAGTGCATATTTGTTTGGAGAAGGAATTTGGAAATGGCGAATGGATTATTATTCGGAACATAAAAACTTTACCGATTTTGATATTTTTATCGATAAAATTGTGCAATATTTAAGTTCAAATTCGTCTAAAAAATCACTAATTGTGAATGCTGAAAACTTTTATAATTCAGGCGAACCAATTACGATTTCTGCCGAATATTTCAATAAAAATTACGAGTTTGATAGAAATGCTAATTTGGAAATTAAATTGGTAAATCAACAGACAAAAAAACTGAAAAATTACAGTTTTACGCTAAACGAATTTGATTATAAAGTCAGTTTAGATGGTTTAGAAGCTGGAAACTATTCGTTCACTGTTATCGAAAAAAACTCCAACACTAAAAAAAGTGGAAGTTTCGAAGTATTAGCTTTTGATATTGAAAAGCAATTTGTAAATCCAGATAAAGACAGATTACAACAATTAGCAATTCGCACAAACGGAAAATTAGTTTTTCCTAACCAAATATCATCAACTTTAGATGAATTAGTTAAAAACGAATCGTATAAACCAGTTGAAAAGCAAATTGTAAAGAAATCGCCATTAATCGATTGGAAATGGTTATTGCCATTAATTGTGTTGTTTTTTGCAATAGAATGGTTTGTTAGAAAGTATAATGGATTGTTGTAATGAAAAAACTTCTTTTTGTAGATAGAGACGGAACAATAATTAAAGAAACTGCAGATGAGCGTGTTGATTCGTTTGAAAAGCTATTATTTTACCCAAAAGCGTTACATTATTTAGCTAAAATTTCTAAAAAACTCGATTTTGAAATTGTAATGGTAACCAATCAAGATGGTTTAGGAACCGATTTTTTACCATACGAAAAGTTCAATCCAGTTCACGATTTTATTGTAAAAGCATTTGAAAATGAAGGCGTAGTTTTTAAAGAAATTTTGATAGATAAATCATTCCCTAAAGACAATTTGAAAACCAGAAAACCTTTTACTGGTTTAATCGAACATTATATTGAAAATGCTGAATATGATTTAGAAAATTCTTTTATGATAGGCGATAGGCTAACCGATGTTGAATTTGCTAAAAACTTTAATGGAAAAGCTATTTACATTAATAATAAAACTTTTTTAGGAACAAATGAAATCTCGGTAAAGCATGAAGAATTATTGCCTTTTATCGTTTTAGAAACAACCAACTGGAAAAAGATTTATAGGTTTTTGAAGAAACTTTGACCAACGGTCTCGGCTATGAGTAGTTGCGTGGTTTAGCACTTAACTTTGCAAGTACACACCAAGCTGAAAATTCCGCGGGAATTTTCAGGATAAACCTGTTATAGCAATTGTTTATAGCCATTGTTGTAGTGCGTTTTTATTCGTTTTTCTATTTCTGTCCAATGGTCTTTTCTCATAGAATACAAAAAGCGATTATAAAACTTTGTTTTCCATTTAAAAAAACTATTTTTTCTTTTAAAATATGCTTTTGTACAAGCGTCCTTCAGCCATTTTTCATCAAAGCCATTCCATTCGCCAGCCACACTTATTAAGTTTCCTTTAAGTACTGGAAATACTTCGTAAAGGTCAATTTCTTTTAATTCCGATATATGTAATTCCGAATTAAGAAAAGTATTCGTTATCGATTCATAATCAGAATCTTGCAATTCAGTGTCCAAATAAAATTCCGAAATTGCATTCCAGATTGGGATTCGTTTCTCAAGTTCAAGTTCAATGTCTATTGAATTATCTCTTGTCCAAGGATTAATAAATTTCTCATATTCTTTCCATTCAGATTTTATTCGTTTGATTAATTCATCTCCTGCAATCGCAATTGTTCTTTCGTGTGTATGGTAAATTACAAAATCAACATTTTCATCAACGTAAAATGTGTCATTTCCGTTAAACTCCGATATTTTTAGTTCGTTAATTATTTTTGTTTCTTTTGGATAAGTAAACTCGAATATTTTTCCATTTTTAAGTTCATTGTAAATTCTATTTAGTCTTTCAAATCCAAAATTTTCGTCAAATTCATCATTGTGAAAATAACAGGTATGTTCTTCATTATCTCCAGAAAGTGGAATCCAAAACTCGAATGGATTTAAGTTCCATTTTTCTTTTAATTCCTTTATGATTTCTTTCTCGGTTTTCATTTTCAAAAGCACTACAACGGTCTAGTATATGAAACGTAGCGTATAAATAAACACTAACTTTTCGGATTATACACGCGCCAAATTTTTATTTTTTCTATTTATCTTTAATTTTTTAAATATACAAAAATAAAAATTTGGTGGACTTAATAGAGAAGCAAAAACCTCTCGGAAAGCCTGTAATAGCTATGTTTTATATACATTGTTGTGCATAGTGCTTTTCACGTTTTGCTTGGTTTTCCGATGTTTGTTATTTAGTTCTAAATTGAGCGTTGGCAAGACATATTCTTTTACAGTTTTGGTGGTGCGATGGCTTGAGCGACTGTAAATGTGTATGGCTTTCAGCGTTGGCAATTCCGATTACTTACTTAATTTCAAAATCCGAAATGCACCTTGTATTACCACTATAAAAACGATTGTTCCGATAATCAAATCAGGTTTGTTGGAATTTAGCCAATTCACTAAAATTCCTGCGATTATTACTCCCAAATTGATAATCACGTCATTGGAAGTAAAAATCATACTCGCTTTCATATGTGCCTCTTCTTTGCTCTTTGACTTTTGCAAAATGTAAAGACAAATTCCGTTTGCGATAAGTGCTAAAATCGAAACGATAATCATCGTTGAAAAATCGGGAAGTTTCTCGGCTCCAAAAAATCTTCTCAACACTTCCACAAATCCGATAATCGCAAGTGTTATCTGAAAATAGCCTGCAATTTTTGCAATCCGTTTTTTCTTAATCAACGTTCCGCCAACCGCAAACAAGCTAATTCCGTAAACAAAACTGTCGGCAAGCATATCCAAACTATCGGCAACCAATCCCATTGATTTCGAGATGAGCCCTGTGGTCATTTCGATAATGAAGAAGACAAAATTTATCGCCAGTACAATCCAAAGTAGCTTTTTTTGGTTGGTGTTTTCTACAAAATCTTTTTTGTTGGTTTCTTCGGTCGAGATTTTCTTTCCGCCTAATTTTAATTCGATAATTGACTTTTCAATTTGGTCGTTATGACCATCGTGAAAAATGGTCAATTTTCGGTTGGGAATGTCAAAATCGAGATTTTTGATTTCTTGGATTCCATCCAATTTCATTCGTATAAGATTTTCCTCGGAAGGACAATCCATCTTACTGATTTCAAATATCGTTTTGTTCATTTTAGTCGTCATCTTCGTTTCCAAAAGGTTTGATTATTACTCCAACGCTAAATATAAAACCGTCTGTTGGTGCATAAATTTCGGAAAATTCTGGATTGTCGTGTGGTGGCAAAACCAATGGCGAAAACCTGCTTTGTCTTCTGTCCGTAAAGTTTTCAAAATTCACAAACGTTGTTCCCCATTTAAAATTTCGCATTGCCACAAAACCCATTGTTATGAAGTCGGTTGTTTCTGTTCCATTAGACAAAAATTGTTTTCCTGTGTAAAACGTTTCGTAACCGATTCGCCATTTTTCAGATTCGTACATCAAAACACTTCCTGCGTTGTGTTTTGCAGTTAGCGGTTTTTGTGGATTTCCAGCCAAATAATTCAATTTTGTGTCAATGAGTGCATAATTCAAGA
>JAUIJA010000018.1 GCA_030431055.1 Bacteroidia bacterium | reverse complement strand
ATAGTAAAAAGTGGTTTGCCTTATGATGCAAATTATAAAAGTACTTTGGTTTAAAAAAGTATAAAATTTACTTGTTTTTTACCTCAGTTCTTTGTTACCTGCTGGCTTTTTCCTTTTTCATTCAGTTAGCGTTGGCGTGAAAGCTCTTTGCAACCGCAGGGACGAGGATTGCAATGTGCTTGAGCTTACTAAAAATGACGACAATTGTCCGTTGTATTATTGTCTACATTATGTCAATTTTGCATAATTATGAATATCAAGAAAAAATTTGGTGAAAAACTTCGAGAGTTGAGGGTGAAAGCTGGATATTCTCAAGAGGAATTTGCTTTCAAAGCCTCTTTAGATAGAACCTATATTTCTAGTATAGAACGAGGAGAGAGAAATGTGTCTATTGAAGTTGTCGAAAAGATTGCAGAAGCATTAGAATTAGAAATTACAAACTTATTTGAATTTTAAGAATGAATAAAGAAATCTTAATTACCAATTACAATCCAAACAAACTTAAAGAAGCAAGAGAATTAGCTGGTTTAACTTATGAGTATTTTGAAAATGATGACGCAGTTGATGTTGAAAAGCTTGAAATGTATGAGAATAATGACCCAGTAACCCCAATCGATATTTTCTTAATCGCTTATCTGTTTGTCATATATAAAGAAGAGGCTGAAAAAAAAGGAGTGAAATTCAAATTGAGTCTTACCTCTAATATCCTAAAACCCCATCCAAAAGGACTAGAATATCAAGAGTTTATTGTGAATCACCCTAACTATGGGAATTTACCTTACACCAGAAGAAGAGATGGAAACATAAGTTGGATAACGATTGAAAGCAGTCAACCTGATTTATGGCTTCAAAAATTGAATTTCTGGGAACAAAAAAGACAAGAATTAGGAATTGAGGCTAATCACGTTAGAGATGCTGGAATAAGGAAAAAAGTAGCTTTTGCAAATCATCCTACTAAAAAGCATATATGTCTTTATTCAGGCACTGAATTATATATTGATTTCAGGTATGTGTCACCAAGTAAAACAGACAAACTCAATGAATTGTATGACCAAGATTTAAGGTATTACGATTTGGATGTATTTGAAATTGCAACAGTGTTATATGAGGTTGATAAATGCAGGGGATTCTCTGAAGTTTTTAATATAAGAAAGGTTTATGCTTCATTAGAAGATTTGAAAGAAATACTTAAAAATGATTATGTTGACATAGAATACTCACCCTATGTATCACCAGGTGTGATGGGTAATCCTCCTGATCGATTAGATGGTTATCACTCTTATAATGCAGATGTAAGAGCTATTGCAGATACAGGTAGGTATAAAGACAACTTAAAAAGATATACTCAAGACAGAAGAGTTTATGAAATGTGGTCTGGTGGAAATTGGAAAATGGCAGATAGACTTTATGCTACTTTTGTTAAGAATGGAGTTAGTCCCGATCATATAGGTCCAATGTCTTTAGGTTTCGCACATAGACCTAAATTTCAGCCTATGACAGCAAATGAAAACAGTGCTAAAGGAAATAGAATGACTTATAGTGATGTTCAATTATTATTAAATGATGAAAAAAATGGTGATGAAGTTATTACTTGGCATTCAAAATATATTTGGGACAAATTAAAAGATAAAGTTAAGAATGATACTGATGCACTTAAATTAAGTGGATTGATGCGTAAAAATCTGCATCACGTCTTGATTGTTTTTTCAATGATAAATGAAAGAGGACATAGTGAGTTTTTGGAACAATTCTTAAATCCTGATTATTCCTATTTTGATTATGAATTTACAGGTTTTAACCCTGAAACAGGTGAGTTTGATGAAGTAACTCCAATAAAAAAGGAAGGTCAAAATCAGATAAATAACGCCGAAAGATATGTGCGAATTGCCTTTGAGTCTTTACAAAAATATACTGTTGCAGAAAATAGAAATACTAAAATATGGGAATCAGAGGAAATAACGGATAAAGTCAATCAAGTATTGGATAGGTTGGATGCAGGAAACAATGATGAAGCATTAACAATGCTCCATCAAATATTTCAAGATTTATCAGTAATTGCTGAAGGTAACTGGTAAAGATTGTAAGCATTTAGAGTAAAATTCTTTAAAGTCAATTTCTCCCATCATTAATGATTCATAGGGAGAAGTTGATTTGTATTCACATTCTGCTTCAAAAACACCTGAATCAGTTTCAATTTTTGGTAAGCCACCAATAGCCTCTTTAACAGTAATTGGATTTGGTAAATTTTCATCATCTAAAGAAAATAAAGTTTTAGGAGGCTCTATTTTTACATCTCTTAAAGTTCCAACAATGAACACTCTCTTTCTTTTTTGTGGCACACCAAACTCTTCTGCTGTTAGCTTAAAAGGTTTATTCACATTATATCCTATCTCTTCAAAGGTGCTAATTATTTCTTTTATTGCTTCCCCTTTTCGCATAGTTAATATACCCGGAACGTTTTCCATTACAAACCCTTCAGGTCTGACCTCTCTAACCACCTCAACAAAATCTTTGAATAATTGATTTCTTTTATCATTTGGATTTCTCCAACCTGCATATGAAAACCCTTGACAGGGTGGACCACCAATTACAAGACCAACATTATCCACTTTATCCTTTGAACTAATAATTTTTTCTTTGATAGTAGAATCTGTAATATCGCCTAAAATTAATGAATCGCTATTATCAACAGTAGAATGATTTTGTTTATAGGTTTCAAAGAAATGTTTTTCAACTTCATTAGAGCCAATAACATTAAACCCTTCCATAAGAAACCCTTCAGACATACCTCCAGCCCCTGAAAATAGGTCTATCATTGATTTATTGTTAATATGAGGATATACAATTTCTGCAACTGCTCTTGCCAATAAGGTAGGTACTGCATTTCCAATCTGCTTATATTGAGATGATTTACTCCCATAAAAAACAAAACTATCTTTAAAAGATTGTAAACGAGCACCCTCTCTAATTGAAATCATTCTTTGTTGCTCTGGATGAAGATTACTACTATTACCTAATCTATTAAAATAAGTAGTTATTGTATAACTTGGCTTATCATATCTCAACCTACCATAGTAGGTTGTCCTCCCTCCAGAACGTCTAATTTGTTCTAACCTTTTTGATGGTAAATGAACAGGAATATTTTGCCAATTACCACCTGGAGGAATGTGTTTTGCCATTTCCCACTCTAAATCACTCAATCTTGGAGATATATGATTATATAACTTCATCTAATAGCTTTATTTTTTCTGTTTTAATATTTGGAACTTTATTTAAAATATAATTGATTTCACTCTCGTTTAATCCATATAGCTTACAAACAAGCACTTCATTTTCATATTTACTGCCGTTAAAACTGTTTAAATCTAATTGCTCAAAATTTAAAATTGGCAATTCATCTAATTCATAATTGTTTACGTGATTATTACTACTTGTTATTTTGAATCTCCAATTTAAAAGTTCACTATTTAACAACAAATGCAACTTCGTTAAATCTTCAAAACTTCTTAAAGAATTAATATAATTACAAGAATTAGCAACTATATCTTTTGGTTCTGAAAAGGTAAATTTTAATCTTTTTCTTAAATCGACATTAGATATTTGCTGACAAATAAGTCTTGGTTTGTTTAAATCATTTTCAACAAAATCTTTAGACTTTCTATTAATAAACTCATCAATAGAAACAAATTCATCATTTTTATCTACTACACCATCTGTAGAAATCATATTGCCTCTTACAAGACGATAATCTGTTTTAACACCTTTTAAAATACAATCTTTATATTGAGTTAAATCAAGCTCTCCTCTTTTATTTCTTATAAAACCAAAGTCTTTAATTTTCTTATGATTTGATAATTTAGATAGTATAGACCAGCCAACTTCATCAATTAATGGTATTTCTTGGTTTTTATCAAACACTTTGTTGATTGTTTTAAGAGCTACCTTGAATTTATCATCCTTATGCTCAATTTTAATTTTATCTGAAATACCACCTTTTTTTAGATAAAAGATAACTGTAGATTGTGCTACATTATCAAATAAATTAGATGCTTCTGGATAATACCTAATGAATCTTAAAGTATTATTGTTTAGTAAAAACTTTCTCAATCTTGATGCAGTTAAATCTGCAAATATTGAAGATGGACATATTATGCCAATATCTCCATTTTCTTTAGTTAATTTCAAAATCATTTCAATAGAAAGTTGATAGTAATTTAGCATCCCTTCTATTGAATAATTATAAACACCAGATGTTTTAAAGAATTGAATTTCTGATTTAACTTTATTCTTAAGATTTGTAAAATAACCATTAAGAACTGGACTCTTTTTATTGTTAACCTTTAACAAGTAATAAGGTGGATTTGAAAAAATAGCACTAAACCCACCATTTTTCATTACATCCTTAAAATCTGTAGAAAAATCAAATGAGATATTATAATTAGACAGTAGAGAGGTGTTTGGTATAAGCGCATTTCGGTGCAAAATATTTCTTGAAATAATTGATAAAATATCTTCATCGATATTCTCAAACAATGAAATAACCTTACATTTTAAAATATTTAAAGCGACCTCATCAACATCAATAGCATAAAGGTGATTGCAAACAATATCTTTTAAGTCTAAAGAGTATTTTTTTCTTAAGATTTCGATAGCTTCAAAATAAAATCTACCTGTACCACATGCAAAATCTAAACATTTTAAATCCTTTAAATCAGAACTTTTAAGAGCATTAGAAATTGTTTTAGCAACCATTTCATTAGTAATCTTTTTTAGAGTGTAAACAGCTCCATACTCTTTTAGATAGTGTTTTGATTTAGTCCTTGTTAGCTTACCTGTTGAGAATAAATTTCCCTCAGAAAAGGAAAATTTAGAATTTAGAAAATTAATATGAAGCTCTTCAATTAGGTTTGGAATGTTTTCTAGTTCCAATCTGTTTAAAATTTCTTCTTCAATTGAACTATTGTTTGGTAGATAATTTGTGTTATGTTTATTTATGCAGTAATAATTTATTAAACAGTTTATGATTTTATTATGAGCCTGAAATGCGATATTTTGATTGTCGGTCAAATGTAGATTAGCGTTTATTAAATGAATCGTATCTTCATTTAATTTTATGCTTTTACTCGTAAGCTTCTTGTCTACGGAAATATAGCGCACAATTAAATCTTCTTCATATGATTGTAAAACATTAAAATCTTTATTCATTGCTATTGGATTTAATTATTCGTTGATATTTAATTCTTTGTTCTGCTACTTTTATTGCTTCTTCTGCTAAAGTTTCATTTTCTAGATCATATATAACTTTATCGCTCAGCCAAGCAATTAGTAATTTATCTATTTCCAAGTTATAGAAGTCAGCAAATTTTTGAACTTGTTCCTTTGTAGGTTTTCTTTCACCTCTTTCAAACTTGCTTATTATAGCTTGGTCAATATCTAGTTCAGCTCCAACTTGTCGCAAGATTAATTTTTTTTCTTCTCTTGCTTGTCTGATAATTTCTCCAAATGACTTCATAAGACAAAAATTGTTTTGACAAAAATAGTCAAAATATTTTATTTTCAAATTATTCTTGTAGTAATAATGTTGGGTGGAGGTGGGGAAGTGAAAGCTCTTTTGATTTTGAGAGGAACGAGCAAAATAAAATGTGCTTGAACGTGCGGTGGCTTATTTTTAGCTTGCAGGTAACGGTCTCGGCTATGAGTAGTTGCGTGTGTAAGTTACAAACTTTGCAAGTACATACCAAACTGAAAATCCGCGAGGATTTTCAGAAGTAGGCGAGGACAAGCAATTACTTATAGCCATTGTTGTAGTGCGTTTTTTTTAATATTCAGTTACTGAACTCCAATTTTCTCCTTTTTTTATTCTATGGATTTGCGTGTCCGAAACCCCAAAACGTTTCGCAATCATATTGATTCTAGTTCTTTTGTTCTCTAATTGACGCTTAATGATTTTGACTTTTCCCTCGTTTAATTTTCCAATTTTTTTACCTCTTTCTTCCACAATTTTTTCCCAATTCGGATTGTTGAATTGATGAAGTTCCTTTTCTCTTTTCGTTGCCCATTTTAGGTTTACCACTCGATTGTCGGTTTTGTCGTAGTTCAGGTGGATGACATAAATTCCATCGTTCCGTTCAAGAAAGTGTTCCGCTACAAGTTTGTGAACGTATCTACTGGTCGATTTTCCATTCCGTTTTTGTTTTAAGGGTAGGTTTTGATATCCGTTGATATATGATTTTTTGACTTCAAATTCGGTTTCGCCTTTACAGTTTAAAATTCGCCCGTAATTTGAGATTTTGAACTGTTCGTCTTCGGCAATTCCATCATCAAATTCAACAGTTTTCCATTCTTCGTTCCAATAGTTTCTTATCATATTTCAGTTTTTCTCAAATGCACTACAACGTTTCTGTGTATAATTTGTGCGGTAAGAAAATTCGGAGAATTTTCCACCGTAGAAATTATGATTGGTTGTTTAGTGTTTTCAATTTTGTTTAAATATAGCAATTAATTATACACCTTGTTGTGCAAAGTTATTTTCCTTGTATATTCCATTCAGGGTTAAGTCTTTTTATTAATTCCAATTCAATAGTTGTTCTCAAATTATCTGGTTCAATAAGTATTGTTTTAAAACTGATTTTGTTTCCATTATCAATTTCTTGTTTGACTAAATTCCATTTGGATATTGTTCCGTTTTGTTTTCCATTCTTGTCTATTGAATATGATTTTCCGAATAGATGCTGGTCAAGCCTAGTTTTAATCCCGATAGCTTGTCTTTGTCCGATATATTTTAGTTTATTGTTTGAGAACAGAAAATAGATATTTCCAACCGCATTTAATCGAGATTCATTTGTTCTTTCTTTAAATTCTGCATTATGAAATTCCGTAATAGCTTTTTCGGTCATTTCATTTATTTGCTTTTGGAAATTCAAAGTCATTTTCAGCGTTTAAATCTATTCAAGTTTGTTGAGTTAAATTTTGCACAACGGTTTCGTGTATGATTAGTGGCGTGATTTAGCAGGAAAGTTAATAAATAAAAACCGAATAGAATATTCCGCAGGAATATTCGTAAGTAAGCTCGAATTAGCCATTAATTATACACAATGTTGGCAACTGGCTTTTTATTCGATATGATACCATTGATATTCTTTTCCGTTCCAAAATATAATTCCGCCACCGTGAGATTCCTCAACACTCATATAAATCCCGTTACCAATTAGTTTAAAATTCTTGCTTTCGTCTTGTCCGATTATATCTCCAGTTTCTTCGTCAACTAAAGTCGGTGAAACAATTTCTCCTTTCGGAAGCATTTCAAAAACTTCAATCCAATCCAAGTCTGTCATTTCAGACACTTCTTTTCCTGCTCCAAAAACGTAACTTTCGCTATTTTCAGAATTGTGAAGTATTAAAACTCCAATTTTCTGATTGATTTTATTTCTTACGATAGAGGTGAAGTCAGTTTTATTATCTCCGTTAAAATCTCCTTTCAGATTCTTGTCAGTAATTAATTCTAAAGAGTCAGGAACTTTTGATAAATAAACTTTTTCAATCGGTTTGACTTTCGGTTTATTCGATTCGGCTTTTAACTCAGTTTTTTCTTTTTTAGGTTCAGTTTTTCTTTCCGCCTTTTTTTTACAGGACGAAAAGCATAAAATCAGAACTAAAATTGTTAATGTAAATCTCATTTTCGGCTTGTTGCCAACTAGTTTATATGCGTATATTTTAGCTTTATAGTTTCCTTTTTTGGAAGGATATGCGGAATAATAATTATTTTTTATACGACTATGATTCAGCAATTTTTAAAAGCAAATTTTCTTCCTTATAAAAGTATCATAAAAATTATAAAGATTCAAACGGTTTTTTTACAAATTCTTTCATTTCACTATTTTTTACAAAAAATGTATTCCAGAAGAAACAACCATTTAATGAATACAAATTTTGTATTCATTAAAAATTGTATTCACTTTTGTATTCAGAAATGTATTCACTTTATATTGTTGATATACAGTTGTTTATTTTTGTTTTTTTTATATATGAATACAAATAATACAAAAAATATATAAAAGAGAATGTAAAAAATAATTAAAGGGTGTTTTTTATAAAAAAGGTAAAAGACACGTGTCAAATTTGTGTCAAAAAAGGGTATATTTACCTAAATA
>JAUIJA010000054.1 GCA_030431055.1 Bacteroidia bacterium | reverse complement strand
AAAAACAAAAAAATACTGCAGGTAACAATGGTTATAATTAATTGCTTGTTCTCGCCTACTTCTGAATCCCGAAGCGTCGGGACTCACGGATTTTCAGCTTGGTGCGTACTTGCAAAGTTAAGAACTAATCCACGCAACTACTCATAATCTAGTCCTTTTTCCTCAATATGAAAAAATTGCTCGTAATATTGGTTATTCTATCATTGAACTCTTGTTTTATGTTCAAAAAAAACGGAGTTGAAGTAAAAATTAAAAACGAATCAAGCGAACCGATAACTAATGTAGAATTTACAACATAGGAAAAACTAGACGTGATAAAAATTGACCGAATTCAACCGAATGAAAGTGTGACGAAATACTTATCGATGTGGAAAAATGAATCAGACGGAACTTACTTGCTAACTTTTACTCGCGCAAACGGAAAAACAGAAATTAGTGGTGGTGGCTATTATTCTAACGGAAGTTCACTTGACCATTGGGTTGACTTTAGTGTGAAAGATGACACCACCATTGTTAAATTTGATGGTCCTATTTACTAAGTAAAGGGTGAGTCTTCTGGTTTTTCCTTTCGAAAAATCCGACAAACGATAAAGATTATCTATTTTTAACTAACTTAGTACAAGACCAACACAGCGGAGTTGGACTTCTTTAAATCAATTTAAAATGAGAAATCTTATAATAATCATCTTTATTTCCTTAATCATTTTTTCTTGTGCACATGAGACTAACAACAAAAAAGAGGATTCAAAAATAAGTAGCAAGGATGAAACTGAAATTCTCAACACGGTAAACAATGTTTATAATAACATCATAATCGAGTCCAACAAAAACCCTGACTTCAATACAATTAAAAAACAATTCGCTGAACATACACGTTTGGGTTACATAAAAATGATTCATTGGTTCTTAAAAACCAGTTGAATATTTCAACAACATGGAAAGCATGCTTTCTAAAAACAAACCTGAATACTTGAAAGAATGGGAAGTTAAGGGAACGACAAAATTCTTTGGAAAAATAGCTCAAAGAACTAGCTTATATGGTGTACATTTCAATACAACTGATAATCTCGCTGAAAAAGGAATCATTAATTTTCAGCTAGTCAAAATAAATGATGAGTGGAAGATTCTATCAATGATATGGGAATCAGAAAAAAAAGGATTATTGAAATCTGATAATTATTTTGATTAAAAACGAAATGTTAATACTATATATCCCATTATTCGGATTCAAAATTTCATATCAAACCCAATAACATACCTTATAACTGTACATTTTTGTACGGTTTTTTGTTTTATCTTAGCTTTTGCTAAATAGAAAAGAACAAAAATTGCTGCTACTTCCTTTTATTCTTTCCTTGAATAAAGAAAATAGTAAAAAACCTAAGTTGCTTGATGAACTTAATTACACAATATCCCTATATATCAATCATTATAATTATACTTATTTTGAATTCTATAATTAAAAAAATTACACGAGCTGAACACTCTCCTATAGCAAAATTGTCCTTGTTTATAATGACAATTATTGTGCAAGCTTGTAGTCCTTTTGATGGC
>JAUIJA010000053.1 GCA_030431055.1 Bacteroidia bacterium | reverse complement strand
ATATTATTTTTAAATAAATGAATGTATTCTGGTTCCGTAGAGATTTACGTTTAGAAGATAATGTTGCATTGTATAAAGCAACTTTAGAAAAAGAGCCTGTTATTCCACTTTTTATTTTTGATACAGAAATCATTGCTTCGTTGCCAAAAGACGATGCAAGAATCACATTTATATACTCTACTTTAAAAAACATAAATACTGAATTAAAAAAACTAGATAATATAAAATTGACAATGTTTTTTTCAATAAAGATTACGAACCCTATGCAATTGTAAGAGATTTAGAAGTTACAAAGTATTTAAATTCACAAAACATTGAGGTTTTTGCTTACAAAGATCAAGTAATCTTTGAAGAGTCTGAAATTGTTAAAGATGATGGGTTGCCTTATACGGTTTTCACTCCTTATAAAAATAAATGGTTATCAAAGTTTACTGAAAGTTTAATCTCAGTTTACAATCCAATATCTAATTTCTATAAATTTAAATTAGATTTTCCCTCATTAGAAACCCTCGGATTTACTGAAAGTCCAATCAAAGTACAGCCTTATAATTTAGTACATTTAGAAACATACGATGCTATTAGAGATTATCCATTCATCGATCAAACAACCTACGTTTCTCCTTATTTGCGATTTGGTTTAATCAGTCCAAGGAAATTAATTAAAATAGCCCTAAAAAAGAATGCTACGTATTTAAGTGAATTAATTTGGAGGGAGTTTTTTATGCAAATCCTATTTCATTTCCCTAAAGTAGTCACAGAGAATTTTAAAAGTAAATACAATCAAATAGTTTGGAGAAATAACGAGCAAGACTTTGAAAAATGGTGTAAAGGGGAAACAGGTTTCCCAATAGTTGATGCAGGAATGCGTCAACTAAATAAAACAGGTTATATGCACAACAGAGTTCGGATGATTACTGCAGGTTTTTTGTGCAAGCATTTATTAATTGATTGGCGTTGGGGAGAAGCATATTTTGCAGAAAAGCTATTAGATTACGATTTGTCCGCAAATAATGGAAACTGGCAATGGGCAGCAGGAACTGGTTGTGATGCTGCACCTTATTTTAGAATTTTTAACCCTTCAGAACAAATAAAAAAATTTGACAAAGAGTTGAAATACATCAATAAATGGGTTACAAACTTTAACGAACTTTCGTATCCGCAACCAATTGTTGAGCATAAATTTGCTAGAGAGAGAGCATTGTTAGCCTACAAAAAAGGACTCAATTCGTAAATTCTACAATTCATCCTTCAAAAAACACAATTCGGTTTCTTTTAATTTTCAAGAATAGATTGTTGTTGCATCTTTGCTGTGTAATTAATAATTTAAAAAAATCATGAAAGTATTCGCAGCAATTTTCGCATTCGTAGTTGTATTTCAATCTTCAATAAATACAACTAACAAGACAAACACAGAAAAAAGAACCATTACAGTAATAGTTGAAAATGTCTCTAATGACAATGGTAAAGTGAATTACGCTTTGTACGATAAAGATAGTTTTATGAAAGTGCCTGTACAAACGCAATCAAATACTCCAAAAGGAAAGAAAAGCACCGTTGTGTTTACAAATATTGCTCCTGGAAATTATGCTGTTATTTGTTTCCACGATGCAAACAATAATGATAAAATGGATTTTCAACCAAACGGAATGCCAATCGAAGATTATGGAGTGTCTAACAATCCTATGAGTTTTGGTCCTCCAAATTTCGATGAAGCTCAGTTTGAAGTTTCAGATAAAGATGTAACTTTAAAGATTAGATTTTGATAGTGTTTATTC
>JAUIJA010000052.1 GCA_030431055.1 Bacteroidia bacterium | reverse complement strand
TCGGTTATTAGTTTCTCGTAGATTTTGGAAACTATTGGTTCTTTATTTATCAAGTGGTCATTAACCGTATATTCCATTTGTTTGTTTTTTCGTAATGCTACCTAACGGTCTCGGCTATGAGTAGTTGCGTGGTTTAGTACTTAACTTTGCAAGTACACACCAAACTGAAAATCCGCGAGGATTTTCAGAAGTAGGCGAGAACAAGCAATTACTTATAGCCATTGTTGTAGCAAGTACTTTTTCAGAACAAACTGTCTGGATATTTCTCAATTTCGTTTTCAATTTGTTCTTGTTTAGCTTGCTCTAATTGTTTTATTATTGATTTTGTTTCTCTATATTCTTGTGCTTCTGGAACTTTAATAAATTCCACTTCTTTCTCATATTTTTCTTCGATAACTTGTTGTATTTCGTCAAGTGTAACTTTAAAATATTCTTTACGATAGTTTACTTTATTTATTCTTCTATCGTCAAACTCTTTTTGCAATAAATTTTCTAATTCAGGTGCATTTTCTGTGAAGATAAGAGCGTGTAAGTCAAATCTAAATGGAACGGAAGCATCTCCTAATTCCTTTACTCTATCCATTGGTTCAAGTCTTCTTGTCATTCCAATTTTATATATGTTCTCTCCAAATGAACCAATATTTGAAATAATATAAACGTGTCCCGATTTTGTTTCTTGCGCTCTTGAAATAGCTCTTTCTTTTGCTTCGTGTGCTTCTTGAAGGTTTTTTTGAAGTTCGGCTATTTGAGTATTTAATTTTTCAAGTTCTTCACCACTTACTAACCCAAGCTCTTTTTGTGCTCTTTCAAGTGCTTTTTGGAATCTTTTTTCTTCTAATTCGGCTTCTTTTTTTGCTTTCTCAAATTCTCTTTGAGCTCTTTCTTCTTCTCTTTGTTCCTCTCTTATTGCTCGTTGTTCTTCTTTTTCTTGCTGTTTTTTGTGTTCGAGTTCATAAGCTAAATGAAGTTCATCTAACTTTAATTTTAAGTACTTATCTGTTATATGAACATCGTTAGATTTACCAAGTTTATTAATTGCATTAAATGCTTTTGTTATACGTTCTTCAAAGCGTTTCACATTGTTCCATCTTACTTTGGAAATTAATGTGTCACATTCTCCGTTAAATGCTCTTAAAGTGAGATTTATATAACGTCTTGTCATTATTTCTCCTTGCTTTCTGCTATTTCCAACGTGCCAACTTGTATTACAGATACAAGCATTTCCTCCTTTTATCAGTTGTTTTTGTTTAGTTCTAATGTTTGTAAGTTGTTCTTTGTATTTTTCTGAAGTTTCGTAGTCAAAGATTGGTTCATAAATTCCAAGTTCAACAAATTCGAGGTCGTTTCTGTAGAGTTTTATGTCTCTTTCTAATTCTTTAAAGATTGATTTAGCGTTGGTATATCTGTCGTTGAGATTTGAGGCTTTATTTTGAATTTCATTCAATTCTTTTTCCTCAATTTCTTTTGTGTTTTTAAGTTTATCGAGTTCTGAATTTAATGTCTGTAAATCGTTTATACTTTCATTGAAGGATTTAGCAGTTTTTTGTAATTCAGCCAATTCAGAATTTTTGTTTTCAATTTCTTTTTCTATTGATACAATTCCGTTATATCTGTTTAAGTCGGAATGAAGTTTATCCGATTCTTTAGATTTTTCTTCTAATTCCGATTTGAACTTTTTTTTGGTTTTAAGACAGTTCAAAATTGTTAGAATTAATGCAATTCCTAAAACTACTGATGTTATTATTAATCCTAATTCCATTCTATCTGTTTGTTTTTTCGGTATGTCTCGTCCTGAAATATGGCTACAGGTTAATAATTGATTTAAGCTGTTTTTAAGTATGCCATTTCAGGTGTTTTAAAATCTAAA
>JAUIJA010000001.1 GCA_030431055.1 Bacteroidia bacterium | reverse complement strand
ATCACCACTTTGTGTATAACTCGTAGCATCTACATTAGTAACCGTTACACTCCAAGTATAGGTAACATCTCCCATAGAAGCATTTGGACTACTTAAAACAATATCAGTCATATTACCTGAACATACCGGACTGAAACTAGCCGCTAACTCTGGTAGTGGGTTTATAACAATTGGTATTGGTGATGGAGATACTGCACATTGATTTGGATCAGGTGTAAAGGTATAAGAAGTTGTTTGTGTATTATCAAATGCTGGTGACCAACTTCCAGTTATTCCTTCTAATGAAACTGTAGGAAAAGAAAAACTTCCTCCTTCACAAACACTACCAAAAGAATCAAACGTTGGCTCAACACCTATAGTAATCTCTACACTACCCGTTTCTTGATCAAATGAACAACCGCCAATAGTTGTAACTGTATAATTGTAAACTCCAACTGGATCTGTAGAAGAACCTGAAATAGTCACTAAATCTCCAACAACTGTATAAGAAATACCTGCTGGTAAACCAGTAATATTTACATCAGTAACTCCATTTGATAATATATATTCAATATTAGTTATTCCCTCTTCCTGACAAACTTGTTGATTTGTATTTGTAATATCTGACTGTAGTGTTATCTCAGCACCTGGACTAATTGTTACTGCCACAGGGTCTGATGGTAAAGCACATTCTTGTCCCGCTACACCCGTATCTGGTGTAAATATATAATTACCTGAATTGTTCGCATCAAAGGCTGGACTCCATGAACCAGTAAAGCCTTCTAATGAAGTCGCTGGTAATGGATTTGAACCACCTGCACATTGCGCTGGGATAGCATTAAAAGTCGCTTGCACATTTGGTGTTATCGTTACTACTATAGGATTCGAGGGTAAAGCACATTCTTGTCCCACTACACTCGTATCTGGTGTAAATACGTAATTGCCTGAATTGTTTGCATCAAAGGCTGGACTCCATGAACCTGTAAACCCTTCTAATGAATTTGCTGGCAATGGATTTGAACCACCTGCACATTGTGCCGGTATTGCATTAAAAGTCGATTGCGTTGTTGGTGTTATCGTTACAGCTATAGGATTCGATGGCAAAGCACATTCTTGACCTGCTACACTCGTATCTGGTGTAAACACATAACTTCCACTATTATTCGCATCAAATGCTGGACTCCAACTTCCACTCCATCCTTCTAATGATGTCGATGGTAATGGATTTGCGCCTCCTGCACATTGGGCTGGAATAGCATTAAAGGTCGCTTGTACGTTTGGTGTTATTGTTACTGCTACTGTATTTGATGGCAAGGCACATTCTTGTCCCGTTACACTTGTATCTGGTGTAAATATATAATTACCTGAATTGTTCGCATCAAAGGCTGGACTCCATGAACCTGTAAAACCTTCTAATGAATTTGCTGGCAATGGATTCGAACCGCCTGCACATTGTGCCGGTATCGCATTGAAAGTTGCTTGAACGTTTGGTGTTATCGTTACTGCTACTGCATTTGATGGTTGAGCACACTCTTGACCAGCAACACTCGTATCTGGTGTAAACACATAACTTCCTGAATTGTTCGCATCAAAAGCTGGGCTCCATGAACCAGTAAAGCCTTCTAATGAAGTCGCTGGTAATGGATTTGAACCGCCTGCACATTGTACTGGAATAGCATTAAAAGTCGCTTGTGCTGTTGCTGATACATTTATAGTAATATCGTATGTTAAATCTGTTGCACAACCAACTGTTGAAACAGTTGCTGTAAATGAACCTGTAGCTGTTGGCGTTCCTGAGATAGTGTAAACTCCAGCATTATAAACTCCTGTTACACCTGCTGGTAATGAACCACTACTTATTACAGCATCTGTAGCATCTCCTCCTACATTAAATACAATATCTGTAATTGCACCCCCTAAACAAATTGTTTGATCATCTGTATCAGCTGCGGAAGTAAGTGTTAAACTACACGGACTAGCACAGTCTACATCAACCTGCACAAATTGAAAAGCATCAAAACAACTTGGATTACCCGCGTTTTCAACACGTATATAAACCGTTGTATCTACACCAGGACTAAAATTAGCAGGGTCTGTAATATAGTTAGTTGGATTAGAAATAGCATCTAAAAGGTTTAAATAAAAGTAAACCACATAATCTGCTGGAGCTTCTGGAGCTACTAAACCTGGTATCAATGCCGTTAAATCAAATGGCTCACAGCCAACTAAGGGCGATGGTGGATTAACTACTGGTGGTGCATCAAATTGAATTACAACATCATCGGTAGTACAATACCCAACAATTTCAACTGACCATGTCCCTTCTTGGGTTGCAGTATATTGATTAGTAGTAGTAGACCCTTGCAAAACTCCATCTAAATACCAATTATAAGTTAAAGTTCCTAAACCAGCAGTTGACAAATTCGTGTTAGCTGTCATAGTATAACTAGAAACTGTAGAACTACAAAATAATTGATCTGGACCTAAATCTACCTGTAAACTTTCTAAACTATTTGCCTTTAAAAATACTGCAGAGTCATAAGCAGTATCAAAAGCATTTGAAATCGCCAGCTTAAAATGATATGTTTGTCCACATTGCACAACAGATTCTGCCGTAAGAACAGTTGTCATTCCATCATATTGTACTCCGTTAGGGGAAGAATTACTCACATAATACATCGGATAAGATGAACATGCATTAGGATTTATATTATTAATCGAAACTGGCAGTGTAGTTCCTGGGATTAAAGCAATATTTTCAGCTCCATTTGAAAAAGGTCCAGAAATTCCAGGTCCAGAAATGAAAAACCCAAAAACATCATTATATGAAGCACAGCTAAACTCTGGATATTCTTCTGAAGCAAATACATATTCAAATTCTACAGAAGTACTTGAAGGCACAAAATCAAATTCTAAAACCGCTGCAGAAGTAATTGACTGAGACACTAGCATTGCCAAGTCTGAATCTCCTGTTTGCGCTTGTGATGAAGGTGAACTAGCACTCCCTATTTGAGGATTAGCACCAGTAATCTCAGCCACTAATGCGTCTCCTGTTGCTAAAATAACTCCTTCATCAATTCCAATGTTAGCCGATAATCCATTTTCAAAAAAAGCCGCTTGGTCATAAACTGGACTTCCGTTATTTATGGGGACACCATTAAAAGTAACATTGGTTATAGTTACACCTGCCCCACCAAGTTTTTGAGTCGCTAACTGAAACGGGTTAAGTGTATTATCAATCGTAACTTGTCCAAATATAAAACAAGTAAAAAAAAGAAATAAGAGTGTAGTTGTTTTTTTCATAGCAAAAACTATTGATAAATAGTTAATTTTGTGTTGTCTAATTACAAATATAAAACGAATACTTTTTTAAAGTTTCATATCTTTGCAAAAACCTTATAAATAATGTCTAAAATCACTATAAAAGTAACAAATAACCCTTCAATTGTTAAATTTGAACTGGATGAATTTATCACAAAAGGACAAAGTTTTGAATTTAAGAACATTGACGAAACTTCAAATTCTCCTTTAGCAAAGCAATTATTCTTTTTACCTTTTGTTAAAACGGTTTTTATTTCTAGTAATTTTATTGCTATAGAGAAATTCTCAATTGTAGAATGGAGTGATGTTCAAGATGAAGTTGCAGAACAAATTGAGCAATTTATAAAAAACGGCGGAACAATTGTAGAAACCTCAACGACCAAAAAAGTTGCAATTACAGTTTACGGAGAAACTACTCCAAATCCTGCAGTAATGAAATTTGTTGCCAACAAGCTTCTTACTAAAACAATGTTAGAATGTAAAAGTATTGATGAGACGAAAGCCTCACCTTTAGCGCAAGAACTTTTTAAGTTTCCGTTTGTGAAAGAAGTTTTTATTGATGAAAACTATATTTCAATTACTAAATATGAAATTACTGAATGGGATGAAATAACACTCGAAATTAGAACTTTCATAAAAGAATATTTAGAAAATGGAAATACTGTAATTGATGAAACTCTAATTACAACAACCAAAAATCATGAACAGCAACAAGAAACTTACTTTGAAAATCTTGATGCTACATCTCAACAAATTGTAAATATTATAGAAGAATACATAAAACCTGCCGTACAAGGAGATGGTGGAAATATTATGTTTGAATCTTTTGACGAAAAAAGCAAACAAGTAAAAGTTGTTTTACAAGGCGCTTGCAGTGGTTGTCCATCTTCAACATTCACCTTAAAAAACGGAATCGAAAACATGTTAAAACAAATGCTTAATGACAACGAAATTGTTGTTGAAGCCATAAATGGATAAAAAAACACATTGTTTTTATTAAAAAAAAAGAAAAAGCGACTATAATGTCGCTTTTTCTTTTTGTACTTTATAATTTAAATCAACTTCGTTTACGTGATTATCGAAATCTTGAAATAACTCTAACAAACTCATTGTCGCTTTTATTAAATCGTTTGTTTCAAGTAATAATCCAAAGTATAATTTACTGTTTTTTGGACTATTTTCATTTGTTCTAATACGTTTAATTTGTTTTTGAATCAGTTCGGAAATTGTATTTAACAACTCCTCTTTTTCTTCAATTACCGATTGTAAATTACTAAAATCTTCTTTCTTAAACCCTTTTTCTAAACGATCAAAAAAGTGTTGTAATTGAACATCAACCGATTTTAAATCGCGTATTTGATTAAATTTTAAACTCTTGTGATTATTATTTACATGAGAATAACTATACGTCGTAATAAAACCAATAGATTGCACCATATCTTGAAGAAAACCTAAAATAAGAATATAAAATTTGCTTCCTTCAACCGAAGTTTCATCTAAATTTTTAATAAAATAATATACATCTCCTTTTAGTTCATCTACACTTTTTTCAAGTTTTTTCAGTTTTTTCTTATCTTCTTTAAGTTTTCCTAAATCTTGATGTCCGAGATTATTAATCACATCTGTATACAACGAATTTGTTTTAGAAATTACACGTGCAATTTGTGCAGAACTTTCTAAAACAACTTCTTTAATAGTCGCTACATCTTCACTTCTTAACCTATCCTCTTCTGCTTGCTCTTTGGCTCTTGCTAAATATTTTCTTCCGCTTCTGTATAATAATATTCCAACCAATACTAGCAATCCTACAAATGAAAATACTTTACCAAATTTCAACAGAAATGCAACCACAGCAGCCATTGTAAAAGCAACAATGGCCGTAACAAACCAACCGCCAATTACATTAAACACTCCAGCAACTCTATACACAGCACTTTCTCTATCCCAAGCTCTATCTGCAAATGAAGTTCCCATTGCAACCATAAACGTTACATAGGTTGTAGATAAAGGTAGTTTTAAAGATGTTCCTAATGCAATTAAAATACTAGCAACCATCAAGTTTACAGCTGCTCTAACCATATCGAAAGCTGGAGCATCTTCTTTTTTCTTGTAAACTTTACTTTCAAATTGCTTATCGATTTTTAATTCTAATGATTTTGGAATTACATAATTTATCATTTGACCAACATAAATACTTCCTCTAACGATAATTCTAGAAAGATTATTTGCATCAAATTTTTCTGATCCTTCTTTTTGGCGCGATAAATCAACACCTGTTTTAATAACTTCTCTTGCTTTTTTAGACGTCCATAATGTATAAATCATTATTCCGCCACCTAAAAGTAATAACCAGAAATTTGCTTTAATTTCAGATGATGCTAATGCACCCATCATCATATTAGAATCTCCACCAGCAGCCATTTTAATATTGTATGCATCTAACGCACCAATAGGAACACCTATGAAGTTTACTAGATCATTTCCTGCAAACGCTAAAGCCAAAGCAAATGTCCCAACAATAATGATAATTCTGAATATATTTTGCTTTAACGTAATTAATACCTGAGATAAGATTGTCCATAAAACAAAACTTCCCAAGATAATATACAATTGATTCGTTTTCATTAAATCTTTCAATTCTGGAGTCATGAAAGACGAACTTTTAATTCCTTTGAATAAGATGAAATAAGTAATTGCCGTAATTCCGATGCCTCCAAAAATAGCTCCGAAATATTTTACTCTTTTTTCAAAATGGAAAGAGAAAATAATTCTCGAAATATACATTACAAAAGCACCAATCGTAAACGAAATAATCACAGAAAGCAAAATACTCGTAACAATTTGAGAAGCTTTTGTCGTATTAATATAAGATGAAAGTGTGCTAAAGTCTCCAGAACTTGTAACAATTTTATACGCCGCTAAACAAACCGCTCCACCCAATAATTCAAACACAACCGAAACCGTTGTAGAAGTAGGAAAACCTAATGAATTGAAAACATCTAAGAGCAAGACATCAGTAATCATTACCGCTAGGAAAATAATCATGACATCTTCAAAATTAAACATAGAAGGAACAAAAATTCCACTTCGGGCAATTTCCATCATTCCACTAGAGAAAAGTGCACCAAAGGCTACTCCAATACTAGCAACAATCATTAACGTTTTAAACGAAACGGCCTTAGAACCAATTCCCGAATTAAGAAAGTTAACCGCATCATTTGCTACCCCAACCATTAAGTCTGTAATTGCTAAAATTGCTAAGGCAACTAACATTACTACATAAATCTGTTCCATTTAGAAAAATTTTATATTGCAAAAATCCATTAAGATTTTCATTTCAATGTTAATTTAATGTTATCAATTCTTATAAAACCCCTTTTAAAAACTTGATGTTCATAGCTTTTTTTTGTAAATTTATGTCTTATTAACCAAAAACAAAAGATTATGGCAGTATTAAAAGTTATTGAAGTATTGGCAAACTCAGAAAAAAGCTGGGAAGACGCAACAAAAAAAGCCGTAAAGCAAGCGTCAAAATCGCTTAAAAATATTCGCTCAGTATATGTACAAGAACAAAGCGCAGCTGTAAAAGATGGCGAAGTGTTAGATTTTCGTGTAAACGTAAAAATCACTTTTGAAATCGATTAATTATCTTTGCAATTACAATTTACTAAACCTACTAAAAATTAGTAGGTTTTTGTTTTTATAAATCTTAAAAAAATAAATTAAAAATGGATTTAAACAATTTAGAAATTCCTAAAAACCTTGTTCTTCTAATTACAGATTATGGCCTTAGAATTTTAGGCGCTATCGCAATATGGATTATTGGTAACTGGATAATTAAAAAACTGCTTTCTACCTCAAAAAAAATAATGATTAAAAGAGAACTTGAAGAAAGTCTTCAAAAGTTCTTGCTAAACTTATTAAGTTGGACTTTAAAAGTTCTTTTAATTATTGCAATATTATCTAAACTTGGTGTCGAAACCACTTCTTTTGCTGCTGTTTTAGCTGCCGCAGGTTTAGCTGTAGGTATGGCATTACAAGGTTCGTTGGGGAATTTTGCTGGTGGTGTTTTAATTATGATTTTCAAACCTTTTAAAATTGGCGATTTGATCGAAGCACAAGGAGAAATAGGTGTAGTTAAGGAAATCGAAATTTTTACTACAAAACTTACTGGACTTTCAAATCGTGAAATAATAATACCAAATGGATCACTATCTAATGGTAATATTGTTAATTACACAACCGAAGGAACACGACGTGTTGATTTAGTTATTGGAGTAAGTTATGACGCTGACATTAAACAAACCAAAGAAGTTTTAATGGAAGTTTTAAAAACGAATACAAAAGTTTTACAAACTCCAGAACCAACAGTAAACGTATTAGAATTAGCTGATAGCTCTGTTAATTTTGCAGTAAGACCTTGGTGTAATGCTGAACATTATTGGGATGTTTATTTTGAAACAACCGAAAATGTAAAATTAGCACTTGATAAAGCTGGAATTGAAATTCCTTATCCACATCAAGTTGAAATTCAAAAGAAAGGATAACTATTTTTTATTCAGAATAAAATCTTTCAAATAAAAAGGTTCAAAATAAGCGACGTCTACAAAGTCGCTTTTTTTGTACTTTTCAAATGATAATTTACTCATTTCATTTGCCGATGGAAAAACTACATTATCATGAAAAATAAATTTTTCATCAGTAAGTATTTCTTTTAGTTTTAAAGCACCATCTCCAACTAAATGAATTGTTTCTGAAACATCAGCATATGAGTTTTCATCAATAACTTCAGCTTGTGTTTCTCTAATTTCTTCCCATTTTGAATTGAAAAAAGCCGAATAGACTTCCATTCTTCTCGCATCAATCATAGGAATAATAATTCCTTTTTCAATCTTAATTTGATGTGCTAATGATGTTAAAGTATCAACAGCAATCATAGGAATATTTAACGCATAACAAAGTCCTTTTACAGAAGAAACTCCAATGCGTAAACCTGTATAAGAACCTGGCCCTTTACTTACAGCCACCGCGCTTAAATCTTGTAATTTAATTTTAGCCTGACTTAAAACCTCATCTATAAAAACATGTAACTTTTCTGCATGAGAAAAATTTTCAGTTGCTAGTTCTTTCAGCGCAATCGTTTGTCCGTCTTTTGCTAAAGACACCGAACAATTTTTAGTTGCTGTTTCTATATTTAAGATATAAGCCATTTGCAAGTTTTATGTTGGCAAAAATACAAACTTTGCGTTTGTTTAAACAAAAAAAGACACGAATTACTTCGTGCCTCATTTCGCCAAATTAACTTAAAATTATTTTTCTTCTTTCGAAGATTCATTATTTACTTTTACCTTATCGTTAGACGACAACTCTTTTGAAACCGTAGTATAAGGTCCGGTTATAACTTCTTCCCCTTTTTTAAGTCCTTCTATAATTTCAATATTTGTATCGTCTTGAATACCCGTTTTAATAACTCTTAACTTCGCTTCATCTCCAACTTTCACAAAAACACATTCGTATTTTTTATCAGGATTATAAGTTCCTTTATTTTGTTTTTCCTCTTTTTCAAGTTCAGCAATAATATCTTTCTTCGTTGAAGTCGTATCTTCTTTAATTACAACAGCACTAATAGGAACTCCGATTGTTTTATCGCGTCTTTTTGTGATAATATCAACTGTAGCAGTCATTCCAGGTCTAAAAGGTGAATAATTTTCTGGTTTCCCTTCCAGCAAATTCTGATATGATTCTTTTAAAATTCTAATTTTTACTTTAAAGTTTGTAACCTGATCAGCAGTTAAATCTGAACTTGCCGAATTTGAAATACTTGTTACAATTCCTTTAAACTCTTCTTTTAAATAAGCATCAACTTCAATATCTACAGAATCTCCAATACTAACTTTTACAATATCATTTTCATTTACATCTACTTCAACTTCCATATTGTTCAAGTTGGCAACTCTTAAGATTTCAGTTCCTGTCATTTGTTGCGTTCCTAAAACTCTTTCTCCTAACTCTACTGAAAGTAATGAAATAGTTCCATCTGCTGGAGCATAAATCGTTGTTCTTCCTAAGTTATCTTTTGCTTCTGTAAGTGTTGCTGATGCACTTTGTACATTATAATAAGCCGATTGCTTATTTGCTAATGCAACCTCATAAGTTGAAACCGCTTTATCCCATTCTGATTTTGAAATAATTCCTTTCTCAAAAAGTGTTTTACTTCTATCGTAACTTGCTTTAGCTTCTTTTACTTGTGCTTCGGCTTGACTTAAACCTGCTTTTGTAGTTGACAAAGATGCTGCTGAACGATTTACACCAGAAACATAAATATCTGGATTTATTTTTACCAATAAATCACCTTTTTTGACTTGTTGTCCTTCTTGAATAGGCAATTCAATAATTTCGCCAGAAACTTCAGATGAAATTTTAACTTCAACTTCTGGTTGAATTTTTCCCGTAGCCGAAACCGTTTCAACTATGGTCATTTCATCAGCTTTCGTTATTTCAACTGATTTTGCATTATCATTATTTCCAATAACACCTGTTTTTTTCATTGCAACCAAAGCAACAATTAAAACAACAACACAACTTAATAATATTAATACTGTTTTTTTTGACATGGTTAATTATTTTGAATTAAAGGAATTCCGAAATAAAATTCTAAAATTTTGGTTCTAAAAATATAATCGTATTTAGTTCTTAAGACATCTGATTCTGCATTTGTTAAAGCTGTTTGTGCTTGATTGTAATCAAAAACATTCATCATGCCAACTTTATATCTTTCTTCTGCATAATTAAAAGACAACTTTCTTGCTTCTAAAGTTTGCAATGCAGCTTCATAACTTTGTTTAGCAGCTTTTGTATCGCTAAATGCTGTAAATACATTTTGCTCTAAATCAAGTTCCGTTTGCTCATAATTTAATTTTGCTCTGTCTTGAGCAACTTTTGTACGTTGTACATTGTTACGAGCTGCTAAACCATTAAATATAGGAATACTTAATTGCAGTCCGAAATTTTGCCCTTTATTATTGTCAAATTGTTCGAAAACTGGCAATGCATTACCTACTGTAGCTGTAAAATTTGGTTGTAAAACATTTTGATTTGTTCCATCTACATAACCGATTACTGTTGTTGGATTAGCCGAATCTAACTGAAAACCTGTAACTCTATCAGCGTACGATGCTCTTGTATTAAAACTATAAAAACCTGTTAGTGATGGGTAATAAGCTCCTTTAGCAATAGAAACATCTTTTTCTGCCAATTCTAAATTTGATTGTGCTAATTTCAGTTCTGTTCTACTTTCTTTTGCTTTTGCTATAACGGTTTCAAAAGGTTCACTTAACACTTCGCTTTCTAAAATATCTAATTGCTCATCAGCAACATCAAAACTTTGAAAATCTTCAATTCTTAACAACTGTGCCAAGCTCAACTTAGAAATTAATAAATTATTTTCAGCGGTAATAATTGCTTGTTTATTTGATGCAACCGTAGCTTTCACATCTAACAAATCTCCTTGCGGAACCATTCCTGCATCTACTAATTCTTGTGTTCTAGCTAACTGCTCATTATTTAACTGTAATTGTTCTTGCTGAACTTTCAAGTTTTCCTTGTTAAATAAAATTTGTAAATAGGCATTAGCAATATTTAGCGCGATATCTTCTTTCATCTTCGTTAATTGATATTGCGAAGCAATAACAGCTAAATTTGCTCTTCTAAATTGGTTTTGATTTTGTAAACCTTTAAATAAGTCTACGCCTACATTAAATCCTGCAGAAGTAAATTGTGTGGTTTGATTTTCTAGCAAACCTGTTGTAATATTTTGGTTTAAACCAATATTCCAAGAATGAGATGCCGATGCATTTACCGAAGGTAAAAAATTACCAAAAGCATCTTTCTTATTTATTTCAGATGTTTTTAAATCTAATTCTGAAGATTGTATAGAAATGTTATTTTCTACTGCGTAATTTACACACTCTTCTAATGTCCATTTTTTCTCTTGGCTAAATAATGAAGACGTTGAAATTAATAGAAAAAAAACTACTCTTTTTATTAACATTGTAATGCTGAGTTTTTCGATTCAACTATAAGACCAAATTTTAGGAAAATTGTTACAACTATCTATTAAAATTTTATTTTTACACAAAATTACCTTTTTTATGAAGTGGCTTGCTTTATCTTTAATTATTATTTCAGTATTTGTATTACTTACAAGTTGTAGTGCTTCTGCCACAAAACAAATTGACGCTTTAAAACCAGAACCTACCGATGAAAAAACCGTTTTATATGAAAATAAGACATCGTTTGTTTCACTTCCTGTAGAGGTTTCTTTAAAAGATATTGAAAAGCAACTCAACAAAAATCTGGATGGATTAATTTATCAAGATTCAATTTTGGATGACGATGATACCGAAATTAAGATTTGGAAATCGAGAGCTATTGAACTTTCTGAAGAAAATGGTGTTATTTTATCGGAAATTCCATTGAAAATCTGGGCTAAAGTTCGCTACGGAACACAATTTTTAGGCTTAAACGATACTAAGGAAATTTACATGGATGGTGTTTTGTATTTAGAAAGTTCATATCATCTTACGAATTGGAAACTTAGTACAAAATCTAAAATTTATGATTTACGATGGAATGAAAGTCCGTCGATTAAAGTTGCTGGAAAACTAATTCCGATAACCTATCTTATTACACCAACAATTCGTTATTTTAAACAAACCATTGCTACACAAATTGACAATGCTATAGACGAAACTTGCGATTTTAAACCGTATGTTTTAGATGCTCTGGAAACCTTAAGTACACCAAATCTCGTTCACGAAGAATATGAAACCTGGTTTAAATTAATTCCTATAGAATTATATGTTACCGATGCGAAGTTAGAAAACAGCATTATAAAGATGAATATGGGATTGAAATGTACACTTCAAACAATGATAGGCGATGAACCTAAAAACACTTTCGACAGAAACGACATTGTTTTAAAACCTGTTTCTCGAATGCCTGACAAAGTTTCATTATCACTTGCTGCGGTTTCTACTTACAAAAGCGCTTCGAAAGTAATTACCAAAAACTTTAAAGGCGAAGAATTTGGTTCTGGAAATAAAAAAGTAACAGTTCAAAATGTTGAAATTTGGGAAAAAGACAAAAAGCTTATTATTGCTTTAGATTTAACTGGTTCTATAAATGGAACGATTTATTTAACGGGTTATCCTAACTATAACGAAACGACACAGGAAATTTATTTTGACCAATTAGATTATGTTTTAAACACAAAAAGTTTGTTGCTGAAATCTGCAAATTGGTTAGCACAAGGTACAATTTTGAGAAAAATTCAAGAAAATTGTCGTTATTCTATTAAGGAAAATCTTGAAGAAGGCGAAACTACTTTAGCCAGTTATTTAGATAATTATTCGCCTACAAAAGGTGTTTTTATTAATGGCGCTTTTACTTCAATTGAATTTGAAAAAGTAGAATTGACAGACAAAGCGATTATTGCTTTTTTAACAACTTCTGGAAAAGTGAATGTAAAAATTGATGGATTGGAGTAAAAAAATTTATTTACTCTTTCTTCCCATATTTCAATTTATAAATAGCAAATCCGGCAATAGCAACCAAAACATAAGGAATAATCATTAAATACACTATTCCGTTATTAATACCTTCTGCTTGTGCTGTTCCTTCTTCACTTTGTAAAGCTGCTCTACACATGGCGCATTGAGCTTCTGCAAAGAAAGAAACAAGTAAAAAGGCAAAAGTGAAAAGTATTTTTCTAAAAGATCTTGACTTTCGGCTTTCGACTTTCGACTTTCGGCTTTTCATTTTATGAAACATAATAAGGAGAAATCATTAAGTAAACTATTACACCAGTCACAGCAACATATAACCAAATAGGAAATGTAATTTTTGCTATCTTCTTGTGTTTATCAAAACGTTGGGCTAATGCTTTTACATAAGTAATCAACACTAAAGGAATAATTGCAATTGACAATACAATATGGGAAATTAAAATAAAGAAATACAAAGCTTTATAATCGCCTAAATACTTTGTAGATTCCGCCGACATATGATAGGCAACATACATTAACAAAAATACTATAGAACACGCAATAGCAGTTTTCATTAAATTTTCGTGTAACTTTCTATTTCCGTTTTTAACAGCAACAACCGCTGCAACTAAAATTACAGCTGTCAATCCGTTTATGGTTGCGTAAATAGGTGGTAAAAAAGTAAAAGGTTCTACATCTAAACCTAAACGTTTAAAACTAACTCCGAAAAGTGCTGCAACAGCTAAAGGAATTGCAATTGACAGAATCGTAATCCATTTATTATATTTAGTTTCAATTGTATTATTTTCCATTTTATTCTGCTAATAATTTTTTAATATCTTCTTTTAAATCTTTTATGCTTGCTTCCTCAATTCCATCATAGTATAAAATTGGGTTACCAAATTCATCTTTTCTACAACGGATATTTCCATCTTTATCTATTAAGGCAAACAAACCAGAATGTTCAAATCCGCCCATTGCTTTATTATTTTCATCAGCATAAATTCGAAAACCTTTATTAGCTAAATCATATATATAATCTTTATCGCCTGTAAGGAAATTCCATGAATCTAATTTTACTCCAAGATGTGCTGCATGTTCTTTTAAAACTTGCGGCGTATCGTTTTCTGGGTTTATGGTAATCGAAACAATTCCGAAATCTTTCTCGTTAAGAAATTCATCTTGTAACTTTAACATGTTTTGATTCATCTTCGGACAAATAGTTGGACAAGTTGAAAAGAAAAACTCCAACACATAAACTTTTCCTAAATAATCTTTATCTGATATTGTTTTATTGTCTTGATTCGTTAATTCAAAACGTGGTGCTGAACCTATTTCAGCTAAATCGGACTTTGAATAATAACGTGCATTAATTTCTTTTACAACCCAAATTCCGAATACCAGAATTATAAAAGCTAAGCCTATATATGATTTTTTCATATTACTATTTGTTTTGTTCTACTTCTTCAACAATTTTATCTCTAAACTCGTCTTTACGTTTATTCTTTTTTAAAGCCAATCGATATTCGCGAAGTAAAATTTTCACATCATCAGACATATCGTTGTGCAAATCGGCAGCAGAGATTGTATTGTAACTTTCTTTGTACTCTTCTTCTCCGTTTTTATTTTTTCCTTTTCTACCGCGATGATTACGATTCTTATCAATTAAGATTACATTTGGTGTACCAAAATTTTCATCTAAATGACTTACTAAATTATAGGAATTATAATAATCTTCGATTTCATTCGTAGGTGCAAAAACAAATTTCCAACCGCTTAAATCTTTTGTAAGTACATTAAAATTCTCTAAAATCTCAGCACATTCTTTTTCGGTTCCTTGCGGAGCAATCATCACAAACTGAAAATCTTTAAATCCGAAATATTTGTTGTATATTTTTTGGTTCAGATTAAACAAGTTGGTTTTATTTTCATACACATCTTTACCTACAAAACCTAAAACCGTTATTTTATTTTGAAGCTGCACTTTTTCTCCGCTTAATGAAGTCCATTCGCTTGAAAGTTCTTTGTTGTTTTCTGAAATAGTCTTTAAGAATAACGAATTGTGTTTAGCAGAAGCAAAAATTAAATACGTAATTATTGGAAAAATAAATAGTATTATTAAAACAATTTTGTTTTTGTTCATGAGGTAAAATTTGGTTACAAAAATACAAAAAAAAATCCCGATTTATATCGGGATTTAGTGTTATATATTTTGTCTTAGAACAACCATTTTAAATGGTCGTTTTTAAACACTTCGTAAACATAGTCACCTTCAACTAAAACAATAAAACAAAGGTAAATAATTAGAAAACAAACTGTCCAAACAACAGATCTTCTAAACCATTTCTTTTCACCTTCCATATGCATGAAAGCCCAAGTAATATAATATGCTTTAACTAAAGTTAGGATAATGAAAATCCAGTTTAAAGGACTTGTTCCTAATACACTTGTTAAGTGTAAGCTATCTGGTTTTACAATACCTAATGCAACCTCAACAATTGTGATTATAGATAAGATTCCGAATACTACCCAGATTCTTTTTGTATTTGATTCGTGTGCGTGTGCCATAATTGCTAATTCTTAAAAATTAAACTAAGTAGAAGAATGTAAATACAAACACCCAAACTAAATCGACAAAGTGCCAGTATAATCCAACTTTTTCTACCATTTCGTAGCTTCTTCTCTTTTCGTAAGTTCCTAATAAAACATTAAAGAAAATAATAATGTTAATTACAACTCCAGATAATACGTGGAAACCGTGGAATCCAGTAATAAAGAAAAAGAAGTCAGCAAATAATTTATGTCCGTATTCATTGCGAACTAAATTAGCTCCTTCAACTACATACGTTGCATCAGCTAATCTACTTATTGATTCTTCTCTAGATAAAACTACTTTTTTCTTATCAACGATAAATTCTGTTCTTACTAGTAAGTCAGGGTTTGCTTTAAAACCTTCCACTACTTCGTTTACAGAATATGTAGGCAAAGCGTCTCCACTCATAAACCACACACCGTCTTTTCTTTCTAGTTGTTGTCTTTCTTCAGGAAGCACTTTTGCAAACTCAGAAAGCGCTACTCTGTGTCCGTCTTTATCGACAAACTGCAACATAGCTCCTCCTTTTGTTTCGATTGCTCCAAACTCACCTTTTATAAAGTTTTTCCACTCCCAAGCCTGTGAACCTAAGAATATTAAACCACCTAAAATAGTCAATGCCATGTAAATAGCTACTTTCTTTTGCTTTAACTGATGACCTGCATCAACCGCAAGTACCATAGTAACAGAAGAAAAGATAAGAATAAACGTCATTAACGCAACGTAGTACATTGGCGCATCAACACCATGTAAAAACGGAAAGTGAGTAAACACCTCATCGGCAATAGGCCAGGTTTCAATAAATTTAAATCTTGAAAAACCGTAAGCGGCAAGGAATCCTGAAAAGGTTAAAGCATCTGATAAGATGAAATACCACATCATCATTTTTCCGTAGGTAGCACCTAATGGTCCTGGTCCACCGTCTAAAACTGCGTGTTCATCATGAGTAGTAACTGCTGCTCCCATAAAATTTTTAATTGTTAAAAAGTTCCCAAATTTATTATTTTTTTTCTATTTGAAAAAATAGAAAAATAAAAACAGATACAACCACACAAAATCCATGAAGTGCCAATACATTGCACTTAGTTCTATACCAAGGGTTTGACCTGAATTGTATTTTTGTTTATAATGATTATAAATTACGATTAAAAGTGAAATAAATCCACCTACTAGATGTGCAACGTGCACAACAACAAAAGCATATAGAAATGAAATCGTTACCGAACCCGATGGTCCTACAGGAACCAAACCTTCATTAAATAAAATATCAAATCCTTTGAATTGATAAATTACAAATAAAATTCCCAACGCTAAAGTTGCAATTAACAACAACATTGCTAAACCATTTTTTCCAGCTTTTACCATTCTTTTTGCAACCCAAAAAGTTAAGCTACTAACTAAAAGAATAATTGTACTGTATAAAAATGTATCTGGTAATTCGAAGTTTTGCAACCAATCTTTTCTCGATTTACTTACTACAAAAGCACTTGTTAAACCAGCAAAAATCATTACAATACTAATCATACCAAAAATCATAACCATTTTATAGGTTTTTGATTTTCTCTGATATTCTTCTGTTACTTTATTTTCTTCCATTATCGTAAAAACTTATCTAAAACATATATTATTTGTAGCAATGAAATGTAAGAAACACTTACAATCATTAATTTTCTAGCTGCAGCTTTATCCATTTCTCTATACAATTTTAAAGCATAGAACAACATCCAAAAACCTAATAATAAAACTAATCCAGTTGAAATTTTTGTTAAATATAATTTACCAGTAAAACCAAAAGCTGGAATTATTGATGCTAAAATTGTCCAAAAAGTATAAAATATGGTTTGAAATGCTGTTTTTTTATCTTGTTTACCTGTTGGCAACATATAAAAACCTGCTTTTTTATAATCGTCGTATAAAAACCAACCTATTGCCCAAAAATGTGGAAATTGCCAGAAAAACTGAATAATGAACAATGTTCCTGCTTCAATTCCAAAATCTCCTGTAGCCGCAACCCAACCTAACATAAATGGAATTGCTCCTGGAAAAGCGCCCACAAAAACAGACAATGGCGTTTTTTGTTTCATAGGTGTGTATAAAAACACATACATAAAAATAGAAATCGCTGCAAACATTGCCGTTTTAGGATTTACAGCAAATAAAATTACCAAACCTAAAACCGTTAAAACAATTCCTAAAATTAAAGCCGATTGACTTGTTATATAACCTGCAGGAAGCGGACGATTTTTTGTACGTTCCATTAAAGCATCGACGTCTTTTTCTATAATTTGATTGAAAACATTTGATGCACCAACCATACAATAACCACCAATAATTAACATGAAAAGTGTTATCCAGTGTGAGTTTTGCCAAGACTCAATTCCTAATAAAAAACCTGCAATTGTAGAAACGACAACACTTATCGACAAACGCGCTTTTGTAATCGCAACAAAGTTGGAAAAAAGTGTGGGTTTTGTTATGGTTTGATTTTCTGAGCTCAAAACGTAGCGTATGCTTTATTTTACTGCGCGCAAAGATACTAAATTAGTGAATAGTAATCAGGAATTTGTGATTAGTTTTTTATCTTGAATTCTTTAAGTCACTTGTTTGAATTCAAAATCTCATGAAACTTAGCGAGCTCTGAGTAATTTTTTTCAAAATAATTATACTCAAAGTAGATTTTCTCTATTTTATCTGACTTATATTTTATCCAACCTTTTCCTATCTCTAAAACATCTTTTAAAGAAATCGATTTATCATCAAAATAGATAAATTCTTCATCATATTCAATTTCTTTATTTCGCAAACTTTTGAAATAAGAAATAGAAAGTGGAATAAATAAAATAAAAACAAAAATTGATAAAAAATATTTATGCGAACTTAATCCTACAAAAAAGGCAGTAGCAAAGACAATTAGCAAAAGTACTTTTATAAACTTTCCAAATGAACTTATTTCAGAATTCAACGATTTCCTTTTCATTAATAATCAAAATACCAATTAAATAAATCGCTACGTAAACCTACAGAAAACCAAGTAGTATTATTTTTAACTGCCGTAGGTGTTTCAGCTGTTGGATCAAAATTACGAACTAACACGTTTCCAAACACTTTTAAATTTGAAGAAGGATTCACGATATAACCAACTTGCAATTCGCCAATCATAATATTGGTTTTATTTCCTTGTGCAATTGTAACACCAGTATCGTAAGGTCGGTTGTCTTCATAGGTTAAGAAAATATTTCCACCGTAATTGAAATTGTCGGTTCCGTCATTAAAATCAAAACCTTTTTGTCCGTAAGTAAATTTCGCTTCACCAAACAATCTTCCTTTAAAATATCTTGCAATTGCAACTACTTCTCTAAAGTTTCCGCCCCATTGATGCCCCATACTTAAATTATTATGTGCATAATTTGTTAATGGATTACTATGTGAATACACATAAGGACGAACGTGATTATATTCTAACTGAAGCGTAAGATTTTTTACTTTAAATGCATCGTAATACTTTGCTCCAAGTTGGTAACCAAATTTATTTCGCCAACTTTTATTTCCTTCTTTTACATCGCCAATGGCAAACTCATCTAAAATGAATTGTCCGTAAAAATTAATTTGATTATTGAATTTATATTTTGCTGTTGCTCCTAAAACCGCATTTCCAGATTTTGAAGACGAACTAAATTCAACAGCCCTATAAAAGATAATTGGATTTACAAAGTTTACATCAAAACCTCTATCATTTGTATTTGCCCAAACAACATTTTCAAACACACCAATATTCAATCGCTTTGAAACATTATAACTTAAATAATGACTTGCCATATATTTTGTTGCATAAGTTCCGTCTAAAGTTACATCTGGACGAACATCTTTTAGCCACATATAAGTATTAGTATATTTTATTTTCCAAAACTTTGTGTTAATTTTAAAATATGGATACGGACTTACTCCGTCACCTTGTAATAAAGAACGATAACCATCACCAATAAAATTACGTCCGTAACCTAATTGTAAATCGAAAATTTCACTTGGCTTAAACTTAATGTTAGCTTCCGCCATAGGAAAATCGAAGGCGTCATCTTTAAATTCTTTTGCAATTCCTATTCCTGGAATAATTGCAGGATTTCCACCAGAAGGCTTAATACTTACAGCATAAGCGTTATAATAATCAGCAAAACGACCTTGACTTTCATAAATTGAAGTTGTGAATGTAATTTGCTTTCCTAGCGCACCCTGTACGTTTATTCCACGAGTGTTTACAAATGTATTTGACAATTCGCTATCGGTATCTTTTCCTAAGCGTAAATCTAAAATAGGATTTACCGTAAACCAATAATTTTCACCTTGAATAGCAACTAAATGTTCGTTCCACAACTTTCTACCCAACCAACTTTCTTGTTGCTTCATTAACGATTGATTAACCGCGGCAAAATCGTAATATTTAGCAACATCTTCATAAGAATACGGTTTTGTTGCTGTGTGATTATTACTTCCAACTTGGTTTAAAAGCGCATCAAAAACCGCATAATTCATGTGAGAAAAAGCAATATTCAAATCACTTTTAAATTGAGGATTTTCAAATTCCTTATAGTTTTTAGCTACATCTTCAAATTCGGTCAACTCTTTAGAATTATCTATTAACTCTTTATTTGTTTTGTCTTGACCTTGTTCTTCCGTTTTATTTGCTTCATAAAGCTTTGGCGCTACTAACGGAATTGCAATTTTTAAATTAAATTTTGCATATACTTTTCTTCCAGAATACGTAGCTGGTTTTACTTTTGGCAGCTGTGAAAATATATTTTCTGTTTCTGCTTTTAATTCTTTTGTTGGCGCATCGATATACAAAGGTTTAAAAGTTCCTGTTGTATCAACTTCAAAAACAGCATAAACATTTCCTTTACTTGTATCGCCTTCGGGAATTTTAAAATTATTGTAAACAAAGGTTTGAAGTGTATTATAAAAACAAGCTTCTTGTTCTTCTTGAGTTGCGTTTTCACATTCTGAAAAAACAGGTAATTTCTCATTTGATTCTTGACCAAAAACAGATAATCCAACTAATATAAACAGATAAAATATTTTCTTCATTTTAATAATCTGATTGTGAAACTTCGCCATTTGCAATTGCTTTTGCAGAAGATGTTCCTATTCGTTTTACTCCTAATTTTACCATTTCAACTGCTTCTTCATACGATCTCACACCACCAGCAGCTTTAACTGGCAGCGGACAAGCATTTTCCAGCATGATTTTAATTGATGGAACAGTTGCTCCGTTTGGTTTTCCTTCTTCTGTTTTATAAAAACCTGTTGACGATTTTACAAAAACATTCTCATATTCATTTTCTTTAAAATTAGCTACTACAACATTTTTCACTAATGCAGAAAGTTGCATAATTTGTGCTTCTGTTAAAGCCGCAACTTCAATAATCCATTTTACAATTTTATGATGTTGTAAACCTAGTTTTGTACATTCTAAAACTTGGTGTTTAACCAAATCTACTTCGCCACGTTTAAAAGCTTCATAATCTAGAACAAAATCTAAATCATCAACATTATCTTTAATTGCTTTGTTAGCTTCAGAAAGTTTGAATTCTAAGGAATTTGCTCCTAGAGGAAAGTCGATAACCGTTCCTATTGTAACTTTAGAACCAGCTTGAGTAATCATTTCTTTTGCTAGTTTTACAAATTCGGGACGAATCATTACCAATTTAAAGTTGTTCTCAATTGCTTCATTTATCGTTGCAACAACAACTTCTTTGTTCTTTTTAACCGAAATTCCAGCTTGTTCTGCTGTTTTAAGATATGTTGAATCTAAATATTGTTTGATATTCATCTTCTAGGATTTTGTTGGGTAAAAATAAAAAAATCCCAACGAATTGGGATTTTTTTTGTGTATTTATTTTCTGTTTATTGAATTCTAAATGAAATAGGAATTGTATATTTTATTCTCACATTATCTTTTCCTTGTTTTGCCGGAATAAGTTTTGGCAACTTTTTAACTGCTTTTTTAGCTGCTTCTTGCATATTTTCTGTTGCTCTTTTATTCTCCAATGCTTTTACATTGATAACATTTCCTTTTTCATCTATTACAAACTCAATTAAAGCCGTTCCTTGATTTCCGTTTCTCAAATCTTTTTCGGGATAATTTAAGTTACGTACAATTGCTTTCATTAATTGTGAATCGAAACATGCTTTTTGTTCGCTACGTGCTAAACCTTTACATTGCGGAAACATTGGTAATTGTTCTACATTAAAAATGTTCACTTCTTTTTTAGGCGTATTTGCAGGAGCATTATTTTCATTATTGTTTTCGCTTTCTGTATTTTCCGGATCTTCTGAAGAAGTATCACTTTCTGATTTTAATTCCGTTTCTTCTACTTCTACTTCTACTTCATCATCTTTCATCTCAACATTCTCAATCTCATTAGGAAGTTTAGGCGATTGTTTTTCAGCCTTGTTTTGAGGTTTTACAACTTCTTTCCTTTCGATAATTGTATAATCAGCAATTAAAATATCTTCATCACTTGGCGTAAGCGCAATAGTTTCTGGTTCATTTACCTCTTGTTTGAATTGAATTTCTAAAACAAACAACACTACTAGCATTGTAGCGATTAAACCTAGTTGAAAATAGATTGTACTATTTTTTACTCTTGATTTTAAATTAGCATCTTTTCTCATAATTGTATAGTTTTAAAATTAACAACTCTTTAACAATAATACTTATACAATTTATGTGCCAAAAAAAATCCCAACTTAAAAGTTGGGATTAAATATTTTTTAATTTTGAAGTCTGAAAGTAATAGGAAGACCGTATTTTACTCTTACAGGTTTTCCTCTTTGCTTACCTGGCGTAAATTGAGGAAGCTTTTCAATAATACGTTTTGCTTCTTTTTCCAACTCTTCTCCACCTTTTGGTCCACGCATTTGAACATTAGTAACATTTCCTTGTTTATCAATTACAAACTGAATTGAAACACGACCTTGAACTCCATCTTCTTGAGCTCTTTCAGGATATCTAAAGTTTCTTTTAATATGTTTTTGCATTTTCTCATTAAAACATTCCATTCTTTTAGACTTTGGAACGTTCTCACAACCTGGAAACAATGGAATATCTTCAATTACCGCAAATGGTAAATCTTCATCTAAATCTGTTAAATCACCACCTGTACTTCCTACTTCAGAAGCTTTAACAACCACAACTGGTTTGTTCTCTTCAATTTCGGTAGTTTCAATTTTTTTCTCTTCGATTTTAATTTCATCTTTTACAACCTCGATTACTTCCGGAGCTGGAGGTGGTGGAGGTGGTAATTTTTGAACAGGAGGTAATGTTATAATTGTTTCTTCTTCGTCTGCCATTAAATTTTCGGTAACAAATCCTTCTTCAGCAGCTTCAGCAGCTTCATAAGATTTTAACTCTATTCCAAGGTAAGACAATAATAAAATTGCAACTAAGCCTATTTGAAAGTACAATAGACTGTTTCGTCTTGGATCTACATTAGGATTTTTCTTTAGTTCCATAATTTTAATTTTGAGGTGCTAATATAATTAATAATAAAATGGTTTTAAAATTTTTAAAGATTATTTTTTACCCTTAAAAACAAAAACGCTAAACACGCACCAAAAGAGTTTGCTAGTGCATCATACACATCTGCTTCTCTAGTAGTGGTTAATAACGATTGTAAAACCTCAATAACTATGCCATAAGCAACAGCTATTGCAACTATAATTAAAATTCTATTTTTTTTTAACTTAAAAGCTTCACTCCATAAAAAGACAAAAACAAAATAAAACGTAAAATGAATTATTTTGTCTTTGAATTTTATACTTGGAATAGAAGGTAGTTTACTTAGACTAGCAAGGCTTAAAAAAGTAATTCCAAGTGTCCAAGTAAATGCTGCTACGTAATATTTACGCTCCAATAAGCGCTTTATAATCATCACTAGATAATAGCTCTTCTATTTCTGAATCATTTTCGATTTTCACTTTTACCATCCAGCCTTCTCCATAAGGATCAGTGTTTACTTTTTCTGGCTCAGATTCCAAAGAATCGTTAAATTCTACTATTTCACCTGCAAGTGGCAAGAACAAATCAGAAACTGTCTTAACCGCTTCTACTGTTCCAAAAACTTCATCTTTATCTAAAGTTTGATCTAAAGTTTCAACCTCTACATAAACGATATCTCCTAATTCTTTTTGAGCAAAATCTGTAATACCTACAGTTGCTATATCACCTTCAATTAAAACCCACTCGTGGTCTTTTGTGTACTTTAAATTTGCTGGGATGTTCATTGTGTTTTTTATTTATTGAGCAAATGTAAATGTATTAATTTAATTCTGAAACACTTTTTTGTGATTAATTACCAAAATTATATCGAATTGTTAAACCTGCTCGGATGTTTGTAATAGGAAATGATGTTGAAATAACCGCTTGTGAAAACTGATGATCGTAATAGAAAATTGCCGTTAAATTTCTGCTGAAAGAATAATCTGCAGTAAACTTAACCGACCACATATCTTGTCCGCCACCTAATTCGTTATTATTATAGTCTAAATAACGAACAATCGTTTTATTTTTTCTTAAAGTAAAATCTGCTTTTAAGTTAATATCACTCTTTATTACACCCATAGGATTATCTGCTAAAGCTGAGTTGATAGTTACATCTTTAATTCTATACCCTAAACCAATTGTATATTCATTTCCACTCACTTCAGTTAGTAAATTATTAGCAAAACTCATATTTAAGGAACGATCTTTTTTCATTTCCGCTAAAATTCGGATTGAATTTTTCATTTCTAAGTCAATTTTCATTAACGGATTAAACTGTTCCGTTAAGTTTACATTAGACACAATTGTTTTTGCGTAAAAGTTTCCGTTTGCATCTATTGGATCATTATTAAGATTTGAAGTAAATCCGTTAATATTATAACTTGCTCTATAACCATGTTGTAAAGAGAATCGCTTAAATGTATCTTTAAAGAATTTGTAGCGCATTAATCCTGTATATTTTATATTCCAATTTGGCAATGGAATATCTCTAAAGATTCCTGTTGATGTTTTACTAACATCTCTTCCTGAATAAGCAGAAATAAAAGAAGGTAATAGAACTTGTTGGCTGTTTTTTCCAAAACCTACAGGATAACCTTCAACATCTCTAGGAAAAGTTGTATTACCATAATATTGTTCAGCTAACTTATCTGCTACTTTAATTCTATTATCTCTAAACGTTTGAAATGCTTCGGAGAAATTTTCATCACTTTGCTGGAAAGATGTTTTTATTAGAATTGTTGAAATATTAAAATTACCTGTATTATAAGGTGAACGAGAATTGTATTGACCTCCAGAAACATCAAACTGTTCTGAATAATTTTCCATCAGCATTCTCTCCGCATTAATGTCAATTTTTAAATCCTTAAATGGTTCAACTTGCGATGTAATATTTAGTTGTTTTGTACTTACTTGTGTGTAATTTTGATTAAACTCTGGAAATTCTGTCAACCAACCGTTTTGTGCAGCTTTGTAACGCACATCTGATTGACTACCAAAAACAAACCCTAAAGTTGGACGTGAAGTACCAAAGAAACCTAAACTTGGTAAATAACCTGGAAGCACCGTTCCGTTTGTTTCAGTATAATTAAACTGAATGTTTTTAACACTCATTAAAACACCTTTTAGACCTTCAACAAAAACATTTCCTTCGGTTTTCTTAATATTTTTATTTGCAGTAACTTTTTGTCCAGGTTTTGGAATTGCGTTTTCTTTAGGTTTATTTTTCCCTTTTTTAGTTTTTTTCTTCCCTGTTAAGCCAATGTATTTATAGAATAAATCCATATTTAAGTTGGCATTCAATTTATGGGAATTTGCATTTTGAATTGTGTTTCCTAATTGATATGTTATACCATCATCTGCAGTAACCGTAGAAAATGCTGTAGAAGCTCTTTGCCAATTATAATCTCCAGTATAAGTATAATTTGCCTTTAAGAAGCTTAAAAATGGCAACTTATTTAATGGTAAATCATAATTAACAACAATTTGCTGAGTATGTTGATTAGGATCACCTATATCCCAATATTGATCCCAAATATCTAATTCGTTATTAACAACACCACTTGGGTCAATATAATTTTTAACAATGTTACTTGATGAAGCTTGATAATTTAATTTTAATGATTTTGTTAAGTTATAATTAAAACCATAGTTATAATTAAAGAAATAATTTCTTCTATATAACGCCTCTAGTCCAATACCTTGTACATCTACTAACCTATATTGCTGGCGATTATATTGACGAATTATATTTGAACTAAACGAAACATTAGAAGGCAAAAAGTTGAAATTAAAATCTTTTAAAAGCTGATAGTATTTACTTTTTAGTCTCTTAGATTTTTTAAATGGTTCGATTGTCTTTGGCTTAAAACTATAAGCGTAATCTAAAGACGTTCTGTTTTGTTGATCTATCGAATTTTCTATTTCATAATCTCTATGATACGTTTCATTAAATGAATATGAAAGCGTTAAATTTTCAACATCATAAAAATGTTGTTTTTGTTCAGGCGCACGATTTTTCTTAACACCAATAAAGTTTAAGCTTGTTCGTTTTGTATAGTCAACTGCTCTATTTTCAATATTAGCTCTATCATCTGCATTTGTTGTTTCATCGAGTAGCTGTTCTAATTCAATATCTTGATAAAAAGGATCATACTTAGGCGTAATTGTTTCCTCTCCTACCGCATAATTAAATGGAAGATTAATTCCCCACTTTTTTGGTAACAACTGACCTAAATTAACATCTGTAACCACATCATACTGAAACAAATCTTCTCGGCTTCTTTCATTTGGTCCTTCTTCAATTCCTCCAAAACCAATTGTACTAACACGTGTTGTCGCAGTAATATTTGCAAAATCTGCTAGGTTTGCGTCTAAATTAGCAACTGCAGCATAACCTCCTTTATTGTCCATATCAGACAAACGAAGCTCATTAAACCAAACCTCTCCTCTTTTAACACTTCCTGTTTTATTTTTAATACCTAACATTATCGTTCTTACCAAACCAAAGTTAGGATTACCTTTAATTCCTATTGTCATTTTATTTTCAGAAGAACCTAATGCACTTTCATTAACAAAATAAATTCCGTTTGCATCTGGAAGACCTAAATTATCGCTAATTTTTCTAGATTTAATTGTAGTTAATAACTTTAATGGTAATTCCATTTCATTTTCTGAAGGCCAGATATCACTCGGTGAAGTTGAACCAAAAGTTGTCAATTTTAACGGAATTTCAATTTGATAAAAGTTCTCTGTAAAATCGTTACCAATACGAATAAAAGCAGTCAACTCATCATCAGCTAAACTAGGATCTGGTGTTCCAGCAGTAGTTTGGACTGCTTCAGCATGTAAAAACATACGCAACTTTTTAAATTGTCGCATATCTACATTTACATTTTTAAAAACTGCTCGTGAATCTCCAGCTTCTAATCCATTTACAGTTCCACCCGTTGGATCATAAACGCGAAGAGATAGGGATTGTTCGTTCTGATTAATAACCGTGTTGTTATTATACAACTGTTCACGTTCTACACCTGGTGGTGTAACATACTTAATTGGACTTCTGTTTGCGTTTTCTTGAATATTCAATGAAACCACATCAAAACCAGTATCATCATCACTAGGATCTGTATCTGCAATATCGTCGTCTAAGCTATTAGTGAATCTTCTCCATTCTCCTCTTACTAAATCTAAAGCACCAAAACGAAATGTTACTTCATTTCTAAAACCAGTTAAATACATTCTAATGAATCGAACGGATCTCAAATCTTCAATTGAACCTACTTTATTAGTGTTAGTTAAATCTTGTATTGGAATTTTATATTGTACCCATTGCACATCTGTTGAGCCTCCATTTGGTAAACTTGACTCAGTAGTAGTTCGTATATCAGAAACAAAATTTTGACCAACAACTGGGTTCGGTCCCATATCAACTTCATAAATAAAATATGAATTAATAGTATTCATTGTATTATCTCGGTTGATATCTTCTACATCAGGATAAGTTGTATTTCCTCTATTTGTATCAGTTACATTTACAGGTGAATTTCCTTGAAAACCATTATAATTCTTATAACGATTTAAAACATCTCCTGTTGCTGATAAATAAAACTGATAGTTATCTCCTGCCGGATCAGGATAAGCAGAATAAGCTGGAAACTTAATAGCTTCATCATCATCTAGCAGACCATCAAAACCAGCATCTTGTCTATTTCTATTAGATTCTTCAGAGTCGAAAGCGTAAATTAGTGATTGAGATGCAGGAACTTGTCCCCAATTTGTTTGCACTGTTGGACTTGACGAACCAGCTTCAGGCAACCCATTTTCATACAGTTTTCTTCCATCTTTTAAAATATCCTCTGAAATTTCTCCTAGATTAAAAACTATTTTTCCTGTGTTTGTTGGATCTTGTACATCACTTGGGTTTATATTCCCACTATTGTAGTAAGGATTCATTACCCAAAATTGAATATATTCTACATTTGCTTGTTCAAAATTTGTAGATGTTATAGCTCGCATAATACCTCCCCAATTATCTGGAGCTTCCACATTGCTAAAAGTTCCCGTACCTGCAATTGCAGAATTAAAATTATATGGACCTCTTTCAGTTGGGTAATACGTTAAATCTAATGTGTTAATTACAGTTTGCTGACCTTGCGCTATATCTAAATTTGGATATAACTCATCATAATAAATTCTTCTTGTCCTGTTTAACGACAAGTCATTGTTACTTATTCCTCCAGGTGTTTGTGTATAGAAAACTGGATCTATTGTATACCAAGATAATTTCGCTCTTTTATCACCTATAGTTGGATCGTCAGTAGGCGGCTCATCACTCGTTGCAGTGTTGTCAAAGTTACCTTCAAGAGGCACGCTCGCTAATGTCCATGAAGTAGGTGTTCGTAAATCTATTGTTGTTTGTGAACCTTCAAAATCATCCACATATGTTGTAGCTTCTCCATTAAATTGATCTGCTTTAGAAGCTCCAGGCATCAGGTAAGCTATTTCTCCTCTAAACGAGATATTTGAAGGTACATCTGTATCTATGTTTGGTAATTTATTAACTAGTCGTGTTAAAAATGGAGCCTCTGTAGAGAAATTTGTATTAACTCCAAAAATCGTATTATTAGTAGATTCTTGACCGTAGTTTGATTTATTTGTAAATGGTCTTTCACTTAATCGTAACAAAGTTGCACCAATCATAAACTTCTCATTGAATTGATGCTCAACATTAACTCCCCAAAAACGACGTGTTTGTTGTCCGAAAACTGAATTGTTTTCCACCGAAATCTCAATTGGTGTATTAGAAGCTTGTAATGCTGGATCTAAAATTTGAACTTTTCCAGCCATATAATTTACTGTGTAATCTACACCTTCTACTAAAACTCTTCCACCAGCAGTAACCACAACTGAACCTTGTGGAACATTAAATGCTCCTATTGAAATTCCATCTCCACCAGAGGATTTAAAACGACCTTTTAATTGAAATTTATTTTTTTCACTTTCTTGTAAAGCTGCTGCTTGAGTTAATTTATAAAGGTTTCTAAAAACATATTTTGATTGATTTTCATTATAAGTTAATTCATCATCATAATCTTCCGAAACCGAAGTATTAAGCTTATTAAAAAGATGTTCTCCAAAAGGTTCTTTCGTTGTAAAAATAATTCTTCCGTACTGCTGATCGATTGTTATTCCTGGAATAAAATCAAAAAAACCATCACCTCCATCTTGTCTATCATTTGTGTAGTTAAGTTCATCTACTTTAAAAACTCGAAGCAACGGAGTATCTTCAACATCGGCTGGCAAATCTGGTAACGCAGCACTTGCATCTGTAATGTAATTTAATGGTGAAGGATCTGTGTAGAAAATATTTAATTTAAAATCTTCTTGTTGTAACTGATATGCTCCTGGAATTTGATAAATATTCTTCATCATTAAGTTCCAAATTGGCATTGTATAATCACCACTTGTTACCGTGTTATTTACGATTGTTAAGTTGCTTTTCAACAGCTTTAAAAGCAACGCTTGTGAAGATGGAACTCCCGCATTATCAACATTTGTAGCATCAACTCCATCTGTACCAAATTCTCCTACTTGATATACTTCGTCTCCAATTGTGTATTGAAAAGCAACAGCTAAAACTTCATCATTTTCTAACTTTTGATTTAATGAGATGTAACCTAATTGTTGGTGATAAGTGTATTCCGAAGCATTTAATTTACGGGCATTTTCTAATTTTGCATAATCAGTACCCTCTTCCATACCTGTAATATTAAAACCATTATTTGCCGTAGCAACATCACGTATTTGTGGGTTTAAAAAATTACTTCCAATATTATTTGGGTTAAACTGATTGTTTTTGTTATCGGTAGGTGTATCTATAACTGTAGAACCAAAAAAGCCTCCATTTACACCTAAATCAATAGCAACAATTTCTTGCGGTAATAATGTTGAAAGTGGACCTTCACCTAAATCTTGCAAGGCAACAATATTTCTAATATTATTTTCTGTAGTATTTACTCTATTTTGTTTATTTGTTACCCAAACTTCTAAGCGTGTAATTTGCACACGACTATTAACATATGGATAATTCTCTAAACCTTTATCATATTTATCTCTAAAGTATTGCGATAAAAAAAAGTGTCTATTTGCATCATATTCTTGAGCAAAGAAACTAAAGTCTTGTAATGTTCCTCCGCCTTGAGATGTAACTGTTTTAGTTTGAGATTTTTGTTCAGAAAAAACACCTGTTACAGTAGTTTTACCAAATTGAAGCTGCGCTTTAACACCAAATAGACTTTGTGCGCCTCTAATTAATGAATTGGAAAGTGGAAAACTAACATTACCAACTTCTAGTTTTTGAATAATATCGTCTTCATTTGAACCATATTCTAACTTAATAAGGTTTTGAAAAGCAAAATTTGATTCAGTGTCATAGTTTACATTTACGTTTAATCGTGTTCCAACTTTCCCTTGAAGCCCAACACTTATTCTTTGATCAAAATCGAAAGTAGTCGTTTTTCTATTTCTTGGTGAAAATGAAGGGTTATCTTGCTTCGTGAAACGAACACCTAAATCAATTTCTACAGAACCTGTTGGTTTAATATCAATTGTATTACTTCCAAAAATTGCTTCAAAAAACTTAGAATTCACATAATATCTTGGCAATAAATTCTTTTTCGCTTCATCGTCTTCTGATTTATCATCGATAGCAGCCGATTTTTCTTGGTAATATTTACGCATCTCTTCACGTAAAACCAATTCTTGATATTGTTCTGGCGTTAATACAACAGGATAATTTACATTAAAACCATCAAAAGTATTGGTGTAAATATATCTATCAGTAACTGGATCATAAGTATAGGCTTCTACTATGCTCGTTGGGTTTGGGATTTCAACTTTTCCTAAATCAACACCATCTTTAACAGTATCTTGTTCTTCTTCTACTTGTGCAAATGCGATAGCAGGTAGTAACACAAACAGAATTCTAAAAACATTTAATGTTTTTGTAAAAACTTTATATACAATATTTTGATCCAAATTATAAACTTTTTAACGCTTGTTTTATTAATTCTTCTACAGAAGCATTTGGAACTTCTTTAATAATTTTATCGACGATTTTTCCTGCAGATTTTCTATTGAATCCAAGAACCTCTAATGCAGATAACGCTTCATCTTTGTTTGTATTGTTTGAAACAACAGAAACATCTTCTAAATCGTATATTTTCAATACTTTATCTTTTAAATCTAGTATTACACGTTGTGCTGTTTTTGCACCAATTCCTTTTACACTTTGGATAGAAGCAACATCATTTGATGCAATTGCTTGAATAATTTGTTCTGGTTGTAGCGAAGACAACATTGTTCTTGCTGTATTAGCTCCAACACCAGAAACCGAAATCAATAACTTAAATAATTCTCTTTCTTGTTTCTCTACAAAACCATACAGTGTATGCGCATCTTCACGAACTTGCAAAAACGTAAATAACTTCAAGTTTTCACCATCAGGAATTTGAGAAAAAGTATGCAATGAAATATTGATAAAATAACCTACTCCATTACATTCAATCACGACATCAGTTGGTGTTTTTTCTACTAATCTTCCTTGAATATGTGCTATCATCAAACTTTAGTTTTTCTTACTTCTTCGTTCTTTTTCTTGCGCATCTACAACTGCTACCGAAGCCATACTTACCATTTCTTCTACACTTGCTCCTAATTGAAAAATATGAACAGGTTTATCTAAACCAAGCATAATTGGACCAATAGAATCAGATTTATTCAATTCCTTCATCATCTTGTAAGTAATATTAGCCGCATCTAAGTTAGGAAAGATTAAAACATTTACTTTTTTATTTCCAATTTTAGAAAACGGGAATTTGCTTTGTAACAACTCAGGGTTTAAGGCAAAATCGGCTTGAACTTCACCATCTACAATTAAATCAGGATAATACTTATGTAAATAAGCAACCGCTTCTCTTATCTTTTTTGAACTTTCATTATTTGACGAACCATAGTTTGAAAAAGAAACCATTGCTATTACAGGTTCAATTCCGAACATTCTAACAGTCTTTGCTGTCATCAATGCAATTTTTGCTAAATCTTCAGCTGAAGGATTTGGATTAATTGCCGTATCAGACAAAAACATTGGTCCGCGACTTGTTAGCATCATATTTGTTGTTGCAATACGCGTAACACCTTGTTGCTTTTCAATTAATTCCATAACAGGCTTTACAACCGAAGGATAACTTCTTGAATAACCTGTAACTAAAGCATCTGCTTCGCCCTCATTTACCATCATTAAAGCAAAATAGTTACGTTCACGCATCCATTTTTCAGCTTCTAATAAGGTAATTCCTCTTCTTTGACGTGTTTTCCAAAAAACTTCTGCATAGCGTTTTCTTCTTTCGCTTTCTTCTTTAGTTTTTGGATCGATAATAACAACATCGGCATCGAAACCAATTTCCTCTTTCAGCTCTTGAATAATTTCGCTATTTCCTAAAAGAATTGGTTGACCGATTTTCTCTTCGTAAACAATTTGCGCCGCTTTTAAAACATCTAAATGATCTGCTTCTGCAAAAATTACACGTTTCGGGTTAGTTTTCGCACGATTCATTAACATACGAATCATCTTATTATCAGAACCTAATCGGTCTAATAAATCATGTTCGTATTTTTGCCAATCTTGAATTTCAACTTGTGCAACACCTGATTCCATTGCCGCTTTAGCAACTGCTGGTGCAACAACCGCAATCAATCTAGGATCAAAAGGTTTCGGAATAATATAATCACGCCCAAAATTTAATTTCGTTTCTCCGTAAGCAATATTAACTTGTTCTGGAACTGGCGTTTTTGCTAATTCGGCTAGAGCGCGAACAGCAGCCATTTTCATTTCTTCGTTAATCTTTGTCGCTCTAACATCTAAAGCACCTCTAAAAATATAAGGAAAACCTAACACATTGTTTACTTGATTAGGATGATCTGAACGACCTGTTGCCATAATTATATCTTCACGAGTTTTAATCGCTAAATCATAATCGATTTCAGGAACCGGATTTGCCATTGCAAAAACAATAGGATTATCGCTCATTGTCAATAGCATTTCTGGAGTTAACACATTTCCAACAGACAATCCTAAAAATACATCTGCTCCTCTTATAGCTTCTTGTAAAGATTTAGGTTCGCAAGACTTTGCATACTTCATTTGTAAGTTAGACAAATCTTCACGACAAGTAGTTAACATTCCGTCTTTATCAAACATTAAGATGTTTTCTACTCTTACACCTAATAAAACATATAAATTAGCACAAGCTAATGCTGCAGAACCTGCTCCAGAAACAACTACTTTAACTTTATCAATGTCTTTCTCAGCTAAATCTAAAGCGTTTAACAGTGCTGCTGAAGAAATAATTGCCGTTCCGTGTTGATCATCATGCATAACAGGAATATTTAATTCCTCCACCAAACGTCTTTCAATTTCAAAAGATTCAGGTGCTTTTATATCTTCTAGGTTAATTCCGCCAAATGTTGGTGCAATATTTTTAACAGTCGCAATGAACTCCTCTATATCTTTAGTTCCTACTTCAATATCAAAAACATCGATATCGGCAAAGATTTTAAACAATAAACCTTTTCCTTCCATTACTGGCTTTGATGCTTCAGCACCAATATCTCCAAGACCTAAAACAGCGGTGCCATTTGAAATTACAGCAACTAAGTTTCCTTTAGCGGTATATTTATATACGTTGTTAACGTCTTTTGAAATTTCTAAACAAGGCTCTGCTACTCCTGGTGAATAAGCCAAAGACAAATCTCTTTGCGTAGCGTATTTTTTAGTAGGCAATACCTGAATCTTTCCAGGTGTAGGTTTTGCATGATATAATAGAGCTTCTCTTCTTTTCGTATCTCTATGCATATAATTAGTTTTATATGAACTTACAAAGTTAAAATAAGCAACGAAAGAAAAAAATTTTAAACCTACTCTTTTATAAAATTTATATTACGTTTTATGCCTTCAAACTTGGTTCGTTTAACTGCAGATTTTTGAAAGACTTTTCTGAAAGTTTCTTCTGTGATTTCTTCCCAATCCTTTTTAGAAAAACCCAAGAGTTCGTCTTTAGGTGAAAAAGCAGGTTCATTATGCGGTTTTGAAAATCGATTCCACGGACAAACATCTTGGCAAACATCGCAGCCAAACATCCAATCGTCAAATTTGCCTTTCATTTCTTGTGGCAAATTATCTTTTAATTCGATTGTGAAATACGAAATACATTTACTTCCATCAACCACATATGGAGCTACAATTGCTTCTGTTGGGCAAGCATCTATACAAGCAGTGCAAGTTCCGCAATGATCAGTTGTAGGCGAATCATATTCTAATTCTAAATCGATAATTAATTCGGCTATAAAATAAAACGAACCTGTTTTTTGAGTTAATAAATTGGAATGTTTTCCTATCCAACCTAAACCTGATTTTGCAGCCCAAGCTTTATCTAAAACTGGAGCAGAATCAACAAATGCTCGTCCAGAAACTTCGCCTATATTTTCTTGAATAAAATGTAACAATGTCTTTAATTTATCCTTTATTACAAAATGATAATCTTGTCCGTAAGCGTATTTTGAAATTTTATAGGAATCTTCATTTTGAAGTTGGTTTGGGTAATAATTCAATAATAACGAAACAACACTTTTAGCACCATCAACAAGTAATCTCGGGTCAAGTCGCTTATCAAAATGATTTTCCATGTAATTCATTTCACCTTGAAAACCGTTTTTTAGCCAATTTTCAAGTCGAGGCGCTTCAGCTTCTAAAAAATCTGCTTTCGAAACTCCACAAGACAAAAAACCGAGGCGCTGAGCTTCGGCTTTTATTAATTGTGTATATTTTTGTTTACCCAATAACATTAAGCTCTTGCTTTAAATTGTAAAACAGAATTGAATGGTTTTAAAGTAATGAGTGGTTTAATTTTAATTGGCGTTTTCTTTTCTAAAATTTCAAAACGTCTCATCAATTCTAAAACAGCCAATATCATTTCGTACATGGCAAAATTATTCCCGATACACATGCGTTGTCCAGCTCCGAACGGAAAATAATATTTAGAGTATTCTAATTTATTTTGCATAAAACGTTCTGGCAAAAACTGTAATGGATTTTCCCAATAATCAGGATGACGATGAATTTCATAAATAGAAAACAACAAATTAGTTTCTTTTGGAATATCAATTCCTTCAAAATCATCGCTTTCTTTGTTTACACGATCGATAAAATACGCTGGCGGATACAATCGCAAAGCTTCTTCGATTACACATTTCGTATAAGTTGACTGTTTAATCCATTCCAAATAATCATTAGAAAAACCTTCTGTTTTTTGCACTTCTTCAACTATTTTTACTTGCGTTTCTGGATTTCGAGCCAATAATTCGCAAACAAAACATAAAGCATTTGATGTAGTTTCATGACCAGCCACAAACAAAATGAGAATTTCATCTAACAATTGCTTTTCGCTCATTGAAGTTCCGTCTTCGTATTGCGCTTCCAGCAACATGTCGAGTAAATCATTATGCTTTCTTTCTGATTTTTTTCTACGCTCTACAATAGCTTTTAGAACTGCTCTAGCTTCGTTGGTATAATTAATATGTTTCTTTATTTTACCACTTATCACAAACCACCATTTTAAATATGGTTGTCGCAGTTCTTTAACTAACATTTCTTGATTTTGTTCGGTAATTTCTTGAAGTCTTTTTATTTCAGCAGTAGTAGCTTCCGAACTAAATAATGCCTTTACAACTGTTTGAAATGCCAAATCATTAAAAATTGGAAAAATATCAAAAGGTTTGTCACAATCAATTTTTGTTAATTCAGATTCAATTGCTTGATGAATTTTCTCTAACAACTTTTCCAATTGGTGCTTATGAAATGCAGGTTGGATTAACTTTCGTTGTTTTTGCCATAATTCGCCTTCGGAAGTTAACAATCCAAAACCGATATATTTAGCTAAATCTTCAGTTTGAATTTTTGATTTTTTATAATTCTTCTGATTCTTTTGCAGTGCATAACGTAATAAATCAGCATTTCGAGAAAATACAACTGAATTTCCAAGACCAATATTTAAGCGAAAAATATCGCCTTTTTTTTCAAAATTTTCATGATGAAATGGTAATGGATTTCGCAGTATATTTAGCGAGTGTTTAACAAACTGAAAAAAAGGAACTTCAGGGATTTTCACTTTTGCATTACTTTCGGTATGTTTAGAATAATCCACCTTGAATATTATTTCTAATTTTACCTAAATGCTTATACGCTAAATCAGTTACTTCTCTTCCTCTTGGTGTTCTCACAATAAAACCTTCTTGAATTAAAAAAGGCTCATAAACTTCTTCTATTGTTTCTCCACTTTCCGAAACTGCTGTAGCCAAAGTTGAGAGACCAACTGGTCCGCCTTTGAATTTATCAATAATGGTATTTAAAATTTTATTATCCATTTCATCTAAACCGTGAGCATCAACATTTAAAGATTTTAAACCATATTTTGCAATCTCTAAATCAATAGTTCCGTTACCTTTTATTTGAGCAAAATCTCGAACACGGCGCAACAACGCATTCGCAATACGTGGTGTTCCTCTACTTCTACCAGCAATTTCAATTGCGGCTTCAATATCTATTGGTACATTTAAAATAGATGCGCTTCTTTCAACTATTGTTGATAATAATTCCTTATTATAATACTGCAAGCGACTTTGAATACCGAAACGAGCACGCATAGGAGCTGTTAGCAATCCTGAACGTGTAGTTGCGCCGACTAAGGTAAATGGATTGAGATTAATCTGAACCGTTCTAGCATTTGGTCCAGATTCAATCATTATATCGATTTTATAATCTTCCATTGCAGAATACAAGTACTCTTCTACAATTGGGCTCAATCGATGAATTTCATCTATGAATAAAATATCGCGATCTTCTAGATTAGTAAGCAAACCAGCCAAATCTCCAGGCTTATCTAAAACAGGTCCGGAAGTAATTTTTATTCCAACATTTAATTCATTAGCCAGAATATTAGCTAAAGTGGTTTTACCCAAACCTGGTGGTCCGTGAAACAATGTATGATCTAAAGCTTCATCGCGCAAATTAGCTGCTTGAACGAAAATTTTCAAGTTTTCAAGGACTTGCTCTTGTCCAGCAAAATCATCAAAGGAAAGCGGACGAAGTGCTTTTTCAATATCAATTTCTTGTTGAGAAAAATTCTCTTTATCTGGATTCAAATTTTCGTTCATAATAACAAATATAAGCAAAGGTAAAACAAAAAACCTCTCCAAAAGGAAAGGTTTTTCTTATTTTAAAATATTGAATTTACTTCTTAATGATGTAATTCTTCTTCTCCATCTTTCATTGGAACTGTTTGTGGAACAAAGTCCTCATCGTGACCTGGCTTACTGTAATCGTATGCCCAACGGTGTACTTCTGGAAGTTCACCTGGCCAGTTTCCATGAATATGTTCAACTGGTGCTGTCCATTCTAATGTGTTAGATTTCCATGGATTCATTGGTGCTTTCTTACCATAAAACATGCTATAGAAGAAGTTCCAGAAGAAAACAATTTGGAATGTAGCTCCAACGATTGCAAAGATTGTAATAATAACATTTACATTTGCTAAATCGTCAAATAATGGGAAAGCAGAGTTTGTATAGTAACGACGTGGAAGACCAGCCATACCAATAAAGTGCATTGGGAAGAAAACTCCATAAGCACAAACTGCAGTTACCCAGAAGTGAACATATCCTAAGTTTTTATTTAACATTCTTCCGAACATTCTTGGATACCAATGATAAACACCAGCAAAGAATCCGTAAAGAGCAGAAATACCCATTACTAGGTGGAAGTGAGCAATTACGAAATATGTATCGTGAACATTAATATCTAATGTACTATCTCCTAAAATAATTCCTGTTAAACCTCCAGTGATGAAAGTCGAAACTAAACCGATTGAGAATAGCATCGCAGGATTCATTTGTAAATTACCTTTCCAAAGCGTTGTAATATAGTTAAATGCTTTTACAGCAGAAGGAATTGCAATTAATAATGTTGTAAAGGTAAATACCGAACCTAAGAATGGATTCATACCTGAAACGAACATGTGATGACCCCAAACAATTGTAGATAAAAATGCAATTGCTAAAATCGAAGCAACCATTGCACGGTAACCGAAAATAGGTTTTCTTGAGTTTGTAGCAATAATTTCAGATGTAATACCTAAAGCTGGTAATAATACAATATATACTTCAGGGTGACCTAAGAACCAGAATAAGTGCTCAAATAATACTGGAGAACCACCTTGATAATGTAAAACTTCACCAGAGATAAAAATATCTGATAAATAGAATGAAGTTCCGAAACTTCTATCAAAAATCAATAATAATGCCGCTGAGAATAAAACTGGGAAAGAAACGATACCTATAATTGCTGTTACGAAAAACGCCCAAATTGTTAATGGTAAACGTGTCATTGACATTCCTTTTGTTCTCAAATTGATTACTGTAACAACATAGTTTAACGATCCCATTAAAGAAGATGCGATAAAAATTGCCATAGAAACCAACCATAATGTCATTCCTAATCCAGAACCTGGAATTGCTTGTGGTAAAGCACTTAATGGAGGATAAATTGTCCAACCTGCAGAAGCTGGTCCTGATTCCACAAAAAGTGAAATAACCATAATTACAGATGAGATAAAGAACATCCAGTATGAAAGCATATTCATAAATCCTGATGCCATATCTCTAGCTCCAATTTGTAATGGAATTAATAAATTACTAAATGTTCCACTTAACCCAGCAGTTAATACAAAGAATACCATTATAGTACCGTGTATAGTAACTAAAGCCAAGTAAATATCATTTCGCATAACACCGTCTGGCGCAAAATTTTCCCCTAATAGAAATTTGAATATTCCAAAAGATTCTTCTGGCCATGCAATTTGCATACGGAATAAGATTGACATCACAACGCCAATAATTCCCATAATAAGACCCGTAATTAAGTATTGCTTAGCAATCATCTTATGGTCTATACTAAAAATGTATTTAGTAATAAAAGTTTCCTTATGATGTCCGTGTTCGTGTGCTGACATAATCGTATTATTCTATTATAAATGAAATATCTTTATTATTCTGTAACTTGAGCTAAAACTTGTGTAGTATCAGCTACTGTTTCAACTTCTAAAACTTCTGGTTGAGGCTTTTCTTCAACTTTTGGCGCATTAGCTTCTGTCCATTGTTGAGACAGTGTTGCTTTTTCAGCTAACCATTTGTCAAAATCAGCTTGTTCATCTACCACAACTTTAATTTGCATATTATAGTGAGAAGCACCACAAATTTTATTACATAATAATAAGTAATCAAATTCGTAAGGTTCTAACGCTTCTTCTCCATTTGCTACTAAATCTTTGCTTTTTTCAGCACGGATTTTGTTTATGTTTTCTACTTTCTTCACAATTGCCTCGTTTTGACGCATTTCAGAAGTAGTTATAGTTGGAACAAAATTAAATGAAGTAATCATTCCTGGCACACAATTCATTTGCGCTCTAAAGTGAGGCATATAAGCAGAGTGTAAAACGTCTTGAGAACGGAATTTAAAAACTACTTTTTTACCTTTAGGTAAATGTAATTCATTAGTTACTTTATCGTCTTTTGCAGCTGGATCAGCTAAATCAACTCCCATAGTGTTGATACCTTCGATATAACGAACGTTAGCCTTTCCTAAAGTATTATCTTCACCTGCATAACGCACTTCCCAACCGAATTGTTTTGCATATACTTCAACATACATTACGTCTTCCTCATCATCATAATACATAATGTTATTCCAAGTAAACAAACCGTATAAAATTAAACCTGCTAAAACAATTACTGGAATAATTGTCCAGATAGCTTCTAATTTATTATTATCGGCAAAGTAAGTGGCTTTATTACCTTTTTGTCCTCTGTATTTGAATGCAAAATAGTGTAATAAGAACTGTGTAATCGTTTGTACTAAAAAGATAATAACTAAAGATATATTCATTAAATTATCTACAGCTGTACCATGTTCTGATGCTGGAGTTCCTAGAACTAAATGTCCCCAAGCATATACTGAGTAAATTGTAAAAACATAAATAAACCCAACAAAAGCAAACATTAAGTATCCATTAACTCTATTATCATTTTCATTAGCTACTTCGGCATTTTCGCTTGAAGCACCAATTTGAGTCAAATCGAATATTTTAGTTAATTGCCAAACTGCAATTCCTATTAAAACTAAAACTACAAATATCAATAAACCTGTCATTTGTTTATTCTTTAAATATTATTAATAATGAAATTGCTTACTTTCTCCCATTAAAGGATTTCCTTTAGGTACAAGTGGCGCTTTTGTAAGAGCTGAAAATACAACGAAGATAAACAACCCAAAGAAAAACAAAATTGCACTAATTTCTGGAATGCCAATGAACCACTGATCACCAACAGTTGCAGGCATAACCATATTATAGAAATCGATATAATGACCAAATAAGATAACTGATCCTGCTAAAACTATAATCCAAGATAAACGTTTGAAATCTGTATTAATTAAAATTAATAATGGAAAAACAAAGTTCATCACTAACATTCCGAAGAAAGGTAAGTTATATTGTTCTATTCTTGTTACAAAATATGTTACTTCTTCTGGAATATCAGAATACCAAATTAACATAAATTGAGAGAACCATAAATATGTCCAGAAAATACTAACACCAAACATGAATTTAGCTAAATCGTGTATATGACTCGTATTTACCGCTTCTAAATATCCTTTTGATTTTAAGTAAATTGTAACCATTGCAATTACTGTAATACCACTTACAAAGAAACTTGCAAATACATACCAACCGAATAATGTACTATACCAGTGAGGATCTAAAGACATAATCCAATCCCAAGACATCATTGATTCTGTAATTAAAAACAATACTAAGAAAGTAGCTGAAAGTTTAAAGTTCTTCTTGTGATAAGTAGTTGTTCCTTCTTCTGCTGAATCTTGAGCAATCGAATTTCTTCTCGTGAAGAAACGATATAAATTCCAAATGATTAAATAAATAGCCGCTCTAACTAAAAACGCAGTGACATTTAAATAACCTGCTTTTCCAGCGATTATTTTGTCATAATCAGCATGTTCAGGATTTACAACATCAGGATTCATCCATGTAAACATATGATTCATATGCATACCTGAAAGTACTAATACTATAAAGAAAATAATAGAACCTGGTAATAAATAACTTGTTATACCTTCCATTACTCTAAATAAAATAGGAGACCAACCTGCTTGTGCAGCATATTGAATTGCGTAAAAAGCAAGAACTCCAACACTAATTAACATAAAGAAAATACAAGCTACATAAAATGCAGACCATGGTTTATTTTGTAACTGATGTAATACATGATTTAAATGCTCTGTATGTGCATCATCATGATGAGCATCAGCTTTGTGATCTCCATGTGCATCTTGCGCTGCATGTGTATCGTGAGCTACTTCTTCATGGTGACCATGAGCATCCGCTGAAAGGATTGTTTCAACTTCTTCAATTGTTTTAGGTGAGTTTAAAAAACCAAACCCAATTCCAACAGCTCCTAAAACCATTAAAATTAATGAAAAAGTCTTTAATTTACTTGAAAACGTGTACATATCTATTATTTTCAAAAGGTGTTTTACAATTATAATTCTGATTTAAGCTTTAAAACGTAATCGGTTACTTGCCATCTTTCTTCTTGTGAAAGTTGGTTTGCATGTGAACCCATTGAATTCAAACCGTAAGTTATTACGAAATAAATACTTCCTTCTGTAATATCTCTATCTTTGTAATTAGGAACTCCTAAAAACTTCTCTCTCTTTACTAAAGTTCCTTTTCCATCTCCTTTTTTTCCGTGACAAATTGCACAATAAACATCATACAATTCTTTTCCTTTTTCTGCATCGATTGAAGCAGCTTCAAGTGGAGATTTTAAATTTGCTTTAGCTTCTGCATATCCTTCTGTAGTATTCGGAATTTCAAAAGGGACAAAACCTCGCTTAATTGTTCCATCTACTGGTAATTGACCTTCTTTTCCGTTTGCAAAAGCATCATTCTCTGAATACGTTTCATAAGGAACCGCTTCATACATATTAGGAAAAAATTGGTAGTTAGGCTTTGACTTATCAAAACAAGAAGTAGCCATTAAAGACAATCCTACTACTGCAACTATTTTATATAAGCTTTTCATATCTAAATATTAATGCTTTTCTATTACTTTAACTTCAACTGCACCAGTTTCCTTAAAAAATGAAACTAATTCTTCTTCATTATTATGAACTCCTACTTCCATTAAAAAATGATCATCAGTTGTTCTTAAATCAGGGTTTTCGGCTTTTTTAAATGGCCACAATTTACTTCTCATGTAAAAAGTAATAACCATTAAGTGAGCTGCAAAAAACACAGTACCTTCAAACATAATTGGCACAAATGCTGGTAAATTCTGGTAAAAAGCAAAACTAGGCTTTCCTCCAATATCTTGAGGCCAATCATTAATCATAATATAGTTAATCAAGGTAGTATAAATAGCTAACCCAGTTAAACCATAAAGAAATGAAGCAATTGCAAGGCGAGTTGGAGCCAATCCCATAGCTTTATCTAAACCGTGTACTGGGAAAGGTGTATAAACCTCTTCAATATGATGATGAGCTGCTCTAGTTTTCTTTACAGCATCCATTAAAATGTCATCATCATTATATATAGCGTGTACAACTTTATTACTCATGATATTAATGATTATCTGAATGATTGTTTAATTCTCTTTCTCTTTTATAATTGTCACCTGAAGATTTTAAAATTGTCTTAACCTCTGCTTGTGCAATTACAGGGAAACTTCTAGAATATAATAAGAATAATACAAAGAAGAATCCGATAGTTCCTATGAATATACCTGCATCAACAAATGTTGGTTGGAACATTGTCCATGATGAAGGTAAATAATCTCTGTGTAATGAAGTAACGATGATTACAAAACGCTCAAACCACATTCCTACATTTACTACAATTGAGATAACGAAAGACCAAAAAATACTTGTTCTAATTTTCTTAAACCACATAACTTGCGGAGAAATTACGTTACATGTCATCATTAACCAATATGACCACCAGTAAGGTCCAGTTGCTCTATTTAAGAATGCATATTGTTCGTATTCTACTCCAGAATACCAAGCGATAAACAACTCAGTTATATAAGCACAACCTACTATCGAACCAGTAATCATGATTACTAAATTCATTAACTCAATGTGTTGTAATGTAATATAGTCTTCTAAGTTTGAAACTTTTCTCATAATTATCAATAGCGTTTGTACCATTGCGAATCCAGAGAAAATTGCTCCAGCAACGAAGTAAGGAGGTAAAATTGTAGTATGCCATCCTGGAATAACTGACGTTGCGAAGTCAAATGATACAATTGTGTGAACCGAAAGTACAAGAGGTGTTGCTAAACCAGCTAATACTAATGAAACTTCTTCAAAACGTTGCCAGTCTTTAGCTCTACCACTCCATCCGAAAGATAAAGTTGAATACACTTTCTTTGTAAAAGGTGTAATTGCTCTATCACGTAGCATTGCAAAATCAGGCAATAAACCAGTCCACCAAAAAACTAATGAAACCGATAAATACGTTGAAATAGCAAATACATCCCATAATAATGGTGAGTTAAAGTTTACCCATAATGATCCAAATTGATTTGGAATAGGTAATACCCAATATCCTAACCAAGGACGTCCCATGTGAATAATTGGGAACAAACCTGCCTGCATAACCGAGAAAATAGTCATGGCTTCTGCAGAACGGTTAATTGCCATTCTCCATTTTTGACGGAATAACAATAATACGGCTGAGATAAGTGTTCCGGCGTGACCGATACCTACCCACCAAACGAAATTGGTAATATCCCAAGCCCAACCAACTGTTTTATTTAATCCCCATGTACCGATACCAGTAGCAACTGTGTATACCATACAACCTAAACCATATAGGAAAGCAACTAAAGCGATTGAAAAAACAATCCACCATTGCTTATTAGCTCTACCTTCAACAGGGCGCGCTACATCTACTGTAACATCGTGGTAAGATTTATTTCCTACTACTAAAGGTTTTCTAATGGGTGCTTCGTAATGAGACGACATAATCCTTTATATTGTTTCTGTTAATTAATAATTATTTTTCGTTTCTAACTTTAACGTGGTAGAATACATTTGGTTTTGTTCCGATGTGCTCTAATAAATGATACATTCTATCAGATTTTGCTAAATCAGCTACTTTACTTTCACTATCATTAACATCTCCAAAAATCATTGCACCACTTGAACAAGCTGCAGAACAAGCTGTTTGGAATTCATCATCTTTTACAGCTCTACCTTCGCGCTTAGCTTTTAATTTAGACGCTTGTGTCATTTGGATACACATTGAACATTTCTCCATAACACCACGAGAACGTACATTAACATCTGGATTTAATACCATACGACCTAAATCATCATTCATGTGATAATCGAACTCGCTATTTTTGTTATATAAGAACCAGTTGAAACGACGTACTTTATAAGGACAGTTATTAGCACAATAACGAGTACCTACACAACGGTTATAAGCCATGTGGTTTTGACCTTCTCTACCATGTGAAGTTGCCGCTACTGGACAAACTGTTTCACAAGGAGCGTGGTTACAATGCTGACACATAACTGGTTGGAAGGCTACTTGAGGATTTTCTGATGGATGCTCCATCTCACCAAACCCTTTTAAAGAACCTTCATCACCAAACAATCCATCTAAACTCTCTTTCTTTTCAATGTCACCTTCGAAAGTATCTTCAGAAGAATAATATCTATCGATACGCAACCAGTGCATATCACGACTTCTTCTTACTTCTGACTTACCTACAACTGGCACATTATTTTCAGCATGACAAGCGATAACACAAGCCCCACATCCTGTACAAGCATTCAAATCAATAGATAAATTAAAGTGATGCCCAACGCTTCTATCAAAAGAGTCCCATAAATCTACTTCTGTAGCCGGAGTTTCTTTATGATCTAAAGATACAACTGGAATTATATTCCATTCTGAAGCATCTTTTGTGTTAAATATTTCAAGAGTCGTTTCTTTAATAATATCTCCACGACCCATTAATGTTTTTTGTAATTGAACGCAAGCAAATTCATGCTCGCCTTCTTCTACTGAAATAGAAACTGATTGATTTGCATTTAAGTTATTGTATAATGCATAAGCGTTAACCCCAACTTGCATTTCCTGCTTCATTGCAGCTTTCTTACCATAACCGAAAGAAAGACCAACTGTCCCTACAGCTTGACCTGGTTGAATAACAACTGGCACATTATTTAATGTAGCATTTCCAACTTTTAAAGTCGCATAACTACCATTTAATCCACCATTTGCAACATTCCAGTTTTTTAAACCAAGTTTTTCAGCATCTTTTTTAGAAACTGTCACGTAATTATCCCAAGACACTCTTGTGATTGGATCTGGAAACTCTTGCAACCAAGGGTTATTTGCTTGTTGACCATCTCCCATTCCAGTTTTAGAATACAATACTAAATCTAAACCGTTTGATTTAGCATTAGCTAATTTTGAAACTGAAGAACTAACATCAACTGAGTTTGCTGCTAACCCAGCAACCTCAGTTGTTGCAAAACCGTCATGAACTGTTTGATTCCAAGACTTACCAGCAACATTAGCTGAAGCGAAACCTTTTAAGTAATCAAAATATTCAGCGCTGTTATCTGCCCAAGACAATAATGCATCTTGGAATTGTTTTGTATCAAATAAAGGACGAATTGTTGGTTGCGTTACACTATAATGACCGCGTTGAAGAGCAACATCTCCCCAAGACTCTAAATAGTGTGGTGCTGCAACAGCAACATTTGTCAAACTAGCTGTTTCATCTTCTTTCATAGAAAAAGCAACAGACAATTTAACTTTTTTCAATCCTTCAGAAAAATCTTTCGAATTTGGTAATGTATAAACTGGATTAACTCCATTCATAATTAATGTATGAACTTTTCCAGCTTTCATATCAGCTACTAATTGAGCTACATCTTTAACATTACCTTTACGAGTCAATTTAGCTGCGTTTGGATTAAAAGCAACTGAACTAATATGCGCATTGATTCCTAATACAACTAATTGCGCATCGAAATCATCTAAACCTGTTACAACAACACCTTTATTTCCTGCAGATTTTAATTGCTTTGCAGCTTTCGCTACTTCTGCATTTTTAGGAGTAACTTCGTTAACAACTGCGTTATATAAATCAGCTAAAGCCTGTTTTTGCTGAGAAACATTCATCGGAATTCTCTTATCAGCATTAGCTCCAGCTAAAGACATATTTGCTTCAATTTGAATATGCTTAGACATTTTTCCGTTTTTAGGAATACGTCCTTTTGCATATCCTGCATCATATCCACCACCTTGCCAATCTCCTAAGAAATCTGCACCAACAGATACAATTACATCAGCTTTAGAAAAATCATAACCCGCTAAAGCTCTTTCACCGTAAACAGTTTCGAAAGCATCTAATGCATTACTTTCAGAAACCGCATCATAAACAACATGCTTAACTGTTGGATATTTTGCTTTTAATTCAGCAATTAAAGCATCAGTAGAAGGACTCGCCATTGTTCCTGTAAGAACAACAACTTCTTTAGCATTTGCATTAGCTTCTTCTAAACTTGCTTTTACTTTAGCATTTACTTCATTCCAAGAAGCGTCTTTTCCTGAGATCTTAGATTGCTTTAATCTTAAATTATCATATAAAGAAAGTACAGAAGCATGAACTCTCGCATTAGCTCCAGTTATCGCTCCTTCCAAATTATTGTTTTCAACTTTAATTGGACGACCTTCTCTTGTTTTAATTAAAATGTTAGCAAAATCAAAACCATCTGCAATTGTAGTTGCATAATAATCTGCCACACCAGGAATAATTTCTTCTGGCTGTACCACATAAGGAATTGATTTTACAACTGGACCTTCACACGCTGCTAATGAAGCCGCAGCCGTACTGAATCCAACATATTTTAAGAAGTCACGACGAGATGTAGATGAATTTGATAATGTTTCATCATTACCTAAAAACTCATTTACAGGAATTTCTTCCGCAAACTCGTTGTTTCTTAGCGTCTCAACAATAGAACTATTTTCGTTTAGTTCTTCAACACTTTTCCAGTATTTTTTGTTTGATGCCATATTATACTTGATATTAGCTTCTAAAATTATTTATTAATAGTGGCATTTACCACATTCTAAACCTCCCATTTGCGCTGCAGTTAGTTTATCTACACCGTACTTTTTAGAAAGTTCTTCGTGAATCTTTTTATAGTATTCGTTATCTTCTACCTTAACATTAGTTTCTCTGTGACAATCCACACACCACCCCATAGTTAATGGAGAAAATTGTTTCATCACTTCCATTTCCTCAACTGGACCGTGACAAGTTTGACATTCTACACCTGCAACAGTTACGTGCTGAGAGTGATTAAAGTAAACGAAATCTGGTAAATTATGAATTCTCACCCATTTTACTGGCTGTGTTTTACCTGTATATTCTTGTTTTTCAGCATCCCAACCTACAGCTGCATATAATTTTTGAATCTCACCATCGTAAAATTCTTTTGAATATTCTGCTGTAGCCGTTGTTTCAGCAACTTCAGAAATGTTCTTATGACAGTTCATACAAACATTTAAAGAAGGAATTCCTGATGTTTTAGACACACGAGCAGAAGAGTGACAGTACTTACAATCAATCTCGTTATCTCCAGCGTGAATTTTATGTGAATAGTGAATTGGTTGAACTGGCTCGTAACCTTGATCTACACCAACTTGCATTAAATAACCATAAGCAAAATAAGCAGCAAAAAGCAAGAACGCAATTACAGAAACTAACACTAAGAATTGGTTTTTAGCAAACGCTTTCCAAATTGGCAATGATTTCTCTTTTCCTTCAACTTCTAAACCATTTGCTTTAGCAATCTTGTTTAACACATTGTTCACCAAGAACAACATAACCACCAACATCAATAACACTAAAGACAATGCACCTAAAATAACATTGTTTGAAAGCCCTGAACTTTGTCCAGAATTCTCTCCACCATCTACCACTGCAACAACAGCAACAGGCTCAGCCTTAGGCTCTGAAGTATACGCTAAAATATTATCAATATCTTCATTTGACAACTGAGGAAAAGCCGTCATTGGCACTTGATTATACTCCTCGAAGATTTTAACAGCTTGTGCATCACCAGACTTAACTAGCTCACCACTATTTTTAATCCACTTATACAACCATTCTTTATCACCATCATATTTATCTAAAACACCACGCAAAGCAGGTCCGGTAGATTTTTTATCTAACTTATGACATGCAGCACAGTTTGCATTAAATAACTCTTTCCCTTTAGCAGGGTCTTGAGCGAAAACGGATAAAGAAAAAGATAGCGAAAGCGCTAAACTGAAGAAAATCTTTAAAAACGATTTATGGTTACCCACCTTTTTCATATTTATTATGGTTAACGTGTCTTTTGGTATGATTTTAGCTTACTATTTTATCAGCAACAACTAAAACATTTTTATTTAAACTCCGACAAAAATACGATATTCGAACTATTATCAAAACCTTAATATTATCTTAAAACACAATTTATACTTATTCTAAATAAATACTTCAATTAAATTAGCAATAAATAATTGTATTTTTGTTTTAATAAATATTCATAATGAGAAAATTACAATCGAGATTAGTTTTTTTTAGCCTATTTTTTTCGCTCCTATTTAGTCAGGCAATTTTTGCACAAGAAAAAAAAACCACACTAGAGGAAAGTCCAGAATTTGAAAAATTACTGAACGAAAAGAGAAAGCTTAATCGCCCTATTGCGATTAAAAACGCTTATAAAATCCAAATTTACACAGGCACGAGTACTGAATGTAAAAAAACGTTTTCGGACTTTAAAAGTGATTTCAAGCAATATGACGGCACTATAGTTTATGCTAACCCACTTTACAAAGTATATATTGGACCGTTTAAAAACCGACTTCACGCCGAAAAGACATTAGAAGAAATTAGAGACAAATACCCTACATCACTTTTGATAAAACCATAAAAAAAACCCAACAAATGTTGGGCTTTTTTATTTCTATAAAACGCTATTACTATAGTTTTTTCTTCACTTCTACTTCTTGGAATGCTTCAATTACATCGCTTTCTTTAATATCGTTGTAATTTTTAATTTGCATACCACAATCGTATCCTTTCGAAACCTCTTTAACATCGTCTTTAAATCGTTTTAATGCGGTTAATTCACCTGTGTAAATAACAACACCTTCACGAATTAAACGAATCTTAGAACTTCTGTAAATCTTACCATCTGTAACCATACATCCAGCAATAGTTCCCACTTTTGAAATTTTGAATAACTCTCTAATTTCAGCAGTACCTGTAACTTCTTCTTTCAATTCTGGTGACAACATACCTTCCATTGCATCTTTAACATCGTCAATAGCTGCATAGATAATAGAATATGTTCTGATATCGATTTCTTCTTTATCAGCTAATTGTTTTGCACTTCCTTGAGGACGAACGTTAAATCCAATAATAATTGCATCTGAAGCTGACGCTAATAATACATCAGATTCTGTAATTGCTCCAACACCTTTATGAATAATGTTAACTTGAATTTCTTCAGTAGATAATTTAGAGAATGAATCTGATAACGCTTCAACAGAACCATCAACATCACCTTTTAAGATAATATTCAATTCTTTGAAATCTCCTAATGCAATACGACGACCAATTTCATCAAGTGTAATGTGTTTCTGCGTACGAACAGATTGCTCACGTAATAACTGTGTACGTTTAGCTGCAATTTGCTTCGCCTCTCTCTCATCTTCATAAACACTAAATTTATCACCTGCAGTAGGCGCTCCATCTAAACCTAAAACTGAAACAGGTGTAGAAGGTCCAGCTTTTTGAACATTGTGTCCGCGTTCATCAAACATCGCCTTAATCTTACCATGATTTTTCCCAGCTAGGACATAATCTCCAATAGAAAGTGTACCATTTTGAACTAAAATTGTAGCTACATAACCACGACCTTTATCTAATTGCGCTTCAACTACAGTTCCTTGCGCTTGACGATCTGGATTTGCTTTTAGCTCTAACAATTCAGCCTCTAACAATACTTTTTCTAATAATTCATTAACACCTAAACCAGTTTTTGCAGAAATATCATGAGATTGATATTTACCACCCCATTCTTCTACTAGCAAGTTCATAGCTGCTAACTTCTCTTTAATCTTATCTGGATTAGCCGTTGGCTTATCTACTTTATTGATTGCAAAAACCATAGGAACACCAGCCGCTTGTGCGTGACTGATAGCTTCTTTAGTTTGCGGCATGATATCATCATCAGCTGCAATTACGATAATAGCAATATCAGTAACTTGTGCACCACGAGCACGCATCGCCGTAAAGGCTTCGTGACCAGGAGTATCTAAAAACGCTATTTTTTGACCGTTTTCTAATTCAACAGAATACGCTCCGATATGCTGTGTAATTCCTCCAGACTCACCAGCGATTACATTTGCACTACGCACGTAATCTAAGAAAGATGTTTTACCATGATCTACGTGACCCATTACCGTAACAATTGGTGCACGAGGTTTTAAATCTTCTGGTGCATCAACAATTTCTTCTGTCGTTTCTTCTAAGTCTGTCGAAATAAATTCTACTTCATAACCAAATTCATCTGCAACAATAGTTAATGTTTCAGCATCTAAACGCTGATTCATTGTAACCATAATTCCAAGTGACATACACGTTCCAATAACATCAGTAATGGAAACATTCATCATCGTAGCAATTTCTCCTACTGTAACAAACTCGGTCACCTTAAGGATTTTGCTATCTAAATCTTGTTGTTGTTGCTCTTCATCGATACGCTGACGATGCGAATCTCTCTTATCTTTACGATATTTAGCCGCCTTAGACTTGCTTCCTTTACCTTGTAAACGCTCTAAGGTTTCTTTAATTTGGTTTTTTACTTCTTCTTCTGTAGGCTCAACTTTTTGAACTGTAGGTTTTCTACCTTTATTATGTCTATCTCTACCGTAATCTTTTTTACCTCCACGTTGGTTGTTTCCACCTCCTTGAACAGGTTTTGTCATACGTTGACGCTTCTTCTTGCCTTCACCTTCTTTTTTACCAGCGCCTTGTTTATTTTGATTTCCTTGACCAGGTTTTTTATTATCTTTTTTATCGTCTTTTTTCTTCTTAGCTTTTTCAAACTTAGATAAGTCGATTTTTTGACCTGTAAAAGTTGCTCCCGAAAGTTTTTTGTATTGAGTTTGAATTACTTCTGATTCTTCAGAAGTTGTTTCATCAGTTTTAGTTGTTTCGATTTTTTCAACTTTTTTAGAAGTTTTTTCTTTCTTAACTTCTTTTGCTGGTTTTTCAGTTTCCTGTTTCGATGGAGTAGATTTTGCTTCAACTTCTTTTTTCGGCTCTACTTTAGCTTTATTTTCAGTTTTCGCTTTATCTTTATCAGAATCTAAATCAATCTTACCAACTGCTTTTGGCCCAGAAAGAGAAGCTTTAGCTTTAATTACTTCTTGTTCGCGTTTTGCTTTTTCTTCTTGTAAACGCTTAAGCTCTTGTTCTTTTTCTAACTCCTTTTTAAGCGCTTCTTTCTCTTTCTTTTTCTCTTCACTTACTTCAAGAGACGCTTCTTTTTTACCTTTATCAGCAGAAAATTGACTACATAAGACATCATATTCCTCTTGAGAAATTTTAGCATTAGGACTCGACTCTATTTCATGGTCATTCTCCTTTAAAAAATCCACTGCTCTATCTAGAGAAATATTTAATTCCCTTAAAACTTTGTTGATTCTTATTACTCTCTTTTCAGACATATAATCTATTTAAAATATTCGGTTTATATACGTGTGTTGTTGTTTGAGTCTTTTATGTAGTTAGTCTTCCATTTCTTCTTTCAAGACACGGATAACATCTAAAATTGTTTCCTCTTCTAAATCTGTTCTTCTAATTAAATCCTCAACATCTTGATCTAGCACGCTTCTTGCGGTATCTAAACCAATTTTTGCAAATTCTTCGATTACCCAACCTTCGATTTCATCTGAGAATTCTCTTAATTCAACATCATCGATTTCTTCAACACCCTCTCTAATTACATCTAACTCATAACCTGTAAGCATACTTGCTAAACGAATGTTATGTCCGCCACGACCAATTGCCTTAGAAACCTCTTCGATTTTTAAGAACACTTCTGCTTTTTTGTTTTCTTCATCAATTTTAACCGAAGAAACTCTCGCTGGACTTAATGCTCTAGTAATATATAATTGAGGGTTTGTTGTATAATTAATAACGTCGATATTTTCGTTGTTTAATTCGCGAACAATTCCGTGAATACGAGAACCTTTCATTCCTACACAAGCACCAACTGGATCAATTCTATCATCGTAAGAATCTACCGCAACCTTTGCTTTTTCACCAGGAATACGCGCCACTTTTTTAATGTTAATCAATCCGTCGAAAACCTCTGGAATTTCTTGTTCGAATAACTTCTCTAAGAAATCTGGCGAAGTTCTAGACATGATAATTTGAGGTTTATTTCCTTTCAATTCAACATTTTCAATAACCCCTCTAACATTTTCACCTTTCTTGAAGTAATCGTTTGGAATTTGTTTATCTTTTGGTAAGATAATTTCATTCCCTTCGTCATCCATTAAAACAACTAATCTTGGACGAATGTGATGAACTTCCGCAGTATAAATATCTCCTATTAACTCTTTGAACTGCTTGTATAAGTTTGTATTATCGTGCTCGTGAATTTTTGAAATTAAATTTTGACGTAATGCTAAAATTGCGCGACGTCCTAAATCGATTAATTTAACTTCTTCAGAAACTTCTTCACCTACTTCAAAATCAGGCTCTATTTTTCTTGCGTCTGATAATGAGATTTCAGAATTATCATCTTCTACTTCTCCATCTTCAACTACCGTTCTATTTCTCCAGATTTCCATATCTCCTTTATCTGGATTAATGATAATATCAAAATTATCATCTGAACCATATTTTTTCTTTAATGCATTGCGAAATACATCTTCTAAAATCGCCATTAAGGTAACTCTATCGATAAGTTTATCATCTTTAAACTCTGAAAACGAATCAATTAACGCAATATTCTCCATCTTAATTTTATTAATATTTAAAACGATATTATAACTTTTGCTTCTTTTATTTCATCATAAGGCAAAACCGCTGTTTTTTCCACAGTAACTTTTCCTTTACCGATTTTTTTCGGTTCACGCGCCTTCCACTCTAACGTAACATTTTCGTTATCAGCCTCTGTAACAGAACCTTCAATTATTTCCCCAGAAATCTTAGTTACTTTTAATTTTCTACCAATATTTTTCACAAATTGCCTTGGCATAACCAAAGGCGTTGTAGCACCAACTGAAGCAACTTCTAAAGCAAAATCAACTTCTTCTCTATCTAAATTGTGTTCAATTGCTCTACTTACATCGATACAATCTTGTAAGTTTACACCGCTATCACCATCTAAAGTTACTAAAATTTTATTATCGTCGTTAATTTTTAAATCTATTAAAAACAACGATGAGCGCTCATTTAATGCAGCACTTAACAACTCTTCAACTTTTGCTCTAAAATTCATTTGGTATAAAAAGAGGCACGCAATGCGTGCCTCATTATTTCTGTTTCAAATAATTACGACGCAAATATAATTATTTTTTTTTAATTTAAAAAAATTGTAGGTTTGTTAATTAATCACTAATTTTATAGTGTAAAAATTTTACTACCAAAACTTTAAAATAATATGAAACGAATTTTAGTACCAACTGATTTTTCAAAACACTCTGAATACGCTTTAAAAGTAGCTGCTCAAATTGCAAAAAAGAACGACGGAGAAATTTATTTAATTCACATGCTTGAGCTACCAACTTCTGGTAATGATGCTATATCTACTGCTCATGAAATGCCAGAGTTAATGTTGTTTAAAAATGTAGCAATTAAAAAATTAGACGACTTAATGAACGCTCCTTACCTAGAAGGTTTAAAAGTTTCTAAAATCATTCAGTTTGAAATGGCTTTCGATGGAATTATTAAAAACGGAGAGTCTCACGATGTAGATTTAATCGTTATGGGGTCACACGGAGCAAGTGGTTTCCAAGAAATGTTCATTGGATCTAATACTGAAAAAGTCGTACGAAATTCAAATGTTCCTGTTTTAGTAATTAAACATGAAGATGCAGACTTTACAGCTGATAAATTTGTATTTGCTTCAGATTTCTCAGATGAAATTAAAAAACCGTTTGAAAAAGTAGTGAATTTCGCAAATAAATTCAACTCACACGTTCATTTGGTTAACATTAACACTCCTAACAATTTCAAATCAACTAGAGTAGCTCAAAAAACTATGGATGAGTTTGTAGAAGGTTTTGATTTAAAAAATTACACTACTCATATTTACAACGACATTAATGTTGAAAAAGGAATTTTACATTTCTCTAAAAGTATTGATGCTGATATCATAGGAATGAGTACTCACGGAAGAAAAGGTATCGCACATTTCTTTAACGGAAGTATAAGTGAAGATTTAGTTAACCATGCTAAGCGTCCAGTAATTACTTTTAAGATATAGTTTCCAAATAAAAGCAATAAAAAAACTCCGATATTTCTATCGGAGTTTTTTGTTGGCCCACAAGGACTCGAACCTTGAATGACGGTACCAAAAACCGGAGTGTTACCATTACACCATGGGCCAATACCCATACAATCTTTTCGATTGCGAGTGCAAATGTAAAACATATTTTTATTTTTACAAATTTTTCTAAAAAAAATATTAAAAATTATTTTTCATCGTTTCTATATGTAAAAAAATAGTTTCTTTGTAGAAACATTTACTCAAAAGCAAACACTTTATGACATCATTCAACTTTAACAAATGGAACACAATCTTAGGATGGGTAACTTTTGCTATCGCTTTAACAACTTATTTTTTAACTGTTGAACCTACAATCAGCTTTTGGGACTGTAGCGAATACATCGCTACTTCTTCAAATTTAGAATTAGGTCATCCACCGGGAGCACCTTTATTTCAAATGATAGGAGCTTTCTTTTCAATCTTTACAACCGATGTAACTCAAGTTGCCTTTATGGTAAATATGATGTCTGTTTTTTCTAGTGCTTTTACTATTTTATTTATGTTTTGGTCACTAACAATGCTTTTAAAGAAAGTTTTTATTAATGATTCATCTTCTAAAGAAAACTATATAATGATTTTAGGAAGCGCTTTCATTGCTTCTTTATCATTTACATTTACTGATACTTTTTGGTACAGTGCAGTTGAGGCCGAAGTATATGCAATGGCTATTTTCTTCATTGCCTTACTATTTTGGCTAGGATTACGCTGGGAACAAGAAATAAACACACCTCGCGGAAACAAATGGCTTTTATTAATTTCATTTGTTTGTGGACTTGCATTTGGTGTTCACTTAATGGCTTTATTAACAATTCCATCAATTATTCTTCTATATTTATTTAAAACATCAGAAAATGTTACACTAAAAAAAGGACTTATTTTCACAGCAATAAGCGTTGGTATCTTATTAGTTGTTTATGGAATGTTAATTCCATTTGTTTTAGAATTATTCGGTCGTGCTGAAATTTTTGCAGTAAACTCATTAGGTTTGCCTTTTAATTCTGGTGAAATATTAGCTTTACTTCTATTAGTAGGAATTTTCTATTTCGGATTAAACTATACTAAAAAGAGAGGTTATGTAAAACTAAACACTTTAGTTCTTTGTATAGCTTTTATTTTAATTGGATTTTCCAACTGGTTGATGTTACCAATTCGCGCTAACGCAAACCCACCAATTAACGAAAATAAACCTTCAGATGCCGCTGCAATTCTAGCTTATTACAATCGTGAGCAATACGGAAACAATAGTTTATTTTACGGTTCGCAATTTTCTGATTCGTATTCTGGTTTAGATGAAGAAACACCTTATCTAGATGCAAAACCTATTTATGAAAGAGACGATAAATTAGGGAAGTATGTAATTACTAATAATTACAAAAACGCTAAACAAAATACTGACGATAATCACAAAGGATTCTTACCTAGAATGTGGAGCAACGAGCATAATGTAAACTACATGAAGTTTACCGAACCTTTAGATTTTAGGATTCACCCAGATTATGCTGAAGAGCAAGAACTGGTTGACATTGTTGCGCAATTTAGAAGCGCATTTAATCAAGGAAGACTAGACTTAGAAGATTACGACAGTTTCTTAAAATCATATGGTGATTACTTAATTGTTGAAAAACCGAGCTTCATCAACAACATCAAATTTATGTTCCAGTATCAATTTGGAAATATGTATTGGCGTTATTTAATGTGGAATTTTGTTGGAAGACAAAGCGACAATCAATGGAAAGGTGATACAATTGATGGAAACTGGATTAGTGGAATAAAAGTTTTTGATGAAGCTAGATTGGGTTCTCAAGACAATTTAACTTCTGATATGCTAAATAATAAAGGAAGAAATACTTATTTCTTTTTACCTTTCCTTTTAGCTTTAATCGGGATAATTTTCCATATAAAAAGAGATGTAAAAAGTTTTTATGTTCTTTTAGTTCTTTTCTTATTTACAGGTTTAGCACTAAAAGTTTACTTAAATGAAAGACCATTTGAACCTAGAGAACGTGATTATGCTTTAGTAGGTTCATTCTACGCTTTCGCTATGTGGATTGCATTCGGAGTGTATTCACTTTACGAAGGAATTAAAAAATATCTACAACCAAAAGTTACCGTTCCACTTGTTTTAGCAATCACACTATTGGCTTCACCAGTTTTATTAGCAAAAGAAAATTGGGATGACCACGATAGATCAAATAAATACACAGCATTAAATGTTGCCAAAGCTTATTTAGATTCTTGCGAACCTAATGCTATTTTATTTACAATTGGTGACAACGACACATTCCCGCTTTGGTATTTACAAGAAGTAGAACGCTACCGAACTGATGTTAGAATTGTAAACACAAGCTTGTTTATGACCGATTGGTATATTGACCAAATGAAGCGCAAAGCTTGGGATTCTGATCCTGTTCCAATTTCTTTCACAAGAGAACAATATAGAGGAACTAATCGTGATTATAGTTTCTTAATCGAACGTACGAACGATTCTATTTCTTTAGATGAATTAATCACTTTTATGTCGTTAGAAGACGAAAGAGCAAAAGTTGAGTTACGAAGTGGGCAGTGGGTAAATTTCTTCCCTACAAATAAAATCTACATTCCTATCAACAAGGAAAGCATCATCAAAAACAAAGTTGTTTCACCTAAATATTACGATTCTATTGTACCTGCAATTGAGTTTAAAATTAAGAGCGATGCTTTATACAAAAATCGTTTAATGATGTTAGACATTGTAAATCAAAACAACTGGAAAAGACCAATGTATTTTACTGGTGGAAGTTTTGGCGAAGACGATTATTTATGGATGAAAGATTATCTACAACTAGACGGAATGTGTTTTAAATTAGTTCCAGTAAAAACACCTCAAAACGGAAGTCCGAATCCATTAGAAATGGGACAAATTGATAGCGAAAAGATGTTCAATATTGTTTCTAAATGGCAATGGGGCAATAGCGGAACAGATAAAATTTATCACGATCCAGAAACACGTAAAAACGGAATTACTTTTAGAACGAATTTAGCCCGATTAATGGAGACCTTAATTAATGAAGGTAAAAACGATAAAGCGGAAAAAATAATCGAATTGGCTATGGAAAAAATGCCAATTGACAAGTTCGAATATTACACTTTAGTAGAACCATTTGCTCAAGGTTATTACGAGTTAGGTAAAAAAGATAAAGCAAGAGCTATTTTATCGAAACTAGCAACAAAATACCAAGAAGAATTAACTTTTTACCACGGAATGTCACCAATTGATATTTACGATTACCGTTATGACATTGTTAGTAGTATCGAGCGTTATAGAAGTCTTTTAGAATACATGAAAGAAGCACAAGATATTGATTTCTACAACCAAGAAAAAGTAAAATTCAATAACTACAATAAAATGTTCGAGCAATTTGGTCGTGACATGGAATAATTATTAGTTCAACAAATAAAAATGCCATTTCAGTTTTTTATGAAGTGGCATTTTTTTATTTTTAAATTATGAATTGGGTAAAAACACACAAATTTATTTCTTATTTATTTCCAAAGTATGTTTGGAAAATCCCTAATTCAGGCAATAAAATCTACTTAACTTTTGATGACGGACCAATTCCAGAAGTAACGGAATGGGTTCTCGATATTTTAAAAAACGAGAACATAAAAGCTACTTTTTTCTGTATAGGCGACAATATTCAAAAGCACCCCGAAGTTTTCAAGAGAATCTTAAATGAAGGTCATGCAATAGGAAATCACACATTTAATCATTTAAACGGTTGGAAAACCAACTCTTCAAATTACATTGAAAATTTTAAAAAATGTGAATTGGAAATACAAAAAACAAACACTCAAAACATAAAACTATTCCGTCCGCCTTATGGGAAGATTTCACCTTTTCAAGCTAAAGAAATTTTGAACAAAAACTACAAGATCATAATGTGGGATGTTTTAAGCTATGATTTCGATACTAAAATAAGTCCACAAAAATGCTTAAACAATGTTATTGAAAACACCGAAAGTGGAAGTATTATTGTTTTTCACGATAGCTTAAAAGCAAAACAGAATTTACGTTATGCTCTACCAAAAGCAATACAACAATTAAAAGAAAAAGGGTTTGAATTTGATGTAATTTCTTAAGATTGACTTTCAACCAGTGTTATCAAAGTATTCGCATCTACTTCTCCACTTTGGCGCCACACCATTTGACCTTCTTTATAAATCATAATTGTAGGCAAACCTTTTACTCGAAGTGCTTCAGCAAGTTCTTTGTTTTTATCTACATCAATTTTAATTACGCGCGCTTTGTCACCTAATTGCGATGCTACATCACGAATTACTTCGTTCATAGACACAGAAGGCGAATCCCATTCAGTAAAAAAATCAATTAAAACAGGAACTTGTGCGTTTATTAATTCTCCAAACTTTGACATAAATTGCAAATTTTATCCGGAATTGTGTTATACAAATTTAGCATTTTTACTGAATTATGCTAATTTTTCACCTTTTTTTAGTTCTAAAACCGTTATTTCCGGCATAATTCCAACTCTACCAGGATAAGCATGAAATCCAAAACCACGATTTACATAAATATATCTTCCTAAGTTTTCATACAAACCAGCCCATTGTTTATAAACGTACTGAACTGGACTCCATTTTATCCAACCAGGAATTTCAATTCCAAATTGAAAACCGTGTGTATGACCAGAAAGTGTTAAATGATAATGATTTTCATCGTGTTGAACTTCTGCATCCCAATGACTTGGATCATGACTCATTAAAATTTTGAAATCTTCTTTTTTAACACCTTGAGAAGCTAATTTTAAATCACCCGCTTTTTTAAATTTTGCGCCCCAATTTTCCACACCAACTAACCTAATTGAATCATTCCCTTTTTTAATTTCAACATTTTCATTAAGTAATAATTTGAAATTAATTTGGTTATGCAAATCTTTTATATCGTTGAAATTTTGATCTTTTTCTTCTTTAGAATCCCAACGAAAATATTCTCCATAATCGTGATTTCCTAAAACCGAATATTTACCAAAAGTTGGATTATGAATTCGCTTGAAAGTATCAACCCATGGATGCATTTCAGTCGCTTTTGTGTTCACAATATCGCCGGTAAACAAAACCAAATCAGATTGCTGCTCATTAATTAAATTAATCGCATACTCAATCTTTTCCTTATCATCAAAACTTCCACTATGAATATCTGAAATATGAGTAATTGTCGTTCCATCAAAAGAATCAGGTAAATCAGGAAAAAACAACGTTTTTTTAATTACTTTAAAATTATATTTTCCTTTCGTCATTCCGTAAATTAAGGAAGCAAAAGGAATTGCTGCTATACCAAGTGCAACTTGACTGATAAACTTTCTTCTTTGTGGTAAAAATGTGTCTGAAGCATTGCTGTTTGAAATATAGCCAAACAAACCTGCAAAAAATCGAAAAACATCTTCAGACAACAACACTAAAGTAAGGATTATTTTTGGCAAATAAATCAATAAGAAAAAACCTATCGTCAACTGAAACAAATGCGATTGCGCATCGTTTCTACTGTGCGTAACTATATAATAAATTAAATACGCAATAAAAGCAACAGATGTTAAAACGTATGCATATAAAATCCATTTCGATTTAGTTACTGTTCTCACAGTTTGAAATGAATAATATTCAATAAGAGAAAAAATTAATATTGGGATAATCCAGCGAAGCATTACTTTTTTTATGCAAAGTAAACAACATCTTTACTGATTCCCTATTTATTTATAATATTTTAACACCTCAACATTCGCTAAAGAATTGTATTTTTACGTTTTTAAAACAGAATTCAATGTCACAAAAACGATTATTTCTACTCGACGCCTACGCACTAATTTTTAGAGGATATTACGCTTTTATAAAAAACCCAAGAATAAATTCTAAAGGAATGGATACTTCTGCAATTATGGGATTTACCAACTCTCTTCTAGATGTTATTAAGCGTGAAAAACCAGATCATTTAGCTGTCGCTTTTGATAAAGGTGGGAGTGATTATCGTTTGGAAATGTTTGAAGAATATAAAGCGAATCGTGACGAAACTCCGGAGGCTATTAAAATTGCCGTTCCATATATTCAAGAATTATTGAAAGCCATGCACATTCCTATTATGGAAAAAGCTGGTTATGAAGCTGATGATTTAATAGGAACGCTTGCTAAACAAGCCGAAAAAGAAGGATTTCAAGTTTACATGGTAACTCCTGATAAAGATTTTGCACAATTAGTTTCTGAAAATATCTTTATGTATCGTCCAGCTCGAATGGGAAATGGAGTCGAAATTTGGGGAATTCCAGAAGTACAAGAAAAATTTGAAGTCGAACGTCCTGAACAAGTTATCGACTTTTTAGGAATGATGGGCGATTCTGTTGACAATATTCCAGGTTTGCCTGGCGTTGGTGAAAAGACTGCTAAAAAATTCTTGGCTCTATATGGCTCAATGGAAAATCTTTTAGCAAATACACATGAACTAAAGGGCAAAATGAAAGAAAAAATAGAGGCGAATAAAGAACTTGGAATTCTTTCAAAAAAACTAGCTACTATTTTACTCGATTGCCCAGTTCAGTTTGATGAAAAAGACTTTGAATTATCAAAACCAGATGTCGCTAAAACTAATGCAATTTTTCAAGAATTAGAATTTCGTCAAATAAAAACACAATTCGATAAATTATTTGGTTCTGGAAAAGAATACGATGAAATAGATGATTTAGCTTCGCCAAATCAGTCAAAAGTCAAAAGTCAAAAGCCAACAGCTAAATCCGCAGAAAATCAAATGGATTTATTCGGATTTAGCGATGAAGAACCAAGTGAATCTGAATCTCTTTACGCAACTTTAGAAAATACTGATCATTTTTACCAATTAGTGCAAGGCGACTTGGGTTTAAAATTATTTTTACAAAATCTAGAAAAGCAAACATCAGTTTGTTTCGATACAGAAACAACCGATATTAATCCATTAAATGCAGAATTAGTAGGAATCGCTTTTTCTTGGGAAAAAGGAAAAGGGTTTTATGTTCCATTTCCAGAAAATCAAGACGACGCAAAACAATTAGCCGATAAATTTATTCCTTTCTTTTCAAATGAAAATATTGAAAAAATTGGTCAAAATTTAAAATATGATATTAAAGTTTTGGCTAATTACGGAATTGAGGTAAAAGGTAATTTATTCGACACGATGATTGCGCATTATTTAATAAATCCAGATATGCGTCACAACATGGATGTTTTGAGTGAAACCTATTTAAAATATGCACCAAAATCAATTGAAACTTTAATTGGCAAAAAAGGAAAAAACCAACTTTCGATGCGTCAAGTTGAAGTTGAAGCTGTAAAAGAATATGCAGTTGAAGATGCAGATATTACTTGGCAGTTAAAACAAAACTTTCAGCCTATTTTAGAAAAAGTTGGAACAAAAAAATTATTTGATGAAATTGAAATTCCATTAGTTGAAGTTTTAGCAGCAATGGAAAAAGAAGGTATTCGATTAGATGTTGACTTCTTAAAAAACATGTCGGTTGACATTAGTAAAGAAATCGCGCAATTTGAACAAAAAATCTTTGAAGAAGCCGGAGAAACTTTCAATTTAGCTTCGCCAAAACAATTAGGTGATATTTTATTTGATAAGTTAAAAATTGGCGGACCAAAACCTAAAAAAACCAAAACTGGTCAATATAAAACAGGCGAAGAAATTTTAAGTTATTTAGCCAAAGATTATGAAATTGCTCGCAATATTTTAGAATGGCGCCAATTAATAAAATTACAAAACACCTATATTGACGCATTGCCAAATCAGGTAAATGCAAAAACCAATCGCGTTCATACGGATTATATGCAAACCGTTGCCGCAACAGGCCGATTAAGTTCTAATAATCCGAATTTACAAAACATTCCTATTCGTACAGAACGTGGTCGTCAAATTAGAAAAGCTTTTATTGCTCGTGATGAAAATTATACGTTATTAGCTGCCGATTATTCTCAGATTGAATTACGTGTTATTGCCGCTTTATCAGGTGAAGAAAACATGATAAAAGCCTTCCAAAACCACGAAGACATTCATCAGAGTACAGCTGCAAAAGTTTTCAATGTTCCACTAGAAGAAGTAACTAGAGAACAACGTAGTAATGCTAAAACGGTAAACTTTGGTATAATTTATGGTGTTTCTGCATTTGGATTGAGCAATCAAACCGATTTAACACGAAGTGAAAGTGCAGAATTAATCGAAACGTATTATAAAACCTATCCAAAACTGAAAAACTTTATCCAAGATCAAATCGATTTTGCTAGAGAAAATGGTTATGTAGAAACGGTTTCAGGCAGAAGACGTTATTTAAAAGACATCAACTCAGCTAATGCAGTGGTTCGTGGCGCAGCTGAAAGAAATGCAGTAAATGCTCCAATTCAAGGAAGCGCTGCTGATATTATTAAAATCGCGATGATTAACATTCACAAACGATTAAAAACCGAAAATTGGAAATCAAAAATGCTGTTACAAGTACATGATGAATTGGTTTTTGATGTTCATAATTCTGAATTAGAAAAAATAAAACCAATGATTCAACACGAAATGGAAAACGCATTTAAATTAGATGTTCCGCTTGTGGTTGATATGGGAGAAGGTAATAATTGGTTAGAAGCGCATTAAAAAGTTTTCAGTTGGCAGTATTTTTTTGTCATTTCGAGCGAAGTCGAGAAATCTCATCATTTTAACATAAAAACTTAAATCATGAAAAAACTATTTTCTCTTTTACTACTTATATTTTCAATCGTAACTTTTTCACAAGACCGATTTGAAAAAATTGACGAGTATTTAAATTACCTATACGAAAACAATAAATTTATGGGTAGTCTTTGCATTCGAGATGGAGAACACATTGTATTTAATAAAGCCTATGGTTATGCTGATGTAGAAAATAAAATTGAAGCTGACCGAACAACTAAATATAAAATTGGATCAATTTCTAAAACGTTTACTTCGGTAATGGTTTTACAGTTAATTGAAGAGCGTAAACTTCGTTTAGATACTAAATTGAAAAAATATTTTCCCAAAGTAGCCAAAGCAGATAGTATTTCAATTTCCGATTTATTATATCAACGAACAGGAATTCCAGATTATATTAATCACGATAGCTTAACAACAGCTGAATTAAGTTCGCCAGATTTAAAAGAAGCAATTTATAAGAAAATTGAAAACTATGATTCTCGTTTTTCTCCTGGAAGCAAATTTGAATATAGTAATTCTAACTATTATTTATTAGGCGGAATTATTGAAAAAATCACAAAGAAATCATATACTGAAAACCTGAACGAACGTATTGTTGCAAAAATCGAATTAGGCATAATGGAAGATAAATATGAAATGTCAGACAAAGGAGCTGTAAAAAAACAAGTTTTTGTTCCAACTACCTATTATAAAACCGATGCTACAGCAACAAACAACAAAGAAAGCTTTTCATATATATTTAATGGAGAGAGTTGGGAACAAATACCAGAATGGAAAAATGAAACAGCTTTTGCTGCAGGAGCCATAATCTCAACTCCAAATGATTTAACACATTTCATGAATGCTTTATTTGAAGGAAAACTATTGAATAAAAAATCATTAGAAATAATGACCACTTTAAAAGAAGGCTACGGAGCTGGATTACTTCAAGCGCCTTTTGGAGATAGAAGATTTTATACACATACTGGAGGAATTGAAAACTTTCGGTCAGTTGTAGGCTACAATGTTCCAGAAAAAATGAGTATCGCACTTATCGTTAATGGAGATAATTATAGTCGAAATGACATTATGATTGGTGTTTTAAGTATGTATTACAAATTACCTTTTCCATTTCCTAATTTCGAGAAAATAAAACCTGAACTTATTGAAAAATATTCAGGAACTTATTCTTCCGAACAATTACCTATGAAAATAACTATCTTCGAAAAAAACGGAGAAATGTTAGCTCAAGCTACAAATCAACCTTCATTTCCATTAACTATGCAAGATGAAAAAACATTTATATTTGCTTCAGCCGGAATTGAAATGGTGTTTGACGTTAATTCTTTTGTCTTAAAACAAGGCGGAATGAAATTTAACTTCACTAAAGATTAACTGCTCTTTTAAAATTATTAAACTCAGTATTTGTATAATCAATAATTAGTTGTACTTTTGCACTCCCTTAATTGGGAATGGAATGTTTAATTTAAATTAATTATTGTGAACACATTAAGCTACAAAACAGCATCAGCTAACAAGGCTACTGTAGACAAACAGTGGGTTGTTGTGGACGCTGATGGGCAAAATTTGGGACGATTCGCTTCAGAAGTAGCAAAGCTACTAAGAGGTAAACACAAACCGAATTTTACACCGCACGTTGACTGTGGAGATAACGTAATTGTTATCAACGCAGAAAAAATCAACCTTACTGGTAACAAGTTAGATGACAAAACGTACATCAGACACACAGGTTACCCAGGAGGGCAAAGAAGTTTAACTGCTAGAGTACAACAGCAAAAGAATCCTGCTGTTATAGTAGAAAAAGCTGTAAAAGGAATGTTACCTAAAAACAAATTAGGTGCTGAGTTATTCCGTAATTTAAATGTATATGTAGGTACAGAGCACAAACACGAAGCTCAAAAACCTAAAATGGTAAACTTAAACGAACTTAAGTAATGGGAGTTATTCACAAAATCGGTAGAAGAAAAACCGCTGTTGCTCGTGTATATGTTTCTGAAGGAAATGGAAACATCACGGTAAACAAAAGAGAATTTGCAAACTACTTCCCTACACCAACATTACAATACAAAGTAATGCAACCTCTTGCAATGACAGAGAACGCTGAAAACTTTGATGTAAAAATTAATGTTTATGGTGGAGGAACAACTGGTCAAGCTGAAGCTGTACGTATGGCTATCGCTAGAGCAATGTGTGAAGTAGATGCTGAAAACAGAACAATCTTAAAACCAGAAGGATTATTAACAAGAGATCCAAGAATGGTAGAACGTAAGAAATTCGGTCAGAAGAAAGCGCGTAAGAAATTCCAGTTCTCTAAGCGTTAATCAATTTCTCGTTCATTTATTATTGAAATTAAAAACACAGTTGTCGTTATTTCTTTTTATTAAAAGGAAATTAGTTTAGCATCTAAATGAAGCCAAAAAGCGAAAGCAAAATGGAACATTGCTAATCAACGGAACGTAAACTATTACAAAAATGGCAAATAACATAGAAGTTAAAGATTTATTAGAAGCAGGTGTTCACTTCGGACACATGACTCGTAAATGGAATCCAAACATGGCTCCTTACATCTATATGGAGCGTAATGGTATCCATATTATCAACTTATACAAAACTGTAGCTAAAATCGAAGAAGCTAATGAAGCTTTAAAGAAAATTGCTGCATCTGGTAGAAAAATACTTTTCGTAGCTACCAAAAAACAAGCTAAAGACATCGTTGCTGAAAAAGCAGCTGCATGTAACATGCCATACATCACAGAAAGATGGCCTGGCGGTATGTTAACAAACTTCGTTACGATTCGTAAAGCCGTTAAGAAAATGGCTTCGATTGACAGAATGAAGAAAGATGGAACATTTAACACATTATCTAAAAAAGAGCGTTTACAAGTAGATCGTTTACGTGCTAAATTAGAGAAAAACTTAGGTTCTATTACAGACATGACAAGATTGCCTGCGGCTTTATTTGTAGTTGATGTGAAAGCAGAACATATCGCAATAAAAGAAGCTCAAAAATTAAACATTCCTGTATTTGCAATGGTTGATACAAATTCTGATCCTCGTCCGATCGATTTCGTTATTCCTGCAAATGATGATGCTTCAAAATCAATTGATAAAGTTTTAGGTTTAGTTTCTAGCGCTATCTCTGAAGGTTTAGCTGACAGAAAAGCTGAAAAAGAAGAAAGCAAAGAAACTGAAACAAAAAAAGAAGCTAAAGAAGCTGCAACAAAAGAATAATTATTATTGATTCCAAAAACAAAAAGCTAAATTTCATAACTTATTTGAAAACAAAAGTTGATAATAATTTAAAATGAAATTTAGGTTTTGATTTTTGGAATTTTTTACATTTAACAAAAGACAAAAGTTATGGCAAATATTACTGCTGCAGAGGTAAATAATTTAAGAAAAAGTACCGGAGCTGGTATGATGGACTGTAAAAAAGCTTTAGTAGAAGCTGAAGGTGATTTCGATAAAGCAGTTGAAATCCTTAGAAAAAAAGGACAAAAAGTTGCTGCTAATCGTTCTGACAGAGAATCTACTGAAGGTGCAGCTATCGCTGTTGTAAATGCAGACAATACTCAAGGTGTAGTTATCACTTTAAACTGTGAAACTGATTTCGTAGGTAAAAACGAAAGCTTTGTAAAATTAGCTACAGATTTAGCTAACCAAGCATTAAACTATGCTGATAAAGAGAGTTTCTTAGCATCTGATTTCGGTGGAATTACTGTTGCTGAAAAATTAATCGAGCAAACTGGAGTTATCGGTGAAAAAATCGAAGTTGGTTCTTTCGAAAAATTAGAAGGAGCATTCGTAGGTTCTTACATTCACGCTGGTAACAAAATCGCTACTTTAGTTGGATTATCTGCTAATGTAGATGGCGGTTCAGAAGCTGCAAGAAACGTTGCTATGCAAGCTGCTGCTATGAATCCTATTGCTTTAAACGAAGATGGTGTTGATGCATCTATCATCGAAAAAGAAATTGAAATTGCTAAAGATCAATTAAGAGCTGAAGGTAAACCAGAAGCTATGTTAGATAACATTGCAAAAGGTAAAATCAAACGTTTCTTTAAAGATAACACTTTAGTAAACCAAGATTATATTAAAGATGGTTCTATGAGCGTTGCTTCTTATGTAAAAACTGTTGATGGTGGTTTAACTGTTACAGGTTTCAAAAGAGTTGCTTTAGGATAAAAAAACATCTTTTTAAATATATAAAAACCTCATTCTTAACCGAATGAGGTTTTTTTATTATCATAAATTGAAAAATTTCGCGTTATAATTGTACTAATAAGCATCATCACCCGAGGCAAAGCCGAATTGTTTGGAGCGCAGCGGAGAAAATCAAATAGTATAATCATGTTAAAAAATTTCTTCAAAAAAGATTTAGACCAAAATCAAGCTAAAATAGATAGTTTAAAGTGTGATTTTTAAAGAAAGAAAAAGAAGTTAACGATTTGTATTCGGTTTTTATTTCAGAAGCCGAAGGAACTTCGGGAACAATGAAATTAGGAAAAGGTACGGTTTACAAAGAGAAAAGCACTATATGGCTTTAAAATTGAAGACAATGAAATGGCAACAATAAATGTGTTGGCTCAAAATAAACACCAAAGCGAGTTACAACGTAAAACCGATGCTGAAATTTACACCCAAGTTTATAACGATATAAAATCGGATAAAGAACTATATGATTACAAAAAGCAAAAAGCAACTGAATTACTCAAACTTCAAGCCGATAGTTTTGTAGAAAAACAGAAGAAAGCATTATAAATTAAAAAGAAGCCAATTAGGCTTCTTTTTTTATTTCTTCTTGTAGTTTTTTGGTTAAACTACTAAACACTAAATCGTAAGAATGGTTGATAAGTTCAATCAATAATTTTTGTGAAACATCTGAATTTACTGAAACTGTATTCCAATGTACTTTACTCATGTGCCAACCTGGTTTTACAGCTTCATATTGCTCGCGGAGTTCAAGCGCACGTTCGGGATTACACTTTAAATTGAGAGAAGGATTTCCTTTTTCCCATTCTTGCAAAGAAGTTAAACAAAACATTTTTCCGCCAACTTTAAACACCAAAGTATCTTTATCAAAAGGAAAATGTTCAGTAACTCCTTTTTTAGATAGACAAAATTCGTATAACTGCTGAATATTCATCATTAATTCGATATTTTATACAAAACCGGTTTACTCGGACTAGCATCATTTTCAAACGGTGCTATTTGTAAATTCAATAAATAACTTCCATCTTGAATTGAATTTTCTACGAAAATCATTTCTGTAATCGTACAATCCAATCGAACATCAGAGTTCAATTCACCAACATCTTTTACGTTCCAAAATGCTTTGTGAGCCAATAATTTTCCTTCATCATGTTCTTTATCTACACTTGGTAAATCAATTAATAAATGTTTGATACCAATTTCTCTAATGTATGTTGCCGCTTTATCTGATAAATAAGGCGGATTTGAATTGGAATAGTTTTTATGCTTTTTACTTTCAATATTGGGAAGAGTTCTAATAACAATCGCTTCCGGATTGGTTCCATCAAGTGCTTTTTCAACTTGTTCTTTTGTAATGATAAAATCATCTTCAAAACCAATAGGTTCTATTGAAATTAATTCTGCAAAAAAGAAAAAGGTTTTCAAATGTTGGTTAACACTGTAAAAATCTTTGGTAATATGTCCTAAACATTCGGAGTGCGTTCCGTGTGCATGTGGATTGAAAAAAATATTATTGAAATTTGTCGATGACTTTCCTTCCGAAACTTTCCCAATCCAATCGCCCATAGTCACGGGTTCAATTTTTGGTTCGTCTTGATACCACGCAATAGGATTTTGATTGTCATTCGTTAAGGGTAAAGAAACATCTAAAGGTTGAGAAAAATCAACAGTATAATTTTGATTTTGAATTTGAATAGTTGCTTTCAAAAGTGGAAGTTTTATTCCAAATTTAACAAAAACAAATCACTTGCAATTCCATCAGATAGAAATTTCCCTTTTTGAGTAGTTTTCAAAATGCCATTTTCAACAAAAAGTAATTCGTCTTGAATAAATTTCTGATTTTGTAAGTTGAGATATTCTAAATATTTTGGCCCAAATTCTTTCTCTATTCGGTCCAATGAAACGCCCCAAATGGTTCGCAAACCCGTCATTATGTATTCGTTGTAGCGATCAACAGTTGTAAGTGTTTCCGTTTCAGAAGGCAATTGGTTTTCTTGAATCGATTTGATGTAAAGTGTATTGTTAGCAATGTTCCAGCTTCTATTTTTTCCATCATAACTGTGCGCCGAAGGACCAATTCCAATATATTTTTCACCTAACCAATACGCCGAATTATTTTTGGAAAAATAATTGGGTTTCCCAAAATTAGACAATTCATAATGTACAAAACCTTCTTCTTGTAATCGGTTTACGAGAATATGGAAATGTTCTTGAGCGACTTCATCATCGGGTTGTTTTAGCAAACCTTTTTTGATGAACTTATCCAAAGCGGTTTTTGGTTCAACCGTTAAAGCGTAACTCGAAATATGCGGAATACCAAAAGATAAAGCGGTTTCTATATTTTGCAACCAACGTTCGTTACTCATATTTGGAATGCCGTAAATCAAATCGATGGTAATATTGTCAAAATATTTGGTTGCAGTTTCCAAACATTGTTTTGCTTCTTGGGCATTATGTGCGCGATTCATTAGTTTTAAATCGTCCTCAAAAAAAGATTGTATTCCAATAGAAAGTCGGTTGATTGGAGATTTAGATAATTCAACAATTCGTTCATTAGTTAAATCATCAGGATTGGCTTCTAAAGTTATTTCAGGATTTTCAACAACATCGAAATTCTTATAAACAGTATCAATCAGATACTGAATTTCTTCAACAGAAAGTAGACTTGGTGTTCCACCACCAAAATAAATGGTTGCTACAATTTGATTGTCACTTCGAGCGGAGTCGAGAAGCTCATCTTTTCGCAGTTGAATTTCTTTAGCTATAGCCAAAACCATTTCCTCTTTTTTCTTCAACGAAGTAGAAAAATGAAAATCGCAATAGTGACAAGCCTGTTTGCAAAAAGGAATATGGATGTAGATGCCGCTCATTCTTAAGTATTCAGTGTTCAGTTTTTAGTATTCAGTAATTTTTACTAATTATTCTTTTTTTACACCAAATTTTTCTGGGTTTAAAATCATATAATTTATTAATTTCCCAACTTCAATACTTAGATTAACAAATTCTGAATATTTATCTTCATTTAAATATCCACAAGCAAAAGCATATTCTAACCATCCTTGTGTTTCAGAATTTTCAGAATCAGCGTCAGTTAGTTTACTATGAAAATGTTTAGGATATTCTCTTTTTCTGTATGCTTCAGAAATTGTTATTGTAACACTTCTTGAACTTCTTCTTATCTGATCAGTTAAAGAATACATTTCCTCTTTTGGAAAACCTTTAGTTATCTCAAAAATATTCATGGCTAAATCAAATCCTTTTTTATAAGCTAATAAATCTTGAAATCTCATATAAATTTTTAAAACAAATTATACTGAACACTAAAAACTGAACACTGAGCACTATCTCTTCACTCTTGATTCATTCTGTTTCACAAAAGCATCCCAACCGGAATAACTTTTCCCAATTTCTACTCTTCCTGAATTGAAGAAATGACAAACTGCTGCTGCTAAACCATCAGTAGAATCAAGATTTTTGGGTAATGTTTTTAAGCCTAATAATTGTTGGAGCATTTTAGCAACTTGCTCTTTACTGGCATTTCCGTTACCGGTTATCGCCATTTTTATTTTCTTAGGTTCGTATTCTGTAATAGGAATTTGGCGCGATAAACCTGCAGCCATAGCAACTCCTTGTGCGCGACCTAATTTTAACATCGATTGGACATTTTTTCCAAAGAAAGGCGCTTCAATTGCAATTTCATCAGGATTGTAAGTGTCGATTAATTCGATGGTGCGCTCAAAAATACGTTGTAACTTTAAATAATGATTATCTAGCTTCTTTAGGTCCAATTCGTTTAACTGAAGAAACTCCATCTTTTTATTCACGACTTTTATCAATCCGAAACCCATAATAGTGGTTCCTGGGTCAATTCCTAATATGATGCGTTCGTTTGCCAAATTTTCTTTTCTTTGTAGTAATGATTGCAATTCCACACAAAGCTAAACAATTCTTATTAGTTCTCGTCAAAGTTTTGATTGTAGGATTGGCATTTTTCTATATCTACCAGCATTTACAAGGCGATAAAGCCATTTCTCTAAAAAGTATTGTTGAGTATTTATCGCTTAAAGAAGTTTTAATTTTGTTATTGTTTACAACAGCCAATTGGTTTTTTGAAGTTTTAAAATGGCAAAACCTGGTAAATAGCTTTAAACAAATAAGTTTTTTTGAAGCTGCCCAACAAACTTTCGGTTCGCTTACCGCTTCAATTTTTACACCGAATCGAATTGGTGAATATGGCGCTAAAATGCTTTATTTTAAAAAGGAAAATGCCAAGCGAATTGTGTTATTAAACTTTTTACACAATAGTAGTCAAATGTTGGCTACAACTTTGTTTGGTGTAATTGGTATATTTTTTTCAACATTCAACATTCAATATTCAACATTCAACATTGTTGCTTTTATTGGTTTTATAACTATATTTTTCATTGCGGTTTTCTTTAGAAGAATTGAAATTTATGGTTTCTCTATCCAAAAGATAATCGATAAAATCAAAAAAATAGATAAAATCATTTTTTTCAAAACAGTTGTTTTTTCGATATTTCGCTACTTGATTTTTTCTACACAATTTTTAGTATTTCTTATGTTCTTTGATGTTGAAATTGAAATTATAATAGCTTTTCCAACCATATTTACGATGTATTTTTTAGCGTCAATCTTACCTAGCATTCACTTAATGGATGTCGCGATAAAAGGAAGTGTCGCTTTGTTTTTGTTTTCAAAATTAGGAATTGAAGATTGGAAAATTATAACAATAACTTCGTTAATGTGGGTTTTCAATTTGGTTTTACCAGTTGTTTTAGGAAGTTATTTTGTACTACGATTTAAACCTAAAACCGCCGAATGATTGTAGCTTTTGCCATATTAATAATTTATGTTGTTTTGATTGGTTCGTTGTTTTACGGATTTCAAAAAATGAAACCATTTGCAAGTGATGAGGTTGTTCCTAAAACGAGTTTTTCAATTGTAGTTCCGTTTCGTAATGAAGGAGAGAAATTACCGAAACTCTTGTATTCTATTTCTTTACTAAATTATCCGAAAGATTTGTTTGAAGTCATTTTAGTGGATGATGAATCGGAAGATGAATTTAGACTTCTCGACTCCGCTCGAAGTGACATAAATGTTAAAGCAATCAAGAACATAAGGAAATCAAATTCGCCTAAAAAAGATGCAATTGAAACAGCAATTGAAGTTGCGAAGCATGATTGGATTATCACCACAGATGCCGATTGTTTGGTTCAGAAAAATTGGTTAAAAACAATTGACGCTTACATTCAAAACGAAAACAAACGAATGATTGCAGCTGGTGTTTGTTATTTACCAGAATCAGGTTTTTTACACGCTTTTCAAAATTTAGATTTTCTCAGTTTGCAAGGTGCAACTATTGGAAGCTTTGGCTTACACCAGCCTTTTATGTGTAATGGCGCTAATTTTGCTTATGAAAAATCTTTTTTTTACACATTAGAAGGGTTTAAAGGAAATGAAAACTGTGCAAGTGGCGATGATGTTTTTCTATTGCAAAAAGCTATATTGAAAGATAAAAATACTGTTGGGTTTTGTTTGAATAATGAAAGTGTTGTTGCTACAAAAAGTGAAAATTCTTGGAACAATTTATTCCAACAACGTGTTCGTTGGGCTGCAAAAAGTACGGGATATTCGTCTTGGTTTGGAAAGTTAACTGCATTAATCGTTTTTGGTACAAACATAACTTGGATTGCTGTTTTTGGTTTATGGTTACTTGGAAGTATAAATCAAAATTGGTTTGTACTATTTATCGCCTTGAAATTTGTAATAGACTTTTTATTACTTCACAAAACGGCTTCTTTTTTTAGAACAAAATTAAGTTGGTTTTTTTTAGCTTCGCTATTGTATCCTTTTTTCAGCAGTGCTGTCGCGATTTACAGTTTGTTTGGTGATTTTAATTGGAAGGGAAGAGTGTTTAGAAAGTAATTACTCTGTAACCTTTAAAATTACAGGTAAAACAAATTGCGATTTCACTTTAATTCCTTGCTTAATTGCAGGTTCTATTTTTGGAAAGTTCGCCAATCTATCTTGTAAAATACTGTCAATTACTTCAATGTCGTACGAAATAGAATCGGTTGGTTTTTGAGTTTCAAATATTAAAGAAGCATCTGAATTTATAGTGACTTTAACTGATATTGTATCTAATTCTGGATATAAAACGTGAATAGTATCTGTACTTATTCTAGCTTGAATAGTTTCTGATAAAAATTGAAACAAACAATCTTTTTGAGTTTCTTTATCGAGAATTGCATCACAAGAGGAAACACTTGGAAATTGGTCAACTTGCTTCCAATCTATCTCTTGTAGTTTTTGTTGTAGCAACTCATTTTCATCTGGCACTTTTTTATCGAAAAGTTGGCAAGATGAAAGCAATATTGTGAATAAATAAATTAGAGTTTTCCTCATTTATATAATAACTTTGCTACAATTAGACTGTCAAAAATAACAATATTAATGGAATACTTTCTACTTATCATCGGTTTTTGTTGTATGCTTTTAGGTATTTTAGGAAGTTTACTTCCTGCTTTACCTGGTCCGCCTATTAGTTGGATTGGCTTACTCTTATTGTACTTAAGTCCAGGAATGGAAAAGAATTATTGGGTTTTGGGCATAACTTTACTTATTGCTATTATCATAACTATTTTAGATTATATAATTCCAGCTAAAGGAACCAAACGTTTTGGTGGTAGCAAATACGGTATCTGGGGAACAAACATCGGACTGATAGTAGGAATCTTTGCTCCTATTCCATTCGGGTTTATAATCGGCCCTTTTGTAGGTGCTTTTATAGGAGAATTGTTATATGATAGAAAAGACTCAACTCGTGCTACGAAAGCGGCTATTGGTTCTTTTCTAGGTTTTTTAACAGGAACTTTTATAAAACTTCTGGTAACAGTATCTTATTTAGTCTTATACTTTACTTTATTTTTTGAAAACAAAAATATTTGGATCTAATATATGTATGCTTTAGTCGATTGCAATAATTTTTACGCTTCATGTGAGCGAATTTTTCAGCCACAACTTAACGAAGCGCCCATCGTTGTTTTGAGCAATAACGATGGTTGCATTATTTCACGCAGTGAAGAAGCGAAGCAATTAGGTATTGCAATGGGCGCTCCCGAATTTAAAGTCCGCAAAGCATTAGAACAAAACAAAGTCAAAGTGTTTTCGTCTAATTATCCTTTATATGGAGATATGAGTAAACGCGTGATGACGCTTCTTGGAAATTTTACTCCAGATGTTGAAGTTTATAGTATAGATGAAGCTTTTTTGAATTTTGAAAAAGTGAAAATTGATGATTATACCGATTACGGTTTGCAAATTAAAAACCAAATTTACAACTATTTAAGTTTACCTATTTGTGTGGGAATTGCGCCCTCAAAGGCTTTGTCTAAAGTAGCTAATAGAATTGCAAAGAAGTTTCCGAAACAAACGAATGGTGTTCATGTAATTGATACCGAAGGAAAACGTTTAAAAGCCTTAAAATGGTTGGCAATTGAAGATGTTTGGGGAATTGGTCGCCGATTATCTAAAAAAATGAAGCTGAAAAACATTAATACGGCTTACGATTTTACATTGCCTCAAAATGAAGCGTATATCAAATCAGTAATGGGAGTTGTAGGAATTCGCTTGCGAATGGAGTTGTTGGGTAAACCTGTTTTAGAAACGGAGGAAATTTCGGCTAAAAAATCAATAGCAGTTACACGTAGTTTTGAACATAATATTACGTCGTATGATGAATTAAAAGAGCGTGTCTTAACATTTGCTACAGTTTGTTCAGAAAAATTACGCAAACAAAGAAGTTCATGTAATACAATTGTTCTTTTTTTAAGAAAGAATAAGTTCGATACTCGAAATTCAAAATATCATTATACACAATACACAACATTAGATTTTCCTTCAAATTCATGTCTTACAATTAATAAGGCGGTGTTAAAAATGTTAGAAAAGCTCTATGAACCTAACAGTATTTATAAGAAAGCTGGAGTTATTGTAACGCAATTAGTAAATGATGATGAAATTCAACTGAATTTATTTGAAGCTGAAAATCCAAAACATTATCATTTAATGAAAGCAATTGATTCTTGTAACCAAAAGTTAGGAAGTCGAAAAATACGTTTGGCATCGCAAGATTTAAAACGAACATGGAAAATGAAGCAAAATCATTTGTCGAATCAATATACTACAAAAATCAGTGAAATATTAACCGTGAAATGCTAAAGAAGAAGCTACATTTTTTTAATCCCGATTTTTCACAACCTAAGAAAATATCATTTATCGACACTGGAATTAAAGCTGGTTTCCCTTCTCCTGCCGCAGATTTTGAAGAAGAGCGAATAAGCTTAGATCAGTTTTTAATCAAAAATCCAGAAGCTACTTTTTTCGCAAAAGCAAGTGGTGACTCAATGATTAACGCAGGAATAAACGATGGTGACTTGTTAGTAATAGACAGAAGTTTAGAAGCTCAAAACAATACCATAGCTGTGTGTTATATAGATGGTGAATTTACAGTAAAAAGAATTAAAATAGAAAAAGAAAAAATATATCTACAACCAGAAAACAAAGATTATAAACCAATAGAAGTAACTAAAGAAAATGAATTGATAATTTGGGGAGTTATAACCTATGTAGTAAAACAACTCACATAAAAAAAGCCCTTGAAAAACTTCAAAGGCTTTTTTTTATTTAATATTATAGCAAATTAATATCTGTAATATTCAGGCTTAAATGGTCCTTCAACCGTAACACCAATATATTTTGCTTGATCTTCTGATAAAGTTTCTAACTCAACACCAATTTTAGCTAAGTGTAAAGCTGCAACTTTTTCATCTAAATGCTTAGGTAGCATATAAACTTTGTTTTCGTAAGCATCAGTATTCGTCCATAACTCAATTTGAGCTAATGTTTGGTTTGTAAATGAATTACTCATTACAAAACTTGGATGACCTGTAGCACAACCTAAATTTACTAAACGACCTTCAGCTAAAATAATAATATCATTTCCATTAACATTATATTTATCAACCTGAGGTTTTACAGTTTGTTTAGTATTTCCGTGGTTTTTATTTAACCATGTCATATCGATTTCGTTATCGAAGTGTCCGATGTTACAAACAATAGTTTTGTCTTTCATCGCTTCGAAATGACGACCTACAACGATATCTTTATTTCCTGTTGTTGTAATAACAATATCTGCTTTACCTACAACAGTGTCCAATTTTTTAACTTCAAAACCGTCCATTGCTGCTTGTAAAGCACAAATTGGGTCAATTTCAGTAACAGTAACGATAGCTCCAGTTCCACGGAAAGAAGCTGCTGTACCTTTACCTACATCTCCATAACCACAAACTACTACTCTTTTTCCTGCCAACATGATATCTGTTGCACGACGAATTGCATCTACAGCAGATTCTCTACAACCATATTTATTGTCGAATTTCGATTTTGTAACCGAATCATTTACATTAATAGCAGGAATATGAAGCGTACCATTTTCCATTCTTTCATATAAACGGTGAACACCTGTAGTCGTTTCTTCAGATAAACCTTTAACTTCTTTGATTAACTCTGGATATTTATCGAAAACCATATTTGTTAAATCTCCACCATCATCTAAAATCATGTTTAATGGTTTTCTATCTTCACCAAAGAATAACGTTTGCTCAATACACCAGTCAAATTCTTCTTCTGTCATGTCTTTCCAAGCATAAACTGGAATTCCAGCAGCAGCAATAGCAGCAGCAGCATGATCTTGAGTTGAGAAAATATTACATGAACTCCATGTTACATCAGCTCCAAGTGCTACTAAAGTTTCAATTAAAACTGCCGTTTGAATAGTCATATGTAAACATCCTGCAATTCTTGCACCTTTTAAAGGTTGGCTTTCACCATATTCAGCGCGTAACGCCATTAAACCTGGCATTTCAGCTTCTGCTAATTCAATTTCTTTTCTACCCCATTCTGCTAAAGAAATATCTTTAACTTTGTAAGGAACATAAGGAATGGTTTTTGTACTCATGTATCGATTATTTTAATTTCTAATTTTTAAGGACTGCAAATTTAGGCATTTCCTTTTTAATTCCTAATTAAACAATTGTATTTTATGAGTTTATTAAGAACATAAAACTTTGATAGTCAAGAAAATGCCGTTATACAAAAAAATAGAAGTCAATTCAACAACCACAATCTACGTTTGGAAAGTAGAAGAAGATTTTAATTGGTTATTTCGAAACACATCACTAAGAGATGTTTCTCTAGCTAGATTAGAAGGAATGAAATCTGAAATTCATCAACGTGGTTTTTTAAGTGTTCGACATTTATTAAATGAAGCGGGATACACCGATTTTGATTTATTTTATGATGAAAATGGAAAACCAAACTTGAAAGACGGAAAACATATTTCCATAACGCACTCACATAATTTTTCTGCCATAATTGTTTCTTCTGAAAATGTTGGAATCGACATAGAACTCCAACGTGAAAAAATAACGCGAATAGCTGATAAGTTTATCGAATACGAATTTTCATATTTAAATAAAAAAGAAAGGGATTACGTCAGAAAACTAACAGTAATTTGGGGTGCAAAAGAAGCTAAATATAAAATGTGTAATTCGCGAAGTTTGAGTTTTAAAGACGATATGAAAGTTGAAGAATTTAAACTAGATAAACTCAAAGGAAAAGCTTCTGTTAGTCAAAATGAATTTGAAAAAGCATTTGATTTTCACTTTGAAGAATTTGAAAACTTCACACTTGTTTATGCTTTAGAAAATTAAACCTATTTTTGCTCAAAATTATTTCACAATCGTAATGCAGATTTACCAAGACATTTTAAAAGCTATTCAAAACAAAAAAAAGTTGTTGGCTATACTGCTCGATCCTGAAAAATTATCGGCTGAAAATATTTTTTTATTATCCGAAAAAATTAAAAAATCACCAGCAACTCATATTTTATTTGGCGGAAGTACTTACGATGGAACTGATTTTGAAGAATTAATTTCTGAACTAAAAGAGCATCTAAATTTACCAATTCTATTATTTCCTGGAGATTACAATCAAATTTCTGATAAAGCCGATGGTTTACTTTTTTTAAGTTTACTTTCTGGTAGAAATCCTGAATATTTAATTGGCCAACAAATAAAAGCTGTTCCTTTTTTAGAAAATAAAAATTTGGAAATTATTCCAACAGCCTATTTACTTATTGAAAACGGGAAACAAACTGCTGTAGAAATTGTAAGCGAAACAAAACCTATTAAACGAGAAAATATTTCAGAAATTTCTCAAACTGCAAAAGCTGGAGAATATTTAGGAATGAAACTGGTTTATCTCGAAGCTGGAAGCGGCGCAAAACATCCTATTCCCGAAAATATTATTTCGGAAACCAAAGCTAAATTAAACATTCCGTTAATTGTTGGTGGTGGAATTCGTTCTAAAGAAGCCATACAAAACGCCTTTGATGCAGGAGCAGATATGGTAGTTATAGGAACTGCATTTGAAAACGACAGTACTTTTTTTGACTAATGCTCGAACTTATATTTTCTCAATACAAAGACTATGAAACTATCGATATTGTTTTAGAAATTATAGCGGTAATTTTTGGAATAATCAGCGTTTTATTAGCTAAAAAGAATAATATTTGGGTTTACCCAACAGGTTTAATTAGCACAACTATTTACACTTATCTTCTTTTTAAATACACTTTACTCGGCGATATGCTCATCAATATTTATTATACCGGAATGAGTATTTATGGTTGGATTTTATGGTCTAAAAAAAGAGGAAACACAAATGAATATCCTATTTCAACAACCTCAACAAACGAAAAAAAACAAGGTTTTTTAATCTTTTTAGCTACTATGAGTTTTGTTGTTTTAGTGTATTTATTCTTCAATAAATTTGATAATTGGACTTCCTATATTGACACTTTTACAACCGGAATTTTCTTTGTTGGCATGTGGTTAATGGCGAAACGAAAAATCGAAAATTGGATTTTGTGGATAATTGGCGACTTAATTTCAATTCCACTTTATTTTTATAAAGGGCTTTGGTTTACTGCAATTCAATTTATTATTTTTACATTTATCGCCTATTTTGGATATCAAGAATGGAAAACATATTTACAGCAGAAGACTACAACCAAATAAAAAACAAAGGAATTTCAATTGAAAAAATTGAAAAACAACTGCATTTTTATCGCAACGGAATTCCGAAAATAAATTTACATGAAGCAGCTACAACAGATAACGGAATTTTACAATTATCGCCAAACGAAAAAGCAGCGTTAATTGACCTTTTTGATGCTAAAAAAGAAACGTTTGAAATTGAAAAGTTTGTTCCTGCTTCTGGTGCAGCTAGTAGAATGTTTAAATTTCTAACTGAATTTCTGCAAGATTTTGATAGCGAAAACGAAACCATAAATGCTTACTTAAACAGAACGGGAAATAAAAACCTCGAAATGTTCTTAGTTGGCTTAAAAAGTTTTCCATTTTATAGTGATTTGGTTGCGTTAACCAAACAAAACAATCCAAGTTTTCCTAATTTATCAATGGATAAAAAACTTTATTTAATTGTCGCTACGCTTATAGATAAAAATCAACTTAATTTTGCTGAAAAACCAAAGGGAATTTTACCTTTTCACCATAAAGGAAATAAAATTTTAACTCCTGTTGATGAACATTTAACCGAAACGAAATTTTATGCTTCGCCAAATAAAAAAGCAAAAGTCCACTTTACTGTTTCTAAAGAATTTCAACAACATTTTGAAGAATTAGCTTCAAATTACACAAATGTTGAAGTAACATATTCATACCAAAAAGACGAAACCGATACTTTAGGACTCAATTTAGATTTATCACCTTTCCGTTTAGATAATAACGAATTGTTTTTTAGACCTGGTGGACATGGCGCTTTAATCGAGAATTTAAATGCATTAAAAAGTGATATTATTTTCATTAAAAACATCGATAATGTTGCACAAAACAATGATGATGAAATAATTACCAATAAAAAAATTCTTGGCGGGTTGTTAATTCAAATTCAAGATCAAATTTTTAAATTTTTAGAGAAAATTGAAAATCAAAAAGTTTCATCTTCTGATTTAGAAGAAATCATTGCGTTTGCAAAAAATCAATTGATGATTCATCTCCCTGAAGATTTCAACAAATATAAAAAAGACTTCAAAGTTGACTTTTTAAAAGAGAAACTAAATCGTCCTATTCGCATTTGCGGAATGGTTAAAAATGAAGGTGAACCTGGTGGTGGACCTTTTTGGGTAAAAAACGAAAAAGGCAACATCTCACTTCAAATTGTGGAAAGTTCACAAATAGATTTAGAAAACAATAAACAAGTAAATATTTTCAAATCGTCAACACATTTTAATCCGGTTGATATTGTTTGTGGAACAAAAAACTACAAAGGAGAAAAATTCAATTTACCTGATTTTGTTGACGAAAACACAGGTTTTATAGTTGAAAAAACTAAAAACGGAAAACCTGTTTTAGCATACGAATTACCTGGTTTATGGAATGGTGCTATGGCAAACTGGAATACTATTTTTGTTGAAGTTCCACTAATTACTTTTAACCCTGTAAAAACGGTAAACGATTTGCTAAAACCAGCACACCAACCTAAAAGTGAATAAAACTATTTTACATAACGAGCTTCAGTTTAAAGCTGTACGCAGTTCTGGTGCTGGCGGACAAAATGTAAATAAAGTTTCTACTAAAATTGTACTCACATTTGATTTAGAAAAATCAGAAGGTTTAACAGATGAAGAAAAAGAATTGTTACAGCAAAAATTAGCAACGAAACTTTCGCAAGAAAGTATTTTAATCTTAAATTGTGACGAAACTAGAAGTCAATTAAAAAATAAAGAAATCGCTATTAAACGCTTTTTTGACATTCTTACTGAAAGTTTAAAAAAACCAAAACCTAGAAAGAAAACAAAAGTTCCGAAATCGGTTAAAGAGAAAAGACTTAAAGACAAGAAAAAATCTTCAGAAGTAAAAACAAATAGAAAAAAACCTAAGCTTTAAAAAAACATTCAAATTCTAGCATTCAACTTATAACTTTTACATATCTTTGCGCCGTCTCAAAGGGGTGCTCCAAATTACGAGCTGAGATTATACCCGTAGAACCTGGAACAGGTAATGCTGTTTAGGAACAGACAAATTATGGTGCACAATAGTTTGTCGAGCAATTTAAAAATTTAATTAATCAGAATAATTACCCCTTTTATTCGTAGGAATTTATTATTACGAATGAAATTATTATTCAACAACAAACAATTTAAGCAAGTTTTTAGACTAAGTCTATTTTCTTTCTTCTGTTCTCTTTCTTCTTTTTCACAAGAAATTGTACAAGACACCACAAAAGTTACTGAATTAAAAGAAGTAACTGTTTCGGCTGTTAGAGCAAAAGACAAAGATCCTATTACATTTACTAATGTTAAAGCAAAGGAAATTGCGCCTAGAAATTTAGGACAAGACATTCCTGTTTTATTAAACTATTTACCTTCTGTGGTAACAACAACCGACGCAGGAAACGGAATTGGTTACACTTATATTCGTGTACGTGGTTCAGATGGTTCTCGTATTAATGTTACTTTAAATGGAATTCCATTTAACGATAGTGAAAGCCACGGAACTTTCTTTGTAAACTTGCCTGATTTTGCTTCTTCATTAGAAAGCGTTCAACTGCAACGTGGTGTTGGTACTTCAACAAACGGAGCTGGTGCTTTTGGCGCTAGTATGAATATGCAAACAAAATCGTATCAAGAAAAAGCACATGCTGAAATTTCAAATTCTTTTGGAAGTTTTGGTACAAGAAAACATACTGTGTCTTTTGGTACAGGTTTACATAACAACTTTGAAATTAACGGACGTGTTTCAAACATTCATTCTGATGGTTTTATAGACAGAGCTTCATCTGACATGTTTGGATATTTATTCAATGTAAATTATGTAAAAGAATCTACATTGATCAAGTTTATTGCTTTTGGTGGAAAAGAAAAAACATATCAAGCTTGGTATGGCTTAGAAGACCTTGACAAGCTAGAAAATGATAGAACGTATAATTATGCTGGTCTATATTTTGATGAAAATGGGAACGAACAATTTTATGATGATGAAACGGATAATTATTGGCAAAATCACTTTCAATTACATTGGTCTGAAAATTGGTCTGAAAACTGGAACTCTAACCTAGCCTTACATTATACAAGAGGAAAAGGTTATTTTGAACAATATAAAGAAGATGAAGATTTATCAGAATATAACTTACCTAGCTATCAAGGAAACTTTATTTCTGATTTAGTACGAAAAAGATGGTTAGATAACGATTTTTTTGGTACAACTTTTTCAATTAATTATAGTAACAACAACACAAATGTTTTATTAGGCGGAGCGGCTAACAGATATCTTGGTTTGCATTATGGTGAAGTAATCTGGACACCAAATTATATTCCAAACACTAATCGTTACTATGATAACTTCGGAAATAAAGATGATATTAACGCATATCTAAAAGCTACTCAAAAAGTTGGCAACCTGAATATCTTTGCTGACTTACAGTACCGAATGGTTTTTTACAAAGCTAATAGCACAAAGTTTGATGATGTTAACGACACTTTTAGATTCTTTAATCCGAAAGTTGGGTTTAATTACCAATTAAACTACAAAAACACTTTTTATGGTTTTGTGGGTATTGCAAACAAAGAACCTCGACGAGATGATTATGAAAGTGGAGCTATTAAACCTGAGCGACTGTACGACTTTGAAGCTGGTTGGAAATTAAACACACCTAAGCTTAGAATTAATGCCAATGCGTTTTATATGCTTTATAACGACCAACTTGTTTTAACAGGTTCTCTAAATGATGTTGGTTCACCAATCTTTACAAACTCTGGAGAAAGTTATCGTTTAGGTTTAGAAGTTGAATCTGTTGTAAAAATTTCAGATAAAGTAAACATTCAAGCAAATGCTACTTTAAGTCAGAATAAAAATGTTGATTTTTACTTTCAACGTGATGGCGAATTACAAAACTTAGGCAATACTAATATTGCTTATTCACCAAACTTAATAGCAGCTTCTGGAATTAACTTTTTCCCTGTAAAAGACTTACAATTATCGCTTTTAGGAAAGTATGTTGGCAAACAATATATGGGTAATATCGATTCTGAAAATTCTGTTTTAGATGCTTATGGAGTTTTAGACTTTAATGCTAATTATGAATGGAAAATCAACAAAGGAATTAAGTCGATTGTATTCAGTGGATTAGTTAATAACATTTTAGATTTAGAATACGAATCAAACGGATATTTCTACACGTATGATGACACTTGGTCAAATCCTCCTGCAGTAGAAACTATTGAAGGCACAGGATATTTTCCACAAGCTGGAATCAACTTTTTAGTTGGTGCAACGTTGAAATTTTAGTTACGTTTATATTTAATATTTTTAAAGTTAAAAAGCTATCCAAAATGGATAGCTTTTTTAGTTATAAACTCGAATAGAAGTATCGCTTAAAACTTCAACTCGATATTGCAACATGGGATATTGAACGCCTTCAGCCTGACCAGAAAACAGACTATATTGTACTTCATCACAAGGGCATTCGGCTTTTATTCCAACTAAATTCATAGTAGAGCAACTGCTAATTGCTTGATTTGGGCAAGCAGCATCAAAAGCCACAAAACCCGAACCTGTATTTAGTATAAACACTTTATTTAAAACTCCCACACCTACTTCGTTATATTCAATAGCATTACCTGGAAACTGAAGATTTGAATATAAAGGAAAAGTTAAATTGATAACACTTGAAGTAAACCTATATGTTGGTAAATACGGATTATTATTATTTACACTATCTTTTGAACAACTTAATGTAATACCTAATAAAACTAATAGAATTAAAAACCTTTTCATTTTCACTTTGAATTTAAAATCAAAAATAAACCATTAATAATGCTATACCTAAACATTAACAATAAATATTAAAAAAATTAGTATATTTGTTGAAAGGAATCCCATGGCTTTGTGGGATTCTTTCTATTTATATAAACGATGAAGTTATGAGTAACGTATCTTATTACACAGAAGAAGGATTAAAAAAATTAAAAGAAGAATTAGAACACTTAAAAGCTGTTGAGCGTCCAAACGCTTCACAAGCTATAGCTGATGCACGCGATAAAGGAGATTTATCTGAAAATGCAGAATACGATGCTGCAAAAGAAGCACAAGGTCTTTTAGAAATGAAAATTTCTAAAATGGAAGAATTAGTTGCAAATGCACGTATAATTGATGAATCGCAACTTGATGTTTCAAAAGTGTTAGTGCTTTCAACGGTGAAAATTAAAAATCAAGCTAACGGAATGGAAATGAAATATACGTTAGTTGCCGAGAGTGAAGCTGATTTAAAAACAGGAAAAATTTCTGTTACTTCACCTATCGGAAAAGGATTATTGGGTAAAAAAGTTGGAGAAATTGCAGAAGTACAAGTTCCAAATGGAACTATAAAATTTGAAATTTTAGAAATTACAAGAGACTAAATCAAATTGTTATGGCTAGTATTTTCACTAAAATAATTAACGGAGAAATTCCTTGCTACAAAATTGCTGAAGATGAAAATTACTTCGCTTTTTTAGACATTAATCCGAATGCAAAAGGGCATACTTTATGTATTCCAAAGCAAGAAATTAATAAAATCTTCGATATGGAAGAAGAGCATTATTTAGGATTGATGAAATTTTCTAGAAAAGTTGCTAAAGCAATTGAAAAAACGGTTCCTTGCAAACGCGTAGGTGTAGCTGTTGTGGGACTTGAGGTTCCACATGTTCACGTTCACTTAATTCCATTACAAGATATGGATGACATGCGTTTTCAAAGAAAAACTTCGCTAACAAATGAAGAATTTACAGCATTAGCCCAGCAAATTTCTGATAATATGTAAAAAAAAACCGACCTTAAGGTCAGTTTTTTTTATCTTCTTTTTTAAACAAGTTAATTCATCATTCTGTGATATTGTAACTGCATCGTTGAGCCTTTTCCAATTTCGGAACTCTCTACTTTTATTTTTCCTTTATGATAATCTTCTACAATTCTTTTTGTTAAAGACAATCCTAATCCCCAACCTCTTTTTTTAGTGGTAAAACCTGGTTCAAAAACTTTGGTAAATTGATTCTTTGCAATTCCTTTTCCAGTATCGCTTACTTTAATTTTTACTCTATTTTCGATTTCTTCAATTACAACTTTTAGTTCTCCTTTTCCCTTCATTGCATCTATTGCATTTTTCACAAGGTTTTCTATCGTCCAACTATGCAAAGCGGGATTAATTTCTACATAAACAGGATGCTCTGGTGCCGTAAAACTAAAATTAACTTGTTTAGAGCTTCTACTTTTTAAATACTCATACGCATTTTTAGTTTCTTCAACTATATCCAGCTTTTTCAAAACAGGTTCGCTTCCTATTTTTGAAAATCTATCAGTTATTGTTTGAAGCCTCGTAATATCTTTTTCAATTTCATTTAAAGTTGATTCCTCTACATTTTCAGTTTTTAATATTTCTAACCAACCTATTAATGATGACAAAGGCGTTCCAATTTGATGTGCCGTTTCCTTTGCCATTCCTGCCCATAATTTATTTTGAGTAGCCATTTTAGTTGCTCTGTAAAAATTATAAACAACAGCTGCAAATAGAATAATGATTAGCAAAAGCGCAATCGGATAATATTTCAACTTATTCAATAATGGAGAATTTCCATAATAAACCAATCGATAATCAGTTTCTGAAAGTTCCATTTTTATCGGATTATTTTCCGATTTTATCTTCTTTAATTCTGCTTGTAAAGCTTTAGAATTAGAAGCGACTTCCTCTTCAATATTATTATAATTTATAATCGAATCATTCGGCATAGTTAAAATCATAGGAATTGTAGTATTGTTTCCCATAATTTTAAGTGCTAAATCTAAATCGGTATTTTCGTTTGCGTTATTAATTGTCTTTTGAGCTGTAGCCCACAATTCCATCTTAACGCGTTCTTCATTTTTAAAAATTTGGAAAAAATTATAGGTATTCCAAACAATTAAAACTACAATTAAAAATAATGTAAGTATAATTAACCAACGGGTAAAAGTGCGCTTATCAGAAAATTGCATAGATTTGATTTGTTAGTAAAAATAATGATTTAAGTAAAAAGTAGAAAGGTAAAAAGGTAAAAGTTGCACAACCTTTCGCTTCAAATTTTTATCTTTGAAAAAAATACACAACATGTTAACAATAGACCCAAAAGAAATTGCTCCTGCTAAGCTACAAGGTTATCTTCAAGGTGCAATAGCTCCTAGACCAATAGCTTTTGCAAGCACAATCGACGAAAATGGAACTCCGAATTTATCTCCATTTAGTTTTTTTAATGTATTTAGTTCAAATCCGCCTATTTTAGTTTTTTCACCAGCAAGACGTGTGAGAAACAATACTGTAAAACATACTTTAATAAATTCTGAAAACACACGAGAAGTCGTGATTAATATTGTTAATTACGATATTGTACAGCAAATGTCGTTATCGAGTACAGAATATCCTGATGGCGTAAATGAATTTGAAAAAGCAGGGTTAACAATGCTAAAATCCGATTTAGTAAAACCATTTAGAGTAGCTGAAAGTCCGGTGCAATTTGAATGTAAAGTTAATGATGTTATTGCACTTGGCGATCAAGGTGGCGCTGGGAATTTGGTTATTTGTGAGGTAGTAAAAATTCATATTAACGAAGCTGTTTTAGATGAAAACGGTGCTATAGACCAACAAAAAGTGGATTTAGTAGCACGCTGTGGAGGAAACTGGTACAGCAGAGCAAACCAAGGTTTGTTTGAAGTTGAGAAACCACTTTCTACCTTAGGAATTGGCGTTGATAACATTCCTGATTTTATTAAAGAAAGTACTGTTTTCAACGGGAATGATTTGGGCAAATTGGGAAATATAGAAACTATTCCTACCGAAGAAGAAATTGCTATCTTTGTAACCGAAAATTTTTCGGTAAAAGCTGTTTTAAGTTCAGATGATGCTGAAAAACGAATGGAATTAGCCAAAAAGTTTTTAGACAACAACGAAACGCTTACAGCGTGGAAAGTATTATTAGCAAAAAAATAAATATAAGAAGATGGAAATTACGGGAAGAATTAAAGTAATTGGAGATGTACAACAAATTAGTGGTACTTTCAAAAAAAGAGAAATGGTAGTTACTACTGAAGAGCAGTATCCACAACATATTATGATTGAATTTATTCAAGATAAAACCGAATTAATCAATCAGTACAACGTAGGAGAGTTAGTAAAAGTTTCTATCAACTTACGAGGACGCGAATGGACAAGTCCACAAGGTGAAGTTAAATATTTCAACTCTATTCACGGATGGAGAATTGAGCGTATACAAACGGAAGCGCCAGCTGGACAAATGCCACCAGTTCCACCTACGGAAGCTTTTGAACCTGCAACTAACTTTAACGAAGAAGAACATGACGATTTACCTTTCTAAAGTTTAGGATTTATAAATTAAAAGTCAGAAGTTTTAACCAAATTTCTGACTTTTTCTTTTTTCTAAATTCTGAAATCAAAATTTTAAAAAATGTACTTCCTAAGTCAAGAATTATATTTCCCACCAGTTGAAGAAGCTTCGCCAGAAGGCATTTTGGCTATTGGTGGTGATTTATCTCCAGAGCGATTAATTTTGGCTTATAAAAACGGAATTTTTCCTTGGTTTAATAACGATGAACCTATTTTATGGTGGGCGCCACCAGAACGTATGGTCTTATTTTTTGAAGATTTAAAAATTTCAAAAAGTATGCGAAATGTATTAAATCAGAATAAATTTAAAGTTACTTTTAATACAGCTTTTCGAGATGTAATTTCAAATTGTAAAAAAATATACCGAAAAGATCAACCTGACACTTGGATTACTGACGAAATGGTTGAAGCCTATTGCAAACTGAACGAATTAGGTTTTGCAAAAAGTGTTGAAGTTTGGCAAAACGACGAACTCGTTGGCGGTTTGTACGGAGTAGATTTAGGTCATATTTTTTGTGGCGAAAGTATGTTTTCTAAAGTTTCAAATGCTAGTAAAGTTGCGTTTATTCATTTGGCAAAAAAATTAGAAAAAGACAATTATCGCATTTTAGATTGCCAAGTTTACAACGACCATTTAGCTTCTTTAGGTTGTATGGAAATTGACAGAGAAGATTTTATGTTGGTTTTAAAAGCTAAGCTCAATAACAATGAAACATAAAAATTCCATAACGGTCAGTGTACGGTTAGTGGCGGATTTAAAATTTTTTATTATCCAACAAAGCCTTATAGTTTATTAGACTATAAAATGTTGAGTTATACCAATAAACTGCCATTAACTATACACCATGTTATGGGCTTTTTTTAATAAGTTCCTTGTTTTTCAACACTTACACCACTACTACTTTTCCAACAACAACTATAGGTTGATAAATTAGCTATTGCTTTTGCTTTTGCATCTGTATATGAGCTAGAACTAGCTCCTAATCCATAATCAGTTTTATAACTTCCATCATAACTTTTATATGTTCCTTTAACTACAACATAATAACCACTTGAAATTGAATGACCACACTTTGTATTACAGTCTTGTGTGTAAACGTTTTTGTATCCCTTATTTTGTAGATACTTTTTTGCAGCCATCTTACAATCCCAAGCATTTCCATCTCCCCAAGATATTCTCCATTCAACTGCAGAACTATTTTCTTTAGCAACTGCTATTCCTATTTGCGCTTGGATTTTAGAGATACCAATAAAAAGCATCCCTATTAGAATAATTAAACTTTTAGTTTTCATTTTTATAAAAATTTATAAATTTCGCCTTACCTTGTTTTTGGGACTGTTCAGGTCAAATTTTTGTCCCGCTATGTTGAATAACTCTCCGAATAATTGTTGTCAGCTAATTTTTTATTTAATCCGATTAAGTCGGTTACTTTTCTGACTGTACTTTTTCGTTTTCGTTAATTGCCCATAACATTCAATAAAGAAGATTTCAGAACTTGTTATGGAATTTTTATTTCTGTTACCTAGATTCTAAATCTGGCTCATCTGAATTATCACAAGGACAATCTCCTAAATTATCTCCATGAGCTAAATGTGCTTCTACCGTATTAACACTAACTTCAATTTCATGAGCATTTTCAGGATTTCCTGGTGGAATGTGACAAATAACTACTTTTTCGTTATTACTACTTTTACTTATAAAACTAAAAAATATTAAAGCAGAAATAACTAATCCTAATAATAATAAAACTTTTTTCATGTCATGTAGTTTTTTAAGTTATATGCTGAATTTACTTCATATTTTTTAATCTTTATTATAAAATGGGTTAACTGCTTTATTTTTACGATAAAACGTTTTATTCTGTTAAAAATCAGTTATTTAAAAGCTAAAATCGCGTCCAGCAATCCATAATATGGTCGTTTACCATTCCTGTGGCTTGCATGTGTGCATAAACTACAGTTGAACCTACAAACTTAAATCCGCGTTTTTTTAAATCTTTACTTAGCTTATCGGAAATTTCAGTTGTCGCAGGAACATCAGCTAAAATTTTTGGTTGGTTGTCTATTGGTTTTCCGTCAACAAAACTCCAAATATATTTTGAAAAAGTTCCAAATTCTTTCTGAACTTCGATAAAAGCTTGCGCATTTGTAACAGCTGATTTAATCTTTAGTTTATTGCGAATAATTCCAACATCTTCACAAAGTGATGCGATTTTCTTTTCGGAGAAATTGGCTACTTTTTGCACATCGAAACCTTCAAATACTTTTCGGAAATTTTCGCGCTTAGCTAAAACGGTGTACCAACTTAAGCCTGCTTGAAAAGTTTCTAAAATAAGAAACTCAAAAATGGCAGCATCGTCATAAACAGGTTTTCCCCATTCGTTATCGTGATAATTGCGATACAAATCGTCTTTTTCGCACCAAGCGCAACGGTTTTTTGTTTGCATGTTTTTTATTTAATTTTTTCAATTAAAAAATAGAATACTATCTTCACAAAACTTTAGATAAAGTTAACACACTTTATGAATTATAAAAAACTAATTATACTACTTTTCATTATCAGTTTTTCAAAATTGTTTTGTCAAAACGATATAAACTTTGGTATACAAGAAAAATTTGACAAAGCTGTTCGCTTCTATGAGAAAAACAAATTAGATAGTTCGCTTTTTTATTTTAAAAAAATTGAGAAAAGTAATTTACCCGAATTTAAAGGCGAAACCTATTATTATCTCGGTCATATTTATAAAATAAGTCAAGATTTTGAGCTTTCTTTAAATTATTTTAAGCTTGCCGAAAAAGAATATATAAAAGTTAATGACATTAATTTAATTGCTAAAAATTATATTTCAATTGCCGAATTTTATAGAGCAAAATATGATTTCAACTTGGCAGAAGAATACCTTAATAAAGTAGCCAATTTTTTAAAAACAGATTCTTTATCTAGTCGAGTAAAAGCTTATTATTGGAATCGAAAAGCCGCAATTTATACTGAAAAATATCACGATACTAAAAATTCTATAAAATGCTCTGAAAAAGTTATAGCCTTAGCAAAAGAAATTAACGATAGTTCTTTAATGGCTTCGTCTTACAATGAAATTGCTTTTATTTATGAAAACCTTGATGACAAAAGAGCCGAAGGTTATTATAAAAAATCGATTGAAATTTCAGATAAATTAGGCGATGATTTAACGCAGTGTCATGTTTTGCTAAATTTAGTTCGTTATTATTACAGAAATAAAAAAATTAGCTCGGCAAAAAATTTAATTGATAAAGCTGATGAATTAGTAAAGAAAAACGATTTTATAAAAAAGAAGAAAGAAGTTTGCGATAAGTATTATTTATACTATGCAGATGCTGGCGATTATAAAACGGCGCTAGAATATCATGAAGAATTACTCGAACTTGAAAAAGAAGATTTAATAAATAAGTGGAATGAAGAATTAGTTGAAACCGAAAGAAAATACGAACTTGATTCGGCTAATGAATCTTTAAAACTACAAGAACTTTCAATTGAAAAAAAGAATGCCGAAATTCTTTCCTCAAAAAGAAGATTATTTTATGCTATTTCTTTTTTAATCGCTTTAATCGCTTTAGCATTTGTAATTATTTTCTTCTATTCTCAAGTAAAATATAAAAATAAAAAGCTAAAAAAATTATCAGAAGAAAACACGTTTTTAGTTAGCGAAACTAATCATAGAGTAAACAACAATTTACAACTAATTGCTTATTTAATTTCAGATATTATTCGAAAGAAAAAAATGAAAATGAAAAAATTGAATTTATAAAGTTACTTTCAAAAGTTGAAGCAATTGCAACTATTCATCGACATTTATACATTAATAAAGAATCGCAAGAAATCAATCTTTCACACTATTTAGCCGATTTAAAAGTAAATTTCGACAATATCGGAATTGAAAAAAACATCAACATTCAATTTGAGATAGAAGAAATTAAAACAAATTCAAATACAGCAACTTATTTAGGACTTTTGTTAACCGAACTTTTTATTAATTCGGTAAAACATGCTTTTACTGAAAGCCAAGAAAAGAAAATTGATTTTAGTCTAACTAATGAAAAAAATAATATTTCGTTTTCTTATAAAGACAATGGCGAAAACAGTAAAAACAAAGAAATAAAACCTAAATTAGTAGCGCAATTATGCCAGCAATTAGAATTAGCTTACACCATTAATACCAAAAACGGATTTCACTTTTATTTTGTTAAAAACTTAGCCAAAAAATCATGAAAATATTAATAGTTGAAGACCAAGTTTTAATTGCAAATCATATAAAAAACATTTTAGAAGATGGTGGTTTTCAAAATGTAGAAATGGCTTTCAAATTAAATGAGGCTACAGAAAAATTGAATGAATTTAGCCCCAATTTAATTCTACTAGACATTAATGTAGAAGGACAAAATTCTGGCATCAATTGGGCTGAAGAAAATGTAAAAAACGCTAAAATTATTTTTATCACAGGACAAAGTGAAATAGAAACAATGCAAAAAGCATTTATTACTAACCCCATTGCGTATTTAACTAAACCTGTAAAAGAAATTGATTTATTAGCGGCGCTTCAAGTTGCGAAAAAACAAATTAAGTCGAGCTACATGATTGTTAAAGATGGTTTTGATGAAATTAAATTGAATTTTAGCGATATTTTATTTATAAAAAGTGAGCGTAACTACATTGATATTCAAACAACTACAAAAAAAATTACAATTAGAAATACTTTGGAAAACATCTTTAACGAATTAGATGCAAATATCTTTTGTAAAACACATCGCTCTTATGTTGTTAATTCTTCAAAAATCACTCAAAAGACATCAAATTCTATATTTATCAACGAATATGAGTTACCACTTTCTAGAAATTGCATCTTAAACTTGTAATTCGTCCACAAACTTTTGCATTTCGTCCCAAAGTAAAATTCTGCATTTCTTTTAACAATATTTTTGTTTTATATAACTATAAAGCTTTTCTTATGAAACAAAAGTATTTTTATTCAATTTTATTACTCTTTTTAGGATTATTAGGCTTTAGCCAAACCCTAGATCAACAAAACGCACCTGTAAGTACTGGCGGAGGCTCGTTTACTGTTTCACCTTCTCAAGATGTTGGGCAATCCTTCACTGCAGGTATGACTGGAGATCTATCGCAAATTAATATTCGAGTTGGAAATTGGGGTTCAATTTTTGTTGCTGGAGATTTTCAATTAAGAATTATTGATGGAAATGGTTATGGTGGTACTGTTTTAAACACCACTACATTTTCAATACCTTCAGCTCCTGCAACAAGCAATTATGATGAATTAGCAATAATTCTATCTGCTACAGTTCCAATTACAAGTGGAAACATGTATACGATTGATTTAAAAGGAATAACAGGTACAGTTAGCACACATGGTGCTAACCCTAACTATGCAAATGGAGGATTATATTTTGCAAGCGGAAATAATGCTCTTTATGACAGTTTCGATTTATGGTTTAAAACATTTGTAAATGTTCCTACACCTGCAACTCATTTAAATTTTGATGGTATTAATGACCATGTAAATTTAGGAACTTCTCTTGCAACTGCTCTAAATGGGACTACAGCCTTAACTTTAGAAGCATGGATTAACCCTTCTGTTTTAAATGGATGGAATAATATTATTACAGATTATAACGGAAGTTACCACAAGCTTTTATTACGTGTAAGAAATAACAATAACATTCAATTTTGGTTAAATGGTACTGTTTTAAATTCTTCTTTCACAGTTCCATTAGACACTTGGACTCATGTTGCTGCTGTTTATGATGGTTCAAATATGTATGTATATGCTAATGGAGGTTTAGTTGCTTCTCAGTCAGCAACAGTAAGTTTACCAACTACTACTGATCAATTTAATATTGGTTCTAGAGTAGGAGGCTCAGAACTTTTTACAGGAAATATTGATGAAGTTCGTATTTGGAATACTGCGAGAACAGTTGAACAAATTAATGGTTCAATGAATTGTGAGTTACAAGGATCAGAATCTGGTTTAGTTGCGTACTACCAATTTAACCAAGGTGTTGACCAAGCTGATAATACAAGTATTACTACTCTAACTGACGCTACTTCAAACGGAAACGATGGAACATTAACCAATTTTACTCTAACAGGTACAACATCAAACTGGTTAGCAGGTTCTCCTGTTGAAACAGGTTCAGTTGTTCCAACAACTCCAATAGTAACTACTCCAGTAACTTACAATCAAAATGATACTGCTTCAGCTTTAACAGCTACAACTGGTGGTTCTGGCTTATTATGGTATACTGCTGCAACTGGTGGAACTGGTTCTACATCAGCTCCAACACCTGATACTTCTACTGCTGGTTCAACTTCTTATTGGGTTTCAAGTACCAATGCAAATGGTTGCGAAAGTGAAAGAATAGAAGTTGTTGTAAATGTTAATGCTGAAGCTACACACTTAAATTTTGATGGTGCAAGTGATAGAATTACTGGTACAAATCCAAATTTACCACAAGGAAATAGCCCTAGAACTATTGAAGCTTGGGTTAGAAATAGTACAGGAAATGATATGACAATTTTCAACTATGGAAATATAAATGTAGCCACAAACCAAATTTATACTTTACATTTATATAACGGTGTTTATATTATCGGATATTTTAATGACATCAATACAGGATATAATATTAACGATGGTAACTGGCATCATGTAGCTGTTTCTCATGATGGAACTAATTCTAGAATTTATGTTGATGGCGTTTTAATTAATACAACTTCTATTACCTATAATACAAATGGATATGATTTCCAAATAGGAGCTAGTAATAGAAATGGTTCATATCTATATAATCTAAGTGGTTCATTAGATGAAATTCGTGTATGGAATGTTGCTTTGACAGAGGCCGACATCCTAGCTACCATGAATTGTGAAGCACAATCGCAACCAGAATTAGTTGCATATTATAAATTCAATCAAGGGTTTGATGCCGCAGACAACTCAAGTATTACAACATTAACCGATAGTTCTGGAAATGGAATTGATGGTACTTTAACAAACTTTGCGTTAACAGGAACTACATCTAACTGGCAATCTGGTTCAGCTGTTACAACAGGTGACACTTGTGCCACTTTAAGTAACTCTAGTTTTGAAGCAATTTCAACTTTAAAAGTTTATCCTAATCCTTCAACTGGAATATTTACAATTGCTAGTGAGGAAGAATTGACTATTACAGTTTATGATATAGTTGGAAAAGTTATTAAAACACAAACTATAAGTAATGATAATAACATTTTAGATATTTCAAATTATAATGCTGGAGTGTATTTCTTAAATACTGTGAATACTCAAGGTGAAACAAAAACTTTCAAATTGATTAAAAATTAATGAAGTTTTTCCAAAAATATAAACTGGAAATCGTTTTGATTTTTCTTTATGTATTTCTCGCATTTTTGGGAATATATGTTGTTCTGTTATAACAAAAAAGCCAGCTTAAAAGCTGGCTTTTTTAATTCTATTAATCAAGTTTCATTTGATTGTATCAAACGTTTCGAATTTACAAAACGTCCTAAAAAAACAAAAAAACCACTTCAATTTAATGAAGCGGTCTTTCTTTAACCTAACCTAACTAAGTTTACAAAAGCATTTCGCTTTTATTATTGCTTATTTATTCTCTTAACATTGATTGCGTTAAGTCCTTTTGGTCCGCGTTGTACTTCAAACGAAACATTGTCGTTTTCCTTTACATTGTCTAACAATCCTGAACTGTGAACAAAAACATCGTTTCCTTCTTCAGCTGTAGCAATAAAACCGAAGCCTTTACTGTCGTTATAGAATTTTACTTTACCTTCTTGCATGTTTATTTAATTTAATGAATTACTTATTTATTTTTTTTATAGAAACAGCTCTAAACCCTTTTAAAGAATCTTCTTTTCTATATTTTACTTTGTCATTTTTATCAACAATTTCTGTTAATTGTGTACTGTGAAAAAATATGTTTTCTTGTGTTTTATCATCAGTTATAAAACCATACCCTTTTTCACTTAAAAACTTAACAGATCCTGTATAATCTTGCGTTTCGTTATTTTCTGATTTTCTACTCGAAGCATCAGCTTTTGGATAATCGCTTTCCTTTTTTTGAAGATGTGGTGGTGTTTCTGTAAAGTTTCCATTTACGTCAACATAAATAATCATTTCTTCTAAAGTTTTACCTTTATTATTATTTACTTTTCTATCTTCTCTTTTGAGAGCTTTCTCCTGTCTCTTCTTAATCTTTTTCTTATTATTCTCTTTTTTAAAAAATGAATCTCCCATATATCTCTTTTACAAATTATTATTAATTACCGGGATATTAAATCCTAATATTTTTTGAATTCCTTTTAGTTCCTTTTTCTCTTCCTTATCACAAAATGAAATGGCAATTCCGTTTGAGCCAGCTCTACCTGTTCTACCTATTCTGTGTACATAAGTTTCTGGAATATTTGGCAATTCATAATTAATAACAAAAGGTAGATTATCAATATCAATACCTCTAGCAGCAATATCTGTTGCTATTAATACCGAAATATTTTTTTTCTTAAAATCACTTAGGGTTCTTTGTCTATTTCCTTGTGACTTGTTTCCATGTATAGCAGAGGCTTTTATACCAACTTTTGAAAGCTTTTTAACCAACTTATCAGCTCCGTACTTTGTACGAGTAAAAACAAGTGACTGATTGTCTTTTTTCTTATTTAAAAGATCTATCAGCAACTTTGATTTGTCTATTTTATCAACATAGTACAATTCTTGCTTTACTGTTTCAGCAGTTGAAGAAACTGGCGCTACAGAAATTTCTTTTGGTTGGTTTAAAATACTACTAGCGAATTTTTTAATTTCAGCCGGCATAGTTGCAGAAAAAAGTAAAGCTTGCTTCTTTTTAGGTAAAAACTTTAGAATTTTTTTAATATCGTGTACAAAGCCCATATCTAACATATGATCGGCTTCGTCTAATACCAATATTTCTATATTTGATAAGTCTACATGGCTTTGATGAATAAGATCTAAAAGTCGACCTGGTGTCGCAATTAAAATATCAATTCCCTTTTTTAAAACTTTTACTTGATTTACTTGAGAAACGCCTCCAAATATAGCTGTATGTTTAAGCGGCATAAACTTGCCATACGTTTTAAAACTTTCATCAATTTGAATAGCCAACTCTCTCGTAGGCGCTAAAACCAAAGCTTTAATTGCGTTTTTTTGCGATTTTTTTGGCTGGTTTAGTACTTCTAAAATAGGAATAGTGAAAGCTCCTGTTTTACCTGTTCCTGTTTGTGCACAACCAATAACATCTAATCTTTTTAATATAAAAGGAATGGCTTGTTGTTGAATTTGTGTTGCTTGTGAATGTCCCATGACATCAATTGCTCTAAGTATTTCACTACTCAGATTTAATTCTTTAAATTTCATAATTTCTTTTTCTCCGATAATCGGATTTCATTAATAATTCATTCTTTGAACTCAATCAAAAAACGCAGTTATATTTATGTTATTAATAACATATTAAAAGAAATATTAGTCTTTAAAGTACAAACCGAACTATTTAGTTAGATTGGTTTAATGAAAATGATTTTAATAATTTCAGTCAAAAAATGTTCTTGAATTCTTACTGAGTTTATTAAAATAACTTTTATAAAATTCAAGTTTTAAATATGGGTAACTGGGAAGCGAGAACTGAGAAAATCTTGACTACATCAGAAAAGCAAAGGCAGAGACCTATTATAAATATCTGACAAAGATACACTTAAAATATTTAGGAATGAGTAGTTTTATGTTTTTATTATGAAAACCATGTTTGTAACGTAAAGTCTATAAAAACAAAAAAGCCCTTCCGTAAAAAACGGAACAGCTTTTCATTGGTCTAACTACTAAACCTACTATGCTTTCGCATAGCATAAACAACACAACTATTTTTAGATTAAGTTCTTATTTTATAAGAACAAAAGTCAAAACCTTTATTGGGCAAAAAAGCGCTTCTAAAAAGAAACGCTTTTTAAGATTATTCCCAATTTAGCGGTCTGGACGGGACTCGAACCCGCGACCCCATGCGTGACAGGCATGTATTCTAACCAACTGAACTACCAAACCATCGCTTAATTGCGGTTGCAAATATACAACGCTTTTTTAATCTTCCAAATGTTTTTTGAAAAAAAATTATTTATTTTTTCAATCATTTAGCCAAACTTTTGTTTTTCAACTAAATACGTTAATAAAATTTTTTCAAAATTTTTCCCAACTTCAACAGGAACATATTGTATTTTGTATTGCAAACATTTTGTCTTTATTTCCTCAAAATATTCAGTAACCATCTTTTCATAGTCTTCTTTTAAATTTTGTGAAAACAAATTAATCGTTTCACCAGTTTCTACATCGATAAATTTCTTTGGTGAAGTATCAAAATTTAACTCTAACTCAGTTTCCTTATCATAAACATGAAAAATAACAACTTTATGCTTGTTATGCTTTAAATGTTGGAGTGCTTTAAAAATTTCATCTTCATTTTCACGCTGAAACATATCGGTAAACAAAACCACCATAGAACGACGGTGAATATTTTCGGCTATTTGATGTAAAAAAGTTACTGTATCAGTCAGTTTTGTTTCCTTTTCGACTTGAAGTGTTTGTTCTAATTTATCTAAAATCATCCGATGATGACGATTACTTCCTTTTTCTGGAGCGTAATATTCATATTCATTAGAATACAAGCTTAAACCGACCGCATCACGTTGCTTTTTAAGTAAATTCATTAAACAAGCGGAAGCTAACACCGAAAAACCAATTTTATTCTCGTAAAACTCTTGATTTTGCTTTAATTCTGGATAATGCATCGATGAAGAATTATCAATAATTAAATGACATCGTAAATTTGTTTCTTCTTCAAAGCGTTTTGTATAAAGCCTGTCTGTTTTTGCAAATAATTTCCAGTCGATATGTTTTGTAGTTTCTCCAGGATTGTAAATTTTATGTTCGGCAAATTCTGCTGAAAATCCATGAAAAGGCGATTTGTGCATTCCAGATATAAAACCTTCCACAATTTGATTAGCTAACAACTCTAAATGCTGAAAGCTCGATATTTTTTCTATTTGAGAATCTAACTTCATATTTTCAAATATAATGAAAAACTAAGTTCAACTTGGCAAATCTTATAAAACAAAAAAAGGATAAACTTTCGCTTATCCTTTTACTTTCTTTTTCAAAACTATCTTTTACAATAATGCATCAATTGCATCAGTATATGTTTTCTTAGGCGCAACACCAACTTGGCGTCCTACAACTTCTCCATTTTGAAAAACTAATACTGTAGGAATGTTACGAACTCCGTATTTTGCAGCAAATTCTTGGTTTGCATCAACATCAACTTTTCCCACTACTGCTTTTCCTTCATATTCTGTAGAAACTTCGTCGATTACTGGTCCAACCATTCTACATGGTCCACACCAAGCTGCCCAAAAATCTACTACTACTGGTTTATCTGATTTTAATACTACTTCTTCAAAAGTAGCATCTGTAATTTCTAATGCCATATCTTTAATTTTATTTTTTAACTTACTGAAGCAAAAATAACTAAAACTTTTTAACTAATCTTAATTATTATATTGCTTTTGTTTATGATTGTATTCGTAAAAATGATATTATGTAACGTAAAAACTAATTTAGTTTAAACTTAATTTGTTTTTCTTCAAGCTCATTGAGTAATTCGTTTGAAATTTTAATTTTCATTTTACGACTTGGCATACTCAATTTTGTCTTTACTTGAATTTCTTCAACTTCTGTAATCATTGGTTCCACTTCAACCTCAACATTTTCCTCATCTATATCAGTTTCAATTGTTTCCACTGAAGCTTCAGAAACCACTTGTTTAATTACTTTTTCGAGTTCCATAACTTCAATTGTAACTTGATGATCGCCTTTTTCTTTCTGTAACACTTCAAATAACCAATTGACTAAATCTTCATTTAGATTAGCAATATTTAATTTCAATACTAATCTTTTTGAAAATGTTTCCAAGACATCTTGGAGTAATTTTATATCTAAAAATTGAATTTTAGGTTCGCCACGTTTCCCTTCTTTATTTACCCAACCTTCTTTTACTACAAACTTTAAAAAAGTAAAGTTGTTTTGAATAAGGAAATGTCGGTATTTTAAATATTCTTCACCGAAGATTCTGAACTCGTAATTTTCATCATAACCTTCAAGAGTGAAAGCTCCCCAACCTTTTCCATTTTTAGCTACACGATGTTCTACGTTTGTGATAATTCCACCAACAGAAACATTTCTACCAATTAATCCGTGTAAATTCTTTAAATCATCCAATTTTGTATTACAAAAATATTTCATTTCGTATTTATAATCATCTAGCGGATGACCTGAAATATAGATTCCTACAACTTCTTTTTCTTGTGCCAGTTTTTCCATCGTATTCCACTCTTCACAAGGCGGAACAACTGGTTCTGGAATTTGAACTTCAGACGCTTCTCCAAATAAACTTACTTGCGCTGAGTTTTCATTTTCTTGAAATTTAGCTCCGTATTTTACCGCTTTTTCTAAAAACGTAATTCCATCTCCTTCATCATGAAAATATTGCGCTCTATGCGTATCGTTAAAACAATCAAAACCTCCAGCTAACGCTAAGTTTTCGAAAGCTTTTTTATTAGCCGCGCGTAAATCGATTCGCTTAGCTAAATCGAAAATAGATTTATAATTTCCGTCTTTTCTTTTTTCAACAATAGTATCAACAGCTCCTTGCCCAACTCCTTTAATCGCTCCCATTCCAAAACGAACAGCATAATCTTCGTTTACAGTAAATTTATAGTACGATTCATTCACATCTGGACCTAGAACATTTAATCCCATTCGTTTACATTCTTCCATAAAAAACGATACTTGTTTAATATCGTTCATGTTATTTGAAAGTACAGCCGCCATATATTCAGCTGGATAATGTGCTTTTAAATAAGCGGTTTGATATGCAATCCAAGCATAACAAGTAGAATGCGATTTATTAAAAGCGTAACTCGCAAATGCTTCCCAATCTTTCCAAATTTTTTCTAAAACTGTTGCATCATGCCCTTTTGCAGAAGCTTGCTCGATAAACTTAGGCTTCATTTTCGCTAAAACATCCTTTAGCTTTTTACCCATTGCCTTACGTAAAACATCGGCTTCACCTTTTGTAAAATCGGCTAATTTTTGCGACAAAAGCATTACTTGCTCTTGATAAACCGTAATTCCGTAAGTTTCGGCTAAATATTCTTCACACGCATCTAAATCATACGAAATTTCTTCTTCTCCATTTTTTCTACGAATAAACGATGGAATATATTCTAACGGGCCTGGACGATACAAAGCATTCATTGCAATTAAATCTCCAAAAACCGTAGGTTTTAACTCCTTCATATATTTCTGCATACCAGGAGATTCATACTGAAAAATCCCTACTGTTTCACCACGCTGGAATAACTCGTATGTCGCTACATCATCAATTGGAAAACTATCAGGATCAAGTTCGATTCCTGTTCGATATTTTACCAGTTTAACCGTATCTTTAATTAAGGTTAGTGTTTTTAACCCTAAGAAATCCATTTTTAATAATCCGGCACTTTCTGCTACCGAGTTATCGAATTGTGTTAAGTATAAATCGGAATCTTTTGCAGTTGTAACTGGAACGAAGTTCGTAATATCATCTGGCGTAATAATTACACCACAGGCATGAACTCCTGTATTTCTAAGTGAACCCTCAAGTATTACCGCTTGATTAATAGTTTCAGCTTCAATTCCATCTCCTTCTGCTAATTCTCTTAATTGATCAACATTAGCCTTTTCTTCAGAGCGAAGTCCGGCAACTTTACCTTTACTTTTTTCGTCATCACCAAAGATATTACCGAGTTTAATTCCCGGAATTAATTTGGCAATTCTATCAGCTTCAAATAATGGCAAATCTAGAACACGCGCCGTATCTCGAATAGATGATTTCGCTGCCATTGTTCCATACGTAATAATTTGCGCAACTTGATTTGCTCCGTATTTATCGATTACATAATCCATTACACGTCCTCTTCCTTCATCATCAAAATCAATATCAATATCAGGCATGGAAACACGGTCAGGATTTAAGAAACGCTCAAAAAGTAAATCGTATGCAATTGGGTCAATATTTGTAATTCCTAAACAATAGGCAACGGCAGAACCTGCTGCTGAACCACGACCTGGACCAACCGAAACGTCCATTTTTCGAGCTTCGGCAATAAAATCTTGTACAATTAAGAAATACCCGGGATAACCCGAATTTGAAATCGTTAACAACTCAAAATCTAATCGCTCTTGAATTTCTGGCGTAATTTCACCATATCTACGCTTAGCTCCTTCCATTGTTAAATGACGTAAATAGGCATTTTCTCCTCTTACGCCTCCATCTTCAGCATCTTCAGCAACTTGAAACTCTTCTGGAATTTCAAATTTTGGTAGTAAAACATCGCGATATAAAGAATAGGGTTCGACTTTATCAATTACTTCCTGAATATTAACAATAGCTTCTGGCAAATCGGCAAATAATTGCTTCATTTCTTCAGCCGACTTAAAATAGTATTCTTGATTTGGCAATCCGTAACGATAACCACGACCACGACCAATTGGTGTTGCTTGTTTTTCACCATCTTTTACACACAATAAAATATCATGTGCATTTGCATCTTCTTTATCTAAGTAATATGTGTTATTTGTCGCAATTAATTTTACATTATGTTTTTTTGAAAAAGAAATTAACGTTTGGTTTACACGATTTTCATCTTCTTGATTATGGCGCATGATTTCCAAATAGAAATCATCTCCAAATTGTTCTTTCCACCAAATTAATGCTTCTTCGGCTTGGTTTTCACCAATATTTAAAATTTTACTAGGAATTTCTCCGTATAAATTCCCGGAAAGCACCATAATATCTTCCTTATATTTTTCAACTATAGCACGATCAATTCTTGGCACATAATAAAAACCTTCAGTAAAAGCAATCGATGACATTTTTGCCAAGTTATGATAACCTTTTTTATTCTTAGCCAAGAAAACTACTTGGTAGCCATTATCTTTTTTGGTTTTATCTAAATGATTTTCACAAACATTAAACTCACAACCTACAATAGGAACAATTTCAGTTTCTGTACATTCTTCGCCGCTTTCTTTAGCCGCTTCAATTTTAGCTTTTACACTTTTATTATGATTGAAAATAGCACTTACAAAATGAAAAGCACCCATCATGTTTCCAGTATCTGTCATAGCAACTGCTCTCATTTTATTTTTTGCAGTTGACGCCACTAAACCATTTATGGAAATAGTAGATTGTAAAACAGAAAATTGAGTATGATTGTGAAGATGAGCAAATTCAGCAAGTTTTAAATCCTGTTTATCCTCATCTGTAACAACAACTTGAGCGGCTTCTTTTTCGTCTAAATTTAGCTTTTTCCTAATTCTCTCAGAAGCTGCTTTTAGATTTATATGTTTTAATCCAATTAATTGAATTTCTCTTGGATTATTCTCTTTAAATCTTGTGAAGTAATCAGGTTCAACATCAAGTTCTTCTCTTGTAAAAACTTGGCGTTTGATTAATTCTAAGAAACAACGTGTTGTTGCTTCAACATCGGCAGTTGCGTTATGCGCTTCTGCAAAAGGTTCACCAAATAAATATTCGTGAAGTTCAGTTAATGTTGGTAATTTAAATCTTCCACCACGTCCACCAGGTAATTTTAACAATTCGGCAGTAGTTTCCGTACACGTATCTAAAACAGGTAAAGTTGTTAAGTCTGTTGGAATATTTCCTCTATGAAACTCACACCCCATTACATTAACATCGAAACCAACATTTTGTCCGACAACATATTTAGTTTTCGACAAAGCAATATTAAACTTCTCTAAGGCTTCGGTTAATGAAATCCCTTCTTCTTGAGCTAATTCTGTAGAAATACCATGAATTCTTTCTGCGTCATAGGGAATATTAAAACCTTCAGGTTTAATTAAGTAATCTTGATGCTCTATTAAATTTCCTAACTCATCATGTAACTGCCAAGCAATTTGAATACAGCGTGGCCAATTATCAGTGTCTGTTATAGGAGCAGACCAGCTTTTAGGAAGTCCGGTTGTTTCAGTATCAAATATTAAATACATAATCTAAGCAATCAAGTTATTAAAGTTCCAAAAAAATAGAACTTTTCAAAAGTACATTTTATTAAAATTAATTTCAATTTTAGTTATTAACAAGCACAAAAAAACCACTTCGTACGAAGTGGTTTTATATTATCTGTTTTTATTTATATTTATCGTAAAGGAATACGGTAAAAAACTCCTTCTGAAAAAGTAACCGTATTACCTGTATCATCAACTGCGTTTACTTTAAAACTTCCCGTAAATCGATTTCCTTCTACAGACTCAATTATTACTTCTCCACTACTTGACTGAACGTTCATAACTCTAAAGGTTGCATTTTCATCTCCTCCTAAAATTGTTATTAAATCTCCTGCTTTATATCCATCACCTCTAGAAACAATATAAAAAGAAGTTACGTTTCCGTTTGTATTTGTTTTGATAGCTACACGTAAACCAGAACCAGCACCCGTAGTTTCAGTTAAAGCACCAGTACCCAAAGTTTGATATCCTGTTCCACCTGTTACTAATTCTACTGTTTGAATTGCACCATTATCATAAACTGTATTTACCATAAATGTTGCGTCAAAGTTACCTCCTTCAATAGTTAACACATCACCCACTTGGTAACCAACACCTCTATTTAATAACGAAACAAAAACTACACTCTCAGCAGTTACGCTTACAGCTACATCAGCTCCATTTCCCGAACCACCACTTGTTCCTGCAGCGCCATTATTTAGGTAATTCGTTCCAGAATTTATAATGTTTGACAATGCATTTACAGGACCCTCAACTAAATTAGTAGCATACTCAAATCCTTCTCCTGCAAACTCATAATAATATGACGCATAGTTACTAGTATTTGCAGTACCTAACAAATATGTCCCAGGGCTTGTACTCGATGTCTCTAAAATTAATTCTTCTGTTGTGGATGAAGAATTATAAGCCGTAATTGTTAAACTACCATCACCATTCACATGTGCACTAGCATCAGTAGCCCTCCAAAAAACATTATCTTTTTTTGCTTGAAAACCAGGATCATTTGTTTTTATTTCTTCAGTACAAGAAATCATCAATAAACAAACACTTAGTAGGCCTACAATTTTTTTCATCTTAACAAAGGTTTTAATTTGAATGAAAAACAAAAATAACCTTTTTAACGAGAAAGTAGTAATAATTTTAAAAAAATATTTTCTTAATTATATTTTATTGTACTACAATGTTTTGTATATTTGCGCCCTTAATTAACTGAGGTCGGGAACCTCAAATTTTAATCAAACGATTATGCCTGTAAAAATTAGATTACAAAGACACGGTAAAAAAGGAAAACCTTTTTACTGGATTGTAGCCGCAGATTCGCGTGCTAAAAGAGATGGTAAATTCTTAGAAAAATTAGGAACTTACAATCCAAACACTAACCCTGCAACTATCGATTTAAATGTTGATGGTGCTGTACAGTGGTTACACAATGGTGCTCAACCAACTGACACTGCAAGAGCAATTTTATCTTACAAAGGTGCTTTATTAAAACACCACTTAGATGGAGGAGTTCGTAAAGGTGCTTTAACTCAAGAGCAAGCTGATGCTAAATTAGCGGCTTGGTTAGAAGAAAAAGCTGGAAAAGTTACCGCTAAAACTGATGGTTTAACTAAGGCTAAAGAAGAAGCTAAAGCTAAAGCATTAAAAGCAGAAAAAGAGTATAGCGATAAGCGTGCTGCTGCAAAAGTAGAAGAAGCTACTGAAGAAGTTGTAGAAGAAAATGTTGAAGCAACTACTGAGGAAGATCCAGCAACTGAAGAAAACAACGAAGAAACTGAAGCATAAATAAAAGGCGGTTAATGCATAAAAAAGATTGTTTTTATTTAGGCAAAATCGCAAAAAAGTTCAGTTTTAAAGGTGAAGTTCTTATCTATTTAGATACTGACGAACCTGAAGTTTATGAAAATATGGAATCAGTTTTTGTTGAATTAAACAGAAGTCTGGTTCCATTTTTTATTGAAAAAAGTCAACTACACAGAAATAGTTTTCTTCGAACAAAATTTGAAGATGTAACTTCTGAACAAGATGCCGATGAAATTATTGGATGTGAAGTTTATCTTCCACTTTCTATGCTACCAAAACTAGAAGGAAATAAATTTTATTATCACGAAATTGAAGGTTTTGAAGTTGAAGATATTCGTTTAGGAAATATTGGAACAATGTTACGCGTAAATGAAAATCAGGTTCAACCACTTTTTGAAATTGAATTCAATGATAAAACAATTCTTGTTCCGGTAATTGATGATTTTATTGTTGAAGTAAATAGAGCTGACAAAAAAATCGTTTTAAACACTCCGGAAGGTTTAGTAGACCTTTACATAAATTAGTGCCAATGGCATTTCAATTTAAAAAATTCTCTGTAAATCAAGATAAATGCGCCATGAAAGTTGGCACAGATGGTGTTTTATTAGGCGCTTGGGCAACACTTGAAAATAATCCTTATTCTATTTTAGATATTGGTACTGGCACAGGATTAATTTCTTTAATGCTTGGACAAAGAAGTAATGCTGAGCAAATTGATGCATTAGAAATCGATGAAAACGCATACGAACAATGTGTTGAAAATTTTGAAAACTCAAATTGGGGTGATCGCTTATTTTGTTATCATGCTTCTTTCCAAGAATTTGTTGAAGAAATGTATGAAGAAGAAGAATATGATTTAATTGTTTCTAATCCTCCTTTTTACACTACACAATACAAATCGGAAAATGAACAACGTGATTTAGCTAGATTTGAAGATGCTTTACCTTTTGAACATTTACTACAAGGTAGCGAACTTTTATTAAGTGAAAATGGGATTTTCTGTACCATAATTCCTTTTTCGGAAGAAGAAAAATTCATTTCAATTGCAAATCATTTCGGGTTGTTTCCATTTAAAATAACTCGAGTAAAAGGAACTCCAACATCTGAAATCAAACGCAGTTTACTAGCTTTTGGTAAAACAGAAAAACAAATCGAAATCAATGAACTTATTATTGAAACAACACGTCATCAATACACACAAGAATACATTGAATTAACACAAGATTTTTATCTTAAAATGTAACTTATTAGTTATTTTAAAACTTCTCAAGATTGAATTGTTAGAAATCTTTATTTACATTTGTGCTTTCTAAATAAAACAAACTTATAAATGATTTATGTAAATGACATAAAGACATTTAACAAACACTAAACCAACATATGAAACCAGATTTATTTCAAGCTCCAGATTATTATCAATTAGATGATTTATTATCAGAAGAACATAAATTAGTACGTGATGCTGCACGTGCTTGGGTAAAAAAAGAAGTATCTCCTATTATTGAAGATTATGCTCAAAAAGCTGAATTCCCAAATCAAATTATAAAAGGATTAGGAGAAATTGGTGGTTTCGGACCATACATTCCAGTTGAATATGGCGGTGCAGGTTTAGACCAAATTTCTTATGGTTTAATTATGCAAGAAATTGAGAGAGGAGATTCTGGTGTACGTTCAACATCTTCTGTTCAATCTTCTTTAGTTATGTATCCAATTTGGAAATATGGAAACGAAGAGCAACGCATGAAATATTTACCAAAGTTAGCTACTGGTGAATGGATGGGTTGTTTCGGACTTACAGAACCTGATCATGGTTCTAATCCAGGTGGTATGGTTACAAATTATAAAGATATGGGTGACCATTATCTTTTAAACGGTGCTAAAATGTGGATTTCTAATGCTCCATTTGCTGATATTGCGGTAGTTTGGGCTAAAAATGAAGAAGGAAGAATTCACGGATTAATCGTTGAAAGAGGAATGGAAGGTTTTTCAACTCCTGAAACACATAACAAATGGTCGTTAAGAGCTTCAGCTACTGGAGAGTTAATCTTTGACAATGTAAAAGTTCCAAAAGAAAACTTATTACCAGGAAAATCTGGATTAGGTGCTCCACTTGGATGTTTAGATTCTGCTCGTTACGGAATTGCTTGGGGCGCAATTGGAGCTGCTATGGATTGTTATGACACTGCTTTACGTTATTCAAAAGAGCGCATTCAGTTTGACAAACCTATTGGTGCTACTCAATTACAACAAAAAAAATTAGCCGAAATGATAACTGAAATCACTAAAGCACAATTATTAACTTGGCGCTTAGGTGTTTTACGTGAAGAAGGAAGAGCTACTTCGGCTCAAATTTCTATGGCAAAACGAAATAATGTTGACATGGCAATTCATATTGCTCGTGAAGCACGTCAAATGCTTGGTGGAATGGGAATTACTGGCGAATATTCAATTATGCGCCACATGATGAATTTAGAATCAGTAATTACTTATGAAGGAACTCACGATATTCACTTGTTAATTACAGGTATGGATGTAACAGGTTTCCCTGCATTTAAGTAATACTATTATAAATAAAATTGATATAAAATGCTTCGTTATTTGACGGAGCATTTTTACTTTTGGAATAGTATTTGTAAACTTAACCATAATAACCTAACGGATACTAAATTTAAATGTTATGAAAACCCAAACTATACACAAGAAGATAGAATCTTATCAAAAAAAGCTATTAAAGCATAGTTTATACAACGAAATTAAAACCATTGAAGATTTACAATGTTTTACAGAAAATCATGTATTTGCTGTTTGGGATTTTATGTCGTTATTAAAAGCTTTACAAAACACTTTAACATGTACCACAACTCCATGGATACCAGTTGGAAATCCAGAAGTGAGATATTTAATAAATGAAATAGTTTTAGCTGAAGAAACTGATTTAGATAGTGATGGAACGCATAAAAGTCATTATGAAATGTATCTTGAAGCTATGCAATCTTGTGGCGCAAACACTTCAGTATTAAAAAACTTTTTAGCTGATGTTGAGGAAACTCAAAACATTTTTGTATCGATAAAACAGAGTAATTTGCATCCGCAAGTAAAAGCGTTTCTTGATTTCACTTTCAGAGTAATTGAAGAAGGAAAACCACATCAAATTGCAGCAGCTTTCACATTTGGTCGTGAAGATTTAATTCCGGCAATGTTTACAGAAATTTTAAAAGAGTTGGAACAAAATTTCCCAAATAACGATTTATCTAAATTGATTTATTATTTCGAAAGACATATTGAATTAGATGGAGATGAACACGGACCTATGGCAATGAAAATGATTGAACAACTTTGTGGAAATGACGATAAGAAATGGCAAGAAGTTGAGGAAGTTTCAATTCTAGCACTTGAACACCGCATTCAATTGTGGGATGCCATTGAAGAACAAATAAAAGAAAAAGAATTAATTTGTTAAGAAAAGAGCCTTATGGCTCTTTTTTTTATCTTTATATTTTAATTCTAGAAAATGTCATCTCAAGATAGATTAAATAAAGCTTACAAAGAAGCAAAACGAGTTTCGTTTACCAATCAAGATAAATTTATTTTATTTAGTGATTGTCATCGAGGTGATAGTAGCTTTGCCGATGATTTTGCTAATAATCGCAATATATATTTTCACGCATTACAACATTATTTTAAAGAAGGTTATTCTTATATAGAACTTGGTGATGGAGATGAATTATGGGAAAACATCTTCTTCAAAACTATATTTGAAGCCAATAAAAATGTATTCAAGTTACTTCAAAAATATCATTTCAGTAAACGTTTACATATGATTTATGGAAATCATGATATGGTTTATCGAAATCCTAATTTTGTACAGAAAAAGTTATCGACTTATTTTGATGCAAGAGAAGGAAAAAACGTTCCTCTTTTCCCTAATATAGAATATAACGAAGCAATTATTTTAGAAAACTCAGATACTCAACAAGAATTGTTTTTAACACATGGACATCAGGCAGATTTCATGAATTATGTTGGCTGGAAGATAAACCGATTTATGGTTCGAGTTTTATGGAAACCATTACAAGTTTGGGGAATAAAAGATCCAACAAGTCCAGCAAAAAACTATGTCGAGCTTATTAAAGTAGAACGTCGCATTAAAAAATGGATTGCCGATAACGGAAATAAAATTACTATTACTGGTCACACTCACCGACCGCGTTTTCCAAAACCTGAAGAAAATGCCTTACATTATTTTAACGATGGAAGTTGTGTTCACCCAAGAAGTATTACTGGAATCGAAATTGTAAACGGAACAATTGCTCTAATTAAATGGCATATTGACACTAAAGAAGATGGAACACTTCAAATTGTTAGAGAAATTTTAGAAGGTCCGAGAAAACTTGAAGATTATAAATAAAAAAAACTGTCTCATAAAAAGACAGCTTCCTTAAAAAAACTAACACAATTTTAATTGAGAAATTATCTCTTTTAAATTGTACTTTAATTAAAACTTGTTTCACCATTTGCTTGGTAAACAAATCTAAATGTATAATATCTTGAAGGAGAAGTCATATCAGGGTTTGCTGGAGCATCTTGATAGTAGCTTAAAATTTCAAATTTTGCATATTTACCATCATGAGTTTCTACAACATACACTCTTCCTGCTTTTGGAGAAATAATATGAGTAGTTGGATTATAATCATACCAAGGCTCAGAAAAAGCATAAGTTCCTGTTCCGTCTTGAGCAAAAGTTGTTGCAGCAGGAACTTCGGTAACAGCATCAAAAGTTGATGTAACTATACTTACAGCGGCATCACCAGTTCTTGTAGGCTCATCTGTTAATCCAATCGCAGTTCCTCCATTAATAATTATTGTTGTTCCTCTAAATGCAATATCCCAATTGTCACTAGTAACAGTAGCATTTTCAGAAAAACTAAATTTTGTAAAATCTCCCGAAGTTGGCTGACCTTGTCCTCCAATTTGTGGCGCATATAAATTTGAGAAAGTAATAGTTTCTAATGGCTCATTTCCACCATTTGAACTGTCGTCGTCATTACTACATGATACGAATGATATAAAAAACAATACTGCCGATAATTTAATTAAGGTTTTTTTCATGATATATTTAAATTAATGTGTTAAAAATTCAATTGTAGTTTAGCGTAAATTTGTCTTCCTGGAAGATTACTTATTTCATCAGGATTTGTATAATCAAATAAATTCAAAGCGCCTATTTGAAATGAAATTCGTTCTTTAAATTCTTTGGTAAATGAAATATTCGTTATAAAATAATCGTCTACAAATTCATCATACTTGTCTAATATTTGATTATTATTTGAGTCTAGAATTCCGTATTTACTTCTGTAAAAAACTCTTAAATTCACATTAGATTTTATAGAAGGAATCTTATAGAGTATTTTGAAATTAGCCGTGTGTTTAGATCGATTGAAAAGTCCAAAATAATCGGATTTTTTTAACTGAAAAGAAGCTAAAGTAATAGGATCTCTTGCAAATACTTCACCATCTTCTAAGGCTTTAACAACCGATTTATCTTTAGCAATTAAATATTGGTATCCTAGAGAAAATATAAGATTATTGTTCCATTTATAATGTACGTTATTTTCAACACCATAAGTGAAAATTTCATCTATATTGAAATAACTAAAAACATTTTGTCCGTTTGTTTTTTGAGCAACTGCTTTCGTGTCTATTAAGTTTGAAATAGAATTGTAAAAAGCATTCGTTTCCCATTTTAGTTTTCCTTTGTTAAAAGCAAATCCAAAATTTAAATTAATTGAGCTTTCAGGTTTTAAGGCTTCGTTAAAATTAATATCATCAGCTCTATATAGTAATTGGCCTTGATTTTCAAGTTCGTCTAATCTATCTTCAGCTACATTATATCCAAAAACTGCATAACCAATTGATGAATTTGTAAAATCGAAGTACAATTGCCTAAAATCTGGCGCTTTAAAACCATATCCTATAGAAGATTTTAATGATAGTTGTGGTGTAACTTTAAAATTTGCGGCTAATTTTGGGCTAAATTGCGATTTATATTGGTCATGATTATCATATCTAAACCCTAATAGAACATTCCATTTTTGATTCGGATTATAATCATATTGTAAAAATACATATTGAGAATTAAAAACAATATTCGAGCTAAAATATGTTCGCTCTAACGATTCATGATTAATACCAACACCACCTGTTAATTTATTTTTACTAATAGAGAAAGTGGTTCTAATTTCAGGTCTAAAAAGCCATTGATTATAAAAACTTTCTTCAAAAAGTTGATTGTTAGAATCGTTTAAAAATTCATCTGTTTTATAATTAGTCGTATAAACTTCATATTCAGAGTCAATTTTTGAATTCCATTTATGAACTAATTTAACTTGAGAATTCCATTCAGTAATTTTTGACTCTCCTGCATAATTTTCATCAGAAATTATAGCTTTATACTCTTGATTTTGGTTATAAAAACGAGTTCCAATGGCTAATTTTACATTTTGAGAAAAATCATAATAAAATTTCGGTTGGATTGTAAAATTATGAAAGGGTTCTACAGTTTGTTCTGGAGTATTTTCATTTAAATCGTAACCATTTGTAGCATAATAATTTCCAAAAATGCTTCCTGAAAATTTATTCTTTTTAAACGTAAGGTTTGCATTAGCGTCACTTGTATTAAAAGAAGCATATCTATACGATACATTTCCTGTAACTATATCGTTTTTTGGCTTTTTGGTAATTATATTAATTACTCCAGCTAAAGCTTCAGAACCATATAAAGAAGAAGAAGCTCCTTTTACAATTTCTATTCGTTCAATATTACCTACGCTTACTCTCGATAAATCTAAAGTTCCAGCACTTCTTCCCACAAGAGGCACTCCATCAATTAAAATTAATGTGTAAGCAGCGTCTAAACCTTGAACCTGAATACCTTCTGCACCTCCAAAATCAGGAATAGTTACTAAACCAGTTTGTTCAAATAAAATTTCACTTAATCGAGTTGAACCCGCTTTTGAAATAGCTTCAGATGTAATTATAGAAGTAGGCAATGGTAAAGAAGACAGGTTTCTTTTCGTCCTTGTTGCTGTTACCACTACTTCTTCAAGTTTTGTAGTACTTATTGAATCATTTTCTTGAGAAAAAGCCGCATTAAAGCTTATTATTAAAATAAAAATTGCGATGCTATTTTTCATTATTTAGAATTAATCTTAATTAAAATATTTCGCAAATATATGTTCTTATTTTTAATTATTCTAAATTAAATTTATATTTTTGTACCGTTAATTTTTACAAAATAATTTTACATATCATGAAAAAAATATCATTATTATTAGCTACCATTTTCAGTATCACAGCTTTAGCGCAAAACAAACAAGAAGACATTAAAGCTATTAAAAATATGTGTGGTTGTTATGAAGTAACTTTCAACTTTACCGAAACTTTTCAAACTAAAAAAGACAGCACCTATACTGCTTCTCCTACAAAAAAAGATTTCGCATTAGAATGGGTAGAATTAGTTGAAGACACTCCAAACAAAATCTCAATGCAACATTTATTAATCGTAAGCGATTCAATGATTATTAAGCACTGGAGACAAGACTGGCTTTATGAAAATACCGAATTGTATAATTTCGACAAAGATTTACATTGGAAATACACAAAATTAGATCCTAAATCAGTTAAAGGACAATGGACACAAAAAGTGTTTCAAGTAGATGATAGTCCACGTTATGAAGGAAGCGCAACTTGGGTTCACGTTGATGGAAAACACTATTGGATGAACACAACTGATGCTCCATTACCAAGAAGAGAACACACAATTCGTGGTGATTATAATGTGTTAAAAAGAAGAAACATTCATGAAATTACAGATTACGGTTGGTTACACGAACAAGACAATGTAAAAATTAATCGCGATAACAACGGAAAAGATACTGAGGTAGCAAAGGAAAAAGGTTTAGATTACTATGTTAAAGTAGATGATTCTAAATGTAAAGCAGCTCAAAACTGGTGGAAAGAAAATCAAAATCTTTGGAAAAATGTTAGAGCAAAATGGCAAACTGTTTTTGATGCTAAAAAAGACATCAACTTAGAAAGAAAAGTAGATAAAAAAACATTATTTACTCATTTATTTAAATTAAAACCTGATGCTTCTAAGGAAGAAACCGATAAAATTATCGATACATTTGTAAAAAAATAATTTCAAAATTTTAATACAATGAATTTTAAAACTTTTCTATATGCTTTAGCGATTTCGTGCTCAACATTACTTCAAGCGCAAAGCAATATTTTTTTAGATAGAAGTTTTTGGGTAACAAAGCCAAGTGTAGAACAAGTAAAAGAACAAATTTCTAAAGGTAATAATCCAACAGAAAAAAATCGTGCTTCTTTTGATGCAGTCGTTTTTGCAATAAATAATCGCGCGCCAATTGAAACTATAAAATATTTGCTTAGTCTAAAAGGGAACGAAGTTGATAAAGTAACACATGATGGAAGAAATTATTTGCTTTGGGCAGGTTATTCTGGAAATGTAGAATTAGTTCAGTTTCTTCTTGAAAAAGGTTCTGATGTTAGGTGGAAAGACGATCATGGTTTTGATGTTGTAACTTTTTCAGCGGTTAGCGGAAATACAAATCCGAAATTGTACGAACTTTATAAAGCTAAAGGTTTCGAACTAAAAAATAGCACTAGAAATGGTGCAAACGCATTACTTATAGCTGCGCCATCTGTTAAAAACATCAATGAACTTGACTATTTTGTAAAAAATGGAATGTCTTGGGATTCAAGAGATGAAAACGGAAATAATCTTTTCTTAAATGTTGCTACAAAAGGAAATGTTGAAATTTTACAACAATTAGTTTCAAAAGGAATTGATTACAAAAAAATTAACAACAATAACGAAAACGCATTATTAGTTGCTGCTAAAGGTGCAAGAAGACATTCGAACACTTTAGAAACTTTTAAGTATTTGTCTAATCTTGGTTTAAACATAAAACAAACAAATAAAGACGGAAACAACATTCTACATTATTTAGCGCAAAGCAATCAAAATTGGGATGTTTTTGAATTTTTCATTCAAAACGGAATCGACGTTAACGCTTTAAACAACAAAGGTGAAACACCATATTTGTTAGCTATTTCACGTAGAAATAACACTATTGCTAACAAGCTATTTGAATTGACTAAAAATCCTATTGCTGAAAATAAAGAAGGTTATTCAGCGCTTTCTTATGCGGTAATTAATCTCGATAGCGAACTAGTTTCTAAACTTGTAAAAAACAATGCAAAGCTTGAAATTACAACTCAAAATAACGAGTCGTTAATCAACTTACTATTTGCTAATTTCAATAGCAAGAAAGAAAAAGATTTCGAATCAATTTTAAACCTATTGACTTCACAAAAAGTTCAACCAACAATTAATTCTGAAAACGGAAATACTCTTTTTCATATTTTGGTTAATGAAAATCATTTAAAATTATTTGAAAAAGCTAAAAGTTTAGGTGTAAACATCGACCAGAAAAACAATGAAGGATTAACACCATTACATCTTGCAGCAATGAAATCGAGCGATATTGCAACAATTAAAGAATTAGTAAAATTAGGTGCAAATCCAAAAATTAAAACTGAATTCGAAGAAGATGCAAAAACATTAGCATTAGAAAACGAATTATTAAAAGTTGAAAAAGCTGATTTACAATTTTTAAACTAAACTACAATGAAGAAAACAATCTTATTTACTTTACTTATAGCTTTACTTATTAGTGTTTCATCATTTACCGCTTATAATGTGTATGCAAAAAAAACATACAAAGTAATGGTTCAAATGAAAAACTATCATGGCGAAGGTGCTTATTTAGTAGTTTCGGTATTAAAAAATGATGGAAAATATATTAAATCGTTACAATTAATAGGAGACGATAAAGAATGGTATGACGATTTATTAGAATGGTGGAAATTCCAAAAAAACATCGACATGAAAGAAGTTGATGCTATTTCGGGCGAAACTATTTCTGGTGGCGAGCGTTCTACTTTCACTATTCATTTAGACGAAAAATGGATTAACAGCAACTACAAACTTCGCTTTGAAACTGCTGTTGAAGAACAAAAATACCACAAAGACGATTTAGAAATTCCTTTAACTACAGAAGCCTTAAGTAGCAAACCAGAAGGAAAAGGTTACATTCGCTACGTGCGTTTATTGGAAGTGAAATAATAAAAACCTTTGGTTTGTTAACATCTAAAGATTTTTTTAAAAAAATATGGAGATACAGTCATTTATATTTGGCTGTATCTTCTGCTTTATTCCTATTGTTAGCCACAATTACCGGAATAATTTTAGCTTTTGAACCTATTCAAAAACAACTAAATTATAGTCAAAAAACGTCATTAGAGAGCACAACTTTAGCCGAAATTCTTCCCAAACTAAAATCGGAATACGACGAAGTTTTCGAATTAAAACGAAACGAAGACGATTTAATATCTGTTTCAGCTTTAAGCATGGAACACGATGTAGATGGGGATTTTCTAATTAATATTTCAAACGGAAAACCTGTTGTAGAAATTCCAAAACAATCGGCTTTTTTTGAGTTTATAACTTCCTTACACCGTTCGCTTTTCTTAAAATCTACAGGACGATGGATTATTGGTTTAAACTCGGTTTTTCTTTTTCTCATTGTATTTTCTGGAATTGTTTTAATTGCCAAAAGACAAAACGGTTGGAAAAACTTTTTTGGCAAAATCATTCGATTAGATTTTCCATCGTTTTCGCATACTTTTTTAGGAAGATGGATGCTTTTTCCGCTTTTAATTGTTTCGCTAAGTGCAATTATTCTTTTCTTAATTCGGTTTGAATATCTTTCATTTACCGAAACTAAACAGCAAGAATTTTCAGTGAACCAAACGCTTGAAAATAAAAACATAAACGAATTTGAAGTTTTTAACAACTATTCTTTAGCCGAAATAAAATCGTTAGAATTTCCTTTTATGGAAGACGAAGAAGAGTATTTTATTTTAACAACCAATGTCGAAAAACTTCACATTCATCAATTTACAGGGCAAATTGTTCGTGCAGAAAATCTTGCAACAAACAACATTTTATACGATTGGAATTTATTTCTACACACGGGAAAAGGTTCTATTTTTTGGAGTATCATTTTAGTACTTTCTGGATTTAGCATTTTGTATTTCATAATTTCCGGAACGCAAATGGCATTGCCAAGATTCAAACGAAAAATTAAAAATAAATACACCGCAAAAGATGCCGAAATTGTCATTTTATATGGTTCTGAAAGCGGAAGTACACAACATTTTGCTACGCTTTTCTTTAAATCGGTTTTAAACACCGGAAAAAAAGTATTTTTCACCACTTTAAATGACTATCAAGATTTTCCAGAATTAAAAACTTTAGTGATTTTTACAGCAACGTATGGACGAGGCGAAGCGCCACATAATGGCCAACATTTCATTGAAAAGTTCAAAAAAAATCCGATTAACAAAAGTGTAAACTTCTCGATTGTTGGCTTTGGTTCATCTCAATATCCCGATTTTTGTCAGTTTGCGATAGAAATTCAATCGCTTTTTAGTCAATATGAAAATTTAAGTTCTGTAACTCCTATTTCACTTATTGACAATCAATCTTCTGATGCTTTTAAAAATTGGTGGAAAACTTGGAATACTAACTTAAATTTTAAAACGGTTATTCCAGAAAATGTTGAGAAGAAAAAGCCAAAATTACATTCGTTTACAGTAATCTCAAAAGAGACGTATAAAGACGAATTTGGCGAAACATTTACATTAATATTACAACCCAATAACAAGAACATTCTATTTCAATCGGGTGATTTATTAGGTGTTTTCCCTCCAAATGAAAAAGTGGAACGTTTGTATTCTATTGGCAAAACCGAAAAAGGAGCAATTATTTTAGCTATTAAATTACACGAAAAAGGGCTTTGTTCTAATTACCTGAATTCGATAAACATTGGAAAAAAAGTAAAAGGTTTTATAAAACCAAATACTCATTTTCATTTGAATACTTCGGCTAAATCAGTAACTTTTATAGCTAATGGAACAGGAATTGCACCGTTTCTAGGAATGATTCATTCTCAAAATTCACATCAAAACTATTTATATTGGGGCGGACGAACAAAAGCGTCTTGGCAATTGTACCAAAACCATATCACCGAAAATTATTTAACCGAATTAAAGTTTAGTTTTTCTCGAGACGATTCTGAATTTAACTATTTACAAGATGTAGTTGAAAATGAAAAAGCAAATATCACTGAACGTTTAAACAATGGCGGATCGCTTATGATTTGTGGTTCGATGCACATGCAAGAAGATGTTTTAGCTATTTTAAACCAATATGCTAAAGAAAATGATTTTCCTTTTTGCGAAGAATGGATGGCAAAAGGAAACATTCAGTTTGATACGTATTAAAAAAGCGAAGTTTAAACTTCGCTTTTTTTATTGTTCTGGTGCAATTTGTATTGCTAAACCTTCTAGCTCTTCAGAAATATGAATTTGACAACCTAATCGGCTATTTTCTTGAACATGATAGGCTTCGTCTAGCATAGCATCTTCATCTGGGTTTCTATCAATAGGAACTACATCATTTAAAATATAAACTTGGCAGGAAGCACACATAGCCATTCCACCACAAATACCCAAAGTCCCTTCTTCGGCTAATTCATAAGAACGAATTAACTCCATAAGGTTCATATTCATATCCGTAGGAGCTAATACTTCATGAGTTTCTCCATTTCTATCTGTAATTTTTATTGTAACGTCTTGAGCCATTAGTCTATCGATTTTACAACTGCTTTTTCAGCTTCTTTTCGTGTACCATCAAAACCATTAATTCCAGAAACAGTTGTATATTTTAACACATATCGTTTTCCTGGATTCAGTTTGTTGTAAACACTTTGACACATTAATGTAGCTTCGTGAAAACCACATAAAATCAACTTCAATTTACCAGGATAAGTGTTTACATCGCCAATGGCATAAATTCCTTCAACATTCGTTTGGTAATCTAAAGCATTATTTACTTTGATCGCGTTTTTTTCGATTTCTAATCCCCAGTTTGCAATTGGACCTAACTTAGGTGTTAAACCAAATAATGGAATAAAATAATCGCATTCTACTTTAATTCGAGCACCATTTCTTTCAATATCTACAGCTGTAATTCTCTCACTACCATTAAATCCAACAACTTCTGCTGGAGTTACCAATGTAATTTTACCAGCATCTTTAAGTTCTTTTACTTTTTCTACTGAATCTAAAGCACCACGGAATTCATTTCTTCTATGAACTAAAGTAACCGAGTTGGCAACATTTGATAAGAAAATAGACCAATCTAATGCTGAATCTCCACCGCCAGCAATTACAATATTTTTACCGCGATATTTTTCAGGATCTTTAACAAAGTAATCGACACCTCTATCTTCTTTTTCGTAAAATTCAATATCCTTCAACAATGGTTTACGTGGTTCAAAAGTTCCTAAGCCTCCTGCAATAGCTATAGCTTTAGCTTTGTGCGGTGTTCCTTCTCTTGTAGTTACTAAAAAAGTTCCGTCTTCAAGCTTTTCTATTGTTTCTGCTGTTTCTCCTAATGTAAAACCAGGCTGAAACTGCTTAATTTGCTCCATTAAGTTGGTTACTAAATCTCCCGCTAAAACTTCTGGATAACCTGGAATATCAAATATTGGCTTTTTAGGGTATAATTCTGCCAACTGACCTCCTGGTTGTGGTAGTGCATCAATAATGTGACACTTCATTTGTAACAAACCTGCTTCAAAAACAGTAAAAAGTCCTGTAGGACCAGCTCCTATTATTAGTATATCCGTTTCTATCATTTTGAAATTCTATTTGTTAAGTACAAATTTCAGTAATTTAAATAATTTATTTTGTGATATTTATCACGTTTAAAATTATTCAACATTCTCAACCGTTTCAATTTGTGGTACGTATTTTTTAATAGTTGTTTCTACACCAGCTTTCATTGTACTTACACTTAGATTACAACTTGTACAAGCACCTTCTAAACGAACTTTTACATGCTTATCGTCGATAATCTCAATCAAACTAATATCTCCACCATCTGAATTAAGAAAGGGACGAATTTCACCTAATGCTTTTTCTATATTTTCTTTAATTTCTTCTGTTGTCATAACTATTTTCCTTTAACAGCTGAGCAACCAGCCATAGTTGTTATTTTTATTGCTTCTGTTGGTGGTAAATCTTCATTTCGTTTTACAGTCTCTTCTACTACATTTCTTGCTAAATCTTCAAAAGATTTTTCCAACGGAGTTGCTGTTTGTAATGCTGCTGGACGACCATAATCTCCTGCTTCTCTAATACTTTGCACTAATGGCACTTCTCCTAAGAACGGTACATCTAAATCAGCTGCTAAATTTCTTGCTCCTTCTTGACCAAATATATAATATTTGTTATTTGGTAATTCTTCTGGAGTAAAATATGCCATGTTTTCAATGATTCCAATAACTGGAACATTAATGCTTTCATTTTGGAACATTGCAACTCCTTTTTTCGCATCAGCCAAAGCAACAGCCTGAGGTGTACTTACGACAACTGCACCTGTTAACGGTAATGATTGCATAATTGACAAATGAATATCTCCTGTTCCTGGTGGTAAATCAATCAACATAAAGTCGATTTCACCCCAATTTGCGTCAAAAATCATTTGGTTTAATGCTTTTGCAGCCATTGGTCCACGCCAAATTACTGCTTGATCTGGTTTTGTAAAAAACCCGATAGATAAAATTTCAACACCATAACCTTGAACAGGTTGCATCTTAGATTTTCCATCAACATCAACAGATACAGGTTTTGCTTGTTCGACATCAAACATTATCGGCATTGATGGTCCGTAAATATCAGCATCTAAAACTCCAACTTTAAAGCCCATTTTTGCTAAAGCTACTGCTAAATTTGCAGTAATTGTAGATTTTCCTACACCACCTTTTCCTGAAGAAACCGCTATAATATTTTTAATTCCTGGGATTGACTTTCCTTTAATTTGATTAGGATTTTCTTCTTTAGCAGGTGCCTCAACTTTTATATTAACTTTTACTTTTGCTTTTTCATACACTTTTTCGTGTATTACTTTCATAATATCTACTTCAGCACGTTTTTTAATATGTAAAGCCGGTGTACTTAAAAGCAAATCAACAACAACTTCATCTCCAAAAGTCATTACATTTTGCACTGCTCCACTTTCCACCATATTTTTCCCTTCACCTGCAACAGAAATTGATTCTAATGCTTTTAGGATTTCTTTTCTATCTAACTTCATCTCGATACGAGTTTTTGTATTTTTAGAACACTAATATCTTCTAAATCAAGAGATTTTTAGTATTTTATTTATATTTATTCTGAATTACAAATATACTTTGAATTAGTCAAAAGTCAAAAGTGAAAAGTCGAAAGTTTTCTTATAGTTAAATTGGTTAAATCTATGGTTAATTTTGCTCTTAAAATTCGGGTTCCCAAAAATGTTCTTTGAAATTTAAAATTTTATTTTCTTCAACTTTTACACCTTCGGCTTCTAGTAATTGTTGCATTAAATTTGTTCCGTCGAAATGAAATTTACCTGTTAAAACTCCATTTCTATTCACTACGCGATGTGCTGGAACATCTTCCATATTATGCGAAGCATTCATTGCGTAACCAACCATTCTTGAAGATTGTGGCGAACCAATAGCTTTTGCAATTGCTCCATATGAAGTAACTTTTCCGTGCGGAATTTGGCGAACAACTTCGTAAACCCTTTCAAAAAAATTATCTTTATTTTTTTCGCTCAAAATTACCCTTGAATTAATCTATAAATCGACATAATTGCTACTGTTCCAGTAAAAGCCGCTAAAATGAAGTAAATATTATTGATTAACACTTCAACCTTGTTTTCAATCTTCTTGAAGAAAATAGCATAACTGTAAAAAACAGTAAATGTTCCTAAAACTGCTCCAACTGAAAACAATATGATTGAAGTAAGTGAAAAATCAAAAAGATCTTTTGAAGCCAGTGTTAAACTTGAAATAGCAAAAAAAGGAATAGCAAACATATTAAAGCTCGCCATCATTAAACCATAAACATATCGATTTTGCTTTGATTTTATTTGTACATCTTTTTTAGGTTTTTTTACTCGGAAACCATTATACAAAAAGGCAATCGTTAACAACACAAAAATTACCGTTCCGAATTTTTTTAAAGTGTTACTAACTCCGGGATGACTGTCTAAAAATTTAGCAAAATAAACTCCCGTAAAAACTTGTAGCAACACAATAGTTATTGTTCCCAAAATAAAGATTAAAGCTGCTCGTTTACTTTCAGTAATGCTAATTTTTGCTGCTAAAACATTTAACATTCCCGGTGCTATAAAACCAGCGATAGCAACTAAATAACCTAGAAAAAAATCCAAAACGTAACTCATTACTCTTTTATTTTAAATTGAATATACGTAATTGGTTTGTTTTGTTCCAAATACTGACTTTCATAAAATGTTTGAATGCCAATTACTTCTTGTGGCGCACCTTCATTTTTATACACATTATGATTTGCATATAGAACTTCGTGACCTTCGCCATGCAATAGACCTAACGTATAACCATGCATAAACTCGCTATCTGTTTTTAAATGCATTAACCCATTTGGTTTTAATACTTTTTTGTAATTCTTCAAAAATTCAGAATTGGTCATTCTATGTTTTGTACGCTTATATTTAATTTGTGGATCAGGGAAAGTAATCCAGATTTCATCGATTTCATTTTCAGCAAAACAATAATTGATTAACTCAATTTGTGTACGCAGAAAACCAACGTTATCCATTTTTTCCTCGACCGCAGTTTTCGCTCCACGCCAAAAACGCGCACCTTTAATATCGATTCCTATAAAATTTTTTTCAGGATTTAATTTTGCCAAACCAACAGTATACTCACCTTTACCACAACCTAATTCTAAAACAATAGGGTTATCATTTTTAAAAAAATCTTTATTCCAATTTCCTTTTAATGGAAAATTTCCAGAAGTTACGTCTTCTCTTGTTGGTTGAACTACATTTTCAAAAGTTTCGTTTTCCTTAAAACGTTTTAATTTATTTTTACTTCCCACCCTAAATTTAAATTTTTGGTAAAATTAAGGAAATATAACAGAAGATAAATTATATTTATTTTGCATTTTAATAAATTAAAGATTCATTAACATAGATTCGATTGAATAAAAAGAAAAAAATCTTAGTTGCACCACTTAATTGGGGATTGGGCCATGCTACCCGATGTATTCCTATTATTAAAGCTTTAGAAAGTCAAAATTTTGAACCTATTATAGCTTCAGATGGTGTAGCATTAAGGTTATTAAAAAAAGAATTTCCGCATTTACAGCATTTTGAATTACCATCTTACGATATTCATTATGCGCAAAATGGAGAAAAATTCAAATGGGAATTGATAAAGCAAGTTCCTAAAATGATTTCGGCGGTTAAAAATGAAAAAAAAGCAGTTGAAAAACTTGTTGATGAATTGCAGTTAGACGGAATTATTTCTGATAATAGATTAGGCGTAATTTCAAAAAAAGTTCCTTCAGTATTTATTACACATCAATTAAATGTATTAACCGGAAATACTTCTTACTTTACAACTAAAATTCACCATCATTTTATAAATAAATTTAATGAATGTTGGGTTCCGGATTGTAGCGGAAGCAATAATTTATCGGGAAAATTAGGTCATTTAGAAAAACCATTAAATCATCTTCGTTACATTGGTCCGTTAAGCCGACTACACAAAAAAGCATTACCCAAGAAATATGAAGTAATGGTTATTTTATCGGGTCCAGAACCGCAACGAACACTTTTAGAAGAAAAGTTAATTAAAGAATTTGCCGATTATAACGAACCTACATTGTTCATTAAAGGAATTGTTGAAAACGAACAAAAAATAGAAGAAAAAGGCAATATTACCTATTACAATTTTATGAATAGTGAGCAACTTGAAATTGCTTTTAACGAGAGTGAAAAAGTTATTTGCCGATCTGGTTATACAACTGTAATGGATTTAGCAAAACTAGGTAAAAAAGCATTTTTTATCCCTACGCCTGGTCAGTATGAGCAAGAATATTTAGCCAAAAAGTATAAAAATGAAGGTGTTGCGCCAAGTTGTAAACAGCACAAGTTTAAATTAAAGAAAATCGATAAGATAGATTTGTACCGAGGTCTACAAAATTATTCTACTGAAATTCGCTGGAAGGAGTTATTTCGACTTTTCTAATGTGAAAGAAAATTCTGAACCAACACCAAATTCGCTTTCAACATAAATTTTTTCGTTGTGGCTTTCAATAATATGTTTCACAATAGCTAAACCTAAACCAGAACCACCCACACTTCTTGCTCCACTTTTATCTACGCGATAAAAACGTTCAAATAAGCGTGAAATATGATGTTTTTCAATTCCTTCTCCGTTATCAGTTATACGAACAATAATCTTATTATTAACTAAATCTTCGATACTAACTTCGGTCGTTCCGCCTTGTTTTCCGTATTTGATTGAGTTTACAACTAAATTGGTAATAACTTGTTGGATTTTATCATAATCGGCATAAACCATTACAGGCATTTTATATTGAATATCAAAAGTTAATGAAATATTCTTTTTTGCAGCACGCATTTCGAGCATTTCAAAAACACTTTGAATAACTTCAACAATATTAAATTCGGAAAGTTCGATATTGATATCGCCTGTTTCTAGTTTAGAAATCATATCTAAATCTTTCACAATATAGATAAGTCGCTCTAAACCTTTTTCGGCTCTTTGTAAATATTTTTTACGAATATTTTTATCATCCATTGCGCCATCTAACAATGTAGATAAATAACCTTGAACTGTAAAAAGCGGTGTTTTAAGTTCGTGTGAAACATTTCCTAAAAATTCGCGACGATATTCTTCTCGAATTTTTAACGTTTCTATTTCTACTTTCTTATCTCGGGCAAACTTTTTAACTTCTCGTGTTAATGTTGCCATATCTGTAGTTACAGGCTGACTTCTAAAAGTAGTATTTTCTAAAAGAGAAACATCGTCATATATTTTTTTTACTCTTCGGTAAATAAATCGTTCTGCTCTAAATTGAATTACAAAAAAAGAAAAAAGAAATAAACAACATACAAAAGCAGCTATTTCCCAATATTCAATTTGCAAGAAAAAGTAATTGAAAATGGTAAGCGTAAAAGCCGAGAAAAGCGAAATGTAAAGCGATGACTTAAACGCAAATTTATATGACTTTTTAAAATCAACAACCATTAATTAAAGTTCAATTTTATAACCAACTCCTTTAATTGTTTTAAAGAAATCGTCGCCTACTTTTTCTCTTAACTTTCTAATATGAACATCAATTGTTCGCCCTCCTACAACAACTTCATTACCCCAAACTTTATCTAAAATTTCTTCGCGAGTAAAAACTTTTCCTGGTTTTGTTGCTAAAAGATAAAACAATTCAAATTCTTTTCGTGGCAATATTATCTCTTCATTATTTCTAACGATTTTATATTCTTCACGATTAATTTCAATATCGCCTACAACTAAAACGTCTTTTTTATCTTCTTCTTCTTTTAATCGTCTTAACAACGCTTTTACTTTACTCACCAAAACCTTTGGCTTAATAGGCTTTGAAATATAATCATCAGCTCCAGCATCAAAACCTGCTACTTGTGAATAATCTTCAGATCGTGCTGTTAAAAAAGTAATAATTGTACTTTCAAGTTCTGGAATTCTTCTAATATTTTCACATGCTTCAATACCATCCATTTCTGGCATCATAACATCTAAAATAATTAAATGCGGAATTTCTTTTTTCGCTTTTAAAATTGCTTCTTTTCCGTTTGAAGCTGTAAAAATTTGATATCCTTCTTGAGATAAATTATAACCAACAATTTCTAAAATATCAGGTTCATCATCTACCAATAAAATCTTAATATCTTTCTTTTTCATCTAAACTAAAAGTTGTGTTTACGATTGTAAAGGTAAATATAAAATAAATAGTTCAAAACGCTTAACGGTAATTTAATCGGTTAACATTAAGCTAACAGTAGTTAAACTTTAAAATAATATGTTGGTAACACTTTGGTAATTTTATAAGAGTTCCTTTGCACAAAATTTAACAACACAAAATGAAATTACGATTTTTATTAGGATTTTTATTCTTTGCAACTTTTTCCATAGCACAAACAGGAACCGTATCTGGAGTAATTTTAGACAAAGAATTTGACAATGAACCACTACCTTTTGCAAATATAACTATTAAAGGTACAACTCAAGGTTCATCTACAGATGACCAAGGAAAATATTCTATTTCGTTACAACCTGGAAGTTATACTTTAGTAATTGCTTATTTAGGTTATGAAACCAAAGAAATTCCATTTACTTTAAAAGCAAACGAGAAAAAGGTTATCAATCACACATTAGAAGCTAGTGGAGTTCAATTAGCAGATGTTGTTTTAGTACAAACTGTTTCTAAAGAAAGTGAACAAGCCTTACTACAAGAACAACAAAAAGCAGTTGAAATTAAACAAGCAATTGGTGCTGAAGAAATTTCTAAAAAAGGAATTAGTGATGTTGCTGCAGCAGTTGCAAAAACTACTGGTATTTCTAAACAAGAAGGCGGAAATGGTGGTGTCTTTGTTAGAGGATTAGGCGATCGTTACAATATGACGACAATGAACGGTTTACCATTACCGTCTAACAATCCATCTACAAAAAACATTTCATTAGATTTATTTTCTACAGATATAGTAGAATTTATTGGAATTGATAAAACTTACAACTATAAAAACTATGGAGATTTTGCTGGAGCAAACATTGACATTGTTTCAAAAAATTATGTAGGAAGTGGTTTTTTTGAAATCGGGACTGGTTTTAACGGAAATTCTAATGCTTTACAGCAAGATAAATTTTATTTACAAGACGGACCAAATTTTAATGGATTTAGCAACGAGCCAATTCCTAACAATGCATTAGACGGATATAATTTTACAACAAGTTGGGATAAAAATTCTTTTACTCCAATAGGAAGTTCATTATATGCTAGAGGTGGAGAATCGTTCAATATTGGAGAAACTGGAAAATTAAGTTTCTTTTTAAATGCTTCTTTTGACAATACCTATAAATACAAAGAAGGAGTTAGAAGAACTGCTAACGCTTCATCAGTTGCTGTTAAAGATTTAGATAAAAAATCATACGAATATCAAACAGGAACTAATGTAATGGCTAATATTGATTATAAGTTCAATAATGACCATAAACTAAAAGTAAACTCATTATTTATAAATTCATCTACTCAAAAACATGAAGAATTTGCAGGAGTACTTGATGCTTTTGGTGTTGCTGATAATGGTGGAGGCTTTATTAGACGCTCAACTTTTGATAGAACGCATTTATTAGTAAATCAATTATTAGGTGAACATAAGTTTGGTGATAGAGTTAATTTCGATTGGGGAATATCTTACAATACGCTTACAAACATTATCCCAGACAGAATGCAAAACACTTTTAGACCTGTAATTAATGACGACCCTAGTAGTCCATTAGTAGCTTCTGATACTAATCAAGCTGACAACAACAGGTACTATCAAGAATTAATTGATAATGAAGGTGCAGGAAACTTTGTTTTATCGTATAAATTTAACAAAAATGAAGATGGCGACTATAAGGGAAAAATCACTGGTGGATATAGTGCTAGATATAAAGAAGTTGATTTTAGTGCTACACAATTAAACTTAGGAGTTAGTAGAACTGCAACCCAGCCTTTTATCGATTTAAACAATATTGATGGTTATTTTAACCAAGCAAATTTAGATGCCGATTTGTTTACTATTAAAACATTTAGAGGAGATGCAAACATACCAAACGCTTTAAAGCCTCAAACATATACAGGAGAGCAATTAATTTCTGCTGGTTATGGAGCTGTAGATTATTCTTTTAATGAAAAGCTTTCAGTTATTGCTGCATTTAGAGCTGAATATATTATTCAAGATGTATTTTTCGATACTTCTTTAAAAAATGGTAAAGAACTTTATGACACTATGGAATATTTACCATCGTTAAATGCAAAATATTCTATCAACGACAAGCACAATTTAAAATTTGCCGCAAGTAAAACCTATACTTTACCGCAATTTAAAGAAAGAGCACCTTTCCTTTATGAAGAAGTTGGGCAATCATATCAAGGTAATCCAGATTTATACAATTCAACCGATTATAACTTTGATTTAAAGTGGGAATATTTTCCTAAAAACGGAGAAGTTATTTCGATAACAGGTTTTGGTAAATTAATTCAAAATCCAATTAACGAAATGACAATTGCTTCAGCAACTAATGACATTACTTGGGTAAATTCAGGAAAACAAGCTACAGGTTTAGGAGTAGAATTTGAATTACGTAAAAAAATATTTGAAATTGAAACTGGTGAAAAGAAAACAAACCTTAACTATGGGTTAAATATTTCTTACTTACATACCGACCAAGATTTAGATGGCGACAAAGTTTTTAGAGAAACAAACGAAAACTTTACAGCTTTCTTTACAAACGAAAGCTCTAAATTAACAGGAGCTTCTGATTTATTAGTTAATACTGATTTTTCTTTCGGTAAAGATTTTTCAGAAGACAAATCAATAACTGCTACTTTAGCAGCAGGTTATTTTTCAGAAAGAATTGCTTCATTAGGAGTTTCAAATAAAGGTAATTTAGTAGATTACAATCCTTCAATGGTAGGTTCGTTAGATTTTATTTTAAAATATAAAATCAGTAAAAATTTAGGATTCGGGTTTAGTGCTAAAAACTTAACTGATCCAACTATTAAAAGAAAACAAGAAGGAACTTTTGGTAATCCTGACATCATTATTGATTCTTACAAAAAAGGTAGAAACTTTAGCTTTTCTTTAAAATACACTTTCTAACATTGAATTAACATTAAGTAAATATAAAGCCAGTTTTTAAAGAAAAACTGGCTTTACTTTTAATAGTCTAATAACTTTCACATAATTTTAAAGAAGCAACCACTATATAAATTTGCCTCATCAAAACAAATAAATAACACAAAAATGAAAAACTTATTATTATCAGCAGTTGCTGTATTATCTTTAACTTTTTTCTCTTGTTCAAGAGACAACGATGAGAATACTTCTAATGATGCTGCAAACATTAACCCTGAAAATTTTCAAGGTACTTTAAAAGCAGGACAATCTGCAACATTAGATGCTAGTCTAGTTTACAAATTAACAGGTTCTTTCGTTGTTGAAGGCGGAGCAACATTAACTATTCCTGCAGGAACAAGAATTGAAGCTGTAGGTGGAACTTCATCTTATATTGCTGTTGCTCAAGACGGTTTAATTTATGTTAACGGAACATCTACAAACCCTGTTGTTATGACATCAGGAAGTGCATCTCCATCTACAGGAAACTGGGGAGGATTAGTAATTTGCGGTAGAGCTTACACAAACAAAGGTGGTTCTAATGGTGAATCTGCTACTTCTGAAGTTGGTGATTTAGCTTATGGTGGTGATGACAATACTGATAGTTCAGGTGTTATCCGTTATTTAAGAGTAGAATATACAGGAGCAGCATTTAATGCAGATAAAGAATTTAACGGAGTATCTTTATTCGGTGTTGGTTCTGGAACTGTTTTCGAATATGTACAAGCGTATCAAAGTGGTGATGACGGTATTGAATTCTTCGGAGGTGCTGTTAACGCAAAATATTTAGTTGCTTTACATAGTGAAGACGATGCAATTGACTTTGCTGATGGGTTTACAGGTTCTTTAGAGAATGTTTATATTAAAGACGTTGCTAAAGCTGGTGTTGAAGGTTCAAATAATGGTGATAACGGTTATGCTACACCTACGACTGACGTTGTTTTAAAGAATTTCTCAATTGTTAAAGGAACTTTAAACGGAGATGAGCACGGAATGTACTTAAAAGAAGGCGCAGGTCATTGGACTTGTGAAAACATTTATATTGATGGTTTCACTAAAGGATTAAAAATTAAAGATGCTGCTACAGATCCAGCTGCAAACGCTAATATTGATAACGACAATATTACATTTAATCCTATTTATTTTGGAGCTACAATTACTACAAACTCTGAGTATGCAGGAACAAACACAACGTATTTAACTACTGGTTCAAATACTGGTGCTGGAAACAGTGCTGGAACTCCTTCTTGGGCTACTGGATGGACAGAAGGTTTATAATAAAAAACTGAATAAAAAGTTAAAAATCCCTCAATTGAGGGATTTTTTTATTTGGCATCACATTTGTATTAAAAAAAGTTGTAACTTTACTCGGTATAAATATGCCAATGCTAAAAAAATACTTTTATATTTTTCTTTTTATGGTTTCCTTAGTTTCTCTTAATGCAGTTGCACAAGAAACAAATGGTGGTAAAAAACAAGAACAACCATCGATAGAAGGATTAACCATTTACCCAAACCCTTCAGGTATTGGTAAGATTTATATTACCTCAAAATCTACTGCAGAAAAGAAAATTGAAATCTTTAATGTTTTGGGAAAAAAAGTGTTAGAAACTATTTCTTCAAAAGAAGTAAATATTAGCGCTTTATCTCCAGGTGTTTACATTATTAAGATCAAGGAAAACGAAGCTTCTACTACTAGAAAACTGATAATCAACTAATACTATAATTAGTATTAACTATAATTTTACATTGCTTTTAGGTAACTATAAAAAATAGTTATTACCTTTGTTGTCGAATTAAAATTCTTATTAAAATGAAAAAACTTTACTTTTTAGTTATTTTATGTATTTCAACATTGTCGTTTGGACAAAATTTAACCGTTAATGGTGATTTTGAAAGTTGGACTGGAGGTGTTGTTGATAGCTGGACAACTATTGACCCTCAAATTACAGTAGAAGAGGAATCAGTTATTTTTTCCGAAGGTGCAAAATCTGCTAAATTCACAGTTAATTCTCAAACTCAAGCAGATACTGATTTCCGCCAAACAATTAATGTTACTGCTGGTGTAACTTATGATGTTTCGTTTGATGCTTATCAATTAGACAACGAATCTAGAGCTAGACTATACGTAGATGGCTATCTTAACTATAGTGATGATACTATGTTAAATACTTGGCAAACTGTAACAAATACTTTTACTGCTACTACTACAGGTACAATTGAAATTGGATTACGTTTTTATGATACTGCTGCAAACTGGACAGGTGTTGGTTCCGTAATGTATATTGATAATTTTCAATTTACAGCACAATCTACACCTAGTATTGCTATTGTAAGTCCAACTGATGGTTCTACTGTGTCTACTACCGATGTAGATGTTACTTTAAGCGTACAAAATTTTAACGTTGCAAATGTTGGAATGGGAGATGGACATATTAGTTACACAGTTGACGCTGGTGGTGCAACAATGAAATATGACACAACTCCAATTTCGTTAACAGGTTTAACTGCTGGCGCTCATACAGTTTATGTTGAATTAGTAGATGATTCTGATAATCCAATTGCTCCTGCAGCTAATGCTACTGTAAACTTTACAGTTTCTCCAGTTGTTACTGTTACTACAATAGCAGAAATTAGAGCAGATGTTATTGCAAATGGAGCAGGTGGTTTTTATGAACTAACTGGTGAAGCAATTGTAACTTATGCAAGAGCTACAAGAAATCAAAAATACATTCAAGATGCTACAGCTGCTATCTTAATTGATGATAATGCTGGTATTATCACAAACACTTTCAACGTAGGTGATGGTATGACAGGTTTTAAAGGACAAACTTCTACATATAGCGGTGTACTTCAAATTATCCCTATGGAAGATATTGCACCTAATGCTCCAGGATTTTCAATCACACCTGAAGTTGTTACTGTTGATGATTTAGTTAACGACATGACTAATAATAATTATGAAACTTATGAAAGTGAATTAGTTAAAATTAACGGAGTAACTTTTGCTGATGGAAATGGTTCAAACACATTTACTGTTAATACAAATTACGACATTACTGACACAAACACTATGACTTTCAGATCGATGTTTGCTGAAGCAGATTACGTTGTAAATGCAGATTTAATTCCTGTTGGAGCTACTGATATTATTGTTTTAGCTGCAAGATTTAATACTACACCACAAGTTGTTGCAAGAGATTTAGCAGATGTCACAATGGACACTAAAGCATTCAATGCAATTGACGGATTAAAAATGTATCCGAACCCTGTTACAGGAAACACTTTATACTTAGCTTCTGCTAACAATTCAGAAATGTCAATTCAAATTTTTGATATCTTAGGAAAAGAAGTTAAAAACACTAAAGTAATGAATAACCAAGTAAACATTTCTAGCTTAAACGCTGGTGTTTATATCGTTAAAATTACTGAAGCTGATAAAACAGCTACTAGAAAATTAATCGTAAGATAAATATTTGTCTCTCAGAATCTGAATCAAGTTCGGATTGACAAAACTTTTAAGGCACCAACAATTGTTGGTGCTTTTTTATTTTATAGCTTTGCAAAAAATAAATCAAATTGATAGATACTTCTGACATATTTTCTATTTCTGGTAAAAAGGATTTTGAAAAAATTACCATGAAAGTTTTTCGTTACCAATACGAAAACAATTTAGTCTATCAAGAGTTTTGTAACTTTTTAAAACGAAATCCTTCAAATGTAAAATCGGTAATTGATATTCCTTTTTTACCTATTCAATTTTTTAAAAGTCACGAAGTTTTAAGTTCGAAAGAATCTATCCAGCAAACTTTCACAAGTAGCGGAACAACAGGAATACAAACTAGTAAACATCATGTTACCGATATTTTACTTTATGAAACAAGTTATAGAAAAGGTTTTTCAGAATTTTATGGAAACATTGAAAACTATTGTGTTTTAGCCTTACTTCCATCTTATCTCGAACGTGAAGGTTCATCATTAATCTACATGGTTGAAGATTTAATAGAATCGAGTAATCATCCTGATTCTGGTTTTTATTTGCATAATTATAATGATTTAATTCAGAAATTAGAAGAACTAGACAATTCTGGACAAAATGTAATACTTATTGGCGTTACTTACGCTTTATTAGATTTAGTTGAACAACATCAATTCAACTTAAAAAACACTATTGTGATGGAAACTGGAGGAATGAAAGGAAAACGTAAAGAGATGATTCGTGAAGAACTTCACGAAATTCTTTGCAACGGTTTTAGTGTTCCTACTATTCATTCGGAATATGGCATGACAGAATTATTATCGCAAGCGTATTCTTTAGGAAACGGATTTTTTGAATGTCCGCCTTGGATGCAAATTCTTATTCGCGATCCTGAAGACGCCCTAACTATATTACCAGAAAACAAAAATGGAGGAATTAATGTAATTGATTTGGCTAACATTAATTCTTGTAGTTTTATTGCTACACAAGATTTGGGAAAAAAATATCCCAACCATTCTTTCGAAGTGTTGGGACGTTTTGACAATTCTGATATTAGAGGTTGTAATTTGATGGTTTTGTAGTTCTCGGCTCCGCTCGAACTGACAAAATAATTACTTCACTCTAATTACATAATAATTTTTCTTTCCTTTTTGAAGCAATAAAAACTGATTATTGATTAAATCGTCTTTAGTAATAATTCTATCTTCTTTTACTTTTTCTTTATTTAAGGAAATAGCATTTTGTTTCAATTCTCTACGTGCTTCACCATTTGAAGCTAAGAAATTCGTTTTTGCCGCCATTGCTGCAATCATATCTAAACCTTCATCGATATCGCTCATTGCTAAATCTACCATAGGAACACCATCAAAAACTTCTAAGAATGTTTTTTCATCAAGCTTTTTAATTCCATCGATAGTTTTACTAAACAATGCTTCAGAAGCTGCAATTGAATTTTCTAATTCTTCTTTAGAATGAACTAAAACAGTAACTTCTTCTGCTAAACGCTTTTGCAATACTCTTAAATGTGGTGCTTGTCTATGTTCTTCAATTAACGCTTCAATAGTATCTTTATCTAAAAATGTAAAAATCTTGATATACTTTTCAGCATCTTCATCGGTTGTATTTAACCAAAATTGGTAAAATTTATACGGAGAAGTTTTATCAGCATCTAACCAAACATTTCCACCTTCTGTTTTACCAAATTTAGAACCATCTGCTTTTGTAATTAATGGCGTAGTTAAAGCAAATGCTTTACCTCTTTCTTCATTATCAACATTCATTCTTCTGATTAACTCAGTTCCTGTAGTAATATTTCCCCATTGATCACTTCCACCCATTTGCAACAAACAGTTGTATTCTTTATTTAAATGATAAAAATCGTAACCTTGAATTAATTGGTATGTAAATTCGGTAAAGCTCATTCCTACACCAGAATCGCTACTTAAACGCTTTTTAACCGAATCTTTACTCATCATATAGTTTACTGTAATACGTTTACCAATATCACGAGCAAAATCGATAAATGAAAAAGTTTTCATCCAATCGTAATTATTAACAAGAATTGGCGCATTTGCATCTGAAGCATCAAAATCTAAAAAACGAGATAATACACGTTTAATTCCTTCTACATTTTTATTTAAAGTAGCTTCATCTAATAAATTGCGTTCGTCTGATTTTCCAGAAGGATCACCAATCATTCCTGTTGCACCTCCAACTAAAGCTATAGCTTTATGTCCGGCTTTACGTAAATGCATCAGTAAAATAATTTGAACCATACTTCCTATATGTAAAGAATCAGCTGTTGGATCAAAACCAATATATGCCGTTGTTGCTTCTTTTACCAATTGCTCTTCAGTTCCTGGCATCATGTCGTGAAACAAACCTCTCCAACGTAATTCTTCTACTAAATTTTCCATTTCTTTAAATTATTTCCGCAAAGATAGTTTTTACTACAAAAGTTTGAAAGTATCTATAAAAGTTTTCCTATTTTTACCTTATGATTTTAGTTACTGGCGCGACCGGACTTGTTGGCTCTCACTTAATCGTTAAACTACTTCAAGAAAATGAAGAAGTGAAAGCTATTTTTCGTGATAAAAAAAGCCTAACCGAAGTACAAAATGTTTTTCAATTTTACAATTGCAAAAGTCTTTTTGAAAAAATTAATTGGATAAAAGCTGATGTAACTAATATTCCAAGTTTAGAAGAAGCCTTTAAAGATGTAACTAAAGTTTATCATTGCGCTGCTTTTATTTCTTTTGACCCAAAGGACGAGGAAAAACTCTTAAAAACAAATATAGAAGGAACAGCAAATATTGTCAATTGTTGCATAGACTTCAATATCGAAAAACTTTGTTATGTAAGTTCAATTGCTGCTCTTGGTGATCCTACAGATAAAGAAAAAATAATTACAGAAGAAACCGAATACAATCCTGAAAAACTTCATAGCGAATATGCAATTTCTAAACATGCTGCCGAAATGGAAGTTTGGCGTGGTTTTCAAGAAGGTTTAAAAATCGTTATTGTAAATCCTGGAGTTATTTTTGGACATGGATTTTCAAAAAATGGAAGTAATCAAATAATTAATTCTGTTAAAAAAGGAAATCCGTTTTATACTAAAGGGAAAATTGCCATCGTAGCAGTTGAGGACGTTGTTACTTGTATGCTTCGATTAATGAATAACACTATAAATGGCGAACGCTACACTGTAGTTTCTGAAAATATTTCGTATCAAGAGTTTTTGAACTTTATAGCTGACACTTTAAAAGTAAAACGACCGTTTATTTATGCAAGTAAAGCTTTTTTATCATTTGCATGGCGAATAGATTGGTTTTTAAGTTTAATATTGAGAAAAAAACGCATTGTGACTAAAGCAATTGCAAAAACTTCACATTCAACTGTGGAATATGATAATACAAAAATTAAAACGGCGCTTAATTATGAATTTTTAGAAATGAAAACTTATCTAAAAAAATTACTTGTTAATTTTTAAATCTGGCCGTAAACTCTTTTTTAAAGTTGGTTTTTTTATTTCTTTTTTCATTTGTCCAGCTAAAGAATCGGCGATTTTTTCTTCGATTTTAATTCGCTCCAGAACGTCATCGTACATTTTTTTAAACTCAGTAGGGTTAGAAGCATAATACTTTTGATTTTGAGCTAAAGTAGTACTATCGATTTTATATTTATTATAAATATATTTATCTGCATCAAGATTTTCAAAATCCATATAACGATATCCTTGAGCTGCTTTTAAATATGCAATATCATACAAAATATTTGTCATGGTTTCTTTATCGATAACTTGATCAGGTTTTGCAACCGGATTTTGGTTACAAGAAATCAACAATAACAACGCTATAAAACTATAAAAAACCTTCACTTTAATCTCTTTCAAATAACAATCGTTTTCCATTTTTTAAATCTTTAACTCTACCATTTGAATATACTAATTGTCCATTTACGAACGTTTGCATAATTCGAGATTTAAAATTTGTTCCTTCTAATGGCGACCAACCGCATTTATATAATATATTTTCTTTCTTTACAACCCAAGGTTGGTGTGTATTGACAATAGCTAAATCAGCATAAAAACCTTCTTTAATAAATCCTCTTTTTTCAATTTTGAAAATTTTAGCAGGATTATGACACATCTTCTCCACAATTTTCTCCACCGAAATTCTTCCTTTCAAATGTTGTTCAAACATTGCTACAACTGCATGTTGAACTAAAGGCGCTCCTGAAGGACAACTTGTATAAGGATTCATTTTTTCTTCTAAAGTGTGTGGCGCATGATCGGTTGCAATTACATCAATTCTATCATCTAGCAACGCTTCCCAAAGCTGCTCTCTATCGTCTTTAGTTTTAACAGCCGGATTCCATTTAATTAAACTTCCTTTAGTTTCATAATCATCATTAGTAAACCAAAGATGATGTACGCAAACTTCAGCAGTAATTTGTTTTTCTTCAAGAGGAATCTTATTCGTAAACAAATCGGTTTCTTTTCCTGTTGAAACATGAAAAATGTGTAACCTTGCGCCTGTTTTCTTAGCCAATTCAATTGCTTTTGAAGATGATTTATAACACGCTTCAACACTTCTAATTAAATGATGAACTTGCATTGGAATATTATCACCATATTCTTGCTTGTAAGCTTCTAAATTAGCTTTTATTGTAGCCTCATCTTCACAATGAACAGCAATTAGCATTTTTGTTGACGAAAATATTTTTTCTAAAGTTTCTTGATCATCAACCAACATGTTTCCTGTAGATGAACCTAAAAACAACTTAATTCCGGCTACATTTCGCGGATTTGTTTTTAGAACTTCTTCTAAATTATCGTTTGTTCCGCCCATCATAAAAGAATAGTTGGCATATGACGATTGAGAAGCAATTTCATATTTTTGCTCTAGTAATTCTTGCGTTACCGCATTTGGAACTGTATTTGGTTGTTCTATAAAAGATGTAATTCCACCAGCTACTGCGGCTTTACTTTCGGTTTCAATTGTAGCTTTATGCGTAAGTCCAGGTTCTCTAAAATGTACTTGATCATCAATAACACCAGGAATTAAATAATTCCCTTCAGCATCAACAATAATACATTCTGATGATTTCGGACTAATTTTATCGGCAATTTCTTTAATAAATTCGTTTTCGATTAAAACATCACCTTCAAAAATTTCTCCTTCGTTTACAATTTTTGCATTCTTTATTAAAAAAGTGCTCATTTTTATAGTTGATTAAATAAACTTTTAATTCGTAACAAAATTACACCAAAAACCGCTTCTTTTATAATTGAACCGCTCATTTTTGATTCTCCTTTTGTTCTATCGGTAAATATTATTGGAACTTCTACAATTTTAAATTGCTTTATAAAAGCTCTGTATTTCATTTCAATTTGAAACGCATATCCTACAAATTTTATTTTGTCGAGATTGATTTTTTCTAAAACTTCTCTTTTATAGCATTTGAATCCTGCTGTTGCATCGTGAATTTTCATTCCTGTAATTAAACGCACATAAACCGAAGCAAAATATGATAATAAAACTCTTGAAAGCGGCCAATTTACAACATTTACACCTGTTGAATAACGCGATCCTATTGCTAAATCGGCACCATTTTCACAAGCTTTTTGTAATCGGATTAAATCTTTTGGATTGTGCGAAAAATCGGCATCCATTTCAAAAATAAAATCATAACTCTTCTCTATTGCCCATTTAAAACCATGAACATAAGCTGTTCCTAATCCCGATTTCTTTGTCCTAACTTCTAAAAAAAGTTGGTTAGTAAATTCTTTTTGTAATTCTTTCACTTTAAAAGGTGTTCCGTCTGGTGAATTATCATCTACTACTAAAACATCAAATGAATTAGGCAAAGTGAAAACAGCTCTAATAATAGCTTCTATGTTTTCAATTTCATTATAAGTAGGAATAATAACTATGCTCTTTGCCACTTTTTTTTGAATGGATTTGGCACAAAAATAAGGTATTATTAGATAAAAAGTCTTAATAATTTTATAATAAAATTTGTGATTGTATTTTTTGTATTTTTGTTTCCAATTATGGAACTGAATTTTCAAGAAAGACTTCCTGAATTACACGATTGGGCTACAATTTTATTTGCAATAGCCTTTATTTTAATTGCCGTGAATAGAAATGTTTTTACAAACCGGTTTTTTGAATTTAGTAATCTTGCTTTTTCAGATAAATATTTAAAAATCTACAAAGACGGAAATAGTATAACGAACAGCTTTACTATTTCCATGTTTATAGTACAGTTAATTTCCTTTACTTTCTTCTTACAGCTTTTTATAAGTCAATTTCAAAACTTAAAAAAGAATGATGGTGTTTTATACATTCAAGTCTTTTCATTCTTAACCGTTTTTATACTTTCAAAATATCTAATTGATAAAATTATATCTACAACTTTTCACATTGAAGAATTTGCCGAAAAATTTAACTTATTTAAAGTAAGTTATCGTACATATTTTGGCTTTCTTTTATTGCCAATCAACATGATTTTGTACTATAATAACATTGAAATAAAATGGATTTATATATTTTTAGCTGTACTTCTATTTCTTTTTAACCTTTTATCATACGCTATTACGCTAAAAAAACACCAAAATTTATTAACACGTAAAATGTTTTATTTTATTTTGTATCTTTGCACCCTTGAAATAGCGCCGTACTATTTCATATATTATTGGGTTACAAAAAATTAGAAAACATTTATGTCAAAATTAAAAGTGAAAACAATTTTGGTTTCACAACCAGAGCCTAAAGTAGAAAACTCGCCTTATTTTGAACTACAAAATAAACTAAAAGTTAAAGTAGACTTTAGACCTTTTATACATGTTGAAGGTGTAAGTGCAAAAGAGGTTAGAGCTCAAAAAATTGACTTAAGCAAGTTTACTGCTATTATATTAACAAGTAGAAATTCTGTTGATCATTTCTTTAGAGTTGCTGAAGAAATGCGTTATAAAGTTCCTGAAGACTTAAAGTATTTTTGTCAATCAGAAGCAGTTGCGTTTTATTTACAACGTTATGTAGTTTACAGAAAACGTAAAATTTATGTAGGTCAAAAACAATTTGCTGACTTAGCTCCTTTAATTAAAAAATATAAAAACGAAACGTTTTTATTACCTAACACTGATCAATTAAAAGCTGATGTTCCTGAAACATTAGACAAATTAGGTGTTGAATGGAAACAAGGGATTTTCTACAAAACTGTTGTAAGTGATTTATCAGACTTAAAAGATGTTTATTATGATATTTTAGCATTTTACAGTCCTACAGGCATTCGTTCTCTTTTTGAAAACTTCCCTGATTTTGAGCAAAATGACACTCGAATTGCAGTTTTTGGTAACACAACAAAACAAGAAGCTTTAGACAAAGGATTACGAATTGATATTTTAGCACCAACGCCTGAAACTCCATCTATGACAGGAGCTTTAGAAAAATATATAGTTGAAGCTAACAAAAAGTAATTTCAAAAATATTACATAAAAAAAAGGGTTTTCAATTGAAAACCCTTTTTTGTTTATATAGTATTCTTATAATTGAGGTCCAGATTTTACTAAATCTTTCCCTTCATCATTATCAGTATATCCTTCAAAGTTTTTAATAAATTTTTCAGCTAAGTTTTTAGCTTTTGTTTCCCATTCTGAAGCATCAGCATAAGTATCTCTAGGATCTAAAATAGCTGCGTTTACTTCTTCTAAATCTGTTGGCACTTCAAAATTAAAAACTGGAATCATCTTCGTATCAGCTTTTTCAATAGAACCGTCTAAAATTCTATCAATTATAGCACGAGTATCTTTAATTGAAATTCTTTTACCTGTTCCGTTCCAACCCGTATTTACCATATAAGCTGTAGCATTATTTTGCTCCATTTTCTTTACTAATTCCTTACCATATTTTGTTGGATGCAACGTTAAAAACGCCTCACCAAAACAAGCAGAGAATGTTGGTTGTGGTTCAGTAACTCCTCTTTCTGTTCCTGCTAATTTAGCTGTAAATCCAGATAAGAAATAATATTTCGTTTGCTCTGGAGTTAATTTAGAAACTGGCGGCATAACACCAAAAGCATCTGCAGTTAAGAAAATTACTTTAGTTGCATGACCAGCTTTTGAAACTGGCTTTACAATATTATTAATGTGATAAATAGGATAAGAAACACGAGTATTTTGAGTTATAGAACCATCAGAAAAGTCGATTTTACCATTTTCGTCTAAAGTAACATTTTCTAATAATGCATCTTTTTTTATTGCTCCATAAATATCTGGTTCGTTTTCTTTACTTAAATTGATTGTTTTTGCATAACAACCTCCTTCAAAGTTAAAAACACCTTCATTATCCCATCCGTGCTCGTCATCACCAATTAATTCTCTTTTTGGATCAGTTGATAAAGTTGTTTTTCCTGTACCAGACAAACCAAAGAAAACAGCTACGTCGCCATCTTTTCCTTTATTTGCAGAACAGTGCATTGAAGCAATTCCTTGTAATGGTAAATAGTAGTTCATCATAGCGAACATACCTTTTTTCATTTCACCACCGTACCAAGTTCCACCTATTAATTGAACTTTTTCAGTTAAATTGAATGCTACAAAAACTTCAGAATTTAATCCGTGTTTTGCGTAATCTTTAAACGATGTTTTAGAAGCGTTCATTACTACGAAATCAGGCTCGCCAAAATTTTCTAATTCTTCAGCTGTAGGACGAATAAACATATTTGTAACAAAGTGCGCTTGCCACGCTACTTCCATAATAAAACGAACTTTTAAACGTGTATTTTCGTTTGCTCCACAAAACGCATCAACCACATATAATTTTTTACCCGATAATTGATTTACAGAAACTTCTTTTAATGCATTCCAGGTTTCTGTTGAAATAGGTTTGTTGTCGTTTTTTGCTTTTTCTGATGTCCACCAAATTGTATCTTTAGTAGTTTCGTCTTTTACGATGTATTTATCTTTAGGTGAACGACCTGTAAATTCACCCGTCATTACATTTACAGCACCTAGTTCAGAAAGCTGACCTTTTTCAAATCCACTTAAAGCTGAACTTAATTCAGCATCATATAAATTATCGTATGAAGGGTTGTAAACGATTTCGCTTACATTTTGAATTCCGTATTTTTCTAGTGAAATTTTCTTCGATTTTTGAATATAATTCTCCATAGAATCGTAAGTTATGTTGTTAAATTTTAAAGTGCAAAATTATGAATTTTATTTAAGTTTACTTGATTTAATTACTGTTTTTTATTATGACTGCATACAATAAATAAATCCAAGAGGCTATTAAAAACAAACCTCCTATTGGCGTAACCGGACCTAAAAACTTTGCTTTTAAACCTGTTAATGCAGAAGTACTCAGCAAATAAATAGAGCCAGAGAAAAACACTATTCCCACCAATACTAGGTAAAAAACAATCGTTTTCTCTTTTAAGGCAAGCCAACTAAAATTCCCTACAAACAACAAAAATAAAGCGTGATACATTTGATAACGAACACCTGTCTCAAACGAAACTAGCTGCTCTGGTTGCAATACTTTTTTTAATCCGTGAGCACCAAACGCTCCTAAAATTATCGCAGTTACTCCTAAAACTAATGCAGTTATTATTATTTTTTTCTCCATAATTAATTTATTTCAACAAATATAGCACTTTCATTTTATGTTAAATAATGACATTAATCAATAAAACCTTTTATTAGATAGCTACATTTTGTATTTTCGTCTTTCGTTTAAAACCCCCATAATGAGAAAGATTTTAGTTATTGGTGCTGGTCGCTCAGCATCGTCATTGATAAAATATTTACTAGACAAATCAGAAAAAGAAAATTTGTTTATAACAATTGCTGATTTATCTGAAGAATTGGCGCAGCAAAAAACCAACAATCATAAAAACGCAAGAGCAATTGCTTTTGACATATTTAACGAATCACAACGCTATAAAGAAATTCAAGATGCTGATATTGTAGTTTCAATGCTTCCAGCACATTTACACATTGAAGTTGCTAAAGATTGTATTTCTTTTGGAAAGCATATGGTTACTGCTTCTTATATTAGTAAGGAAATGCAAGCCTTAAATGAAACTGCAAAAGAAAAAGGCATTATTTTAATGAATGAAATTGGTCTTGATCCTGGAATCGATCACATGAGCGCTATGAAAGTTTTAGATGAAGTTAGAGCTAAAGATGGAAACATACTTTTATTTGAGTCATTTTGTGGTGGTTTAGTTGCTCCAGAAAGCGACAACAACCTTTGGAATTATAAATTCACTTGGAATCCAAGAAATGTTGTTTTGGCCGGACAAGGCGGCGCAGCAAAGTTCATTCAAGAAGGCACATACAAATATATTCCTTACAACAAATTATTCAGAAGAACTGAATTTTTAGAAGTTGAAGGTTACGGAAGATTTGAAGCCTATGCTAATCGCGATTCTTTAAAATACAGAAGTGTTTACGGTTTAGACGACGCTTTAACGGTTTATAGAGGAACTATTAGGCGTGTTGGTTATTCTCGAGCTTGGGATATTTTAGTACAATTAGGCATGACAGATGATTCTTATACTATTGAAGATTCTGAAAACATGAGTTACAGAGAATTTACAAATTCATTCTTGCCTTATCACCCTACAGATACAGTTGAAATAAAATTACGTCATGTGCAAAAAATTGATCAAGATGATATTATTTGGGACAAACTTTTAGAGCTAGATTTATTTAATAGTGATAAAAAAGTTGAATTAAAAAATGCTACTCCAGCTCAAATTTTAGAAAAAATACTTTCTGAAAAATGGACGCTTGAATCTGATGATAAAGACATGATTGTTATGTATCACAAATTTGGTTACGAACTAAACGGAGACAAACATCAAATCGATTCTACTATGGTCTGCATTGGAGATGACCAAATCAATACAGCGATGGCAAAAACTGTAGGTTTACCCGTTGCAATGGCGACGCTACGCATTTTAAATGGTGAAATTACAACTCCAGGAGTTCAATTGCCTATTTCTAAAGAAGTTTACAATCCTATCTTAAAGGAATTAGAAGAGTATGGTATTACATTTAAAGAAATTGAAGTTCCGTATTTAGGATATAATCCAAATAACGTTTCTAGTTAATTAAAACTAATTTTAAAAATATTAATTCCCAATTTCAATCAAATTGGGAATTTTTGTTTTAATTTTAAACTAAAATTTTTTTATAGTGAAAATAAATCAACTACAGATAGAAATAGACGGAATAGACAAAGAAATTCTTCGCGATTTAATGAACGATGCTCGAAAACCAATTCTTCAAATTGCAAATAAAATAGGAATTTCTGGCGCTGCTATTCATCAGCGTTTGCGAAAATTAGAGCAAGCTGGTGTAATTTCGGGTTCTAAATTTGTGGTTGACACTAAAGTTTTAGGTTACAGCACTATGGCTTTTGTAGGGATTTATCTCGATAAAGCAATGAGTAATCCAGAAGCAGTAAGAGAACTAAAGAAAATTCCAGAAGTTTTAGAATGCCATTATACAACTGGAAACTGGAGTATACTCGTTAAAATTATTTGTAAAGACAATGAACATCTAATGCAACTATTAAATAAAAAAATCCAACAAATCGATGGTGTTTCTAGAACCGAAACATTTATTTCATTAGACCAACAGATTGACAGACAAATACAATTGTAAATAGAAAAATCCGCTTTTAGCGGATTTTTTTAATACTCTTATTTAAGATAAAACTTAATTTCTACTTCCTAGAATTTGCCACGCCCAATATATTAATGACGCTAAAGCTCCAAGTGCAGCTACAACATAAGTTCTTGCAGCCCATTTTAAAGCATCTTCTGCTCCAGTATATTCTTGTTGACTCAACATGTTTTTGTTTTTCAACCAAGCAAGCGCTCTATTACTCGCATCATACTCAACTGGCAACGTCACAAAACTAAACGCTGTTGCTACTGCCATTAAAATTAGACCCGCAATTGCTACATAATAACCTATACCTGATTTTGAAGCAATACCTAAAATTAATCCACCCATAATTAACCATTGTGATAATGAAGAGGAAATATTTACCATAGGTACCATTTTCGAACGCATTTGCAACCAACTATAAGCTTGTGCATGTTGTACAGCATGACCACACTCATGAGCAGCTACCGCCGCAGCCGCAGCATTTCGTTGATTATAAACTGCTTCTGATAAATTAACAGTTTTATTTTGCGGATTATAATGATCGGTTAAACTACCCGAAGTTGAAATAACTCTAACATCTGTAATTCCGTGGTCGTGAAGCATCTTTTCAGCAATTTCAGCTCCGCTCATTCCGTTGCGCAAGTGAACTTTAGAATATTTCGCAAATTTGCTTTTTAAACGACTACTCACCATCCAACTAAAAAGTGCAATTGCTCCAATTAAAATATAATATGTATACATAATTTTAAATTTATAGGATAAAGATAATCAAATTTTGAACCAAAAAATAGATTCTGTCAGTTTGACATTGATTAGCGACAAAGTGTGATAAATGCAATCAATCCAGAACTCTTCTTTAAAGTATGCACTTCGTATTTTTTAATTTCTTACTCTGCTAAACTTGATTTTGGTTTATTAACATCCATAACAGGCAACATTCCGTTTGAAGGAATATAGATAATTTGAGGCAAATCGCCTTTATCAGCTAATTTTTCAAGTGTTCTTATAAACAAATATTGATTGTACGTTTCTGTTAGCGTTCCGTTTTCTAACTTCATTGCTTCTGCCATACCTTTTGCACGCTCAATTTCGGCTTGTGCATTCAGTTTTTCGGCTTCTAATTTTGCTTTTGCTTCTTCAACTAAAATTCTTCGGTTTTGTTCGGCTTTTGCCATTTCAGCTTTACCTGCCATTTCTTGTTGCCAAACGTTATATCTTGGTAAACCAAACATTAACGCCATTATTAAAAATACTCCAAAAAATAATATGCCAAAAACTAATTTTCCTGCGTTTCTTTTTTCCATTGTGTAAAATTTATCGTTTACTTATTATACGCAGTTTTAAAAAAAAGTTACAAAAATTATTGTCAAAACATAAAAAAAGCCTTCAAAATGAAGGCTTAAACTTTAAGAAGCATTTCGGTAATTATTCGTTTTTTTTCTTTCATCAAATAATTTTCGCTTTAAATCTTGTTCGCGTTGAATACAAACTCTTCGAAACGTTTCATATTCATCTTCTAAATCTTTTAAAACCGATTTTGAACTTTGTGTAATTTCATTAGCTCTTTGAAACTTTAAAAATAAAATTCCCGAAAACACTAATGACGACAAAAACAACAAAAACATCGAAACCGTAAACATTGTTTTATTAACATCCAAGCCTAAAAAACTAACTGTTTTAGTATCGGCTAACAATAACTGATTTGAATTTTCAAGATTTAAAACTTTAGCTTGTAAAGCTGAAATTGTACTTTCTTTAGTTTGAAGTTGGCTGGAAATTTTACTTTGTTTTGCTTTTTCTTGCTTTACATAATTTCCTAAATTAGATTGAAAGTCTGCAATTGCATTTTTTTCAATTACTTTATAATTCTTGTAATTAGAAGAATTGCTAAGTAATGTTGATAAATTTTGAATTACCTTTTGACTTGCGTCAGAAGCTTGATTTACATTTTGTGCTTGTACAAGCGCAAAATTGAAACACATTAAAAGTAATGCTAAAACTGAAGGTGTAGTTGTGTTCTTCATAGTTCATCGATTTGGGGATTAATAAAACTAGTAGAATCTTTTTTATAGCCACCAAACTAACTGTTTGATTTTTAAATATATAAAATATAAAAGCACAAAACCCAATCTTTTTATGTAAAATTTAAAATTTTAACACTTATACCATTATTTATGTAAGTAAATTTTTACTCAGACTGTATTTTTCTATAAAAGAAACATTTTTAGTAACTTTTGTTAAATAAAAAAAGTGTCGGTAAATTCTACCGACACTTTACATTATAATTTTATAGACAATAAGTTATCCTACTATATTGATAATTTTTCCAGGAACAATAATTACCTTTTTAGGTTCGCGACCTTGTAATTGATTTTGAGTTCGCTCATCGGCCATCACGATTTCTTCAATTTGGTCTTTTGTTAAATCTAAAGCTAAATTCAGTTTAAAACGCATTTTTCCGTTAAAAGAAACCGGATATTCTTTTTCGCTTTCCACTAAATGACTTGCTTCAAATTTAGGAAATGGAACTTTTGCAATCGAACCTTTGTGACCTAAAGCACTCCATAATTCTTCTGCAATGTGTGGCGCATATGGTGCAACAATAATCGCTAATGGTTCTAAAATAGCTCTATGGTGACATTTTTGTTGTGCCAGCTCATTTACACAAATCATAAACTGAGAAACCGAAGTATTAAAAGAGAAATTCTCGATATCTTCTGTTACTTTTTTAATGGTTTTGTGTAGCGATTTGTACATATCTTTTGTTGGCTCGTCATTGGTTACAATGAAACCATCATCACCAAAATACAAACGCCATAGTTTTTTCAAGAAACCATAAACTCCAGTAATTCCAGCGGTATTCCAAGGTTTTGCTTGTTCAAGTGGCCCCAAGAACATTTCGTATAAACGCAACGTATCCGCGCCATATTCTTCACAAATGTCATCTGGATTAACTACATTGTATTTCGATTTCGACATTTTTTCAACCTCGCGACCCACAATGTATTTTCCGTCTTCTAATACAAATTCTGCATTCGCATAATCTTTATATAAAGGATGCGCTTTGAATTTTTCAATATCTAATTCTGAAGTAATGTCATTTATGCATGATAAATCAACGTGAATCGGATGAACATTTTTATCTTTAATTAATCCTTTTGAATATAAAGTTTTAGAATCTTCGCTTCTGTAAACAAAAGCAGAATTTCCCAAAATCATTCCTTGATTAATCAATTTTTGAAACGGTTCTTCTGTTGGTGCAATATCTCTATCTTTTAAGAATTTATTCCAAAAACGAGAATACAATAAATGTCCGGTTGCGTGCTCGCTTCCACCAATATATAAATCTACATTTTGCCAATAATTCAAAGCTTCTTCACTTGCAAAATCTTCAGTATTTTGAGCATCCATGTAACGCATCCAATACCAAGACGAACCCGCCCAACCTGGCATTGTGTTCAATTCTAATGGAAATACTTTTACATTGTCAATCAAATCATTACTGACAACTGTATTTTTTTCAGCATCCCAAGCCCAAGTTGTTGCATTTCCTAAAGGTGGTTGACCATCTTCTGTTGGTAAATATTTTTCAACTTCTGGTAAAACAATTGGCAAGTGTTTTTTGCCAATCATTTGTGGTAAACCATTTACGTAGTAAACTGGGAAAGGTTCACCCCAATATCTTTGTCGAGAGAAAACAGCATCACGTAAACGGTAATTTACTTTTGCATTTCCCGCTCCTATTTTTTCTAATTGTTCGATTACTTTTTTCGTTCCAGCTTTATAGTCTAATCCGTTTAAGAAATCAGAATTTACCAATTCGAAACCTTCTTTTCCAACAAATGCTTCTTCAGAAATATCTTGATTGAAAATATTTTTAATTTCAGGCATTCCGTTAGTTCCTTTGAAGAAATTCGCAAACGCGTAATCGCGCTCATCTCCACAAGGAACCGCCATAACAGCACCAGTTCCGTAGCTTGCTAAAACATAATCGCCAATCCAAATTGGAATAGGCTCTTTTGTAAATGGATGTTCAGCATACGCTCCTGTAAACACACCTGAAATAGTTTTTACATCAGCTTGACGTTCTCTTTCCGAACGTTTTGCAGTTGCTTCTACATACGCTTCAATTTCAGCTTTTTGTTCTGGAGTTGTAATTTTTGAAACCAATTCATGTTCTGGCGCTAACGTCATAAACGTAACTCCAAAAATAGTATCAGGACGCGTTGTGAAAACTTCAATATAGTCACAAGTCGAATGTCCAAAGTCTGAAAGTTCTTCTTTTGACTTTTGACTTTTGACTTTAAACTTAACCGATGCTCCAACCGATTTCCCAATCCAGTTACGTTGTGATTCTTTTAAAGATTCTGTCCAATCAATAGTTTCTAAACCTTGTAACAAACGTTCTGCATAAGCTGAAATTCGCATCGACCATTGTGTCATTTTTTTACGAATCACAGGATGTCCGCCACGTTCTGAAACACCGTTTACGATTTCGTCATTGGCTAAAACCGTTCCTAAAGCCGGACACCAGTTTACTTCTGTTTCGGCCAAATAGGTTAATCTGTATTGTAATAAAATTTTTTGTTGTTCTTCAGAAGAAAATGTATTCCATTCTGCAGCTGAAAAAGGTTTTACCTCATCATCGCAAACTGCATCAATTTGGCTATTTCCATTCTTTTCAAACTCTTGAATTAAAGTACAAATACTTTCTGCTTTATTTGACTTGTTATTGTACCAAGATTCAAATAATTGAATAAAAATCCATTGTGTCCATTTGTAATAATCAGGATTTGAAGTGCGTACTTCTCTACTCCAATCAAATGAAAATCCGATTTTATCTAATTGCTCACGGTAACGCGTAATATTTTCACGAGTAGTTTTTTCAGGATGTTGTCCTGTTTGAATCGCATATTGTTCAGCTGGTAATCCGAACGAATCGTAACCTTGTGGATGCAACACATTAAAACCTTGATGACGTTTGTAGCGCGCCACAATATCTGAAGCAATATAACCTAGAGGATGCCCAACGTGTAATCCTGCTCCAGAAGGATAAGGAAACATGTCTAAAACATAATATTTAGGTAATTCGCTATTGTTTTCGGCTTTAAACGTTTGGTCTTTAGCCCAATATTGTTGCCACTTGGCTTCAATTTCGTTGTGGATATACTTCATTGTTCAGTTTACGGTTTATAATTTACAGTGTACAGACGTCGCAAAACTGAAAACTGCGACCGTTTACTGCCAACTAAAATTCGGTGCAAATTTACGTTTATTGTACGAAAACCAAAACTTTACACGTTATATTCTGTAGTAAGGGAATTTCTTATTATTTTTACCGCGTAATTTATATTGATTTATGGCTTCATCTTTTGAAAAATATCAAAAAAGACGTTTAATATCTTCTTACTTTTCTGTAATACTGAGTATTTTTTTAGTTCTTTTTTTACTAGGAACTTTAGGGTTATTCGTTATTAAATCTAAAAAAATAACGAACGATTTTAAGGAAAAAATTCCGATGACCGTTTATTTTAAAAATGAAGCAAAAGATAGTGTTTTAAACGCTTTTGATAGCGTTTTAAAAAACGCTCGTTTTATTAAAGAATATGCATTTGTTCATAAAGATAGTGCTGCTAAAAACAATGTGGATATTGTAGGTGAAGATTTTATGGAGTTTTTAGGATTTAATCCACTTCAAAATTCTTTTGACATCAATTTAAAAGGTGATTATGTTGTTTCTGATAGTATCAAACAAATAGAAAGTGATATTAAGAAAAATAAATTTGTTTCGGACATTATCTACGACAAAAACTTGGTTGATATTGTAAACAACAACATTAAGAAAATAAGTTTTTGGATTTTAATCATTAGTGGATTTCTAGCTGTAATTGCTATGCTTTTAATTAATAGTTCGCTACGATTATCTATTTATTCGCATCGTTTTACAATTAAAACAATGCAAATGGTTGGCGCTACAAAATCATTCATTAGAAAACCTTTTATCTGGAGAAGTATAAAATTAGGTTTAATTGGTTCTTTTTTGGCAATAATTGCATTATTAGGATTGGTTTATTATGTAGATAATTGGTTACCAAATTTACACTTAGTAAAAGATTATGTTTCGCTTGGAATTATTTTTGGCGGCGTACTTATAGTTGGAATTTTAATTACTTGGATAAGTACTTTCTTCGCTACCCAACGTTTCCTTAATTTACGAACAGAAGATCTTTATTAATTTTTAGATTCAGAAAATGAAAAACAACAATACAAACAACGAGGAGTTCTTATTTAGTAAGACAAATTATAAGATTTTAATTGTTGGGATAATCTTAATCGCATTAGGTTTTATCTTAATGAGTGGCGGCGGAAGTGACGATCCAAATGTATTTAACGAGGAAATTTTTAATTTCAGAAGAATTCGTTTAGCTCCTACAATCGTTTTAGCTGGTTTTGGAGTTGTGATTTATTCTATTTTTAAAAAGGATAAGAAATAATTCATGGGCGTTTTAGAAGCTATTATTTTAGGAATTATCCAAGGGTTAACCGAATTTTTACCTGTTTCTTCTAGCGGACATTTAGAGCTCACAAAAGCTATTTTAGGTGAAGGAAAAATGCCCGAAGAAGGATTGTTATTTACTGTTGTTGTTCATTTTGCAACTGCATTAAGCACAATTGTTATTTTTCGAAAAGATGTTTTAGAAATCATTACTGGCTTACTTCAATTTAAGTGGAATGAATCATTTCAATTTTCATTAAAAATTGTTTTATCAATGATTCCAGCAGTAGTTATAGGATTGTTATTTGAAGAAAAATTAGAACAACTTTTTGATGGTGATGTCGTGTTTGTTGGAATTATGTTAATCGTAACAGCTGTTTTACTATTTTTTGCCGACAAATCAAAAAGCACATTGCGTCCTGTTAGTTTTAAAAATGCCTTTATCATAGGAATATCTCAAGCCATTGCAATGCTTCCAGGTATTTCTCGATCTGGCGCCACTATATCGACTTCGGTATTATTAGGTGTAGATAAAAATAAAGCTGCTCGTTTCTCATTTTTAATGGTTATCCCACTGATTTTTGGTAAAATCGCTAAAGACATTATGAGTGGAGAATTAGTTTATAACGAATCTAGTTTTAGCTATTTATCTGCTGGTTTTCTAGCTGCATTTATCGCTGGTTTATTTGCCTGTAATTGGATGATTAAATTGGTTAGAAATAGTAAGCTGAAATATTTTTCGATTTATTGTTTAGTAGTAGGTTTAGTTGCAATAATTATCGGTTTAGTTTTCTAAAAAATGACAAGCGAAGATTTTACAAACGGAAAAGTCATTCTTATCGACAAGCCATTAACATGGACTTCATTCCAAGCGGTGAATAAATTAAAGTACGTTTTAAAGAAAAAATTCAATTTACCGAAACGTTTTAAAATTGGTCACGCTGGAACTTTAGATCCTTTAGCAACAGGTTTATTAATTATTTGTACCGGAAAGTTTACCAAGACCATAAATGAAATTCAAGCGCAAGAAAAAGAATATACTGGAACTATTAAGTTGGGTGAAACTACACCTTCTTACGATTTAGAAACCGAAGTTGACAAAACTTTTCCAACAGCACATATTACTGAAGATTTATTAAAAGAAACTTTGCAACAATTTTCTGGTGAAATTATGCAAAAACCACCTGTTTTTTCTGCGATTAAAAAAGACGGAAAACGTTTATATGAACATGCTCGTGCTGGCGAAGAAATCGAAATTGAAGCTCGAAAAACTACAATCTACGAATTTGAATTAACTCGAATTGAACTTCCAGAAGTTGATTTTAGAGTAAAATGCAGTAAAGGAACTTACATTCGTTCGCTTGCTTACGATTTTGGAGAAGCATTAAATTCTGGCGGACATTTAACTGCTCTTAGAAGAACTAAAATTGGAAATTATTCAGTTGAAGACGCTGTTTCTCCACTTGAATTTGAAAAACAAATTAACGATGAAGCGTAATCTTGTCTTTTTCTTTCTCTTAATTGTTAATTGGAATTTTGCTCAAAAAATTCAGTTGAAAGACGGTGATTTCATTTTTCAATCGATGAATTGTGGCGAATTGTGTGACGCCATCAATCAAGTAACCGAAGGCTACAAAGGAATTGATTTTAACCACATGGGAATGGTTGTTACACAAAACGATAATCTGTTCATTTTAGAAGCGTCTGGAAGTGAAGTTAAATTGACTCCGTTTGAAACTTTTAAATCATACACCAATCAAACCATGTATGTGGGCAGATTGAAAAAACGTTTTCAAAAACTAATTCCTAGTGCAATTAAATTTGGCTTACAACAATTAGGTGTTCCTTATGACGATGCGTATTTGTACGGCAATGGAAGTTATTATTGTTCTGAATTAATTTACGATTGCTTTCTTCAAGCAAATGAAAAGCCTTTTTTCAAATTGTATCCTATGACATTTAAAGCGCCAGGCTCAAATGACTATTTTGAAGCTTGGGCAGAATATTATCAAAAGTTAAACATTGAAATTCCTGAAGGAAAACTGGGTTGCAATCCAGGAGGAATTTCAACGTCTAAAAAGATTAAGATTTTAGGAGTTTTGTAAAAGTTTAACAAATTCTTCCATAGTAGTCAAACCTTTATCGTGCAAATACCATTTTTGTAATTCAATTTTTACAGGTTCATCAACAACTCCGTGTTTTGCTTTATAATCTGCTATTAATTTCCTTGCTGGCTCTGGTCGTGGTCCCCAACTAGCTATTACTTCTTTTGTGTCTTTTTCTAAAACAACAACTTTTGGCACCGATTTACTTCCATTAGTTAAAAACAATTGCATCAAATCATCATTATCATCGCGCAATACCAAACGTAAATCGATTTTACTTGAAGCTTCTTCCATTTTATGCAAAACAGGAACGATTTGTGCCGCATCACCACACCAACCTTCAGAGATTGTTAACCAAATATAATCCTTAGACAGATTATTTAGCTTTTCCGTTAATTCTTGAGGAACTTTTAGCGTCTTTTCTAAACGATTCATACGTGTTTCATTCAACTTAGAATAGTTTAAAAAATCCTCTGTTTGTGTATGTCCTGTCGATTTTCCTTCAGAAATTAATTGTGTCACTAACTCTCTATATTCTAAATACGAAAAACTATTGTTCAACGCTTTTTTTATTTTCATTTGCATAATATTTTCGTTTAGTTGGCAAATTTAAGCTTATTTTTGATGAAAATATGTAAGCAAAGTTACAAATGGATTTTACTACTAAAAACATCGGAATTGCACTTTCAGGTGGTGGTTCAAAAGGAATTGCACACGCAGGAGCTTTACAATTTTTAGAAGAAAACAACATTAAGCCAAATCGAATGTCGGGCAGTAGTGCCGGAGCGATTATCGCAGCAATGTATTCTTATGGAAAAAGCCCATCTGAAATTTTAGATTTTTTTCAATCTATTTATTTTTTCAACTGGAAACACTTTACATTAAAAAAACCTGGAATTATAGACTCTGTAGCCTTCAAAAAATACTTCGAAAAAGTTTTTGGTGAAACTAAAATTGGAGATTTACCTATTCCTGTTAAAATTACAGCAACAAATCTAGTTACAGGAAAATTAAAGGTTTTTGGAGAAAAAACTTTAGTAAGCGATGCTGTTTTAGCTTCAGCGGCTTTTCCAGGAATGCTTACACCTTATGTTTTAAATGAAAAAATGTACAGCGATGGTGGAATTTTAAATCATTTCCCAGCAGACTTATTACAAGGCGACTCTGATATTATTATTGGTGTTTATGTAAGTCCAATTCACAATGTTGAAGCAAAAAATTTAAATTCAATAAAATCGGTAACAACTCGTTCGTTTGAATTATTAACAGCAAGAGGAAATTATCAAAAATTTGGATTATGTGATTGGGTAATCGAACCAAAGGAATTGGCAAATTTCAGCACATTTGAAACAAGTAAAACAAAGATGAAAGCAATATATGAAATTGGTTATAACGAAGCGCAACACACATTTAAAGATGTTCTTCCAAAATAATCTTACACTTTGCCCATATTGTAATTTTATGTAAGTTTGCATCACATAAAACAACACGCATAAATAATACTGATGAAATACAAAAGAATCCTTTTAAAATTAAGTGGTGAAGCACTTATGGGTGAACGTCAATACGGAATCGACCCAAAACGTTTAGCAGAATATGCTGAAGAAATTAAACAAATTCACCAAAAAGGAGTAGAAATCGCTGTAGTAATTGGCGGTGGAAATATTTTTAGAGGTGTTGCTGGAGCAAGTAACGGAATGGATCGCGTTCAAGGAGATTATATGGGAATGCTAGCTACCGTTATTAACGGAATGGCTTTACAAGGCGCACTTGAAGAAGCAGGTATGCAAACGCGTTTACAAACCGCTTTAAAAATTGAAGCAATTGCAGAACCTTACATTAAAAGGAGAGCAACGCGTCATTTAGAAAAAGGTAGAATTGTAATTTTTGGTGCTGGAACTGGAAATCCTTATTTTACTACAGACACTGCTGCTGTTTTAAGAGGAATTGAAATTAATGCCGATGTTATTTTAAAAGGAACTCGTGTTGACGGTGTTTACTCTGCCGATCCTGAAAAAGATGCAAATGCTGAAAAATTTGATTTTATTTCATTTGAAGATGTATTAGCAAAAGGATTAAATGTAATGGATACAACAGCTTTCACTTTAAGCCAAGAAAATAAATTACCTATTATTGTTTTCGACATGAATAAAGACGGAAATTTATTAAAAGTTTGTGAAGGTGAAACTGTAGGAACAACAGTAACAATATAATTTTGGTTCAAATTTTGATACGATTATAAAAAAAATTAATCATGACTGAAGAAATTAATTTAATTATAGAAACTGCTAAAGAATCAATGATTGGTTCAATTCAGCATTTAGAAAAAGAATTTTTAAACATTAGAGCAGGTAAAGCTTCTCCTAACATGTTAGGAAGTGTTTTTGTAGATTATTATGGTTCGCAAACACCACTTTCTCAAGTTGCCAATGTAGCAACGCCAGACGCTAGAACACTAACCGTTACACCTTGGGAAAAAGGCATGATTCAACCTATTGAAAAAGCAATTTTGATTGCTAATTTAGGTTTAAACCCAATGAACAATGGAGATAATATCATTATCAACATTCCGCCTTTAACAGAAGAAAGACGTAAAGATTTAGTTAAGCAAGCAAAATCACATGCTGAAGATGCTAAAGTAAGTATTAGAAACGCGCGTAAAGATGCTAATAACGATATTAAAAAAGAAGAAAAAGAGGGAACATCAGAAGATATTTGTAAAAATGCAGAGGAAGATATTCAAAAACTAACCGATTCTTACGTAAAAAAAACAGACGATTTACTAGCTATAAAAGAAGCTGAAATCATGAAAGTTTAATTTAAAATCCCGATTAAATCGGGATTTTTTTATTCCTCTATTTTACAATAAACAAACTTACATTTAGTTATTATATCATACTATTATTTTATGTAAGTTTGCGCAACCATCAATTATTTTACATGCAAAAGCTTTTTATAAGTTTATTTTTAATAGCAAACCTTTTTAGTTTTGGACAAACCAAAATAAAAGGACAAATAATTGATTTCGATACCACAATTCCATTGGCGTTTGTCAATGTTTTATACAAAGGTGATATTTATAAAACCGATTGGGAAGGGAAATTCGAATTAACCATAACCGAATTTGAAAAGCCAATCATAATTAAGCACAAAGGATATTACGACAAGTTTGCTTATGCTAATAAAAACACTGAATTCTTACTGATAAAAGCAACAACTAATATCAACGAAAAAAAACAAGAATTATACACTGATAATAAGGTTAATAAAATAATAAAAAACGTTATTGACAATCGGGATAAAAACAAACCCGAAGAAACGCTAGAAAGTTTTCAGTATAAAAATTACGAATATTTATACGTTTCTGCTAATCCAGATAGTATTTCTTCTAAAATTGACACCATTCAAAAGCGTAGAATTTTTGGCGGAACTAAAATAAAATTAGATTCTTCAAACTATAAGTTTAAAAAAATTGTAAGTAAGCAGCATTTATATCAAACTGAAAAAGTCAATTTAATCCAACATAATGAAAAAGGTGACAAAGAAACCGTTTTAGCTACTAGAATGGCTGGCTTCAAACAACCTATTTATGAATATTTAGGATTAAAATTAGTTTCCTATTCGGTTTACGAAAATCCGTTTGAAATATTAGAAAATCCGCTGCAAAATCCTATTTCAAAATACGGTCGTTTTCTATACAATTACAACATTGTAGATACTGTTTCAATTCAAAACAGAAAAGTTTACCGAGTTTATTTTCAGCCAAAAAAACTAAGAACAAATAGATTAAGAGGTTTACTGTATATTGATGCAGAAAGTTTTGCTATCGCTAAAGCTTTTTATCGCATTTATGGAGTTGTAAACATTAATGCAACATATACCTTTAATTATCTTGACGAACATAAATTATGGTTTCCTAACGAACGTATTTTTAAAGTTAGAAAAGGAACAAAAACCGAAGATCTAAACATATTAGGAGGAACTATAAAATTTAATCAATCTTCGGAACAAAAAACAGAAAACAACACTAGTGACCATCTTGTTTTAACAATTGAATCAAAAGCTTTTGATTTAGAAACTAACAAAAATTTTAGTATTAGAGATCCATTTGTTAAAATAGATATTCCAGAAAGTAGCTTACAAAAAAAAGAAAGTTACTGGAAACAATACACTAAAGACACTTTAGATTCTCGAAAAAGTAAAACCTATGTATCTATTGACAGTCTTTCAGTTGCAGAAAAAATTGAAAGCCGACTTCTACTTGGAAGAAAAATAATCAATGGTTATGTTCCTGTTTCTATTTTTGATATTGATTTAAGAAGCATTGTTAAATACAATGGTCATGAAGGATTTCGTCTTGGACTTGGTTTTGTTACTAATGATAAATTATCTGAAAACTATAAAATCAGTGCTTATGGTGCTTTTGGAACAAAGGACAAAGTATTCAAATTTGGAATAACACCATCTTACCGTCTTAGCAAACAAAACGAAACTTGGATAAGTGCTTCTTATTCTGATGATGTTTATGAAATTGCAGAAACAAGGTTTGTAACAGACACAAGACGATTTAAAATCTATGATCCAAGACCCATAAACATCACCACTTTTTACAACTCTAAAAGAAGCAGTGTTTTTGTAGAAAGCAAAATGATTCCAAAAACAAATGCTTACTTCGGATTGCTATATGATCAAATTGAACCACTTTTCGACTACACATATAATTTAAATGGTGAAACATTCAACAAATATTCAATAACCACGGCGCAATTAGCTTTACAATGGAACCCGTTTAGCAATTTTATGCGAACTCCAAAAGGTTTATTAGAATACGAAAAGAGACATCCAAAATTCACTTTTCAGTTTACGCAAAGTATTCCTGGAACAATAGAAAATGATTTTACGTTTACTAAAATCGATTTTAAAACATATTACGAATTACCATATTTATCAGGACAAAAAAGTTCTGTTTTATTCCAAGGTGGAATTGCTTTAGGAAATGCTCCTCTTACTCATTTATATAGTATTGCACCAAATAATATTAATCGCGATGCTATTTTAAAACGCCTAACATTTGCTGGAAAAAACAGTTTTGAAACCATGTATTACAATGAGTTTTTCTCTGATAAATTCATTTCATTACACTTAAAACACACTTTTAATCGCATTAAACTTGGTTATAATATCGAACCTGAATTTTCTGTAGCAACTCGATTTGCAATTGGAACTATTGAACATCCTGAAGATCATATCGGTTTACCATTTAAATCACTTGAAGAAGGTTTCATAGAAAGTGGAATCGAAGCCAATAAGATTTTTAAAGGAATTGGAGTTACAGCTTATTATAGATATGGACCGAATCAACTTCCAAGATTTGATGATAACATTTCCTTAAAAATCTCTTATCATTTAGATTTAGGGTTTTAAATTTATCTTAATTCTTTTTATTGCTACTTAGGTATTTAACTAATAATACGTACCTTTGCCGTTCAATTTTTTGAACGATGTTTAAGTGGTTAAGTACTAGTTTTTGGGACTTTATAGCAAGTAGAATTTTACGCAATAGAATTTTCTTATTAATTCTAATTACTTCCTTTACAGTTTTTATGGGATTGCAATGGAATAATATGCGTTTTACGTATACTGAAGCTAATTTACTTCCAGATAATCACATAGTAAATCAAGAATACAATACTTTTTTAGATAAATTTGGTGAAGAAGGAAACCTAATAGTAATAGGTTTTAAAGATAGCACCTTCTTCACACCAAAAAACTTAGAAATTTGGAAAAACTTTATTTCAGAAATAAAACAAGATAAAGCTGTTGATTTTTCAATTTCTATTGAAGATTTAAAAGTTCTTGAAAAAGATGATAAACAAGAAAAATTCAAACTTGTTCCTTTTATCAATAATGAAAAAGTTTCTGCAGAATACTTAAAACAAAAAGAAAAGGAATTCTTTAATAACTTACCTTTTTATGAAGGAATGTTATTTAATAAAGAATCTGGCGCTGTACGTTTTGCAATTTACATGAACAAGGAAATTGTAAACACATCGGCTCGGAAAGATTTCGTTTTAAAGTATTTAAGCAATGAAAAAATTGCAACTTTAGAAAAGGATTTAGGTATAGATGTAAAAGTTTCGGGTATGCCATATATTCGAACTTTAAACTCGCAAAGCATAATTGATGAAATAGGTCTTTTTGTTGGTGCTGCTTTACTAATTACTTCGTTATTATTCTTTTTCTTCTTTAGAAGTTTTAGAGCTACATTAATTTCAATGCTAGTTGTTATTATTGGTGTAATGTGGTCGTTTGGTACACTTGGATTTTTAGGTTACGAAATTACAGTTTTAACAGCTATTATTCCACCTTTGATTATTGTAATAGGAATTCCAAACTGTATTTTTCTTATCAATAAATATCAGCGAGAATTTAAACAACACGGAAACAAAGTAAAATCGCTACAACGCGTAATTTCTAAAGTTGGAAATGCAACTTTAATGACCAACTTAACTACAGCTGCTGGTTTTGGAACATTTATTTTCACAAAAAGTGAATTACTAAAAGAATTTGGAGTTGTAGCCTTTTTAAATATCGTTTTCTTATTCTTATTGTGTTTGATAATTATCCCTATTGTTTATAGCTATATGCCTTTACCTAAAGAAAAGCACTTAGCTTATTTGGGTAAAAATTATACAAAAAGTTTTATTTCTTGGATTGAAAATTTAATTCGCAAACACAAAGTAGCCATTTTTGCTGTAGCTATTGGCGCATTAACTGCTGGAATTATAGGTATTTACCAAATCAAAGTTTCGGGAAGTATTATTGAAGATATGCCAAAACGAACTGGCTTTTTTGATGATATCATCTTTTATGAAAATGAATTCGATGGTGTTATGCCATTAGAAATCATGATTGACACCAAAAAACCTAAAGGTGCATTAAAATCAACAACATTAAAAAGAATAAACGAATTACAAGAAACTATAGAAGAAATTCCAGAACTTTCTAAACCCGTTTCAATTGTAAATATTATTAAATATTCTCAACAAGCATTTTATAACGGAAATCCAGATTATTACGATTTGCCTTCATCTAAATTTGAGGAAACTCTATTGCTGAAATATTTAAAAAACTCTACAGAGAAAGAGAATAAAAACATGATGAAGAGTTATGTTGATAGCACAGGTCAATATGCTCGTGTTACTACTTTTATGCGTGATATTGGAACGGATAAAATGGCTAAAATTGAAGAACGTCTTCAAGAAAAAATAGATAAATTATTTCCAGAAAAACGCTATACAGTTACAATGACTGGAAAAGCCTATGTTTTTGAAAAAGGAACGCATTATTTGGTTCAAAATTTAGTGTTGTCGCTACTTTTTGCTATTCTCTTAATATCGTTATTAATGGCGTACTTATTCCGCTCGTTTAAAATGATTATCATTTCACTTTTACCAAATATTCTACCGTTAATTATGACAGCTGGGTTAATGGGATTCTTAGGTATTCCTATTAAACCTTCAACAATTTTAGTGTTCAGTATCGCATTTGGTATTTCGGTAGATGATACAATTCACTTTTTAGCTAAATATCGCCAGGAGTTAAAGTCTAATCACTGGAGAATAAAACGTTCGGTATATGCAACTGTAAAAGAAGTTGGGCTAAGTATGTTTTATACATCGGTAGTGCTTTTCTTTGGTTTTTCTGTATTTACACTTTCCAGTTTTGGAGGAACAGTTGCTTTAGGAAGTTTAGTTGCCACAACTTTGCTCTTTGCAATGCTTTCTAATTTAATTTTGCTTCCGGCTTTATTATTATCACTTGAAAAATCTGTAGCAACAGCTAAAGAATTTCCTGAACCAACAATTAATATTTTAGCAGAAGATAAAGACGAAGAAGACGATATAGAAAATCAATAAATTTTATATTTGTATTAATTTTGAAAAATTAAGATTCTGTTCTTAATAAATAATAAAAACAAACAGATGAAACATCTTAAAGTTATAGAACTTTTAACAGGTTCACAAGTACTACAAGAAGTAGCAACAAAAGGATGGGTAAGAACTTTTAGAAACAATCAGTTTATTGCCTTAAATGATGGTTCTACTATTAATAATATTCAATGTGTAGTAGATTTTGAAAACACGCCAGAAGAAACACTTAAAAGAATAACTACTGGTGCTGCAGTTGAAATTAAAGGAACTTTAATGGAAAGTCAAGGTAAAGGACAATCTGTTGAAATTCAAGTAAAAGAAATTGAAATTTTAGGTGATAGCGATCCTGAGAAATATCCTATTCAACCTAAAAAACACTCTTTAGAATTTTTACGCGAAAATGCACATTTAAGAGTTCGTACAAATACTTTTAGCGCTGTTATGCGTGTGCGCTCTACACTTTCATTTGCAGTGCATCAATATTTTCAAGAAAGAGGATTTTACTACGTAAACACACCAATTATTACAGGTTCTGATGCTGAAGGTGCTGGTGAAATGTTTAAAGTGACCAACTTACCTTTTGATAATACTCCACGAACAGAAGAAGGAAAAGTAAACTATAAAGAAGATTTTTTCGGTAAGGAAACAAACTTAACGGTTTCTGGACAATTAGAAGCCGAAACTTACGCAATGGCATTAGGTCAGGTTTATACTTTCGGACCAACATTTAGAGCTGAAAACTCAAATACTTCTCGTCACTTAGCTGAATTTTGGATGATTGAACCTGAAGTTGCATTTAATGATTTAGATGCAAATATGGATTTAGCCGAAGATTTTATCAAATATGTACTTCGTTATACCGTTGAAAAATGTGAAGACGATTTAAAATTCTTAGAACAGCGTTTAGAAGCTGAAGAAAAGCAAAAACCACAAGCTGAAAGAAGTGAAATGAAACTTCTTGAAAAACTTAATTTTGTTTTAGACAATAATTTTAAACGTGTTTCATACACTGAAGCTATTGACATTTTAAGAAACTCTAAACCGAATAAAAAGAAAAAATTCCAATATCTAATTGAAGAATGGGGTGCTGATTTACAAAGTGAACACGAACGTTTCTTAGTAGAAAAACACTTCAAATGTCCCGTAATTCTATTCGATTATCCAGCAAAAATTAAAGCATTCTATATGCGTTTGAACGAAGATCAAAAAACTGTTCGCGCTATGGATATTTTATTCCCAGGAATTGGAGAAATTGTTGGTGGTTCTCAAAGAGAAGAGCGCTACGATGTTTTAGTCGAAAAAATGAAAGCATTAAACATTCCGGAAGAAGAAATGTGGTGGTATTTAGACACGCGCCGTTTTGGTTCTGCAGTTCACTCTGGTTTTGGTTTAGGATTTGAGCGTTTAGTTCTTTTTGCGACTGGAATGACAAACATTCGCGATGTAATTCCTTTCCCTAGAACACCACAAAACGCAGAATTTTAATTAAAAATTTAGCATATTTAAGTTTAGTTGTTTAATTTTATATAGTTGAATAACTAAACTTTTTTTAATCGTCGTAATTAATGTTAAAACAAAACCTACAGCTTAAACTTTCTCAAAAATTATCTCCACAACAAATTCAGTTGATGAAGTTAATTCAATTGCCTACACAAGCTTTTGAACAGCGTTTACAAGAGGAGATGGTTGAAAATCCAGCATTAGAAAGCGGTAAAGATGAAAATGTAGAGTTTGATGAATTTAGCGATGCGAATGACGATTATGATGATACGCCGCAAAATGAAACGGAAGACATTAATATCGACGATTATTTAAGTAGCGACGACACACCTGATTATAAATATCAATCCAACAATTATAGCGATGACGATGAAGACAAAAGCATGCCTTTTGTTGCTGGTGTAACGTTTCATCAAGATTTATTAAATCAACTTAATACTTTCGTTTTAGATGATACTGAAAGAGATGTTGCTGAGTTTTTAGTAGGAAGTATTAATGATACAGGCTATATCAGAAGAACTATTCAAGACATGGTTGATGATATGGCTTTTACACAAGGTGTTTATACTGATGAAGGAACTGTTGATCGTATTTTAAAACACGTTGTACAGCAGTTGGAACCTGCAGGTGTTGGTGCTCGCGATTTACAAGAATGTTTATTACTTCAGTTAAAACATAAAACACCTACAGATTCTGTTGATTTAGCAATTGATATTATTGAAAATCAGTTTGATGCTTTTACAAAAAAACATTACGATAAATTAATACAGAAATACGACATTTCTAAGGAACAACTTAGAAATGCTATTGAAGAAATAGAAAAGTTAAATCCGAAGCCAGGAAGTGGTTTTAGTGGTAATCAAAAGCCTATTGAACACGTTGTTCCTGATTATACTATCAGAATCATTGATGGAGAATTAGATTTAACGCTGAACGGAAGAAATGCTCCAGAATTACACGTTTCTAAAGAATATCAGGAAATGTTACAGAGCTATAAAGATTCTACCAACAAATCAGCTCAAAAAGATGCAGTTCAATTTATCAAACAAAAATTAGATTCTGCAAAATGGTTTATCGACGCTATAAAACAACGTCAGGAAACTTTATATGTAACGATGAATGCAATTATGCATTATCAGCAAGAATATTTTTTAGAAGGCGATGAAACCAAACTAAAACCAATGATTTTAAAAGACATTGCCGATTTAGTTGGTTTAGATATTTCAACCGTTTCTCGTGTTGCCAATAGTAAATATGTGGAAACTCCATACGGAACTAAGTTGATTAAAGAGTTTTTTAGCGAAGCAATGAAAAATACTGATGGCGAAGATGTTTCAACTATTGAAATTAAACGAATTCTTCAAAATGTAATTGAAGAAGAAGATAAAGCAAAACCTTTTCCAGATGACAAATTAGCTGAAATTTTAAAAGATAAAGGTTATCCTATTGCTAGAAGAACTGTTGCTAAATATCGTGAACAATTAGATATTCCAGTTGCTCGTTTACGTAAGAAAATATAACCAATGAAGATAAAGCAGTTTTTACCTTTTTTTTCTTATTTTTTTCATCCTATTTTCATCTCATTATACGGAACGTTATTTTATTTTTTTATTGTTCCAAATGTAACAAGTCAGAATATTGTTTACTTAACGCTTATCCAAGTTAGTATTTTAACACTATTACTACCTTTAGCTTTATATTTTTTATTGGTTTCGCTAGGTCAAGTTTCATCTTTTACAGAAGCTAATATAAAAGAGCGAAGAACACCTATATTCATTCAGGCGGTATTATTATTTGCATTAGTTTATTTAAACAAATTTACTTTCAATAAAGATTTATTCTATTTTTTTTCAGGCGGGTTTATCGCTGCAGTTTTAGCCTTTATTTCAGTGCTTTTTAAATATAAATCAAGCTTACACATGATAGGTATAAGTTCTTTAACTACATTTGTTTATATAATGGCTTTACAACACGAACTCCCATTTATAAATATTGTTGCTTTTGGATTTGTTTGCGTAGGATTAGTTGCTTCTTCTAGATTATACATGAAATCTCACACTGTAAACGAATTAATAATAGGAAGCTTGATAGGTTTTGTTTCGCAATTTGTGCTTTGGTATTCATTTTTATAGAATATAAAACATAAAACCAATATTGAAATTACTCATTTTAGAACCTTCATTAAATATAGGATTTAAGCCATAATATACATATGGATTCCATGTATTAAAGCCAAATGATAAATAAGCTCCATATTGCCATCTATTAACATCTTCTAAAATGCTGTTTTTTTCATTACCAGATGTCGTTTCTACTTTAATGTTAGCGCCTAAAACATAAGTAGCTTTAAAACCTGCATATACACGCCAAAATTTATGATTTGTAGGTTCAGCATTTCTCCATCTAATTTCTAAAGGAAAATCAACACCGTGTGACACAATAGTTGTTCTAATATTTTCAGAAGAACCATCTCCAAAAAATTCATCGGAATTAACAAATTGCTTGATATTGTTATAAGAATAACCTATTCCTGGAGCAAGAGCCCACTTTCTATCTTTAGAAATTGGAAAATCTCTTAAAAAACCAGCTGTAAATCCTTGAGAAAAACCAAATTGCCTAAAACCACTCGGTCTATTTTGAACTAAATTATAACTAACAGATACATAAAACTGATCTTCTCTAAAAAGAGAATCAACAACTTTATACGTTGAACTTTCTTCTTGAGAAAAACTAGATTGCGTAAATCCTAAAACAACAACTAAATAAAAAAAGATTTTTTTCAAGTCTTTAATTTTTTATAAAAGTAATAAAAAAAGGCACGCCTAAGCGTGCCTTTACTATATTTAAGACAAAAAGACTAATCTTCTATTGGATTTCCTGATGATGTAGTATAGTTAACTTTTAACTGATCAACTTTACGTAATTCTTGTTTAATATCTTGAACAAGACCCATTTTAACATTCTTGTCAATTTTTAATGACGCTGTTAAATATTTCTCATCCTCAGAATTACGAGATGCTCTTTCAGTAATTACAAAGTTTCTTACTTCAGAAACACTAGAAATTTTATCTCCTAATTGTATTCTATCTGTTTTACCAAGCGTTGAATAATAACGTTCACTTGGTTTACCAGCATAAATATACATTACATATTCTTTCTTATGTAATTTTGCAGTTTGATCTGCTTTTGGCAATTTATTTTCAATCTTCAAATCGCTATCTTTCATTGTTGTAGCTGCCATAAAAAAGAACAATAGCATAAATACAATATCTGGTAGCGATGCTGTTGAAATTCCGGGAGTACCGGCGCTTTTTTTCTTTTTAAATTTAGACATAGTTTCTAAAATTTAAACATTAATAGTTCTTTTTTGGTTCTGCTTCAGAAAGACGCATTGGAAATAAATCTTGAATCTTTTTAACTTTAGGTTTTAAGTCATCTACTAAACCTTCAATTGCTTTAGATGCAGGATCGTTATAAACGTACTCCATTTCTCTGAAAGAAACTCCATATCTTTTCTGACATTCACGATCTCTTAAAAAATAATACGCTGCCACTAATTCATTTTGAACAGCAATATATGTTTCGTAAGATGTTTGACCATCATTCATAATTGAAATAACAGCCTTATCTGGATTATCAGAAGAGTTTGGATTTCTCTCACCTTTACAATATGCACAAGAACCATCACCATTGTTTTCTAAGAAATCGATTGCAGCTTGACGCAAGTCTTTGATGTTCATCAACTCCTCATTAACTAACAATTGATTATCCATATTAACTAAAACACGCATAATATTGCGCTCGTTAATATCAACTGGTGGTGGATTTTCTTCATATCGAGGTAACAAACGATTAATCCCTTGGTCAACTCCAATAGTAGTAGTAACCAAGAAGAAAATCAATAGCAAGAAAGCAATATCTGCCATCGAACCGGCATTTACCTCTGGTGCTTCTCTTCTAGCCATGTTTTATTTTTTAATTAATTTGTTAAATCCTGTCCAAACCATCGCTCCGATAGCAGCTAATCCTAAAATATAAAACATATTAAGACCAGTACTAACCCATTTTGATGTAGAACTAGAGAACACTTCTCCATTTGCAGTTACTTCAGAACTATCTGCTAAGATGTATGAAATTAATACAACTCCTAAAAATAGTCCAACTGAAATTAATGTTCGCTTTAAATTTTCTTTGTTTGAAAATAAGTTTTTCAATACAAATATCAACACAACTGCAATACACGCCGCCAAAATAAAGTACGAAATGTATATTAGTGGTGCAACCCAACTATTATCCTCAGCGTCGCTGTTTGCCATTAAAAGTCCTAAAAAGATAACACTTAAAATAGAAATGATAATAGCTGCTATTTTTACTAATTTATGCATAACAGTTTATCTTTTTGGTTTATTATTTTTTGCTATAATCTGATAACATATCAACCAAGCTGATTGACGCATCTTCCATATCGTTTACGATTGAATCAATTTTTGCAACGATATAATTATAAAAAATCTGTAATATAATAGCAACAATAAGACCAAATACAGTAGTTAATAAGGCAACTTTAATACCTCCAGCTACTAATGAAGCATCCATAGATCCTGCAGATTGAATTTTATCAAACGCTTGAATCATACCGATTACCGTTCCCATGAATCCTAACATCGGCGCTAATGCGATAAATAAAGAAATCCAAGAAACGTTTTTCTCTAATTGTCCCATTTGAACACCACCGTAAGCAACGATAGATTTTTCAGCAGAATCTAATCCGTGAGAATAACGATCTAATCCTTGGTAGTAAATAGAAGCAACTGGTCCAGCTGTATTTCTTGCAACTTCTTTAGCAGCATCAATACCACCTGAATTTAATGCATCTTCTACATCACCAACTAATTTTTTAGTATTTGTAGTAGAAAGATTTAAATAAATAATTCTTTCGATAGCAATTGCTAAACCTAAAATTAAACAGATTAATACAATTCCCATGAATCCAGGTCCACCCTCGATAAAACGCTGTTTTAATTCTTGAGTAAATGAAACTTCTTCTGCTGCTGCTTCATCTGCTGATTCAACAACTGCAGGAGTTTCCTCTACAACTGGTTCTTCAGCAACTTGTTCTGTTACAGCAGCTGCAGTAGAATCTACAGTTTCTTCTTGAGCTTGAACATTTCCAAAAGTCATAAGCCCTGTGATTGCCAAAATAGAAAATAATCTTTTCATCGCTTTTGTTCTTAAATTTAATTAGTTAATTGGGTTAAAAATTTAAAATTAATATCTTGAATTAAAATTCAATTTCAAGGACGCTAAATAACGCAAAAATTCTCACCTATAAAAATTTTGAAGCGTTTTTTTAATGCATTTCACCTCGTAAAGAGGTTTCAAATATAGTTTTGAAAACTTTAGGTGCAACTTTCTGACCTAAAAGATACATCAACTTTGTAATTGCTGCTTCTGTTGTAATATCATATCCAGAAATTACACCTATTTTTTTTAGCGCAGTGCTTGTTTCATATTTCCCCATAGCCACTTCTCCACCACTACATTGCGTTACATTTATAACGTGAATATCTTTTTTTATTGCCTTTTTCAGTTCATTTATAAACCAATCTTCAGTAGGTCCATTACCAGAACCATAAGTTTCTAATATTACTCCTTTTAAACCTGGAGTTTCTAAAACAGAAGTCAAAACTTGCTTGTTCATTCCCGGAAAAATCTTTAGCACTACAACATTACAATCTAAATTACTATTAACTTTTAAGGTTTTTGTACCTTTTTTCTTTAACAGTAAATCTTTATTCACCTTTAAATGAACTCCAGATTCTGCAATTTCTGGGAAATTTGGCGAAGCAAAAGCGTTGAAGTGTTCGGCGCTAATTTTTGTTGTTCGATTCCCTCGGTATAATTTATATTCAAAATACAACCCTACTTCTTGAATAACTGGTTTTCCGCGTTCTTGCAAAGAAGCAATTTGAATTGCTGTAATTAAATTTTCTTTAGCGTCTGTTCGTAAATCACCAATAGGCAATTGCGAACCTGTGAAAATTACTGGTTTTGCCAAATTTTCTAAAATGAAACTTAATGCCGAAGCACTATACGACATAGTATCAGAACCATGTAAAACCACAAAACCATCGAAAACCAAGTAATTCTCTTCAATTATCGACGCTATTGATTGCCAATACTGAATATTCATATCAGAAGAATCAATAGGATTTTCAAAAGAAACCGTATCAATCTCACACTCCAGTAGTTTTAATTCTGGAATATTTTTAAGCAATTTATTAAAATCAAACGCTTTTAAAGCATTAGACTCAATATCTTTTATCATACCGATAGTTCCACCAGTATAAATCAGTAATATTTTTGGTTTACTCTTGTGCATGAGCATATTTTTCTTTATTCGCAACCGGATTTGCATACATCGCTAAAAAAGCTTGTCGCAAAGTAGAATTTTCTGCATCTATTCGCAGTTCCAATCGTCTTTCAAACAATTGTTTTTCTTGTTCGGAATAATAATTTGAATATAAATTAGACTCATGTAAAATATCAAAAGCAATATAATTTGTAGGCCAAAGTTTATATGAGTTCAAAATAGAATCATCAATTACTTGAGCTAAAGCCTGAATTTGCTTATTTGTATTTGTTGATTCTTCGCTAATTGCATCCAATTCTTCATTTAAAACATCACCAACATGAATATGAATGCGCTTTTTCTGCCCGATAATTCCACTAATTAAATTCACAAAATCTTCGTTTTTTTCTTTCTTGTAAACTTCATCTTTAGCTTCTGCCAAAAGTTGTGGCATTTTTAAAGCGTCTGTCGGATCGTATTCATACGAAATAGAAACAGGAACAATTTTCAGTTTTTTAAAATATTGCATTACATCTTTTTCATCTGAAGCCATTGCAATCATTTTTAAAACTCCTTGATGTGTAGCATCATTTCCATCTTTTGTACGTCCTTCTTTTTGCGCAACCCAAACCGAGCGATTTTCTTTTGAAAGTAATTGGTACATATATTCAGAAACCAACTTTGAGCTTTGCAATAATTCTCGAGGTGATAATCCACGTTGAATTAAAAAGTTTCGATTTAGCTTTGACAACTTCAATAAAAAGTCTTTTTGTACCAAATTATCTCCAATTGCCGAAGCAGTCATCACTAAACCCTTATCATGTAACGAAACATTTAACAAAGAAGTATCTAAAATAATATCACGGTGATTTGAAATAAACAAATACGAAGTATTCGGCTGTAGTTTTTCAAAGCCCGTAGTTGTTAATCCTTCTGAGCTTTTCTCTAAAATTTTTTGAATCGATTGATAGACAAAATTAATTTGAAAATCTCGAATAGAATGCGTGTGTTTTAATTGCTTTTTCCATTCTTCTGCCTCCATTTTTGGAAAAGTAAAATCCATCATCGCTTTTAACATAGGATGATTGAGCGAAGAAACTAAAGCTTCATTCACTTCTGAATCATAAAATGGGCGAATAGCATCAAACTTTGACATACTTGTATTTAGTTATACAAAAGAACAAAAAAATCAACAATCTGTCGTAAATTCTTCGTTAAATTCCGAAAATGTCTTTTGAGTTTTGTGTGGTAATTTCTGCAATTTCTTCCACTGAAACTTGATAAATTTCGGCTAATTTTTGAGCTACCAAAAGTGTATAACTACTTTCATTTCTCTTTCCACGATAAGGAACCGGAGCTAAATATGGCGAATCGGTTTCTAAAACTATATGTTTTAAGTCAATTTGGTTTAAAAACTGATCGATTTTTCCGTTTTTAAATGTTGCAACACCGCCTATTCCTAATTTCATTCCTAAAGAAACTGCACGATTAGCTTGTTCTAAATTACCCGTAAAACAATGGAAAATCCCGTATAACTTTTCATCATATTCGCTTTCTAAAACTTCAAAAACCTCATCAAAAGCATCACGACAATGAATATTAATTCCCAAACCTAATTGTTTTGCCCATTGTATTTGCTTTTTAAAAGCCAACTTTTGAATTTCTAAAGTGGATTTATCCCAATATAAATCGATTCCAATTTCGCCAACAGCATAATATTTTCTTGAAAACAATTCCTTTTCAACAAAAGCTAATTCAGCTTCAAAAGTTTCCGGTTTTACATAACAAGGATGTAAACCCATCATTAGAAATACATTTTCCGGATATTGTTTCTCTAACTCAAACATTCTATCTGCGTAACTAGAATCAATTGAAGGAATGAAAAAACGTGAAACTCCAGTTGTAATTGCTCTTTTAATCACGTCTTCTCTATCTTCATTAAATTGCGATGAATATAAATGCGTATGCGTATCGGTAAGTATCATTATTGTATTTTCTTTTGAAAGTGGCAAAGTTACAAAGATTGATTTAGAATTTTACTTTACATTTGAAGTATGGAAGATTTACAAGATTTCTTACAGAAGAAGAAATATAAAAAAGTAAAATTTAAAGTTTTAAAAACTCAACATTTACTTATTACTGCAAAAATTAACGGTGTAAAAGGTAATTTTATTCTTGACACTGGCGCAAGTAATAGCTGTGTTGGACTTGAAGGAATTGAAAAATTTAATTTGTTTACAGAAATTTCTGAAACAAAAGCTGCTGGTGCTGGTGCTACAGGTATGGAAATGCAACTTTCTGAAAACAATTCGCTACAGTTAAGTTGGTGGAAATCTAACAACTTAAATTTGGTTGTTTTCGATATGCATCATGTAAATTTAGCTTTGCAACAGTATAAAATGAAACCCGTTGACGGGATTATTGGCGCTGATGTTCTTTTACAAGGAAAAGGCATTATCGATTATTACAATCACTATTTGTATTTGAAATAAACAAAAAATCCCAAATTCATAGAATTTGGGATTTTTTTATTTTAGATTCTGAAACAATCCCGAAATTTCGGGACAGAATGACAAAAACTTAATTATAATTCTAAAGCTTTCTTAGGATTGTTATCCATTAAAATTTCAACTGGGTTTTCTAATGCTTCTTTAACTGCAACTAAGAAACCAACTGATTCACGTCCGTCGATAATTCTATGGTCATAAGATAAAGCTACAAACATAACTGGAGCAATAACAATTTGTCCGTTTTTAACAATAGCTCTTTCTACAACGTTGTGCATTCCTAAAATACCTGATTGTGGAGGATTGATAATTGGAGTTGACAACATACTTCCGAATACACCACCATTTGAAATTGTAAATGTACCACCTGTCATTTCATCAACCGTAATTTGTCCGTCACGAGCACGAATTGCCAAACGCTTAATTTCAGCTTCAACACCTCTAAAAGATAATGTTTCTGCATTACGCATAACTGGAACCATTAATCCTTTTGGTCCAGAAACTGCTACTGAAATATCACAGAAGTCATATGCAATTTGTTCTTTTCCATCAATCATAGAGTTTACATCTGGATATAATTGTAAAGCTCTTGTAACTGCTTTTGTAAAGAAAGACATAAACCCTAAGCTAACACCATGTTTTGCTTTAAAGTCTTCTTTATATTGTTTTCTTAAATCGTAAATAGCAGACATATCAACTTCGTTGAAAGTCGTTAACATCGCTGTTTCGTTTTTAGCAGCTACTAAACGTTCTGCCACTTTACGACGTAACATTGATAATTTTTTACGTTCAGAACCTCTAGAACCACCACCTGGAGTTCCCATTGATGGAACAGCATTAACAGCGTCTTCTTTTGTAATTCTTCCACCTTTACCTGTACCAACAACATCTGAAGGCTCAATATTTTTCTCTGCTAAAATTTTCTTAGCTGCTGGAGAAGCTGAACCTGTTGCGTATGTTTTTTCCTGAGCTGGAGCTGCTTTTGGTTCTTCTTTTACAGGCGCTTCTTCTTTTTTCTCTTCTTTTGCTGGTGCGCTTCCACCTTCTGGCTTTGCTGCTCCAGTATCAATTAAACAAACTACTTGCCCTACTTCTACTGCATCACCTTCTTCTGCTTTTAAAGTAATTGTTCCACTTGCTTCTGCTGGTAACTCTAAAGTTGCTTTGTCAGAATCTACCTCAGCAATTGCTTGATCTTTTTCAACATAATCACCGTCTTGCACTAACCATGTTGCAATTTCAACTTCGGTAATCGACTCTCCCGGTGAAGGGACTTTCATTTCTAATATCATAACTCTTTCTGTTTAAAAAGTTTTTATTTTTTAAGCTGCGTTGTAAACTTAAATCGGTTAATTAATTTTTAAATAAATCTTTATCAAAAACCATTGCAATTGCATTGGCATGTCTTTTCTTAGAACGCTCATAACTACCTGCTGCTGGTGCACTATAAGCTTTAGGAGAAGCTAATCTAAATTTCACTAAATCGAAATTCATCAACATGTAACTATATGCTCCCATGTTTTTAGGTTCTTCTTGTGCCCAAACATAATCATCAGCGTTTGGATAACTATCTATTATTACTTGAATTTGATTTGTTGCTAATGGAAATAATTGCTCTAAACGCACAAAAGCAACATCGTTTCTTTCTAATTCTTCACGTTTTGCAATTAAATCGTAATAGAATTTACCTGTACAGAAAACTAATGTTTTAATTTTCTTTTTATCTTTTACATTAGGATCATCTATTACTTCTTGGAATTGTCCGTTTGCTAACTCCTCTTTTGTTGAAACAGCTAATGGATGACGTAACAAACTCTTTGGTGAAAACACGATTAATGGTTTTCTAAAGTTGGTTTTCATTTGTCTTCTCATTAAGTGGAAGAAGTTGGCTGGCGTTGTACAATCAGCTACATACATATTGTGTTTTGCACACAATTGTAAATAACGCTCCATACGTGCTGATGAATGTTCTGCTCCTTGATTTTCGTAACCGTGAGGCAATAGCATTACTAAACCATTTTGATTATTCCATTTATCTTCACCTGCAGAAATGTATTGGTCAATCATAATTTGAGCTCCATTTGAAAAATCTCCAAACTGCGCTTCCCAAATCGTTAAGGTTTTTGGTGATGCTAAAGCATAACCATATTCAAAACCAACTACACCATATTCTGACAAGTGTGAATTGTAGATATAAAAGTTTCCTTTTTTATCCTTAATATCATTTAATAATACTACTTCTTCTTCAGAATCTTCAACTTTAACAACAGCATGACGATGTGAGAATGTACCACGTTCAACATCCTGACCTGACATACGAACATCGTAACCTTCGGTTAATAACGAACCGTAAGCTAGCAATTCTCCCATTGCCCAATCCAATTTATTTCTTTCGAAATACATTGCTTTTCTATCATCGATAAGGCGAGAAATCTTTCTAATGAATTTTTTATCAGAAGGTAATTCGGTAATTGTTGAAGCAATTTCACTTAACTCTTTCTCATTAAAAGTTGTATCAACTTTTTGTAACATTACATCATCAGAAACTTGCTCGAAACCTTCCCATACATTTTGCATAAAAGGACTAATAACTGTTAAGTCTTTTGTACGAGAAATTTCTAAATTTTCATCTAATTTCGCTTTATATTCGTCTTCTAACCCTTTAACATAACCTTTATCAATTACACCTTCATTCATTAATTTTTCAGCGTAAATATCTCTTGGGTTTTGATGTTTTGAAATTGCTTTATATAATTTAGGTTGTGTAAAACGAGGCTCGTCACCTTCGTTATGTCCGTATTTTCTATATCCTAATAAATCGATGAATACATCTCCTCCAAATTCCATCCTGTAATCAAGTGCAAATAACATTGCATGTGCTACTGCTTCTGCATCGTCTGCATTAACATGTAAAACAGGTGATAAGGTTACTTTAGCAATATCAGTACAATATATTGAGGAACGCGCATCTAGATAATTTGTTGTAAATCCTACCTGATTATTAATTACTAAATGAATTGTACCTGCTGTTTTATACGCATCTAGCTTAGCCATTTGAATGATTTCATACACAATTCCTTGACCAGCAATTGCAGCATCTCCATGAACAGCAATAGGTAATACTTTTGAAAAATCATCTGGATGATTTCTATCTTGTTTTGCTCTAGCAATACCTTCGATAACCGCACCAACAGTTTCTAAGTGAGATGGATTAGGAGCTAAATTTAAGTTTATTTTTTTTCCAGAATCCGTAAGTCTATCTGAAGTTAATCCTAAGTGATATTTAACATCTCCGTCGAAATGATGGTCTTCATCATAATCTTTACCATCAAATTCTGAAAATATATTTTGTGTATTTTTTCCGAAAATATTTGCTAAAACATTTAAACGACCACGATGTGCCATTCCCATAACGAATTGTTCTACACCTTTTTCGGCAGCTTTTTCAATTAAAACATCTAAAGCTGGAATTGCAGACTCACATCCTTCTAAAGAGAAACGTTTTTGTCCAACATATTTTGTGTGAAGAAATGTTTCAAAAGAAACTGCTTCATTCAACTTTCGTAAAATATGTTTCTTTTGTTCAGCGTTAAAGTCTGGTTGGTTATCTTTTTTATCTAATCTATTTTTAATCCATTCTTGAATTTCAGGATTAGGAATATACATATATTCAACCCCAATAGATTCACAATATACTAATTCTAAATGCTTGATAATATCTGCCAAAGTACTTGGCTTCATATTTACCATTTTTGCAGCATCGAAAACCGTGTCTAAATCAGCTTCTGAAAGTCCAAAATTATCTAAAGCTAATGTTGGCGTATAAGTTCTTCTTTCTCTAACTGGATTTGTTTTTGTAAATAAATGACCACGTGTTCTATACCCTTCAATTAGTTTTAAAACATTAAATTCTTTTTGAAGTTTTTCGGTTACGCCTTCACAAGAAACATCTCCACCTACAATCATTTGTCCTACTTCTTCACCGTTGTAGTGAGTTTGTGCAAAATCGAACCCTTGAAAGAAGCTTCTCCAGCTTGGTTCAACACTATCAGGACTTTGTAAATATTGTTCGTATAAATCGGCAAAGAACGCCGTATGTGCAGCATTTAAAAAGGAAAACCTATCCATAGTTGTGTCTTAGTGACAAATTTGGTTAAAAAATTATTATGCAAAAGTAAAACATTTGTAATAATCTTCTAAAGAAATTTGTATTTTTATAACATTAATTTTTTAGAATAGGTTTTATGCAAAAGAATTTCGCAAACAATTTAACATTTTTACTGCTTTTTGTATTTTTTATTGGCGGAAATGATTTAGTTTTTTCTCAAAACACAAATGAACACAACACAAAATCTAATTTTTGGAACAAAGTACAATTTGGTGGCGGTTTTGGATTAGGAATTGGCAATGGTTATACAAATATTACAATTGCACCAAGTGGAATTTACAACTTTAATGAATATGTTTCGGCAGGATTAGGTATTCAGTACTCGTATGTAAAGGATAGAGATTTTTATCAATCTAATATGTATGGAGGAAGCATTATTGGCTTATTTAATCCAATTAGAGAAATTCAATTATCTGCTGAAGTTGAGCAACTTCGCGTTAATACTAGTTTTGAAACTGTATACGGAAATGTCTCTGATGATTTTTGGAACACCGCTTTATTTTTAGGCACTGGTTACAGAACAAACAATGTAACTTTAGGTGTGCGATATAATGTTCTACACAAAGATGGTGAAGGTGTTTATGCCGATGCTTTAATGCCGTTTATTCGAGTTTATTTTTAGTAATTATTTCTAAACCACACTTTTTGCCATTCACGTTTTAACACTAAGAAAGTAACTTGTTCTGACAGTTCTACTAAATCGTTTCCATTTAAACTTTTTACTTCTTTTTCTGAAACATCGACAATGTAAAGTAAGTTAAGATATTCAGCGAATTTGTGTTGTAATAAGAAGTAAATTTTTTCTTGTACTAGTGTTTTAAATTCGAAAGGAAAAACATTGGTAGAAACATCTAAATTTTCATTTGCTAAAGCAAAATCTTTATTGGTTTGTTCGATTAACTTAAAATACAGATTTTCTTCTTCGGCTTGCGAAATTAAAACATCAATATTTGCTGGTGGATTATACATTTCTATTCATCAACTTTTCTCCAAAGTCTTTTAACACTTCTTTTTTAGAATTATCTACATCTAACTTATTCAAAGTTTCAAATGCTCTTTCTGTATAAGATTTAATAGCATTTTGTGTTTCTTGTGCCGAATTTGTTTCGATAAAAATCTGTTTTACCGATTCTATTTTATCTGTATTATCACTTGGTTGAATTGAAAATAAATGTGACAATTGTTCTTGTTGCTCATTTGTTCCAAACTCTAATGCTTTTAAATATAAATATGTCTTTTTATTTTCAATAATATCGCCACCTACTTGCTTTCCGAAAGTTTTTGGGTCGCCAAAAGCATCTAAATAATCATCTTGTAACTGAAACGCTATTCCTAAGTTTAATCCAAATTCATAAATTAAATTAGCATTTTCTTCAGAAGTTTCAGCTACAATTGCACCCATTTTCATTGCCGCGCCAACTAAAACTGCGGTTTTATATTCAATCATTTTTAAATATTCAGGAATCGAAACATCATCGCGCACTTCAAAATCCACATCGTATTGTTGACCTTCACAAACCTCTAATGCTGTTTTACTGAACAATTTTGCCAATTTTTGAAAAACCACAGGTTCATAGTTCTCAAAATATTGATACGCCAAAATTAGCATTGCATCACCCGAAAGAATTCCAGTATTTAAATCCCATTTTTCATGAACGGTTTCTTTTCCTCTACGCAACGGCGCATCGTCCATAATATCGTCGTGAATTAATGAAAAATTGTGAAAAACCTCAACTGCAGTTGCGGCATTCAATGCTTTTTTATAATCGCAATTAAAAATTTCTGCAGCCATTAAAGTTAAAACGGGGCGCATTCTTTTTCCACCAAGGCTTAAAATATAATCAATAGGTTCATACAAACCTTCAGGTTCTTTGTTTATTTGAATTTCTTTAAAATGTTGAGCTATTATTTTTTGATATTCTGGTAAGGAATGCATATTGATTAATTTTTTATAAAAATAGTTCCGTCTGATTTTGCGTAAGCATAAAAAGTTCCATCATTATTAAACAGTTTTAATAATGCGCTTTGATTTCCAAAAAAATGAACTTTATGTACTATAAATAGGTTTTTAAAAATAGGCTCTATAATAATATTATTACCAAAACCACTAATTGAAGCACCATATTTATTTTTTCTTTTAAGTAAATAACAATTGCTATGTCCTACAAACTCAGAAATTAAAATTTCATCATATTTTATAGGTAAAATTAATTTATTTTTTTGTGTTAGTTTTAAACCAACTTTTCGCTTTTTTTTAATTATATAAGCCCAATCTGTGTTTATTTTTTCAGTTCGTATTGAAACTTCTTCTTTTTCCTTTGACTTGTAATAAAAGTCGCGTTTTATTTTTACTTTTCTCCAAGAAGAAATTACACTATCACTTTTAGTATCAACTTTTGGTTTGGTTTCGAACTCTGGAACTGCAATATCATAATCACCATAAGGGTTTTCATACTCATTTTTTGCTCTATTGTTTATACTATAATCTTCTTCGGTAAACTGAGTTATTCCTTTAGACTCTTTAACTAAGGTGATTTTTTTACCCAAACCTTTTTTATCTCTAAAAATAAATGAATGTGACCTATTTCTGTAGTCTAAATCTCCGTTGTAATTAACTTCAAAAAAACTTGATTTGTCTATATATGTTTTTACAATTTTACTTTTCTTTTTATTGTAAAGCACCAAACTAAATTTATTGTCAATTTTAGTTTGATAGTATAATAAAACTTCGTTGCTAATTTTAGTATCGTCAGCGTTTTCAACAATAGCAATAAACTTACAATCTTCAATAATTATTTGCTTTCCGTTTTGATCATATAAATGATTAATTTCCTCGAAATTCTTTTCAGAATGGTAGTTAGAAATCTTTAAAATATTATATTTCGTTGCCAGTATTAACTCGTTTTCTATAATAAAAGAACGATAATCTGTATTTACTAAAACCTCTTTATCATTATAAATTAAGCTCGATTTATTTGTTTTTAAATCGTATCCAACAAAATATAAATCCTCGTAAGTAATTACATCTACAACATCAAATTTTGGCTTTATTTTAATATTTCCAAGACTATCACTAATACCAAACAAATCACCAACCTTCATTGGCACACTGTTGTATTGACAATTTCCTACAAAACTTATCAATAATAAAATTACTATTGTAAAAACCTTCATGTCTTGATTTTAAAAAGACAAAGTACGCTAAAAAAACCTTGAATTGGTAGTTTTTTACTTTGAAAATATTACGAATGTTAAAAAATTGTAAAAACTCAGGAAACTTTTTTTGTGTTAAAAGTTTCCGTTGTACTTTTGGCGTCAAATTCAGAAGAAAATGAAAACGCAGATTTTAGAAAAGGCAACCGAAATGTTCCTTACACTTGGTTTTAAAAGTGTAACTATGGACGATATTGCGGCTGAATTAGGAATTTCAAAAAAAACAATTTACCAACATTTTACAACCAAACCAGATTTAGTAAAACACGTAACCTTACAATTATTTGACACTATTTCTTGTGGAATTGATGAAATTTGCGGTCTAGGTAACAATCCAATTGAAGAACTTTTTACTATAAAAAACTTTGTTTTGGAACATTTAAAAAACGAAGCAGCTTCACCTTTTTATCAATTGAATAAATATTATCCAAAAATTTATCAAACGCTTAAAAAGAAACAATTTGGCAAAATGAGCGAATGCGTTTTAGATAATTTAAAAAGAGGAATTGAAGAAGGTTTATTTCGCAAAGAAATAAACCCAGAAATTATTGGACGAATTTATTTTGCTGGAATGACAAGTTTAAAAGACGAAGAGTTATTTCCGAAAAAAGACTTTAACACAATTGAAATTCAAGAAATTTATTTAGAATATCACTTAAGAGGAATTTGCACCTCAAAAGGAATAAAAATCGTAGAAAATTTAATACATAACAACTAATCTATACATGAAATCTATCAAATTAATAATCGCATTTTTACTCTCGAGTTTTTTGTATGCTCAAGAAAATCAAGATAATTATGCTTTTACATTAGAAGAAGCTATTTCTCATGCTTTGCAAAACAATTATCAAGCAATAAATGCTTCACGAGATATCGATGCTGCTAAAAAGAAAAAATGGGAAACAACAACAATTGGTTTACCACAGTTAGATGCAAATGTTAATTATCAAAACAACTTTGTACTTCAAAAATCGGTAGTTCCAGCTGAGTTTTTCGGAGGAAATCCTGGAGAGTTTCAAGAAATAGAATTTGGAACAAAACACAACATGACTGCAAATGCTACTTTAAGTCAGTTAATTTTTGATGGCTCTTACTTAGTAGGATTACAATCGGCTAAAGTGTATTTACAAATTTCTGAAAACGCGAAAGAAAAAACCGATTTAGAAATTCGTGAAATTGTTACAAATGCTTACGGAAATGTTTTACTAGCAAACGAAAGTGTAAAAGTTCTTGAAGAAAACAAAAAGTCGTTAGACCAAACTTTATTTGAAACTGAAGAAACGTATAAAAACGGACTAATTGAAGAGGAAAATGTAGAACAACTTCAAATTACTTTAAGCCAAATAAATAGCTCACTTTCAAATGCCAAAAGACGTTCTGAAATTGCTTTAAACATGTTAAAATTAGTTTTGGGAATCGATATAGAAAAAAACCTAACTCTAAAAGATAACTTAGATAATTTGGCAAAACAAAATATCGATTTAAACGCGATGAGTTCAGAATTTAATGTTCAAGAAAATATCGATTATAAAATTGGTCAAAACACCTTAGAATCTAATCGTCTTTTAGTAAAATTAGAAAAAAGCAAAGCTTTGCCAAGTTTAGCCGCAAATGTGAATTTTGGTTACAATACTTTTGCTAATGATTTTACAGTTTTTAATAGCAATCAAAAATGGTTTAATTATTCAAATTTAGGTGTTGCTTTAAATATTCCTATTTTTAGTAGTTTAGGAAGAAGCGCGAGAACACAACAAGCTAAAATTGCTTACGAACAATCGAAAACGCAATTAAAAGAAACCGAACAAAAGTTACTTTTAGAATATCAAACAGCGAAAAACAACTACGAATATAGTGTTGAATTGTACAACGTTTCAAAAGAAAATCTTAGCCTGGCAGAACGTATTGAACATAAGCAAAATATTAAGTTTAAAGAAGGAATTTCAAGTAGTTTTGAATATACAGAAGCACAACGCCAGCTATATTCAGCCCAACAAGACTATTTACAATCTATGATAGATGTAATTAATAAAAAAACAGCTTTAGATAAAATTATAAACACAAAATAAACCATTCAAATGAAAAATATAATTACAAGTTTACTAATCGGTTTTGTTATTGTTTCATGTGGAAGCGACAAAAAAAACTCAACTGAGTCTGTTATTGAAAAAGGTGATTTAACTAAACTTCGCGAAAAAAGAGCAGAATTAGTTACACAAGCCGATGCATTATCAAAAGAAATTGAATTAATTGACAATGCTATTGGAAAATTAGACGAAAATCATAAACTCACTTTAATCAGTACTTTTACAGCAAAAGACACTGTATTTAATCACTATTTAGAATTACAAGCAGATGTTCAAACTAAAGAAAACATCGTTTTAAATGCTGAATTTGCTGGTACATTACAACAGGTTTATGTAACCGAAGGACAAAAAGTTTCAAAAGGACAAATGCTTGCTAAAATCGATGATGGTGGATTAGGTCAGCAATTAGCACAATTAGAAGTTCAAGCAAACTTAGCTAAAACAACTTTTGAGCGCCAACAAAATTTATGGAATCAAAAAATAGGTTCTGAAATTCAATATTTACAAGCTAAAACTAATTACGAAGCACAAGAAAAAGCAGTAGCGCAAATGAAAAGTCAAATTGCAAAAACTGTAATTAGAGCTCCATTTACAGGAACAATTGACGATGTAATTACCGAAAAAGGTTCTGTGGTTGCTCCTGGCGCACCTGTAATGCGAATTGTAAGTTTAAACAATATGTATCTAGAAGCCGAAGTTCCTGAAAAATACATCAAGTCAATTACAGAAGGCTCTGATGTAATTGTTGATTTTCCAATTTTGGGCACATCATTAGAAACTACTATTTCACAAGCAAGTAGTTATATTAATCCTGGTAACCGTTCGTTTAGCATTCAAATTAAAGTTCCAAACAAAGACGGACAAATTAAACCTAACTTAACAGGAAAAATTAAAATTAAAGATTATTCAAATCCTAAAGTAATAACAGTTCCTATAAGTATTGTTTCTGAAAATGCAGAAGGAGAACAATATCTATACATCGTAGAAAACATTTCTAAAGATAATATAGCTACGGCTAAAAAGGTAATTGTTACAACTGGAAAATCTCAAGGTAATTTTGTTGAAATCTTAGATGGAATTAAAGACGGTTACCAAGTTATAAAAGAAGGAGCAAGAAGTGTTAAAGATGGACAAAAAGTTTCTATCATTAAATAAACCAAATTATGAGCAATAACACATCAGATAAAGAATTTAAACTTTCGTCTTGGGCAATAGAAAACAAGATGACCATTTATGTAATGATGGGCTTGTTTTTTATCATGGGACTTTCGGCATACTACAATATGCCACGTGAAGACTTTCCAGAAGTAAAAGAAACAAAAATTTACATAAGTACCGTTTATCCAGGAAATACAGCCGAAGATATTGAACGTTTAATTATCGATCCGCTTGAAGACGAACTTAAAAACGTAAGTAACGTTGTTGAAATTCTTTCAACATCTTCTGAAGATTACGGAATTATTACTGTAGAGTTTGATGAAAAAATTTCAGTTCAAGCTGCCAAACAAAAAGTTAAAGACGAGGTTGATTCTAAAAAAGCTGGGGAAGATTGGCCAACATTTAATGGTGCTAAAGTAGAACCAAATGTTTTCGATTTAAATCTTTCAGAAGAAATGCCTATTCTTAACATTAATATTTCGGGAGATTATCCTGTAAATAAATTAAAAGAATTTGGCGAATATTTAGAAGACGAAATTGAAGGTTTAGCCGAAATTAAACAAGTTGATATTCGCGGTGCGCAAGATCAAGAAGTTGAAGTAGCAGTTGACATTTACAAAATGATGGCATCAAAAGTTAGCTTTGACGATGTTATCAATGCTATTCGCAATGGAAACGTTACCATGTCTGCCGGAAATTTAATTGCAAACGGACAAAGACGTACAATAAGTATAAAAGGTGAAATTAACAAACCTGTAGAACTTGAAAATTTTGTTGTAAAAACACAAAATGGTGCAGTTTATTTAAAAGATGTAGCAACAGTAACTTTTAAAGATGTAGATAAAACTACTTATGCCAGAGAATTTGGAAAAGAAGTAGTTATGCTTGACGTAAAAAAACGTGCTGGTAAAAACATGATTGAAGCTGCTGATAAAATTAAAACAATAGTTAACGATGCTAAAGAAAATGTTCTTCCAAGCGATTTAAAAATTTCAATTGCAAACGATCAATCTTCGAGAACATTAAATCAAGTTGACGATTTAGTAAACAACATCATCTTTGGTATCATCTTAGTTGTAGGAGTTTTAATGTTCTTCTTAGGATTTAGAAATGCACTATTTGTTGGGTTTGCTATTCCTATGTCAATGTTTATGTCGTTTATGATTATAAATCTGTTTGGTTACACATTAAACACCATGATTCTATTTGGGTTAATTATGGGATTAGGTATGCTGGTAGATAACGGAATTGTAGTTGTAGAAAACGTCTATCGTTTAATGGACGAAGAAGGAATGTCGCGTTTTGAAGCTGCTAAAAAAGGTATTGGAGAAATTGCTTTACCTATTATTATATCTACGGCTACAACAGTTGCAGCATTCGTTCCGCTAGGAATGTGGCCAGGAGTTATGGGAGAATTTATGAAATTCTTCCCTATTACTTTATCAATTGTACTAGGTTCATCATTATTTGTTGCGGTTTTCTTTAACTCTGTAATGGTTTCGCAGTTTATGGATGTTAACGAGAAAATTTTAGATAAAAAACAATTAATTCGTTTGACATTAATTTTAGTGCCAATTGGAATTTTTATATTACTTGTTGGTGGTTCTATGAGAGCCTTAGGTTCGTTAATGATTTTTACAGCAATCATGTTCTGGTTGTATAAATACTTCATTAAAGGATTAACTATTTCTTTCCAAAAGAGAATCCTTACAAAATGGGAGAACTGGTATGAAACAAGTTTACGTTTTGCTTTATCAGGCAAAAAACCTTATTTCATAACTGCTTTAATGGGACTTTCATTCTTACTTATACTTGGTTTATATTTTGGCTGGAGTGTTGGTAGTGGAAGAACAAAAGTTGAATTTTTCCCTGAAAATAAACCTAATCAGGTAATTGTATACATTGAGTATCCACAAGGAACAGATATTGCTAAAACAAATGAAATTACAGCTTCTATTGAAAAAAGAGTTTATGCTGTTCTTAACCAAAAACTAGGCGGTAAAGACATTATAAACCCAGAAGACAATACAAATTATTTAGTTGAAAGTGCTGTTTCTCAAGTGGGTGAAGGAGCTGGAAACCCTCAAACCGATGGAGGTTCATCTGCAGAGATGCCACATAAAGGAAAAATTACCGTTTCAATGCGTGAATATAAATTTAGAAACGGTTTAGATTCTGAAGATCTTCGCGTAAAAGTTCAAGAATCTTTAAAAGATATTTATCCAGGTGTAATTATTTCAGTAGAAAAAGATGCTGTAGGACCACCAGCTGGTTACCCAGTAAATATTGAAATTAAAGGTAATGATTATGATGAATTAATTGTTACTGCCGAAAAGATGAAAGACTTCTTAAATGATAAGAATATTCCAGGTGTTGATGAGTTAAAAGTAGATGTTAATAAGTCTAAACCGGCAATGAGCGTAGTTGTTGATAGAGAAAAAGCTGGTGAAATGGGTGTTTCAGCTGGGCAAGTTGGTAATCAATTACGCCGTTCTATTTTTGGAGAAAAAGCTGGAATTTACAAAAAAGACGGAGACGATTACGACATTTATGTTCGTTTTAATAAAGATAATCGCTATAATCAAAGTGCTATTTTTAATCAAAATATCATTTTTAGAGACATGGCTAGTGGCCAACTAAAAGAAATTCCAGTTTCTACAGTGGCTTCACAAAAAAACACCTCTTCTTTTAGTGCTATCAAACATCGCGATACAGAAAGAGTTGTTGTATTATATTCAGCTTTAGCTCCAGGTTACACAGATGCTGGTTCGGTTGTAGCTCAAATTCAAGCTGAAATGGCTGGTTTTGATGTTTCAAAAAACATTAAAATTGACTATACAGGACAAATTGAAGAACAAACCAAACAAATGACTTTCTTAATGGGAGCATTAATATCTGGATTAGGTTTAATTATGTTAATCCTAGTTTTTCAATTCAACTCTATTTCAAAACCATCAATTATTATGATTGCTGTTTTCTTGAGTTTTATTGGTGTATTCTTAGGTTTAATGATTACAGGTTGGCCTTTCGTTATTATGATGACTATGATGGGAATTATCTCGCTAGCCGGAATTGTAGTAAACAATGGAGTTGTACTCCTCGATTACACGCAATTATTATTAGATAGAAGATCCGAAGAATTAAATCTTACTGAAGATGAAAGTTTACCAAAACAAGAAATTTTTAACGCAATTGTAAAAGGTGGTAAAGCTCGTTTAAGACCAGTTCTTTTAACTGCGATTACGACTGTTTTAGGATTAATTCCACTTGCAATCGGACTTAATATAGATTTCTTCGGGTTGTTCTCAGAATTTAATCCACATTATTATCAAGGTGGAGATAACGTAATCTTTTGGGGACCACTTGCTTGGACAGTAATTTTCGGGTTAATTTTTGCAACATTCCTTACTTTAATTGTAGTTCCTGTATTATTTTACCTCGTGAACTTATTAAAGATTTGGTGGGCTAACCGAAAAAACAAATAACACTAAAAAAAGCTACTCAATTGAGTAGCTTTTTTTATTTTTAAGCAAAATCATATTTTATGAGGCTTCCTATTTTATTTTTGGCTCTTTTCGTTGTTACTTCTTGTAATAATATTGAATATATTAAAAAGAAAACTCCGAGATTTAGCATCGAAATTGCTTCTAATCTTGATGAAACAACTGACTTGAACGATGAAGCTATTTTACAATTTAAAAATGAATTTCAAGAATTGTATTTAATAGTACTAGAAGATAGTAAAGAAGATTTTGTTTTTTATGATGGTTTAAATTCTCAAGATCCAAAAATTAGAGTTAAAGCATATGCTAATATTATTCTTGATAACCTTGAAAGCTCAATTGATTTTAAAAACTACACAGGCTACATTTCTGAAAACATAAATGGATGTGAAGCAATAAATTTTAGTTTTAATGGAGAAGACTCAGAAAGTGGAGAGAATATTTTCTATTACGTAACGATTATTGATAGACCAACTCATATTTATCAAATGTTTAGTTGGACACTTTTTGATAAAAAAGAAAAACATCTAAAAACTTTAAAAAAAATGTCGCAATCGTTTAAACCTTTTGCCAACAATCTAAAATTTAAAAAGACCACTAATTAAAATTAGTGGTCTTTTTAAAAACATGTAGTTTTAATATATGATAACCTCTACAAGTTAGTTCTTAGCCAAAGCTTCTCTCGACCATTTCTTCACATCAGTAATTTTACTTTTGTTAAAGTCAACTTCACTTAATGCATTTTCATTCCAGAAAAACCATTTTCCTGTTTTTTGACCTTCATTATATTCTCCTATAGTCTGTTTTGTTCCATCTTGATTATAAGAAACCCATTTTCCATGTAATTTCCCATCTAAATAAAAACCTTGTTCTTTAACTTGTCCGTTTTCATAAAAATATGTTGCCTTCACCATATTATCAACCACTTCAAACTTTGGCTCAACCTCTTGTGCAAACATCATTCCTGAAACCAATAAAACCGCTACAATTACTACCTTTTTCATATCTCTATTATTATTTTTATTAACACTGATGTAACAAATATAGCTATTTTTTTACATAAAAAAAACTATTTCTTAACAATTAGGTAACATTGAAGTTTTGAACACAAAAAAACCATCAGAATTAACTGATGGCTAATTAACATTGTAATATAAATTACTTCAATAAAGCATCAAAAGTTTCATAAATATTTGCAGCAGATGGTCTTGGCGCATCTGCATTTACAACTTCTCCATTTGGACCCACAATAATAAAACGCGGAATACCATTTATTTTATATCCTTTTACAAATTCTGAATTCCAGTCTTTATCAGCAAAAAGCTGAACGCCTCCTAATTCTTTATCAGTTACAAACTTTTTCCATTTGTCGTGATCTTTTACTCTGTCAATAGAAATACTCACAAAAGCAACTTTATTATTTCCATGATAATGCTCTTCTAATTTCTTTAAATGAGGAATCTCTGCACGACAAGGTCCACACCAAGTTGCCCAAACATCAATATAAACATATTTTCCCTTAAAATCGGCCAATTTAGTTTTTCCGCCTTTATGATTTTCAAAATCAAAATCTGGTGATTTTGTTCCGTTTAGTTTTCTGACTTTTAAACTTTCATTATAATACATTTGTAAACCTACCATGCTTTGTTCAAATTGCATTTTGTAAGTATTTACAAAGTTTTCGTCTAAAGATTTTTCGTTTAATTTAGAAAGTACTGATTCTTTTTTCTTTTCTAATAATTTAGGAAAATCTTCCTCTGAAGCTTGTAATAAAGTATTGTAATCAAAATCTTCATCGGCTAAAGCCATTTCAGCTAAAAAGTTATTTTCATTTGCTCCTTTTCCAGTAAACTTAATCGTTTCATCAAATTCTTTAGCGTCCATAGTCATCGAAAGATTGAAACCGTTTTTTAAATAAATTTGAGCATATTCAGCGCCATCAAATAATTGATAAAAACCTTCGGTAATTTCAAATTCATCTTTAAAAACACCATTTTTATTAGCTACAATAACTTTAGAAAAACCTCTTGATTTAATCGTTAAAGAATCACTATTTCTGTTTTCAATTTTAGCTGTAAAAACAACTTTATCTTCATTTAAGTAGGTAAATGATAATGCTACAAAAGCAATAACAAATAATGCTAATTTTTTCATGTGTAAATTCGTTTTGGTAAATATACTTTTTTTTAAAGAAATTAAAACAATAATTATTCCAGATATTCCTTCTAATAATCTTATAAATTGAATTTTGTTGTTATTTTTGCAGTTGAAATTAAAACATTATCATAATGTATAGAAGTCATTCATGTGGCGAACTTAACGCCTCTCATATAAATAACGAAGTAACATTAGCCGGTTGGGTACAAAAATCTAGAGACAAAGGATTTATGATTTGGGTAGATTTGCGCGACCGATATGGAATTACACAATTAATTTTTGATGAAGAAAGAACACCTAAAGAAGTTTTTGAAAACGCAAAAAGTTTAGGTAGAGAGTTTGTAATTCAGGTTAAAGGAACTGTTATCGAACGCGAATCTAAAAACAAAAATATTCTTACCGGAGAAATTGAAATTTTAGTTACTGAATTGACTTTGCTTAACGAAGCGAAACTTCCTCCTTTTACAATTGAAAATGAAACGGATGGTGGTGAAGATTTAAGAATGAAATATCGTTACTTAGATATTCGTAGAAATCCAGTAAAAGAAAAACTATTATTCCGTCATAAAGTAAGTATGGAAGTTCGTAAATTTCTTTCTGATCAAGGATTTTGCGATGTAGAAACTCCTTATTTAATTAAATCTACTCCAGAAGGCGCTCGTGATTTTGTAGTGCCAAGTAGAATGAATGAAGGGCAGTTTTATGCGTTACCACAATCACCACAAACTTTCAAACAATTATTGATGGTAGGTGGAATGGATAAATATTTCCAAATAGTGAAATGTTTCCGTGATGAAGATTTACGTGCCGATCGCCAGCCAGAATTTACACAAATTGATTGTGAAATGGCTTTCGTTGAGCAAGAAGATATTCTAAACACATTTGAAGGTTTAACACGTCATTTATTAAAAGAAATTAAAGGCATCGAAGTAGATAAATTCCCAAGAATGAGTTATGATGATGCTATGAAAACTTACGGAAATGACAAACCAGATATTCGTTTTGGGATGAAATTCGGCGAGTTAAACGCAGTATCGCAACATAAAGAATTTAACGTTTTCAATTCAGCTGAATTAGTTGTAGGAATTGCGGTTCCTGGCGGAAATTCATATACAAGAAAAGAAATCGACGCATTAATTGACTGGGTAAAACGTCCTCAAGTTGGCGCTTTAGGAATGGTTTATTGTCGTTGTAATGATGACGGTTCGTTTAAATCATCTGTAGATAAATTCTACGATCAAGACGATTTACAAAAATGGGCGGAAGTTACAGGAGCAAAAGCAGGCGATTTAATTTTAGTACTTTCTGGCGAAGCGCATAAAACGAGAACACAATTATCAGCTTTAAGAATGGAATTAGGTAATCGTTTAGGTTTACGAAAACCAGACGAATTTGCTCCGTTATGGGTTGTCGATTTTCCATTATTAGAATGGGACGAAGAAACAGAACGTTATCATGCTATGCACCACCCATTTACTTCTCCAAAACCAGAAGACATTCATTTAATAGATTCTAAACCTGGTGAGATTAGAGCCAATGCTTATGATTTGGTTTTAAACGGAAACGAAATAGGCGGAGGTTCTATTCGTATTCACGATAAGGATTTACAATCTAAAATGTTTGACTTGTTAGGTTTTTCAAAAGAAGAAGCAGAAAAGCAATTTGGCTTCTTAATGGATGCTTTTCAGTATGGTGCTCCTCCTCATGGTGGTTTAGCCTTTGGACTAGATAGATTAGTTGCTATTTTAGGCGGACAAGAATCAATTCGTGATTTTATTGCTTTCCCTAAAAACAATAGTGGTAGAGATGTAATGATTGATGCACCTGCAACTATCGATAACGAACAACTTGAAGAATTACATATTCAATTGAATTTACAATCATAAATAAAACTAAGGGTTCTTATGAACCCTTTTTATTTCTATCGAATGAAATACATTTTACAAATATTATTAGTTGTTTTCTTTGTTTTAGTAGGCTACGGTTTTTATTTAAATGCAGAAATAGCAAAATCTGGAGACAAATGGATAGGTTTTGGTGTTTTATTAATTGCTTTTGTAATTATGCCATTGTTTATTTATCATCGTTACCGAAAGAAGAATGTGAAAGACTATTTATTAAAGAATTTCACCGATGAAAACAGCGAAAAAACTGAAAATCAATAAAATTGTTACTTAAAAAGTTGCTTGCGTGATTTTTAAGATTATCTTTGAGCATTATTAATTTTATTTTTTATTTAATGCGAACAGGCAAAGTAAAATTCTTCAATGAAGAAAAAGGTTACGGTTTTATTACTGATGATGAAACTGGAAAAGACATTTTCGTACACGTTACAGGTTTAAGAGTAGAGAAATTAGAGCAAGGAGAAGCTGTAAGTTACGAAGAAGAAGACGGAAAAAAAGGTAAAGTAGCTGCACAAGTTACTGTTATCGAAGACTAATATAAGATTACGATTATTATTTTTTGATTACCTAGAGTAAAAAAAATCCCAACTCGATGAGTTGGGATTTTTGTTTTATAACCATTTCTTTTCGCTTTCTGTAGCATCAAGAATATCAATTCCAAGTGCTAACTTAAAATGTTCTGCTACATCAAAAGCATCTTTTTTATCAGTTGTTTTATAAAATGTAATATGCTTATTTCTATTGTAAAACAGGTTTACATGAATTATAGCATAAGTTTGCGTAGTTTCTGCTGTAACAACTCTTACTGTTTGACTTTCTTTTGTTTTAAAAACTGAAACATATTCAAACTCAGGAATTGGTTTCCAGTTACCTATTTTAAAACCAAATAAAGATTTTGTACTTCTATACGTTTTACTTGCTAAATCAATTTCAGAACCTTCTGCTAAATTAAGCCCTAAACCAATTGCTATAAATATTAACCCAAAAAAACTTCCAGTTAATAATGCAACTAAACCTCCAAGTAAAAGTGTAAATCCAAAAAACTTTTTCGCAAAAGGAATTGGTTTTTGATAACTTATTAAATTCATATTCAATCTAAAAAAAAGCGACTACTTAATTGTAGTCGCTTTCAAAAATAACTTTTTATTTAAAGCTATATTGCAGTCCGAATAAAATATTTCCTTTTGGCATTGGTATTAAACTCGACTCAGAATATTCTTCATTAAAAATATTATTGGCAAAAACTGAAAACTCAAGTTGGTTTACTTTATACGATAAATTTACATCGTAAACGTTATAGCTAATTCCCGATGTTCGTTCAACATATCGATAAGAAAAAGTATTATAAAAGTTTTTAAACCAATTAATCGAAACGTTTCCTACAAATTGATGCTTCATTGAATTTATTGAATATCGAGATTCGGCAACATTAGATTTTTTAACTTCATCATCAATATAAGTGTAACCTAATTTCAATTTATTTTTTGAATTCTTAATTGAAAAATTATAACTGAATTCTGTTTCTACTCCTTTTGTATTTACTTCTTGAATATTTAATGGAGTAAATACTACATCTGAAGGATTAACACGTACATAATCGATTAAGTCTTTTGAATCTCTATTGAATCCTACAATTGAAAAATTAACAGCGTCATAATTAAACTTTACTCCAACTTCTTGAGAAATTGCTTCTTCTGGTTGTAAATTTTCATTTCCTACAGCTTGCGGACCAATGTAATATAAATCAGTATAAGTAGGAACTCTGTATGTGTAACCTATATTTGAATACGCTCTAATATTCTCGTTAATCTTTACACCTAAATCGATTCCTGGAAACGCTTTGTTATCAAAATCTGAAAAATAAGAAACCGCAACTCCTGGTGTTACATCTAAAACATTATTAAAGAACTGAAAACGATGTTCTAAAAATAAAGTTGCTATTTCTCTTTGATTATCTCCTAAACGATTACTTCCGATATAATATTTTGAAAATTCAACTCCAAAACCAGTAACACCTATTGAAGAACGATAAGAACCGTTTAACTCTGCAGCAATTTTATTTGTAATATGTAAATTTCTGTAAATTGATGGATTATTTCTTATATAAATATATTCATCTTGATTTCTTCTCCAATATACTCTTGGCTTCCAAGTAAAATTTCCTTTTTTAATAGTTGTTGACAACCCAACCAAACTTGCTTGCGTTTCTTCATATTGTTGTGTTGCTGATGGAATTCCGTAAAAACCATTTGCACCAAATTTTCTTTCGTTAAAACTTGTGATCAAGTTTATTGGCAACTTATTTTTATTAAAAACATTCTTTACAAATACATTTGTATTATCAAAATCAGTGTTTTCTCGATAACCATTAGAGAAATTTTTACTTACATGAACAATATGACTACTTTTCTCCTTTTCTATTGTTCCCGTAACATCACCTTTAAATTGTCCGAAAGAACCACCTTGAATTTTAGCAATTATAGTATTTCCCGAACCGTTTTTTGTTACAATATTAATTGCTCCTGTAAAAGCATTTTGTCCAAAAATACGCGCTGCTGGACCTTTAATTACTTCAATACGCTGAATTACTTCAATAGGCAAAGCCATATTTAAAGAGTGATGACCTGTTTGCACATCGTCAACTTTAATTCCATCAATCAATAATAAAGTCTGATCAAAACTTCCTCCTCGTACATATAAATCGGCTTGCATTCCATTTACACCTTGACGTCTTACATCAATTCCTGCTGCATACTGCAGTACATCGGCTACATTATTTACTCCTATTTTTTTTATATCCTTTTCGGTTATAATTTGAATGGTTCTAGAGTTTTCTTTAAAAGGCAAATCGATTCTAGAAGAAGTTACAATTACCTCTTTTAAAGTATCTTTTGTAATCGGTTCAGTTTCTTGTGCGTTTGCTATAACAGAAGTTAAGCTCAAAAGACATAAAACAAATTTTATTTTCATATGTAATAATTTATTAAATATACAGCGCAAAAGTCGTAACTTTCCGGACTATTAATATAGTCCAGAATGAAAAAACAAGCTAGTCCGGATTTAGTCATCTATAAACAAACTATTCACTTTGAAAAAAAGAGTGAAATTGCTGTTTATATTCAAATTGCACAACAAGTCATAATTCTTATTCAGCAAGGAAAATTAAAACCCGGAAACTCTTTACCTGGCTCACGAATTTTAAGCAAAGAATTACAAATAAATAGAAATACTGTTGTTGCAGTTTATGAAGAATTAGCTTCTCAAGGTTGGGTAGAAATAATTCCAAATAAAGGAACTTTCGTTTTAGATCCAAATAAAAGTAAAAATCGCATTAAAGCTCTGGATAAGGTTTCTTCAGAAAAAAGAAAAGTTTCAGATTTTACAAATTATAAATTTCAAACTTCATTCAACTTAGCAACTAGAACTGAACATTTTGAAGGAAAATATATCATTAATGAAGGAAAACCAGATATTAGGTTACATCCCACACATCAGTTTTCAAAATGGTATAGCGCAACTATGAAACGAAAAAACATAGTATCTAAATGGAGCCAAGAAAATTTTTCGCATACTAATTTTGATAAACAACTTTGTAACTATCTTAATGTTACTCGTAACTTTGTTATTAAGCCTCATAATATTTTAAGCACAAGAAGCTCAGAAATGAGTCTGTATATTGTATCTCAATTATTACTAAAAGAAAATGACATCGTTGTAACTGGAAGTTTGAGTAATTATACTGCCAATATGATTTTGCAGCAAGCTGGTGCTAAAATAAAAACACTTCCTGTTGATGAAAACGGTTTACAAATCGAATTGCTTCCAAAAGTATTAAAACAAACACCTATTCGCTGTTTGTATATCAACACAAATAGACATTACCCAACAACAGTAAAGTTAAGCAATGCTAGAAGAGAAAAATTACTTAAACTTGCTAAAGAACATCATTTTGCTATTATTGAAGACGATTTTGATTATGATTTTCAGTATGATGAGCAAAACACTCAACCATTATTTAGCAATGATGAAAATGGATCAGTAATTTATCTAGGGAAATTAGGGCAATCTTTCTTACCTAGTTTTCAATCTGGTTATATTATAGCACCGAAAAATCTTATAGATGAAGCTAAAAATTACTTACAATTATTAGACAAACAAGGTGATTTAATTCAGAAACAAATCTTTTCAGAATTAATTGAAGAAGGTGAAATTTACCGGTTTATCAAAAAAAACATTCAAGTTTATAAAAAACGATTAGATCAATTATGTGATAGCTTAAATGAATATTTCGGAGATTTAGTTAAATGGAAAAAGCCTAGCGGCGGACTTGCAATTTGGTTAGAATTCAATCAAACAATCTCACTTACAAAATTGGCTCAAAAATGCAAAGAAGAAAATCTATTTTTACCCAAAACGATATTATATCAAGACAAAAACAATTGTGCTATTCGATTTGGTTTTGGTCATTTAAATGAAGAAGAAATAAAGATAGTAGTTAAAAAAATGAGAGATGCTTATGATGAAATTATTTAATTTATTCATCAATCTTTCCATAAATAAAAAAGTCCCGCAATTTGCGGGACTTTTACTTTATAATTTCATTGTCTTAGTCGGCTAAAACAATTACTTTATTTTCTTGCATTTCTATAGTACCAGAAGTAATTGGCAACCAATAATTTTGCTCGTTTACTTTATTAAATTTAGAAATAAACTCTTTCTGAATTTTAATATTTTGAGCATTGATTTTTACATTTCCTTTAGTTAATAATGACACTATAGGTGCGTGATTATTTAACATTTGAAATTCACCATTAACTCCAGGAACCGCTACTGAAGTAACTTCTCCTTTAAATAATGTAGCTTCGGGTGATACTATTTCTAAAATCATTTCTTCTTTGCTTTAGGCTTTAAGCTTTAGGCTTTAAGCAATTTATTAAGCTTCCGCTAACATTTTCTCTCCAGCTTCGATAGCTTCTTCGATAGTTCCTTTAAGGTTAAAAGCAGCTTCTGGTAAGTGATCTAATTCACCATCCATAATCATGTTGAAACCTTTGATAGTGTCTTTAATATCTACTAATACACCTGGAATACCTGTAAACTGTTCTGCTACATGGAAAGGTTGAGATAAGAAACGTTGTACACGACGCGCTCTTGATACAGCTAATTTATCTTCTTCTGATAATTCTTCCATACCTAAGATTGCAATAATATCTTGTAATTCTTTATAACGTTGTAAAATCTCTTTTACTCTTTGTGCACAAGCATAGTGCTCTTTTCCTAAAATTTCTGGAGTTAAGATACGAGAAGTAGAATCTAATGGATCTACCGCTGGATAAATACCTAACTCAGCAATTTTACGAGATAATACTGTAGTAGCATCTAAGTGCGCGAAAGTTGTAGCTGGCGCCGGATCCGTTAAGTCATCCGCAGGTACATAAACCGCTTGTACAGATGTAATAGATCCTTTTTTAGTTGACGTAATACGCTCTTGCATCGCACCCATTTCAGTTGCTAATGTAGGTTGGTAACCTACCGCAGATGGCATACGACCTAATAACGCTGACACCTCAGAACCTGCTTGTGTAAAACGGAAGATATTATCTACGAAAAATAATACGTCTTTTCCTTGATCTTCACCAGCACCATCACGGAAGTATTCAGCAATAGTTAAACCTGATAAAGCAACACGAGCACGAGCTCCTGGTGGCTCATTCATCTGACCGAAAACGAAAGTAGCTTTTGAATCTTTCATTCCGTTTTTGTCAACTTTAGTTAAATCCCATCCTCCATTTTCCATAGAGTGCATGAAATCATCACCATATTTAATAATACCAGACTCTAACATCTCTCTTAAAAGGTCATTTCCTTCACGAGTTCTCTCACCTACTCCAGCGAATACAGATAAACCTCCGTGACCTTTTGCAATATTGTTAATCAACTCCTGAATTAATACTGTTTTACCTACTCCAGCACCACCGAATAAACCAATTTTACCTCCTTTTGCATAAGGCTCGATTAAGTCGATTACTTTAATACCTGTAAATAAAACTTCTGTTGAAGTTGATAAATCCTCAAATTTAGGAGCTTGTCTATGAATTGGTAAACCATTCTCTCCTTGCTTAGGTAAGTCACCAAGACCATCGATAGCATCTCCAATTACATTGAATAAGCGACCAAAAACTTCTTGACCGATTGGCATTTGGATAGGCGTTCCTAAAGAAACTACTTCTTGACCTCTTGATAAACCATCAGTAGAGTCCATAGAAATAGTACGAACAGTATCTTCACCAATGTGTGATTGAACTTCTAATACCAACTTAGAGCCGTCAGCATTAGCGATTTCTAATGAATCATAAATCTTTGGAAGCTCGGCATTTGCAGTATCAAATACTACGTCTACTACCGGTCCGATAATTTTTGCAACTTTTCCTGTAAATTTAGACATTGCTTATGTATTTATTTAATAGCTATTTACGTAAAGAAAAACACTATGGTTTTTCAGAGTGCAAAGATAGTTTTTTTAAAAACAATTTTGCAATTTATTTTTTGAGTTTTTTCTAATAAAAAAGCGAAATTTAAAAATTTCGCTTTTATTTTCTTATTCTACTGTTACAGATTTCGCCAAGTTTCTTGGTTGATCTACATTACAACCACGCATAACTGCGATATGATATGACAACAATTGTAACGGTATCGTAGTTAATAATGGAGTTAATGCTTCTGTAGCTTCAGGAATTTCAATAACATGATCTGCTAACTCCTTAACCTGCACATCTCCTTTTGTTACAACTGCAATAATTTTACCACTTCTCGATTTAATTTCTTGAATATTTGAAACCACCTTATCGTAATGTCCTTTATTTGGCGCAATGACAATAACAGGCATTTGCTCATCAATTAAAGCAATTGGCCCGTGTTTCATTTCTGCTGCGGGATAACCTTCAGCATGAATATATGAAATTTCTTTCAGTTTTAACGCTCCTTCTAACGCTACTGGGAAATTATATCCTCTTCCTAAATACAAACAATTTGTTGCATCTTTATAAATAGAGGCAATTTCTTTTGAAATAGTATCAGTTTTTAACGCTTCTTCTACTTTTTCAGGAATTAATTCTAACTCTAATAAATATCTCTGATAATCAGAATTATTCATTGTCCCTTTAGCTTTTGCTAAACGAAGAGCCAACAAAGTTAAAATAGTAATTTGAGTTGTAAAAGCCTTTGTTGATGCCACTCCAATTTCTGGACCAGCGTGTGTATAAGCTCCAGCATGAGTTTCTCTAGAAATCGAAGAACCTACCACATTACAAACACCAAAAACAAACGCTCCGTTTTCTTTAGCTAATTTTATTGCGGCTAAAGTATCGGCAGTTTCACCAGATTGAGAAATTGCAATTACAACATCATCTTTATTGATAATTGGATTTCTATATCTAAATTCTGATGCATATTCAACCTCAACAGGAATTCTTGAAAATTCTTCGATAATATATTCTGCAACTAAACCAGCATGCCATGAAGTTCCACAAGCAACAACTAAAATTCGTTTTGCGTTTGTGAATTTTTCCAAATTATCTTCGATACCTGCCATTTGGATAATTCCCTTGTTAGCAAGTAATCGTCCACGATATGTATCTTTTATAGCATTTGGTTGTTCGAAAATTTCCTTTAACATAAAATGCTCGTAACCTCCTTTTTCAATTTGCTCTAAGTTCATTTGAAGCTCTTGAACATAAGGATCTACCATTGAATCGTCTTTGATTTTTCGAACTTTCATTGGTTTATGCAAACGAACAATTGCCATTTCTTCATCTTCGAGATAAATAGCATTTGAAGTGTATTCAATAAATGGTGAAGCATCTGAAGCGATGAAAAATTCATCTTCTCCAATACCAATAGCTAAAGGTGAACCTAATCTTGCTACAACTATCTCGTTTGGCTTTTCTTTATCGAAAACCGCAATTGCATAAGCTCCAACAACCTGGTTTAACGCAATTTGAACAGCTTTACCCAAACGAACATTTTCTTTCTTTTTAACATCTTCAATCAAATTTACTAAAACCTCAGTATCTGTATCTGATTTAAAAGTATAACCACGATTGATTAGTTCTTTTTTAATGGGTTCGTAATTTTCTATAATTCCGTTATGAATGATAACTAAATTACCAGAGTTAGAATAATGTGGGTGAGAATTCACATCATTTGGAACTCCATGTGTAGCCCAACGTGTGTGACCCATTCCTACAGTACCAACTTTAGTGTTTTCGGCTTCGGCTCTGGCTTCTAAATCAGAAACTTTACCTTTCGTTTTTGATAGTTTTAAATCAGTCCCATCATACAAAACAACACCTGCACTATCGTAACCTCTATATTCTAACCGCTTTAACCCTTTAACTATTACCGGGTAAGCTTCTCTATGTCCAATATATCCAACTATTCCACACATAAAAAATTAATTTGGGTTTGTGTAGTAAATCTCTAGTTTTACTTTATTCTCTTCATCAACATTAGGATGATTTCCATACAAAACAGTTCCTAATGGTGTTATTATTGACGACTGAGGAATGTTTTCGAAATCTTCAGTTGAGCTATTAGGAACACCCACAGGTATAGAAACTATGTTTTTTAATTCAACGGATGAAGACGTGTTAATATTATCAGTTAAACTAATACCTAAAACTACATTTTTAACATCTTCAATATTGTCTCCGTTTATTAAATTATTTATATGACTCGTCAGTCTTATTCTATATCTTATACCATTATCATTTTCATCAATCTCTAAAAAACCTCCAAAAACAAACTTATTGTTTTTAAAATCAGCTGCAGAGCTAGAATCAAGTCTATAGTCTAATATAGTTGAATTATTAGTTGCATCATATACATAAATTCTTTTAGGTTCTTCACCTTGAATATTTGGTTGTTTTACTGTAAAAGTTAAAACAGCATCATTTATTAACACACCTGCAGCTCTTAACTCATCTAATTCATCTGGAACACCATTACTACCTGACACCAATTCCCCAAACTCATCTATTGACTTTACATCTATTTCTCCAAACAAGTCAAGATAAACAACAGAACCATTAGCTCCTTTTAAATACAATTCTTCATCTCCATCTGAAATAGAAAAATTATTATCAAAAAAGTTAATTGTATTGCCTTGTAAGTTTAGCTTAAATGACTTCTTTTTTAGCTCAGCTTCTGTAGTATCTTCATCTTTCGAATGATATTGAATATTTACATAACCTTTAGAGAAATCTAACATTGCCATAGCACCTTCTTCTCCTGAGTTTTGAGCAACCTGAAAATACAACCCTTTTAAATGTTCTTTAAAGTTGTTATTATTCAGCAAATCATCATCTGAAGCTTGTAAAACCTGTTGTAAAAAGAAAGTCTTATCTAAATTAATCCATATACCCGGGTCAAATCTTTCTTTTACAACCCTTTCCTCATCAACAACTGTAACTACATCATCAGAATCTAAAAAAGCTCCATTTCCATCTGTTTCATAGATAATAATTTCTTCATTTTTAATTAGGAAATCATCGTTTTCAGAAGTATCAATAGAGTTATTCAACTGAATACCTAAATTACCCGATTCTATTAAATTTTTTTCATCACTGAAATACTTCTGTGTTTCTATTGGATCAGAAGCATCTAAAGATCTAATAAAGTAATTATTGTGATAAATTTTTAATGAAAAACTAGAGTTCACATCTCCTTTAATAGAATCTAATTCAAAAGTATTTGCCTCATTTCCTGAACCTGTTGCCGTTTGAGTACTAAAAAAAGGAATATAAATATAAACAGAGTCATTCGACTGAATATCAATGTCAAAACCAAAATCTGGAGCAGATCTTTCCAGTTGTAAATCAGTAACAAAATGTGCTATAGAAGTACCGAAAGCTGGATCTGTATACACCCCTAAAGCATTTACAGGAAGATTATTCGATTGTACAGCACCCGTAGGCCTTGAGTAAGCTTTTATATTCTCAACTGGGTATTTCTCAAAATTATAACTTCCAGCCCCTACAACATCAGAACCAATAGTATTAAAATCTTTGTCGCAAGAAACTAATATTCCCATCAACAAAGCAAATACAACAACAAAATTCTTTTTCATATTTTATAAAACTTCTTCTTTAATAAAGTTTGTATACAACTCTTGAATACTTTCTACAGAAGCGAAAGGTAAGAAAGGTTTTTCTGAAGATTCTATATATTTTGTTAAAGTTGGATTTAAGTCCTCAGAGCCTACTACAATAGCGTCTGAGTGATCAATCGTAAGTTTCATTAAACCTTCAAATGTAGGTTCATCAATCTTTGAAATTGAATCTCCTTCAATAGAATCAAAAGCTAATTTTTCTTTCATTTTCCCATCCAAACTTCCTTCAAAACCTAAATTATAAACAGAAGTTACAATTTTAGTATCTGCAAAAATCCCTTCATCATTATAAAAATGTTTAAGATAAACAGGTAACAATGCAGCCATCCAACCGTGAACATGAATTACATCTGGCACCCAATTTAATTTCTTAACAGTCTCTACAACTCCTTTTGCAAAGAAAATAGCTCTTTCATCATTGTCTGGGAATAAATTCCCGTCTTCATCTGTAAACGTCGCTTTTCTCTTAAAATATTCATCGTTATCTATGAAGTAAACTTGAATTCTTTCTTTTGGAATAGATGCAACCTTAATAATCAAAGGCATATCCATATCATTTACCACCAAATTCATTCCCGATAAACGAATAACTTCATGCAACTGATGTCTTCTTTCATTTATATTCCCATAACGTGGCATAAAGATTCTAATTTGACCCCCTAAATCATTAATCATCTTTGGGAATTCATACGATTGAATCGAAACTTCGTTTTCAGCCAAATAAGGTACTACTTCAGATGATACGTATAATATCCTCTTATCTTTCATATTCTTTTGTTTATCGGTTTGTATCTAAAAAACATGCAAAAATACAAAATTTTTATGGATTTTTACACTAAAGTAGTAAGTTTGCCAACTAAACAATTTCGAAATGTTGGTTTTTTCCAAAAAAGACGATTTAGCTATTTTCTTAGATCCGTTAAAAAATCAAAAGAAAACCATTGGCTTTGTTCCTACAATGGGAGCGTTACACGAAGGGCATCTTTCTTTACTAGAAAACTCTCTTAAAGACAACGATATTACAGTTGTAAGTATTTTTGTTAACCCAACGCAATTTAACAATTCTGAAGATTTAGAAAAATACCCTAGAACTTTAGAGCAGGACATTAAAAAAATTGAAACTTTAAGTAAAGATGTTGTTGTTTTTAGTCCGTCAGTAGATGAGATTTATGAAGGTAAAACCGCCTCAGCCAGCTTCAATTTTGACGGTTTAGAAAACCAAATGGAAGGCAAGCATCGTCCCGGACATTTTGATGGCGTAGGAACAATTGTGAAAAAATTATTTGAAATTGTAAAACCTAATAACGCTTATTTTGGCCAAAAAGACTTTCAACAATTGCAAATTGTTAAAAAACTAGTTTCGAAATATAAAATTCCGGTTAAAATTGTTGGCTGCCCTATTCATAGAGAATCAAACGGATTAGCTATGAGTTCGAGAAACCAACGCCTTTCAAAAGAAGCTAGAGAAAAGTCGGCGTTTATTTATGAAACTTTACATGAAGCAAAAGCATTTTTTAAGATAAACTCAGCAAGCGAAACAATCAATTTTGTAGAAAAAGAATTTTTAAAGCATCCTGAATTTTCATTAGAATATTTTGAAATAGCAGATGAAGCTTCGCTTTTGCCTTGCAAACGAAAAAGCAAAAACAAACAATATAGAGGCTTTATAGCCGCATTTATTGAAGATATCCGTCTTATTGATAATATTAAATTATAATCGGCATAGATTTTGGTTAGAATAAAATACCAAAAATTTAACTTTATGTATTCATTAAATAATTAACTTTGCACCATGCAAATTCAAGTAGTAAAATCTAAACTCCACAGAGTTACCGTAACAGGCGCCGACCTAAACTACATTGGTAGTATTACCATTGATGAAGCTTTAATGGAAGCGGCGAACATAATTGAAGGCGAAAAAGTTCAAATTGTAAACATTAACAATGGTGAACGATTAGAAACTTACGTTATAAAAGGACCTAAAGACACAGGAGAAATCACACTAAATGGACCAGCAGCTAGAAAAGTTCATCGTGGCGATATTATTATCATTATTTCTTATGCAACTTTAGACTTTGAAGAAGCAAAACAATTTAAACCTACATTAGTGTTTCCAAACGAAAAGGATAATTCATTAACTTAGTTTGAATAAGAAATTAAAAAATACATTAAGTATAGCACTCCCAATTTTATTGGGAGTTTTTTTAATTATATACACCTACAACTCTTTTAGTGAAGAACAATTTGCTGAAATGAAAAGCTATTTTGTTCACGCTAATTATTTTTATGTAGGAATTTCGGCTGTTTTAGCATTCTTGGGTTATGTTTTTAGAGCTTATCGATGGAAATATACGTTAGAATACATCGGTTATCCTTCCGATTTTAAATTTAACTTAACGGCAATAAGCATTGGTTATTTTTTAAATTTAACGATTCCTCGTTCTGGAGAAATTTCAAGAGCTGCGCTTTTAACGCAATACAAAAATGTTCCTTTCGATAAAGGCTTCGGAACTATAATAGCTGAAAGAATTGTCGATTTTATTATTTTGTTGCTGTTCATTTTAACAGCTGTTATTTTAGAGTTTTCAACCTTAAGAAACTTTTTATTAGAATACATTCCTGTCAAAACACTTTTTGTGTTAGGAGTTATTGGTTTAGCTTCAGGAGCTATTGGTTTATATTTATTAATATATTCAAAAACCCCTTTTATATTAAAAATTAAAGAAAAAATATCTGGACTTTCACAAGGTATAATGAGCGTTTTCAAAATGCCTAATAAACTTCCTTTCTTTTTTCAAACCATTCTAATTTGGTTTACTTATATACTAATGTTCTATTCGGTTATTTATGCTTTAGATGAAACCCGAATTATCTCTTTTGGAGCTGTGATTGTTGCTTTTGTAATTGGTAGTTTAACAATCGCTTTTACAAATGGTGGTTTTGGTTTTTTTCCTGTTCTAATTGCTAAAATTTTACTACTCTATAACATTCCTGAAGAAGCCGGAAATGCTTTTGGTTGGATTGTTTGGACCTCACAATTAATTGTAACTATAATCTTCGGCGGATTAGCGTTTTTAATTCTGCCAACATTTGCCAAAAAATCAAATTAATTAGTATATTGCTGTTCCAATTTTAAACCTTAAAAAATGAGAACAGTATTCGTTTTACTAATAACTTTACTTACTAGTTTTGGTTTTTCACAAACTTTTGAGGAAACTATCGACTCCAAAAAACTTGGAGAAACAAGAGCTTTTAGTGTTACACTTCCATCTTATTACGAACAAAATGTTGACAAAAAATATCCTGTTTTAGTTATTTTGGATGGAGAATATCTTGCTGCGCCATTTAAAGGAATTTTAAAATATGGAAATTATTGGGATGACTTACCTCAAATGATTGTTGTTTCAGTTTACCAAAATTACGGACAACAACGCTTTAAAGATAGCGCTTTTGATGAAGCTGGTTTTCCTACAGAAAGTGGAGCAAATTTCTTCGAATTTGTAGGCATGGAATTACTTCCATTTATTGAAGGAAAATATAGAACGCAACCTTTTAGAGTTGTTGCTGGACACGATACAACTGCTGGTTTTTTAAACTTCTACTTATATAAAGACAATCCTGTTTTTAATGGTTACATTTCCTTAGCTCCTGAAATGGCTCCTGATATGGAAAAGAGAGTTGCCGAAAGATTAGCTGTAATCAGTAAACCTGTTATGTACTATCAAGCAAGCGGACAGGGAGATTTACCAGAATTAAGAGAAAAAACAGAAGCTCTAGATCAAAATATTAACGCAATTCCTAATAAGAATTTCCGTTATCAATATGACGATTTTCAAGGAGCATCGCATTACTCTTTAGTTGCACAAGCAATTCCACAAGCACTCTATTTTATTTTTGATGGTTACCAACCTATCTCTATGGTTGAGTTCCAAGAAAAAATTGTTAAACTAGAAAGTGGTTACACGCAATATTTAATCGATAAATACGAAAACTTAGAAGAGAAAATGGGCTTAAAAGTGTTGCCTCGTCTAACTGATTTTAAAGCAATTGAAGCTGCAATTGTAAAAAATAAAGCTTACCCAGAATTGCAAGATTTATCAAAGTATGCTGAAAAACACTACCCAAAAACAACCTTAAGCGTTTATCACCAAGCGTTGTATTATGAAAAAATGGGTGAGTATAAAAAAGCAGCTAAAGAATACAACAAAGCCTTTACACGTGAAGCAATTAGAGAGCTTTCTAAAGATTATATGCTAACACGTGCAGAGCGCATGAAAAAGAAAAAAGACGAGTCAATTACCGAAGAATATGCTGACGAAGTTATAGAAGATGGTGTAATTGTTGATGAAGATGGTAATGTGATTGAACCTACAACTGAAGAAGGTGAAGTAAAAGAAGGTGACGAAGAATAATGAGTAAAGTAAAAACGACTTTTTTCTGTCAAAATTGCGGCACATCATATTCTAAATGGCAAGGTCAATGCTATTCATGTAAAGAATGGAATACTATTGCCGAAGAAATTATTCAAAAAGAAGAAAAAGCAGCTTGGAAAAGTTCTGAAAAAGAAACTTCTAAAGCTACTAAACCTTTGCGTATAAAAGAAATCGATTCATCTCAAGAAATTCGATTGAACACAACCGACAACGAATTGAATCGGGTTCTAGGTGGCGGATTAGTTCCTGGTTCGTTAACGCTTTTAGGTGGCGAACCTGGTATTGGAAAAAGCACATTATTGCTTCAAATTTCTTTAAAATTACCTTATAAAACACTTTACGTTTCAGGTGAAGAAAGCATGAAGCAAATTAAAATGCGTGCTGAACGTATTTTACCCAATAGTGAAAATTGCTACATTTTAACCGAAACTAAAACACAAAACATTTTCAGACAAATTGCCGAAATGCAACCTGAAATTGTAATTATCGATTCTATTCAAACTTTACATACCGATTATATTGAATCATCAGCGGGAAGTATTTCTCAAATTAGAGAATGTACAACCGAATTAATCAAGTTTGCGAAAGAAACAAATACGCCAGTTATTTTAATTGGACACATTACAAAAGATGGAACTATTGCTGGACCTAAAATTTTAGAACACATGGTTGATACTGTTCTTCAATTTGAAGGCGACAGAAATCATGTTTACCGAATTTTACGTTCGTTAAAAAACCGATTTGGTTCAACTGCCGAATTAGGTATTTATGAAATGTTAGGCAGCGGATTACGCGAAGTCGAAAATCCATCGGAAATACTAATTTCTCATAAAGAAGAAGAACTTTCTGGAACCGCAATTGCTTGTACATTAGAAGGAATGCGACCTTTAATGATAGAAATTCAAGCTTTGGTAAGTTCAGCAGTTTATGGAACACCGCAACGAAGCACAACTGGCTACAATGCTAAACGCTTAAATATGATTTTAGCCGTTTTAGAAAAACGCGCTGGATTCCGTTTAGGCACAAAAGACGTTTTTTTGAATGTAACTGGAGGAATTTCAGTTGATGATACAGCAATTGATTTGGCAGTTGTAGCTGCAATTTTATCTTCAAATGAAGATATCGCCATTGAAGAAGGATTTTGTTTTGCTGGAGAAGTTGGACTTTCTGGAGAAATTCGTCCGGTAAATAGAATTGACCAACGTATTCAAGAAGCCGAAAAGCTAGGATTCACAACAATATTAGTTTCAAAACACAATAAAATAGCTGTAAAAAACACTAAAATAAAAGTAATTTTAGTTTCAAAAATTGAAGGTGTTGTTTCTGAATTATTTGGATAATGAAAGAAATTAAAGTTTTACATATCGATAGTAATCATCCTACTCTTTGGAACCAATTGAAAGAACTAGGCTTTCAAAATGAAGCCGATTACACTTCTACAAAAGAAGAAATTGAAGCTAAAATTGAAAACTACAATGGTATTGTTATTCGTAGCCGATTTAAAATTGATAAAACTTTTATCGATAAAGCAAAAAACCTTGATTTTATCGCTCGTGTTGGCGCTGGTTTAGAAAGTATTGATTGCGATTATGCAACTTCAAAAAACATTCATTTAATTGCTGCTCCAGAAGGAAACCGGAATGCTGTTGGCGAACAAGCGCTTGGTATGTTGTTGTCACTTTTTAACAACCTCAACAAATCCGATAAAGAAGTAAAAAGCGGAATTTGGCAGCGTGAAGCTAATCGTGGTTATGAGTTGGACGGAAAAACCGTTGGAATTATTGGTTATGGGAATATGGGAAAAGCTTTTGCAAAAAAGCTTCGAGGTTTTGATGTTGATGTTTTATGTTATGATATTTTACCAAGTGTTGGTGATGAAAACGCAAAACAAGTTTCACTTTCTGAACTGCAACAAAAAGCAGATGTTTTAAGTTTACACGTTCCTTGGACTACAGCAACCGATAAAATGGTGAATGCTGAATTTATTAATCAGTTTGCAAAACCATTTTGGTTACTAAATTTAGCACGCGGAAAATGTGTAGTTACAAAAGATCTAGTTTCGGCTTTAAAAAATAAAAATATATTAGGTGCTGGACTTGATGTTTTAGAATATGAAAAACTTTCGTTTGAAAATTTATTTGATGAAGAAACTAAAAACCCAGATTTTGAATATTTACGTCAAGCCGATAATGTTTTATTAACACCACACATTGGCGGTTGGACATTTGAGAGCCATGAGAAACTAGCACAAACCATTGTTGATAAAATAAAAAAGTATTACAAAATATGAGTTCAGATAAACCAAAACGCGTAACCGGAATTGGTGGTTTTTTCTTTAAATGTAAAAACCCAGAAGAGATACGAAATTGGTACAACAAACATTTAGGTTTGCCCACTGATAATTATGGTGCATCTTTTTGGTGGAAAGACAAAGAAGGAAACGATGCCATGACGCAATGGAGCCCGTTTCAAGATGATACAAAGTATTTCAATCCATCTGAAAAAGAGTTTATGCAAAACTTTCGTGTGGAAAATTTAGAATGGCTTTTAGAAGAATTACAAAAAGAAGGTGTAACAATTGTGGGTGAAATGGAGACATATGATTATGGAAAGTTCGCTTGGATTGTTGACCCAGAAGGAAATAAAATTGAACTTTGGGAACCTATAGACGAACCTTTAAAATAAAACTAATCAATAATAATTAACTTAATAGAAATGGAAACAAACATTAATTCAACTCAAAAAATACTATATGGTAAATGGATTTTTGCAAACAATCCTATGAAAAGATTTTTCTTTCATTTATTAGTTGTTCCTTTAATCATAAATTTTTTAATTATACCTTTCAAGTTTATTGGTGATATAGCTTTGTATGCAGGAATGCTAATTTTAAGTTTACTTTGGGCAATCTGGACTATTACTGCATTTATTAACTGGTATAAAAAATGGTCAGATGAAACTACTCAAGAACAAAAAGATTTTTCTTGGAAGATTTCAACTGGAACTTGTCCTAAATGTTATCAAAAAATACCAAGACTTGCTACTAAATGTCCTCATTGTACAGCTGATTTATAAAATGGAACGAGCAAAAGACTTGATTGGAAAAATACAAAAAGAAGTATATTCTGGAAATGTTAACTCTAAATTTAGAGCAACTGATTTTAAATTTTTAAAACCATCTTCAAGAAATTTTTTATGGAAACATTCTAATCAAAATAAAAAACTAAAAGGAAATATTTATTTTCTAAGATTAGAAAGAGGATTGTATCAATTAAAATAATACTATCCTTTTTCTTTTCTTTCTAATTCCGCTTGAAACTCTTCCATTACAGGTTTAACTGTACTTTCAGGTAAATCGGCTATTTTTATATACATTAATCCGTCGACTGCATTATTAAACAACGGGTCAACATTAAATGCAATTACGCGTGCATTTTGCTTGATGTATTTCTTAATTAAAACTGGCAAACGTAAATTTCCAGGTTCAACTTCATCTATAATTTTATCAAATTTATTCAAATCGGCTTCCGCTTCATTAAAAACAAAATCTTTATCAGCATCTTTCAGCTTTACTTTATATTCTTTTTTCGGATGAACATATTGCGCAATATATGGATCGTAATAATGCGACTTCATAAATTCAATCATCAACGATTTCGAAAAATCTGAAAACTGATTGCTAATACTTACACCTCCAATTAAATATTTATGCTCAGGATGACGTAACGTTGTATGTACAATTCCTTTCCAAAGCAAGAATAAAGGCATTGGTTTTTGCTGGTATTCACTTATAATGAATGCTCTTCCCATTTCGATAGATTTACTCATCATATCATACAACTCTGGCTCAAAACGGAACAATTCATGCAAATAGAAACCATCAATTCCGTGTTTTGCATAGATTTCATTTCCTAATCCCATTCGGTAAGCTCCAGCTATTTGTTGGGTATCGCTATCCCACAAAAACATGTGATGGTAATATTTATCGTATTTGTCTAAATCGATAGATTCGTTTGTTCCTTCACCAACTTCTCTAAATGTAATTTCACGTAAACGTCCAATTTCATGAAGAATATTCGGAATTTTATCTGCTGTTACTAAAAAAACTTCGTAATTTTTACTTTGCAACAAACGGAAATTTTCCTCTCTAACAATTTCTATTTCTTCTAGAATTTGTTCGTGATTAGCAGGTTTTGCAATTTGTTTTGGTTGCTTTGTTGTTTTTAAAGAAGGCGTAGTAATTAACTTTTGCTCTTTCTCAAAAGCATTAGCCAACATGTATGTTTTCCTTCTTAAAAATTCACCATATTCGCTAATTGTTTTATGTTCTTTTTGTTCTGTAGTTGAAATAGGTTTTCCTATACGAACTTTAATAACACGGTTTTTCTGTGTTAATAATTCACTTGGCAATTTAGCTGTTCGCAAAGTGTCATTTAATTTCGATAGAGAATAAAACAACTTACTATTTTTTGCGTGAAAGTAAATTGGTACAACTGGAACATTTGCCTTTTTAATGACTTTTAAAGCGCCTTCTTCCCAAGGTTTATCAACCACTAACTTCCCGTCTTTATAAGTTGAAACTTCTCCAGCAGGAAACATTCCAAGTGGTTTTCCATCGGCTAAATGACGAAAAGTTTCTTTTAAACCTACAACACTAGATTTTGCATCCTTATGATTTTCAAAAGGATTAACTGGCATTATATAAGGTTTCATTGGTTCGATGCGATGCAAAAGAAAATTGGCAATAATTCTGAAATTCGGTTCTCTTTCAAGCATTAATTTTAATAACAAAATACCATCGATTCCTCCAAGTGGATGATTTGAAATGGTAATATAAGCACCATCTTTAGGTAATCTTTTTAAGTCTTCTTCAGGAATTTCAAACTTAATTTGAAACTCATCTAAAATAGCATTAAGAAATTCTAATTCTCCAAGATGTTTATTGCGATCATAAATTTTGTTTAGCGTAGAAATTTTAAGAACCTTCATCAGTAACCATCCTGAAAAAGTTCCTAAAAAGCCGTACTTATCTACATTAATAGCCTTTGCTACCTCTTTGGCCGTAACTAAACCCATTTACAATTTATTTGAGCGAAAAACAAATATAGTAATATTTATGATATAGTATTTTCTTTTATCTTTCATTAAACGCTAAAACAATATTTAAAAACACTATTTATCTGAAATTGAATTATTTAAAAAAATAAGTTTTTACAATTAAATTTTACAATGCTTTTTAGTACTTTTGAACGAACTCAAAGCCATAAAATGAAGATTATATCGTATAATGTAAACGGAATTAGAGCTGCCATAAACAAAGGCTTTATCGATTGGTTACAACAAGCAAATCCTGATGTAATTTGCTTACAAGAAATCAAAGCACTTGAAAGTCAAGTTCCTAAAGAGGAAATAGAAGCCGCTGGCTATCCATACCAATATTATTTTTCTGCCGATAAAAAAGGTTATAGTGGTGTTGCTATTCTCTCGAAAACAGAACCAAAAAATGTAGTTTTTGGAACCGGAATCGATTACATGGATTTTGAAGGAAGAAATTTACGCGCCGATTTTGAAAATGTTTCAATAATGAGTTTGTATTTACCATCTGGAACAAATTCCGATAGATTAGAACTCAAATTTCAATATATGGACGATTTTCAAATGTATATTAACAATTTAAAAAAAGAAATTCCCAACTTAGTTATTTGTGGTGATTATAACATTTGTCACGAAGCTATCGATATTCATGATCCAGTAAGAAACAAAAAAGTATCTGGATTTTTACCAGAAGAACGAGCTTGGCTAGACAGTTTTATGAAAAGTGGATTTATCGATACATTCCGACTTTTTAACAAAGAACCGCATAATTATAGTTGGTGGAGTTATCGAGCAAATGCGAGAAATAACAACAAAGGATGGAGAATCGATTATTGTCTTGCTGCTGAACCATTACGAGAAAGAATCAATCGTGCGTTAATATTACCCGAAGCAAAACATTCCGACCATTGTCCGGTTGTAGTAGAAATTAAATAATAAAAAACAAAATTAGAATTATGATAAAAAAAGTTGCCCTTGCCATGGTAGTTTTAGGATTAACTACGTCATGTGTTTCGAAAAAAATCTACCAAGATTTAGAAAGTAAATATGCTAATTTAAAGAAAGAGCGCAATGCTTTAGCTGATGAAAACGAAGAACTTTCAGCACAAAAAAATCAGTTAGAATTAGATAAAACTAATCTTCAAACTGAGCTAGACAAGGCAAAAGCAGAAAGAGATAAGTTAGCTCAAGATTATGCAGCCACTAAAAAAAGCCTAGACAATTTAAAATCGTCTTACGCTGCTCTAGAAAAAAACAGCAACAATGCTTTAGAAAGCAATATGAAGAAAAATCGTGAATTGTTAGCAGAATTAGAAGCAAAACAAAAAGCTTTAAACGCAGAGCAAGAACGTTTAAACAAATTAAAATCTGACTTAGAAGCTTCTTCAACTCGTTTAGCTGAACTTGAAAAAATGATGGCTGATAAAGAAGCAGCAATGAATAAATTAAAAGAGTCTTTATCAAAAGCGTTAAATGCGTTTGAAGGTAAAGGTTTGTCTGTTGAGCATAGAAATGGAAAAGTTTATGTTTCTATGGAAAATAAATTATTATTCGAATCTGGAAGTTGGACTGTTGGTTCAGAAGGAAAAAAAGCAGTTAAAGCTTTAGGAAATGTTTTAGCAGAAAATCCTGAAATTTCAGTTTTAATTGAAGGTCATACTGATAACGACAAAATCGTTGGAACAATTGGTGGCGGAATAGAAAATAACTGGGATTTATCTACAAAACGTGCTACTGCAATTGTAAATATTTTATCGGAAAATAAAAATATCGATAAAAAGAATTTAACGGCTGCTGGTCGTAGTGAATTTGCTCCATTAGCAGGAAATGAAACTGCAGAAGGAAAAGCTAAAAACAGAAGAATTGAAATTATCTTAACGCCGAAATTAGATGAAATTACAAAGCTAATGAGTGAAATGTAAGATTCTTTTCTATTTACACTAATGTCATTTCGAGCGGAGTCGAGAAATCTTTTGTATATTAGATTTCAACTTTGTTCAAAATGACATTTTTTATGCAAAAACTTTTCATATTTCTTTCCTTAATTATCGTAAGCTGTTCGTCAACAAAAGATATCACTTCAGAAAAAAACAACATTAACCAAGTTTTAGACAATTGGCACAAAGCAGCCGCTGAAGCTAATTTTGACAATTATTTTAATGCGATGGCTGAAGAAGCTATTTTCATTGGAACGGATGCCACTGAAAATTGGAACAAAACAGAGTTTAAAGCATTTGCTAAACCGTATTTCGACAAAGGTCGCGCTTGGAGTTTTACTGCATTAGAACGTCATATTTACTTTTCTAAAAATGGAAAAACCGCTTGGTTTGACGAATTACTAAATACACAAATGAAAATTTGTAGAGGAAGCGGAACACTTGAAAAAAGCAACAACGAGTGGAAAATCAAACATTATGTGTTGTCGATGACAATTCCTAATGATAACACAAACGAAGTGATAAAAATAAAAGCGCCTATTGAAGACGCTTTGATTGATAAGTTGAAGTAAAAGTTCTCGACTCCGCTCGAAATGACATTAACTATAAATATGCTCCTTCAAATTCTTGAACATTTCAACGGTCATATTTTCTAAATCGTAATCGTTTTTCCAACCCCAATCTTCTCGTGCTGAAGTATCATCAATACTTGCTGGCCAACTATCCGCTATTTTCTGGCGGAAATCTGGATCGTAATCGATTGTAAATTCAGGATAATGTTTTTTAATTACTTCTGCTACTTCTTTTGGTGTAAAACTCATAGCTGATAAATTATACGAAGAACGAATTTTAATCTGCTCTGCTGGCGCTTGCATAATTCCAATTGTAGCTTTAATCGCATCGTCCATATACATCATTGGCAACGCAGAATTTTCAGATAAAAAGCTTGTAAATTTTCCATCGGTAATCGCTTTGTGATAAATATCTACTGCATAATCTGTTGTTCCTCCGCCTGGTTCTGTACTCCAACTAATCAAACCTGGATAACGAATACTTCTTACATCAACACCATATTGCTTGTTGTAATATTCACACCATCTTTCACCTGCTTGTTTCGAAATTCCGTAAACAGTCGTTGGTTCCATAATGGTATATTGTGGCGTATTTTCACTTGGAGTTGTTGGCCCAAAAACCGCTATACTCGATGGCCAAAATATCTTTTTAATTTTTCCTTCTTTAGCTAAATTCAATACATGAAACAACGAATTCATATTCAAATCCCATGCAAAAGCAGGATTCTTTTCTGCTGTAGCTGAAAGTAAGGCCGCCATTAAATACACGTCAGTAATTTCGTATTGCTCAACTAAATTTTGAATTTGGTTAAAATCAAGTGCATTTACAACTTCAAAAATTCCATTATTCACAACATCATTTTCAAGTTTACGAATGTCAGAAGCGACTACATTTTCAACACCATAGGTTTCGCGAAGTTTAGCTGTAAGTTCAGTACCTATTTGACCACAAGCACCGATGATTAATATTTTGGTTTGCATTTTTTGTTTGTTTGGTTAACAAAGATACTCATTTTTTAAAGTGGAAAAACATTTTACACACCTATAACAAGTAACTTTTTTATTACTATTTTCTTAACAGAAACATTTGTATTTTTGCGGTATATTTATCAATTATGAAGCACTTACTAAGTTTATATATAATTACTCTTTTTGTCGTTTCGTGCAATAATTTTTCAGAATTAGATGCTGATTCAGAGAAAACTAAAGCAAGAAACGAGCAAGTTTTCAAAACCATTTCGAAAGAATGGAATTTTGTATTTCCTAAAACACGTCCAGAAATTGAAAACACATTAAAAGAATGGAAAGAATGGAATCAATTTCAAAATGAATTGGAACAGAAACCACAAACGTCGCTTTTAGCTTTTCAAATGAAAATTGAAAATGTGGCCAATCGTGCCGATAGTCTTTCATTAACTGTTCCTGAAAAATTCAATAACCCGCAAGTTCGTAGCCGATTAATCACACTTAATACACAACTAAATTCTTTAGATACTTATTTACATTTACAATCTATTCCAGAGAAAAAAGTAACTGGTTTAATTACAGCTGTAAATGAAGAAATTAAAAGTGTGTATAGCCAATTAGAAGAAGTACTGATTAAAGAAGCAATTCCTATGGAAATAGGTGAAGAAGACATGATTCGCGCTTTAGATACAACTCGTATGGCAAGTGATAATGTATTCAATGAAAACTTAGAAAAAATAGATTCTACTCAAACTGAACCGAAAAAAGAACTCAAAAAACCTTTTTTAAACAAACAAAAAATTGAGTAAAACCAATATTTTACAAGCATATCAAGAAAATCCTAAAACCATTCAAATTGTAGATACTTTTTCTTCTCGTAAAAAGATCGGTTTGCATGGTTTAACAGGTTCGTCATTATCTTTTGTTACAACAGCTTTATTCAAAAAAAGCGAATTACCTTTTCTATTATTATTTAACGATAAAGAAGAAGCCGCTTATTATCTAAATGATTTAGAACAGCTTATCAATAAAGAAGATGTGTTGTTTTATCCGGGTTCGTATCGTCGTCCGTATCAAATTGAAGAAACTGACAATGCTAATGTTTTGCTTCGTGCTGAAGTTTTAAACCGAATTAATTCGCGTAAAAAACCTGCTATTATTGTTTCGTATGCCGAAGCTATTTTTGAAAAAGTAGTTACTAAAAAAGAATTAGAAAAAAATACGTTGAAAATTCAAATTGGTGATAATTTATCGATTGATTTTATCAACGAAACGCTTTTTGAATATAACTTTAAACGTGTTGATTTTGTAACCGAACCTGGCGAATTTTCGGTTCGTGGTGGAATTATCGATGTGTTTTCATTTTCTAATGATAATCCGTACCGAATTGAATTTTTTGGTGACGAAGTCGATAGTATTCGAACGTTTGATGTAGAAACCCAACTTTCCGTTGAAAAACTAAAGAAAATCAACATTATTCCGAATGTTGAAAATAAACTTTTGGAAGAAAACCGTGAGAGTTTCTTAGAATACATCAAAGAGAAAACCGTTCTTTTTATTCAAAACACGGAATTTTTAGGACAACAACTCGATAAGTTATTTGAAAAAGCTAATGAAGCTTATGAAAAATTATCAACCGATATAAAACATAGCCAACCAGAAGAATTATTTGTAAATCAAAAGTCTTTTTTAAAGAAAGCTTTAGATTTTTCGGTAATCGAATTGGATAAAAATACTGTTTTTCAAACCGAAAAAACATTCGAATTTCATACCCAACCGCAACCTTCATTCAACAAACAATTTGATTTGTTATTGAATAATTTAAGCGAAAATCATTTTAACGGATTTACGAATTATTTGTGTTGCTCTAATGAAAATCAAGCGAATCGTTTTCATGATATTTTTGAATCTATAGATGAAGAACAACACGAAAGCATTCGCAAACAATACAAAACCATCGTCTTACCTTTATACCAAGGTTTTATTGATGATGAAAATCGCATTGTTTGTTATACTGATCATCAAATTTTTGAACGTTATCACAAGTTTAGCATTAAAAATGGTTATTCTAAAAAGCAAAGTATAACGCTAAAAGAATTGACATCGCTTTCCGTTGGTGATTATGTAACGCATATCGATCACGGAATTGGAAAATTTGGCGGCTTACAAAAAATTGAAGTTGAAGGCAAAAAGCAAGAAGCGATTAAATTGGTTTACGCCGATAACGACATTGTGTATGTTAGCATTCATTCACTTCATAAAATATCAAAATACAACGGAAAAGATGGAGCTCCTCCAAAAGTTTACAAACTGGGAAGTAAAGCTTGGAAAACGTTAAAACAAAAAACCAAAGCGCGAGTTAAGCACATTGCGTTCAATTTGATTCAGTTGTATGCAAAACGTCGTTTAGACAAAGGTTTTCAATATGCGCCTGATAGCTATTTACAAAAAGAATTAGAAAGTTCGTTTATTTACGAAGATACACCAGATCAAATTACGGCAACAGCTGATGTAAAAGCCGATATGGAAAGCGAAAGACCGATGGATCGCTTAGTTTGTGGCGATGTTGGTTTCGGAAAAACCGAAGTTGCCATTCGTGCTGCATTTAAAGCGGTTGATAATGGCAAACAAGTCGCTGTTTTGGTTCCAACAACTATTTTAGCGTACCAACATTATCGTACTTTTTCAGAACGTTTAAAAGACATGCCGGTTACGGTAAGTTATTTAAACCGATTTAGAACTGCGAAGCAAAAATCGGAAACCTTGAAAGCTCTTGAAGAAGGCAAAGTTGATATTATCATTGGAACGCATCAATTGGTAAACAAAAATGTACAGTTTAAAAATTTAGGTTTATTAATTATTGACGAAGAACAAAAGTTTGGTGTAAACGTAAAAGATAAATTGAAAACGATTGCTACAAATGTTGATACTTTGACGTTAACCGCAACACCAATTCCAAGAACGCTTCAGTTTTCGTTAATGGCGGCGCGCGATTTATCGGTGATTACAACGCCACCGCCAAACCGTTATCCTATTGAAACGCAAGTTATCCGATTTAATGAAGAAGCAATTCGCGATGCGATTTCGTATGAAATTCAACGTGGCGGACAAGTGTATTTCATTAACAACCGCATTGAAAACATTAAAGAAGTTGCTGGAATGATTCAACGATTGGTTCCAGGTGCGAAAGTAGGAATTGGTCACGGACAAATGGATGGTAAAAAGCTGGAAGAATTAATGTTGGCCTTTATGGAAGGCGAATTTGATGTTTTAGTTGCCACAACCATAGTGGAAAGTGGTTTAGATGTACCTAATGCGAATACGATTTTTATTAATAATGCCAATAATTTCGGACTTTCCGATTTGCATCAAATGCGTGGTCGTGTTGGTCGAAGCAATAAAAAAGCCTTTTGTTATTTTATAACACCGCCGTATTCTATGATGACAAGCGAAGCGCAAAAACGTATTACGGCTTTAGAGCAGTTTAGCGAATTAGGAAGCGGTTTTAACATCGCGATGAAAGATTTAGAAATTCGTGGTGCTGGAGATTTATTAGGTGGTGAACAAAGTGGATTTATTAATGAAATTGGTTTTGAAACCTACCAAAAAATCATGAATGAAGCCATTGAAGAACTGAAAGAAAACGAGTTTAAAGATTTGTATACCGAAGAAAACAATATTGAAACCAAAGAATTTGTAAAAGAAATACAAATTGATTCTGATTTTGAGTTATTGTTTCCTGATGAATACATTAACAATATTACCGAACGTTTAAATCTTTACAACGAGTTAAGTAACCTAAAAACGGAAGAAGAATTAGAACGTTTTGAGCAAAAATTAATTGACCGTTTTGGCGCGTTGCCTAAACCTGCTTTAGCACTTTTAAATAGTGTTCGCATTAAGTGGAAAGCAACCGCAATGGGAATTGAAAAACTGATTTTAAAACAAGGTAAAATGGTAGGTTATTTTATTAGCGACCAACAAAGTGATTTTTACCAAAGTAACCGTTTTATGAAAGTTTTACAATTTACCCAACAAAACGGAAACATTTGCAAGCTGAAAGAAAAACAAACTAAAAATGGTTTGCGTTTATTGTTGTCTTTTGATAATGTAAAAAGTGTAACGAAAGCGCTGGAGTTGTTGAAAGGGTTTTAAGGAATTACACCTATCAAAACCATTATGCTTAAATATACAAATCCTATCCAATAAAACCATTTTGCAAACTTTATGAATTTATCTTTATTTTCAAGATAAAACTTTATAGGTTGCCTGTTTAAATTTTCAGCATTGTATTTTCTATGGAATCTTTCAGGTCTATTGAAAAAATACTCTACAATATATTTATTCCAAAAAAATATAACTACAAAGAGAATTAAAATAGTGATGAATTTGTTTAAGAATTCCATTTGTAAGTTTTAATTATTCAAAAATAGAGGTTTTATCAAAACAAAAAGCTCCGCACATTTCTTTGCGGTGCTTTTCATTTTACATATTATACAACCATTGTTCTGGGTTTAAAGTCGTAGTATTTTGTAGTACTAAGAACTTAATTACGGCTTTTCCAGAAGAATCGGTGTGAACTTTTCCTATCGATTGTTTTATCGTTACTTTATCGCCTTGTTTTACCGAAACCGTTTGTAAGTTTAAGTAAACGGTTACGAAATCTCCATGACGAATGTAAACGGCTTTATTATTTGCAGAAACCACTTGCACTTGTAAAACCTCACCATCGAAAATAGCGCGTGCAGATGAACCTGGTTCGGTTGCAATTTCTACACCACTATTGTGAACGGTTAAATTACGATGAACAGGATGCGGTTGGTCGCCATAACGCAATTGTACGTAACCTTTTTCTACCGGCCAAGGCAATTTCCCTTTGTTGGCTTTAAAGTTATCAGAAACAATTTTACCTTCAGCTGTTAAGACAAACTTAGACGAAGAAGATTTTGTTCCTTTTGGCGCGTTTTTCTTGTTTGCTTTTGCAATGGCTTCAGCAATTAACTTTTTAATTTGCTTATCGATTTCACGTGCTTTTTTCTGTTTTTTATCGATTTCAGCAACGTATTTTTTCTTATTCTTCTGAACTTCTTTAACTAGCTTTTCTTGTTCTTTCTTCTGTTCTTCTAGCAGTTCTTTTTCTTTTTTGTTTTCGGCTAAAACTTTCTCTTTCTCTTTTTTATTTTTTTCTAGTCGCGCTTTTTCAATGTTCAGTTTTTCTTGTTTTTCGGCAATTTCTTCACCTTGCATTTTTCGGTAACTTGCATATTGCTTCATATATTGAATTCGCTTATATGCTTGTAAGAAATTTTGCGAAGATAAAATAAACATAATGCGACTTTTATCGTTTCGGCTTTTATAAGATTTCACAATCGTTTTTGCGTAATCTTCTTTTAAAACTTTAAGTTCGCGATTAAGTTTATTTATTTTTAACTGTGTTAAGTAAATATCGTCTTCTAGTAAACGTTTTTGCTTCGCAGTTGTGCTAATTAATTTTTCACTAAGACGAATACGTGCTTTTTGTTCGGCCAATTGACTTAAAACTGATTTTTCTTTCTGTTTCTCGTCTTTTAACAACGATCTGAAAGCTGCAATTTCTTTTTGAATTTGCGCTTTTTGAGCTTCTAACTGTTGCTGTTTAGAAGGTTGAGCCACGGCTAAAAGTGACCAAAAAATAAAGCTGATAACGAGAAAAATTCGGTTCATAGAATCGATTAGTTAATTTTTACCTCTTCATAACCACTCGGAATAGAAAATGGTGTATTCAAATCTTCGTCAAAGGTAATATTCTTATATTGTATTGCAATAGTTACTTGATCTTCTTGAATGGCTTTTACAAAAATTTCGTTAGGTAAAAACATGCCATCTTGTTTTGTAAAAGAAGGATATTCAACCTCTAAACTGCGGTTTTCTTTTTGCTGTGTTATTTTTTCCTTTTTAACCAAGAAATTTGCTGCTTCAAAATAAAATTCCTTATCAGTAGCAGAAGTTTTTTTCTCATTCAACTTATACATTTCTTCTTCAATAGAAGCAACATATTTCGTTTTTGTTAAATCGTCTAAAGCTTTTCCCAATAATAAATTTTGCACTTTTTGAAAATCTAAATCGGTTCCTAACCAATTACTCAATAGTTCGAAATTTCCATCGAAATAAGTGTTATTTATTTTTTCATAATAACGAACACGATTTGGAGTAATTAAAGCTTTTGCTGCTGGAAAGCCGAGAAATTTTACGTTTATCCAGATTTTTTCATTTTTGATAATTCGAATATCAGCCGAAACCGTTTGCTTTTGTTTATCGTCTTTATATTTTGCACTCGAACGAATATTAACGGTTTTAAAATCTAATTCGTTCTTATAATGTTCTTGAATAACTTTTGTAGCCGCCAATTCTTCATTTGCCGCTAATTCTCCTACCGATTTTTTTGTCTTACAAGCCGATAATAAAACGATTAAAACAAATACACTTATTCTTTTCAACATTACTTTTTCAATTGTTTTGTTAATTCATTTACTTTAGAAACATAGTATTCGCTTTTCTTCTTTTCACCAGATTCGGCATAAGCTTCGGCTAATTGAATCGCAAAAAAGCGTTCTAATTCTACATCGTCTACAACAAATTCTAGACCAGTTTCTAAATATTCGATAGCTTGTTTATAATTCTGTTTTCTGTTTTCGGCAAAACCTGCGTAATAATATAATTTTGGTTGAGCAGGAAATAAATCGAGGAAAATAGCTGCGTTAGTTCCTAATTCTTGATAGTTCTTAGCATTGACTAAATTCCCTAATAACAATTCAACACTTTCCCAGTCGTTTGGTTCATTTGCTAATGCTTTTTCTAAGAAAAATGACGTTTTTTCGTAATTGCGTTTGTTATAATAAAACTTGGCAACTTCTTTTGCAACATTAATCGATTTATCATTTGATAAAATATCAACTGCTTGATTTAGCTCAGTATCAAACTCGGTAGAATTTGCCGAAAAAATTAAAAATTCATTTAAAAAACGATGTTTTAAACCTAAAGAAACTTTATCGTTTTCTAATACTTTTAACATTGCTTCTGCCGCTGCTTTTCCGTTTTCTTCATTCAAATTTAATTTAAACAAACTGATACTTGCCCATTCAGAATCGGGAATTTCTCGTGCTAAATCTTTAGCAACTTCAATAGCTTTGTCTTCTCTATTTTGTTGTGAATACAACGCCATTAAGTCGACATAATTTTGTTCGCTTTTAGGATTTTTACGAATTGCTTTAAGCAACTCATTTTCGTCTTTATTAGCTTTTGAATCTTCAAGTAAACGAAGTTTATAATATTCCATATTAGCAGTCAAAACTGCTTTAGATTCAATTTCTTCAATTAACTGAAGTGCTTTTTCTTTTTGATTAGTATAAACATAAAGCGAAACCAAATCTTCTTTTAGAGTTTGATCAAATTCAATTAACTTTTGAACAATTGCTATCGATTTTTGATAATCTTTAGTTTTGTAATACACATCATACAAACCATTCCAATACCAACGCTGACTTGAATCTAATTCGGTTGCTTTTTTAAACGCTTGTTCGGCTTCAATATATTGTTTTGAATCGAGATAGTTTTTCCCTAATTCATAATGAAATGCAGCGGTATTTGGTTCTTTTTCAATACATTTTTGAATGGCAACTATTGCTTTATCATAATTTTCAATAGCGCGCTGTTTAACGGCTTCATAAAAGTTATTTTCAACAAAATTATCCTTTAAAGCAATTTCATCTGGATTTGTTTGAGCATAAAAAGAATTTTGAATTCCTATGGAAAACAAAAAAAACAAAACAATCGTGTTTTTAAAATAGCTCATTTTTATGAATTATAGAATCTGAAACAAGTTCAGATTGACAAAAAAATTATTCTAAAACGGAATAATCTCCGATACTTATACTTTTAAAATCGCCATCAAACGTAGCGTGATTACCAATCATTGCATTGTCTAGTTTCGCATTGCGAAGATGCGCATGTGTTTGTACCAAACTATTTTTAATTTTCACATTTGTTAAATGAGTTCCTTTTCCTAGAGAAACATTTGGTCCAACAATAGAATTAATCAACACTACATCATCAGCGATATAACACGGCTCAATAATTTCAGAATTTTCTATGCGTACTTGTTTAGAAATCATTGTTTCTTCTGCATCTTCATGAATGAATTTCAGCATTCGGTTATTGGTGTCAACTGTTACCGCTTTGTTTCCGCAATCCATCCATTCAGCTACTTCTCCTGGTACAAATTTCATGCCTTTTGCCATCATTTGTTTAATTCCGTCGTTAATTTGATATTCTCCACCGTGGATAATATTATTATCGATAACCAATTGTAGCTCATTTTTTAAAACGCCCACATCTTTAAAATAGTATATTCCGATAACAGCTAAATCAGAAACGAAAGTTTGCGGTTTTTCAACCAATTCTACAATTTCGTTAGCATCATTCATTTGAACAACTCCAAAAGCTTCTGGTTTATCAACTTGTTTTACCCAAATTACGCTATCTGCTTCTGTATCTAAATCGAAATTGGCACGGATTAAGGTGTCTGCATAAGCTATTACCGCCGGACCACTTAAAGAATATTGGGCACACATGATAGCGTGACCTGTTCCTAAAGGTTCGTTTTGATAATAAATAGTTCCTTTTGCACCTAGTTTTTCAGCAATAGCAACTAAATCTTTTTCTACTTGTTTACCAAAACTTTCATGAATAACAAAAGCTACTTCTTCAATTGGTTGGTTTAAAACTTTTGCAATGTCTTCAACTAATCGGTGCACGATTGGTTTTCCAGCAACTGGAATTAAAGGTTTTGGAACGGTTAATGTATGAGGACGAAGGCGAGAACCACGTCCTGCCATAGGTACGATTATTTTCATAAATTTATTTTAAAACTTCAAAATTCTTTGTTCAACATTGAATATTCAATATTTTTTAAACTTGGAATGTTCAACTTGGAATTTTGAATATTGAATTATTATTACTTTTTTTTACTTCTTGATGTTTCAATACTTTTTACAAAAATTGATATTAACTCATCATTTTCTCTTATTGTTGAAACAATATCAATTTCCTGTCCTAAATATAATTTTGCTCTTGAAATGATTTTTAAATTAGTATGAGTTTCTCTTAATTCTTTTAAAACTAAAGACATCTTATGAATAAAATCATTTCTTGATTCTGCACTTTGAGCTTCACTATAATTTAGAGAAGGTGCAGTTCCTGAACGAACAATTTGTCCTGATAAATGATTTCCAGCTTTTGATGTTTTAATATTATCTGTAATGCTAATAATCTGAACTGCAAAATCAATTAATCTTTCGTGTAAATCAAATTTTTTCATGGCTTATATAAATATTCTATTTTATTGTATATTATGTTTCAACATTCAAAATTAAACATTCAATACTTTTTTTAACTTTGAACGCTCAACTTGGAATTTTGAATATTGAAGTTTTACTTAACTCCCGTACTACCAAAACCGCCAGCACCACGCGATGTTTCTGTTAATTCTTCAACTTCAATCCATTCGGCGCGTTCGTGTTTAGCAATAACCAATTGTGCTATTCTTTCTCCGTTTTCGATAACAAAATCATCGTTTGATAAATTCACTAAAATAACGCCAATTTCACCTCGATAATCAGCATCAACTGTTCCTGGTGAATTTAAAACGGTAATTCCCTTTTTTGCCGCTAAACCACTTCTTGGACGAACTTGTGCTTCGAAGCCAATTGGTAATTCAATAAAAAGTCCGGTTTTAACAATAGTTCTTTCTAAAGGTTTTAAGGTAATTGAATCTGTTAAATTTGCACGTAAATCCATTCCAGCTGAAGCTAAAGTTTCATAATTAGGTAATTCGTGCTGTGATTTATTGATGATTTTAATTTGCATTTTTTTATTATCTGTTGTCGATTTTGTGTTTTTTTAATCTATCTATTCACAAATTTATTAAATGGAATTTGTCTTGATACTTAATACTCTTTTCTTTTTAAAATTCTTAAAATAAGTGCTTTCTCATTTCGATATACAAAGTAAGCAAAAATTAACAAACTCACGATGCCAAACACATAGGTTTCTCTTAAAATAGGCACATAAAAAGACAAACAACTTAACACTACCGATAATAGTAAATAAAAACCTATTTTTTGTTTGTCGTAAGGAATTGGGTATTCTTTTTGTCCTAATTTATATGAAATTAGCATCATGCTTCCGTAAGCCAAAATTGTAGCAATTGCCGAGCCTAAAAATCCAATTATTGGAATTAGAAGAAAGTTTATAATAAGTGTAACAGCTGCTCCAACTAACGAAATATAAGCGCCAATTTTGGTTTTATCGATTAATTTGTACCAAACTGAAAGATTTGTGTAAATTCCTAAAAAGAAATTAGCAATAACAATCATAGGAACAACATCCATAGCGTTCCAATAATCAGCATTTGGAACTAAAACTAATTTTAAAACATCGGCAAAAACGATAATTCCTAAGGACATGAACGAACCAAATATGACAAAATATTTAGTGATTTCGGCATAGGTTTGCGGTGCATTTTCATTTTTTGCGTGACTAAAAAAGAAAGGTTCAATTCCTAAAGTATAAGCTGTTCGGAACAAAACCATAAACATTCCTATTTTATAACACGCTGAATACGCTCCAATATCCGCTAAGCTAACGCCTAATTTTTCTAATAAAATTTTATCAAAATGTTCGTTGATTGCAAAAGCAATTCCGGCAATTAAAATAGGAAAACCATACTTAAGCATTTTCTTCCAAAGTTGCTTATCGAAATCCCATTTGATTTTGAAATAATCTGGCAATAAAACTATTAGCGTAAATAAACTCGCAATTACATTTGAAACAAAAATGTAACCGATTTGGAAATTTTCAGTATAAACACTACTGAAAAATGAATTAGTATTTTGAGCAATTTTTGGTAAAAAAACCAAAAAGAAAATGTTTAAACCTAAGTTAATAGCAACATTTGCAATTTTTATAACTGCATATTTAATAGGTTGGCTTTCTGCACGAAGTTTAGCAAACGGAATGACAACTAAAGTATCAATTACTAAAATCCAAATCGTATAAACTAAGTAATTTACACTTATATCGGTCAGATTTGCTATTTGATTTTGGAACAATAAAGCTACAGCTAAAAAAGCTAAAGTTGAACCTAATAGAGAAATCATTGCCGTTGAAACAACGCTTTTTTTATTACTTTCTTGATTATAAAATCTAAAAAAAGCGGTTTCCATTCCGTAGGTTAAAACCACATTAAAGAAAATGAGATAAGAAAAGATGATAGAAACTTCACCCATTTTACTCTTATCTGTTAGATAATAAACGTATAATGGATTTAACAAAAAGCTCATTAGTCTTGGCACAACAGTGGCCAATCCATAGATTGCTGTTTGTTTAAAAAGTTTTTTATATAAACTCAAAGTGAAGTTGTTTTACTCTAACAAAAGTAATTAATTTCTAGGTTTTGCAGATGGATATGCTAGCATTTCCTTTTGTTTAACATTTTGAATAAGTTGGGTAAATGCTTTTCCATTTTTTTCAAAAGTTAGTAAAACCTCTCCTTCTATTAAGCTGTTTTCATTTTTAACAGGTGCTTCGTTGCCATATTCATCTTTCGGATTTTCTGCCAAAACCATTTCGTTGGCTTCTGTTTTAATTCTAGCTATATATTTTGTTTTTTCAGTATTTTCGACCTTATAAGATGTATAATTTAATAATTGAACTTCTTTTAACTCTGTATCTTTTGGTAATTCGTTTGTAAACTCAACGTGTACATCTATTCCACTTCCACCACCACGAACACCCGCAACCCAAGATTGATAATAAATTTCACTAATAGGAAAATCTTGGTTAATCATTTCCTTATTTGTTTGTTCAACAGCTTTCTTTTCACAATTACACGAAAACGAAAGTAAACTCAACAGCAAAAGACTTAGTTTTAACATTTAATGTAGTTTTTAATAAATATACAAAATATGAAGCAAAAAAAGAGCCAAACTTTCGTTTGGCTCAATTCTTATTTTATGAATCAACTTATTATCCGTTTAATGCTTCCGCACCTCCAACAATCTCTAGAATCTCACCAGTAATTGAAGCTTGACGCGCTTTGTTATACGTTAATTTCAATTGATCGCGTAATTCTGTAGCGTTATCCGTTGCTTTGTGCATAGCTGTCATACGAGCTCCATGTTCAGAAGCAAAAGAATCACGAATTGCTTTATACAATTGTGTTTTTAACGATTTTGGAATTAATGTAGAAACGATTTCTTCTTTAGAAGGCTCAAAAATATAATCAGAAGCAATCGCCTCTCCACCAGTAATTGGTGCTAAAGGTAAAAATTGCTCTGTTATTACTATTTGAGTTGCTGCGTTTTTAAAGTGATTGTAAATAATTTCAATTTTGTCGTAATCACCAGCAACAAACTTATCCATCAAGTCTTGTGCAATTTCTGCAACATTATCAAAAGTTAAATCATCAAAAATTGCGTTGTTCTCACCAATGATAGTATTGGTTTTTGATAAAACATCACCTCCTTTTTTACCAATTGCTAAAACATCTACTTGTTTTCCTTGATAAAAATTAGTTCTATTTTTGATTCCTTTGATAACATTTGCATTAAAGGCTCCGCATAAACCACGATTTGAAGTAATAGCTACTAATAGTACTTTATTTACTTCTCTTTGTTCTGCAAAAGCGCCTCCTGTATCTCCTTCTAAAGTAGCACTTAAATTTTGTAATAATTCTGTCAACTTCTCAGCATAAGGACGCATAGCTGTAATTGCATCTTGCGCTTTCTTTAATTTAGCTGCAGAAACCATTTTCATCGCCGATGTAATTTGCATCGTTGACTGAACAGAACTAATTCTATTTCTAATTTCCTTTAAGTTTGCCATTCTTCTTAGGTATTGGGTTATAGGTAAATGGCAATAGCTTTTACTATTACCATTCGCCTTTTACCTATTTATTAATATTTTGCAGCGATTTCTTTAGCTACGTTTTGTAATACATCAGTTACATTATCATCAATCTTTCCAGCTTTGATAGTGTTTAATGTATCTTTATGTTTAGCATTTAAGTATTCTAAGAAATCTTTTTCAAATTCTTTTACTTTATCAACTGGTACGTTTCTTAATAAGTTTTTAGAACCAGCGTAGATAATTGCAACCTGATCTTCAACAGTATAAGGATCATTTACCGACTGTTTTAAGATTTCAACATTACGTTTACCTTTTTCAATTACATTCATTGTAGCAGCATCTAAATCTGAACCAAACTTAGCGAAAGCTTCAAGCTCACGGTATTGTGCTTGGTCTAATTTTAATGTACCTGATACTTTTTTCATTGATTTAATTTGAGCAGAACCTCCAACACGAGATACCGAAATACCAACGTTAATCGCTGGACGAACACCCGAGTTAAATAAATCTGATTCTAAGAAAATCTGACCATCAGTAATCGAAATTACGTTTGTTGGGATATATGCAGAAACGTCACCAGCTTGCGTTTCGATAATTGGTAATGCTGTTAATGAACCACCACCTTTTACGATAGGACGTAAAGATTCTGGTAAGTCATTCATGTTTTTAGCAATTTCATCATCTGCAATAACTTTAGCAGCACGCTCTAATAATCTTGAGTGTAGATAGAAAACGTCTCCAGGGTAAGCCTCACGTCCTGGTGGTCTTCTTAATAATAATGATACCTCACGGTAAGCAACTGCTTGTTTAGATAAATCATCATAAACAATTAATGCAGGACGACCTGTATCACGGAAATACTCACCAATTGCAGCACCAGCGAATGGAGCATAAACTTGCATTGGAGCTGGATCAGAAGCATTTGCAGCAACAATAACTGTATATGCCATTGCTCCTTTATCTTCTAATGTTTTTGCAATAGCAGCAACTGTAGATGCTTTTTGTCCTACTGCAACATATATACAGAATACTGGCTCACCAGCATCGTAAAATTCTTTTTGATTTAAGATGGTATCGATACAAACTGTAGTTTTACCCGTTTGACGGTCACCAATTACCAACTCACGTTGTCCTCTACCTACAGGAATCATAGCATCTACTGACTTAATACCTGTTTGTAATGGTTCATTTACTGGTTGACGGAAGATAACACCAGGAGCTTTACGCTCTAATGGCATTTCATATAAATCACCACCAATAGGACCTTTACCGTCAATTGGGTTACCTAATGTATCAACTACACGACCAACTAATTGCTCACCAACTTTTAATGATGCAATACGCTGTGTTCTTTTTACAGTTGAACCTTCTTTAATACCTGTTGAAGGACCTAACAATACTACCCCAACATTATCTTCTTCTAAGTTCAATACAATTGCTTCTAATCCGTTTTCGAATTGAACTAACTCACCATATTGAGCGTTAGATAATCCGTAAACACGAGCAATACCATCACCAACTTGTAGTACAGTTCCAACTTCTTCTAAAGTAGCACCCGATTGAAAATCGGATAATTGTTTCTTTAATATTGCTGATATTTCAGCAGGTTTAATTTCAGCCATCTCGATATTATTTATACACTATAAAAAGTGTGCTTACTATTAATTATTACTAAATTCTCTTTTTAATTGTTGCAATCTGTTTGCTACAGATGCATTATATTGTTTGTCACCTATACGTAGTACAAATCCTCCAATAATTTCTGGATCTACAACATTTGTAAGGGTAACTGATTTATTTGAAAACTCTTTAACCTTAGCTAATACTTTAACTTCTAATTCTGATGTTAAAGGCACAGCTGTAGTAACTACTGCAGATTCAATCCCGTTTGCTTCATTATAAAGCGATTGAAACTGACTTGCAATAGCAGGTAAAATTTCAAATCTTTTGTTTGCTAAAAGTAATTGAAATAACCCTTTTGTTTCATTTTGAACAGCAGCAAAAATTTCTGACAAAGCGTTAAACTTAGTTTGTCCAGTTGCAATAGGATTTTCTAAAAAATCTTTCAATTCTTCAGAATCATTAACTGCATTTAATACTGAATTCATGTCTACTAAGACTTTATCAGCATTATTATTTGCTTGAGCAATATCAAGTATCGCTTTTGCATATCGAATAGCTGCTCTACTTTCTGCCATAATTAGTTTAATTTAGCATCACCTAACATCTTCTCAACCAATTTTGCTTGAGCATCTTTGTTAGCTAATTCTTCTTTTAATAATTTTTCTGCAATTTCAACTGAAAGCGTAGATACATGAGATTTTAATTCTGCCATTGCAGCATTTTTCTCACTATCAATCGTTGCTTTAGCTTGAGCAATCATTTTTTCTCCTTGAGCTTGCGCTTCACCTTTAGCATCTGCAATCATTTTTTCTTTGATTTCACGAGCTTCTTTAAGCATAGTATCACGCTCTGCTCTTGCTTCAGCTAATAATTTTTCGTTATCTGCTTTTAAGTTTGCCAAATCTTTTTTAGCATTTTCAGCAGCCATTAAAGCGTTTTCAATACCTTCTTCACGAGCTGATAAAGCAGCTAAAATTGGTTTCCAAGCGAATTTTGCTAATAATACAATTAAGATTACTAAAATAATTGCTTGCCAAAAAAACAGACCGTATGAAAAATCATTAATTAATTTATCCATCGTATATTTAAAATATTAAGGTGTATTCAAATTTGTTTAACAAAACAAGACCTGCAACCAACCGTTACAGGCTCTTGTTTCTTTTTAATTAAGCTCCTAAGATTAAAGCACCGAATGCTAAACCTTCTAATAATGCACCGATGATAATCATCGCAGTTTGGATTTTTCCAGCAGCTTCTGGTTGACGAGCAATAGCGTCCATTGCAGAACCACCAATTTTACCTAAACCTAAACCAGCTCCGATTACAATTAAACCAGCACCTACTAAATTTGGAATTGTCATAATAAATGATTTATATAATTAAACAAAAATTCTAAAATTAAACAATAGCATTATCTTCTTCTCCTAACATGTCTGACGAATGCGTTTCATCATGATGATGTTCTTGAACCGCCATACCGATAAATAAAGAAGATAACATTGTAAATATAAACGCCTGTAAAAAGGCAACTAATAATTCAATAATTGAAATAAATAAAGTTAACGCTAGGGAAGTTCCTATTGCTCCTCCTGTAGATAATTGCTCTTTCATTAAGAAAACAATTGCGATTAACCCCATAACTACCGTGTGACCTGCTGTAATATTTGCAAACAAACGAATCATTAGCGAAAAAGGTTTTGTAAACATACCCAACACTTCAATAGGCGCTAAGATAATCTTCATTGGAACTGGAACGCCAGGCATCCAAAAAATGTGTGCCCAATAATCTTTACTTGCGCTAAATTGTGTTATAACAAATGTAAACAAAGCTAAACACAATGTAATTGCAATATTACCAGTAACATTAATTCCTAAAGGCGTTAATCCTATTAAGTTTAATAACCAAATTAAGAAGAAAACTGTTAATAAGAATGGCATAAATTTCTTATACTTCTTATCTCCAATATTTGGACGCGCAATCTCATCTCTTACATAAATCACTAATGGTTCTAAAACACGACTGAAACCTTTAGGCAAACTATTTGCTCCGTTTTTATAAGTCTTCGCCAAAGACGTAAACATTATAAACAATAAAATAGCTGTAATTAAAAGAGAGAAAACATTTTTAGTTATTGAAAAATCTAAAGGCTTGTCATTTGTAGGGTGATGATGCTCATCATAAGAAATCGTCCCTTCAGCATCAGTTTTGTAAATTTTACCGTGATATAATTTATAAAACTGTCCTTCTTTTTCAACCACTTTATCTCCGTAATGGAACTCAGAAGCAGAAAATATTTTTAAGCCATTATCTATTAAGATTACAGGCAAAGCAAAACCATAATGTTTATCTTCAGCCTCATCAGAGAAAAACGTAAAGTAATAATCATCTTTTAAGTGATGCGCAATATGCTCATTAATCACTTCTTTTGGAGATTTTTCTCCATGATTATCCATTTCTTCATGAGTTGCATGTTCATTATGAACTTCTTGACTTTCAACTGCCGTACTATCTACAGTATCTGAAGCTAATGCTATTGATGTTACAAAAAAAAGCATTAAAGATGCTAAAACTGATAGTGGTTGCTTAAAAATTGCCATACTTTATCTGATATAATTTATTATGGTCGATAAAATTTTTTGCAAAAATACAACTTTAATTAAAACTTCAAGTTTCAAAAGGACTTTTTTTATGTTTTTTTCAATTTGCTTTTCTTTTGCCATAATTATTTAACAATCTAATTGTTAACCACACATCTATTATCAAAAACACAAAAAAATATGTAATTATGTAATGTTTTTCAAAAACATTAGTAATTCCTTTTACAAATAAAAAAGACAAGACTACTTTTAAGGTTAATGTAATTAAAAAAACAAAACCTAACTGATCTTTATTTTTTTTATAAATGATGTAGTGAATAATCAATAAAATGAAACTCGTAAAACCAAAAAAAGAAAACACTTGGAAGAAACTATAACTCGTCTCTTGCCATTTTTCTTGAAATTGAAAAATTTGATTCACTAAAAAACTTATTCCATAAATAAGAAATAATAAACCTGCAAAGAGAAAAAATATTGATTTAGATTTAGTAATCATTTATCCTTATTCAATTGATTTACTTGCATAATAACATAATAAAGTGATAAAAAAACGCCAACCATAGTCAATACTGTAACGTAATAGTCGGTTTCATTTTTTTTATCCAAATACTGCCCTAAATAATTAAATATAAAAATAACAAATCCCATTTGAAATGGGATTGTTATTAATTGTAACCATTTATTAGGCTGTTTTTTCTGATTGCCCATTATTTAAGCTTTTCAAATTGCTTTTCATAGCGCAAGTTGCTTCAAATATTGCTCCTGGCTCTACAGCTAACTTTCCAACAACAACATCCCCTTTTATTTGAGCTGTTGAGCGTATACTTAACAAATCTGACACTTCAAGTTTACCAGAAAACTTCCCTTCAACATCTACACTTTTGCATTTTATTTCACCTTGAACTTCTCCTGTAACTCCTATTACTAATTTTCCTGTAGAATTAAAGTTACCAATTAAAGTACCGTCTAATCGAAAATCGCCTTGTGTATCAATATCTCCTTTTAGTGAAGTTCCTTCTACTATTCTGTTCGTTTTTCCTAGTGAACTTTCTTTAGTTTTCGATTTGTTTAACATAATTATAGGTTTTTGAAATTTGGGTCTATTCTATTTTGAGCCATTCTTGAAATTGCTTTTTCATTTGAACAACTCTGTAATTATTTGAAGAAATAACATGTGCTTTATCTTTTATTTTATACTTCTTATTTTCACGTAAAAAGTCTAAAACCGCAGTTGCCGTTTCTTTAGATTTGAATCCGTGTAGAACAACAAAATCATTATTTAAATCATATAAATCTTGCGATAGTTTTAAGTCGGTATTGTGGCTATCTTCAATATATTTTTTTATTCTATTATTTAGCGTTTCAATATCTTTTAATTCAGCTGTTTTTTTAGGAAAAATTACTTTCCAGCTAAAATCATCTTGATCTGAAAATTGTATTTTTTCTAAAACTGGAATATCTTTTAATAATTCTTGCGCTTGCTTTCCTTCATCGTTATTAGCATACGTTAAAGCAACATGATTTAATGCTTTTTTGTATTCTTCTAACCCATTAGTTCGCGCAACAATTTTTGCCCGTAGCAATTCCATTTTCGGAAGAATTTCATCGCCAAAATACAAATCTACTTTTTCATTAACTTTTGTATAAGCTTCGCGTATTTTTCCTTCCTCAAGTTGTTTGTAAATGTCTTTAAAAACAGCTTCTGGATTTTCATTATCTGTTAAAAATTCTTTTGGATTTTGAATTATTTGAGCATAACGCGTATCTGGATATGTTGTTAAAATATCGTTTTTAAGTGCAGCCGCTTTATTTGGGTCAATAATCTCGTAAACCTTATACAAGTAATACTTTGTAGGTGGAACTAATCGTTCTTCTGGCTGAAATGTAAGCAAGCTTTCAAATCGATTAGCCGATAGTTCATATTCTTTAAATTTTTCTTTATATAACAATCCTAATTCGTAGTAAGCATTATTTCGCTCTTTTGTTATACTATCGATTACTTTTTCTTCTTTAGGTAATTGATCTGTATAAAAAGAAACTGTGTAAGCAGGGTTAATTTGAACAGAATCAATTGCTTCTTCCTCTATATCTTCTTCAAACTCATCTTCTCCAAAAACATCCTCTTTTGCTTTAGATTGACGCCAATTCCCTTCGTGTTTTCTATTTCCCCATTTCTTTTGAAACTCCTTCATTCCATAGTTTACTGTTACTGGATTATAGAAATAAAAAGTCGATTGACTATTTCCTCCTACAGGCGGCATCATAGGAGACATCTTAACAGCATTAGGATTAAATTTTGTAGATGATGGATTTGAATTCGCATTTTTATTCGCTTCTTTTTCCGCAGCAAGCTTTGCTTTTAAGTCATCTTCTTTTTTTAGTTTTTCAATATAACCTTCAAAATAAATTTTTCTTTCATTATCATTCATTGCAACAACCGAAAGAATACTGTCGTTTAGTTTTGCTATATCTTCATACTTAATAACATCTACTAAGTTTTCTCTTTTCTTTTTTAATCTTCTATATTCTCTCGTTTTATCATCTAAACGCAAAAGTGTACTGTCATAATACTTACCTGCTATTTTATAATCGGCATTTTTAAAGTAAATTTCCCCAATATTTCTATAATTTGAAGCCGATAAATACTTGTCTTTTGTGAATTTTCTATTGGATAGATTATAATAACTTTCGGCTATTGAATCTTTTTCAAAGTTATCATAGAAAAGTCCCATTTGATGATATAAAACATCTAAATAAGGGCGGTTTTCTCTATCAGCAATAAGCTTATGGTATTTTTCTAAAAATGGTACCGAATCTCCTTTTTCATAATCAAATTGTGCCGCTTGTCTAGCATGTGCTTGAATGACATAGCGTCTAGGCGATTTGCGCTTCATGTCGATTACTTCTTGAAAAGCAACAAAAGCACTGTCTTGATAATTCATTTTTTCATACAATTGTCCTAAAATAAAAGTATACCGAGCACGCTCTTCTTTTAGCTTTGTTTCTTCTTTAGCAATTTTAATTGCAGCAATTGCTGTATCAATCACTTCAATATTATAAAATGCTTGTGCTAACATAGCATTAGCATCTGCTAAATCTTGCCCTTCTAAATTTTGACTTTTTAACAGTTGCTTAAGATTTTTAATTGCTACTTCGTTATTATCTATTCTGATATTAACTTTTTCGCGCCAAATCTTAGCGTGATAAATTTTATCGCTTTTTGGGTATTTGTATAAAATATAATTGAATGATTCTAAAGCTGGAATAAATCTGTTATCAAAATAACGTGCTTTTCCTAAAAGCAAGTATGCTTCGTCAATTTGCGGATTACGTTCAGTACCAGCAATATTCATTGAGTGTTTTTGAATTGCTTTAACAGCTTTTTCTTCTGCGCGTTCAAAATTAGAATTCTTTACCTGTCCGGGTAAGAAATTTTCTTCTTTTTCTGGCATACGCTCTACAGTAAGAACATCCCAAAAATTATCTTGGTAAGTCGCTTTTACTTCTTCTAAACCTGCATCTAAAGCAAGGTTTCCATTATAAAGTATATTATATTCAGTTGAAAGCGCATGCAAATTTCGGTTTATAAACCGATCCTTTTTTACCGAACACGCAAAAAATAAGGCAACAACAATAGTTGCTACTATGTATTTAAGTATTGAACTTTTCAAATTAAAAACGTTTTAACTCTTTAACTTTAAATCCTGATTTTTAGTATAAAGAATGGTAAAAATACGTTTCTTTTTTTGATGTGAAAAAAATATCTACTTTTTATTGATCATTTGCGTTTTTCAAATCTTTTATTACTTTGAATGCTGTATCGATTTGATTATCATTTACAATAACTGTAAACTCGTTTGTAGTAGAAATAACTTCATGAATAATAACTCCTTCCCAAGCTAATCGTTGAAAAATATAATAAAAAACACCTGGCGTAGTAATGTTTACTTCTGGAAGTTTTACCGTTATCGAAGATAAATTTTCGACTTTATGCGTTTGTTTTTCTTTTTTAAATATTTCTTCAACAACATCTGAAATAGAAGCACTTACAATTATATTTGTTTCATTTACTCCTCTAGACGAAGTATAAAAAAGTTCTTTGTTTTTATTTATTTCAGAAATTAACTTAACCTGATTTTCCAATAAGGTATCTGAAATAACAAAAGCGAAATCAACTAATGATGAACGAACAGTAATCTCACCTATATTTTTAAGAACTCTTACAAGTTTATGATTAATTCTGAAATCTAATTCTTCTGAAAGTCGTTTAAGCGCCATTACAACAGCTCCTTGTTTAACCTCTTTCCCTAATTCTCTTTCAATTTCTGGCATCATTAAACGCGCCAAAGAGGTTAAGTTGATAATTCCCTGAGAAATGGAATTTAATAAAAACGGTTTTTGTTTAATGTAAACTTCTACTACGGAAGAAATGGTTTTCATATTGTTGTGCTTATTTGAAAGTGTAAAACTACAAATAAAAACACATATTGTTATAAATTTAACTTAAAAATAATAAAACGCCTCTTCTATGTGCTCAATGTTATATTTTGAGCCTGATTTATTAATAGCAATTATATCAAAACGAATTTCAGGGTCAAAATCAATAGTTTCTACATACTGATTTATTGCTTTTACTAATAATTGTATTTTTTTTGGCTTCACAAAATCTTGTGGTAACCCAAACTCTAAACTCGATCTTGTTTTAACTTCGACTACGATTAAGAGATTGTCTTTTTTAGCTATAATATCTATTTCTGCTTTATCAAAAACCCAATTTCTTTCTAAAATTTCATATTGATTTTCAATGAGATATTCAGCGGCTAATTGTTCTCCTTTTTTACCTAATTCGTTATGTTCAGCCATACTTAATTGTTAGTTTATTTTATAAATTTTAAGCTAACTTCTGTTTCATTTACCTCAAATTCAACCTGACTTCCCAAAACTAATGTACGATTATCTTTTTGATGTCCCGCAGGAAAATCAAACGCAACTGGAATATTGTATTCTTCGGTAATTATATTTATAATTTGTACAGCGTTTTGTCCGAATGGAATTTCATTATCATGCATATCAGAAAGGCTTCCAACAATAATTCCTTTTACTTGATCAAAATATCCGTTTCTTTTAATATTATACATCATTCGGTCGATGTGATATAAATATTCGTCTAAATCTTCTATATATAAGATTTTATCTTTGGTATCTATTGAAGATTTCGAACCTAATAAACTATACAAAATAGAAATATTCCCGCCAACTAATTCGCCTTTAGCTTTTCCATTTCGATTATAAGAAGCTGAAGGAACTTCATAAGCAATCAATTCACCAAATAAAGCTTTTCGTAACGTTTCTTTCACTTCTTCTGGCGCTCTTGGCACCGTAAAAGGCATAATGCTGTGCAAAGAAGCTATTCCTAAAGTATTCAAATGACTGTGTAAAACAGTAACATCTGAAAAGCCCATAATCCATTTCGGATTCTTCTTGAAATTAGTAAAATCAACTTTATCAATAATTCTCACCGTTCCATATCCACCGCGAGCGCACCAAATTGCTTTTACAGTTGGATCGTCCATTTGTTCTTGTAAGTCGGCTGCACGTTCAATATCTGTTCCACCTAACTGACAACTATCTTTTCCAATAGTTCTTCCCAATTTTGCTTTTAAACCCCAAGATTCTAACAGTTCAATTGCTGGCTTGGCATCTTCAGGAAAAAATTTACGTGCTGTACAAATTATGGCAACGGTATCGTCTTTTTTTAGATGTGAAGGAAATATCATGTTCTTTTGGGAATATGAGTTAAAAGTTAAAAATAATATGATTACAAAGTAACGAAACATACTTATCCTATAAAAGTATTACCCAAATTTAAACAATTTGAGCTCAAAAATTCGTGAATTCATAGCTAATGAATTATTTTTGCATTAAATTTTTAGTAAAAATGATTGAAAATCCGACTCGAGGCAAAGCCGAACAGAGCGAAGCTAAAAGATATACGATAACAGCAGCGCTTCCTTATACAAATGGTCCAATTCATATTGGACATTTAGCTGGTGTTTATGTTCCTTCAGATATTTATGCACGTTATCTTCGTTTACAAGGCAAAGATGTTGCTTTCGTTTGCGGAAGTGACGAACATGGCGTTGCAATTTCTATGAAAGCCAAAAAAGAAGGCGTTACTCCACAAGAAGTAATTGATAAATACGATGGAATTATTCGTCAATCTTTTGAAGACTTCGGGATTTCTTTTGATAACTATTCACGAACTTCTCGTAAAATTCATCATGATACAGCTTCAGGTTTTTTTAAAAAATTATATGAAGACGGAAAATTCATTGAAGAAACAACAGAACAATTATTTGACGAAGAAGCTAATCAATTTTTAGCTGATAGATTTGTTATAGGAACTTGTCCGAAATGTGGAAATGAAGAAGCTTATGGCGATCAATGTGAAAAATGTGGTGCTTCCTTAAACGCAACAGATTTAATCAATCCAAAATCGACAATTACTGGAAATAAACCTGTTTTAAAATCAACTAAACATTGGTTTTTACCTTTAAATGAATATGACGCTTTCTTAAAAGAATGGATTTTAGAAGGACACAAAAACGATTGGAAAGCAAATGTTTACGGTCAAGTAAAATCTTGGGTTGATGGCGGACTAGAACCTAGAGCTGTAACACGAGATTTAGATTGGGGAATTGATGTTCCAGTTGAAGGAGCCGAAGGCAAAAAATTATACGTTTGGTTTGACGCTCCTATTGGTTACATTTCTTCAACTAAAGAATGGGCAGAAAAAGAAGGAAAAGATTGGGAACCATATTGGAAAGACAAAGACACTAAATTGGTTCATTTCATCGGAAAAGATAATATTGTTTTTCACTGTATTATTTTTCCATCAATGTTAAAAGCTCACGGCGATTACATTTTACCAGATAATGTTCCAGCAAACGAATTTTTAAATTTAGAAGGCAACAAATTATCAACTTCAAAAAACTGGGCGGTTTGGTTACATGAATATTTACAAGATTTTCCAGAAAAACAAGATTCGCTTCGTTATGCATTAACAGCAAATGCGCCAGAATCGAAAGACAACGACTTCACTTGGAAAGATTTTCAAGCAAGAAATAACAACGAATTGGCGTCAATTCTTGGTAATTTTATTAATCGTGTGATTGTTTTAACCAACAAATATTATAACGGAATTGTTCCACAACCAAACGAATTTTCTGAAGTTGATTTAAAAACTCTAGCTGAATTAAAATCGTTTCCAAATTCTATCGCATCTTCAATTGAACGCTATCGTTTTAGAGAAGCTTTAGCCGAAATGATGAATGTGGCACGTTTAGGAAATAAATATTTAGCTGATGAAGAACCTTGGAAAGTAATTAAAGAAAATCCTGAAAGAGTACAAACACAAATGTATGTTGCACTTCAAATTGCTACAGCTTTAGCAATTCTTTCTGAGCCATTTTTACCTTTTACTTCTGAAAAATTAAAGCGAATTTTAAATATCTCAAATAACGAATTATCTTGGAATTCAATAACTGAAAAATCAGATTTATTACAAAGCGAACATCAAATTGGTCAATCGGAAATTTTATTCTCTAAAATTGAAGATGAAGAAATTCAAAAACAACTCGATAAATTAGAAGCCACTAAAAAAGCAAACGAAATGGAAAACGCTCAAGCAGAACCACAAAAAGAAACCGCAACTTTTGACGATTTTACAAAAATGGATTTGCGAGTAGGAACTATTTTAGAAGCCGAAAAAATGCCAAAAGCCAACAAGCTTTTAGTTTTAAAAGTAGATACTGGAATAGATGTACGCACAATTGTTTCGGGAATTGCTGAACATTTTTCACCAGAAGAAGTCGTTGGTAGAAAAGTAACAGTTCTAGTAAATTTGGCACCAAGAAAACTTCGCGGAGTTGAAAGCGCTGGAATGATTTTAATGACTAATAACGCAGAAGGAAAATTGGTTTTTGTTAATCCAGATGCTGAAGGCGTTTCAAATGGAGCGACTATTAGTTAATTTTACTAACTTTAAAGAAAATTACAAAATTATGTTATCACAAAAAATAGAAGAATCGTTAAACGACCAAATTAGAATTGAAGCAGAATCTTCTCAGGTTTATTTATCTATGGCTATTTGGGCTGAAATTCAAGGTTTAGAAGGAATTGCGCAATTTATGTATCGTCAATCTGACGAAGAACGCACACACATGCTAAAATTAGTTAAGTATGTAAATGAACGTGGCGGTCATGCTCAAGTTACCGATTTAAAAGAACCAAAAACGCAATTTGGAACTTTTCAAGAAATGTTTGAAGAGTTATACAAACACGAGTGTTTTGTTTCAAACTCAATTAACGAATTAGTTCATATTACATTACACGAAAAAGACTATGCTACGCATAACTTCTTACAATGGTATGTTGCTGAACAAATTGAAGAAGAAGCGCAAGCGAAAACAATTTTAGACAAAATTAGCTTAATTGGCGAAGATCGTGGCGGATTATATTTATTTGATCGCGACATCCAACAATTATCAGTAACTAGCTCAGTTGCAATCAATCCAGAATAATTTTTATTTAGAATATTTAAAAATAATTGTATCTTTGCCATGAATTTACGTTTTGTAATGAGCAAAGACAAGGATAAAAAAAAGAAGAAAGATAAAAAGAAGCTTAAAAAAGTTAAGGTTCTTGAAATTAATGTTGCGGAAAATTGCAAAACAAAGTGTTGCAAAAAATTTAAAAAAGGAGAAAACAAAAGATGCAAACGTTGTCCTATGTTTGATCTTCTTAAAAAAGTTTCATAAAAAAATGCGGTCAATCGACCGCATTTTTATTTTCTGTTTAGAACTCTTATTTACCTAATAATAAAACTTCATTGATTAAAACTTCCGTTATATAACGTTTATTTCCGTCTTTATCGTCATAACTTCTATGTGTTAATTTACCCTCAACTGCGATTTCTTTTCCTTTTACGACGTATTTATCGATAATCTCAGCTGTTTTTCCCCAAGCCGTTACTCTGTGCCACTCGGTTTTTTCAACCTTATCGCCATTATCTTTATAATATACTTCATTAGTTGCTAAAGAAAGATTGGCTACTTTTTTGTTGTTTACTGTTTTTACTTCTGGTTCTTGACCTACGTGTCCGATTAATTGTACTTTGTTTTGCATGGCGTTTAAAATTTAAAATGTTTATAATACTATTTGATTTTGTCTTTCTTATTAAACAAAACTCATTCGTTCATTTCGACAGTGCAAAGATGAAACAGCTTGCAAGCTTTATTCGGTTATTATCTATTTAATTTCGGTTGTAAATATTTGTAATCGTTTACAAATGGAAAAATTTTTCTTATTTTTGATAAAAATAAAACAATAATGCAACAAGAAATCAGCAAAGTAGAACTTCGAAATCTTCAAATTGAAGATTATAAGCAATTGCGCAAATCAATGATTGAGGCTTATCCAGATGTTGAAGATGATCATTGGGACGAAGAACAAATAAAAAAACTTCTTAAAATATTTCCCGAAGGGCAATTGGTTATTCTCGCAGATGATGTAGTTGTAGGTTCAGCACTTTCAATTATTGTTCCTGAAAAAAAGGCTTACAAACTTCATAATTATAACGAAATAACAGCCAATTTCAAGTTTTCAACACACAATGAAAACGGCGATATTTTATATGGAATCGATGTTTTTGTACATCCGAAATATCGTGGTTTACGATTGGGAAGAAGATTATACGATGCGCGAAAAGAATTATGCGAACAATTAAATTTAAAAGGAATCGTTTTTGCAGGAAGAATTCCTAATTATAAAGAATTTGCAAAAGAGTTATCACCAAAGCAATACATTGAAAAAGTAAAGAAAAAAGAAATTTACGATTCGGTTTTAACATTCCAATTAAGTAATGATTTCCAACCTGTTCGTGTAATGCGAAATTACCTCGAAGGTGATACCAATTCACAAGAATTTGCTGTTTTGCTCGACTGGAATAATATTTATTATGAAGAAAACGTAAAACTGATCAATGTTGCAAAAAGTGTTATTCGCTTAGGTTTAATTCAATGGCAAATGCGTCCACTGGCAAATTTAGAAGCGCTATATGAGCAAGCCGAATTTTTCATTGACGCTGTTTCGGGTTATGGAAGTGATTTTGCCTTGTTTCCAGAATTTTTTACAGCTCCTCTAATGGCCGATTTCAATCATCTATCAGAAGCTGACGCTATTAAAGAATTGGCTAATTATACCGATGCGGTTCATAAAAGAATGCAAGAATTTGCTATTTCTCACAACATCAACATCATTACCGGAAGTATGCCTTATTTAGAAAACGGACATGTGTATAATGTTGGTTTCTTATGCCGAAGAGATGGAACAAGCGAAATGTATCGCAAAATTCATATTACTCCTAATGAAGTTTTCCACTGGGGAATTACGGGTGGCGATACTATTCAAACCTTTGATACCGATTGCGGAAAAATAGGCGTTATGGTTTGTTATGATGTAGAATTTCCTGAACTAGCTCGTATTATGGCCGATCAAGGCATGAATATCTTATTTGTTCCTTTCTTAACCGATACTCAAAATGGATATACACGAGTAAAACATTGCGCACAAGCCCGCGCAATTGAAAACGAATGTTATGTAGCTGTTGCAGGTTGTGTAGGAAATTTACCAAAGGTAAACAACATGGATATTCAATATGCACAAGCAGCAGTTTTTACACCTTCTGATTTTGCTTTTCCTAGTAACGGAATTAAAGCAGAAGCAACTCCGAATACTGAAATGACTTTAATTGTCGATGTTAATTTAGATTTATTGAAGGAATTACACGAACACGGAAGTGTACAAACTATGAAAGACCGAAGACACGATTTATACAAATTGAATAAATTAAAATAACAATTGTCACACTAACTTCTCGACTCCGCTCGAAGTGATACATAAAAGAGTTAATATGAAAAAACTGTTTTTTATAATCGCAATCTCAATTTTTACATTGTCTTGCAAAGCACAAAACACGTTGCATTACAATGATGAAAAAGGTTCACCAAAAGCGACTTTAGAAGATGTTTCTTGGGTTTCTGGAACTTGGCGTGGCGAAGCCTTAGGCGGAATTTGTGAGGAATTTTGGGATAAACCTAGTGCTAATTCTATGATGTTTTGCTTCAAGTTTATCAAAAACAATGAAGTTGTTTTTTATGAATTAGGACATATTAAAGAGATTGAAAACTCGCTAGTTTTAGAATTAAAACACTTTGGTGCAGATTTAAAAGGTTGGGAAAAAGCAGATGAAAAACAAAGCTTTCGATTGGTAAAAATTGACGATTATCGCGTTTATTTCGACCAATTTACATTTGAACGTGTTTCGGAAAATGAAATGAATTTGTACGTGATTTTTGAAAAAACTGGAGAAGAAGTAAAATTCAATTACAAAAGACAATAGCAAACTAGTCCGATGGAAGTGGCATCTTTTATGAGTTCTCGATACTTTTTGTTGCGTCACTTCGAGTTTTAGCAAAGCTAAAGTATCGAGAAGTGAAACAAAACACTCGAACCGACGAATAAAAATATAACGAACAGCGGGAAAAAGGATTACAAATAATAAACCGAGCCATTCGCTCGAAAAAAAATAAAAAATGAGTAAATCTTGTTTAGAATGTGGCGATAAAATCGTGGGTAGAGAAGATAAAAAATTCTGTAGCGACAGTTGTAGAAACGCTTACAATAACAAAATGAACAAAGACCAGAATAATTTAATGCGTAACATTAACAATAAATTGCGCAAAAATTATCGTATCTTAAATGCATTGAATCCTAATGGTAAAACCAAAACTACTCGAACAAAATTAATGGCAAAAGGTTTCGATTTTGAGTTTGTAACTTCGGTTTATGAAACTAAAAATGGAAACACTTATTATTTTTTATACGACCAAGGCTATATGGCAATTGAAAATGATGAATTTGTATTAGTAAAAAGAGATTCTTAGTTTTTAGGAGAAATATGTTAGAGAATAGAAAATTTCCGCAAAGAACTTTGCTCCTCTTAATATCAAATGCTCGATGTGACAAACAATATTAAATGAATAAACAAATCTCAATATTAGGATGCGGTTGGTTAGGTTTACCTCTAGCCCAACAGTTTATCGCCAAAGGTTACGAAGTAAAAGGTTCGACAACTTCTATTGCTAAGCATCATGGATTAAAAAAGCAAAACATTCAACCGTATATTATTGAATTACACGAAAATGAAATTGTTGGCGATTTTGAACATTTTTTAGAAGGAAGCGAAATTTTGATTATTAATTTTCCACCAAAATTACGAAGCGATAACCCAGAAAATCTAGTCAAGAAAATTGAAAACTGTTTGCCTTTTATTGAAAAATCATCTGTAACAAAAGTAATATTTGTGAGTTCGACTGCTGTTTTTCCGGATAGCTTTCCCATGAAAACTATTTATGAAGACACGTCACCTCAACCTAACAATGAACGCGGAAAACAATTGTTGGAAACCGAAAGTCGTTTGCGTTATAACACACATTTTGAAACTACAATTTTACGCTTTGGTGGTTTGTTTGGCGAAAACCGACATCCAATACATTATATCGCTGGGAAAAAGAATATCGATAATCCAGAAGCACCAATAAACTTAATTCACCAACAAGATTGTATTAATCTTATCTTTCATGTAATTGACAATAATTTATGGAATAAAGCTTTAAATGCTGTTTATCCTAAACATCCAAAGCGCAAGGAATATTATCCTCAAAAAGCAGCTGATTTAGGTTTAGAAATTCCTGAATTTAAAACAAATTCTATTTCAAAAGGGAAATATATTAGCTGTAAATATTTACGTGAAAAATATGGTTTTGAGTTTTTGAATGAGATTTAATCCTGTAAATAAAAAAACTGCTTAAAAAGTGTCATTCTGAATGAAATGAAGAATCTTTTATATTGTTTAGATTTTTCGACTTCGCTCAAAATGACAATATTGCTTTTTAAACAGTTTACTATTTTTTTGTTCTCGATACATTCCGATTTTATCGGAACACTCGAACTGACGAGATTACCAAATTTTCACTCGGTCTTCTGGTTTTAAATACATTCCATCGCCTTCTTTTACATCAAAAGTTGAATAAAATGCATCCATGTTTTTTAAAGGTTCGCTTGCACGATACATTCCTGGTGAATGCGGATCAGTTTTAACTCTACTTTTAATCGCTTCGTCACGCATCTTTGTTCTCCAAATTGTTGCCCAAGAAATAAAGAAACGCTCTTCTGGAGTAAATCCGTCTATTAATCCAGGATTTCCATTTTCTTTTAAGTAAATCTGTAAACCATCATAAGCTGCATTTACACCACCTAAATCTCCAATGTTTTCACCTAAAGTAAATTTTCCATCAACATAAATTCCAGGTAATGGTTGTAAGTTTGAATATTGAGCTGCTAATGCATCTCCTAACTCTGTAAATTGTTTTAAATCTTCATCACTCCACCAGTTTACTAAGTTTCCGTTTGAATCATAACGAGAACCCGAATCGTCAAATCCGTGAGAAATCTCGTGACCTATTACAGCTCCAATTCCACCATAATTTACAGCTTCATCAGCTTTATAATCATAAAACGGAGGTTGTAAAATAGCTGCAGGGAAAACAATCTCGTTATTAGACGGATTAAAATAAGCATTTACCGTTTGTGGCGACATTCCCCATTCTGTTTTGTCAACTGGTTTTCCTAATTTATCTAAATTCTTTTGGTGTGACCATAATGCATATTGTTTTGAGTTTTCAAAATATGTTCCGCCGTTTTCAGGACCAACAACTTTTAATTTTGAATAATCTTTCCACTTATCAGGATAACCAATTTTAACTGTTAACTTATTCAGTTTTAATTTTGCATTTTCCTTAGTTGATGGTGTCATCCAAGGTAAATTATCAATTCTATTTTCAAAAGCTTTCATTACGTTTGCAATCATAGCTTTTGCTTTTGCTTTTGCTTCTGGCGGGAATTTTTTAGCCACATATAATTTACCTAAAGCTTCTCCTAATCTACCATTAACTGTTGCTAATGCTCTTTCTTCTGCTGGACGTTGCTGTAACGCTCCTCTCAATGTTTTACCGTAAAACTCCCAATTAGCATCAGCTATTTCAGTTGACAACAAACCTGCAGAATCATTTAATAAAGTCCATCTTAAATATGATTTCCAAGACGCAACATCTCCTTCTTTAAGAATTGTTTCAACTTGCTTTATGTATTTTGGTTGCGAAACTACAATTGAATCGATTTTTCCTATTCCGACTCCATTTAAATAGTTATTCCAATTAATAGAAGGTGAAATTGCACTTAATTCGGCAATTGTCATAGGGTTATAAGTTTTTCTTCTATCTCGACGCTCAACTCTATCTAACATTGACTCTGCCATTTTAGTTTCTAAGGCTAAAATTTGCTCTGCAGAAGTTTTTGCAGCAGTTTCAGAATCTCCTAAAAACTGTAACATTCTAGTTACGTGAGCTACATATTTTTCACGTTTTTCTTTAGTATCTTCAGCATCTGAAACGTAATAATCTCTATCTGGTAAACCAAGACTTCCTGTTCCTAAATACACTACATTTCTCGTACTATTTTTAGCGTCAGTATAAATATAAGTTCCAAAAAAACCGCCTCCTCCTTGAGGTTCAAATTCAGTGATTAACGCTACAACATCGTTTGCGTTTTGAATTTTATCGATTTTAGCTAAATAAGGTTTCAAAGGAGAAACGCCCATTTTATTACGACTTACCGTGTCTAAAACCGATTTATATAAACTTAGCGCTTTACCTTGATCAGAATTTGGATCAATTGTTTCATCAGCTAAAGCTTCTTTTAAAATTGCCATTACATCATCGTCAGTATTTTTACGAAGTTCATCAAAACTTCCCCAACGTGTTCTATCTGCAGGAATTTCAGTTTTATCTAACCATGTTCCGTTTACATAACGGAAGAAATCATCAGCTGGATCTACGCTAGTATCCATAAAGCTAGTGTTGATACCAGGCGTTTCCTTTTTTGATTCTTGTTTAACTTCTGTTTGCGCTACTTCTTGATTCGATTTACAAGAATTAAATAGCGACAAAAGAAAAAGGAAGCCTAAGCTTCCTTTAAGTATTGTTTTTTTCATTTTGATTGGTTTAAAGAAAGTTATCTAACAAATATAACTTTTTGTTTTAAAACCTGTAGAATTGTATTATTCTTTAACAATTCTTTTAACAATGTTTTTACCATCTGCTTCAACTTTTACAAAGTAAATTCCAGTGGAAACATCTGTTAGATCAATTTTCATATCAATATTCGTTTCAATATTTGAAGCTTTATAAATTAATCGTCCGTTAATGTCATAAACTTCAATAGCGTCAGGTTGAATATTCTGTAACGAAAGATTGAAAATTCCTTTTGAAGGATTTGGATAAATTGTTATACTATCATTATTAAACCCTTCTGTAGAAAGTGTTCCGCTAATTAAGAAGTTGTCAATATTAACTCCTAACTGATTCACTGATTGATCAGAGTGGAAAACAATTCTAAATATAACGTTTGCTTCTCCAATTAAAGCATCTAACGGATATGAATAATTAGTATTAGTTGTATTACTTCCTGTCCATTGGGCACCTACACAATTATAACAATCAGAACCTGTTGTAAACTGAGTTCTATCACTATTATACCAATTTGCTCCCATTGAGCCAAGAACATTCCAGTTGGCTCCAAAATCCGTTGAATATTCAACATAAATAATATCCCAATTAATTTCTAGATCATACTTCATATCAAAACTAATTTGAGGATTTGAAACGTTGACTAAATTATAACATTGAGACACTAAATATGATTTTGTTTGATCAGGATAGTTGCCAGAAAGATTTGTCGTATAAACATTATTTCCAGCACCACTTGTCATTACTCCTCCATTTCTAACACCTCTTACCCATTGTGAAGTTGTAGAACCTTCATTATATGACAACAACTCATCAGTGCTGTTATCAAATGGATTAACTAAGCCAATAGTTCCTTCATCGTTTGCATAAACAGAAACTAAGCGAGTATTATTATCTGAAAAAGCATCATTTATTATCGTTGTTGTTACACTAAAAGGATGAATTCCTCTAGATAAGCTTAATGATGGAAGCGAAACCAAAGTTGTTGCTCCTGATGCTAATGAACCACTCCAAGAAGTGTTATATGGAGTTCCGCTAACTTCATAGTCAATTTGAACTGAAGTAATAGTATTTAATCCATTATTTTCTATTTCAATTTCTGGTATTACTGTTCCACAACCTATATTTGTACTAGGACTATTAATAGCTTTTAATTTTACATCATCCGGAGCTAATTGAACTGGTATATCTGTTTGCCAAATTCCTCTACCATAAGTTGAAGCTACAAGCTTATTATCGACTAAATTTATTTCTAAATCAGTAACCGAAACATTTGGTAAATTTGTATCAAAAGCCTGCCACGAACTCATCGTGTCATCTATATAATAAACTCCTAAACTTGTTCCTACATATAGTGGATTATCTGCGTGTTGTCCTTGATGTACAATTACATTTTTACCAATATTTGGAATTCCTGAAGTAATATTAGTAAAAGAAGTTCCTCCGTTTGTTGATTTTAAAACTTGTCCTGAAGTAGATCTTGTTGTTAAATAAACAATACTATTATCATTTGAATTTACCGCTATTGATGTAATGTTTGCAGGAGCAGAATACACTGCAGAAAAGTTTACTCCATGATTTGTACTTTTATATAATGTAGATTCGTTAGCAACATACATTACATCATCATTCGTAGGGTCGATATAAATTAACTCTAAATTTCCCGATCCTATACTTCCAATATTTTGTTGTATCCAATTACCTCCATCTAACTTATATAGTCCAGCAAATCCTGAAAACAATTCCCCAGTGTTATTTGTGGCTAAAGGCGTAACCCAATTACCACTTTGCCCGCCAGGTGAGCTTACACTTCCTGTAATTCCATCTCCAGCTGTACTACTTATATAAAGCGAACTACCATTTTGAATAAATCCGTAATACAAATTTGGATTATTAGGGTCAATGGCTGCATCCATACCATCAGCTCCGTAAAAGTTTTTCCATTGACCATCGCTATAACCATAACCTCCATTATCTTGCAGTCCACCTACCATATTAGAAACAGATTGTTTAGAAACAGCTATTTTATAAAATTGACCTATTTGAGCTGTAGCTGTTAAATCGGTAAAATTAGCACCACTATTAGAAGATACATAAATTCCACCATCTGTTCCTGCATATAATTTCCCATCATAAAACCCTAAGTAGTGAATATCTGCATGTGTATAAGAAGGAGCCGAAGGTGAACTCCAATTGTTTATTTTAGTAAAAGAAGTTCCTCCATTATTAGACCTCCAAACATTTAAACATCCTGTGAAAATTTCCTCAGCATTCGTATCTGAAACGCCTAAAGCTAAATCGTACCAAGCTTGAGAAGATTCAAAAACATCAGTAGTTGTATTTCTTGCTGTAAAAGTCAACCCACTATCTGTTGAACGGTATAAACCTTGAAAAGCATAACTAGTCGTTGCGCTTAAAATATAAACATAGTTTTGATTTGCAGGTGTTACATCAAGTAACAATCTCCCAGAAGATACTGGCAAACCTGATGTAACATTTGTAAAAGAATTTCCTGTATTTGTCGAACGGTAAAGCCTGTCTGTTGTCACACCTGTAATTATTGTTCTTCCAGTTGCATAAACAATTGTTGGGTCATTCGGTTTAAAACGCAAAGCTCCTTGAGAAAAATCTCCTGTTTGAACAACAGACCAAGAAACACCAGCATCAGTTGTTTTATAAAGTCCGCTACTTGTAGCGCATAACAAAATTTGATTATTTGAAGGGTGCATCATAATATCTCCTGCAAAACTATTACTACCCGTAAATGACAAACCTGTTGTATTCCAAGTTACTCCACCATCTGTTGATTTTAAAACTCCTATGGAATAGGAATCAGCAGCATCTTTATCACCTGTTGCTATGTAAATTACGTTTGAATTTGTGTGATCGACAACAATACCTGAAACTCCAATTTGTGGTAAATAATCAGACATTGGTTGCCAATTCACTCCAGCATCAATAGATTTCCATATACCACCTGCTGGAGAACCTAAATAAATCGTATTTGAATTATTTGGATCTTCATAAACAAAATTAACTCTTCCTTGTCCTGAAGACCAAGAACCCGTATTTGTATGTGTAAAAGGTCCTACAGGTTGCCAGTTACTAGGAGGCAAAGCCATTGTTGACATATTACGTTGCGCTTTAGCACTATTTTTCTCTTGCCAAGCCGCCCATAAATCTTCCGCAGAAATTAAATAACCTTGATTATCTGTTAAATTACGCCAATGGTTTTCCCAGCGCATAAAAGGCTTGTATCCAGAACCTTTTTTATTCTTATCATGATTTTCCCAATATTGGTTAAAATCATTAACTAGTTCATCAATAGATTTGTTACTTCTTTTTGAAGAAGAATTTTGTTCATTCCATGGAGCAGAAGCTATAAATTGCGCTTGCAAAATAGAGCTAAATAAAACACTTAAAATCAGTAGTTTAGATTTCATTTTTTGGGCTGTATATTTTTTAATTTCGCTAAAATACTATTTTTTTTACTTTTTACTGTTTTTTTAACAAAAATCACGTTTTTACAACTTTTAAAAGGATTATTTTTGCAAAAATTCTGTGCAAAATGCTAAACAATCGTAAAATATTTTTTGTTTTTTTTGGCGCTTTACTTATTGTAATTTTTATTGCAATTTATAAACTTACAATACCTAAAAAATCACTTCCCATATTTAGTCCGAGAGATGTTAACCCTGAACTTGTAGATTCTACAATTCAGCATTTAGGTTATAATCATACCATAGAAGATTTTTCTTTTATTAATCAAAATGGAAAGACAATAACTCAAGACGATTATAAAGATAAAATTTATGTTGCCGACTTTTTCTTTACAACTTGTCCGACTATTTGTCCGAAAATGACAGATAATATGATTTGGTTACAAAATCAAATTAAAGATAATGACAATGTAAAACTTCTTTCATTTTCAGTTACGCCAGATATTGATAGCGTTCCTGTCCTTAAAAAATATGCTGAAGAAAAAGGAGTTTTAGATTCAAAATGGAATTTGCTAACCGGAAACAAAAAAGACATCTATTACTTAGCTCGAAAATCTTTTTTAGTAGTTAAAACTGGAAGTCCGGAAGAACTATATGATATGGTTCATACCGAAAACTTTGTTTTAGTAGACGAGAAAAAGAGAATTCGTGGTTTTTATGACGGAACAAATCTAGAAGAAGTTAAACAACTTTTAGAAGATATTAAGTTTCTATCGGAACAATAAAACTTCAAAAACTGTAATTATCTGTTCTAATTTATAAATATTAGCTACATTTGTATTTTAATTCAATCTAAATAAGGATGTCGGTTTTACTTTCAGAACTAAATGTTGGAGATAAAGCAACAATTGTAGCCATTAACTTAGAAGAAATTCCACTAAAGCTCATAGAAATGGGTTGTTTGCCTGGCAATACTGTTGAGTTGCTACAAATTGCTCCTCTTGGCGATCCTTATTATTTTAACATAAACGATTCGCATGTAGCTATTAGAAAAGAAACTGCTGATGAAGTTGTTGTTGAAATTGAAAATCAGTTGATATAATTTATGTCTAATAAAACCATAAAAGTTGCTTTAATAGGAAATCCAAACGTTGGAAAAACTTCTGTTTTTAATCAATTAACAGGTTTAAACCAAAAAGTAGGAAATTATCCTGGCATTACTGTTGAAAAAAAGCAAGGAAATGCTAAACTTTCATCTGAAGTTAAAGCTAAAATAATTGATTTACCTGGAACATATAGTTTGAATGCAAGTTCGATTGATGAAAATGTAGTAATTGAGTTGCTTTTAAACAAAAACAATGAAGATTTTCCAGATGTCGCAGTTGTCGTTACTGAAGTAGAAAACTTAAAGCGAAATTTACTTCTTTTTACGCAAATAAAAGATCTTGAAATACCAACAATTCTTGTCATTAATATGGCAGATAGAATGACTCTAAAAGGTATTGAACTCAATATTGAAGCATTAGAAAAAGAACTAAAAACTAAAATTGCTTTAGTTAGTTCAAGAAAAAATCAAGGAATAGATAATTTAAGAAATATCATTTTAAATTATACTGAACTTTCAACCGAACCTTGTTTGCATGCTTCAAGTATTGATGTTGAATATTTCGACAAATTAAGAAATGCTTTTCCTAATCAATTATTGTACAAACTTTGGTTGGTAATTACACAAGATGTTAACTTTTTAAATTTGGAACGAAATGAAATACAAAGTTCTTTTACAAAATCACATTCCGATTTAAAAAGATTACAACAAAAGGAAACTATCAAACGTTACCAATTTATCAATGATACGTTGAAAATTGGTCAGAAAATTGATCCTTCAAAAGCAACTGATTTTAGAGCAAAACTCGACCGAATTTTAACGCATAAAGTTTTTGGCTACGTTATTTTCTTCGGAATTTTAATGTTGATTTTCCAATTTTTATTTGATTGGAGTAGTGTTCCTATGGATTTTATCGATGAAACATTTGCCAATTTAAGTTCGTTTGCAAAATCACATTTACCTGCTGGAAAATTTACCGATTTATTGTCTGACGGAATAATTCCAGGAATTGGCGGAATTGTAATTTTTATTCCTCAAATTGCCTTTTTATTCTTATTTATTTCCATTTTAGAAGAAAGTGGTTACATGAGTCGCGTCGTTTTCTTAATGGATAAAATAATGCGTCGTTTCGGACTTTCAGGAAAAAGTGTAGTGCCGCTAATTTCTGGAACTGCTTGTTCAATTCCGGCAATTATGGGAACTCGAAATATTGAAAATTGGAAAGAACGCTTAATTACCATTTTAGTTACGCCATTTACCACTTGTTCGGCACGTTTACCAGTTTATGCTATTTTAATTGCTTTAATCATTCCCGAAAAAAGAGTTTTAGGCTTTTTAAGTTTACAAGGATTAACCTTAATGACTTTATATCTTTTAGGTTTTGGAATGGCGATACTTTCAGCCTACATTTTAAACAAAATGTTACATTTTAAAAACAAATCTTATTTTGTAATTGAAATGCCTTCTTATAAAATTCCGTTATTTAAGAATGTAGCCATAAATGTTGTCGAAAAAACAAAAGCCTTTGTAACTGGTGCTGGAAAAATCATTTTAGCATTATCGGTTATTTTATGGTTTTTAGGTTCACATGGACCGAAAAATTTCGATGACGCTTCTACTATAATTACATCTCAAAATCAAAATCTTTCAGAAGAAGAATTGAACGATAAAATAAGTGCTTTCCAACTTGAAAATTCGTACATCGGAATAATGGGTAAAAGCATTGAACCTGTAATTAAACCTCTAGGTTACGATTGGAAAATTGGGGTTGCTGTTGTGAGTTCGTTTGCTGCTCGTGAAGTTTTTGTAGGAACATTGGCAACTATTTATAGTGTAGGAAGTCATGGTGAAGAAGAGTCCACTATCAAAAAGAAAATGGCTGCCGAAGTCCACCCAGTAACAGGTAAAAAGATTTTCAATTTTGCTACAGGAATTTCGTTGTTGCTTTTTTATGCATTTGCGATGCAATGTATTTCTACTTTAGCGATTGTTAAAAAGGAAACTAATTCGTGGAAATGGCCAATCATTCAGCTTGGGGTTATGAGCGGATTTGCCTATTTAGTTGCACTAACTGCTTATCAAGTTTTAAAATGATACAAGAAATTTTAGCCTATATAACTTTAGCTGTTGCCGTTCTTTTTCTATTGAAGAAATTCTTTTGGAAAAAAACAGCTAAAGCAAAGAAAAATTCAAAATCATGTGGCGACGATTGTGGTTGTCATTAGTTATTTCTTTTCAGAAAAAACCAATTTCAACTGATATTCTTTTTCTTCAATTTTAAGACCTTCAACTCTGTTTGGAGAGATTTGAATGCTTTCAATTTTTTTGTTTTCTAGTGGAATTTTAGATTCGAAAAACGTTTTATTTTGTTCAAAATTCCTATAGTCAATAACTAAATCAACTTCTTCCATTTTTGAATTGTTTTCATAAACGCCTAAAAGTAAATGTACTTCACCAGCCCAAACACAATTTACACCTTCTGGACAACGACTATCGTAAAGAAATTTTTCAATTTTAAAACTTAAATCTTTGGTAACAACACTTTTTTCGGTTGTACCTATAGTCAAAACATCTTCATTAAACTTATCAGATGAGCAAGCGACAAGTAAAACGGTGAATAGTCCAAAGAATAATTTTTTCATATACTAAAGATATGAAAATTAACCCAAAGCAACATCAAGACTCATCATTACAATAAATCCGCCTATGAAACCTAAAGTAGCAATATCAGTATTTTTATCTTGTTGAGTTTCCGGAATAACTTCTTCTACAACCACATAAATCATCGCGCCAGCAGCAAAAGCCAATGCATAAGGTAAAACTGGAGTGAAAAAAGTAACGGCAACTGCACCTAAAACTCCTGCAATTGGCTCAACAATAGCAGACGCTTGCCCGTACATAAAACTTTTTCTTCGAGATGCTCCCATTCTTCGCAATGGCATGGCAACCGCAATTCCCTCAGGAAAATTTTGAATACCAATTCCAATCGCCAAAGTTACCGCGCCTGCAATAGAAGCTTCTGGAATTCCAGCAGCCACTCCTCCAAATAAAACACCAACCGCCAATCCTTCTGGAATGTTGTGTAAAGTAATAGCTAAAACCAATAAAGTAGTTCGTTGCCAAGGTGATTTTATGCCTTCGGTTTCTTTAAAATTAATATGTAAATGCGGTAAGGTTTTATCTAATCCAAATAGAAAAATGGCACCTAATAAAAATCCAACAGCAGCCGGAATCACTTTTACAAAACCTTCTCCTTCGCTCATTTCAATAGCTGGTGCAAGCAAACTCCAATAACTTGCTGCAACCATAACGCCACCCGTAAACCCTAACATTCCATCAAGAAGCGCTCGATTCATGGTTTTGAAAAAGAACACAAATGCTGCTCCTAAAGCGGTTAAAAACCACGTAAACATAGTCGCATAAAATGCTGCTAAAATAGGGTCGATACTTTCTAAATATTCTAAAATTGAATCAAACATAATTATTGAACGTATAAATTGTTAGCTATTTTATTTGATATTGTTAATATCTCCTCTTGAAGTTTTATCTTCAATGTTTCATCAAAGGTTTCTTTTTCTAAAACTGTGATATTTGTTCCTAGTGAAATTCCTTTTTTATCTAGAAATTGTAAGAATTCAACAGATGAATCTTTTACTCCAACACATTTTACAGTTTCGTTCAATTGAATATCCGATAAAATTTTCTTTTGCATTTTTTTAATTTCCCCATCAGCATTTGGAATTGGATCACCATGCGGATCAAAGTCTGGAAATTCAAGAAAAGTATCTAATCGATTTATTAGTTTTTCCGATTGAATATGTTCTAATTCTTCTGCTATTTCATGAACCTCATCCCAAGAAAAGCTTAACTTTTCAACTAAAAAAACTTCCCAAAGACGATGTTTTCTCACAATCATCTTTGCCGAATACAAACCTTTTTCGGTTAACGAAACGCCTTGATATTTCACGTAACTAACTAAGCCTTTTTCATCTAGTTTTTTTATCATATCAGTTACCGAAGACGCTTTAGTGTCTAACATTCCCGCAATAGCATTAGTATTAACACCCTTAGGTGAAACTTGTGCTAAATGATAAATAACTTTTAAATAATTTTCTTCTGAAATAGTCATTTTAATAAATTATTACACAAATATAAAACAATATTTTTTGCAAACACTTATTTTATTTTTAGTTTTGCCTAAATTTTATTTTAAATGATTAAAAAAATATTTTTACTAACTCTGCTTTCAGTTAGCTGTTTGTCTTTTTCCCAATCAAAACTATATGGAAAAATCACTACTGAAAGTGGAGAACCTATCGCTTTTGCTTCTATATTACTTGTAGATCTAAAAAAAGGAAGATCAAGTGATAAAAATGGCGTTTTTGAATTTAATAATATAACAGAAGGCACCTATTCTATTCGTGTGTCTTTCATTGGTTTCGCGACAAAAACAAAAAAGATTACTTTAAAAGAAAATGAGAACAAAAGAATTACCTTTATTTTAAAAGAAAACAACACCTTAAATGAAGTAACAGTTACAGGAACACTAAAACCCGTTTCTAGATTAGAAACTCCTGTTCCTGTTGAAGTTTATACCACTGCTTTTTTGAAGAAAAACCCAACTCCAAACGTTTTCGAAGCTTTACAAAATGTAAATGGAGTTCGCCCACAATTAAACTGTAACATTTGTAATACAGGCGATATTCATATTAATGGTTTAGAAGGTCCTTACACTATGGTTACTATAGATGGAATGCCAATTGTAAGCGGATTATCTACCGTTTATGGTTTATCGGGAATTCCAAATTCATTAATCGACAGAATTGAAGTTGTTAAAGGTCCGGCTTCATCGCTTTATGGAAGCGAAGCGGTAGGTGGATTAATCAATATTATCACTAAAAATGCAATTACAGCACCAATAGTCTCGGCGGATATTTTTTCTACGGGTTGGCTCGAAAACAATGTTGATATTGGCGCCAAGTATAAACTCGGAAAAAATATTAATTCACTTTTAGGAATAAACTATTTCAACTATAATAACCCAGTAGATAACAACAGCGATAATTTCACAGATGTAACTTTACAAGAGCGAATTTCCGTCTTTAAAAAATTTGATTTCAACAGAAAAGAAAATAGACGAATGAGTTTAGCCGGTCGTTATTTTTGCGAAGATCGTTGGGGCGGCGAAATGCAATGGAACAAATCCTATCGTGGTGGAAACGAAGTTTATGGTGAAAGTATTTATACAAATCGATTTGAATTACTTGGAAACTATCAATTACCTGTAAAAGAAAATATGAATTTGGCTTTTTCATATACCTATCACAATCAAAATTCGGTTTATGGCGATACTTTTTATTTAGCCAATCAAAAAATTGCGTTCGGACAATATACTTGGGATAAAAAAATTCAAAATCACGATGTTCTCTTAGGAAGCGCTTTCCGTTACCAATATTATAATGACAACACAACAGCAACTAAAAAAGCTGAAAAAACTAAAATTTACAGTGTTTTCCTTCAAGACGAAATTAAACTAACCGAAAACAAGAGTTTACTTTTAGGTTCGCGCTATGATTACAATAACAATCATGGTTCAATATTTACGCCCAGAATAGCTTACAAATGGAAACCGAATCAAAATAGTGTTTTTAGAATAAATGCTGGAACAGGTTTTAGAGTTGTAAACTTATTTACCGAAGAACATGCGGCTCTAACTGGTTCAAGAGATATTCTTATCACTGAAGATTTAAAACCTGAAAAATCCTATAATATCAATTTAAATTATCTGACCAAAATTCATTTTGAAAATGGTTCGGTTGGAATTTTTGATATTTCGAGTTGGTATACGTATTTCAACAATCAAATTATTCCTGATTATGATACGAATCCAAACCAAATTATCTATTCCAATTTAGATGGTTATGCTCAAACTTTAGGAATTACAGCAAATGCTGATTTTATTTTCCCATTCGGATTAAAAAGTTCTGTCGGAATTACGTATTTAGAACCTAAAATAAAGCGAGAAAATGAAAATACAACTCCTATCTTAACGGAAAAATTTTCTGGAACTTGGAGTCTTTCTTATGAAATTCCTAGGTGGTTTTTATCAATCGATTATACAGGTAATATTTATGGACCAATGCGATTACCTTTGTTAAGCGATTTAGATCCAAGACCTGAATATTCGCCTATTTGGAGTATTCAAAACATTCAATTTACCTACAAAAGAATAAATAACCTAGAGTTATACGGCGGTGTAAAAAACCTTTTAGATTGGACACCAAATAAAAATGTTCCATTTCTAATTGCAAGAGCTAATGATCCTTTTGATGAAAATGTAACTTACGACCCAAGTGGAGATGTAGTTGCAACACCAGACAATCCTTATGCATTAACTTTTGATCCTGGCTATGTTTACGGACCAAATCAAGGAATTAGAATGTTTTTAGGATTACGATACACACTGTATTAGAATGTTAGAACTTGTTTAACATTTCGCAACTAAAAACTTTGTAACTTTGCACAAATTTAAATTTTAAATTATGTATCCAGAAGAAATGGTAAAACCAATGAAAGCTGAATTAACAGATGCTGGTTTTCAAGAATTATATACAGAACAAGATGTTGAAAATGTTTTAGCCAAAGAAGGAACAACTTTAGTGGTTATTAACTCGGTTTGTGGTTGTGCAGCTCGTAACGCACGTCCGGGAGCAAAAATGAGTTTAGACAACGCTAAAAAACCTGATTTTTTAGTAACGGCTTTTGCGGGTGTTGATAAAGATGCGGTAACTAAAGCTCGTGAGCACATGTTTCCTTTTCCTCCATCTTCGCCAAGTATGGCTTTGTTTAAGAACGGGGAATTAGTTCACATGTTAGAACGTCATCACATTGAAGGTCGTCCTGCTGAATTAATCGCAGAAAATTTAAAAGACGCTTATAACGAGTTCTGTTAAAAATAGTAATAATTACAAACTAAAAAACCATCTTTTTTAGATGGTTTTTTTATTTTAAATACCTTTGCAAAAAATCTTTGCTATGGAAAAAATTATTAGTTATCCACTTTCCTTTCTTTTCGGAATAGTTTTCTTTTTTTGGTTGCTAATATTTCATCCTATTCAGTGGCTATGTTTGAATTTATTTGGATATAAGGCTCATAAAAAAAGTGTGGCGATTTTAAATTGGTTTCTAACCAGAACCACCCATATACTTGGAACTACATATAATTTTAAAGGATTAAAAAATGTTCCAAAAAATGTTCCTTTAATTATCGTTTCAAATCACCAGAGTATGTATGATATTCCACCTATAATTTGGTTCATGCGTAATTGGCATCCAAAATTTATCAGTAAAAAAGAATTAGGAAAAGGAATTCCAAGTGTTTCTTTCAATTTACGTCATGGTGGTTCGGCTTTAATCGACAGAAAAGATCCTAAACAAGCTTTACCAGCTATTAAACAAGTGGCTGAATACATCAACAAAAACAACTATTCGGTAGTTATATTTCCTGAAGGTACACGAAGCAAAACGGGTGTTCCAAAACAGTTTTCTGTAAATGGTTTACGTATTTTGTATGAAAATGCACCAGATGCTTATTTTTTACCTGTTACTATAAACAACTCTTGGAAGTTAACCAAGTTTGGTGCTTTTCCTCTTGGTTTAGGTAGTCGTGTTTCACACATCGTACACAAACCATTTAAAATTTCTGATTATAGCTTTGGAGAAATTTTTGAGAAAACACAAAAATCTATTGTTGATTCCGTAAAAGCATAAAATGTCGTTAGTAGATAAAACCATACTTTTCGTTAAAGACACATTACAAAATACCGAAGGTGGCCATGATTGGTTTCACATTGAGCGTGTTTATAAAAACGCTGTTAAAATAGCAGAAAGTGAAAACAATTGTAATTTGGAAATTGTAAAATTAGGTGCTTTACTTCATGATATTGCTGACAGTAAATTTCACAATGGCGATGAAACTATTGGCCCTAAAGTTGCCAAACAATTTCTTGAAAAAGAAGGCGCTTCAACAGAAATAATTAATCACGTTATCGCTATAATTGAAAATATTTCGTTTAAAGGTGGGAATTTCAATCAAAAGTTTACTTCAAAAGAATTAGATATTATTCAAGATGCTGACAGGTTAGATGCTCTTGGCGCCATCGGAATAGCTCGTACATTTAATTTCGGTGGTTTTAAAAACCGAAGCATTTACAATCCGAATATTGCTCCGAAGTTAAACATGTCAAAAGAAGAATACAAAAAAAGTGATGCGCCAACAATTAATCATTTTTATGAAAAGTTATTACTTCTGAAAGATAAAATGAATACGGAAACCGGAAGAAAATTAGCAGAAAATCGGCATAAATTTATGGAACAATTTTTGGCTCAATTTTATTCTGAATGGGAAGGTTTAAGTTAAAAAAGGTCGCTAATTGCGACCTTTTTTAATCAAATTTCTTAAATATTATTTCCCAGGAAAATTAGCTTTACGCTTTTCTAGAAACGCTGTTGTTCCTTCTTTGAAATCTTCTGTTCCAAAACAGTAACCAAAGTTTTCTATTTCGATAGCATATCCGTTTGTTCCATCTTCGTAATTTGCATTTATAGCTTCAATGGCTTTGCCAATAGCAACGCTTGAATTTCGAGTTATTTTAGTTGCAATTCCTTTTGTAAAATCTAATAATTCTTCTTGGCTTACAACGTGGTTTACCAATCCGTAATTTAGAGCTGTTTGCGCATCTATCATTCCAGCTGTCATAACCATTTCCATCGCACGACCTTTGCCAACTAATTGAGCCAAACGTTGTGTTCCTCCATAACCTGGAATAACACCTAATGTTACTTCTGGCAATCCCATTTTTGCGTTATCTGAAGCAACTCTGAAATGACAACTCATAGCTAATTCTAATCCGCCACCAAGAGCAAAACCATTAACAGCTGCAATAACTGGTGTACTTAAATTTTGTACAAAGTCGAATAATAATTCCTGACCTTTTGCTGCCAGATTTCCACCTTCTTCAACTGAAAAATGAGCAAATTCTGAAATATCAGCTCCAGCAACAAATGCTTTTTCGCCACTTCCTGTTACAATAATTGCTTTTACATTTACATCTTCATTTAATTGTTTAAATCCATCGTGTAATTCTTGAATAGTAGCTTTATTCAATGCGTTTAGTTTTGAAGGACGATTAATCGTTACAACTGCAATATTATCTTGCTTTTCAATTAAAATATTTTCCATTTTGTAATTATTTTTATTCTGTTATTGGGAACGAAACGATGAAAGTTGTTCCTCTATTGGCTTCGCTTTCAAAGGTAATTGTTCCGTTATAATTTTCAATGATGTTTTTTATAATTGCTAAACCAAGTCCCATTCCACTTGATTTTGTAGTGAATTTAGGTTCGAAAATTCGTTTTTTATTCTCTTCACTTACTCCTTGTCCGTTATCTTTAACTTCAATTTTCACAAAGTTATTTTCGCTTAAAACCGAAACCTCAACGCTTTTATTTTCCTGTTCGGATGGAATTGATTGAATAGCATTTTTAACCAAATTGGTAATCACACGAATAAGCTGTGTTCTATCAAAAACAGCTATTATTTTTTCTTCATTTGATTTAAAATGAACATATTTTTCATTAAAAATTTCAAGTGCTAATTGAACAATTTCAATAACATTAAGTGTTTCATTTTGTTGTGCTGGCATAGATGCAAAATTTGAAAACGCAGTCGCCACCGAACTCATTGTGTCGATTTGTTGAATTAATGTATTTGAAAAATCATCTAACTTTTGTTTTATACTTGGATCATTTTCATCAAAACGTCGTTGAAAACTTTGAACCGTTAATCGCATAGGCGTTAACGGATTTTTAATCTCGTGTGCAACTTGTTTTGCCATTTCGCGCCAAGCTTGTTCACGTTCGCTTTGTGCTAACATCGATTTACTTTCCTCAAGTTGATCAACCATGTTATTGTAGGAATCAATCAAAACATTAATTTCTTTACTTCCTTCTTGAAGTTCTATTTTTTGATTTTCATGACTAAAGTTGGTTGCTCTAATTTTATCGCTTACAATTTTTAACGATTTTGTAATGTAACTAGATAAAAAGTATGATAGCACAATTGCTATTAAAAACATTAACAAGTACACTTGCCCGAAACGCACTAAAAAATTCTTTACCTCATTGTCGTAAAAAGTAGTATCTTCTTCGTAGGGCAAATTTAAAATTGCAAGTGGTTTAAATTTATTGTCTTTTACATAAGAATAAGAAGATCTTAATTGTTGTTTATCAACTTCAATAAAATCTACATAACGCTTATCAATTGTTCCTTGAAGAATACGTACGGTTGATTCGTCAATTTTTGGACGAACACTATCTTGTTTAAAACCTTTTTTAGAGGATAAAAGCAAATTTCCTTCTAAATCATAGAAGTTTATTTCCATACTATGAACATCAGAAATTTCATGAATTTTATCTTTAAAAATAAACTGAATGTTTTCTGTTGTTAATGGAAAAAATGTGTTTTGTAAAACATAATTAATATGTTCTACAATTGCGTTTTCTTTTCGTTCTAATCGATCTTGATGATATTCCTTTGCTTCTTTTCTAAATTGATAAATAGAAACCAATGCAATTAATATCGAAGCAATTAAGGTTAAGAATAACATGGAAAGAAAAATTCTTACCCGAAGTGATAATTGCTTTAAATTTAAAATACGATACATTTATGATTGGTTCTTTTCGCGAATTTTTTTGTACAACTTAAATCCTAGCATTAAAAGTACGGAAAAAAGTAGAATTCCTATAACGCCATAAATCCAATTAATGGCATTTTTTAAAATCACTAAGAAGACAACGGCAAATAAAATTATTGTTGCGCCTTCATTCCACAACCTAAAAAAGCTTGAAGAATGTTTTACTTCATTGCGTTGTAATTGCTTAAATATTTGGTGACATTTTAAATGATACAAATACAATAAAAAAACAAAAGTTAATTTAACATGCATCCAAGGCATTTTTAACCAAGCTTCACCTAAAGTAGAACCAAAGAGCAATAAAAAAGCAAAAATACTAGCTAAAACAGCACTTGGCCAAGTGATAATATACCACAATCTATATTGCATTAGTTGATATTGTTTTACCAAAATATCTTGTTCAGATTGTGGCTTTTGTTTGGCTTCAGCATGATAAACAAATAACCTAACAATGTAAAATAAACCGGCAAACCAAGTAATTACAAAAATTAAATGTAACGATTTTATGTAGTCGTAATATTCGTTAATCATACTTCAACTAATTTTGTTTTCATTTCTTTTCGCAGAAAAAATCCGGTAACTAAAGTGGCTAAAAAATCGGCAATAGGAAAGGCAATCCAAACGCCTAAAATTCCGAAGTAATTTGGTAAAATTAACACTAACGGAATTAAAAAGAAACCTTGCTTAGTTAAGGTTAATAATAATGCTGGAACAGCTTTTCCTACAGCTTGAAAATATGCTGCACCAATCAATTGAACAGCAATAATAGGTGTCGCTGTAAACACTAAGACCAATGCTTGTGGCGTAATATTTATAACTTCACTATCTGTTGTAAAAACTCTTACAATAGGTTCGGCAAACACAAAAATTATTATAAAAATTAAAGTCGCCATAAAAGCTGCAGCAATAATTGATTTGCTAATTGTTTCCTTTACTCTGTGATAATTTTTCGCGCCAAAATTATAACCCGCAATAGGCAAAAACCCTTGTGTAATTCCTAAAATAGGAAAATAAGCAAACATTAGCATTCGGTTAATAATTCCGTAAACCGTAACACCTTGTTCTCCGCCGTAAATAAAAAGTGTATGGTTTACAATAATTGCTAAAAGACTTACAACTCCTTGTCGAGCAAAAGTTACAAATCCTAATGACGATATTTCTTTAACTAGCTCTCTTTTTAATTGTAAATGTTGCCAATGTATTTTCAGTTCACTTTTTGCAATAAAAAACCAAAAAATAAACAAAAAACATAAAAAATAGGAAATAGAAGTAGCTAAAGCAGCTCCAAACATTCCTAAATTCAACACTTTTATAAAAACAATATCCATGATGATATTTCCAAAAGCCGGAATTAACATAGCATACATTGCATATTTTGCTTTTCCTTCGGCTCTAATAACTGTGTTTCCAGTCATACATAAAGCTAAAAAAGGAACACTTAACAAAACGGGAAGAAAAAATTCTTGAGCAGGTTTCATTATTTTACCATTAGCTCCAAAAAGCAATAAAACCTCATCAAAAAAAACAAACCCAAGAATAATTGACACTATTGCAAGTGTTAACGTCATCATTAATTGGTTACCAAAAGTAAATAAAGCTTTTTCTCTATTATCGGCTCCTAAAGCTCTAGAAATAATAGAACTTCCGCCAATTCCAATTGCCATTCCTAAAGAGGAAATCAAAAATGTTATAGGTAATACAACAGAAACAGCAGCAATTGCTAACGAACCTATCCATTGTCCGACGAAAATAGTATCAATAAGTATATTTATTGACATAAAAAGTATACCAATAGAAGCAGGAACCGATTGTTTTACCAATAGCTTCTTAATATCTAATGTTCCTAATTCTGTTGAGGTTACCTTCATTTATTAATTTTGCAAAGCCCATTGATCAACCCAACGGCTCAATGTTTTAACCCAATCTTCATTGTCATTCAAACACGGAACAGCTAAGAAGTTTTCGCCTCCATTTTCTTTAAAGCTTTCGGCAGCTTCCATTCCTATTTCTTCCAAAGTTTCTAAACAATCGGAAACAAAAGCTGGAGTTACAACTGCTAAATTCTTTATTCCTTTTTGTGCTAAATCATCAATTGTAGCGTCAGTATAAGGTTGTAACCAAGGGTCACGACCTAAACGCGATTGAAATGAGGTACTGTATTTTCCTTCTTCTAAACCAAGAAATTCAGCTACTTGCTTTGTTGTTTCATAGCATTGATGACGATAACAAAACTCATGTGCTTTTGATGGTGTATTACAACAACTTCCATCTATTTTACAATGTGATTTTGTTACATCACTTTTCTTAATATGACGTTCTGGAACTCCGTGATATGAAAACAATAAATAATCTTCTTTAAAATTTTCTAACGAATTTTTTATAGAGTTTGATAAATCTCGAATATAATCGGGTTGGTTATAAAAGGCTGGTAAAATTGAGAAATTCATATCAGGATATTTCTCTTTTCTTATTTTTTCTGCTAAAACCAAAATAGTTTCTGTAGTTGCCATAGCAAATTGTGGATACAACGGAATTAACAAAACCTCATCAACACCTTTGTTGTGTAATTCTTGCAAACCACTTTCTATACTTGGATTTCCATATCGCATTGCTAAAGAAACCGGAACACTTACTTGTTTTTGAATTTTTTCTTGCAGTCTTTTAGATAATACAATTAATGGAGAACCTTCGTCCCACCATATCTTTTTATAGGCTGCTGCAGATTTTTTTGGTCGTGTGTTTAGTATAATTCCTTTAACTAGAAAAGCTCTAAGCAAGTATGGAACATCGATTACGCGTTCATCCATCAAAAACTCATCTAGGTACTTTTTTACGTCTTTTACGTTTGTACTATCTGGCGAACCAAGGTTAACTAATAAAACTCCTTTCTTCACTTTTATTTATTTTTTTCAAAATTACGGTTTATAAAAAATCCTATCTAAATTATTGAATTTATTTTTTTAATCTTTTAATAATCTTTATTGATTGATATTAGATTGTAAATTAAGTGCATATTTTTTAGGTGTTGTGCCAAATTTCTTTTTAAATGCTGCTATAAAATGGCTTGAAGTACTGTATCCTATTCTCAAGCCAACTTCATTTACATTATACGAACCGCTATCTAAAAGTTGGCGTGCATACTCTAATTTATAATCTAATAAGAATCCAAAAACAGTATCACCATAAATTTCTTTAAATCCTGCTTTTAGTTTTTTTAACGAAATCCCAACAGTATCAGCTAATTCTTGTAAACTTGGAGGCTCAGCCATTTTTTCAATTATGATGTCTTTTACCTTTCTTATCTTCAAAACGTTTTCTTCATCAATCAAAAACGGACATTGTTCTGCGTCTGGATCTTCTGAACGATTGAAATACAAACTCAACAATTCATACGCTTTTCCTTTGTAATACAATTTTTGAATAGAAGGACTAAGATTATAATGTAAAATTTGGTTTAAAACAATTGCCATAGATGGCGAAATATCATCTTCTTTATAATATTTTTTATCTTTATTTTCTTCACTTAAAAACGGAATTGCATCTGCTTCAGCAGAAAACAAACTATGAAACTTTTTAATAGAAACTACTACTGAAATTACCCAAGCATCAGGCAATAGTTCTAAATGAATAGGCAACTCTTTTTGCGGATTATAAAACAAAAACGACTTTTCTTCATTCAAATCTAACGCATAATTTCCTTCATTAAAAACAAACTTTCCTTTGCCTTTAATTCCAAAATGAAATTGAATAAGACCCTGACTAACTGATTGTTGTATGTGAATAATTTTATTTTCATCATTCTTAAATTTATACAACACAAAATCATTTTCTACTCGTATTTCTTCTCTAGAACTCATAGCGATATTTTTTTATAAACAATCAAAACAAAATCAGATTTTTATTATTTAGAATTGTTCTATATAGTTTTATCAAAATCCTTTGTCACATCAACAAATTTAAGACTTTTCATTAAAAAATGTAATTATTAACTCAAAATAATTTTGAGCGACACAAAAAGTACTTTTAGCGTTGTTTTTAAAAAACCTATAATAGTACTTTTGTTTTTGATTAAGGTTGAGTATCAAATATGGAAAACATATTACATGGCAAACAGTTGACTTTCTATGTGGTTGGGCTAAGTTATAAAAAAGCCGATGCAGAGATGAGGGGAAAGTTTAGTTTGGATGAAAAGGCAAAAAACAGCCTTTTAGAACAAGCCAAGAAAGAAGGAATCGAAGGTCTTTTTATTATATCTACTTGTAACAGAACTGAAATTTATGGTTTTGCACAACATCCATTTCAATTAATTAAATTGTTATGCGATAACAGCCAAGGTACTGTTGAAGATTTTCAAAACTACGCTTATGTTTATAAAAACAAAGAAGCCGTTGAGCACATCTTTAAAGTTGGAACAGGTTTAGACAGTCAAATTTTAGGTGATTTCGAAATCATTTCTCAAATCAAGCAAGGTTTTACTGAAAGTAAGAAAAAGAAATTAGCAAACGCTTTCTTAGAAAGATTAGTGAATGCTGTAATTCAAGCAAGTAAACGTGTTAAAAATGAAACTGAAATTAGTTCGGGAGCAACTTCTGTTTCCTTTGCTGCTGTTCAGTATATTATGAATACTATTGAAAATATTGGCGATAAAAAGTTGGTATTATTCGGAATAGGAAAAATCGGTAGAAATACTTGCGAAAATCTAGTAAAACATACTAAAAACGACCATATTGTTCTTATTAACAGAACGAAAGAAAAAGCCGAAAAAATTGCTGGAAAATTTCATTTGGTTGTAAAAGAATATTCTCAACTTCAGGAAGAACTTCAAAATACTGATGTGCTAATTGTAGCAACTGGCGCTCAAAACCCTACGATTGACGCTTCTGTTTTAAATCCGAAAAAACCATTACTTATTTTAGATTTATCAATTCCGAAAAACGTAAATGAAAACGTTAGAAATCTAGAAAACGTAACTTTGGTTCACATGGATCATCTTTCGCAAATTACTGATGAAACTTTAGAAAAAAGAAAAGAACACATTCCTGCAGCCGAAGAAATTATTAAAGAAATTATAGCCGAATTTTCAAGTTGGACAAAATCTAGAAAATTCGCACCAACTATTCACTCTTTAAAAGAAAAATTAGCAACGATTAAAAAATCGGAATTAAATTACCAAAAGAAAAAACTCGCTAATTTTAACGAAGAACAAGCTGAAATAATCAGTAACAGAATCATTCAAAAAATTACAACACAATTTGCCAATCATCTTAAAAATGAAGACACAATGGTAGATGAAAGTATTGAATGGATTGAAAAAGTTTTTCAATTAAACGAATAATATTTTGAAAACAATACGCATAGGAACTCGCGATAGCGAATTAGCACTTTGGCAGGCAAATACAGTTGAAAAACAATTAAACGATTTGGGTTATAAAACTGAAATTATTGCTGTTAAATCTCAAGGCGATATTATTTTAGATAAGCCACTTTACGAACTTGGTATTACAGGAATTTTCACCAAAACATTAGATATTGCTATGCTTAATGGCGATGTTGATATTGTGGTTCATTCTATGAAAGATGTTCCTACCCAGTTGCCAAAAGGAATTGTTCAAGGTGCAGTTTTAGAACGTGCTAATGTTTTCGATATTTTAATTCACAAAGGCAATACCGATTTTTTAAACTCAGAAGGAACAATTGCAACTGGAAGTCTTCGCCGTAAATCGCAATGGTTAAGCAAATACCCTAAACATAAAGTTGAAAACTTAAGAGGAAATGTAAATTCGCGTTTACAAAAATTAAAAGACAATAATTGGAACGGAGCCATTTTTGCTGCTGCAGGTTTAGAGCGCATTAATTTAAAACCCGATTCTTTTATAGAATTAGATTGGATGATTCCTGCTCCAGCTCAAGGCGCAATGTTAGTTGTAGCCATGGATAATGATTCATTCTGCAAAGAAGCTGTTGCAAAACTAAATCATAAAGAAACGGAAATTTGCACTTTTATAGAACGCCAATTTCTACGCACATTAGAAGGTGGTTGCACAGCGCCAATTGGTGCTTTAGCTCAAATTAAGAATCAAACAATTCATTTTCAAGGTGTTTTGTTCTCTTTAGACGGAAAACAGCAATTTACTATTGAAAAAAATTGTACTTTTGATAATTATAAAGCCTTTGGTAAAGATTGCGCAAAAGAAATTTTAAACAATGGCGGAAACGAGCTAATGTTAGAATTGCGTAAATCTCTTAAAGTAGAACAATCCAAAAAATAAAATGGAAAGAGAATCCTTACTCAATTATATTTATCGGTTTTTCGACTTAATTGTTCTTCTCTTCATAGTTTTCGATTTTGGTTACGACTTCAACGAAAACTTCAATACACCTCACATTATTGGGTTGGTCATTTTGTCTTTTGGCTTACTAGGTTTTAATATTTTTAAATACTTCAAGTATAAATACAAAAGCAATATAAAAGTAGCATTAGCAAATATTGTGTTGTTAACATCGCTTTTAATATTTTCAAGTATCGTTGCCTTTTATCATCGCGACTTTAGTTTTGATTATATGCTTCAAAAAGTTAAGCCTATTTTAGAAGGCGGATTGATTTTTTATTTTCTTCTACGTCTTTTAATATTGGTTCGCCACGTTTACGACATTTATTTTAATCCTGCTATTGTGTTTGTTGGAAGTTTTCTAATCCTAGCTATTGCGGGTGCTTTTTTATTAATGCTTCCTAGTGCAACTACAAACGGAATTACATTTACAAATGCTTTATTTACTTCTACAAGTGCAGTTTGTGTTACTGGATTAGCCGTAGTAGACACAGCAAATGATTTTACCTTTATGGGACAATCTATAATTCTAGTTTTAATTCAATTAGGAGGAATAGGAATTTTAACTTTTACCTCATTCTTTGCTTTTTTCTTTAGAGGAAGTTCGAGTTTTAAAGAAGGATTAAACACTAAAGATTTTATTGCGCACGAAGGCTTAAAAGATGTTTTTAGAGCAGCTTTAAACGTCGTAATTTTTACGTTAAGCGTAGAGTTAATTGGAGCTATTTTTATCTATACATCTATTACCGATGTCATATCAATAGATAACAAATTGTTTTTCTCTATTTTCCATTCTATTTCTGCTTTTTGTAATGCTGGTTTTTCAATATTTTCATCTGGTTTATTTGATGAAAGTATCCGATTTAACTACTATTTTCAATGGATTATTATGATTTTAGTTGTTTTTGGCGGACTTGGACATAATATTATTTTCAACTTTTATCAATACATTAAAACGTACGTTACTGAATTTTTCGATAAAAGTTTGGTGCATAAAGACGTTAGAATAATTACATTAAATACTAAAATCGTAATCTACACAAGTATTTTTCTTTTAGTAGGCGGTTGGATTTTCTTATTTATTTCAGAATATAACAACACGTTGCAAATGCAAGAAACATTATTTGGTAAAGTTACCAATGCAGCATTTAATTCTGTAACTCCTCGTACTGCTGGATTTAACGTAATTGATTTTAGCCAAATGACATTACCTTCTCTACTTTTCATTATCTTTTTGATGTGGATAGGTGCTTCTCCTGCTTCTACCGGTGGTGGAGTTAAAACGAGTACTTTTGCCATAGCAACTTTAAATATTTTAGCGGTTGCACAAGGTAAAAGTAGAATTCAATTATTTGGCCGAAGAATCTCCGCAGAATCTACACTTCGTGCATTTGCAATTTTATGTATATCTTTAATAGTTATTGGAGTTGCAATTATGGCATTGTTAATTTTTGAGCCGACAGGAACTCCTTTAATCACTATTGCATTTGAGTGCTTTTCGGCATATAGTACGGTAGGGTTAAGTTTAAACTTTACACCTACGCTTAGCGAACCAAGTAAATACGTCTTAATTGCCGTTATGTTTATAGGAAGAATAGGTATGCTCAACTTAATGATTGGCTTATTACGTCAGCTAAATCATCAATTCTATGAGTATCCTAAAGAAAATATATTGATTAACTAATTTTTATACTATGAAAGTCATTGTTTTTGGGTTAGGAAATTTCGGAATGTCGCTTTCATTAAGCTTGACAGAAACCGGAAATGAGGTGATTGGAATTGACAAAAACATGGAAAAAGTAAATCTGGTAAAAGATAAAATTTCCCATGCCATTTGTATGGATTCAACAAACGAACTTGCGTATGAAGCTGTTCCGTTAAAAGATGCAGATAAAGTTGTAGTTGCTATTGGTGAAAATGAAGGTGCAGCGATTATTACAACGGCAATTATCAAAAAATTAAGTGATGTAAAAATTATCAGTCGTGCTTTATCACCTATTCACGATACGGTTCTAGAAGCAATGGGAATTTACAGTATCATTCATCCAGAACAAGAATCTGCTGACAGGTTAACCAAGCAAATCAACTTTAAGTCAACACTTGAAAACTATCAGTTAGATGATAATTTTACGATTTCTGAAGTTTTGGCAAAACCAGAGTTTTTTAATAAAAGCTTACAAGAGCTAGATGCAATTGATAAATATCACTTAACACTTGTAACAGTTATTCGTAAACGTGAAAAGCGAAATCTTATTGGTAAGAAAACAATCAAAAAAGAATGTATAGGTCGTCCATTACCAGAAACTGTAATTGAAGAAGGAGATATTTTAGTAGTTTACGGAAACAATAAAGACATAGAGTTTTACTGTCTAGATCAAGAAGAACACGAAATTCGTAAGTAATGACAACTATTCTTTCTACAAAAAAACTCAATGAGAAAAACAAAGTTAAGCTGGAAAATGCTGGACTTTTAATTGTAGAGAGAAATTTTATTAAAACAAAGAAGGTTACGTTTTCAATTGATAAAATCAATAAGAATTTAATTTTCACGAGTAAAAATGCTGTAAAAAATGTTCTTTCTAGTAAAAACAAATTAATTGAAAAACCAGTTTTCTGTGTAGGAAACAAAACAAAAAAATTCTTAGAAAAAAAAGGATTTACTGTTGTAGAAACAGCTGATAATGCTAAAGAATTAGCAAAAATTATTAGCAAAAACTATCAAAATACTAGCTTTACTTTTTTTTGTGGAAACATCAGAAAGGAAACATTGCCAAACATTCTGAATGAAAACAAAATTGAGTATAACGAAATTGTAGTTTATAAAACGGTTTTAAAACCACATAAAGCTTCCGAAAAAATTGATGGAATTTTATTTTTTAGTCCGTCTGGAGTCGAAAGCTTTTTACAGAAAAATGAAATAAAAAACAATATGTGCTTTTGCATTGGTCAAACAACAGCAAATAGCTTAGAAAATATAACAACGAATATAAAAATTGCCAAAACAACAACTGTTGAATCGGTAATAAAAAAATGTATCAAGTATTACACTAAATGAAAATGATTAAAAACGATTTATTCCTTCGTGCCTTAAATAATGAAACTGTAGAACGTCCACCAGTTTGGATGATGCGTCAAGCTGGAAGATATTTACCAGAATTTATGGCGTTAAAAAACAAATATGATTTTTTTACGCGTTGTAAAACTCCAGAATTAGCTTCAGAAATTACCGTACAACCTATTCGTATTGTAAAACCAGATGCTGCTATTTTATTCTCAGATATTTTAGTTATTCCTCAAGCTATGGGAATCGATGTTGAGTTAGAAGATGGAATCGGACCGGTTTTACCAAATCCTATTCGTTCTGCAGCTGATGTTGACAAAGTATTTATTCCTGAAATTAATGATACTTTAGGTTATGTTATGGATGCAATTGACATGACGAAAGAAATGTTGAACAACGAAGTTCCATTAATTGGTTTTGCGGGTTCACCATGGACAATCTTTTGTTATGCCGTGGAAGGAAAAGGTTCAAAAAGCTTCGATAAAGCAAAAGGTTTCTGTTTTTCAAATCCAGTAGCAGCGCATCAATTATTACAGAAAATTACTGATACTACTATTCTATATTTAAAGGAAAAAGTAAAACACGGTGTAAATGCTGTTCAAATTTTCGATTCTTGGGGCGGAATGCTTTCTCCAGCTGATTATAGCGAATTTTCGTGGCAATACATTAATCAAATTGTTGAAGCGTTAGCGCCAGAAACAAAAGTGATTGTTTTCGGAAAAGGTTGTTGGTTTGCCTTAAACGATATGGCAAAATCTAAAGCTTCTGCATTAGGTGTTGACTGGACATGTTCTCCTAGAAATGCGCGTTATTTAACTGGTGGAAAAATCACGTTACAAGGCAATTTCGATCCAAGTCGTTTATTGTCGCCAATTCCTACTATCAAGAAAATGGTTCATGAAATGATTGACGAATTCGGAAAAGATAATTATATCGTAAACCTTGGACACGGCATTTTACCAAACATTCCAGTAGATCATGCGAAAGCATTTATTGAAGCGGTGAAGGAGTATGGTAAATAATTGGAAACAATCTACTATCGAAAAATTAGAAAATGATTATTGGAAAGAAAATTCCAATGTAAGTCATCTAATTTCCACCTGTCAAGATTTAAGAAAAAAACCTCTAAATAAATTCGAAATAGAAGATTGTAGAGTAATGATAGGACAAGATATTGGATTAGTTTATTTAATACCAATAGCAATTGAGTTTCTTGAAAAAAACATATTGGCTGAAGGAGACTTTTTTGAAGGCGATTTATTACTTTATATTCTAAAGAGTGATAAAAACTATTGGTTAAAAAATGTTAATGATTGGAATAAAGTATTACAATTATTCAATGAAAATAAAGAAAGATTAATCTCTTTTGAAACAACTAAAGCAATAAGAACTAATTTATTTGAAGCTTTTAATGAGTTTGAAAACATTAGAATAAATGAAAGATAAATTTTACGCCTACATACAACAATTACAAGATCAAATCTGTAAAGGATTAGAAGATATCGATGGTAAATCAAAATTCGTAGAAGATTTATGGAAACGTCCTGAAGGCGGTGGCGGTCGAACACGCGTAATTGAAAATGGAAATGTATTTGAAAAAGGCGGTGTAAACATTTCTGCGGTTCATGGTAAATTGCCTGACACCATGCAAAAGATGTTTGGTGTGGGCGAAGCCGATTTTTTTGCCTGTGGATTAAGTTTGGTTATTCACCCTAAAAACCCAATGGTGCCAACAGTGCATGCAAATTGGCGTTACTTTGAAATGTACGATGAAAAAGGAAATATCATCAATCAATGGTTTGGTGGCGGACAAGATTTAACACCTTATTATTTGTTTGAAGAAGATGCACAACATTTTCATCAAACGTGTAAAACGGCTTGCGATAAACACAATCCAGAATTTTATCCTAATTATAAAAAGAAATGCGATGAATATTTCTGGAATACACATAGAAATGAAGCCCGTGGTATTGGCGGATTATTCTTCGATTATTTAAAGGAAAGTAAAGAAATGAAAATGGAAGATTGGTACAACTTTGTAACCGAAGTTGGAAACTCTTTCTTACAAGCTTACGTTCCAATAGTAGAAAAAAGAAAAGATTTATCGTATACAGAAGCTAACCGAACTTGGCAAGAAATTCGTCGTGGTCGTTATGTAGAATTCAATTTGGTTCACGATAAAGGCACTCTATTTGGTTTAAAAACCAACGGAAGAATAGAAAGTATTTTGATGAGTTTACCGCCACATGTGCAATGGGTTTACAATCATCAACCTGAAGAAGGAAGTGAAGAAGATAAATTGATTAAAATATTAGAAAATCCAATTGATTGGGTTTAACATCTCGACTCCGCTCGATGTGACAAATAGATGTCAGTTCGAGCGGAGTCGAGAACAAAAATAAAGATTATGTTTCCATTACGAAGAAATAGAAGATTAAGAACAAACGAAAGCATTCGTTCATTAGTTCGTGAAACCGTTTTAACTCCATATGACTTTTTAGTACCACTTTTTGCTGTTGAAGGAAAAGGTATTAAAGAAGAAATTTCATCGATGCCAAATTACTTCCGATACAGTCTAGATTTACTCGAAAAGGAAGTAAAAGAATTATGGGCAATGGGTCTAAAATCGGTTTTAGTGTTTGTAAAAGTTCCCGACAATTTAAAAGACAATAAAGGTACGGAAGCTTTAAATCCAAACGGATTAATGCAACGCGCTGTAAAAGTGATAAAAAATGCGGTTCCAGAAATGATTGTGATGACTGATGTGGCTCTTGATCCTTATTCAGTTTACGGACATGATGGAATTATCGAAAACGGACTAATTTTAAATGATGAAACTTCAACAGTTTTAGCTGAAATGGCATTATCACATGCTCAAGCTGGCGCTGATTTTGTTGCACCAAGTGACATGATGGATGGCAGGATTCTTGAAATGCGCGAATTATTAGAAGACGAAGGGTTCTACAATACTGGAATTATGAGTTACAGCGCAAAATATGCTTCTGCTTTATATGGTCCATTCCGTGATGCTTTAGATAGTGCGCCAGTTGATTCGCAAGAAATTCCAAAAGATAAAAAAACATATCAAATGGATTACCACAATCGCTTTGAAGCGATTAGAGAAACTGAAATGGATATTGACGAAGGTGCCGATATTGTAATGGTAAAACCAGGAATTGCCTATTTAGATATTATTCGTGAAATTAAAAACGAAGTAGAAGTTCCTGTTGCGGTTTACCAAGTATCTGGAGAATATGCAATGATCAAAGCTGCTGCAGAAAAAGGTTGGTTAGACCACGATGCTATCATGCTCGAGCAAACTACTGCTTTTAAAAGAGCTGGAGCCGATATTATTGCAAGTTATTTTGCTAAAGATATTGTAAAGTTGTTGAAATAAACTTCTTTTTTCAAAGTAGATAATATTTAGTACTTTTATCTGTATAAAAATAAACCATTACATGACATTATTAATTATATACGCCACAGTTTCTATTTTCTTTTCCTTTTTATGTTCTATTTTAGAAGCTGTTTTATTAAGTGTTACTCCCACATTTTTAAATGTAAGTAAAAAAGAAGGTAAAAAGTTTGCTACAAGTTTAGAAGAACTTAAAAACGACATTGATAAACCGCTTATTACTATACTTACACTTAACACTATTGCGCACACTGTTGGAGCTATTTTAGTAGGAGTTCAGGCTGAAAAAGCATTTGGAGATGGAAGTAATGCAGTAGCAATTGTTTCTTCAATAATGACATTTTTAATTTTAATTCTATCTGAAATTATACCAAAAACAATTGGTGCAAAATTTTGGAAAGAGTTGTCGCCTTTTACAACAAAAACACTACAAATTTTAATCTTTTTCTTAAAATACACCGGTGCGCTTTGGTTACTACGCCTTACTACAAAATTAATTGGTGGCTCTGCTCATGCAACAATGGTAAGTAGAGAAGATTTTAGTGCCATGGCAGATATTGCCGAAAAAGAAGGTGTTTTTAAAGAGTCGGAATCTAAAGTTTTAAAAAACCTTTTAGAATTTGACGAAATCAAAGCAAAAGATGTAATGACACCACGAACAGTAATGAAAATTGCTAATGCTGAAACTACTATTGAAGAGTTTTATGCAAACAATAGAAATTTACGCTTCTCTAGAGTTCCTATTTTTAAAGATACAAATGATAACATTATTGGTCTTGTCTTACGCACAGACATTCTAGATGCTATGATTCATAAAAAAGGAGTTGAAACTTTAGAATCTATAAAAAGACCAATTGTAGTTACTACACGAAGTAAATCGTTACCACTTTTATTTGAAGATTTAATTCAAAATAAAAACCATATGGCTATTGTTTTAGACGAATATGGTTCGGTAAGTGGTTTAGTTACTCAAGAAGATGTAATTGAAACTTTATTAGGTTTTGAAATTATGGACGAAAGCGATTCTGTGGAAGATTTACAACAGTTAGCACGTAAAAACTGGGAAAAAAGAGCTAAAAATCTAGGCTTCTTTGACGAAACTAAAGAATAGCATACATTATTTCCTTTGAAGTTTACAAAACTTCTCCTACTTTTGCTTTAGAAATTTATACGCCAAAATAATATTTATACGCCATGCAAAAGAACGATTTGTTCTTCACGCTTGCTTTGTTGCAAGTAGAAGGAATAGGTGATATTACTGCCAAAAAATTACTGCAATACTTTGGTTCAGCCGAAGAACTTTTAAAAGCTAAAAAATCTGACTTAGCTAAAATTGACGGAATAGGAAAAACTATTCTGAACAATTTAAAAAACCCTGAAATTTTTCGTTTAGCGGAAACTGAAATCGATTTTCTTGAAAAAGAAAACATTACACCTTTATTTTATCAGAATGACAATTATCCTGAACGATTAAAACATTGCATTGATGCGCCTGTTTTGTTATTTCAATCGGGGAATGTAGATTTATCAAACCAAAAAATAATCAGCATTGTTGGTACACGAAATATCACAACTTACGGAACTGATTTTACTAAAAATTTTATTGAAGAATTAGCGCCTTTAAATCCAATTATCGTTAGTGGGTTTGCATACGGAGTTGACATTACAGCACACAAAGTGGCAATAGAAAATAATTTGCAAACTATTGGAGTTTTAGCACATGGTTTAAACCAAATTTATCCTAAAAATCATAAAAGATATATTACTCAAGTAGAGCAAAATGGTGGTTTTTTAACCGAATTTTGGACGCACTCAAAACCTGATAGAGAAAATTTTGTAAAACGAAATCGTATCGTTGCAGGAATGAGTGAAGCAACTATAGTTATTGAAAGTGCGGAAAAAGGCGGTTCATTAATTACTGCAAATTTAGCCAATGATTACAACCGAGATGTTTTTGCATTGCCAGGAAGAAACACTGATAAATTAAGTCAAGGTTGTAATAACCTCATCAAAACGCAACGTGCTCAATTACTAACATCAGCAGCAGATTTAGTGTATCATTTAAATTGGGAAATCAAGAAAAAAGAGGCAAAAACTATTCAAAAACAATTGTTTATTTCTTTAGATGAGAGCGAACAAAAAATTTATAACTTTCTCCTAAAAGGAAAAGAATTGCTCGATATCATTTCAATTGAATGTGATATCCCTATTTTCAAACTTTCGGGCATTTTGCTCAATATGGAATTGAAAGGAATTGTAAAACCTTTACCAGGAAAGTTTTTTGAAGTTGTATAAAAAAGGAACTCAATTGAGTTCCTTTTACTTTTTTAATATCCTAATTTCACACGAACGCGTTCTAAAACTCCATTTGCAATTTTACTTGCTTTTATCGCGCCTTCTTGAAGTAGTTTGTCTAATTCTTCAAGATTATTCATGTAATAATTATATTTTTCTCTTTCGGTTGCAAAACGTTCTAGAATTAGTTCATACAAAGCTTGTTTTGCATGTCCGTAACCATAACCACCAGCTAAATAATTGTTTCTCATTTTAGTAACTTGCTCTGGTGAAGCTAATAATCTATACAACGCAAAACAATTACAAGTATCTGGGTTTTTAGGTTCTTCAAGTGGTGTGCTATCTGTTTGAATTCCCATTATTTGTTTGCGCAATTTTTTATCACTTTCAAAAATATTGATATAATTATTACGCGATTTACTCATTTTTTCACCATCAGTTCCTGGAATAATCATCACATTTTCATCAATTTTAACATCTGGTAATACAAAGGTTTCACCCATTTGATGATTAAAACGTGAAGCAACATCGCGCGTAATTTCTAAATGCTGTAATTGATCTTTTCCAACAGGAACAAATTCTGCATCGTATAATAAAATATCGGCCGCCATTAACATTGGATACGTAAACAAACCTGCATTTACATCTTCTAAGCGATCAGCTTTATCTTTGAACGAATGGGCTAATGTTAATCTTTGAAAAGGAAAAAAACAGCTTAAATACCACGATAATTCGGTTACTTGCGGCACATCGCTTTGACGGTAAAAAATTACTTTTTCAACATTTAATCCGCATGCTAGCCAAGTTGCAGCTACACTATACGTATTTGCTCTTAGCGTTTTGCCTTCTTTAATTTGCGTAATCGAATGTAAATCGGCAATGAACAAAAACGATTCATTACCGGGATTTTTAGTCATTTCAATAGCTGGTAAGATAGCACCTAATAAGTTTCCTAAATGTGGTGTTCCCGTGCTTTGAATTCCTGTAAGTATTTTTGCCATTTTTAAAATATTTCTGCAAAAATAAGGTTTTGCTTTTAGAAAAACGATAATTTAATTTTGTTTACTTTTGGCTAACGAAATATAATTACATGAAATATTTATTTTGGATAGTTTGGCGAATTTGGTTTTACATTTTAATAATGATTCCAATTCTCATTATGTTTCCTGTTTTATTGATTTTAGTAAGTTCGGAGAAAACCTATCCGCAATTTTTTCGAGTAGCAAGAGCTTGGGGAAAGTTTGTGTTATGGGGAATGGGGTTTTACTATAAAATTGATTTTGAACAACCACTTGAAAAAGGCAAAAGTTATATGCTAATTGCCAATCATACTTCTATGACCGATATTATGTTGATGTTAGCAACTGTAAAGTATAATCCGTTTGTGTTTGTTGGAAAAAAAGAATTATCAAAATTTCCAATATTTGGTTTTTTCTACAAACGTGTTTGTATAATGGTCGATCGAAAAAGTAGTAAAAGTCGTTACCAAGTTTATCAACGTGCACAACAACGTTTAAATCAAGGTTTGAGCATTTGTATTTTTCCAGAAGGTGGCGTTCCTGATGATGAAAGTATTGTTTTAGACGAATTTAAAGATGGAGCTTTTCGTTTAGCTATTGAACATCAAATTCCGATTATTCCTATGAGTTTTATTGATAATAAAAAACGTTTTCCGTTTCGTTTTTTTAGTGGAAAACCAGGAAGAATGAGAGTAAAAGTTCATCAACCAATTGAAACTGAAGGTTTAGCTGCTGAAAACAAAAAAGAAATTAGAGATAAAGCCAGAGCAATTATTTTGAAAGATTTAAAACATTAAAAAAAGCCTCAAAAAAAGTTGAGGCTTTTTCAGTTTCACCTTTTCCAAGTAATGAAACAACTTAACTAAAATTTAAACTTACAGTATTTAAAAGCTATAGCTTAATCCTGTGTACAGACCAACGATATACGGCTTAAAGTTGCCTGAATTTTCACTAAACGTATTGAATTGATATTTTAACATCGGTTGGAAATTAGCGTTAAACGACTTCCAAAATGAATAACGAAATCCAAGTCCGAAATTTCCACTAAAATTCACGTTGTTTAGATTGTTAGCTTCTCCTATTCTCATTTGAAATTCATTAGTCTTAAGCGATACTGAATTCTCTTGAAGGAAAAGTGTACTCATTCCGCCTATAATATCAATTCCAAATTTCTTGTCTAGCATTTTATAACTTAACTCTAACGGAACTTCTATATAACCTATTTGTTGATTTAAACTTCCACTTTCGTCATTTGAAAAATTATCTACATCAACAAATAATGCTGTGTTTTTTTTATAAAGCATCACATTTTCGGCAGCTGTTCTTCTTTCTACATGTAATGATGTCATTTTTGCACTACTTACATCTGGATTTATTAAAGTTGTATAATACACATTTTCGGTATCATAATCTGTTTGAAACTTGTTTACTCCAGAACGTACCGCTAGTCTTTTTGTTAAATTATATTCTACTCCAACACCATAACTGATAGAGTTGTTGTACGATTTACTACTTGATGCAAACTGATCATCTAATGGAGAAGCATTTTCTTGTAACGAATTGAAATAAATGGGCGCAGCGTTTGTGCTAACAACCCATCTATTTCGCTTCTCTTTTTCTTTTTCATCAGCATTCTTTCCCTCTTCCTTTTCTTTGAGCAATTTTTCAAGTTCGTTTTCCTCTTTTTTATCAGCATCAACGATTACTTGAATACTATCTTTAGAAACTTCGTTTAATTCTGCCAAAGCTTCATTTATTTTTAGTGTATCTATATCGTTTGTTTGTACAATGACTTCGTTTTCAATTAAGAAATTTCCGTTATTATTGTCTTCTTGAACTGTTGTTGTAATTAATTCTTGTTCAAGATTATCTTCTTGCTCTAGAGTTAAATTATTTTGATTTACTTCATTTTTATTGTTAAAGTCAACTTTATTGTTTTTATCTAATTCTGAACCTTTTTTATTATCAGCTAATTTTTCATTATCACTATCAACTTCATTAAAATTCATCAATAATTCATTGGTTTCACTTTCAGCTTTTAAACCTTTGTTTTGATTAATTTTTGAATCCTTTCTGTTTTCAGATGATTCAAAAGCTACTTGGTCTTTTTCAGTATTAAATTGTTGCTGAACACTAGATTTAGTGTTTTTAATTATTCTTTCGTTTAGAGAAGAATTATTAAGCTTTTCGTTTAAATTTTCAGTTGCCGTAACGACCTCATCTGAATTAATAAAATTATCTTGATAATCTGGCGACTTAACTTTCGATTCAAAAGATGATTCATTATTATTTATTTCATCATTAACATTTTGAAAAGTATTTGATTTTTTTTCATTGGTATTAACAACTGAATTATCCTTTTCTAGTGTTTTATCAATTGTATTAAATCTATTTTGATTATACAACCAAATACCAATTACAAGAACTGCTGCAACACCTGATGCTTTAAACCAAAAAGGAATAACTCTTCTTTTCTTTTTCTTATTTTCTAAACGCGCTTCAATATTAGACCAAGCATCTTGAGGTGGCATCGCCTCAAAATCCTTAAATTTTTCTTGAAACAAACGTTCTATATTTTTTTTCTCTTTCATTATTTATTTCGCCTTAGAATCGAAACCTTGATTGTTTGGTTCAATTTTATCTCTCAGTATTGCTTTTGCTCTTGCTAAATTAGATTTAGATGTTCCTACGGTAATTGAAAGCATTTCAGCAATTTCTTTATGCGAATATCCATCTAAAACATAAAGATTAAACACTAACCGATATCGATCTGGTAATTCTTGAATTATTTTTGTTAAAAAATCCATCGAAATCGATTCTTCTTCTACTTCAACATCTTCAGTATCTGGAATATTATCGACTACAATTTCAAAAACACCTTTACTTCTGTATTGTTGTAAAATGTAATTGATAATAACTCTTTTAACCCAACCTTCGAAAGAACCTTTAAACTGAAATTTGTCAATCTTTTCAAAAACTAACAAAAATCCTTCTTGTAAATTATCTTGAGCTTCTTGATAATTGCGTGAGTACTTAAGACACACAGCAAACACTTTCGGACTTAACAACCGATATATTTGCTCTTGCGCCTTACTATTTCCTTTTTTACAATCATTTATAAGTTGCTCAAGTATCAAAAAAATATTTTTAAATTAATCAATAACTGGCACTTCTACTTCGTCAAAAATATCTACACCGTAATCGTCTTTACCTTTCCAGAATTTGAAAATATAGGAACCGTTACTGGTTACATAAAAATCGAAGCTTGCTTCGATCATTTCATCTGTTAATTCTAAACAATTATTGTTTTCTGTTACAATATTCTCAATAGCTACAATTCTAGTATTCAATTCTTTTTCATAATACACTCTACTAAAAGTATGACATGTTGATGGCCTTTTATACCACATCTTTATTTCATACGTTTCTCCTAAAGCAAATTCCTGTGGAAGCAATGCTTCTTCCACAGGTAAAACAACCGAATGGAAATTGGGCGTATCGTCATCCAACGAACATGAACTCAACCCTAAAACAAGTGCTAAAACTATAATAATTTTCTTCATGTGTATTCTTTCTCTAATTTACTGATGCTCTTTTTATTAAAAGGTTGCGTTAATGTAATAAAAAAATCCCGAAAAAATTTTCGGGATTTTAATTTTAAGCCTCTGCTTTAAGATATTCTTTTATCTTTTCTTCTAATTCATCCATTAGTTCTGGATTGTCTTTAATGAGTTTTTTAACAGCATCTCTACCTTGACCAAGTTTTGTTTCTCCATAACTAAACCAAGAACCGCTTTTCTTAACAACATCATACTCTACTGCTAAATCTAAAATTTCTCCAACTTTAGAAACACCTTCTCCGTACATAATATCAAATTCAGCAGTTCTAAATGGTGGTGCAACTTTATTCTTTACAATTTTAACTCTAGCTCGGTTTCCTATAACGCTATCTCCGTCTTTAATTTGTGATGAACGTCTGATATCGACACGAACAGATGCATAAAATTTTAACGCATTACCACCTGTAGTAGTTTCTGGATTTCCGAACATTACACCAATTTTATCACGTAACTGGTTAATAAAGAAAACCGTACATTTTGTTTTGTGAATTGTTCCTGTTAATTTCCTTAAGGCTTGTGACATTAAACGAGCATGTAATCCCATTTTGCTATCACCCATATCACCTTCGATTTCACTTTTTGGTGTTAAGGCAGCAACCGAATCGACAACAACAATATCAACCGCACCTGAACGAATTAAGCTTTCAGCAATTTCAAGTGCTTGTTCACCATGATCGGGTTGAGAGATAATTAAATTATCAATATCAACTCCTAATTTTTCCGCATAAAAACGATCGAAAGCATGTTCCGCATCGATAAATGCTGCAATTCCTCCAGCTTTTTGAGCTTCTGCAATGGCGTGTAAGGTTAACGTAGTTTTACCAGACGATTCTGGACCGTAAATTTCTATTACTCTTCCTTTTGGATAACCATTTACACCTAGTGCAAGATCTAATCCTAAAGAGCCAGATGGAATTACTTCTACTTCTTCTACAGCAGAATCTCCCATTTTCATTACAGTTCCTTTTCCGTACGTTTTGTCTAACTTGTCTAACGTTAATTTAAGGGCTTTTAATTTAGCTTCTTTATCTGAACTCATAACATAAATATTTTGCGTAAAAATACAATTTTTTTATTCTCTAAATATTTTAGGAACTAAAAATAAAATATCTTGTTCATAAAACAATTGAAACACTTCATTTGGTTCAATATTTTCTTTTAAATGCAAGTTCTTTGAACATATCTTTTCAATATAACTTTTCATTTGTTCATTTTGAAATTCTAATAAAACTTCATTTCCATTCCAATTTATTAAACAATCTTTTTCTGTTAAATCGAAAGCTACATTTGGGTTGATATAAACATCAAATTCTTCAAACTCATATGTCTTTTGAAGCAATTTATACAGCTTTTCTAGTACTTTTTTAGGCGATATTGACGACAAACAAACTCTATCTTCACAATTAATAATTACATCATAATTGCATTTTAGTGTACAATTTCCAGGTTTGCCCCAAACAATTTCATTTTGCTCGGAAAAACTTCCCCAAGAACCTGGACCTGTTGGTCCATAAATACCAACGGTTGGCACATTAAAAGCTCCTGCTACATGTGTTATTCCTGCATCATTGCCAATGTGAAAAATCGCACTTGACATAGCTTCTCCTACTTCATGTAAATCTCCTGTGATTAAATCGATATGCGGATATTCCTTTGATAAAAACTGTTGCGGATTTGGGTCATCTTTACCTAAAATAATTTTACATCTTAGTTTTGGAAAAATAGTATAAATTTCTTCGATTAATTTTGCATAATTTTCTGTTGGCCAAATCTTCAATAAAAAACCAGCTCCAGGATGTAAAGTATAATGAAGGTTTTCAAAATTTGTTTCTCTTTCAAAATATGGAAAACCCAAATTTTTATTTGACAAATCTTTATGAAAACGGCAAACCGCATCGATGTAATGCTGTATAGAATGTTGTTTTACTTTCTTACTAGTTATATACTCAATTTGCTCAACGCTTCTATCAAAAATTGGATAGTTACCAAATTCGACAACTTTATCAAATTTAGTTTTATCTATTTGAGTTGCATCTACAACTTGAATTCCTTTTAAATGCTTTTGGAAAAAACTAACCAAACGCGGACTAAGTCCGTAAGTAACCGAATCCGAAACTTGTTTTAATTTATAAACTGCTGGCAGTGTAAAGAAAATATCTCCAAGTCCGCCATAACTTTTTAAAACCAAAACGTTTCCTAATGACTTTGAAACCGAACTTTGTGCTGGAATATCTTTAATTTTACTCCAAAATTCCAAAATCGTAGATTGCATTTCTTGCTTTGCGCGTTCTTTATCATCTGGATAAAAATCAAAAGACCATGTTCCTACTCTATCATTAGTAATTAATTCACAGCCTGATAAAAATGCTTCCGCTGCTAATCTTCCTGATGGTTCTGGCCAAACAGGTTTAATAATAATTTCTTTAGTTTTACCTAAAACTTTTAAGACTTCGGTATTTTCAATTGGTACTTTAAACTCAATGTTTTTCGGGATTTCTCTTCTTAATTTATTTTCACCAAAAACTACAAAATTCTTATTAGGATGTTCTAACGCATAATCTACAAATGCATCGCCTCCTTTTAAATAACTTAATTCGCCAAAAAATGGAATTTCATTTACTTTATCGTTTGAAATTGAAATATTTTCTACATCAACTGTTGGCGGCATAATTAAATAATTGTGAGCAACAGCTTCTCCATAAAACTCGAAGTGAGCTTCAAAATGCCTTGGAGATTGAAAAATGTTGAGTTGAGAATTTGTAAAAAGTGTTCGGTATAAATGGAATTTATCAGTATTGCAACAATTTCGAATATTTCTATCTAAAGTGCATAAAATATTTCTTCGAACACAGAAGTTATAATCAAACTCTATTTTACAAAACGGAATTTTAGAATTTAAAACAAAATTCAAAATATCTAGTTCAAATTTACACCTTGAAGTGTTACAAATAATAAGTAAATCATGTTCTAAAATACTTGCCTTTACTTGCTCAAAATTTTGTAACAAATCTACTTCAACAAGAAAACCCAACTCATTTCCTTTTGAAACCAGCTGGGCAATTGTTAACTCAGCTCCTCTTTTTAAAGTAAGAGCCGTATCATGTAAAAAAAGAATTTTTCTCAAATTTTATCCTCCGTAATAACCATCATCATAATAACCGTCGTCGTAGTAACCATCGTCATAATAGCCGTCGTCGTAATAACCACTACCATAATAACCATTAAAATTATCATCATCATCAGATGTACAAGAAGATATTAAATTTCCGGTAATTACAATAGCCGATGTAGCTAAAATCACTTTTCCGGAGTTCTTTAAAAAATCACGTCTATTCATAACAAATAATTTTTTTGAATAGCCAATATAATAAAATTAAGTTAAAAAAGAATTAAAAATCCGTTTGTTACTCAATTTAATCGATTATTGTTAACTTTGCCGACGAATTTTTCCATTTAAAATTCAAAAAAATAATTTCTCACTTAAAAGTTATAGCATGCAACTGTACAACACTTTAAGCGCAGAAGAACGTGCCCGTTTAATTGATGAAGCGGGAAAAGAAAGAATCACACTTTCGTTCTATGCGTATGCCAAAATTGAAAACCCACAACAATTTCGAGACGATTTATTTTTAGCTTGGAATCCTTTAGAAGCTCTAGGTCGTATTTATGTTGCTCACGAAGGAATTAATGCTCAAATGAGTGTTCCTGCTGATCAATTTGAAGTATTCAGAAATACGCTAGAAGAATATGATTTCATGCGTGGTATTCGTTTAAATGTGGCTCGCGAACAAGACGATCATTCTTTTTTAAAGTTAACCATAAAAGTGCGTCACAAAATCGTTGCCGATGGATTAGACGATGCTACTTTTGATGTAACCAATAAAGGAATTCACTTAAAAGCGAATGAATTCAACCAATTATTAGACGATCCTAATACCATTGTGGTCGATTTTCGTAACCATTACGAAAGTGAAGTCGGTCATTTTAAAGGTGCAATTACTCCAGATGTAGATACGTTTCGTGAAAGTTTGCCAATTATTAACGAACAACTTCAAAATCATAAAGAAGATAAAAACTTGTTGATGTATTGCACCGGAGGAATTCGTTGCGAAAAAGCTTCGGCTTACTTCAAACATCAAGGTTTTAAAAATGTGTACCAATTAGAAGGCGGTGTTATTGAATATGCACGTCAAGTGAAAGCAGAAAACTTAGAAAGTAAATTCATTGGGAAAAATTTCGTTTTCGATAATCGTTTAGGCGAAAGAATCACTGACGACATCATTTCACAATGTCATCAATGTGGAAAACCGTGCGACACGCATACAAACTGTGCAAACGACGGATGTCACTTGTTATTTATTCAGTGCGACGAATGTGCTTCAAAAATGGAACACTGTTGCTCAACTGAATGTCAAGAAATTACACATTTGCCTTTGGTAGAGCAAATTAAACTTAGAAAAGGACAAAGCAACAGTAATAAAATTTTCAAAAAAGGAAAATCAAAAGCTTTAAAATTCAAACATTCTGGGGAATTATCGGATGTTTCTTTGGCTAAAGCAAAACCAGAAAACGATTTACCAATTCGTCAAAAAATCGCGACTAAAAAAGTTTTGGTGGGTAATGGCGAACATTATTATTCTAAATCGCAAATTGCTTTGTTTTCAATTACCAATAAAGAAATCAATACTGGCGATTTACTTTTAATTTCCGGACCAACAACTGGTGAAGTTGAATTTACGCTAGAAAAAATGTTAGTAAACGGAACGGAAAGAACTTCTGCAAAAGTTGATGATAAAATTACGGTTGAGTTACCTTTTAGAGTTAGAAAGTCAGATAAATTATTTAAAATCATTAAGAAATAATGACTTCTACAGGAAAAATTGAATTAATGGCGCCTGCTGGTAATTTTGAATCTTTACAAGCAGCTTTAGATAACGGATGTGATTCGGTTTATTTTGGTGTTGAGCAGTTAAATATGCGTGCAAGAGCAACAATGAATTTCGTTTTGGACGATTTACCTGAAATTGCGCGTCGTTGTGAAGAAAAAAATGTTAGAACCTATCTTACTTTAAATACAATTGTTTACGATCACGATTTATCAATTGTAAAAACTCTTTTAAACAAAGCAAAAGAAGCTAACATTACTGCCGTTATTGCTTCAGACCAAGCAGTTATCATGACAGCTAAAAGCATTGGTATGGAAGTTCACATTTCTACTCAAGTAAATGTAACGAACATTGAAACGGTAAAATTTTACGCCATGTTTGCCGATACTATTGTACTTTCTCGCGAATTGAGTTTACGACAAGTAAAGAAAATTACCGAGCAAATAGAGAAAGAGCAAGTAAAAGGACCAAGTGGCAACTTAGTAGAAATCGAAATTTTTGGTCACGGAGCTTTATGTATGGCGGTTTCTGGAAAATGTTATTTGAGTTTACATTCACATAATTCTTCTGCAAACCGTGGTGCTTGTAAACAAAATTGTCGTAAAAAATATACCGTTATCGATCAAGAATCTGGTTTTGAAATTGAAATCGACAATGAATACATGATGTCTCCAAAAGATTTATGTACGCTTGATTTCTTAGACCAAGTAATTGATACTGGAATCAAAGTTTTAAAAATTGAAGGCCGTGGTCGCGCTCCAGAATATGTAGCAACTGTTATCAAAACGTATAGAGAAGCTATCGATTCGTATTATGACGGAACATTTTCGCAAGAAAAAGTGGCAGAATGGATGGAAGCTCTAAATAAAGTGTACAACAGAGGATTTTGGAGTGGTTACTATTTGGGGCAAAAATTAGGCGAATGGAGTAAAGATCCTGGAAGCAACGCTACACAAAAGAAAGTGTATATAGGAAAAGGTGTTCATTATTTTCCAAAAGCAGAAATTGGCGAGTTTAAAATTGAAGCTTACGATATTAAAAAAGGTGATAAAATTTTAATTACTGGTCCATCAACTGGAGTTCAAGAAATGGTTATTGAAAGTATGATGGTCAATGATGAAAATTTAGACAAAGCTTCAAAAGGCGATAGTTTGACTTTAAAACTTCCATTTAGAATACGTTTGTCTGACAAATTATATAAAATTGTTGAAGCCTAATGGTCGTAATAACTTTACAAAGAGATAAATGTATTGGTTGCAATTATTGTGTTGAATTTGCTCCAAAACAGTTTCAAATGTCTAAAAAAGACGGTAAAACAGTTTTATTAAAATCGGTCAACACCAAAGGGTTTCATACATTAAAATCTCCAGATCATACCATTGTAGAATCTTGTGAACAAGCAGAAAAGGCTTGTCCTGTTAATATCATTTCAGTTAAAGAAGTGTAAATTTTATATTCTAAAATACTTTTAAAAGCCTGTTTGCGTTACTAGTAAATAGGCTTTTTCTTTAGTAAAAAGTTCGGCTAAAAGGATATATAAAATTGTATTATCTTTACAAACTAAACACTTTTTTGACAAGTAGTTCGAAAGAACGATCAATATATAGAATTATGGCATGTAGTAATTGTTCCTCAGAGTCTCAAGACGGGACTCCAAAAGGATGTAAAAATAATGGTTCTTGTAGCACCGGAAGCTGCAATAAGTTAACAGTATTCGATTGGTTATCAAACATGAGTTTGCCTCAAGGTCAAGAACCGTTCGATGTTGTTGAGGTTCGATTTAAAAACGGACGCAAAGATTTTTTTAGAAATACTGAAAAAATCACGCTTTCTATTGGCGATATTGTAGCAACGGAAACTTCACCAGGACATGATGTTGGAATTGTTTCTTTAGCAGGCGAATTGGTTAAAGTTCAAATGAAAAAGAAGAACGTTGCGCAAGATGCCGAATTAGCAAAAGTGTATCGTAAAGCTTCTCAAAAAGACATTGATATTTGGAGCGAAGCTAGAAAACGTGAAGAACCTGTTCGTATACGAGCTCGAGAATTAGCAATTGCATTAAACTTGGAAATGAAAATTTCAGATGTTGAATTTCAAGGTGATGGTTCTAAAGCAACGTTTTATTACACTGCAAATGAACGTGTTGATTTCCGACAATTGATTAAAGATTTTGCTCGTGAATTTGGAATTAGAATTGAAATGAAGCAAGTTGGTTTCCGTCAAGAAGCAGCACGTTTGGGTGGAATTGGTTCTTGTGGACGCGAATTATGTTGTTCTACTTGGTTAACCGATTTTAGAAGTGTGAATACTTCAGCAGCGCGTTACCAACAACTATCTTTAAATCCGCAAAAATTAGCAGGACAATGTGGTAAGCTAAAATGTTGTTTGAATTATGAATTAGACACTTATTTAGATGCACTAAAAGATTTTCCAGATTTAGACACTAAATTATACACTGAAAAAGGAAAAGCAAACTGTCAGAAAGTCGATATTTTTAAAGGATTAATGTGGTTTAGTTATGAAAATCAATCTTCACTTTGGCATGTTTTAACAACAGAAAAAGTTAAAGAAATTTTAGCCTTAAATGCTAAAAAACAAAAAGTTGATGCATTAGAAGATTTTGTAGACGACACACCAAAAGAAGTTCCTAAAAACTTCCAAAATGCTGTTGGTCAAGATGATTTAACTCGCTTTGACAAGCCAAAAAGCAAAAGACGCAACAAAAAAAGACGACCAAATAATAATAACAAACAACAACAAAATAGAAACAAACCTTCAAACAAAAAGAAACCTAATGGTCCTAAGAAACAATAAATATTGGGTAATTATTTTTTTAACAATGTTGGTTGCTTCTTGCGATCAAAATCGTGTGTTTGATCAATACCATAAATTAGACGGTTCTTGGGCAAAAAACGATACAATACAGTTTTCTTTCGAACAAAAAGACACTATAAATCCGTACAATTTATTTCTCAATATTAGAAATAATAATGAATATCCATTTAACAATTTATTTGTTATTGTACGGTTAACAAATCCTGAAAACGAAACAAAAGTTGATACTTTAGAATACCAAATGACAAATCCAGATGGTTCTTTATTAGGCGAAGGTTTTTCCGATGTAAAAGAAAGCAAACTTTGGTATCAAGAAAATTTTACCTTTAAAAAATCTGGAAAATACAATATCGATATTATTCACGCACTTAGAGAAGCCAATCAAATTAACGGAATAGAGCGCGTTAACGGAGTAACCGAAGTTGGATTCAGAATTGAAAAAACAAAATAATTATGGCAACAAAAAAAGCTGAAAATCAAAATTTCTCAAAATACATAAAATGGTTTTGGAAACTATTTTTTGGAGGAATTGCCTTTGTAGTTCTTTTATTTTTATTTGCTTCTTGGGGTTTCTTTGGCGAAATGCCAAGCTTTGAAAAACTTGAAAATCCAGATTCTAACGTTGCTACTGAAATTATTTCTTCAGATGGTGTTGTACTCGGAAAGTTTTATGCCGAAAACAGAGTTCCTGTAAAGTTTGATGATTTATCACCACATTTAGTAAATGCTTTAGTTTCTACAGAAGATGAACGTTTTTATGACCATTCTGGTATCGACGCTCGCGGAACGCTTCGTGCTATTGTAAAGTTAGGACAAGATGGAGGAGCTAGTACAATTACACAACAATTAGCCAAAAACCTTTTTCATGGAAGTGATGGTGCTAAAAACATCATTGAAAGAATAGGTCAAAAAATAAAAGAATGGGTAATTGCAGTTCGTCTTGAACGCCAATATACCAAAAAGGAAATCATGGCGATGTATTTGAATCAAGTTGATTTTGTAAACAATGCCATTGGTATTAATTCTGCTGCTAGAACTTATTTTAATAAAGATCAAAAAGACTTAAATGTTGAAGAAAGCGCAGTTATTGTTGGTATGCTAACCAATCCTTCTCGTTTTAATCCAAATCGATTTTTAGAACGTTCAACTACACGAAGAAATGTTGTTTTAGGCCAGCTAGTTCGTAATGAAATTATAAACGAAAAAGAATTTGATTCGTTAAAAAAACTGCCTTTAACCCTAGACTTCAAACCAGAAAGTCACAAAGAAGGTAGTGCTACTTATTTTAGAGAATATCTTCGTGATTACATGAAAAAATGGGTAGAAAATCACAAAAAAGAAGATGGTTCTAAATACGATATTTATCGCGATGGATTAAAAATTTATGTTACCATCGATTCTAAAATGCAAAAATATGCCGAAGAAGCGGTAGAGCAACATTTAACCATACTTCAAGACAAGTTTTTTGAAAAAGCAAAGCGAAATAAAAACGCTCCGTTTTTAAAAATTTCTAAAGACGAAACCGATAGAATTATTATGCGTGCCATGAAAGCTTCTGAAAGATGGCGTGTAATGAAAAAAGAAGAAGGTAAATCTGAAGAAGAAATTATTAAGTCTTTTGATGTTAAACGAAAAATGAAGGTCTTCACTTGGAAAGGTGAAAAAGACACTATAATGACACCAAAAGATTCTATTCGTTATTACAAACACTTCCTACAAACAGGAATGATGGCAATGGAACCTCAAACCGGACATGTAAAAGTTTGGGTTGGAGGAATAAATTATAAATACTTTCAATACGATCACGTAGGACAAGGAGCAAGACAAGTGGGTTCAACCTTTAAACCTTTTGTTTATGCAACTGCAATTGAACAATTAGGCTTGTCGCCTTGTGATACTATCATTGACGGACCGTTTACTATGCCAAAAGGCAGATGGGGTATTTCTGCAGATTGGTCACCTACAAACTCAGATGGAAAATACAAGGGAATGGTTACGTTAAGTCAAGGTTTAGCTAATTCATTAAACCCTGTTTCTGCTAAAATTATGGATCGAGTTGGTCCAAAAGCCGTAATCGATATGGCTCGCGATTTAGGTGTAACCTCTGAAATTCCGGAACAACCAGCTATTGCACTAGGTGCTGTTGATATTACTGTAGAACAAATGGTTGGTGCATTTAGTACATATGCTAATAAAGGTGTTTATATTAAACCAACATTCGTTACGCGCATTGAAGACAAAAACGGAATTGTTTTAGAACAAGTAATTCCGGAAAGTAAAGACGTAATGAATCAAGATGTTGCGTACGCCATTATCAAACTTTTAGAAGGTGTTACACAATCGGGTACAGGACAACGATTACGTTGGGGTGGTGTAAGTGGTTTAACACAATACGATTATAAATTTTCTAATCCTATTGCCGGTAAAACAGGAACTTCTCAAAATAATTCCGATGGATGGTTTATGGGAGTTGTGCCTAACTTAGCTACTGGTATTTGGGTTGGTAACGATGATCGTGCTGCTCACTTTAGTCAAACTCTATATGGACAAGGCGCTTGTATGGCATTACCTATTTGGGGATTGTTTATGGATAAATGTTACAAAGACAAAGATTTAGATATTTCTAAAGAAGCTTTTGATCGCCCTAAAGAGTTAAGTATTCGAGTTGATTGCAACAAAAAAGTTATTGATTCTACTGCCACTTTAGAAGACAAAAATATTGATGATGAATTTGGAAGTTTTTAAAAACAACAAACTAAATAATAATTATGATTTCAAGAAAAGTTAATACTGTTCAAGAAGCACTTCAAGGAATTGAAAGCGGAATGACTATCATGCTTGGTGGTTTCGGACTTTGTGGTATTCCTGAAAATAGTATTGCCGAATTAGTCCGATTAAACGTAAACGAACTGACTTGTATTTCAAACAATGCAGGTGTTGATGATTTCGGATTAGGTTTATTATTACAGAAAAGACAAATAAAAAAGATGATTTCTTCTTACGTAGGAGAAAATGCAGAATTTGAACGCCAAATGCTTTCTGGTGAATTAGAAGTTGAATTAACTCCACAAGGAACTTTAGCAGAAAAGTGTCGCGCTGCACAAGCTGGAATTCCTGCTTTCTTTACTCCTGCCGGTTATGGAACCGAAGTAGCAGAAGGAAAAGAATCTAGAGAGTTTAACGGAAAAATGCACATTTTAGAACATGCTTTTAAAGCCGATTTTGCAATTGTGAAAGCTTGGAAAGGTGACGAAGCAGGTAATTTAATTTTTAAAGGAACCGCTCGTAATTTTAATGCACCTATGGCAGGAGCTGGAAAAATCACAATCGCTGAGGTTGAAGAATTAGTTCCTGCAGGAAAATTAGATCCTAATGAAATTCATATTCCAGGAATTATGGTTAACCGTATTTTCCAAGGTGAGAAATTTGAGAAAAGAATTGAGCAACGAACTGTTCGTTCTAAAAATTAAATAATTTAACTAATGTAAAAATTAAACAATTATGAAAAGCGAAAATATCATTTTAACTAAAACAATTGTTTTTGCTTTGACTATAATTGAATACTGTGAAGAATTAGAAGAAAAAAAGAAATTTGTTGTTGCAAAACAACTTTTAAAAAGCGGAACAAGTATAGGAGCAAATATTCATGAAGCTCAAAATGCAGAAAGTAAATCTGATTTTATTCATAAAGTAAAAATCGCTGCAAAAGAAATTGAGGAAACTAAATATTGGTTGACTCTTTGTGAACAAGCAAAATCTTACCCGTTTAATCAAAGTTTAAAAAATCAAATAACTGAAATTTCTTTAATTGTTTATAAAATTCTTTCAACGAGTAAAACAAAAAATTAATACATTTTTACATTTCTAAATTGATACATTATTATGTTAGATAAAAATCAAATCGCAAAACGAATTGCTAAAGAAGTAAAAGACGGTTACTACGTAAATCTTGGAATTGGAATTCCTACATTAGTTGCCAACTTTGTTCGTGAAGATATTTCAGTAGAATTTCAATCTGAAAATGGTGTTTTAGGAATGGGACCGTTTCCTTTTGAAGGTGAAGAAGATGCAGATATCATTAATGCAGGAAAACAAACTATAACCACATTACCTGGAGCAAGTTTCTTTGATTCTGCTTTTAGTTTCGGAATGATTCGTTCGCAAAAAGTAGATTTAACTATTCTTGGTGCAATGGAAGTTTCTGAAAATGGTGATATTGCCAACTGGAAAATTCCAGGAAAAATGGTTAAAGGAATGGGTGGTGCTATGGATTTAGTAGCTTCTGCAGAAAACATTATTGTAGCTATGATGCATACAAATCGTGCTGGAGAATCTAAACTACTTAAAAAATGTAGTTTACCACTAACAGGTGTTGGTTGCGTTAAAAAAATCGTATCTAACCTAGCCGTTTTAGAAGTAACTGAAAAAGGTTTTAAATTATTAGAAAGAGCGCCTGGAGTTTCTGTAGAAGAGATTCAAAATGCTACTGAAGGTACACTTATCATTGAAGGAGATATTCCTGAAATGGATATTTAATTTATAATTTACCAATTACTAAATGTAACAATGAAGTCTTACTAGATAAATTGTTACATTTTTTTCATTTCTATATTGTTATATTAATTTATTATTACATTGAAAGATTTCCCAAAAATAATTTTAAAAAAAGGTAAAGAACGTTCAATTCTAAGAAGACATCCTTGGGTTTTTAGCGGTGCTGTTTTTGGCGTGAGTGAAGAGCTAGAAGATGGACAATTAGTAGATGTAGTCGACCATAATCATCAACATTTAGCTTCTGGATTTTTTAGCGATAGAGGAAGTATTGTGGTGCGTCTAATTGCTTTTGGAAAAGAAGAATTTACAGAAAGTTTTTGGACTGAAAAACTTCAATCGGCTTGGGAATTACGTACCAATTTATTGAATTTGAATGAAACGAACGCTTTCCGTGTCATTCATGGTGAAGGCGATAGTGTTCCAGGTTTAATTGTCGATTTTTATAATGATTGTTGGGTAATTCAAGCACATTCATCTGGAATCTTTTTCCAAATAAATAAAATAGCCGAAGCTATAAAAGAAGTTTTTCCAAACAACTGTAAAAGTATTTATTGTAAAAGCTCAGGTTCATTACCAGGAACAGGAACCGATTATTTTTTACACGGAGAAACTGCTGAAACAATCGCTAAAGAAAACAATATTCGGTTTCATGTCAATTGGGTAGAAGGTCAAAAAACAGGTTTCTTTTTAGACCAACGCGATAACAGAAAATTATTAGGTGAATTTTCAAAAGGTAAAAAAGTACTAAATACGTTTTGTTACACTGGCGGATTTTCAATTTATGCAATGAGTGCTGGAGCAGAATTAGTAACTTCTGTAGATATTTCTCAAAAAGCAGTTGATTTGGCTACTCAAAATATGGAATTAAACTTTCCAAATGCTAATCATAATGCTATTGCTGATGATGTGTTTAATTTTATGAAAGAAAACCATCAAATTTATGATGTAATTGTATTAGATCCACCAGCTTTTGCAAAAAACATTCGTGCTAAACACAAAGCTACTCAAGCGTATAAACGTTTAAATATTGCTGGATTAAAAGCATTAGCACCAAAAGGAATTTTGTTTACATTTTCTTGTTCGCAAGCAATAGATGATGTTTTATTTTACAATACCGTTGCTGCTGCTGCCATTGAAACCGGAAGAAACATTCGTGTGCTACACAAATTAGAACAAGGACCAGATCACCCAACGAATATTTACCATCCTGAAGGTCATTATTTAAAAGGATTGGTTTTGTATGTGGAATAGTTTTTAGTAATCAGTGGTCAGTTTACAGTAGAAAGATTTTCCTCAATGATTTGTCACTTCGAGCATTTGATATTAAGAGGAATAAACAAGGTTTATGGTTATAGAAGTCTCATTTTTCTTGTTTCTTTATGAGATTCCTCCTTTTTGTCGGAATGACAAAAATAAAAAACCTGTCAGTAATAACTAACAGGTTTTCTTTTATCTTGTTTCTTTCTTCTTTCCTCTAAATTTTACTTCAAATCCGCGAAGAAGTCATTTCCTTTATCATCGGTAATAATGAATGCAGGGAAATCTTTTACTTCAATTTTACGAACGGCTTCCATTCCTAATTCTGGGAAATCAACTACCTCAACAGAAAGAATGTTCTCTTTTGCTAAAATAGCTGCTGGTCCACCAATCGAACCTAAATAGAATCCGCCATATTTTGTACAAGCATCTGAAACTTGTTGCGAACGGTTTCCTTTCGCTAACATTACCATACTTCCACCGTGTTTCTGGAATTCCTCAACATACGGATCCATTCTTCCTGCTGTTGTTGGCCCGAAACTTCCTGATGGCATTCCTTCTGGAGTTTTTGCTGGTCCTGCATAGTAAACTGGGTGATTTTTGAAATATTCAGGCATTGGTTGGCCCGCATCTAACATTTCTTTAATCTTCGCATGTGCAATATCACGCGCTACGATTACCGTTCCGTTTAGTTTTAAACGCGTTTTGATTGGATATTTCGTCAATTCTGCTAAAATATCTTTCATCGGACGATTCAAATCTACAACAACTGGCTCTTCTAAATGTGGCGCTACTTCAGGTAAAAATTGAGCTGGATTGGTTTCTAATTGCTCTAAGAAAATTCCATCTTTCGTAATTTTCCCTTTGATATTTCTATCTGCCGAACAAGAAACACCTAATCCAACCGGACAAGAAGCAGCATGTCTTGGTAAACGAATTACACGTACATCATGCACGAAATATTTTCCACCAAATTGCGCTCCTATTCCACTTTCGTGACAGATTTGTTGCACTTTTGCTTCCCATTCTAAATCACGGAAAGCTTGCCCTGACATATTTCCAGATGTAGGTAAATTATCATAATAACCAGCCGATGCCTTTTTAACGGCTGCTAAATTGGCTTCAGCTGAAGTTCCACCAATAACTAAAGCCAAGTGATAAGGCGGACAAGCCGATGTTCCTAAATCTTGAATTTTATTCTTAATGAACTCTGTTAAATTCTTTTCGTTCAATAACGATTTTGTTTGTTGGTACAAAAATGTTTTATTCGCCGAACCTCCTCCTTTTGCTAAAAATAAAAACTCATACGAATTTCCTTTTTTTGCATAAATATCAATTTGAGCAGGAAGATTACAACCCGAATTTTTCTCCTCAAACATGCTAATCGGTACAATTTGAGAATAACGAAGATTTCTTTTTTGATAGGTGTTATAAATTCCTTTTGATAAAAATTCTGCATCTTCAGCACCAGTATAAACACTTTCTCCTTTTTTTGCCATTACAATTGCCGTTCCTGTATCTTGGCAAGAAGGTAATTGTTTGTCGATAGCTACTTTAGCATTTTGCAATAAATTGTAAGCTACAAATCGGTCGTTATCTGTTGCTTCAGGATCATTTAAGATGTTGTGTAAACTTTGTAAGTGTTTTGTACGAAGCATAAAAGAAACGTCAAACATGGCTTCTTCTGCCAGTAATTCTAAACCTTTTGGGTCAACTACTAAAATTTCTCTATCGCCTATTTTTTCTACGGTAACGTAATCAGAAGTTAATTTTTTGTATTGCGTATCGTCTTTTAAAATCGGATACGGATCTTGATATATAAAATCCATTGTGTGTTAGTTTTTTAAGTGACGTAAAGGTAAGTATTCTGAATTTTTTGATAAAATTTTCTGTGGTTATTTAATATACTTTTAAAAAAACCAAGTCGCAATAAAAACAGCTGTAATAACACAAATCAAGTCAACTAACAACATCATCCAAAGCGTATATCGTGTGTCTTTTATATTTACCGAACCAAAATAAACCGCAATTACGTAAAACGTCGTTTCGGCACTACATTGGAAAATACAACTTAACCTTCCTGCTAAAGAATCTGGTCCGTAAGTTCGCATTGCATCAATCATAAATCCACGTGAACCACCAGAAGAAAATGGTCGTAACATCGCAACTGGTAACGAATCAGTTATTTCTTTACTCACGCCCATATTTGAAAACACAAATGCTAATCCGTGGCTAATTAATTCAAACAATCCACTGTTTCTAAACAACGAAATAGCGACTAACATTCCCATTACATAGGGAAATATCATTACTCCAGTTTTCAGTCCGTTATTGGCTCCAACAACAAACGTGTCGAACATATTGGTTTTATTGGCAACAAATTTTTTCTCATTCATAAAAGAATATACTAGCGTAAATCCAATAATCGCCAATAATAACACTCCAGATAAATTTGCCGTGAAATAGTTTTTGCCAATTAAATCTAAGGTGTTTACATAAAACAACAATCCGATAATTGCGCCAACTAATCCCATTAAAACAGCCAAAAGTGAAGCACTTTTAAAGTTGATTCTTTGTCTGATTCCTACCAAAATAAATGCAGCAATTGTTCCTACAAAAGATGTAATAATACACGGCAACATTACATCGGCTGGGTTAGCAGCATTTTCAGCTGCACGATAACCAATAATTGATGTTGGTATTAACGTTAAACCTGCTGCGTGCAACGTCATAAACATAATTTGTGCATCGCTGGCTTTGTCTTTATCTGGATTAATTTCTTGGAGTTTTTCCATAGCTTTTAAACCAAATGGCGTTGCCGCAGAATCTAATCCGAGGAAATTTGCAGCAAAATTCAAAGTCATATAAGAAATTGATTCGTGATTTTTAGGAATAGAAGGAAAGATTTTAGCAAAAGCTGGACTTAAAAAGCTGGCTAGTTTTTCGGAAGCGCCAGAAATTATTAACAGTTCCATAATTCCACAGAAAAACGATAAGTAGGCAATTAAAGGTAAAATTAAATCGAGTAAGCTACTTTTTGCCATCGGTAACAAACCATCTGACTGTTGTTTTCCACTGTAGATTTTAACCGTTTGCTTGTTATAAACATACGTTGTATCAGCATCTGAAGTAACGTTGTTTAATACAAATTCTTTTGTTGGTGAATTTTTTAAACTGTCTTGAACAAATTGTGGAACTTCGTTTAAATACTTTTCGCTTATTAAAAGTGGTTCGTCTTTTTTTCCATTCAATACATAATCGATTGAATAATATTGATTAGTGAATAATCCTGTAATTATAAATGTGATGGAACAAACGAATATAACGAGCCAAAATCTGCTTAAAACCATGTTTCTTTTCTTCTCAACTTCACTCGAAGTGACACTATCACTCGATAAAAGTCTTATTTAGATTAATATTTATTTAAAAACTTCTCGACTCCACTCGAAGTCATTTCATTCTTCATTTATGTCAGGTCGAGCGGAGTCGAGACCCTTATTTTTAAAGTGCGTTTCATTTTTACACTCTGAAAGCAAAGGTAACAAATCAAAATTATCATTTATTATTGCTTCTTTTTTTGCTTTACTCCATTTTTTTATTTTCTTTTCAAAATAAATGGCTTGATTGGGTTCAACAAATTCTTGACACCAAACTAATTCAACTGGTCTTCTTTTAAAAGTGTATGAATCAGAATCTGTTCCAATATTATGTTGCATAATTCTTTGCTCTAAATTAGAAGTAAAACCAACATAATAGGTTTCATCTGAACATTTTAGTATGTAAACATAATATAACTTCATAATTTTTGTGTTCTCGACTCCGCTCGAACTGACACAATTCTGCTGCTTTTGTAAAATCGAACGGAATAAAAATATCTACACATGCGTTATCTCATCTTCAATTAACAAATCTTCTCTACGAAAACGAAGGAAAATTTGAGCAACTGCAATTACGTCTTTTTCACAATAGGTGATAATGCGATCAATATCCTTTTCAATGTAGAAAACTCTTGCAACTTCACTTCCATCGATATCATCTTTAGGCGATGGAATATCTAAAATTTTTGTTAGTAATCGTAATGAAGTAAAGTGTTTGTAATCGCCAAATTTCCACAATTCTAAAGTATCTAAATGTGGTACTTCCCAAGGTTTTTTACCAAATAAATTCAGTTTATCTGGCAAGGCAACTCCATGAATTATCATGCGACGTGCAATAAACGGAATATCAAATTCTTTAGCATTGTGTCCGCATAAAACATGCGCCGCGCCATTGAAATGTTGGTTCAGCAAATTGGCAAAGTCTTGCAAAATTTTCTTTTCTTCTCCCCAAAAACTAGTTGTTCTAAAGTTTCGGATATCGGCTTTGTTGGTGAAATATCCAACCGAAATACAAATGATTTTTCCAAATTCAGCCCAAATTCCTGCTCTTTCATAAAAATCTTCAGCAGTAACCTCATCGCGTCGTTGGTATTGGGTTTTAAGTTCCCAAAGCTTTTTAGTTTCTTCATCCATTCCCATATAGGAATCGTATTGCGGAACAGTTTCAATGTCTAAGAAAAGAATGTTGTTGTGTTGAATTTTTTCTATCATTTATTTTTTTGTTTATCGTTGTTATTAATTAAAGAATATTATATCTCATTGAAAAAAACAAAATCAATACAAACAAAATCATAAAAATTAAAATAACTATGAAAAGTTGCTTTCTGTTTCTTTTTAAAATTTTGTTTTTGATTTTAATCAATTCATTTTTTGAAATTGATTTTGAATAATAACCAATATTATCCTTTTTTATTTTCCCAAGAGATTTCTTTCTAGTATCTAATCTTTCTTTTCTGTTTTCTTGATTTTGCTTTACTAATTTATCTCTATTGTGAAGACCAGAGAAATGACTATTCATAATTCAATTTATTTTCTCTGAGCTAACATTTCATAAGCTTCATCAACATAAACATACAAATCATCACTATGTGGATCGGTTTCAGTTTGTAAACCTTTTATATGTCCTAAACGAACTATAATTACATCATCTTCTGGAATTACAATTACAAATTGTCCTAAGTGCCCACGCATATAATACAATTGTTTTCCGCTTACATTATGCATCCACCAACCATAACCGTATTGTGGACTTTCAGGAAAACGTGGCGTTACACATTTTTGAACAAAAGTAGAATCGAGAATTTGATTTCCATTCCAATTTCCTTCTTGAAGCATTAATTTACCAAATCGAGCAAAATCTCGAGCATTACTTGCAATACAACAATAAGATTTCTCAATTCCGTCTGGTTCGTGATCTAATTGCCAAAGGGCTTCATTCTCAGCTCCCATTGGTTGCCAAAAGTTCTTCGATACATAATCTGATAAATATTCGCCAGTAGCCTTTTCAATACACATTGCTAATAATTGCGTAGCACCACTTAAATATTTAAACGATTGTCCGGGTTTTTCATTTATTTCTAACCCTAAAATCACTTTTTTTAAATCACTATCAAAATAAGCACGCGTTACAATTGAAAACGGACTGTAATAGCGTTCGTCCCAACTTAAGCCTGAAGCCATAGAAGATAAATCACCAACGGTAACTTCTTTTGCAAACTCTCCTTTGAGTTGAGGAAAAAAATCAGTTACTTTTTGGTCTAAACTTTTAATTTTTCCTTCCATAATCGCTTTTCCTAAAGCAAGCGTCACGACACTTTTTGCCATAGAAAATGAATTCGATTTTGAATCTTTTCCGTAACCATCAAAATAACTTTCGTGCCAAATGCTATCATTCTTTATGATTACATAAGCAACTGTTTGCAATTCTTTGTGTGTTTGCTCTAAAACTTCTGTTGCAGGAACCGAATTGTAATCTTTTGAAATTGCCCAAGGTTGTGCTGTTCCTTTTTTAATTTCTCGATTAGGAAAATGTGTATAATCATCAATAAAAGCAGTTGTATGTCCGCGAAAGTAAATCGTTCGCACTGCGCGTAATAAATAATCGACATCAAAAATGTACATCAAAATAATTATCGCTACTAAAATAATAGCAAACCACTTAAAGAAGTTTTTTAGAAATTTCATGCTGTTGGTTTAATTTTTCAGAAAGCACTAAGTTATTAAATTTTATGAATTGGTTTACTAAGCTTAGTAAATTAAAAAAAGTCTAATAAGCAATTCTGTTTTTCTTATTCATTTTCTTTGCTTGTCCAAAGAAAACGAACCAAAAGAAAGGACACTTTTACGAGGAATTTTTAATCTTCAATTAAAACCATTTGAAAAACTCTGCGTCGCATTGCTCCTGTATTCAGAGCTTTTTCAAACTATTCTTGCGCAAAAGAGTTGCAAGGCTACGCCTTGCTTAGTTTGTTTAAAACAAAGTTTGTTGTTTTTCGCCTCTTTCGTGTTCTAGCAACCATTGTTTACGCCATAAACCGCCAGCGTAACCAGTTAAAGAACCATCAGAACCAATAACACGATGGCACGGAACAACAATCCAAAGTGGATTTTTTCCATTTGCGGAAGCAACAGCTCTAATTGCTTTTACATCGCCAATTTTTTTTGAAAGTTCTAGATAAGAGGTGGTTTTTCCGTAAGGAATTTGTAGTAATTCTTTCCAAACTTTTTGTTGGAAATCAGTTCCTTTTGGATTTAGTTGAAAAGTAAATTCACTTCGGTTTCCATTAAAATATTCTTCTAATTCGTTTACCGCTTGTTGTAAATTTTTAGGAATTTGAGTTGAAATAGGTTCTTCATAACCAACAGAAATTTCAGAAATTCCGCTTTTATTTCCTGAGACTTTTGTAATTCCTAAAGGTGAATTTATATAAACCGTTTCCATTTTATAAAAATAAAAAAACCACTTCAATTGAAGTGGTTTTTAAAGAATTATAATTATTTCTTATTTTAATAAGATTGATTTTTCTTCTGTTTCAGGCTTCATTACTTTTCCTTTAATGATTAACACTTTAGGAGCAGCACCTTCTTCGTTTGTAGTAACAGTAACTGTTTTGTGGAAGTTACCTGGAGCAGCAGCATTATAAGTAGCTGTAACTGTTCCTCTTTCACCTGGTTTTACAGGAGTTTTTGTATAATTCGTTGCTGTACATCCACAAGATGCTTTAACTTTTGTTAAAATAATCGTTTGATCTGTAGTGTTTGTAAAAGCAAACTCATAAGAAACTGGTTTTCCTTTTGCAATTTCACCAAAATTATGGTTTTCAACATCCCATTTTAATTCTGATTGTTTTGTTGGTTTTACAGCTTGCTTAGTTGCAATCGATTTTTTAGTTTCTACTTTTTGGGCAAATGTTAATGCTGAAATGAATAAAGCAACTAAAGTAAATTTTAAAGTTTTCATACTGTCTATTTTTTATGTTATTAGTATTTTTGGTGTAACAAATTTATAAACTATTTCTTTTTATCTTGTTAATCAGTTTTTAATTGTTGTTAATGACTTGTTAATCGTGTTTTGAAATTTAGCAGACTAAACATACTTATTCTTTTCGGATTCATTGCAATTGTTGGTGTAATTATCATGCAATTGTTGTTATTGAACCAAGCTTTTACGTTTGAAAAAAACGAGGTTGAAGACAAAATCCATTTTGCACTACAAGATGTTGTAAAGAAAATTTATTCTGATAATGGTTCTACTTTACCTATTACCAATCAAATTCAAAAAGTTTCAGATAATTACTATATCGTTAACGTAAATGATGTTTTTGAAAACAATATTTTAGAACATTATTTAAAAACAGAATTCAACAAAGTAAAACTCGATTTAGACTTTGAATATGCTATTTACGATTGTGGAACAGATGAAATGATGTACGGAAATTACATCTCTTCTTCTGGCGAAGCCGAAAAAAAATGCGAAGATTGTTTTACTAAAAACTCTGATTTAATCTATTATTTTGCTATTCGGTTTCCCAACTTAAAACAAAGCTACTTTAGTAGTTTAAATCAATACTGGATTTATACTTTTGTCTTGTTTTTAGTTCTAATTATTTATGTGTATTCGGTTTTCCTTTTATTAAAACAAAAACGTTATACCGAACTACAAAACGATTTCATTAATAATATGACGCACGAGTTTAAAACGCCGTTGTCGTCTATTCTTATTGCTTCAAATTTTGCCAATTCGCAAAAAGAAATTAAAGAAAACTCTAAGCTGAGCAAATACGTTCAAATTATTATCGAGCAAAGTAATAAACTGAACCAACATATCGAGCAAATTTTATCGTTGGCAAAAACCGATAGCCATCAAATTCACTTGCAAAAAACCGAAGTTGATTTGCATAAAAATTTGGAACTCATTAATGAAAACCTAAAGCTGAAACACAACAAAAATTTCAGTTTTACAATTGATGAATCGACCAAAATTACGCTACAAGCCGATGAATTTCACTTTTACAATTTATTGTATAATTTAGTCGATAATGCGATAAAATACGGAACTGAAAAACCAGAAATTTCCATTAAAGTTATTTCAAACACGAATAAATTAACGATTCAACTAAACGATAACGGAAATGGAATTCCTGAAAAAGATTTGCCTTTTATCTTCGATAAATTTTATCGCGTAAGTAGAAAAGACACCGAAGAAATTGAAGGTTTCGGAATTGGATTAGCTTATGTAAAAAAAATATGCGAATTGCATCATTGGAAAATAAAAATTAAGAATACAACTAACGGACTTCAAACGGATATTGAAATTCCTAAAAAATAATCAGCAATGTCTAAAAAAAGAATTTTATACGTAGAAGACGACGAAACGCTTGCTTTTTTAACAGCCGATAACCTCGAACAACATTTTGATGTCGTTCATGTAAATAACGGGAAAAAAGCGTTCGAATTGTTTTGCCAAGAACCTTTCGATTTGTGTGTGCTCGACATTATGTTGCCCGATATGGATGGTTTTGAAATTGCACAAGAAATTAGAAAAAAAGACGTTGAAATTCCTATTATTTTTCTTTCGGCAAAAACCATGAAAGAAGATCGCATTAAAGGTTTGCGTTTAGGTGCCGATGATTATTTAGTAAAACCCTACTCGATTGAAGAGTTAATTTTAAAAATTGAAATTTTCCTAAACCGAAGTCAGAAATCGAGTGTCGATAAATCGCAAAAAAACTATACCATTGGTTCGTTTACTTTTGAACCCGAAAATTACCAACTAAAAAACGACAAAGAAAGCATAACACTAACTGAAAGAGAATCGGCGTTGTTGCATTTGTTTGTAGAAAATACCAACACCGTTTTAAAACGCGAAACCATTTTAATACAACTTTGGGGAAGCGACGATTATTTTCTTGGCAGAAGTTTAGATGTTTTTATTTCGCGTTTGCGTAAAATCTTTAAAGAAGACACCAACGTGCGTATTGAAAATATTCCTCGTGTTGGGTTTAAACTGGTGGTTGAATAAGTTTAAAATGTTTATATATTTACAAAAATATAACAACAAAACTAAGAAAAACCGGCTTGATGGATTTAAAACAAGTAAGAAGTGAAAGTAAACAAGAAACTAAAAATGTTTTTAAAACTATTTTCAAATATTCAAATGTTTTAGCTTTAATTGGAATAATTGTCGCAATAATATTATTTACACTTTCAGAAAAAAAGAAAGAATTGACTTTATCGGTTGACTCTTTTATTTCTTTAGTTGACAAAACTACTCTAAAGGGATCTGGGATTTCTATATCATTTGATAGTATACGGGTAGACAACCTTTATAAAGTTAATCTAAGCATACTAAATACTGGGAACTCAGCGATTACTCGTGAAGATTTTGTAAAAGCATTAGCTATTGAGTTTGACTCTAATGCTGTATTATTAAAATATGAATTAAATTCAACTCCTATAACAATTGAAGTAAATGATAGAAAATCAAATAATCAAATTTGGTTAAAGCCAGATTTATTAAATCCAGGTGACAAAATAAATATATCAACTTATTATTCGGTCAATAAAACAAGTTCTTTACCAACTACCAGCTCAAGAATAGTAGATGGTGAAATAATTGTAATAAACAAAAGCGACGATATTGAAAAGCCAAATAAATTTATTTTCCCACTTAATCAAAAAATAGAAAAAATACTTGTTTGGATTTCTCTCGTTTGGAATCTATTTTTTTTCTTGATTATAGCTTGGTCTTTATTTTTTCAAAGGTCAAGTAAAAAAAATGGAATCGCTGCAAATTTAATTGGTTTTATTTTGGTAGGAGTTGGCTGTATATTGACTATATTATATTTAATACAAAATGAATTTTTAAGTTAAAATCTCTCTGGAGTCACCAGTTAGCGCAGAAATTTTTTCCGCGCTAACTTAATCTATAGGTTACAAACCTTAAAAACTCATCACATACGCTTCAAGCGCTTGTAATTCTTCATCAGTCATATTTTTAGTAATCGCAAAATTGGCTTTCATTACTTCAAATTGCGTTGGGTCAACAATAGGTTCGCCTTCGCCTTTTAAAAACGTTACAATGCTTGCGTTTTTATCTTTATAAATTTTTGAAATCTCTTGTAAACTTGGTCCAATTACTTTAGTAGCCGGTTTGTGGCAAGCGGTACAAGTTCCTTTTCCTTCAAAAAGATCTTTTCCTTTTTCAAGCATAGGATTTACCCTTGCAGCTTCTTCCGTTACCGAAACAGGTTCGACTTGTTTTTTACCAAAAGGTTCTTCTTCCTTTTTTCCACCACAACTCACTAATAAAACAACTGTTAAGCTTAAAAATAATTTTCTCATTCTTCTTCAATTTAAAAAAACAATAATTAAAACGTCATTTCGAGTGTTTTTTGTTTACAAAAAATGTATCGAGAAAGCCGTTTTATTTTCTTTGTTCTCGATACACTTCGTTACTCGAACTGACGCAAAACAAAATCTTTTTCAAAGGTATTATCTTTATCAAAAAAAAAAGCGTGACAAAAGTCATATTTGACAAAAAAACGAATTGTTAATAAAATTTGTTGATAAAATTTTGAATAAACTATTGTTTGCTTATTTTTGTTACTATGATGCTTAGCCAATATATTTCAGACTTATTATATCGTTACCAATGTGTTACGGTTCCTAGTTTTGGTGCTTTTGTTGCCGAAACTATTCCTGCACAAGTAAATGGTAGCGCTGCAACGTTTTTGCCACCACGAAAAATCATCACTTTTAATAGCAATATTAAAAATAACGATGGTCTTTTAGCTAATCATGTTGCGGCAAATGAAAACGTAAGTTTTGAAAAAGCAACCGAAATGATTGCGCAAAAAGTGGCGCAATGGAATTATGAATTAGACCAAAGAAATTCGGTTGTTTTTGATAAAATTGGAACGATTTCTGTAAATGGTGAAGAAAAGAATTTAGTATTTGAACCTTCAAATTCGACTAATTTCTTAATAAGTTCGTTTGGATTGTCGCAATTTGTTTCTCCAGAAGTAAAAAGAGGAATTCTTGAGCAAGAAACACCTGTTATTATTGCTGAAAATTCAGAAGAAAAAGAACCAATTTCTATTGCTCCTCTACCGAAAAAGAGAAGTTATACTTTCTTGAAATCGGCTGCGGCAATTGCAGTTTTAAGTACGGTTGGTTTATTTGGATATAAAATGTATTATGATAATCAAATAGAAAAGCAAACTTTAATCGTTCAAAAAAATGTTCAAGATAAATTAGATGCGCAAATTCAACAAGCGACATTTTTTATCGATGCACCAAATGTAACACTTGAATTACCTGTTACAGAAGAAAAATTACCATATCATTTAATAGCTGGTGCTTTTCGTAGTGAAGATAATGCATTTAAAGCTTTACAAATGTTACTAGATCAAGGTTACAAAGCGAAAAAACTTGAAGCTAATAAATACGGTTTATTTCCTGTTGCTTACGGAAGTTATGCAACGCTTGAAGAAGCCGAAATTGAAAAACAAAAACTAAAAAACGAAGTCGATGCTGAAGCTTGGCTTTTAATAGAATAAGAAATCCCAAATTTTGGGATTTTTTTATGCCAAAGATTTAAGGTTGGTTTATATCTTTGCAAAAAAAACTGAACAATGCAACCAAAATTTACTTCAGATTCATTAACAACATTAACCGATTTAGTTTTACCAGGTGAAACCAATCCATTAAATAATTTATTTGGTGGCGAACTTTTAGCACGTATGGATAGAGCGGCAAGTATTACGGCTCGTCGTCATTCTCGTAGAGTTTGTGTAACAGCTTCGGTAAATCACGTAGCGTTTAACAGAGCTATTCCGTTAGGAAGTGTAGTTACTGTTGAATCTAAAGTTTCAAGAACGTTTAATTCGTCTATGGAAATTTATATCGATGTTTGGATTGAAGACAGAGAATCTGGAATTCGCAATAAAGCTAACGAGGGAATTTACACTTTCGTAGCTGTTGACGAAACAGGCCGACCTGTTCCTGTTCCACCAGTTGAACCGCAAACCGAATTAGAACAACAACGTTTTGATGCCGCACTTAGAAGAAAACAGTTAAGTTTAGTACTTGCTGGAAAAATGAATCCGAGTGAAGCAACCGAATTAAAAGCGTTGTTTTCGTAATAAAAAATAAAAAAGACAAGTTTTAGACTTGTCTTTTTTTATGCTACAAACTTATACTCTGGATACGTTTCTTCTAAATATTTTTCTGCTTTTGATGGGATTTCAAATAGGATTATAAAATCAATCAAATACATCGACACTATTAAAACACTAAAAAACAAACCTTTAATCATACCTATTTGCGCATCAAAATCGACGTGAACTAGTATTTGTGTTGGTAAATAACTTAGTCCTGCAAAATTACCGTAACCAAAAATAACTTCTTTAAAAAGCCACTTTTTCCCTGACAATTTAGCTGTTTTGTTATACTTTATTTTTTTAACTATTATGGCAAACCAAAAAAACAATATTGCTAAAACTAAAAATGAATTTATAATAATTCCAGCTTGTTTACTTAAATTCATCAACATATAAAAAAAGATTCCAACCGCTGAAAAAGTACCAATTATTTTTGGAATCGTAAAAAACGCTTTGAAATGTTTCCAAACAATTTTATTGTATTTTTTGTTTAGCGCAGCTTGACGTTTTTCAACTACATCCATAAACCCAAAAACACCAAATTTTTTAAATTCTTTTTGCAAAGCTTCTTCAAAAACAAGATTCGGATTTTCTTGCCATTGTTGTTCAATTGCATTTGCTAAATGATCAACTAATTCAGTTTGCAAATCGTACCATTCCACGTAATGTTGGCGTGTAAATTGGTATAAACGTTCTATTTGTTGTGAAGTTAGTTTCATCTTAATAACTCAGTTTAGGATTTACAATAGTTTGCATATTTTTAATGAATTCTTCTAATTCTGCTAAACGGTTAACTGTTTCTGCTGTTCCTTTTTCGGTAAGTTTATAATACTTTCGTAAGCGATTATCTACTTTTTCCACCTCAACATCTAGCAAACCTTCGGCTTCTAATTTATGTAACGCAGGATACAAAGCGCCTTCAGTAATATTCAATTCGCCTTTGGTGATTTCTTTTACTTTTTGGGTAATTTCATAACCATACATTCTGCCTTTTTCTTCTAAAAGCTTCATGATTATGGTATTTAAACTTCCTTTATATAATTGTGAGTTTTTCATAAATCTAATTTTACACCCCTAAAGTCCCCTCAAGGGGACAATTTTCTGTGAGATTTTATTATTAGTCAAAACAAATATATACATAATTTTCTTATGCATAAAATTCTTAAGTATATTTTTTAAAAGTCTTTCTTCTATCATCTTTTCTCTATTTTCTAAAGAATACCGTATTTTTGTAAAAAACATTTAAAATGTCAACATTCTATAAACTCAGTATAAAAGAAATTAAAAGAGAAACGCCATCGGCTATTTCTGTTACTTTTAACATTCCTCTTGAATTTCAAGATTTTTATAAATTCACCGCCGGACAATACGTTACGCTAAAATTAACACTTGACGGAGAAGAAATTCGAAGAGCTTATTCTATTTGTTCTTCACCTAATAGTGGTGAATTACGCATTTCAATTAAAGCAGTTAAAAACGGATTCTTTTCGAAGTTTGCCAACGAAAAACTAGCCGTTGGAAATGTTATTGAAGTTGGTGTTCCTGAAGGAAAATTTACTTTTGAACCTAATGCTGATCGCCAAAAAAACTATGCCGGTTTTGCTGCCGGAAGTGGAATTACTCCTATTATGTCAATTTTAAAATCGGTTTTAGAAAACGAACCAAAAAGTACGTTTGTTTTAACCTACGGAAATAAATCGCCTGAAGAAACAATTTTCCATGATGAACTACACGATTTACAACAAAAGTATGTTGGTCGTTTATTTGTTCATTACGCATTTAGTCAATCTGGAAAAGGGGATTTATTTGGTCGTATCGACAAATCGGCAGTTAATTTTGTTTTACACACAAAACACAACGAAAAGACTTTTGAAAAATTCTATTTATGTGGACCGGAAGAAATGATTAACATTGTTTCAAGTACACTAAAAGAGCAAAATATAAAAGAAGGAGATATTAAATTTGAGTTGTTTTCTACTTCAACAGAAAACGATAAAGAAATTTCAGCTCAAGGACATACTAAGATTACCATTCTTCTCGATGATGAAGAAACTTCGTTTGAAATGAGTCAGAAACAAACACTTTTAGAAGCGGCTTTAAAACAAAGTTTAGACGCTCCTTATTCTTGTCAAGGTGGAATTTGTAGTAGTTGTATTGCAAGAGTTACTGAAGGAAAGGCGGAAATGAAGAAAAATCAAATTTTGACAGATGATGAAATTGAAGAAGGTTTGGTTTTAACCTGTCAAGCACATCCTGTTACACCAACGATTAAAGTTGATTATGATGATGTATAATAAAAAAGGAGCTACTTAAGCTCCTTTTTTATTTTTGAATTCCGATGGAGTTAATCCTGTTGCTTTCTTAAAAACACTATTAAAATTAGATTTAGAATTAAAACCTGAAATGTTTCCAATGCTTTCAATTGTATAATTTTCATATTCCTCATTAACTAAAAGTTCTTGGGCATATTCAACTCTAAATTTATTCACTAAAGAGGAAAAAGATTCATTTTGAATTTTATTGATTGAATTTGAAAGATATTTTTCATTTGTACCTAACACTTTTGCGGCTTTTCTAATAGTAAGTGAACTATCTAAAAAAAGTTTTTCTGTTTGTAGTTTTTCTAAAAAAAGTAAATTTAATTTCTTATATATGTTTCCTTCTTCAACTTCGTTTATTCTGTTTTTATAGAGTACAAATAAACTAATCGGAAAATAAACAAAAAAATAGGCTTTTATTAAGTACTTTATAATCTCTGAATCAAAAAGATAATTTAAAAACCATAAAAAAATAAATAAGTTATAGCATAATGTAAATAGAAACAAATTTGATTTGAATGCATTTTTAAATCCTCTTGACTCATTTACTTGAAACAATAATTTATAACTTAAATAACTATAATAAACGGTAACTATAGGAAATAAAAATAAGATTACAATATAGTTTACATAAGTCATCACATTTTCTACCACTTCATAAGTAAATGAGGACTCTTTTTTAGGATTTAGACTAAAAAATACAATAGAAAAAATGTTTATTAAAAATACCGCAACAGGAAGATAAAAATGTGTAATTGGTAGCTGTTTTTTCTTTTTTAATTGGAGAATTACACCAAATAATAAAGGTGGCAATAGAATTAACCAAACAAAAAATAATAAGGCAAAAGTGCTTATTAATGATTCGTTTAGGTTTAATGATGGTGTTGTTGAAATGTAAAAGCTTATGAAAACAAGAAACCAAATTAAATAAAAAGAAAGCACCATTGATTGTACTTTTTTAACTACAAAAAAGTAAATCGTTATTAGAAACGATAAAAATGATGTGATAGATAAACCTACTACAAAATCCATAATCATCAGAAATTATCCCTCCAAATATACTGAAATTTGTGCGTTTTCCGTAATTCTGTACATCGTTTTTTTTTCATATACGATAATTAAAATACATTTGCGGCATGTTAAGATAACCTAAATCTAATATTATGAAAAAGATTTTATCATTTACTTGCTTATTAACTACCATATTAAGTTTTTCTCAAGTTGGAATTAATACAACTAACCCAACGGCTACTTTACATGTATATGGTAACACTACACTACCTAGTGGTGGTGGAACAGTAAATTTATTAAACCAAAATTTCAATGGTGCTTACACAGTAGTTCACGCTAACAATGGAATGATAGGCTGTTCAAGCCCTGCTACAAATGGTTGGGAAACAACAACAACTGGTAATGTAAATGCTAATTGTACATCTTGTTCTGGAGGATGGTTGTGGATATATTCCGATGAATCAGGTTGTGGACAAAATGCAACAGCACGAGTTGATTTTACGACAGCACCAACCACTACATCAATAGCAATTTCTTTTGATTACAGATACAATAATTACGATGCAAGTGGCGATTCGTTTAGAGCTTACCTTTACAACAATACAACTAATAGTCAAGTTGGAGGAAATTTAGTAGGTCTATTAACAGCAGATGCTAACACATCATATTCTGGAAGTGCTACTGTAGTTGCGGGAAACAGTTATTCATTACGTTTTGAATACATTGGTGATTTTGACTATGGCGCTTCTGTTGATAATATTTTAGTTACAGAAACTACTGGACCAACTGGCGGTGCATTTTCTTTCAGATTAGAAGATGGGACACAAGCTGCTGGAAAAGTTTTAACCTCAGACGCTAATGGAAATGGATATTGGGAAGTTCCTGCTGGAGGAACAGATAGTCAAACATTGAGTATTGTTGGAAACGATTTAACAATTTCAAACGGAAATACGGTTACCTTACCATCTGGAGGCGGTGGAAGTTACACTTTTACAAACGGTTTAACATTAACAAGTTCAACTGTAAGATTAGGAGGTACTTTAACACAAGGAACTACTTTAAATTTAGATACAAATGATTTAACTTTTAGTAGTAGTACATCGGCAGCATTTCCAGGCGAAATGATTATTCAAGGTACTGATAGAAAAATAATGGATACTCGATTTGACGACAACTATATTCATTTTGGAGATGATGCATTTTTAGATTCAGATGATGGAACTACATTTAATGATACAGGTAGTACAACATTTACAAAAGATTTCGTTGCAGGATTTAGTAATTCAAATTCGGGGGGTTCTGCAGTTGCTATAGGGTCTATTGAATATTTTGTTGATGGAACCAATGAACTATTTTTTGAAGGTTCTGGATTTAATCCAATGACAGATGAAACAAGCTCATTTGGAAACACATTAGGAAAAACAAACAGAAGATGGGGTGCAGTATATGCAACAAATGGTGTTATTACAACTTCTGATATGAATTTGAAAACAAATGTACAACCCTTAACATACGGTTTAAAAGAATTATTAAAATTAAATACAATAACATATAATTGGAAAAACTATAAATTAGGAAAAACCACAATCCCCCTAGAGAAACAAGAAAAGAAAATTGGATTTTCAGCTCAACAATTATTGGAAATCTTACCAGAAGTAGTACAAACTCATAGTTGGGTTCCTGTTAACGAAAATGGAGATTACAAAGAGGTTAAAAACGAACATTTAGGTGTTAATTACAGTGATATTATTCCAGTTACTGTAAAAGCAATTCAAGAACAACAAGCACAAATTGATGAACTTAGAAACGAAATAGCCCTATTAAAAGAAGCCATCCAAGCATTAAAAGACAAAGAGTAAGTAATAAGGTTATGTTATGTTAATATATGTTAGGCATATATAGGGCTTAAGTGCTGTAATTTAAATTACAGCACTTATTTTTTTTATAACGGTCTTTGGCATAATCGTTCTCATCACGTCTTCGTAGCCTTCCACGTTTTTGTTTCCATAGATTGATGTGGGTAATAATGGGAATTTCTCTCTATCTGAAGTTAAACAAAAATCATCAGGTTGATGAAAAGGTTTAAAACCTGTATAAGGATGTGTTGCGCCCCAAAGTGTGATTACTTTAAGGCCAAGCATAGCGGCAATATGTGCATTACCACTATCCATAGAAAGCATTACATCTAAATTTGAAATTAAATCTAATTCTTGTTGAAATTTCAATTTTCCAGCAATTATAACTACATTTTTATGTTGATTTTGTAATTGATTTAGTTTTTGAATTTCGGCTTCGCCACCTCCAAATAAGAAGATTTTATTGCTTTTATTTTCAGCTAAACCATCTATTACTTGTTGCATTAAATCGAAAGGATACACTTTACTTTCGTATTGTGCAAAAGGAGCAATTCCAATCCATTTTTGATTTTTATTTCCTGTAATGGATAATATTTCTTCAGATAAAATTGCTTTTTCTGGAAATTGTGGATGAGATAAATCGATTGAAAATCCTAGTTGCTTTAATGTATCAATATGTCTTTCAAACATTGATTTTACAGGAGCAAAAACTTTATTAGTTAAACGTGTTAAAGCTTTTTTGTCGGCTCTTCCTTTATTGGTCGCAGCCACTTTTTTTCCACTCAAAGCGAATAATGTACGTACGACTTTTGAACGTAAAACATTATGCAAATCGGCAACTGCATCAATTTTTAATTTTCTCAAATCGGAAAACAATCGCAACAACCCTAAGAATCCTTTATGGCGTTCTTTTAAATCAACTCCAAAAAAAGTAACATTTGGAATTTCGTTAAAAAAAGGTTCAAAAAACGGTCGGGAAACCACAGTTATTTTGACTTCAGGATATTGTAAAGAAAAAGCCCTCAAAACGGGAACAGTCATTGCGACATCGCCCATAGCTGAGAGCCTGATAACTAAAATATGTTTTGGTTTAGACATCTAATTGATGACTATTTTTTATTTTGATACAACACAGGATTTAACTCCTCATCGTTGTACATTTTCATTTGTTTATATACTTTCATATATTTATCTCCAGCTTCAATATCTTCGATTAATTGAGAGATTGAGGTAAACATATCTTGTTTTTGTTCTAATAATACATTTAATTTTTCCTGGCATTTTGCTCTGTGTTCAGCTGAAGCTTCAGCACGAGTAGCTTCTTCGTTCATGTGGTAAATTTTCAATGCTAAAATTGATAAACGATCAATTGCCCAAGCAGGGCTTTCGGTATTAATCTTAGCATCTGGTTTTACCTGAACAGCTGCATATTTTTGAAGAAAATAACTATCGATATACTCAACCATATCAGTACGAACTTGATTAGAAGCGTCTATTTTGCGCTTTAAATCTAATGCTGAAACAGGATCGATTTGTGGATCGCGAATAATATCTTCATAATGCCATTGAACCGTATCTACCCAGTTTTTTGCATATAACAAATATTCTATTGTTCCTTTTTCGTAAGGATTTTTAACTTCTTGGTACACATCATCAATAATGTGATAGTCTTTTATACTCTGTTCAAAAATGGGAAAAGCGAATTCAGCAAACATAATTTTTAATTTTATTTACAAATATAGTTTTTATACCTTTATCCGTGAAACTTTCACGTAATTTTAGCACTATGCACATTCATTATATTTCTGAAGAAAACAGTATTTTAAATCATTTTCTTACGCAATTGCGAGATGTAAACATTCAAAAAGATAGTATGCGTTTTCGTAAAAACATTGAACGTATAGGCGAAATTATGGCTTACGAACTTAGTAAAACATTGGATTATAAAAACATTGATGTTCAAACTCCAATGGGAATAAAAAAAACCACTACAATTGCTGAACCTGTAGTTTTGTGTTCGATTTTAAGAGCTGGTTTAGCACTTCATCAAGGTTTTATGAATTTTTTTGACGATGCAGAAAACGGATTTGTTTCAGCTTATCGCCATCATTACGATAATGATGATAAATTTGAAATCTTAGTTGAATATCAAGCAGCTCCATCTTTTGAAGATAAAAACCTAATTTTAATTGATCCTATGTTGGCAACAGGTCAATCACTTGTTGCAGTTTTAAACCAATTACATTTGGAACAAAAACCAAAAGAAATTCACATTGCGGTAGTTATTGCAGCTCCAGAAGGAATTGCGTTTCTAGAAGAAAACTTACCTAAAAACTGTCACCTTTGGGTTGCTGCTTTAGATGATAAGTTAGATGATAAAAAATATATTGTTCCTGGTTTAGGTGATGCTGGAGATTTAGCTTACGGAAGTAAATTATAATGACATAGCGAAGAAGAACACTCCTAAAACAATTATTAAGTCTAAAATTACTTCTTTTACCACTTTATTTTGCAAACCTTCTATAAAATTTCCTCCCATTATAGCTAATGGAGCGAAACTAAAAATTAAGCAACTATTATCTTTATCAGCAGATAAAACATAGATTGCCACACCTAAAATAAAAGAAAACAATACTTTTTTATACGAAGATTGTAAGTTTAAAGCTTTTGAAGATATTGTTAAAATCATATTCACAAAAAACAATAAAGCAATTGAAGCAAACAAAGCCATTGCCAAATTTTGATACGTGTTTTCAAAATACGTGAAGTCTAAACTTAAATATGATTGTTCTAACAAGTGATTACTCAAACTAAAACCTAGCATTAAGTTCAATGCAAAAAACAATACACTTACTGAAAACAAAGCAATAAAAGGAATAACCCAGTTTTTATAATCTCTCGAAACGTGTAAAATTATTGATATGAAAACTAACAGAATATATATTATACTCCAAAAATGAAATAATGCCGCAACAAAAATCCAAAAGGAAGCATCGAACAATTTTTCTTTAGGTTCTTTTAGAGACTTTAATGAAATTAATCTTCGTAAAGCTAAAAGCAGGAAAAAATTTGAAATAAGAACCTCTCCATTTTGAAAGCTTTTTGGAAAAAATAGTAGAAAAACAAGAAACAGTAAAACTGAAAAGTTATTGTTTTTAGTAAGTGTGTTTTTTAACGTGATAAAATTAACCAAAAATAAAGAACTAATCGCCATAAAAAAATATAGCAAGCCGAAACCGATAGAAGTCCATCCATTTTCTAATAATCCATTAAAAAAGAAATACAAACAAAAGCTTACTGTTAACACAATTGTTAGCAGTAAATAATTTAAAGGTCTTGTTTTCTCAAAAATATTCGTTATCATTTAGGATATTTTTATATTTTTGTGGTGTAAATATAATACTTTATCAAGATGAAAGCATTTTTTGAAGCTATACAATCTTTATTTGTTGATTTTCTTTTTTGGCCATATGATGTTCTTAGAGAGTTAGAATTAACAGATTGGTGGACTGCAAACTTTATTAATTGGATTTTAATAGTTGTTTGTTGTGTTGCTATGTTATACTGGTTAAAACAGTTAAACGTATTTAAAAAGAATAATGAAGATGAAGACGGTACAACCGCACATTCATTTTTAGGATAATAAAAAAGCCTCTCTGTTGAGAGGCTTTTCTTTTTTATAAATCAAACCCAATATCTTTTCTGTAATTCATTTTTTCAAAATCTATTTTTGAAATACTTTCATATGATTGCTGAATTGCTTTTTTATAATCTTTCCCATAAGAAGAAATCGCCAAAACTCGTCCGCCGTTTGTAAGAACTTTATCATTTTCAAGTTTTGTTCCTGCATGAAATACAATTGAATCCGTTACATTTTCAATTCCAGTAATTACTTTTCCTTTTTCATAATCTTCAGGATAACCACCTGAAACCATCATAATTGTTGTAGCAGCTCTTTCATCAATTTTAATTGAAATTTTATCTAATTCTTGTTTAGCCATTGCTTCAAAAATTTCAACTAAATCACTTTTTAAACGCGGCATAACCACTTCTGTTTCTGGATCGCCCATACGAACATTGTACTCAATTACAAAAGGATCATCACCAACTTTAATTAACCCAATAAATACAAACCCTTTGTAATCAATATTATCTTTTTGAAAACCACTAATTGTTGGTTTCACAATTCGCTCTTCAATTTTAGCTAAAAATTCAGGTGTTGCAAACGGAACTGGAGAAACTGCTCCCATTCCACCGGTGTTTAAACCTGTATCGCCTTCGCCAATTCTCTTGTAATCTTTAGCTGTTGGCAAAATTTTATACGATTTACCGTCTGTTAACACGAAACAACTTAATTCGATTCCGTCTAAAAATTCTTCAATAACCACTTTAGCACTAGCCGAACCAAATTTAGCATCGACCAACATATTTTTTAATTCGTCTTTTGCTTCTGCTAAATCATTTAAAATTAAAACTCCTTTTCCAGCTGCTAAACCATCGGCTTTTAAAACATATGGTGCGTTTAAAGTTTCTAGAAAAGCATAACCTTTTTCAACAGTTTCTGCAGTAAAACTTTCGTAACGAGCCGTTGGAATATTATGCTTTACTAAAAATTCTTTTGCAAACTCCTTACTTCCTTCTAATTGCGCCCCATATTTTGAAGGTCCAATAACAGGAATGGAAGCTAATTCGACATCATTTTTGAAAAAATCATAAACTCCGTTTACTAATGGATCTTCTGGACCAACTACTACCATATTAATTTTTTCTGCTAAAACAAGTGTTTTTACCGCTTCAAAATCGTTTGGATTAAGCGCAACATTTTTAGCAATTTGAGCTGTGCCTGCATTACCCGGAGCAACAAAAAGTTGGCTACATTTATCGCTTTGTAACATTTTCCAAGCCAACGCATGTTCACGTCCGCCTGAACCTAAAAGTAGTATATTCATGTTGTTGTGTTGTTATTTCGGTGCAAAAATACATTTTCTAATCAAGAATGAGAAAAGACGAAAGAAAAAAGAAGTTTGATTGTCTTAGTTTTTATATTTTTGAATCAAAAGAATAAAAATGCTCAAGCTTTTCAATTTAAGTTTAAAAATCAATGGTTTTGATATTAACAAAGCTAAAACTGAATTTGAGCAAATTTTAAAGGTTTCTAAAGAAGACTATAAAGATTATATTTTAAAAAAAAGAACTGAAATTGTACAGTATCATTTAGAAAACAATACTTTTTATCGTGATTTAGTTGGTTCAAAAACATTTGAAAAGTGGGAAGATTTACCTGTTTTAACCAAAAAAAATCTTCAAAAACCACTTAAAGAACGACTTTCAAAAGGTTATACAGAAAAAACAGTTTTTGTAAACAAAACATCGGGTTCTAGTGGTGATCCGTTTGTGTTTGCAAAAGACAAATATGCTCATGCGGTAACTTGGGCTTCTATTATTTATCGATTTGGTTGGTATGGAATTGATTTTAATTCATCGTATCAAGCTCGTTTTTACGGAATTCCGCTAGATAAAATTGGCTATTACAAAGAACGCTTTAAAGATTTTTTAAGTCGCAGATATCGCTTTCCTATTTTTGATTTATCCGATACAGTTTTAGATGGTGTTTTAGAGCATTTTAAAACTAAAAAGTTTGATTACATCAATGGATATACAAGTTCAATTGTACTCTTTGGAAAATATCTTCAAGCTAGAAACATTGTTTTAACAGATGTTTGTCCGACTTTAAAAGTTTGCATGGTTACTTCTGAAATGTTGTTTGAAGAAGATAAAGTTTTATTAGAAAAACATTTGGGAGTTCCTGTTGTGAATGAATACGGCGCATCGGAATTAGATTTAATAGCTTTTCAGAATATAAATGATGAATGGCAAGTAAATGCAGAGACTTTATTTGTTGAAATCTTAGACGAAAACAATCAGCCCGTTGAAAATGGAAAAGAAGGAAAGGTTGTAATTACTTCGCTTTATAATAAAGCTCATCCATTTATTCGATATGAAATAGGTGATGTGGGAATTTTAGATGAAAAAAGTACTTGGAAAAAACCAATTCTCAAGAAGTTGGTGGGAAGAACAAGCGACGTTGCTATTTTACCCAGTGGAAAAAAATCTCCTGGTTTAACGTTCTACTATGTAACTAAAAGTATTATTGAAGATGATGGAAATGTGAAAGAATTTATTGTGCGTCAGAAAACATTGGATTCATTTGAAATTGACTATGTAAGCGAAAGCGAATTAACATTGGAACAAATTGCAGAAATTGAAAAAGCCATTGCCAAATACTTGGAATCCGGATTGCATTTTACCTACAACAGAAAAGACGTTTTAAAAAGAACAGCACGAGGAAAATTAAAGCAGTTTCAATCAGATTTGTAATTAATTTGCTTTTCGACTCCGCTCGAAGTGACAAAGGTTAATTTCTATATTTCATAAATCCGCGATACATCCAGTGCAACATATAATAAATTGATTGAAAAATATTTAATTTTTCAACTTCTCTATAAAATTGCCATTGGTATTTAATTAAATCTGATTTTTTACGCGAAAGCGAATTTTCTCTTATTCTATAAATAGCTTGAGGTTCTTGAATTCCATAAGCATAAGGAATTTCTTTTAAATATTGTAACCAAAGTCCCATATCTTGCCTTTTTCTAATAATTGGCATAAACTTTTTCCCTAAAGTTTTAATATCTAAAAAAGCAGTAAGACAGCTAATAGAATTTGATTTTAAAATATCGGTATACGAAACTTTTTGAGGAACAATGAAGTCGGAATACACAAATTCAAGGTTTTCATTACTCCTTTTATATGAAGAAAAAACAAATGGAATTGCTGTTTCTTTAATTGTAGCTATACTGTTTTCGATAAATGTTGGGAACCAAATATCATCGGCATCAAGAAATGTCATAAAACTTCCTTTAGCTTTTTCAATTCCTGTATTACGCGCTATTGCTGGTCCAGAATTTTGTGCTAACTTATAAAACTGTATGCGTTTATCCTTTTCAATAAAAGTACTTACGATTGTTTCAGTTTCATCCGTGGAACCATCATCAATAATTATCCATTCCCAATTTTCGTGGGTTTGTTCTCGAACAGATTCATAGGTTTCGGCAATATATTTCGCAGAATTATAAGTGGGTGTTATGATCGAAACTAAGCCGTTCATTAGTATGCCTTTTCTTCGCCTTTAAAGATATTGATAACTGTTTGCAATATAATTTTAATGTCTAGAAAAAAAGACCAATTTTCAATATAAAAAACATCATATTTTATGCGATTGACCATGTCGTCATCAGTTTCTATTTCACCTCGATAACCTTTTACTTGAGCTAAACCGGTAATTCCTGGCTTAACATAATGACGAACCATATACTTTTTAATCTTATTCGCATATGTTTTGTTTTGAGACCAGAGATGGGGTCTTGGTCCTACGATAGACATATCTCCCATTAAAACATTGAAAAATTGAGGCAGTTCATCTAAACTAGTTTTACGAATAAATTTTCCAATTTTAGTAACTCTAGGGTCGTTTCTTGATGCTTCCGTTTCTGTAGTAAAGTTTACTTTCATTGAACGAAACTTGTAACAAATAAACTCTTCTTCGTTTAACCCAGGTCGGCTTTGTTTAAAAAAAACTGGCCCTTTAGATTCTAACTTTATTAATATTGCCATTAAAGGTGTTAGCCAAGAAAGCACAAAAACACTTACAAATAATGAAAACATAATATCAAAAAATCTTTTAAAAAACTGAATTAAAGGATCATGAAGTGTTGTTTTTTGAAGCGATAAAACTGGAAACATTTCATAATAATCTATTTTTAAATTTTTAGAATAGATTGTTTTAGTATCAGGTATAAACTTTAATCCGATTTTATTTTGATCTGTAAATTCTACTAATTGTTTCAGTTTTTCATTAGAAATTTCATTTAGTGAACAGTAAATTTCATCTATCTTTTCTTCTAAACAGAAATTTTGAATTTCTTCTATTTTGCCTTTTATGTGTTCATTCGATTTTTTATCGGAAAAAAAACCTTTGAAACGATAACCATAATCTTGGCGATTTTCAAAGATGTTTTTAAGGTTAATTGCTTCTTTTGAATAACCAATAATAATTGTATTTCTAAAATTATTTCCTGTAACAATCCTATACTTTTTTAAGTAATAGAATAGAATGCTCTTTAAAACAAGGACAATACCTGTTAAAGATAAAATATACCAAGCAATAGCTGTACCACTAAAAACCGCTTTTTTATAAAACGGAAAAAAAGCAACAATCACCAATAAAAAAAGCACTAGTTGCTTAGCTATTTTCGCTAAAATTTCTACTGGAGATGTAAAACGGTAAACTTCATATAATTTTGAGAAAAAAGCTAAAATTATCCAAGTAAAAACAAGATAGCTTCCAAACAAAAACATATTCACGCCCAGTTTTTCAAAGAAAAATGGAAATAAAATTAAGACCGCTACTAAATCTAAGATATAGCTTATAGGTCTTAAGTATTTTGAATATCGTTTTTGCATAAAAGCTTAGTAAATATACTTTGAAAAATCTTTATGTTCTTCTTTAGCTAATTCTTCAGGAGAAAGTGATTTGAAATATTCGTATGTTAATTTCATTCCTTCTTCTCTTCCTACTTTTGGTTCCCAACCTAAAATTTCTTTTGCTTTATCAATATTAGGCTGACGTTGCATAGGATCATCTTTTGGTAAAGGCTGATAAATAATTTTTTGATCAGTACCTGTTAACTTGATAATTTCTTCTGCAAAATCTTTAATTGTTATTTCATCTGGATTTCCAACATTAACAGGCAAATGATAATCAGAATGTAATAAACGCCAAATTCCTTCTACTTGATCATCTACATAACAAAATGAACGCGTTTGACTTCCATCTCCAAAAACAGTTAAATCTTCTCCACGTAGTGCTTGACCAATAAATGCTGGGATTACTCGACCATCATTCAATCGCATTCTAGGTCCGTATGTATTAAAAATTCTTAAGATTCTGGTTTCTAATCCGTGAAATGTATGATATGCCATTGTAATTGCTTCTTGATAGCGTTTTGCTTCGTCATAAACTCCGCGCGGACCAATCGTATTTACATTTCCGTAGTATTCTTCCGTTTGTGGATGAATAAGTGGATCACCATAAACTTCGGAAGTAGAGGCAATTAAAATGCGTGCCTTTTTAGCTCTTGCTAAACCTAAAAGATTATGTGTTCCCATTGCACCAACTTTTAAAGTTTGAATAGGAATTTTTAAATAATCTATAGGACTTGCTGGCGAAGCAAAATGTAAAATATAATCTAATTTACCAGGAACGTGAACAAACTTTGTTACATCATGATGATAAAATTCGAAATTTTTCTCTTTAAAAAGATGTTCGATATTTTTTAAATCGCCTGTAATAAGATTATCCATGCCTATTACAAAATAGCCTTCAGCTATAAATCTATCGCAAAGATGCGAGCCTAAAAACCCAGCCGCACCTGTTATTAATACTCTTTTCATTTATTTACGTTTTTTAGACTATTCTTAATGCAAAATAAAGAATAGAATATACTAAAAAAAACAACTCCTCTTTGTCTCCACAAAAATGACTCGGTCAAAAATAAACTTATCATTAAAATTACGAAAGCAAATTGACTAAAATCTTTGTTCTTTATTCCGTTGTAAAGCAAAATAAACAACATACTTATCATCAACAAAAAACCTATAAAACCTAACTCTGCAAAAGTTTGAATATATTGATTATGGAAGTTCTTTGTTTGATAGCCACTATATACTTCATTTCCTAAAAACACATTATATTCTTTTCCTTTTTCTTCAATTTTTGAATAAGATGCGTTTAATCCAAAACCTTTCCAAAAAATAGGTTCTTCTTTTAAAAAATCAAAGAACAACCTTGCTTGATAAACGCGGAAAGAAGTTCCTGGAAAAAAATCATTTGGTGTAAAATTTTCATTATTCCATGCTTCATAAATACTTACATAATTTACACCTTTTGGAACATTCTGAACAACATTTGGACTTATGCTTTCTTTTGTATTCGATTGAAATTCTACTTGAAATCTTTCTTTAATTTTACTAAATAACAACACACAACCAATACCAATAACAACAATAGCAATGTTTCGCAAACGCATTCGATTTGATTCTTTAGTATAAAAAAAGAAATAGATTACATTTATTAAAAAGAAAACTAAAACTATATTTTTAGAAGATAGTAGTACTAAAAAAAACGCTAATAATCCTAAAGAAAAATACGTGATTTTTTCTTTGTTTTTTTCAACCAATAGTATAAAATATGCTGTTGCAACAAAAACAGAAACGTGGATAGCATTTAAAGATTTTGAAACTAAACCAAAGTCGTTATCATAATCTCCATGATAGAAAAACACTCTTGAGTCACCTATTAAAAAATACCTAATAATTGCTCTTAAAAGAAAGTAAAGTGCATATACTGCAATGCTATAAGAATAAGCTTTAAAAACAAAGTTTAATTGCTTCTTTGTTAAAAGCTCTCTAAGAGAAAAAATCATTGGAATTAAAAGTAAACTCAATTCTTTAGGAATAGCTTTGAGTGTTAATTTTGTGTCGATACTCCAAAAGTAAGAGCACGCCATTAACAAGAAAAAGATAATCGGAATTAATAGGGCGGTTTTTACATTTAATTTGTGAAAATTAAAAAACAAAGATGTTAAAATAAATAGTACAAGTGCTATATTATTTATTCCTAAGGATAACGGAATTGTACAACACAGCAACAGTAAAAAAGGAAAGGATTTATCTTTTTGGGAATTCTCTTTTAGAGAGTTCCATACATTCTTCGAATAGCTGTAAATACTGCTCATTTATGGTCTTCCAATTAAAGTTATTCTCAATTGCTTCAAAGTTATTTTGAACAAACTGCAAGTTATCACTTTTTTTAACAGAATTTAAAATTTTCTTAACTTCTTCTGCATTCAAAAAATAATAGGCGTTTTCTTTTAGAACTCCTTTGTTAAAGTCATTATTATGTGCTATCACTAATGCTTGAGAAGCCATAGCTTCAAGAAGTGAAGGATTGGTTCCTCCAACTGAATGTCCATGAAAATAAAGATTGGAAAAATATCGAAGATTATTTAAATGTTCCAAATTATAAATCCCACCTAAAAAACGAATATTAGAATATTCTTTGAATTTATTTTTCAAATACTTTCCGTATTTTGTGTTATGATTTCCAATAACTAAGATTGGAGTTAAACCTTCCTTGTTTAACGCTACGCCTTCTAAAACCATATCTAAATTGTTTTCTGGTTCGAAGCGTGCCATTATCATATTGTACTTTCCTTTTTCAACCTTATATTCGGCTAAAATGGTTTCATCTGGATTGTTAAATAAGTGAGCTCCGTAGGCAATATATGTTGACTCTTTTTTATATCTTTTTTTAAGAAAAGTTTGAATACCTAAGGAATCAGAAACTAAAAAATCGCTTCTCTTTGCGGCTAATCGTTCTGCAAACTTTAAAAACTGTTGAACTGGTTTTGAATATTTTGAGCGTTTCCACTCAATTCCATCCATATTAGTAATGATGATTGGCTTTTTAGGAAGTAAAAAAAACCAAATGGAATTACTAGTATATCCAAGTTGTAAGATAATATCAAAATTTCTTTTTCTAGAATCTATAATACAATTAAAATCGTAAATGAATTGCCCGAAAGTGCCAAATCTATATTCTGGATCATACTGATGGATAATATTTACTCCGTTAAATGTTTTTTCTTGGTATTTATGATTATGAGAATTGTAACAATAAACTTCATGTCCTTTTTCTGCTAAAAAAACAGAAAAAAACTCTGCAAATTGTTCAAACCCTCCGTAGTAATTTGGAATTCCTCTTGTGCCTAAAATGGCTATTTTCATTTTTCTCCCTAATTAGGGAACAAAAATATAACTTTTAGTTTTTTAAAAAAGAATTAGGTCAGTATTCTTTCTATCTTTTCAACATATTTAGTAACAGTGAAGTTGTTTTTCACTCGATTTTTACCTTCTACACCAAATTCAATTCTCCTTTCTTCATTTAAAATCAGCTCTTCTAGTACGCTTTCTAAACTCTCAACATTATTAGGCTCGAACAAATAACCTGTTTTGTTATTTACAACAATTTCCTGTAATCCGCCATGATTTGCAGCAATAACAGGCTTAGATGCCGCCATGGCTTCTATTGCAACCATTCCGAAAGGTTCTGGTTCAGTTGAAGGAACAGCAACTATATCTATTGCTTGCCAAACATTATTAATTTCATTTTGAAAAGGAATTATTAAAACTTTGTTCTCTAAATTATTTTGTTGGATTTCAGTTTTAAGGTTTTCTTTAAAATGTTTTTGATTAGGCGGTGTATCACCAATAAAAACAAGTTTTATGTTTGAATATTTTAAAGAAAGTTTTTGAAATGCTTCAAGTAAAAGGAATTGTCCTTTCCATCTACTTATTCTTCCAACAAGCCCAATGATAATTTCATCTTTATTAGAATGAAATAAATTTTTTCTAACTAACTCTACTTTTTTAGGCTTACCTTCAAAGTTGTCTTCAATTCCATTCCAAACAACAAAACCTTTATTTCTAATTTGTGAATTTACTGACCAAAATTTTTGAGTTGCTATTGAGTTGAAAATTATAGTTTCTGTTGAACTTAATGACAGTAATTTTATAAATGCTTTTTTAAAAAATGTAGGCTTTTCTATAATTTCATGTACATGCCAAATATGTTTTATTGATTTTCTCCAAGCAAATAAAAGTCCAAGTAAAACAGCAAGTGTATTAGAGTAAACTATGTCAAACTTGTGCGTTTTATGTAATTGTTTTAGTGTTTTTAATCCTGTACTTATCTCAAAAAAAAACTTTATTGTATTTTGGGGTTTCACCAATCCTCTGTAAAGTTTTAAAACTGGAGCTATTTCTACCTCAATATTATTTTTTTTTAACTCTTCTTTTAAAGGTCCATTTGAGGGCAAAACTACTACAGGATAAAACCTCTTTTTATCTAAATTTTGCAAGAGTTGTAAAAGTGTTTTATCTGAACCGTACAGTTCTGCAGATTGATGTATGAAAAGGATGTTTTTCATGTTATTCTAGCCTTTAAACTACTCTTGTAAGCAAACAAAAATCCTATTAAAATAGATTTTGAATCTAATAAATTATAAAAACCCATAAAAACCCAGTAGGAAATAATAAGAAAGACTCCAGTTCCTAAAAAGAACAAATTTATATTTTTATCAACATCATTAATTGAGGGAAATTTTAGAAACAAAAATGCAATTGAACCAATTAAAAGAAGCAAACCAAAAACTCCAGACTTCAACAAAATAGTCATATATCCATTATGTAAAATGGATATTTTCCTTAAATACATATCTCCTAAATATACTTTTTGCTTTAAGTCTACTTGAGAACCAATACCTTCTCCAAATAAAAAAGAATTGTGGTAAGACATTTGCTCAACTGTCCTCACATTTTCATAAGACCTATAATGATCATGAAAATCTTTCCAATCATATCGATTTATTTTTGTAGCAAACGCTTCAAGTGGAATTAATTTAACTTTGTATAAAAACTCGTCAAAAGCCCCTCCATTTCTTTTAGGATTATACTGATAAATTGCAAAATATGATAGACTTAGTAGTATAACTGAGACGATTCCTAAGGAAATTGTTTTAGGTGTTATTCTTAACCATTCTTTTAGTGCTAAGAAGAGTATAACAAATTGGATAAAGTTTGTTCTAGCTAAATAAAAAAAGCTAGACAACCCTAAAATTATTAAATATGTTAAATATTTTTTTTTAGAAATATTAACATTTAGCTTTTTATGAAATATTAAAATAATTAAAGTATACACCTCAAAATCATTAAAGTATCCGCCATAAAAACGTATAGAAGCAACACTAGTAGCCCCTTTAATAAAAACACCATATCCAACTAAAATCAAATGGATAAAAGCCATTAAAACACCCGCATTAAGTAAAAACTTAAATGGTGATTTAATATTGTTTTTATAAAATTGATACCCAATTAAAAGACCAAAAATAGGCTTTAACAAATAACTAATATCCCGCAAAACAAAGTATAATTTATGATTATAGAACAAGCCTACAATAAAACTAAAAATAAAAATTAAAACAAAGAAGGATAGATACGTAATAAAACGTAATGAATATCTTTTTTTTAGAGTAAAAATCAATGCAAAAAACCAACATAAAAAAGATAGCTCATAATTATTAAAAAATGGAATTATGACGCAAAAAGCGAAAAAAAGATTGTATAAAAAGTCTTTCTTTAAATTAATTTTCACTTTTTATCTGTTTTAATATTTTTGCTGGAACTCCACCTACAACAACATTGTTAGGAAATTCTCCATTAACTACTGCTCCAGCCGCTACTACACAATTATTTCCAATTTTTGTTCCATCTAAAAAAGTAACTTTTGCACCAACCCAAACATTATTTCCAATTATAATCCCTTTTGAGTTAACTCCTTGCTCTCTTATTAATTTTGATGTATCTTCAAAATTATGATTTTCAGAATGAAAACTAATATAAGAACCCATGATAACATCATTTCCAATTTCTATTCCACCTGAAGCTCCAAAATGCGTAAAATCTCCTACAGCAGAGTTGTTTCCTACTGAAAGTCCCTTACCATAAGTTGCTAAATGACTTGTCGATAATAATTTTGAATAAGCTCCAATTTTTACATTGTTTCCAAGTATTATTTTGTTTGAAGCATATCCATCTAATTCGGTATATTTTTCAATAGTAACATTTTTACCTAATTGAAAATTTTTTTTGTTAAGAATAATGCATGATTTTCCTAAAAAAACTTTCTTTCTTAGAAATAGTATTCCTCTAATTAGCATTACTATTCTTTTATAAATAGTATAAAACAACAACCCGTTTGGGATATTAGAATCTAAAATATAATTCTTCCCTGATTTAATCAGCAGTTTTTGTACTATTGAATGGAACACTTTTTTTTTCTTTAACTATTCGGTAAAGATAAAAAATTATTGCTAGTAACTCTGTTAGAATAAGAGAATAAAAAACACCTTTTAAATCGAATTTTTCTAATAAAACAACTATTAAAATTAAGCAAAAAAGCACAATTAAATATGTAGAATAAACATAAAACTTATTATAATTAAACGCTAATACTAATTGTTTTAATGGTACAGAAATAGCAAACAAAACAGGTATAAAAACCGCAATTTTAAGTAAATTACTCAGTTCTATTAAATTTTCGTGACTAAAATATGAAACTAGTTGATATGATAAAAAATAAAAAACAGACATGGCAATTAAAACAAAACAAAAATTTAATCCGTTAAATTGTATCCAAGATTTTATCCCTTTTTTATAATCTAAAGACAGTAAATAACACACTCGAGGATAAGTATAATTAAAAAACAATAGGATATATGTTCTAAAAACAACAATAATTTGTTCAATAATTCTATACTGTCCTGCTAATAAATTATTACCAAAAAAGCTAACTAGAACCACTGGTGCATATAGTTGAAGTGAAACAAAAATTTGAGAAGAAAAAATCGAAAAATCTTTTTTAAAATGTTTTTTTAAATCATTTCTTTTTTGGCCTATAATTTTAAATTTATATTGCTTTATTAACATAAAAACTACAAGGCTATTACCTAAGATCATTCCTAAACCCCAATATAGATTTATGTATACATAATCAGGTTTCTCTTTTACAAAAAGAAAAACACAGATTAAATAGAAAACTTTAGATAAAATATTAAGCAATGTAATGTGCTTGACATTTTCAACACCTTGAAGAAACCATGTTGGATTGATAAATTGGCCTATTAAAATCGATAAACTTAAAAAGAAAAGCTGACTTTCCTGTCTGAAATAATCAAACGATAAAAATAAAATAGAACTTATCGCTAATATCAAAAGAAGTATAAAAAACTTAACGCCATAAGTTGTAGAAAAAATCTTATTTAAAGCAGCAATATTATCTCTATTAACTGCAATTTCTCTAACTCCCGAAATTTCTGAACCAAAATCGATAAAAACTACTAAAAAAAAAGCTATAGCCATACCTACAGCAATTTTTCCATAATTTTCTTCCCCACAAACAGAAATTATATAAGGAGCAACTAATAAAGGAGTAACTAAGTTAAATAATTGTCCAAATCCGTAAATTCCAAGTTTTTGTATTTGTTCTTTAAAGAAAATTGATTTTAGGAGCTGAAACATTAAAGCAAGTTAAGGATAATTTAGCGAAATAAAAAAGTGAGCAATGCTCACTTTTTTATTGCTGAGAAGCTATTAAAAGTTCTTTTATTTTGTTTACTAAGTTATCATTAGGATAGAAAAACGGAGTTTTATATTCACTTCCATCTTTATAAATAGTTAAAGTTCCGTTTGAAGTATTGACTGCTGTTTTAAATTGTTCGTTTTGATTAAAGTATTGGAACATTTCTGAGCCTTTAAATTCAAAGCTACTTTTAAGGTAATTAACTTTAATATTTTTAACCACAACCGAATCTTGCTCTTTATTCAAGCCAAAATCAAAACGAATATGGCTAGGTATTCTTTCATCTGGAATTTCAAAATGTATTATTGATTCTTTTACTGGTTCTATACCTGCCCAAACGGCATTTTCAGCTACAAAATTTATGGTATTATCTTCAGTAAAATAAACTGCAAAGTCGTCTTTTTTTGAAGCTATAGCTGTAATTTCTAAATTAAAGTTTGGGTTAACTACTTCTTCAATAACAACAGCTTCTTGTTGTTCTATTTTATTTTCCTTGTCTTTTTTACAAGAAAGTAGTGAAATAACAAAAAGAAATATTAAAAGTCTTATCTTCATATTTTTCTAAATTTTAAACAAATTTATGACATTTTTTAATGTAAAGTATTTTTCTTTACACATATTAATCAAAAAATTAATCTTCCTGTATAAAATTCCTCAATCTCAACCTCAGGAGGATTATTTTTTAAAATTACATTTCCGGTTGACAATATTTTTCCTTCTATTCTTTGAATTGGCTTTACAATCATATCGTTTGAACCTCTATGATAAATATTTATATTTTGCACTTCAAAATTTTGTCCGTTGAATCGGCTTTCTCCAAAATAAAAATTTAGTAATGCATCTTTACAATACCCATTAATAAAAAAATTTGAAATCGTATTCGTTTCAACTACTAATTGTCCGCTTGTTTCAGTATTTATATAAAAATCGCTTGAACCAGAACCATCACCATCATCACCCATTGAAAATAAACGAATAATTGGCGAATGTAAAACTCCTTCTGATTTGATTATTTGTTCAGTTTTTGAATGTAATTCTAATTCTTGTATTAACGGATTAACTGTGCCGTCAGGAATTGTAACATAAATCGTGGTAACACCATAATCTCTAGCAATATTACAAGTAGAATTGTCTTTTACAATTAGCATTTCACCATTTAAAGAAACTTCTATGTTGTCTTTTATATTATCTCTCGTTTCAATTCTCACTTCATACTCTGGACCTTCTTTTACCACTAAACCAACACCTGAATACACTTTTATTTTTGTAAAATTATCATAGGGAAAAGTTAGCGTTGTTTTACTTCCGTTTCCTTTAAAGCAATCTTCAGAAATACCGCAACTTGCAGTGAATAATAAAAGTAATATGTAAATTATTTTATTCATTTTTTATTTTAAGATGTTTCGACTCCGCTCAACATGACAAATTTTTCATCTTTGCTCTTTTCTCTATTTATAACCTAATTCCCACAGTTGCTTCAATAGCTTCTGCTCTTCCTCCATGTGCTTTTAATCCTATGCCTGTGAAAATATTTTTATAAACGTAATATTTCATACCAACTCTTTGGTAAACATCTATTTCATAATCAAATGGCTTGTAAATATAGTAACCAAATTGTGCTTCAACCGACAATTTATTAATAAACAACTCGTGTCCAACAAATAATCCTACTCTTTTATAATCAGTATCGGCATCGGTATAGCTTTCATGATCTTCTGGAAAGGCAACCGATACAAATTTAATGTAATCCATTAAATATCTTGAAAAGAAAACGTCTGTTCCTAATTGAATTGCACTTTTTCTTCCTAAACGCTTGTCGGCATATAAGCCAATATGATAAAATTGTCGTTGACCTAAGTTTACAACTGGTCCTTCCGAAACTCCTGTTCTAAATGCAATATTATATTTTATTCGCTCTCTAAAAGATTTATTAGGTGGTAAACTATCTTTTATAAATGGTTTTTCTTCTTCAAAATTATAGTTTAGTCCAACATTAAAAGAATAGGTGTTAATTCCACTATTAGGCGCTTTAAAACGACCGTTCGAAAAATGAGTTAACATAAATCCGGCTTGAAAACCAACTTTTCCTATAAGATTTTGCTTTTGATATTGCAGTAAAAAGTAATTATTATCTAAAACCGTTGTTCCAAAAGCGTTATTCTTATTATTGGTTTCCTTATCATAAGGGTTAGATGTCATCCCAATTCCTTGGGAAATTCGGAACATTAAATGTCTTTTTAAAAAGTAGAAATTATAGTGCAATCCTATGGCATGATTTACACCAATATAAGGATTTTTAAAATCTAAATAATGATATGAAATTCCATAATCAGGATAATTGTAAACTTGCTCCCACTCTTTATTTCCTCTTGTTTTCCAATTGAAAGCCAACATGAATCCGTCTGGATGTCCGGTAACTAAATGTCCAACATAATCGGCGTGTTTTAATACATTTCCTCTAAATAATTGTGCATCTATATAAACTGAATTTTTCTCTTTTTCTTGAGCAAAAAAGAAACAAAACTGCAATAAAAATAAAGGAAGAAGTTTTTTCATATTAAATTCTTTGCAAAGCTGTTTTTAAACTATCCTTCCAATTTTTAATATCAACATGAAAAGTTTCTTTAATTTTAGTTTTGTCTAAAACACTAAACGCAGGTCGATTTGCTGGTGTAGGAAATTCGGTTGTTGGAATTGGTTTTAAATCTATTTCAATATCTTTTTGAATAAAAATTTCTTTTGCAAAATCATACCAAGAACATTTTCCTTCGTTGCTGAAGTTATAGATGCCGTAATTAGACTTCTCGACTCCGCTCGAAGTGACAATTTTTAATAACGTGTTTGCTAAATCTACTGCGTAAGTTGGTGTACCAATTTGATCATCTACTACAGAAAGTGTATCTCTTTCCGAAGCCAACCGCAACATGGTTTTCATAAAATTATTGCCAAATTCTGAATATACCCATGAAGTTCTTATGATAAAATGCTTCTCCCAAGTAGCTTGAATAGCTTGTTCGCCCTGTAATTTGGTTAAACCATAAACGCCTGTTGGGTTGGGTTTATCTGTTTCTGTATAACCTTTTGTCATTTCGAGCGGAGTCGAGAAATCTCCAGAAAAAACAAAATCAGTAGAAACGTGTAATAAAGTAGTCTCAAAATCTTTGCATACTAGCGCCAAGTTTTCAGCTCCATTTACATTAATTTTGAAGGCTTTTTCTGGTTCGCTTTCGGCTTTATCTACAGCAGTATAAGCTGCAGCGTTTATACAGAAATTAGGTTTATGTTGATTAAAAACAACTTTACATTGTTCCAAATTCGTAATATCTAATTCGGAAGAATTGCAAAACACAAAATCGATTGAAGGATAATTACCTGCAACCGATTGTAAAGCTTGTCCTAATTGACCATTACTGCCCGTGACTAAAACTACCATACTTTTTTAGCGTTTTCTAGTGTGGGTAATATTGTATCTTTTTCAGAAATAATCAATTTTGACTCTTGAAAATTCCAGTCGATATGTAACATTGGATCATTATAAATAATTCCGCCTTCACTTTCTTTATTGTAGAAATTATCGCATTTATAAAAGAAAGTTGCTGTTTCGCTCAACACTAAAAATCCGTGTGCAAAACCTCTAGGAACAAAAAATTGCTTTTGATTTTCTGCTGAAAGAACAATAGATTCATATTGTCCAAAAGTTGGTGAATTTGGTCTAATATCAACGGCCACATCAATTACTTCTCCTTGTAAAACACGGACTAATTTAGCTTGTGCGTGTTCGCCAGTTTGATAATGTAATCCGCGTAAAACACCTTTTGAAGAAAACGATTGGTTGTCTTGAACAAAATGAACTTCTTGACCAATTCCTTTACTGAAAGTTTTCTCATTAAAACTTTCCATGAAATAACCACGTTCATCACCAATTACATTTGGTTCTAAAATAAAACAACCTTTTAATTTAGTTTCTGTAAATTTCATTATTCTTCAATCAAACTCATTAAATGTGTTCCATAACCACTTTTTAGTAATGGTTCGGCTAATTTTTGCAGTTGTTTTGCATCGATGAAGCCCATTTTATAAGCCGCTTCTTCAATAGCGCCAATTTTCAATCCTTGTCTTTCTTCAATAACTTGTACAAATTGTCCTGCTTGCATTAACGATGGAAAAGTTCCTGTATCTAACCAAGCTGTTCCTCTATCTAAAATAGAAACTTGTAATTTTCCTTGATTTAAGTATTCTTTATTTACATCGGTAATTTCCAGTTCGCCTCTTGGACTTGGCTTAATATTGGCTGCAATTTCTATAACAGAATTATCATAAAAATATATTCCAGGAACAGCATAATGCGATTTTGGGTTTTCGGGCTTTTCTTCAATAGATAAAACTTTTCCGTTTTTATCGAAATCAACTACTCCATAACGCTCAGGATCGTGAACGTGATAAGCGTATACAATTCCGCCATCTGGATTATTGTTCGCTTGAAGTAATTCTGCTAAACCTGTTCCGTAAAAAATATTATCGCCTAAAATAAGTGCGACTTTATCGTTTCCAACAAACTCTTTTCCGATAATAAATGCTTCTGCTAATCCGTTTGGATTTTCTTGTACAGCATATTCAAATCGGCAACCTAAGCTTGAACCATCTCCTAATAATTTTTCGAATAATGGTAAATCTTGAGGTGTTGATATAATTAATATTTCGCGAATTCCTGCCCACATTAGTGTTGATAATGGGTAGTAAATCATGGGTTTATCGTAAATAGGCATTAATTGTTTACTTACCGCTAATGTTAACGGATGTAAACGCGTTCCTGAACCTCCTGCTAATATTATTCCTTTCATATTTTCAAAGTCAAAAGTTAAAAGTCAAAAGTTAAAAATAGATTGCACAACCTAAACTTCTTACCTTAAAACTTATTTATATACCATTCAATGGTTTTTACAATTCCGGTTTCAAAATTTTCATCGGCTTTCCAACCCAACTCATTCTCAATTTTTGTAGCATCAATAGCATAACGCATATCATGACCTGGACGATCTTTTACAAACGTAATTTGTTCTTTATAACTTCCAGATTGTTTTGGTCTCATATCATCTAAAATTGAACAAACTTTATCAACAATGTAAAGATTATTTCTTTCGTTTCTTCCACCAATGTTGTACGTTTCACCAGATTTTCCTGTTTTGAATGCTAACTCAATTCCTTTGCAATGATCTAAAACATACAACCAGTCGCGAACATTTTTACCGTCGCCATAAATAGGAATATTTTCCCCAGTTAATGCTTTACGAATTATTGTTGGAATTAATTTTTCATTGTGCTGTTTTGGTCCGTAATTGTTTGAACAGTTTGTGGTTACTACATTCATTCCATACGTATGAAAATAACTACGCACAATCATATCTGAACCTGCTTTTGATGCCGAATAAGGACTATTAGGTGCATATGGCGTAGTTTCTTCAAACAAACCAGTTTCTCCTAAAGTTCCGTAAACCTCATCTGTTGAAACATGATGAAAACGTGAATTTTTAAATTCTGCTTTATAATCGTTTGGTCCATTCATCCATAATTTACGAGCAGAGTCTAATAAATTAAATGTCCCTAAAACATTAGTTTTTATAAAGGCTTCTGGCCCTGAAATAGAATTATCTACGTGACTTTCAGCCGCGAAATGAATGACATCGTGAAATTGATATTTATCAAATAAATCTCTAATAAAATCACCATCAATAATATCTCCTTTTACAAAAGTATAACGTGGATGATTTTCAATTTCATTTAGGTTCTCTAAATTACCTGCATAAGTTAATGCGTCTAGATTAACTAAATGGTAATCTGAATCATTTTCAAGAAAATAAGGAACAAAATTTGAACCAATAAAACCAGCGCCTCCTGTTACTAAAATATACTTCATTATGCTAAATTTCTTTTTGCCAATTGATGCTTATAAAAACTTAAAAATAACTTTGATAAAATAAACACGAAAACTAATACTATAGGAAAAATTAATTTTCTTTTACCGTTTATTCCTTCTGTATTTAAACCATTAATGTTTGTGCTTATTTCTTTGATTACTTTATCGTTACTTATTAAATTTAATCTTAAAGCGCCTTGTTCATCAATTAATCCATTCTTAGTGTTAATTATTTCATTCAACTGATTGTTGTCACTTATATAAACCATTTTATCGGTTTTTGAACCACTTGCAACTGACTTAGAAAAACCTTCAACTAATTTATCAATTTGTTTGATGATACTATCATTAGCCTTCATCTTAATATTTTCATTTTCTAAAAATTGCTTTTGAATAGCTTTAAAATATTCAGAATCATTTAAATAATTAAGTAGAGGATTAACCGTTTTATTTGAATCGGTTTTTTTAGATGTGGAAAATTTAATCAAATGAAAAGGATAATTTTTACTTGTAATTTCATTTTCAATTATTTTGTCTAAATCACCATCTTCTGCCATCAATTTTATCAGATCAAAATTATCTGGTTTTTTATCTACAAATTTAAAGACATCAATAACTGGTTCAATCTCTATTTTACCAAATTCTTTAATATTTTTGAATCCTAAATTTGAAAAGAAAACAATGTCATTTTCTTTCTTTTTCGCTTCTAATAAAGCTATTTTAGAGTACAAATAGTCTACACTACCAAAATTAGGTGTTACAATGATTTCGTTATTGTATGTTTTATCTGTTTTGTCTAAATAAAAACCAAGACTAGCACCTATAATAAATAATATAGTTAGTATAATTATGTTTTTTCTTACAAAAAGAACAGCATCAAAAGTACTATCTACAATTTTTTTAAAAAATTTACCTATTTTACTAAAAACTTGACCTAAATCTATTTCTTGATCTTGAGAATTTGTACTCATTTTTGAGTTAGTTTATGTTAAAAATTTGTTCTAAAATTTTAATGGTAATCAAATATGTTGGTTTTACGCCAGTTGTTCCTAAACCACCCGAAGCTAATGTGCTTCCTGTTTCTAAAGGATTATCTGAAGCATAATACGCATATCTAACTTTCACATCTGGATTTATACTTTTTCTAATCTTGGCTGCCGATTGAATCGCTTTTTGATAATATGCGCCTTCCATTTCAAGTCCAATTGCTTTCCATGTTGAATCGTGGAAAAACTTCAATAAATCTTTATTTTGAAGTGATGTTCCTAAAACAGTAACCATAGGTCCATCAAAAACAGGAATTCCATTTCCTTCAAACATTTCTTTTGTTAGTTGATTTTCAAACGGATAATTATCTGCTGTTCCTTCATTAACGTGAGCACAAGGAATCATAATATCACCTTTTCCTCCTTCTAAAATTCCTGCTTTACCCATTATTGAAACCGAATCAACATCGATGAAAATTTTATTACCATCTGTTTTATATGGCTTCAACAACTCATCAATAGTTTCAAAAGCTTGTTCGCCAAAAGCATAATCCATTACAATAATTACAGGTTCTTTTCCTTTTTGAAGTTTCCCTTTAGCAAATACTGTCTTTTTGAAATCAATTTTAGCCGTATCAAAGATTTGAACGTCAATATTTGTTCCTGATTCATCTGGTAAAGAAATCATTCCTTGTTTAAACGCATAAGTTTCTACTTTCTTGCGCAAAGTATCATTTCCTGATTTACTTAAATCTTCAAAAACTTGAAAATCAGAACTTTCTTTATATTTTTTTCCTAAAACTGGTTCAGCAAATAAAGAATTCATTACACTGTGCATGTTTGCACTTATTATATGTAATGGTCTTTCTATTAAACCATTTTCTAATAAAACTTGTTTGATACTGTTTGCCCAAATCTCTCCATAAATATGATGTCCAAGTCTTTCTCTTAAAATTGGACTAAAGGTTATTGTTCTTTTGTTGTTATCTACAACTTCCTCTATAGCTAATTTTCCTAACCAATAAATTACATGAAGAAAACGATCTGGAGCTTCTGTAGTTGCAAATTTGTCATAAATATCTTGTACTTCGGCAAACGTTCTACCTAATACATTCGACGCTTGCGAAATTGCTTTTTCTCTATCTATTAAAGCTAACTTTTTTGTTTGCTTAACAAACGCTTCTAATTTTTCCCAATCGCGAGTAACTTTTCCTTCATCGTCTATTAAAACTCTATCTTTAATCTTATGAGATTCGATGAAAATAAAAGTTAAATGTGTTAAAATATCGTAAATATCTGAACGTCCACGCGTAATTTCAACATTCATTTGTTCGTCATCAATACGATAACAATTTCTTCTTCTTTTAGGTGGAACAATCGCTTTAAAGTGCGAATTTGCATAACCTTCATCTGAAGTTAAGTTGATGTAACGACATTCTTCAATTCCTATAGGAAGACGTTCAATTACATACAATAACCCGTTTAGTTCTACTTTTTCTTCGGCAATAGAACCATAAATTTCTGGACGAAGCTCTAATAAAGCTTCACGTAAAGTTTCTCCTGAAACACCCATTGGTTTATAAAAACCTCTATTAAATAAATGTCTCATGGTTACGTACAGTCTCTCAATAGCTGCTGAGGACTCTTGCGCTCTTGAGCGCGAAATGTTTTTAATGTCTTTCATTAATATATCTTTTTTTCTAACCCGCAAAGGTAGTGTTTTTATTCTATCCTTAACAAATCAGCGATTTTTCTGTCATTACTTAAACGCGGTAATTTATTTTGTCCACCTAACTTTCCGATTGATTTCATGTAATCCTGAAAGCCGTTTTTAACTACTTTTGAGATTACAACTGTTCTTAAAATGTTCCCCGAAATTAAATCGTCGTAATACGTATTTTGTTTTCGCATTGCTTCATCAATTTTCAAAGCAAAATCCTCTAAATCTGTTGGTTTGTTCTCAAACTCTATGAACCATTCATGATAGGGTAAACCGTTTTCTGGATTTATTTGAGGCGCAACTGTAAATTCATTCACACGAACATCGGTTCCTTCAATTGCTTCTTGTAACGCAGCTTCAACTTCTTTTCCAATAACATGCTCGCCAAAAGCAGAAATATAATGTTTGATTCTACCAGAAACAATAACTCGATATGGTTTTAAACTCGTAAATTGAATGGTATCGCCAATATTATACGCCCAAAGTCCGGCATTTGTTGAAATAATCAAAACGTAATTGATTCCTAATTCTACTTCGCCAATCGTATAACGCTTTGGGTTTTCATTGAAAAATTCTTCAGCTTTAACAAATTCATAGAAAATTCCCGAATTTAAAAGCAATAACATTCCTTTTTCTGTTTGAGAATCTTGATAAGCAAAAAAACCTTCGGAAGCTGGGAAAAGTTCGATTGCATCTACTTTTCTGCCAATTAAATTTTCAAATTTTGCACGATAAGGTTCATAATTTACGCCGCCATAAATAAACAAATTGAAGTTTTTAAATATTTCTCCAATTGGCTTGTTAACCTTTTCTTTCAGTCTTTCGAAATACATTTGTACCCAAGATGGAATTCCTGAAATAACTGACATGTCTTCATCGATCGTTTCTCCAACAATTGCATCGACTTTGGTTTCCCAATCTTCAATACAATTGGTTTCCCAACTTGGCATTCTGTTTTTCTGTAAATACGCTGGAACATAATGGGCAACAATTCCTGAAAGTCGGCCTAATTTAACGCCGTTTTTTTCTTCAAGAATAGGACTTCCTTGTAAAAAAATCATTTTTCCGTCTACAAAATCCGCTTTTCCAGTTTCATGAATATAACTCAAAATTGCATTTCGAGCTGCTTCAATATGAAAAGGCATCGATTCTTTTGTAAGTGGAATGTATTTAGCACCTGATGTAGTTCCTGATGTTTTAGCAAAATAAATAGGTTTTCCTGGCCAAAGAATATTTTCTTTTCCTTTTACAACCTCATCAACATAAGTACGCAGTTGTTCATAATCGCGAATGGGAACATTTTTTTGATAATCTTCGTATGAAGTAATTTTATCGAAATAATGCTCTTTTCCAAACTTCGTTTCTTTAGCTTTTTGAATTAATTCTTGAAAAACTTTTTGTTGCGTTTCAATTGGATTTTTAGCCCATTTTTGGGTTTTATTGTAAATGTGTTTTGCAAATAGTTTTGCTGCAAAAGCTTTTATTGACATAATTGTTTATTCAAAATTGATGAATTGCGTTGGATCAATTGGGAAACCATCTTTCCATAATTCAAAATGAAGCGTAATACTTGCATTTGGATTAATGGAATTACCTGCTAAAGCTACAACTTCTCCCGATTTTACTGTATCGCCTTGCTTTTTAGTTAAGCTACCTGCGTTTTTATAAACCGATAAAATTCCATCTTGATGGCGAATAATTACCACATAACCAAAAGAAGGTGTCCAATCTGCAAAAACGATAGTTCCGGTTGCTACTGATTTTATTGGTGTGTTTTTTACTAAAGCTAGCGTTACTGCTAAATGTTTATTTTTAGCATTATATGGCTGAATTATTTTTCCTTCAACTGGTGGAAATAAAACAAAGTTTACTTTTGGTTTAGAAGTTTCAAAAACGTTGTACTTATCTTCTTGTTTTACTTTTTCTAAAAGATTATTTTCGGCTTCAGAAGCTACTAAATCTCCTTCATTTATCACTTGTTTTTCAGCAGCAATTATTGAATCTTTATTAAATTTTGCATATTCTAAATCTCCTGTTAATACTTTTCTAACCGAAGAAATATAAGCGTTGTTTTCCTTTATAATGTTTTCTAAAGAATCAGATTGAATAGCTAAGTTCATAGCATCTTGCTTTAATTTTGTTGAAGCATAACCTGGAATGTATTGACGTAATGGTGTAAAAGCAATGATGTAAGTTGTAATTCCAATTAAAAAAATAGCCGAAAGCATCGTTACAATAAACACATTCATTAAGTTTAATTTTAATGAAAATGTTTCTTCAAAAGTATCTTCGTTTAAAACAATTAAGCGTCTTTTGTTGAGTAGTTTTTTAAGTAAGGTTTTCTTTTTACGCTTTTTTTTAGCCATTTTGTCTTTTTACTTAGTCTTACAAATATACTAAATACACAATGTTATTAATAAACGAACTAATAATAATTCGTTAAAAAATAACACTTTGATAAAATCTTTTTATCTTTGTGCTATTAATTATTGAAACATGAATGCATTAGCAATATTTTTAGCTATAGGAGCGCCACAAGTTATCTTAATTGTGGTGATTGTACTTTTATTATTTGGTGGAAAAAAGATTCCAGAATTAATGAAAGGTCTTGGTGGAGGCGTTAAAGAATTTAAAAACGCCATAAAAGATGAAGAAGAAAATAAAGATTCTAAGAAAGAAGAAGATAAAAAAGAGTAGTTTTTAACTATTTCTAATAAAAAATCCCGAAATAACTTTCGGGATTTTTTGTTTTATATAATCATCGACAATTGAATACGCTTTCTAGCTTCGTCAACTTCTATTACTTTCACTTGAACATGTTGGTGTAATTTCACTACTTCATTTACATCGGAAACAAAGCCTTCTTTTAATTGTGAAATGTGAACCAATCCACTTTCTTTAATTCCGATATCAACAAAACAACCAAAAGCAGTAATATTATTAACAATTCCAGGTAAAATCATTCCGGGTTTTACATCTTTAATAGAACGAACATTAGGATCAAATTCAAAAACTTTAGCGGCTTTTCTTGGATCTAATCCTGGTTTTTCTAATTCTTTTACAATATCTTGAATTCCTAAAATACCAACATCGTTTGTAATATATTTTTCAGCTTTTATTTTAGCAATTTGTTCTTTATTTCCAATGAGTTCTGAAACTTGAATTCCTAAATCTTTCGCCATTTTTTCCACCATTTTGTACGATTCTGGATGCACGGCAGAATTATCCAACGGATTTTTTCCGTCTTTAATTCGGATGAAAGCTGCTGCTTGTTGGAATGCTTTTTCACCTAAACGCGGTATTTTTTTTAACTGGTTTCTATCTTCAAATGGACCATTTTCGGAACGAAAAGTGACAATGTTTTCTGCCATTTTTTCACCAATTCCAGAAACATAACTCAACAACGATTTACTCGCTGTATTCAAATTAATTCCAACTTTGTTAACACAACTAATTACAGTTGAATCTAATTCTTCTTTTAATTTGGTTTGGTCAACATCGTGTTGGTATTGTCCAACACCAATAGATTTTGCTTCAATTTTTACCAATTCAGCTAATGGATCGCTCAATCTTCGCCCAATCGAAACTGCACCACGAACGGTAACATCATAACTTGGAAATTCTTCACGCGCAATTTTACTCGCCGAATAAATTGAAGCACCTGCTTCGGAAACTACGAAAACTTGAACAGGCTTGTCAAAAGCTATTTTTTTAATAAAGAATTCTGTTTCACGACTTGCCGTTCCGTTACCAATAGAAATGGCTTCAATGTTATAAGCGTTTACCATCGAACGGATTTTTTTCATCGCCATAGCACTTTCTTTTTGTGGTGGATGCGGATAAATATTTTCGTTATGTAATAAATCACCTTTTTCGTCTAAACAAACGACTTTACAACCAGTTTTAAATCCAGGATCAATGGCTAAAATTCGCTTTTCGCCCAATGGTGGCGCTAATAACAACTGACGTAAATTTTCTGAAAAAACAGCTATTGCTTTATCATCTGCTTTTTCTTTGGATTCGCTAAGCACTTCTTTTGAAATCGCTGGTTCGAGTAATCGTTTATACGCATCATCAATTGCTTTTTCTATATGAACAGCGCTTTCTCCTTCATTTTTAATTAATGCTTTATCCATCATTCGTAAAGCTTCTTCTTTTTCTTCTTTTGAAAGTGAAACTTTAAATTTTACAAAACCTTCTGTTTCGGCACGCAACATCGCTAATAATCGATGCGATGGTGTTTTATATAAAGGTTCGCTCCAATCGAAATATTGTTTGAATTTTTGCGCGTTTTCCTCTTCTTTTTTGTCCCGAAGCTTCGGGATTATAACTTTAGTTTCAACCAATGCTTTTCTTTGAAATGTGCGACGTAAATTTCTTCTTATAAAAAGATTTTCGTTAATCCATTCGGCAATAATATCTCGTGCGCCTTGTAAGGCATCATCTTCATTGGCTACTTTATCATTAATATATTTTGATGCCAAATACTCTAAATCGTCGTTTTTTTGACTCATGATGATTTTTGCCAATGGTTCTAATCCGTTTTCACGAGCAGTATCGGCTTTGGTTTTACGCTTCTTTTTATATGGTAAATACAAATCTTCCAATTCTTGTAAATCGAAACTAGCTTCAATTTTTGCTTTTAAATCTGTAGTTAACGCATTTTGCTCTTCAATAGATTTTAAAATCGAATCTTTACGTTTTACAATTTCGTCGAATTGTTTGCTCAGTTTTGCAATGGTTTCAATTTGAACCTCATCAAGATTTCCAGTTCTGTCTTTTCGATAACGAGAAATAAATGGAATAGTGCAATCTTCTGAAAGTAATTGCAAGGTATTTTCAATTCCTTTAATGGGAAGTTGGGTCGCGGTTTGTATGAATTGGATATTTGTCATAATATATGTTCTTAATTTTTCTAGTCTCTCGAAGCTTTCCGCAAACTTTCTTTGCTCCTCTTAATATCAAATGCTCGAGATGACAATCAAACTAAATTCCTTCTGATTAAATTGAATGCTAAAATACTATCTTTGGTTAAATATTTTAACTATGCAGCCTGTAATCATTTACCTAATTTTTATCAATTGTGTTACTTTTCTACTTTTTGGATTGGATAAATGGTTGGCTATGAATAATAAATGGCGAATTTCGGAACGAAAACTACTAGGATTTTCTTTTGCTGGTGGAACTTTAGGAGGAATTTTAGGAATGTTGGTTTTTCGGCATAAAATCAAAAAAACTTCCTTTATACTTTCAATAATTGCTATTCTTATTTTACAGGGAATTGCTTATTATTTCAACGTAAAACCATTTGATTATTACTAATCTTGAACAATATAATCTTTAGGATCTTCTTTTTTAAATTCGGGTTGAATGTTGATATGATTGATTCCGAATTGATGAAAAAGCACTTCTTCTATTTTTTGTAGTAATTCGTTAAATTCGCTCATTTTAATATCTTCGGAACAATCTAAATGCGCTTCGAGATGCAATTCTTCTTCGTTTAAATGCCAAAGGTGAATATGATGCAATTTTTTTACGCCTTCGATTTGGTGAATTTCCCTAATAATTTCTTTAACATCAATATCTTCAGGTGAAAAAAGCATTAGCATTTTTGTGGCACTTTTTAATAAATCGTAACCAACATAAATTAAGTATAATGCTATTGCAATAGTTAAAAAAGCATCAATCCAAAAAATTTGAAAAAAATGCATTAATAAGCCACCAGCTAAAACTGCAACAGATGCTAACATATCGGTTAACAAGTGTAAATACGCCGATTTCATATTGAGATTATGACTGGCATCTTTTTTTAAAAGTAAAACCGATAAGCCATTGGCAACAATTCCAATTATTGACAACCAAATTACAATATCAGGCTTTATAGTTTGCGGTTCGAAAAAGCGTAAAACAGCTTCGTAAACCAAGTAAATTGCAATTACTACTAAAGATAAAGCATTGACAAAAGCTGCAATTAATTCGGAACGTTTTAATCCAAAAGTTTGATTAAATGATGCTTTTTTTCTTGAAAGTTTATGCGCAATGTAACTTATAACTAATGAAAGTACATCGGTAAAATTGTGTAACGCATCTGATAGTAACGCTAAACTTCCTGAAATAATTCCGCCAATAATTTGAGCCAACGTAATTACCACATTTAATAAAATAGAAATAAAAAGATTTTTCCCTTTTACTTCGTGTTTATGTATGTGAACGTGATTGTGACTCATTTATTTACAAGCAATTTTTTGAACGCGTCTATCATGACGACCGCCTTCAAATTTTGTAGTTAAGAAAGTATGAACCATTTCAACAGCTTGTTCAATAGAAGTAAATCGTGCCGGAATACTAATTACATTTGCATCATTATGTAGGCGCGCTAGCGCCGAAATTTCTTTAGTCCAACATAACGCACAACGCACACCTTGATGTTTATTTGCTGTCATTGCAATTCCGTTTCCTGAACCACAAATTACAATTCCTAATTCGGCTTTACCACTTTCCACATCATAGGCTACTGGATGACCGAAATCGGGATAATCTACACTTTCAAAAGTATCAGTTCCGTGGTTAATAACTGTATGTTCGTTAAGTTCTAAATACTTAACAATTGCTTTTTTATAATCTGGACCAGCGTGGTCATTACCAATTGAAATTATCATAATGTATGTTCGTTATGTGTTTATTTATTTTTACAAATTTAGTCAGAATCTTGCAGAAGTTATCCTAACTTTGAAAGTAAATTTATAGGAATATGAAGTTTACAGGAATTTTAAAAGCATTTAAAGAAAACAGTTTAGGATATGGTCCGCATATTGTAATACCAAATAATGTTTTTTCAAAAATGTTAGAATTAGTTCCAAATAAACGCGTAAAATGTACATTAAATAATGAAATGACGGTTTCGAGAGCAATGTCGCCTAAAGGAAATATTAATTACATTTTATTAAATAAAGATATTGTAAAGAAATTAAAAATCGATTTTGGTGATGAAGTTTCTGTAGAATTACAACCTGATCAATCTAAATACGGAATTGATATTACCGAAGAAATGAAAGAAGTTTTATATAGTGATCCTGAAGGAAATGATTTGTTTGACAAACTTACTCCTGGAGTCCAACGTTCTCTTATTTATATTGTAAATAAAATTAAAAGTTCACAATTACGAATTGAACGCAGTTTTGTTATTCTTGAACATTTAAAAAAGATGAAAGGTAAAGTTGAATATAAAATTCTCCAACAAGATTTTAAAGATTATCGCAATAAAATGAAATTTTAATAAGTAAAACACTTAAAATCAATAATTTATTCAATAAATAAAAAATAAAATTTTACTTTGTTAATTATTTTTTACAATTCATTGATTTTTAGTTAATTATAATTTAACATTAATTGTTAATAAAATTAGATAGAAAAAAAGAAGTTTTTATAAAAGCTATTAAAATTTTTATAAGCAAAAATCAGAATGAAAAAGTCAAGTGAATTTTATAATTTTTTGTAGGAAAGTTTTGAGCTATTTTTATTCAGTTATTAACATTTTTTAATCATAAACTTATTTACAAAAAAAACTAAAAAATAGATTTCAACAGTTGTTAATAACTAGATTTTAAAAATTACTTATTTTATAAAAATCAAACACTTAAGAAAAAAATAGCTTGTTAATAGAATTGTATAAAAACATAAAACTTAAAAAGTACCTATTTCTTAAAAAAGTTATTCCACTTATTAACACGCTATAATAACCATCAATAATTAAATTTTTAAAAAATCTTTTTTTTGTTGTTTTTAATAAATGTTGAAAACTTCAATTTTTAAAAACTGTTACTTTTTTATTAATTCTGAATAGTATTTTCTTTTTTCTATTTTCTTCTTTGTAATTTTAACAAAAATTGAAAAAGATATAATGAGTAAGAAAAAGAAGAAAATTGGAAAAAAAGCAAAAGACTTTACTTCACAAATATTTAAAATACTAGCAAAAGAACCTTCAAAATCTTTTAATTATAAGCAAATAGCGGCACAATTAGAATTGAATGATACTAAGAGTCGCAATGAAATTATTCGCGATTTAAAACTTTTAAAATCGCAAGATAAGATTCACGAAACCGATCGTGGAAAATATCAAATGATTTCAAAAGCCGAATATTATGAAGGTTATCTTGATATGACTTCGCGTAAAACCGGTTATTTTGTTTGCGATGAATTAGAAGAAGATGTTTTTGTACCAAAAATAAATTTGAATCACGCTTTAGATGGCGATAAAGTTCGCGCTTATATTTACAATAGAAGAAGTTCAAGAAAACCAGAAGCTGAAGTTTTAGAAATTTTAGAACGCGATAAAGAAGAATTTGTTGGTGTAATCGATATTCAAAAAAACTTTGCTTTTGTTACAACTGCACATCCTAAAATGTATACCGATATTTTTATTCCAAAGAATAAAATAGGCGAAGCACAACATGGAGATGTCGTTTTAGTAAAAATGGAAGATTGGCCTAAAAAAGCTGATTCTCCTTTTGGTTCTGTAATTAAAGTATTAGGAAAACCAGGAGAACATAATACTGAAATTCACGCAATTTTAGCCGAATATGGTTTACCTTACGATTTTCCTCTTGAAGTTGAAGCTTATGCTAAAAAATTAGATACTTCAATTACTGAAGAAGAAATTTCAAAACGTCGCGATATGCGTGATGTTTTAACGTTTACCATTGATCCAAAAGATGCAAAAGATTTTGATGATGCGTTATCTTTTGAAGTTTTAGAAAACGGAAATTACGAAATAGGAATTCATATTGCAGATGTTTCACACTATGTAAAAGAAGGAACAATTTTAGATGAAGAAGCTTATAATAGAGCTACATCTGTTTATTTAGTAGATAGAGTTGTTCCAATGTTACCCGAAGTTTTATCAAATTTTGCATGTTCATTGCGTCCACATGAAGAAAAATATACATTTTCAGCTGTGTTTCAATTAAATAATAAAGCAGAAATTGTAGATTCTTGGTTTGGAAGAACAGTAATTTATTCTGATCAGCGTTTTGCTTACGAGGAAGCACAATCGATAATTGAGAGTAAAAGTGATATTATTCCAGCCGAAATTTCATTAACTGGAGAAGCTTATCAAGTTGATGAAACCATAGTTGAAGCTACTTTAAAAATGGACGAATTGGCTAAAAAATTACGCAGTAAGCGTATGGCTCATGGTGCTATCTCTTTTGATAAAGTTGAAGTAAAATTCCATTTAAATGAACAAGCCGAACCAACAGGTGTTTACTTTAAACAAAGTAAAGATGCAAATCATTTAATTGAAGAATTTATGTTATTAGCCAATAGAAAAGTAGCTGAATTTATTGGTAAACAAAAGAAAACATTTGTGTATCGTATTCATGACGAACCAAATGAAGATAAGTTAATGGGATTACAAAACCTTATTAAGAAATTTGGTTATTCACTAAATTTTAAATCAAAAGCTACGATTTCAAAATCGTTGAATACATTATTAACAGATGTTGTAGGTAAAAAAGAACAAAATATGGTCGATACGTTGGCAATTCGTACCATGAGTAAAGCCGAATATTCAACTCATAATATTGGTCATTACGGATTAGCATTTGACTATTACAGTCATTTTACTTCACCTATTCGTCGTTATCCCGATGTTATGGCACATCGTTTGCTACAATATTATCTTGATGGCGGAAAAAGTGTAAGTGAAGAAGAGTATGAAGAAAAATGTAAACATTCTTCACAAATGGAAAATTTAGCGGCAAATGCCGAAAGAGATTCGATTAAGTATATGCAAGTTAAGTATATGCAAGATCATAAAGATCAAGAGTTTTTAGGTGTAATTTCTGGTGTAACCGAATGGGGAATTTATGTCGAAATTATCGAAAATAAATGTGAAGGAATGTGTCGCATACGCGAAATTAAAGACGATTATTATGTTTTTGATGAAACACAATATGCTTTAGTAGGCGAAGTTTCAAAGAATATTATACAATTAGGAGACGAAGTCTACGTTAAAGTTAAAAACGCCGATTTAGTAAAAAAACAACTCGATTTTTGGTACATTCGCCAAAAAGAAGATTAAATATATATAGCATGAAAAAATTAGTTATCACTTTATTATTAATTAGTTCAGTAGCTTTTTCACAAGTTGAAAAAAGATTAGGAGATTTTCATAAAGTAACTACTTTTGATCAAATTGATTTACAATTAGTTAAGAGCGATGTAAATAAAATTATTATTCAAGGTTCAGAAGCTAATGAAGTAGAAGTTGTAAATAAAAATGGTGAACTAAAAATTAGGATGCCATTTACTAAGCTTTTGCAAGGTGATAATATTTCAGCTACTTTGTATTACACAACATTAGAAGCTTTAGAAGCAAATGAAGGTTCGCGTATTGCAACTTCAGAATTAATTCGTAATAATCATTTCGATTTTATTGTAAAAGAAGGTGCGCAAATCGAATTAGAAAAAGTAGAATTTGTAAGAATGACTGCTAAAGTTACTAACGGAAGTATTTTAGAACTAGCTGGAACTGCAAGAATTGTAGATGTTGTTATTAATTCTGGTGGAAAATATGAAACCGAAAACTTAAAAACTTTACAAACAACAATTACAGTTAATGCTGGTGGCGAAGCCGAAATTAATGCTGTTGATTATGTTGATGCTAAAGTAAGGGCTGGTGGTGATATTTTAATTTACGGAAAACCAAATGAAATCAATCAGAAAATTGTTGCAGGAGGAAGTATTGAGCAAGCAAAATAAGTAATTAGTGTAAAGTAATTAGTAGTTAGTTTTTTTTAACTTTGTAAATAAAATTAATTTATACTAGTTACTAATAACTAATCACAAAATATTGCATTTCGAAGATATTTTAACAGCTATTCCTTGGGGACTTTTACTTGCCTTTTCAATTGGTCCAGGTTTTTTTGTGTTATTAGAAACCAGTATAACTAAAGGTTTTCGTGCTGCTTTTACTTTCGATTTAGGAATTGTTTTTAGTGATGTAATCTTTATTCTTATTGCTTATTTAAGTACGAATAAGCTCTTAGAACAATTAAAAGATAATCCCACACTTTTTATTGTTGGCGGATTAATTATGCTTACCTATGGTTTGGTTTCTTTTATTTTATTAAAGCGTAATTTTAAAAAGAAACAAGAAGAAGAAAAAGAGGTAGATAATTTAAAAAAGAACAATTATTTTGGACTTTTCTTTAAAGGATTTTTACTCAATTTTATCAATATTGGCGTTCTAGGTTTTTGGATGATGATTATCATTACGCACGGACCGCAAATGGAAATGGATACTCAAAGAATTGTAATCTTTTTTACTGCTATTTTAGTTTTTTATTTATTATTTGATGTAGCTAAAATTCTATTAGCCAAACAATTAAAAAACCGATTAACACCACAAAATATTTATAAGATAAAACGCGTTATTAGTATGATTATCTTAATTTTTGGATTGTTTTTTATGCTACAAGGTTTCTTTCCAAAAATGAAAGACAACATTACCGATAGAATTGATACTGAAATTAATCAGTAATATTTATTTAGACTATGAAATTTTTTATTTTTTTTATTTTTTTCCCTCTTATTATATTCTCACAAACCGAGAAAAAAGAGATATTGTATGACTTAGATAATAGTATCATTTCAAAAGAAACATTTTTTAAAAAAATAAAAAAAAATGACACGAGTTGTAGCATTTTTGAAAGTGATTCAGTAAACAAAATCAAGTTAGTAAAATTACAAAAACCACAAAATGAAATATTTGAACACTATTTTATTGGTAAAATTTCAGATAACCATAATGAAATTTTAATAAATGAAATTTTAAACTTAACTAATTCAAAGATTGATAATAAAGATTTTATTATTATTAATTTTTTTAAAGATGAAAGTGTTTTAAATTTAAATCAAAAACTTTTAATAGAACATTATACTTCAATAAAAAGTTATTATAAGTATTTCAATAAACATGAAGATTTAAATCAGTTTTTTATTACACAAAAAAATTATGCCTATAATTCAAAATTAGTTTTTAATGATACAAATGGAATAATCGAAAACATTTGCTTTAAAGATTCTGAATTTTTTAGTGATTATATATTAATTTTTCCTAATCAACACTATATTTTAAAAAGAGGTGAATATAGAATTGAGATGATAAAAAAATTTATTGATGATTATAAAGAAGGTAAATTGGAAATACTTTTTAATTAATTTTTTTATCATTTAAAATGAAACACATTTTTTTCTTTCTAATTTCTTTATCTATTTACGCTCAAGATACAATTCCAACAATAAAAAGTGTAGTTGCTTTAGATAAAATGAATGTGGTGTATCGTGGATTTCCTAATCCTATTTCTATTGCGGTAAACGATGCAAAATCGTATAAAGTATATGGAAATGGAGTAAAACAAGATGAAAAAGGAAATTATACTTTAGCTCCTGGTTTAGGTTTAACTACAAAAGTTTATGTTGAAATTACTAAAATTGATAATACTGTAGTAGTTGAAGAACATGAGTTTAGAATTAAAGGAATTCCAACAGCAATTTTAACTTTAAATGATGAATTTTCAACTCAATTATATTTAGAATTTAAATTAGATGAATTAAAAAATGCAAAACTTGGAATTAAATTTATTGATTTATTAATTCCTTTTACTCCAGAAGTAAAACAATTTTGTATTAAAATTCCAAGATATCCAACATTAACAGTGAAAGGAAATATATTTAATGAAGAAGTTTTACGATTATTAAAAAAAGCTCGTAAAAATGATATTATTCTTATTTCTGATGTTAGAAGTAATTATATGATAACAGATGGTTTATATAAAAGAACTAACCCTTTAATTTTTAAAATTATAAAATAAAAAATCTCCTAATTTCTTAGAAGGTTTTTAGAGGCATCGCCTGAAAAATCTTTAATTAATTTTTTCTAAAAATTTAAACAATAAAAAAGCGCTACTAAATAGTAACGCTTTAAAAATCTAGAGGCATCGCCCGGATTCGAACCGGGGTACACGGTTTTGCAGACCGCTGCCTAGCCGCTCGGCCACGACGCCATTACTTGAACGGATTGCAAATGTAACTAAAAAGTTTAAAAGTCAAAAGTCAAAAGTTAAAAGTTTTCTTATAATTCAAAAACTAATAATTAATTTCTAAACTCTTCCATTTCAATCGTTACGCTTTCTACATCGCCACCAATTGGCGGATTTAATTTTGAAACCAAAACTTTTGTTCGCGAAACTTGCGGTAATTCTGCAAAAATTCTCGTAATAATTCTATGTGCAACGTGTTCTAATAAATGCGAACGAATTGCCATTTCTTCTACCACAATTGTATTTAATTGAACATAATCTACAGTATCGTGTAAATTATCAGTTTCTGCCGATTTTCGTAAATCGGTTTTTATTTCTAAATCTACTCTGTAATCACTTCCTATTTTTCCTTCTTCAAGCAAACAACCATGATACGAAAAAGTGCGAATATTATTAACTTTTATTGTTCCCATTTTTATTTTTTTAGTGTCATTCTGAACAAAGTGAAGAATCTCAAAAAAGATGTTTCGACAAGCTCAACATGACATTTTTATTATGTTATACCAAAGTTACATAAAACCTTAAACTTTTAAACTTGAAACTTGAAACATTTTCTATCTTTGCATAAAAGATAGAAAAACAATGTCTACTGAAGAAAAATCATTGAATTTTATAGAACAAATCATTGAAGAAGATTTACAAAATGGTTTGTCAAAAGATAAATTACGTTTTCGTTTTCCACCAGAACCAAATGGTTATTTACATGTTGGTCATGCAAGTGCTATTTGTTTAAATTTTGGTTTAGGAATCGATTATAATGCGCCTGTAAATTTACGTTTCGACGATACAAACCCATCAAAAGAAGAACAAGAATATGTAGACGCTATTAAGCGTGATATTGAATGGTTAGGTTTTGAATGGGATAAAGAGTGTTTTGCTTCTGATTATTTCCAACAATTATATGATTGGGCTGTTGAGTTAATCAAAAAAGGAAAAGCTTATGTAGACAATCAGTCTTCAGAAGAGATGGCGAAACAAAAAGGAACGCCAACACAACCTGGGACTGATAGTCCAAATAGAAACCGTTCGGTAGAAGAAAATTTAGATTTATTTGAGCGTATGAAAAACGGAGAATTTCCTAACGGAAGTTACGTTTTACGTGCTAAAATAGATATGGCTTCGCCTAATATGTTAATGCGCGATCCTATTATGTATCGTATTATGCATGCAAAGCATCACAGAACCGGAAACGAATGGTGTATTTATCCTATGTATGATTGGGCTCATGGTGAAAGCGATTATATAGAACAAGTTACACATTCGTTATGTACACTTGAGTTTTTACCACATCGTGAATTGTATAATTGGTTTTTAGATAATATTTATGATGAATCTAAAGTTAGACCAAAACAACGCGAATTTGCACGTAGAAATTTATCGCATACAGTGGTTTCAAAACGTAAATTATTGCAATTAGTTGAAGAAGGACATGTAAAAAGTTGGGACGATCCTCGTATGAGTACGATTTCTGGAATGAGAAGACGCGGTTATACACCAACTTCAATCAGAAACTTTGCAAAAACTATTGGAATTGCTAAGCGTTCAAATTTAATAGATGTTTCTTTATTAGAATTTTGCGTTCGTGAAGATTTGAATAAAGTTGCACCACGTGTAATGGGAGTTTTAGATCCTGTTAAGTTAGTAATTACTAATTATCCTGAAGATAAAGTAGAGTTTTTACAAGCCGAAAATAATCCTGAAGAAGAAGTAATGACATACAGAGAAGTTCCTTTTTCTAAAGAATTATATATCGAAAGAGAAGACTTTAAAGAAGAAGCGAATAAGAAATTCTTTAGATTGACTTTAGGTAAAGAAGTACGTTTGAAAAACGCTTACATTATTAAAGGTGAATCAGTTGTAAAAGACGAGAACGGAAATATTACAGAAATTCACTGTACATACGATGAAGATTCAAAATCTGGAAGTGGTACAGAAGCTAGTAAACGTAAAGTAAAAGGAACTATTCATTGGGTTTCTATTGCACATGCTTTAGAAGCTGAAGTTCGTGTTTATGATCGTTTATTTACACATGAAAATCCTGATGGAAATAAAGATATCGATTTTAAAGAATATATTAATCCAGAATCGTTACAAATCGTAACTGGTTTTGTTGAACCTAGTTTAGCTAGCGCAAAAGAATTGGATCATTTCCAATTTCAACGTTTAGGATATTTTTGTTTAGACAGAGATTCTACAAAAGAAAAACTAGTTTTTAATAAAACGGTTGGATTACGAGATTCTTGGGCTAAAATTTCTGAAAAGTAATTAGTTAAAAAAGAATTGTCACACTGAGCTTGTCGAAGTGTCTTTTAAAAAAAGTATAGTTTAGATTTTTACAAAATGACAAACTATACTTTTTTATTTTCTGTCAGTTCGAGTATTTTGATAAAATCAAAATGTATCGAGAATCTATTATTAAAATCTATTTAAAATATATATATTAATCATTTTACTAAATAATAAAATAAGACTATTATATTTTTATTTTTAATAAATATTTACTTTTAAAACCGACTTTAATAATTCAATTTTAAGATATTTTTTTAAACAAGTAAGGTGTTTCGTTATGTTACAACATAAACCTTTCTATAATCGTTTTATTTTACGTTTCACTTAAAATTTAAGCATAAAAAAACCATCAATTAATCTTGATGGTTTTTATGAATAAACAATTTGTCATTCTGTAAGAATCTAAATTGTTTGATGTTAATTTTTATTCGTCAGAATCTGTTCCACCAAATTCATCTTTCTTATCAGATTTTATTCTTTTTTGGCTATTTGCTTTTTTCATTGCTTCACCTACTTGGTTACTTGCCGTAAAACTAGCTACCATATTATTTAACATTTCACTACCAGCCTGTGGAGAATTTGGTAATAAAATTAAATTAGAATTAGTATCAGCACCAATAGCTTGTAACGTATCATAATGTTGGGTAACAACAATTAAAGCTGAAGCTTCTTGTGAGTTAATCCCTACTCTATTTAATACATCTACAGATTCTACTAAACCGCGAGCAATTTCTCTACGTTGATCAGCAATACCTTGACCTTGTAATCTTTTACTTTCAGCTTCCGCTTTTGCTTTTGCAACAATTCTAATTCTTCCAGCTTCAGCTTCATATTCAGCAGCCGTTTTTTCTCTATCAGCCGCATTAATACGGTTCATTGCATTTTTAACTTGAATATCTGGATCAATATCAGTAATTAATGTATTAATAATATCATATCCGTAAGTTGACATTGCATCATTCAATTCACGCTTAACCGCAACGGCAATATCATCTTTTCTTTCAAAAACGTCGTCTAATTTTAATTTTGGAACTTCGGCACGAACAACATCAAATACATACGAAGTAATTTGATCGTGTGGATATTCTAATTTATAAAAAGCTTCATAAACTTTATCTTGTAAAACTTTAAACTGAACCGAAACTTTTAATTTAACGAATACGTTATCTTTAGTTTTGGTTTCAATAATTACGTCTAACTGTTGAATACGTAAGTTTACACGACCAGCAATTCTATCGATTACAGGAACTTTTAATTGTAAACCGGAGTTTCGTATACTATTAAAGCGACCAAAACGTTCTATAATAACAGAAGTTTGTTGTTTAACTGTAAATAAAGCAGCAAACAAAAGAAATAGTCCAATGACTATAAAAGGAATTAAAAACATATGTAAAAATTTGATTGGTTATAATAGTTATACGCTTTTTTTTACAAAAAGTTACAATTTTTAAATAGAGAACCTTACTTTTGCCAGCCTAAATACATTACCATGAAGAAATTAGCCCTAGTAATTTTATTTTTAAGCACAACAATTTCATTTGCGCAACACGGTTATAGAGATAGTAACCAAATAGGAATTTCTGGAGGACTTACTCAATTGAGTTTATTTTCAGATCAGTTTAATGCAAAACCAGGAAATGGTTATGTTGTAAACTTACAAATGCGTGGTAATTATTACAACAATTGGCAAATGGTTTACGGTATGAACTTTACCGAAAGTAAATTTTCATTACAATCAATTACAGGTGAAGAAATCGATTATACACTTTCTGCAGTTCAAGTACATTTAGTAGGAAGTTATATGGTAATTGAAAATCATTTAACGTTAGAAATTGGTCCAGTTTTACAAATTAATGGAAAACTAAAAGTAGATGATGATAAAGAAGCTTTATTTTTAAAAGATAGTCCATTACTTACAGCTAAAGACATTACAAACATCAATCAAATAAGTGGAAACATTATGGGTGGCGTTACTTTTGGGGTAAAACACTTTAGAATTAATGTAAATTATCAGTACGGTTTTATTAATATTTTAAACAAATTAAATAAGAAAGACGAATTAACCTTAGCAAATGGCAACCAGCGTTTTCGTGGAAACTTTGGAATGTTAAGTGCCATGTTAACAATTTATTTGTAAAAGATTTTAATGCTTAAACAAAAAACCCTCAACATTGTTGAGGGTTTTTTGTTTTATATAGTTGCTATAGCGTTTTCAATGCGTTTTATGGTTTCTTCTTTACCAAGCATTTCAATAATATCAAACAAATGCGGTCCTTTTAAGTCGCCTACTAAACTTAATCGCAGCGGTTGCATTACTTTCCCCATTCCTATTTCGTTTGCTGTCATCCATTCTTTTAAACTATTTTCAATGTTTAAAGAAGTAAAATCAGCATACGAATTTAATTGCTCAATTACTTGTTGTAGTAAAGCTTTAGTATCGTCGTTCCATTTTTTACTCGCTTTAGCGTTGTAACTTGTTGGCGCAACGAAGAAATAATCGGCTAAATCCCATAAATCAGAAATAAAGTTTGCACGTTCTTTTACTAAACTTACAATTTTTGTCAATTTTTCATCTGTCACACTGAGCTTGTCGAAGTGTCTCTTTTCTAACTCAACTTCAAATAATTTAGCTAATTCTTCATCCGATTTTTGTACTAAATATTGATGATTGAACCATTTATTTTTTTCAGGATCAAACTTCGCTCCTGATTTGTTTACTCTGTCTAAATCAAAAGATGCGACTAATTCATCTAATGAAAATAATTCTTTATCGGTTCCGTCATTCCAACCTAGCAATGCTAAAAAGTTTACAACAGCTTCAGGAAAATAACCTTGTTCTCTATAACCCATAGAAGTTACTTCATCCGTTTTCCATTCTAAAGGAAATACAGGGAATCCCATTTTATCGCCATCTCGTTTCGATAATTTTCCGTTACCAACAGGTTTTAAAATTAATGGTAAATGTGCAAATTCTGGTGCATCCCAACCAAAAGCTTTATACAACAAAAAGTGTAAAGGTAAACTTGGCAACCATTCTTCACCACGAATTACGTGTGACGTTTCCATTAAATGATCATCTACAATATTTGCCAAATGATATGTTGGCATACCATCACTTTTGAACAATACTTTATCGTCTAATAAGTTCGTATCAAACTTAACTGTTCCACGAATAATGTCGTTAATTTCTAAAGTTTCATTTACTGGAGTTTTAAAACGAATTACGTAATGTTCTCCATTAGCAATTCTTTTTTCCACTTCTTCTTTAGACTGAACTAACGATGTATCTAACTTTTCACGGTTGTGCCAATTGTAAATAAACGTTTTTCCTTCTGCTTCATGTTGTTTTCTATGCGCATCTAAAGCTTCAGCGGTATCAAATGCATAATACGCCCAACCTGAATTTATTAATTGGTCTGCGTATTGTTTGTATAACTCTTTACGTTCACTTTGTCTGTATGGACCAAATTTTTCATTCTTGCCAACCGTTTCATCTGGAGCAATTCCTAACCATTCTAAAGCCTCAAAAATATAAGCTTCGGCACCTGGAACAAATCGTGTTTGATCGGTATCTTCTACTCGTAAGTAAAAAGTTCCTCCGTGTTTTTTAGCAAATAAATAATTGAATAAAGCAGTACGAACACCACCAATATGTAATGGTCCTGTTGGACTTGGCGCAAATCTAACGCGAACGGGTTTAGTCATAATTTTTAAATATTTTCCTTTTTGTCATCCTGAGCTTGTCGAAGGATCATGCAAAGATACAAGTTAATGTGGCAATTCATCAATTAGTCAATTTGAAAATTTATAAAAAAGCTTTCATCTTTTGACTTTTGACTTTTGACTAAAAAAGGCGTAATTTTATCAGTTATAAACAAAAGTACCAGTTAATTGGAGTCAAAATCAGTAATATATAGCAAACTTGAAACTTTTATTAGAAAGTTTTATACCAATGAAATCATAAAAGGAGTGCTTCTTTTTATAGGTTTAGGTTTGTTGTATTTTATATTCACGCTACTCGTGGAACATTTTCTATGGCTTTCAACAACAGGTAGAACTATTTTGTTCTGGTTGTTTGTTGCTGTTGAAGTTTTTCTTTTAGCGAAGTTTATTGTAATCCCAATTTTCAAATTATTTAAACTTCAAAAAGGAATTGATTATACTGATGCTTCAAAAATTATTGGTAATCACTTTTCTGAAGTTGGTGATAAGTTGTTGAATTTTCTACAACTTTCAAATGCTAATGAACAATCGGAACTGCTTTTAGCTTCAATCGATCAAAAAGCAAATGCTTTACAACCGATTCCTTTTGCAAATGCCATAGATTTTAAGGGAAACAAAAAGTATTTACCTTTTGCAATAATTCCTATTTTACTTTTTGTTTTGTTTTATGTTACTGGAAATTTTTCTGTGATTGAAAACAGTTTGAATCGTGTAGTTCATTATGAAACAGCATATACACCTCCTGCTCCATTTTCATTTCAATTAGTTACGAATGATTTAAAAGTAGAACAAAACAAATCATTTACTTTAAAAGTTATTACGAAAGGAAATGTTGTTCCCGAACAAATAAAAATTCATTTTAATAACGAAAGTTATTTCCTTGAAAAAAATAGTAAAGGTGAGTTTGAATATACTTTTGAAAATGTTAAAGCGTCAACTGATTTTTATTTAGAAGCAAATACAATTACATCAAGTAATTATACTTTAGAAGTTGTGAATGTTCCTTCTATAGTTGATTTTTCTATGAAATTGACTTTTCCTTCTTATTTAAGAAAAGCTTCTGAAACAATTAAAGGAAATGGAAACGCAATTGTTCCAGAAGGAACTGTTGTAACGTGGAACATCGTTACAAAAGCTACGGATAATATTAGATTAGAAACAGAAAACAGTTTCGAATTTAAAAACAATAACGGATTATTTTCGCTGTCAAAAAGCATTCGTTCTGATTTTAATTATCAAATTATTACTTCTAATCAATCAGTACGGGAATACGAAAAGCTAGGATATTCTATAACAATTATCAAAGATCAATTTCCTACAATTTCTGCACAAATTGCTCCTGATAGCTTAAATCTTAAAGAAAAAGTAATCATTGGAAATGTTTCCGACGATTATGGTTTAGCTAAACTTCAAGTAGTATATTATGATGTTAATAATCGTGAAAATGTAAAAAAAGCTAATCTTCCAGTAAAAAGTGAATTGGTAGATCGTTTTGTGTATACTTTTCCGGCTGGTTTAAATATTGATGAAGGCAAAAAGTACGATTATTATTTCGAAGTATTTGATAATGACCAAGTTAATGGTTCAAAATCTTCAAAATCTTCAATTTTTTCTCATTATGAGTTAACGCAAACCGAAAAAGAAGATAAAACATTACAAGAACAACAAGAAAATATCAATGCTCTTGAAAAATCTTTACAAAATCAAGATAAGCAATTATCTGAATTAGATAAACTCCAAAAGTTAAATAAAGAAAAAGCCAACTTAGATTTTAAGGATCAAAAGAAGATTCAAGATTTTATAGATCGCCAAAAACAACAAGAAGAGTTAATGAAAGAATTCTCGAAAAATTTAGAAGATAATTTAGATGAATTTAAAACTGAAAACAACGAACAAAAAGAAGAACTTCAAAGACGTTTAGATGAATTTCAAAAGGAATCTGAAAAGAATGAAGCGCTTCTTAAAGAATTAGAGGAACTATCTAAAAAACTTCAAAAAGACGAATTGTTTGATAAAGCTGATAAGTTAAAACAAAACGCCAAAACTCAAAAGATGAATTTGGAGCAACTAGTTGAGCTTACGAAACGTTTTTATGTAGAACAGAAAGCCCAACAATTAGCTGATAAATTACAAAAGCTTGGCGATAAACAAGAAAAATTAGCTGATGATAAACAAAATAATTCTAAAGAAAATCAAGAAAAGATTAATAAAGAGTTTGATGATATTAAAGAAGAATTAAATCAATTGGATAAAGAAAACGAAAGTTTAAAAAAACCAATGGATTTAGATGTAGATGAAAAAGAACAAGAAAATATAGAAGAAGATTTAAATAAAGCAACTGAACAATTAGAACAAAACAATCAAGACAAAGCATCGCCTCAGCAGAAATCTGCGGGACAAAAAATGAAAGTGATGGGGGAAAAAATGTCTTCTTCAATGATGTCTGGCGGAATGGAAATGATGCAAGAAGATGCTCAATTACTACGACAAATTGTAGATAACCTTTTAACCTTTTCTTTTGACGAAGAGCAATTAATGAAAGAAACTAAGGAAGCCTCTAAGTCTAATCTTCAATTCAATAAGTCACTTAAAAAACAGCAATCATTAAAAGTTCAATTTAAACATATTGATGATAGTTTATTTTCTGTTGCTTTACGAAATCCAATGATTTCAGAAGTTGTTTTTAAAGAAGTAGGCGAAGTTCATTACAACATCGATAAGGCTTTAGAAGTTCTTGCTGAAAATAATATTTATAAAGGAACATCTCATCAGCAGTTTGCTTTAAGTTCTGCAAACAAACTAGCCGATTTTTTGAGTAATGTACAATCACAAATGCAAATGCAAATGTCAGGAATTGGGCAAGGGAAACCTAAACCTGGTAGCGGAAAAGGCGATATGCAATTAAAAGATATTATAAAAAAGCAAGGTGAGCTTGGTGAAGAAATGCAAAAGGGAATGAAACCTGGTAATAAAGAAGGTGATCAAAAGGGTGAAAAGCCAGGTGAAAAAAATGCTGGACAATCTGTACAAAGTGGTTCTAAAGGTGAAAACGGACAAGAAGGAAATGCTGGAAAAATTTTAGATATTTTAAAAGAACAAAAGCAACTTCGTGAAGCTTTAGAAAATGAATTAAAGAAGGAGGGTTTAGGTGGAATTGGTCAAAATGCTTTAAACCAAATGAAAGATATCGAAAAGCAACTTATTAATAAAGGTTTTAAAAATGAAACCTTAAATAAGATGATGAATCTGAAACATGAGTTGCTTAAACTTGAAAAAGCAATCCAACAGCAAGGTGAAGACAACAAGCGTAAGTCTAACACAAATAAAGATAGTTTTAACGGCACTACTTCTCCTCTACCTTCTCAATTAAAAGATTATTTGAATAGTATAGAAATATTAAACAGACAAAGCTTACCTTTGCAGCCCAATTATAATCAAAAAGTTCAAGAATATTTCAAGTCAAATGATAACTTATAATTACGAATCAGATTTTCAATTAGAGAACGAAGAAGTTTTTTCAGAATGGATCGAACAAGTTGTTTTGTCTGAAGATAAAAATTTAGGAGAAGTTAATTATATATTTTGTGATGACGAATACCTACATAAAATTAATGTAGAATACTTAGATCACGATACTTTGACTGATATTATTAGTTTTGATTATTCTGAAGGAAATTTAGTACAAGGAGATATTTTTATTTCTGTAGAGCGTGTTGCTGAAAATGCTACAGATTTTATTGTTCCTTTTAATGAAGAATTGAAACGTGTTATGATTCACGGCGTTCTTCATTATTGTGGTTATAAAGATAAATCTGAAAATGAAAAAAGAATAATGCGTGAAAAAGAAGATGAAAAAATTAAGATGTTCCACGTGAAACATTAGTCATCTGTCATTCTGAACTTGTTTCAGAATCTTTTTGTTCCACGTGGAACAAAATTTTTTATTTAATTGAAAAGTTCCACGTGGAACTATATAATATAAGAATTAAGTTTTTATAAAGTGAGTTTATTTCAAGATCAATATGATGTTATAGTTGTTGGTGCTGGACATGCCGGTTGCGAAGCTGCTGCTGCTGCTGCAAACTTAGGTTGTTCAACTTTATTGGTTACAATGAATTTGCAAAACATTGCTCAAATGTCTTGCAATCCAGCAATGGGAGGAATCGCAAAAGGTCAAATCGTTCGCGAGATTGATGCGCTTGGTGGTTATTCTGGAATTGTTTCTGACAAGACTGCTATTCAATTTAAAATGTTGAACGTTTCAAAAGGACCTGCGATGTGGTCGCCACGATGCCAAAGTGATAGAATGCGTTTTTCAGAAGAGTGGAGATTAATGTTAGAAGGAACGCCAAATTTAGATTTTTACCAAGAAATGGTTTCAGGTCTTACAACCAAAAACGGAAAAGTAACTGGAGTAAAAACTTCTTTAGGTTTAGAAATAAAAGCTAAAAATGTTATCCTTACAAATGGAACTTTTTTAAATGGATTGATTCATATTGGCGATAAACAATTTGGTGGAGGTCGTGCAGGTGAAAGTGCTTCTTTTGGAATAACTGAAGATTTAGTAAAATTAGGTTTTGAATCTGGAAGAATGAAAACAGGAACTCCTCCTCGTGTTGATGGTCGTTCTCTAGATTATTCTAAAATGATTGAACAACCTGGTGATGAAAATCCGCTTAAGTTTTCGTATTCTAATGTAACAAAACCGCTAACGGAACAACGTTCGTGCTGGATGACCTATACTTCTCCAGAAGTGCATGATTTACTACGTGAAGGTTTTGATCGTAGTCCTATGTTTAATGGTAGAATAAACAGTATTGGTCCAAGATATTGTCCTTCTATTGAAGATAAGATTAATCGTTTTGCGGATAAAGATCGTCACCAACTATTCATTGAACCTGAAGGGTGGAATACAGTTGAGATTTATGTAAACGGATTTTCAACATCACTTCCAGAAGATGTTCAATTTAAAGCATTACGTTCTATAGAAGGATTTGAGAATGTTAAGTTATTCCGTCCAGGTTATGCAATTGAATATGACTACTTCCCTCCTACACAATTAAAACATACTTTAGAAACTAAGTTAGTTGATGGGTTATACTTTGCAGGACAAATAAATGGAACTACTGGATATGAAGAAGCTGCTTCTCAAGGTATGATGGCAGGAATTAATGCTGCGTTAAAAGTAAAAGAACAAGATCCGTTTATACTAAAAAGAGATGAAGCGTATATTGGAGTTTTAATTGATGATTTAATTACGAAAGGAACAGAAGAGCCTTATCGTATGTTTACTTCTCGTGCTGAGTATCGTACGTTATTACGTCAAGATAATGCCGACATTCGTTTAACTCCGAAAGGTTATAATATTGGTTTAGCGAAACAAGAACGTATGGATCGCATGGAAGAAAAGTTAACGAAATCAGATGCGTTTGTTCAATTCTTTAAAGACACAAGTGTAAAACCTTCTGAAGCAAATCCTATTTTAGAAGAAAAAGGTTCTAGTCCAATGAATCAAGCTGATAAAATGTTTAAAGTGTTTTCACGTCCGCAATTAGATTTAGAAGACTTTATAAAATTTGATAAAGTTCGAAATTATATCGAAGAACATAATCTTGATGATGAAATTGTAGAACAAGCGGAAATTCAAGTTAAATATTCGGGTTATATTGAAAAGGAAAAAAACCATGCTGATAAATTAAGCCGATTAGAAGACGTGAAAATTCCTGATAATTTTGACTTTAATAAAATAAAATCAATATCTATTGAGGCAAAGCAAAAATTAAATAAAATTCGTCCAAAAACGATTGCACAGGCTTCTCGAATTAGTGGCGTTTCACCTAGCGATGTTTCTGTATTGTTAATTTACATGGGAAGATAAATAAAATGTTTCACGTGAAACATTTTAGAAAACATTCAAAATAAATGACTTTCAAAGAAAATAACACATATATCAATGTAAAAGATTTTTCAGTTTCTGGAGAATCTTTTTCTTTGTTACAAAATGAAGAAGGAGAAATTTTAAAAACAACCCCTACTCCTTCTTTAGAAAAATTACCATCATATTACGAAAGTGAAGATTATATTTCGCATACTGATAGAAAACGATCGCTTTTTGAAAAAATGTATCATTTTGTAAAACGAAATGCAATTCGTCAAAAAGTAAAACTAATTAGTAATTATTCGCAAAAAGGAAGTCTTCTAGATATTGGTGCAGGAACTGGAGATTTTTTAGTGGAAGCAAAAAATCAAGGTTGGACAACCTTAGGAATTGAACCAAACGAAAGCGCAAAGCAATTAGCACAAAACAAAGGAGTTGATTTTATAGAAAGTTTAGAATCAATTTCTGATGATAGTTTTGATATAATTACGATGTGGCATGTTTTAGAACATGTTCCAGATTTAGACTTTCAATTACAACAGTTAAAACGAATTTGTAAACCTAACGGTGCGATTATTATTGCGGTTCCAAATTATAAATCGTATGATGCAAAATATTACAAGGAATTTTGGGCAGCCTATGATGTACCAAGACACCTTTGGCATTTTTCAAAAAATGGAATTCAAAAATTATTTTCAAATTATCAAATTCAATTAGTAAATGTGCAACCGATGTGGTTTGATAGTTTTTATGTAAGCTTACTTTCAGAAAAACATAAAAATGGTAAAATGAATTTTGTAAAAGGATTTTTTGTTGGTTTTTGCTCAAATTTGAGTGGAATTTTCAAAAAAGAGTTTTCATCACACATTTACGTCTTCAAAAACAACTAAAAAACGCAATATTTAACCCAATTTTAATTAAAACTACCTAAAACATATATGGTGTTTTCGTTTTTTAGAAAGTGTCTTAAATCGAATTTATTCAAGTGTATTTTTATAAACATAAATTATTTAACTTAAATATATCATAAATAATATTTATACTACAAAAATTCTCAATTTTATTAATGGGAATTACTACTTTTACCAAAAATTTAAAAACAATAATTAGAACGATAAAAATGAAGAAATCACTTTTAATTTTAGGATTAGCATTAGCGTTATTTTCTTGTAACAAAACGGAAGAGAAAGAATCTTTTAAAACAGCTTACATTGACACTTCAGTATTAATGGAAAAATATGAGAAGTTTAAAGATGAAGACGCAAAGTTTAAAGTAAAATCTCAAGAAATGGGTCGTCCTCTTGAGGCTAAATTAAAAGCATTCCAATCGGAAGCTGCTAATTTCCAACAAAACGCTCAAATTAAAGGTATGGCATGGGCACAACAAAAAGGTGCTGAATTACAACAAAGAGAGCAACAATTAGCAATGGAACAAGATGCTTTATTACGCCAAATCCAAATTGAAAGCGATAGCATTCGTAGTGGTTTAATTAATGAAGTAAAAGACTATATTAAGGAATACGGTAAGAAACAGGGTTATGACTATGTTTACGGAACTGGAGATGCTGCAACAATTTTATATGCTAAAGACGGTTATGACATTACAGACGCTGTTTTAAAACAATTAAACGATGAGTTTAACGCTTCAAAAGTTGCTACAGAAGAAACTGCAGAAGCTACTGAAACAACTGAAGAAGAAAAGAAATAAATTCTCTTACAAATAGAATACAATAAAAAAGCCTCACTTTTGTGAGGCTTTTTTATTGTAATAAATATTCTTTTACGGCTAAAAAGAACTTAATAAAAACACTGCAAAAATTGCCGGTACGAAGTAAATTACAATCGTTCTAGCACCGTCATAATCTTTTGCGATTCGTTGTCCAAATAGTAAGAAAATTAAGGTAACACAAGATAAAACAGCACCATAATAACCAACCATACTATCACTAGTTGTAAATAATTCAATAATTCCAGCAACGCAAAACACACCAGAAAAAATCTCAAGGATTAAGATAATGAAAAGTGCAATTGGTACTTGTTTTCCTAAAACTGTTTCAGCAAAATGACCTTTTAGCCATTCTACATTTCCTTTCCAATCTTTGATTTTATCATATCCAGATTGTAAAAAAGTAACCGCTAATAAAGCCAGTAATAAAATTGGAGTAGTTTGTGTAAGCATAATCGTTATTTTTTATGAATGAGTCGTGTTAATTTTATAGATAAATCAGTTAGAATTATTTTACTATTCCCATTTCTTTCAATATGATAAATAGCATCTTCTAGTTCTTTAAAGATAGGCATAATATTATTTCCATCTACAAAGGGCGCAAATTTTTCTAAATGAAACTTTTCAACAGTTGGTTCATAATAAACCAAATCATTTGTTTGATAATTTTGTAATAAAGCTTGTCTGAAAAAGAAAATACAATAGTTTAAAAACTGTTTTTGCACTTCCCTACCCAACCCTGCAATATTTTCACTCCAAGAAATTAAATCTTGAATCGCGGCTGCATTTCCTTTTGCCCTAAAAGCACTTCTAACCCACTGAATAAACCATTCTTCAAATGGATATTCGGTGTTGTCATTTCTAAGAATATGTAGCGCTTTGTTATAATTACCTTCAGATTGATGTGCAATTTTTTGAGCTAATTTTTCGTCACAATTTTCACGTGAAACCAACCCTTTAGAAATTTCTTCTTCTGGTAAGCCAATGAAATCTAAAACTTGACAACGCGAATAAATGGTTTGTAAAATATCTTCTAAATGTTCGGTAATTAAAATGAAAATTGTTTTTTCTGGCGGTTCTTCAATTAGCTTCAATAATTTATTAGATGATGCAATATTCATTTTATCGGCCATCCAAATAATCATTACTTTATAACCACCTTCATAGGCTTTTAAAGAAAGCGATTTGTTTATTTCAGATGCTTCATCAACACCTATTTGTCCTTGCTTCTTCTCTACTCCTATTTTTTTGTACCAATCAAAAAGTCCAGCATATGGATTTTCCAGAACAAATTCTCGCCAAGAAGTTAAAAAATTGCTACTTACAGGCTTACTTTTTACTTCGGCATTTGTTGCCACAGGAAAAGCAAAATGCAAATCAGGATGTGAAAGTTGATTGAACTTTAAATTACATGCTTCATTTCCTGAGTTATTTTCTGCTGAGTTTTGACATAAAATATATTGCGCATAGGCAATTGCCATAGGTAATGTTCCGCTTCCTTCTGGGCCAACAAACAACTGCGCATGAGGAATCCTTCCTGCATCGGCGCTTTTAATCAAATGATTTTTGATATGTTCTTGTCCTAAAATTTCAGAAAAAAGCATTTGTAAACTATAATATTTCGTTAGAGCCGTAAATATACACAAACCTAAAATTAAAACTAAGTAAAAGGTAATTTTACATAAATGATTGCTTTATAATTTTATCCTAAAACTGACTAATGTTACACAGTTTTATGAACCAATCTTATATATTTGCATTTATTCGATAAACTAAATAACACACATGAAAACCCTAAACAATTTTAATTTTAGTAATAAAAAAGCAATAATTCGAGTTGATTTTAACGTTCCATTAGATGAAAATTTTAAGGTAACCGATGCAACGAGAATTGAAGCTGCAAAGCCAACAATTGATAAGATTTTGAATGATGGCGGAAGCGTTATTTTAATGAGCCATTTAGGAAGACCAAAAGGCGTTGAAGCGAAATATTCATTAGGTCATATTGTGTATAAAATTGAAGAAGTTTTAGGTAAAAAAGTAAAATTTGTTAACGATTGTATTGGATTAGAAGTTGAAAATGCAGCTGCTAGTTTAAATACAGGCGAGATTTTAGTATTAGAAAACCTTCGTTTTTACAGCGAAGAAACTAACGGAGATAATGCATTTGCTGAAAAGTTATCAAAATTAGGCGATATTTATGTAAATGATGCTTTTGGAACAGCACATAGAGCACACGCTTCTACTGCAATTATTGCTGATTTTTTCCCTGAAAATAAATGCTTCGGAAGTTTACTAGCTAAAGAAATTGAGAGCATTAATAAAGTTTTAAGCGATTCTGAAAAACCAGTTACTGCAATTCTAGGTGGAAGTAAAGTTTCTTCGAAAATTACGATTATTGAAAATATTCTAGACAAAGTAAACCACATGATTATTGGTGGCGGAATGACGTTTACTTTTATAAAAGCTTTGGGCGGAAAAATTGGAAATTCAATTTGTGAAGACGATAAAATGGAGTTGGCACTTGAAATTCTTAAAAAAGCAAAAGAAAAAGGCGTTCAAATTCACTTACCAGTGGATGTTGTAGCTGCTGATACTTTTGCAAACGATGCCAATACACAATTTATTGATGTTAATCAAATTCCTGATGGTTGGCAAGGTTTAGATGTTGGACCAAAATCTTTAGAAATTATCAAACGTGTAATTTTAGAATCTAAAACGATTCTTTGGAACGGACCATTAGGTGTTTTTGAAATGGAAAGTTTTGCAAACGGGACAATAAAATTAGGTGACTTTATTGCTGAGTCAACTGAAAACGGAGCGTTTTCACTTGTTGGTGGCGGCGATAGTGTTTCCGCTGTAAAGCAATTCGGTTTTGAAGATAAAATGAGTTATGTTTCAACTGGTGGTGGTGCAATGTTAGAAATGTTAGAAGGAAAAACATTACCAGGAATTGCGGCTATTTTAAATTAATTGAAAAATAAAAATTATATTTGTAAATATAATAATCTGAAAATAAATGAGTTATAGTGTAATTTGTCCCCAAATTTTAATCTTATACTAATATGAAGAAAGGAATAATTACTGCAGTATTATTGGGATTTTCTTGTATTAATTTTGCACAGGAAAAAGAAGTAACGGAACCCAATTTAGAACTACCTAAAGTTTCTTATTTAGATTCTTTAAAAGCCACTTTTGTAGAGCATAATGCAAGCAATTGCATTGATGAAAGATGGATGGCTGAACTTTCAAATGATGAGATTTTTGAAGAAATGCAAAGCGATGTAATCGAAACAGACATCGATTCGTTAGGAAATATTAGTTATGACTTATCTACAGATTTGCTAAAAAAGCGTTTAGCAAAATTAGATTCGCAATCTCCATTTAATATTGAATATACACCAGCTTTAGAAAGTGTAATTAAAGTGTTTTTAAAGAATAGAAAAAGTTCTTTAGAACGCTTAATGGCAATTTCTGAATACTATTTTCCAATGTTTGAGGAGCATTTAGCAAAATATGATGTTCCATTAGAAATTAAATATTTAGCCATTGTAGAATCGGCTTTGAATCCTAAAGCGCGATCAAGAGTTGGTGCAACCGGACTTTGGCAATTTATGTATCCTACGGGAAGACAATTTAATTTAGAAGTTAATTCTTATGTAGATGAGCGCTACGATCCGTTAAAAGCAACTGAAGCGGCGTGTCAATATTTATCAAATTTATATAGAATTTTTGGCGATTGGAGTTTGGTTTTAGCTTCGTATAATGCTGGACCTGGAAACGTATCAAAAGCAATTCGTCGTTCTGGTGGAAGTCAAAATTATTGGAATATTCGTCGTAATCTTCCTCGTGAAACTGCAAACTATGTTCCAGCATTTTTAGCAACGATGTATATTTTCGAACATAAAAATGAACATGGTTTTGTGCCTAAAAAAGCACCGGTTTCGTATTTTGAAACGGATACAGTTGCAGTAAAAAAAGAAATTACATTCCAGCAAATAGCCGATTTGATTGATATTCCTATCGAGCAAATAGAATTCTTAAATCCTATTTATAAGTTAAATACAATTCCTTATGTGGAAGGAAAACAACACTTTTTACGTTTGCCAAAGAACAAGCTAGGTTACTTTGTTTCAAATGAAGATAAAGTTTATGCTTATGTAGATCATTTAGGTTCGCAAAAGGAAAACATTAAGAAAGAAGCATTAGCTGTAAGTAGCAAATCAAATGTAATTTATCACAAGATTAGAAGCGGACAAAGTCTTGGAGTTATTGCTGAAAAATATGGTGTTTCTGTTTCTAATTTGAAACGATGGAATCGATTAAGAGGAAATACAATTAGAGCGGGAAAATCTTTAAAAATATATACAAGTAAAGGATCAAGTTACTCAAAATCAAATAGTAGCAGCTATTATACTGTAAGAAGTGGCGATTCTTTATATTCAATTGCGAGAAAATATCCTGGAGTTTCTGCCAATGATTTGAAAAAATGGAACGATATTAGCGGTACAAATATCAAACCTGGTATGAAATTAAAAACCAAAGGATAAATATTCGTAATATGAAAAAGTTTATAGTTGTTTTTCTTGTAGCATTTAGCTTGTTTTCTTGTAAAGAATCGGAAGCTGATAAAAAAGCGATTCTTCCAGAGTCTAACGGTAGAATAAATAGTGTTTCTTTTTTTATTGATGAAGCACTTTGGAACGGAGAAATTGGCGATACTATTCGAAAGAAGTTTGCTGCTCCTGTCGATGGTTTACCACAAGAAGAACCACTTTTTAACTTAAATCAATATCCTACAAAGATTTTTGAAGGTTTTGCACGTAAAAGCCGTAGTATCGTTTATGTAGCAAAAGGGCAAAAAGCATCTTTTTCAGCACAAACAGATAAATATGCAAAACCACAAAAAGTTTTCTTTATTACAGGAAAAAACAACGAGGAAATTTTACACATATTAGAAGAGAAAACCCCTGAAATTATCCAGTCAATTAAAGCTTCTGAAATTACAGAAAACCAAAGAAGGTTAAAGAAAGCATTAATCAGCGATCAAAAAGTTCGCGATAAATTTGGTATTGCTTTAGAAATTGGAGCCAACTATAAATACGATATGGTGAAAGACAATTTCTTATGGATTCGAAAAGAATTTACTTCGGGTTATAATAGTGTTTTGGTTTACGAAGTTCCTATTAATACAATCGAAAGCGATAGTTCAGTAATTGGAAACATTATTAAAATGCGCGATTCTATCGGGAAACAAAATATTCACGGTGTTTTACCAAATACTTGGATGATTACAGAAGAAGCGTATGCGCCGTATTTATTTGAAACCAAAATAAAAGGAAGAAATACTTATTTAACAAAAGGAACTTGGGAACTGAAAAACGATTTCATGGCCGGACCTTTTGTAAATTACGCTATTAAAGACGAAAGAAACAATCGTTACTTAATTCTGGAAGGATTTACTTATAATCCGTCGAAATCCAAGCGTGATTTGGTTTTCGAACTCGAAGCAATTATTCAATCAGTTAAGTTTTTGAAGTAGAAAATGAAATTTTTTTTATTTTTAATATTAGTTGCTTTTTCAACTAATTATACTTTTTCTCAAAACATTTCCCAAAGAGAGTTTACTAACTTGATTAAAAAAACACCAGATTATGTTGGAAAGTATTTGATTTTTAAAGGATGGAAGTTAGATAAAAATCAAAGAAGCAATATGACTTTTAAATATACTAACTTAGAGCTTCTTTTAGATTCAACCATTACTTTAAAAAAGGATAATTCAATTTTAACTTCTCTTGAAATTGAATTTTTAAACGTTAAAGTGTTTGATAATTTTAAATCAATGAGTTTTACAGATCAAAATTTCAGAAAGTCATTTCAAGAGAATAGTGAAATACGATTTATTTCTATTGATGGGACTAGTGAATTATTTTTATATTCAGAAATAAAAGATAATGAATTAAAGTATTTTGCATCAATATCTAAAAGCACCTATTAATGATTCAATTCAAAATAAAGCGATTTAACGAACTTTCTATAAACGAACTATACAATTTACTTCAATTGCGTTCAGAAGTGTTTGTTGTAGAGCAAAACTGCGTCTATCAAGATGTAGATGGCAAAGATGCAAAAGCTATTCATGTTTTAGGATATTACAACGACGAATTAGTGGCTTATGCGCGTTTATTTGATAAAGGATATTATTTTGAAGAAACCTCAATAGGTAGAGTAGTAGTAAAGGAAAAATACCGTGAGAAGAAATTCGGACACGATTTAATGAAAGCTTCTATTCAAGTAATACAAGATAATTTTAATGAAACAACTATTGAAATTTCAGCTCAAGAATATTTAAAAAGTTTTTATGAGTCACATGGATTTCAGCAAATAAGCGAAATGTATCTAGAAGATGATATTCCGCATATAAGAATGAAAAAAGCCTGAAACAAATCAGGCTTTCTTATTTAAATCTTCGTAATAACTAATTCTACTCTTCTGTCAAATCGCGAACCTTTTCCTAGCGGTTGAGCAGTACCTAATCCTTTAGTTTTCATTCTAGATTTAGGTATTTTTCGATAATAAAAATATTTAAAAACACGCTCCGCTCTATTTGTTGATAACTCGCGTTTTTTTGTAGCTCTATCAATTGCTTCTGTATGATAAGGTGTACAACATACATGGCCTTGAATTTCAAACTCAAGTTTTGGATGTCGACGCAATTGTTTTGCTATATAATCTAATTGTTTTTTTGCTTTATAAGTAAGTTTACTGCTGCCACGTTCAAATAAAACATTGTCTAAATAAATTCGTTGACCAACTGCAGGGTTTTTTGGAAGTTTTTCGTATAAATTAGGTACGCCTAAATGCGAAACAACAACGGCTTTATAATTAACTACAACATCTACACGACGGTTTTTTGATCTTACTTCAGGCACATTATCTAACACATCATCATCTATTAAAATCCTTCCTTTTCCTTCAAGGGTGATGATAATTTTACTTTTAACACCTTTTTCAATTAGTTTATTTTTTACAGTTGTAGCTCTATCTGTTGAAAGCTTGTAGTTATAAGCATCTTTACCTCTGTCATCACAATAGCCAAAAATCTCAATAGTTTCAACTTTTGAAGTGTCTAGTTTTTTTATGAAACCTACAACGGCTTCGGCTTGTTCTGGTTTTAAATTGTATTTGTCAAATTCGAAGTAAATAGAGTGCACTTCTTCGTCTTGTGAATAGCTCAAAAATGAGATAAACCCAAAAAGAAATAGTAGTGTTTTTTTCATTATTATTGTTTTAAGATAGATTTGTATTCTGTAATGTTATTTAAAACGCTTTTCGCTTTTTTAATTTCTATATTTTGTTGCGTGTAAAAGTTATAAAGACCGTCACGATATTCATTTCTAATAATCAATTCTTCTTCAAGTTGTTTAATAATTTCAACCTTATATTTTTCAATTTCAGCTTCTTCACTTTGTTTAATACGATTTGCTAATTGATTGTATTGAGAAGCAATAACGTCATCAATTTTTTCTTTTTTAGCTTTTTCTAGCAACAATTCCATTGCTCGTTCAGTTTCTGTATCAAGTTTGTATTTTTCTTGTTTTACAAAAGCTTTAAAAGCGTCAAAATCAGTATCTGAAACTTTTGTATTGTTAGGTTTTTGATAATATAGTTTTGTAGCAAAATCGAAAATTGCATTGTTTTTTAGTAAAGCATCAGTTATTGCACTTGTTTTAGTTTCTTTAATAGCGATATCAGGTTCGATTCCTCCGCCATCATAAACTGTTCTTCCTTTTTTGGTTTTGAATGCATTGAACTCTTCTTGTGTTTTCTTTATCGCTTTTCCGTTTTCGTCTTTACGTGAATAATCTAAAGCTTGAATACATCTTCCAGAAGGTGTGTAATAACGAGAAATCGTAACTTTTACTTGTGTTCCGTAAGATAAGTTTAACGGACGTTGTACTAGACCTTTTCCGAAGCTTCTACTTCCTAAGATTACGGCACGATCTAAATCTTGTAAAGCTCCGGAAACAATTTCTGATGCAGAAGCGCTTTTTCCATCAACAATAACAGCTAACGGAATATCTAAATCTAAAGGTTCATTTCGTGTTCTATAAGTATTGTTATGTTTTTCATTTTTAGATTTTGTCGTTACAATAATTTCATTTTTTGGAACGAATAAATTGCAAATATTTACTGCTTCGTGTAATAATCCACCAGGATTTCCACGCAAGTCTAAAATGATTTTTGTTGCGCCTTTTCCTTTTAAGTCTAAAAATGCTGAACGCACTTCTTTACTTGCAGTTTCGGTAAATTTAGATAAAACAATATATCCAGTATTTGTATCTATCAATTTGTAAAACGGAACTGCTTTTATTTCGACTTCGTTTAAGATAATTTCCGTTGCAATTGTTTTTCCTTGTCTTATATACTTGATGTTTACTTTACTACTTTTTGAACCTCGTAATAATTGCGAAGCATCTTCTGTGTATTCGCGTAAATTAATATCATCAATTTGGATAATTTCATCGCCAGCTTTTAACCCTGCTTTATCTGCTGAAAAACCACGATACACTTCTTTTAAAATAACGTGGCCATCGATTCGTTGAACCAAAGCTCCAATTCCGGTATATTCACCTGTATTGTTTATTTTAAAGCGAAGAACATCTTGTTCGTTAAAAAACACTGTGTACGGATCTAATTCTGCCAACATTCCTTTAAGCGCAACATTCATTAGTTCGCCAGGATTGGTTTCGTCAACATAGTTTTGGTTTACGGTTTTAAACGTTTCAGTAAAGATTTCTATTTGCTTAGCAATTTCAAAGAAATCATTTTTAAAACTTACACCAATGAAGAAAAACCCTACGGCAAGCGAAGTCAATATATAGTGCTTTTTAAAGAATCGTTTCATTTTTATGAATTTTTTTTGCGAAGTTTTCGTCTAATAAAGAATAGAACTACTGCTAAAATAAGGATAAATGGCCAAACATGAAGAATTCCTAAGAAGAAACTTGACAATCCGTTAAATCCAGATTTAATAGCATTCCACATTTTTGTGCCGTAAGAAACGGTTGTTCCTGTTCCTTGTGGTTTTTCGGTGTACATTTCAATGGTAATTGTACTCATTGCAACACGACTTTGTAAATATTGTAAACGTCCTTGTTTGGCTTCAATCTCTTCGCGAATGTTTGCTAACTCTTTTTCAATTTCTAATATCTCTGAAACTTTATTGGCTTTGTCCAATAATTCCAAATAACGTTTTTCTAACGTTTGTTTAGCTTTTAATCGCGCTTCGACATCTACAAATTCTTCGGTTACATCTCTAGCTAAAATTTCTTTTCGGTCAAAATAAGCGACTCCTTTACCCAACTCATTAATAAACGCATCGAAATATTGTTTAGGTATGCGTAATGTTACATTTCTATAGACAGAATAATAATCTTTTCCAGTATTGTCGTTTTGAAGTATCGCTTTATATTTTTGAGCCGATTTTTGTACTAAAGCATAGCTTTCATCAATATTAGCGGTTGCAAATCTTAAATTAGCTGTTTTAATGATTTTTGTGTTGGCTTCATTTTGATTTTCATCATTAGCAATAAAATCACTGTTTTTTTGTTGCGGTAATTCTTCGTAAGAAGCTTCAACAGCCATAGTTTCCGTTGCGTAGTCTTCAGAGCCACCTTGACTACACATTAATGGTAAAACCAAGAAAGAGAGATAAGAAATTAGAATTTTCATACTTTATAGTTTTTAAGAGATAACGTTACATTTTCCTATAAAAGTATGAATAACAAAAATATAGCCAAAGTTTATTTTATAACTTCTTTTTGAAATTTTTCAAATAAAGCAATTGTTTTTTCCTGAATTTCTCCAAATGATAATTGTTCTTTTGTTTGATACAAAAGCATCATAGCATAAGGTTTATCAAGGTTTTCTAATAAACTGTGTTTGTTTAAACGATAAGCTTCACGTAGTAATCGCTTAAAATGATTTCTGTCAACCGCTTTTTTGAAATAGCGTTTTGAAACCGAAAAACCTATTTGGAGTTTTTCTTCAGAATTAGGATTTTCAACATAAACTAAGCGCAACGGATATTTAGCCACTGATTTTCCTTCAGAAAAAAGAAGGTCAATCGTGTTTTTGCTTTTTAGTTTTTCGCTTTTAGGATAGTTGAATTTCATAAGACAAAGGTATAAAAAAAGCCACCTAAAAGGCGGCTTTTACTTTTTTGAAAAGAATTATTTTTTCTCCCAAGTATTATTGTTTAAATCAACATCGGCCATTAAACCACTAGGGTCAATAATAACCGCTTTAATTCCTTTTTTAGAAGTTTCAAAGGTAAATGTAGGATAAGCCCAATCCCATCCTTTTAAAACAGTACGTTTTAGGTTTCCGTAAGGATTTGGTTTTTCCCAACGCATTAACGTATTTGGAATGTAGAAGGTCTCTTGTGTTCCGTCTTCATAAACTACTAATAAATCAATTGGCATTGGCATTCTTCCAATTCGTTCCAAAGTAATTTCATTAGTTTTTGCACTATTTACAACGCTTTTAACGGCGTAATCAATAGTATTAGTAGTTTGGGTCCAATCTACTAAATACCAATCTAAATTGGCTCCAGAAACTTTTTCAGCAGTTCTTTTAATATCATTTGGAGTTGGATGTGTAAACTTGTAATCGTAATAGTAACGTTTTAAAGTTTTCATTAAATTTTCTACTCCAATTACATATCCTAATTGCGATAAGAAAATTTCACCTTTACTATAAGCACCTATACCATAAGTCATATTATAGTCATAGCGATCGGCATGAGTAGAAAGCGGTTGCTCTTTCCCTGTTTTTACTAAGTAGCGATAATTTGCATAAGCGCTTTCAAATGGATTTTGTTCTTCTCCTGGTTTTTCAGGCATTATTTGTTGCATAGCTAAATCGGAAATAAAAGAAGTGAATCCTTCATCCATCCATTCGTGTTTGCTTTCGTTTGATGCCAATACAAATTGGAACCATGAATGGGCAAGTTCGTGAGCGGTAACACCTACTAAACTCCCAAAGCTTCTGTTACCCGTAATTAAGGTACACATTCCGTATTCCATTCCACCATCACCACCTTGAATTACAGAGTATTGTTTGTATGGATATTCGCCAACGGTTTTGTTGAAATAATCCAATAATTCAACGGTTTTAGGTTGTAATTTTTTCCAATTTTCTAAAATTTCAGTTTTGTTTTTGTATAGAAAATGGAGTTCTACATTATTTGGACCTATAACTTTGTCGTGGATATACTCATTATCGGCCGCCCATGTAAAATCATGTACATTAGGCGCAATAAAATGCCAAGTCAAATTTTTTACTTTTCTCTTGTGTTTTACTTCAATACCGTCATCCTGATAACCGTGACCAATTTCATTTTTATTTTGAAGGTACCCAGTTCCTCCAACAGTGTATTCTTTGTCAATGGTTATTTTTACATCAAAATTCCCCCAAACACCATGAAATTCTCTTCCTATGTAAGGATCGGCATGCCAACCTTCAAAATCATATTCGGCCATTTTTGGATACCATTGCGTCATAGAAAGTGCAACACCTTCTTCTGAATTTCTTCCTGAACGGCGTACTTGCAAAGGAACTTGTCCGTCAAAATCTAAAGTAAATGTAGCTTTTTGATGTGGTAGAATTACTTCGTTTAAAGTTACTTCTAATACTGTACCTACCACTTTTGTTTGAGCTTTAGTACCGTTTTGTTTAAAATTGGTGATTTTTAAATAACCAATTTCATTTGGCTTTAAAGTGCTAATTCTACTTTCTGTAACGTCTTCATTTCCTCTTTTGAATGATTTTACCATTCTTTTATCAGGATCGGCAATAGTTTGAAGGCGAACATCCATTTCACTTCCAGGTTGAAAAGCATTTGGATACAAATGATAAAAAACCTTTTTTAAAGTATCTGGCGAATTATTTGTGTAAACCAGTTCTTGATTTCCTTTGTATTGATAGTTTTTTACATTCATATCGACGTTCATTTTATAATCGACATGTTGTTGCCAGTAACCAGGGTTTGGATTGTTTTGACTATATCCTAATGCAGAAAGGAAAGTTATTAATAAAAGTTTCTTCATAGCTATAAATTAAAAACCACAAAACCGAATTTTAGTAAAGTCGATTTTGTGGTTAGTTAAGTGTAATTTTAGAATTATTTTGACATTTGCTCTGCCATAATTAATGCATTGTAAGCATTAACAATTTTTCCTGTTTTTGAAACTTCAGAGAAGTTTGCTTTATGTTGGTCTTCACCAACTTTAACATCGTTTTTCAATGCTAAACCACTGTCCATAATAATTTGTTTTACTTGAGCAGCAGTTAATTTTGGATAATAAGAACGAATTAAAGCAGCAACTCCAGCTACATTAGGAGAAGCCATAGATGTTCCTTGTAAATACTCATACGTTTGATTTGGTGTAGTAGCATAGATTTTCATACCTGGAGCAAAAACATCTACATTTTTCTTTCCGTAGTTTGAAAAAGGAGCTACCATATTAGAACCATACTCTACATTTAATGCACCAACGATAATTACGTTGTTAGAAATTTCTGGAGCACCATCATAAGAATCACTTGGATATTTGTTTACAACATCTAAATCTTTAGAATCATTACCTGCAGCAAAAATCACTAAAACATCTTTAGAAGCAGCATATTTTAATGCGTCTTGAACCCATTCTTTGTTTGGAGAATAGTATTTTCCGAAAGAACCATTAATTACTTTAGCTCCATTATCTACAGCATAACGAATACCTAAAGCAATGTCTTTATCATACTCATCACCATTAGGAACTGCTCTAATAGCCATTATTTTAACATCTTTAGCAACTCCGTCTCCACCTTTTCCGTTTCCTCTAACTTGAGCAACAATACCAGCAACGTGAGTTCCGTGTTTTGCATCTTCTGGATCTGGACCAATTACGTTGTTGTTTCCGTATTTAGTATCTGTTAAATCTTCAACATTATCACCAACAACTTTTCTTCCGTCAAAATCTACATTTAAATTATAGTTTAATTGGTCGTAAACATAATCTACACCTCTTTGAATTCTTGCATCAAAATCTTCTTTAGAAGTATTTGATAAAATTTGCGTAAACATTGCTTTATATTGAGATAAAGTTGGGTCTTCAGTTTCCATTGCTTTAACATCTTCTAAAGTAAAGTTATCTTTTTTAAGATGCTCTTTAATTGCTTTATCTGCAGCAACAATCATATCGATTTGTTGTTTAGTTTGCATTATTCCAGCAATTTCTTGATCTAATTCAGCTTTAGCTTTATCATATTCAGCAGTTCCAGGACCTTTAGCAACGATACGAGTCATTTCTAATTGCTCATCATTACTATCGCCTAAGAAATTCCAACCATTAATATCATCGATGTAACCGTTATTATCGTCATCTTTACCATTTCCAGCAATTTCTTTTGGGTTAACCCAAATTTGTCCTTGTAAATCTTCGTGACGAATATCTACACCAGAATCTACAATACCAACAATTACAGTTGAAGATTTTTTCCCTTTTAATAATTCAGCATAAGCTTTATCAACACTCATTCCAGGAACAGTATCTTTTACTAAATCTAAATGACTCCATCTTTTTAAATCATTTTCAGCTAATGGAGTGATTTTTAGAGGTTGATTATCAACATTTGCAATAGGTGTTGAAATCATTTTTGATGGTCCACAGCTAGCTAATAACAAAGCTGCAACTGTAGAAACATAAATAGGTTTTAAAGTTCTCATTTATAAAGTTTTATGTTTTTAATTATTATTATTTGACAAATATGGCTTCTTTTTGTTACAATTTAAGCGCCTTTTAACACTAATTTAGGATTTCTTCACAAGTAAAGACGTCTTTTAAACGAACTCCTTTTTCGGTATGCTGAACGGTTATAATTTGGTTGTGAGCGTCATGTTCTAACCATAAGTAATAATTATTATCTGCAGCGATTTTTAAAAACTCTTCTTTTTCTCCTAATGAAAGTAATGGTCGAGTGTCATAACCCGTTACATAAGGAATCGGAATATGTCCGGCTGTTGGTAACAAATCAGCCATAAAACAAATTGCTTTTCCGTTGTAATTAACCATTGGAATCATTTGTTTTTCGGTATGTCCATCTGCAAAGAAAATTCCAAAATCAAGCTCAGAAGTTTCAGAAAAACCGTTTTTTGGTCTAGAAATAAAATGTAAATGACCACTTTCTTGCATAGGTAAAATGTTTTCTTTTAAGAAAGACGCTTTTTCTCTAGCGTTTGGTATCGTTGCCCATTTCCAGTGATTTTCGTTTGTCCAATAACGTGCATTTTTAAATGCGACTTCATAACCTGTTCGGTCTTTGTTCCAATTTACACTTCCGCCACAATGGTCGAAGTGTAAGTGTGTCATAAAAACATCGGTTATATCATCAGGATGAAAACCTTTTTCTTTCAATGATTTTTCAAGTGATAAATTGCCCCAAAGTGAATAATATCCAAAAAATTTATCTGACTGTTTGTTGCCCATTCCAGTATCAATTAAAATCAATCGATTTCCGTCTTCAATTAACATACAACGAGCCGCAATGTCGATTAAATTATTTGCATCTGCTGGGTTAGTTCTATTCCAAATAGACTTAGGTACTACACCAAACATTGCGCCACCATCTAATTTAAAATTTCCGGCTTCTATAGGGTAAATTTTCATTTTAATTAAATTTTCTGCAAGTTACAAATTTTGTTCAGGATTTACTATAAGTTCTTTTTATCCTACAATAAGTTATAAAAATGTTACGACTCATTGTATTTCCTATTTTATAAACTATCTTTGCAGTTAATTTAGACAAAATCAAAATTAGCTATGATAAAAGTATCAGATTCTGCAAAAAAGAAAGCTATTGAGTTGATGACGGATGATGGATTTGATGCAACTAACGATTTTATTCGCGTAGGCGTTAAAAGTGGTGGTTGTAGTGGTTTGTCGTATGAATTAAAATTTGACAACGTACAAAAAGAGGAAGATAAACTTTTTGAAGATAATGGCGTGAAAATTTTAGTTGACAAAAAAAGTTTTTTATACTTAATAGGAACTACTTTAGAATATTCGGGTGGTTTAAATGGAAAAGGGTTTGTTTTTAACAATCCAAATGCCAATAGAACTTGTGGTTGTGGAGAATCATTCTCGCTTTAAAATTGAAATAATAAGGAATGTCAAAATATACAGAAGAACATTTAAAAGAAGAGTTAGCGTCGAAAGAGTATGAGTACGGATTTTATACTGATATAGAATCGGAAACATTTCCTGCTGGAATAAACGAAGATATTGTTCGTGCCATTTCAAAAAAGAAAGAAGAACCAGAATGGATGACAGAGTGGCGTTTAGAAGCTTTTAGAACTTGGAAAGAAATGGAAGAACCAGAATGGGCAAATGTTCATTATGAGAAACCAGATTTTCAAGCAGTTTCTTATTATTCGGCACCAAAGAAAAAAGACAAATACGAAAGTTTAGATGAGGTTGATCCTGAATTATTAGAAACTTTCAACAAGCTAGGAATTTCTATCGATGAACAAAAGAAACTAGCAGGAGTAGCTGTTGACATTGTAATGGATTCGGTTTCTGTAGCTACAACTTTTAAAGAAACGCTAGCAGAAAAAGGAATTATCTTCTGTTCGATTTCTGAAGCGATAAAAAATCATCCAGATTTAGTTAAAAAATATATTGGTTCTGTAGTTCCAAAAACAGATAATTTCTATGCGGCTTTAAACTCGGCGGTTTTTTCTGATGGAAGTTTCTGTTATATACCAAAAGGCGTTCGTTGTCCAATGGAATTATCTACATATTTCCGAATCAATCAAGGTGGAACAGGACAGTTTGAAAGAACTTTAGTAATTGCTGACGAAGGAAGCTACGTTTCGTATCTAGAAGGTTGTACAGCACCAAGCCGCGATGAAAATCAGTTACACGCCGCAGTTGTGGAACTAATTGCTTTAGACAATGCTGAAATAAAATATTCAACGGTTCAAAACTGGTATCCAGGAAATAAAGAAGGAAAAGGTGGTGTTTACAACTTTGTAACCAAAAGAGGTTTGTGTGAGAAAAATGCAAAAATTTCTTGGACGCAAGTTGAAACAGGTTCAGCTGTAACATGGAAATATCCTTCATGTGTATTAAAAGGCGATAATTCAATTGGTGAGTTTTATTCAATTGCAGTAACCAATAATTTCCAACAGGCCGATACAGGAACGAAAATGATTCATTTAGGAAAAAACACTAAATCAACCATTATATCAAAAGGTATTTCGGCAGGAAAATCGCAAAACAGTTATAGAGGATTGGTTCAAATTTCATCTAGAGCTGAAAATGCGCGTAACTTTTCACAATGTGATTCTTTGTTAATGGGTAACGAATGTGGCGCGCACACTTTTCCATATATAGAAAGTAAAAATACTTCGGCTCAAATTGAACACGAAGCAACAACTTCAAAAATTGGAGAAGATCAAGTGTTTTACTGTAACCAAAGAGGAATTCCAACAGAAAAAGCAATTGCGTTAATCGTAAATGGATTCAGCAAAGAAGTATTGAATAAGTTGCCAATGGAATTTGCTGTGGAAGCTCAAAAATTATTGGAGATTTCATTAGAAGGTTCAGTAGGTTAATGTGTCGATTTGAAAATTCGACAGTTTGATAAAGAATTAATTATAAAAAATAGATTTGAAAAATTTGGATTATTTAAACCGAATAAACAAATCATCAAATTAACAAATTAACGATGTTAACAATAAAAAATTTACACGCTTCGGTAGAAGATAAAGAAATTTTAAAAGGTTTAAACCTTGAGATAAAAGCTGGCGAAGTTCACGCAATTATGGGTCCAAATGGAGCCGGAAAAAGTACACTTGCTTCAATTGTGGCTGGAAATGAAACTTACGAAGTAACTGATGGTGAAATTATCCTTGATGGTGAAGATATTGCAGAATTAGCTCCAGAAGAAAGAGCGCATGCAGGCGTGTTTTTATCGTTTCAATATCCAGTTGAAATTCCAGGAGTTTCTGTAACAAACTTCATTAAAACTGCTATCAACGAAAGTCGCAAAGCAAAAGGACAAGAAGAAATGCCTGCTAACGAAATGTTGAAGAAAATTCGTGAAAAATCAGAATTATTAGAAATGGATAAGAAATTCTTATCACGTTCTTTAAACGAAGGTTTTTCTGGTGGTGAAAAGAAACGTAACGAGATTTTCCAAATGGCAATGTTAGAACCAAAAGTTGCCATTCTAGACGAAACAGATTCTGGTTTGGATATTGATGCGTTACGTATTGTTGCAAACGGAGTTAATAAATTAAAATCCGCTGATAATGCTGTAGTTGTAATTACGCACTACCAACGTTTATTAGATTATATCGTGCCAGATTTCGTTCACGTTTTAATGGATGGAAAAATTGTTAAATCAGGAGGAAAAGAATTAGCTCTTGAATTAGAAGAAAAAGGATACGATTGGATTAAAAACGAGTTAGTCTAAAACCAATTTTGTCATACTGATAAAGGAATGGTTTAATAAGATTCCTCATTTCATTCGGAATGACAAAAATGACAAGAAATATGGATTTAAAAGATAAATTACTTTCGTCTTACATGGCATTCGAGGAAAAGATTGATGAAAACTCGAGTTTACATGAAATGCGAAATCAAGCAATTAAAAATTTTGAAAATAAAGGTTTCCCTTCAAAAAAAGAGGAAGCTTGGAAATATACGTCTTTAAACAAAGTTATAAAGAATGATTTTTCGGTTTTTCCAAAATCTGAACCTGCTGTAGAGTTTAAGGATGTAAAAAAATATTTTTTGCATGATGTAGATACTTATAAATTAGTGTTTATTGACGGAAAGTTTAGTTCGTTTTTATCGCAAACTACTCACGATGGAATTGATGTTTGTTTATTGTCTTCGGTCTTAAACAAGCCAAAATACAAGTTGGTCCTAGAAACTTATTTTAACCAAGTAGCAAGTAAAGACGAGTCGTTAACTACGTTAAATACGGCGTTTGCAAAAGAAGGCGCATTTGTAAATATTCCAAAAGGTAAAATTGCAGATAAACCTATTGAAATTATTCATTTTTCAACAGGAAATGAAGCGGCAATTATGTTACAACCGCGTAATTTAATTGTTGTGGGTGAAAATGCACACGTTCAGATTATTGAGCGTCACCAAAGTTTGAATGAAAACCCTGTTTTAACGAATAGCGTTACTGAAATTTTTGCTCAAAAAAGAGCGATTTGCGATTATTATAAAATTCAAAACGATGAACAATCGGCGAATTTAATTGATAATACTTACATTGCTCAAAAACAAGAAAGTAGAGTAGCAGTTCACACGTTTTCTTTTGGTGGAAACATCACGCGTAACAATCTAAATTTCTATCATCAAGGCGAACGAATTGATTCCACTTTAAAAGGAATTACAATTGTAGGCGATAAACAACATGTTGATCACTATACTTTAGTACATCATGCTAAGCCAAATTGCGAAAGTCACCAAAATTATAAAGGGATTTACGGCGACAGTTCAACAGGAGTTTTCAATGGGAAAATCTATGTGGAAAAAGAAGCGCAAAAAACCGATGCTTTCCAACAAAACAATAACATTTTAGTGAGCGAAAAAGCAACAATAAATGCAAAACCACAATTAGAAATTTTTGCCGATGATGTAAAATGTTCACATGGTTGTACGATTGGTCAGTTAGATGAAAGTGCAATGTTTTATATGCAACAACGCGGAATTCCTAAAAAAGAAGCGCGTGCCTTATTAATGTATGCCTTTACAGATGAGGTTATGGAAAGCGTTAAAATTCCTGAACTAAAACAACGAATTACAAAGATTATAGCAAACAAACTCGGCGTGAATCTAGGATTTGATTTGTAAAAAATAAATTTAGAAATAAAAAAAACCGCCTTATTGGCGGTTTTTTTATTGTTTTATAAACTCAATTTCAGAGATTGAACCATCACAGGATAACAACATTTTATCAATTTCATTTTTTGAATTTCTAGTGAAATAATACAAGGTTCGGTCATTATTGCCAAATTCATCTTTTTGAACAGTAGATAAAGCAATATTTTCATGGTTTTTGTAAGATAAATATAGTATCCCTTGTTTTTCAAAAAAGTTGTAGGTTACATCTAATTCTTCAGAATAATATTTTCCAACAAATTCATTTACATCAACAGTTTTAGAATCGATAAAGTAGGCTCTTTTAAAATAGAATGGAGTTCCGCCAAAAGTAATTACTAAATCGTGTTTTTCGTTTTTTGTAAAATCATATTTAACACTTTCACTATTTATTCTATGGAATTTATTTTTTTCAAATCCTTTTAATCCAGTAGGTTTTTTAGCTCTTGCCCCTTTAGATTTTAAAGTGTCATTTTCAAGTAGAATTTCCATTTTCATATCACTATTTATTTCTTTGTATTGTCCTACGAAAGATTCTAAATCTTTTGATTTTGCTTTATACTTTTTAGCTGATTTTTCTTTTATAGCTTTAGTTTTAGGAAGAAATAAATCTAATATTTCATAGGAAATAGGTGATGGATTTATAGATTCTAAATTGGTCATAATGATGATTCCAAGTTTCTTTTCAGGAATAGTAATCAATTGCGATTGACCGCCCCAACCATAACCACTATGACTAATGGTTGTAAACCCTTTATAATCGTCAACCATAACGCCACGAGCGTATTTTGCTTTTTTGCCAGATGGAAGTTTTTCTAAAGTAGTTAAAAATTGACTCAATTCTATAAATTTTGGATTATCACCATTTAGCATATTAATCCATCTTGTCATATCTTTTACAGTTGAACCCATACTTCCTGCGCCATAGCTAGTTTGGATTCTGGGTAATTGAATAAAACCGTCTTTTGTTTTTTGGTAACCAACAGCTTTATTTTTTATGATTGTGTTGTTCTCAATTCTTACCAAAGTATTTTGCATTTCTAAAGGAATAAATAGTTTTTCTTTAGCAAATTCATGTAAATTCATTCCTGAAATGCGTTCAATAATAATTGCTAAAAGATTATAATTTGTATTAGCATAAACCACTTTTTCACCAGGGTTATTGTTTAGCTTACCTTGTTTTGTGGCTAATTTTAGAACTGTGGAATTATCATAATATTCCTTGTCATAATCAAAACCCGACAAGTACATTAAAGAATGATAGTTTGAAAGTCCGCTTGTATGATTTAATAAATGTCTAACTTTTATAGCCTGATGATGCTTTTGAATTTCAGGTAAATACTTTCTTATATCATCATCTAAACTTAATTTATTTTCTTTTATCAACACCCAAGCACAAGCCGCCGTAAATTGTTTTGCAATAGAGGCAAGACTGAAAATTGTAGAATCTGAATTTTTTATATTGTATTCTAAAGTTGCTATTCCAATACTTTTCGAGTAAATAATTTTACCACCTTTAATTACACCAATACCTAAACCTGGCGAATTAGGTTGTTCGTGTTTTTGTAAAATGGAATCAATTTCACTTGAAACATTCTGTGCTTTTATAAATTGTGAAGTAAATAAGAGTGTAAAAAATAAAATGTAATTTTTCATTTTGCAGATTTGTATTTTTGATAAAAAAACATTGGTATCGCTCCAAAGTTTAGAAATAGAAAGCCAATAAAAACTATAATTCCTCGATATGGCCATGTTAAAAATTCGAACATAGCACCCATTCCTAAAATAAAAAAAGAAAGGAATGCAACTAAATAAAATGATTTTGACATAATTATCTATTTTTTAAAATTATCTTTTGTTTGGAAAGTTGGTATTTATTATAAAGAGCAAATGGAATAGTGCCAAAAATTAAAAGACTAAATCCGCTTGCTAATAAAATGCTAGCATAAGGCCATTGATTTAATTTGAATAACATTCCTAAAGCTAGAAGCATTATGTTAAAGGTTGAAAACAAGTAAAAAGTTCTTTTTCTAGCCAAAATTGTGTGGATTAGCTTTTTCTCATTTAAATTTTTTTGCATGTTTTGTAAAGAAATATAACCACCTAAATTTTGAATTGCTTCTTGATACGCTTTTTCAAAATCATTTCCATTGTAACATTCAATGTGTGTACAAATATGATCTGTTAAATCTTCTTTTAAAGTATTATCTGTAATACCATAAAATTTCAGGTTTGTCGCTATATATTCAATATTTTCATCTGTAAGCATCATGATTCTATTGTTTTTGAATTAAAAATTTGATGAAGAGTAGCGATAAAATCATTCAGTTCTTTTGTAATTTCATTAATCGCAAGTTTGCCAGATGCAGTAATTTGATAGTACTTTCTAACACGTTTTCCATAATAAACCTTTTCAGTTTCTAATATTCCATCTGCTTCAAGTTTATGAAGAATAGGATATAAAGCACCTTCCGAAATATCAATTTTACCTTTGGTTATTTCTTTTACCTTTTGGGTAATTTCATACCCATACATTTTGTCACTTTCACTAATCAACTTTAAGATGATTGGTAATAATGTTCCTTTTGTTAGTTCTTTATTATACATTTTACAAATATACATTTTATTTCAATGTATTTATTAAACGTTGTTTTTTCTGATTTATTATATACGATTTTAACCTTTATTTATTCTTATTATAAACAATCAAGTTGTAAATTTGCAACATGATTAATATTCAAAAAATAAGAGCCGATTTCCCAATTCTTAGCCAACAGGTAAACGGAAAGCCGCTTGTATATTTCGACAACGGAGCTACAGCACAAAAACCTCAAGTGGTTATTGATGCTATTTCAAAATATTACAGTGAGATAAACTCAAATATTCACCGTGGCGTGCATACGTTGAGTCAATTGGCGACTGATGCTTATGAAGATTCTCGAAATACCATTCAAAAGCATATAAACGCCAAACACAATCACGAAGTTATTTTTACTTCGGGCACAACTTTCGGAATCAATTTAGTAGCTAATGGCTTTGCAAGTTTGCTGAAAGCAGGCGATGAGGTTATGGTTTCGCATTTAGAGCATCATAGTAATATTGTGCCATGGCAATTTTTATGCGAAAAAACCGGAGCAAAATTAGTTGTTATTCCAATGAACGAAAAAGGGGAGTTGGTAATGGCTGAATTTGAAAGATTACTTTCTAGCAAAACGAAAATAGTTGCGGTTAATCATATTTCAAATGCACTTGGAACGATAAATCCTATTGAAGAAATTATTGAAAAAGCACATAGTGTAGGAGCGGCTGTTTTAATCGATGGCGCACAAGCAACGCCACATTTAAAACCAGATGTTCAAGCTTTAGATTGCGATTTCTATGTGTTTTCAGGACATAAAGTTTGCGGACCAACAGGCGTTGGAATTTTATACGGAAAAGATGAATGGCTTCGCAAATTACCACCATATCAAGGTGGTGGCGAAATGATTGCTGAGGTTACTTTCGAAAATACAACGTATGCTGATTTACCGCATAAATTTGAAGCAGGAACTCCAAATATCGCCGGTGGAATTGTTTTAGGAACTGCAATTGATTACATGAACGAAGTTGGTTTCGATAACATTGCGGCTTACGAACAAGAATTGTTAGATTACGCTACCGAAAAATTACTTCAAATAGAAGGTTTACGCATTTATGGAACAAGTGAACACAAAGCTTCTGTAATTTCTTTCAACATTGAAGGAATTCATCCATATGATATTGGCACGATTGTAGATAAGTTAGGTATAGCGGTGCGTACGGGTCACCATTGCGCACAACCAATTATGCAATATTTCAATATTCCTGGTACCATTAGAGCAAGTTTTGCTTTTTACAACACTAAAGAGGAAATTGATATATTTGTAGAAGCGGTTAAAAAAGCACAAATGATGTTAACCTAAAATCGAAAACTATGAAGACTTTATTTTCTACATTCTTAGTATTAGTAGCACTAGTAAGTTGTAATTGCCAAAAAGCAGCTACTGAAAAATCTAATTTAACTTCTACAGAAACAATGAAGCAATCTCAAGAAATTCCTGTTTTAGAATATGAAGCTATGTCTCGTGGTTATTTCAAAAAAATAACTATAACTGGAGATATAGTAACTGTAATTTCTGTTAGAGATGGTAAACCAGAAACAAAAGCAATTTCTAATGAAGATTTGGCAGAATTAAAAACGTTATTTGAAAAAGTAGACAAAGAAGGTTTAAAAGATTTAAAAGATCCAACTCAAAAACGTTTTTATGATGGTGCGCCAATAGCGAAGTTTAGAGTAATTGAAGGCGAAAATGTTTATGAAACTGTTGATTTTGATGGCGGATTTCCTCCAGCTGAAATAAAAGAAATTGTAGAAAAAGTAATTGAAGTTTCGCAAAAGAAAACTATAAAATGAGAATAGAAGAAATTCAAGAAGAAATTATCGATGAGTTTTCAATGTTTGACGATTGGATGCAACGTTATGAATACATTATCGAATTAGGAAAATCATTACCGTTAATAGACGAACAATACAAAACGGAAGAAAATATAATAAAAGGTTGTCAGTCTAAAGTTTGGATTCATGCTGATGAGAAAGATGGAAATGTAGTGTTTACAGCTGATAGTGACGCTATTTTAACAAAAGGAATTATTGCTATTTTAATCCGAACGTTTTCTGATCATTCGCCTAAAGAAATCCTGGAAGCAAACACCGATTTTATTGATGAAATTGGTTTAAAAGAGCATTTGTCACCAACGCGTGCAAACGGATTGGTTTCGATGATTAAACAAATAAAAATGTATGCATTAGCTTTTCAAGCTAAAAATTAAAAGAAAATGGAAGAATTTAACGATACAATCAACTTAGGAGAAAACGTAGTAAAAACCTTAAAAACTATTTTCGATCCTGAAATTCCAGTAGATATTTACGAACTAGGGTTAATTTACGACGTAATGATTAATGAAGATAACGATGTAAAAATCCTGATGACATTAACTTCTCCTAACTGTCCTGTTGCAGAAACATTACCTCAAGAAGTGGAAGAAAAAATTAAATCGATTGATGAAGTAAAATCTTGTGAAGTAGAAATTACTTTCGATCCACCATGGACAAAAGATTTAATGAGTGAAGAAGCAAAATTAGAGTTGGGAATGCTTTAATATGGATGAAATTGTAAATAAAGTAGCTAATAGTTCGCTGGAAGTTTTCGATTTAGAAGATTATTTTCCAGATGAGCATGTTGTAGAATTAGATATTTCGCAATGGTTGTTTGAAGGGTTTTTGCTGAAAGAAAAAGATTTCCGCGAAGAACTTAAAAATTTCGATTGGTCGGCTTATCAAGATAAGTATGTTGGTATTACTTGTTCCACAGATGCGGTATTACCTGCTTGGACATTTGCTTTGGTTACGGTGTATTTAAATTCTGTTGCTTTAAAAGTTATACAAGGAAATAAAGAAGCCATTACAATTGCTTGGTATGAAGAAATTCTTTCAAAAATTGATTATACTCCATTTAAAGATAAACCTGTAATTTTAAAAGGTTGTTCAAATAAACCTGTACCACAAGAAGTTTATACATTGGCTATTCAAAAATTAATGCACCACTCAAAAAGCATTATGTTTGGTGAAGCTTGTTCAGCAGTTCCTTTATTTAAACGAAAATAAAACCACTTTATCTTCTAATTGTTTGATTTTCTAAGAGAAAGTGTACCTTTGCACTCGATTTTTTAAAATAAATAAGAAATGAAAAAATTAGTAGTAGTATTTTGTTTAATGTCAGTTAGTTTGTTTGCGCAAGAAGAAACAGCTGTAGATTCAACTAGTAACTGGACAAAAAAAGGAGTTTTTACTTTATTAGCCAATCAATCTTCATTTGATAACTGGTTAGCAGGTGGACAAAACAACTTCGCCGGAAATGTAAACGTTAATTACGATTTTAATTATAAAAATGGTGATTGGAACTGGGATAACAAGTTTATTGCGGCTTATGGTTTAACAAAAATCAAAGGTCAGGATACACAAAAAACTGACGATAGAATTGAATTCAACTCACTTTTAGGTAAAAAAGCATCAGGTAACTGGTTTTATTCTGCTTTTTTCAATTTTAAAACACAAATGGATTCTGGTTTTGATCCAGATACGCAAACAACGAGAATTTCACATTTCTTTTCTCCAGCATATTTCCAATTTGGACCAGGTATGTTATGGAAAAAAAGCGATAATTTAAAAGTGAATATTGCGCCAGCAACTTCAAAATTAATTGTTGTTCACAGTCATTTTACAGAAGGTTTACCATCTACGGCTTCAGTTTTTGGTGTTGAAGGCGGAAAAACAACTCGATATGAGTTTGGAGCAGCTTTAAACGGATATTATAAGTTTGACGTGATGAAAAATGTTTCAGTTGAAAACATTCTTAACTTATATTCTAATTATTTAGAAGATGCTCAAAATGTAGATTTAGACTATCAGTTAAATATTGTAATGAAAATCAACAAGTATTTATCTACTAACTTTGCTTTTCAAACGATTTATGACGATAACGCATTTAGAGGTTTTCAAACGCGCCAAGTTATTGGTTTAGGATTCAATGCTAATTTCTAATAAAAAACACGCTTAAAACATAAAAAAAGACCTCAATTTGAGGTCTTTTTTTATTCTATATCTTCAAGGTCTTTATATTCAGGATATAAAAAATTATTATACGGAAAACGAGTAATGTGAATTTCACGAACAGCTTCATAAACTTTTTTTCTAAATTCTTCAAAATTCAATTTATCAGTTGCCGAAATAAAAAGCGCATTATCTTCTCCCATTTTGTTCATCCAAGTATGTTTCCATTCTTCTAAAGTGTAATGCTTAGACTCTTTTTCAATTTCTAAATTATCTTCATCAAAATAAGCAGGTTTGTAAGCATCAATTTTATTAAAAACCATAATTGTTGGTTTATCATCACTTTCAATTTCCTTTAAAATATTATTTACAGAAGCAATGTGATCTTCAAAATCGGGATGTGAAATATCAACAACATGTAGTAATAAATCGGCTTCGCGAACTTCATCTAACGTACTTTTGAATGATTCAACCAATTGCGTAGGTAATTTTCGAATAAAACCTACCGTATCACTTAATAGAAAAGGAAGGTTTTTAATTACGACTTTACGAACTGTTGTATCAAGAGTTGCGAATAATTTATTTTCGACAAAAACTTCACTTTTACCCACGGCATTCATTAAAGTTGATTTTCCTACATTAGTATAACCAACTAAAGCAACTCGAACTAAAGCGCCACGATTTCCTCTTTGAATAGCCATTTGCTTATCAATCGTTTTGATTTTGTCTTTAAGCAAGGAAATTCTATCGCGTACAATACGTCTATCGGTTTCAATTTCTGTTTCACCAGGACCACGCATTCCAATTCCACCACGTTGACGCTCAAGGTGCGTCCACATTCCTGTTAAACGTGGTAATAAGTATTGATATTGGGCTAATTCTACCTGAGTTCTTGCATAAGAAGTTTGGGCACGTTGTGCAAAAATATCGAGAATTAGATTGGTTCTATCCAAAACCTTACAATCATCACCAAGTTCACGATTGATGTTTTTTTGTTGGGAAGGAGACAATTCATCATCAAAAATTACAGTAGAAACATCATTGTCTTTTACAAAGTACTTGATGTCTTCTAACTTTCCTGAACCAACAAAAGTTTTTGGATTAGGTTTATCCATTTTTTGCCAAAAACGCTTGATTACTTCTCCTCCAGCAGTATAAGTTAAGAATTCTAACTCATCTAAATATTCGCGAAGTTTATCTTCATCTTGATTTTGAGTAACGATTCCTACAACAACGGTTTTTTCAAATACGTGATTATCTTTTTCTAACATAGTCTTTCTTTAGCATTACAAAAGTACAATTATTTGAAATAAAAAAACGCCTTCAAACGAAGGCGTTTTTTAGAATTTTATCTAACTAATTATTAGTTGATTACAATATCATCAATTTGTATAGTGGTAGTAATACCGGAAGAATTTCCTATATATTCAAAAATTATATACCCATTACCAGATAAACCTAAATTATACACTCCACTATTTGTAAAGTTTGATGCATAACCACTACTAGTTCCTGTAGCAATAGTGAAATTAGAGGTTATATCATTTAAAGTACCTGATGTAGGGTTTGAAGGATCAAAATCAGTTGAATAATATACTTTTAAAGGATCACCATTATTATATCCATCTCTAGTTTTAAAAGATAAATTATTTGCGTTATCAAAATTTACAGGAATGACAAATAAAGACCTATTAGAGCTTCCTGAATTATATGAACTCATTTGAATATATTGATTTGAACTATATTCTTTTACTTGCCATAACCTATTTCCGTTCATAGCAATATTAAAATATTTTACAAATGTATCTTCATCTGTATCATAAGATTCAAAATCTTCATTAACAGTATTTAAAAATGAAAAATCAACTCTAGGGTTATCTAACATAACATCATTTAAAGTTCTAATCATAAATTGATAAGGATTTCCACCTCCACTACTATTGTATTTAGTCATTACGCCACGAACTTTACCATTTCCATCAGGTATCATATCGCCAGCAAAAGTAGCATATTCACTTACTCTTACAGTTAAAGTATTACCATCTTCATCGGCTAAAATATGATTTGTAGCTCCACCAATAGAATTTAAATTAGCATCAAAATATGTAAATCCAAGAGAAGAATTTGCAAATTGAACGTAATCAAATTCAATCAATCTATTTAAATATTGATCGTCTTGAGCTTCAGTAATTGATAAGCCAGTAATCACTAAATCTTCCTCGTCTATTTTTTCACAAGAGCGGATGATTTTTTCTTCATATCTATTAATCGCAATTCTACCAACTTGTCCTTCATATAAAGTACCAATTTCAAGCGCATCTGTACGATCATCAATTGCAAAATACAACTCATTTAAGTTAATATACACTTTTCTTCCTGGTTCAAACTGAGTGTAAAGGTTATATTGATCTACAGGAATACTGAAACCATATTCATTACCTGCTGTATCATAACCAACCATTGAGATTGATTTATAAAAATTACCACCTTCATCACTTGAAACAGCGTAGGCTTCTAGAACATCTTCCCCTATCCACTGTTGTGGCGTTGTAGTTGCTGTTCCATTAAGGTCTACGATTTCTACAGTAGGAGTCATAGTAGCACACTCGCTTTCTAATACTCCATAATGGTCTCCATTTACACAACTAGCAAACGTTGTTAAAATAGCACCTGTTAAAATTAATTTTAATTTTTTCATAGCTAAATATTAATTTTTTGAAAATATACGAATTTTATCAACTTGAAATAGACCATCTAAAGTAGTACTATTTCCAGTAACTTTAAATCCAATATGAATATTGCCAGTATAGCTTGACAAGTCAATTTCTCCAGATGGGATATATATATAATCATTTGTTGTGTTATCAGCAACAGTTGCAGTTAGTTGCTCCCAAGTAGCATTTAAAACATCAACACCATCATAATCGGTTGAGATAAAAATTTCTAATTTGTTATCTGGATTATCAACAAAGTTTGATGCAGATTCAAATGTAAGCACTTCATTTTCGGTTTCATCTAAATTTACAGCAGGAGTTATTGCCCAACCGATATTAGAAGGATCACCTGAATTAAAAGAACTAAATTGGATATAACCATCACCTTGAAAAGCTCTTTCTATCCATAATTTAGAACCAGCTTCTGAAAAGTTAGTCCATCCTTCAAAATCAAATGTTTGATTAAAATCAATATCATCATCAGGAAAGTCTTCCGAATATAACAACGGAATAAACGATGCGATAGCATAATCATCTTCATTACTACAACTTGTTAAAAAAGCTGTACTAATAACGAATAGTGATATAAATATTTTTTTCATAAAGCAGTTTTTTTAAAAGTTTAAGTACATGTTTACAAAATATGTTCTACCATAACCGTAGAAATATTTAGATCCAAAAGAAGGTGTTCCGTTGGCTTGATCAGCAACTAAATCTGGATAAGTAGCTTTTCTAGATTGCTCGAAACCACCAGTTTTATATTGAATATCGAAAACATTGTTTACTATAGCAAAGATACCAAAAGTATTTCTATTCTTCTTGCTGATTCTCCAAGACTTACCTCCAAGTAAGTTAACTAAAGAAACAGGATCAAACTTTTCTTGCTTTAAAATTCTTTTAACATTAGATTCAGTAGCACCTGCATAACCTAAACCTGTCTGTTGGTCAACAATAAAGTTTTCAGTTCTTAAAATACTTGAAACATCAATATATCTTTCTGATAAGTAATTTACGTTAGCGCTAATCCACCAGAAGTGAGGATCTCTATATTCTAAACCAAAAGAGTAGGCTTGTTGAGGAACACCTGGCTGACGATAGTCTTTTAAATAAGTTGTTCCAAAGTTTCTAATTGGGTTTAATCCATCAGCAACTCTATTATCATCATTTGTAATTAAGTTAGCATTATCTGAATAAATATATTGGCCGTAAGAAGCTGCAGCAATAGCTTTGATTGTAGGTGTAATTTGATAATCGATACCTAATTCACCACCAATTGATTGTTTGTCGATTCCTGTTACAATTTCACTTACAAAAGCATTGTTGAAGTTTGCATCACCTTGATTAACAATTTCTGCAATACCCTCTCCGTAGAAGAAAGAAATTTCAGAACTGTTTTGAATTTTATTAAAGAAACCTGTTAATCTTGCTTTAAACTTAGGTGCTTGAATAATATAACTAGCATCAAACGAAGTGATTCTTTCACTTTCTAAATCTGGCGTAATATTATTATTTAAACGAGCATTTGAGAAAACATTACGTAAAATAGGTGCTTTTGTCATATATAAACCGTTAAAGTCTAACATATGACGACCTGTAATTTTATACGTTAATCCACCTTTAAAACCAAAGTTCTCATAAACAACTTTATCACTTTTACCATAAGAATTAGTAGGATAAATACCATTTCTATATAATCCTTCTCTTTGATATTGTGTTCTAGAGAAAGATTGTGCTAAGTAAAAATCAAATTTATTATAGTTGAATTTGAATTGTGTAAATCCATCAAAAACAGTAGAATATAGATTATAATTATAACCATACTCATCATTTTCATAAACAACTCTTCCTGGGTTGTTTAAATCTGAATTTGTAGCTTCCCCTGTAAAAAACGGATCAATATCTAAGAAATATTCACCACCTAATAAGTCTAACAAGTTTTGAAAGTTATGAGACTTTAAACGTTTAAAGTTTACCGCAGCGTTTAAAGAAACATGGTTTGATAAACTTGACTTTAAAATAGAGTTTGCACTCCATTGTGTATCATCTGTTCTGTCTTCATATAATACATAAACACTTTTTCCTGGTGTTGCAGAATTTTGATTAGCTGAATAAATTGCAGCCCAATCAACTTGTGGAGAAGCTAAAAAGTCATTTAAAACATCATCAATTTCAGTTTGAGAAGCTCCTTCGTTAATAGCATAACTAGGTAAGTTTTTATAATATGTAGGATCTGGATTATTAGCATTTTGGAAATCTAATCTAGAGTTTCCTATAGAACCTGTTTGAAAAGCAACGTTAGTATTTAAAGTTGTTTTCTCACTCATTTTCCAGTAGTGTGATAACATGTTAATTGGCTCAACAATGTTTTTCTCTCTAGAGTTACGCTTTTGATCACCATGCCAACCCCAGTAAGAGTTGTATTTTTCTCCCATTAAGTCAATTACCTCTTGAGTATTAGGAGATGTTTTTCCTCTACTATTTTGAGCGTAAATAGACGTTAAGTTTAAACTGTGTTTATCGTTGAATTTTTTCTCAACAGATGCAAACAAAGAGTTTGCAGCATAATCAGTTCCATTAAAATAACCTTCTTGAGCCCATCTTCTAGAACCTGAAACTACAAAAGCCCATCCTTTTTTATTAAATCCAGATGCGTGTGTAGCCATAGCTCTCCAGAAATAGTTTCTGTTTGTACTTGAGAATGTTACACGATTTCCTGGTCTATAATGAGAAGCACGAGTATTAATTTCTTGCGTACCTAAAATTCCACCAAAAGTATAATCAGACGGCTTAGAACCCATTGTGAATTCTTGATTACGAGTCGCATCATTTAAACCACCCCAGTTACCCCATTGTGGTCTACCGTCGTAAATTTTATTCATAGAAATACCATTAATCATAGTGTTTCCATATTGATTGTCTAAACCACGAATTCTAAAACGAGCTTGCCCCCAGTTGAAAGCAGCTGTTCTTTGATACGTGTCACGAGAAGCTTGTAATAATCCAGAAGTACTTTCAGATCCGGTGTTCTCATCACCCAAATCGTTTTCAGTAATAGTTACTAAGCTAATTTCTAATTCAGAAGTAATATCTTCCTCTAAAGAAATTTCTCCTAAATCTAAAGTTTCTCCTTCTACAGGTTCTAAAATGAACGTTTGTTTTTTGTAGCCTGGATACGAAATTTCTAAAACTGGCTCAGCACTTGGTAATGTTTGAAAAACAAAAACACCATCAACTCCAGACACAACTGAAGTATTAGTACTTAAAACTGTAGCCACAACATTTTGTAATGGCTTTTGACTCTTAGAGTCAATTACTTTACCTTTTAGAGCAGGGTTTTCTTGTGCATGCATAACAATACTTAGTAAACACAAAACAGCACTAAATAAAAGTTTTTTCATAAACTAATTTATCAATTAATAATAATTTAAAGGTTAAGTATTAATAACTTAACAGCCCACAAATGTACAACTTTTGATATAAATTAATAACTTTGGCACCCATTTTGTTTTAAAATTGACAATAACATAACATTCAAATTATGAAATTTAAGATCTATTACCTGGCTTTAGCCCTTTTTGTTGCGGTTAATTCATTCTCTCAACAAAAGAAATTTAAACTGCATACTGTAGCCTTTTACAACCTCGAAAATTTATTCGATACTATTAAAGATCCTGTAAATTATGATCAAGAATATACTCCTTCACATGGGTGGACTTCAAAAAATTATAAACAAAAGTTAGATAATCTAGCTCGTGTAATTTCCGAATTAGGAGTAAGCGAAGTTCAAAAACAAACTCCAGTTGTTATTGGAACTTGTGAGGTTGAAAACAGAGGAGTTTTAGAAGACCTTGTAAATCACCCTAAAATTGTCGATTTAGGATATAAAATTATTCATTATGATTCTCCAGATAAAAGAGGAATTGATGTAGGTTTCTTATACAAACCAGAATATTTTACTCCTACTAGTTATACCAATATTCCGTTAATGATTTATGATGGAATGGAAGATAAAAAGAACAAAAATAAAACGTTCGACAGTTCTGCGAGAAAATATACACGTGATCAATTATTGGTTACAGGAATGTTAGACGGAGAAGAAATTAGTTTTATTGTAAATCACTGGCCATCTCGTTCGGGTGGAGAAAAAAGAAGTAGTCCTTTTAGAGAAGCAGCAGGAAAATTAAACAGACAAATAATTGATTCTCTTTATAAAATCAACCCTAATGCGAAAATCATTACAATGGGAGATTTAAATGATGATCCAGTTAATAAAAGTGTTCGTAAAGAAGTTGGTGCTGTAGGTAAAAAAGAAAGTGTAAAGAAATTCGGAATGTACAATCCAATGGAGAAATTGTACAAAAATGGAGAAGGAACGCTTGGTTATAGAGATGCATGGAATTTATTCGACCAAATTATCCTTTCTGAACCATTAGTAAGAAAAGATTTAAGCACTTGGACATATTGGAAAGTAGGAAGGTTTATTAAACCATACCTTATTCAAACAGAAGGAAGATACAAAGGCTATCCGAGAAGAAATTCAAACGGAGTTCCAGGATATAGTGATCACTTCCCGGTTTATGTTTATCTGATAAAAGAAGCTAAGTAAACTTTAAATATAAAAGGTTTGTTCGTAACAAAAATTACAACTAACCTTTTTTCTTTTTAGTAACTTTACAAAAAGTAAAAGTATGGCAATAGCAAAACCTTTTAATCTTAATAAATGGATTGAAGAAAACAAACAGCTTCTTCAACCACCAGTTGGAAATAAAAATCTTTATGTAGAATCTGAAGATTACATTGTAATGATTGTTGGCGGACCAAATGCTCGTAAAGATTATCATTATAATGAAACGGAAGAATTATTTTATCAATTAGAAGGAGAAATTACGGTTTACATTCAAGAAGATGGTGAGAAAAAGGCAATGCAATTAAAAGCAGGCGATATGTATTTACATCCTGCTAATGTTCCTCATTCTCCAGCTCGAACAGAAGGTTCAGTAGGATTAGTAATTGAACGCAAAAGAGCAGGTAAAGGGTTTACTGATGGCTTACTGTGGTATTGCGATAATTGTAATCATAAATTACACGAAGTATTTTTCGAATTACACGATATTGAAAAAGATTTTTTACCACATTTTAAAGATTTTTATGGTTCCAAAGAAAAAAGAACTTGCGAAAAATGTGGAACAGTAATGGAAACCGATAAAAGATTTACCAAGTAAAAGCTTGATTAAGTAATAATTATAGAGTCAAATTTAATTTGTAAATTTGCAAAAATTTAACCAAAACAAGTAAAAAAGTTAAAAATGTCAACAATAGCACAATCAACAGTTGCTGAACAATTTGGAATGAAAGAAGCATTACAAGTTTTAGGCGTAAAAGAAATAAATGACGGAACTTCAACAGGAAGTGAGTGGTTTTCAAACGGAGAAATTATTGAAAGTTATTCTCCAGTAGACGGACAATTAATTGGAAAAGTTCGCACTACAACAAAAGAAGATTACGAAAGAGTAATGGAAAAGGCAACTGAGGCTTTTAAAACATTTAGAGCTATGCCAGCGCCACAACGTGGAGAAATTGTGCGTCAATTTGGAAATAAATTAAGAGAATTAAAAGAACCTCTAGGAAAATTGGTTTCTTACGAAATGGGGAAATCGTTACAAGAAGGTTACGGAGAAGTTCAAGAAATGATTGACATCTGTGATTTTGCTGTAGGATTATCTCGTCAGTTAAACGGACAAGTAATTCCATCTGAGCGTCCAGGTCATGTTATGCGTGAGCAATGGCATCCAATTGGAGTGGTTGGAATTATTTCTGCTTTCAACTTCCCAGTGGCTGTTTGGTCTTGGAACACAGCTTTAGCATGGATTTGTGGAGATGTTTGCGTATGGAAAGCTTCAGAAAAAGCACCTTTATGTTCTGTAGCTTGTCAAAATATTATCGCTGATATTTTAAAAGAAAATGGTTTACCAGAAGGTATTTCTTGTATCGTAAATGGCGATTATAAAGTAGGTGAAATGATTACTTCTGACACTCGTATTCCATTAGTATCGGCTACAGGTTCTACAAGAATGGGTAGAATTGTTGGCGCTAAGGTTGCGGAGCGTTTCGGAAAATCATTATTAGAGTTAGGAGGAAACAATGCAATTATTATTACACCAACAGCTGATTTAAAAGTAGTTGTTCCAGGAGCAGTTTTCGGAGCAGTTGGAACTTGCGGTCAGCGTTGTACGTCAACTCGTCGTTTAATTATTCACGAATCAGTTTATGATAAAGTACGTGATGCAATTGTTGGTGCTTACGGACAAATTAGATTAGGAAATCCTTTAGATGAAAATAATCATGTAGGACCACTTATCGATAAAGATTCGGTAAATACATATTTAGCTGCTATTGAAAAAGCAAAAGCTGAAGGTGGAAAAGTATTAGTTGAAGGTGGCGTTTTAGAAGGAGAAGGTTACGAAAGCGGTTGTTATGTAAAACCAGCCATTATCGAAGCTGAAAATCATTTCGAAATTGTACAACACGAAACTTTCGCGCCAATTTTATACTTAATGAAATATAGCGGAGAAGTTGAAAATGCAATTGATATTCAAAATGGAGTTGCCCAAGGTTTGTCATCTTCTATTATGACAAACAGCATGAAAGAAGCAGAAAAATTCTTATCATTCGCTGGTTCTGATTGTGGAATTGCAAATGTAAATATTGGAACTTCTGGAGCTGAAATTGGCGGAGCATTTGGTGGTGAAAAAGAAACTGGTGGCGGACGCGAGTCTGGTTCAGATGCTTGGAAAGTTTACATGAGAAGACAAACTAATACAGTTAACTATTCAGATGAATTGCCTTTAGCACAAGGAATTAAATTTGATTTATAATTTTCTCTTTAGACAAAAGAGAATAGAGTATAAAAAAAATCCCGCTTTTGGCGGGATTTTTTGTTTTCGTCAGCTCTAGAAAAGTAACATTTCGTTTCGTCAGTTCGAGTGCGAAGCATATCGAGAACTCTTCGTTTAGACTTTTACTTTTCTAAGTAACTTCTCGATACAGTTTTTTCAAAATCTACTCGAAGTGACGCATTTCAGTTTTAAAGATATAGTTAAAAAAAGTAACATTTTGTTTCGTCAGTTCGAGTGCGAAGCATATCGAGAACAAATTATTTATATTTTTTGCGCAACTTTTCAATAAAAAAAGTATCTTAGTAAAACTTATAAAACGTTATGAAAATAAAACTACTACTATTCTTATTGATTGGTACTTTTTCACAAGCACAAGATTGGCAGTGGATTAAAGAAGGAGGTGGAACAGGTACGGCATCTAGTAATACTAAAGAACAGGTTTATAGTATGGTTACGGATAGCCAAAATAATATTTATATACTGTCAAAAACTGCAGGAAGTGGTGTTGAAATAGATGGAAATCCAAAAAATACGTACGACTCTGGAAATCCTAATGAAGTAGTATTGGCTAGTTTTAGTTGCGATGGTACTTACAGGTGGAGTAAAATTATTGGTGGAAATGGTACCGAAGATATTGATGCCGTTCAAGTTGACAGTCAAGATAATGTTTATGTGGTGGGGAATGTTGCCACTTGTAATGGTGGAGGAGCAGGAAATTTTTTTTATGCTAGAATAGATGATGAATACGAGTTTATTAATTCAGATTCTGCTTGTACATTAATTTTCTTAGCAAAATTTGATACTAATGGAATTATACAATATGTAAAGCGTCCGCAGTTGCCCACAACCCCCTCTTTGGCAGGAACCTATACAAGAAGCTATAATTTACAAATTCATAATGATGTTTTATATTGGTTTGTATGGTTGCCACCAGGGGTTTATGCAGATGGAGCTTTTACAAATAGTAATACTGAAACACACACACCTTATGTATTAAAATATAATTTAGATGGTACTTTTATTGAAGCTATTCAGCTTGGAGCCATTCAAGGGCTTTATGATTTTAATTTTAAATATTATAGAAATCCAAATAATGGATATTACTATATGGCTTTATTTAAAGTCAACTCAGGAGCGACTTTTTCTATCAATGGTCAGCCAATAGTTAACTCTGCAGCATTAATTTGTTATGATAATTTAGGACAGTATCAATGGAAAGTAGAAAATTCAAGTACTCAGGAAAATATTTTGAAGTTTTTTAACATCACTTTTGATCCTCAAAACAACATTTATATATCAGGTCATATAACAGGCTTAAATATGGTTAGTTTTGCTGGATATTCAACACCTGATCCAGTTACTCCCGCTTTCATCATGAAGCTTAATCCAACTGCTACAACTTTATTGTGGGCTTCAAATCATAATATTTTAGATTCAGGTTCTTTAGGTTATTTATTTTATAATGGAAATGAAGTTGCCTATGCAGGAAGATGTGCAGGTCCTAATTTTACTTGGGGTTCACAAACAATTTATGTTAATGAAATAAATCAAGGTCAAGATGTTTTATTTGCTCGTTTTGATAGTACAACCGGAGACTGTTTGAGTTTAAATAAAATTAATAGCGATGTGGGAAGTACTGATTTTGGGAATGCAATTGCTGTTGATGCATCAGGTGACTATATTGTTGGAGGAGGTTTTGGTCATTTTATTTATGACATGAACAATAATGTTTCCACAAATGAAGGAGGTCCAAGCGATTTTTTCTTGGCAAAGTTTTCTACACAAGCTTGTACACCTCTAAGTAATGAAAGTTTTGATGAGAGTCAAATGCGAGTTTATCCTAATCCTGCTAATGAATTTATAACGGTATCTGTTACTGAAAACACAAAATACGAATTGTATAGTATAACAGGTCAATTAGTAAAAATCGGCAGTTTGTCAGTGAATGAAAATTCGATAAACTTACAAGAACTTTCAAAAGGTTGTTATTTGCTGAAACTTAGCAATGAAAATAATACAGTTCAAACATTAAAGGTTTTGAGGGAGTAAATAACGTCAGTTCGAGTGCGAAGCATATCGAGAACTATTTTAATGAAGACTTCTCGATACGATTTTTTCAAAATCTACTCGAAGTGACGCATTTCAGTTTTAAAGATATAGTTAAAAAAAGTAACATTTTGTTTCGTCAGTTCGAGTAGCGAAGCATATCGAGAACTATTTTATGAAAACTTCTCGATACAATTTTTTCAAAATCTACTCGAAGTGACGCATTTTCAAATCGTCAAATTAACATATTAACAAATCAACAAACAAAACGATTACTTCGTTTTCTTCACGTATTGTGTTAAAATAACGATGTGTTGTCCGTCAACACGACCTTCAATTTGTTCGGCGTTATCCCAAACTACTTTAATATTGTGAACTGGAGCACCACGTTTTGCAGTAAAGTTGGCGCCTTTTACATCTAAATCTTTAATTAAAACAACCGAATCGCCATCTTGTAAAATGTTTCCATTAGAATCTTTGTGTACAATTTTACCTTCTTCATCTTCGTCTTCTCCAGTTGCTTTTGCCCATTCTAAAGCTTCTTCATCAAGATACATCATATCTAACAAATCGTACTTTTTTAAACGTGCAAGCATTCGCCAAGAAACAATTTGTACTGGTAAATTTTCATTCCACATACTATCTGATAAACCACGCCAATCGTTTGGATTCATCAAATCTTTATTTTCAATTTGCTCTTTTAAAGACGTTGTAATTAAAATACAATTTTCAGGAATATCTTCTGTTTTTGGTTCTACTAAATAAACGACTAAGTTTTCATCACTTCCGCTAATTTCACAAACCGAACCACTTCTATCTTTTAATCTTTTTTCGGTAACTATACTCATTTCCTATAAATTAAAACTTGCTCCTATTGAGAAGTTAAATTGGTTATTATAATGTTCAAACCCAACAACATCAGTATCATATTGCGCAATAGGAAATTGAATTTCGGAATAAACGCCAATGCCATCTGTAAAATAGTAACGAGCTCCTAGGTGCGCTCCGAAGTTTTTCAAACCTAAATCTAAACCTGGATAAAAATCGAAATTTTCTTCAATATCAAAAATATCGGCAATATGTGCGCTAAAACGTCCTTTTAAATCGAAGCGATCTTCAAAATTAGGTTTATCACCTAAAACTTCTTCAACACCTAATAAATAACTTGCAACTCCGCCAATCGAGAAATTTTTACCCAAACCATGGTCGTAAGTACCAATAATTCCACTTCCGTGATCTTGAAAATATGCTCCAATTTGAAATTTTTGATCACCTCTTCCTGTAAATACTTGAGCTTGAGTAAAAGTTGTAAACAATACAACGATAAATACTATTTTTTTCATCGATTAAAATTTTAAACAAAGATAAGGATTCGGCTTAATTTCGACCTTTTTCGTTAGGATATAATTCGGGTAAAGGGTCGCTTTGCCAAAATTCTTTCGTATCAACATCCATAATAGTTAGTTTTCCTTTAAAAGCGGCTCCAGTATCTACATTCCAAACACAAGCTTTATTAACAGGTTTTGTTTCGTTAATTTGTGTTACTGGTGTGTGACCAATATAGATTTCTTTATACAATTTGAAACGTTTTGGATAAAAAGCATCTTCTTTAGAAAGCGTTGGGTCTAAGGCTAAAGCAGTTTCCCAAAGTGTTCTGTCCCAATAAAATAGTTTTTTGTAGTATTCAAATTCAATTCCTTTATAACTGGTAAAGCCAGCATGTAAAAAAAGTCGGTTTTGATTATCTAAATGAAATGTTGGTAACGATTTAAAAAAAGCAAGATGTTCTTTTCTTTTTTCTTCCGATAGTTGATTGTAATCATCCGCAGAAGCTTGTCCGCCGTGTTGTAACCAAACTTGATTTTCTTCTCCACTTTCTAACCATTCTAATAATAATTCATCGTGATTACCAAGCAAATAAATACAAGAATGGGTTTTTTGTAATTCTATTAAAAAGTCGATTACTTTCGACGATTCGTTCCATCCATCAACATAATCGCCTAAAAAGATTAATTGGTCTTTAGGTGTAATATTTGCTCTAATCAAGACTTGCTTTAAGGCTTTTAAACCTCCGTGTATGTCGCCAATAACAAGAGTTCTTGTTTTATTGTTTTCTATCATCTAAGTTGTATTTCATTTTTCGCAAAACACGCATTGCTTCTTTAAAGTACTGATAAACTTCTGCTTTAGGATACTTTTTTAAAAATGGTTTTGTTTCGATTAATTTGTCCTTTGCATTTTCAAATCCGTTTAAATAGCAAATCATTAATGTTGAAGGCAAAATTAATAAATCTCGTTCTTCTCGTTCTGATAATTCTTTTCCGCTTTCAAGTTTTTTTATTAGTTGTAAGTTTGAATTAAAAATATGATGTAACAACTTTCTATTGTATTGAGGAGGTTTAAAAAGCATTTCGCTTTCCATTTTATAATAGCCATTATTAAAGAAAGTTATCATAACTTTTTCTAGCGGATAATAACTGGTTTTGTCGTTTATTCCTAAGGGAATATATTCTGTAAGTATAAACGAATTTTCATCATATTCTATTGTAACGTCATCTTGTGTGGAATAAAACAGCTTTACTTGTTCGTTTATCAGTTCAATGTCAACTCTAGAATAAAATGTTTTATCGCGAACTTTTCTTTTATTTCCAGCCCAGCAAACTACAAATAACTCTTTAAAAACTTTGTACTTATAATATAAATCTTGATGCCGATTATTAATAAAATCAACTACACCATCTAAAGTGTGTTCAATACTGTTTCTAGAATTATTTTCTATGCTAATTACTGTTTCAGTATTTAATTTTGAAAACGGAATTTTATCAGTTGTTGGCATCGAAATACTTCCTATTCGTACAAAAGCAGTTTTTGCTGGAATTGTGTAAATATTCTTTTTAAAATAAGAAGTTTTACTTTTCGGTTTAATGGTTACTAAACCTACAACTTTCGATTTTTTTAAGTTGTGAAAAGGAATGTTTTCATATTGAATTTTCGGCGGATTTTCTAAATAAGCATTGACTAAGTTTTGAAGCCTACTATCATCGAAAAAATCATCGCCCACAATTTCATTGGTTTCATCTTCTACACCAACTAAAATATAGGAATTATTAACAGGGTTTGAGTTAGAAAGTGCGCAAATATGTTTTAAAAATTTTGCTTTTCCTTCTTTCTTATGAAGGTTTAATTGACGTTTCTTATCATAAAAAGAATTTTCATCATGATGTGCTAATAAGTTTTTAATGAGAAGTCGCTTATTAATCATAATGATTTAAAATTTTCTTAAAAGTATAAAAAGAAAATCATAATTTATAAATATTGTCAAAGAAACTGCCTGATTTTTAACGCTATATTAACACCAAAGTCTTAAATTAATTTTCAATTTTGAAATGTTAAAAAATATTCTAATTTTTGACACGCTAAAAATTTAAAAAATGGAAGAGAATACTGCTACTTTAGACATTCGCGCAATAAATGAAAAAATAGAAAGAGAAAGTGCATTTGTAGATTTGCTAACAATGGAAATGAACAAAGTAATTGTTGGGCAGAAACAAATGATAGAAAGATTGTTAATTGGTTTATTAGGTAAAGGACACATTTTACTAGAAGGTGTTCCTGGTTTAGCAAAAACTTTAGCAATTAATACTTTATCGCAAGCAGTTCACGGATCTTTTAGCCGAATTCAATTTACACCAGATTTATTACCTGCAGATGTTGTAGGAACAATGATTTATAATATTAAAGAGAATGACTTTACGATAAAAAAAGGACCAATTTTTGCTAATTTCGTTTTAGCCGATGAGATTAACCGTGCTCCTGCGAAAGTGCAATCAGCTTTGTTAGAAGCGATGCAGGAAAAACAAGTTACCATTGGCGACGAAACTTTCAAGTTAGATAAACCATTCTTGGTTATGGCAACTCAAAATCCGGTAGAGCAAGAAGGAACATATCCGTTACCAGAAGCGCAAGTTGACCGTTTTATGTTGAAAGTGGTTATCGATTACCCTAAAATGGAAGACGAACGATTAGTAATTCGCCAAAATTTAGCAGGAAGTTTCGAAAAAGTAAACCAAGTTGTTTCTTTAGAACAAATTTTAAGAGCACAACAAGCGGTTCGCGAAGTTTACATGGATGAAAAAATCGAAAAATATATTTTAGATATTATTTTCGCAACGCGTTATCCTGAAAAATACAATTTAGAAAGCTTAAAACCATTAATCAGTTTTGGAGCTTCTCCACGTGGAAGTATCAACTTAGCAACTGCGGCTAAATGTTACGCTTTCATCAAGCGTAGAGGCTATGTAATTCCAGAAGACGTTCGTGCGGTTGTTCACGATGTATTGCGTCACAGAATTGGTATTACTTATGAAGCTGAAGCAGAAAATATTACTTCAGTTGAGATTATTAACAAAATTGTGAATCAAGTAGAAGTGCCTTAATATTTAGTAGTCAGTCATTAGGGTTAGTAGTCAGTTTTGGCGCTAATCACTAGTCACTAATCACTAATTACTAATAAAATGGATACCAAAGAAATTCTCAAAAAAGTACGTAAGATTGAAATTAAAACCCGAAGATTGAGTGATCATATCTTTTCGGGAGAATATCATACGTCTTTTAAAGGACGAGGAATGACATTTTCTGAAGTACGCCAATATCAATACGGAGACGATGTTCGAGCAATTGATTGGAATGTAACGGCAAGATATAACGAACCTTATGTAAAGGTATTTGAAGAGGAAAGAGAATTAACCATGATGTTAATGGTAGATTGCAGTGGTTCTGAAAGTTTTGGTACACAAAATCAATTAAAAAGTGAAGTTATAACTGAAATAGCGGCTACTTTAGCCTTTTCTTCAACTCAAAATAACGATAAAGTAGGTTTGATTCTATTTTCCGATGAAATTGAATTGTTTATTCCACCTAAAAAAGGAAAATCTCATGTATTAAGAATCATTCGTGAATTGATAGAATTTCAACCAAAAAGTAAAAAAACAGATATTGCTCAAGCTTTAAAATTCTTGTCAAGTGTAATGAAGAAAAAAGCAATTGTGTTTATGATTTCCGATTTTATGTCGAAAGACTATGAACATACTTTGAAAATTGCTTCAAAAAAACACGATGTAACAGGAATTAGAGTTTTTGACAAACGCGAAGAAAGTTTGCCAAATTTAGGTTTAGTAAACATGTTAGACGCTGAAACAGGTAAAACAATGTTGGTAGATACTTCATCTAAAAAATTACGTCAAAACTACGAGATAAATTACCGCACAAATGTGAATTATTTTACAAGTGTGTTTTCAAAATGTGGCGCTGGAGCAGTAAGTTCAAGAGTTGATGAAAGTTATGTAACAAAACTATTGGGGTATTTTAAAGCAAGAAATTAATGTTGAAGAAACTTACCATATTATTCCTTTTATATTCGTCGATTGCTCTCTCTCAATCGATAACATCTTCAATTGATTCAACTGAAATTAAAATTGGTTCTCAATTTAATTTAACTATTAAAGCTAATGTAAAACCAACAGATAGAGTCGTTTTCCCAGAAGGACAAATGTTTGGTGCTTTAGAAGTTTTAGAATCAAATCCAGTTGACACAGTAAAGCTTGAAGGGAAATTCGAATTGATTAAAAAATACGGTTTAACACAATTTGATTCTGGTCGATATGTGGTTCCGCCTTTGAATGTTATCATTAATGAAAAAGCAATAAAAACCGATTCTTTTCCTATTGTTGTTAACAATGTTGTAGTCGATACAACAAAACAACAAATGTATGATATTAAGCCAATTGTTAAGGTTGAAAAACCAGAAAACTATTGGTGGTTATGGTTGTTGCTAATTGTTATAGCCACTTGTGCATTAGGTTATGGCTTGTATTATTTTATAAAGAAAAGACAAACTAAACAAAACGAGAAAGAAGCTATTTTATATGCTTCACCTATAGAAAAAGCTTTAGCAGAATTACAACAATTAGAGCAAAAAGAATTGTGGCAACATGGTGAAACAAAAGCCTATTATTCTGAATTAACAGATATAACACGAACTTATATCGAAGAGGCGGTTGATGTTCCGGCAATGGAAAGTACTTCTACAGAATTATACGACGCTTTAGTTGTTGCTATTCGAAACAAAAAAATCAAGTTAAATCGCCAAACGTTAGAGCAATTCAAAAAAGTAATGTCTAATGCTGATTTGGTTAAATTCGCAAAATCGAAACCTCTTGATTTTGAAATTGAATCCGATAAAAAAACTATCGATACATTTTTAATGTCATTAGATAAAGCGATTCCAAGAACAGAAGATGAAACAGAAGATTTATTTGCCGAAGAACTAAAGCGTAAAAAAGACCGTAAACAAAAACTACAACGTATTTTAATTCCAGTTACTGCTGTAGTTATGTTATTAGGAGTTGTTGGGGTTTTCTTTATAGCAACTATTGGAACTGAATACGTAAGAGAAAACTTTTTAGGACATAATGCAAAATCACTTCTAAACGAAGAATGGATAACTTCCGATTATGGCGAACCAGCAATTATTGTTTCCACACCTAAGGTTTTAAAAAGATATGTAGATGAGCGTGTTCAAAACAATTTACCGGCAAATGTAAAATCAACCGCAAACTTCATGTACGGAAGTTTAACCGATAATTTCTCAATCGTATTAAAAACTGTTGCCTTTAAAGACACTACTAAAGTCGATTTAGATTTTGCTTTAGAAAACAATTTAAAGCAATTGGAAATAATGGGCGCCAACAATTTAATTGTTAAAACCGATGATTTTGAAGATCCAAAAGGCTTAACAGGTAAAAAAGCTGAAGGAACATTTGTAGCGATAAACCCAATTACAAAAGAAACGGCGAAAATGATGTATCAAATTTTGGTTTTTGCCCAAAATGGCGGCGGACAAGAGTTGTGGTTAGTTTGTAACGAAGAAGATGAATATGGCATTGAAATTATGAAGCGAGTTTTAGAGTCTGTTGAACTGAAAAAAGCAATACCAAATGAGTAATGTAACTTTTTTACATCCCGAATTTTTCTGGTTGTTTTTGGCTTTGCCATTAGTAATGGTTTGGTATTGGTTTAAAAGAAATCAGCAAAATGCAACGTTAAAAGTTAGTTCAACCGAAGCGTTTAAAAAAGCAACTTTTTTATCAAAATTATATCCGTTTTTATTTGTTTTACGACTATTAGCGTTAAGTGCAATAATTGTAGCTTTAGCGCGACCAAGAAGTGTTGATGTTTCAGCTAAATCTAGAGTAACTAAAGGAATTGATATTGTGATGACAATTGATGTTTCTGGAAGTATGTTAGCTAGAGATTTAAAACCAAACCGATTAGAAGCGTTAAAACGAGTTGCATCAACTTTTATACAAGATAGAACAAACGATAGAATTGGATTGGTAGTTTATGCAGGCGAAAGCTATACGAGAACTCCAGTTACTTCTGATAAAGCGATGGTTTTACAATCGTTAAAAACAATAGAATACGACGATTCAATTTTAGCAGATGGAACAGGAATTGGCGTTGGTCTAGCAACAGCAATTAACCGATTAAAAGATAGCAAAGCCAAAAGCCGAATAGTTATTTTATTGACAGATGGTGTAAATAATTCTGGAACTATCGACCCTAGAATGGCGGCTGATATTGCTAAAGAATACGGAATTAAAGTATATACTATCGGAATCGGAACAAACGGAAATGCGCCTTTTCCTTATGCGAAAGATCCAAGAACTGGTCAATTTTTGTTTCGAAATATGCCGGTAGAAATTGATGAAGGGTTGATGAAGGAAATTGCAAAAACTACTGAAGGAAATTATTTTAGAGCAACAACCAACAAGAAGTTAGAAGAAATTTACAACGAAATTAATAAGCTTGAAACAACAGAAATTCAAGAACAAAAGTATTTTAATTACGACGAAAAATTTAAACCATTAGTTGGTTTAGCGTTATTGTTATTAGCATTAGAATTATTGTTGAAAAATACTGTTTTTAGAGGCTTTTTATAAAATATGTATCAATTAGAAGAACCAAAATATTTATATCTTTTAGCTTTAGTAGCAATACTTATAGCGTTGTTTTTGTTTCAATTAATTTGGAAACGAAAAAAACAACGTGAATTTGCTAATGACGATTTATTGCGAAAATTAGCACCTAACACTTCTTCTTTTAAACCAATATTGAAGTTTATTACAGTTACATTAGCTTTAATTGCATTAATTGTAGCGTTAGTGAATCCAAAAATTGGCACTAAAATGGAAACGGTAAAACGTCAAGGAATCGACATTGTTTTTGCAGTTGATATTTCAAAAAGTATGTTAGCTGAAGATGTTGCGCCTAATCGTTTAGATAGAGCAAAACAATTAGTTAGTCAAATCATCAATAATTTAGGAAACGACCGAATTGGAATCGTTGGTTATGCAGGAAGTGCTTATCCGGTTTTACCTATGACGACTGATTATAGCATTGCAAAAATGTATTTGCAGGGTATGAATACTGATATGGTTTCATCACAAGGAACGGCATTAAGTGATGCAATTCGAATGGCAACTCAATTTTTCGATTCAGATGAAACCAGTAAATTAATAGTTTTAATTTCAGATGGTGAAGATCATGGTGATGGCGCAAATGATGCAAGTTTAATCGCAGAAGAATTAGGAATAAAAATCATAACCATTGGTGTAGGAACTCCAAATGGCGGACCAATTCCAATTAAAGGATATAACGGTCAAGTTGCTGAGTATAAAAAAGACAAAGAAGGCGAAGTAGTTATCACAAGACTAAATAAAGAAACGTTAGAAAACATTGCAGAAAATGCTAGTGGAGGATATATTTCTGGAAATTCAACTAAAGATGTGGTAAACCAAATTAAAAACGCCTTAGACAATATTGAAAAAACAGAATTTGAAACCCAACAAATAGCAGAATATCAAACACAATATCAATGGTTTATTGGCATTGCTTTTGTTTTGTTGTTATTAGATATATTCTTTTTAGAACGTAAAACAAGCTGGTTACAAAAATTGAATTTATTCAACGAAAAATAACTTTTTGTCATTTCGAGCGGAGTCGAGAAATCTCATGAAGAAAAATTTGATTAGATAAATGAACAAAATAATAACATATTTAATTCTATTAATTTCATCATTAATTTTTGCTCAAAATAAAGATCAAAACCTTTATGATGGAGTGACTTCTTTTGACGAAAAAAATTATATTCAATCTGAATTTGATTTCCGAATTTCGCAATCTAAAAATAAAGCGCAGAAGGCAACGGCTGAATATAATTTAGGAAATAGTATTTATCGTCAAAATAATCCAGGAGAAGCTAAGTATAAATTTTACAATGCAGTTGAAGCTGCAAAAACTAAAGAAGAAAAGCATCGTGCGTTTCACAATTTAGGAAATGCTTTTATGTTAGAAGAAAATTATCAAGACGCCGTTACAGCATATAAAAATGCTCTTCGAAATAATCCTTATGATGAAGAAACGCGTTATAATTATGCTTTAGCAAAACAAAAACTAAAAGAAAATCCGCCACAAGGAAATAATGACAAAGACAAAAAAGGCGGAAACGACAAAAACGACCAACAAAATCAAAAAGAGAATCAGGATAAAGATAAAGGCGACAATAAAGATAAGCAAGACAAAGGGAACGATAAGGATAAAAAGGAAAACGATAAAGGAGATAACGACAAAGATAAGCAAGATAAAGGCAACGATAATAAAGACAAAGGTGAAGGCGATGACAAAGAAGACAATCAAAAGCCGCAACCAAAGCCAAGTGGTGCTAACAAGCAACAAATAGAAAATTTATTAGAAGCCGTAAACAACGCCGAAAAGAAAATTCAAGATAAAATAAACGCTCAAAAAGTAAAAGCCCAACCAGCAACAAACGATAAAGATTGGTAGTTTAAAAGGAAGGAATGTGTCATTCTGAACGAAGTGAAGAATCTAAAGAAAATGAACAAAATATATTTCTACATATTATTTTTAATTACAACTCTAACATTTGCTCAAGAAGTAAAATTCGAAGCAAAAGTTAGTAAATCTACTTTGGGTTTAAACGAAAAACTTCAGGTTTCTTTTGCAATAAATCAAGATGGAGACAATTTTGAGCGACCAGATTTTGCTGGTTTTAATGTCGTAGGCGGACCTTTTCAATCGACCAATTTTTCTTGGGTTAATGGTGTAAAATCGTTTAATAGAAGTTATTCTTATGTTCTACAACCGAAAAGAAAAGGAACACTAACAATTGCTTCAGCTAGTATTGAATATGATGGTGAGATTTATAAAACAGAACCTATAAAGATTAAGGTTACCGATGCAATTGCAATACCAAAAGATCCAAATAGTCCAGACTATAAAGCCGGCGAAGGAATTCATTTGGTGGCTGAGGTATCTAAAGGAAATCCGTATTTGAACGAACCCATTACTGTTGTTTATAAATTGTATTTTGATCCGAGATTTACAGTTCAAAATGTTCGAGAAGTTGAAAATCCAAAGTACAACGGATTTTGGAGTCAGCATATCGATATTGCGAAGTTAGAAGCAGTTCCAGGAACATACAACGGACAAGATTATGCAATGGTGGTTTGGCGAAAGGTATTGTTGTATCCGCAAGAAACTGGAGTTAAAGCTTTAGAGCCATTAAAAATTGATTTAGATGTATTGGTTCCTGTTCAAAAAAATATGGGCGGATTTTTTACCGTACGCGATTATGAAAACGTTTCAAAAACCGTTTCTGCAGGAGCAAAGTCTATCACGGTAAAACCTTTGCCAGATGAAGGGAAACCAGCAAGTTTTACAGGAGCTGTTGGTGCATTCGATTTTAAAGTAAAACCATCTAAAACGGAATTAAAAAGTGGAGAATCGCTTGATTTAGAAATTAGTGTTTCAGGAGATGGAAACTTAAAATTATTCAATTTACCAAAACCAGAATTTCCTAGCGCTTTCGAGGTTTTCGACCCGCAACATCAAGAGCAAGTACAAACACCACTTTCTGGAATGACAGGAAAAATTTCAGATACATATACTATTGTTCCACAAGTAAAAGGAAAGTATGTTGTTAAACCAATTGAGTTTTCTTATTTTGATTTGACAACAAAATCATATAAAACAATAACTTCAGAAGCTGTTGAAATTAATGTTTTACAAGGAAAAGAAAACGTAGCATCAAACGATAATAATTCGGCCAACAAACAGAAAGTCGAAAAGTACAATACGTTCCAATTCATCAAATTAAATTCAGAATTTCAACCTTTAGCTAAAGAAGATTTCTTCGGAAGTAATAAGTTTTACATGTTGTTATTTGCGCCATTTTTGATCATTCCAATTATCATTTTAGCGAAGAAGAAAAAAGAAGCAATTGATGCTGATGTCGTTGGAAACAAAATTCGTAGAAATACGAAATTGGCTAAAAAATTCCTTTCAGAAGCAAAAAAGCAATTGGGTAATAAAGTGCCGTTTTATATGGCGATGGAAAAAGCGATGCATAACTTCTTGAAAGCAAAATTACATTTAGAAACTTCGGAAATGAGTAAAGAAAACATTCAAGAATTGTTGTTAGCTAAAAATGCAAATACAGAAACTGTTTCCGAATTTATTGCATTAATGAATGATTGCGAATTTGCTCGTTATACACCTTCATCAGATGTTGCGATGCAAAAAGATTACGATAGAGCCGTTACTTTAATAGCTGATTTAGAAAAACAATTGTAAGAATAAAAGAAAAATGAAGGTTTTCCAGAAATAGTAGCAAATCAATCGAAATTGCGTTTCGATGAAATCGAAAAGAAGCATGAAGAGCAGATTTGACTACGATTTTGAGAATTTTAAATTAGAAAAAATTTCCTTAAAACCTTCTTGACTTTTTTGGTTCGTTTTTGTGTCAAGACAAAAATGAACATAAAAGAAATAAATAATTATGAACAAAATAGTTACTTATATAGCTTTATGCCTAACCCAAATAATTTGGGCGCAAGATGCAACACAAATTCTTTTTGAAAAAGCAAACGAAAACTATCGTCAAGAAAAATTTGAATTAGCAGCTTCACAATACGAATCTATTTTAGAAACTCAAAAAGTAGCTTCAGCAGAGTTATATTACAACTTAGGAAACGCTTATTACAAACTTGGAAAAGTTGCTCCAGCTATCTTTAACTTAGAAAAAGCATTGTTGTTAAATCCTAAAGATGAAGCTATTCAAACCAATTTGCATTTTGCTCAAAAAATGGCAATTGACGATATTAAAGTAGTTCCAGAAGTTGGTTTTTCTAAATTGGTTTACAATTTCACATCTATGTTGTCGTATGATGCTTGGGCTTGGACAAGTGTTGGTTGTGCTATTGCGTTTTTATTGTTTTTTATTGGTTATTATTTCTCTTCATATACCAACATAAAACGTGCCTTTTTTGTGGGAATGTTTGTGCTGTTAGGAATTTTAGTTGTTAGTATACTTTCAGCGTATTTACAAAAACGATTTGATACCAAAATTCGCCCAGCCATTGTTTTTGCTGAAAGTACTTTTGTAAAATCCGAACCGAAAAACAGCGCCGAAAATGCTTTTGAATTACACGAAGGAACAAAAGTGTATGTAAAAGAAGAACTCGACAACTGGAAACGCATTCAACTAACTGACAAAACCGAAGGTTGGATTAAAAAAGAAGCGATTAAAGAGTTGAGGGAATAGTTTTCAGTATTGCCTTCTGAAGACTGCAACTGTTCACTGTCAACTTCATCATTTTCACTTTCACCTTTTGCCTTTTCACTTATATCCGTATACCATTCCTCAATCTTTGGATATAAAAATGCAGAGATTTCTTTTGTTGGATTGTAAAAAATAGATTTGTCTAATGTTTCTTGCTTCACCAACATATTGTTGAGGTTTATCTTTTCAAAAACCAAAATAACAACGCTTAATAACAGGATAGTTTTTAAACAACTAAAAACTGCTCCTGCTAATTTATTTAGCCAACCTAAATAAGCAAAATCAGCAATTTTAGTTAACAACTTAGCCGAAAGATGAATAGCAACAACAACTATTAAAAAAGTTAAAGCAAAGGCAACAATTTCAATGTATTTGGGTTCCCAACTTACTTTGGTTTCTAAAATTTCTTTTATTAAATAGGAGAATTTAATCGCTATAAAAATTCCAACTACTAAAGCGACTAATGAAGCTAATTCTACAAAAAGTCCGTTTTTAATTCCTTTGTATAAAGCAATACACAATAAAACAGCAAAAATGATATCGATAAAACTCATAGATTAATTCAAAAGGTAAAAAGCCAAAGGTAAAAGTTTTTTTTAACTTGAAATTTCAAATGTATCTTTGCATTTCATTTTGCGAATAATGAACTCATAATTCATAATTCATAATTCATAATTTTCAATAATGTCTCGAGACGAACAATTAAAAGAACGCTGGGAAAGCGTTGTCAAAATACTTTCAGATAAATTTGCCGATGGCGACGAACTCGATTTAGATGGAATTATCTATTTAATCGGAATTCAAGAATTGGGTAAGTTTAAACAAACTTTTAAAAAAGACGAAAAAGTCAACTTAATGCACATCGCCATATGTCGTTTACTCGAACCTTATGGTTATTACGAATTTGATTTTTTCGATAACGATGGTTGGCCCCATTACAATGTAAAAGAGCAATTACCAACATTAAAAGCAGGCGAACAAACCATTTTAATGAAAGAAGCGATTGTAAATTATTTCCTAGAAAAAGAATTAATCAAGTAAAAAGAGAAAAGTATAATGTAAAAAGTATTTTTAAAATAGAAAATAGTTAGTAATAAAATCGACTATTCACTATTTACTCTTTACTAATTACTAAAAAAACGTAAATTTGCACCTTTCAGAACGAATGTCATGATAGATAAGATTAAAAGTCATATTGAAGAAGTAAATGCTTTTCATGCTGACAACAAAGAGAAAGTAGAAGAATTCCGTATTAAATACTTGGGAAGCAAAGGTTTATTAAAAGAACTTTTTGCTGATTTTAAGAATGTTCCAAATGAAATGAAAAAAGAATTTGGACAAGTAATTAATCAATTAAAAACTTCAGCCGAAGAAAAAGTTGCGACTTTACAAGAGCAATTAGAAAGTAAAGAAGTTGCTAAAGGAATTTATGGAGATATAACACGTCCAGGCGAGCCAATGCCATTAGGTTCTCGTCACCCAATTTCGATTGTTAAAAATCAAATCATCGATATTTTTTCAAATGTAGGTTTCAACGTGTCCGAAGGTCCAGAAATTGAAGACGATTGGCATAATTTTACCGCATTAAATTTACCAGAATACCATCCAGCAAGAGATATGCAGGATACGTTTTTTATTCAAACCAATCCTGATATTTTATTGCGCACGCACACGTCGTCTGTACAAGTGCGTTATATGGAAAATAACCAACCGCCTATTCGTACCATTTCTCCAGGTCGCGTTTTTCGTAACGAAGATATTTCGGCGCGTTCGCATTGTATTTTCCACCAAGTAGAAGGTTTGTATATTGATAAGGATGTTTCTTTTGCCGATTTAAAACAAACCTTGTTGTATTTCACAAAAGAAATGTTCGGAAAATCTAAAATCCGCTTACGTCCATCTTATTTTCCATTTACAGAACCAAGTGCTGAGGTAGATATTTATTGGGGATTAAACAATGAAATCGATTACCGAATTACAAAAGGAACAGGTTGGTTAGAAATTATGGGTTGCGGAATGGTAGATCCTAATGTTTTGAAAAACTGTGGCATCAATCCGGATGAATATACTGGTTTTGCTTTTGGTATGGGAATCGAGCGTATCGCGATGTTGTTGTACCAGATTGGCGATATTCGTATGTTCTACGAAAATGATGTACGCTTCTTAGAACAATTTAAATCAAGTTTATAATTTTTAGTCTAAAGTTGCAAGTCTTAAAGTATCAAGATTACTTTATAACTTTCGACATTTGACTTTCGACTTATATATGAAAAAAGACATTATTATTCCTAAAGTAGAAGGTGTTCATATCGTTGCAATTCAAGAATGGAACGACGATTTCCAAGAAAATTCTTGGTATGCATATCTATTAAATGAAACTGAAAAAACATTGGAAATGGCAATGGTGGTTTCTCGCGCTTACGGATTAATAAATGGCGAAAATCGCAAAACGGGATTATTTCGTCATGCTTTTAAAGAAGTTACACCGAAATCTGCGGTTAAGGTTGAATTGTTAGAAAATAATGTATTACAGTTAAATAATGAATTTGCTTTAACGTATTTCCTAGACGGAAAATTATACGATAAGAAATTTATTTTTAAAACGAACAGCATAAACGATAAAGCACAAATCGATTTGCCGGTTATAGCTCGTCGCGGGGTTTTAGCGGTTTAGATAAAGACCTTACAAGTTCTTTTTTTATTGAAATTGCTTCAATATTAAAAGCAAACATAGTTAAAATATAACTTCCTAAGATAAGTATTATTATAAAAAAGATTTTGTCAAAATCTTGAACACTTGAATTTAATTGCTCTTTTAGGGATATTATCAAAAGACTTAAAAGATATACTTGTATAATTAAAGTAAAAACTATAATTATTGGTTCAGTAAACAACTTAATTTCAATTGTCCTATAATTTTTATTATCATAAATTTTACCAACTATAAGTGGATTAAAACTATTTCTGTGGTTGATTTTTCTCTTTAATTTGAAATCAGAAAAATTTATTTTTCCTTTAAAAAATGCCTTTTCATTGAACGAATGAAGATTTTCACGATATGTGTTTTCAATCAAAATATTACAGACTTCATCGATTGTTAATTCAGTTTTAATTAAAAGCTTTGTGTAAGGAATGAAAAACATATTTAAAATTTAAATCACTAAAATAAGTAATTACTTCCCATGAAATAGGTTTTAAAAATAATTTTTATGAATTTTATAGTTTCAAAAAAACTATTCATGAGGAATTTTCTTTTCATATTGCTTTTATCTTCAAGTTCATTATTTGCGCAAGATTTTGCTAAACATGTAAAACCTTTTATTGGAACAGGTGGTCATGGACATACGTTTCCTGGCGCTACAGTTCCTTACGGAATGGTACAATTATCTCCAGATACTCGTATTGATGGTAGTTGGGACGGCTGTTCAGGTTATCATTATTCAGATAATGTAATTTACGGATTTTCCCACACGCATTTAAACGGAACCGGTGTTTCCGATTATGGTGATATTATGTTAATGCCAACAATGGGCGAACCTTCTTTCGATAATAAAGTATATTCTTCTTCATTTTCGCATACTAATGAAAAAGCTTCCGCTGGATTTTATTCTGTCAAATTAGACAAACACAATATCGATGTTCGTTTAACGACTTCTACGCGTGTTGGTTTTCATGAATATACTTTTAATAAAGCTGGTCAAGCTAATATCATTTTAGATTTAAATCATCGAGATAAACTTTTAGAAGGAGAAATTAGATTTGTTGACGATAAAACTGTTGAAGTATTAAGAAGAAGTCAAGCTTGGGCAAGAAATCAATATGTTTATGCTAGAATTGAATTTGATAAACCATTTAAAATAAATCAAAAGATAGATACTAAATATATCGATGGAAATAGAATTTATACTGATTTTGCTAGTGTTTTTCAGTTTAAAGTCAAAAAAGGCGAAAAAATCCTAGTTAAAGTAGCTCTTTCGCCAACTAGTTATGAAGGTGCTGAACTGAATAGTTCTGAAATCAAACATTGGGATTTTGAAAAAGTTCATCAAGAAGCAATAAAACTTTGGAACAAAGAATTGTCTAAAATTGAAGTTACTTCCGATGACAAAGACAAATTAGCGATTTTCTACACGGCTTTGTATCACACCATGATGCAACCGAATATTGCTCAAGATATCGATGGAAAATATCGTGGGCGCGATAACCAAATTCATCAAGCTGAAGGATTTGATTATTATACCGTTTTCTCACTTTGGGATACGTTTAGAGCGGCGCATCCTTTGTATACGTTGATTGATAAAAAGCGTACTGCTGATTATATCAATACCTTTATCAAACAATACGAGCAAGGCGGAAGATTGCCAGTTTGGGAATTGGCGTCAAATGAAACGGATTGTATGATTGGTTATCATTCGGTTTCAGTTATTGCTGATGCAATGGTAAAAGGTATTAAAGGTTTCGATTATGAAAAAGCCTTTGAAGCGAGTAAAGCTTCTGCTATGCGTGATGTTTTAGGTTTAGAGGCATACAAGAAAAACGGATTTATTTCCATTGATGATGACCATGAAAGTGTTTCTAAAACAGTGGAATATGCTTATGACGATTGGTGCATTGCACAAATGGCGCAATTGTTGGGAAAGCAAGAAGAATATCAATATTTCATGAAGCGCTCACAAAACTGGAAAAACCTTTTCGATTGGGAAACAGGATTCATTCGTCCAAAGAAAAATGGCGGTTGGGATAAACCTTTCGATCCTCGTGAAGTCAACAATAATTTTACCGAAGGTAATGCTTGGCAATACACCTTTTTTGTACCGCAAGACATTCAAGGTATGATTGAAGCGTACGGAGGAGATGATAAATTTGAAGCTAAGTTAGATGAAATGTTCAACAGCGAAAGTAAAACTACTGGAAGAGAACAAGTCGATGTTACAGGTTTAATTGGACAATATGCTCATGGAAACGAACCAAGTCATCATATGGCGTATTTGTATAATTATGGTGGTAAACCCAAAAAAACCAATGAAAAAGTAAAATACATTTTAGAAAATTTCTACAAAAACACACCTGATGGTTTAATAGGAAACGAAGATTGCGGACAAATGAGTGCTTGGTATGTGTTGAGTTCGATGGGGATTTATCCAATGGAGCCTGGAAATTATGATTATAGAAGAAAATGGATAACTACGGAACCTTATTTCGATACAATAAAAGTAAAAGTAGATGAAAAAATTAAAACTATTTCAAGGGGAACATTAACTTTTAATGATTTTGGGTTCAGTGTTAAAAGAAGACTTGATATGAAAAATTACAATAAGATTATAGTAGTTCCAGTCATTGAAGCCGAAAGTAAATCGTTTAAAAAAGAACTACCAATTCAGTTTAAAACGTGGAATAAAAGTGCTAAAGTTTTTTATAGTATAAATGAAAAACCATTTTCAAAATATCAATCACCTTTTAGTATAAAAGAATCAGCTATTATTCGTTTTTATTCTGATGAAGGTCAAGGTCAAATAAGCGATACTATTTTTGCTCAATTTTTCAAAAAACCAAATATTTACACAATCGACATCAAATCAAAATACAATCCGCAATACCATGCTGGTGGTCCAGATGGTTTATTAGACGGAATTTACGGTAATGAAAATTGGCGAAAAGGTGAGTGGCAAGGTTATCAAAAACAAGATTTTGAAGCGGTAATTGATTTGCAGAAAAGAACCAAAATAAAAACCATTTCGGCTAACTTTTTACAAGATACACGCGCTTGGATTTTAATGCCAACACAAGTAGAATTTTATGTGTCAAATGACAATCAACATTTCACGAAAGTTGGAACTGTAGAAAATAAAGTCAACCCAAAAGACAATGAAGTACAAATGCAAAAGTTAACGGCAAAAACGTCAACAAAAGCACGATATGTAAAAGTAATTGCAAGAAATTTTGGAGCCTTACCAGAATGGCATCAAGGACATGGTTTCAAAGATGGAAATGCCTTTATTTTTATTGACGAGATTGAGATAAAATAATGTTTTGTTATTCGTTTCTAAACGTCACTTCGAGTATTTTGATTTATCAAAATGTATCGAGAAGTTTTTTCTGAACACTGCGACTGAACACTGAAAACTATTTCTTATACGGAAATAATATCGACCATAAAACGGAAATTACTAAAATACTTCCCACAACAGCGAGTGAAACTGGTGATGAAATATGAACCCAAGGCGCGATTAACATTTTAGTTCCAATAAAAGCTAAAATTAAAGCCAATCCGAAATGCAAACGGCTAAACATATACATAAAGTTGGCCAACAAGAAATAAAGCGAACGAAGGCCTAAAATCGCAAAAATATTAGAAGTATATAAAATAAACGGATCGTCTGGAGCTATCGCAAAAATTGCAGGGATACTATCTACAGCAAATAATAAATCGGTAAATTCTATAATGGTTACGACAACTAAAAGTGGAGTAGCCATTTTCATGCCGTTTTGAACGGTGAAAAATTTATCACCATCAAACTTGTCTGATACTTTAAAAATACGGTGAATTAGTTTAGCTCCTGGACTTTTAGAAAAATCTTTATCACCATCGTCTTCTCCATGACTAAACCATGATTTTATTCCAGCACCAATTAAAATGAGTCCGAAAACAGTTAACAGATAGTTTATTTTAACATCATGACCAAATAAATTCATTTCAGGAAGATAGGTGTAATTTAATATCCATACACCTGAAAAGATAAAGATAGCACGGAATAAAAGTGCACCTAAAACACCCCAGAATAGAACTTTGTGTTGGGCTTCTTTAGCGACATTAAAATAACCAAAAACGAGAATAAAAACAAATAAATTATCTATAGAAAGCGCTTTTTCAATCCAATAGGCTCCTTGAAATTGGGTGAATTTTTCAAGTCCCATTGTATAATAAATAATAGCGCTGAAACCCATAGCAAGGGAAATCCAAATAGCACTCCAAATAGCGGCTTCTCTACTCGAAATAGCATGTCCTTTTTTGTTTAAAACACCTAAATCTAAAAGAAGCATGATAATAATAGTAACGGTAAAAACGCCAATTACAACTGGATGATCTATTAAATGGTCCATAATTTGTTTTTTGCAAATATAAAAGCAGTTTTTTTAATCAAGAGAAACAAGTTTAATTAATTGAAAATCAATCAATTAAACAAAGTAAAAAAACCAAAATAAAAACATAAAATACTGATAAACAGTAAATTGAATAAAAAACGCAAAAGACGTGATTAATCCAATTTATCTGTTAATTTTTTAAATACTTTTTTAGGTTCTTTGTTTTCGTATAAAATTTCGTAAACGGCATCAATAATTGGTGTTTTCGCACCATATTTTTGATTCAAGTGATAAGCGCTTTTTGTAGCATAATAACCTTCGGCAACCATACTCATTTCCATTTGTGCCGACTTTACTGTGTAACCTTTGCCAATCATGTTTCCGAACATTCTATTTCTAGAAAAAATAGAATAACCCGTAACTAATAAATCGCCTAAATAAGCCGAATTATTAATATTACGTTTCATTTTATGCACTTTACGAATGAATTTCTTCATTTCGCGAATGCCATTACTCATTAAAACCGATTGGAAGTTATCACCATAACCTAAACCATGAGCAATTCCTGCTGCGATAGCATAAATATTTTTCAACATGGCCGCATATTCTGTTCCAATAATATCATCAGAAATTTTAGCATTAATGTAGTTACTGCTTAGATTCTTTGCTACAATTTTTGCCTTTTCTCTATCTCCACAAGCTATTGTTAAATATGAAAGTCGTTCAAGCGCAACTTCTTCTGCGTGACAAGGTCCGGTAATTACACCAATATTTTCATAAGGAATATTGTATTTTGTATGAAAATGTTCGCCAACAATTAAGCTTGTTTCAGGAACAATTCCTTTAATTGCAGAAAATATAACTTTATTATCTAAACTTTCCGTTAGTTTTTCTAATTCACCACTTAAAAAAGCAGATGGAATTGCAAAAATTAGAAAATCAGCAAATTTAACGGCTTCATTAATATCATTTGTTAGTTCTAATTGATTAATATCAAATTCAACCGAACTTAAGTAATTAGGATTATGGTATTGATGCTTTAAGTGTTCTAATGCATAAGTGCTTCTCATGTACCAAGCTATTTTTTCTTGGTTTTCACACAACATTTTAGCTATTGCAGTAGCCCAACTTCCACCGCCAATAACGGCAAATTTTGGTTTATTTTCCATTCGTTTTGAATATTAGGAAATTCAAAGGTACAGAATTCCGCTAAAAAATAAAATTAACATTTATTTAGTGTATGACTACACAATTTATTGTCTTTTCCTTACGTTGTAATTATGTTTTATGTTTAAAGCTACGACTAATAGTTTTTGGGTTAAGTCTATTTGGTTTTGGTTGGTTAGAAAAACAGGATTTGTAACTGCAAACCCTGTTTTTTATTTAAATTTGTACCAAATTATAATATGAAAATCAATCAGTTACTTTTTTTGTTTTTTCTTGGGAATTTGATTTTTGCCCAATCGCCTAACATTAGCTATTCTACTCCAAATAGTTTTGAAATTAATCAAGCGATTACACCCTTTTTCCCAGTAAATTCTGGTGGTTCAGTTCCATTAGAACCTATTGTGTCAACATTTGCTGGAACAGGAATTATTGGTTCAACAGATGGAAATGGTAATACGAGCCAATTCAATTTGCCAACAGTAGTTGTGTTTGATAACGAAGAAAATTTAATTGTTGTAGACAGAAGTAATCACAAGATTAGAAAAATTACACCAAGCGGAATAGTTAGTACTTTGGCGGGAACTGGAGCTATTGGTTCAACAAATGGTGCGGCTTTATCGGCAACGTTTCGTTATCCTGATGGCGCGATTGTAGATTCGAATGGAAATATTTTTATAACCGATCAAAGCAATCATACCATTAGAAAGATTGATGAGAATGGTATTGTTTCAACATTTGCAGGCGATGGTTTGGCGGGTTATTTAGACGGAAATGGAATCGCAACTAAATTTAGGTATCCGGCAGCAATGGCAATTGATGAAAATGATAATTTGTTTATTGCAGACTGGGGAAATCATTGTATTCGAAAAATTACACCTTTAGGAGTTGTTTCCACTTATGCAGGAATTGGTGGTAATAGCGGAAATATTGATGGAAATACTAGCGTAGCTAAATTTAACGGACCGACAGGTTTGTGTTTCGATAATAACGGAAATTTATATGTTGCCGATTATTCAAATTATAAAATTCGAAAAGTAGATACAAGTGGAAACGTGTCCACATTTTGTGGAAGTGACGTTGCAGGAAATATAGATGGAGATGCTTTTACAGCTCGATTTAACAAACCCGCAGTTATAACTTTTGATGGAATTGACACCTTTTATGTTACAGATGACAGCAATCACAATGTAAGAAAAGTAGATTTATTAGGAAATGTTTCAACTTTTGCTGGAATTGGAGTGAATGGCGCTACAGATGGTTTAGCTTCAACGTCAAGTTTTAAAAGTTTAACAGGAATTGTAGCTAAAAACAAAGACGAACTTTTTATTGCTGATTATGGAAATCATAAAATTAGAAAAATTACCAAATATCATTATTCTATTTCGCCAAGTTTACCAACTGGATTAACTTTCAATGAAACAACGGGAGAAATTTCAGGAACGCCAACACAATTAAGCGCTATGACAGATTACACGGTTACAGCAACTAATGAATTTGGAACGTCTTCAACGATTGTAAGTATTGAAGTTGCTACTTTGTCAACAAGTTCTTTTCAGCAAAAAGCATTTAGGGTTTATCCAAATCCTTTTGAAAATGATATTGTTTTAGAATTTAAACATGAAATTCCTAATAAAGTTGTTTTCTACAATTCTTTAGGTCAAAAAATAGTAGAAGTAAAACCAACAGATTTATCAACTACAATTGATTTTAAAAACTGCTCAAGTGGCGTTTATTTTGTAAAGCTGAATTTCGATTCTAAAATAGAAACTTTACATTTGATTAAAAAGTAAATCTCGTCAATTCAAGTGATTTTTCAAATCGTATCGAGAACAGGATAAAAACTATTCTCGATATAAATTCTTTTAGAATTCACTCGAATTGACGTTTTTTGATAAAAGAAATTAATAGCTCATTTCTACAATTTCTTTTACTTTATCTAAGGTTACTAATTGCTTTTCGCCCAAACCTTTCCAGCCTCTTTCTTCAAATCTATTTACGATAAAAGAAGCTGTTTCTTGATAGTTTTTAGTGTTTTCTGATAACTTGGTTTTCATACCAACGCTTTGAAAAAATTCAGTGGTTTTTTCAATCGCTCTCTGTGCAATTTCTTCATCGGTTCCAGTTAAATTCCAAACGCGTTTTCCGTATTGTACTAATTTTTCTTTTTTAGAATCAAACATTACTTTGTATAAGTTTGGACCAATAATTGCCAGTGTTCTTGCATGATCAATTTCGTACAAAGCAGTTAATTCATGACCAATCATGTGCGTTGCCCAATCGGTTGGAACACCTTTGTTTAGTAAACCGTTTAATGCCATAGTTGCACACCAAACAAAGTTGGAAGCCAATTTATAATCGGTAGGATTTTCAATTACTTTCGGACCAATTTCTACCAAAGTTTGTAAAATACCTTCTGCAATTCTGTCTTGAAGTAAAGCATCGTGATTATAGGTTAGATATTGTTCCATTACATGTGTAAAAGCATCTACTACACCATTTTGTAATTGTCTTTTTGGTAACGATTCAATTACCGTTGGATCCACAATCGAAAAAACAGGGAATAAAGCACTTCCGCCTAGAGTTAATTTTTCTTGCGTAGCTTCAATCGTTACAACAGCACCTGAATTCATTTCCGAACCCGTTGCTGGTAACGTTAAAACCGTTCCAAAAGGAACCACTTTTGAAGTGTCTTTAAATAAAATGCGTTTGTGTAAAATGTCAGCTTCGTTACCTTCAAAATGAACTGCTGCTGAGATAAATTTGGTTCCATCAATTACACTTCCACCACCAACAGCTAAAATGAAATCAATTTTTTCTTTGCGAATGATTTCAATCGCTTTCATTAGCGTTTCAAAACGCGGATTCGGTTCAATGCCACCAAATTCAATAATTTCAACTCCAGAAAGAGCTGCTTTAACTTGGTCGTAAATGCCATTTTTAAAAATACTTCCACCACCATAAGTTAGCAGTATTTTTTTTGACGTTACTAAATCAGAAAGTTTTGAGATTTGTCCTTTTCCAAAGACATAGTTCACAGGATTGTATAATTCAAAATTGTTCATAATATTGTCATGCTGAATTTAGTTCAGCATCTTGTCAAAGTTACAAAAACCTATTGGGAACAGGTTGTAAAGGAATGTTAACGTTTATATAATCGTATAAAACAAAATAATCATTAAACCGATGAAAAAATAAAGAAATGGAATTGCTGAAAAAATTAACCAGTAAATATTAGGGTTTGACTTAATATTTATTTCTTTATACATTAAAACGCTATTAACAAATGACCATAAAACACTTCCTAAAACACCAATAAAAGAAAACATACTTAAATAAACATAGTATGGCGTGCCTCTAAAGTGTTCTTTTATATTTCCAACAAAAACCGAAATAATAAATATTACAAAAATAATTAAAGCAATCTTTTTTGTCCAATGAAGTTTTGAAATCATTTCTTATAAAACAAATTATGTTCTACATATTCCCAAACTTTTGAAGACAGCATAGGTGTGACATTTTTACCTTCTTTAATGCTATTACGAATAAAGGTTGAAGACAATTCAACAACTGGTGCGCCAACGCGATGAATTTTTTTGTGATTTACAAATTGCTCGTCCATTTCTCCAGAGTTTAATCTTGGATACACATAAATATGATGATTTTGAAGAATAACTTCGTAGTTTTTCCATTTATGAAGCGAATTTAAGTTGTCTTCACCCATAATTAATGAAAACTCATGAGTTGGAAATTTTTCTTGTAAATGCGCTAATGTATTTACCGTATAATTAGGTTGCGGTAACTTAAATTCAATGTCGGAAGGTTGAATTTTAGGATAATTTTCTGTAGCCAAATGCACCATGTGTAAACGATGGTAATCATCAAGCAACGTACTTTTCTTTTTATGTGGATTATGCGGCGTAACGACCATCCAAATTTGGTCTAAATCGGAATGCTCTGCCATATGATTGGCAATAATTAAATGGCCAACGTGAATAGGGTTAAATGTTCCGAAATAAAGTCCGATTTTCATAATTTTAGTAACTAGTGATTAGTAATAAGTAATTAGCTTTTAAGTTTTTTAGAAAAAGAGTTTATCATTTTTGATTCTTCTTCAATTTGAATTAAAATTTCTTGGAATAATTCATCATCTGTTATAAAACCTAATTCTTTAGCAATAACTAATTGGGTTTCGAGTTCAAATAATGAACCTCGAGCAATATCTAAAAAATAACTAAATGATTTATCTGTGTTTCTTCCATAACCTTCTGCAATATTTGAAGGTACAGAAACAGAAGCTCTTTTTATTTGATTAGAAAGAGCATATATTTCATCTTGAGGAAAAGCTTTTACAATTTGATAAACTAGTTTAACAATTGAAATTCCTTTCTGCCAAATTAATAAATCTTTATATGACTTTATTTCATTCATCTCAGCTAATTACTAGTCACTCTTTACTAATTACTATTTCGAAACGAAGTTTCGAACAAGTTCATACGCTTCTTTTTTAGCAGTATCTAAATCGTAGTTTTTAATGATAGTATCAAACTGTGGAGCGGTTGCTAATTCTACGTGCGCTTTTGCAATACGCATATTTATTTTGTCGTCACTTTCTGTAGAGCGTTCTTTTAAACGACGCTTTAATTCATCAACACTTGGTGGTTTTACAAAAACAGCTAAAGTTTCTTCAGGAAATTTACGCTTTATGCGTAATCCACCTGCAACATCAATATCAAAAATAACGTGTTTTCCTTTTGCCCAAATGCGTTCCACTTCTGCTTTTAAAGTTCCGTAGAAATTATCAGTATAGACTTCTTCCCATTCTACAAAATCTTCGGCTTTAATGTGTTTTTTAAACTCTTCCCAAGAGATAAAATAGTAATCTTTACCGTGTTTCTCTTCACCACGTGCTTGACGTGTTGTGCAAGAAATCGAAAATTCTAAGTCTAGCTCTTCTTTTTCTAGTAAATGTCTTACTATTGTTGTTTTACCTGATCCTGAAGGCGCCGAAAAAACAATTAATTTTCCTTTATTCATTGTGTTGTGCTGTTTATTGTATTAAAGAACATTTAAAACCTGCTCTTTTATTTTTTCTAATTCGTCTTTCATCATTACTACTAGTTTCTGCATTTCAGAATGATTTGATTTTGAACCCATAGTGTTGATTTCGCGACCAATTTCTTGTGTAATGAAACCTAATTTTCTACCATTAGCTTCGTTTCTTTCCATTGTCTGCAAAAAGTAGTCCAAATGATTGCCTAAACGAACTTTTTCTTCGGTAATGTCTAATTTTTCAAGATAATAAATCAATTCTTGTTCGAAACGATTTTCATCTACGTTTGTTTTTAACTCATCAATCGCATTTTGAAGTCTTTCTTTTACAGCTACGATTCTTTCTGGAGCCAAAGCAATAACTTCGTTCATATACTTACGAATATTTTCAATTCGAAGCTTGAAATCTTTGTCTAAAGATAAACCTTCATCTTTTCTAAAAGTAGAAATATTAGTTAAAGCTTCGTCAACTAATTGTATGATTTCTGCGTGTTCATTTTCGTCAATTTCTTCGCGTTCCGTTTTTAATGCATCTGGCATACGAACAGCCATTTTCATTAATTCAGTTTCATCTGCATTAGGTAAAACCGCTTTCATTTGATTCATATATTCGCTAACAACTGGAGCATTTACTTTTGAAGAAGTTTCGGTTCCTGTCATTTCAACATATAAAGAAACATCTACTTTACCGCGTTCTAAAGCTTGTGAAATTTTATTGCGAAGACTTAATTCTATTTCTCTATATGCAGAAGGCATTCTCACGTTTAAGTCAAGCCCTTTACTGTTTAGAGATTTTATTTCTACGGTAATTTTTTTTGTTGGCAATTGCTTTGAAGCCTTACCAAAACCAGTCATTGATACAATCATACAGAAATCTTAAAATAAAACGGCAAAGATATGAAATTTAAGCTTTTTAGCCGAATATGGTTAATTTCTAACTTTAGATTTTTGAGTAACTAAAAATACGCCTATAAAAATTAATAAAGCTGAAATAACCTTAATTTCATTCAAACTATCTTTTCCTAAACCAATAGCGATAATACTAGCAAAGAATGGTTGTAAGTAAATAAAAACAGATAAGGTTGTTGGTTTTAAAATACGAATTGCAGATAAATTTATTAAATACGCTAGAAAAGTAGTAAAAACAATTAAGTAGCCTATTTCGAAATAAATAACCGTAGGCATTGTTGACCAATTTACAACTGAAAGTTCGCTGAAACCAAACGGTAAAACATATAATAATCCGAAAGTATAAATCCATTTAATAAAAGTAAGCGGACTGTATTTTGCGGCTATTGGTTTTACTAAAATTAAATAAACACCGTATGAAGAAGCGTTTACAAAAACTAAAAAATTTCCCCAATTTGCATTAGGAGCATCACCAATAGATTTTCCATAAAGAATGAGAACGGTTGCACCAGTTAAGCCAATTAAAACACCAATTATTTTTCTTAAAAAAATGCGCTCTTTGAGTAATATGGCTGATAGAATTAAAACTATAATAGGCGCAGTAACCATAATGACAGAAGCGCTAATTGGTGAAGTGTAAATTAACCCTTTAAAAAAAGTTAACTGATTAAAAGCAACACCAAAAAATGCTGCAACCACAATTCTAGGAAAATCTTTTAGATGTATTTTTTGTTGCTTAACAAAAAGCGAAACAAACCAGAACAATAAACAAGCTCCTAAAACTCGAATTAAAATTAGTCCATACGGCTGAACATATTCAGGCATTACATCTTTTGCAAGTGTAAAAGTTGCACCATAAACAATTGAAACAAAGGTTGCTCCAAGCAAAGCCCAAGAGCGACTATTCATTTTTTAAGTATTCAATTGCTGCTTCAGTAACTTTTTTACTGTTGCCAATAAAAATTTTGTCTTCTGCAATAATTACTGGTCTACTTAAAAAAGTATAATGTTCTAAAATGTAACTTTTAAAATCATCTTCTTGTAATTTTTCATCTTTTAAACCCATTTCCTTATAGAGTTTAGCACGTTTGCTAAATAACTTCTCATAACTATCACTCAATTGATACATTTCTTCTAATTGCTTTACAGTGATTGGTTGCTCTTTTATATCTTGAAGTGTAAATGAATCTAAATTTGGTAATGATTTTAAAATGCGTTTACAAGTATCGCAAGTTTTTAAGTAGTATATTTTTCTCAAACCTATTTTTTTACAAAAATATAAAATTTTAAAGCGAATTATTAAGCTTTTTTATAAAGCATTTTCCTGTTTTTGCAATATAAGCTATTGAGTTAGAAATTTGTCTTCAAACTTCTTTTTGTACCTTCGTAAAAAAATAAAAATGCATACGAGTTTACAAGTTACTATAGCGAGTAGAGGGTTACTTCAAAAGTTTATTGAAAGTCATACCTTAGAACAATTAAATAGAATTCCTGAAGGATTTAAAAACAATATCATTTGGAATATTGGCCATGTTGTAGTTACTCAACAATTATTAGCCTATAAGCTTTCTGGTTTAGAGATGATGGTTACAGATGATATGGTTTCAAAATACCAAAAAGGATCAGCACCACAAGGAAATGTTTCTCAAGAAGAAGTTGAGGCTATCAAGAATTTATTGTTTTCTACAATTACAAAAACACAAGATGATTTACATAAAGGATTATTTCAAAATTATATGGAATATACCGTTTCAACTGCTAATTATACTTTAAAAAGTATAGAGGATGCCATGCAGTTTAATAACTTCCATGAAGGAATTCATATTGGAATTATTCTACAATTAAAAAAATTTGTTTAATAAATTACCTTTGTAAAAAATAAATAAATATCTATATATGAAATTTAACACAAAAGCGATACATGGTGGTCAGCATCATGAAAAAGTTACAGGCTCAGTTATGCCGCCAGTTTTTCAAACGTCAACATTTGCACAATCTTCTCCAGGAATACCTATTGGTGAATATGAATATAGCCGAGCAGCAAACCCTACGAGAACGGCTTTAGAAGAGGCTTTGGCGAGTATTGAAAACGGAGTAAAGGGTTTGGCTTTTTCTTCTGGTTTAGCAGCAACGGATTCAGTAATGAAATTATTGAAACCAGGAGATGAAGTAATTGCTATGGACGATTTATATGGTGGAACTTACAGAATGTTTGCGCGTATTTATCAAGATTTTGGAATAAAATTCCATTTTGTAGATATGACAGACTTAGCCAAATTAGAATCGCTAATTAATGCTAATACAAAATTAGTTTGGGTTGAAACACCAACAAACCCTTTAATGAAATTAGCAGATATTTCTGAAGTGGCAAAAATTACAAAAAAGCACAATTTATTATTTGCTGTCGATAATACGTTTGCTACACCATATTTACAAAAACCTTTAGATTTAGGAGCTGATATTGTAATGCATTCAGCTACAAAGTACCTAGGAGGTCATTCAGATGTCATTGCAGGGGCATTAGTAGTAAAAGACAAAGAATTAGGTGAGCAATTACATTTTGCTCAATTTGCTACTGGAGGTACTTTAGGGCCTATGGATAGCTTTTTGGTTTTACGTGGAATCAAAACACTACACTTAAGAGTACAGCGTCATTCTGAAAATGGACAAAAAGTTGCAGAATTCTTGTCTAATCATCCAGTAGTTCAAAGAGTTTATTACCCAGGTTTAAGCTCACACCCAAATCATGAAATTGCAAAAAAACAAATGATTGGCGGTTTTGGCGGAATGGTTTCTTTTACATTCAAATCGGGTAAAAAGGAAGATGCTGTTAAGTTTTTAGAAAGCGTAAAGGTTTTCACACTTGCCGAATCTTTAGGGGGAGTGGAATCTTTAGCAAATCATCCTGCTTTAATGACACATGCTTCAGTTCCAGCTGAAAAGAGAGAAGAATTAGGAATCACCGATGATATGATTAGATTAAGTGTTGGTGTAGAAGATATTGACGATTTATTATCTGATTTAGAACAAGCTTTAAGTTAGTTAAAGAAAGTTCTTAAAATAAAAAAAGCCTTGAATTTAAATTCAAGGCTTTTTTTATTTCTATATTGTTTTTTTAATCTAAATAGTAAATGTATCCAAAATGGAACCAAACATTCCAATCATTAGCTTTGTTTTCAGAATGTACATCAGGATCTTTACGTAATCCATCAACCCAGTCATCACCATAATATTGCCAACGTAACTCTACAAATAAATCTGATAATTCAGTTAATTTATAACGTGTACCTACAGAAGAGACAACAGACCACGTGCTTCCACCTTCTGTCGACCACCCTATCTCTCCATCTAAATAATCAGGATAAACATTATAGGTATTTCCAAGTCCTCCAGGTAATTCAGAATAAGTATTATTGCTATAAAAAGAATAATGCGCTCCTAAAGCAATAAAAGGTCCCCAAGCGCCTACTCTAGACGTAAATTCACGAATACTCCATGGAAAATACTCTAACTGCATTCCAATATCAGTAACTTTAGCTTCACCTTTCATTGCTCTTAATTGAGCTCCATAGATACTTTCTTTATCAACCCATTCTCCAAAGTGCTCTAACTTAGTACTATTGTAAGATAATTCAGAACGCAACTTAAAGTGATCATTAAAATATGTGTCAGGTGTATAACAATTACATTCTGCACGATATGAGAAATTCATATAGTGTACTAAACCAATTCCAAAACCTGTATTACCAGCGTTTGTCTCAAAATCGTGACGTACACCAAAATCAGATTGAAAAGCTACACCTCCAGCAAACGCTCCAATCTCATGAGAGAAACCAAATTGCGCTTGCATTGCAAACGGTGCCAAAAGCAATAAAAAAAGTAGGGATTTTATCTTTTTAGTCATCGCTAAAAGTTTTCTATTATCGGACAAATATATAAAAACAAAGTTCAGTTCAAAAAAAAATCTTAAAATTATGTTTAAAAAAACTAAAATTTAACACTGAAAATTAACACAATACATCATAAAAAAATATTTAAAATATTATTTGCTGTTTTAATAAAGCGTATATTTGCTACAAAATAAACAAACTTTTATTTAGAAAAATAAACCAAAAAATAATGAAAGAAAGTGTAAAATCTTTTATGGATTCAGTTGCTATTCGCAATGCAAATGAACCAGAATTTTTGCAAGCAGTACACGAGGTTGCAGAAACTATCATTCCTTTTATCGAAGAAAACCCGAGATATCAAGGTAAAATGTTATTAGAAAGAATGGTTGAGCCTGAGCGCGTTGTAATGTTCAGAGTAGCTTGGGTTGACGATGCTGGAAACACTCAAGTTAATAGAGGTTTCAGAATTCAAATGAATTCTGCTATTGGACCTTATAAAGGAGGACTTCGTTTTCATCCATCTGTTAATTTAAGTATTTTAAAATTCTTGGCTTTCGAGCAAGTATTTAAAAACTCTTTAACAACACTTCCTATGGGTGGTGGTAAAGGTGGTTCTGATTTTGATCCTAAAGGAAAATCAGATAATGAAATTATGAGATATTGTCAAGCGTTTATGACTGAACTACAAAGACACATTGGAGCAGATACAGATGTTCCTGCTGGAGATATAGGTGTTGGTGGTCGTGAAGTTGGTTATATGTTCGGACAATATAAAAAATTAAGAAATGAATTTACTGGAGTATTAACTGGAAAAGGAATTACTTTTGGAGGTTCGTTAATTCGTCCTGAAGCAACTGGATACGGTGCCGTTTATTTTGCCGAAGAAATGTTCAAACGCAAAGGAGACTCTATTCATGGTAAAGTTGTAGCTGTATCTGGATCAGGAAATGTAGCACAACATGCAATTGAAAAAATATTACATTTAGGAGGGAAAGTTGTTACCGCTTCTGATTCTTCAGGTTATATTTATGCGCCAAATGGAATTCATACAGAAAAATTAGACTTCTTAAAAGAATTGAAAAATGAAAGAAGAGGTAGGATTTCTGAAATGGCAGACAAGTACGATGATGTTCAATTTTTCCCAGGTGAAAGAGTTTGGAATGTTCCTGTAGAAGTTCAAGTTGCATTACCTTGTGCAACACAAAATGAATTAAACTTAGAGGAAGCAGAAAAATTAATTGCTAATGGTTTACAATTAGTTTCTGAAGGAGCAAATATGCCTTCTACACCAGAGGCTGTTGAAGCATTCATTGATGCAAAAATTGCTTTTGCTCCAGGAAAAGCATCAAATGCTGGTGGAGTTGCAACTTCTGGATTAGAAATGTCTCAAAACTCATTGCGTTTAAGTTGGACAAGAGAAGAAGTAGACGAAAAATTACAAAGAATCATGACTGATATTCATGAGGCTTGTGTAAAGTATGGAACTCAGCCAGATGGATTTGTAGACTACGTTAAAGGTGCAAATATTGCTGGTTTTGTTAAAGTAGCTGAGGCGATGTTAGCACAAGGAGTAGTTTAATATTACTTTTAGATATATAAAAAAGGTCGCATAAAAGCGACCTTTTTTGTTTATATGTATACCGAAATAAAAATAATTACGTTTATAGTATATTTGTATAAAATCATTTAGAATGAAATTCCGATATCTTAGAATCATAATTTTCTTTTTTGGACTTGTAAATTATGGACAACAAAATACAATGTGGAAAGGTTATTTTTCTTACAATGAAATTGTAGATGTTGTAGATGGAGAAAATACTATTTATGCAGCAACAGAAGTAGGAATTTTTTATAAAAACTTAACTTTAGGCGATATTAATCAAATAAATTCTATTACTGATTTTAAGCCAGAAGAAATCACGTGTATTCATCATTCAAAACAGTTTAATAAAACTTTAGCAGGAAATTCAAACGGACTGTTGTTAATTGCAAATGAAGATGGAAGTATCACAACTAAAGTCGATATTATTGAAGAAGTTCCTGTTCCGCAAAATAAAAAACAGATAAACCACTTGTATGAATACAATGAAAAAATTTACATAGCAACAGATTACGGTATTTCTGTTTTCGATTTAAATACTTTAGAATTTGTAGTCACTTATTTTATTGGTCCAGCAGGTCAAGAAATTACAGTGCTACAAACAACTGTTTTTAATGATGAAATTTATGCAGTTACACAATATAATGGAATTAGAAAAGGAGATTTAAACAATCCTTTTTTATACGATTTTTCACAGTGGGAAACTTTCGATAGTGGATATTGGACAGGGATTGCAACTTTTAATAATGAGTTAGTTGCTCAAAACTCAAACAATAGAACTTACAGACATAATGGTTCCGCTTTTGTTGAAGTGTTAAACACAATTCAAGCTTCAGTTAAGTTTAAAGTAGTTGATGATAATTTAATTATTACAACTCCAAATCATGTTTATGTATTAGATGAAAGTTATAATCAAGTAGCACATGTGACGAATATTCCTGATTATGACGTAACTTTTTCTGCAGCGACAGTTGTAAATAATCAGCTTTTTATAGGAACTGAAAAAAACGGATTGTTTTCTACTAATGTAACTAATCCTATTTTATTTGAAGACATGACGCCAAACGGACCGCTTCAAAATTATATTTTTAGAGTTAAGCAAGCGCCGAATAAATTATGGACAGTTTATGGTGATTATTCACAGCAATATAACCCTTATCCATTAGACGAACTCGGAATAAGTTACTACACAACTAATTTAGGTTGGGAAACATTTCCGTATTCTGATTTATTAACAGCTAATTCTATTTCAGATATTGCGTACAATCCGTCAAATACAAATCAAGTCTATTTCAGTTCGTTTTTTTCTGGACTTTTAAAATTAGAAGGTGAAGATTTTACGCTTTACGATTATACAAATACAGGTCCAAATGGACTTGAGTCATTAGTGCTTCCTGGTAACCCAAGTTATAAAGATGTTAGAATTAACACACCGAGGTTTGATAGAGAAGGAAATCTTTGGGTAACCAATAGTTGGGTTGAAAAATCATTAAAAGTACTTCGTGCTAGTGGGCAATGGCAATCCTATGATTTTTCTCCATACATAACTTCAGGAAATTACAGGTTTGGAGATTTAGAAATTGACAGAAACAATACAAAATGGGTAACATCAAGCCACGATGGATTAATAGCTTTTAATGAAACATTAGGAAATAAATTTATTAAGATTTCTCTAAACGAAGGTTTGCCTTCAGTAGATGTTCGTTCACTTGCAATTGATAATAATAACCAACTATGGATAGGAACCTTTGCTGGACTTAGAATTCTTTCAAGTGTTAATCGTTTTGTTCAAGAAAATGAATTAACAGTAACAAATATCGTTATTCAAGAAGGCGATTTAGCTCAAGAATTATTTTACGAACAACCAATTCAAGATATCGAAGTCGATGGTGCCAATAGAAAATGGATTTCTATAATTGATGGTGGCGTTTTCTTAGTTTCTCCTAATGGCCAACAAACAATTTATCGCTTTGATAAAAGTAATTCACCATTGCCAAGTAACAATGTTTTAGATATTGAAATAAACGGAACAACTGGCGAAGTTTTCTTTGCAACTGATAAAGGAATGGTGTCTTTTTTAGGAGTTTCAACCAAACCAAGCGATGATTTAGCAAATGTTTTTGTGTATCCAAATCCTGTTCGTCCAAATTATACTGGAACAATAAAAATCTCTGGACTAATGGACGATTGTAATGTAAAAATTACCGATATTGAAGGTAACTTAGTACACGAAACAACCTCTTCTGGCGGAACAATCGAGTGGGACGGAACGGCTTTTGGTTCTCATAAAGTGGCTTCTGGTGTTTATATGGTTTTTGTTGCTTCAAAAGATGGAATTGAAACAATAGTGAAGAAAATAATGATAGTGCGTTAAATTTTTTTAGATGCTCATTAAAACCAAAGCTATTGTCATTTCTGCTTTAAAATATCAAGAGAAAAGTTTGATAGTTAAATGTCTTACCTTTTCTGATGGCATAAAAACGTATTTTGTAAACAATGCGTTTTCGGGTAAAAAGAACCAACAAAAAAATGCTTTTTTTCAGCCATTGAACCAACTTGAAATTGAAGCGTATCATAAAAATAAAGGAACACTAGAACGGTTTAAAGAACTTAAATTAGTAAATCCTTATCAAACTATTTCGGCTGATATTTTTAAAACGACAATTGTACTTTTTCTTTCGGAAGTTTTGCATCACGCAATAAAAGAAGAAGGAAAAAATGAAGAGTTGTTTGCTTTTTTAGAAACAGCATTTTCTTGGCTCGATCATCACGATGAGGTTTCAAATTTTCACTTAATAACCTTAATCCAAATTACTAAATATTTAGGTTTTTATCCTGAGCAAGATTCAGAAAAACCATATTTTGAATTAACCGAAGGCGTTTTTTCCGAATATTCAAGTGTAAGTTCGTTATCACTTGAAGAAACGCAATTGTTTAAAAAATTATTACAGCTAAAATTCGACGACAATCAAAAGGTTTTTTCTGCAAACCAACGTCAAATTCTGCTTAAAATACTTATCGATTATTACACTTTAAATATTGAGGGTTTTAAAAAACCAAAATCAATAGAAGTTCTAAAAGAAGTTTTTAGTTAACATCTTCAGCAGCACCAAACCAAACCGTTGCAAATCCTCCTTCAATACCAATTCCTATTGCTTTCCAATCATAACGACTCCAGCTATTTTTATTTGCTAAAACGGCGTGATGCCCAGAACTTTTTAACCAACTTTTAAAAGCATAATCAGCAGTCATTACATAATCTGAGCAACATACATTTGAACCACAAGCAATTTCAAAACCAATATCAGTATAGTTTGTTAATTCCTTTGGCTTATTCCACATGCAATTAGATTGCTTATGATCAGGAGTATAACAACAAGAAGACCACTTCCCGTTTGCAGACCAGCTGTGGGCGTTACAATTCCCTAAATCAGGTTTGTTAGTTACTAAATCGTAACAATGTGCTTGTGCAACAATAGTTAAAGATTTTGATAATGGAATTTTAGACAATCCTATCGAGGCTCTATATTCCATAATCAAATTATAAAGTTTTTGCTCTTCCGATGAAAGACTTTGAGCTTTGGTCAAAAAACTAAAACCTATTAAAACGAATACAAAAATTAATTTTTTCATATCTTTTTTTTTACAATTTTAGACATAAATGAAGAGTCAAACAATACGCTATTTGCCTTATATTTTAAAATTGAACAATTTCACTAGTAGATTGGCTAACTTTTACCTTTTTACTTTTGCCTTTTTACTTATAATCACTACTTTCGCAGATTGATTAAAGAAAACGACAAAATGAGTACGAAGTTTACTGAATATAAAGGACTTGACTTGCCAAAAGTAGCAGATGAAGTTCTTGATTTTTGGAAAAAAGAAAACATCTTTGAAAAAAGTGTGACCACTCGTGAAGGAAACCAACCGTTTGTGTTTTTCGAAGGGCCACCATCTGCAAATGGTTTACCTGGAATTCACCACGTAATGGCTCGCGCTATTAAAGATATTTTTTGTCGTTATAAAACTCAAAAAGGTTACCAAGTTAAGCGTAAAGCAGGTTGGGATACGCACGGACTTCCTGTTGAATTAGGAACGGAAAAAGAATTAGGTATCACTAAAGAAGATATCGGAAAATCGATTTCTGTTACTGAATACAACGAAGCGTGTAAAAGAACTGTTATGCGTTATACGGATGTTTGGAACGACCTTACCGAAAAAATGGGTTATTGGGTAGATATGGAAGATCCATATGTTACTTACAAATCAAAATACATGGAATCGGTTTGGTGGTTGTTAAAACAAATCTACGATAAGGATTTAATGTACAAAGGATACACGATCCAACCGTATTCTCCAAAAGCAGGTACGGGATTGTCTTCTCACGAAGTAAATCAGCCAGGTTCATATCGCGATGTTACCGATACAACTATTGTAGCGCAATTCAAAACAATTGAAAATACACTACCAAGCTTTTTACAAGGTTTTGGAACCGTTCATTTCTTAGCTTGGACAACTACTCCTTGGACACTACCAAGTAATACAGCTTTGACTGTTGGACCAAAAATCGATTATGTTTTAGTAAAAACATTCAATCAATATACTTTTGAACCAATCAATGTTGTTTTAGCTAAAAATTTAGTTGGAAAACAATTTGGAGGAAAATATTTTGTAGCAGAATCTGATGAAGATTTTACAAATTATAAATCAGAAGATAAAAAGATTCCATACCAAATTGTAGCTGAAGCTAAAGGGCAAAGTTTAGTAGGAATCAAATACGAACAATTATTACCATTCACTTTACCATATCAAAATCCTGAAAATGCTTTTAGAGTAATTTCTGGAGATTTCGTAACTACAGAAGACGGAACTGGTATCGTACACACCGCGCCAACATTTGGTGCAGATGATGCGAAAGTAGCAAAAGAAGCTACACCAGAAGTTCCGCCAATGTTAGTTTTAGACGAAAACGGAAATCCAGTGCCATTAGTAGATTTACAAGGTCGTTTTGTGAACCAAATGGGAGATTTTGCTGGTAAATATGTTAAAAACGAATATTACAATTATGGTGAAGCGCCTGAGAAATCAGTAGATGTTGAAATTGCGATTCGTTTAAAAGAAGAAAATAAAGCCTTTAAGGTTGAAAAATACGTACACAGTTATCCGCATTGTTGGAGAACTGATAAGCCAATTTTATATTATCCGTTGGATTCTTGGTTCATCAAGATTACGGAAATAAAAGATAAAATGTTCGATTTAAACGAAACTATTAACTGGAAACCAAAAGCGACTGGTGAAGGACGTTTCGGAAATTGGCTGAAAAATGCAAACGATTGGAATTTATCGCGTTCACGTTATTGGGGAATTCCATTGCCAATTTGGAGAACAGAAGATAAAACAGAAGAAATTTGCATAGGTTCAGTTGAAGAATTGTACAATGAAATCGAAAAAGCTGTTGTTGCTGGTTTCATGAGCGAGAATCCATATAAAGGTTTCCAAATCGGAAATATGGAGGAATCAAACTACGATTTAGTGGATTTACATAAGAATATTGTCGATAACATTGTTTTAGTTTCGCCTTCTGGAAAGCCTATGAACCGCGAAACGGATTTAATTGATGTTTGGTTCGATTCAGGTTCAATGCCTTATGCACAATGGCATTATCCTTTTGAAAATAAAGAGTTAATTGAAGAGCACAAATCATATCCAGCTGATTTCATTGCAGAAGGAGTTGACCAAACTCGTGGATGGTTTTATACATTACATGCAATTGGAACTTTAGTTTTTGACCAAGTTGCGTATAAAAATGTAGTTTCAAATGGTTTAGTTTTAGATAAAAACGGACAAAAAATGTCGAAGCGTTTAGGAAATGCTGTCGATCCTTTTGAAACGTTAAAAGAATATGGTCCAGATGCTACACGTTGGTACATGATTTCTAATGCCAATCCTTGGGACAATTTAAAATTTGATATTGAAGGTGTTGCTGAAGTACGTCGTAAATTCTTTGGAACACTTTACAATACCTATTCTTTCTTTGCTTTATATGCAAATATTGATGGCTTTAAATATAGCGAAGCTGAAGTAGCTATAGAAGACAGACCAGAAATTGATAGATGGATTTTATCAGAATTACATTCATTAATTCAATTGGTTGATGAAGCGTATGCTGATTATGAACCTACGAAAGCAGCTCGTGCCATTTCCGACTTTGTTCAAGAGAATTTAAGTAACTGGTATGTGCGTTTATGTCGTCGTCGTTTCTGGAAAGGTGAATATGGAACAGATAAAATTGCAGCATATCAAACGCTTTATACGTGTTTAGAAACGATTGCGAAGTTATCGGCACCAATTGCTCCATTCTTTATGGAACAGTTGTATAAAGACTTAAATCGCGCTACAAATAAGGAAAATGTAGAGAGTGTTCACTTGGCTAATTTCCCGGTATCGGTTGAAAACTTTGTTAATAAATCTCTAGAGAGTAAGATGATGAAAGCACAAACGGTTTCATCTTTAGTGCTTTCACTTCGTAAAAAAGAGATGATAAAAGTGCGCCAACCGCTGCAAAGAGTGATGATTCCTGTGCTTGATGAGGTTTCTAGAAACGAGATTAAAGCGGTTTCAGATTTAATAAAAGCAGAGGTAAATGTAAAAGAAATTGAACTTATTGACGACGCTTCTGGGGTTTTAGTAAAGAAAATTAAACCAAATTTCAAAGCCTTAGGACCACGTTTTGGTAAAGATATGGGGTTGATTTCCAAAGAAATACAGTCTTTTTCTCAAGAGCAAATTAATAAAATTGAGCAAGAAGGTGCGTTAACGCTTGATATTTCAGGAAAAAGTATTAATTTAACAACCGAAGATGTAGAGATTTCATCACAAGATATTCCAGGCTGGTTAGTAGCTAATGCAAACGGAATAACAGTTGCTCTCGATATTACCTTAACAGATGATTTACGTAACGAAGGTATTGCCAGAGAGTTAGTGAATAGAATTCAAAATATCCGTAAAGATTCTGGGTTTGAAGTAACCGATAAAATTAAAGTTCAATTAGAGTGTGAGCCGACAATTGAAGGTGCTGTAAAGGCAAATGAAGATTATATCAAATCAGAAACTTTAACAAATGAACTCTTTTTTGTAGACAAAATTGAAAATGGTACGGAAATTGAGTTTGATGATTTAAAAACGGTAGTATTAATTTCTAAATAGTGAAATTATGGTAGATGAAAAATTAAGATATTCAGATGCGGATTTAGCAGAATTTAAAGAATTAATTTTAGCTAAAATTGAAAAAGCAAAAGCCGACTTAGATTTAATCAAAAGTGCTTATATGAATAATTCTAATAATGGCACAGATGACACATCGCCTACATTTAAAGCTTTTGAAGAAGGAAATGAAACAATGTCTAAAGAAGCAAATTCTCAATTAGCAATTAGACAAGAGAGATTCATTCGCGATTTAAAAAATGCTTTAATTCGTATTGAAAACAAAACGTACGGTGTATGTAAAGTAACGGGTAAATTAATTAGTAAAGAAAGATTACGCGTTGTTCCTCATGCAACTATGAGCATAGAAGCGAAGAACTTACAACGTTAATTTCTATATAAAAATTAACTAAAAACGCTCCTAATGGAGCGTTTTTTATGGAATAAATTATATTTTTGCTCAAATTTTAAAACATGTCGTTAAAAAAGGCTTACATTTTAGTATTTCTAGTTTTACTAGTTGACCAAGTTTCGAAAATCTATATCAAAACCAACTTTTTCATAAATGAAGAAGTTCGTGTTTTCGACTGGTTTCGTATTCATTTTATTGAAAACGAAGGAATGGCTTGGGGCGCTGTAATTCCTGGCGAATATGGAAAGCTTTTTTTAACGTTATTTAGAATTGTTGCTGTTGGCGGAATTGGTTGGTGGTTATGGGATTCAGTTATAAAAAAACAATCTAATTATTTAATTATAGCTATTGCTTTAATATTAGCTGGCGCTGTAGGAAATATAATCGATTCAGTTTTTTATGGCGTTATTTTTAACGATAGTTACGGTCAAGTAGCGACAATGTTTTCTGATGATCCTTATGGAAGTTGGTTTCACGGAGAAGTTGTAGATATGTTATATTTTCCTTTTTGGGAAGGAAATTTACCAGAATGGTTGCCTGTTTGGGGAGGAAAACCTTTTTCTTTCTTTAACGCGATTTTCAATGTAGCCGATATGGCAATTTCGACTGGTGTTGGAATTTTAATTGTATTTAATAAAAAAGCTTTTGGAACTAAATAAATTTTTCGTCAGTTCGAGTTCCCGATATATTGGGAGTATCGAGAACAAGAAAAAATTATTTTTTTTCTAATATAGAAACTATAGTTTCAAGGTTTTCTACTTTATTTTCAAGATTTTTAATTACAATATCTTTTTTGTTTAATTCCTTTTTTAAGGTGTCATTATCTTTTAAAGAAGTATCATTAATAAAAGCCACGGGACTTACATTAAAGATCTCACACAACTTACTTAAATAAATACTCCAAGTTTTAGATTTTCCATTTTCTAAACGTGCGTAAGCCGATTGCGATATGCATAACTTTTCTGCAATTTCTTCTTGTGTTAAACCTTTAGACTTTCTTAATTGCTTTAATTGTGATATATTAAACATTAATGTTTTGTTTTTTTTATAGATACAACAAAAGTATTTTTTTTTTTTTTTGACTTTTGTAAGAAAAATACAAACTTTAACTTTTGGTACAGAAAAACTGTTATAAAAGTTAAAATTAGAGCTGTTTATGCAAAAAAACGCATAAAATACCCGTTATTTGCATAAGACTCTTCTTGCACCTACAATAACTTTGCGCTTAAAATTTTTAATAACTTAAAATTATTTACATTATGAAAAAAATGGAATTTTCGCAAATGGAAAATTTGCAAGGGGGAACTACGTGGGGATGTAGTTTTGCATTATTAACTTTAGGAGTTAGTACAGCAGCAATAATTGCAGCTGGACCAGGTGGAGCACTTTTGGCAGGAGGTTTTGCTTTGGGGGCATGGGGTAACGCCGTTGAGGCATGTTCAGATTTAGATTAATTCAAAATTACATATATGGCTAAGTTTAAAAAAATATTAAAAATAATTATTGTACTTATATTTATTATGTCTCTAATTTATATAGTGTATAAAAAGGAGTTTAATTATTTTTGGATATTACATTTGTTTCTTTTACTTGGTCTTTTTTGGGTTGTGAACAAAAATAAATAGTTCATAAGAGATAGTAATAAGATTATTACTATCTCTTTTTATTATGAATAATTTTATATTATTATTTTAAATGAATAAAATATTAATTAATTTTTTTATGTTGTTAATTGGATCTTTTTTAACAACGTATGTCATAGCTACAACACTATCAGTAAATGATTTATTGTATCAAAGTTATTCAGAAAAATTAACAACTATTCAAATAGAAAAAGTGTTTGAGTTACAAGAAAAATGGCAATGGTTATCTTATGCTATTATTCCTCTAATTGTTTTAATCAAAAGCATGCTTATTACAACCGTATTATACATCGGTACATTTTTTTACAGCAAAGCTAAAGTAACTTTTAAGCAATTGTTTAATGTAGTTGTAAAAGCAGAGTTTGTTTTTTTGGGTGTAGGTGTTTTAAAAATTATTTGGTTCTATTTTTTTCAAACCAATTATACCTTAGAAGATTTACAATATTTTTATCCACTTTCGGCTTTAAATATTGTGGGTTACAAAGGTTTAGAACCTTGGTTTATTTATCCGTTTCAAGTGCTTAACTTGTTTGAGTTAGCCTATTGGCTAATTTTAGCCTATTTTATAGGCAAACTTGCTTTTACTATTAAAGACAAAGGCAAACCAATGGATTTAGGTTTGAAAATTGTAGCCAGTAGTTATGGTAGTGCTTTGTTGTTATGGGTTGTAGTAGTTATGTTTTTTACGTTAAATTATTCATAATCAAACAATGAAAAAGTACTTAAAAATAATTTTACCTATAGTTGTTATCAGTCTTTTAGCAATTATGGGTTACAAAGTAGCTGATAAAATTAACTACAAAAAGCAAGTTGCTGAAAACATTAAACAAATGCCTTTTTTCTCGTATCTCGATTTAGAAGGTAATGTGTTTACAAAAGAGAATTTACCAAAAAATAAACCTGTTTTGTTTGTTTATTTTAATAGTGAATGCGATTTCTGTAATCACGAAGCAGAAATGATTCAACAAAACCTTGAAAAATTAGAAGATATTCAAATTGTTTTTATTTCGTTTGAAAAAACAGATAGTATAAAAGAATTTGCTCAAAAATATAGCTTATTGCAATATGATAACATTACTTTTATTTCTGATTCAAAAGCTACTTTCGCTACTACTTTTGATGTTAAATCTCTTCCTTGTTTAATACTTTATAATAAAGATAGAAACCTTATTGAGAAAATAAAAGGACAAGTTAAAATTGAAACTGTTTTAGAGAAGTTTTATAACTATTAGTTGTAAAAATTACGCACAGTTTGTCATTCCGACTTTAGGAGGAATCTCAAAAGTTGATTGCGTTATACGATTTCTCCCGTTGGTCGAAATGACAAAATTAACCTCAATGAATAAAAAACGTATTGAAAAAACACATACATTACAACTTGACCAATCAGATTGTGGTGTGGCTTGTTTGTTATCGATTATTAAATTGAATGGCGGTACAAGTTCTGTAGAAAAATTAAGAGAATTAAGTGGAACTACAAAACAAGGAACTACTTTGTTGGGTTTATATCAAGCAGCACAACAACTTGGTTTTAATGCCGAAGGTTGTGAAGCAGATATTCAAGCATTAATTGATCATAAACAACCAGTAATTCTTCATGTTGTTATAGAAAATCAACTACAACATTATGTGGTTTGTTATGAATACAATGAAAAAGGATTTTTAATTGGCGACCCTGGAAAAGGAGTTTTCTACTTATCCAAAGGCGAATTAGAAAAAATATGGGTTTCAAAAACGTGTTTGACACTTGAAACAAATGAAAAATTTGTCAAAGCAGACGATATAACAAATTCAAAAAAAAGATGGTTTTTAAATTTACTTAAGGAAGATTATAAATTACTTTGGATTTCTGTTTTATTAGGAGTTTTTGTTGCAGGTTTAGGAATGGCAATGGCATTGTTTTCTCAAAGGTTAATTGATGACATTTTACCGTCTGAAAACAAAACAAAATTGATTTCAGGAATTGCATTATTAGCGGTTTTACTTTTAGCTCGCGTTGGAATTTCGGTTCTTAGGGAATATTTTTTAATGCAGCAATCTAAAGATTTTAATAATCGTATTAATACTCAATTTTATTCTACTTTATTACATTTGCCTAAATCATTTTTTGATACTCGAAAAATAGGAGAGTTGGTTGCGCGATTAAATGACACACAACGCATTCAACGTGTAATAAAACAATTGGCTAGTAGTTTAATTATAGATGTACTTGTTGCGATAATTTCAACCGTCTTTTTGTTTACGTATTCTTGGCAAATAGGTTTAATTTGTTTGTTTAGTTTACCAATTTATTTCGGAATTATTTATAAAAGTAACAAAGCAATAATTAAAGCTCAAAAAGAAGTAATGCAAAGCTATGCTTTCACTGAGAGCAATTATATTTCAAGCATGCAAGGAATTGCAACGATTAAAAATGATAATAAGCAGAATGTTTTTAGTAAGATAAATACAACTGTGTTTGGATTTTTTCAAGATAAAATATTCGATTTAGGAAAAATAAACATTAAACTTTCTTGGCAATCAGGTTTAGCAAGTACAGTTTTTTTAATAGGTATTTTAATTTATACTTCCTTACAGGTTTTAAATAAATCACTTCAATTAGGAGAATTAATGGCCGTTTTAGGAATTGTGGGTTCTTTATTGCCTTCAATTGCAAATTTAGCATTAGTTACTATACCTATTAATGAAGCTAAAATTGCTTTTAATAGAATGTATGAGTTTGCATCCATTGATGAGGAAAAGCTGGGAGATGTTCCAATTGAAAAACTAAATAATATTGAAATTAAGAATATTTCATTTCGTTTTGCAGGAAGAAAGCAATTGTTAAAAGATTTTAGTTTAAATTTAGAGAAAGGAAAAATAACGGCCGTTGTAGGAGAAAGCGGAAGTGGTAAAAGTACTTTAGGACAAATTTTGCAACGTTTTTATGCTATTGAAAGCGGAGAAATTCTTGTAAATAATCAATTAGAATTTAGTTCGATTCAATTGAATAGTTACAGAAATTTAATTGGAGTAATTCCTCAAGAAATAAATGTTTTTAATGGAAATGTAATTGACAATATTGTTTTAGGAGAAGAATTTAAACCAGAGGAAATCATATGTTTTTTACAGCAATACGGTTTCGATACTTATTTTAATCAATTCCCAAAAGGATTAGCAACAATTTTAGGAGAAGAAGGAATTAATCTTTCCGGCGGTCAAAAACAAATTATTGCTTTAGCAAGAGTTTTATTTAAAAAACCTCAATTTTTAATTCTAGACGAAGCTACTTCAGCTATGGATAGAAATACGGAAAAATTTACTATGCAAATATTAAATCAAATTAAATCAGATTGTATAATTTTCTTTATTTCTCATCGTTTACAGACATTAAAACAATTTGCGGATGAAATTTCTATTTTAGAAGATGGTAAAATCACAAATTCAGGAACTCATGAAGAATTAATGTTAACAAATAATTTTTATAGTTAATATTGGAATGAAGAGGTATTTGTTTAGAATTTTATTTTTTAACTTTTGTAAGCAAAATAAGTGCTTTAACTTTTGATACAGATTTCCTGCAAAAGATTTAAAGTTACTCGTGTTTATATAAAAAACGCATAAAATTACCCGTAATTTGCATAAGACTCTTCTTGTTATCAAGATAACTTTGTTCCATTAAAATTTTTAATAACTTAAATTATTTGCATTATGAAAAAAATGGAATTATCGCAAATGGAAAATTTGCAAGGAGGAGAGCTTTCACCGGAATGTAAAGCTGAAATTGGACTTAGTGCTGTTGTTGGCGGTATGTTAGGTGGTCCTTGGGGCTATGTAATTGGTGGTGTTTCAGGATACCTTTTAAGCGATAAGTGTTAATTTATAATGGGGATAATTATCCCCATTACAAAAGTTTAAATTTTATGGATAAATTTTATGAAGTGATTAATAAAATTATTGAAGATTTTCAAGGTGTAAAACTCAATATCGTTAACGATGAAAAAATAATACTATTTAAGAATAGAAAATATAAAATTATTATTGAAATACTTCAAAAGGAGGAGATACTTATCAATAAAAAATGGGAAACAGGTTTAATTGGGAAGTTGTTTTTCAGAAAAGAGTTTAAAGATTTTGAACGTCTTTCTAATAAAATAAATAAATTTTTTACAAAAGAAGGTTATACAGTTAATTTTTTTAAAGAAATTAAAATCTGAAAACTTCCTCACCCGTCACACAAAAATCCAATTTCACATCGGTTTCTATAACATCATCAATTTGTTCTTCGGGTTCGAAAAAAGATAGCCCAATTTTAATCACATCGGGTTTACATTGACTTAAAAATTTGTCGTAAAAACCTTTTCCGTAGCCAACACGATTTCCTTTTTTATCATACGCTAAAAGCGGTACAAAAACCACATCAATCATTGCTGTAGGAACAGGCAAACCATTTACAGGTTCAGGAATATTATATTCGTTTTTTACAATTTTTGTATTGTCGGTTAATAAGAAATGCAACATTTCACGAGTTTCAAAATCACTTTTCGAAATCACAATTTCTTTATCTTTTCCTGCTAAAATTTGCAAAACAAATTCGGTATCGACTTCTTTTTGCTCGACTATCGGCAAGAAAACATGAAAATAGGTTTTATCCCAAACATCTAAAAGCAACAAATTATTAGCAATAGCTAAACTCTTTTCCTCAATTTCTTCTAAGCTTAACTTTTGCCTTTTGCCTTTATACTTTTGCCTTAAATCTGCTTTATTCATTAATAGCTAATTTCAAATCGTCTATAAAGTTAGTTAAATGACCAATTTCAACATGATCCATTAAAACAATTTTATACCATTTATTATGTTCGTTATGTTGTTGAGGAACCAAATCGTACTTTTCAGCTATAGTTTCTGGAATACTTTCAGCATGAATTGTTACAATATTCATATTTGGTTCGCGGAAATAGGAAATATTTAATTTATCTAATTCTTCACATAAAAACTGCGTTCGCATTTGAAGAATACTTACTTTTTCATACCAACCATAAGGTCCGTGTGTGAAAAGAATCATCCAAACTGCTACAGCATTTGCTCCAGAACGACTTCCGCAAAGCGTTAAATCCATTCCTTCTACATATTCCGCTTCTTCGGTTAAAACATTTTCAATCAAACCTTTTCGGCAAATAAAAACACCGGTTCCATAAGGTGCTTGAAGCATTTTATGTGCATCAACTGTAATCGAACTAATTTTAGGATTGTTAAAATTAATTTCTGAATTTTTATTACTGAACGGATATACAAATCCGCCATAAGCGCCATCAATGTGCAGTTTATAAATAGCGTTGTGTTTTTCTAAAGCTTCGGTATAAACGTCAGGATTATCAACAGAACCAAACATCGTTGTTCCCATATTGGCAACCGCCATAAAGTATTTTTTGCCTTTTGAAATGGCATCAGCAATAATTGAATCTAATGTGTCTTTTTGGATTTCTCTCGTGTTAAAATCTACTGGAATAGAAAGCCAATCGACTTGTAGTAAATTAGAACCTTTTGGAATTGAATAATGTGTATCTTCAGATGCTAAAATGGCAATTTCATCTAAATTAGCGTTGAATTCATTAAAGAAATAATTACGGAAAACCCACAGCGCTTGAATATTAGCTTCTGTTCCACCTGGCGCAATATAACCATCAAAATCATTTTCGTTTAACTTAAAAACATCAACAGCTAACACATTTAAAACTTCGCGTTCGACATCTTGAGTTCCGCTAAAAGCTTTTTCTGAAGTTCCAAAAGTATGACAACCAATGTTGTTTGGATTGGCAACATAGGTTTGTAAGGTTGGCGCATCTTTTAAAAATGGCGCATCGTCATAAAATACTTTTCCGTCTAATTTTGAAGCTGGATAACCTAACGAAGCGTCGTTTGAGAAGTTAACATTTTCTTGTAATGCTTGTTGAATTCTAGCTTTACATTGCTGATGAGATAATTTTTTCCAAAATTGCATGCCTAATTTTTTTTTGCAAAGTTACAATTTTAGACATCTAAAAAACTGATTTTTGTTAGCTTTCTAGTTGGGTTGAAATATGAAAAATAGCATCACCTTGATAGACAAATGGCGCGTGATTTACATTTATTAAATAGCCTTCGTTTGGTGCTTTTACATTATGTTCTATTTTTCCGTAAGGATCTGAAATTGTAGCTAATAAATCACCTTTTATTACATACGAACCTGCTTTTGCAATTCCGTGAAACATGCCTGAATATTTTGCACGAATCCAATTTGATTTCTCAATGTAAATAGAGTTTTGTTTGACTTTTTTCACAGAATGTTTTACACTTAACATGTCTAAAAAATGAAGAAAACGCTTAGTTCCTTCTAAAGCTTCGTCAGTGATTTCATAATTTAAATCAAGCGATTTTCCACCTTCAAACAACAACATTTTTACGTCTAATTTATCACAAGTATTTCTAAATGAACCTGAAATATTTTTAGAATATAATGTAAACGGAGCATTAAAAATTTCGGCTAGTTTTTTTAGCTCGTGATTACCTTTTTCAATTCTAATTTGAGAAGCATTGAAGCGTTGCGCTCCACCAGCGTGAAAATCGATTACATAATCAATATTAGGTAAAATTTCCTGAACGATGTAGTATGCAAATCGGCTAGCTAGTGAACCTGTTTTGCTTCCAGGGAAAACTCGGTTTAAATCCCGTTTATCTGGAAATTCACGAGATTGGTTTATAAATCCGAAAATATTAATAATAGGAATACAAATAATTGTTCCGCGTTTCGGTTTGTTGATTTTTTTAGTGATGATTTGACGAACGGTTTCTGTTCCGTTAATTTCATCGCCATGTAAACCTGCAGAAAATAAAACAATTGGTCCAGGTAACTTTGAACGTTCCACAATTATTGGAACTTTTAATTTGTTCATTGTTGTAAGTTTAGCAATTTCCATAGAAATGGTCTTGCTTTCTCCAGCCTCAATAGTTTCACCAAAAAGATGTAAAGGTTGTATTTCGTTCATACTGCCAAAAGTATAAAAATTGATAATTAAAAAAACAATTCTTTTATCTTTGTTCTATATTCTTTTATTTCAAAATGCAATCACCACTAGAACTTCAAATTCAAACATTACCAGATAGCCCTGGAGTTTATCAATATTACGATAAAGAAGGGAAAATTCTATACGTAGGTAAGGCTAAAAATTTGAAGAAAAGAGTACAATCGTATTTTACTAAAAGTCACGATAATTATAAGACAAAAGTTTTAGTAAAGAAGATAGTTTCGGTTAAGCATATTGTGGTTCCTACGGAAACAGATGCATTACTGCTTGAAAACAACCTAATTAAAAAACTACAGCCACGTTACAATGTATTGTTGAAAGACGATAAAAGTTATCCGTGGATTTGTATAAAAAACGAACCTTTTTCTAGAATTTTTCAAACCAGAAGAATGATAAAAGATGGTTCGGAATATTTTGGTCCATACACCAGCGGAAAAACCGTTCACACACTTCTCGATTTGATAAAAGAGTTGTATCCGTTGCGAACATGTAATTATGATTTATCGAAAGCTAATATCGACTCAGGAAAATATAAAGTTTGTTTAGAATATCATATAGGTAATTGTAAAGGTCCGTGCGAAGGTTATCAAACTTTACAAGATTATCAAAATCAAATTCAAGCTATTCGCGAAATTTTAAAAGGGAACTTTAAAGAAAGTTTAAAAGACTTTAAACAGTTGATGCAAGATTTAGCCGCTGAAATGAAGTTTGAAGAAGCGCAACAAATCAAAGAAAAAATCGATGTTTTAGAGAATTATCAAGCGAAGTCAACTATTTTAAATCCTCGAATTACCAATTTAGATGTGTTTTCAATCGTTTCTGATGAAACTATGGCTTATATTAATTTCTTGCAAATTTCTTACGGAGCAATTGTGCGTTCACATACTTTAGAAATAAAAAAGAAGTTAGAGGAAACTGATGCCGAACTATTAGAATTAGCAATAGTGGAGCTTAGGGAACGATTTCATTTGAATTCAAGAGAAATTGTAGTTCCATTTGAAGTCGATTTGGGCGAAAATATTAAAGTTACTGTTCCAAAACTGGGCGATAAAAAGCAAATTCTTGATTTATCTATTCGAAATGCTAAATATTATCGTTTAGACCAATTGAAACAAATAAAAATTGTTGATCCAGATCGTCATACAAAGCGAATTATGGCGCAAATGAAAAAGGATTTACGGCTTTCAGTTGAACCTCGTCATATTGAGTGTTTTGATAATTCTAATATTCAAGGAACAAATCCAGTTGCGGCTTGTGTGGTTTTTAAAGACGGAAAACCAAGTAAAAAAGACTATCGTCATTTCAATATTAAAACAGTCGAAGGTCCGAACGATTTTGCTTCTATGGAAGAAGTGGTGTATCGAAGATACAAACGATTGCTTGATGAAAAAGAGCCTTTGCCACAACTTATTATTATAGATGGAGGAAAAGGACAATTATCATCGGCTTTGAAAAGTTTAGACGATTTAGGCTTGCGTGGAAAAATTGCGATTATCGGAATTGCGAAGCGTTTGGAAGAATTATTTTATCCAGAAGATCCAATTCCGTTATATTTAGATAAAAAATCGGAAACCTTAAAAATTATCCAACATTTGCGCAACGAAGCACATCGATTTGGAATTACACATCATCGTGATAAGAGAAGTAAATCGGCTTTGCAAACTTCTTTAGAATCAATTCCAGGAATTGGTGAAAAAACAATGATAACGTTATTAAAACATTTTAAAAGTGTTAAAAGGTTAAAAAAAGCAACCGAAAAAGAGATTTCTGAGGTTGTAGGCGTTTCAAAAGCCAAAAAAATTTCCGACTTTTACAACACAATACAACAGAAAAAATAAACAATGCGACAACTACTCTTGTGTATAAGCCTACTAATCTTCACCCAAATCAGCTTAGGACAAGAAATTGTCCAAGAAAATCCAAAACCCAAAATCGGACTTGTTTTAAGCGGAGGAGGCGCTAAAGGTTTGGCTCACATAGGTGTGTTAAAAGTAATCGATTCTCTAGGAATTGAGATTGACTACATAGGCGGAACTAGTATGGGAGCAATTATTGGAGGCTTGTATGCATCAGGTTACACAGGCAATCAGTTAGATTCTATTTTTCAAAATGTAGATACTGAAGCTTTAATTCAAGATTATGTGCCTAGAGGCGCTAAAAATTTCTATGAAAAACGAAATGATGAAATTTATGCCTTAACACTTCCTTTTGATAGGTTTAAACTAGGGTTACCAACAGCGCTTTCCAGGGGAATGTATAATTTTAATTTGCTTTCTCGCTTAACAAAACATGTAGCACATGTAAAAGATTTTGATGAATTGCCAATTCCGTTTTTGTGTATAGCAACAAATGTAGAAACTGGTAAAGAAGTAGTTTTAGATAAAGGTGTTTTACCACAATCAATGATTGCTAGTGGAGCAATTCCATCTTTATATAACCCTATAGAAATTGATGGAAATCTCTTAGTAGATGGAGGAGTAGTTAATAATTATCCTATTGAAGAAATTAGAAATAAAGGAGCTGATATTATTATTGGTGTAGATGTTCAAGATGGATTAAAAAAACGTGAAAACTTAAAAGGAGCTACAGGTGTTTTAGTCCAAATAACAAATTTTTCTATGATTGAAAAAATGGAAAAAAAACGTGAACAAACAGATATTTATATTAAACCAGATATAAAAAATTACACGGTACTTTCATTTGATCAAGGAAAAGAAATTATTCCAAAAGGTGTTGAATCATCAAAACAATTAATGCCTCAATTATTAGAATTAAAAGATGTAAACTATAAAAAAGAATCACTTTCAGTTCATGAGAAAGATTCAATTTATGTAAAAGAAATTTCTATTAATTCACTTAAGAATTATTCGAGGGCATATGTAATAGGTAAACTTAAGTTTAAATCAAATTCAAAAATCAGTTTTAAAGATTTAGAAAAAGGAATCAACAACTTAAATGCAACACAAAATTTCAGTTCGATTTCATATTCTTTTGAAGAATTGAGAGAAGGTGAAGATGTTTTACATTTAAAGCTTAAAGAAAAAAAAGAAACTTCTTTTTTGCGTTTCGGAATACATTATGACGAACTTTTTAAAAGTAGTGTTTTAATTAATTATACTAAGAAGAGATTGCTAACAAAGAATGATGTTGCTTCAATCGATGCAATTGTAGGAGATAATTTTAGATACAATTTCAATTATTATATTGATAATGGTTTTTATTGGAGTTTCGGAATTAATTCTAAACTGCAAAAATTTAACAGGAATGTTCCTAATGATTTTAATAACGGAATAACATTAAGTGATTTAGGAATTCGTTCAATAAATATTGATTATTCCGACTGGTCTAATCAAGCTTATTTTCAAACAATTTTTGCGCAAAAATTCTCAATTGGCGCCGGCGTTGAATTAAAGCATTTAAAAATAACTTCGGAAACAATTTCTAATATTACACCTGTTTTTGAAGATAGTAGTTATTTATCTGTATTTGGTTATATGAAATTCGATTCTTTTGATAAAAAGTATTTTCCCAAAAAAGGATGGTATTTTAACGGAGAGTTTAAAACATTTGTACATTCTTCAGATTATAACAATGATTATGAAAATTTCACATTTGCCAAAGCTGATATGGGTATAGCGCAAACGTTTTTTAATAAGGTTACAGTTAAAATTCAATCAGAAGGAGGTTTTCATGTAGGAGAAAACACTCAAGAAATCTTTGATTTTGCACTTGGAGGATATGGTTTCTCTCCTGTGAATAATATTCGTCCATTTTACGGTTATGATTTCATTAGTTTAGTGGGTGATAGTTATGTAAAAGGAATAGTAACCATAGATTATGAACTATTTAAAAAGCACCATATCAATTTTGCAGGAAATTTTTCAAATATTGGAGATAATATTTTCGACAGTATAGATGGTTGGCTTTCTAAACCTAATTATACAGGATATCAAGTGGGTTATGGTATTGAATCGATAATTGGACCTTTAGAAATAAAGCATTCATGGTCGCCAGAAACTCGTGATCATTATACTTGGTTTGCAGTAGGTTTTTGGTTTTAAAAAATCGATTTTTTTTCCGATATTTGTATAACTATGAAACTCTATTGGATAGATTTATTATCACATCTTAAATTCCTCATGAAGCGAAACCCTGAATGAGTTATTCAATTTGTCAATTATACAGTAACATATAATACAAGATGTTACACTTTTGTTTAATTTAAAAATTGAAATTATGCCTATTTATCACAAATTAGGAAAAATTCCACATAAACGTCATACACAATTTCGTAAAGAAAATGGAGACTTATATTATGAGCAATTATTTGGAACAATTGGTTTTGACGGAATGTCGACTAATATGTACCATGAGTATCGTCCTACAATGGTTAAAGAAATCAAAAGACAATATTCAATTGCTCCTAAAATAGCGAAAGAAAACAACATTCAATCATATCGTTTGAGAGGTTTTCAAGTAGCGCCTCAAGATGATTTTCTAGAAAGTAGAAAAATTGTTTTAACAAATTCTGATTGTCATATCGCATTGGCCGCGCCAAAGAAATCAACAGAAAATTATTTTTATAAAAATACCGATTCTGATGAAGTAATTTTTATTCACAAAGGAGCAGGTAAATTAAGAACGATGCTTGGAAATTTAGATTTTAAGTATGGTGATTATTTAGTAATTCCTCGTGGAATGATTTATAAAATAGACTTTGATACCGAAGATAATCGTTTGTTTATAGTAGAATCTCACCGACCTGTTTATACACCAAAACGTTATCGCAATTGGTTTGGTCAGTTATTAGAACATTCACCATTTTGCGAAAGAGATATTCGTCGTCCAGAAGAATTAGAAACACATGATGAAAAAGGAGATTTCCTAATAAAAATCAAGAAAAAAGATGAGATAATTGATATGGTTTATGCTTCGCATCCATTTGATGTTGTAGGGTATGATGGATACAATTATCCGTATGCTTTTTCAATTCATGATTTTGAACCTATTACAGGTAGAATTCATCTTCCGCCGCCAATTCATCAAACATTTGAAACGGATGCTTTTGTAATTTGTTCATTTGTGCCTCGTTTATACGATTATCATCCTAATTCAATTCCAGCACCATATAATCACAGTAATATAGATAGTGATGAAGTGTTGTATTATGTAGATGGTGATTTTATGAGCCGAAATGATATTGAAGCCGGACATATATCGTTACATCCAGCAGGAATTCCTCACGGACCACATCCTGGTGCGACTGAAAGAAGTATTGGGGAAAAAGAAACGTTAGAATTGGCCGTTATGGTAGACACGTTTAAACCTTTAATGGTTACAGAAGAAGCAATGAAAATTGCAGATGAAAAATATTATCAATCTTGGTTAGATTAACAATTAAAACACAACAACATGGGAAATGAAATAAAATCAGTAGAATACGGATTAGAAAAAATATTTGAAGGAGCACAAGACTTTTTACCTTTATTAGGAACAGATTATGTAGAATTTTATGTAGGAAACGCAAAACAAGCTGCGCATTTTTATAAAACAGCATTTGGTTTTCAATCTTTAGCTTATGCAGGTTTAGAAACAGGTGTAAAAGACAAAGCTTCTTATGTTTTAAAACAAGATAAAATCCGTTTAGTTTTAACAACAGCTTTAAATAGTAATTCACCTATTGGAGAACATGTGAAAAAACATGGTGATGGTGTTAAAGTGATTGCACTTTGGGTAGACGATGCTCGTAAATCATACGAAGAAACTACAAGTCGTGGAGCAAAATCTTATTTTGAGCCAGTAGTTGAAAAAGATGAGAATGGAGAAGTAGTTCGTGCAGGAATTTATGGTGCATATGGAGAAACAGTCTTTGTTTTTGTAGAACGTAAAAATTACAATGGTGTTTTCATGCCAGGATATCAAGAATGGAATTCAGATTACAACCCAGAACCAGTTGGTTTAAAATATATCGACCATATGGTTGGAAATACAGGTTGGAACAGAATGAACGAAGCTGTAAAATGGTTTGAAGATGTAATGGGATTTGTGAATTTCCTTTCTTTTGACGACAAACAAATTACAACTGAATATTCTGCTTTAATGTCTAAAGTAATGAGTAACGGAAACGGAAGAATTAAATTTCCAATTAACGAACCAGCAAATGGTAAAAAACGTTCTCAAATTGAAGAATATTTAGATTTTTATGAAGATGAAGGAGTTCAGCATATTGCAGTTGCTACGGATGATATAATTAAAACAGTAGCAGATATGCGTGCAAGAGGTGTTGAGTTTTTAAGCACACCACCACAAGCATATTATGATGCTATTCCTGAAAGATTACAAGATCACATGTCTAAATTCAAAGAAGATATTAATGAGCTTCAAAAACTAGGAATTATGATAGATGCTGATGAAGAAGGTTATCTTTTGCAAATTTTCACGAAACCTGTAGAAGATCGTCCAACACTTTTCTTCGAAATAATTCAAAGAATGGGAGCAAAAGGATTTGGTGCAGGTAACTTTAAAGCGCTGTTCGAATCAATTGAAAGAGAACAAGAGTTGAGAGGAACATTGTAAAAAGGAATAAAAATTAAATAATTCTCAATAAAACCGACTTAAAAAAAATATTTATTATGTTAAAAGTGTTAAAGTTGAGTTTTTGTTAGAAAATATTCAAAAACCACTATACTTTTGCACTCGCAAATCAGAAGGGAAATGTTTTCATCTTATTTGCTTATAAGTTTTCATAATTTATAGTTTTTGGTTGGTTAATAGCATAAAAACCTAGTCATATTTTTTGACTGGGTTTTTTTGTTTACTATTTTTGGAATAGTAATTGTACTTATACAATTAAAAAAGAAATAATTATGAAAAAAATAGTTTTACTTCTTATCGTATTTATTAGTACAAATTCATTTACAAAAAAACAAGATTCTTTTACTACTGGGGAGTGGATTAAAATGAGAATACATTATGGTTTTGTAAATGCCGGTTATGCTACTTTAGAAATAAAAGATGCTGTAAAAAATAACAAAAAAGTACATCATGTAATAGGAAAAGGTTGGACTACTGGTATGACCAAACTTTTCTTTAAAGTAGAAGACGATTACCAAAGTTATTTCGATAAAGAAACTGGGAAACCGTATCAGTTTATTAGAAAAATTAATGAAGGTGGATATACAAAAAACCAAGTGGGTTATTTCAACCAAGATAATAACACGGTTTTAGTAAAAGATTTTAAACATAAAACTGAAAAAACGTATTCAGTTCCTGATCAAGTTCAAGATATTGTTTCTTCATTTTATTATTTAAGAAATTATCCAAATATTGATAAACTTAAACCGAATGAATCGATTGCTATCGACATGTTTTTTGATGAAGAAACCACAAAGTTTAAGTTAAAATTTATTGGTAGAGAAGATATAAATACTAAATTTGGTAAAATTTCATGTATGGTGTTTCGTCCGTATGTTCAAGCAGGCCGAGTTTTCAAAGAAGAAGAGAGTTTAACTGTTTGGATTTCAGATGATGACAATAGAATACCAGTGCGTGTAAAAGCAAGTTTAGCTGTAGGTTCTCTTAAGGCAGATTTAGAAGCTTTTAAAGGACTTAAACATTCATTTAAAGTAAAAGTCAAATAATGTCTTCAGTAAAGTATCAAGAACAAATTGAACAATTAGAACAAAAATTTAAGGCAATAAACCAGAGTACAGAAACACATCTTGAAGGATTACTTTGGTCAAAACCTATCACTTATTGGGATTATATTCAAACCGATGCTTTACTAAATCTTCAAACACAACGCACAACATTGCCAGATGAAATGGTTTTTATCATGTATCATCAAGTAAATGAGCTGTTGTTTAAAATGATTTTATGGGAAATTGACCAACTTTGCCATACTGAAAAGCCTTCTACAGCATATTTTACCGAAAAATTAGGTAGAATTAGCCGTTATTTCGATATGCTAACCACTTCGTTTACAATTATGATGGACGGAATGGAAGCTGAACAATATTTAAAATTCCGTCATACACTTACGCCAGCAAGTGGATTTCAAAGTGCACAATATCGTTTAATTGAATTTGCTTCAACCGATTTAATCAATCTTATAGATTATCGCTTTAGAGCAACTATCGATAGAAATACACCATACGAACACGCGTTCGAACATTTGTATTGGCAAGCTGCTGGAAAAGATTATAAAACGGGCGAAAAATCGTATTTAATTCAGCAGTTTGAAAAGAAATACAAAAAGGAATTTTTAGATTTTATGGAAGAATACAATACCATAAATATTTGGAGAAAATTCAAGCAATTACCAGAAGCAGATCAGCAAAATCCAGAACTTGTAGAAGCAATGCGTCATTACGATAAAACCGTAAACATTACTTGGGTAATGGGGCATTTTAATGCAGCAAAAAAATATATCGAAAGCGATAAAAGCGGAACTGGCGAAGCAACAGGTGGAAGCGACTGGAAAAAATACATGCTACCAAAGTATCAAAGAAGGATTTTCTTTCCAGAACTTTGGTCAAAGGAAGAATTAGATAGTTGGGGAGAAAATGTTTAAGATTAAAATGAAAGTTGAATTGAGGTATTTATTTTTAGTATTAGCAATAATATCATTAGTAATTTCTTGCGAAAAAAAGGATAAAGAAGAAGATCAAAAAGAAGTTAAAATAGCAGAACCAGTAGTAAAAAAATATGGTTTTGTATATAACAATTTTAAAGTTGTTCAAGACACCATAAAATCAGGAGATACATTCGGAACAATTGTTCAAAATTACTATTTACCAGATAGTATGAATGTTTATCAATTAACCGAAAAAATTAAAGATTCTTTTAATTTAAGAGGAATTAAAATAGGTAAACCTTATGTGTTGTTTTTAGAAAAAAACAACGAAAAGAATTTAAAAGGTTTAGTTTATATTGAAAATAATATAGATTATACGGTTATAAATCTACAAGATACTGTTACGGTTTCAAATAAGAAAAGGCCAACATCTATTCGTAAAAGAACAATTGCAGCCGAAATTGAAGGTTCACTTTCTGAAACTTTAGACAAAGCAGGTGTAAGTCCAGCATTAGCGCCAAAATTAGCCGGAGTTTATGCTTATTCGATTAACTTCTTCAAAATTCAAAAAGGCGATCGATTTGCCGTTACCTTATATGAGAAATTTATTGAAGATTCTATTTATGCTGGAATAGATCACGTAGAATCAACCTATTTTAAACACAAAGGGAATGATTTTTTTGCTTTTCCATATAAGTTAAAAGCCGAACAAAAAATAGCAAGTTATTACGATGAAGAAGGAAAGCCGTTAAAAAGTATGTTTTTACAAGCGCCTTTAGATTATTATCGTATTTCTTCTCGTTTTACAGGAAGACGTTTTCATCCTGTTCAAAAAAGATGGAAAGCACATAATGGAACCGATTTTGCTGCTCCTCATGGAACGCCTATTAAAGCAACGGCCACAGGAACAGTAATTCGTGCTGGTTATACTTCTGGAAACGGAAATTATGTAAAAATTCGTCATAATAGTACGTATACGACACAGTATCTTCACATGTCTAAAATCTTGGTAAAAAAAGGACAATATGTAACGCAAGGACAAACTATTGGTAGAGTAGGAAGTACAGGTCTAGCAACTGGTCCGCATGTTTGTTATCGCTTTTGGAAAAATGGCGTTCAAGTTGATCCTTACCGACAAAATTTACCAAAATCAGATCCAATGCCAAAGGCAAATCTCGATGGTTATTTAAAACACATCAAACCGCTTAAAAAAGAATTAGATAGTATTATTGAAGTAAAATTCAACTAGTATGAAATTGAGTAATCACAATCCATCGGGCACTTTAGCTTGGCAAGAATTGCGTAATCATTTTATCGAAGAAATGCAATCGATTAAAATGCAAGACTTGTTCAAAGAAGATGATAATCGAGCTGAAAAATTAAGTATCGAATGGAATAATTTTTTTGTTGATTACTCAAAAAATAAAATTACCGATAAAACCTTACAATTACTTTTAAATTTAGCCGAAGAAATGCAATTAAAAGATGCAATTTCGGCGTATTTTAAAGGTGAAAAAATAAATGAAACCGAAAATCGAGCGGTTTTACATACAGCTTTACGTTCAAATGAAACCGACGAAATTTTGGTCGATGGAAAAAATATAATTCCAGAAGTTTTTGAAGTAAAAGCTAAAATAAAAACATTTACTGAAAGTATAATTTCAGGAAACTATAAAGGTTTTTCAAGAAAAGCAATTACTGATGTTGTCAATATCGGAATTGGCGGTTCAGATTTAGGCCCAAAAATGGTGGTTGAAGCACTTCAGTTTTATAAAAATCATTTGAATGTTCATTTTGTTTCGAATATTGATGGAGATTCTGTTCAAGAAATAGTAAAAAAACTAAATCCTGAAACAACGCTGTTTGTTATTGTTTCTAAAACATTTACAACACAAGAAACGATTACCAACGCTACAACAATTAAAAATTGGTTTTTACAATCGGCTAAAGAAGAAGATATAGCGAAACATTTCATTGCGGTTTCTACAAATATTGATGAAGCTAAAAACTTCGGAATAAATGATAACAATACTTTCCCAATGTGGAATTGGGTTGGCGGACGTTTTTCGCTTTGGAGCGCCGTCGGTTTGTCGATTGCTTTATCGATTGGTTATAATAATTTCGAAAAATTGCTTATTGGAGCCAATAAAATGGATAACCATTTTAAATCGGCTTCATTTGAAAACAATATTCCAGTTGTTTTGGCTTTGTTAAGTGTTTGGTATAATAATTTTTTCGGAGCTGAAACAGAAGCTGTGATTCCTTATTCTGAATACTTATCGAAGTTTTCCTCTTTTTTACAACAAGGAGTTATGGAAAGTAACGGAAAAAGTATTGGTAGAGATGGAAATCCAACAAACTATCAAACAGGAACAATTGTTTGGGGAGAACCTGGAACGAATTCCCAACATGCATTTTTCCAATTAATTCATCAAGGAACAAAGTTAATTCCATGTGATTTTATTGGGTTTAAAAAATCGTTGCATGGTGATGTTGAACATCACAATAAATTAATGGCTAATTTTTTTGCGCAAACAGAAGCTTTGCTAATGGGTAAAACAGAAGAACAAGTAGAAGCTGAATTGAAAGAAAAAGGTTTGAACAAAGAAGAAATAGAACAACTTTTACCATTTAAACTTTTTCAAGGAAATAAACCTACAAATACCATTTTAATCGATAAACTTTCACCAGAAAGCTTAGGTTCGTTAATCGCGATGTATGAACATAAAACCTTTGTTCAAGGTGTTATTTGGAATATTTATAGTTATGATCAATGGGGAGTCGAATTGGGAAAACAATTAGCTACATCTATTTTGAATGAAATTGATAGTAAGGATATAAAACCACATGACTCTTCTACAGCTAGTTTAATTAAAAAGTATCTTTCGTAAGATTTTACGCTCCAAAATATAATTTAGTATCTTTGTTATACATCTAAAAAACTAACACTATGTACACAGCAATTCAAACTGCCCATTCTATCTTTGCTTATATCGTTTTAGCTATCTTATTTTTAGCAGCTGTAAACGCAATAACCGGTTTAATGGGGAAACGTCTTTTTAAAGACAAAGATTTAAGAATCTCTTTATTTGCATTAATTGTTTCGCATTTACAATTGTTACTTGGGCTTATTTTGTATTTTATTTCACCTTTAGGATTAGAAGTTGCTGGCGAAATGGGAAATAGTGCTTTGAGATTAACAGCTATTGAGCATCCTTTAATGAATGTAATTGCAATTGTTTTAATTACAATTGGTTGGTCTAAACACAAAAAAGAAGAAAGTAACAACGGAAAGTTCAAAAAAATTGCACTTTTCTATACTCTTGGATTAATTTTAATTTTATCAAGAATTCCGTGGTCTAATTGGATGAGTTAAAAAATGAAAAAACATATAGCAATACAAAGTGTTTTACTCGTATTGCTTTGCATAACGAGTAGTTTTATGGTTTCGTCAAGTTTTAGAATGAGCCAAAAAACTACTCGTTTTGATTTTACTCCAATAGTAAATGATTCTATTCGCTTTGATTCTATTATAGGAAAAGAAGTTAAGCTTTTTAAAGCTGAAGTGAGAGCTTCTTATTACCACGACAAATTCAATGGGAGAAAAACCGCAAATGGCGAAATATTTTATAATTCAGCATTAACAGCAGCACATAAAAAATTACCTTTTGGAACACAAGTATTAGTAACTAATCCATTAAATGAAAAGTCCGTTCTAGTTACTATTAACGATAGGGGACCATTTATTAAAGGAAGAGAAATTGATTTATCTAAAAAAGCTTTTATGGATATTTCTCATAGTACATTAAAAGGTGTTCTAAAAGTAAATCTCGAAATCGTTCACCCTGAAAATTAGCATTTCATTTTTTGTTATTAAAATTTAACACAAATTTAAGTTCGTTTACAACCGAACCAACCGAACTATTCTATAATTTTGTCGAAAATTTTAGATTATGGAAACTCAAGAACAAGAAAGAGATGCAATAATAGAATTGTTTGGTGTTCATTTTGAAAAACACCATAACATGTCTCCTTTAGCTTCACGTATTTTGGCTTCATTAATCTTATACAGTAGAGAAAAAGATTTAACTTTTGAAGATTTAGTAAATATAACCGGAGCTAGTAAAAGTTCGGTTTCAACAAATCTCCATTTACTACTCGAAACAAAAAAGATTGAATATTACACGATTTGTGGTGATAGAAAAAAATATTTTAAACCATCTAGTTTAGCAGAAAGAATTAAAAATCATCTAGAAATTGTAAAATCTGAACAAATTTTGATCAATAGAATTAAAAATTATGAAAGTCAGTTTCAATTTCGACCATCAAATGCAAAAGAAAGTAAATTGAAAGATTTATATAGTGAATATGTAAATGAATTCGAAAGACTTATTAATGAGTTTATAAATAAAATTGAAGAAATAGAAACAAAATAACACATCAAGAAATATGAATAAAAAGTCAATAATAGTAGTTTTTTTAGCGAGTTTAGGTTTGTTTTCCTGTAAAAATGACCAGCAACAATCCGCTAAACCTATTGGAAGTTATAAAGTTGTTAAATTAGAAAAAACAAGCACAACTTTACTTGCCGAATATCCAACAACTTTAGAAGGAATTGTTGATATAGAAATCCGTCCGAAAGTTGACGGATATATCGAGAAAATATTTGTAGACGAAGGTCAAGAAGTTAAAAAAGGTCAAGTTCTTTTTAAACTTGAAACACAAACTGCAACGCAAGAAGCTTCAGCAGCAAAAGCAAGAGTAGATGCGGCTCAAGTTGAGGTAAATAGATTAATTCCGTTAGTGGAAAGAAATATTATTAGCGATGTGCAATTACAAACTGCTAAAGCAAATTTAGCAAGTGCAAAAAGTACTTATCAAGGCGTAATTGCTAAAATTAACTACGCAACAATTACTAGTCCAGTTAATGGAATTATCGGAACAATTCCTTACCGATTAGGAAGCTATGTAAGTAGTCAAACAGCACAACCTTTAACAAGAGTTTCAGATATTTCATCAATGTATGCTTATTTTTCACTTAACGAAAAAGAGCAATTAGATTTAATTATGAACACAGATGGAAAGTCATTTCAAGCAAAGATTGCTCAAATGCCACCTGTAAACTTAGTTTTAAGTAACGGAAGTATATTTAATCAAACAGGTAAAATAGAAACATTTAGCGGACAAGCAAATACACAAACGGGTTCGTTTAATGTAAGAGCAAGTTTTCCAAATTCAGAAAAAATATTACGCTCTGGAAATACAGGAATGGTTCAAATACCAACAAATTTAAAAGATGTAATTGTAATTCCACAAAAGGCAACAATGGAAATGCAAGACAAGCGTTTAGCATTAGTTTTAGATAAAGACAATAAAGTAAAAGCTATTCCGGTAAAAGTTCGTGAAGTTCCAGGTGGTGCTTTTTATGTTGTTGATGAAGGATTAACACCAAATGACCAATTAATCATAGAAGGTGTTGGTATTTTAACCGAAGGAACTGAAATTAAACCTGTTTCAGTTAAGTATGATGAAATTTTAAATCCCACAAAATAATATAATAACATTCTAATCAACTAAGATATGTTTTCAAAATTTATTGACAGACCTGTATTGTCAACAGTGATATCTATTATCATTGTAATATTAGGAGTTTTGGGATTAATTGCTTTGCCAGTTTCTCAGTATCCAGAAATAGCTCCGCCTACAGTAACCGTTTCGGCAAATTATCAAGGAGCAAGTGCTGAAGTTGTAATGAACTCAGTTGTAATTCCATTAGAAGAGCAAATTAATGGGGTAGAAGATATGATGTATATGACTTCTACAGCAAGTAATGATGGTTCAGCATCAATAAACATTTACTTTAAATTAGGGACTAATCCAGATTTAGCAGCGGTAAATGTTCAAAATCGTGTTTCACGAGCAACTTCTTTACTACCTCAAGAAGTAACGAAAGCAGGTGTTACTACAATGAAAAGGCAAAGTGATAATATATTAATCTTTGCTTTATATAGTGAAAACCCAGAATATGATATGACGTTCTTGCAGAACTATGCTAATATCAATATTTTGCCTAAAATTAAAAGGGTTTCTGGTGTTGGAGAGGCAATGGTTTTCGGACAAAAAGATTATTCACTTCGAATTTGGTTAAAACCTGATGTAATGGCTTCTTATGGTTTGGTTCCATCAGATATTATGTCGGTTTTATCAGAACAAAATATAGAAGCAGCTCCAGGACAATTAGGAGAAAGTTCAAATCAAACGTTTCAATATACATTAAAATATAAAGGTCGCTTACAAAGTATTGAAGAATTTGAAGATATTGTTATTCGTTCTACTCAAAACGGAGAAGTATTACGATTAAAAGATGTTTCTATAGTAGAATTAGGTGCAGTAAACTACGGAAGTAATACATTTACAAACGGAAATCAATCGGTTGGTATTGCTATTGCTCAAACGGCTGGTTCAAATGCTCAAGAAGTAATTGAAGGCGCTTTAAAGGTGTTAGATGAATCTTCTGTTAGTTTTCCATCAGGAGTAAAATATACATCTTTAGTAAATGCAAATGATTTCTTAGACGAGTCTATTTCAAAAGTAATTCACACACTTTTTGAAGCCTTTATATTAGTATTCATTGTTGTATTTATCTTTTTACAAGATTGGCGTTCAACGCTTATACCAGCTATTTCAGTTCCAGTTGCTATTGTAGGAACATTTTTCTTTTTAAATATTTTTGGCTTTACAATAAACATGCTTACTCTTTTTGCATTAGTGTTAGCGGTCGGAATTGTTGTAGACGATGCAATAGTAGTTGTAGAAGCCGTCCATGCAAAAATGGAAGCTGGAGAACATAATCCAAAGAAAGCAGCACATAGTGCAATGAATGAAATTAGTGGCGCAATTATATCGATTACTTTAGTAATGTCTGCGGTATTTATTCCCGTTTCATTTATTAGTGGTTCGGCAGGAGTTTTCTACAAACAATTTGGGTTAACCTTAGCAGTAGCAATCTTACTATCGGCAATTAATGCATTAACGTTATCACCAGCATTGTGTGCTATTTTCTTAAAAGAACACGATAAAGCTAAAAAACACAAAGGATTTTTAGATCGCTTTTACGGCGCATTTAATACTGCTTTTGACGCCACAACTCAAAAATATAAAAAGTCAGTTGAGTTTTTTATAAAGAAAAAATGGTTGGCATTTTTAAGTATTGCTGCTTTCGCTGGAATCTTTGTTTGGTTAATGAATACAACGCCAAAAGCTTTCGTGCCAAATGAAGATATGGGTAGTGTTATGTCGGATATTTCTTTGCCGCCTGGAAGTTCTTTAGAGCGAACAGAGGAAGTTTTATTACAAATTGAAAATGCAGTTAAAGATATTCCTGAAATTGACAAAATATTGCGTATTTCAGGACGAAGTTTAATTAGTGGATCAGGAAGTAATTACGGAATGATTATCGTTCGATTAAAACCTTGGGCAGAAAGAAATGAATCTAACCAGCATATTAATGCTGTTGTGCAAGAATTGTTTAAAAGAACAAGCGTAGTTAAAGATGCTAAAGTAATTTATTTTGCTCGACCTACATTAACTGGATTTGGTTTTAGTAGCGGATTTGAAGCGCAACTTCAAGATCAAAAGGGAGGAACTATTCAAGAGTTAAATGAAGTTACAGGGAAGTTTTTAGGAGCTTTAAATAGCCGACCTGAAATTATGTATGCACAAACTTCGTTTTCACCTAATTTTCCACAATATGAGATTGAATTAAATGTTCCGCTTATTAAAAAATCAGGGTTAACGGTTAGCGATGTTTTAGGAACCATGCAAGGTTATTATGGTGGAGTTTACGCTTCAAACTTTAACAAGTTTGGTAAACAGTATCGCGTTATGTATCAATCAGAACCAGACTTTAGAAACAATCCAGAATCGTTAAATAAGATTATGGTTAGAAATAGCAATGGTTTTATGGCGCCAATTTCACAATTTGTTACACTTAAAAAAGTATTTGGCCCACAAAGTATTTCACGATTTAACTTGTTTACAGCAGTTAAAATTTCTGGAGCGCCAGCAGATGGATATAGTACAGGAGATGCAATTACTGCTATGGAAGAAGTTGCTAAAGACACATTACCAGTAGGTTATGGTTATGAATATTCTGGAATGACACGTGAAGAAAAAAGTGCTGGCGGACAAACGGTGTTTATTTTTATGTTGTGTTTGGTATTTGTGTATTTCTTATTAGCTGCACAATACGAAAGTTATATGCTACCATTTGCTGTATTATTATCGTTACCTATTGGGTTAGCAGGTTCGTATATTTTTGCTAATATTTTCAATGTAAGCAATAATATTTACTTGCAAATTACACTCATTATGTTAATTGGTCTATTAGCTAAAAACGCCATTTTAATTGTGGAATTTGCCGCCGAAGCAAGGCGAAAAGGTTTAAGTATAACTCAAGCGGCAGTACAAGGTGCGGTAGCGCGTTTACGACCTATTTTAATGACATCTTTTGCCTTTATTTTAGGATTAATGCCATTAATGTTAGCACAAGGCGCAGGAGCAACAGGTAACCAAGCTATTGGAACAGGAGCGATTGGAGGAATGTTAATAGGAACCATTTTAGGAGTTTTAGTAATTCCAGTTTTATTTGTAGTGTTCCAGTATTTACAAGAAAGGGTAAGTAGCAAACCTGCAATTGAAGAAGTAAACAACTAATACAAATGAAAATGAAAAAAAGAAGAATTAAAATAGGAATTTTGGTTGTATTAGTTTCTTTCACGTTGCAATCATGTTTTGTAGCTAAAGATTATCACGAACCAAAAATAGAAACTGAAAATTTATACAGAACAGAAGCTGTTTTAGATAGCACTTCTATCGGAATGCTTTCTTGGAAAGAGTTGTTTACCGATGCGCAATTGCAAAGTTATATTGAAGAAGGAATTCAAAATAATTTAGACCTTCAAATTGCAATTCAAAATATGGTTGCTGCCGAAGCTAATATGAAACAAGGCAAAGCAGGATATTTACCAAACATTGGATTAAATACAACATGGACACATCAAGAAACATCAGCTAATAGTCAATTTGGACGTTTGTTTAGCAGTATCGATCAATATGAATTATCTTCAAACTTGAGTTGGGAAGCTGATATTTGGGGAAAAATTAGAAGTAATAAACGCGCAACTTTAGCAAGCTATTTACAAACTGAAGCTGCAACTAGAGCAGTTCAATCAGAATTAATTGCAAATATTGCTACGCTTTATTATCAAATGCTAGCAACCGAAGAGCAAATTAAAGTTGTAAAACAAACACTTGAAAATCGTGAAGAAAGTGTTGAGGTTATTACAGCTTTAAAAAAATCAGGAAGTGTAAATGAAGTAGCGGTTAAACAAACCGAAGCGCAAAGATGGGCAACTGAAATTACGTTGAAAGATTTAGAATACAATTTGAAAGTAATGGAAAACTCTTTCAATTTATTGCTAAATAAAAAACCAGGAGCTATTGTTAAAACTAGTTTTAAAGATCAAAACATTACGGCAGATATTAAAACTGGTGTGCCCGCTCTATTATTAAGCAACCGACCTGATGTAGTTGCTGCTGAAATGAGTTTTAGAAATGCTTTTGAGCTAACAAATGTTGCTAGAAGTAATTTTTATCCTTCATTGACTATTACAGCAACTGGTGGCTTTCAAAGTTTAGATTTAAAAGAATGGCTTTCGGCAAATTCAATTTTTGCTAATATCGTTACAGGAATTACGCAACCAATTTTTAATCAACGTCAAAATAAAACAAGATTAGAAGTTGCAAAAGCAAATCAACAAAAAGCATATTTAACATATGAAAAGACATTGTTAACTGCAGGAAAAGAAGTTTCCGATGCTTTAGCGAGTTATCAAAACGAAACAGATAAGTTGGTTTTAAGAGAACAACAATTAGAAGCGTTGAAATCGGCAGCTGATTATTCCGATGAATTGTTACAATATGGCATGGTTAATTATTTAGAAGTGTTAACAGCAAAAGACAACGCACTAAATACCGAATTAAACTATATAGACAACAAGTTTAAACAACTAAATGCTGTCATTACTTTGTACAAAGCATTAGGTGGTGGAAGCCAATAAATAAAATATATGCCTCAAGATTTTTGTCAAGCTGAATTTATTTCAGTTTCTAAAATTTTGAGGCTTTTTCAATTATGGAAAATTCTAAAAAAGATTTTATAATAAGTGAAGCACTTGGATATTTCTTAAAATATGGTGTAAAAAACTTTACGATGGATGATATTGCCGAAAAACTTGGCGTGTCAAAAAAAACCTTGTATTTGCTTTTTACAAATAAGGAAACTTTGTTATTTGAAACGGTAGATGAACTTTGGAAAAACTTTTTAGTTGAAGTTCAAGTCATAAATGAAGTAGAAGAATTAAATCCGCTACAAAAAATTGTAAAAATCTATACTTTTTCAATTAGCACAATAAAAGCTATCGATCCTGTTTTTATTCAAAGTTTACAGAAATATCAAAGTAAAGTAATGAAGAGTTTTCAGGATAATCGTGAATATTTTAGAAGCGAAATTATAAAGCCATTATTGGTTAAAGCTAAAGAAGAAGAATTAATTTTTCAAGATTTAGACATTAATTTTTTTATTGAAGTGAATTTTGAAAATGTAGATAAACGTATTTGGTACGAAAAAATTATCAGTCAACATTCGGAAACCGAAATTGTCAACTATTTAATTACATATCGCTTAAAAGGAATTGCTACAAATCCTAGTTTACTTTAACTTACTTCCTTTTGCTGCCCACCAAGGAATTGTTTCTACTTCTAATCGACCTGCTTTTACGGCTGGATCTAATTTCGCTAAACTATCGGCTTGTTTCATAGTTTCAGTATTAAAAAGTAAAAATCCAGAAATAGTTTCATGGTTTTCACTTGGCCCAGCAATACTAATATAATTTTGTTCGGCTAACCAAGAAATATGAGCCATGTGTTTTTTTTGAATTTCAGCGGTTTCGTCTTTACTTTGCGAACGATTTGGTCCTTTTTTTAGTAAAACCAAAAAGTATTTTTGCATTACATAAGTTGTGTCGCCTTCTTTGTAAGAGAAAACTTCGTGTTTTGTTTTTATCGGGTCAATTGTTGTTACATTTTTTGAACTTTCTACTTTAACGTTCACACATGAAACACAAAAAATTGCTATAAATAATCCTAAAAGATATTTCATTTTTACCAAGTTTTAAATGGATGATTACTTAAATATGAATTGTAATATTTAATGTCTTCGGTAACTTCTTCACCTAACCAATTTGGTTTTTCAAAAGTTTCATCTTCAGTTTGTAATTCAATTTCGGCTAAGACTAAACCTTCATTTTCGCCTTTAAAAACATCAACTTCAAAAATGTGTGTACCAACGATTACATCATAACGAATTTTATCAATTACGCCTTTTTCACAAAGTTGCAATAGTTTTTCAGCTTCATCAATATCAATTTCTTTTTCCCATTCAAAGCGTGAAAAACCTTCGCTCTTTCCTTTTATGGTTAAATAGCCATTTTCGCCCTTTATTCGAACTCTAACCGTTCTTTCAGGGTGAGATGATAAATAACCTTGCACAATTCTGTTACTACGACTAAAATCGTCTAAAAACGAATTGTCTTTTACCAAAAATTTACGTTCAATTTCAATCATTAGACATAATTTAATCAAATATAAAGTAAATTTGTGAGATGAGTCAGGAAGAAAAACAAAGAAAAATTATTCATATCGATATGGATGCATTTTACGCATCTGTAGAACAAATGGATAATCCTGAACTCAAAGGAAAACCTTTAGCCGTTGGCGGAAGTGAAGTTCGCGGTGTAGTTTCGGCGGCGAGTTACGAAGCTCGAAAATTTGGTGTAAAAAGTGCTATGAGTGGCGTTCAAGCGAAGCGTTTATGCTCCGAATTAATTTTTGTTAGACCAAGATTTGACCGTTACAAAGAGATTTCTAAAAAAATCAGGAAAATATTTTTAGACTATACCGATTTGGTCGAACCACTTTCTTTAGACGAAGCTTATTTAGATGTTACCGAAAACAAAATGAATTTGCAAAGTGCCACTTTAATTGCACAAGAAATTAGAAAACGCATTTTTGATGAGGTTGGTTTAACCGCTTCAGCTGGAATTTCTGTCAATAAATTTGTGGCTAAAATTGCTTCCGATTATAATAAGCCAAACGGACAAAAAACGGTAAACCCTGATGAAGTTGAAGAATTTCTGGAGAAATTAGACGTTAAAAAATTCTACGGTGTAGGAAAAGTTACTGCCGAAAAAATGTACCAATTAGGAATTTTTACGGGTTACGATTTAAAGCAAAAATCACTTGAGTTTTTAGAAAAGCATTTTAGCAATAGCGGACAGTATTATTATCAAATTTGTCGTGGTATTCATAAAAGTAAAGTTAAGCCAAATAGAACATTGAAATCCGTTGGTGCGGAACGAACTTTCTTTGAAAACCTAACTTCCGAAGTATTTCTAGAAGAAAAAATTATCAATATTGCTAACGAACTAGAAAAGCGATTGCAAAAAAGTAAGGTCGCTGGAAAAACAATTACTCTAAAATTGAAATATTCCGATTTTACATTACAAACAAGAAGTAAAACGCTGCCATATTTTATTGCCGATAAAAATTTGATTATTGATGTTGCAAAAGAATTATTGTATCAAGAAAAGTTGAAAAATTCAGTGCGTTTACTCGGGCTTTCACTACATAATTTAAACACAGAATCAAAAAAAGAAAAAGCACCCAAACAGAAAAGTATTTCAATGCAATTGAAGTTTGAGTTTTAAATTTATTTATTTTTATAAAAAAACATGAAGTATTTAAGCTTGAAAAGTATTTTAGGAGTGATTTTATTAATATGCCTTCTAATTTTATTTTTTTCTTTTAATCTGCATCAAAAAAACGACTATGGTGAACTAAATCACCCAAAAAAATCTTTGATAAAATATGGAGAATATATTTATAAAAGAGAAAATTGTAAACAATGTCATACGCTAAAGGTTAATGAAAGTAAATCTTTAATCAGTTTAGATGGACTTAAAGATAAATATGATAATACTTGGCATTTTTTAAATTTAATGGATTCTTTTATGGTTACAGCAAATGATACTATGCCAACATATAAGAGTTTAAACAAAAGCATACTTAATTTTAAAAATTTCAGAAAAATAACTAGATTAAAGAAAAAGAGTTGGAATTTAATATTAACAGAATTAGATTCGTTACAAAAAGAAATAAATGAAAATACTAAAAGATATTTCAATAATAATGAGTTTTATGTAGAAAAAAAATCTGAAATACTTCCTTTAATAATGTATTTACAAAGTATTTCAGCAAGTAAGGAAATGAAGTTACGAGATTCTATCATAAATGCTGAAATTAAAAAAGACATTAAATATTGGGAAAAATTAGTTTTAAATGAAAATAGTATTGTTTATTATGATTTATCAAACAAAAAATCAATTAAAGATGGTTTAGAAATTTATAACACTAATTGTATTGCTTGTCATAGTATTGGAGGGAAGGGATCGATAGGTCCCAATTTAACAGATAATTACTCGATTTATGGAAGTGATTTAAATGACGTAGCTAAAGTGGTTGTGTTTGGAGGCAATCCAGGAAAAGGTATGGTTGGATGGAATGCAATTTTAACACCAAAAGATGTTAATAGCTTACTAGCTTATATTCAATCTTTAAAAGGGACAAACCCTAAAGGAGCCAAAGGTCCACAAGGAATAAGAGATCATGAATAAAAAAACCAGCTTGAAAAGCTGGTTTTTTTTTAAGCGCTTTGTCATTAGCTTCGCTTAATACGGCTTTGCCTCGAGTCCGAACTAGTTTCGGAATCTGAAATAAATTCAGATTGACAAGATTTATTTTACTCAATTTCCGAAACACGAAGTGTGTTTACCATACCTTTTTTCATGATAGGCATAGAAGCGAGATTTACAATCATATCGCCTTTAGTTGTGTAACCTCTATCTTTAGAAATTTGGTTTAAATCGTCAATGGTATCATCGGTACTTACAAACTTATTATAGTAAAAAGCACGAACGCCCCATAATAAATTTAACTGTGTTAAAATACGTTTGTTTGATGTAAATACTAAAATATGAGATTTTGGTCGCCAAGCTGAAATTTGAAAGGCTGTATAACCCGAATTAGTTAGCGTTGTAATCGCTTTAGCATCAATATCATCAGCCATAATTGCAGCGTGGTAACAAATAGACTTTGTAATAAAACGATTTGTTCTAATATGTGGTGCTTTTAATGGAACTGTAATCAAAGGCGAATGTTCAACGCTATCAATAATACGCGAAATCGTTTCAATAACTTGTACAGGATAATTACCTACAGATGTTTCTCCAGAAAGCATAACCGCATCAGTTCCATCCATTACCGAATTGGCAACATCATTTACTTCGGCACGTGTTGGTGTTAAACTTGTAATCATGGTTTCCATCATTTGTGTTGCCACAATTACAGGAATACGAGCTGTTTTAGCACGATGAATTAATTTCTTTTGAATTAGCGGAACTTCTTCAGCGGGAACTTCTACTCCTAAATCACCACGTGCTACCATTAAACCATCGCAAAAAGCAACGATTTTGTCGATGTTTTCTACTGCTTCTGGTTTTTCAATTTTAGCAATAATTGGAATTTTATGATCTGAATTTTCAGCAATTAAATCTTGTAAATCTTCTAAGTCTTGTGAGGTTCTTACAAATGAAAGCGCAATCCAATCAACGTCGTTTTCAATAGCGAAAATAGCGTCTTTTATATCTTTTTCTGTAAGTGCAGGAAGTGAAACTTTTGTATTAGGTAAGTTTACTCCTTTTTTTGACTTTAATGGGCCACCTTGTACAACTACAGCTTCGACTTCGGTTTCTTTATCGGTTTTAGTAACTTCAAAAATTAATTTTCCGTCGTCTAATAAAATACGTTCGCCAGCATTTACATCTTTAGGAAACTCTTTATAATTCATGTAAACACGCTCTGCTGTTCCTAAAATATCTTCTGCAGTTGTGAATGTAATTTTGTCGCCTTTGTTTACGATTACATCTTCTTTCATTACACCAACGCGTAATTTCGGACCTTGTAAATCGGCTAGAATAGAAGTGTTGTATCCAAATTCGTCATTTAGTTCACGAATAAATTGAATACGTTTTATTACATCTTCATAATTAGCATGTGAAAAGTTGATTCGAAACACATTAACTCCAGCTTCAATCATAGCTTTCATGGTTTCTTTTCCGTTACTCGCAGGACCTAATGTGGCTACTATTTTAGTTTTTTTGCTTATTGGCATTTTCTAAAAAATTAAATTATTTTTCGATTTTAATTTATCTTGTTCAATTGTATAGACTAATGATACTAGTGGAATTGTTTTAATTGTTTTAATTACACTTTTGATATCAAAAATGGTGTCTATGTTTTCAATTTTTAAAATATAATTGGCTGTTTTAAATTCTGGAACTAAAAATGCTACAGAATCTACGTTTTCAAAAAAGCCAATGTTTGTTGTGTTGTTGTTTTCCCAATTTGATTTGTTTGAAATTAAATGCCAATAGACATCGTTTTTTACATCTTCAAAACAAAAATGGTCAAAGCTACTTTTGTTACTTTCCTTTTTCAGCTCGATTGAATTTCGCTCTTTTTGTAGCTTAATTTTTAATTCTTTATTTAGAAAAAAAGCTAATCGATAATCTTCAATAGAACAATGAATCGCAATTAACATGTAATCAGTCGAAATAAAATCGTCTATTTGAAGTTTATGAACTGCCATTTTTTAAAAAGTTAAATGTAAAGATACTATTTCTATTAAAACGTAAGAATTCGTTAAGGAACTATTAACGAAAGTTGAAAGTTTACTATTTTCTTTCAATTTGATCTTGAAAAACAAAGAAAGCTCTTTTTGCGGCAATTTCTTCGGCTTTCTTTTTTGAAGTTGCTCTGCCTTTAGCAGCAACTTTTTTATCAATATAAAGCTTTACGCCAAAGTATTTTTGACCTTCGTTTCCTTGATCTTCAAAAGTATCAAACTGAAATTGTTTTTTTTCTTTTTGACACCATTCAATAATCAAACTTTTGTAACTAATCACCTTTCCTTCAAGCTTTGGAATATCTACATAAGGCTGAATTACTTTTTTATAAATAAATTTTTCACAATACTTAAATCCTCTATCTAAATAAATAGCACCAATAAAAGCTTCAAAAATATTTCCGTGAATATTTTCGCCAAAATGTTTCGGATTTACCTTGCTGTCAATAAACTGAATTAGATTTAAGTCGCGTCCAAGCTCGTTTAAATGTTCTCTACTTACAATTTTCGAACGCATTTTTGTTAAATAACCCTCATCTCCAGTAGGAACTTCATTATATAAATGTGCTGAAATTACACTGCCGAGCATAGAATCACCTAAAAATTCAAGTCTTTCATAATTGAAAGGATTTCCTTTTTCATCGGTTTTATTGGTAGAACTATGCGTGAAGGCTTTTTTATAATACCATAAATTTTTAGGCTTGAAACCTAACAATTTGTTCATTTTTTCAAAAAAAATCCCGTCTTCATCAGAACGGGAATTATTCGATATTTTTTTTAAAAAACGACGCATAGGAAATTATTCCTCTAATTTTTTAAATAAAACACAAGCGTTATGTCCACCAAAACCAAAAGTATTACTCATGGCTACTTTAATATCTCTTTTTTGAGCTTTATTTAAAGTAAGATTTAATGATGGGTCAATGTTTTCATCAACTGTACTATGGTTAATTGTAGGAGGGATAACACCATTCTGCATTGCTAAAATTGAAGCAATAGCTTCTATAGCACCTGCAGCTCCTAACAAGTGACCCGTCATTGACTTAGTAGAGTTGATGTTAATGTCTTTAGCGTGTTCACCAAAGACTTTACTAATTGCTTTTAATTCAGCAACATCTCCTAACGGAGTTGAAGTTCCGTGTGTGTTGATGTGGTCAACTTCATCAGGATTTACACAAGCATCACGTAAACAGTTTTCCATTACTGCAATTACACCAATTCCTTCTGGATGCGGAGCAGTTAAGTGATAAGCATCTGATGATAACCCACCGCCACCTATTTCACAATATATTTTAGCACCACGCGCTTTTGCGTGTTCGTATTCTTCTAAAACTAACGCACCAGCTCCTTCACCTAATACAAATCCATCACGTGTAGCATCAAACGGTCTTGAAGCAGACTCTGGACTTTCGTTACGAGTTGATAGCGCTTGCATAGAATTAAATCCGCCCATACCTGCAATTGTTACAGCAGCTTCTGAACCACCAGAAACAATTACATCGCACATTCCTAAACGGATGTAGTTGAAAGCATCTACTAAAGCATTTGCAGAAGAAGCACAAGCAGAAACTGTTGTGTAGTTTGGTCCCATATAACCATTTCTCATAGAAATGTGTCCAGGTGCAATATCAGCAATCATCTTAGGGATAAAGAATGGATTAAAACGTGGCGTTCCATCACCTGCGGCATAACTCATTACTTCATCTTGAAAAGTTTGCAAACCACCAATACCTGCACCCCAAATAACTCCTACACGATATTTATCTGTGTTTTCTAGAGAAATTCCAGAATCTTTAATGGCTTCATCACTTGCAACAATAGCGTACTGAGAAAATTTGTCTAATCTTCTAACTTCTTTACGTGGAATAAAATCTTCTACATTGAAGTTTTTTAATTCGCAAGCAAATTTTGTTTTATGTTTTTCGGTATCGTAATACGTAATAGGTGCCGCACCGCTTTTCCCATTTAGTAAGCCATCCCAATATTCTTGAATATTATTTCCAATTGGGGTAAGGGCTCCAAGCCCTGTAACTACAACACGCTTTAATTGCATAGAATAGAATTTAAGTTTATATAAAAAAACCCACAGTGCCTTTAACAATAAAAGAAACAATGGGTATTACATATTTGTTATCTCGTGATTGTAATACAATCAATGTTTTCTACAAATCTAAGTAAAAAAAATAAATAAGTAGGAATTCTAAAATAAGTACACCCGCAAGTTTACTTACGGGTGCTTAAATATTATTTCTTAGCTTCCTCGATGTAAGAAATAGCTTGACCTACAGTAGCAATGTTTTCAGCTTGATCATCTGGAATTTGAATATCGAATTCTTTTTCGAACTCCATAATAAGCTCAACAGTGTCTAATGAATCAGCTCCTAAATCGTTTGTGAAGCTTGCTTCAGCAACAACTTCGTTTTCGTCAACACCTAATTTGTCTACGATAATCGCTTTTACTCTTGATGCAATGTCTGACATAATCTTTTAATTTTTAATTTAATTTGTTGGCAAAAATAAAAAACTTTATTTTAAAACCGCATTTTTGTTTTTAAATGTGACTACGAATTTAAAAAAAAATATTCACAAAGACTCTCAATTTCTATTTTTTACCAATAATTATTCTTTTTTTTGTGTAATAAAAATTACAGGGAATTTCTTCTTTTTAATTTGAAGACGTTTCTTTTTCAATAGTTTTAAGAACACAATCAATGAAAAAAATAGTGCTTTTTGCTTCCGGAAACGGTACAAACGCCGAAAACATAATAGCGCATTTCAAAAAATCAAGTCAAGGAACAGTAGTCAGTGTGTTTGTTAACAATCCTCGTGCCAAAGTTATTGAACGCGCTCAAAATCATGGTGTTAAGTCGGTTTTGTTTGATAGAGAGCAGCTTAACAATGGTTTTGTTTTAGAAAAACTTAACGAAATACAACCTGATTTAATTGTTTTGGCTGGATTTTTATGGATGTTTCCTGCTAATATTATTAAAGAATATCCTAATAAAGTAATCAATATTCACCCCGCATTGTTACCAAAATACGGTGGAAAAGGGATGTACGGAATGAATGTTCATAAAGCTGTTTTAGAAAATAAAGAGCAAGAAACCGGAATAACCATTCATTTTGTGAACGAACATTATGATGAAGGCAAATTTATTTTTCAGCAAGCTACAAATATTGAAAATTGTAAAACAGCTGATGAAATTGCTGCAAAAATTCACGAATTAGAACAAAAATATTTTCCACAAGTAATAGAAACGTTCATCAACACATAATCAATGATGGCTGGAAAAAAGTATTATGTTGTTTGGGATGGTTTTGAGACTGGCATTTTTGAAACTTGGGAAAAATGTAAAATAGCAATAAAAGGTTATCCACAAGCAAAATATAAGTCTTTTAAAACGCTAGAAATGGCAAAAGATGCTTTTTCAAGAAGTTATTATGATTTTGCTGGGAAAAAAGGATTTACTTCTGAACTTACACAAGAAGAACTCAACAAGATTGGTCAGCCAAATTTTAATTCTATTTCTGTAGATGCAGCTTGTAGTGGAAATCCTGGAACTATGGAGTACAGAGGTGTAGACACAAAGACAAAAAAGCAAATCTTTATTCAAGGTCCGTTTGAAGAAGGAACTAATAATATAGGTGAGTTTTTAGCTATCGTTCATGGATTAGCATTGTTAAAAAAGAAACAAGTTGATTGTATCATTTATACCGATTCTAAAACAGCAATGAGTTGGGTAAAGAAAAAAAAGTGCAATACGAAGCTTGAAGTTACAGCCAAAAACAAAACACTTTTTGAACTCGTAAAAAGAGCTGAAATCTGGTTGGAACAAAATACATACACTACACCAATAGTTAAATGGGAAACCAAAGCTTGGGGAGAAATCCCTGCAGATTTTGGAAGAAAATAAACTGTTTTACAATTCGCATATAACCTTTCCTCTTTTCCTTTTTGACAATTAACTTTTTACAAGTATCTTTGCAAATTAATTTTGAGGTTACTACGTAATCTCGCAATGAAAATAGAATGAATAAATTATTGATAGTAGGCACAGTTGCTTTTGATGCAATTGAAACACCTTTTGGAAAGACAGATAAAATCTTAGGTGGAGCGGCTACCTATATTGGTTTAGCTTCTAACTTTTTTAATGTAGATGCAGCTATTGTTTCAGTAGTTGGAGAAGATTTTCCAAAAGAATATTTAGATTTATTAGAAAGTAAAGACGTAAATATTGAAGGAATTGAAGTTGTAAAAGGCGGAAAAACGTTTTTTTGGAGCGGAAAATATCATAACGATTTAAATTCTCGCGATACTTTAGTAACAGAATTAAACGTATTAGCAGATTTTAATCCAATTGTTCCAGAAAATTATAAAAATTCAGAAGTTGTTCTTTTAGGAAACTTACATCCTATTGTTCAATCGGGAGTTTTAGATCAATTAACTGAAAAACCAAAGTTAGTTGTTTTAGATACGATGAATTTTTGGATGGATTGTGCTTGGAACGAATTAATGGATGTTATTAAACGTGTAGATGTAATTACAATTAACGATGAAGAAGCACGCCAACTTTCAGGTGAATATTCTTTAGTTAAAGCTGCTGAAAAAATTCATGCAATGGGACCAAAATATGTGGTGATTAAAAAAGGTGAGCATGGAGCGTTATTGTTCCATAATAAAGATGTATTCTTTGCACCAGCATTACCATTAGAAGAAGTTTTTGATCCAACAGGTGCTGGAGATACTTTTGCGGGTGGTTTTGCAGGATATATTGCACAAAGCGAAAATATTTCTTTCGATAATATGAAAAACGGAATTATTTACGGGTCTAATTTAGCTTCATTTTGTGTGGAGAAATTTGGAACTGAACGAATGGAAAAATTATCAAAAAAAGAAGTAGTTGAACGCTTACAAGAGTTTAAAGCGCTAACACAATTTGAAATTGAATTAGAAGAATAATTTTTTATGCCTCGATTTTTTCGAGGCATTTTTTATTTACATAACAACAACAAACAACACAACACAATGAGCGACGCAATTAAGCACGAATGTGGTATTGCTTTACTACGATTAAAAAAACCATTAGTATACTATAAAGAAAAATACGGCTCTGCTTTTTATGGTGTTCAAAAAATGTATTTGCTTTTAGAAAAACAGCACAATCGCGGACAAGACGGTGCGGGTTTAGCAAGCATTAAATTAGATGTAGATCCTGGTCAGCGTTATATTAGCAGAATTCGTTCAAATGATGCACAACCCATAAAAGATATTTTTTCTAAAATTAATAATCGAATTAGTCGTGGTTTAGAAGAAAATCCTGAATTTGTTAATAATGTTTCACTTCAAAAAGAGCATATTCCTTATGTGGGAGAATTGTTTTTAGGTCATGTTCGATACGGAACTTTTGGTAAAAATAGCATTGAAAGTGTTCATCCGTTTTTACGACAAAACAATTGGATGCATCGTAATTTAATTGTTGCAGGTAACTTTAATATGACCAATGTTAAAGAATTGTTTCAAGATTTAGTTAACCTTGGCCAACATCCAAAACAAATGGCTGATACCGTTACGGTAATGGAAAAAATTGGACATTTCTTAGATGATGAAGTTTCTGATATTTACCAAGAATGTAAACAAGACGGAATTTCAAAAAAAGAAGCTTCAGCAGTTATTGCTGAAAAGCTTAATATTCAGCGAATTTTAGAACGTGCTTCTCGCAATTGGGATGGTGGTTATGCAATGGCTGGTTTGTTTGGTCATGGAGATTCATTTGTAATGCGTGATCCAGCAGGAATTCGTCCAGCTTTTTATTATGAAGATGACGAAGTTGTGGTAGTAACTTCAGAACGTCCAGTTATTCAAACAGTATTTAACGTTCCTTTTTATGATGTTAAAGAATTAGCTCCAGGAAATGCAATCATAATTAAGAAAAACGGAAATGTTTCTATAGAAGAAATACGAAGGCCATTAGAAAAGAAAGCTTGTTCGTTTGAACGTATTTATTTTTCTCGCGGTGGCGATGCCGAAATTTATCAAGAAAGAAAAGAATTGGGAAAATTAATTTTTCCAAAAATATTAGATTCAGTTAATAACGATACTGAAAACACTGTTTTTTCTTATATTCCAAATACAGCAGAATTGTCTTTTTACGGAATGGTTGAAGCGGCTCATAATTATCTTGACAACAAGAAAACACAAGCAATTCTTTCCGCAGAAAATTTAAGCGAAGATAAAATAAAAAGTATTTTGTCGGAAACCATTCGTACTGAAAAGGTTGCGATAAAAGACGCAAAACTAAGAACGTTTATTACCGAAGATAGTAGTCGTGACGACTTAGTTGCTCATGTTTACGATGTAACGTATGGCGTTGTAAAACCTAATGATAATTTGGTAATTATAGATGATAGTATTGTTCGTGGTACAACTTTGAAGCAAAGTATCATTAAAATGATGGATCGTTTAAACCCGAAACAAATTGTTGTAGTTTCTTCGGCACCACAAATTCGTTATCCAGATTGTTACGGAATTGATATGGCTAAATTAGAAGGATTAGTTGCTTTTAGAGCAGCATTATCTCTATTAAAAGAACGAAATCTTTATCATTTAGTAGATGAAGTATATAAAAAGTCAAAAGAGCAAGAAAATTATAAAGATACTGATGTTGTCAACTTTGTTAAAGAGATTTATGAACCATTTACAGATGAAGAGATATCAGATAAAATAGCTGAAATGCTTACTCCTGAAAGAACAAAAGCAAAAGTTAAAGTAATTTATCAATCAGTTAAAGATTTACACAAAGCTTGTCCTAAAAACTTAGGAGATTGGTATTTTACAGGAGATTATCCTACACCTGGTGGAAACCGAGTAGTAAACCGCGCTTTTATGAATTTCTACGAAGGAAAAGATGCTAGAGCATACTAAAAATGCATTTCATCGATTTTTTCAAGTAGTTTGTCTGATTATTTAACAAAATAACATAAGCTACATTACTTTAGCGATACCAGAAAAATTAGTAGGTTAAGTTTTTATGGTAGATTTGGGGCAAAAAGGGTGAAAGTAATCTTTCACCTTTTTTATTTTTTACTTTTTTAAGTTGATAATTCCTACAACTTTGTATTTCATCGGATTTTTTAGGTCACTTAACAATTTTTTAATGAATGAGTTTGAGTACTGCACTATATTAGCACTACCAGAAAATTAGTAGGTTAAGTTTTATGGTAGATTTGGGGCAAAAAGGGTGAAAGTAATCTTTCACCTTTTTTATTTTTTACTTTTTTAAGTTGATAATTCCTACAACTTTGTATTTCATCGGATTTTTTAGGTCACTCAACAATTTTTTAATGAATGAGTTTGAGTACTGCACTAAATTAGCACTACCAGAAAATTAGTAGGTTAAGTTTTATGGTAGATTTGGGGCAAAAAGGGTGAAAGTAATCTTTCACCTTTTTTATTTTCTGAATATTTTAGATTAATAATTCTTACAACTTTGTATTTCATCGGATTTTTTAGGTCACTCAACAATTTTTTTATGAATCGGTATGAGTGCTGTACTATATTAGCACTACCAGAAAATTAGTAGGTTAAGTTTTATGGTAGATTTGGGGCAAAAAGGTTGAAAGTAATTTTTCACCTTTTTTTATGCATAAAAAAAGGAGCAAAATTGCTCCTTTATAATTTTTGAAAATAAATTGATTACTTTCCTTCGTTAAATCTTTTAGATACTTCATCCCAATTAATTACATTAAAGAAAGCTTCAATATAATCAGGTCTTCTGTTTTGATAGTTTAAATAATAAGCATGTTCCCAAACGTCAAGACCTAAAATAGGAGCTCCGCCACAACCAATTCCTGGCATAATTGGATTATCTTGGTTTGCAGACGAACAAACTTCTAATTTTCCTCCGTTATGAACACATAACCAAGCCCATCCAGAACCAAAACGAGTAGCAGCAGCTTTAGCAAATTCGTCTTTAAAGTTTTCAAACGAACCAAAATCTCTATCAATAGCTGTCGCTAATTCACCAGTTGGTTTTCCGCCACCATTAGGAGACATTACGGACCAAAACAAACTATGGTTATAAAAACCACCACCATTATTTCTAATAGCTCCGTTGTTCATGTCTAAATTTTTTAAAATATCATCAATGCTTTTACCTTCTAAATCTGTTCCAGCAATAGCGTTGTTTAAGTTGTTAGTATAACCGTTGTGATGCTTTGTATGGTGTATTTCCATAGTTCTTGCGTCAATATGTGGTTCTAATGCATCGTATGCATAAGGTAATTTTGGTAATTCAAAAGCCATAATATTTATTTTTAGATTAGTAATATTTTTCTCAAATTTACAAATTAAACAAGCTAATTAAAAACATAAAGTATAAATACTTTTTATTTGGCTATAAACGATCTAAATTCTCATCGATTGAATTCTAACTCATTTACAATATTTAATGCTTCGGCTGGTTCAGGGAAAACGTACACGTTAACAAAAGAATATTTGAAGATTCTTTTAAAATCTCCGCATAATGATTCGTATAAAAAAATCTTAGCGATTACGTTTACTAATAAAGCGGTTGAAGAAATGAAAAATAGAATTGTAAATAGCCTATTTGAATTTTCGAAAGAACAAACTGCCGATAAAAGTTTGTCGTTACTTCAAGATTTATCAAAAGAAACCGGACTTTCAATTGCAACTATAAAAGATAAATCGAAAGCTATTATCAAAGATATTATTCATAATTATTCGGCTTTCGGAATTTCAACTATTGATAAGTTTACGCATAAAATCATTCGAACTTTCGCCCAAGATTTAGAATTGCCATCAAATTTCGAAATAGCTTTAGATACCGATGCGCTTCTTCAAGAAGCTGTTGATAGTGTTATCGATAAAGTTGGCGAAGATGAAAAGTTAACGCAATTTATTTTAGAGTTTACCCGAAATAAAACCGATGATGATAAAAATTGGGATATTTCCCGTGAGCTTTTTGAAGTCGCTAAGTTATTAACCAACGACAATAATGCGCAAGAAGTAAAAGAAATTGAAGACAAAAACTTTGATGATTTTAAGGAAATTAGACAAAAACTCGAAGAAAAAGTAAATGAGCTTAAAGAAGCAACAAAAGAAGAAGGAAGAAAAATTAAAGAATTTATCGCATCAAAAGGAATTCAGTTAGATTCTTTTCAATCATATTTTGTGAATCATCTTAATAATATTGAACTTGATGAAGTTAAACCAACACAAAAAAAATATTGGGAAGAAGAAGATATAAAAGTAAAAAAAGCAGCAAAAGATTTGCAATTAATTGAAGCTATTAAACCTGAAATTTTACATCAGTTAGCAAAAATTTATGCCAAATACGGTAAAATCAGTTTTTACCAAGCATTTTTACAAAATATCAATCCGCTTTCATTATTGAATGCAATAAATCAAGAATTTAGAAGAATTCAAGAAGAGCAAAATGTATTGTCGATTTCCGATTTTAATAAAATCATATTCAATAAAATTCAAGGCGAACCTACGCCATTTATTTACGAACGTTTAGGTGAAAAATACCGACATTATTTTATAGATGAGTTTCAAGATACTTCCGAAATGCAATGGAAAAACTTAATTCCTTTAATCGATAACGCTTTAGCTTCTGAAGAAAATGGAATAAAAGGAACGTTAATGTTGGTTGGTGATCCAAAACAATCAATTTATCGTTGGCGCGGTGGAAAAGCAGAACAATTTATCGATTTAAGTAAAGAAGATAATTCGGAAGATGAGAACCAAAATCCGTTTTCAAATAAAGATAAAAAAGTAGAAAACTTAGAAACAAATTATAGAAGTTTTAGCGAAGTTATAGACTTCAATAACTCGTTTTTTAAGTTTTTATCGGGGAAGTTTGAAAATGAAGATTATGCCGATTTATACGAAAATAAATCACATCAAAACACCAATAATAAAAAAGGCGGTTATGTAAACATTTCTTTTATTCAAGCTGACGAAGAAGAAGGTTTTGATGAAAATGAAATAGGTTATTCATATAAAGATTTACAATATTTAGAAAAATCAATTGAAACAATTAAAAGCGTAAAAGATAAAGGTTTCAGTTATGGCGATATTGTTTTGCTTACGCGAAAAAAAGACAAAGGTGTTTTACTAGCAAATTATCTAACGGAAAATGATATTCCTATTTTGTCATCGGAAACTTTATTGATTCAAAATGCAACCGAAGTAAAATTGTTAATTGCTTTACTTCGTTTTTTGAACAATAATAAAGATGATGAAGCGAAATCTTTTGTTTTATATTTTGTTGCTAAATATTGTCAAAACGAAATTCCTATACACGATTTTATTTTAGAACTAAAAGATAAAACGGAAACTGAAATTGAAACCGCTTTTCAACAATTAGGAATTACAATTTCGTTTAAAAACTGCCGAACGAAATCGCTTTACGATGCAGTTGAGGTTTTAGTTAACGCTTTTGTAAAAGAAAAAGCAAATACTTCATATGTTCAGTATTTTATGGATTTGGTGCTGGAAAAAGATAGTAAATCACAATTAGGAATTGCTGAGTTTTTAGAGTATTGGGACAAAACAGGTTTTCAAAAAAGTATTCCATCTCCAGAAGGAAGTGATGCGGTTCGGATTATGACAATTCATAAATCAAAAGGACTAGAATTTCCAGTTGTAATTTTTCCTTTTGCAGAAGAAGATTTTTCGAGAAAAATTAGGAATAAACTTTGGATAGATTTAGAAGAATCGGATAATATCGATTTTCCAAAAGCTTTTGTGAATTCTAGAAATGAAGTAAAGACTTATGGAGAAAAAGCAAATGAAATTTTTGAAGAAAAATCGCAAGAAGAATTGCTAGATATTATCAATGTTTTGTACGTTGCATTAACTCGAGCCGAAGAGCAATTGTATATCATTTCAAATAAATTATTGACAAAAAAAGGCGACTTGGTTACCAATAATTTATCGTACTATTTCTTAGAATTTCTTCAGAAAGCAAATAAACACAACGAAAATCAATTAGAATTTGATTTCGGAATTTCAAGACGAATTTCTGAACCAATTCTGGTAGAAAATAAAAGTAAAAATATTGAATTAGTAACTGAGAGATTTCCTTTCGAAAATATAAAAATCGCGCAAAAAGAAGCTTTGCTATGGGGAACAGAACAACAAAATGCAATTAATTTTGGTAATGTATTACACGAGATTTTAGCGAATATAGAAACCGATAAAGATATTCCGCTTGCAATTGAAAAAGCTGTTGAAACGGGCTTAATTTCTTTAAAAGAAAAAGAAACTGTAGAAAAACAAATTCAAGAAATTGTTTCTCATAAAGGATTAACTGATTTCTTTTCAGGAAACGGAAAAATTTTAAACGAAAAAACAATTATCGATTCAGAACTTGGAAATATAAAACCAGATAAAATCGTCTTACACGGAAAAGAAGCTTTTTTATTAGATTATAAAACAGGTGATAAAAAAGATTCTCATATTCGCCAAATAGAGAATTATGCAAAAGCCTTAACTCGAATGAATTTTAAAGTTGTAAAAAAAGCATTAGTTTATATAGGAGATAAAATAGAAGTAGTAATTTTGTAAAAAACAAACAACAACCATAATTATGTACGGAAAAATAAAAGAATACTTACAAGAAGAGATAGATGCCATTAAAGAAAATGGATTATTCAAAAGCGAACGAATTATAACATCTCCGCAAGGTGCTGAAATTACAATTTCAACAGGAGAAACTGTTTTAAATTTTTGTGCTAATAACTATTTAGGCTTGTCATCACATCCAGAAGTAGTTCAAGCAGCAAAAGACGCATTAGATTCTCACGGTTTCGGAATGTCCTCAGTTCGTTTCATTTGCGGAACTCAAGATATTCATAAAGAATTAGAACAAAAAATTGCTAATTTCTACGGAACTGATGATACTATTTTATACGCAGCGGCATTTGATGCAAATGGTGGGGTTTTTGAACCTTTGTTAAGTGCTGAAGATTGTATAATTTCTGATAGTTTAAATCACGCTTCTATTATCGACGGAGTTCGTTTGTGTAAAGCGGCTCGCTATCGTTATGAGAATAATAACATGGAAGATTTAGAAGCTAAATTAAAAGAAGCTTCTGAAAAAGGACATCGTTTCAAGTTAATTGTAACCGATGGTGTTTTCTCTATGGACGGTTTAGTAGCTCCTTTAGATAAAATTTGTGATTTAGCTGATAAATATGATGCTATGGTAATGGTAGATGAATGTCATGCTGCTGGGTTTATTGGTGCAACAGGAAAAGGTACACTTGAAGCTAAAAAAGTAATGGGACGAGTAGATATTATTACAGGAACACTAGGTAAAGCTCTTGGTGGAGCAATGGGTGGTTATACAACGGCGAAAAAAGAAATTATAGAAATTTTACGTCAGCGTTCACGTCCGTATTTATTTTCAAATTCTTTAGCACCTTCAATTGTTGGAGCTTCCTTAAAAGTTTTTGAATTGTTAGAAAAAGATACTTCTTTACGAGATAAATTAGAATGGAATACTAATTATTTCAAAGAAGGAATGAAAAAAGCTGGTTTTGATATTATTGATGGAGACTCTGCTATTGTACCAGTAATGTTGTATGATGCAAAACTATCACAAGTTATGGCAGATGAATTGCTTAAAAAAGGAGTTTATGTTATAGGATTTTTCTTTCCAGTTGTACCAAAAGAAAAAGCTAGAATAAGAGTTCAACTTTCAGCAGCTCATTCTAAAGAACACTTGGATAAGGCTATATCAGCGTTTATCGAGGTAGGTAAAGAGTTGAAAGTTATTGAATAAAATTAGTAAAAGTTTTCTTTTTTTTAACAAAACTTTTTGTATTTAAAAAAAAACAGTACATTTGTGCTAATTATAACGCATTGTAATTAAATTTAGTAAAGTATGAAACATCTTAAAATTTTTGCTGCTGCTTTAATGTTTGCTGGTTTTACAGCTAACGCACAAGATAGCAACAATCCATGGGCAGTATCGTTTGGAGCAAACGGTGTTGATACCAAAATTAGTGCTGAAGGTAATGATAGCCCTCAGTTTATTCAATTAGCAAATGCTAGAGACAACTGGAATATTTTGCCATCGGTGTCTTACTTAAACGTTTCTAGATACATCGGTGATGGTTTTTCTGTTGGTTTAACTGGATCTGTTAATAAGATTGATAAATGGTTAGAAAGAGTTCCAGGTACTGAATCTACGGATGCAATTTACAATCCAGGTGATTTATCTTACTATGGAATTGATGCATCTGTTAAGTATAGCTTTATGGAAATGATTGGAACTAAATGGTTTGATCCATCGTTACACTTAGGTGGAGGTTACCAATTTGTTGGTGATGCTTCTGCAGGTACAGTTAATGGTGGTGCTGGGATTACTTTTTGGTTCACAGAGCAAGTAGGTTTACAATTACAATCTTCTTACAAGCACTCGTTTGATGATACAAGAGTTGCTGATTATGATGTTCCTTCTCACTTACAACATATGGCAGGTATTACTTTCAAATTTGGAGGTAAAGATACTGATGGTGATGGAATCTATGATAAAGATGATGCTTGTCCAGAAACTCCAGGTTTAGAAGAGTTTATGGGTTGTCCTGATACTGATGGTGACGGAATCGCTGATAAAGACGATTCTTGTCCTGATACTGCTGGTTTAGCTGAATTCAATGGTTGTCCTGATACTGATGGAGACGGAATTATCGATTCAGAAGATGATTGTCCAGAAGTTGCTGGAACAAAAATCATGAACGGTTGTCCTGATGCTGACGGTGACGGTGTAGCTGATAAAGATGACCAGTGTGTTGATGTAGCTGGTCCAGCTGAAAACAATGGTTGTCCATGGCCTGACGGAGATGGTGACGGTGTAGCTGATAAAGATGATCAATGCCCTACAGTTGCTGGTACAATTGCAAACAATGGTTGTCCTGAAGTTTCAGAAGAAGCTATCAAAAAATTAAATGATTACGCTAAAACAATTTTATTTGATTCAGGTAAATCATCATTTAAAAAGCAAACTATTCCTGTATTAGAAGCAATTACAGCTATCTTAAAAGAGTACCCTTCTTCTAAATTCTCAATTGAAGGTCACACTGATAGTCAAGGTGCTGCTGAATTTAATAAAAAATTGTCTGCTTCTAGAGCTGATGCTGTTAAAGCATATTTAATTGAAAACGGAATTGATGCTACAAGATTAAGTGCTACTGGTTTTGGTGAAGATTATCCAATTGACACAAACAAGACGTCTAAAGGTAGAGCTAATAACCGTAGAGTTGAAGTTAAGTTAGTAAAGTAATTTACGTAGCTAAATAAATAATAAAAAACGCCTCGATTTTTCGAGGCGTTTTTTTATTTTTATAAAATGAATAATACTTCCTTTTTAGAAAAACTTGTTACTAAAATAGTATCAGAGTATAAAGATTCAATTGATGACTTAAGCATTATTTTACCTAATAAAAGAGCGAAAGTTTTTTTGTTAGATGAAATAAGAAAGCAAGTTGAAAATTCAGTTTTTTCACCAAATATTTTGAGTGTTGAAGAACTTATTCAAGATATTTCTGGTTTACGTTCAATTGATAATATTGAGTTGTTATTTGAATTTTATGAAGTATATCTTTCTTCTGAAAAAAAAGAAGAGCAGCAAAGTTTTGAACAATTCTCTACTTGGGCTAAAACTGCCATTCAAGACTTTAATGAAATAGATAGATATTTATTAAATCCAGATGATGTTTTTCAATATTTAAGCGAAGTTAAAGCATTAGAAAGATGGAAAGTCGATGTAGAAGAAAAGACAGAACTGGTTGATAAGCATTTGCTTTTTTGGCAACAATTACCTCTATACTACAACAAACTTTATAAAGTTTTAAAAAATAAGAAAATTGGTTATCAAGGACTAATTTATCGTGAAGCTGTAAATAGTTTACTTCAATATTCTAAAATCAATAATTCGGCTAAATTTATTTTTGCTGGCTTTAATGCCTTAAACAAAGCTGAAGAAACCATAATACTTCATTTAGTTGAGTTTAATAATGCGAAAGTTTTCTGGGATATAGATGACTATTTTCTAACGAATAATTATCATGATGTTGGCTTATTTATCAGAAGATATAAAAAGGAATGGTTAAAGAATAGTAAAGAACCTTTTAATTGGATAACAAATGATTTTCAGCAAGAAAAGAAAATCCAAATAATAGGAACGCCTAAATCAATCGGGCAAGCTAAAATTGCTGGAAAAAAAGTTGAAGAATTAATTCAAAACGGAGAATCTCTAGATAATTGTGCAGTTGTTTTAGGAGATGAAAATTTACTATTACCTGTTTTAAATTCACTTCCAAACAAACTAAACGGACTTAATATCACAATGGGTTATTCGAGTAAAAATAATCCAGCACAGCTTTTAGTTTTAAGCCTGATTAAATTACATAATAATGCTCAAAGTAGAAATGAAAATAATTATACTTTTTACTACAAAGAAGTAATTTCTGTTTTAAATCATGCATTTATAGAACCAATTGTAAATGCACAAGAAATCATTCAAAAAGTTCGAAATAACAATTTAACATTTTTCAATTTTAATACGCTTGAAAGATTAAAAGAGTCTTCAAATTTTCATGATAATGATTTTTTCGACTTGTTATTAAAACCTTGGAAAGATAAAACTATAAGTCAAGTTTTAGATTTAATAAAAAGAGTTTTATCAAGTGCAAAGGAAAATTTAAACACAAAAAATGAATCTGAAAAAATAGCGTTAACGTTTATTTATTCGGTTTATAATTTGATTAATAAAATTGAAAGTTATCATTTAAAATACAATCGAATCGACAATTTAGAATCACTTTTAGCGGTTTATAAACAACTTTTAGATGTTTCTGATGTTTCTTTTGAAGGCGAACCATTGACAGGTTTGCAAATTATGGGAGTTTTAGAATCCCGAGTTTTAGATTTTAAAAATGTAATTATAACTTCAGTAAATGAAGGTAAATTTCCTGCAGGAAAAACCCAACAATCGTTTATTCCGTATGATATAAAGCGAGAATTAGGTTTGCCTACATACAAAGAAAAAGACGCGATTTACAGTTATCATTTTTATCACTTATTATTTCGAGCCGAAAATATTTTCTTGTTGTATAATACCGATAATGAAGGAATTGACGCTGGTGAAAAGAGTAGGTTTTTACAACAATTAGAAATTGAAAAATTGCCTAATCATACTATTGAAAATGTAAAGTACAATGCAATTTTACCGCAAAAATCACATGAACGCATTGAAATTCCTAAATCGGAAAAACTGTTAGCAAGATTAGAAGAAATTGCCACTAAAAAAGGTTTTTCTCCATCATCGTTAACAAATTATATACGAAATCCAATTCAGTTTTATTTTCAGCGTGTTTTAAGAGTAAGCGAAGTTGATGATGTGGAAGAAAGCATCGCAGTTAATACATTAGGTACGATTATTCACGATTCGCTTGAAACTTTATACGAACCGTATGTAGATATCCTTTCTGTTGAAGACAATAAAGCAATGATTCAAAAAATTGATGAAGTTGTTTTGGAAAAATTTAAAGCAACGTATAAAGAAGGAAATATTACTAAAGGGAAAAATTATCTAGCCTATGAAGTAGCAAAGCGTAATATTTTTAATTTTCTAAATCTTGAAAAGAAAGAAATTGAAAATGGGGAAAAAATAAAGATTATAGCATCCGAAGCTGGTTTGTCATGTACCATAAAACACGAAAAATTGCCTTATGATGTAATTGTAGCTGGAAAAGTCGATAGAATTGAAGAGCGAAATGGAGTAATTAGAATTGTCGATTATAAAACAGGGAAAGTTGAAGCTAGAAATTTAAAAATTTCAACTTTCGATGGAATTACACAAGAAATCAAACACGATAAAATTATTCAGTTGTTGTGTTATGCTTTAATGTACCAAGATAAAATTGGTATTCCTGAAGCTGGAATTGAAGTTGGAATTTTATCTTTTAAAAATTTAAAATCAGGCTTTATGCCGTTTGTTTTTGATGCTAATAAAACGATTAACAAAGATTTACTAAGTAACTTTGAAGAAGAATTGGTAACTTTAATAGCAGAAATTTTAAGCACAGAAAATAGTTTTGTAGAAAACACACAATAAGCTATGGAAAACATAAAAAATGCTTTTACCGAAATCATTTTAAAACTTGAAAACCAATTACCTTCTTTATTGGTGGGAATTGTAGTTTTAATTATTGGTTTTTATCTGGCAAATAGAGTTCGAAAAGTAGTTGAGCAGAAAACGAATAAAAACGCAGAAAATACACTAACTAGAATATTTGTTGCACAATTTGTAAGTATCTCAATTAAGTTAATTGCAATTGTAGTTTTTTTACGAATTATAGGTTTTAACGATTTAACATCGAATGTTTTAGCTGGTGCCGGAATTTTAACTTTTGTAGTAGGATTTGCGTTTAAAGATATTGGCGAAAATTTCTTAGCCGGAATAATTTTAGCGTTTAAAAGTCCGTTTAAAATTAACGATTTAATAGAATCAAATAATATTACAGGTTATGTAAATGATTTGTCGATTAGAGAAACCAGAATAAAAACTTTAGACGGAAAAGATGTATTTATTCCAAACGGACAAATTTTGAAAAATCCGCTTTTTAATTACACAATTGATGGATTTTTGCGTTACGATTTTCTTATTGGTTTAGATTACGGAAGTAATATTTCAAAAGCGATTGAAGTTATTTTAGCAACGGTAAAAAACATTAACGGAGTTATCGATGGCGAAAGAAAACCAGCGGTTGTTCTAGAAGAATTTGCAGCAAGTACAATTAACTTGAAAGTACTTTTTTGGATAGATACATTTCAATCTACTTCAAAAACCTATCATTCTGGGATTAAAACTGAAGTAATGAAACAAGTTTTAGAAGTATTAGTAAAAGAAGGCTTTAGTTTACCATCAGATATTGTTGAAATTAAACAGTATAATAGTAAAGTTTAAATGTTTTTGAGAAATTCGAGAATTGCTAACTCTAATTCTGCTTTATTTTCTAAGTGACTCATATGTCCGTCTTCAAAAGTAATTAATGGAATGTTTGTCTCTTCAACCTGAAGTTTACTTTCCTCATAATTAAGAACCGGATCTTTTTTACCCAAAATAAGCATTTTAGCGAACGAAGTATTGTGTAGCAGTCTTTCTCTGTCTTTTCTTAATTTCATTCCTTCTTGTGCAGCTATTATACCTTGTAGCGGAGTTGAAAGTGCTTCGTCTTTTGCCCAAAGTATTTCTTCGGTTAGTTTGTCTCTGTTTTCTTCGCTAAATAAATTAGCAATCGACATACTTATCGCTGCAATGTAATTGTGTTTTACGGCTTTAATTGCTCGGTCGCGATTTGTTTTTCGTTCTTCACTATCCGCTTTAGAAGTAGAATTTACTAAAACCAGACCTTTTACCATTTCGGTATATAATTCGCTAAAAGCTAACGCCACATAGCCACCCATTGAATGGCCAACGAGTACAATTTTTCTTAAATTTAGATGATGTAAAACTTCATAAACAGCATCGGCCATTTCTTCCATAGTGTGAATGTATCCAACGCTATCACTGTTTCCGTGACCTAATAAATCAATACAAATTACACGATATCGTTCTGCTAATTTAGGTTGAAGGAAACGCCACATATTACTATTTTCTAAAAAACCATGAAGCAAAACTATGGCTTTTCCTTTTCCCTCATCAGTAAAGGAAATTTTAGCGTTTTTGTAATAAATGTGTTGCATTTTATGGCGCAGGATTCGGAATTAACTCTTGGATTTTTTCAATTTCAGCAATAATTTCGCTTGAAAGTTGCAATTCAAAAGCATTAATGTTTTCTTCCAATTGTTCTATTGTTGTAGCTCCAATAATAGTTGAAGTAACAAATTTTTGCTGATTGACAAATGCCACTGCCATTTCGGTTAACGAAAGATTATTGCTTTTTGCTAAATCTTGATACAGTTTTGTCGCTTTAAAACAATTTTCAGATGTATAACGTGTAAATTTCGGAAATAAAGCTAATCTACTGTTTGGAATAAATCCGTTTGCTAAATGTTTTCCAGACAAAAACCCAAAAGCTAAAGGTGAATACGCTAATAACCCAACGTTTTCTCGCATTGAGATTTCAGACAAACCTATTTCATAAGTACGGTTTAATAACGAATACGGATTTTGAATAGTAGCTATTCTTGGTAAGCCATGTTTTTCGCTTTCCATTAAAAATTTTATCACACCCCAAGGATTCTCGTTCGAAACACCGATGTGTTTGATCTTTCCTTCTTTAATTAATGAATCAAAAACATGTAAAACATCAGCAATATTATCTTGCCATTTTGTATCTAACTCCTGAACACCACGTTTCTGAAACATATTCATAATACGTTCTGGCCAGTGCATTTGGTACAAGTCGATATAATCAGTTTGAAGATTTTGTAAGCTTTTTTCAACGGCTTCGTGAATACTTTTCTTTGAAAAATTTAACGGTTTTCTAATGTATTCCATACCGCGGTTTGGTCCAGCAATTTTAGTTGCAATAACTAAATCATCTCTTTTTCCAGACTTTTTTAACCAACTACCAATGTAACGTTCAGTGCTTCCTAATGTTGCTTCACGTGCTGCTATAGGATACATTTCAGCAGTATCGATAAAATTAATGCCTCTTTCTATAGCATAATCTAATTGATTGTGAGCGTCGTTTTCAGTGTTTTGTTCGCCAAAAGTCATTGTACCAAGACAAACGTTACTAACTTTTAAATCTGTATTAGGTAAAAATGTGTATTGCATGGTGTAAATTTTGAAGTTTCAAATTTACGAAATGCATATAAGTTTAGGAAAAAATCTAATTAAAACCCTAAAATTGCTTTTGCAATAGAAAAGAAAATGATAATTCCAGTGATATCGTTACTTGTGGTAATAAAAGGTCCGGTTGCTAAGGCAGGATCAATTCCGTATTTGTCTAAAACGATAGGAATAAAAGTTCCAATTAATGATGCGGTTATAATTACAGAAAGTAATGCTAAAGAAACTGTAATTCCAGTATTATAATCGATATCTAAAATAAAATGACTTCCTAAAATTAGAATAAACGCTAAAAGAAGTCCGTTTAGTAAACTCAACGAAAGTTCTTTAACCAGTCGGTTAAACAAAGAACCAGAAAGTGTATTGTTTGCTAAACCTTGTACGATAATCGCAGATGATTGAACTCCAACATTTCCTGCCATTGCGGCAATAAGTGGCGTAAAGAAAAATAACTCTGGATGTAATTCCATAGCTGGCTCGTAAAAACCTAAAACTCTAACGGAAACAAATCCACCTAATAAAGCTAAAACCAACCAAGGTAAACGTGCTTTGGTTAATGCTAAAATACTATCATCAGCTTCAACGTCTTGCGAAATACCAGCAGCTAACTGATAATCTTTATCAGCTTCTTCTTTAATTACATCGACAATATCATCAATGGTAATACGACCAACTAATCGCCCTAATTCATCTACTACTGGAATTGCTTCCAAGTCATATTTTTGCATAATTCGAGCAACTTCTACATCTTTTGTGTCAACTTTTACATAGTCAACTTTTGGAATATAAACATCACTAATTGGTGTTTTAGTAGAAGTAGTTAATAAATCTTTTAATGAAAGTCGGCCTTTTAATCTGTTTTCATCATCAATTACATAAATAGAATGTACACGGGTAACATTTTCGGCTTGCGAACGCATTTCTTTTACACAAGTAAGTACGTTCCAATTTTCATTAACTTTCACAAGTTCTTTCGCCATTAAACTACCTGCAGAACCTTCTTCGTAGCGTAATAAGTCAACAATGTCTTTTGCGTGTTCAACATCTTCAAGCTCAGAAATTACTTCTTCCTTTTTACTTTGTGGAAGTTCGGCAATAATATCGGCAGCATCATCGGTGTCTAATTCGTCAAGTTCGCCTGCAATTTCTTTTGCTGTTAAACTTTTAAGTATTTTTACACGAACTTCTTCGTCTAGCTCTAAAAGAATATCAGCCGTTTTTTCAGAATCAAGTACGTTGAAAATATAAATAGCTTCATCGTTACTTAATTCTTCCATTATTTCGGCAACATCAGCATAATGCATATCCTGAAGCAAGTCTAAAACTTCTTGCTCCTTGTTTTCTTGAATTAATTCTTCAAGTTCATGGATAAGCTCTCTACTGATTTTGAATTCCATCGGCTTCTATTTTTTGCGTTAATTCGATAAATTCTTCAACCGAAAGTTGTTCTGGTCGACGGCCAAAGATAGTATCTTCTTTTAAATTATCAGAATGAATAAGGCTTTTTAAACTATTTCGTAATGTTTTTCTACGTTGATTAAATGCTTGTTTTACAACTGAAAAGAAAAGTTTCTCACTACATGGTAATTCATAATTTTCTTTGCGAATTAAACGTAAAACTCCCGATTTTACTTTTGGTGGCGGATTAAAAACATTCTCGTGAACAGTGAATAAATACTCGGCATCATAGAAAGCTTGTGTTAAAACCGAAAGAATTCCGTAGGTTTTGCTTCCTTCTTTTTCACAAATACGTTCGGCTACTTCTTTTTGAAACATTCCAGAAAATTCAGGAATTTGGTCACGCATTTCCAGTGTTTTAAAAACAATTTGCGAAGAAATATTGTACGGAAAATTTCCGATGATGGCAAAAGGTTCGTCGTTAAAGACTTCGTTTAGGTTGTATTTTAAGAAGTCTTTTGAAATGATGTTGCCACGAAGATTTAAGTATTGTGCTTCTAAATATTCCACCGATTCGGTATCGATTTCAATTACGAAAGTTTCAATTGGTTTTTCTAGTAAATATTTGGTTAAAACGCCCATTCCTGGACCAATTTCCAATATTTTTTTATAACCGTTTAGCGTTAAACTATCGGCTATTTTTTTAGCAATATTTTCATCGGTTAGAAAATGCTGTCCTAAATGTTTTTTGGCTTTAACACTCATCTTAGTTGCTTTCGTGGAAAAATTCGTTCATGACTTCCAATTCGGTTCTAAAAGCCAACATTTTATTGGCAAATAATTCTAATCCTTCTTGGCGTAACCTTGGTGCGTGATGTTCGTAATATGTTTCCAAGTTTTCTCTATTAGGTGCTAAATATTGAACCGAATACGTAATTCCACCCATTTCTTCATCGACTAAAACTTTCACTAATTTTGCACTTAAAAATAAACCTGTTGCTAAAACATCGTTAATGTGTTTATTGCGCATCCAATCTATCCACTTATCGTGAATGGTTTCGTCTATATTTATGGTAACGTTGTATATAATCATGTTTGTTCGTTATTCGTTTATTTGTTTATTCGAAATTTATATCCTAAATGTTTGTATCACCTCTTAAAAGTCTATATTGACGTTGGGATTCGGTAAAGTAAATACTATCTTGATGATTAAAAATTATCTTTTCATATAATGCTTTTGCCTTTTCAGGATTATCGAGAAAGCGTCTGTAAATTTCGGCTGAAAAATATAAAGCTTCATCTACAAAAACGCCATCAGTATGTTTTTCGATAATTTCATTAAAACTTGTAATTGCTTCGTTGTATTGTTTTAAATCTTGTTGGATTTTTCCAATTTTTAAAAGCGTTTCATCAGCAATTGGATCGTCTTTGTAATCGGTTAAAATTTGTTTAAAATCTTGTAAAGCATCATTTTTTTTCTTTTGATATAATTTTAAATCGGCTTTTGAAAAGGCTGTTAACGCTTTTCGCAAACTGTCTTCAACCGAATTATCTTGAATTAATAAAAACAATTCTAAAGCATCATTAGCAATTAACAAACTTGACGATTGTTTTAAAACTTTTACTTGTTGTAATGCCCAATCGAAATCGTTTTTAAAGTAATTAGCTTTCGCCATTTTCATACTTGCTTCGTGCGCCATTTCATCATTTTTCATATTGTCTTCTACTTGCGCATAATATAAAATAGCTTGATTGAATTTTTCGTTGTACAATAAAATATCGGCAAGTTCTAGTTTTACAGAAGCAATTTGTCTTGGGTTTAAAGGTAATTCTAAGGATTTATTTAATAATTGTGAAGCTTCGTTTGGATTATTCAGGTAAAAACATTCAAAATTGGCAGTCAATAACTGTAAGTTTAATGAATAAGGTGAAATTCCGAATTTCTTCAGTAAAAGACTGAGTTCTTCTTTAAGTTTTGGATAATCAGATTTTTCGCTTACTTCAATTTTAATTCGCATCAAATATTCATTGGCTCTTATTTGTAAACCAATATCTTGTGTGTTTTCTAAAACGAAACTAAAAATTGATTGCGCTGTTTCTTTTTGGTTGTCATCTATTGACATTTGTCCTAAAGCAATAATATTGTTTAATGTTTCAGGATTTCGTTTAAAAACCGCTTTTTCTTGGATGAAAGCTTTATTAAATTCTTTTTGTTGAACATAAAACCAACTTAAAAATTCGTTCCAATAAACATCTGGTGTTTTTTGCGTGCGAATTAACAATGCTTTTTTCAATACGTTATGAAAAGTTCCAGAAGTATTTTCGTTTAAGAATCGAGAAAAATAATTTTGTACATTTGGCGTGTTATTTTGATTCGAATAAGCATAATCCAATAATTTATTGGTCATGCCTTCCAAATTTCCCATTTGTCCTTCAATTAAAGCAATTTGATAATCAAATTTAAGATTAGGGTTTTCTTTTTGACCTAATTCGTAGGCTTGTAAAGCCCAACTTAACAATGTTTTATTCTGAAAAGTTGCACCTAAATTGTAAGCGTAATTTGGATTATCGTAAATTTTGGTAAGCGCTTCTTGATATTTTTCTTCTGCTTTTTTGTTCTCGCCTTGTAATTGATAGATATAACCTTCTTCAATAAGTAATTGCGGTTGTTTGTATCTTTTTATTCTCTGTTGAACTAAAGCTAAAGCTTTATCAAATTGTTCGGTTTGTTGATAACAGGTTAAAAGCTTTTCGAAATAATAATAATTTGTAGGTTGTTTTTCAATAATAGCTTCTAAAAGCGTAATTGCTTTTTCATATTCTCCAGTTTCAACATAATCTAATGCCAATTGTTCGTTTTGTGCAAACAAAGCGTTTTGAAAAATAAATAGGAATATGAAGAATAGTTTTCGCATAAAACAATAATGCACTAAGTTAACACATTTGCGTTAAAATAGTGCATGATTAGAATAAGATTAACGATTAGTTGATTATATCGAATCCTGTGTATGGTCGTAATACTTCTGGAATTACAATTCCTTCTGGTGTTTGATAATTTTCTAAAATTCCAGCTAAAACTCTTGGCAATGCTAACGAACTTCCGTTTAAAGTATGAGCCAACTGATTTTTTCCTTCTTTATCTTTAAAACGAAGTTTTAATCGGTTTGCTTGAAAAGTTTCAAAGTTTGATACTGATGAAATTTCTAACCAACGATCTTGGGCAGTTGAAAATACTTCAAAATCATATGTTAATGCTGAAGTGAATCCCATGTCGCCACCACAAAGCTTTAAAATTCTGTAAGGAAGTTTTAATTCCTTCAAAATATTTTTAACGTGTTCTACCATTCCGTCTAAAGCTGCGTATGACTTTTCAGGATGTTCAACGCGAACGATTTCAACTTTGTCAAATTGGTGTAAACGATTTAAACCACGAACGTGCGCGCCATACGAACCTGCTTCTCTACGGAAACAAGGTGTATAACCTGTTACAAGAATTGGTAAATCGCTTTCGTTCACTAAAACATCACGATAAATATTGGTTACTGGAACTTCCGCTGTAGGGATTAAGTATAAATTATCTCCGGTAACATGATACATTTGCCCTTCTTTATCTGGTAATTGTCCTGTTCCATACCCAGAAGCTTCATTAACCAAATGAGGAACTTGAGTTTCTTGATATCCTGCAGCTGTGTTTTTATCTAAAAAGTAATTGATTAAGGCACGTTGCAAACGAGCACCTTTTCCTTTATAAACAGGAAAGCCAGCACCTGTAATTTTTGCACCTAAATCGAAATCAATAATATCGTATTTTTTCGCTAATTCCCAATGCGGTAAAGCATCATCGTGTAATGCTGGAATTTCTCCTTCTTCAAAAACAGTTTCGTTGTCGTTTTCATCTTTTCCAGCTGGAACGATGGTGTTAGGAACATTAGGAATTTTATATAATTCTTCTTGTAAAGAATCAGAAACTTCGTTTAAAACATCAGTAAGTTCTTTACTTTTTTCTTTTAAACTAGCAGTTTGCGCTTTTACTTCTTCGGCTTTCTCTTTTTCGCCGTTTCGCATTAACAAACCAATTTCTTTAGATAGCTTATTCGATTCAGCAAGAGTGTTGTCTAATTCAACCTGAGTTGATCTTCTTTTCTCGTCTAACTCGATTACTAAGTTTACCAACTCGCTAGCGTCAAAATTACGTTTTGCTAACCCGTTGATAACTTCTTCTTTGTTTTCTCTAATGTAAGCTACCTGTAACATGATTAAAAATTTAAGTCGCAAATTTAACAAAAAACAATGGTAGAACACTAATCTAAAAATGTAAAATTCCTATATAATTAAATTTGAAATTTTTATAAAAGATTGAATATTGTTACATTAGCTAAATTTTTAGCCCCAAAAAATGAAAAAACTATACACAAGCCTATTAATTTTAATAACTTTTTGTTCTTTTTCTCAGTCAGAAAACGGAGAGTTTGAAAGAATGGTTGAAGCTGAAATGAAAGCAGCTTCTTCAATGCAAAACGTGCAAGTAAATCCGAATACACAAAACTATGATATTACGTATCATGAGTTGCGATTTACAGTAGATCCAGCAGTTTATAATATTGAAGGAGAAGTTACCACAACTTTTACAGCTCTTGAAGACATGAATTCTGTTTTCTTTGATTTAACAGATGTTTTAACAGTGAATTCTGTAACTATGGGAGCTACTTCGTTAACGTTTACACAATATGCTTCGGAAGAATTAGAAATTAACTTTCCTTCAACAATTACTAATGGAAGTTCGGTTACTATTACAATAAATTATTCTGGAGCGCCTGATAATGATGAAGCTGCTTTTACTCGAACAACACATAGTGGAACACCAATAATTTTTACACTTTCTGAGCCTTTTGGTGCTAGAGATTGGTGGCCTTGTAAACAAGATTTAAATGATAAAATCGACAATATTGATGTCTATATTACTTGCCCAACAGGTTATATAGGTGTTTCAAATGGTTTGTTACAAAGTGAAACAACAAATACTGGAATGGTAACAAGACATTTTCAACATAATTATCCTATACCAGCTTATTTAATCAGTTTGAACGTTACAAATTATGTAACGTATAATATTCAAGCAGGTTTGGGAACTGTTCAAAGTCCTTTTTTTCCAATAAACAACTATTTGTATCCTGAAAGTAATAATTCTTCAGTACAATCTGCAATAGATCAAACTGTACCAATCATGAATGTCTTTGAAGACAAGTTTGGACCTTATCCTTATCGCAATGAACAATATGGACATGTTCAATTTGGTTGGCCAGGAGGCATGGAGCATGCAACGATGTCATCAATGGGGAGCTGGCAAAGAAGTTTAATTGCTCATGAGTTGGGACATCAATGGTTTGGAAATAGAGTTACTTGCGGTACTTGGAAAGATATTTGGTTAAATGAAGGTTTAACAGAATATACAGCAGGCATTGTAGTTGAAGAATTAGATGGTGCAGCAAGTTTTGTTGGTTGGAAAAATTCTAAAATTAATAATATTACTTCTCAACCTGGTGGGGCGTTATATTTAACAGACTCTGAAGCTTTAAATGTAAATAGAATTTTTAGCGGAAGATTATCGTATAACAAAGGTTCGATGGTAACTCATATGTTGCGTTGGGTAATGGGTGATGCGAATTTTTATCAAGCTTTACAAAATTATTTAAATGATCCTAACTTATCTTTTGCTTATGCTATTACAAGCGATTTTCAATCGCATGTTGAGGCTGTTCATGGAGCAGGTTTGAATGAGTTTTTCAACGATTGGATCTACAACCAAGGATATCCTTCTTATGATATAACTGTTGGAAATTGGGGAGCAGGTCAAGCGAAAATTATAGTAAATCAAACACAATCGCATCCATCAGTAAGTTATTTTGAAATGCCGTTGGAAATTCGACTAAGAGATTCAGGTGGAACAATTCATGATGTAGTAGTAAATAATACGTATGATGGAGAAGAGTTTATTGTATCAGTTCCATTTGTTGTAGATAGTGCAGAGTTTGATCCAAATAGACATATTATTTCTAGAAATAATAATACAACTTTAGGGAATAGTGCATTTGAATTAGATAAAATAGTTGGTTTATATCCTAACCCAACAAGTAATTTTTTACAAATTAAACTACCTTCTTCAATTACATTAGAAGTTGCTGAAATTTATAACAATTTAGGGCAATTAGTATTAACAAGTTCTTTAAATAGAATTTCGACAATAAGTCTAAGCGAAGGTGTTTACAGTATAAAAATTAAAACTTCAGAAGGTTTAATTCATAAAAGTTTTATAAAAAAATAGGCTAAAGCCAAAATATTGATAAAAAGTAAGGTGAAAACCTTACTTTTGTCGTTTCTAAACGTTAAGTAAAAAGAAATTTTATAATGATTCAATTAGCACAAATAATATTTATTTTATCAGTATTAGTAATTCTTCATGAATTCGGACACTACATTACAGCCAAATGGTTTAAAGTTCGTGTAGAAAAGTTTTATCTATTTATGGATGCTGGTTTTTCTTTGTTTAAAAAGAAAATAGGCGAAACCGAATGGGGAATTGGTTGGTTGCCACTTGGAGGTTATGTGAAGCTTTCGGGAATGATAGACGAAAGCATGGATACGGAGCAAATGAAAGAAGAACCACAACCTTGGGAGTTTCGTGCTAAACCAGCTTGGCAGCGTTTAATAATTATGTTGGGCGGAATTATCGTAAATATTTTATTGGCGTGGCTTATTTACACAACAATGTATACAACTGTAGGTAAGAAATACATAGCAACCGAAGTTTTACAAGAAAACGGATTAGCCTTTGGCGAAGTAGGTGAAAAAGCAGGTTTTCAAAATGGTGATAAAATCGTTTCTGTAGATGGAAAGTTTCAGGAGAACTTCAACAGAATGGTAATGGATATTTTGTTTAGCGATGAAGTTGTTGTTAATCGAAATGGAACAGAAGTAAAATTAAATTTAACCGATGAGCAAATTGGTGAAATTTTGGAGAAAGAAGGAAGAAATTTCATTGGACCACGTGCTTATGGTGCCGTTGTAGATTCTGTGGTTTCAAATGACGAAGCTAAGAAAGCAGGTTTGCAGGTTGGAGATTCAATTGTAGCGATAAATAATAATAAGATTGTTTTTTCAGAAGATCTTTCAAAAGAATTGAAAAAAGCAGAAGGTGATAGCATTTTGTTAACTGTTTTTAGAAATAATCAAAAAGTAGATTTACCAGCAAAATTAAATGAAGAGAGAAAGTTAGGTTTTGTTTTTAAAAGAGGAATAAAAGAAGATTTTATAATTGAAAATAAAATGGGATTGTTTGAAGCAATTCCAGCAGCAGTTAAAGAATCTTGGGCATTGTTGGTTTACAATGTAAAAAGTTTTAAATTGATTTTACGCCCAGCGACAGGTGCATATAAACAAGTAAAAAGTCCAGTTGGTATTGCGAGAGCTTTACCAGATACTTGGAATTGGGAATATATTTGGAATTTCACAGCATTATTTTCAATCGCATTAGCGTTTATGAATTTACTGCCTATTCCTGGCTTAGATGGTGGGCATGCTTTATTTACTGTTGTAGAGATGATTACTGGGAAAACAATGAGCGATAAAACAGCGGGTTATGTGCAAACTGCAGGTATGATTATTTTATTAACGTTAATGGCGTTAACCTTTGGTAAAGATATTTATGAATTAATAGCCGATAAGTTTTTCCAATAAATTTTTGATTTTTGTTTGCTAAAATAAAAATTCAAACTATATTTGCACTCGCAAAAAAGGTTACAACCTTCCTCCTTAGCTCAGTTGGTTAGAGCATCTGACTGTTAATCAGAGGGTCCTTGGTTCGAGCCCAAGAGGGGGAGCTAACTTTTTTGTAACGGAATTTAACCTATAAGGTTATTCCTCCTTAGCTCAGTTGGTTAGAGCATCTGACTGTTAATCAGAGGGTCCTTGGTTCGAGCCCAAGAGGGGGAGCAAAAATAAAAGCCTAATATATATATTATATTAGGCTTTTTAACTTTAAATATCTTCTGATTTAATTAAACCTATGAAAATTAAAATTATATTTCTTAGCATTTTTTTTATTTTCAGTGGAACTATTTTTTTAAATACGTTTTATAATTCTAAGAAAGAATATGAAAATGAATTAAAGTTTCGAATTAATAAAATCGATACTTTAAAGACTGGTAGAATTTTGGTGAATGACACTTTTTTAAGCCCAAATTTTTATATAACGCCTGAAAACAATATAAAGTTAGGAGATTCAATTATTAAATTAAAAAGAGTCAAAGTTTTGAATATTTATAGAAACGGAATAAAAATAGATTCGATTAATTCATCAGGGTTGCTTTACTCGAAGTAAACTTCTTTTATAGTATTTAAACTAAAAGAGCAACACATTGTGTTGCTCTTTTTTCTAATTCATTAAATCTTCGATTTCATCAGCTTCAATAGGAATATTCTTCATTAAATTTAATGGTTCTCCAGATTTTTGAATTACCACATCATCTTCTAATCGAATTCCAAAGCCTTCTTCTGGAATATAAATTCCTGGTTCTACAGTGAAAACCATATTTGCTTCCATAGGTAAATGTAATAAACCATAATCATGCGTGTCTAATCCCATGTGGTGAGAAGTTCCATGCATGAAATATTTTTTATAGGCTGGCCAATCTGGATTTTCATTTTGAACATCCGCTTTGTCAATTAAACCTAATCCTAATAATTCCGAGGTCATTAATTTACCAACTTCAACATGATATTCTTTCCAAAACGTTCCTGGAGTCAACATTTTTGTCGCTTCATCCTTAACGCGTAAAACAGCTTTGTAAACCGCTTTTTGTCTATCGGTAAATTTACCCGAAACAGGAATGGTTCTACTCATATCGCTAGAGTAATTTGCGTATTCTGCACCAACATCTAACAATAATAAATCGCCAGCTTTACATTCTTGATTGTTTTCAATATAATGTAAAACATTTGCATTGTTTCCAGAAGCAATAATCGGTGTGTAAGCAAATCCTTTTGAACGATTTCTTAAAAATTCGTGTGCAAATTCTGCTTCAATTTCATATTCCATCACGCCAGGTTTAACGAAGTTCAAAATTCGTCTAAATCCTTTTTCTGTAATATTACATGCGTTTTGAATTAAATCAATTTCCTCTTGTTCTTTAACTGAACGTAGTTTTTGTAAGATAGGATTTGATTTTTCAACCTTATGCGCTGGATATTCATTTTTCCACCATTTCACAAAACGAGCTTCACGAGTTTCAGTGTCGATCGATGCTCTATAATGTTCGTTAGTGTTGATATACATAGTATCAGAATATGCCATAATTTCTTTTAAAGTTTTATGGAAATCTTGTAACCAAATAACTGATTTTATACCGCTGACTTCAAAAGCGCGTTCTTTGGTGAGTTTCTCACCTTCCCAAACTGCGATATGTTCATTGGTTTCTTTTAAAAATAAAATTTCTTTCAAGTGTTCGTAAGGAGCATCTGGAAAAAGCAATAAAATACTTTCTTCTTGGTCAACACCACTTAAATAAAAAATATCGCGATGTTGAGCAAAAGGTAAAGTGCTATCAGCGCTTATAGGATAAATATCGTTTGAGTTAAAAACAGCTACGCTATTAGGTTTCATTTGAGCCGTGAATTTTTTTCTGTTTTTGATAAATAAATCACGGTTTATTTGATGGTATTTCATAATCTCATTTTGTTAATTTTTCCAAAATTAAGAAGATATTAAAAAAATGTTGTTAATTTGAGTGTAAAACTTTTAAAATAAAGACGTATATAAAGAAAGAGAGTGGATTTACTCTTCTTGAGAGTTTACTTTTTAATTTTTTGTAAGAAGGTGTATGGCGGTTTTTTTATCTAATTTGAAATAAAATGAAGCTCTTTAGTAGAGTTTTGTGTCTAATAAGTTTTTTTTTAACGACAGCAAGATTAAAGTTATTATAATAAATAATAGTTTTTTAAACTCATTATAAATAAGCAAAAATAGGTTGTAGAGTATGTTAAATTACCTTATTTTTGTTTGAATTTTTACAACTACATACAATCAAATAAAACTATGGCAAACTCAGCACTATTAAAGTCATCTATTGCAAAAAAATATTGGATGGCTCTTACAGGTTTATTTTTATGCTTGTTTTTGGTAGGTCATTTAGCAGGTAACCTGCAATTAATTTTTGGAACAAAGCAACAATTCAATGAATATGCTTTGTTTATGACAACCAATCCAGCGGTTAAAATTCTATCTTACTTAACTTACATCTCTATTCTTTTTCATGCAATCGACGGGATTTTGTTAACGATACAAAATAGAAAAGCAAGACCAGTTGGTTATGTAAAATCAAATCCGTCAGCAAATAGTGGATTTGCATCTAGAAACATGGCGGTTTTAGGTACATTAATTTTGGTTTTTATCGTTACACATATGGTTAATTTTTGGGCAAAAATGCATTTTGACAAAAACATGCCTATAATGACAAAAACAGTAGCTGCTCCAGGACAAGAACCAAGAGAGTTTTATGTAGGAACATCTGTAGGACAATATTTCCCAGTTGATCAGGTACAAGTTGGAGGCGAAGAGGTAAACGATAGTATTCCGCAAATGATGCCGAAGCAATTAAAGCTAGTTAATGGGACGGAACTATATAATGCTCAAGCAGATGTTAAAATAGCAGATGTTTATAAAGATTTACACAAGTTAACAGTTGACTTTTTCAGATGTCCTGAATATGGTTTGTTCTATACTTTAGGTTATGTTTTAGCAATGTTAGTTTTAGCTTTTCACTTATGGCATGGTTTTCAAAGTGCATTTCAATCTTTAGGAATTAACAATTCGCTTACACCTACAATAAAGTTTGTTGGTAAAGTTTTTGCAGTAATTGTTCCTTTATTATTTGCAATAATTCCAGTAGTTATTCATTTTACAAAATAATCAACACATATTATTATGAAGTTAGATTCTAAAATACCTGAAGGACCATTAAAAGATAAGTGGACTTCTTATAAAGATAAAATAGATTTAGTTAACCCAGCTAACAAACGTTTAATTGATGTTATTGTTGTTGGAACAGGTTTAGCAGGAGGTTCTGCAGCTGCAACTTTAGCTGAATTAGGATATAATGTTAAGGCTTTTGCTTATCAAGATTCACCTCGTAGAGCACACTCAATTGCTGCGCAAGGTGGAATTAACGCTGCTAAAAACTATCAAGGTGATGGAGATTCCTTTTACAGATTGTTTTATGATACTGTAAAAGGAGGAGATTATCGTTCACGTGAAGCAAATGTTCATCGTTTAGCTGAAGTTTCAGCAAATATTATTGACCAATGTGTAGCTCAAGGTGTTCCTTTTGCTCGTGATTATGGCGGATTATTAGACAACCGTTCATTTGGTGGAGTATTAGTATCTCGTACATTTTACGCAAAAGGTCAAACAGGGCAACAGTTATTATTAGGAGCGTATTCAGCAATGAATCGTCAAATTGCTCGTGGTAAGATTGAAATGTTCAATCGCCATGAAATGTTAGATGTGGTTATTGTAGATGGAAAAGCAAGAGGAATTATCGCTCGTAACTTAGTCACTGGAGAAATTGAAAGACATTCTGCACACGCTGTAGTTATTGCTTCTGGAGGTTATGGAAATGTATATTTCTTATCGACAAATGCAATGGGCTCTAACGCAACAGCTGCTTGGAAAATTCATAAAAAAGGAGCCTTTTTCGCCAATCCTTGTTATACACAAATTCACCCAACATGTATTCCGCGTTCGGGAGATTATCAGTCTAAATTAACCTTGATGTCTGAGTCTTTACGTAATGATGGACGTATTTGGGTTCCTAAAAACATGGATGATGTGTTAGCGATTAGAGAAGGAAGATTAAAACCAACTCAAATTGCTGAAGAAGATAGAGATTATTACTTAGAAAGAAGATACCCTGCTTTTGGTAATTTAGTTCCTCGTGATGTTGCTTCACGTGCTGCAAAAGAGCGTTGTGATGCTGGTTACGGAGTTAACGCTACAGGAGAAGCAGTTTATTTAGATTTTAAATCGGCAATTGAGCGTTACGGAAAAGAACAATGTAAACTACATGGAATTAAAAATCCTTCGCATGAAAAAATCGTTAGTGAAGGAGAAAAAATTATCGAAGCAAAATATGGAAACTTATTCCAAATGTATGAGAAAATCGTAGATGATAACCCATACAAAACACCAATGATGATTTACCCTGCTACGCACTATACAATGGGTGGAATTTGGGTAGATTATGAATTAATGACTACGATTCCAGGTTGTTACGCAATTGGTGAAGCTAACTTCTCAGATCACGGTGCAAATCGATTAGGAGCTTCTGCTTTAATGCAAGGTTTAGCAGATGGTTATTTTGTTTTACCTTATACAATTGGTAATTACTTAGCTGCTGATATCCGTACAGGAAAAATCCCAACGGATACTCCTGAATTTGATGAGGCTGAAAAAGCAGTAAAAGATAGAATTGATTTCTTTGTTAACAACAACGGATCTAAATCGGTTGACTATTTCCACAAGAAACTTGGTAAAGTTATGTGGGACAAAGTTGGTATGGCACGTAACGAAAAAGGACTAAAAGAAGCAATGGCTGAAATCAAAGAAATTCGTGAAGAATTCTGGAAAGAAGTTAAAGTTCCAGGAAATGCAAACGAAATGAACCCTGAACTTGAAAAAGCAGGTCGTGTTGCAGATTTCTTAGAATTAGGAGAATTATTTGCTAAAGATGCTTTACATAGAAATGAATCATGTGGCGGACACTTTAGAGAAGAATCTGTTGAGTTAGACGGACTTCAAAAAGGAGAAGCTAAACGTGATGATGCTAATTTTGCTTATGTTGCTGCATGGGAATATAAAGGAGAACCTTCTGATGCTGTTTTACATAAAGAAGAGTTAGAATTTAAAGATATAGAATTAAAACAACGCTCATATAAATAAGATTGACATGAATTTAACGTTAAAAATTTGGAGACAAAAAGGACCTCAAGATAAAGGTCAAATGGTCACATATAAAGTAACCGATATTTCAGAACATATGTCATTCTTAGAAATGATGGATGTTTTAAACGAACAATTAATTAATCAAGGAGAAGAACCTGTAGCATTTGATCACGACTGTCGCGAAGGAATTTGTGGTATGTGTTCGATGTATATTAATGGTGAAGCTCACGGACCAGATAGAGGTGTAACAACTTGTCAGTTACACATGCGTATGTTCAAAGATGGTGATACAATTTATATCGAACCATTTAGAGCTAAAGCATTCCCTGTAATTAAAGATTTAGTTGTAGATAGAAGTTCTTTTGAAAGAATTCAACAAGCTGGAGGATTTATTTCAGTTAACACTTCAGGAAACACACAAGACGCAAATGCAATTCCAATTGCTAAGCAAGCTGCAGATGAAGCTATGGATGCGGCAACTTGTATAGGTTGTGGAGCTTGTGTTGCAACTTGTAAAAACTCTTCTGCAATGTTATTTGTTGGAGCAAAAGTTTCACAATATGCATTATTACCTCAAGGGCAAGTTGAAGCAGCTGAAAGAGTTCAAAATATGGTTGCTCAAATGGATTTAGAAGGCTTTGGTAACTGTACAAATACAGGTGCTTGTGAAATTGAATGTCCTAAAGGTATTTCATTAGAAAATATTGCGCGTATGAACCGTGAGTTCTTAAAAGCAAGTATGAAATAAATTTTGTCATTCTGAACTTGGTTCAGAATCTGTAAATAAAAACCTGTTAGCTTAACTGTTAACAGGTTTCCTTTTTTCTATTACATTTGTATAAATTAAATTCTTCTAATGAAAGTAGCTGTTCTTCAAACCGATTTAGTTTGGGAAAATCCAATATATAACCGATTAACCATTGAAAGTAAGGTATTATCGAGCGATAAAAAGTTCGATTTATTAGTATTGCCAGAAATGTTTACATCAGGTTTTACAATGAATCCTGAGCGCGTTGCTGAAACAATGGAAGGAGAAACCATAGAATGGTTAAAAAGTCTCGCAAAACAGAAGAAAACAGCTGTTATAGGAAGTTTAGTAATAGAAGAAGAAGGAGGTTATTATAACCGATTGGTTTTAGTTACGCCAAAGAAAGAAGTTCAATATTACGATAAAAAGCATTTATTCACTTTAGCAGGAGAAGAAAAAGTTTACACAAGCGGAACTGAAAAAGTGATTTTCGAATATAAAGATTGGAAAATTTGTCCGCAAGTTTGTTATGATTTACGCTTTCCTGTTTTTGCGCGAAATGTAGAAGATTACGATTTATTGGTTTATGTTGCCAATTGGCCAAAAGTTCGCACTCAAGCTTGGGACGCTTTGTTAAAAGCTAGAGCTATTGAAAACATGAGTTTTGTTGTTGGAGTAAACAGAGTTGGTAAAGACGCAAACGGACACGATTATGTTGGTCATTCGCAAGTGTTAGACGAATTAGGAAACGAATTAATTGCTCCTTTTGAAGAAAGTGATTTACTAGTTGTTTCGCTAAACAAAAAGAAAATGCACGAAACACGTACAAAACTTAATTTCTTGGCTGATAGAGATGAGTTTGAGTTGAAATAAAGCTTTTGACTTTCGACTTTTCTCTTTTGACTAAACATTAAAACTCTTGCTCCACATCCCAATTGGCACGAACATCAATTTCTTTAGGATAATATTGAATTTCTTCAGCTTGGCGTTTGTCTAAATAGTTTCCTGTGTCCCAAATTCCATTTCCGTTATCGTCGTAAATAATACGCAATTTGTAAATGTTAGGTTCAAGAGCGTCAAATGTCAATGTTTTTTCACCTTTAGAAATCGCACTAGCAATTACATCACCTTTTGTAGTTATAATTTCTAAAACTAACGGAAATCTCTTAGCTGATTTTAAGTTTACACGAAGATTACCATAATCGGTAAAAGCTTTTGTGTTGAAAATAAAACTTAGTGTGTCGTTTTTGGTTTCATAAATATCTTCAAAAGTGTTCGGTAAAAATTCAAATTGATATTTCTGATTTTCTTCTTTTTTGAAATCGAATGTAATTTCTTGTTCAAACTCATTATAAGAATAATTAAAATCAACTTTTGTAGAATCTTGATTTAAAAGTGTCATCAATTCTTTATTGATGTTTTTTAAAGGTGTTGTGGTTGAAATTTTAAACTTATCTCTAAAATGAAGTGTTCCTTTTTGAATAGGTGAAATTTTTAACGAATCGGTTTCTTTCTGTTCTTTTATTTTTGCTTTAAAAGTTTCTTTAAAGTTTTCTTTTTCAACAGTAATCAATAAGGAATCGGCCTTAATTAAAGGCATAAATAATTGTACAGAATCTTTGTTTTTTTCTGGAAATTTAGTCATAATTAACGGAACATTATTTACACCATCAGTTGCTGATATTTTTGCACCTTTTGGATCGCCTTCAAATCCCATAAACAATTTGTTGTTGGTTTGTTGGTAAGGTTTTTCCGCTTTAAAACTTGGTTTTTCCTGAAATAATTCTAACTCAAATAAAGTGTCATTAGGAGCAGAAATAGTGTTTTTTAAGAAAGCTATTTTATCCTTTTTTGGATCAAACTTAAAGTTGTTATTTACATCTTTTAACGCTATAATATGATATTTTCCAGCTTTTAAATTTTCAAGAGCAAATACTTTTAAACTGTCTAATGTATTCGTAACATAAAGCGGAGTTTCTTTGTAAACTGTACTATCGGTAAAAGTTTCAGCATCGTATAATTGAACCGAAACAAAATTATCGGGTTTTTCTTCAAAAGCATCTTTGATTTTTCCCATTATAGCTAATGAGTCGATATAACTTCCAGTTGACAAAACGTATTTAAATTGCGAATACGGATTTCCTTCATTATTATCAGTAATACTTTGTCCGAAATTGAAACTATATGTTGTATTAGGTTGTAAAGTGTCTAAAATTTTAATCGAAATAAATTTACTCGCGCTTCCTTGAGGAACTATAATTGGTGTTGTTTTCATTGGAGGCGAAATAATCAATTGCTTGTTAATATTTTTAACCTTTATTAATTCGTTAAAAGTGATTTTAATTTCGTTTCCGTCAAAATTTGTAGTATAGTTTTCAGGATAACAATTAACTAAAACAGGAGCAATAGTATCTTTTGGTCCGCCAGTAATCGTTCCTCTTTTTGCACAACCTGTAAAAGATAAAACGCTTATAAAAAAGGCAACTATGACTACAAAATAAGTATTCTTCATGGAAACAATATTTAGCACAAAATAACAACTAATATTCTAACTGAACCAAATTTTTAAAATATTTTATGAAAGTGTAAAAGCAATTGTTACGATACTTACTTTAGAATTTGGAATTTTCAATAAAGCACGCGCACATTTTTCTAAAGTCGAACCTGTTGTGATAACATCGTCAACTAATAAAAAGTGCTTACTTTTATCTTTTTCAGAAAAATTCACATCAAATAAATTAGATTGATATTGTCTAGCTTCTTTGCTTTTGTAAGTTTGTGTTTCTGTATAAAGATTTCTGACTAAAAGTGATTCGTTTAACGGAATATTAAGGTTTTCTGAAAGCGCTTTGCAAAATGTTGTAACTTGATTATAACCACGTTCTTTAAATCGCTTCGAATGAAGTGGAACTGGAATAATCTCGGTTACTTGATGTGTTGTAATTAAATTTTTTAAATCGGAAGCATAAATATTTCCTAAAACAGTTCCTATTTCTTCTTTACCACGATATTTTAAATTGTGAATGAGTTGGCGTACAATTCCATCGTGTTTGAAATGTAAAAAAGCAGTGCCAAACTCTATCGGAATTAACCCAAAAAACTTTTTTGTTACTTCGTTTTCATCCATTTTATGATGAAAGGTTTGCGGTAAATTATGAAGACAATTTGCGCAAATTACAACTTCATTTTTTAAAAGTAAATTATTGCATCCTTTGCAAGTTTCTGGAAATATTAAATTTATCAGATTTTTGAGCATTTCATCGAAAAATATGTCTAAAATTACTTAAAAATATTTGAATTTTTTTAATTTAGATAAAATTAACCTGATGCCAATTAATAAAAATATAATTTACACTGCAGCTTTAGTAGTTACGGTCTTATCCGCAGCTATTTTTGTGGCTAAAAATCAACAGCTTAACAAAGAAAAGGAAGCGTTAGAAAAACACTATTCTGTTGAAAAAGCAATTTTAGAAACGCAATTAGACGAAATCTTAGTAAAATATGATGATTTAAAGCTTGAGCATGAACTAGTTAAGGAGGAAAAAGAAGCTTTAATTCAAAATGTAAATAAAACAAACGCAAAGGAAAATACTAAGCTAAGATTTGTAAGCGAAAAAACTACAGGAGGAAAAATTTACAATCTGAAAATTAGAAACGAAGAGTTAGAAAAGGAAATAGCTGAAATTGAAACGCAAATAATTTCAAATAAAAATAAAATTGCCGAGCTAAAAAATGATCCGCTTGTAGAAAAAGTTGCTATAAAAGAATTAAAAGCGGTTAATATTAATGCTCGTGGAGTTCGAGTTATGTCCGATTTATATAAGCAAGATAAGCCTAATAAAATTCAAGAAATACGAGTTTGCTTTACTTTAGAAGGAAATGAGTTTGTGGGTAAAGGACATAAAAAAATATACATTCAAATTGTAAATCCTTATAATCAAGTTGTTTCTATAGATCGCGAAAAAATCGAAGACGAAGAAGGGAATGTGATAAAATACAGTTCAAAAGTAAATACGCCTTACAATCAAAAAGATACAGATGTTTGTGCTTACGTTGATTTAGAAAAAAACAGAACTGTAAAAGGAACTTATCAAGTGAATTTATTTTACGACTTTAAGAAAATAGGAAGTACAAACTACCATTACAATTAATTTTAATTAATTCTTCAGAATATTTTCTTAATTGAAATCCTATTTTTTACTTTTGCACCATGGCAAAAAAAGAAGACATTTTTAAGAATGTAATTTCGCATGCAAAAGAATACGGATATATATTTCCGTCAAGCGAAATATACGACGGATTGAGTGCAGTTTATGATTATGCTCAAAACGGTGTTGAATTAAAGAAAAACATACGTGACTATTGGTGGAAATCAATGGTGCAAATGCATGAAAATATTGTAGGAATTGATGCTGCAATTTTTATGCATCCTACAACTTGGAAAGCTTCTGGACACGTAGATGCTTTTAACGATCCACTTATCGATAATAAAGATTCAAAAAAGCGCTACAGAGCTGATGTTTTAGTGGAAGATTTCAGAGAGAAAATCAATGAAAAAATTCAAAAGGACATTGTAAAAGCTCAAAAACGTTTTGGCGATGCTTTTGATGAAGAACAATTTAGAGCGACAAACCCAAATGTTGTACGTCGCCAAGAGCAAATAGACGATGTTACTGAAAAACTAACGAGAGTTCAAGAAGAAAATGACTTAGAAGGTTTCCGTCAGTTAATAATTGACTTAGGAATTGTTTGTCCGGTTTCTGGAACGGCAAATTGGACAGAAGTTCGCCAATTCAACTTAATGTTTGGAACAAAACTAGGCGCTTCTGCTGATTCAGCAATGGATTTATACTTACGTCCTGAAACTGCACAAGGTATTTTCGTAAACTTTTTAAACGTGCAAAAAACAGGAAGAATGAAAATCCCTTTTGGAATTGCACAAACAGGAAAAGCCTTTCGTAACGAAATAGTAGCGCGTCAGTTTATTTTCCGTATGCGTGAATTTGAACAAATGGAAATGCAGTTTTTTGTAAAACCAGGTGAAGAAATGAAATGGTACGATTACTGGAAAGAAACACGTTTGGCTTGGCACAAATCTCTTGGTTTAGGTGAAGAAAATTATCGTTTTCATGATCATGATAAATTAGCACATTATGCAAATGCTGCTGCCGATATTGAATTTGATTTCCCATTCGGATTTAAAGAATTAGAGGGAATTCATTCAAGAACTGATTTTGATTTAAAAGCACACGAAGAATTTTCAGGTAAGAAATTACAATACTTCGACAACGAAGAAGGAAAAAATTATGTTCCTTATGTTGTGGAAACCTCTATTGGTTTAGATAGAATGTTTTTAGCGGTTTTCTCTAAAGCATTACAAGAAGAAACTTTAGAAGATGGTTCTACGCGAACAGTTTTACGTTTACCTTCAGTTTTAGCACCAACAAAAGCCGCTGTTCTGCCATTAGTTAAAAAAGATGGATTGCCAGATGTTGCTAGAGAAATTGTAGAAGATTTAAAATGGGATTTCAACGTTGCGTATGATGAAAAAGATGCTGTTGGTCGTCGATATAGAAGACAAGATGCATTAGGAACACCATTTTGTATTACAGTTGATCATCAAACATTAGAAGATAAAACCGTTACCATTCGCCATCGCGATACTATGGAACAACAACGTGTAGCAATTGCTGATTTAAGAGGAATAATTGCTAACGAAGTTTCAATGCGTAATTGGTTGATGAAAATGTAAACTTTAAGTAGAAAGTAATAAGCCAAACGGCAAATAAAAATCCCAAATGTTTTATCATTTGGGATTTTTTATTTCTAAGTTATTACAAACTGAAACTAAATATTGCGACTGCCAACTATTCAGAAAGAGCATTCCAGCCACGAGCTTTCAATGCAATTTTTGTGTTTGCACGAGTTATTAAGTGCATGCCTTCTTTAGCTTCAGTCATATGACCAATTACGGTAAAGTTCGGGTTAGCTTTTATTTTTTCAAAATCATCCATTTTAATAGTGAAAAGTAATTCATAATCTTCTCCACCACTTAAAGCAACGGTTGTAATGTCGATATTAAACTCTTCGCAAACATTAATTAATTGAGGATCGGCAGGAATTTTTTCTTCATATAAATTACAACCCACATCACTTTGCTTGCATAAATGTATGATTTCAGATGAAAGTCCGTCAGAAATATCAATCATAGAAGTTGGTTTCACTTCCAGCTTTTCTAAAATCTCTTTTACGTCTTTACGAGCTTCTGGCTTTAATTGACGTTCTATTAAATAAGTATAAGCTTCTAAATCGGGTTGGTTATTCGGATTTACTTGAAAAACTTGTTTTTCGCGTTCTAAAACTTGTAATCCCATATAAGCTGCACCAACATCGCCACTTACTACTAATAAATCACTTGGTTTTGCACCATTTCGGTAAACAATTTCATCTAGATTTGCTTCGCCAAGAGCAGTAATGCTAATGACTAAACCTTTTTGAGAAGAAGTTGTATCGCCACCAACAATATCAACGTTGTAAATTTTTGCTGCTAATTTCATTCCTGCATATAATTCTTCAATAGCTTCAAGCGGAAAACGATTTGAAACCGCAATTGAAACCGTAACTTGTGTCGGCGTTGCGTTCATGGCGCAAATGTCAGAAATATTAGTAACGATTGCTTTGTAACCCAAATGTTTTAAAGGCATATAAGCCAAATCGAAATGAACTCCTTCAATTAATAAATCGGTGGAAACAACTGTTTTTTTATCTTTAAAATCTAAAACAGCAGCATCATCACCAATGCTTTTTATTGTTGACTCTTGAGTGATTTCAATGTCTTTTGTTAAGTGTTCAATTAAACCAAATTCGCCTAAATTTTCTAATTGAGTTTTTTGTTGGTTTTTGTCTTCTAACATGAGAATATTTTTTGCAAAGATAGTAACATCTTTGTCAACCTAAACTTGTTTCAGGTTCTTTTACTGTTATTGCGTCAGTTCGAGTGTTTTTTGTGTAATTAAATGAAACAAAAAATGTATCGAGAACTTAAGAAAACATAAAACTTCTCGATATGGATTTTCACTTTGTTGCAAATCCTACTCGAAGTGACGATATATTTATTATCATTGGCACATTGATTATTGACTAATTGTCCAATTCCTTTAGTTTATCATAAATTAAACTAGATTCGTAACCTCTACGTAATAGATAATCCACAAACTTTTTGTTTTTTTTTGGTCCTTTTCGCTCTTTTATAGATTGCCAATTTTTTTCAGCTAGCGCGTGAAAATTTTCAAGATAAATAGCTTCAGGAATTTCATCTAAAGCAGTTTTTATTAATCGAGAAGAAATATCCCGAAATTTCAATTCTTGAGTAATTCTGTTTTTACCCCAATTTTTATAATTGTGTTTGCCGCGCGCAAAACTTTTAGCAAATCGCTCTTCATTAATAAAGTTATGCTCAATTAAATGTGCTAAAATTTTTTCTCTAGCTTCAATAATCAAATTAAATGAATTAAGCTTGTTATTAACATCTTTATAGCAGCGATCTTGATACGAACAGTAATATTCCATTTTGCTTTGTATCTCTTGAACGGTAAAGGATTTATTAATTTTTGAATTCAAATCTTAACTATTTAATAATGGTGAGTTTTTAACAAAGCTACTGAATATCAAATTATTTTACGTAAATTTGTACGCTTTTATTTTTTAGTTTGAACTAATTGAATAAGAGCGCTTTAAAACCCTAAATTTACTTTAAAAATGAAATTAAGATTACTGTTTTTAATTTTTTTATTTTCAGCTCTCTCGTGGGGGCAAGCTACTATTGCAATTCAAGATTTTGATGGAGGAACTCCTAATTGGGCTTTTTCAACAACACCAACCGAAAATAGTGCTTCTTGTGTAAGTAATGGTGATGTTTGGAATGTTGTGAATAGTTTGGGTAACATTGCAATTCCAAATAGTACGGGCAATTTTTTTGGTGGACAAGATTTGAATGGAGCTAGTTGTGGAACATCAGGTATAGGAACTATTGATTTTTCAACTATTGATATTTCTTTGTATAATAATGTGGTTTTAAGTTTTGATTACGAAGTTGATGGTTTTAATACAACTTCTGATGAATTAAGTTATATTGTTAAAGTTGATGGAATTTCTCAAACAGAAGTTTTTTTATGTGATGGATGTGATTCTCAAAATGTAAGAGGTACAGTAAGTGTAAATATACCAAATGGATCTTATAATGTTTCTTTGCAAGTAAGAGCAAGGTTTGATGGAGGAAGTGATTATTTTGGAGTAGATAATTTTAAACTATTGGGAGATCTCCCTTCAGGAAACCTAATAGCAGTAACACAAGCTACAGGTGGTACTATTACACCGGGTACAACAAGCGTGGCTGATGGTAACGACCAGGCTTTTACTGCAACAGCAGACGCTTGTTATACGTTTACAAACTGGGTGGTTGATGGAGTAAATGCAGGTAACGCTAACCCTTATACTTTTACAAATGTAACAGCGAATCATGCTATTACGGCTGTTTACACACAAGATACTTATACCATAACTGCATCTGCAGGAACAAATGGGACAATTTCACCTTCTGGGGCATCTGTTGTAAATTGTGGAGACGATTTATCTTATACTTTTACACCAGATAGCGGTTACGCAGTTCAAGATGTATTAGTAGATGGAGTTTCTGTAGGAGCGGTTACATCATACGATTTTACAAATGTTACAGGAAATCATACCATTAGTGTTACATTTATGGTGTATGTTGGGCCTTGTTTAAGTTCTACTTTTACAGGTTGGTCACATGCTTACGGAAATTGGTCGCATAGCGAAAGTGGTACTTGGACTGCTGTTAGTACTTTTGCGGGAGGCGGACAAATTCAAATGAATGGTGTTGGAGATTATTTAGAATTACCAATATTAAATAATCCAGCATCTTTAACTTATGACGCTGCTTTAAGTTCTTCACCTACATCTAATAATAGAATAATGGTGCAATATTTTGATGGCAGTGTTTGAATTGATGTTCAGGAAGATACATGTACTTCTACATCTTTTACAACATTTACTATATCATTTCCTCCTGTTGTTCAAACAATGTCTAATGTTAGAGTTAGATTACTTAGAACTGCAGATGATAGAACACATTACATCGATAATTTGAATGTATATTGTGGACCAACATGTACACCACCAGCTGATCCTGTAGGAACTATATCTGGTGTAACTCCGGCTTGTAATTCAACTACACTTTCTTATTCAGAATCTGCTGTTGCCCCTGTTGAGTTTTATTGGCAAACAACTTCTTTAGGGACAAGTACTGTAAATAATGCAAGTTCACCTTTAGTGGTTACTACTTCTGGCGATTATTACGTAAGAGCTTTTAATACAGCAACAAGTTGTTGGTCAGATGCTGAAGTTGGACCTTACGCTGTTGTCATAAGTTCAGCAGCAACTATAACTTCGCAACCTGCAAATGCGTCTGCCGTGGAAAATGGAGGAGCAAGTTTTACTGTTGCTACAACGGGTACTGGTTTAAGTTATCAGTGGCAGGTAAATACAGGAAGTGGTTTTGTGAATGTAATCGATGGGCCACAATATTCAGGTAGTAATGATGCAACGTTGGCAGTTTCAAATACTGCCTTAGCTATGGATGGTTACGTGTACCAATGTGTGGTAACTTCGGCTTGTGGTACTATAACATCAAATAGTGCAACGTTAACAATTGTAGCAGCAACAGGAACTACTTTTAACCCAGGAGAGTTAGTGTTTGTTGGATATGATGGTCAAGTAAACGGTAGTGGTGGTGGTGTTGCAGATGAATATTTAATAGCTACTTTAGTAGATATGATTCCAGGAACAACTTTTTCTATTGTAAATTCGCGTTACGAAGCTGGAGCACCTGCTAATGTGCGTACCAATAAATGGGGAGGTGGAGGAGATCTTGCGGAAGAAGCTCCATATGTTGCAGTAATCACTTATAATGGGGCTACTGTAATTCCTGCAGGATCGGTTATTCGTTTTGAATCTGATTTTAGTGCAAATTGGTTTACTATAGCGGAAGTTACAATAGGAACAACAACAACAGATAGAACAAGTGATTTTGTGGGAGGGTCTCACGGGACTTTTTCTAATTCTGTTAATATATCAACTTCGGGTTCTGATCAATTATATCTAATTCAAGGTGCTTTTACTTTTGATGGAACACTTGATGCAAATGAGGCTAATTATTATTTATCGGGAACCCTACTTCACGGTATCACCAATAGAGCTGCTTGGGTGCCTTTAACGGATGCTTGTAATGGAGGTAGTTCGGGAGGTAATTCAAGAGAGTCAAGATTACCGAATGATTTAACGTGTTTTAATGTAGAAAATGCAAGTACAAGTGCTGTAAGTGCATATTATGAAAATGATAAAGAACACGGTTTGGCTACAATTAGACAAATTGTATTGGCATTGTCTGATGTAAGCAATAACTGGACATTAGGAACAGGAAGATATACTATTGATCCAACTAGTTCATCGTCAACTAGAGCAGGAAAAACTTTTTTAATTGGAGCAAGTAATCCTCCAGGTCAATGGGTAGGAAATGTTAATACCAACTGGTTCGATTGTGCCAATTGGGAAGGTTTAGCTGTGCCAAAATTAACTACAAACGTAACAATTTCTTCAAGCTCTGTTAGAGATGCTCAAGTAGATTTTACAGCACCTTATTCTGATTTATATAGTGATATTGCTGTTTGTAATGATATTACAATTTCGGATAGAAAACTAATTGTAGAAGGGAATGCTAATAATGTTTTAAATGTATATGGCGATTTAGTAATTTCTGCAACAGGTGCGGTTGATATGGACGATTCTAACAATGGAACTGCAGATGGAACTATTCATTTATATGGTGATTGGACAAATAATGTAGATGAAACAGCTTTTGAGGAAGGAAATGGAACCATTCATTTTGACGGAACTGCGGCACAAATTATAAGCAATGTGGCTCCTGAAGGAACAGAAATATTTTACGATGTAGTTATGAATAACGATTTTACTACAAGTGTGTCTAATAATTTAATTGCTACTGGTGACTTGTTGGTTGTGGCAGGTAAAACAGTTACGGTAAACGCAAATGATTATGTGCAAGTTAATCACGATTTAACCGTAGATGGTACGTTTACTGTTTTAGACGATGGTTCATTAGTTCAAATAGATGATTCAGGTGTTAATACAGGAGATATTTCATACGAAAGAATTACTACAGGAGTTGCTTTAGATTATGTGTATTGGTCTTCGCCAGTTGACGGAGTAAATACACCAGCTACAGGTTATATTTATGCTTGGGATGCCGATTTTGCAAATCCAAATAATGGTTGGGGGTACTGGTTATTGGCAAGAAATACTATGATGGCTCCTGGTGTAGGATATATTATGCGTGATGTATTTACTAGGACTTTTACAGGTGTTCCTCGTAATGGTGTAATTCAACCATCAATTTCTAGAGCAAATAATACAGGAGGTGATATTACAGGTGTTAATGGAGTAATAATCACAAATAAAGATGATAACTGGAATTTAATAGGGAATCCATATCCTTCAGCAATTAGTGCTTTAGATTTCTTAACGTTAAATACAAACATTGAAGGAGCAGTTAGAATTTGGACACATGATACTTCGCCATCACCAACTAATTCTGATCCTGTGTATGATGATTATGTTTACAATTATACGGGTGATGATTATATAGTTTACAATCGAACTGGCCCTCAAACGGGTCCTGAAACTTTCAACGGATTTATAGCAGGCGGACAAAGCTTTATGATTAATATGAATGATGGTGCTGCAGCTACTGAAACGGTGACTTTTAATAATGCTATGCGTAATAAAAATCACAACAATGAGCAATTCTATAGACAAGCATCTCCTTCAAACAAATCGATAGCGGCTACTGAAAAACATCGTATTTGGTTAGATTTAGCAAATGCTGAAAATAATTCTACAAGAACTTTAGTAGGATATATTACTGACGCAACAAACGGAAAAGATAGAATGTTTGATGCTGTAACCAACGCTCAAGCAAATGAGATGGGAATTTATTCTATCATTAACAATGAAAGAATGTTAATTCAAGGAAGAACCCTGCCTTTCGATAATCAAGATAAAGTTCAGTTAGCAGTAAGAATTCCATCTAGCGGGACATATTCAATAGGGTTAAGTGCTTTAGATGGTTTGTTTAATGGTTCGCAAGATATTTATTTAGAAGATTTAACGCTAGGTATAATACATGATTTAAGAGTTATGCCTTATAGTTTTCAAGCTCAGAAAGGAGAGTTTAAAAACAGATTCGTTTTACGCTATACAAATGAAACATTAAGCGAAGAAGAAGTAGTTTCAAACCAATTCATTTCAGTTTACACTACTCAAACAGGAATTCAAGTTAATTCTTCAGAAAACATTGAAGCTATTACAGTATTTGATGTGTTAGGAAGAAAATTATTTGAATCAAATCAAATCAACGAAACACAATTTACAATCATGAGTTTAACAGCAAACAAACAAGCTTTAATTGTAAAAGTGAAAGATGTAAACGGAAATACACAAACACAGAAAGTGATTTTCTAAATTTTTTAAATATAAACAAAAGCCCAATCGTTAGATTGGGCTTTTTTGATTTTATACAAGTCTAACATTTTTTGTACTTTTGGAATTATTCAATAAATACTAATGGAAAATATAAAACAATACGTTCAAGAAAATAAAGAACGATTTATAAACGAATTAATAGAACTTTTAAAAATCCCTTCGGTTAGCGCAGATAGCGCCTATGCTCACGATGTAATTTCCACAGCTGAAGTGATAAAAGAAAGCCTTGAAAAAGCTGGAGTAGATTTTGCAGAACTTTGTGAAACACCAGGTTATCCTATTGTTTACGCAGAAAAGATTATCGATAAAAATTTACCAACAGTTTTAGTTTACGGTCATTACGATGTGCAACCACCAGATCCAATGGATTTATGGACATCACCACCGTTTGAACCTGTAATAAAAACAACTGAGATTCATCCTGAAGGTGCAATTTTTGCTCGTGGCGCTTGTGATGATAAAGGACAAATGTATATGCACGTGAAAGCTTTTGAATACATGATTCAAAACAATAATTTACCGTGTAACGTTAAGTTTATGATTGAAGGTGAAGAAGAAGTTGGTTCAAAAAGTTTAGGTTGGTTTGTTGAGAGAAATCAAGAAAAATTAGCGAATGATGTTATTTTAATTTCTGATACTGGAATGATTTCTAATACGCAACCATCAATTACAACTGGTTTACGTGGTTTAAGTTATGTTGAAGTTGAAGTTACTGGACCAAATCGCGACTTACATTCGGGATTATATGGTGGAGCTGTAGCAAATCCTATCAATATTTTATCAAAAATGATTGCTTCGTTACACGATGAAAATAATCACATTACAATTCCAGGTTTTTACGATAAAGTAGAAGAACTTTCAAGAGCAGAAAGAGATGAAATGGCAAAAGCACCATTTTCATTAGAAAATTATAAAAAAGCACTTGATGTTGATGATGTTTATGGTGAAGAAGGATATGTAACTAATGAAAGAAATTCTATTCGCCCAACTTTAGATGTAAACGGAATTTGGGGTGGCTATACAGGAGAAGGAGCAAAAACTGTTATTGCGAGTAAAGCGTATGCGAAAATTTCGATGCGTTTAGTGCCAAATCAAGAATGGGAAGAAATTACAGAATTATTCCAAAAACACTTTGAAAGTATTGCTCCAAAAGCAGTTAAAGTTAAAGTTACACCACATCATGGTGGACAAGGTTATGTTACACCAATTGATAGTGTTGGATATCAAGCGGCTAATAAAGCCTATACAGAAACTTTTGGAGTTCCGGCAATTCCTGTTCGTTCAGGAGGAAGTATTCCTATTGTAGCGTTGTTTGAAAAAGAATTGAAAAGCAAAACTATTTTAATGGGATTTGGTTTAGATAGCGATGCAATTCACTCGCCAAATGAGCATTTTGGAGTTTTCAATTATTTAAAAGGAATTGAAACCATTCCGTTATTCTATAAGTATTTTACAGAAATGAATAAATAATAAAAAATCCCGAGTTTGTCTCGGGATTTTTTTAGTTTAAAAGAATCCATTCGTTGTGCCAAAAGTAATTCCATTTGGCTTTTGCAATATCGTATTTTGGATCAATTAAGGTTTGATGTGGTTTTCCATTTATAGAGTTTTTGCATTCTATATAAATAGAAATGTCTTTATCTTTATATTCTTCTTTAATTTTCTGACAATATTGCCAAATGAAATCGGGTTTTACAGCTAATTGTCGTGCTTGTTTCGATGTTAAGTTTTTGTGATAATCGTAAAATGTTCTAGTTTTAGTTATATTGTCTATTATGTTTATTGTAATATATCCACTACGTTGTCTTAACATCATTCTCCAACTCAAACGATGACCTTCTTCTGTCCATAAAACATCGCCTTTAATAATATGATGTCTTAGCGGTAAAAAAAGTTGAATGGTTAAAAACGGAATGATTAAAAAATAAACTAACTTTTTTCCATAATTGTTTTGGTTGTTATCAACTGTAATTTTTTCCCTTAAAAAAAACGCTCTTACTTTTTCTGGTTCGTAAAAAAACAATGCAAAACTTAGGGCGAAATATGGGAAAATTCCTATTTGTAAAGTAATAGAATTAAAAAGGTGAAATATAAATGCAGCTATTAATGCCAATGTCCTTGTTCGTTTATATAATAAAAATGGAACGATTAATAAGTCAAATAAAATTCCGGCATAAGCAAAAGGAATATAAAACCACTTTTGCGCAAATAGCTTTAAAAAGAATGGTCTTGTGGTGGTTCCTTGTAATAAGTTTTTGGTAAAAGTTCCATCTAACCAATCGGGATAAAGTTTTGCGATTGCAGCGTATGTATATACAATTCCAATCATTACAATAAACAGCAGTGGAATCCAATTCGGAATTGTTTTGTTTTGCTTTACACGATTAAATTTTACATCTAAAGATTTCTCTTGGTTTGCAGGTAAGAAAATCATTAAAAAGCTAATCAATACTAATAAGTAATAATGATTATTGTATGATGATTTTTGCATGAAATAAACACCGCTCCATAATATAGTAAACAGCATAATGTTTAATCGGTAACGCCAGCCAAGCATAATGCCTAATCCAGCAAAACCCATTAATATAAAATAGAAGTACATTCCATTTCCAAGAAGTGTTTGTAGCCAATCAAAACCAATAAAATTAAAAGTAAATTGAGGTTCGATTAAAACTTTCTTTACCCAGCCTGTTAAAATAGTACCAAAACTTTCACAAGCTACTAGAAAACCAAAAAATATTCGAAATACAATTAATGCAGAACCATCAATATTTTTGAATAAAAACTTATTCACCTTTGTTCTTGAAGTAATTTAAGCTAAAGTCTCTGTCTTTTTCTAGTTGATTTTTAAGTTCATCAATCGAATCGAATTTTTGTTCGTCACGAATTCTTTTTAAGAAAGAAATAGTCAGGTTTTTATCGTAAAGATTTTTATCAAAATTAAAAAAGTGAACTTCAAGCGATAGTTTTTCTCCTTTTACCGTTGGTTTATTGCCAATGTTCATCATTCCGTTTATATTTTCACCGTCAATAATAGCAGAAACTATATACACGCCTTCTTTCGGAATTAATTTATAATCTTCTTGAACCGAAATATTAGCTGTTGGAAAATTTATTGTTCGACCAATCTGACTTCCTTTTTCAACTTTCCCTGATAAAAAATATTTATAACTAAGAAAATTATTAGCAAGCTCAATATCGCCATCTAATAAAGCATTTCTTATTTTGGTAGAACTAATTGTTATATCGTTAACCTCTTCGGCAGAAATTTGCTCTACTTCAAAATTATACGTTTTTCCAAATTCAATTAAATCATCAATGTTAGCAGTTCTATTTCTTCCAAAACGATGGTCGTAGCCAATAATTATTTTAGCAATATTTAATTGATCTACTAAAATGTTTTTTACAAATTCTTCGGCGGTTAATCTCGAAAATTCTTGGCTAAAAGGATGAATAATTAAGTTTTTTATTCCAACTTTTTCTAATAGTTCAGCTTTTTCTTCAATAGTATTCAAGAGTTTAATATCGCTGTCTTTTTGTAATACCATTCTAGGATGTGGAAAAAAAGTAAGCACAATGCTTTCTAAATTTTTTTTCTTGGCTTGAGAGACTAATTTCTTTAAGATTTCTGAATGTCCTAAGTGAACTCCATCGAAAGTTCCTAAAGTTAGAATGCTTTTTTTGGCGGATTTATATTTAATTAAGTCGTTGTATTTTTTCAAAAGAAAATTTTTTACAAAAATAAAAAAAAAGGGAGTCAATATTGACTCCCTTTTTTATATATGTAACTAATAAGATTAGTTTTTAATAAATCTTAAAGTTTTTGAACCACTCTCGGTTTCTAGTTTAATGAAGTATACTCCAGATGAGAAAGAAGAAGTATTTACATTAAAGTTGTTGCTAGACGATATTGATTTCACTACACGCTGTCCTAAATAGTTCATGATTTCATAAGAAACATTTGAACCTAATTGAGAAGGTATTGAAATGTTTAAAATATCTCTAGTTGGATTAGGATAAATAGAAATAGCATCTAATCCAAAATTATTGTTGCTTAGAGACGCATTTGTAAATGAAACTGATTCTGAAGCGCCAAAGCTACCTCCCGTAGCAACTACCGTAGCTCCTGAATTTGTAGTAATTTCATAGCTACCTGTTCCATAACCACAACAAATACCATCTCCAGCAGAATCATTTATAGTAAATGTGTAACAATCAGGTGCAAGATTCCAATCAGTGTCATAAACTGTTGTGCCATCAGTTCCATCAGTATATGGTCCACCGCTGTAAATTACAACATCAGATGAGTTTCTTAATTCCCAAGTGGTTTCGGAACCATAATTATCAGTTATTAAAGTTATGTGAAAAGTACTGTAAGCATAATCCGTTGGTCCAGCACCAAATGAAAAACTTTTGCTATCACTATCGTTTGTTGATCTTTGATCAGCTCCACCATTTGCTCCAGTAACTGAAACATTAAAAGTACCATTCGTTTCTGTTGTTGTTAATGTAACCATTTCATATTTATTTGGAGCTAAATTACCAGACCAATTGTAGGTATAATTAGATCCTCCATCAACATTATAACTTAAGGTTGCAGAAGTTAAGTTAGTGTTACCTCTGTTGTAAAGCATTACTTTATGGCCTGCAGAACAACCTCCGCCTCCTGCACAGTAATTTTCAATAATGACTTCAGCATCGTTTGCAAATAGAGTAATAGGTAGGTCTTTCGTTGATGTTTTTAATGAAGCTCTTCTTGGAGAAACATTCATAACAGTTAACATTCTTGTTGTTTGATCTTGCGTGAAAATATTCATACAATCATCGTCTGTATAATCCATGTAATTCTCAATCATATCAACACCACCTCCAGGACAAGAATCAGTTCCTCCAGGGCAACCTCCATTAGCTCCTCCAGTATTAGGAGTGTCAGCGCAAAAATCATCAGCGCTACAGTCCCCATCTCCCCAAATATGACGTAAACCAAGATAATGGCCAACTTCATGTGTCATAGTTCTCCCTTTATCAAAAGGAGCAGCAAAATTACCTGTAGTTAAATCAGAACTTCCAAAAAATCTATACCCAGCTACAACGCCATCAGTATTTGCAGCTCCACCATTAGTATTTAGACCAGCTAAACCAGAGCTGCTTGGGAATTGTGCGTAACCTAATAAACTACCGTCAGTAAAATTTACTGACCACATGTTCATATATAATGTTGGATCCCAAATGGTGTTTGGTTTAACAGTACTATTAATATCTGTTGTTGACCATGAGTCTTGACAAAGATTAACCCTATTTATACCATTCGTAGGATTACCATTAGGATCAACTTTTGCAAGTACAAACTCTATGGTTGTGTCAGCTCCAACAGGGTTTGAATTAAACCCAGGAGTTCCAACCATTCTTCTAAAGTCTTGGGTCATAACGGTAATTTGAGACTCGACTTGTTCATCTGTTATGTTTTCATCAGTTCCATAAGCATCACCATTATGGATGACATGTACTACAACAGGAATGTAAATTATACCTCCAGATTCTGAGCTTACTAATTGCTGTTGTTTAAATTGTTCAATTTTAGGAGCTAACCAATCTTCAAACTCTTGGTTGGTTAATCTTTTTGGGTTTTGTTCTTGTAAAAATTGCTCATACTCATCTGAAACGCATCTAATGTGGCCAGATGGTGTGATGTTTTCAAGAGGAATGTTTTTTCCAAAATGTTTGATAGGCTTTTTTAAATCCTGTCCATGAGAAACAAACAAGCTTAATAAGAAAGCGCTTAATAAAGTAATTTTTTTCATAATAATTATTAATAGATTAACATCTATGATTAAGGTTTAGATAACAAAAATAGGGTTTTGTTTTGAAAAATTAAAATTTACATTAAATTTATTAATAAGTTCGTATAAATTAAACAAAGAAAGAGCTTTGGTTTTTTTAAAATTACTTTCCATTAAAACTATTCATGGTATTGTTTAACCCAGCTAAAACAAAAGATTTTATAATCTCTGATGATGTTTTTAAGCGTTCTGATAGTTTTTCTTTTTCATCTTCATCCCATTCGCCTAAAACATAATTAACTTGTTGTCCTTTTTTAAAGGTATCGCTTATTCCAAAACGAAATCGAGGATATTCAGTTGTGTTTAAGACTTGTTGAATATTTTTTAGTCCGTTGTGTCCGCCATCACTACCTTTTTTCTTAATTCGGATTGTGCCAAATGGTAAGTTTAAATCATCAGTAATTATCAATGAGTTTTCTATGGAGATTTTTTCTTTTTCTAACCAATAATTTACAGCTTTTCCACTTAGGTTCATGTAAGTGTTTGGTTTTAATAGAAAGACAGTTCTGCCTTTAATTTTAAATTCAGCTAAACTTCCTAATTTTACAGATTTGAATTCTAAATTTTCTTCATTAGCTAAATAATCTAAAACTTTAAAACCTATATTATGACGAGTATTTACGTATTCGGAACCAATATTTCCTAACCCAACAATTAAAAATTTGTTCACTTTATTATCTTCTTTGTTTCTTAATAAATTAAATAACCATTTCATTTGGCAAAGGTAATAAACCTAATAATGTAAATAAAAAAAGCGCCTTTAGATAAAGACGCTTTTTAATAACAATATTGTTATTTATTATTTTCCAGCTGCTTCTGCTTTTGCTGCTTTTGCTGCTTCTTGAGCTGCTTTCATAGCTGCACGAGAAACTCTTACTTGACAAACTACTGTATTATCAGGGTGCATTAACTTAAAGTTGTTTGTAGGGATTTTAGTTACATACAACTTGTTACCCATTTCTAATGGAGTAATATCAGCTTCAATAAAATCTGGTAAGTTAGCTGGTAAAGCTTTTACTTTTAAACGACGTTGGTTTAAACGTAAAACACCACCTGACATGATTCCAGGAGATTTTCCTACAACTTTTACAGGCACTTCCATGATAACTTCTTTATCATCGCTTAATTGATAAAAATCGATGTGTAAAATTTTATCAGAAACTGGGTGGAATTGAATATCTTGTAAGATACAATCAACTTTTTCTCCACTTTCTAATTCAACAACAACAGTGTGCGCATTTGGAGTATAAACTAACCCTTGAAATGCTCTTTCATCTGCTGAAAAATGAACTGGTTGGTCTCCTCCGTATATAACGCAAGGTACGAATCCAGCATCGCGTACGGCTTTAGTAGCTTTCTTGCCTACGCTTTCTCTTTTTTGTCCTTTAACTGTAATTGACTTCATTTTATATAATAATTAATAATTTACATTAAAAACTTTCCACTAATGGAATTGTTGTTTTGTACCATGTGCATAACTTCTGCAAATAAATTAGCACAGCTGATAACTCTAATTTTTTTAGATTCTTTCTTTAATGGAATAGAATCTGTTACAATTAACTCTTGTAATTGTGAGTTTTCAATTTTCTCGTAAGCTTCCCCCGATAAGATTGCATGTGTACATATTGCACGAACACTTAATGCACCTCTTTCCATCATTACATCAGCAGCTTTTGCTAACGTTCCTCCAGTATCAATCATATCATCAACTAGAATAACGTTTTTACCTTTTACGTCACCAATTAATTCCATTGTATCGATAACATTTGCTTTTTTACGTTGTTTATAACAAACAACAACGTCAGATTCTAAAAATTTAGAATAGGCATAAGCTCTTTTAGAACCACCCATATCTGGTGAAGCAATTGTTAAATTATCTAATCCTAAACTTTTTATGTATGGTAAAAAGATTGTAGAAGCAAATAAATGGTCAACTGGTTTTTCAAAGAATCCTTGAATTTGATCAGCATGTAAATCCATGGTCATAATTCGAGTTGCTCCAGCAGTTTCTAATAATTTAGCAACTAGTTTGGCGCCAATTGGAACACGTGGTTTGTCTTTTCTGTCTTGTCTTGCCCAACCAAAATAAGGAATAACAGCTGTAATGTGTCTTGCTGAAGCTCTTTTAGCCGCATCAATCATTAACAGTAATTCCATTAAATTGTCTGTACTAGGAAAAGTAGAACAAACTAAGAAAACGCGTAATCCTCTTATTGATTCTTCAAAAGAAGGTTGAAACTCACCATCACTATATTTTGAGAACGTAACTTTACCTAGAGGAACGCCATAGCTTTCGGCTATCTTTTCAGCTAGGTACACACTTTGAGAACATGCAAATATTTTTGCTTCCGGCTCGTGGTATGACATCTAATTTGTTGTTTTTATTCCGTTTCGAATATCTTGTTTAAACTATTGTTTAAAAAATATAAACGTCTCGGATGTAGTTAGTTAGTTGTGTATTGCATTAAATGCGGTGCAAATTTAGGAATTAATTTTTACTATGGAAGTAATTTTTAAACTATTTTGCTCCTGATTTTAGAAAATTTCAATACATTTGCATTCACAATTTTAGCCGCGGTGGCGGAATTGGTAGACGCGCACGACTCAAACTCGTGTTCTTCGGAGTGTGGGTTCGATTCCCACCCGCGGTACAAAGCTCTAACGAAAGTTGGAGCTTTTTTATTCTAATAATTTCTTCGTAACACTTCTGCTTGCTAAAAAAGAAGCTAAATAGCCTAATAAAAGTATTGTGATAGTTACAATTAAAAGATTTTCAAATTCAAATTTTGTAGGATAAGCTAATGACGGAGTTATCATAATTAATTCAAACTTCTGTTGTAAAAAAACTAATAAAGTACCAAGAACAATTCCTATTAATCCACCAATAAAAGTCAATAATAAGCCTTGAAAAAGAAAAACTCTTCTAATATTAATTAATGATGTTCCTAAATTTAGCAATGTTTTTAAATTGGTTTTCTTTTCAATGATCATCATGATTAAAGCGCCAATTAAATTAAAAAGTGCAATAATTATTACTAATGTAAAAATTAAATACACTGCAATATTTTCAGTGTTTAGCATCTTATATAAAGAATCATTTAACTGAATTTTATTTTTAACAAGAATGTCATTTCCAAAAATTGTTTGTAATTCTTCACGAAAAGTGTTTTCATCCGTTTCAGGTTTTACTTTCAACTCAATAAAAGAGATTTCATTTTCTTTCAGTTGTAATAATTGTTGGGCTAAACCAATTTCACAATACACATATTTATTGTCTACATCTTCATTTATATTGTAAATTCCAACAGTATTAAGCGGAGCTTTTAGAAAAGCGTCATCTTCATTTTCAATTAATCCTTTTCCTGCTTTTGGAACGTAAGCCATTAGCGAATTAGTGTAATCGAATAAACCTAAGCCTAATTTCCGACTAATTTCTGCGCCAACAATAACTTCATTTGTTTTTGGATTAAGCCAATTCCCTACATATAAATGCTGGTTTAAATTAGTTACTTTGGTAAAGTTTTTATCAACACCTTTTAAATAAGCAACTTGTTCTTTGTTGTTGTATGAAAACATTACACGTTCTTCAACAATTTTACTATATGAGGCAATCGAAGAATTTGAATTTAGTTGTTGAAGTTGCTCTTCTGTTAAAGTGATTAATTTCCCTTTCGTTGGTTCTAATTTATAATCAGGATCAGTGGCGTTTGTGAAACTCAAACTAAAATCGCGCAAACCACTAAAAACCGATAAAACCACAAACAAAGCCATAGTTCCAGCAATAATTCCAAAAGAAGCAATAAACGTAATAATATTAATTGCCGAATTTTTACTAAAACTTACTGCATAACGCTTTGCTATGTAAAAAGGAAAATTCAATCTAAGACTTCTTTCTTTTGTCTAATAAATCTGGATTTTCAACAGGATTGTCTTTTCCAGAAAGCGCATCGTCAATTTTCTCAATGTAATCTAAACTATCATCGATGTAAAAAATTAAATCTGGTACTTTTCGTAATTGATTTTTTACGCGTTGTGCTAATTCGTGTTTTACTAAAGTGGAATTTGAGCGAATAGCATTTAAAATTTCTCCAGCTTTTTCAGAAGGAAAAACACTTAAGTAAACCTTTGCAATCGATAAATCTGAAGTTACACCAACTTTAGAAACTGAAATAATAAGATTAGAAATTCCGTTCTTTCTAACTTCGCCTTGTAATATATCTACCAAGTCATTTTGTAGTAACTGACCTATTTTTTTTTGTCTATTTGTTTCCATAGTGCAAAAGTACATAATAATATAATAAGGTGATTTAGTTTTTAGTAGCGAAACTTTGTTTTATTTTTGTAATCCATTTTCCCGCTGTTCGCTTTATCTGTCATTGCGATACAGTTTAAAACTGTAGAAGCAATCTTTTGCACAATGCAATAACAGGATGTCGCTTCCATCGGGGCTAGTTTGTTAACCATAAATATTTGTGATGAATAAAATTGAACATATCGGGATTGCAGTAAAAAGTTTAAAAGAATCAAATTTAGTTTTCGAAAAATTATTTGGTCAACCGGCTTACAAAGAAGAAGAGGTAGAAAGTGAAGGCGTAAAAACTTCATTTTTCATGAACGGACCAAATAAGATTGAATTACTAGAAGCAACTAAAGAAGATAGCCCAATTGCAAAGTTTATAGGTAAAAAAGGAGAAGGAATTCATCATATAGCTTTTGATGTAGATGATATTGAATCTGAAATTTCAAGATTAGAAGCAGAAGGTTTTATAGTGTTAAACGAAAAGCCTAAAAAAGGCGCTGATAATAAGTTGGTAGCCTTTTTACATCCAAAATCAACAAACGGAGTTTTGATAGAACTTTGTCAGGAAATAAAATAAATTTGGTTCGGATTAAAAATAGTAGTATTATTGCAAGCTCAAAACGGAGTTTAGATTCTGTTGCGAAATGCTCTATGTTTTAATAGTGCGACTGGTCCTATAGCTCAGTTGGTTAGAGCACCTGACTCATAATCAGGACTGAATTTTAAAATAAATATTACATAAACCTAGATATAATAAGGCTTCACATATCTGTGAAGCCTTTATTTTTTTAGCTAGGTACAAGATAGGTCAAAATTTAATTAAATTTGAAGAAATAATATGTAATGAAAGCTTCAACTAAAACAGCTCCTTTTGATTTTTTCTGGTATATCCTAAATGAAAAGAATTATAAAAAACATGAAAAGGATTTTTATGATATAGAGGATTCTGTATCTGCTATAGATTCATTTAGAGATGAAGGGTATAGGGTGTTGCATATTTTTGAGTTAGATATAGATGGAGAGATTACTAAAGAAGAAGTTCAAACTCAATATTTTGATGAAATGTTTAAATCAATGATTGAACATCAAGCTAACGTATCTTATGACCTTATAAATGAACGAATAAAAGAGTTCATATTTGAAAATAAAGAATACGATAAATATTTAATTTTTCATATTCATGAATTAACTAGGTTAAAAGGTCAAATACAAAATCTAAAACGTTTTAAACCTAATTTTAAACTTTTGTTAGATGAACTTGAAGATAAATTGATTGAATTACATAGTATAGATAATAGTAAATTAAATCTTAGCAGAAGTAAAAATTATAGTTCAAAAAAAGTGTCTTTTTTTGGGGCAGAAAAATTAAAAAACAAGCATCTAATTGAGCTTTATCAAATATCTATTAAATATGATATTATTGATGATGAAGTTATGACGGAAAATGATTTTATAAAATTCTTTACTTCTGAAAATCCATATATAGACAAATTACATTTTCGCTTTAATTGTAATAACATTTTTGCAATTAACTATATAGATAAACTTAAAGTCTTATTTAGCAATTTATCATACTCTACTATTACAAAAAGTGAATCTTTTTTTAATAAAGGGAAGACTTTACTTAAACAATCTAATTTAGACAATATGCCTAAGAACTCTAAAAGAGATTTAGATAAAAAGAGGCTGGATAGTTTAAACCTAGAATTAGATAATCTAATTGATAAAATTCAGAAGTAATTACCTAATACTTTACCTAATACTTTGCCTAATACCCCACTAATGCTTTAAATTTTTTGGGTTTTACAGTTTGTTCCTTTGTTTCAATATTAACAAGGAAAAGGCCTTTTCCATAATTTTTAAAGTTATGGATATTTCCAAAAAATTAGAAGAATTAGAGGTGTTATTAAAAGAACAAAACACCTTAAAAAAAGAGTTTTTAACTCTTGAAGAAACAGCAGAATATTTGTCATTATCAAAATCTGCAATTTATAAACTGACAAGCAAAAAGGAAATCCCTTTTTATAATCCTGGAGGTAAGAAGCTATTCTTTAATAGGATTGAGCTTAATGAATGGATTACTAATGGCAAAGTTAAATCTGCATTTGAAATAGAACAAGAACTTGATTCTTATTTAAGTAGAACTAACAAAAATCAAAAGTTATGATTGATTTTGTTAGAACACTATACAGAGATAAGTCTACACTTGAGAATTATGTGTTGACTAATGAGGACAAATTTCAAGATGTTGATTTAATCCTTAATCATCGTACAGGAGAAGTAAAGTACCCATACAGAACTAAAGTTCAAAATGTTGAAATTAACATAACTGAAAAGTTTGGATATACAAAAGGGTCATTGCATAAATTTTACAATGCTTGGAAATTTAATGATGAGCAAAACTATAATGATTTTACTTATTCAAACTTAATTGAATCTTTAGATTTTCTTTCTTCAAATATAATTGATTTTGAATCTACTCCAATAACGCAATTAGAAGTAGGTTTAAATGTAAATATTGATATTTCACCTGTTGAGTTTTTAAAACAGCATGTTCTGTTTCACGATTTAAAAGGATTAAATCTTGATAAAAACTATAAAGGAGGGGGTAAGATGTTTCAGTTTGACTACACCCAATATTATATAAAAATTTATGATAAAGGAAAGATGTTTAAGCAAAAGGAAAACATTTTAAGGTTTGAAGTTAAGTTTTTAAGTAAAAAAATGTTGCACAAATATGGGGTTTTTACTTTAAAAGATTTACGAGATAAAAAGGTATTAAGAGCATTGTTTAAAATGCTGTTAGAGAAGTTTGATGAAATGGTAATTATAGATGAATATGATACTTCTTTAATGGAAAGTAGTGATTCAAGATTATTGGAAAAATATACAAATACAAGATTTTGGAATCATGATTTGAAAAGTAAGTCTAGAACTACTAAAGCAAAACATGCTAAAAAGTTTAAAGAGATATTGGAAAAATACAATTTGTTAACTCAAAAGAAGAGTGTTAAGTCAAAACTAATCCAAAAGTACATCTATTTCATAAATAATTAAAAGTTTACAGTTTCACAACATTGTATATACGGAAATCGTAAACCCCTTAATAAAAAATATCATGGTAAATATAAAATTTATATTAAGAAAGAAAGCTACTTCTGAAGGTAATTATCCTGTAGTTTTAAGAATTACAAAGAATAGTAAATCGAAAATAATAACCTTAAGCTTTAAATGCAGTAAAAATGATTGGGATGAAAACTCAAATCAGTTTAAGAAAAGCTACCCTAATTTTCATCAGAGTAATTTAGTTTTACTTAAACTTAAAGAAAAAGCATTAAAAATAATAAATGACTTTGAGCTTGAAGAAATGGATTTTACTTTACAACAGTTTGAAGAAAAGTTTAGAGGTATAGAACCTAATAAAAAAACCGTATTAAACTTTTGGGAAGAGGTAGTTGAAGATTTAATAAAATCAGGTAAAGTAGGGAATGCAAAAGCACTTAGTGAAACAAAAGATTCATTTTTTTCATTTTGCACTAAGAAAACATTAATGTTTAAAGAAATTACACCATCACTTTTAGATAAGTATGAAGTTTACTTAAGAGCAAATAAAAACACTGATGGTGGAGTAGCTTTTAAAATGAGAGAATTACGTTCAATATTTAATAAAGCTATTAGAAAAGGAGTTGTTCAAGAGAAATATTATCCTTTTAAAGTTTATAAAATATCAAAATTAAAAGTAGGAAATGTTAAGAAAGCTTTATCAAGAGAAGATATGATTAAAATTCAAAACTTAGATGAAGAAAAGTATCCAAAATTAGCTGAAGCTAAAAGACTATTTATGTTTTCATACTTTACAAGAGGAATCAATTTTATGGATTTATCTCAATTAGAATGGTCTAATATTTCTTCAGGTAGAATTCAATATGTTAGAGCTAAAACAAAAGGTGTTTTTAACTTTAGTTTATTACCACCTGCAATTGAAATTATAGAGTATTATAAAAATAAATTTCCAAATTCTAAATATGTATTTCCAATACTTCTAAAAGAAAATATGACACCTACACAAGTGTTAAATAGAAAGCATAAAAAATTAAAAAGGATTAATGCAGATTTAAAAAAAATAGCAGAAGTATTAGGGATAGATACTTCAATATCTTTCTACACTGCTAGACATAGTTATGCAACAAACCTAAAAAATTTAGGTGCTTCTGTAGAAAAAATTAGTCAATCAATGGGACATAAAAATGTAGCTATAACAATGTCATATCTTAAGGCTTTTGAGGATGAAGAAATTGATAAAGAAAATGAAAAACTACTTATGGAACCAATAGTTCAATTTAACCAAGAAATTTCAAGGTTTGCTTCATAGCAAACCTTTTTTTATTAACCAAAATTTTAATTATGCAATTAAGAAAATCGGAAAGAAGTAAAGCAAAAATAAAAATGGCTTTACAAGGACCAAGTGGAGCAGGTAAGACACTTAGTGCTTTACTAATTGCTCAAGGATTAACAAATGGAAACTTAGCCAAAGTAGCCATTATTGATACAGAAAATGGAAGTGCAGATTTATATTCGCATTTAGGTAATTATAATGTACTTACATTAGAAAGCCCACATTCACCTGAAAGGTACATGGAGGCAATAGATGTTTGTTTAAATGCAGGTATGGAAGTCATTATTTTGGATTCCATAAGTCATGCATGGGATTATCTAATAGATTATCATTCATCTTTACCAGGCAACTCATTTACTAACTGGGCAAAGATTACACCAAGACAAAAAGCATTTGTAGATAAGATTTTACAATGTAATGCTCACATTATCTCAACTATGCGAGTAAAACAAGATTATGTGTTGAGTGAAAAGAATGGTAAGATGGTTCCTGAAAAAGTGGGGTTAAAAGCAATTCAACGTGATGAGATAAGCTACGAATTTACTATTGTATTTGATATAGATAGTAAACATTTTGCTGTTTCTAGTAAAGACAGAACTCAACTTTTTGAGGGCAAACCACCTTTCACAATAAATACTTCTACAGGAAAGAAAATATTAGATTGGTGTAATAGCACTCTAACTAAAGAAAAACTTAAGCAAATGGTTATACAATGTAACACGCTTAAAGAACTAACAGAACTCTACAATACAAATTTAGATTTAGCTAAAAGTATTGAGCATGATTTTATCTCTAAAAAAGATTTACTACAAAATTTAATTAATAACGCAACAAAATCATCAAATGGAAATGGTACTTACACCCATAAATAAAAAGGAAAATTTTGCTCCAGAAGTAATGCAGGATTTTTCAAAGGAGATGGAACAAGCTCCGCTAATTAAACAAAAAGCAGAAAGAAAAGCTTCTCCATTCATTGTAGCTAATACTGATGAGATTGAACTTCTGAACTTAAAAGAAGACTGTATCATACCAGTCTTCACAAAGGATAACGAAATCACCATTAGTCATCAAGGTTTTATTGATTCTGCATTAAAGGTAACCCAAAAACTATTTTCTAAAGAGCAAATTGAAACTCCTGAAATTCGAGTATCTCATCAAATCAAAGGTAGAACTCCTGAATCTTTGCATATTCCAGCCAAAGAATTACGAGAACATCAAAGAACTATGTATTATGAAAGAATGGCTTTTATAATCCGAATACCAAGTATAACTAAAACTATTGGCGGAAATGAATTGTCATTAGTAATTGGTGGAGTAAGAGCCTACAATTTGGAAAACCTCTACAACAAGAAAACTTATGAGAAGTTTAAGTTCTTTATTGGTTTTCAAAATATGGTATGTTGCAATTTATGTGTTTCTACAGATGGCTTTCAAAATGAAATTAGAACTATGGGTTTACTTGACCTAGAAGTTAAAATGGAAGAGGTTATAAGAACTTATAATGCAGAAAGACATCTTCAGGAAATGGAAGATTTAACCAACAGAAGTTTAACTGAAACTCAATTTGCTCAAATCATTGGTAAAAGTAGATTGTTTCATTATTTACCTAAAAAGGAGAAAAGTGAAATACCAGAACTTCTGCTTAATGATGGTCATATTAACACAGTTGCTAAAGACTACTACAATGACGAGAGCTTTAGTAGAAATGATGATGGTTCCATTAGCTTATGGAAGTTTTATAATTTACTTACAGGAAGTAATAAATCTTCCTATGTTGATACTTTCCTTGATAGAGGAGTGAATGCCTTTTGTTTTGCAAAAGGTGTCTCAAATGCACTAAGTGATAGTAATTCTAACTATGCTTGGTTTTTGAGTTAAAAAAAGCCCAGCCTTTTAAAGGTTGGGCTTTAATTTATTTGACTTTATTTCAACTAATCTTAAACCAAACTATACTCTAATTTTGTTTTCCATTTTTTCCATTCTGGAAATAACTTTTCTTGTAAATCATAAAAGGCTTTAGTGTGATTATGATGAACTAGATGACATAGTTCATGAATAACAACGTACTCAATACTTCCTTTTGGAGCTTTAATTAACTCTGGGTTTAAAATAATTTTACCATTTGAAGTACAGCTTCCCCATCTTTTCTTCATGATGCGAATTCCCAATTCAGGTTTTTGAATGTCAAATTTTGAAAATAAATTTAGCTTTTCATCAATAAGATTTTCAAATATTATTTGTGCTTTTTCTTTATACCAATTATTAAGTACGGTTTCAACTTTTGTTGTTTTTTTATGTCCTACAATTAATTTACCTCTAAATGGTTTTACATAATTTTCTTTGGAGTTTTCTGTTTTTAAAATGTATTGTCTTCCCAAATATAAATGTGTTTCGCCGTTAATATATTTTCTTTTTGGAGTTAGAGGATGATAGGACTCAAAATCATTTTTTTGTTTAATAATCCATTTAGCCTTTTCTTTAACTTTTTCATTAATTTTTTCGGCGGATGTATGTTCAGGAGCATATACTTTTACATTTCCGTTTGGATGAACTTTTATACCAAGAGTTTTTCTGTTTTGAAAAATTAATTCAAAATTAATCTCTTTTCGCCCATATTTTATTTTATGAAAATCATTAGTCATTATACGAACTTAATTTTTGCAATTTCTAAACCTTGTTCTACTAATTCATCTATTTGTTTAAAAGGAACATCAATATCATATTTTGACTTTAAATCAAAAATGTAGTCATCGATAGCGATTTTAATTTTGCCTTCAATGTCTGTTTTGTTTTGCCAATCAATAATTAAAATATCACCTTCAAAAACAATAGAACGAATAATTTTGTCAATTTCTAATGCAATTTCAGATGCGACTTCTGGTTTACATTCTAATTGAGATTTAAGAATTTCGTTTGATAAATTGTACAATGCTATTGCGTTATCATTACCATCTAATTCTTTTGGAATATTATTACGTTTACCACTTAAAAACTCTTCTTCATATTCTTTTACTCTTTTTAAATATTCGGCTTCTGTTATTCGTTCAAGTCTATATGTTTCGATTGTTTCTCGAATTAATGCAGATAGATTTTTATAATAAACTGGGTCTTCATTAATTTTTACATTAATTGCTCTAATTGTTCTACTTGCAATATGGTCAGCTTTGGCTGCTTTTCCAGTTAATTTTTCAACTTCAGCTTCTCTCTGTTCTTTGTCAAAAATATTTACTAATTCAGTAATTTTTAACATCTCTCCTTCAGTAGTAATATGTTTATCTATTAACTTTTGAATTTGAGGTTCATAAGAAGCATAATTCGCTTCATCTGAGTATCTACGTTTGACAGATATTCTCAATTCTAAAAAGAATTTTAAATCTTTTTTGTACTTAGCAATAAGACTGTCAGGTGTTTTTGTTTCAAATTCGAAACTAGACAACGCTAATTTTAAGAGCCTTGCAAAAGCAGATACTTTTTCATAAAAATTATGTCTAATTTCTTCATCGCCTAATAAAACTTCATAAGCAGGTTCATCATACTTATTGGATATAGTTTTAAATATATCCCAAACTTCTGAATGAGCTTGTGGTAATTTTTTAATCTCTTCGTTTAGGTTTGTAAAAGTCCCTATTAAATCCTCTTCATCATATAATTTATCACCAGAATAAGTCTCTAATGCCTTATCTAAGTTTTCAAGGTTTCCGTAATAATCAATGATATATCCATAATCTTTACCAGGATATAATCTATTTACTCTTGCAATTGCTTGAAGTAAAGTATGTTCTTTTAAACTCCTAGTTATGTATAATACAATATTTCTTGGTGCATCAAATCCTGTCAATAATTTATCTACAACAATTATTATTTCAGGAGTGTCTTGTTTTTTAAAGGCACTAATAATTGATTTTTCGTATTTTTCTGGAGTTCCGTATTTATCCATTTTGGAATTCCAAAAAGTTTTTATTTTATCATCTGTTTTATCAAATGCATCTTCTTCACCTTCTCGTGTGTCAGGTGCTGAAATAATTACTTCTGAAGTTACTTTTCCTATTTCATCAAAGTACTCTTTATATTTAATAGCAGTTGCTTTGTTTGGAGCTACTAATTGTCCTTTAAATTCAGTTCCTTGCCAATTATCTACAAAGTGCTCTACTATATCCCAAGCTCTAGCGTAAACAATTTGGTCTGCTTTGTTTAGCATATTTTTATTACTAAACTTTCTTTTTAATGCAGCTTTACCATAAGGGGTTAAAGGCTCTGAAATTTTATTGAAATAATTATCTATCGGGTTGTCATTAACTTCAATTAAATTATGTCTACCCTCATATAACAAAGGAACAACAGCACCATCTGCTACAGCATCATTAATAGAATAAACATCAATTAAACCTCCAAATTTGTTAGCCGTACTTTTTTCCTTTTTCATTAACGGTGTTCCAGTAAATGCGATAAAACAAGCATTTGGAAAAACTTGTTGCATTCTTACATTGAATGAACCATATTGACTTCGGTGTCCTTCATCAACTAAAACAAATATTTCAGAAGAAAGAAATGGGGAAACGGAAGCATCTACAGCAGCTTTAAATTTGTGTATTAAAGTTGTAATAACTGCGTCTCCTGGTTCAGATATTAAATTCAACAAACTTTTATCTTTTTTAAGTTTATTCAAATCTTTTTCTGATAGTTTTTCTCCTTTTAGTTTTTTAATTATTTCTTTTGATGCTCCAACTTCTGCATTTTCTACTGGAAATTGACATTTTTGAAATGTTTCCGTTATCTGACTATCTAAATCAATCCTATCAGTAACTAATATAATTTTAGGGTTTTTAATGTTTGGGTGTGTAGCTATCATTTGAGCTAACATTACCATTGTTAGCGACTTTCCACTTCCTTGAGTATGCCAAATTACACCCCCAGTATATTTGTTGTTTATCTTATTGTTTAGTCGAGATAATGTATTCTTGATTCCAAAAAATTGTTGGTATCGTGTAATTTTTTTTACACCATCATCATATACAATAAAATTGAAAATTAAATCAAGTATTCTATTGTGTTGACACAAGTTAAATAACAGTTTTTCTTGTTCTGTAACTGTTTCGGCTGAATCAACAACACTAGCAACAAATTCATTTCTTTTTTCGTGCCAATCAATTAGTTTGTTCCAATCTGTTTTATTAATAGATTGAGATTTTATATTTTTAATTTCATTATTCCAATTTTTCTCATCGTCTTCGGTTTTAAATAATTCCTTCCAAAAACTCCAGAATTCTTTAGGCGTAGCAGTTGTTCCATATTTTGCATCATTTACAGCTAAAGAAATTAATAAGTTAGAATATAAATATAAAGAACGAATACCATCATCTTGTTGATTTCTCTGATGTTGCTCAATTCCTTTGTCTATTGGGTCTTTGATTATTGGACTTTTACATTCAATAACTACCATTGGAATTCCATTAATAAACAATACTATATCTGGTCTATAATGATCATTTCTTTCAGAACGTAAAACACTAAATTCCTCTGTTACATGATAAGTATTGTTTTCAGGATTTTTCCAATCAATAAATTTGAATGAAAAACTCTTTTTGTCACCAAGAACTGTTTGCTCAAAACTTTTTCCTAAAGTAATTAATTCATAAAATGCTTTATTGGCTGCTATATATCCATCTTGTATAGGTAAGTCTCTTAAAGCTAATATTCCATTATTTATATTAGTTTCTGTAAATTCAAACTCTTTTTGTTTGTATTCTATCTTGTTTATTTTACCTAATTGTTCTTTAAGAATATTCTCTAATAAAACTCCAGAAGTTCTATTGCCTCTTGCTTCTAATGCTTCATCAGGAGTTAGATATATCCAGCCTAGATTAATTAAAAACTTTAATGCAGGTAATTGAGATATATAATCTTCTTTGAAAGATGGAGTGTTCATTTCTATTGCTCTTTTATATTAATAGCGTTTTTTTGGTACAACTATTGTATTATCATAAATAAGTTGTATATTTGCACTGTTCTTTACCATGTGTAGGGAATCTACAAAGGTCTCAAACGCTGAACCAGCTAATCAGCGTTTTTTTATTTCTACCAATTAGGACTTTCTATTATCAATTGTAAATTTTCATCATCTGTTACTTCATAAGCTGTAAGAAATCTTGCTTTATTGTCTTTAAATACCAATATTATTACTACATAATTATCTTTTACAATTGCTAGTCTTCTATCATCTGTATAAGTTTTAGAATCTCTATCCCAACCTTTTTTTAATGTTGCTTCTGCATCTTGTAATGTTTCTTTTATCCATAACATTTTTTCTAACCTGTTTAAAGAAAGTATGGATTTGTCTTTTGCTTTTCTGTCTTGACTTTCATAAAAACAATGGTCAAACATTCTTTCGTAAAATTTCACATGGATACCGTCATGGGTGTAAATATCTACATTACAATATTCGTCATTCCAGAGTTGTCTTAACTCTTCCTCCGACATTTTGTGAGGTTTTATTTTTTTATAAGCCATTACCAACCTCCTTGTAAATTAATTTTAAACACGTTAAATTTCTCTTCATACTTTGGAGTATGGCTTATTTCTTTATTTAAATAAGTTTCTTCGATATATTTAATCAATCCTTTTTTTGCTTCACTAACAATTTCTTTGTTGAATTTAGCAGCGACTAAACCTGTGATAAAATCTGCTAATTGTATTCCAACAGATTCATGTGATGGTAAACTTTGAATGAATTTAATATCGGAAGTTAAATTAGCTAAATCCAGTTTGTTTTCGAGTGTTTTTACTCGCGTTTTATCTCTGTTGGTTTTTAAATCAACAAAAATGGAATATATATTAAAGTCGTATATCCAGTGGTGTAAAAGCTGATAATAAAATTTATAAAATCCTAATTCAGCATCGGCATTGTTAAATTTAATATTATCAACTTTGTCTGACTCTACTACCATTACTCTAGAACGTAGGTAATCAGTTGTGAAAAAGAAATCAATTAAATCTTTGTATAAATTATAGTATGCTGGCGAAACTTTGTTCCACTTCAACTCACCAGTAATATTATGTTTTTCTTTAATATTATTGATTCCTTCTTTAAATTCTTGACGGTTTTCTGAAGGCATCCAAACACCACCAATAGCCATAAAAAGATGAGCCTTTTTTTGATTTAAGGCTTCAAGACCACTTTCATCACAATAAACTTCAAAATCCATATCTTCTAATTATTTAAATTAACCCTTATTTTACCTGTTAACAGTTGCTGCATTAACCCTTTCTTTTGCAATTGTAATTGCTCTAATTTAGCTTCATAATTTTTTAATTCTTGGTTGGCAGTTTCTAAAACTTTTGCTATTGCAGTTTGCTCTTCAATATTAGGAAGTCTTATTTTTAATTTTTTAAATAAATCATACCATAAATATATTCTAACCCCACCTTCTCCATATCTTTCAATATCATGTCTGGTTTTGTCAATTTTTAACCATTCTATTAAAAATTCATTGGTTACTTTAGAGTTAGTCTTAAAGCAAACATATAAAGAACTTATAATACCAATTTCATCAGTAAAAAAGGCAATAGAACCAACGTTTATTCTTGCTGGATTATATGCAAATTCATTTTTTTTAATAATTTTATATGCGGTTAAATCATCTCCTGCAACTTCTCTTGAAAAATGGTCTGATTGATAAACAAAACCATTAGTGTTGGTAACGGAATATATACGTGCATCTACTAAATCTTTATTTTTGATTGAAAACTTTTTTGTTATTTTTTCAATAGTAGTTTCTTCCCACTTATTAGAAAACCCATTTAATCTTTTCTTTCCAGTTAATAATTGTTGCGCTATACCTTTATTTCGGTCTTTTAAAGTGTCAATTGTTTTTTTTGTTACAGCAATAGCTTCATCCCAAGTAGACAGTATGTCAGCTATTTTTTGTTGCTCGGGTAGTGGGGGAACAGGGATTATAAAATTTTTTAAATCACTCCCATTAATTGAATTGATAGTGGCACCTAAGTTTCTGTGAATTTGTCTGTAAAAAATATCCGTATCAAAGGCTTGAAATAAATATTGATTATGAGCGCTTCTAAATACAGCCATAAAAGCACCGAATGCCATTCCAACTGCTTTTTCATTAATTATAGTATTTTTACCAATTAAAGATTTGCTCCCATTTCTTACACAAATTAAAATATCATTTTTTTTAACGGGATTAAATTTCTCAGTTTTTACAAACACATTGTCTTCAAATATGAGCTCTCTGTCTTTTATGTTAGAAGACCTTAAAACTAAAATTCCATCTTCGTTTATTTCTATGGGACTATAAGTTAGTCCGTTAATAACCTTCCCTAAGTCTCCTAATTTTTTAACTTCCCAATCAATAGGAATAATACCTATGGCTGATTTTTTATAGCCTTTAGGTAAAGTTTGATTTATAGTATGTGTTGTGGTACTTTCCATTCTTAAAATCCTAATTCCTTTAAATATTCGTTCATTTTTTGTTCAACTACTGTTAGCTCTTTCTTTAAGTCTCCAATAGTTTTTTTAGTTTCTGCAACATCAATAGCTACTTCTTCTTCAAAAGTATCTACATATCTTGGGATATTTAGGTTGTAATCATTGTCTTGAATATCTTTTAGAGTAGCTCTAAAAGCATATTTGTCTTTAATAACCACTCCGTTTTCAGTTTTCAGAGTTTCAGCTTTTTGAAAGGCTTCATAGGTATCTACAATTTCCTTAATATCGCTATTGCGAAGTTTGTTTTGGTTTTTACCTGCTTCATATCCTTTACTTGCATCTATAAATAAAACATCAGTATTGTTTCCTTTTGCTTTATTGAAGATAATAATTGAAGCAGGAATTCCTGTTCCGTAAAATAAATTTGCAGGTAAGCCTATTACTGCTTCTAATAGGTTTTCTTCAATTAATTGTTGGCGTATTTTACCTTCACTACTTCCTCTAAATAAAGCACCATGAGGCATAATCACTCCTACACGACCAGTATCTTCATATATGGTTTCTATCATGTGGCTTATAAAAGCATAATCTCCTTTACTTTTTGGAGGCACACCTCTATGGTAACGATTGTGTAAATCGGCAATTGCATTATCTGCTCCCCATTTATCAAGTGAAAATGGAGGATTTGCTGTTACAATATTAAACTTCATTAAGTGGTCGCCTTCCAACAATCTTGGGTTGTTTAATGTATCTCCCCACTCAATTGTTGCATCATCTATTTCATGCAAAAACATATTCATTCTTGCTAATGCCCAAGTGCTTCCATTTACTTCTTGTCCGTAAAGTGCAAAGTTGTTACTTCCTACTTCTTTAGCCATTTTAATAAGTAATGATGCACTTCCACAGGCTGGGTCACATATTCTGTCTCCTGGTTGCGGATTTAATAGTTTTGCTAACAAAGTTGAAACCTCACCAGGAGTATAAAATTCTCCAGATTTTTTTCCTTCCTCACCAGCAAACATTGAGATTAAGTATTCGTAGGCATCACCAATCACGTCATTGTTTTCTAAATGTGATGGTTCTAAATCCATAGCGGCAAAGTCAACCAGTAGGTTTTTTAACCTTCTGTTTCTATCTTTAGTTTGTCCTAAATTGTTTTCAGAATTAAAATCGATACTTCTAAAAACTCTATCAAGTTTACTGCGGTTTGCATCTTCTATGTGTTCTAGAGAAGTATTGATTAACTCCCCTAAGTTTGGTTCGTTTCTGTTTTCAAAAAGATATTCAAAAGTTGCATTTTCAGGCAATTTAAACCTTTCGTTTGCAAGGGCTCTTTCGATTCTTGCTTTATCACCATTGTATTTTTCTGAATAGAAAGCCTTTTTATCTTTCCATACATCTGAAACGTATTTAACAAAAAGCATTGTTAATACATAGTCTTTGTATTGACCACTATTTAATACACCTCTAAAAGTGTCACAAGCCTTCCAAACAATATTGTTTATTTCCTTTTGTGTTATTTTATTTCCCATTATTTTATTATTTGGTTAATTACGTTCTGATATAATGTGTTCTTTTGTTCTATTATTTTATTGCTTAATTCAATCTCTTTAATATGTAATTCGTTTAAACAAGCAATTTTGTTCTGAGTTTCCAAATCAGGAATGTCAATAAATATTGATTCAAGTTCAGCTTTTCTTATTGATGGTATTGAACTTCCAGCACTCATACTCTGAAATAACATTTGATATTTTTGAGAATTAAACAGCGTTTTAATGAAGTCTGGGTTGATATTTTTGTTATTAGGTTTAATTACAAAAAATATTGAAGAAGCAATTGCAGGACCAAAACTTTTATTATATGTCCAAGCGAAATTTCTAAAACCTTTCCCAACAAAAAGTATGTCTCCATCTTCTAAAAGATGTCCTTCGTTTTTTTTGTCAATTGTAATAAAAGAATCAATTTCCTGATTCAAGATACCATAATCATCAAAATTTTTTGCTTGTAAATACTTCACAAAGCCTTTTTCTTTGGGCTTTGCATAGTATCCAAACTTAATGTTAGTAATATCTTTTAATTGTTTTTTCATTTAAAAACTTTTGTAGAAACATTCAAATTTACACAAATGTAATAAAAATTTCAATCCAAAATATTTTTTTGTAGAGTTATTCAAAATTTTTCCAATAGTCTAAAATAAAATCACACCCCACCCCTACACAAAACCCCCACCCTTACCTGAGGGATTGCAATACCCCCACCCAGTTTTAGAAAGCGAAAAAATTTTACAGCGGATTTTTAAATGGATAGGTGATAGCATTCATTTTAATCTTAAAAGTTTCAAGTCTTTCTTAAATGTTTAACTCAAAAATTAAAAATCATGGTAAAAGTTGTAAACTATCAAAAAAGAGTAACTGAACAAGGAAAGGAATTCTTTGTTCTTGAAGTTCAAGGTGGAGTAGAAATGGTAAAAAGCCAAGAAACTAACAAATTCTACTTAACCGCAAGAAGAGCATTAGTGCCAAGTACTTTTGATGAAATGACTTGTAAAGCACTTATTGGAACTGACTTGCCAGGTGTAGTTGGCAAAGTAGCTTGTGAGCCTTATGAATACACCATAAAGGATACAGGCGAAATCATAACATTAAATCATCGTTATGAATACACAGAAGAAAGTGAAGTTAAACCAGAAGTTGAAATGTCTAAAGCAAAAATTGAAGACTTTATCACAACAGATGGTATAACTGAAAACGTGCCTGTAAGTGTAAAATCATTTTCTGAAAATGGTAGTCTAGTTCATTAATCAATCTAAGTTTGGCTTCTGCTTTATGTAGAAGCTAAGCTTTATATTTTTTTATTATGGAAAATACAATTGCTGAAATACAGGTGTCATATAGTTCAAATATGACTAAAAAAGAGAAGATAACGGATTCGGAAAAAGCTTATTCAATACTTCTGAATTCTTGGTCATTAGATTTAATTGAACTTCAAGAAGAGTTTAAAGTACTTCTGTTGAATAGAGCTAATGAAATTATTGGTTTGTTTTCAATGTCTAAAGGCGGATTAACTGGAACTGTAGTAGATGTTAAGCTGCTTTTTGCTGTTGCTATAAAATGTAATGCTTCAGGTATCATTATTGCACATAATCACCCAAGTGGAAACTTAAAAGCAAGTGAACAGGACAAAAAAATTACAAAGCAAATTAAAGAAGGAGCTAAAATATTCGATATTCAGTTTCTAGACCATTTAATTATTACGAAAACTGGATATTTGAGTTTCACTAATGAAGGAATTATTTAATTGTTTAAGCTTAAACGTGGTTAAATTCACTTTTATTTTAAGTATTTCAACTTTTCCTTTTTTACTTAAGATAAATATTAATAGAGTTTTTTATTTTTGAAACATGAATTCCAACTACAAAATAGAAAATCAGAAAGACGCTATTATTCATTTCATCTCTAGGTTTGACTTAGAAATGATAGATGCAATTTTAGATGAGCAATACAATTATAATGATTATGGTAAAGACGAATTGCTCTATAATTTAAAAGTTGTGTTTAGACAATATGCAGAAGAAGGCGATGATTATCTAGAAGTAAACCAAAATTTATGTGATTGCTCGTTAAAAGATGAGTGCAATAGTGCAGTTACTTTTGTAGGCAACAATTCAAGAAGATTTTTAGATTTAATAATTGAGACTAATAATGAACAGGTAGTTGATATTTATGAATGTACAAGCATGAAAGATGATTATTCACAGATAACAAATAGGAAAAGAATTTTCCTAGATGAAACTCCATTTTAGAAGTTCCTTATTATAGAGTTTTTTGTTTTTTTACTTCTTAAACCTGAAAAGTTCAATTAGTTCTACTTCTAAAGCATTAGCAATTTTTTCAAGAGTAGAAACAGTCATATTTGTTTTACCAGCTTCTAATCTACTCATATTACTTTTTTCGTAGTTTATTTTAGCGGCTAAATCCTGTTGAGAAAGGTTTTGTTCTGTTCTCAACTTTTGGATTCTTCTGCCAATTTTCTTTAAAGTAATATTTTCAATTTCAGACAAATCAATGTTGTATTATATGATAAGTCAAAATTTGTTATAAATTTGTTTTGTTGGTTATCATATAATACAACTAGTCCTTTTATTAATATTTTTAAAATACTTTTTTATGATTTCAAATATTCAACTAGCAATTTTTGCTTTAATAATAGTGGGTTTAAAAATTTCTTTTGACAATAGAATTAAAGCATCTGGCGGAACTTATACTTTTAAAGGTTTTGAAATGTTATTGCAGTTAATCTCTATGGTAGTAACAATATTTGCATTTATGATTTTTTGGAGAGAGTATAAGTGGTATATGGCAATAATAGGATTTATTTTCTATTTTTTTGTTTCTGCAGTGGTTAATAAGTATTTAAGCGAACTATTTAGTACAAAAGCTTTGTTTGTTGTTTCTTCCTTGTCTCTAATAGTTGTTTTAATATTAGAAACTAGGGTTTTGTTTTACTAAATTTAATGTAAAAGATGGAAAGATTGGGTGTTATGAATAGAACTAGCTATCTCATTTCAATGGTAGCTTTGGTAGGGTTTCTTTATTATGTATATGATATGATACAAGAGGCTATGAAAAATATTAATAGAGGAATTTATCTTTTAATATTATTATATGTAGTTGGTTATTTAGTAATTGTATTGGTTGCTTTTATGAGGTTGAAAGATGTTAAAGCTGATAGCGTTTATTATTGGCTAGAAATAATTCCAGTTATAATTCTTTTTAATGAATTTATTATCAAAGGGAATCAGGTTGATAATAATGCAACAATAGTATTAAGTGTTATTTTTTTGGTATATAAAATAGTTTTAGGTGTAATACCTAGTAAAACTTAATTAAAATTTTATTATATGTATAATTTACTTAGATGGGTGTTTTTCTTACCTATGGCAATAATATGTACTTTTATAGCTTTGTATGCAATACACTATTTAAACATTTGGACATTGTCAATTGTTGAAGGACATAATCAAGAAGGCTTGCTTTATAAGTTTTTAGATAAAATATTAAAAAATATTACAGTTGGTTGTGTTTTTGTATATGTTGGTTCTTATATTGTTCCAAATTTAAAACGTTATGTAGCTTTGTTGCTATGTGCTTTAATTTCTTCATTTTCTTTTTATTATTGTTTTATAGTTAATAAGGAGTTTAGTTTAGGTCTTTTATTTGAGTTTGTAATAACGTTAGTCTCATCAATATTCACAGCGTTAACTTTTTATGAAGGTAAAAATCCAGAAATTGATTAAAATTTAAACCACCTTAAGGGTGGTTTTTTTATGCTTATGAAAAATTATAATTATCCTAATTTTAAAATTGGGGAAGAATATGGTTTACATGAGTTTGATTTAATTCCATTAGGAGAGTTTTTGGCATCTAATGATTTAGCTTACTTTTTGTATAGATATAGACATATTAGAAAATATAAAATCTATCTCTTTTATAATTGTGATATTTTGAGTGTGATTTATATCCTTAACAGAGATAATAAAATTGTTAAAATTAAAATGCATAAGAAATTAAAAAAAAGAGAATTTATAGAGTTATTAGTAGGTGTCGGATTAAACTTGGGTACAATATAGGTACAAGATTTAGTTAAAAATGTGAAAAAAAAAGAAAACAAATGAAATAATTTTCCAAAAACATTTTGCTTAAATAAAAATTAGTAGTAATATTGCAACCTCAATAAATACAAAGGTTTACGTTAAATATAAGGCTTTGTTAGGGTTGAAAAAGAATAACTGGTCCTATAGCTCAGTTGGTTAGAGCACCTGACTCATAATCAGGTGGTCCCTGGTTCGAGCCCAGGTGGGACCACAAAAGAAGATTTAGTCGACGAACGGCTATTTTTTTGATCAAAACTTAAAAAATTAAGTTTTTTTTAAGTTTTTTTTATAAAAGTATTGATTAATATAAAAATATTTATATTTTCGTATTTCACAAAGTTGAATTGGTTTATAGGTTTGTTTTCATTGTGTTAACTAATTGATAATAAAACTTAAACTCGTTCACAATTAGAAAAAAAATTTTACTTTTACAGCCTATGAAAATAGCAGTACACAAAATAATAGTAGCGGTGTTCGTTTTGTTTGGTAGTCAATTATCAATTGCGGCAGAAATTCAAAATCCACCACCACCAACAGGGCCTCCAGGTTTACCTATTGATGGAGGTTTAGTTGCAATGTTTTTTGTGGCCTTGGTTTTAGGTTATTTTATGTCAAGAAAATATTTATTCAATAAAAAAAGCTCTTTATAAGAGCTTTTTTTTATGATTGTACTTTTTCTTTTTTTATTGTTGTAATTCGTAAATTCTTTTCACGTATTTCCCTACAACATCAAATTCCAAGTTTACACTTGTTCCTGTTTTAAAGTTTTTAAAGTTTGTATGTTCGTAAGTGTAAGGTATAATTGCTACGCTAAATTCATTCTCTTTCGAATTAACAACGGTTAAACTTGTTCCGTTTACAGTAATTGATCCTTTTTCTATAGTTATATTGTTTAGGTTTTTGTCGTATTCAAAAGTAAAAACCCAACTCCCATTTTTGTTTTCAATGTTTTTACAAGTTGCAGTTTGGTCAACATGACCTTGAACAATATGGCCGTCTAGTCTATCGCCAAGTTTCATAGCGCGTTCTAAATTGACTTCTTCTTCTGTTTGCCAATTTCCAATTGTTGTTTTGTCTATGGTTTCTTGTATAGCTGTTACTGTGTAAGTATCATCTTTAATTGCTATAACCGTTAAACAAATTCCGTTATGGGCAACGCTTTGATCGATTTTTAATTCTGATGTAATATTAGACTGTATTGTTAAATGAAGGTTGTCTTGGTCTTTTTCAATTTTCTTAATTATTCCAAGAGTCTCTATTATTCCTGTAAACATAACTAGATTTAATTTACTAAATTTGCACTTCAAAAATAAGTAAATATAAAACCAATTATGGTTAAAAATAAAGAAAATATTATAGTAGGAATTTCTGTTGGAGATTTGAATGGTATTGGTCCAGAAGTGATTTTGAAAACGTTTGAAGATTCGAGAATGTTAGAAATTTGTACTCCAGTTGTTTTTGCAAACGCTAAAATAATTTCATTTTTAAGAAAATCAGCAAATGTGAATTTGCATATAAATGGTATTGATAATGTAAATCAAATTGTTTTAGGTAAATTTAATGTAGTTAATGTTTGGAAGGAAGGTGTTAATATTGATTTTGGTAAAAGCGATGATAATGTTGGTAAATATGCAATAAAATCATTTGTTGAGGCAACCAAAGCTTTAAAAGAGGAAAAGATAGACGTTTTGGTAACTGCTCCTATAAATAAGTATAATATTCAGTCAGATGAATATAAATTTCCAGGACATACAGATTATTTGAATTCGGAATTAGAAGGAAACGCTTTAATGTTAATGGTTCATAATAAATTACGTGTTGGATTGTTAACAGATCATGTTCCTGTAAATGAAGTTGCAAAACATATTTCTGCGGAACTAATAGAAAAGAAAATTGAAACTATTGAGCAGACATTAATTACAGATTTTAAAATTTCTAAACCAAAGATTGCTGTTTTAGGATTGAATCCACATAGTGGTGATAATGGTGTTATTGGTAAAGAAGAAGAAGAAGTTATAAAACCTACGATTGCTAAAATGTTCAATGAAGGTAAAATGGTTTTTGGACCGTATTCTTCAGATGCTTTTTTTGGAAGTAATCAATATGAAAAGTTTGATGCGATTTTAGCAATGTATCACGATCAAGGTTTGATTCCGTTTAAGACATTGTCTTTTGGTAAAGGAGTAAACTATACAGCTGGATTAGATAAAATTAGAACATCACCAGATCACGGAACAGCGTTTGATATTGCAGGAAAAGGTGTGGCTAATAACGATTCTTTTAAAGAAGCGTTGTATTTAGCTATCGATGTTTTTTCTAACAGAAACGAATACAGAGAGTTAACTAAAAAGCCTTTAGTGGTAAAAGAAAAATAGTTGTAAACAAAAAAATGTTTATAACAAGTTTTGTTTTATAATAATTTTAATATCTTTGCATCCCAAATTAAAGGGTCAACTGCTGTTATGGAGAATTTAAAAGAATTTTTAATTCCTTTTTCGGGATTGAAAATAGGAAAGCATCAGTTTGATTATCATATAGATAATACGTTCTTTTATTGCTTTGATTATGCTGAATATAATTCGGCAAAAATTGAAGTAGATTTGGTTTTAGAGAAAAAAAATACAATGTTAGAGTTGTGTTTTAATCATAAAGGAGTTGTAAATGTTCCGTGTGATATTACTGGTGAAGATTTTGATTTACCTATAAAAGGAAAATTAAATTTATTAGTGAAATTTGGCGAAGAGTTTAATGATGAAAATGAAGAATTGTTAATCTTGCCACATGGAGAATTTCAAGTTGATGTTTCACAATACATATATGAAATGATTGTGTTGTCGGTTCCTGTTAAGAGAATACATCCTGGAGTTGAAGATGGTTCTTTAGAAACAGATGCTATCGAAACATTAGAAAAACTAGCTCCAAGAATTAAAGAAGAAAAAGATCAAGAAGAAGAAATAGACCCAAGATGGGCAGAATTAAAAAAACTAATAACGGATAAAAAGAAGTAAAAATGGCACATCCTAAAAGAAGACAATCGTCTACAAGAAGAGATAAGAGAAGAACGCACTATAAAGCTGAAGTTCCTCAAATCGCTACATGTCCAGTTACTGGTGAACCACATTTATACCACAGAGCTTACTGGCATGAAGGTAAAATGTATTACAGAGGACAAGTTGTAGTAGATAAAACAGAAGCAGTTGCTTAATTGTTTTACGAAATAGAATGAGTTAAAACTCTCACTTTGTGAGGGTTTTTTTATTACCTTTATATTTAGATAAATTCTATTCCAAATTTATAGCAATTGGAAATTTTTTCGTAATTTCCACCACTTTTTTGATAGATTAATCAAAAGGAAAATAAATTTTATGAGTAAAATAACAGCCGCAATTACTGCAATAGGTTCTTATGTTCCTGAATACGTGTTGTCTAACCAAGTCTTAGAAACTATGGTAGATACTAATGACGAATGGATAACCACTAGAACAGGAATTAAAGAAAGGCGATTACTTAAAGAAGCAGAAGGACAAGGAACATCTTACCTTGCCATTAAAGCAGCCCAAAACTTAATAGAAAAAGCTAATTTAGATCCAAAAGAAATAGATTTGGTAATAATGGCAACAGCAACTCCAGATATGCCTGTGGCTTCTACTGGTGTTTATGTAGCAACTCAAATTGGAGCTACAAATGCTTTTGCTTACGACTTACACGCTGCATGTTCAAGTTTTCTATACGGAATTTCAACCGCTTCAGCGTATATTGAATCAGGTAGATATAAAAAAGTATTACTAATTGGAGCTGATAAAATGTCTTCAATTATAGATTATACAGACCGCGCAACTTGTATCATTTTTGGTGATGGAGGAGGCGCTGTTTTATTTGAACCAAATACTGAAGGTTTAGGTTTCCAAGATGAATACTTAAGAAGTGACGGAATTGGACGTGAATTCTTAAAAATTGATGCAGGAGGTTCAATTTTACCAGCTTCAGAAGAAACGGTAAAAAACAAACAACATTACGTGTTTCAAGATGGGAAAACAGTTTTCAAATACGCAGTTTCTGGCATGGCAGATGTGAGCGAAAAAATTATGCAACGCAATAATTTAACTCACGACGATGTTAATTGGTTAGTAGCACATCAAGCGAATAAAAGAATCATCGATGCTACAGCAAATAGAATGGGCTTAGACGATTCAAAAGTATTAATCAACATTCATCGTTACGGAAATACAACTTCGGCAACTTTACCTTTATTGCTTACCGATTTTGAAGACAAACTTAAAAAAGGAGATAATTTAATTTTTGCTGCATTTGGTGGTGGTTTCACATGGGGAGCTATTTACTTAAAATGGGCATACAACAAAAAATAACAAACTTTACTAAACCAAAATTTCATTATTATGGATATTAAAGAAATTCAAAACCTAATTAAATTCGTAGCTAAATCAGGAGCTACTGAAGTGAAGTTGGAAATGGATGATGTAAAAATCACAATTAAAACAGCTTCAGAAGGAGGCGAACCAACAACTACTTTTGTTCAACAAGTTCCAGTTTCAGCAGCGCTACCTCAAGCAGCAGCACCGCAACCAGTTGCGCCTACTGCGGCAACTGAAGCAGCTGTAGCTCAAGAACCTGTTTCAGACGATAGTAAATACATCACAATAAAATCGCCTATCATTGGTACATTTTATAGAAAACCTGCTCCAGATAAACCTGCTTTTGTTGAAGTTGGTGCATCAATAGGACAAGGAGATGTGGTTTGTGTTATTGAAGCAATGAAATTATTTAACGAGATAGAATCTGAAGTTTCAGGTAAAATTGTAAAAGTTTTAGTTGACGATTCTTCTCCAGTTGAATTTGATCAGCCTTTATTCTTAGTTGATCCATCTTAATTTGAAAAGATGTAATTATTTGAATTCATTTTCAAATTTTCAAATTGTTTAATTTTCAAATTAGAAAAAGATGTTTAATAAAATATTAATTGCAAATAGAGGGGAAATTGCACTTCGTGTAATTAGAACCTGTAAAGAAATGGGCATTAAAACTGTAGCAGTTTACTCTACAGCTGATGCGGAAAGTTTACACGTGCGTTTTGCTGATGAAGCGGTTTGTATAGGACCAGCGCCAAGTAATTTATCGTATTTAAAAATGTCTAATATTATTGCCGCAGCAGAAATTACTAATGCTGATGCAATTCATCCAGGATACGGATTCTTGTCTGAAAATGCTAAATTTTCAAAAATTTGTGAAGAACACGGAATTAAATTCATTGGTGCTTCTCCAGAAATGATTGATAGAATGGGAGATAAGGCAAATGCAAAGTCAACAATGATTGCAGCAGGAGTTCCTTGTGTTCCAGGAAGCGAAGGCGTTATCACTACTTACGAAGAATGCGAAAAAGTAGCTAAAGAAACTGGTTATCCAGTTATGCTTAAAGCATCTGCTGGTGGTGGTGGAAAAGGAATGCGTGCCGTTTGGAAAAAAGAAGACCTTAAAGCAGCTTGGGAATCGGCGCGACAAGAAAGTAAAGCAGCTTTCGGAAACGACGATATGTATATGGAGAAGTTAATTGAAGAACCTCGCCATATTGAAATTCAAGTTGTAGGAGATTCTTTTGGTAAAGCTTGTCACTTATCAGAAAGAGATTGTTCGGTTCAACGTCGTCACCAAAAATTAACGGAAGAAACACCTTCTCCGTTTATGACTGACGATTTACGTAAAGCAATGGGAGATGCTGCTGTAAAAGCTGCCGAATATATTAAATATGAAGGTGCTGGTACGGTTGAGTTCTTAGTAGATAAGCATAGAAATTTCTATTTTATGGAAATGAATACGCGTATTCAAGTAGAACACCCAATAACAGAACAAGTTATCGATTACGATTTAATTCGTGAGCAAATATTAGTAGCGGCAGGGGTGCCAATTTCAGGGAAGAATTATTTCCCACAATTACACTCAATTGAATGTCGTATTAATGCGGAAGATCCGTATAATGATTTCCGACCTTCGCCAGGTAAAATTACCGTTTTACATGCGCCAGGAGGACACGGAGTGCGTTTAGATACGCACGTTTATGCTGGATATACCATTCCGCCAAATTATGACTCTATGATTGCGAAGTTAATTACGACTGCACAAACACGTGAAGAAGCAATTAACAAAATGAAACGCGCTTTAGATGAGTTCGTAATTGAAGGAATTAAAACTACCATTCCTTTCCACAGACAGTTAATGGATGAACCAGATTATGTTGCTGGTAATTATACCACTAAGTTTATGGAATCTTTTAAAATGAATGAAATAGAATAGATAAAAAAAATCCCGAGTTTTGCTCGGGATTTTTTTATGTTCATGTTTGTTATGATTAAAAAAGTAGATTTTTGAGTTTATGAACTTTTACTTTTTCATTTTTTAATATGTGTTGAACCTTTTTTTCTTGTCCAATGAAAAATCTAAACTCTTTACTTTCTTTATAATAATCAACTTTTTGTTGTAAAAATCTTCGTCAATTGAAATGAATATTACTCCATTACTATTATAAATGTCATAATTTTTTATTCATAATCTAAATTTCACTAATCAACCTCTCAACTTCCTCTTTCTGCTCAGCATATTTTTTTTGTAAATCAGAACCTTTTTCCATTCGGTTATAATATTCTAATGCTTTGTTGCCAAATGCTTTTTGTTGAAAAGGTGATAATTCAGGAACTAAAGGAAATTCTTTGTGAAACAAGTTCTCATAATACGCTTGAAATTCGCGTTCGTTTTTGTCTTCAATTAATCCATTTTTAGCTTTTTGCTTCACATGTAACATTTCATGTGCTAATAAATTAAGCATTAACCGTAAAGGAAACACAAATGCATTTGCTGGTAATATTACACGTTGCTTTTCGCCTAAAACGCCATTTGTAGTTAATAATATGAATTTTGGTTCGGCTGCTTCTCTCAACTCAAAATGAGTAAAGTTTTCTTGTTCTAATTCGTACACTTTTAGTAGCCAATGCGCTGCTTCAATGGTTAAGCCCAATTGAGCAAAACCTTGTATTGTTTTTTCTATTTCGGAAAGTGCAATCATGTATTAAAACTACAAATTTTGTTTTATAGCCCCGATTGAGGTTTTGTTGGAGCTCTTTTATTTGTTTTGAGTTCTCGACTCCGCTCGAACTGACAAATAAAAAGCGACTACCGAAAGCGGGACTATTTGTGTTTGAATTTTGATTTTGTGCTTTTAAAGAATCTGAAACAAGTTCAGATTGACAAAACTATTACAAAGTCTCTTTTAACCATTTAAAAAATTCACGTTGCCAAACGATTCCATTTTGTGGTTGTAAAACCCAGTGATTTTCTTCAGGAAAATATAATAATCGACTTTTAATGCCTTTTAATTGTGCTGCTTGAAAAGCTTCTAAGGCTTGCCCAATTGGTACGCGAAAATCTTTTCCACCTTGAATAATAAGAATAGGCGTGTTCCAATTGTTTACTAAGTTAATTGGGTTGAATTCATTATACGTTTTTTGTGCAGCTTTGTTTTCGGTTTCCCAATAAGCGCCACCCATATCCCAATTGGTAAAGAAAACTTCTTCCGTTGTGCCATACATACTTTGCAAATTGAAAATCCCATCGTGTGCAATAAACGATTTAAAACGATTGTTGTGAATTCCAGCCAACTGAAATACCGAATAACCACCATAACTTGCGCCAACAGCTCCTAATCTCGATTTGTCTACATATGATTCTTTAGCAACATCGTCTATAGCGCTTAAATAATCATCAATCGCTTGTCCGCCCCAATCTTTACTAATGTCTTCGTTCCATTTTACACCATGACCTGGCATTCCTCTTCTGTTTGGTGCTACAACTACATAACCTTGCGATGCCATAACTTGGAAATTCCAACGGAAAGAATAAAATTGTGAAAGCGCGCCTTGTGGTCCGCCTTGACAATATAATAATGTTGGATATTTTTTAGTTTTATCGAAGTTTGGTGGCAGAATCACCCAAACCAACATGTCTTTTCCATCAGTAGTTTTTACCATGCGTTTTTCAACTGTTGGTAATGCTAATTTTGAATAGGTTTCGGTGTTAATGTTTGTAATTTGATTCCACGTTTTTTTCTTTAAATCGTAGCTAAAAATTTCGTTAGCATGATTCATGTCGCCACGAGTAACCAAAATGTTGTTTTTGTTGAAACCTATAATTTGGTTTACATTAAATTGTCCTTTTGTAATTTGGCGAACGCGAACAGCAATTTTAGTTAACCCTGGAAAATTAACTTCAAATAATTGCTTTGTTCCATCAACTGGAGCTAAAAAATACACTTTTTTGCCATCTTCGCTCCAAGTAAAACTATCAACTGTTCCGTCCCAAGCTGATGTCAAATTAATATCCATTCCTTTAAACTGAACAATTATGTCATTCTTGTCCGCTTCATAACCGTCGCGTTTCATTTGTAACCAAGACAAATCTCCGTTTGGTGAAAACTGAGGGGCAACATCATAACCAAAATTACCTTCGGTTAAATTTTTAGTAGTTTTTGAAGCTACATCATACTCATATAAATCAGTATTGGTACTAATGGCATATTCAGTTCCAAATTTCTTTTTACAAACGTAAATTACTTTTGATCCATCAGGAGACCAAATGTAATCTTCATCGCCACCAAATGGTTTTTGCGGACAATCGTAAGGTTCGTTAGCTAAAATATCGGTTTTATTTCCTTTGTCATCTGTTATAAAAACATGATTGTGATTACCTTCGTTCCAAGTGTCCCAATGACGATAATCAAGATTGTTATAAACCTGAGCTTGGCTTTTATCTAATTCTGGATAAAAATCTTTCCCTAAAACTTTTTCTGTTTTTACTTCTTTGTTTGATAAAATAGAACCTTTCGCATTTATATTTTTATCGTGAACTAAAGTAGTCGCTTTGTCTTTTTCAATTTCGGTGGCATTTCCGCCATTAACAGAAATTGTAAAATATTTTGAATTTGATTTGTTTTCCTCAACAGAAGGCGTACTTACTTTATACACAATGTTTTTACCATCTTCTGAAATTCCTAAAACTGAAACGCGTCCTAATTTCCATAATAACTCTGGTGTCATTACATTTTGTGCCGAAGATGAAAGTCCTATCATAACTAATACTATAAGTAAAAATTGTTTTTTCATTTGATTTTGTTTTATTGCTGTTTTTAAGTTTAAAACTATGCTAAAAGTACTGCTTTTTTGTAAAAATATCCGTATTTTCACGACTTTAACAAAATAATGATTTAATGAGGAAACTTGCATTACATTGGCAAATATTATTAGGAATGATTCTTGGAGTTGTATTTGCTGTTGCGTTAATACAATTTAGTTGGGGAAAAGATTTAATTGTTGATTGGATTAAGCCTTTTGGTAATATATTCATCAATTTATTAAAGCTAATAGCTGTTCCATTAATATTAGCTTCTTTAATTAAAGGTGTTTCTGATTTAAAAGACATCTCTAAGCTTTCTCAAATGGGAGGAAGAACGATTGGCTTGTATATTTTAACTACTGTTTTTGCTGTTTCTATTGGTTTGGTTGTTGTAAATATTGTAAAACCAGGGAGTTATATTTCTGAGGAAACACGTACAGAATTGGTAGGAAGCTACGCAAATGATGCGAATTCAAAAATTGAAGCAGCGGCTAGTCAAAAAGAAGTAGGCCCTTTGCAAGCTTTAGAAGATATTGTGCCTAATAATATTGTAAAAGCGGCTTCAGATAATGGAAATATGTTACAGGTTATCTTTTTTGCCATCTTTTTTGGAATTGCCTTAATATTAATTCCACAAGAACAAGCAGCTCCTGTTAAAGCTTTTTTTGATGGTTTTAATGAAGTCATCTTAAAGATGATTGATATTATCATGCTGGCAGCACCATTTGGAGTTTTTGCTTTATTGGCATCATTAATTGCAGAATCACCTAGTTTAGATTTGTTTAAAGCGCTCGGTATGTACGGTTTAACTGTAATCATTGGCTTAGCTTTGATGGTTTGTATATATATATTGTTGGTTAAAATTCTGGCGAGAAGAAACCCAAAGTTTTTCTTAAATGGAATTTCACCTGCACAGCTATTAGCTTTTTCAACCAGTTCAAGTGCGGCAACTTTACCAGTAACAATGGAACGTGTCGTTGATAATTTAGGGGTTGATGATGAGGTAGCTAGTTTTGTATTGCCAATTGGCGCTACAATTAATATGGATGGAACAAGTTTATACCAAGCTGTGGCTGCGGTATTTATTGCACAAGCTTTTGGTATGGATTTATCTTTAGCGGCACAATTAGGGATTATTACAACAGCTACTTTAGCTTCAATAGGTAGTGCGGCTGTTCCAGGTGCTGGAATGGTAATGCTAGTTATTGTATTAGCACAAGCTGGTATTCCAGAAGCTGGACTAGCCTTAATTTTTGCTATAGATAGACCTTTAGATATGTGTAGAACATCTGTAAACGTAACAGGTGATGCTGCCGTTTCAATGGTAGTTGCTAAATCGGTTAATAAATTAGCGTAATTAAAATAAAAAATTAAATGGAAAATTTTCATTGGACAAAACTTTTTAATCCAGAATTTTATATTACAATGGAAATTAATGGAATTCCTATAGGAATTTACATGGTTCTATTTATTGTTTTTGCTGAAACAGGTTTGTTTGCAGGTTTTTTTCTTCCAGGCGATAGTTTATTGTTTCTTTCAGGTATTTATTCAAGAGAATTAATACAAACATTTTTTTATATTCCTAGCGATCTTTCAAATGTTACTATATTAGCTTTGTTAATAGCTGTTGCGGCTGTTTTAGGGAATATTTTTGGATATTGGTTTGGTGCTAGAAGCGGACAGTTTTTATTCGAAAAAGAAGATAGTTTTTTCTTTAAAAAGAAGTATTTGTATGAATCGCAAGTTTTCTTTGAGCGACATGGAGGGAAAGCAATAATTTTTGCACGTTTTTTACCGATTGTTAGAACTTTTGTGCCTATAATAGCAGGAATTGTTCACATGGAAAAAAAACGTTTCATGTTTTACAATGTCTTGAGCTCAATAATGTGGTCGTTCACTTTAGTTTTTGCTGGACATTATTTATACGGATTTTTCCTTGATGAGTTCGACTTAGATTTAAAAAAGCATATCGAGAAAATCATCTTAATTTTAATTGCAGTAACGACTTTTCCATTGGTTATGAAAGCAATAAAATCAAGAAATAAACCAGATTCTGAAGATGCAGCTTAGTTATTGGGAATTAAAAAATTGGTTTACCAATGTTGATTACACTATTGTTGGTAGTGGAATTGTTGGCTTACATTGTGCATTAGCACTACGCGAACGATTTCCAAGTGCAAAAATTGTAGTGCTCGAAAAAGGAATTTTACCGCAAGGTGCAAGCACTAAAAATGCTGGCTTTGCTTGTTTTGGAAGTATTTCTGAAATTTTAGACGATTTAAAATCACATTCTGAGGATGAGGTTTTAGCACTAGTCAAAAAACGTTGGAAAGGTTCACAATTACTTCGCAAACGATTAGGTGATAAAGTCATCGATTTTAAACCTTTTGGAGGTTACGAACTTTTTCTTAAAGATGACGAAGCTTTTTTCGAAGATTGTATTCAAAAAATTCCATTTATAAACGAAGTTTTAAAGCCAATTTTTAAAGCTGATGTTTTTGAAAAACAAGTTGACCGATTCAGTTTTCAAAATATTTTTGACTATTTGATTTTCAATCCTTTTGAAGGCCAAATCGATACTGGAAATATGATGCAAGCTTTGCTAAAAGAAACTACTTCAAAAGAAATATTAATCTTGAATCAGCAAAATGTTTCATCATATCAAGATTTGAATGGAAAAGTTGAGGTTGTTACCAATGAAATTTCGTTCACTACAAATAAATTACTTTTTGCTACGAATGGTTTTGCTACCCAACTTACCGAAGGTAAAGTACAACCAGCAAGAGCTCAAGTTTTAATCACAAAACCAATTGAAAATTTAGATATAAAAGGAACTTTTCATTTGGATAAAGGTTATTATTATTTCAGAAATGTCGGTAATCGAATTCTTTTTGGTGGAGGAAGAAATCTTGATTTTGAAGGTGAAACTACTACCGATTTAAGCCAAACAAAAATTATTCAAGATTCGTTAGAGCAATTGCTTAAAAATGTAATTTTGCCGAAGTATGATTTCGAAATTGAACACCGTTGGAGCGGAATAATGGGCGTTGGAAATCATAAAAAACCTATTGTAGAACAACTTTCAGAAAATGTATATTGCGGAGTGAGAATGGGAGGGATGGGCGTTGCAATAGGAAGTTTAATCGGGCAAGAATTAGCAGATTTATTATAATCTATGGCGAAAAGAAAAACGGTAAAGAAACCTACTCGAAAAAAAGCAAAAAAAAGAACTTTTGGGCAAAGAGTTTTTCGCTTCATTTGGAAGACTTTTCTTTGGTTTAATATCATAAGTATTTTTTGGGTTTTGCTGTACAAGTTTGTTCCAGTACCTTTTACGCCATTAATGGCAATTCGGGCTTTAGAACATAAAGAACAAGGAAAAGAAATGACATGTTCGCATGATTGGGTAGATATTGAATATATTTCGCCAAATCTTCAAAAAGCGGTTATTGCTAGTGAAGACGGTAAATTTCTAACTCATAATGGTTTCGATTTTAAAGCTATGGAAAAAGCTTTCGAAAAAAATCAAAAAGGAAAAAAAATTAGAGGCGGAAGTACAATTTCCCAGCAAACTGCAAAAAATGTTTTTCTTTGGCCAGGACGTAGTTACATTCGTAAAGGTTTTGAAGCGTATTTTACATTCTTAATTGAATTATTGTGGAGTAAAGAACGTATCATGGAAGTGTACTTGAATAGTATCGAAATGGGAGATGGAGTTTATGGCGCCGAAGCAGCGTCTAAACATTGGTATCATAAAGAAGCGCGAAACTTATCGAAATATGAGGCAGCTGGAATTGCTGTAATTTTACCAAATCCAAGAAGATATAAACCAGTTAATTCTGGTCCATACATCAATCGTAGAAAAGCTACAATCACAAAATATATTAGTCAAATACAATTAGAATATTAATGAAATCAGTATTAATTACAGGTGCATCTGGAGGAATTGGAAGAAAAACAGCCGAATATTTTGCAAAAAATGGTTGGGAAGTAATTGCAACCGTAATTAGTTTTGACGAATTATACGATTTAGATAAAGTGCCCAATGTGTTTTGTTACGAAATGAATGTAACAAGTACAGAAAGTATTGAAAAAGCAAAGGAAGAAATTCTGCAAAAACATTCTAAAATTGATGTTGTGATTAATAATGCGGGAATTGGTTACAGAAGTTTTGTTGAACTTTCAGAAGACAATAAAATTGATGCTATTGTTAATGTAAATTGGCTTGGAGTTGTAAAAGTTTGTCGTGCTTTTATTCCGAAGTTTAGAGAACAAAATTTCGGACAGTTTATCAATATTACTTCTGTAGCAGGTTTGGTTAATTTGCCTTTAGGTAACTTTTATCATTCTACTAAACAAGGAGTAGAAAGTTTTTCGGAATGTATGGCTTACGAATTGAAACCATTTAATATTAGTGTTTCAACGGTTCAGTTTGGAAATGCGCCAACAGATTTTCAGAAAAACGTAACCAAAAGCGAACAAACTTCAATTGAATCGTATAATCGATTAATGGATAAAATTTCGGAAGTTTTAGCCAAAAAATCAGGAAAAAATCAAGAATTACCACAGCAAATAGTTGAAAAAATATTTTCAATCGCTTCAAATCCTAAAAAATCATTCACTCGTTACACTATCGGTTTCGATGCCAATGCTATGAAATGGTTACGTAGAATTTTAGGATACAAATTATTTGATGCGCTCATCAGCAAAGTAACTTTGAAGTAAAAAAGTAACATTTTTCTTCATTTTCCGACTAATAAATCAAAAACCAAAAATTATGACAGCACACGAAATAGATTACCATATTTATGGTGAAGAAATGCAATATGTAGAAATAGAACTAGATCCGCAAGAAGTTGTAGTAGCCGAAGCAGGAAGTTTTATGATGATGGATAATGGCATTAAAATGGAAACCATTTTTGGAGATGGAAGTAAGCAAGAAGGTGGAATTTTCGGAAAATTATTATCAGCTGGAAAGCGTGTTTTAACAGGCGAAAGTTTGTTTATGACGGCGTATCAAAATATTGATGCAGGAAAACGTAAAGTATCATTTGCATCGCCTTATCCAGGAAAAATTGTACCTATAGATTTACAGAAATATGGCGGAAAATTTGTTTGTCAAAAAGATGCTTTCCTTTGCGCTGCAAAAGGTGTTTCTGTCGGGATTGACTTTTCAAGAAAATTAGGTCGCGGACTTTTTGGTGGTGAAGGTTTCATTATGCAGAAATTAGAAGGCGACGGAATGGCTTTTGTACACGCTGGTGGAACATTAGCACGTAAAGAATTACAACCAGGCGAAGTTTTAAAAGTAGATACAGGATGTATTGTAGGCTTTACAAAAGATGTAAATTACGATATTGAATTTGTAGGCGGAATTAAAAACACCATTTTTGGTGGCGAAGGCGTTTTCTTTGCCACACTTCGAGGACCAGGAGTAGTTTACATACAATCGTTACCATTTAGCCGATTAGCAAATCGTGTTATACAAGCTGCACCACAAATGGGCGGAAAAGATAAAGGAGAAGGAAGTTTACTAGGTGGTTTAGGTAATCTACTCGATGGAGATAATAGGTTTTAATAAAGTTTTGTATGAGTTTTTTATCATTTGTAAAAAGTTATTTTTTTAACAAAACAAAACAAAACAAAACTAGATTTTGAATCGAATTGGACTATAAAGTTAACTAAAGAAAAACTTATTTCAATTAATTATGATGGTTTGGAAGAAGAATTGTCATTTGATGAAATTGATAAAATAATCATTGAAACAAATGATTTTGGTCCATGGAATACAGATGTTTTTTGGAAAATTTATAATAAAGACAAAAGATTAAAAGTTCCATTAGGATGTAGAGGTGAATCAATAATGCTAGAAAAATTTCAATCATTTCCTGATTTTGACAATGAAAAATTCATTGAAGCAATGTCTTCAACTGAAAATAATATTTTTCAGGTTTGGATAAAAAAATAAAAAAATTCCGTTTAATTGAATATTAAACGGAATTTTTTTATTTTATGAATAAATTTTTACTTCAATTCTTTAATTCCCATATTATACAAAGCAAAAGCTTGAATATCTACTTGCTCGTTAATAATTGCTTCGGTAGATTTTCCTGCACCGTGACCTGCATTTGTATCAATACGAATTAAAACTGGGTTTGGTCCTGTTTGTTTTGCTTGTAACTCAGCAGCAAATTTAAAACTATGCGCTGGAACAACTCTGTCGTCATGATCACCTGTTGTAACTAAAGTTGCAGGATATTGTGTTCCTTCTTTTACATTGTGAACTGGAGAATAGCCTTTTAAGTATTCAAACATTTCCTTGCTTTGTTCGCTTGTTCCATAATCGTAAGCCCAACCAGCACCTGCTGTAAATGTATGATAACGTAACATATCTAAAACACCAACTTGTGGAATGGCAACTTTCATTAATTCTGGACGTTGCGTCATAGTTGCTCCAACTAACAATCCGCCGTTTGAACCACCTTTAATAGCTAAATAATCAGAAGAAGTGTAGTTTTCTTTAATTAAATATTCGGCTGCAGCAATGAAATCGTCAAATACATTTTGTTTTTGCATTTGCGTTCCTGCATCGTGCCATTTTGTTCCATATTCACCACCACCACGTAAGTTAGCTACTGCGTAAATTCCACCATTTTCCATCCAAACTGCATTAGCAATACTAAAACTTGGTGTTAGGCTTACATTAAATCCTCCATAACCATATAAGATAGTTGGGTTTTTACCATTTAATTCAGTTCCTTTTTTATAGGTAATAATCATAGGAACTTTTGTGCCATCTTTTGAGTTATAGAAAACTTGTTTCGATTCAAAATCATCTGATTTAAAATCAACATTCGGTTTAATATACACTTCAGATTTTCCTGTTTTTGGATCAAATGAATAAATTGTTCCTGGCGTAACGTAATTTGTAAACGAATAATACAGTGTAGTTTCGTCTTTTTTACCAGTTAATCCGTTTGCAGTACCAATACCAGGTAATTCAACTTCACGAATTTCATTTCCGCTATAATCGTATTGTTTCACTTGCGAAATTGCATCTTTCATATATCTGGCAAAAATATAACCACCGCCAGTTCCAGCTGATAAAACGTTTTCAGTTTCTGGAATAAAATCAATCCAATTTTCTTGGCTTGAATTAGCTAAATCGAAAGTTGCAACTCTTTTATTTGGCGCTTTAAAATCGGTTACTACATAAAATTTAGTTCCTACGTTATCGATAACATCATTGTTACTGTCAAAATTGTTTACAATGTTTACAATTTCACCGTTGTTAGCTAAATCTTTTATGTATAATTCGTTTCCGTTTGTAGCTGTTGCTGCCGAAATAACTAAATAGTTTTCATCTTCGGTTACATAACCGCCAACATATCTTCTTTTTTCGTTTTCACCAAAAATAACTTGGTCGTCACTTTGTGGAGTTCCTAATTTATGGAAGTATAATTTATGTTGGTCTGTTTTTGCCGAAAGTTCGCTTCCTTTTGGTTTTTCATAGCTCGAATAATAGAAACCATCGTTTTTGTGCCAAGACATTCCGCTGAACTTTACATCAACAATAGTATCGCCAACAATTTCTTTCGATTCGGTATTCATAACGATAACTTTACGCCAATCGCTTCCGCCTTCTGAAATTGCATACGCTACTAACGAACCGTCTTTTGTGAAATTGATTCCACCAAGAGAAGTTGTTCCATCTTCAGAAAATGTATTTGGGTCTAAGAAAACTTCTTCTTTTCCGCTTTCATCTTTTCGATATAAAACCGATTGATTTTGCAATCCATCATTTTTAAAGAAATATTGATAATTTCCTTCTGTAAAAGGCGCAGAAACTTTTTCGTAATTCCAAAGTTTTTCTAAGCGTTCTTTTATTTGATTACGAAATGGAATTTTATCTAAATAGTCAAAAGTTACTTCGTTTTGAGCTTTTACCCAAGCTTCAGTTTCTTGACTTCTATCGTCTTCTAACCAGCGATAAGGATCGGCAACTTTGTTTTCAAAATAAGTATCAACAGTATCAACTTTTTTAGTTTGCGGATAGGCTATGTTCATAGCTTCTTCTTTTTTAGCTTCTTCTTTACACGCGACAAAAGCTGCTGTTGCAAATAGAAGTGTTATCGATTTTTTCATATAATTAGTTTTTGTTGCTTACAAATTTAGCGAAATGATGCTAAGAACTTGTTAATTAAACTCCAAAATTTAATCCTAAAACAATGTTTCTACCTATGTTAGGAATGCCATCACCTTTTAATCTAGAAAGATGTGAAATATATGTTTTATCTAAAAGATTAGTTCCGTTTAAACTGAATTGAAAACTTTTGTTTTTAAGTTTGATTGTTCCGCCAATTCCTAAATTAACCAAAGTGTAGTCGTTTGTTTTGGTTTCAAATAAGCTGGTGTTATTTTGGTTAAACGTATGGTTTACTTGTAGTGAAATAAAACTTTTAGGTAACCAATTACTGATTTTAAAATTAGATTTCAAAGTGTTTTTCCATTGATTAGCTGGAATTAATGGCAAATAATTTCCGTTACTATTTTTACCAATAGCCATCTCGTAGCTACTTGTAAAATGTAACCAATCTAAAGGATGTGGATGAAAGTGAATTCCTGTTTCTCCACCATATAAATAAGCATTGTTTTGCGTGTATTCAAAAACAAAATTAGAGTCAATTGTATCGCCAGTTGGACTGATGAAAATATAATTGTTAATGTGATTGTAAAAGCCGTTTACAAAGAAATCGAAATGTTCGTTGTCGTATTCTAAATTTACATCAACTTGAAAATTTTGTTCATTTTTTAGGTTTTGATTACCAATTTCATATCGGTTACTTCCTTCATGAACTCCGTTTGAAGTTAATTCGGCAAGATTTGGCGCTCTAAATCCTGAAGCAAGGTTGATCCTAGAAATGATTTTATCCGTAAAATTGGTTTTGTAGCCAAGTGCAAAATTGAAACTATTGAATTTTTTGTCTATTACCTCAAAATAACCTTCATTACCAATAATCCCATGTTGTGAAGTTGAAATATCTCTTTTATCGAATCGAATTCCAGCTTGAATCACATTTGATTTCCATTCATAATTTGAAGTAATGAAAGAACCAAAATCTTTAACAGTAGCATCTGGAATTAATAGTTCCTCACCAAAATTTGTATTAGTTTGATGCATGCCTTGAATACCAATAATAGTTTCAATGTTATTCCACTTTGGTAAATAATATTTAATATTATAATTGGCAGTTTTCAGCTTCATGTGTAAAGCAATTTCATCTATTGCTTCAAGTTCTTGTCTGTTGTTAAATGTGTAACCAAAATCAGCCTCAAGTTTAGAGTTTTTGAAATATACTTTTTGGTTTAAACTTAAAATATGATTGTCAATATCTTGTTTAGGAAACAGCGGATTTCTAAAGCCTGAATTTTCAATATCTTCTTCAGGTAAACCTAAATTTAAATTGTTGTAATTATAGCGAAAATCAGTTGAAAAATGAGAATTAGAATATCCAATACCATATTTTAAATCTTTTTCAATTGAACGTGTGTTGATGATTCTATTACCAGAAGGAATTTTGTAATCGGCTTGCGAATTGTAATTTCCTCTAATTAAAAATTTCCAATTACTTGGTGAGTTTTTATAACCAAAAGATGTATTTGTTCCTTCTGTATTACTATTAAATTGTTGCAATACATTTATTTTAGAATCGTTTGTTGGAGCATATTTTTCTGGATTGAAATACAAAACACCGCCAATAGCATCGGAGCCATATAATAAAGATGCTGGACCTTTTATAACTTCTACACTTTCAATTCCAGAGGCACTTAAACCTAAACCATGTTCATCGCCAAATTGTTGGTTTTCTAAACGAATACCTTGAGCGTACGTTACTACTCGGTTCGAGCTTAATCCACGAATTATAGGTTTACCTATAGACGTTCCTGTTGAAATTTGATTTACTCCAGGAATTTCAGTTAAACCATTTATAAGTGAAGTTACTCCGTTTTGTAGTATTTCATTGGTAGATAAATGTTCAACTTTTACTACATTTTGAGATTGTAATTTATTAAAAGATGTTGATACAATTACTTCGTCTAATTGATGTTCGTCTACTTCTAGACTTACTTGTACTTCAGTTTGTTCAATCGAATTAATATTTATGGTTTTTTGTTTGTATCCATAGAGATAAAAACTTAGCAAAATTTGACCTTTTGGAATATTATTAAGAATAAATTTTCCGTTGTTATCGGTTTCTGTGAAATCATTGTTATCAGTCAAGTGAACTGCTACATTTTGTAAAGGTTCATTTTCTTGATTTGTAACTTTTCCTGATATTTTATTTTGCGCGTATGTTGTTAAGGTCATAAAAAATAACCCTAATAAAAAGATATAATTTTTCATTTTTGAATTTGTAAGTTTAATATATAAAAACATGCATTGAATTACTTTGTAGTAATACAATGAGATATAGTTTTGAAATTAAACTTGTTGTGGCGGTCCGCGATGTGAAAATAAACTTCCACAAAAGAAAGAAGTAGCTTCTTTTACACTAAAAGAATATGGACTTTCTTTAAATGGGGAAAAGAATTTAAAAGCAAAAATTTCAGTTTTTAAGAAAGTGGCAAATTTGAATTCACAAACCGGACAATCTTCTTTTTCTGAAATTGTTTTTTCAAAAGTATTTTTAGCTTTTTCTTCTTGATGGTGACAAGTAGAAAAATCATGTTCATGATGTGAAAAAGTATGCAATGATTGATAACTCACCGCAAAAATTACGGCAAGCATCAAAATAAAATTAAGTATTGCAACTTTCTTTTTCATTACTGCAAAGATATGGCTTTACATAATTATATCTGTAATAAATGTAGCTTTAGTCAATTAAACTAGTTTATTAGCAACTAAATATTCAGCAATTTGAACAGTATTTGTAGCTGCTCCTTTTCTTAAGTTGTCGGCAACAATCCACATATTTAAAGTGTTTGGTTGGCTTTCATCTCTACGAATTCTTCCTACAAAAACATCATCTTTTCCGTGAGCATATAATGGCATCGGATAAGTAAAAGTATCTAAATTATCTTGAACTGTTATTCCTTCTGTTTCATGTAAAATTTGGCGTATTTCATTTACTTCAAAATCATTTTCAAATTGAATGTTAACCGCTTCACTATGTCCGCCAACAATCGGAATGCGAATTGCGGTAGCAGTAACCGCAATGGTTTTATCGTCTAGAATTTTTTGCGTTTCGCGAACCAATTTCATTTCCTCTTTTGTGTAACCATTTTCTTCAAAAACATCACATTGCGGAATAGCATTTCGGTGAATTTGATATTTATAAGCCATTTCAGCTTTTTCGCCTTTGTATTCGTTTTCTAACTGCTCTACGGCTTTTACTCCAGTTCCAGTGATCGATTGGTATGTAGAAACAACAATTCGTTTAATATCATATTTTTTATGAAGTGGTGCTAAAGCCATTACCATTTGAATAGTCGAACAGTTAGGATTAGCAATAATTTTATCGTCTTTTGTTAAAACCGAAGCATTAATTTCAGGAACTACTAATTTTTTAGTTGGATCCATTCTCCAAGCTGAAGAATTATCGATAACAGTTGTGCCAACTTCAGCAAATTTTGGAGCCCAAGCTAATGAAGTTTCTCCACCAGCTGAAAATAGTGCAATTTCAGGACGCATTTCTACTGCAGTTTGTAAGCCAACAACTTTATATGTTTTTCCGTTAAAATTGATTTCTTTACCTACAGATTTTTCTGAAGCAACAGGAATTAATTCGGTTACTGGAAAATTTCTTTCTTTTAAAACTTGAAGCATTACTTCGCCTACCATTCCGGTAGCGCCTACAATAGCTATTTTCATTATATAATAATTTTGTTATGCAAAAGTATTGAATAAAACAGAGTTAAAAAGATAGATTTTAAAATTTTGTAAATTTTTAAGATTTTGTAATAAAATGTAAAAAAATACCCCGCTTTTTGAGCGGGGTTTAGTTAGAATATATAGTGTAGCGTTTATGTGACTATTTTTTCAATAAATCTCTAATTTCTGCTAATAATTCTTCCTGAGTTGGTCCTGCTGGAGCAGCTGGAGCCGGTTCTTCTTTTTTCTTCATAGCATTAACTCCTTTTACAATCATAAACATTACAAATGCAACAATAATAAAATCGATAACATAAGTTAAAAATGCACCCCACATAACAGCAACTTCTCCTTCAATTACGCCCTCGGCATTAGCAACACCTTCTGTGATTACATATTTTAAATCTTTAAAGTCAGCTTTAAAGATTAAGCCAATTAATGGAGATACAATTCCTCCTGTGAAAGCTGTAACTACTTCTTTAAAAGCAGCACCCATAACGAAACCTACAGCAATATCTACTAGGTTTCCTTTCATTGCAAATTCCTTAAATTCTTTTAGCATAATTATTAGTTTTAGTTAATTTTAAACGAAATTATAAAATATTTTAACATTTAGTTAGTTTTGAAAGAAAATTCTTTTAACACGTTGCGAAATTCCCGTTAAGATTTCATAAGGAATTGTTTCTACAGCTTTTGCGATTTCAATTACTGATGGTTGTTCGCCAAAAACAATAACTTCATCTCCTTCACTACAATCAATATTGGTAATATCAACCATCAGCATATCCATACAGATATTACCTAAAATTATAGCTTTTTGATTGTTGATAAAAACATAACCTTTTTCATTTCCCCAAGCTCTACGAATGCCATCGGCATAGCCAATAGGAATAGTCGCCACACGGACTTTTTTGTCGGCTATAAACGTTCTTCCGTAGCCAATACTTTCTTCTTTTTCTATTTCTCTAACTTGAGAAATGATGCTTTTTAAAGTACTTACATTTTGAAGTTTTTTATTTTCCTCTTCAGAGTTTCCTATTCCATACAATCCAATTCCTAAACGAACCATATCAAATTGTTTTTCTCTGTAATTAAAAATTCCCGAAGTGTTTAAAATATGTTGAATTGGAGAAATCTTTAAACTCTCACAAATTTCCGAAGCGGCTTTTTCAAATCTTGAAAATTGTTCCAAAGTAAACTCTTTGAAATCGATATCATCAGAAGTAGCTAAATGCGAAAATATAGATTTTATAGCAACTAAATTCGTTTCTTTTAAAATGGAAATTACATCTTGAATTTGATGGTTTTCGAAACCTAAACGATGCATTCCAGTATCAATTTTTAAATGAATTAGATACGAATTTACATTCTTTTGTTGGGCAACTTTTATAAATTCTTGTAAACCAGAAAGCGAATAGATTTCGGGTTCTAAATCGTAAGCAATCATAGCGTTGAAACTACTATTTTCCGGATTTAAAACCATAATAGGTAACGTAATTCCAGCTTTTCTAAGTTCGATTCCTTCATCGGCAAAAGCAACACCTAAATAATCAACTTTATGATGTTCGAGTAATTTTGCAATTTCAAATCCACCATTTCCATAGCCAAAAGCTTTTACCATAACCATAATTTTGGTTGTTGGTTGTAATTTCGATTTATAAAAATTAAGATTGTGAGTTATTGCATCGAGATTTACTTCTAAAACGGTTTCGTGATTTTTCTTTTCGAGTAGCACCACAATTTCGTCAAAATCAAAACTACGCGCGCCTTTTATCAAAATAGTTTCATCTTGAAACGATTGTGTGTTAAACTGATTTAAAAAAGCAATAGTAGAAGGAAACGAAATTACGTTTGGTAAGTCTTTTAAATGTTTTGAAATGGTTTTCCCAATAACAATAATTCTGTCTAACTTATTGTTTTGTAATGCTAAAGAAACTTTTTCGTATAATCTTTTTGCAGGTAATCCGCTTTGAAAAATATCAGAAAGAATAATCGTTTTCTTCTGATTGAGCTTTTGTTGTTCTAAAAAGTCAAGTGCAATTTTTAACGATTGATAATCAGATGAAAAGGAATCGTCAATTAAAACGCAATTATTAATTCCTTTTTTAGCTTGTAAACGAATTTCAACCGGATATAAATTAGCAATTCGTTCTTGAATTTTCTCTGTACTAATTCCTAAAAACAAAAGCGTTGCAATACAAGTAATACAGTTTTTAATGCTAATTTCATCTGAAAATGGAATTGTAACTAGAAAAGAATCGTTTTTGTAATTAACTTTAACTTGATTTTTTTGTGATTTTTCTACGAAAAGAGTTGCGTTTTTATTCGTAAAACTCCAAGTGATTTTTTCTGAAGAAATGTGTTTTTCAATTTCATCATTTTGTTCTAAAATAACAATTTTACAATTTTTGAAAAGCTTTACTTTTTCCTGTAATTTCTCTGTAGGCGAACTAAAATCTTCATCATGTGCATTTCCAAAATGAGTAAAAACTCCAATTTCTGGCTGAATAATTTCTTCTAGAATTTTCATTTCGCCTTTTTGCGAAATTCCAGCTTCAAAAACCCCTAAATTGTGTTGTTCATTTATACCAAAAATTGATAATGGAACACCAACTTGCGAATTATAACTTTTCGGACTTCTAACAATTGAAAAATCTGGGCTAAGTAAGAAATTTAGCCATTCTTTTACGATGGTTTTTCCGTTACTTCCCGTAATTCCAATAACAGGAAAATCAAAAAGATTTCGGTAATATTTTGCAGTTTCCTGAAGTGCTTTTTTAGTGTCTTCTACAAGTATGAAATTGGCTTTCCCTTCTAAATTATTAGGAATATATTCAACTACAAAGCTTCGAACATCTTTTTCAATTAATTTTTCAATATAATTATGCGCATCGTGATTAGAACCTTTTAACGCAAAAAAAAGAGTTCCGCTACTATTTTGAAGCGAACGGCTATCAATAGAAACATTTTCAACAATAAAATCAGTAAATGTTCCCGAAGTAGTTGCGTTTAAATACTTAATTATATTTTGAATAGAAAAGGTCAATTTACTTTTTTTCTGCTTCTTTTTGTTCTTTCAAAGCTTTAAAAAACGCGGCACGACTTAACGGTTCGTATTCTTCTGTTTCTCCAAGTAATACCAACTTGTCATTTTGTGCTTTTCTAAAACTATAATTGGCTAAGTTTCCTGTTCGTGTACAAACTGCATGAACTTTAGTTACATATTCAGCAGTTGCCATTAAAGCGGGCATTGGTCCGAACGGATTTCCTTTAAAATCCATATCTAATCCAGCAACAATTACACGAATTCCAGAGTTAGCTAAGTCGTTACAAACAGCAACAATTTCATCGTCAAAAAATTGCGCTTCATCAACGCCAATAACATCACAACCTTGCGCTAAAATCCTAATATTTTCGGCAGCAGGAACTGGAGTAGAACGAATTTCATTCGAATCGTGTGAAACTACCATTTCATCATGATATCGTGTGTCGATTGCGGGCTTAAAAATTTCAACTTTTTGCTTGGCGAATTTAGCGCGTTTTAGTCGGCGAATTAATTCTTCGGTTTTACCAGAAAACATTGAGCCACATATAACTTCAATCCAGCCAAATTGTTCTTGTTGATTTACTGTATTTTCGAGAAACATTTTGTATCTTTCGGACGATTAATTGTAATTAATTTTACTTTTGCAAGTAAACAAAAATAGTGAAAAACATAGGATAATTTCAACTGCAATTTAGAAAGTTATGAAGAAAAAGCTAGAAGGTGAGTTAATAAGCATTGCACATCGTGTTTTAAAGTTAAAAAATCGTTCGGAAACAAAACAGTTACATGAAGAAGTTAAAAAGTTGTACGAACAATTGACTATTCTTCGTTTTTATGAAGAAAATTTTGAAGCGGTAAAAGATGAAGTTTCGATAGAAGACTTAGAAGAAAAACTTCATGAAGTTGAGGTTACAAAAAGCGAAGTTGTAGTTGAAGAACCAAAAACTGAAGTAATTGCAGAAGAGGTTGTTGAAAATGTAAAAGAAGAAGTTTTTGAAGAAGAACCAACAGCAATTAAGCACGAAGAAGATGTAAAAGAAGAGCAACCAGCTTTATTTGATGCGGTTTCAGAGAATGATTATAAAGATCTAGATTTTGTTAAAGTCGAGGATGTTCCAAAAGAAGTGGAAGAAGTGGCTGAAACGACTTTTGAAGCTGTTGAAGAACCCGTTTTTGAGGCAAAAGAAGAAATAACTCAACAGGAAACTGTTGAAACTAAACTTCAAGAAGTAGTTGAAGCAAAAACAGAAGTTGCAATTGAAGAAACTCCAGAAGTTGTTTTTGAAGAGCCAAAAACAAAATCATTAAACGACAGACTGAATAACGGAATCAATATTGGTTTAAATGATAGAATAGCGTTTGAAAAACGCCTTTTCGGAGGAAGTTCAGATGATTTTAATCGCGTTTTATCACAATTAAACACATTTGAATCTTTTGATGAAGCAAAAGGTTTTATCGAAGATTTCGTAAAACCTGATTATAATAATTGGGACGGAAAAGAAGAATATGAAACACGATTTTTAGAAATCGTAGAAAAGAAGTTTTCGTAAATAAAACCTTTACCTATAACCTATAACCCTTTACCAAAATTATGGGTAAATTATACATTGTACCAACACCAATAGGCAACTTAGAAGATATGACTTTTAGAGCGATTAAAGTTCTAAAAGAAGCCGATTGTGTTCTAGCGGAAGATACTCGTACCAGCGGAAAGTTAATGAAGCATTTTGATATTGGAACACCAATGCAAAGTCATCATATGCACAACGAACACAAAACCGTTGAAAATTTGGTGAAACGCATGCAAGCAGGCGAAACCATGGCTTTAATTAGCGATGCTGGAACACCTGCTATTTCCGACCCTGGTTTTTTATTAACCCGCGCTTGTGTTGAAAATGGAATTGATGTTGAATGTTTGCCTGGTGCAACCGCTTTTGTACCTGCTTTAGTAAATAGTGGTTTGCCAAATGATAAGTTTGTTTTCGAAGGCTTTTTACCCGATAAAAAAGGGCGTCAAACACGTTTTTTAGCGTTAGCCGAAGAAACCCGAACGATGATTTTTTATGTTTCACCACATAAACTGAATAAAACCTTAGCCGAATATGTACAATATTTCGGTGCCGATAGACCTGTTTCGGTTTCAAGAGAATTGTCAAAACTACATGAAGAAACCGTTCGCGGAACGGCCGAAGAAGTTTTAAAACATTTTGAAGCCAAACCCGCAAAAGGCGAAATTGTGGTTTGTGTTGGAGGGAAGAAGTAGTATACAGCTTATAGTTATTTTTTTACAACAGAATTCCACCAGTTCCTGAAAAAAAATCAGCTAAAGAAAATTGAAATAAGTTTAAAAAGTCTTTCTGGAAAAGCAAAAAATGAATAAATAGCAAAAAATACTAAAGGGAGGATTACCAATAAAGTAATCAATCTAATGGATTTGTATAAATACTTTCCGCTGAATTTCGATAATATGTTAAAATTGTTTTTCATTCTTTCCCAAATTTATGAAGCCTTTTTTAAAATCAATTAGAATTTACTTCTTCAAATTAATAAACAACATTTTTAAAAACTGTACTTTTTTATTTTGACTGAAAATGTGTTTTCTGTTTTAAAAATAAAATATGATATTGTTATCAATATGTTTAAAATAATTGTAAATCAACAACTTGAAATTCACTTTACAAATTTCATTTATGAGAAATAATATTGTGTGACATGAAACAAAAAAATTAATTCTTAATTTTAAACTTTTAAACAAATCATCAAATAAACAACTCAACAAATGGAACACAAAGTAACTACAACTTGGAAAGGGAAAATGCAATTTGAATCTACTAACCCAAGTGGAGAAACATTTTTAATTAATGCAGCTGCCGAGCATGGTGGCGAAGGTGCAGGTTTACGTCCAAAAGCATTAATGTTGTCTTCCTTGGCGGGTTGTTCGGGTTTAGATGTAGCTTCTTTAATCGAAAAAATGAAGTTAGAAGTAGCCGATTTCAAAATTGAAACCATTGCAAATTTAACCGAAGAACACCCAAAAGTGTACGATGCGGTTACCGTAGAATATCATTTTTATGGTAGTAATTTAAACGAAGCGAAATTACAACGCGCTGTAGATTTATCCGTAGAAAAATACTGTGGTGTAATGGAAATGTTTCGTCAATTCGCGAAAATTGAAATCAAAACTATTTTTCACCATAATTAACTTTCAATGACAATTAATAGTTTACTTGAAGCTGTGCAAAATTCGGAAATTCTTGAATTTTCAACTGTTATTGCCGTTATCGATGCGCATTTTGAATTTACACCAACTACTTTTACCAATGGTTCTGCAACAAACGAAGCCAATACCAATAACGGTTCGTGTAAAGTGTTTTCGTTTGCTAAAATGAACCAACTAAGTCCAGCTGAAACACTGTTTTTATTTGGTGAACACTATCAAAAAGTTCTTGGCACACCAACAGAAACCGATCATCAAAACATTAGAAATTTTATGCAAACCGGTTGGGAAGGAATTTCTTTTGACGAAAATGCTTTAGAGTTGAAATAACCTTGTCATTTCGACCGAAGGGAGAAATCACACAATCAGAGTTGAGGTTTATTCAAAATGATGATTTAAAAAATCAAATTTGGGATTGAATTGTCTAATTAAATTAAGTTTTTTCTCTCTTCGCCATTTTTTTAATTCTTTTTCTCTAGCTATTGCTTCTTGAACCCAAACAAATTTTTCGTAGAAAACTAAAAATTCTAAACTGTATTTAGAAGCAAAAGTTTTATTCCTAGAATCAATATTCTGTTTATGTTGGCTAAGCCTTTCTTTTAGATTGTTTGTCATTCCAATATAAAAAGTAGACCTGTATTTGTTAGTAATGATATAGACATAATAGGAATGAAAACCTACTTGCGGATTGAATTCATTCATAAAGATTTATTATTAATTCGTTATGTGATTTCTCACTTCGTTCGAAATGACAAGTTAGAGTTAAACTATTCCACTTCTAAATCCACAAAAGAAAAAGTGTTCCCGCTAAATAATCCTTTGTCCGAAAGTTTTAAATCGGGAATCACTAATAAAGCCATAAAAGAAAGCGTCATAAATGGTGCTTTTAATGGGCTACCTAAGGCTTTTGCCATTTGGTCAATTTCTTGATATAATTTTCCAGCGGTCCAACCGTCTTTGTCGCTCATAATTCCCGCAACAGGTAGCGGTAATACTTTTTGTTCGTTTCCATTTACAGCACAAACGCCACCTTTGTTTTCAATTAATAAATTAACTGCTTTGCAAATTTCTTCATCCGAAGTTCCAACGGCAACAATATTATGACAATCGTGAGCAACAGAACTCGCAATAGCGCCTTTTTTTAATCCGAAATTTTTAATGAAAGCGATGGCTGGTGGCGCATCTTGATAACGATTGACAACCGTCATTTTTAGAATGTCATCTGAAGTATTGGAAACCAAATTTCCGTCTTGAATTAAAGAGGAATGATGAATTTCATTGGTAATTAACTGGCCTTCTAAAGCTTCAATGACTCTAATTTTTGTAGCTGAACTTTTCACTTCAAATTCTTCCGTTTTTTTGAATGTAGTATTGAAATTATTCGTTGTTTCAAAATCAACATGAGCCACTTTTGAAATTCCGTTTTCAGCAACCAATTCACCATTAATATAAGTTTGTTGGACTTTGAAATCAGTTAAATCTTCTACTACGATAAAATCAGCAAAATCGCCGTCGCGCAAAATTCCAACATTCATATTGTAATGATGTACCGGATTGATGCAAGCGGCTTGCAATACTTTAAAAACATCCATTCCTTTAGCAACCGCTCGAGCACAAAGTGCATTAATATGACTCACAATTAAATCGTCTGGATGTTTATCATCCGAACAAAACATCATGTTTTCAAAATGTTCTGGCAATAAATCAATTAATGCTTCAAAGTTTTTAGCGGCGCTTCCTTCTCGAATAATCACTTTCATGCCTAAAGATAGTTTTTCGGCTGCTTCATCATGCGTAAAACATTCGTGATCGGTTGTAATTCCTGCGGAAATATATTTTTTCACCGCATCGCCTCGTAAACCAGGGGCGTGACCGTCGATTGGTTTGTTGAAGTGTTTTGACCAAGCAATTTTTTTCATCACTTCTTCATCGTCAAACAAAACGCCCGGATAGTTCATCATTTCCGCTAAATAGTGAATATCTGGCGAAGCCAAAAGTTCTTTAATGCCCTCTGAATCAATAACTGCACCTGCAGTTTCAAAAGAAGTCGCTGGAACACAAGATGGTGCACCAAAATGAAATTTCAACGGGACTTTTTTGCTATTTTCAATCATGTAATACACACCCTCTGTTCCTAAAACATTTGCAATTTCATGCGGATCGGAAATCGTGCCAACCGTTCCATGTAAAACAGCCAATTTTGCAAATTCAGAAGGAACTAACATCGAACTTTCAATGTGAATGTGAGCATCAATAAATCCTGGCATTATATAGGTTTTTACATTATGCTCTTTTTCTATAATCGATTTTATCTTGCCATTTTCAATAGTAATTTCACCCGAATAAATTCGTTTGTTTTGGATATCAACTATTTGTCCTTGAATTTGCATTTTTCTTGAATTTGTAAATTCAAAAGTAACCAAAATCATAGGAAGACAAAAAAGAATAATCGAATTTCAGTTTTTCTATATACATTTGCAATTATATAAGCCAAAATAATCGAATTCACAATGTCATCTCGAGCGGAGTCGAGAGGCGGAATTCTAATTTCAAAATTCTAAATTTTAAAAGTATGCGTTGGAATTTAAAATCGAAGCCTCAAAAAGAAAAAGTACAAGCCTTACAAAATGCACTTCAAGTAGATGAGATTATCGCTACTTTATTGGTTCAAAGAAGAATTGAAACCTTTGAACAAGCCAAACAATTTTTCCGTCCTACCTTAGAAGATTTACACGATCCGTACTTGATGAAAGATATGGATAAAGCGGTAAATCGAATCGAATTAGCAATTGCTAATAACGAAAGAATCTTAGTTTTTGGCGATTATGATGTGGATGGAACGACTGCGGTTTCTCTTGTTTCTTCTTATTTAAAAACCATTACAACAAATGTTGCTACTTATATTCCGGATAGATATGCTGAAGGTTATGGTGTTTCTTATCAAGGAATTGATTTTGCCGATGATAATGGTTTTTCGTTAATCATTGCTTTAGACTGTGGAATTAAATCGATTGATCATGTAAAGTATGCTAGAGAAAAACAAATCGATTTTATAATTTGCGACCATCATCGTCCGGGAGATGTTTTACCAGAGGCAGTTGCGGTTTTAGATCCGAAAAGAGAAGATTGTTTCTATCCTTATGATGAATTGTGTGGTTGCGGTGTCGGATTTAAATTGATTCAAGCTTTAGGAAAAAATAGAAATCAAACTACTCAAGATTTAGTTCCGTATTTAGATTTAGTGGCTACGGCTGTTGCTGCAGATATTGTTCCGATAACCGGAGAAAATAGAGTATTGGCAAAATTTGGTTTGGAAGTGATAAATTCAAATCCAAGACCGGGAATAAAAGCTTTGGTTCAAAATGTAAAAAAGAAAGAATTAACCATAACTGATGTCGTTTTTACTGTTGCGCCAAGAATTAACGCGGCTGGGAGAATTCATCATGGCGATTATGCAGTTCGTTTATTAACCGAATTCAATTTAGAACAAGCTGAAGAAGTTGCGAAGGAAATTGAACAATTCAATTCGGATAGAAAAGATTTAGATAAGCAAATTACCAAAGAAGCTTTGCTTCAAATTGAAGAAAATAACGAAGAAAAATCTTTTTCAACGGTAGTTTATAATGAAAATTGGCACAAAGGCGTCATTGGAATTGTTGCTTCACGTTTGGTGGAAAATTATTACCGACCAACCATTGTCTTTACAAAAAGTGGCGATAAATTAGCTGCTTCAGCTCGTTCTGTAAAAGATTTTGATATCTATAATGCATTGGAAGCATGTTCAGAACATTTGGAACAATTTGGCGGACATATGTATGCGGCTGGAATGACACTTTTGGAAGAAAACTATCAAAAGTTTAAACAAGCTTTTGAAGAAGAGGTTCAGAATACGTTGCATCCTGATTTGCAAATTCCTGAAATAGAATATGATACTGAAATTCAGTTGTCTGAAATTAATCCGAAATTAATTCGGATCTTAAAGCAATTTGAACCTTTTGGTCCACAAAATATGACGCCACTTTTTTTGGTAAAAAATTTAACCGATTCGGGCTATGCAAAAACATTAGGTACAGAAAATGAACATTTAAAAGCTTATGTTAAGCAGTATAATTCAGAATCTTTCGGAGCTATTGGTTTCGGACTTGGGAATAAATTTGATTCAATTAAAAATTTCTCGAAATTCAATGCTATAGTTTCTGTTGAAGAAAATGAATGGAATGGAAAAGTTAGTACCCAACTTCAAATAAGAGATTTAAAAGAAAGTAACTAATCTTTATATTCTTTTAACTCAAATTTTTCTCCGTCGAAAACGCCGTAAGTGAAATAACCAATCCAGTCACCAAGATTTACATATTTTGATTTATCGGAAACATCGATAATCATGGGTAAATGACGATGTCCAAAAACAAAATAATCATAATGCTTGGTTTCTAATTTTCGTTTTGCATATTGAACTAGCCATTCGTTTTCTTCTCCAAGAAACTTAATGTCTTCTTCTCCTGATATCAGTTTGTTTTTAACAGAAAGATATTGCGCTAATTTAACGCCTAAATCAGGATGTAACCAACGAAATAACCATTTTGAAAAGGGATTGGTGAAAACTTTTTTCATTCGTTTATAACCTTTATCGCCTGGACCTTTTCCATCACCGTGACCAATCAAAAAATACTTTCCATTAAAAGTGAATTCTTTATTGTCATGATAAACAGGAATATTCAATTCTTTTTCAAAGTAATCGTGCATCCATAAATCGTGATTGCCCACAAAAAAATAAATCGGAATCCCACTATCTCTTATTTCAGCAAGTTTTCCTAATACACGAACGAAGCCTTTAGGTACAACGGTTTTGTATTCAAACCAAAAGTCAAATAAATCGCCCAAAAGGAAAATTACATCAGCATCTTTTTTAATTTCATCTAGCCATTGAACAAATTTTTGTTCTCGTGGAAAACTCAATTCGGGAGTAGGTGCTCCGAAGTGTTGGTCAGATGCAAAATAAATTTTTAATTGTGAACTCATAGAGTTTAATGCGATTGTTTAAAAACAAAAGTAATAAAATATTTGGTTGTCAAAAGTAACATTTTGTCGGATAAATGTTACAATTTAGCGACGGAGGTTAAATAAGAAGATTAAATTGCTATCTTTGAAAATTAAACAAACAATAACATAATAATAACAATACTGATGAAAAGATTATTACTTTTTTTCATGTCGTTTTGTACTTTTGTAGGGTTTTCTCAGTTAGCTGAGGATTTCGAGGCAGTAGCCTATCCTCCTGCTGGATGGATTACATTCGATAACGGCATAGGTTTAACAAACTCTTGGAACAGAACAACACTTTCTGGTTTTCCTTATAATGGTTCCCTTGGAGCTGCTATGGTAATGGGAGAAAATGTAACTAATGGTACATTTGCGGAGGATTGGATGGTTACATCTCTAGTAACGGTTCCTGCAGATGGTCAATTACGTTTCTTTACAAGAAAAGCTATTGGAGCAAACTACGGAACACAATACGATGTTCGAATTTCTACAGCATCGCAAAATACACCAGGTGATTTTACAGTGCTTCAAACTTGGGATGATGCTACGATAAACTCGAATCAATCAGCGCCTTTTTATGAGCAAAAAGTTATAGACTTAACGGCGTACGCTACACAAGATGTGTATATAGCTTTTGTTATGACTAATGACCAAGGTAACTGGTGGTTAGTTGATAATGTATATGTAGATCAAAAATGTTTAGATATTACAACACAATGGGTGACTAGTGTTAATGATACTTCGGTAGATTTAAACTGGGATAATCCAAGTGGTGCATCAGAATGGGAAATTGAGTGGGGGCCAACAGGATTTGCACAAGGTTCAGGTACTTTAGTCGCTCCTGTTAATTCAAACCCTTATACATTAGGAGGATTGACAGCTGCTACAACTTATGATTTTTATGTGCGTTCGGTTTGTCCTAATGAAAATTATAGTGATTGGATAGGGCCTTTTAGTTTCACAACAGCAGTTTGTGCTATTGCAGATCAATGTGATTTTGATTTTGTAATGACTGACGATTTTGGAGATGGTTGGAACGGAGCAACAATGCAAATAACACAGTTTGGAGTTCCAGTAGCAACGATTGGTTCTACGTTTACAGGTGGAGCTGGCCCAGTTACGGTTACTATTCCATTGTGTAGCAACGATCCATTTGACGTAGTTTGGACAAATGGAGGAAGTTTTCCAAATGAAGTAGGTCTTGAGATTATAGATCCGAATAGTACAACAGTTTTCACACTCCCTTTTAATAGTGGTTCACAAGAAGGAACAACAATTTATTCTGGAGTAGCTGCATGTACGCCTCCTACGTGTCCTCAACCAAGTAATGTTTTAATTACGGGAGTTAATACTTCATCTGGAACAATTACGTGGTCTGATAATACAAGTGGTGTTCCAGTTCCTGCAACAGAATGGCAAGTAATTATTCAGCCAGCGGGAGCAGGTTATCCACCTTCTGGTTCTGAATTAATTAATACAACAGTATTTACAACAAGTTATTCGTTTTCAGGTTTGTCTTCAGATACAGATTATGAAGTATGGATAAGTGCTATTTGTGATGCTAGTGGTACGCCAGACCCAAGTTATTGGGAAGGGCCAACAAGCTTTTCAACAACTCCTGATTTTTGTAGTGGTGATAATTTTTATGATCAAGGTGGTCCAACAGGAAATTATAGTAATGGCCAAAATGAAACCATAACTATATGTCCTGAGAATCCTGGAGATGTAATAATGGTTATTTTTAACAGTTTTAATTTAGAAAATAATTTTGATTTTCTTGCTATATATGATGGAGATAATACTAGTGCACCATTGTTAGGTACATTTACTGGAACAACATTACCTCCACAACTTATTTCAACAGCTGCTAGTGGTTGTTTAACATTTAATTTTACGTCTGACGGAAGTGTAAATGCTGCGGGATGGGATGCAGAAATAATATGTACTGTTCCTCCTGCATGTCAGCAGCCTACGGGGCTTTCAGTATCTACAATTACATCAGATAGTGCCACGTTATCTTGGACAGATACAAACACACCGCCATCTACAAATTGGCAAATAGTAGTTCAGCCTGCAGGTACAGGGTATCCTGATGGTTCTAGTACAATAATTCCAGTAACGACAAATCCATACACAGTAACAGGTTTAACGCCAAATTCTTCACATGAATTTTATGTTTTATCTGATTGTGGAACTGTAGATGGACAGAGTTTTTGGACAGGTCCTGTTACGTTTAATACTTTATTCCCAGGTTGTGGTGGTTCAAATCCAGCTTCTGATGTTTGTGTTGATGCAACACCTGTTTGTTCGTTAGATGGTTATTGTGGAAACACTTCGGGTACATATACAGATGCTTCTTGGCCAGCTTTGGATACTGCTTTCTGTGGTTCAATTGAAAACAATTCTTTTTTATCTTTCCAAGCTACGTCAACATCTATTTCTATGAATGTTGATGTAGGTAACTGTACAAATGGCTCGGGAATTCAATTTTTTGTTTTCTCATCACCTACTTGCGGAGGAGCAATTACGTCGTTAGATTGTTATTTTGAAATGGATCCAGGTACAAATTCATTGACTTTTAATGGTTTAGTACCAGGTGATACATATTTTTTAATGATTGATGGTTTTGCTGGTGCAATTTGTGACTATTCAGTTACGGTAACTTCTGGAGGTTCTTTAACAACAGATGTTGAATTAGCACAAGATGATCAAACAATTTGTATTGATGATACTCTTGCGCTAGATGTAACGGGAGGTAACGGTATTTATAATTGGGATCCGGCAACAGGTTTAAGTGCTACAACAGGAGCTTCGGTTGTGTTTACACCACCAGCTCCAGGAGTATATGTTATTAATGTTGAATCAACAGATACAAATTCATTATGTGCTACTTCAGATTTTATTGAAGTAACGGTATTAGATAATGTTACACCTTCGTTTACAAATCCAGGGCCAATTTGCGCAGGAGCATCAAATGTTCCTTTGGATACAATTGATGCTAATGGGATTACAGGTTCTTGGACATATTTAGGAAACCCTGTAACGGAAATTGATGCTTCAACTGCTGGGGTATATGATTATGTATTTACTCCAGATCCAATAGCTCATCAATGTTCGCCTACCATTACTATGCAGGTTGAAATTTTAGGTACTTGTACGTTCAACTCTTTAGCAACAGCAGTATATTTAGATAATTGTGAGACTACAGATCCAGGTGATTATTTTAATACTACAGGTGCTGGAACGAATGCTTTTGGAGCTTCTACAAATACTTTTGATAATAATAATTTTGGAACATACTTAGAAAATTCAGGTAATTTAATATTAAAAGGAGGAGCATTAAAAACATTTAAAACAGCCACTTCTAATGTATGTAGTGGTACAATGTATTATAGTGTTTATGAAATATCTTCTGGACCAGGTACATTTACGCCACTTCCTTTAGTAAATGTTGAAGATTGTGGTGGTACAGGAACTTTTGGTTCAGGTGCACCATGTAATCCTGGAGATCAAATTTGGTCAGATTTAGCACAAGCTATAGATTTAACTCAAAATACTCCTGGAGATTATGCAATAGAAGTGTATTATGTTTTTGTAGGTGATAATGATGATCCTGCTCAATGTGATAACACTATTATAGTAGATAATGGAGGAAATAACTTTATTGCACAATTTACAATTCAAAGTGCAATATCTTTTGCACAAACGAATGAGGAATGTGGAAGTTCTAATGCTACCATTACAATATCAGGATTTAATCCAGGAGATACATATAGTGTTACTTATGATGATGATACTGTTGCAATTGGACCAACAGATTATCAGGCAGATTTTAACGGAGATATTACATTAACAGGATTAAATGCAGGTACTTATGAGAACTTTGATTTTGTTATAAATGGATGTTCAATATTTGATGCAACTCCAGTTGTAATAACAGATTTTTCTCCGTCAATTAGTGGAATTACTAATAATTCTCCAGTTTGTTTCGGTGAAGATGCGGAGTTTATTGTTGAAGGTACGCCAAATTTTGATGTAGATTATACAATTAATGGAGGAGCTGTACAAACTGTAACTTTAGATGGTTCAGGTTTAGGAACAATAACTGTAACAGCTCCAGCAGTTGGTAGTGTTGATTTAGCATTACTAAATATTCACAATTTAGTTTGTAATATAGTTGTGTCAAATACTTCTTCTGTAACAGTAAATGCTTTACCAACGGCTTCTGTGGTTGCTCAAAGTAATAGCGTTTGTTATATAGATTCTAATGTTGATGATGGTACTCCTGGTTTTGGTACAGCAGTATTTGAATTATCAGGAACACCTGGAGCAATTGTTACATATACAATTAATGGTGGAGCTTCTCAACAAACAACTTTAGATGCTACAGGTAATGCAATACTTTCTTTTGATTCAGAAACTGATGTTCAAATTGTGATAACTCAAGTTGAAGATACTACAACGAGTTGTTCGGATATATTATCAGGCGTAGAAGCTAATGTTGCAGTGATTTTTATACCAACTCCAACAATAGATGAAAATATAATTAGTCATTGTTTGCAAGTAGATGATCCAGATACACCGGAAGATGAGTCAACAACAACAATTGAAGTTTTAACGCCATTAATTTCTCAAGTTAATTATCCTAGTGATTTATTTATTTCAGAAGTTACAGATGCTCAACCTGGTTCTTTAACATATGTTGAAATTTATAATGGAACAGGTGTAGATGTTGATTTAAGTAATTATAAGATTAAGGTTACAACTAATGGTTCTACTTTGGCTTGTGATTTACCTTTATCAGGTATTTTAGTAAATGACGATGTTGTAGTTGTTAAATTAAGTTCGAGTGCAGATGAAGGCGGAGTAGTAGCAGATTTATCTTTCACAACTTGTGGAGGTGTTAATAATAATGATAGAATTGCTCTTGCAACAATATCAGATGTAGATGTTGATGTTTGGGGAACACCAGACGGAACACCATTTACACCATCAAGTGGAATTGGATATAATTATCAAAGAATTACAACAGGAACTACATTGCCATCAACTACATGGGATCCTGCAGACTGGAATGCTACAGATTGGGGGAACCCTACAGCAACAACAGGTGATTATAGTGATGTTGGAATTTATACGTTGTATGCATCAAATTATGAGTATATTTTAGATAATGGTTCTACGGTTATTACTCAAACAGAAACAACATTTGATGACGTAGAAGCTGGTTCTTATACTTTAACAGTACATGATTTAGCTACTGGTTGTTATTCACCTTACCCGTTAGAAATTACGATTAATGAAGAGCAAACTTTAGCTGATATTGAAATTGAAGATTGTGCTGGTTCTGATGCATTTGAATTTCCAGAAATTAATGCTTATGCTTATGATGAATTTGGAAATCATATTTTAGATGTAGATGAAAATCCAGTAATAGTTGAAAATATTTCTGGTACTTGGAGTCCATCTGTAATAGATGCTTCCACTATTGGAATTACCACTTATGTATTTACACCAGATAGTTCTGATCCTGTCAATGGTTATTATTATTGTCATGATAATGTAGAATACATTGTTGAAGTAACAAGTTGTACTATCCAAAAAGGTATCTCTCCTAATGGTGATGGGTTAAACGATAATTTTGATTTGTCTTCATATAATGTAAGTAAATTAGAAATCTTCAACCGTTACGGTAGAAAAGTTTATAATAAATCAAACTATGTTGATGAATGGTATGGTCAAGCAAACAATGGAAATGACTTACCTACAGGTACATATTACTATGTGATTGAGTTTAACAATTTACCTGCAAAAACAGGTTGGATTTACATTAATAGAGAAGAATAAAAAACACAACAAATAAGCTGTTCCGATTTTTTTTCGGAATAGCTTTTAACAAACAATTATATTAAAAAATGAGAAGACTATTATTAGTTATTTTGTTTGCCTCAGGAGCCTTTTTAGAAGTACAGGCTCAACAAGACCCTCATTACACACAGTATATGTATAATATGAGTGTAATGAATCCGGCTTATGCTGGTTCAAAAGAGAGCTTGTCTTTAGGATTATTATATAGAAAACAATGGGTTGAAATTGAAGATGCTCCTACGACTGCAACTTTTTTCGGACATAGCCCTGTTGGTAAAAACGTAGGTTTAGGATTGTCTGTTATTTCAGATAAGATTGGACCAGTTGAAGAAAATAATATCTACGGAGATTTCTCTTATACGCTAAATTTAGGTGGAGAACACAAGTTAGCCTTTGGTATTAAAACAGGTTTAACATTGCATAAAGTAGGTTTGTATGATGAAGTTTACAATACATTACCTCAAGACAATGATCCAGCGTTTTCTGAAAATATAAGTAATACATATTTTAATATTGGTTCGGGATTATTCTATTATACTGATAAGTATTATTTAGGATTATCAGTTCCAAATATGTTAAAATCGAAACATTTAGATTTATCTGTTAACGGAGATCAATATGAGTTTGGTTCAGAAACATCACACTATTTCTTTACAGGTGGATATGTTTTTGACTTAAACGAAAAAATTAAATTTAAGCCATTCTTTATGTTGAAATCGGCATTTAGTGCGCCAACATCTTTAGATTTATCTACAAACTTCTTATTTAACGAGAAATTTGAAATTGGAGCAACGTATCGTTTAGACGATAGTTTTGGTGCAATGGCAAATTATGCTGTATTACCTAATTTAAGAATAGGATATGCATACGACCATATAGTTTCAGATTTGAAGGTAACAACACCATCTTCGCATGAGATTATTTTATTATGGGATGTTAACTTCTCGAAGAAAGTTTCGAGTTCACCAAGATTTTTCTAACCTAAAAGCGATAAAGACATGAAAAAATTAGTTTTTACTTTAAGTTTTGTAATCGCTTCAGGATTTATAAGCGCACAAAACAAAGAAACCAAAACGGCAGACAAACTGTTTGAACGTTTTGAATATACTGAAGCAGCCGAAGAATATCTTAAAGTTGTAGATGAAAACGATGACGATATTTATGCTGAAAGCCAATTAGCAGAATGTTATTATAATGTATTTAATACAAGCGAAGCAGTTAATTGGTATGCTAAAATAGCAGATAAAAAGAACGATGCAGAAACGTATTATCAATATGCACAAATGCTTAAAGCAGAAGGAAATTATTCTGAAGCTGATAGACAAATGGGCAAATTTGCATCATTAAAGCCTAATGACGATAGAGCTATTGAATTTAAAAGCAATCCAAACTATTTAGCCAAGTTAAAAAATCAAGCAAAATTGTTTGATGTAAAATCAGCAGATATTAGTAGTGATAAATCTGATTTCGGAGCAATTTTAACAAACGATAATTATGTTTATTTTGCAAGTGCTCGTAATGGTTCTAGAAAAACAGCAAGTTATAACGAAGAACCTTATTTAGATATTTATAAAGCTGTTTATAACGAAGACGGAACGTTAAGCGAACCAACAAGTGTTTCTGAAATTAATACAAAATGGCACGATGGACCAGTAGCAATTTCAGCTGATGGAAACACGATGTATTTTGGAAGTGAAAGTTTTAACGAAAGCGAATTCATTAAAGACAAAGAAAAACGTTTGAAGTTTGGTAAAATGTATCTTTATAAAGCTACAAAAACTGAAGATAAATGGTCAAATATAAAACTTCTTCCATTTAATAATGAAGCATATTCTGTAAGAAATCCAGCGATTAGTGCCGATGGTAAAACATTGTACTTTTCTTCTGATATGCCTAATGGTTTAGGCGGAGAAGATATTTGGAAAGTTTCAGTTGATGGAGATTCTTATGGTGAACCAGAAAATTTAGGAGAAAAAGTAAATACAGCTGGAGATGAAAGTTTCCCTTTTCTAACTGAAAAAGGAGAATTTTATTTCGCTTCTAATGCAAGAAAAGGTTTTGGTGGATTTGATGTTTTCAAAATTAACTTAGATGAAGATACAGAACCTAAAAATGTTGGCGAACCTGTAAATACAGAAAAAGACGATTTTGCTTTTGCTTATAATACAGAAAAGAAAATTGCAATGTTTTCGAGTAATAGAGCAGGAGTTGATAATATTTATATAGCAAATCCTATTTGTGGTGTTAATGCAAATGTAATAGTTAAAAATGCGAAAAATGGAGCTGTTTTAGAAGGAGTAATGGTTACCGTTTTAGATGAAAATAATGATGTTGTTAATTCAGCTACTTCTAGTATGTCTGGAGAAACGGCATTTGGTCTAGGATGTAATAAAGCTTATAGTTTTCAAGGTAGTAAAGAAGGTTTTGAAAATGGTGTAGTTAGTATAAATCCTTCATCTAATGAAAATGAAGCTGTTGAATTATTATTAGAGCCTATTAAACCTATTATTACGGAAACAGAAGTTATTTTGAATCCAATTTATTTCGAGTTTAACCGAAGTAATATTACAAAGCAAGGAGCTGAAGAGTTAGATCGTTTAGTAGATGTAATGAATGAGCATCCTGAAATGGTAATATTTGCAAAATCACATACAGATAGTAGAGGTAGTGCAAAATACAATTTAAGATTATCAGAACGTAGAGCACAATCTACAGTTCAGTATATTATATCTAAAGGAATTTCAAAAGATAGAATTTCAGGTCAAGGTTTTGGAGAATCAGAACCTAAAATTGATTGTAAAAAATGTACAGATGACGAATATGCACAAAATCGTCGTTCAGAATTCTTAATTGTTAAGAAATAATAAATTTCAATACATAAAAAAGCCGCTCAATCGAGCGGCTTTTTTTATTTGTTATCACTTGCATACCATTCGGCATACGAACTATCGGTTTCTTGTAATCTTAAACTGAATAAAGCAATGTTTTGCGGTAATCTCGATTGTATTTTTTTAGCAAAATCAATAACCATATTTTCACTCGTAGGTTGGTAATCAACTAAAATAACATGATGTTCTCTGTCTTGTAATTCTTTTGCTAACTCTATATGTGGTGTATTCTTGTTAAAAACAGTAGCATGATCAAACTGATCTACAATTTCCTCTTTTACAATTTTCTTTAAATCTGAAAAGTCAATTACCATTCCATATTTAACGTTGCTTTTATCGGTAATAGGTTTACCTATAACTGTTACTGAAAGTTTATAACTATGACCGTGAACATTTTTACATTTTCCGTCATAACCATAAAGTGCATGACCAGTTTCGAAGTTAAATTGTTTGGTAATTCTAATAGTACTCATCTTGTCAAAAATATGTCGCAAAGTTAAGAAATAATCCTTTCTGTTTTTTGTATTGTTTTTCGGTGTATATTTGCGCACTTTTTTTGCTTTTATATGAGTGATTTTGCATTGAATCCAATGTATGAAAAGGTCATAGATGATCTTTTAATCCAACAATATTCTGTTGTTGATACTTTCTTTTCATTTACTGAAGTTGAAGCGTTGCGAAATATTTTAATTGAAAAACACGAAGAAGACGAGCTCAAAAAGGCTGCTATCGGAAATCAATTCAATGAAAATATTATTAAAGCAATTAGAGGAGATTTTATTTCTTGGATAGACGAGGCTAATTTACAAGAAGCAGAACAAACTTTTTTCGATAGAATAAATCATTTTACCGATTATTTAAACAGAACTTGTTTCTTAGGTATACAAGAACACGAATTTCATTATGCGTTGTATCCAAAAGGAACTTTTTATAAACGTCATTTAGATACATTTCAAAACGATGATTCTAGAAAGTTGTCGATTGTTTGTTATTTGAATGATGAAGATTGGCAACCAGAATTCGGTGGAGAATTGGTTTTGTATAAAGAACAAGATATTACAATTTACCCTTTAAAAGGACGCGTAGTTATTTTTGAAAGCCAAATTATTGAGCACGAAGTAAAACCTGTAGAACAAAAACGATTAAGTATTACAGGTTGGCTAAAAACCCGAAAATTAAATTAATCTAAAGGTTTCTTGTTCTCTTTTTTCTTGAAATAGAAGTACGTGAAATATGCAATTATTATTAATACAATAAAAGGTAAATAGGTTCCAATAACTACGCCTATTTCATAGCTGTTATCTGGAGCATTTTTCATTTTCTCTTCAATGTTAACCTTTTGTAGTAAAGAAATAACTTGTGCTATCATTTTTTAAACTGATTTAAGGCATTTTTAGTAAAATCTGATAAAACTAATCGTCCGGAAATTGCGGCGCGCTCATAAAGTAAATTATCCCAATTTTCAGTTCCTTGCCAAATTACCTTTTTCATTTCGTATAAAGCATCAGGATTATAACTCGATAATTGATTTGTGAATTGAACTAAAGCGTCATCCATTTCTTCTGTTGAAGAAAATAATTTGGTAATCAAACCTTTTTCAAAAGCCCATTGAGCCGATTTCCATTCAGTTGCTGCTAAAGTCATTTCTGTCATTGCAGTTGTGCCAATTTTTTTAGAAACGGCAGGTTCAATTACAAACGGACCAATTCCTATTGCTAATTCTGAAAGTTTTACCGCAGTTTTTTCCGTTCCAAAAACATAATCACAAGCCGCCATTAATCCAACTCCGCCGCCAACAGCTTTTCCGTGAATGCGACCTACAATTAACTTGTTTGATTTTCGCATTGCGTTAATAACATTTGCAAAACCAGAAAAAAAACGATTTCCTTCTTCTAAATTTGAAACTTGTAATAACTCGTCAAAAGAAGCACCAGCACAAAAAGCTTTTTCTCCTTCGCTTTTTAATACTATTAGAGTAACTGTTTTGTTTTTATTTAAGTCAGATAAAACATCTGTTAGCTTTTGTAATTGAACGCTAGGAAACGAATTACTTGCAGGATGATAAAAACTAACTTCTACAATTTTATCTTCAATTTTTACTGAAACTTGTCCTTCCATTATCGTTTTAAACTAAAGTGAGATTTGAATTCTTTTTGTTCGCCATTTATCGTATATTTTAATGAGAACCAATAATCTGAAGCAGGCAATTTTTCGCCGTTAAAGTTCCCATTCCAACCATTTCCATAAGGACTAATTTGTTTAATTAGTTTTCCATAGCGATCAAAAATATACAACTTAGCATTATATTCCGTAGGTAAATTGGCAATGTTCCAAGTATCGTTATAACCATCACCGTTTGGTGTAAAGAAATTAGGATACGTTATCGCAACTAAATTAGTTACAGAAAGAATCCCACAACCTTGAATATCACGCACGTAAATAGTGTGATTTCCATTAGGGATATTGTTGAATTGAGGACTTAACTGCCAGTTAGTTAAATCTAAACTATATTCATAAATTCCATAACCTCCAGAAGCAATACCAACAATAGTACTTAAACCAGATGAAAATGGTTCTGTTGTTACTGAAGCTTCAAAGGTAGCTGGTTCTGATGAGAAAGTTGCTGTAATAGAATCTGTGTTTTGACAAGTCGTATCTAAATTAGTTACTAATACGTTATATGTTCCGGCTTGAGTAACGGTATAAGTTGCATTTGTTTCTCCAGATAAATCTAATCCAGAAATATCAGATGTCCATACATACGAGTAATTTCCAGGTGAAGAAGGAGTAGCGTCAATTACTTGTGAGCCAACTCCATTTACAGGATCAAGACAAAGCGTGAAATTAACCCCTAAATCTACTTCAGGAATAGGATTAACAATAAGTTGTAATTCTTGTATTCCTTTACATCCAGGATCGTTGTTTAACTGACTATCTACACGAGCCCAAATAGGATTTCCGCCAGCAACTACATTTCGATAGTTATTAATATCGGTAATAGGGTTAATTACCAATTCTGCATCATCATAATTTTCATAGTAGCTAACTATTAAAAAAGGTTGTTGAGATACTGGAAAAGCACTAATAATATCATTTGTGTAGAATGAATCAATATCAAAATAATCAAAACCATCATTGTCTACATCAGTAGCATCTCTGTAAATGTCACAAGTTGGATAATCTTGTGGAACAAAGCTTGCTGGAAACTGAGTTGTAGAAACTACAAGGTTTACTTTTGCAGTTCTAAAACAACCAAATTCGTTTTCTATTCTAACCCAAACAGAATTTCCATTTGTTCCTAAATAAGCATCATCATTGGTGATAATATTATTATTGTTTTTTGCGCCAGATAAATTAGTGTGATAACTAAAAGTTACATTAGTTTCTAAAGAAATTAAACCGTTTGCTTGTGTTAAAACAAAAGTAGCTTGTGTATCAGTATCATCATCACATTGCTTTAATGTAACTTCATCTTCTACAACTGGTTTTGGGTTTACAATTAGAGTAAAGCTACCAATTTGAAAACACCCAAAGCTATTTTCTATTCTGAAATAAATAATTTTTCCTGTTGCAGCTGTAATAGAAGTAATGTTATTTGGTGCTTCGTTTTCAGCATCTGTTTGGTCTTCATAGTATTTTACAGTAACCCCAGTTTGAGTTCCGAAAACTTCTGAATTTTTAGTAGTCAAATTGAAAACTGATAAACCATCAGTATCAGAACCTGAGGTTGTATCGTCACAAAGTGGAAAATCAGAAACCGTTTCTAATTGTGGTGAAGGATTTATTGTTACGACAATTGAAGCCGAAACTGCATCACAAACACCTTGTGCAGGTATAGTGTAAGTATACGTTCCAGATTGATCAATAGAAGGATCAATAATACCATCAGTTCTAGGATTTCCATTAAATGTCCAATTACCTCCAGTGGTTATAGATGTTCCTAAAACAGTCGTCAAATCTTCTGAAGCATCTGTAATACAATACGATTTTGTTTTTGAAGTTCCAGCATTTGGACCAGGCTGAATAGAGTTTATTGTAATTGTAATAGGGTATGTTCTTGAAACACCATCACAAGTCTTAGTAAAGGTGTAGGTGTAATCTCCGATAAGATCTGTATCCGGATTAAATAACCCATTATTAGGGCTTCTTGGTGTTCCGTTAAAATCCCATATTCCTCCAGGTTCTGGATTCCCAGGGATTTTATCAAATAAATCAATAACACTTCCTGTACAAACATCAATCGTAGTATCACTTGGAATACTGCCAAAACCTGAAAAATATCCACCAATTCCCGCAAAACCACTAACAGAAAGAACACCTACGGCTAAAGCTCCAGTAGATTCTATACTAACATTTCCAGATAGTCCGCTTATACGATAGGTTTCCCAATTTGGGTTTCCAGTCACAAGCAATGGTGTTTCAGTTGTAGGAATTCCATTTATTGAAATAGTTGAACCTGTTTCGGTAGCTATAATAAGGTTTCCTATAAAATCAGTTTGAAAACCAATTTCATTAATTGATGGAATTAAATCTACACTTTTTTGCCAAAAGCAACTTAAAGGTGGAATAAAGTAAAAACCGGAAGTTGCATCGTTAATATTTCCGCCAACAATTTGATATAAAAATGCTTTTTTGGAAGTATTTATATACATATTTTTGTTTGTTCCAGGTCCAATAAAATAAGAAGTAGGAATTAGGAAAAACTGTCCTGCATTTAAAGTGATAACAGGCGTTGGGTCATCATTTAAATAAACCTCAGTATTATCTTCGTGGGCAATAACTAAAGGATGTTCTGTTACATCACTTCCATTACCTTTCATAATTACGTATTCCTGCCCTACTTGTTCAAGTGGAACAATTTGGTCTAAATTAAAATCTTGCCCTGAATTTGTTCCACCTAAACTCCCCGCTAAATTACCTGTGTTTACAACAATTGGTTTGTTAGATTCTAACAAAGCTCCTACAAAGCCATCTAGATTAGCAAAGCTATTATCAGAATATCCTGACACAACAACGCTTTCTCCTTTGTTTAAAGTGAAGTTTTGTACTGGATTACTAAAAGTGTTAAATCCATCAATAAAAACAATATTAGTATCGTAATCAGAAAGAGTTACCGAAGTATTATCTTCAGTTGCCATAAAACTAGAAATAAAATTTCTAATTCCTCCACCAGAATTTTGAGGCAAACTACCTAATCTAAAAACTTTACCAGCTCCTGTTCTGCCCTTAGAAGCTAAAAATTCAGCATGGTTTGTTGATCGTACTCTTAAATTTACATAAAAGTCGTATTGTCCTTCTAAGATCAATCCTTTGTCACTAACAACATGGCCAACATCGCTTCTGTTTAAAAACATACTGGAAGGTTGTCCATTTCCAATATCAATTCTTATAGGGTTTCCTTGTGAAATTGTAAACGGTGATCCAGTAATTGGCAATCCACTACCTGTTGTAACTGTAACTGTAAAAGGAGTTGGTTGAGGTGTTGAAAGATATATATAATGGTCCTGTATTAAATTAGGGTCTTGAGTTTCATTTGCGTGTAAAGGCGGTAACCAGTGTTTGTTGCTCAATTGCGCATTACTATTCAAGCTTAATAAAATGATAAATAAAAAGAAAACAGAGTTTCTCACTAGTTAGTTTGTTTTTGTTATAATCTACAAAGCTACAAACTTTATTAAGAATGCTTCAAAATTAATGTTAAAAAAAGGCTCTGAGTTGAATATTTCCAGTATGGATAGTTTTTGAAGTTTCTGATTTTCTTCCTTGATAATTGATGTTTACGTCTAAATATTGTGTAATGTTTTTTTGTAATAAAAGTTGCCAAACACTGTTTTTTCCAGCCTGTAAACCTTGTAACATTTGAAAAGCAACCGGCGATAATTGACTTCCAGTAAAGTCATTATTGTAATACGAATATTCTCCAGTAAGCGTAAACCCTTTTTCACTATTAAAGTTAAAAGCTGCTCCTAATCGGCTTTGATTGAGTTCTTCTTGGTTGTTGATTTGATTCAATTGATTTTTAAATTCGTAAAAAACATCCCAACTCGCATTTTTTGAAAAAATGTAAGATAATTTTGGTTGAATAGCATAATTCTCAATGTCAAAGTTTCTTGTTGCGTAGTTTTCAACTTCGCTTTTAGAATTTCCAATCGAAGAGCTTAATTGTGTTAACCAAGATTTAGCAATCAAATGTTGGTAATTGATTTGATGCGAATATTGTTTGGTTTCTTGACTTCCAATGTTTAAAAGGTTTTTTAAATGATTATTTATATAAGTGTAAGTAACCGAATGTTTTTGTTTACCGCGATTGTAAAATAAACTATTTCTAAAACTATTGTTCAATCCAATCATTTCATCTGAAGTTGAAAAAGGATTTAAATCAAAATTATTGCCATCACGAACGATTTTTCGTTCCACTAAAAACGAAAACTGATTGTAAAAATGCGATAAGAATTTCTTGAATCCACTATCGTTTTGCCAAACCAATCCATTAAAATTCAGCGATTGTGAAAATCTATTTTGATGTGTGCGAATGAAAATCTGATTAGGTAAAAACACACGAACATATTTCGCTTGATCTTGAAACGGCGCAATTTCAAATTCTTGTAATTCTTGAATTCCGTTATTGTTGTAATCAATCCAAGTGTAAACACCTTGTCCAGGTTCGACTTCAAGATATGTAAATTCTTGTTGCGGGATTGTTCCTGACGATGTTTCGTAAGTCGATGTACTTTGTAGTAAATTGTTGAAGAAGTTATTGCTATACAAAACTCTCGAATTCAGCGAAGGTTCATCTTGTCGAGTTTCATCTGTATATTTTAAATTTCGATATTTTACAAAAACACTCAAATTGCTCTTCTCAGTTTTGATCAATTGAGATTTCAAATAATACGAATCAGAACGATTTACACGACTTAAATTTCCATTTTGAACACTATCGTTAACTCGGTTTAAATATCCTAATTCTACAAAAACTTTAGTAGAATCGCCACGACCAATAAACGCTCCATATTCGGTAAATTTTTGACTTAAATTACTCAATTCATTAGTTGAGGCTAAAGTTTCTTGGTTGTTTTCTAAACTCAAACTTGCGCCAACCCAATTTTTCCCAAAATGATGTTTTCCAATGGTTTGATTTCGGATAAATTTTGAATCGGCATAATCGCTAGAACTCGATAAAGCACTAAAATTGGTTGAAAGCGTTGTTTTATTGAATCGCAAATTAGATGCAACTAAATGTCTTGTTCCTGAAAAGTTTTCCGAAAAATCAAGCTTTTCCAATTGATATTTAGCAAAGCCATTCTTTTTAAAATTGAAATTGGTTCCGGTAATTAATAAACTTTGATTGCCTAACGGATTATTCAAATTCCAATCGCGATTGAATTCAATATTGAATAAACGCTCAATACTTCTAAAATCTTGTTGAATTAAATTGAAATTGGCAAAACCATCGACTAAAAACTTTCCTGTGTATAATCTTTGATTGGCATTTACTTTTGCAGCAATTCCTTGATTGTCATTATCGTCAATTCCCGAGTATAAATTTCTATCGTTATTAGAAACGGCAATTTCAAAATCAATATTGGTTTTTTCTGTTGGCGTGTAGGCTCCTAAAACTGTAGCAATTTGAATTTTTGTAGGCGCCACCAAAGGAATTGTTGGTTCGTAATCGCCCAAACCAGCGCCAACATATTCGTAAATTTTTCCAATAGCATTATTACTTGCTAAAGCATAACTTCCTTGATTAGTTCCAACAAAACTAAAACGAACATTATACAAAACTTCGTTTTCATCGGTTGAAAATTCAAAAACTTCTTCTGTTCCAATGATAATTTTTCGGTATAAAATTTTATTATCCGAATATGAATCTTCATAAGCCGAAGGTGCATTCATTAAGTTGATATCATCACCAGCATTTTGAAGAATACCAACTTGTTCCTGCGATAAGTTTTGTTGTAACGGTTGGTTTTTCACATCATTTTCCGAATAAATATAAGTGCCAATCGTAAACTTTTCGCCTTCACGTTTTGCGCCACCATAAGCAACAAATCGCGTATAATTTCTATCGGTATATTGATATTCAACATTGATACGCATTTCGGAAGTAATTGGGAAAAGCGACGTAAATGTAATTTCGCCAGCGTTGTAATCTATCGTGTAATCGTTGTTTTCGCCACGTTTTAGTAAAATTCCGTTTACATAAACACGTTCCGAACCCGAAATAACCAAAACATACAATTCGTTATTGTTGCCCTTTAATTTGTACGGACCTTGATTGCCTTCTTGACCCGTAAAAGTACTTCTTGCATATTGTCCGCGAACTAAAGCTGCCGAAGCAACAACTTCGGTGTTAGAATTGGAATTGTTGAAATTAAATCGCGTAGATAAACCTTGTACTTTTTTGTTGAAGTTTAAAAATTGCGATTGGCGGTTTTCTAAAAATAAATCACCAGCACGAATGCTCCAATTATCTGAAAATAACTCGATGAAAATTTGGTCAAATTCGTCTAATTTTTGCGAATATCCGCCATCTTGCAAAGGAATATTACTATCTTGAATGGAAGCGCGTAAACTTACTTTGTCGGAAATTTTACCTGTGATTTGTAAATCTAAATTAGAATTTACAACGGTATTTTGATTGTTCCCAACGGTAATTCCTCGTGAAATACTTCCCGAAGTATTTAAACCATCAAAAGGTTGAAACCTGTTTTTTTGTTCGTTACCCGTTACAAAAAGTTGTCCGCTTTCGTTAGGAACCACTTTGCTATCGTCGTAAATAGCGTATTCTTTCGTTAAGAATTTTGGATAGGTTAAATAGTTTACGGTAACCGAATCTTGTACACTCGATTTAAAAAGCAAAAAACCTTTTTGAAAGTTTACTTTGTAAGCTGTAGAATCTATTTTGTTGCCCAGTTTGTCTAAAACCTCAAAATGTTTCGGGTTTAAGCTTTCCTTAGCGAGTAAAATAGTATCGTTTGAAACCGCAATTTTTTTCGATTGGTAATGGGTTTCCACTTCTTGAGCGTGTACACTCGAAATGAAAAACAACAACAACCAAAAGAAACCTATTTGCTTCATAAATACTATAACTCTCGATTTGTAAAAGTAGTATTTATAGAATAAAAAAACTTGTTTTGGAAAATTAGAGTTAGCTTTCTTTATTGATAAAAGAATTGTTATATTTATAATAGATAGATAAATTTAAAAATGACTAACATAAATTCCTTAGCAAAATCACTAAATCCAGTTAAGAATCTTAAAGGAAAAAGTAACTATCAAAAGTTTATTTTAATTGATAAAGAAGGTAAAACAACGGAACGTATTATTCTTTTTATACATCAAATAGAAGTAAGAGAACAAATAATTTGTATACATTTTTTAAGTAGATACATACAAATGTTTGTAGGAATGCCTACTGGGATTAAGTTTCTTTCACGTGATAAGCCTTGGGATTTTGAAATTGAGCTTAGTAATTCAGAAAAATTAATACTTGAAATTACATCTATTGCTGACGAGGTTTCTCTATTTAGAAATTTTAAATATCAAGAAAGAATATATAAGAAAAGTAATGAAAAGCAAATAGAATTTCATGAAATGATAAAATTAAATGGGTTGTTTCCAATGAGTGAAATTCAAAAGGAAATAGAATTATTAAAATCTAAAGGAATAAGTAAAAAACAATTGATAGATAATCCTTATTATGGTAAGGAATTTATTTTTGAAAGTTCAATAAGTGACGATTTATTAGACTTTGATATTATTTTAAAAACAGCAATAGATAAAAAGATAGAAAAAAAACATAAAGGCAAAGAAGATGTAATTTTAATTATTGATAATAGAACTGTAACTTACAAACTTGAAGATATAATAGAACATCTTGAAAGCTTAAATGATTATTTTGAAAACCTTCCATTTAAGGAGGTTTGGATTTATACAGGCTATTATTCTGATTTTGATGGTAATAATGCGGAATATAGTTTTGTTCCACTAAAATTGGATAAACTAAAAATAGAAAAATTAAAATCAATTTTGAAATAAAAAAGCACCGAAATATTTCCGCGCTTTTTTTATTTCACATTGCCGAATTAGGCAAATTAAAATTACTCCTTTGTAATAATCTGCAAGGTTTCTCTCGAAATTTGTTTTAGTAAAACCGTTTTGTTGGTTTCCACAATGGCTGTAGATTTATCATCAAAATGACGAATCGTGTACAACGACACATTTTCGTTGTAAGAAACTTTAAATTTCTTTGCTAAGATTTTACGCAATTCTTCAAAATTATTAAACTTATCTTCAATACAAACAGAGAAACTAATCGCCGAGTTTTGTATTAAATTCACTTTTACTTTGTATTGGTGAAACAAAGCAAAAACTTCGCTTATGTGTTCTTCCATAATAAAAGAGAAATCTAACGAAGAAAGTGAAATCAACAATTGATTTTTCTTAACAATAAAACACGGAACATGTGGTTCTAAATCGGCACCTTTTGAAACAGAAGTCCCAGTTAAAAGTGGATTTATAAATGATTTTACATACAACGGAATTTCTTTACGTTGTAAAGGTTGTAAGGTTTTTGGGTGAATTACACTTGCACCATAAAAAGCTAATTCAATTGCTTCACGATACGAAATTTGGTTCAACAAAATAGCATTTTCAAAATAACGCGGATCGGCATTTAAAACACCAGGAACGTCTTTCCATATCGTAACACTTTCGGCACTTAAGCAATACGCAAAAATTGCCGCAGTATAATCGGAACCTTCGCGACCAAGAGTTGTCGTAAAGTTGTTTTCATCACTTCCTATAAAACCTTGCGTAATGTTTAAAGTATTCTTCTTAACGCTTTTTTTAATTAAGGTTTGGGTTTGTTCCCAATCTACATTCGCATCGCGATAATTCGTATCGGTTTTAATAAAATTGCGAACATCTAACCACGTATTTTTAATGCCAACTTCTTTTAAATAGAAACTTACAATAGTGGTAGAAACCAATTCTCCTGTGCTGATTACTTGGTCGTAAACAAAGTTGTAATTTGGCGATTTATTACTTCTGATGAAATATTCTAAATCGTCTAAAAGACTGGTTACTTCGTAAAAAACTTCGTGGTCTTCATTATCGAATAAATCCATTAAAATTTGGTTGTGGTACTTTCGTACTTCTTGTAACGATGCGTTTAATTCGTTCGATTTATCAAAGTAATTTCGAACAACAACTTCAAGAGCGTTTGTAGTTTTACCCATTGCAGAAACTACTAACAAAGTGTTTTCAAAACCAACTTGCTCTAAAACATGAGCTAAGTTTTTTACTCCATCGGCATCTTTTACCGAAGCACCACCAAATTTAAAGACTTTCATTTCTTAAGTATTCTTTTTTATGAATTCGTTGATTCCATTTTCATCCATTTGTACAACTTTCCAGTCATCTAGAATTTTTGCACCGCTTTTTTCATAGAAATCGATAGCATTTATATTCCAGTCGAGTACATTCCATTCAATTCTTTTTACACCATCAAGTTTACCTTGCTCGATAATTTTTTTGTACAAAGCAAATCCTGCGCCAGTGCCACGTTTGTTTTCGCGAACGATTAAATCTTCTAAATGAATGGTTTTTCCTTTCCATGTAGAATAGCGATAATAATACAACGCCATTCCAATAACTTCTTCGTTTTCTTCAGCAACAAAAGTGTAGTACAAAGGATTTTCCGAAAAACCATCGCGTAATAAATCAGTTTCTGTAACAATTACAGCTTCTGGCTCTTTTTCAAAAACAGCCAATTCTTGAATTAAACTTAAAATACTAACTACGTCTTCTTTTGTTCCTTTTCTTACAGTCATTTTTTAGATGATTTACTACAAATGTACTATTAACTGAAACATCTTCGGCTAAATTTTTAAACGAATCATAAAAAAATCCGATATTTGCACAAACATAAACAACACAAATTTCTGTAATGGAAGAAAGAAACACTACGTTAGGTGAGTTTATCATCGAAAACCAAAACTCTTTTCAATATTCAACCGGAGAATTATCTCGAATTATTAATTCAATACGTTTAGCAGCTAAAGTTGTAAACTATAAAGTTAACAAAGCTGGATTAGTTGATATTGTTGGTGCAGCTGGCGAACAAAATATTCAAGGTGAAGACCAACAAAAACTCGATGTTTTTGCTAATGAAACGTTTATTCAAACATTAATTAACAGAAATATTGTTTGTGGAATTGGTTCTGAAGAAAATGACGATTACATTACCGTTGCAGGCGCTGATAATAGCCATAATAATAAATATATTGTTTTGATGGATCCGTTAGATGGTTCTTCAAATATTGATGTAAATGTTTCAGTTGGAACGATTTTTTCGGTTTACAGAAGAGTCACGCCTTTAGGAACACCAGTTCAAGAAGAAGATTTTTTACAACCAGGAACTAATCAAGTAGCGGCAGGATATGTAATTTATGGAACGTCAACAATGTTAGTTTACACAACAGGTTTTGGAGTAAACGGATTTACCTTGAATCCTGCAATAGGTACTTTTTACTTGTCACATCCAAATATGAAATATTCAGAAGATGGAAATATTTATTCTATCAATGAAGGAAATTATATTCATTTTCCGCAAGGTGTGAAAAATTATTTGAAATATTGCCAAATGGAAGAAGGTGATCGTCCTTATACGTCTCGTTACATCGGTAGTTTAGTTTCTGATTTTCATAGAAATATGATTAAAGGCGGAATTTATATTTATCCTACAAGTTCAAAAGCACCAAAAGGAAAATTACGTTTGTTATATGAATGTAATCCAATGGCATTCTTAGCGGAACAAGCTGGAGGAAAAGCTTCTGATGGATTCAATAGAATTATGGAAATTCAACCAACAGAATTGCATGAAAGAGTACCTTTCTTTTGTGGAAGTAAAAACATGGTTGAAAAAGCCGAAGAATTTATGCGTGAAGCAAAATAAAAATCAACCAAAGCGAAGCTTTGGAACATTTTTCCAAGTATAAAAATTAAAAAGCGTTGTAAAATCCGAATCCTTGTAGGATTTTTAGGTTTTTAATTTTGGTTCTGCAAAGCAGAAATACCTAGGAAAAGTGAAAAACGCATTTCTTTTGCAACTTTTCTTTATGCGAGTAAAGAAAAGTTGATATAAAAATAGAGTATTAAAAAAATCCCGCAATTGCGGGATTTTTTTTATTTGTTCATGTTTTGCATTTCAAAGATAAATGTATCTAAATCTACATTTAAAACTAAAAGTGATAAAGACTTATCAACGATGTAATTTACATTACTAGGTGTAAAACCTAACGCTAAAGCAAAACGTGTTAAAATATCTTTTTGTTTTGGACCTAAAATGTGGTCTGCATAAACCATACGTGCTAAATCATACAAACGCTCTAAACGGTGTACATATAAAACCGGAGGATTAATAGGATATTTTGTAGGGTTTTCTAAGATTTCTTCATATTCCTCTTGAGAAATTTCTAAACGAACTGCTAGTTTGTCTAAAAACTGCTTTTCTTCTGGTGTTAACTCGCCATCAGATAAGGCAACTCTTACAATTGAAGAGAAATGTCCTTTATTACGATTTTTAAATCCGCTATCAAATAAATCAGAAATTGACATGTGCTTAAATTTTAGTTTTGCAAATTTACGTAAATTTTGATTTTGTATAAAACAAAACCTTTTCTTTTTCTGTTAATAAAGTTCAATTTTTATAAAATATATTGTAAGTTTGGTTTTCCCCATAAAATAAAAAAGAAATGTCAGAATTTTGGTTGTATTTTAAGTTAGGACTTAACCACGTTTTAGATATACATGCTTATGATCATGTATTGTTTTTAATTGCGCTTATGGTTCCTTATGCTTTTAAAGATTGGAAGCGAGTATTGTTGCTAGTTTCTCTATTTACTGTTGGTCATACTTTAGCATTAATGTTATCAGTTTATGGTGTGGTTTATATTAATCCAACTTTAGTTGAGTTTTTAATTCCAATTACCATTTTAGCTACAGCAATATTTCATTTATTCACCGCTGGAAAATCAAGCAAAAAAGAGAGTATTTCATTTGTTGCCATTATAACTTTGTTTTTTGGAATTATTCATGGCTTAGGTTTTTCAAATTATTTTAAAACGATTTTACCAGGAAATGCTTCCGATAAATTATTACCATTATTAGAATTTGCATTAGGAATTGAAGCTGCGCAAATTATAGTTGTTTTTGTGGTTTTAATACTTTCTTATGTAGTGCAGACTTTTTTCAGATTTTCAAAAAGAGATTGGGCTTTGGTTATGTCAGCATTTATAATTGGTGTAGTTTTACCTATGATTATTGAAAGCGAAATTTGGAACAGATAAAATGTCTAAAAAACAATCAAAATACGATAAAGCATATTTACGAATTGCAAAAGAATGGGGCCAACTTTCATATTGCAAAAGAAAACAAGTTGGCGCAATTATTGTAAAAGATAGAATGATAATTTCCGATGGTTATAACGGAACACCATCAGGTTTTGAAAACTGCTGCGAAGATACTGAAGGTTTAACCAAATGGTATGTATTGCATGCCGAAGCAAATGCGATTTCAAAAGTAGCACGTTCCACACAGTCTTGTGAAGGCGCAACTTTATATATTACGCTTTCGCCTTGTAAAGATTGTAGTAAATTAATTCATCAATCGGGAATTAAAAGAGTGGTTTATCACGAAGAATATAAAGATTGTTCGGGAATTGACTTTTTAAGAAAAGCAGGTGTAGAAATTGATTTGATTACAGATTTAGAATAATGTCATCTTCACGTAAAATATTTTTTCCTTTGGCAATATCAATTGCAGTTGCATTTGGATTATTGTTAGGGAATAAACTGCCTAAAGCTGATGATTTAACCCAAAATGTTTCTGGTAAAACTAAACTTAATCGTTTGCTCGATTTTATCGATAGAGAATATGTAGATGATGTAAATACCGATTCTATTGTAGATTTAACCGTCGACAAAATCCTCAAAAACCTAGATCCTCATTCGGTTTATATCAATAAGAAAGACTTAGTAGCTGTTTCCGAAAGTATGAATGGAAATTTTGTAGGAATTGGAATTAATTTCTACATGTACAAAGATTCCGTTGCGGTTATCAAAACCATAAAAGATGGTCCTTCTGAAAAAGCCGGAATTAAAGCTGGCGATAGAATTCTTTTTGCTGAAAACTTTCAATTATTCGATAAAAACATTTCTAATGACACCTTGTTTTCAAAGTTAAAAGGCGAAGTTGGTTCAGAAGTGAATTTGACAATTTTTAGAAAATCGACTAATGAAAAATTCGATTTAATAGTTAAACGCGATGTAATTCCAATTAAAAGTGTTGATGTTGCTTTGAAGATTACTGATGAGGTAGGTTACATCAAAATCAATCGTTTTGCTGAAACAACGTTTGACGAGTTTCATTCTGGACTTCTAAAACTAAAATCCGAAGGAATTCAATCGTTAATTGTTGATGTTCGTGGAAATGGTGGTGGATATCTAGAAATGGCTGAAAAAATAGCCGATGAGTTTTTAAAAAATCATGAATTAATTGTGAAAACTAAGAATAAATCGGGTAATGAAGATATTAGTTTAGCAACAGAAGAAGGCGATTTTGAAACTGGAAAAATCTATGTTTTAATAGATGAAAATACGGCTTCTGCAAGTGAAATTTTAGCAGGAGCAATTCAAGATAACGATAGAGGAACAATTGTAGGTCGTCGTTCTTTTGGTAAAGGTTTAGTGCAACGAGAAATGCCACTTGGTGATGGTTCGGCAGTGCGATTAACAGTAGCGAGATATTATACACCATCTGGCCGTTCTATTCAAAAACCGTATGAAGATAAAGCTGAGGGTTATTTTAACGAATTTGAAAAGCGATTTGCAAATGGCGAATTGTATGATGTGGATAGTATAAAAGTTGCCGATAGCTTAAAATATAAAACTAAAAAAGGCAGAATTGTATATGGCGGCGGCGGAATTATCCCAGATGTTTTTGTGCCGTTAAGCGATAATCACGCTGAAGAAGCTACAAATATGATTATGCAATCTGGCTTGGTCGATTATTTTGTGTTTGAGGAATTGGATAAAAACCGAGCGTTCTTCGAAAAACTATCGTTAGAAAATTTAAAAACTGAAATTTACGATAACGATAAGTATTTGAACGATTTTAAAAATTACGTTACACAAGGCGGACTTTTATTAGATTTCACTAACGAAGATAAGGTTCTTAAATATTTATACGCCGAATTTGTTCGTCAATTATTCAATGACGAAGCGCATTACAAAATCTTACTGCAAGAGGACGAAATGGTGAAAAAGGTTTTGGAATTGAGGTAAAGCTTATTCTTCTAAATTCCACCAAAAATAAAGAATGTCTTCACAGTTTTTGTTTGAGATGCAAAAGTCGCCTTTCCCTTCGGGTATTATTTTTATAGTATTTTGTAATTCGATGAGTTTGTTAGTTCCAAACTGAACCTCAATGCAATCTATTGAATTTTTAATAAGCCAATGGTTTTCAGGTTCCTTCTTTATGTGTTTTAATGTCAATTTAGGAATTGTTTCCCACCTTGCTATCCCATTTTGGTTATTTGGTACTCTTATTTGTAGATCAGTTGGAACTTCGAGCTTAATTGTTTTTTTAGTTGACCATTCACATTTATTCATTAAGTCAAGTAATTCAATAAGGCTTTTACTTGCGGTTTTATTCACTGTAAAATTCCAACCAGGATAATTGTTTGGGTTGTTTTTATAAGTCCAAGCATAAACCTTTCCCTTAACTTTATATTTTTCAATAAGACTTTTCATTTAGTTATGTTGTTTGTTTTGGTAAGTAGATATAATATAAATGACCTACTTCCCAATAGCATCATGCACTTGTGCAAATTCGCCATTATTCCATAAAGTAAGAACTTCAGCAGCAGCATTTGCGCCGCTACCAGCGGCTATAGAAAGTTGGCTTCTACAACCAGCTAAAGTTCCAGCAACATATAAACCTTCAGTTACTAAGTTTTCAGTATTTTTTAGTTGAATGCGATTTTTAGAAGGCGCTGCTTTTACATGCGGAATGACAAATTCGTCTAAACCTTCAATTGTCATAGGACTATTAGAATTTATAGCGATAACGACAATTTTAGCTTGATATTCGTTTTTATTTGTAGTAATCAAATAACCAAAATCGGTTTTAGCAATTGCGGTTACTTTTTCTTTCTCAATTTGATTAACATGCGGATATAATTCTGTTAGTTGTTCTAAACTTTCACGAAGTAAATCACTTCCTAAAGTTCCAGGTTTTATTCCATAAACATTGTTGTAAATTCCTGTTTGAAGATAAGAAGCACGTTGGTGAGTGATAATTCCTATTTTTTTATTTTCGGCATACGGTTTTTTTACCGCTGAACCTAAAAGTAAAGCTGCGGAAACTCCAGCTACGCCACCACCAATTATTAAAACATCAAACATTACTTTGTTTTTTGGTCGATTGTTTTAGAAATGTTAAAAATCAACATTAAAACGATTGCACATAAACCAGCAACAACACCAATTAAAGCAATCGAACTATCACCTTCAAACGGTTGGCTAAAATTGATTTTTGTTAAATTGAAAATAATTAAAATTGTTGCAATTGCAAATACGATATATGAGAATATTTTCATCTTTTTTCTTTTTAATTTAATAATCCTTGAACATTAGCCGTAAATAATTTTACAGCAATAGCTAATAAAATTACACCAAAAATCTTTCGAATAATACCTAATCCGTTTGCTCCTAATAATTTTTCAATCTTACCAGAAGATTTTAAAACACCATAAACCAGAATTATATTGATTAAAATAGCAATAATGATATTTAAAGTGTCATATTCTGAACGTAATGAAAGTAAGGTTGTCATTGTCCCAGCGCCAGCAATTAACGGAAAGGCGATTGGTACAATCGAAGCAGTTGTTGGGTTGTCTTCTTTGTATAAACGAATTCCTAAGATCATTTCAAGTGCAAGAAAGAATAGTACAAATGCTCCTGCAACAGCAAATGAGTTGGCATCAATTCCAATGAGTTTCAAAATTTCTTCACCTACAAATAAAAAAGCAATCATAATAACTGCTGCTACAATCGTTGCTTTTTCCGATTGAATATGTCCAACTTTACTTCGTAAATCAACAATAATAGGTACGCTTCCTAAAATGTCAATTACAGCAAATAAAATCATGCTGATAGTAAAAACGTGTTCCCAGTTTAACATGGTGTAATTTTTTTTGCAAAGATAGAGATTAGCTTTAAATGAGGTTTTTTATTTAACTTTACTTTAGTTATTCGGGCAAAAGACTAATTTTGCCACTTAAATTTATAGGGAATGTTTCAGTTAGATAAAACGATAGTTTCAGAAGAGATTTTTGAAAAAGAATTTGTGTGTAACCTTAATGCTTGTCATGGTGCTTGTTGTGTAGATGGTGATGCTGGTGCACCATTAAATGAAGAAGAAACAAAAATACTAGCTGATATTTATCCGAAAGTAAAACCATTTCTTAGAAAAGAGGGAATTCAAGCAATTGAAGAACAAGGAACTCATGTTGTTTCAGATTTTGATGAATTAGAAACTCCACTAATCGATGGAAAAGATTGTGCTTACGTAATTTTTGATGGAAAAACGGCACTTTGTGGAATTGAACAAGCGTATAACGAAGGAATTGTAGACTGGAAAAAGCCTATTTCGTGTCATTTATATCCTATTCGTGTTAAAGAATATTCAGATTTTGCTGCTGTAAATTATCATAAATGGCATATTTGTTCTGATGCTTGTGCTTTAGGTGAAGAATTAGGTGTTCCAATTTATAAATTTGTAAAAGAAGCTTTAATTCGAAAGTTTGGCCAACAATGGTATGACGAATTAGAGAAAGTTGCCGAAGAATTGAAAAAGTAAAAACTACTAACTTTTAGTTATCTTCGCAATTCAACTTCTAAATTGAATTGGTTATGATGGAATGGGAACAATTACTATCGTTAAAAAGACAAGGTGATACTTCAAAAAGACTTCGAAAAGAACAAGACGATACACGCTTAGGTTTTGAAGTAGATTATGATCGCATTGTTTTTTCGTCTGCGTTTAGAAGTTTACAAGATAAAACCCAAGTAATTCCACTTTCAAAAACCGATTTTGTTCATACTCGTTTAACACACAGTTTAGAAGTTTCGGTAGTAGGTCGTTCTTTAGGTCGTTTGGTTGGAAAAAAAATGATTGAAAAATACCCGTATCTTTCAGAAATTCATGGCTATCACATGAACGATTTCGGAGCTATTGTAGCCGCAGCTTCATTAGCACATGATATTGGAAATCCTCCATTCGGACATTCAGGAGAAAAAGCCATTGGTGAATATTTCAAAACAGGAAATGGCCAACAATTTAAAGATAAACTTACTGATAAGGAATGGCAAGATTTAATTGATTTTGAAGGAAATGCAAATGGTTTTTCTGTTGTTTCGTCATCGAGAAAAGGAGTTGAAGGTTCGTTGCGTTTAACGTATGCTACTTTAGGCGCTTTTATGAAATATCCTAAAGAAAGTTTACCTAAAAAACCAACAAAAGATATTTGGGATAAAAAATACGGCTTCTTTCAGTCAGATAAATTATTTTTCAAAGAAGTAGCTGAAGAGTTAGGTTTGATTTCAAATAAACATGATAAGAATATTGGATTTGTAAGACATCCATTAGCATTTTTAGTTGAAGCTGCTGATGATATTTGTTATACAATTATCGACTTGGAAGATGGCATTAATCTTGGGCTAATTGATGAAGAATTTGCTTTAGAATATTTAATTAAATTGGTTAAAAACACTATTGATTCTAAAAAGTATAACGAACTTCAAACTAAAGAAGATCGCTTGAGTTATTTAAGAGCTTTAGCAATTGGAAGCTTAATTAATGATGCGGTTTCGGTTTTTGTTAAAAATGAAGAGAAAATTTTAAAAGGCGAATTCCCTCATGCTTTAACCGATAAAAGTCAGTACAAAGCACAAATGGATGATATTATCGATATCAGTATCAAAAAAATATACCAAAGCAAAGAAGTAATTGAAAAAGAAGTTGTGGGTTATAAAGTAATCAATTCATTGCTAGATGTTTTTTGTACAGCTTACAATAATAAAATTGAAAATAAAGAATCGAACTACGATAAAATTGTTCTGAAATTACTTCCAGAAAGATTTCAAACAGAAAAAGAATCTTTGTATGAGAGGCTTTTACATATTTGTCATTATATTTCACTACTTACAGATGGAAAAGCAATTGAACTATATAAATTGATAAAAGGGATTTAACTTTATTATTCCAAAGGTCGTAACGTATTACTTAACGTAAATTTATAAGAAGCTCCGTTATCTGTGATGATTTTCATTATATAAATAAATTTATACGCGCTCACTTTTTTACTTTCTAATAATAATTCTTTCTTAGAAAAACTGTCATGAATAATCAGATTTTCCGTATTAGTAAAGCTAAAACTATCGGCATATTTTGTTTTTAAATTGGTAATAGGATAAGCTGAATAAACAGTCTTGTTATTTTGTTTTGCTGTAATTTTTTCTCCTTTAAAACCATTAGTTAAAATTACAATGCTTTTTGTAGTTGAAGTTGCTTTTTTCTGCTTTAAAAAAGTGTTTTTTTCTTGTGAGCTTACACTTTTAAAATCATCTCTAACTTGGAAATTAGTTGTGCTACACATTACAAATAATTGTGCCAAACAAATAAATACTATCTTTTTCATTTTATCTAATTTTATTCTCTACAAAATTAAACGAATAAAAGCGGAAACTATTATATCTTTGTTGTAATGATTGCAAAAATAGGACATAGAGGTGCTTCAGGACATGTTTTAGAAAATTCATTAGAATCAATTCAAAAAGCTATTGAATTAGGTGCAGATGGAATTGAGTTAGACGTTCATGTTTGTGCTTCTGGTGAAGTTGTGGTTTTTCACGATTTTACTTTAGACAGGTTGACAAATACTATTGGGCCTATTGCAGAGTTTTCACTTTCAGAATTGAAGCAATTAAAACTTAAAGATGAATTTATAATCCCAACGTTAAAAGAAGTTTTAGAATTCACAAAAAATAAGTGTTGGCTAAATATCGAATTAAAAGGTTCGAATACTGCGTTGCCAGTTTTTAAAATGCTAAATGATTTAGATTTTAAAACGGCAGACGTAATTATTTCAAGTTTTCAAATTGATGAATTAAAAACGTTTTCTCAATTATCTGATAAATTCCCTTTAGCTGTTTTAACGCAGGCAAGTATTGAACAAGCTATTGATTTAGCAACCGAAATAAAAGCAAAAGCCATTCATCCACATTTTTCTTTATTAACGGAAGAAAGTTGTGAAAAAGCAAAAGATTTAAGTTTACAAATAAATACATGGACAGTTAATGAAAAAGCTGATATTGAACATGTAAAACGATTTCCAATTGATGGAATAATTTCTGATTTTCCCGATAGAATATGAATTCAAAATACGATATAATCATAATTGGTGGTGGCGCTTCTGGTTTCTTTTCGGCTATAAATATTGCAGATAAAAATCCAGATTTGAAAATTGCAATTCTAGAACGTGGAAAAGAAGTTTTATCTAAAGTTAAAATTTCTGGAGGTGGAAGATGTAATGTTACGCACGCTTGTTTCATTCCAAATGATTTAGCAAAGTTTTATCCAAGAGGCGAAAAAGAATTACGCGGCCCTTTTCATCAGTTTTGCTCTGGCGACACTATTGAATGGTTTGATAAACGTGGCGTTGAGCTTAAAATTGAAGAAGACGGACGAATGTTTCCCATTACGGATTCTTCTCAAACCATTATCGATTGCTTTTTAAACGAAGTAAAAAAATATAAAATTGATGTTTTAACTAATCAAAGTGTTAAGTCTTTATTCAACTCAGACGAGTTTTGGAAGATTGAAACCAATTCTGATGTATTTGCGTGTCAAAAAATTGTTGTTGCGACAGGAAGTAATCCTAAAATTTGGGATTTTCTTAGTGAATTAGGACATAAAATTATTTCTCCAGTTCCATCTTTATTTACGTTTAATATTAAAGACGACCGAATTAAAAACTTAATGGGAGTTAGTGCAAATGCAACTGTAAAAGTAAAAGGAACTAATTTAAAAGCTTCAGGACCTTTGTTGATTACACATTGGGGAATGAGCGGACCAGCAATTTTACGATTATCTGCTTGGGGAGCAAGAGAGCTTTTTAAATTAAATTATCAGTTTGTAATTCAAGTAAATTGGTTTAAAGATTTCAATTTTGAAGAAGTTTTTGAAGAGTTAAATGGTTTAAAAATCGAAAATGCTAAAAAGCAAGTCGATAAATTTTGTCCGTTTGAATTTCCAAAGCGATTATGGGAATCATTACTAACAGCTTCAAAAATTGAATTAGCAACAAAATGGGCAGATTTATCTAAAAAGCAATTAATAACATTATCAGAACAATTAACAAACGGAGAATTTCAAGTAAACGGAAAAAGTACGTTTAAAGAAGAGTTTGTTACTGCTGGTGGTGTTGATTTAAAAGAAGTAAACTTTAAAACAATGGAAAGTAAAGTATTACCAAATTTATATTTTGCTGGGGAAGTTTTGAATATTGATGCAATTACTGGCGGATTTAACTTTCAAAATGCTTGGACAACGAGTTATATAGTTTCACAAAATATATAGTTTTTTGTCATTTTGAACTCGTTTCAAAATCTAAATAAAGAATTTGTCAAACTGAAACAAGTTCAGTTTGACAAATTAGGTTATTTTTCTCTACCACCGTCAAGTTCGTCTTGCCAGTCTTTTAATTGACGCCATTTATTTTCATAAGCTAATTTAGCTTGTCTTGGCCAAGTTCCAGGATCGTGAATTTGGAAACGTTCCCCAGCTTTAACTAAGATTTCCTTACAACGATCTATTGAAGTTTCAGAAAGCGATTTCCATGTTAAAATCCCTGATGTTTTAAACAACTGTTCAATTTTTGGTCCAATTCCTTCGATTATTTTTAAATCATTTTCATTTATTTTTTTACCAAAAACGGACTTAGCAAACGAAGCATCAAAAACTAAATCTGTTTCTAATGTTGGACTTGTAAACGATTGTGAACTAAAATTTGATTTTTGATTTCCGTTATCGTTTCCTTGTGAACGTAATCTGTCTAAATCGGAACGAAGTTGCGAATTCATTCGGTTACAATTATCTAAATCATCTTTTAAAGAAGTTATGTCATCTCCTGAATTTCCTTTTCCTAATCTTCCTAAAAGATAACCTAAAATTCCACAAAGTAAACCTACAATCGCTGGAATTAATATGCATGGTAAATTGTTCATTTTATAAAGTTTTGGTTAGGTTGGTTTATTGAATTGATATTTCTGCTCGTCGGTTTTTTGCTCTACCTTCTTCGGTGTTGTTATCTGCAATAGGCATAGTTGCGGCTTTTCCTTCAGTAACAATTTTACTGGCGGAAATTCCGTTAGAAACAAAATAGTCTTTAGCAAATTCAGCTCTTTTTGCTGAATAGTATTCGTTGGTATTATTGGGGCCAGTTGTGTTGTCGGTGTGGCCCGTAATTAATATTTTAGAGTTGGCTACGTTATTTGTGTATTGGATTATTTTTCCAATTTTTTCTTTGTCCGAATTCGATAAATTTATTGTCGATTGCCCAGTATTGAAATATAAGCGAACAGGATTTGCATTAATTTCGGCTTTTAAATTATCCCAATCGTTTGTAAGTGTTTCACTGTTTTTAATTTCAGTCCAGTTATAAGAAATGGAATTAATTAAAGTGTCTCTACTTTTGGTTATTTCATCAGATAATAAACTTGAAACGGAAAGCTTATTTTCAGGAATTCCTTTAGAAATTAAATAGTTTTTTACAGCAGTTGCTCGTGCAATTCCTAAATCTGGAAAAATTGAATTATTTTCTTCGCTAGAAAGATATTTTCCTGCAATGTTAAATTTATTAGTGTTGTTTGCTAAAGATTTTTTTAACTGTTCAATTCCTAAATCTATCGAATCGGAAACAGGTAATAAAAGGTTAAAATTTGAGTCTAGAAATTTAAAATTACTATTTGTTGAAAATGAAGTATTTCCAGTTTTAAAGTTAAATCCTTCAAAGTTTGATTTTGGAGTTTCAGCCGAAGTTTCAACTATTGGTTTTTCTTCTGTTGTAGAAACAATCGTTTCTTCTTTCGTTGTTTCTTTTTCGCAACAACCTACACAACAAAAACTATAATGAAGCCATGTTCCTATAAGAATAGTAGTAACTATTCCTAAAAGGTAAAGTGCTTTTTTTGACATAACTTTACATTTTGATGTTTATCAAAAATATAAAATTTTAACAAAAAATAACAAATATTTGTAGAATTAATTTTACAAACTGATTGTTTGATTTAAAAATTCAAATAATAAATAGAAAATGTTAGTAATGCTGCAAAAGTTGTCCAAGCTAAATAAGGAAGCAATAGATAATTAGTTTTAGGTTCAATTTTTTTGAATAAAACATAGGTTTCATAAATGATTAACCATAAAATAACGATTTCTATTGAGGCTAATAAGATGTTTTTTAAACCAAAAAACACGAAAGACCAAAACAAATTGAGTAACAATTGAACACCAAAGAATAATAATGCTTTTTTAACGGCTTCTTTGTCGGTTTCTAATTTGTTCCAAACGAATCCTGCTGCAATTCCCATTAAAATATAAAGAATCGTCCAAACAGGAGCAAATAGCCAATTTGGTGGATTGAAAAATGGTTTCTCTAATGTTGGATACCAAGTTGTAACCGATTGTTGAGTGATTAAACTTCCTAAGAATCCAATGGTAAGACAAACAACTACCATTATTAAGATTCTAACATATTTGTTCATAATCTTCAATTTATAAAGCAAAGTAACGAATAATTGGTATTTTTGCCTAAAATTTTCAATATGTATTCAGAAAAGGATTTTGAAGTTTCTCAATATGGTTCGGTAGAAAATGTGAAATTTTCGTGGTCAGCGCCAAGTAATATTGCATTGGTTAAATATTGGGGAAAAAAGGCAAACCAAATTCCTGCAAATCCATCAATAAGTTTTACGCTAAATAATTGTAAAACGATTACATCAGTTGTATTTTCTAAGAAGAAGAATAGTGATGAGTTTTCTTTTGATTTTTCATTTGAAGGAAAGCCAAAAGAAGATTTTAAACCGAAGATTCAAAAGTTTTTCGAACGAATTGAGCAATATTGTTCGTATTTAAAAGAATATCATATTGAAATCGATTCAAAAAACACTTTTCCACATAGTTCAGGTATTGCTTCTTCGGCTTCAGGAATGGCAGCTTTAGCGATGAATATTATGAGTTTAGAAAAAGCATTATCCCGAAATTTCGGGACTGAAATTTCTGATGATTATTTCTATAAAAAAGCTTCTTTTTTAGCACGTTTAGGAAGCGGAAGTGCTTGTAGAAGTGTTAAAGGTGAAGTTGTTATTTGGGGCGAACATCAAAACAGTAATAGTTCTGATTTATTTGGAGTAGAATATTCTGAAATACATTCAAATTTTCAAAATTACCAGGATACAATTCTGTTAGTCGATAAAGGCGAAAAACAAGTTTCGAGTACTGTTGGTCATGACTTAATGCACAATCATCCTTTTGCTGAACAACGTTTTATACAAGCTCACGAAAATCTAACACAAATAAAGCAAATTTTAAAAGAAGGAAATTTGGAAGAATTTATAAAAATAGTGGAAAGCGAAGCGTTAACATTGCATGCTATGATGATGACATCTATGCCGTATTTTATTTTGATGAAGCCAAATACGCTTGAAATTATTAATAAAATTTGGAAGTTTAGAAACGAAACAGCAACTCCAGTTTGTTTTACGTTAGATGCTGGCGCAAATGTCCATGTTTTATATCCAGAAAATGTAAAAGAAAAAGTTTTGCAATTTATTAAGAATGAATTAGTTGGCAATTGTCAAAACGAGCAGTATATTTGCGATCAAATTGGTAAAGGAAGTAAATTGATAGAAGATAATTAATTTTTTGTATCTTTATTAATTGTACTGAGTACTAAAACACTGTAAACTGAGCACAGAGCTATGAAAGGACCATTATTTTATTCGAAGATTTTATTATTTGGAGAATACGGAATTATTGAAGATTCTAAAGGGCTTTCAATACCTTATAATTTCTATAAAGGCGCTTTAAAATCAGGTGAAAACTTGACTAATGAAGCTAAAAAATCAAATGAAAGTTTAGCGCGTTTTGCTGAATATTTAGAAAACTTACAAAGCGAACAACCTGAATTGGTTGCTTTCGATATAGATACTTTAAAGCAAGATGTTGCTAATGGAATGTACTTCGATTCAAGTATTCCACAAGGTTATGGAGTAGGAAGTAGTGGTGCTTTAGTGGCAGCTATTTATGATAAATACGCTTTAAACAAAATTACAGTTTTAGAAAACTTAACACGCGAAAAGTTATTACAGTTAAAAACTATATTCGGACAAATGGAATCGTTTTTCCACGGGAAAAGTTCTGGTTTAGATCCGTTAAATAGTTATTTGAGTTTACCAATTTTAATCAACTCAAAAGATAATATTGAACCAACAGGAATTCCAAGCCAAAGCACACAAGGAAAAGGTGCGGTTTTCTTAATTGATTCTGGAATTATTGGTGAAACAGCACCAATGGTTAATATTTTTATGGAAAACTTAAAAGATCAAGGTTTCCGAAAAATGTTGAAATCTCAATTCATTAAACATACTGATGCTTGTGTGGAAAATTTCTTAAAAGGTGATGTAAAATCGTTATTTGAAAATACTAAAAAGCTTTCAAAAGTTGTTCTAAACAACTTCAAACCTATGATTCCCGAACAATTTCACCAAGTTTGGCAAAAAGGAATTGAAAGTAACGATTATTACTTGAAACTTTGTGGTTCTGGTGGTGGCGGTTATATCTTAGGATTTACACAAGATTTAGAAAAGGCAAAACAATCTCTAAAAGATTATAAATTAGAAGTTGTTTATAATTTCTAAGTTTAATGTTAACTAGAAAGTCAAAATTATTACTTACAAAAATCTTTAGTTTTTTCTCTGTAATTAGAGGATACAATATCTGGGTTATTGCATTAGCTCAGTATTTATCAGCTATATTTATTTTGGCGCCAGAAAAATCAGCATTGTCAATTGTTTTAGATTGGCGCTTGTTTGTTTTGGTTGTAGCTTCTTCTTTTTGTATTGCTTCAGGCTACATTATCAACAACTTTTACGATGCTAAAAAAGATTTAATCAATCGTCCTAAAAAGGCAATGATTGATCGATTAGTGAGTCAATCAACCAAGTTAAAAGTATATTTTGCAATAAACTTTTTTGTAGTTGCTTTAGCTTCAATTATTTCTTGGCGAGCTGTTTTATTTTTTTCGGTTTATATTTTCTTAATTTGGTTTTATTCACACAAACTAAAGAAAGTTCCTTTTGTTGGAAATTTAACTGCGGCAGTTTTAGCCGTTTTACCTTTTTTTGCTGTATTAATGCATTTCAAGAATTTTTATCACGTAATTTTCGCTCATGCAACTTTTTTGTTTCTGCTGATTTTAATACGTGAATTCATTAAAGATTTAGAAAATATTGAAGGCGATTTGGCTAATAATTACAAGACAATTCCGGTTTTGTTTGGTGAAAATACTGCCAAAACAATAATTACAATTTTAACCTGTTCGACTATAATTCCAGTATATTTTTTAACCGATGTTTACAATGTAGGTTATATGGAAATTTACTTTTATGTGAGTATGTTATTGTTGGTTTTGTTTTTAGTTAAACTTTGGAAATCAAGCCAAAAATCAGATTATATAAAACTCCATTTTTTACTAAAATTAATAATTGTAAGTGGTGTTTTTTGTATCATGTTGATTGAACCAGAAGTATTAATTCACGGAAAAAACTTACTTTCTACTTAATAGTCATATCTTTGCAAAAAATTAAAAGATATGTCACGTCATCAAGGCAATAGTAAAAGAAATTCTGGATCAGGAAGACAAGGTGGATTTAGAAAGGGAAGTAATGCAAGAGGAAATGCACCAACAAGGAATAATGCAGCAGGTTTTTCTAGAAATGAAAATAGATCACGCCAACCAAAACCTAAATCAAATTCAGACGAAATTAGATTAAATAAGTATATTGCAAATTCTGGTGTTTGTAGTAGAAGAGAAGCAGATATTTATATCGAAAGCGGCAATGTAATGGTTAATGGTGAAGTTGTAACAGAAATGGGTTACAAAGTAAAACCTGGCGATGTTGTTAAGTTTGATGGCGCTTCTATCACTCCTGAAAAAAGAGTTTATGTGTTGTTAAATAAACCGAAAAACTTCTCAACTTCAGGAGATGAATTTAGAAATTCGGAAAATGTTTTGAATTTGGTTAAAAACGCTTCAAAATCACAATTACAAGCTGTTGGAAGAATGGATAAAACCACAACTGGATTGTTGTTGTTTACCAATGATAATGAAATGCTAACTAAGTTTACAGCACCAAATCAACGTTCGTCTAAATTGTATCATGTAAGTTTAGATAAGAATTTAAAGTTTGAAGATTTAGAGAAAATCCAAAAAGGAATTATAATTGAAGGACATAAAATCTTTGTAGAAGAAATCGATTATATTGAAAATCAACCAAAAGCTGAAATTGGTGTGAAAATGAAAACTGCAAATGTTAAGATTGTAAGAAGAATTTTTGAAGAATTAAAGTATAATGTAATCAAGTTAGATCGCGTTACTTTTGCTGGTTTAACAAAAAAGAATTTACCTAGAGGAAACTGGCGTTTTCTTACCGAACAAGAAATTATTAATCTGAAGAATTTTTAATAAAAAAAGCCAACTTTTAAAGTTGGCTTTTTTATTTATCTTTTCATGCTAAAATGTGCTTTGAACTGTTGTTCTTCTCCGTTGATTGCATAATCAACTACAAACCAATAATCAGTAGAAGGAAGTTTTTCGCCATTGTAAGTTCCGTCCCAACCATTACCTAAAGGCGAAATTTGTTTCAGAAGTTTTCCGTAGCGATCAAATATTGAAATAACAGCTTCAGGATGATCAATTCTCAAATCCCAAATATTCCAAGTATCATTATAATTATCGTCATTCGGAGTAAAGAATTTTGGATACTTTATTACAGTAAATGTTAAAATAAAACTTCCACAGTTTCCTAACTCATCATAAATGGTAATCGTATGTTCACCAGAACTTACATCATGAAAAACATTGCTGGATTGTGGTATGTTTTCGTCTAATTGAAAAGTGTAATTTCCTATTCCATTTGTAATAGTTACTGTTGCAACGGCTTCTTCTTCAAAAGGCGAACTTACTAAAACAGATGCAATAGCAGAGCTTGAGGCTGTAACAATAACATCTGTTGGTTCATAATTACAATCTGGAGCAGCTTCCGAAGTTAGTTTAATAGGTTCAGCTGTATAAGTTCCAGCTTGAGTAGCTTCATAATTTAATCCTGTTCCAACTAAATCACCGTTTAAATACCAATTAACCGTAAAATCTGAAGCGTCTAAGCCAGAAACTAAAGTGTAACTTTCTATAGTTTCATTAGAAATTGGATCTAAACAAATAATTCCATCTTCAATTTCAAATGTTGGCCGTGGATGAATAGTGAATTCAAAACTAGTTTCATCATAACACACAGTTTGTGAACTTGTAGATTCATCATAACTTGAAACTTCTCCGTAAACCCAAACCTCAAAACTTTCGGCTGAAGTACCAGCATCAACACTAAAAGTATAATCGCTTAGGTTGATTATATTTGCGGAGTCACCACCTGGTACAGAATAATAATTAATGTTATACGTTAGCGTTGCATCATTTGGGTCAGGTAGAGTGTAATCACCGCAATATGACATTCCGTCTAAAGAATTAAAATCTACAGTAGGATGGTTACTTAACTTAGGTGTTTCTAAAATAGTAACTGTAAAAGATTCTTCTTGAGTACAATTTGCTAAATGATTATCGGTGTTTATTCCATAAACATAATATGTTCCTGGAGGGTAACCACTAGATAAATCAATAACATCTCCTTCAAATAATTCAACTTGACCTGTAACATCTGGTCCGCCTGGTAAAATGTAATAGCTTACGTGATTATCTACTAATGGATTTGGAGTAGGATTTACTAGTTCAGGTAAAACATAACTATCACATCTAACAACATCAGGATATTCAGGAAGATTTATAGCGCTATAGATTTTTTGAAATTCTTTATCTATTTTACAACCATTCACTGGATCTTCATAATATAAATAGAAGGTTTCGGTTGCAGTGTATTCTTCTGTATAATCAATGATAGTTCCTGTTCCATTTGGACCTTCAGGAGCAGTGTAAATATCGCCTTGAGCTGGTTGAGAAATAGTATATGGAGCACACTTATGCTCGTTAATTGCTTCTCCTAAACCTGGGAAAGGTTCAATTGTAATGGTAAAGTCATCTTCACTTATACAAGTTAAAGTGGAACTATCAGGTAAAACATGTGTTTCTTCATTATAGATGTAATATGTTCCCGAAGGATAACCACCAGCTAAATCAATAATATCTCCTTCGTTTAATTGAATTTGTCCAGCTATACTTGGTCCGCCAGGAAGCATATAATAAGTTCCACTGTTTGTAGGAAGTATAAATTCTCCACAAAATGTGCCGTCTTCAATTTCGTCAATTGCAGGTAATGGATAAATTGTAATATCAAAACTTAATTGTTCGGTACAATTAGCGCCATCGGTAGTGTTGGCAAAATAATATATAGTTTGACTTTGAGTAATTGATTGTGTTATGTCAAGCTGTGTTCCTTGTCCAAGTGGTTGTGTATAATAACCGCCAGTATCAGTACTTGGTAAATAATATTCTCTGCATTCAAAAACATCTTGAAATTGTGTTGGGTCAATTATTACAACTTCAAAAGGATTATTAATGTCACAACTTCCATTGTTGCCATTTGACATAACATGGGGTTCTGATCCAAAAACATAAATAGTTTCTGTGCTACTAACAATATGTCCAACAGGATAATTTGTACCAGTGCCATTTGCTCCAGAATAATAATTACTACCTAATGTTAATGCTGGCAAAGTATAAGAATAACATGAAGTAACATCAATAGGGTCGTCAACAACAGGTTCAGGGTGGATGTAAAAGTCGAATTGTTCATCTCTACATAAAACACCATCAATTTCAGCATAATAAAAAATGGGTTGTATTATCGTAGTACTTCCATTATTTGGAAAAATAGTGCCTGTAGGAATGAGTGTTCCTGTTCCATTTGGTCCTCCAAAATCTGTATAATAAGCACCCATACCATGAGGTGGAGAAGGAACTTCAAACTCACCACAATGATCCAGTAAAGGTACATATTCATCTATTAAAGTTAGTACAAACGAACTTTCATTTGTACAGCCGTTAGCATCTGGTCCAGAAAAAATATAATAAGTACCTCCGTCAACTAAAATGTCGCCTGTATTTAATTGAATTTGTCCAGGCGTTGTTGGTCCGCCAGGTAGTGAATAGTAAGTTCCATTTGTAAGAGGAAGTAATTCATATTGAGAGCATTCTACAATATCGTCAATCTCATCAACAGCGGGTAATGGGTTTATTGTGATGGTTACACTAGTAACATCGAAACAATTTGAATTGGTAGCATCTTCTATTTTTATCCAATACGTAATTGTTGTCGTTCCTTGTGGAATAATCACATTTGCTGGAATAGAATTTATTCCATTTTGTGCATCGGTTTCAGATTCATAATAAGTAATGGTGTAACTTCCAGTTTGACCGTTTATCACTTCACTATCATGTGTAGATAAATTGTAAGGAATTCCACTACTTAAACTATTACAAGTATTTCCGTCTGTAGTATTTCCAGCAGAAACTGAAGGATTAATAATTAAATCAAACGGATAAATTGCACTACAATAATTTCCGGTATTATTGTTTAAAATTCTAATGTAAATCGTTTGTCCCGCACTCATAAAGTTACTTAAATCTCCAGTAGAAATCGGATTGTCGTTTACAATATCTGTTGGAGATTCGTAATAATAGACATCGAAAATAGATGAATTTATACCCAGAAAAGTTTCATCGTTTTGAGTTAAATCGAAAGGATAAGTAGCAGAACCATTTTCACAATTAAATAAATCTTGCGGAGCATTTACCATTAACGGATTGAAAATAATTGTATCTTCAATATGGCACGTTCCTTTATCTATAATTACTTCGTAAGTTCCAGGTTCTGTAACCGTATAGGTTGGACTAGTTTCTCCAGCTATAATGCTTCCATTTTGTAGCCATTGGAAAGTGTAAGTGTTGTCTAAACCTGTATCTAGCAAAAATTCGTCTCCACTACAAATAGTTTGGTCGTCTCCTAAATCAAATTCAGTATTAAAACTTCCTGCACCTATAAAAACAGCAGAATCATAATTGGTACTAACATAATCTGCAATTACCATTTTTAATCGATAAGGATGATTAGCTATAATACTTGATGAGGCAGAAAGAACAACTGTATGGCCTCGCATGTTTATGGTTGAAGCTGCTGGGTTATCTACATTGTAAGTACTGAATAATGTTGGGTTTGTAGAACTACATGTTCCGTTATATGCTGAATTTTTAATTGTTCTTACTGCTACAGGTGTAGTTGTAGTTGGAATTACAGCTAAATTGGTTATTGTTCCACTTACTAAATCTTCTAATTCGAAAGCAAAAATATCATTAGATAAACACTGAAATTCTCCATATTCATTAGAAGCAAATAAGAAGTCAAAACTAAAGGAAGTCGATATTGAAGTAAAATCAAATTGTAAATAAGCTAAATCGGTCAAGCTATTGGTGGTTCCACTACTGCTATCACTTAAGCTTTGCAAAAATGAATCAACACCACCGCCAACAGTTGTAGATCCTAAATTAGAATTTGTGTAAAGCCCTTGAGTATCAATAACGTTTCCACTTCTTATTACAATTCCTTCATTGATTGGAAAACTTGAAGCATTATTATTAAAATATCCTACAGATTGATTTGAAGAAACAATTGCGTTTTCAAACTCAATACAAGAACTATTCAGTAATAGGTTTACTAAATCATCTGCGCTATTTGTGGTATTATCAACCGAAACCGTTTGAGAATAGGAATTAAAACTTAAAAGAAAGAAAAATATTACAACTAGTTTTCTCATATTGATTTTTGGGGTTAAATCATTTAAAGTTAGCAAATATAAATTTTATGATGATGTTTAAAATAAAAAAATGGTTAAGAATAATTAAATTCTTAAACATTTTATGTTTTTATTGAAAATATTCTAATCGTTCAATTTTAAAACAGCCATAAATGCTTCTTGCGGAATTTCAACATTTCCTACTTGACGCATACGTTTTTTACCTTTTTTCTGTTTTTCTAGTAATTTACGTTTACGAGAAATATCTCCACCATAACATTTAGCTGTAACATCTTTACGAAGTGCTTTAATAGTTTCACGAGAAATAATTTTAGCTCCAATAGCTGCTTGAATAGGAATATCAAACTGTTGTCTTGGGATTAATTCACGTAATTTCTCACACATTTTTTTACCAATAGTATATGCATTGTCTTCGTGAATTAAAGCTGATAAAGCATCAACTTGATTTGCATTCAATAAAACGTCAAGTTTAACTAATTTTGAAGACCTCATACCAATTGGGTGATAATCGAAAGAAGCATATCCTTTAGAAACTGTTTTTAAACGATCATAAAAATCAAACACAATTTCAGCAAGAGGCATATCGAAATTCAGTTCAACACGTTCTGGTGTTAAATAAGTTTGATTTGTAATTTGTCCGCGTTTTTCAATACACAAACTCATTACGTTTCCTACGAAATCAGATTTGGTAATGATAGTGGCTTTAATAAAAGGTTCTTCAACTCTATCTAATTTTGAAGGTTCTGGTAAATCCGATGGATTATTAACAATAATTGCTGTGTCTGGTTCTTTCTTAGTGTAAGCCAAATATGAAACGTTAGGTACAGTAGTAATAACTGTCATACCAAATTCACGCTCTAAACGCTCTTGGATAATTTCCAAGTGTAGCATTCCTAAGAAACCACAACGGAAGCCAAAACCTAATGCTGCTGAACTTTCAGGAGCAAAAACTAACGAAGCATCGTTTAATTGTAATTTTTCCATCGAAGCACGTAAGTCTTCAAAATCTTCAGTATCAACTGGATAAATTCCAGCAAAAACCATTGGTTTTACGTTCTCGAAACCAGTAATCATATTGGTTGTAGGATTCTTGGCATCAGTAATGGTATCACCAACTTTTACTTCTTTAGCTTCTTTAATTCCTGAAACTAAATATCCAACATCACCACTTGATATTTTTTGTTTTGGAACTTGGTTTAATTTTAAAGTCCCAACTTCATCTGCAAAATATTCTTTACCAGTAGCCATGAATTTAATTCGCTGACCTTTTGTGATTTCTCCGTTAATTACACGGAAAATTACTTCAATTCCTCTAAAAGGATTATAATGCGAATCGAAAATTAACGCTTGAAGTGGCTCGTCAACATTTCCTTTTGGAGCAGGAACTTTCTCAACAATCGCTTCTAAAATTTTATCAACTCCGAAACCTGTTTTTCCAGAAGCGTGAATAATATCTTCTAAATCACAACCAAGTAATTCAATAATATCATCACTAACTTCTTCAGGATTTGCACTTGGTAAATCAACTTTATTTAAAACAGGAATAATTTCCAAGTCGTTTTCTAAGGCTAAATACAAATTAGAAATCGTTTGTGCTTGAATGCTTTGCGCAGCGTCAACAATTAATAACGCGCCTTCACAAGCTGCAATAGAACGAGATACTTCGTAAGAAAAATCAACGTGACCTGGAGTGTCAATTAAATTTAAAACAAACTTTTCACCATTATGAATATAGTCCATTTGAATCGCGTGACTTTTAATAGTAATTCCACGTTCACGTTCTAAATCCATATTGTCAAGCAATTGCGCTTTTTCTTCACGAGCTGTCACTGTTTGTGTCGCTGCTAATAATCTATCTGCCAAAGTACTTTTACCATGGTCAATGTGCGCAATAATGCAAAAATTTCTAATATTCTTCATCTTCTTTCAATTTGTCAAACTGAACTTGTTTCAGTTTCTGGGCGTGTCCTTGTTTTTTTAAACAAGGTCGGGCTGTTCACTATATTTTTTTACTATTCTCGATACATTTTGTTTCGTCACTTAGCTTCGCTCTGTTCGACTTTGTCTCGAGTCGAGTTTTCGCTATGCGAAAGTATCGAAAAGTGAAACAAAACACTCGAACTGACGTAAAAAAGATGTCGTTTCCATCTCTCACGCAATAATCTGCAAATATAATTTAAAGTTTTCATTAAAAATAGGATTTGAAGAAAGCATCGATAAAAGTTTTAAAAAATCGTATTTTTGCAAAAAAAAATAAATACTTATGCCCAAAATTGGCAACATAGAATTACCAGAATTTCCTTTGCTTTTAGCTCCAATGGAAGATGTAAGCGATCCGCCTTTTAGACGTTTGTGTAAAATACACGGAGCTGATTTAATGTATTCTGAATTTATTTCATCAGAAGGATTAATTCGAGATGCGATGAAGAGTAAAAAGAAGCTTGATATCTTCGACTACGAGCGTCCTGTTGGGATTCAAATTTTTGGTGGTGACGAGGAAGCTATGGCGATGAGTGCTAAAATTGTGGAAACTGTTCAACCTGATTTGGTAGATATAAATTTTGGTTGTCCTGTTAAAAAAGTCGTTTCTAAAGGAGCTGGAGCTGGAGTTTTAAAAGATGTCGATTTAATGGTTCGTTTGACAAAAGCAGTAATTAATAGTACTTCTTTACCAGTTACAGTAAAAACACGTTTAGGTTGGGATGAAAGTTCAATTAATATTGATGAAGTTGCCGAAAGATTACAAGATATTGGAGTGCAAGCATTAAGTATTCATGCAAGAACAAGAGCACAGATGTATAAAGGTCATTCAGATTGGGAACATATTGCACGTGTAAAAAACAATCCGAGAATTACGATGCCTATTTTTGGTAATGGTGATATCGATTCACCTGAAAAAGCATTGGAATACAAAAATAAATACGGTGTTGATGGCATTATGATTGGTCGTGCGGCGATTGGCTATCCTTGGATTTTTAATGAAATTAAGCATTTTTTTGAAACAGGAGAAATTTTGCCTGTTCCTACAATGAAAGATAGAATTGAAGCTGCTCGTAATCATTTAATTTGGAGTGTGGAGTGGAAAAATGAAAGAGTAGGAGTAGTTGAAATGCGTCGTCATTATACCAATTACTTTAAAGGTATTCACGGATTTAAAGAATACAAACAAAAGTTAGTTACGACAGATGGTTTACACCAATTGCTTGATGTTTTTAAAGAAATTGAAGAAGTGTATGCTGATTATCAGTTTAGTGGGTAGATTGTCACATCGAGCGGAGTCGAGATGTTTAATTTTAGTCAAATTGTGTAGTTTAGTATTTTTTAGACTCTTACAGAGTGACAAAAAATACACACAAACTTGTCATTCCGATAAAGGAGGAATCTCATAAATATTTTTAGATGAGACTTCTCGACTTCGCACGAAGTGACAATGGTTATTACAACACCATCTCTTCATAACTCAAAATTGTATTGTAGCCTCTTTCAATAAAATAATCTTTTGGGTTGTGTTTTGAAATGATCATTACAAAATCGCCACCCCAAGCACCTAAGCTTTTTACAACGCCTTTTAAATCTGGGAATAATTTTTCTTTTACAGTTTCGGTTTCTAATACATCGCTCATAATAGCTTCGTGTTTTTCCATTAAAAGTGCAAAATCACGACCTTCATTTACAATTAGAGCTTCGTTGGTAATCGCAGAAATTTTGGCAATTGTTTTATCTACATGATGATGTTTTGCCATATAATTTGCAATAGCTGCCGAACTACTTTGCTTCTGATTCAAATACACAAAGTGTATATTTTCTTTAAAAGCCGGATTGAAATCTACTTTTTCGAAAAATGGTTTTTCATCTTCCAAATGATAAATAATTGGCGCATCAGTTTGTGCGCAAGCAACATCATAACCACTTCCACCAAAACTTTTACGTAATAACTCAAAAGCATCAATTTCTAACCATTGCGCAATGTTGTTGATTAACGTCGATGAGGTTCCTAAACCCCAAAGTCTAGGAAAGGTTAAATGTGTTTTTACATCGTAACCTTTTGCGTTATCAATAAAACTATGATTTTGTTTATAGGCTTGATGTAAAATATCAATTAATTTATTTTTGATAGAACTAGAAGATTCAGATTTCGTTTTAGAAACCACTTCTTCAAAGGAAATCATATCTTGAAACCAAACCGATAAATCTTTATCGTAACTCGTCCAGTGAAAAGCAAAACCAGTATCTTCAGTAATTTCTAACGTTTGTCCAAATTTTGTAGGAACGGCTAATGCTTTGGCACCGTCTAATACTACGTATTCGCCTGTTAGTAATAATTTTCCGTTACTGTAGAATTTTTTGGTTTTCATTTTTCATTTTTTAGCCCCGATTGAGCAATTGTTGAAGCTCTTTAAACGGTTCTCGATAATTTTTTGTTTCCGTCAATTAGCTTCGCTCTGTTCGACTTTGTCTCGAGTCGAGTTTTCGCTTTGCGAAAGTATTGAGAAGTAAACAAAAACACTCGAAATGAAGTTTAAAAGCGACTTGCGAAAGCGGGAAAAAGCTTCTAACTATTTCTTAGACTTTCTAAATAATCTACTACTAAACTATGCGAAATCGTAGTGTCTTTAAAATAATCTAAAACCTTTTGCTTTTCTTCTTTTGTAGCGTGATGTTGGTTTAAGATATTCATGATATGCATTTTCATGTGTCCTTGTTGAATACCTGTTGTGGTTAACGAACGAACGGCTGCAAAATTTTGAGCTAAACCAGTTACGGCAACAATTTTCATTAATTCTTCTGCTGATGGTTTGCCTAACATTTCTAAAGAAAATTTCACTAAAGGATGTAATGAAGTTAAGCCACCAATGGTTCCTAAAGCTAGTGGAACATCTAACCAAAAAGTAAAAATTCCGTTTTCAATCTTTGCATGAGAAAGACTTGAATATTGTCCGCTTTTGCTTGCATAGGCATGAACACCAGCTTCTACAGCTCTAAAATCGTTTCCGGTTGCTAAAACCACAGCATCAATTCCATTCATGATTCCTTTATTATGCGTAACGGCACGATACGGTTCGATTTCGGCAATTTTAATGGCGTTTACAAATTTCTCAGCAAACTCTTTTCCGTCGATTGAAGCGGTGTCGCTCATATTTTCAACCGGACAAGAAACTTCGGCACGAACGACGCAATTTGGTACATAATTACTCAAAATGCTCATAATTACTTGAAGTTTTTTTTCTTCTTCCGTGAAATTATCATAATGATGCGCTTCGTTTTCTAATGTTTTGGCGAATTGCTCTAAACAAGTGTTTATGAAGTTCGCACCCATACTATCTTTTGTGTTGAAAGTAGCATGTAATTGAAAGTAATTTTCTAATTCCGAAGTTTTATCGCGTAATTCAATATTGAGAATTCCACCGCCACGTTTTTGCATGTTTTTAGTGAAACTTTCTGTATCACTAAAGAATTTTGGTTTTATTTCATTGAAAAATTGCTGCAACTTTTCTTTACTTCCGTTGAATAAGAAATGAACTTGACCAATTTTTTCGGTTCCAATGATGGTTGCTTTAAAGCCGCCACGTTCACCCCAAAATTTTGCTGCTTTTGAAGCCGCTGCAACAACCGAACTTTCTTCGATTGCCATAGGAATGGTGTAATCTTTTCCGTTGATTACAAAATTTGGAGCAACTCCATAAGGTAAATAGAAATTGGTAATGGTGTTTTCGATGAACTCATCGTGAAGTTTTTGAATGTTTTCATTGGAATTCCAATATTGTAAAACGATTTCTTTAGCTTCAGATGGATTATGAAAATAGGTGTTTATAATCCAATCGATTTTTTCTTCTTTTGAAAGTTTAGAAAAACCTTTTATAATTTGCGTCATTTGTATTCAAAATTGAAGTGCAAAGATACGAAAGAGTTTAATTTTAGAACTCATTTGTCCATTTAATCAATGTCGTATCAAATAATGTTTTGTCAATAGGTTTTAAAATGAAGTCGTTCATGCCTAAATCCATACATTTTTCTTTTTCGCCAGTAATAGCACCAGCTGTTAGTGCAATAATTATTGAATTCGGATTTATTTTTCGTATTTCTTTTGTGGCTTCATAACCATTCATTATTGGCATTTGAATATCCATTAAGGTAATATTAGGTTGTTTTTTCTTGTAAATTTTAATTGCTTCTAATCCATTTTCGGCTTCATAAATAGTAGCAAATGGGAATTTTTTGAGAATAATGGTTTTTGTAAGTAATAAATTTATTTTGTTGTCTTCAACAATTAAGAATGAAACGTCGTTATTTTTATTAGGGATATTTTCTGAAGTAAGAATTTCTTGTTCAGGATTATTTAGTTTGTTTAAGAAGTTTTGAAGTATATCAACTTTAATAGGTTTTACAATTATTTGAGCGTTTTTAATTTTTTCAAATTCGCTAAAATTACTTGTTGAGTTTAGCATAATAAGAAAATTTACATCTGGATTTTTCTTTGCTAAATCGATGCTTTCTTTATTTCCTAAGTATTCAAAATCAAGTAATATTAAATCATACTTTTTAAAATCAATTTCGTCTATTGTTTTAGAACAAGAACAATCGATTTTATATTGGTTAAACAATTGTTTAATTGATTTAATAACTAACTCGTTATCTTCAATTACCAATGCATTTTTAATTGCATTATTTTTGAGCTGTTTGTGATTGTTGCAAAGTTCACTTTTTAATTCTACTTCAAAACTAAATGTACTTCCTTCTCCTAATTTACTTTCAATTTGAAGTTTGCTATTCATTAATTGTAAAAGGTTATTAGTAATTGTAAGTCCTAAGCCAGTTCCGCCAAAATTTCGAGTTGTTGAACCATCTTCTTGAGTAAAAGCTTCGAGAATTTTGTCTTTGTTTTCGTTTTTAATTCCTATTCCAGTATCGCGAACAGAAAACTTTAGAGTTGAAGTATCATTTTCCTTTTTGATTCCTTCTACAATTAATTCAATTTCGCCTTCAGCAGTGAATTTGATAGCATTACTTAGTAAATTTTGAATAATTTGCTTTATTCTAACTTCATCTACCCAAATAGCACAATCAATATCTGGATCTATGGTTATAATTAATTCAATGCCTTTTTGATGTGCACTAAATTTAAGCATATCTACAGATTCGTTTATTAATTTTAATAAACTTGTTTTGTGATTGTCTAGTATTAATTTTCCAGCTTCAATCTTTGAAATATCGAGAATGTCATTTACAACACTTAATAGGCTTAATGCAGATTGATTAACCGTGCTTAAATATTGCTTTTGAACATCGGTAACTGGAGTATTCAATAATAGTTTACTAAATCCGATAATTCCATTTAATGGCGTTCTAATTTCGTGACTCATATTTGCCAAGAAAGCTGATTTTGCTTTATTTGAAGTTTCGGCAAATTCTTTGGCTAAGATTGCTTCTTCTGCTTTTCTACGTTCTGTGATGTCAATTAAAACACCTTCTAGAAATTCAATTTTTCCATCGATTAAAATACTTTCTCCATATTCTTCTACCCAAACAACAGTTCCATTTTTTCTAATTAGTCTGCATCTAATAGCAAATGGTTTTTTTTCTTTTACGGCTTTTTGTATTTGTTCTAATGATTCTTTCTTGTCTTCAGGATGATATAAGTCGTATAAACGTATTCTGTTTTCAAAAAAGTCCTCTTTTGTATAACCAGTTAAACGTTCGATTTCATCATTTAAAAAGACTTTGGTTCTATTTTCATCAAAACGAACAAGATAAACCGCTCCCGGAATATTGTTTGCTAATAATTTAAATTTTTCCTCACTTTCTAAAAGTGCATTTTGATTTTTTGTCTTAATAAATGAAATAGCAATATTGTTTGCTAAGGTTTCAATAGCAGAAACAGTAAATTCATCCCAATTGTCTTCAGAATAGTTTGAGTCAATTCCTAAATGTCCTAACAAAACATCATTATAGATAATAGGAACAAATAAGGCTGAAACTAAATTTCTCTCTTCGAGTTTTTGTTTTAAAGTATTGTCTTTAATGTTGCTAACAATGAGTTTTGTAGTTTTCTTTAATAAGAGGAATTTAAAAAGTTCGGGATACTCTTCTTGACTTATTTTTTGATAGTCTGGATTTCGATTTATTAATAAATTATCTTCTTTAAGCCAGTCGAATACTTGACTAATGGTTTGTCTTTCTTTATTATAGGTGTAAAAACAAATTCGATCGGAATTAATTAATAAGGTTAGTTCAGATAAAGACTTGTCGTAAAAATCATTTATGCTATTTTTTTGAATTAGTTTACTTGTAAACCTCGAAATTAAAGCAAGCACATCATTTTTATACTTTGTTTTTTTCTGACTTTCTTTTAAAGTGTCTTCGTTTTCAATTCTAATGATAGTAGTTGCAAGATTTGATGCTAATGTTTTTAATGTCTGAATTTCGGTTTCTGTCCAAATTCTTTCGTTAGTACAATCGTCAAAACCTATAAAACCTATAAAGCGTTCTTGATAAAACAATGGAATAACTAAAATAGATTTGATAGATTGTTCAAGGAGTATTGTTTTAAAATTTCCTGCTTCAATTTCCGATACAATTGAATTGTAAGATTCTTTCTTTAAAAGTTTAAAAATGAGTTCAGGAAATACATCGTGAGGAAAGTTTTGAAGTTGTTCATTGTCAATTTCAACCAATTCGAGTTTTTTTACCCATTCAAATTTTTGACTTAATAAATTAGTTTGATTGTCATTTTCAAAGAAATAAAATCGATCTGCATTTACAACTTTTGCAATTTGATTAAATGAATTGTCAAAAATGTCTTCTTTGTCATTTTTGGTTAAAAGTAATGTTGTAATTGTATTAATTGCCGATAAAATTTCATTTTTGTAACGTATTTCGTTTTCAGCTTCTCTTCTTCTAAAGGTTTCGATAGCTAGAGCTATAATTTCTGAAACAGTTTTTGCAAAATTGATGTCTTCATTTGTCCAATTTTTTATTTCATTAGCTTGTTCAAAGCAAGTTATCCCTATTAGCTTTCCAGAAATATAAATAGGAATATCTATTGTAGATTTGATGTTATATCTTTTAAAATAGTGATCGTTAAAGACATCTAAAGATTCTATCTGCTTAATATCGGATGCAACAATAATAGATTCATTTTCAATTGCATGAAAGTAGTTTTTATAATCTTTTTTCTCTAAAATAGCGCCTTCATCATGTGCTTTTTTCGATTTGATATAAATATCAAACAATTCAGTATAATCGTCATAATTGTACCAAAAACTTACACGTTCAATATCTAAACCTACAGCAGCTTCTTTTGTAATATGTTGGAGTAAACTTTTTAGATTTTTAAAATTTAGAAAATTTAAGGTAGATAGTTGGTTCGAAACATTATTTAGATAAGTACTGCGCTCTATTCTTTTTTGTTCTTCAAATTCTTGAAGTTTTAGATTAGTAATATCTCGAATAATTGCTGAGTAACCAGTTATTTTATTTTGTTCATTACGTCTAATAGTGACACTTTGAGATGCCCAAATAATCGTTTTGTCTGCTTTTATTAATGGAAATTCTAAAAATTCAAATTCTTTCAAATCATTATCGTGATTCGCATAAAAACGAATAACGTCAGTTCTATATTCTTTAGGAATAAATATTGAAAAGTGTTTTCCAATGATTTCTTCTTCAGTATAACCTAAATGTTCTTTTGTAAATGCATTTATATATGTGATTTTTCCATCTGTATCCATTTCATAAATTACATCTCGCGCCGATTGAACAAGATTAGCATACTTTTCTTCTAAAGTTACTTTTTGTGTTACATCTTGTCCATTTGCAACAAACAAATCATTGGAATATTTATAATCTATCCACTGAATGTATTTATAATCACCGTTTTTACACTTTAGTTTTCTAATGTAAATGCTATCGGGTTTGAAAATTAAATTGTAATCGATGTTTTGAAATTCTTCATCTTGGGTTAATTTCCAAAAATTATTTCCCATTACTTCTTCTGGTTTATAACCAAGAATTTTGTAAATAGAATTACCACAGTAGCTTACATTTCCGAATTTATCTGTCGCAATAGTAAGTGTGCTAGAATTGTCAATTATATTTTTAGAGAAAATGTATTTTTCATTAATATTTAAAGTTCCTATTCGCCTTGCATAATTTATAAGAAGAATTACAAAACATAAGATAATAAGTGAAATGATTTCTATGGAATTTGAAATTCCGCTAAAAAAGAGTATTAAAAGTAAACTTAAACTTATTAGGTTGTAAATATTGTAGTCTTTTACTTTAGCAAAAGCAATATAAGAATAGTAAAAAAGCATACTTATTTCTGCATAGATAATAATATCAAAATGCCCGAAAAAGATTCTTAAATAGGTAAAGATAGAAAAGATTATAAAGAATGTAAATTGTATTTTTCCTAAGTTAACTTTTATGAAAGAAATTTTTTCGTACAAAAAATAAATACTTAAACAAGAAGCTCCCATAATAAAATGAAAGATCGTGTCTATAATTTCTCTTGTATAAAAAATTAAATAGATAAATTCAGCAAAAAGAAAAATTAAACCTAAATAAAGAAAGTTAACATTGAGTTCACTATCTGGATAGTTGCTTTCTGAAAAATCTTCGACTAATTCTTTGTTGAATTTAGAAGTGGTTTGTATTATTCTTCTAAATAAGAAAATTAAAAAAATAAAAAACGGAACTAAGAACCACCAATTGTAATAAAAAGGTAGCGAATTTTGGCTTTCCAATAAAAAACTTAGCTCAGACTCTAATCGAGGAAAGCTTCTTATTATTAAAGAAAATAAAAGCATAGTTCTGGGTTAATTTACTTTTAATATTTAATGTAAATGTTAAATATTGAAATATAAACAATGAATTTAAGATTTTTTTTAAAAAAATAAAACTATATCCTTAAATAAATAATGAATCTAAATCGGTTTTGTAGCAAATTTATTCTTTCTTTTAACAAAATAAAATGAGGTGGTTTGCTAATTTTTTACTAAAATTGGGAGTTTTTTTATATTAGACGTTATGAAATTATTAAAAATAAGTGTCATTATATTGTTTTTTACATCAATTTCTGTTGTTGCTCAAAAGCAAATAACATTACAAGAAATTTGGTCAGGAGCATTTCGAACTCAAAGAATGGATGAGTTAAATGCAATGAAAAACACAAATCAATATACGGTTTTAAATTTCGATAGAGCATCTCGTTCTATGCAAATCGATTTGTATGATTTTGCCACTTTAAATAAGGTTTCAACACTTTTAGATTCTAAAAACTTTTCAGAATTAAGAGGAATAGATTCGTATACTTTCAACGAAAATGAAACTCAAATTTTAATAGCGAATAATTCAAACCAAATTTTCCGTCATTCTTTCACAGCCGATTATTTTTTGTATGATTTAGCTTCAAAAAAGCTAACAAAAATTTCCGATTACCAAATTCAAGAACCTACATTTTCACCTGATGGAACTAAAATTGCGTATGCGTACCAAAACAATTTATTTGTTTACGATATTGTTGCAAACAAGCACTTGCAAATTACCACTGATGGAAAGAAAAACGCCATTATTAATGGTATTACCGATTGGGTTTACGAAGAAGAATTTGCTTTTGTAAGAGCATTCGATTGGAATAAATCGAGCGATAAAATTGCATTTATCCGTTTTGATGAAACGCAAGTTCCAGAATTCTCAATGGATTTGTACAATCAAGGTTTATATCCAACGCAACAAGTTTTTAAATATCCAAAAGCTGGTGAGAAAAATTCAGAAGTTTCATTGCATGTTTTTAATTTGAAATCAAACGAAACAAAACAAGTTGATTTATCAAAATACAATGATTTCTATATTGCAAGAATCAACTGGACAAACGAGGCAAATACGTTAAGTGCTCAAGTTTTAAATCGCCATCAAAATAATTTAGATTTACTTTTTGTTGATGGAAATTCGGCTTCTTATAAAGTGGTTTTAAACGAAACAGATAAAGCGTATGTAGATGTTACTGATAACTTAACATTCTTAAACGATAATAGTTTTATATGGACTTCAGAAAAAGACGGATTCAATCATATTTATCATTACGATAAAAATGGAAAATTAAGAAGACAAATTACAAAAGGTAATTGGGAAGTAACGGCTTATTATGGTTTCGATGATAAAACTGGTAAAATTTTCTATCAATCTGTAGAAAATGGTTCGATTAATAGAGATGTTTATGCTATCGGAATTAATGGAAAAGCAAAGAAAAGATTAACCTCAAAAACAGGAACAAATCGTGCAACTTTTAGTCCGAATTTTAAATATTTTATCAATTCATTTTCAAGCGCTACAACTGCTCCAACATATACTTTAAATGATTCTAAAAAAGGAACAGAAATTAAAAAGATTGTTACGAATGAAATTTTAGAGCAAAAATTAGCCGAATATGAAGTTGCACCAAAAGAATTTACTACAATTACTACTGAAAAAGGACACACTTTAAACGCTTGGTTAATTAAACCTAAGAATTTTGATGCAACAAAAAAATATCCACTTTTTATGTATCAATATTCAGGGCCAGGTTCTCAAAGTGTAGATAATTCATGGAATGGTTATGATGATTACTGGTTTATGATGTTGGCTCAAAAAGGGTACATTGTAGCTTGTGTAGATGGAAGAGGAACAGGTTTTAAAGGCGCTGAATTTAAAAAATGTACATATAAAGAATTAGGAAAATACGAAGTTGAAGACCAAATTGATGCTGCAAAAGTATTTGCTAAGTATGATTACATTGATGAATCAAGAATTGGAATTTTTGGTTGGAGTTACGGCGGATTTATGGCTTCAAATTGTATCTTTCAAGGAGCCGATGTTTTCAAATCAGCAATTGCTGTAGCGCCAGTAACAAGTTGGAGATATTACGATTCTATTTATACCGAAAGATACATGCAAACGCCACAAGAAAACGCAAGTGGTTACGATAACAATTCACCAATTAACCATGTGAGTAAACTAAAAGGAAACTTTTTATTAGTTCATGGTACAGCTGATGATAATGTGCATGTGCAAAATTCAATGAAAATGATTGAAGCTTTGATTCAAGCAAATAAGCAATTTGATTGGGCTATTTATCCAGATAAAAATCACGGAATTTATGGCGGAAATACACGTCTTCAATTATATACAAAAATGACCAACTTTATACTAGAAAAATTATAATATGAGCGATATTACGACAAATAAATCACAAGAATTATTCGGACATCCAAAAGGGTTATTTTATCTGTTTTTTGCAGAGCTATGGGAACGTTTTAGTTTCTATGGGATGAGAGCTTTATTGATGCTTTATATGGTTAAAGAAATCTTTAAAGCTTTTGAAGATAAAGACATTGCAGCAGCAGCGGTTTATGCTTCTTATGGTTCTTTAGTGTACGCTTCAACAGTAATTGGTGGTAGAATTTCCGATAAAATTCTTGGAATGCGTGCTTCTATATTTTTAGGAGGAATTTTAATGGCAATTGGTCATTTTGTTTTAGCTATTGAAAACGATATTGCCTTCTTCATGGCTTTAGCTTTTATTGTTGTAGGTAATGGTTTTTTTAAACCAAATATTTCAACATTTGTAGGTTCATTATATGAAGATGGAGATCCAAGGAAAGACTCAGGATTTACTATTTTCTACATGGGAATTAATATAGGTGCTTTTGCTTCTCCATTGTTATGTGGATGGTTAGGAGAAACTTATGGTTGGCATTATGGTTTTGGTTTAGCCGGATTTGGAATGTTATTAGGATTGTTGGCTTTTTGGAACGGAATTAGAACAAATGTTTTTGGTGAAAAAGGAATGGCTCCTAATGAAAATTTGCCTAATATTTTAGGGTTTGATGCTAAAAAAGCTATTCCAGTTTTATCTTTTCTAACAGTGCCAGTAATTGCTTTTTTACTTTATAGTTACAAATCTTTAGGGCAAGAAGGAACTTGGTTGGGAGATCAAAACGCGGTAAATTTATTGTTTAAAATAATAGGCGTTGGAATTATTATCTTTTTAATAAAAGTTTTAAAAGATGCCACTTCAGATGAAAGAAAGAAATTAATAGTAGCCATTACAATTACTGTTTTTATGTCTTTATTTTGGGGTTTCCATGAACTTTCAGGAAGTGTAATTACTTTATTTGCAGATAGAAATGTAGATTTAGTTGGAATTATGAATGCAAGTCAAACGAATTCCTTGAATTCTTTAGTTATTATTGCATTATCAATTCCTATTTCTTTGTTTTGGGCATTTTTAAGTAGAAAGAAATTAAATCCTAGAACTCCTATAAAATTTGGATTAGGGTTGCTATTTGCAGGTTTAAGTTTTTATATTTTATCGTTAAGTAAGCACGATGCAAATGCTGAAGGAATGGTTCCATTCGCTTATTTAATGATAATGTATTTTATTCTTTCAATAGGAGAATTATTTATGTCACCAGTAGGATTGTCAAAAATCACAGATTTATCTCCAAAGCGTATTGTTGCTTTTATGATGGGAATTTGGTTTTTATCCTCGGCTTATGCTTTTCAGATTGTAGGTTTTATTTCAAAAAAACTGGCAGTTGAAGGTTCTCAAGAAGTAACGGGAGGAATGCAAACCTTAGCATTATACACAGATGGTTTCGAAATTATTTCGCATTATGCTATTGGAGCTGGAATAATTGCCTTACTTTTAGCACCTGTTTTAAATAAATTAATGGGTAACGTACATTAAAATAAAATTATTTTTATGAGTCAAACAACATCAGATCAATTTTTTAAAAGCAAAGTATTAGGACATCCTAGTGGATTATTTGTTTTATTTTTTACCGAAATGTGGGAGCGTTTTTCCTTTTATGGAATGCGTGTATTATTAATAAACTTTTTAACAGCAGCTGCAATAGGAGCAAATCCTGGTTGGGAATGGTCTGCAGAAAACGCAGGAGCTTTATTTGGTACTTATGCTATGTTACTTTATTTAACACCTATTCTAGGTGGAGTTATTGCTGATAAAGTTACTGGGTATCGCTGGGCAGTTGTTTTAGGTGCGTTAATCATGACATTGGGTCACGCAGCCATGGCAATTGAAACGGAGTTTTGGTTGTATATGGGACTTGCTTTATTAGTAATTGGTACAGGTTTCTTTAAGCCTAATATGACTTCTATTATTTCTGAAATGTATAAAGATTTACCTGAGAAAAAAGATGGAGCATATACTATCTTTTACATGGGTGTAAATGCTGGAGCATTTTTCGGAATGATGTTGTGTGGTTATTTAGCTGAGAAAATAGGTTGGAGCTGGGGATTCGGATTGGCTGGAATTTTTATGTTATTAGGTACACTTCAATTTTGGTTAGCAAAACCATTATTTGGAACAATAGGAGATGTTCCTAAAAAGCAATTGGCAACAGAAACTGTTGACGGAATAGTAATTGATGAAAATGATGAAGAAAAACAAGTAGAAAATTTAAATCCGTTTACAACAATAGATAAAATTTTAATTTTAATTTCATCAATAATTGGTTTAGGTTATGCTATAAATGATCCACTTTCTAAAATAGGAGGAATCGATTTGTTTAAAGCGTTTGAAATGCGAGATTTTTCTTTATTTGGAAATCATATTGAAATATTAGAGGGACAATATACTGCTGTTTTATTTGGTTTAGTTGTGTTTTTGTTTTTAGTAATTTCAAGAATTATTCGCTATGCAGCTGTAGTAAGAGACAGAATGATTGCAGTAATTATTTTTGCCTTTTTTACGGTTTTCTTTTGGATGAGTTTCGAACAAGGAGCAACTTCATTAGTACTTTTTGCTCGAGATAATGTAGATAGAGTTTTAACAGGAAGCGCTCAAGATATTTTTAATATTGTAAACACATTACTTACAGTTATTCCATTAGCAATCATTACTTGGGTTTTAATTTTATTAGCCAAGGAAACTAAAAGTAAAATTTTAGGTTCTAATATTGTTTTGGCAATTTGTTTCGCTGGAGTATGGGCTGTAGTGCTTTGGATGTTAGGTCGTGAATTTACTGCCGAAGCTTCTGAAATAACAGTTTCTTGGTTTAGTATTTTAAACTCATTCTTTATTATTGCTTTTGCTAATGTGTTCTCAAAATGGTGGGATTCTAAATACAATCCATCTGCGGCTGTAAAATATGGTTTAGGTTTAATTATTATGGCAATTGGTTTCGGATTGTTAGCTTTTGGTGCTTACGGTATTACAGATGGTGTTAAAGTAAGTATGATTTGGTTAATTTTAGCATATTTATTCCATACACTTGGAGAGCTTTGTATTTCACCAGTAGGGCTGTCTTATGTGTCAAAATTGGTTCCAGCTCGTATGATCGCTTTTATGTTTGGTATGTGGTATTTAGCTATTGCAATTGGTAACAAATTAGCAGCTGTTTTAGGTGGACAAATCGAAAATATAACAAAAGAATATAGCTTGTCTACATTCTTCTTAATTTTTACAATTGTGCCTACAATAGCAGGTTTATTAGTAATTGCTTTAAACCCTGTTCTTAAAAAATTAATGCACGGAGTTAAGTAGGTTACAAAAGTTGGCATTCTTTTTGTCTACTTTTGAATAAAAATATTAAATGATGAAGAAGTTTATAATTGTTACGGTTTTATTTTTATCGAGTTTTGCTATGCAAGCGCAAGAATTGAAATGGCATACTGATGTTTCAGATGCTGCTAAAATTGCGTTAGACGAAAAGAAACCATTGCTATTCTTTTTTACCGGTTCTGATTGGTGTGGATGGTGTATCCGCTTGCAAAAAGAGGTTTTTCATAAACCAGAATTTGCAAAATGGGCTTCTGAAAATGTAGTTTTAGTAGAATTAGATTTTCCAAGAAGAACACCTCAATCTCCAGAATTAAGAAAACAGAATTACAATATGCAACAGATGTTTGGTGTAACAGGTTACCCAACGATTTGGTTTGTAAATCCGGTTTTAAAAGAAGGTAAAAAAGTAAATTTAGATGCTATGGGTAATATTGGCTATGAACGTGGAGGTTCTGATGTTTGGTTATCGAAAGCAAATAGAATTCTGAAAAAATCTTAAAAGAATTTATTTTAATAGATAATATCCCTTTTCGGCAGTTGCATGGAAAGGGATTTTTCTTTTTCTACACGTTGCTTTCCATTGCTCAATTTTATAAAACGGATTACTATTATCAGCAATTACAATTTCTGGATTATTGTTTTGTAAAACTCTTTCTAAGTTTATCGTAGCATTATTGGTAATAAAAATAATGTCTGGTTTTTCAGGAATTTTAAAATACAAACTATCAATAACTAAGATGTTTTTATTTCTATAGCTGTATACATTTTGAAGTTTTGAAATGAAAACTTCATCTGAAAAAGTTCCTCTTTTATAATCGGTTATATTTTCTGAATTAATTTCTACATCATCAGTAAAAAGTTGAATTTTATCATTATTTTTTACACTAATCAAACCCTTTTTACTATTAAAGAAAATAAATTCCGATTCGTTTTTAGATGCAAATAGAATACCGATGTAAAGTATTTGGAAACAAACCAAACTAATTAAAAAATAGTAAAACTGTTTGCTATTTTTTTGGTAACACCAAAGAATAAAAGCGATAATAACTATGTAAGCGAAAACACATAAACTCAAACTGAACGAAATGTTTCTAAAAACAAAACCATCAAAACTTGAAATCCATTCGGCATAAGTATTCATAGTTTTAATACAAATTTCTAAAGCTGAACCGATAAGTAAGGCCAATTTTGGAAAAATAAAGTTGAGTGCTAAGGTTGTAATTCCCAACCAAAGTATCGCAATTGTAAGTGGAATAATCACAATGTTTGCCATTAAAAACAACGCTGGAAATTGGTTGAAATAATACAAACTTAACGGTAAAACGCCAATTTGTGCAGCCAGCGAAACTAAAACAATATCAGTAAAAAAATGTACAGTTTTAGATTTCCCGAATTTAAAATATTTGAAAAACGGATTGAAAGAAACTATTGCTAAAACAGCAGCGTAACTCATTTGAAAACCGACATCAAAAATAAAATTAGGATTAAAAAGCAATAACAATAAAGCTGAAAAAGCGATAGTGTTGTAAGTACTTGAATCTCGGTTTAAAAATCGTCCAAAAGCTAAAATTGAAAACATCGTAACCGCTCGCGTTACCGAAGCCGATAATCCTGTTAAAATAGCAAAACTCCACAAGAAAGTTAAGGTTACAGTTAGTTCAATGAATTTTCCTTTTTTAACTCTTTTTAGCGGTTTTAATAAGCTTATGAGTAATAAATATAAAATTCCTACATGCAAACCTGAAATGGCTAAAATATGTATAATTCCAGCGTTTGAATAGGTAGTTAGTGTTTCTTTATCTAATAATTTTCGTTGTCCAAAAAGTAAAGCATTAATAATCGCTTGCGTTTTCTTGTCAAATGAATGTTGGTTAAAACTATTAGTTAATTTTTGTTGCGAAGTAAACCAAAATGAACCCCAATTGTTGTGATGTTTTCCAACGAATAACTCATTTGGTTTTAAGAAAACTTCATGAAAAATATTCTTGTTTTCTAAATACTTAGCATAATCAAATTGATATGGATTAAAGTTTTTCGGAATTTTGATAAAATCAGAATTGAAGATAATTTCATCACCAGGAATAATATTTTTTTCCGCTTCTTTTGAAATAAAAACCAATAGATTTCCAAAATATTCTTCTCCGTTAACCGAATTAATCCGAATAATATGTTTGGTGTTTTTAGCGGTTGGTTTTAAGTTGGCTTCAACAATTCCTATTACTACATTATTTTCTTGTTTGAAAATGGTGTGAGAATAATGCTTAGTGGAATTTGGTTGAAAATGAAAACTCTGAATAAACAATCCTAAACCAAAAGCAAAAAGATAGGTTGAAAAACCGAATGTGAAATTAGGTTTCCATGAATTTTTGGTTTTGTACCAAAAGAAGAAAAATATTCCGCAAATAACTAAAAAAGGAAAAGCTAATTGGGTGTAATCAAAGTTAAAAAACCGATTACAAATAATGCCAAAAATAAAGCTTAGCGTGAAAGGAATTAATGGATAAGTAAATACTTTCACACGAAATTCGGTTAGTTAATAACTCTGTTTATTTGGGCAAAAGCTTTATTGTAATAATTTTCAGAAGTGGAAGAAACAATAACACCGCGACTTGTAGAAGCATGAACAAACTTTATTTCGTCAGAATTTATTTCAGTAATAATTCCTACGTGATTAATTTTACTTCTTCCGTTTGTTTTAAAGAAAATTAAATCGCCAGGTTCGGCATTTCGTTTGCTTACTTTTTTTCCATGACGCGACATATCGATTGATGTTCGAGGTAATTTTACATCATTATTTCCGTAAGCAGTAAAAACCAATCCAGAACAATCAACTCCTCTTTTATTTGTTCCACCAGTACGATAACGAACGCCTAAAAACTCTAAAGCATCATCGATAATTTTCTGATTTAAACTTGAAGAGCTTTTGTTTATTGTAGAAGTGTTTATAGAAGATTTTTTCTCTTCAGTATAAGTCGTGTTTGAGCTTTTCTTTGTGGGTTTTTTTGTACTTACCGTAGAATTATCATAATCATAAATTCCTCTTTCAATCGCTTCTTCTTTAGAAGTTACTATTTTAGAAGATTTACATCCAATTAAAAAAACACTAACAATAAGACTTAAAACTATTCTTTTCATCATCAAACAAGCTTTTGGGCTAAAATAGAATTATTTTTTTATTCGCGAAACAATTAATTGTGCAGTTTTTTCACTGGCGCCAATTCCGCCTAACTTTTCTTCTAATAAATCGAAGTTTTCAAGCATTGTTTCACGGTGTTTTCCTTCTAAAATTTTATTTAATTCTAATTTCAGATTTTTTGTGTTTAATTCACCTTGAATTAACTCTTTTACAACTTCTTTATCCATTATTAAATTTACTAACGAAATATACTTTAAAGTAATAATTCGCTTCGCAATTTGGTATGAAATCCAACTTCCTTTGTAGCAAACTACTTCTGGGACTTTAAATAAAGCAGTTTCCAAAGTTGCTGTTCCAGATGTTACTAAAGCAGCGTGAGAAACACTCAATAAATCATAGGTTTTATTCGAAATAAAATGAACGTTTTTGTTTTGTAAATACGGTTCGTAAATTTCATAATCTTGACTTGGCGCACCAGCAATTACAAATTGATAATCAGGAAAATCGTTAACCGCAGAAATCATAATTTTCAATTTAGTGTTGATTTCTTGTTTTCTACTTCCTGGTAACAATGCGATTATTGGTTTTTCGTCGAGTTTGTGTTCTTTTTTAAAATCATCAGCATTTACCGTTTTTCTATTTTCAATAGCATCAATCAATGGATGACCAACAAAATCAACAGCATAATTATGTTTGTTTTCGTAGAAATCTTTTTCAAACGGAAGAATTACGTACATATAATCGAAATCGCGCTTAATTGCTTTAATCCGATTTTCTTTCCAAGCCCAAATTTGTGGCGAAATATAATAATGTGTAGGAATTCCTTTTTGTTTTGCCCAAGAAGCAATTCGCATATTAAAACCTGGGTAATCAATAAAAATTATAGCATCTGGATTAAATTCTTCTATATCTTTTTTACAGAATTTAATATTGTTTAAAATGGTTTTTAGGTTGAATAAAACTTCTATAAAACCCATAAAAGCTAGATCACGATAATGCTTTACTAAAGTTCCGCCAACATTTTCCATTAAATCGCCACCCCAAAATCTAATTTCAGCATTTGCATCTTCTTTATAAAGCGCTTTCATTAAATTAGAACCGTGTAAATCACCCGATGCTTCTCCTGCTATAATGTAGTATTTCATATTATAATACTAATGTAATGATTGTTAACACAAACAAAGCAAGTATTATACCACGTGCCATTAAATCTTTGTTTTTTTTAAGTAACACAAAAAACAAGAGCAAATTAGGAATCGCTCCTAAAGTAATTACTTTTCCAATTGATCCTGAACTTTTCATATAATAATAACCTTCAGTAATTGAAGTTCCAGATGCAGTCATTAGTATAATTACTACGGCAGTTCCAATTAGTCCAACAACCAATCCTAGAAATAAACCGATAAACAAATCTTTTTTATCCATAATTATATATCCCAATTATTAATGGTTTGTATTGCGTGATGAGCAGTTAAATCAAATTGCACAGGAACAACAGAAACATAGCCATTTTCAAGTGCATATTCATCTGTATCTTGTCCTTTGTCTTGATTAACAAATTCTCCTGTTAACCAATAATATTCTTTTCCTTGCGGATTTGTACGTTTATCAAATTCTTCAACCCACATTGCTTTTGCTTGTCGGCAAACTTTAACACCTTTAATTTCTCCTTTTTCGCTTTTAGGGAAGTTTACATTTAAAACAACGCCTTCTGGTAAACCATTTTTTAACACTTCTAGAGCAATTTTTTTAACATGTCTTTTTGTTGGAGAAAAATCGGTTTCCCAACTGTAATCTAAATGAGAAAAACCAATAGCAGGAATTCCTTCAATACCAGCTTCAACAGCGGCACTCATGGTTCCAGAGTAAATTACATTTATAGAGGAATTTGAACCGTGATTAATTCCAGAAACACATAAATCGGGTTTGCGTTTTAAGATTTCATGAACGGCCATTTTAACACAGTCAACAGGAGTTCCTGAACAACTATATTCGTGATCAATTTCCGGGTCGAGATTAACTTTGTCAATGTGTAAAGTGTTGTTGATAGTAATAGCATGTCCCATTGCACTTTGTGGACTATCAGGAGCAACCACAATAACATCGCCAATTTCTTTCATTACACTAATTAATGTTCGAATTCCTGGTGAAACAATACTATCGTCGTTAGTTACTAGAATTAAAGGGCGTCGCATGAAATTTCTTATTTTTTTGCTAAATTAATTAATTTAGACCGAAATGAGTTTCTTTTAGCCTTTATTTTTGGGCAATGTTTAACAAAATTTTATCGTATATTGCGTTAGTGTGGCATAATTTTTTATGTACCTTAGTCAAAATTTAGCAATGAAAAGAATTGTGGAGTATATGAAAAGAAATTATAAGATTATTTTGCTAGTTACAGCATTATCGGCTGTATTATGGAGTTTTATTCCTTCAAATAAAATTGTTGAAGATCCTGAAAAAGATAAATTGCTATTAGAGCTTTTAACGTATGTTCTAGAAAGAGGACATTATAGTCCGGCTGAAATAAATGATGAGTTTTCAAAAGAAGTTTATAAAAAATACATTAACGGAATTGATCCTACAAAACGATTTTTTATCCAACCTGATGTTGATGAGTTTTTAAAGTATGAAGAAAAAATAGACGATTTAATTCGAAATAAAGATTTAAGTTTTTTCGAATTAACGAATTCGCGTTTGTTACAAAGAATTAACGAGTCAAGAGCTATTTATGAATCTATTTTAAGTAAGCCTTTCGATTTCTCTAAAGAAGAAACGATTAATGTAGATTATGAGAAAATTCCTTACGCAAAAAATAAAAAGGAATTAAAAGAAAGATGGAGAAAGCAATTGAAACTTTCTGTTTTGTCAAAAGTTACTGATAAATTAGAACTTGAAGAAACTAAAGCAAAAGACGATTCGACATATACTAAAAAATCATTTGATAAGATTGAAAAAGAAGCGCGTGAAAGTTCAGAAAAATCATTAAATGAATATTTCGATTTTATCGAAAAAGAATTGGATAGAAACGATTGGTTTTCAATTTTCCTAAATACAATTGTTGAACGATTTGATCCGCATTCATTTTATTTTTCACCAGATGATAAAGATAAATTTGACATCAGTATGAGTGGAAAATTTGAAGGAATTGGAGCACGATTACAAAAGAAAAACGATGCTGTTGAAATTTCAGAATTAATTTCTGGTGGACCAGCTTGGAGAGGAAAGAAATTAGAGGCTGGAGATATTATATTAAAAGTAGGACAAGGCGATGAAGAACCTATAGATATTGCCGGAATGCGATTAGATGATGTTGTGAAAAAAATTAAAGGTCCTAAAGGAACGGAAGTTCGTTTAACTATTAAAAAAGTAAACGGAACAATTGAAGTAATTTCGATTATTCGCGATGAAGTAGAAACGGAAGAAACTTTTGCAAAATCATCAACAGTAGAAAAAGATGGAAAAAAATTCGGAATAATCTATTTACCTAAGTTCTACATCACTTTTGATAATAAAGACGAACGCGATGCTTATAAAGATGTTGCTTTAGAAATCGAACGTTTAAAAGAAGAAGGAATTGAAGGACTTATTATCGATTTAAGAGGAAACGGTGGTGGTTCACTGCAAACTGTTGTAGATATGACAGGCTTGTTTATCGAAAAAGGACCAGTGGTACAAATTAGAACATCCGGCGGTAAGCAAGAAGTACTTTCTGATAAAGATCCAGCAGTTCAATGGGAAGGACCATTAGTTGTGATGGTCGATAATTATTCTGCTTCAGCTTCTGAAATTTTTGCAGCTGCTATTCAAGACTACAAACGTGGAGTTGTAATTGGTAGTAAACATACCTACGGAAAGGGAACTGTGCAAAATGTCATTGATTTGAATCAATTCATTAGAGGGAATTCTTATGGTGATTTAGGAGCGTTAAAAACAACGGTTCAAAAGTTTTACAGAATTAATGGAGGTTCAACACAGCGAGAAGGTGTGTTGTCTGATATTGTATTACCAGATCGTTTTTCATATTTAGATATGGGTGAGCGTGATGAAGATAATGCATTGCCTTGGGATAAAATTTCTCCAGCAAAATATGAAGTGGTTTCTAATGGATTTAACGAAATTATAGCCAAAAGTAAAGTTAGAATTGATAGTAATAAACAGTTTAAACTGATTAAAGAAAATGCAAAATGGATTTTCGACAGAAAAGACGATAATGATTTTAGTTTAAATTTAAAAGAGTTTGAAGCAGAATTAGATTCAGCTGATGCTCAAATAGAAAAATTTAAGCCAATTTCGGAGTATAGAAATGGAATGACATTTAATTCTTTACCTTATGAAGTTGCAATTTTTTCTAAAGATTCTATTCTAAAAGAAAAGCGTGTGCGCTGGCATGAAGAAATGGAAAAAGATGTTTACGTTGATGAAGCTTTAAATATTTTAACCGATTTGAACGCTTCGTTTGTGAAAAATCAAATGGTCTTAAATAAAGGTAAGAAGTTAAAACTATCTCGAGTAGATTAACCTCTTTTTAATTGAGACATAATAATAAAGCATAAAAAAAGCCTTTGAAATTTTTCAAAGGCTTTTTTGTTTTTTTGATTATCAATGTTTTAGAAAATCACTTTTTGTGTTTGTGTATTTCCGTTTACATCCTTCACTTTTACAATTAACGCTTGTTTGTTTGCTGTTAAACTCGTGATTGTAAATTGTGTTTCGTTGATTTGGTTTGATTCAAATAATTTTCTTCCTAATACATCAAACACTGTAATAGCTTCAATGTTTTCTGAAGAATTAACTTGAATTCCTGTTTGAGTAGTGTAAACTGAAATGAATTGGTTTGAAACTACTTCTTCTTGTGATAAAGCTCCAGCTCTAAACACTAACTCAAAACGATCTGTAAATTCACCTGATTGTGTTGTGAATTGATATTCTCCTTGTTTTAAGTCATGTGTAATGTTCAATTCGTTATCTTTTAAGAAAATATCTTGCTCGTTAAATAATCCATCAACTTGCTCAATATTTACAGAATAGTTTCCAGCTTCTAAAACTTTTAATCCTAATGAAACAACATCTTCATCATTAAATGGTAATCCTTTTCCTTGAATAACATAAGCTTCATCATCTAATACATTATACAACATTGGTTTAGATGTATCTAATGTTTTTCCATCAATCATATTATCAACGCCATTAGTAGCACCTTCCATATAACCAACTAAAATTTGGTTATATGAAGTATTCGCATCATTTAAGTTTAACCAAACTCTGTGTTTTTCAACAGGAGTTGTTGTGCTATTTGATGCTGCAGTTCTAAAGAACTGAGTACTTGTTGACGCATTTACACGTTGTGTATTGTTAAACTCAATTACATCAGCAGCAGAAGACTGTACATAAAATGCTTGTCCTGTTTGTACTGTTCCATTAGGAATCTTAGCACTTGCAAAAGCAGCTGTACCTCCTAGAGTTGTATAAGATGCAAAATTGTTTTGTGGATAAACACCTCCACTTGCCGGAGTTGTATTTGTCCAATAGTATAATGTTCCAATAGCCGTATTATCAGCTAAGAAAGTATCAACATCAAGTGGTGATGGATAAGGATTTCCTAATAAGTTATATCCTAATCCTACTGATTGATTTACAACTCCATTAAATGGTGTTCCAGTAAATTGTCCGCTATAAGCAGAAGGAGTAACTGAAGACCAATTGTTATCTACACGAATCATATATCCTTTACCTGCTTCAAAGTTATTGGTTGCAGTAACCGATTGGTAAGCTGTAGGTGTTGTAGTTCCTGTGTATAAATATTCGTAGAAACGCGTTGAAACTGTATTAGGTGAAAATGCTAGTAACTGTTGTCCATCAACTGGAGAAGACCAAGCTGTATAATCTAAACGAATCATATCTTCAGAGTCTCTGTTTACAATTATGTTTCCTGTATTTGTAGCTGTATCATCAATTTGACGTAAAGCTGCATTGTTTTCAACTGTTAAAGTCGAACCAGCATCAACTGTTACTTCTTCTCCTAGAATAAACGTATCTCCTGAACTAATGGTTACTTGTGCATTATTTGTAACAGTAATCGAACAAGCTTCTAAATCAGCACTTGAAGTGTAGTTTCCTGTAAAAGTTACCGCTACATTCTTTAATGGCGCTCCATTACTCCATGATGAACCATTCCAAGTTGTAGTAATGTCACCACAAGCTATAATAGAAACAGCAACAGTTTGATTTCCTAACCAACCATTAGCTGCGTTTTTAATATCAACGATAAAAGAAGTTGTATTAGCTGTACTTTCTGAATTAATATAATCTAATAATCCATTATCTACATCTAACTGTGTAAAAGTGTCTCCAATATTTAAAGGAGAACTATTTAATTCTAAACTTCCTAAATTAGGTAAACTAACTACTGTATAAGTTTGTTGGTTTGCTGTTTCAGCCGTAGTACTTGCTTCGATATCTGTAGTTAAAACCTCATAAGAAGAATTTGTAAGTGTTGTAATTCCGTTGTTTGCTAAACTTGGTGTATCAGTTATTGGAGCTAAACTACAAAGATTTAATGTCCAACTATCAATGCTACCATTATCACCATTATAATTGTCCTTAACATATAATAACCAATCTCCATTAGAATTTACATTTTGGAAAGTACTCATTGGTTCGTCTGGTTGAACGTTTCCAGATAAATCTGCTCCAGCTCCAGTTGCACATGAAATAGCATTTCCTCCATCTATAAATTTAGCATCTATATCATCATTGTCACCACAAGGTTCTTCTGCTAAAACTATATAAGTAAAATCAGGAGCTTCTAAATACATAGTTAAATCTTGGATATAAGTATGCGTTAACTGTAAGTCCATGTCTACATTCCCAACTGTGAAGTTATCAGGTACTGAAATTGTAGAAACACTCCATCCAGCACCTAATCCAATTCCTGAATTATCTACAGTGTTGTTTATTCCAAGACTTGTATTATTTGTATATGAGTAAGAACAATTTAATGTTCCAGTTTGAAAAGCTTTAGTTTCAGAAGGGTTTCCTGTAGCGCATTGATTTACAGGAGTTACTCTCCAATAATAAACAGTTTCTCCACTTAATCCATTTATTTGAAGTGAGGTTCCTGTTTCATTAGATGAGTGTACAATTGAACTAAAATCTGGGTTTGTGGCTACTTCAATATCATAGCTTTCAGCATTATCATTAGCAGTCCATGTAAAAGTAGGAGAGGTTGAAATTCCAGTTGCTCCATTTGAAGGAGAGTTTGTTACTTGTGGATAAGAAGAAAAATCAGAATGATAAACAGTCAAGTAAATTTTTTTAGTTTCTGTTTCTGAACCATTATCGCCAATAATTTCAATTTCGTGAGTTCCCGCAGCTACACTTGTAAGATTACTTATAGTTACCGAAAAAGTTCCGTTTGCATTTATCGAATTTTGACTAAAGTTAAGATTAGCTCCAGCAGGAACATTATTAGCAGATAAATTTACTGCTGGTCCACCTATTTTTTCAAAATCAAAATTATAAACAGCATTTCCTGCATTTGAACATGCTGTAATTGCATTTGAAGTTGTACTAAATGTAAAGTCAGAAGTTATTCCTGTTACAACTAAAGCGAAGTTTTGAGGTCCATCGGCTAAAGTTCCTTTGTGAGTAACAGTAATTGTGTAAACTTGTCCTGATGTAGGAGAATCAATATTAACTCTTTCTACATTGTCAACGTCATTATCACTGTTTCTTGTCGCATTAGCACCAGCATTATTCTGTAATCTCCATGGATAAAAAGTACTTGCTCCTTGTGTAATTCTAATATCTAAATCGTTTGTTAAATCTGGATCAGATTCATTTAAAGTTCCACTATTGATTTTTGAAGCATCAGGAACATCTGTCCAAGTAATCGAACCTAGTAAAGGAGTTCCACCGCCTTGTGCGATAACCTGCATAGTGAAAGTTTCGCCTTGGTTTAACGTTTCTTCTGAAATCCAAGAGGTTAAACCATTGTTAGATATTGTTTCAACACAAGATTTAGCGTCTAAATATCCCCAGCCATAAATTGCATCTGGTCCAGTTCTTCCTCTATCAGTTGCAGTATGACAAGCTAAACCTTTTAAAGTAGCAGCTTTCATAAAAGAGCCATTTACATTATAATAATGTTGTTGAACAAGCGTTAATGTTCCTGTTACATTTGGCGCAGCCATTGATGTTCCTGAAAGCGAAGAATATTGTGTTGTTGTTCCTCCAGTACCGCTTCCGCTACCACAAGAATATAATCCTGTTCCGTTTCCTGTAATATCTGGTTTAATTCTTCTGTCATCTGATGGCCCTTCACTTGAACCAGTATTAATATTTCCGCCACTTATAATTGCACCAGTTGTTCCGTTGATAGTTGCGTCTTGAGCATTTGCTACTACTAAATTGTTTTTAGCGTTTTTATTTCCGTTTAGTTTATCATATCCAGCAGTTGTTGGACTTGGATTATTTGTGTTTCCATCATTTCCGGCTGACATGACAGCTAAGTAATAAGGGAAGTTATAAGCAATTACATCCCAGTTATAAGCTTCTTGTGAATACGCTCCAATGTACCAAGGTGTTCCTGTAACACTTCCCACAGGAACTCCATAAGAATGATTAGACAATAACATTCCTTGCATTGCTTCTGAAATAGCTTCACTTTCATCGTCATTCCATTCAAAAGATCGCCCTGTTGCTTGATAAGCCATACCTCTTGCGTTTGCTTGTACACCACTAGCTATAATGGTTCCCATTACGTGAATTGCATGAAAACTATTTGTATTTCGAGTTGTTCCATCAACCATAGTAATTCTACCAGCATATTCTTGGTGATTATGTATAGGTCCACCATCCCACATACGTGGAACCATTCCTGTTCCTGTAAGGTTTAGTCCAAGTCCGCCACCAGAACGTAAAAAGTTCACTCTAGTAGATGTTGCTGCATCAACATTGTCTGTAGAATAATAAATAGGTTCACCACTTGGGAGTAAATACATTAATTCGTCAAAACCACCACTTTTATTTTTCTTAAAAACTGGAATATCGTTTTTCTTAGCAAAAGTTAAAGCTTTCTGTTTTTCAGTTTGTTCTCTTTGTTTAAACTGCTTGTAGAGTTCTTCTCCCTTTTTTAAGTCATAATTAGCAATAATTTGCTCAACTTGTTTTGGGGTTTGAGAATAAATAGCATTTGATATTATAAATGCTAAAATCAGTAATGATTTAGAGTAGTTGGGTAGTTTTATTTTCATTTTGGTATGAATTTTTGCTAATATAATAATTAAAAACTTTATTTTTAAAAAACAGTTTGTTTATATAATTCTTATATTTATATTTGCAGCCACAATTTCCACTTGCGGGTGTGGTGAAATTGGTAGACACGCCAGACTTAGGATCTGGTGCTTCACGGCGTGTAGGTTCGAGTCCTATCACCCGCACAAAAAAAGCCTTTCAATTGAAAGGCTTTTTTATTTCCATTTAATGGTTTCCATTATTTTTCTAATGTCGTCTTTTATATAACTCGCTGCTGGAAGTATAGAATCGTAATTTGGTTTTGCATAAAAATACATGCTTCCAACTAAGAAATTTTTAGTGCTATCAGTTACATAAAATTGTGCGTTTGTAGCTGCATTTCCGCCAACTTCTGAAAACATGCCATAAACTTTATTTTCTTTGTTTATAAAGGGTTGTGTAACGATTTCATTTGCTTTAATGGCGTGGTCATAAGTTAGTTTTTGTGCGTCGCGAAGTAATTTATCAATGTTGTTGTCTACATTTTTATGTGTAATATAAATAGTAGCTTTCATTTTAGGATAAGTAATTTCAAAAGAACATGGATCGCTAGATTTTACTTTTGCATTATTATTAACCATGAAAGTAAACGGGCAAGAACCTTCTAAATTTCCATAAGTAGAATTAGGATATTCTAATCGCAATTCGGCTTTAGGTTTTGGTTTGGTTTGTTCTTGACAAGAAATTAAAGTAAGTAATCCAAATATTACTAAAGTTATTTTCTTCATTATTCTTTTTTTATTCTAACGTAACTTTTATTTGTTTTATTCTTCTTTTGTCTAAACTTTCTATGGTGAACAAATAATTGTTGAAGTTTATTTTTTGATTTTTCTTAGGGAAATTACCCGAAATCTCAAGAATTAAACCAGCTAAGGTTTCAGCTTCACCTTTTGCGGTTTCAAATTCTTCTTCGTTCACTTCAATAATTCTACAGAAATCTTTTAATCCGATTTTTCCCTCAAAAACAAAGTTTTTATCATCTAATTTTGAATAGACTAAATCTTCATCATCAAACTCATCACTTATATCGCCTACGATTTCTTCTAAAATGTCCTCGAGTGAAATTAAACCAGAAGTTCCGCCATATTCATCAACCACAATAGCTAAATGGTTTTTCATGTTTTGAAATTCTTTCAATAAATCGTCGAGCTTTTTATTTTCAGGAACAAAAAATGGTTCTCTAATTAGATTTTGCCAATGAAAATCTTTCTTTTCATCAATATGCGGAATTAAATCTTTAATAAATAAAACGCCTTCAATATGATCGATATTTTCTTTGTAAACTGGAATTCTAGAATATCCTTTATCTACAATTTTCGGTAAAATGTCACCAAATGTTTCTTCAATATCTAAAGCAAAAACATCTATTCTCGGACTCATAACTTGGCGAACATCGGTATTTCCAAAAGTTACAATTCCTTCTAGTATTTTTTGTTCTTCTTGTGTGGTTTCTTCCTGATTTGTTAATTCTAAAGCCTGTGAAAGTTGGTCTATTGAAAAATTAGTTTTTTGTGTACTGAATTTATTCTCCAAGAACTTTGTTAAGTTCTTCATAGGAATTGTTATAGGAGAAAATAGTTTTTCTAAAACCATAATGGGTAACGATACCATTTTAGAAAAAGCTACGTTGTTACGGTTTGCATAAATTTTTGGTAAGACTTCTCCGAAAAGTAAAATTAAAAAGGTAATTACAACGACTTCAAGAATAAATCTGATAGTAAAAGATGAAATACTGCCAAATATTTTTTCGCTAAAAGACGAGAAAATAATAACAATAGCAATATTAATTAAATTATTAGCAACTAAAATCGTAGCTAATAATTTTTTAGGTTTTTCAAGTAAGTTTGAAATTAAATTCCCTTTGTTAAGGTTGTTTTCTTTTAATTCATCAACATCTTGTTGAGTAAGTGAAAAAAGTGCAACTTCAGAACCTGAAATAAAGGCTGAACAAATTAACAATACAAATACGGTAATTGAACCAAATAGTATTTCGAAATCTATAGATTGTAAAAAACTGGAAGGGTCTGGATCCAAATTTAAACGAATTAGTTAAACATTAAAACGGTAAATCATCGTTTGTCTCATCTTGTTGAATTGGATTTTGATGAGCAGTGTTTCCGTTGTTATTTTGATTTTGTTTAGAATTATTTTCGGTATCTTTTTTAGTGTTTAAAAAAGTAAATTCTGTTACTTGAATTTCAGTAGTGTACTTTGTTGTTCCGTCGTCAGTTTGCCATTGACGCGATTTTATTCTACCTTCAATAAAGATTTTATCTCCTTTAGAAAGATATTTTTCGCAAATTTCGGCAGCTTTATTACGCACAACAATATTATGCCATTCGGTAGAAGTTATTTTTTCTCCTGTACTTTTATTGATGTAAACTTCGTTTGTAGCAAGGGGAAATCTACCAATGCAGTTTCCACCATCGAAATAATGCATTTTTATTTCGTCCCCTAAATGTCCTACTAAAATTACTTTATTTACTGTTCCGTTCATGGCGCGTATTTTATAAAATCAAATATACTATTTTTTAGTCAATTCAAAATAATGCTTTTCAATAAAATTATGAATCACTATTGGAAATGGTTTTTTTACCAATTCTTCAAGGTTTAAACTATGATTAATTTCTTCATCAATATTGATTTCGAAAAAACGAATATATAAATGTTGGTGAGAAAGTTTGTGAATAATTGGTTCATCATTAAAAACAATAATATTGCTGCTTTTAAACTGTTTTTCAATTTTTGAACTAATATTTTTAATCGATGTATGTTTACTTGTTTCTAGTAATGGAAACTGAAATAAGTTTTTCCAAATTCCGTCTTCATTTCGTTGTTCAATAATAAAATTATTGTTTGAATCTTTAACAACGATATAATTTAAGTAGCGCTTTTTTATTTTATTTTTTTTGGTTTTAACCGGAAGTTTATCAACCTTGTTGTATTGTAAAGCGAAACATTTTGTGTTAAAAACACAATTTTCGCAGTTTGGTTTTTTAGGCGAACATTGAATTGCGCCAAATTCCATTAAAGCTTGATTGAAAACGGCAGCTTTTCCTTTCGGAAGAACTTCGTTTGCTAGTTTTTGAAATTCTTTTTTTGTTTTTGGTACAGAAATATCACTTTCTATTCCAAAATATCGGGATAAAACTCTAAAAACATTACCGTCAACTACGGCAATATCTTCATTAAATGAAATGGATGCAATTGCTGCAGCTGTATATTCGCCAACGCCCTTTAGGTTGAGTAATTTATTGTAGTTGTCAGGAAACTCTCCGTTTAAATTGTTTGTAATGTGTTTTGCAGTTGCGTGAAGGTTTCGAGCTCTTGAGTAATAGCCCAATCCTTGCCAAAGCTTTAAAACCTTTTCTTCACTTGCATTTGCTAAATTTTGAATTGTAGGGAAAGTTTTTATAAAATTAAGATAATATGGCAATCCTTGTGCAACTCTAGTTTGTTGTAAAATGATTTCTGATAGCCAAATATTATATGGGTTTTTAGTTTCACGCCAAGGCAAATCTCTTTTGTTTTGTAAATACCAATTAATTAACGTGTTAGAAAAATCCATAAATTTTGTTTGTGTGGCAAAAGTAAAAACTTTGTGAGTTAAAAATTAATTAATTAAGGTTGAATATTTATTTTTTTAATTTGTATATTTGCACTCTCAAAAAAATAAACACTTACAATTAAATAAGAAAGAAAATGACGAAAGCTGATATCGTAGCAAAAATTTCTGAGAAATTAGGCCTAGAAAAGAATGACGTTCAGGCAACTGTGGAGACTTTTATGGAAGAAGTAAAAAACTCATTGGAAGAAGGAGATAATGTTTATTTAAGAGGTTTTGGAAGCTTTATCGTTAAAACTAGAGCAGAAAAAACAGGAAGAAACATTTCAAAAAACACAACAATTAAGATTCCTGCGCACAACATTCCAGCTTTTAAACCAGCAAAAGTGTTTGTTGAAGGTGTTAAAACGAAAACTGAAGTTACAGTATAAAAATTATTTATTAATCTAATCCAACTAGTTATGCCAAGTGGTAAAAAAAGAAAAAGACATAAGGTAGCAACTCACAAACGTAAAAAGAGAGCTAGAGCTAACCGTCATAAAAAGAAAAAGTAGTTCAACACTACTTTTCTTTTTTTAAAACGTTCTTTGAAATGAATCGTAATATACGATTCTCAGGTTAATTACCTGTAAAAAATTAATCCATCTGTACGAGTAGAATACAGAATGCAGAATACAGAATTTAGAATTTTTCTAACTTCTAACTTCTAACTTCTAACTTTAAAAGTATGGATAAAAATGTACAGCATGAACAAGGAATTAATTATTCGTTCAAGTTCAAATGCAGTAGATTTTGCCTTATTAAAAGATGGAAAATTAATAGAATTACACAAAGAAGAAGAAAAAGGAGCAGAGTTTCAAGTTGGCGATATTTTTATTGCCAAAATTAGAAAACCGGTTCCAGGACTAAATGCTGCTTTTGTAAATGTAGGCTATGAAAAAGATGCCTTTTTACATTATCACGATTTAGGACCTAATTTATCTTCGTTGCTGAAATTCATTAAACTTGTAAGCGCAGGTAAAATAAAAGATTATTCACTCAAAAATTTTCCTTTTGAGCCAGAAATCAATAAAAATGGTGCTATAGCCGATGTGCTAAGCGCTAATCAATCTATTTTAGTACAAATAGTAAAAGAACCTATTTCTACTAAAGGTCCACGTATAAGTTCAGAAATTTCTCTGGCAGGTAGATATGTGGTTTTAGTTCCTTTTTCAGATCGTGTTTCTGTTTCACAGAAAATAAAATCGAAAGAAGAAAAGGAGCGTCTAAAAAGATTGGTACAATCGATTAAGCCAAAAGGATTTGGGGTTATTGTGCGAACAGTAGCCGAAGGCAAAAAAGTAGCCGAACTTGACAAAGATTTACAAAATCTAATGGACCGCTGGTCGGCCATGTGTAAAAGGCTAAAAACTGCACATCATCCCTCAAAAGTATTAGGAGAATTAAATAAAGCTTCTTCTATATTAAGGGATGTGTTTAATGATACCTTTACAGGTATTCATGTAGATGACGATGAGTTATATCTACAAACGAAGGACTATTTGCAAGAAATAGCTCCTGATAAAGTGTCTATCGTAAAACACTATCAATCGAAAGAATTACCTCTTTTTGAGAAATATCATATAGAAAGACAAATAAAAACCTCTTTTGGAAAAACTGTTTCTATGCAAAAAGGTGCTTATTTAGTAATTGAACACACTGAAGCTTTACATGTTGTTGATGTAAATAGTGGAAATCGTTCAAACAAAGCACAAAGTCAAGAAGAAACAGCTTTAGAAGTAAATTTAATAGCCGCTGCAGAAATTGCAAGACAATTACGTTTACGAGATATGGGAGGAATTATAGTTGTTGATTTTATTGATATGCAAACTTCTGAGAATAGAAAGCAATTATATGACTTTCTACGAGAAGAAATGAGTGACGATAAGGCCAAGCATAAAATCTTGCCTCCTAGTAAATTTGGATTAGTTCAAATTACTAGACAAAGAGTTAGACCAGAAGTAGCTATAAAAACAAGAGAAGAAAACCCTAATAATGAAAATGGGGAAATTGAAGCTCCAATTGTTGTTATAGATAAAATAACGGATAGCTTAGAAAGAATTTTAAAAGACCATAAGAAAGTTGTGCTAAATGCACATCCATTTGTGGCAGCATACCTTGAAAAAGGTTTTCCATCTGTTCGTATGAAGTGGTTCATCGAACATAAAAAATGGGTGAAAATTATACCTCGTGACGCTTACACGTATTTAGAATACCATTTCTTTGATAAAGAAGGAAATGAAATTAAATAAAACTAAACCGCTTTTCTTAATTGATTAGCGGTTTTTTTATTTTTCAATTTGAACTTTTCTTTTAATTTCAAAACCTTCTTCATCGATTACAGTAATCGTATAAATACCTGAAGAAGCTATTATTGGCATTTCATGAAAGGTTTTAGTGCTTCCCAAATACTTCTCATTTAAATACCAAAAAAGTTCTTCCTCTTGATTAGAATGCGCTACTTTAATTATGACGGGTTGCGTATTGCCTTCAAAGTTTTTAGTTAAAATGATTTTTGTAAAACTTGTAGGATAAATAAAGTCCATTTTTTTGCTTACATCATTATTTTCGCAGCCTTCTTTAAATGGTGGGAGTGTTTTATAATCGATATTTTTTTTCTTGTAATACCATTCCATTACTGGCGGAAGCACAAACCAAGAATCGGTAACCATATTTTCAATTGCTTCACAGCTACTATTTACGCGATATTCTTTGGTTTGATCCAAATGAATCAATTTGTGGTACGGACAGTTTTTTGATTTTTTAGCTGTTTTTGGAACCCATTTTATTTCACTCGGACAATTATTTGTTGCTAAAAAGCCTGAGTTTTTACAAATATTAACTTCTTCTAAATCGTTATAAGGTGTTTCAAACCATTTACTTCTTGGAAATATTCTAAATACATCAAATAAAATAGGAGCTGAGCTTTCAACTCCTGTCAATAAAGGCCTTCCTTCTCCTGTTGCATTTCCAACCCAAACGCCTACAACATAATCTTTATTTATACCAACTGCCCAAGCATCTCTTCCACCAAAACTTGTTCCTGTTTTCCAAGCAATTTCAATAGAGGAATCATAAAATTGCCAAGCTTCGTCTCCTTCTGGTCGGTTAACTTCTTTCATAGCTTCAAACGTTTGCCAAATGGCACCAGCATTCCAAATGTTTTTATTTCGAACAGATTTTCCAAAATCTACTTTTTCATTCCAATTATAATTCATGTTAGCTAATTCGTTGGTTCGGTATTCATCTTGTGTAGCTGTAAAATGATTTACAGTTCCCGACATAAATGAATAAGCACGACACAAATCCCACAAATTGGTTTCAGCGCCGCCTAAAATAAGCGATAAACCGTAATTTGAAGGTTGGCGATTCACATTGCGTAATTTTAAATTCTGTAACTGCTCATAAAATTTGTTTACAGAATATTCTTGAAGCATTAACACCGCTGGAATATTCAATGAACGCGCTAAAGCTCGATTGGCTGGAACAGCTCCGTCGTAAGTTAGGTTGTAATTTTGTGGTGAATAACCCGAAATTTGTGTTGGAATATCTGGAATTAAGGATTCTGGTAGAATATCGCCATCGTCTAGCATAGAAGTATAAAGGAAAGGTTTTAAAATACTTCCCGTACTTCTTGGTGCTTCAATAATATCAACATCTTTTTGATGGTTTTTATCGGTTGGACTATTCCCAACATACGAAACAATATTTCGTGTCTTTACATCCACCACAAGAACTGCAATGTTATACACTTCATTTTGTTTGTATAAATTATAATATTGTTTTACGATATCATTTATTCGTTCATGATGATAAATTGATAGCGTCGTTTTTATTTTTTCGCCTTTGTGTTCTTTTGCGGTTTTTTGTAAAAGATGTGGAGCAATTTGTGGAACATCGAAGGGTTTTTGAGGCAAACTTTCTAATAAAGCCAACTCATAAGTTTCTTTATCAATTATTTTGTCTTGCCAAAGTTTCTTTAACAAGCGGTTTCTTTTATCTAATAATCGTTGTTGGTTTTTACCTGGATAAATTAAACTAGGCGCATTTGGTAGAACGGCTAAAGTAGCAGCTTCTGCCCAAGATAATTGATGTGGTTGTAATCCGAAATAACGCCAAGATGCCATTTCTAAACCTACAACATTACTTCCAAAAGGAGCATGTGCGGCATATAATCCTAAAATTTCATCTTTACTACATCTAAACTCCAAACGAGTTGCCAGGATTATTTCTATGAATTTCTCGAAATAGCTTCTTTTTTGATTTTCTCGATGTAACCGAATTACTTGTTGTGTCAGCGTACTTCCACCTCGAACGATTTTATTGGCTTTTCTATTTTGTAAAAAAGCATGATACATTGAAATAGGGTTGAAGCCAAAATGTTTGTAAAAATGTTGGTCTTCAAAAGCTACAATGCACGTTTTAAATTTATGTGGAATACTATCACTTTCTGGAAATCGCCACTGACCATCATCTGCAATTTTTGCACCTAATAGTTGTCCTTCTTTGCTTTCAATTACAGTTGCATAATCGTTTTTAAACAATACTTTTGGTAACGAAAAATAATAAACTACCACAAGAATAATTCCTATGGTAGTTTTTATTTTATTACGTTTTATGTATTGCCAAAAGCGATTTAAAAACATTATTCTTTAACAATTGTAATCCATTGTCCTTTGTTTCGTGCTAGATAATTATCGTCATACATGGCTTCGCATTGAACACCAGGTAAATAATAATTTCCTAAAAATGAAGCGTTCCAATGCATTGTAAAGGTTTTGGTTTCTCCAGCTTTTAAGTCGAAATAGAAATTGGTTCTATCGTCTCGAATATCTATGAAATCGGCTTTGTTTTCAGTAGAATTACCGAAATCAGTAAATCGAGAATTCAAAATTTCAAATCCTGATGGAACAATTTGTGTTAAAGCAACATTTTCAATGCGTTCGTTAGAGGTATTTCTTACTATTACTTGCGCTACTATTTCTGTGCCTTGGGTTACCGATGAAAGATTTAAAGTAGTGCCATTTTTAGCTTTATAAGTAATAACAGAACTAATATTTTTGTACACTTCTTTTTCTTCGCCAACAGGTAAAATTCCACTATTCAATACGCGAACATACAACGTATTATTTCCGTTGTTTTTTAGTGAAATGGAATTGTTTCCAGTATTCACATCTAATGTCTTGTCTAAAATTGATTTTGAAGTCGTTAAAGGTTGTGTTTTTCCTTTTTGAGTTAACGAAACAGAAACTCCTTTGCCACCATTTGCCATAGCAAATTTAGACATTGCATATAAACTATAAGCCGTAGTTTGTGTACTCATCCAATTGCTTGAAGATAAGTTTTTGCCTAGTTTAGTTGCTACGTCAAAGGCTTTTGCTTTTTCACCAACTAATAAATAGGTTTCTAATAACATCGCTCTATTTCGCTCTTCCGAACCATAGTAGTAGTAATAATTGTTGCTTTCGATAGTTAATCCGTTAATTAAATTTAACGCTGTTTTTTTCTGACCAATTATCGCATAAGCAGCTGCTAAACGGAATTTCGATTCGTTAGAAATACCAACCGTTTCGCGAAGTCTGTTCATTGAACCTAAATCGGATGAACCAGCAAGCGCTAAAGTGTACAAACGATAAGCTTGCGCAAAATCATTATGATAACGAGCATCGAAGCGCCATTGTTTAGCCATTCGTTGTTGATGTGAAATCCATTTTTGTTTGAAACCAATAGGTAACACATATCCTTTTTTCTCCGCTTCCATCATAAAATGACCTGCATACGATGTTCCCCAGTCGTCTGGATGAGAATTTCCTTGCCAATATGATAATCCACCACCAGCTAATTGGAAATTACCTAATCGTTGAATACCTAAATTAATATTACGCTGAATTTGTTGTTTTTTTCCATCATCAATCGATACAATATCGTTTAAGTATAGTTGAGGAAATACACTTGAAGTAGTTTGTTCCACACAACCATGAGGATATTGAATTAAATATTTTAATCTTCTATTGAAATCAATTGTTGGGAAAGATGAAACTTCAACGGAAGCCTTGTTCGTTCCGTTTACGCCAAATGTTGTCCAATTGACTTGTTTTGTACTATTTGGTTCCAAAATTACATCAACAAAATCAGTAGTTTCCGGGTTTGGATTGACGATATCAATTTCAACTGGATAAGATGCTTTTTCATTTCCAGAAGTAGCGATTACTTCAATTTTTCCTAATCCAGTTAGTTCGCCAACATTCAAATCGAAATACACCATTTTTTCATCTGGAGAACTAAAACTAACCGATTGTGAAGGTTGAACTACTCTAATTCCATTGTTGGTTTTTACTTGAACCGTAACATTTTTAACTTTTGGTTCCATTGCAAAAACCGTAACAGGTAACGTAATTTTTTCGTTCGGTGAAATTTTTCTCGGAACAGATGCTAAAACCATTAACGGGCTTCTAACTGGAGTCGTTTTTTCAGTACTTCCATAAGCGTTTTCGTCATCATTTCCTGCAACTACCATTGTTCGAACCGAACCAATATAATTTGGCATTTCAAACGAATGTGTTCTGGTTTGTCCTTTTTCTAGTTTAAATGGTCCAAGATAAATGACAACAGGTTTAAATCGGTTTGCCTTTTTATTGCTTCCGCCGCCTAAATCTTCATCACCACCAATACTGAAAATTTGATTTATTTTTCCTCCATACGCACCAATAACATCATCATAAATATCCCAAGTTTTTACACCAAGTGCTTGTTTAGAATAAAATTTATCCCAAGCATTTGGCGTTTTAAAACGGGTTAAATCCAGTAAACCTTCATCTACAATAGCAATAGTATAACTCATTGCTTTACCATTTTTCTCACTCACTTTTAAAGAAGCTTTTTGCTCGGGACGAAGCACTTCTGGCATGGTTAAAACAGGTTCTAGAATTGTATTTTTATCGACCACTTCAATTGGTAAAATTCCATACATACGAATTGGTGCATCGTTCATAGTTGAAGCGTGTGGTTTCAATAATGTAATGTTGATGTACACGTTTGGCGCCATATCAGCAGTAACTGGAATTTCAACTTTAGTTTCACCTTTTTGAGTATCGGCCCAAAGTGTTTTTACTACTTTAGTTCCGTTTTCTAGAGATAGTAAAGCGCGATTGCCTAAACTTGATGGGAAAGAAACAATAGCTTTTTCGCCTACAGCATATTTCTCTTTATCAGAAGTAAATACAAGCATGTTTGCTGCTGAAGCATCACCGTTTTTAGTTTTACCCGACCAATAAGGCCAATCGATAATTTCTGTTGTGCTCGTTGCATGTCCGTCGTTTGGATCAACTACACGAACTAAATATCTTCCCCAATCGCCTTCAGGAACTGAAAATTGGAAACTTGCTTTTCCACTTGAATTAGTTGAAATAGTGAAGTTTTTATAAGCTGTTGTTACATTATCTGAATTGTATTTTGATAAATCGTTTCCGGATGAATTCCACCACCAACGCCAATCGACTTTATATACTCGAACTTCTAAATCTTTTACGGATTTTGGTTTTCCATTTTCAGAAAGTGTAACTACTTCGAATTTATTGACTTTGTCGGTTTCTAAAAATCCATATTTATTGGCTGTTGGACTTTTTAATCCAACATACGTTTTGTAAGGAGAAAATGAAGCCGAAACCACATCGGTACTAAAATCGCCGCCCGATTCAAATGCTTTAGTTTGCATTACAATTTTTAATTTACCAGGAGCTTGACTAGAAACAGTTGGTTTTAAAGTTACATCTGTTTTACCATTTTCATCCACTTTGCCAGAAAACACATTAACTTCTTCGGTATAAAAATCTCTTACATCATCATCAAAATCATAATTGTTGTACTTTTTAAAAGTAGTTGTTTCTTTCATGAACTTCGCTTGCATTTCTACTTTTAAATTTTTAGCAACTGCACCATGTAACCAAGCCACTTCTAAAGTTCCTTTGTTTGGATTATTGCCAGAAATTGAAGCACCTCCAAAACTATTTTTGATTTTTAAGCGATTCGGTTTAATGGTTTCAATTTTAATGCTTTTATAAAAATTGGCACCACCAATACTTATTTTAGCTTCCCAATTACCTGTAATATCTGTTGGTTTTGTAGCAACAGTAAATTTATAATGATTAGATTTGTTATACTTTTGAACAGCTTGATAGGTTAGTTTTCCTCTAGGGTCAGATAGTTTGAATTTAATAGGATGCGTTTTTTCAAGTTTACTTTCATTGTCATTTAGCATAAATGCAATATGTAAAGTGTCGCCAGGACGCCAAACACCGCGTTCGCCATAAATGTATCCTTTTAATCCTTTTTCTAAAGTTACGCCGCCTACTTCAAAATCACTAACAGAAAGGGAACGTCCTTCGTCTAGTTTTACATATGTAGTGTTTTTGTCTTTTGTTATAATTGCAAAATAAGCATAACGATCAACTTCAATTCTAGCAAATCCATCTACATCAGTAGATGTAGAGGCTAATTTTTGTTGTTGGTAATCATACAATTCTACATTAGCACCAGAAATAGGTTTTGTATCTACAATGTTATTCACAGCAATATGATAACTTCCGTTTTCACCTCTTTTTACAATGGCTCCCAAATCGGAAGCGATAACATTTGTTCCGATAGTATTGTTATAGTAATAGGATGAAGTGCAAGGATCTTCACGTTCATACCAATTGTAATAGTAATAATCGTTGTCATAATAGTATTCCGTAGAACGAACTTCATCCGAATCAAAGTTTTCATCCTCTTCATTTTCTCCTTCAATAGCATTGCCAGATGAACATTTAAAAAGAGAATATTTTCTTAGAATTGTTAATTCAACTCTGTAAATCGCTCCAGGTTCTGGTTGAATTATTTTTGACAAATCAATAGCATAAGCATTCCATTTGCTATAATTGGCAAGATTATTCTTTTTTAGATACAATGTTTGCTTTGCAATTGGCGCACTTACTTTTCTTAGATTTCTACTTCCATTAATTTCGTTGTCTTGTAAAAACTGTAAAATGTTATTTTTGTAAATTTTATACACTTTTACATCAACAGCTTTTAAGTTTACGGCTTCAAAATTGATTTTTAAATTATTTGAACTTGGTAAAATAGTTCCGCTTTTTATAAAACGTACTTGCGGTTTAATTTGCTCAAATGAAACTTTTTGAGAGAAATTTTGTTTCATTTTATAACCGTCTTCACTTTGAATTCCTTGAAAAACTTCAACTAATAATTCGCCTTTTAAGGGCTCGTTAAAGAATACTTTTAAAAGATTTCCTGCAGTTGCAAATTTTAAGTTGGTTGCAGTTTCAACTTCTACTAAACCGTTAAAATCTAGTCCTTTTTTAAGCGGATCGGAAAAGTTTAATAATAAAATTTGATTGTCGGCTTCTTGAACTTCGGCAGAAATAATTTTGAAATTGTTTTTGCCAGGAATGTCAAATTCCATTTTTCCTTTTTGGTCGATATCAAAATCTTTTCCGTTCCAAGATATGTTGATTTTACTATCTTCAACAAAACGCTGAATGCTGTCGATTACGAATTTAAACTCTCTTGAAGTACTCAGTTCTTTATTGAATTTTACATTTACTTTTTTATTTTTTTGAGAAACTTGGATTAATTTTTTTGCAGTTTCAAAATCTAAATTATCACTAGTGTTTAAAACGCCATTTATGTATTGGAAATCTTTGCTATACGATTGTAAATCGATAACAGAAACCATAAAATCTTGTTTAATAATTTTTACAGTAAAATTAAATTCTCTTAGAATTTTATCGATTTGTTTAAGTTCGCCAAGTTTAAAACTTACTTGATAAGCAGTATTTTGATCTAGTTTTTCATCTGGAACAAAAGCAACTGTGTTTGAAGATAAAGCCACAACTTTACCTTTTATTGAAGGATTTATTTTGAATAAATTTTGATCCAACTCTTTATTTTCGTTCCAATCTTGATTATCAAATGCTAAAACAACTCTAATATCTTCGGAACTAGAAATAATTCCTGGACTATAACTAAGAATATAATCTTTAAAAAGAGAATAATCCGAATCAAAGTTTTCAGATTTTTGTTTAGAACAGCTTACAAACAATAGCATAGCTATTACAACCGATAGAATTCGTTGTTGTTTCATAATAAAGAAAGAATTTAAAATAGAGAATACCTTTACAACTTCAAAGGAAGAAAAAATATTGTTTTAAAGGTAGGAAAAATATTGATAAAATAAATAAAGTGAATATTACCTTTTTGTTCTAAAAAAAGCACGCATTAACAAGGAACATTCTTCTTCCAAAACTCCAGAAATGACCTTGGTTTTAGGATGTAATTGTGTGCCTAATTTTGAAAAACCTCTATTTTCATCGGAAGCTCCGTAAACAATTTTTGAAATTTGACTCCAATATAATGCTCCAGCACACATTTGACAAGGTTCTAGTGTTACATAAAGAGTACAATTTTTTAAATATTTTCCGCCTAAATAATTTGCAGCGCTTGTTATTGCTTGCATTTCGGCATGAGCAGTTACATCGTTCAAAAGTTCAGTAAGATTATGACTTCGTGCAATTACTTTATTGTCAATTACAATAATTGCTCCAACAGGAATTTCTCCTTTTTCAAAAGCAGTTTCGGCTTCGGCTAAAGCCTTTTTCATAAAATATTCGTCTGTGAAAATGTTTTCCATACGCACAAAATTACAAATTCAATCACTACTTTTGTTACATGCAATCAAAATTACTAGACAAAATAAATTTTCCTACCGAATTAAGACAACTTGAAGTAAGTCAGTTACCACAATTTGCTCAAGAATTGCGCGATTTTATTATCGATGTAGTTTCGCAAAAAGGAGGGCATTTGGGTGCTAGTTTAGGTGTTGTTGAACTAACAATTGCGTTGCATTATGTTTTTAATACACCTGAAGATTTATTGATTTGGGATGTTGGCCATCAAGCTTATGGACATAAAATTCTAACTGGACGAAAAAATAGTTTCCATAAAAATAGAGAACAAGACGGAATTTCGGGTTTTCCTAAGCGAAGTGAAAGCGAATTTGATGCTTTTGGTGTAGGACATTCTTCCACTTCAATTTCTGCTGCTTTGGGAATGGCAATTGCCTCAAAACTTAACGGAGATATAGATAAACAACATATAGCAGTTATTGGCGATGCGTCTTTAGCAAGCGGAATGGCATTTGAAGGTTTAAATCACGCTGGAGTTACAGATGCTAATTTATTGGTGATTTTAAATGATAATGCTATCGGAATTGATCCGAGCGTTGGTGCGTTAAAAGATTATTTAGCAGCAGTAAAAGAGGGGAAAAATCCTAAAGCGAATAATATCATAAAATCATTGAATTTTGATTATTCTGGTCCAATAGACGGACATGATTTACCAAAATTAATTTCTGAATTAGAGCGATTAAAAAATGTAAAAGGGCCGAAATTTTTACATGTAATAACTACTAAAGGAAAAGGTTTGCAGTTAGCCGAAGAAGATCAAGTAAAATATCATGCGCCAGGTAAATTTGAAGCTAAAACGGGAAAAATTCATCCCAATAATGAAGAGAATTTACCGCCAAAATTTCAAGATGTTTTTGGATACACTTTAGTAGAGTTAGCAGAAAAAAATCAGAAGATAATTGGAATAACGCCAGCTATGCCAACCGGAAGTTCAATGAGGTTTATGATGGAACAATTTCCTGAAAGAGCTTTCGACGTAGGAATTGCAGAGCAACATGCAGTAACATTAGCAGCTGGAATGGCAACACAAGGAATGACAGTTTTTTGTAATGTGTATTCTACTTTTTTACAGCGTGCTTATGATCAAGTGATTCATGATGTGGCATTGCAAAATTTGCCTGTTGTTTTTTGTTTAGATAGAGCTGGATTTGTGGGAGAAGACGGAGCAACGCATCATGGAGTTTTTGATATTGCATATTTAAGTTGTATTCCAAACATTATTATTACAGCACCAATTAATGAAATTGAGTTACGCAATTTAATGTATACAGCTCAGTTGGGCTTAGATTATCCAATAGCAATTCGTTATCCAAGAGGTAGAGGAGAAATTTTAGATTGGCAACAACCTTTTGAAAAACTCGAAATAGGAAGAGCTATTTGTTTACAAAAAGGCACAAAAAAAGCGATACTTTCAACGGGAACTATTGGAAATAATGTTACTAAGGCTTTAAATTCTATTTCAAATAAAGAAGAATATTCACATTACCATTTTCCGTTTATTAAGCCTTTAGATAAAAAAGTTTTACTTGAATTAGCTAAAAAGCATGATTCGATAATCACGATTGAAGATGGTGTTAAATTTGGTGGTTTTGGAAGTTTGATTGAAGGGTTTTATTCTGAATGTGGAATTCTAATTCCTATTAAAAAATTAGGCGTTAAAGATACTTTTATAGAACAAGCTTCTGTTGTACAACAACAAGAAATTTGTGAAATTGACGTTAATTCTTTAATAAAACTTTTGTCGGTTTAGAAAAATTAAGATTTTTGTACCCCAAACAACATCTACTATCATGAAAAAAATACTGATTTTGAGCTCAGTGTGTTTCTTTTTGGTTTTTTCGAAAGTAAACGCTCAAATAATTCAAACTGAAAAAGCAGATACTATTTCGTATTGGAAAAAATCAAATAAAGTTGGTTTTGATATTACTCAAATTGCGTTTGTAAATTGGAATCCTGGTGGAAATAGTTCAATTTCTGGTTTGTTGAAAGGTAAGTTTATTAGAGAGTATAAAAAGACGAATATTAATTGGAAAAATGAACTTATAGCTCGTTACGGATTAAATAAACAAGAAGGGCAAGAGATTCGTAAAACAGATGATCAGCTTCAAATAAATTCTACTTTTGGATATAGAACAGATACTATATCAAATTGGTTTTACAGTAGTAAGTTAACATTTACTACTCAGTTTTATAATGGATATAATTATCCAAATACCGATGATGCAATTTCTAGATTTCTAGCGCCAGCTTATTTTTTCTTAGGTGTTGGTGCTGAATATGAAAGAGAAGAACTTAATTTAAATGTATATATTTCTCCTTTAACACAAAAAACAACTTTGGTTTTAGATAGAGATTTAGCTAATCAAGGAGCATTTGGTGTCGATCAAGCAGTTTATGATCCTGTTTCTGGAGAAATAATTAGAAAAGGTAAAAGATCTAGAACAGAATTAGGTTTTTTAGTAACTAATCAATGGGAAAAAGAAATTTGGAAGAATATTAGTGTTGAACATAGATTAAGTCTTTATACGGATTACTTAAATAATTTCGGAAACATAGATATAGATTGGCAAGTTCTTATGGAAATGACAGTTAATGAGTATGTAAAAGCAAATCTAGGAACACATCTTGTTTATGATGATGATATAAAAGCAAAAGAAGAAATAGATGGCGAACAAGTAACTGTTGGGCCAAAAGTTCAGTTAAAACAAATATTAGGAATAGGGTTAACTTATATCTTTTAATAAAAAAGGAGCTTAAAAAGCTCCTTTTTTATTTTTTTAATTCACTTTCGAATCAAGTACTTTATAAGAATCACCTCCAGCGACAGCTTCAATAGTTTCTGTTAGCGATGCTAAGTTTTGCTGATTTGAATCAAAAATTACAGTTGCTAGATTGTTTTCAAAGTCAACTTTAGCTTCTTTTACGCCTTTTGTATGCGCTAATTTCTCTTCAATGGTTTTAGCACAACCAATTTCACAAGTCATTCCTTCAATAGTTAAACTAGCGGTTTCTAGTTTTGCATCAGCAGGGATTGTGTTTTCAACAATTACTTCTTCATTTTTCTCTTCTGCTTTTCCTTCGTTTTTGCAACTTACTAATAAAGCTCCCATCGCAATTACAAACGAAATTCCTTTAACTAATTTCATTTTATATTATTTTAATTTGTTGAGGTTTAATATTCTAACAAATTTACGAAAAATAAGAATGTTTATTTCAAAATAAAATCGGAATTTTGAAACTGAAATTCAGTTATGGAAGGAAATAAATTAAAATGGGTGCTATTACTTCTTTTAGGAAGTGTTTGGGGAAGTTCTTTTATTCTAATGCAACTTGGGTTAAAAGGGTTAACACCAATACAATTAGGAGCTTTACGAATTTTATTTGCAGGATGTTTTTTGTTGTTAATAGGTTTTAAGCAGCTGACTAAAATTCCTTTATATAAATGGAAATTTATTGCGATTACAGCTTTATGCGGAACGTTTTTTCCTGTTTTTTTGTTTGCTACTGCTTTGACTAAAATCGCAGGTTCAGTTAGTTCAATTTTAAATTCATTAACGCCAATAAGCACTTTGTTGGTAGGAATGTTTGTTTTCGGAATATCGGTACAAAGAAGGCAAATTTTTGGAGTGTTATTAGGTTTTTTAGGATGTGTTTTGTTGGTTTTGTTTGGTGATGTAGAAAATAATACTGAAAATTATTATTATGCTTTTTTAATATTAATAGCTTCTTTTTTATATGGAATTAACGCAAATTTTATAAAGAAGTATTTGTCTGATTTAAGTCCATTGACAATAAGTGTTGGTAATTTCACCTTAATGTTTATTCCAGCATTAATAATTTTATTTTCTACAGGTTTTTTTAGTAGTTTAGAAGATGTCCAAGTAACAAACTCGTTGAAATTTGTGGCAATTTTAGGAATTGTAGGAACAGGTTTGTCTAATATTTTATTCTTTAAGTTAATTCAAATATCATCTCCGGTATTTGCTTCATCTGTAACGTATATAATTCCGGTTGTTGCTTTTCTGTTAGGATTTGCATTTATGAATGAAGCTTTAAGTTTTGTACAAACAGTTGGTGCTTTAATTGTTTTGATTGGAGTTTATTTTTCAAGTCGGAAATAAAAACTTCAATAGAGTTCATAAAAAAAGCCACTCATTGTGAGTGGCTTTTATTTTTCTATTTGAAGAAATTATGCTTCAATAGGAAGAATTGAAACATAAGACTTGTTGTCTCTTTTCTTTTGGAACTGAACAATACCATCAACTTTAGCGTGTAAAGTATGGTCTTTACCCATATAAACGTTTTCACCTGGGTTATGTTTAGAACCTCTTTGTCTAACGATGATGTTTCCTGCTAATGCAGCTTGACCACCAAATATCTTAACACCTAAGCGTTTCGATTCTGATTCTCTACCGTTCTTAGAACTACCGACACCTTTTTTGTGAGCCATGACGTTTTAAGTTTTTAGATTAATATTAAATTAAACTGCTTTACCGCCGTTTAATTCGTCTTGTAATTTTTGTAATTCATCCCATTTTTCATCAGCTGCTAATTGTGCTTGTTGAGCCCAAGTAGTAGGATCTAAATGTTGAACTTTAGCTTCTGCAGCATTTAAAATGTCTTTAACACTATCCGCTGAAGTTTTTGCTAATTTCGTAAAAGTATCTACACCAGCAGCAACTAATACTTCAGCAGCTTTAGGTCCAATACCTTCAATTTTCTTTAAATCATCACCTTTTTTAGAAGCTTTTGCTTTAGGAGCTGCTTTTTTAGTTTCAGCTACTTTTTCAGCTTTAGGAGCGGCTTTCTTAGTTTCCTTTTTAGGAGCACCAGAAGCTACAATTCCTTCAATGATAATTTGAGTTAATGCTTGGCGGTGACCATTTTTCTTTTTGTAACCTTTTCTTCTTTTCTTTTTGAAAACGATTACTTTATCACCTTTAAGGTGTTGTAACACCTTTGCTTCAACTGAAGCACCATCTATAGCTGGGGCGCCTAAAGTTACTGTACCGTTATCGTCTAGTAAAAGAACTTTATCAAAAGAAACTTTGTCTCCTTCTTTCTCTCCTAAACGGTGTACAAAAACTTTTTGGTCTTTGCTTACTTTAAATTGTTGCCCTGCTATCTCTACGATTGCGTACATATACAATGAATTTAATTTAAATTTCAGGAGTGCAAATATACAACTAAATGTTTAACTAGCAATAGTTAAGAGTAAAAAAATGCAGAAGTTTATTTTTTGTTAAATTTTACTCTTTGTGTATAAAATTTGTAACAAAATTAGGAAATTGCGACGTATTAAAAGAATTTATTCTATTTAACTAAAATAATTTTATGAAAAAATTTGCAATGGCTTTAAGTGCTGTAGCTTTAATGAGTGGTGTTTCACACGCTCAAAAGGTAACATTTGAAGAGTACGATTTAGACAATGGCTTGCATGTAGTTTTACATCAAGATAATTCGGCTCCAGTAGTAATTACTTCGGTTATGTATCATGTAGGAGCGAAAGATGAACAGCCAGATAGAACTGGTTTTGCTCACTTTTTTGAACATTTATTATTTGAAGGAACTAAAAATATCGAAAGAGGAGAGTGGTTTAAAATTGTAACGGCTAATGGTGGTCAAAACAATGCAAATACTACAGATGATAGAACATATTACTATGAAGTTTTTCCTTCTAATAATTTAGAATTAGCACTTTGGATGGAATCAGAAAGATTAATGCATCCTGTAATTAATCAAATTGGTGTTGATACTCAAAATGAAGTTGTAAAAGAAGAAAAAAGATTGCGTGTTGATAATCAACCTTATGGTAACTTAATCAAAGCAGTTAAAGAAAATATGTTTAAAGAGCATCCTTACCGTTGGACAACAATTGGTGAGATGGAGCATTTAGACGCTGCTACTTTAGAAGAGTTTCAAGCTTTTAATAAAAAATTCTATATTCCAAATAACGCAGTTTTAGTTGTTGCTGGACAATTTGATAAAACTGAAGCTAAAAAATGGATTAGCGATTATTTCAGTGCAATTCCAAAAGGAACACCTGTTACGCGTAAAAAATATGAAGAAGCGCCAATAACAAAAGAATTCACGGCTACTTGGGAAGATCCGAATATTCAAATTCCGATGTATGTTGCGTGTTATAGAACACCTTCAATGAAAACTCGCGATGCAAGAGTTTTAGATATGATTTCTTCTTATTTATCTGACGGAAAAAGTTCTAAACTTTATAAAAAGTTAGTTGACGAAAAGAAAATGGCTTTACAAGTTGGAGCATTTAACTATAGTCAAGAAGATTATGGAATGTACTTTGTGTATAGTTTGCCAATGGGTGATACTTCAAAAGAAAACATTCTTGGAGATATTGACGAGGAAATTGTAAAACTTCAAACAGAATTAATTTCTGAAAAAGATTATCAAAAATTACAAAACAAGTTTGAGAGTCAATATGTAAATAGTAACGCAAGCGTTGAAGGAATTGCAAGTAATTTAGCAACATACTATTTATTATATGGTGATATTAATTTAATCAATACTGAAATTGATATGTACAAATCAATTACTAGAGAAGAGATTAAAGAAGTGGCTAATAAATATTTAAAGCCAAACCAACGTATGGTTTTAGATTATGTTCCAGCTAAAGAAAAAACTGAAAACTAAGACAAGAATGAAAAAATTAGTATATATAGCAGCAAGTTTGTTTTTAACAATGACATTACAAGCGCAAGATAGATCAATGCCAACTCCAGGTCCGGCGCCTAAAATAAACATCAACAAGCCAGAATCTTTTACATTAAAAAATGGAATGAAGGTGTTAATTGTTGAAAATCATAAATTACCTCGTGTTTCTTACACACTTACTTTAGATAACCCTCCGTATGCTGAAGGTGCTAAAAAAGGTGTGTCAGATTTAGTAAGTTCAATGTTGGGTAACGGAACTGAAAAAACATCCAAAGACGCTTTTAATGAAGAAATCGACTTCTTAGGAGCGAGAGTTAACTTCTGGTCTTCTGGCGCTTCGGCAAGTGGTTTGTCGCGTTATTCTGATAGAATTTTAGAATTAATGGCAGAAGGTGCTTTACAGCCTCTTTTTGTTCAAGAAGAATTTGAAAAAGAAAAAGCTAAGATTATTGAAGGGTTGAAGGCAGATGAAAAAAGTGTTCCTTCAATTGCGAGACGTGTTGAAAATGTATTAACGTATGGTAAAGATCACTATAATGGAGAATTTACTTCAGAAGAAACATTAAACAATGTAACGCTTGCAGATGTTAAATTAAATTACAATACTTATTTCGTTCCAGGAAATGCGTATTTAGTAATCGTTGGTGATGTAGATTTTAAAGAAACTAAAAAGAAAGTTGAAAAACTTTTCGGTAAATGGAAAAAAGCAATTGCACCTAAGTTAGAGTACAGTGATCCTAAAGATGTTCAGTATAGTCAAATAAATTTTATTGATGCTTCAAATGCAGTTCAGTCTGAAGTTTCTTTAGTAAACTTGTCAAATTTAAAAATGACAGATAAAGATTATTTTGCTGTGTTAATGGCTAACCAAATTCTTGGTGGTGGTGGAGAAGGTCGTTTGTTCTTAAACTTACGTGAAAAACACGGTTGGACATATGGTTCTTATTCATCAATTGGAGCAGGTAAATATGTTAAAAAATTCCGTTCAAGTGCTTCGGTAAGAAATACAGTTACAGATAGTGCGATTGTTGAAATTTTCAACGAATTGAAAAAAATTCGCACAGAATTAGTTTCAGAAGAAGATTTAAAAAATGCAAAAGCTAAGTATGTTGGTAATTTCGTAATGCAAATTGAAAAACCTTCAACTGTTGCACGTTATGCTTTAAATAAAGAGACGCAAAATCTTCCAGATGATTTCTACGAAACATATATGGAGAATATCAATGCAGTAACTCCAGAAGATGTTAGAAATGCGGCTCAAAAATATTTCTTGGCAAACAATACTAGAGTTGTAGTTGTAGGAAAAGCAGCTGATGTTTTACCAGGTTTAGAAAGAATTAGTAAAGAACACAAATTACCTATTTTCTATTTTGATAAATTCGGTAACCCTACAGAAAAACCAGTTGTTAAAAAAGAAGTTCCTGCTGGTGTAACAGCACAATCTGTTTTAAATAAATACATCGAAGTTATTGGTGGAGAAAAAGCTGTAAAAGATGTTAAGACGTTGTATAGTATTGCATCTGCAACTGTACAAGGAACACCATTAGAAATGCATATTAAAACAGCTAAAAACAAAATGGCTTTAGATATGTTAGCCATGGGAATGCCTATGATGAAACAAGTTGTAACTGATAAAAAAGCTTACATGGTTCAACAAGGACAAAGAAAAGATTTTACAGGTGATGATTTAAAGAAAATGCAAGAAGCTGTAGGTACTTTTAAAGAATTAAAATTACTAGGTAATAAAGACGTTGTTCTTAAAGGAATTGAAACTGTTAAGGAAGCAGATGCTTATGCGGTTCAATTAGGTGACGCAACATATTATTACGATGTAAACACAGGGTTTAAAGTTGCAGAATCTAAAGAAATGGAACAAGCTGGTCAAAAAATGACACAGTTTACTTATTTCGAAGATTACAAAGATGTAAAAGGATTAAAATTCCCGTACAAAACAACTTTAAGTGTTGGAATGGATTTAGAATTTACAACTTCTGAAGTTAAAATTAACGAAGGTGTAACTGATAAAGATTTTGAATAATGTACAATTAAGTTATTTTGATAGATTGTAAAAAAGACAGCTTTTAGCTGTCTTTTTTTTAGTTGTTTCTAGCTTAATTCTATTATTTTTACACTATGGATTCACTTACACAAATTGTATTAGGAGCTGCTGTTGGAGAGGTAGTTCTAGGGAAAAAAGTTGGTAATAAAGCGATGTTTTATGGTGGAGTTGCAGGTACTATTCCTGATTTAGATGTGTATTTTGGTAGTTTTTTAGATACCGTTACAGCATTTGAAATACATCGAGGTTTTACACATTCGATTTTTTTTGCAATTGTTTTTGGTTGCATTTTTGGTTGGCTTATTTCTTTATATGAGAAAAAGGCTTCAGTTAAAGAATGGATGTTGCTTATGTGTTTAGGTTTTTTTACGCATTCTGTTTTAGATGTTCATACTACTTGGGGTACTCAACTTTTTTGGCCTTTCGAAGTGCGGCTAGCTCTAAAAAATATATTTGTTATTGATCCGTTGTACACTCTTCCTTTTCTTATTTTTCTTATTATGGCTATGTTTCATCCTGTAGGAACTAAAAAAAGAAGAAAATATAATAATTTAGGATTGATAATAAGTTGTTCTTACATTATAATCACTATTATAGCCAAAGGAATTAGCTATACTAAATTTACGGCAGCTTTAAAAGAACAAGAGGTTGTTTATAGTGAAATTGAGACAAAGCCTACACCTTTTAATGCTGTATTGTGGTCTGCAAATATTGAAACAAATAATGCTTACCTTATAGGGTATTATTCTTTTTTTGATACTAAACCGATTAAGTTTTATAGTTATCCTAAAAACCATCATTTGATAGATAAGTATAAAAATGATAGTTCGATACAACGATTGATTAGACTGACCAAAGGATGGTACACTGTTTCAGAAAAAGATGATGCTTTGTATTTGAATGATTTGCGCTTTGGTTTATTGAGTGTATCTCCTAATTTTCAACAGTTTGCATTTAGTTTTAAGATAACCGAAGAAAAACAAAAAATAATTGTAGAGGAAGTTTCAAGAGATCGGAAAAAAGCAAAAAAAATAATGTATGATCTTTGGGTTAGAATTCGAGGTAACTAATAAAAAGGTTGCCTTTTTTTGTTGAGGTTGCGGTTTTTTATACCGTAAAAGAAAAAACCCTTGCTAATATATTGATCTACAAGGGTTTGTGAAAAAAACTTGGTGGTACCTCCAGGAATCGAACCAGGGACACACGGATTTTCAGTCCGTTGCTCTACCAACTGAGCTAAGGTACCTCCTAATCATTAAGCATGTTTGCTTGTTGATTGCGGGTGCAAATATAGAACCAATTTTATATTTTACAAAACAATTTTCAAAAAAAATGTATTTGTATATTTGTCTTCTTTAAAAAATAGATATGCTTTTAGCAATAGATGTTGGGAATACTAAAATTAAAACAGCTGTTTTTGAACGAGATAGACTGTTAGAAAAGTTTACTTTTGATAAAGAAAACGTTGTTGAAAATTTTTTAAAAATTCTTCAGAAATTTCCAAAAGTTAAGGATGTAATCACATCTTCGGTTGCAAAATTAGATGATTCAGTAATTGAATTAATTAATTCTAATTGTACTCTTTTGCAAGTTAATCATGAATTTTTGTTTCCGTTTAACAATAAATATGCTACACCTAAAACATTAGGAGTTGATAGAATGGTTTTAATGTCTGGTGCTGCGTTATTGTATAAAAACAAAAATGTTCTTGTAATAGATGCAGGAACTTGTGTTACATATGATTTTTTATCAGCAGATAAGAAGTATTTTGGCGGAGCTATTTCACCGGGTTTAAATGTGCGCTATAAAGCACTTAATACTTTTACTGAAAAACTTCCGTTATTAGAAAATAAGTTGCCTAAAGAATTTATAGGGAACAGTACAAATGAATCTATTTGTTCTGGAGTGGTAAATGGCTTGTTGTTTGAACTAGAAGGGTTTATTTCCCAATATTCTCATAAATTTCAAGATTTAACAGTAATTTTAACAGGTGGCGATGCAGAATTTTTGGCAAAAAGCGTAAAAAGCACCATATTTGCCCATTCAAATTTTTTATTGGAAAGTTTGAATGCTTTGTATCAATATCACAAAACAAAAAAATGCTAAAGAAACTTATATTTTGCTTAGGATTTGCTTTAACTAGTGTATTTAGTTTAGCTCAAGAAAATACAGCATCTCCCTATTCTTACTTTGGTCTAGGAGAGGTTAAATTTAGAGGAACCCAAGAGGCAAGAGCAATGGGAGGTTTAGCCATTACAGGCGACAGTATTGCAATTAACTTAAATAATCCAGCGTCTTATTCACGTTTGCTTTTAACGACCTTTAGTGTTGGTGGTACATCTAATTTTAATACATTAAAAACAGATTCTGAAAAAGAAAGTGCAAAACGTACATCTTTAGATTATTTAGCTGTTGGTATTCCTATGGGGAAGTTTGGAGCTTCTTTTGGGTTGATGCCATATAGTGCAGTTGGATATAAATTACAAAATAGTTACGTTGATGATAATGGAACTACTACAACGACAGATGATGATTTTACAAGAAATATTCAACAAATAGGAACAGGTAATATTAACCGAGTGTTCGCTGGATTTGCCTACAATTTTAATAAAAACTTTAGCATAGGTACTAATTTTGAATACAACTTTGGGAAAACCGAAGCCGAGGTAAGAGAGTCTATTACTGGAGTTCAACTAGGTACAAGAGAGTTAAATCAGAATACAATAAGTGGAATTACGACTAATTTTGGTCTATTATATGATGGCAAGCTGGATGAAAAAAGGAATTTTTATTCTAGTTTAACTTTTAGTCCGGAGTCTAAGTTAAGTTCTAAAAACTATAGAAATACAGCAACAGTAAGTTATAGTTCTGGAGGAACAGAATATGTTAGTGAATTTGATGACCAACAATTACCAGAAACAAAATTAGTTGTGCCATCAAAGTTAGCTTTAGGTTTTGGGGTTGGAGAAAGAAATAAATGGATGTTAGGAACGCAAATTTCTTTTGTGGGAAGTAAAAGCATGGTTGATCGTTATGGTGATAGTATATTATCTGAATATGAAAACGGTCAAATTTATAGTTTAGGAGGTTATTATATTCCTAAATATGATTCTTTTTCAAGTTACTTAAGTAGAGTAGTTTATCGTGCCGGATTTAGATACGAAAAAACTGGATTAATCGTTAATGATGAGAGTATAAATGATTATGGCATGAATTTTGGATTAGGATTACCAGTTGGGATTTCTAAGATTGATTTAAGCTTTGAGTTTGGTAAAAGAGGAACAACAAGCAGCGGATTAATTCAAGAAAATTATTTCAACATTGGAGTAGGTTTGTCACTAAGCGACAAATGGTTTAAGAAAACATTAATTGACTAATAACTAAATTGAATATGAAAACTAAATTGACAATATTATTTGTAGCGGCTTTTAGCTTTTTTACACAAGCGCAAGATTGTGTTGAAACAGTAAGTTTAATGGGTACGTCTGTAAAAGCAAACGATCCGTCAGCATATGAATATTTAACACAATTAAGAAAAGATTGTCCTACGGTTCATAAAGCTGTTTATACATATGGTGAGTATGCTATTAAACAACAAATTGAAAGAGTAAAAGATAATCCAGCAGAAAAAACGAAATATGTAAATGACTTAATTAAGTTGTATGACGAGTTTGCTGTTAACTTTCCTCAATATGGTAAAGCTGGTGTTGATGTTAAGAAAGGTTTAGCTTTATTCGATTATAACGAAGGAACTAAAGAGCAAATGTTTTCGTATTTCGATAACGCTTTTAAAAATGATTTAGCAAACTTCGATAATACAAGAGCTTTATATGCTTATTTTGAAATTTTTGTTAACGATTATAAAGCTGAAACTAAAGGTATCGATTTACAAGAAGTTTTTGATAAATATGATGATATTTCAGAAAAGTTAACAGAGCTTTCAAATACAGATTCTGGAACTTTAGATCAATTATTAAATAAAGTTGATGGTGGTCAAGGTTTAACTGTTAAGGAAGAAAAAGCTAGGAGAAGAGCAGAAAGTAACTTAGAAGATATTGCAACAGTTACTTCTAGTATGGATGCAATTATAGTTGAATTATCAACTTGTGAAAAATTGATTCCTTTCTACCAAAAATCGTTTGAAGCTAATAAATCAAATGAGCAATGGTTAAAACGTGCAGCTGATAGATTAGAAGTTAAAGGTTGTGATAACGATCCGTTATTCTCAAAAATTTCTGAAGCTTTATATAAATTGAATCCAAGTGCTGATGCAGCTTATAAATTAGGAGTTGTAGAATTACAAAAGAAGAATACTTCTAAAGCGATGGAATTTTTTAACCAAGCGGCAGGAATGTATCAAGATAATTCTAAAAAAGCAGCGGTTTACATGAAAATGGCTTATGTGTATAAAAACTCTAGTAAGAGCAAAGCAAGAAGTTATGCGAGAAAAGCATTAGGAGTTAAGCCTTCTTATGGTGCGGCATATTTATTCATCGCTCAATTATATGGAAACAGCATCAATGATTGTGGTTCTAACCCATTCGAAAAGAGAGCAATGTATTGGTTAGCAGCACAATATGCAGATAAAGCAGCTTCAGTAGATCCATCGGTAAAATCTGTAGCAGTTAAAACAGCTTCTAGTTATAGAGCAGCTGCGCCATCGAAAACCGAGATTTTCCAAGCAAATATGGCTGGTAAAAGAATTGCTTTTAACTGTTGGGTTGGAGAAAGTGTTGTAGTTCCTAATCTATAAGATGAATTTTAAATTCAAAAATATAATTTCAAGCATAGTCACGGTATTTATCGTGACTATGTTTTTTTCATGTGAAGGTTCGTTAAAACAAGTTCAGAAGTCTAATATTGCTGATTTTATGCCTGTTGGTGAAGCCGATTCAATAAATGTAAAATATACCGATTCGGGTAAAATATTAACAACTCTTGTTAGTTCTAAAATGCTCGATTATTCAAATATTGATAATCCGTTTACTGAATTTCCAAATGGTGTTTTAGTTTCGATGTATGATAAAAACGGAACGATTACGACTACTATAAAATCTGATTATGCAATTTCTTATAAAAAAACCGATATTATCGATTTACAAGGAAATGTAGTTATTACATCAAATGATGGAAAAAAAATGGAAACATCACAACTGTATTTCGATCAAAAAAACGAATGGTTTTTTACTGAAAAATTCTTCAAATTTACTGATGGAAATGGTGGTTATCTTCAAGGTCCAGGTGTAGATTTTAGCAAAGATTTTAAAATCTTTAACATGCAAAATAGTACTGGCGAAGTAAATAGCGTAAATAATTAAACCGCATCTTTTATTTTTTTACTATTTTTGAATAAACAAATTACTTTATGAAGTACTTACAAATCATGCAATATGTATATTTAGCATTTGCAGTTTTTTCATTTGGTTATGCCTTTTTTCAATGGCAAAACGGTGAAGATTATATTTTACCTTCAATCATAGGTTTAGTTTCATTAGGAATGTTCTTTTTTAGAAGACATTTTTATAACAAATACCAAAATCCAAAACGATAATCGTTATGGATATTGCCGTCATAATTATTTGTTTAGTACTTTCGGCTTTCTTTTCTGGAATGGAAATAGCGTATGTTTCTTCAAACAAAGTGTATTTATCTATCGAAAAGAAGCAAAATAACTTTAATGCTAAAGTTTTAGCACGATTAATCGAAAAGCCTTCTCAGTTTATTACCGCCATGCTTGTAGGTAATAATGTGGTATTGGTTATTTACGGTTTTTTCTCTGGCGAATTAATCATGAATTGGATTGAGAATCTAAGCTATTCTTTTACGCCATTTACAAGTTTGCTTTTACAAACTATAATTTCAACTTTGATAATTTTACTTACTGCGGAATTTTTACCAAAAGTTTTTTTCCAAATCTATGCCAATACTTTTGTGAAGCTTTTTGCAATTCCAGCATATGTTTTTTACCAATTATTCTATTGGGTTTCAAGATTTATCATTTGGATTTCCGATTTTATTCTAATCAAATTCTTTAAAACTGAAGGAGACCAAGTACAAGATTACTTTAGTAAAGTAGAATTGGGAAATTTTATTACTGAACAAATGAATGGCGTTTCTGATGAAGATGAAATCGATTCTGAAATTCAAATTTTTCAAAATGCATTAGAATTTTCCGATTTAAAAGCACGTGATATTATGACGCCACGTACTGAAATTTCTGGTGTTGATATTTTAGATTCAGTACAAGAATTACGCGAAATATTTATCAATACAGGTTATTCAAAAATTATTGTTTACCAAAATTCTGTTGATGAAATTTTAGGTTATGTACATTCATTCGAATTGTTTAAAAAACCTAAAACGATAAAATCGGTAATGATTCCTATTGAATATGTTCCTGAAACTATTTATATTAAAGATTTGCTAGATATTTTAACCAAAAAGCGAAAAAGTATGGCGGTAATTCTAGATGAATATGGTGGAACTTCTGGAATTGTTACAGTTGAAGATATTATTGAAGAACTATTTGGTGAAATTGAAGACGAACACGATTTAGAAGAAGAATTAATCGATGAAAAACTAGAAGACGATTCGTTTTTATTTTCAGCACGTTTAGATGTTGAATTTATCAATGAAAAATACGATTTGAATATTCCAGAAACCGATTCGTATAGTACATTAGGTGGTTTTATAGTGCATCATGTAAAGGAAATCCCACAAAATGGAGAAAAGTTAGAAATTGAAAATTTCGAAATCATTATTCACTCAGCTTCTAATAAAAAGATAGAATTGGTGAAATTATCAGTTAAAGAAGAAAATCAATAAAAATTTATAAAAAAATAGCGAAATTCTAAATTTATCTATTTTATTATTGAATAGATAATTGTATTTTCGCCCTCTGAAAAAAAGTAAATTGATATAAAAATGGCAGTTTTAGGAAAAATCAGACAGCGTTCAGCTTTACTTATTATTATAATTGGTTTTGCGTTATTCGCTTTCATTATCCCAGAATTATTTAAAAATGGTTTTACAGCAAGTCAAAATAACATTGGTTCTGTAAACGGTACTGATATTGATTCTCGTCAATTCATGCAAAAAGTTGCTCAATTAGAACAGCAAAATAAGAATACGACAAACACTCAAGCTATAAACAATGTTTGGGAACAAGAAGTTCGTAATGTTATTTTAGGAGAGCAAATTGAAAAAGCTGGATTAGGTTTAGCAGATGATCAAGTTATCAACGAGATTAAGAAAAACCCATATTTTGCTCAAAATCCACAGTTTTTAAACGAAGCTGGACAATTTGACGAAGGAAAATTCTTTGAATTTGTAAAATCGATTCAAAATGATCCAAATCAGAACAGATGGAATGAGTGGAAAAACTTTGAAAGTGAAGTAGCAACTTCATCTGTTCAGCAAATGTATTATAACTTAATCAAAGGCGGAGTTTATACAACACAAGCTGAAGGAAAGTTTAAATATGTAACTGCAAATAGAAAAGTAGATTTCGATTATGTAACTGTTCCTTATAACACAATTAATGATGATGAGGTAAAAGTTTCAGATGACGAAATTATCGCTTACATGAAAAAGCATGCAAAGCGATACAAATCTGATGAAACAAGAAGTTTAGAATATGTTTTATTCGAAAACAAACCTTCTGAAGCAGATGAAAAAGAAATGCAAAAAGCTATCGACAAAGTAATGTTTGGTATTGTTGAATACAACAAAGAAACAGATACTAACGATACAATTCCTGCATTTAAAGATATTAAAGCTGAAAATGTTGGTGAGTTTGTAAACAAAAATTCTGATACTAAATTCGATTCTACTTATGTAGCAAAAAGCGAATTACCAATTGATTACCAAGAACAGTTATTTAACTTATCTGTTGGAGAAGTTTTCGGACCTTATGTTTTCAATGAAAGCCAATGTGCTTCTAGAATGTTAGACAGAAAACCAAACGCAAGTGTAAAAGCTGCACACGTTTTGATTGCTTATAAAGATGCATCTCGTTCTTCAGCAACAAGAACAAAAGAAGAAGCAGAAACTTTAGCAAACGAAATTTTAGCAAAAGCAAAAGCTAATCCAGCTGAATTTGCAAAATTAGCAGAAGAGCATTCTGATGATCCAGGTTCAAAAACTAAAGGTGGAGAATATGATAACATTATGCCAGGGCAAATGGTTCCTCAGTTTAATGATTTTATTTTTGATAATCCTATTGGAACAATTGGTTTAGTTGAAACAGATTTTGGTTACCACGTAATTAAAGTAAACGATAAATACGAATCAGTTTTATTAGCAACAATTACTCAAAAAATTGAGCCTTCTGAAGCTACTATTGATGAAATTTATACAAAAGCTAGTAAGTTTGAAGCAACTGTTAATTCAAAAGACTTTGCTGAGACAGCTAAAGCAGAAAACTTAACAACAGTTCCTGTTACAAACTTAAAAGCTACAGTTGAAAATGTAGGAGCTTTAGGAGCACAACGTTCAATTGTATTATGGGCTTTCAATAGTGATACTAATACAGGTGATGTAAAACGTTTTGATGTTCCAAACGGGTTTGTGGTAGCAAAAGTTACAAACAAAAACGAATCTGGTTTAATGGCTTTAGATGTAGCGAGAGAATCAGTTGGAAGTATTTTAAGAAACGAGAAAAAAGCACTTAAGATTCGTGAAAAGATGACAGGTTCAACTTTAGAAGAAGTTGCAAAAGCAACAGGTGGATCGGTTATTACAGCAGCAAATGTAACGTTGTCAAGTTCAGTTATTCCAAATATAGGAAGAGAATCTGATGTTGTAGGAAAAGCATTTTCTTTAGCTTCAGGAGAAACATCTGGTTTAATCGATGGACAAACTGGTGTTTATATGGTGAGAAATAAAAAAATCACTACAGAATCTGAAAAAGCCAACTTTAAAAATGAAGTCGAACAAGAATTTAAACAACAACAAAATGCTGCTCAAATGAGAGTTTATCAAGTGTTGAAAGATGCAGCAGATATTGAAGATAACAGAATTAGATAAGTAAATCTTTATTTATAAAAAAAACCCGCAATTGCGGGTTTTTTTGTAACTATAATTTTCTTCGTTTCTTTTCGGCTTTTTGTAAATCTTTCTTTAAATCTTCTAGTTGTTTTTCTTTTTTAAGGATTTTCTCATTCCATTTTACTTTATCATTCGGACTAAGTTTTCCTTTTCTTTCTAGCTTCATCATTTTCTGTTGATGTTGCTCTATGTCTTTACGTTTGTTTTTAATTTTATCGTTTAACTTAGAAACTTGCTTTTCGGCTTTTTCTCTTTTCTTTAACTCTCTTTCTAATTTCTTCGCTTCTTTCTCGGCTTTCTTTTGCGCTTTCTCAGCTTTTTTTTCAGCCTTTTCTGCTTTGTCTTTTTCTTTTTCTAACTTTTCAAGTTCCTTTTCCTTCTTTTGTTCTTCTTTTAATAACTCTTTTTGTTCTTTAAGAGCTTTTTCTTTCATTGCTATTGAATCTTGTACTATTTCTTGTGAAAATCCTAAGCCAACAAAAAACAATGCTGCTAATAAGCTTAATTTAGTTTTCATATTCATCGGTTTTAATTATTTTTACAAAGATACTTCAAAATGTAAGCCAAAATGAGATTTTATAAGTTATTACTGATTAATTTATTGATTGTTTCTTTTGTTTCCTGTAAAAAAATGGGAAATACCATAGACGCTGATACAGTTGAAGCAATAGATTTTAATTACTTGCCAACAAACACTACAAACGCAGTTTACAAGCATAAAACCTATACATTGTCATATGCAGAAGAATATGAACAAGCAGAATGGGTGGCATATGAATTAGACGAAGATGATATTAATTACACAACTTACGACAGACCATTTTTTGAAGTAGATGATGAAGTAATAACAGGTTCTGCACATTGGAAAAATTATAAAAATTCAGGATATAATAAAGGGCATTTATGTCCAGCTGGCGATAGAAAAAAGAATTTTAATGAATATGAAGAAACGTTTTTAACTTCAAATATTTCGCCTCAAACGTATAACTTCAATAGTGGAATTTGGAATAGATTAGAGCAAAAAGTTCGATATTGGGCGCAACGTTATGACGGAATTTATGTGGTAACTGCTGGAGTTTTAGAAGATGACTTAAAAACTATTGGTTACGAACATGTTGCTGTTCCAAAATATTTTTATAAAGTTGTTTTAACCAAAGACAAAAAGAGAATGATTGGACTTTTAGTTCCACATAAAGATTCTGAAAAATCTTTGTATAGTTTTGTGGTTTCTGTAGATTCAATTGAAAAAATGACAGGAATCGACTTCTTTCCAGAGCTTGAAGATGAACTTGAGAATGAATTAGAAAGTCAATCGAATGCTAAAAGTTGGAAGTTTTAATCTTTCTACTACCATTCGTTTACTTTATTAGCATCTAGTTTAATAAAAATAAAAAGCATTATAGTAAATGCCCAAAGGCTAGAACCTCCATATGAGAAAAATGGAAGTGGAACACCAATTGTAGGGAAAAGCTTAATCAACATTGCAATATTTACAAAAAAGTGCGTAAAGAGATAAGTAGCAACGCAATAACCATAAACTCGACTAAATTTGGTTTTTTGATGTTCGGCTAAATATAAAATACGTAAGAATAAAGAGGTAAAAACTATAATAACAACAAAAGCTCCTGCAAAACCCCATTCTTCGCCTACCGTAGTAAAAATATAATCGGTGTGTTGTTCGGGTACAAATCCACCTTTTGTTTGCGTTCCTTCCAAATAACCTTTTCCTGTCCAACCACCAGAGCCAATGGCAATCATAGATTGATTCAAATTATAACCTTCGTTTTTTAAATCAACATCTTTACCTAATAAAACATCAATTCTGTCTTTTTGATGACTTTCTAAAATATTGTTGTAAACGTAACTTACCGAAAACGCAAATCCGCTTACCAAGGCTAAAGTTAGAATATATAAAAAAGGATTTCTATTAATTTTTTTATTCTTTAAAAAGTGTAGAATAATAATTATTCCAGCTACTATTACAATATATATTGGATTAACTACAAGCGATGTAAGAAAAATTATTATGGCTACAACTCCAGCAATTAAATACCAACTTGGAAGTCCTTCTCTGTTTAATACAAAAATTAGAGAAAGAAATATCATAGCACTTCCGGCATCGGGTTGCATTAAAATTAATAAGATTGGAAGTCCGATTATTGCAAAAGCAATTAATTGATGTTTGAAGTTTTTTAAATCAATTTGGGAAAAGCTTAAGTATTTAGCTAAAAGTAAAGCAGTTGCTGTTTTGACAAACTCTGAAGGCTGGAAACCAAATCCGCCAAATTGATACCAGTTAGTTTGTCCTTTTTTAGTAACACCAAAAACAAATAAACCCATTAAGAGTACTATTCCTAGTCCGTAAAAAACAAAGGATAAGCGTTCAAATATTTTCGCATCTAAAAATAGAATTACTAGAATAAGCGGAAAACTTAAAAAGATAAACATCATTTGCCTTCCGTAAATTTGACTTAAATCTAATACAGAAGTTTCTTCTAATGGTAAAGAAGCCGAATAAATAGTAAACCAACCCATAGTTACTAATGCAAGATATAGTAAGATGGTTAACCAGTCGATTCCTCTATTTAGATTTTGACTTTGCATCAGTTGTTTTAATTATCGGCGTTTTGATTAAGCTTTGGTTTTTCTACAGGTAAACGTTCAAAGATGATATCTTCAACTTTTTTATATTCGTCTGCTAAACTTCCGTTTAGCATTCGGTTTTCTAAATCTGTTCGTGTAATTTTTCCTTTAATATATTTTTCAATCATTAAAGTTGCAATAGGTCCAGCCCATGTAGCACCAAAGCCACTATTTTCTACAAAAACAGCAATCGCAATTTTAGGATTGTCGGCTGGAGCAAAAGCAACAAAAATAGAATGATCTTTTAGTTGGTGAGTTTTTCCAGCTACTCTAATTTTATTTTCCGCAGTACCAGTTTTTCCGCCTATTTGTAAACTATCAACTTGAAGCCAACGTGCAGTTCCGTAATTATAAACATCTACTAAACCTTTAATTACAGGTTCAAAATGTTTTTTTTCGATTGTGGTTGTGTTTTTTGTTATAAACTTTTTATCGATAGTGTCATTTTTTATGTCTTTAACAATATGTGGAGTATAATAATAACCTCTATTAGCAACTGTCGCCATCATGTTAGCTAATTGAATAGGTGTTGTTAAGACTTCTCCTTGACCAATTGAGTTTGAAATAATTGTTGTGCTTCGCCAACCACCATTTGGATAATATCGTTGGTAAGTTTTTGAAGTTGGAACTAATCCCGGTTTACCAATTGGCATATCCGTTCCTAAATATTGTCCAAGACCAAAACTTTTTACATGTTCAGACCAAATATCAACACTTTCTGAAGGTTTTGGGTATTTGTCAATGGTGCGTTTAAAAACATTTGCAAAATAGGTGTTACACGATTGATACATTCCGTTATTCAATTTTGAAATTCCAGAATCGTGACATTTCATAAAAGCGCCTCTACCGTAGTAAAATCCGTGATGACAAACAAAACCAGTGTTTTCATCAATAACTTCTTCTTGTAGACCAATTAACCCTGTAATAATTTTAAATGGTGAACCTGGCGGGTATTGTGCTTGAAGACCTCTATCATATAAAGGTTTTGCAATAGAATCATAATATAATTTAGTGTAGTTTGCCGAGCGTTTTCTCCCTACAAGTAGTGCTGGATCGTAAGTAGGAGCAGAAACTAACGCTAAAATTTCACCGCTATTAGGCTCGAGAGCAACAATTCCACCGCGTTTGTTAATCATTAATTCGGTTCCGTATTGTTGTAAATCACCATCAATAGTTAAAAACAAATCTTTTCCTTGTTGCGAAATGGTATCAAACTTACCTTCTTTGTACGGACCAATTACTTTGTTGTGCTTATCGCGAAGAAAATATTTTACACCTTTTACGCCTCTTAAAATATTTTCGTATTGTTTTTCAATTCCTGTTTTTCCAATTAAATCTCCACTATTATAGTAAGAATTAGATTCAATTTCACGATTGTTTACCTGGGCAATAAAGCCAAAAATGTTTGCTCCATAACCTACTTGGTAATCCCGTAAGGCACGTTTTTGTGTATAGAAACCTTCAAATTTTCTTTCTTTTTCTTGAAAACTTGCATAATCTTTTTTACTTAATTGAGCTATGAATAAAGATGGTAGTCTTGGACTATAAATAGTTGCCTTTTTAATCTTTTTTATGAAAGTTTCTTTGGTTATGCTAAGTAAATTACAAAACTCAAGCGTATCAAGCTCTTTAACTTCTCTCGGAATAACCATGATGTCATAAGAAGGCTGATTAGCAACTAACAGTTTTCCGTTTCTATCATAGATATAACCGCGTTCTGGAAAGTCAAATACTTTTTTAATAGCGTTGTTTTCCGATTGAAGTTTGAGGGATTCATCAATTACTTGCAGGTAAAATATCTTGCCTATAAGCAATAAACTTGCTGCAATAATTACGGCTGGAAAAAGTATTTTTTTCATCGCTTATTCGGTTTGATTAAGAAAATTAGTATCAAACAAACAATAAATGTGAAAAATGTTGTAAGTAAAGTTTTTAATAGAATATTTAAAATTAATGAAAATCTAAAATATTCTAAAGAAAACATCACAAAATGATGAACTAAAATAGAAGTGATTAAAAACGAGATTCGTTCCGAAGAAATTTTATCTACAATTTTGATAGTTTGGTATTCATAACTTAAACCGAAAGAAAATCGTAATAAACTTGGCCTAATAAATGCTAAGACAGTTGCAGCAGCAGCATGAATTCCACCAGAATTACAAAACATATCTAAAGTTAATCCAAGAAAAAAGCTAGAAATTAATAATACATTTCGGTTTCCGTTTATTGGAAACAATAACACAAACAACAAATACGGATACGGGTTTAAATAGCCAAGCAAATTAATATTGTTGAATATTAAAACTTGTAAAGCGATTAAAACGATAAATCGGATACTATTTATTGCAATTGAATTCAATTAATTTGCGATTGTTTCTTTTTCTAAATTGTCTTTTTCTTCTTTTAATTTGTTGCCTATTACTGATATGTAACCTAAAGATGTCATATCATTGAAAAGGCGAATGTTGATGGTGTAGTAATTCGTTTCAGAATTTACAACAGCGCTTTCGATTTTCCCTATTGGAATATTTTCAGGGAAAATATCAGAATCTGAACCAGTAACTATTGAATCTCCTATATGAAGTTTGGCTAGTCTAGGAACGTCAATTAATTGAACATAACCTACATTTTTTCCGTCCCACACTAAAGTTCCAAAGTGATTTGAGTTTTTAACTTTTGCGTTTATTCTAGATTTAGTATTTAAAACACTTAAAACTGTAGCGTAACTATTTGAAGTTTTTTCAATAATTCCAATAATTCCTTTTTCATTAATAACACCCATATCGGTCTTAATGCCATCTTTTTTACCAATGTTTAAAGTGAGATAGTTTTCTCTAGTATTAAACATGTTTTTAATGACTTTACCTTTGGTTACATTAAATTGTAAAGAATCTATACCAGTTGATAAAATGCTTTTTTGAGCTATTATAGTGTCTTTCTTGTTAAAAAGAATAGATTTTAATCGCGCATTTTCTTCTGCTAAAATTTCATTTTGTATTTTTAACCCAAGATATTCCTTGCTCGAATTGATGTTTTCATAAATTCCGCCAGTTATTGCATTTGCAGAATTTATATATTCACTTCTGTGGAATGAATGTGATTTAATAGTAAGTATTAGGCTAATGCCTAAAAGCAGCAAAAACAGCAATCGATAGCTGTTTTTTATAAAAAAATATAATATTTGCTGCATTGACTATCTATTTTATTTAATCAAAATACTTTTATACTTATTAATGTTTTTTAGGGCAATTCCAGTTCCGCGAACTACAGCTCTTAATGGATCTTCAGCTATATAAACTGGTAAATCGGTTTTTAATGAAATACGTTTGTCTAAACCTCTTAACATCGAACCCCCACCAGCCAAATAAATTCCGGTGTTGTAAATATCAGCTGCTAGTTCTGGTGGTGTTTGCGAAAGGGTTTCCATAACTGCATCTTCAATACGCTGAATAGATTTATCTAAAGCTTTTGCAATTTCGCGATATGAAATATCAACTTGTTTTGGTTTACCTGTTAATAAATCTCTACCTTGAACTGACATTTCTTCTGGCGGACTATCTAAATCTTCAGTTGCAGCACCAATTTGAATTTTAATTTTTTCGGCAGTTGACTCACCTACAAATAAATTGTGTTGAGTTCTCATGTAATAAATAATATCATTAGTGAAAACATCACCCGCAATTTTTACCGATTTGTCACAAACAATTCCTCCAAGAGCAATAACAGCAATTTCAGTCGTACCACCACCTATATCAACAATCATATTTCCTTTAGGTTGCATAATATCTACGCCAATACCAATAGCTGCAGCCATAGGCTCGTGAATTAAGTAAACTTCTTTTCCGTTTACTCTTTCAGCAGATTCTTTTACCGCTCGCATTTCTACTTCTGTAATTCCAGATGGAATACAAATTACCATTCGAAGTGCTGGAGTGAATAATTTTTTCTTTAATGCAGGAATACTTTTGATAAACATGTTTATCATTTTTTCCGAAGCATCAAAATCTGCAATTACTCCATCTTTAAGTGGTCGTATAGTTTTTATGTTTTCATGCGTTTTACCTTGCATCATGTTGGCTTCTTTACCAACCGCAATAATTTTTCCAGAAATTCTATCGCGTGCAACAATAGAAGGACTGTCAATAACAACTTTGTCATTGTGAATTATTAAAGTATTAGCAGTTCCAAGGTCAATTGCAATGTCCTCGGTCATAAAATCAAAAAATCCCATACGCTAGAAAAGGGTTATGCTATTAGTATTCCGTTTGTGTCAATCTTACAAACTTACCTAAAATTAAAGAAAAACTCAATACTTTTTAAAAATTTATAACAAAAAATGAAAAATAATATTTTGAACCCTAAAATTAATGTTTAAAATGACGTGTTCCAGTAAATACCATAGCCATTTTATTTTCATTACAATATTGAATACTTAATTCGTCTTTTATTGAACCACCAGGTTGGATAACAGATCTAACTCCAGCATCATGAGCAATTTCAACACAATCAGGAAATGGGAAAAATGCATCACTTGCCATGACAGCTCCTTTTAAATCAAAATTGAAAGAATTTGCCTTGTCTATAGCTTGGCGTAACGCATCAACTCTAGAAGTTTGTCCTGTTCCAGAAGCGCAAAGTTGCTTGTTTTTGGCTAAAACAATTGTGTTTGATTTTGTGTGTTTACAAATTTTAGATGCGAATAATAAATCTTCAATATCTTTTTCAGATGGACTTATGTTTGTAACTGTTTTAAGTTGGTCTTTATGATCAGTTATGTTGTCTTTATCTTGAACTAACAATCCATTTAAACAGGTTCTAACTTGTGTTGTAGGTAACGGAATGTTATTTTGCGTTAACAAAATTCTATTTTTCTTTTCTGAAAGTAAAGCGATGGCATCATCATCAAATGACGGAGCAATAACAACTTCACAAAATAATTTGTGAATTTCTTCAGCAGTTGCTGAATCAATTGTTCCATTTGCAATTAAAACGCCTCCAAAAGCTGATGTAGGGTCACCAGCTAAAGCATCTAAATAAGCTTCTTTCATAGTGTTACGAGTAGCTAATCCACAAGCGTTATTGTGTTTTAAAACGGCGAACGTAGGTAAATCTCCTCTAAACTCATTCATTAAGTTTACAGCTGCATCAACATCAAGTAAGTTGTTGTATGATAATTCTTTTCCGTTTAATTTGCTGAACATTTTCTCAAAATCACCAAAGAAAAAACCTTTTTGATGCGGATTTTCTCCATAACGTAAAGTTTTTCCGTTTGCAATACTTTCTTTAAAATACGTTTCATCATCATTAAAATAGTTGAAAATAGCAGTATCATAATGAGATGAAACATGGAAAGCTTTAGTAGCTAAACGTTTTCTTTGTTCGATTGTTGTAGCTCCTTTTCCGTTGTTGTAATATTCTAAAAATTCACCATATTCTTCAACCGAAGCGACAATAGTTGTGTCTTTAAAGTTTTTAGCAGCGGCGCGAATCAATGAAATTCCTCCAATGTCTATTTTTTCAATAATATCTGCTTCATTAGCTCCAGAAGCAACAGTTTTTTCAAAAGGATATAAATCTACAATTACCAAATCAATTTGCGGAATGTTGAACTCATTCATTTGCTCAACATCTTTTGGATTATCTTGACGATTTAAAATTCCACCAAAAATTTTCGGATGTAAAGTTTTAACTCTTCCACCTAAAATAGAAGGGTAATCGGTTACGTCTTCAACGGCAACAACAGGAATATCTAAACTTTTAATAAAAGCTTCTGTTCCTCCTGTAGAGTAAATAGTAACGTTGTTTTGGTGTAATGCTTTTACAATAGGTTCTAGTCCAGTTTTATCAAATACTGAAATTAATGCAGATTGAATGGTTTTTGTAGTATTCATTGTGTTGTTGTTTGTTAAGTTGCAAAAGTAGTTATACTATATAAAACATTCAAAATAAAAAGTAAAATCTTCGCTTAAAGTTGTAACATTTTTTAAATATACTCTACTTATAAAATGTAATTCATAGTCATGCTTTTATATCTTCGATTACTTAAAGAAAGTTTTGGTTTTGCCGTTAATGCTTTGCGCAATAATAAATTGCGTACTTTTTTGTCATTACTTGGTGTAACTATTGGTATTTTTTCCATTATTGCTGTTTTGGCAGCAGTTGATTCTATGGATAAAAAAATTAAAGATGATTTAAGTGATATGGATATGAATACCGTTTACTTAATGCGATTTTCTTTTGGTCCGTCAGATGTTCCTAGATGGAAGAGAGAACAATTTCCAGATGTAACCTATGAAGAATATGAACACTTAAGACGTTCGCTTAATGGTGTTGATAAAATGTCGTTTAATTTATTTACACGTAATGAAAATATTAAATTTGAAGATAAGACAGTAAGTTCAATTCGTGTAAAACCATCAACTTATGAGTTTATTGATATTGAACCTATAAAAGTTGAAAAAGGCCGATTTTTTAATGAATCAGAATCAAATTCTGGAAGTCCAGTTATTGTTATAGGAAGTGAAGTAGCTGAAGGGTTATTTGGAGAAAGAGAAGCGTTAGGAAAGAAAATTAGGCTTTATGGTCAAAAATTCACAGTCATTGGTGTCTTAAAACAACAAGGTGAAGGAATGTTTGGCGATAGTAATGATATTGCTGTGTTTTTTCCTGTAAACTTTATTCGCCGACTTTACGGAGATAATAGCGATATGCTAACACCTGCAATTATCATTAAGCCTAAAAAAGAAATTGATGTTGAAGAGTTTAAAGCAGAAGTAACTCAAAAACTTCGTACCTTACGTGGTGTTAAACCTGGAGAAATCAACAATTTCTTTTTAAACGTGTTGTCTGGTTTTACTGATTTTATTGACAACATAGTTGGACAAATGAATAAAATTGGTTGGGGAATCAGTATATTTTCACTTCTAGTAGGTGGTTTTGGAATTGCTAATATTATGTTTGTTTCGGTAAAAGAAAGAACTAATTTAATAGGGATTCAGAAAGCATTAGGAGCAAAAAATAGATTTATCTTATTTCAATTTCTTTTTGAAGCTATTATTTTGTCTATAATTGGTGGTTTAATAGGAATGTTTTTAGTTTGGATTATTGCCATGATTTTAAGTTCTGCATTAGACTTTGAATTTGTGTTAAGTACTCAAAATATTTTATTAGGCTCAGGTTTAGCTGCTTTTATTGGTCTTGTTGCAGGTATTGTTCCAGCTATTTCAGCTTCTAAATTAGATCCTGTTGAAGCAATCCGTACAGGAATGTAACTAATTTCCTACCTTTGTAGTACTAAAAAACGAAGAATGCGCAAAATTCTATTATTGGCTTTATTGCTTATAAATTCACTTTGTTTGTTTTCGCAAAATATACAAGACTCAACTCGAGTTACTACTTTAGAAGAAGTTGTTGTTGCAACAAAATGGAAACAAAAAAAACAAGATGTCCCTTATAAAATTACCTCAATAACTCCAGAAGATATAGAACTTCAAAATCCGCAAACTGCAGCCGATTTATTAAGCCTTTCGGGTAAGGTTTTTATCCAAAAAAGTCAACAAGGTGGTGGAAGCCCAATGATTAGAGGTTTTGCCACAAATCGCTTATTGTATGTAGTTGATGGTGTGAGAATGAATACGGCTATTTTTAGAGGCGGAAATATCCAAAATGTAATTTCTCTCGATGGTTTTGCAATGGAAGATGTTGAAGTTTTATTTGGGCCAAATTCAGTAATTTACGGAAGCGATGCAATTGGTGGGGTTATGAGTTTTCAAACCGTAACACCAAAGCTTTCACTTACAGATAAAATCAGAGTTTCAGGAAGTGTCTTTACGAGATATTCTTCTGCAAATAATGAAAAAACTGGACATTTTAATGCACAAGTTGGTTGGAAAAAATGGGCGAGCTATACAGGAATTACATATAGCGATTTTGATGATTTAAAAATGGGTTCGCACGGACCAGATGAATATTTAAAACCATATTATATTCAAACAAATTATGATGGAACTGATGAGATTTTAGTAAACGAAAATGCTAAAGTGCAAAAACCTTCAGCTTATTCTCAGTTTAATGTTACGCAAAAAATCAGGTTTAAGCCAAATGATTGTTGGGATTTTCAATACGGATTTCACTATTCTGAAACTTCTGAGTATGGACGTTACGATAGACATTTGCGATTTAGAAATGGATTACCTAGATATGCCGAATGGAATTATGGTCCGCAAAAATGGATGATGAATACTTTTTCGGCTTCAAGTACAATTAAAACTACTTTTTATGATGAAATGACGTATCGCTTGGCGCATCAGAATTTTGAAGAAAGTAGAATTAGTAGAAATTTGAATGCTACTGAACGCGAAATACGAATTGAAAAAGTTGATGCGTATTCATTTAATTTAGATTTTAATAAGAAGATATTCACTCGTCATAAATTATTTTACGGATTTGAATATGTTTACGATAAAGTAAAATCAAAAGGAGTTAGTCAGGATATTCTAACGAGTTTTGAAGTTGCTGGTCCAGCGCGTTATCCAAAATCTAACTGGCAATCAATCGGCATTTATGTAAATGATAGTTTTCAAGTTTCAGAAAAAACAGTAATTTCAAGTGGCTTACGATACAATCAATACGTTCTTAACGCTGAATTTGACACTACCTTTTATCCATTTCCATTTACCAAAGCTAAATTAAATGATGGTGCTTTAACGGGAAGTTTAGGTGTTGTACATAAACCAAATTCATCTTTGATATTGAGTTCTAATTTTTCAACGGCTTTTCGTTCGCCTAATGTTGATGATGTAGGAAAAGTTTTTGATTCTGAACCTGGAGCTGTTGTTGTTCCAAATCCTGATTTAAAAGCTGAGTATGCGTATAATATTGATTTTAATTTGGCAAAATCTTTTAATGATAAATTGAAATTTGATACATCTATTTACTACACTTGGTTAGACAATGCTTTGGTGAGAAGAGATTTTACTTTGAATGGAAATAGCGAAATAATATATGATGGAGAATTGAGCCAAGTTCAAGCAATTCAAAATGCAGCAAAAGCGAGAGTTTACGGTTTTCAGTTTGGAGTAGAAGCGAAGCTCTCTCAAGATTTCATTTTTTCAACTGATTTGAACTATCAAAAAGGAGAAGAGGAATTGGATAATGGAGAAAAAAGTCCGTCGCGACATGCTGCTCCATTTTTTGGAGTTAGTAGATTGTCTTTCTCAACCGAAAAATTACAAATTCAATTGTATACGCAGTATAGTGCTAAGAAAAGTTTTGATGATTTGCCCGAAGAAGAAAAAGCTAAGACTGAAATTTATGCTATAGATGAAAACGGAAATCCGTATTCTCCTAGTTGGTACACATTAAATTTAAAAACAGATTACAAGTTTAATAATACGTTTAATGTGACAGCAGGTTTAGAAAATATTACAGATCAACGTTACCGACCTTATAGCTCTGGCCTAGTTGCAGCGGGAAGAAATTTTATTATTGGTATAAAAGCTAAGTTTTAATCATAAAAAAAACCGACTGTTTAGTCGGTTTTTTATTTATCTAATCTCGTTGTTTTCAATTAAATCGATGTAAAGATTAATTTGATCTTTCAATTCTTTTCTATGAACAATGAAGTCTAAGAAACCATGTTCTAATAAGAATTCGGAAGTTTGAAAACCTTCGGGTAAATCCTTCCCAGTTGTATCTTTAACAACACGCGGACCAGCAAAACCAATTAAAGCGCCAGGCTCACCAATGTTGATGTCTCCTAACATAGCGTAAGAAGCAGTTGTTCCACCAGTAGTTGGATCTGTACATAAAGAAATGTAAGGAACTTTAGCTTCTGCTAATTGCGCTAATTTTGCAGATGTTTTTGCTAATTGCATTAAAGATAATGCTGCTTCCATCATACGAGCACCACCAGATTTTGAAATCATTACAAAAGGAACTTTCTTTTTAATAGAATAATCAATTGCTCTTGCTATTTTTTCTCCTACTACAGCTCCCATTGAACCACCGATAAATGCAAAATCCATACAGGCAACAACTAAATCTTTACCTTTAGATTTCCCTACAGCAGTACGAACAGCGTCTTTCAAGTTTGTTTTCGCCATTACGTCTTTTAGACGATCCTTGTATTTTTTATTGTCTTCAAATTTTAAAGGATCTTTCGATGTCATTTTAGCATCAAGTTCATTAAACTTATTATCGTCAAATAAAATTTGAAAATATTCGTTACTTCCAATTCTTACATGAAAACCGTCTTCTGGACTAACCCAAAGATTTTTTGCTAATTCTTCGGTATCAATTACTTTACCCGTTGGCGTTTTATACCACAAACCTTTAGGGACATCTTTTTTTTCTTCAGTAGGAGTAGTAATTCCTTTTTCTTTTCTTTTAAACCAAGCCATATTTCGTATTTAGTTTGTAAGTCTGTTTTGTTTGTTACAATGTGTTTACATTGTTTAAGTCGGCAAATGCTTGCTCTAACCTATTGTTAAAAGTTTGCTCACCTTTTCTAAGCCAAACTCTAGGATCGTAGTGTTTTTTATTTGGACTATCAGCACCTTCAGGGTTTCCGATTTGCGTTTTTAAATAGTCGATTTTTTCTGTCATATAATTGCGAACACCTTCCGTAAACGCAAATTGTAAATCGGTATCGATATTCATTTTAATTGTTCCGTAAGAAATTGCTTCGCGAATTTCTTCTAAGGTAGAACCAGAACCACCATGGAAAACAAAATCAACAGGATTGTTTTCGGTGTTGAATTTATTTTGAACGTATTCTTGAGAGTTCTTTAAAATTTTTGGAGTTAACTTAACGTTTCCTGGTTTGTAAACTCCGTGTACGTTTCCAAAGGCAGCTGCAACAGTAAATCTCGGGCTAATTTTCATTAGCTCTTCATATGCGTAAGCAACTTCTTCTGGTTGTGTGTATAATTTTGAACTATCTACATCAGTATTATCAACACCATCTTCCTCTCCACCAGTAATTCCTAATTCAATTTCTAAAGTCATTCCTATTTTGCTCATTCTTTCTAAATATTTTTTAGAAATTTCAATGTTTTCTTCTAAAGGTTCTTCAGAAAGATCAATCATGTGCGAACTGAAAAGTGGTTTTCCTGTTTCTGTAAAATGTTTTTCAGAAGCATCTAGTAAACCATCAATCCATGGTAATAATTTCTTTGCGCAATGATCTGTATGTAAGATAACAGTTGCTCCATAAGCTTCTGCTAAAGTGTGTATGTGTTTTGCTCCTGCAACAGCTCCTAAAATAGCTGATTTTTGATTGTCATTATTTAAACCTTTTCCTGCATTAAACGAAGCACCTCCATTTGAAAATTGTATGATAACAGGTGCGTTTAATTTCGCTGCAGTTTCTAAAACTCCATTAATAGAATCAGAACCAATTACATTAACTGCTGGTAATGCAAAGCCTTTCTTCTTTGCGTAATTGAATATTTCTTGTACTTGATCTCCAGTTGCTACACCAGGTTTAATATTGTGACTCATAGTTGTTTTGTTTCGTTTATTCTGACAAAATTAAGAATTTAATAATTAGAATGGGTAATTAATACCAAAATTTAGAACAGTTTTTCCAAAGTTGACATCTTTGAACCAACGATCTTTTTCAGCTCGTGCTGGATTGTAGGTTTTGTAACCAAAATCTAATCTAAAAATGAAGTAGTTGAAATCATATCGAAAGCCAATTCCTGAGCCTATGGCTAAATCTTGTAGAGAACTGAAACCTTGGAAAATATAATCTGGATCTTCAACATTATCAAAAACATTCCAAATATTCCCAACATCTGCGAAAAGCGCACCGTTTAGATTTCCAAAAAAGTTAAATCTATACTCGGAATTGAAGCCTAATTTCATATTTGCTTCATTAAAATCGTAAACACTACCACTACGACCAGGTCCAAGACTGTAAGCTTGCCAGCCTCTGTTGTCGTTAGAACCACCACCAAAATAACTTCGTGAAAAAGGAATAGATGTTCCGTTTCCATATGGAATTGCTAATCCGCCAAATGTGCGTAAAGCAAAAGAGCTTTTTTTACCTAAAGCCCAAAGCTTAACAAATTCAACTTCACCTTTTATATATTGTGAGTATTCTATTCCAAATAATTTTTTATTTCCACTAGCACTTGTCGTTTCTTCGGGTTTTATATTTCTAGCAAATAATGATAGAAGATTTCCTGCAGATTCTAGCTTTGCTCTAAAATTATAATAGTTAATATCGGTTATGCCTTTTTTTGTAGAACGATTAAAAGTGAAGCTAGAAGATACAATTAGGTTATCTTCTGTAAGTCTGTTGTAGCGTTCAAAAATACTTGATACAGATTTATATTCTTCATCACCTTGATTCAATGAAGTGTTTCCGTTTAAAACATCTGAAATAAAATCTAAAGTATGATCTTGAGACAAGTTTCCGTTTTCAATGTAGGTAGGATCTGTGTTATAGACTTGAGCAATTTCATTTAATGTATTATAAGAGGTTTGGTAAACATTAAAGTAATTACTAATATTTAGATTTCTCACATAATTAACACCAATTAAATCAAACCTGAAACTGTTTCTTCCTTCATTTGTTGTCCATTTATAATTTAAACCTCCAGAAAGTGATTGTTTATCTAAACCGATGTTTCTTTGGTTTGTAAAGCCAATATTAAATTCAGTAGACGGAAACATTTCTTTCTTAATGATAGAATTGGTTTTTACAGGGAAGAAAATTCTAGGGAAAGTAAGTTTTACATTTCCACCATATTCTGAAATATTAAAGAAAACATTTCGCGGATTTGCTAAATCTTGAGACGAACCAATATTTCCTTTTCCTGATATTTCTAAAATTTCTGCACCGCGAAAAAGGTTTCTAATAACAAACGACATACCGCCAGTTATACCAAAGTCTTGAATATTAGAATGTGTAAAATCTATATACGGTGACCAACTATACTTTTTTAAAGGATTCAAATAAACGTTTGCAATTAAATCGCTTTTTCCATTTATAGTGTCTTCAACATATTCAATTGTTGGGAAATTAAAAACGCGTAAATTGTTAATTGCAGTTGATGTTAATCTTCTGTCTTTGTCGCTGAATAAATCGCCTTTATTTGTAAAAATAGCATTGGTTAACGCTTTCGGCTTATATCGTAGTTTTCCTAAACTGTAAATGTTGTAATCATTATAAGTAACACTATCATTTGAAGTATTTTCTTGATTTTGGCGACTGTTTGTAAAAATATTTACTTGGCTAATTTTAAAAACCTTAAAAGGTTCGGTAACTGTGGTGTCGCCTTTTTTTATATTTCTATTCTCAATCTTAGTTACAACATTGAGTTTGTAATTTTTATACGGATTTAAAGTGTCAATTACATCATATTCAATATTGTTTACTTGAAAGTGATAAACACCATTATTTCGGAAGTAATTAGTAATTCGTTCACGTTCTAAATTGAACTTTTCGTTGTTAAAAATTTCTCCTTTTTTAATTAGTGATTTATCTAAGATTTTAGTGTATAATGTATCTAAAGCAGGAGTTTTTATTTCGTGTGAAATGGTGTCAAGCGTGTAAGCTCTACCTGTATTTATGGTGTATGTAACTTTTCCTTTTTTCTTTCCAGTCGAATCTATTTTTGTAGCAACTTCAACATCAAAAAAGCCTTTGTTAAAAGTGTAATATGCTTTTAATCGGTTTCTAGATTTTGTAACTTTTTTCTCATCTATAATAACTGGAGCTTCACCAGTTTTTTTTAACATTCGGCTTAAACCAGAAATAAAAAATGATTGACTCAATCTGTCAACTTGTTTATCAGAAAGAATTTTTGCTAAATTTTTTCTACGGTTAGGCTTTTTGTTTAACCAATTGTAATAAGCAGAATCTGGATTGTCTTTTGCTAAGTTATATAGACTTAAACGCAACGGAAAACCTAAGAAATTACTATTTGGTTCTTGATAAAGTAAACTTTCAATTCGCTCGTTTTTTAAAACAGTATCATTTACAATTAATGTGTTTTTTGTAAGGAGCTGTTCGTTCTCTTTAACTTTTTTAGTTGAAGAACATGCAGAAATAAGTATACTAATTATAAATAGTATTGCTATTTTTGATGAAAATTTTCTCAAGGCGCTTTCAATAGTTAGTCAAAAATACAACTTTTATGCTAAGTAAAAACCAAATTAAACTGATAACAAGTTTAAAGCAGAAAAAATATCGAAAACAACATCAATTGTTCATAGCCGAAGGTAAAAAAGTAATTGATGAATTGTTGCAATCTAACTTTGAATTAGATTCTTTATTTGTTACCAATGAAAATATTTTTACTTCAGTTTCTAAAAGCAAAATTAATGCCACAACCGATGTCGAATTGAAGAAAATTAGCGTTTTAACAACTGCAAATGATTGTTTGGCACTTTTTAAAATTCCGAATATTGAGGAAAATGAACTGAAAGGTTTAGTTTTAGCACTTGATAATGTTCGTGATCCCGGAAATTTAGGAACTATTATTCGATTATGTGATTGGTTTGGAATAGAAACACTTTTATGTTCAGAAGCAACTGTTGATGTTTATAATCCGAAAGTTGTTCAAGCAACTATGGGTTCGATTTCGAGAGTAAATATTATTTACACGAATTTGGAAAAAGCACTGCAAGAAACTAATTTGCCTGTTTTTGGAACTTTTATGGATGGCGAAAATATTTACCAAAAAGCATTAGCAAAAGAAGGAATTATTGTAATGGGAAATGAAGCAAACGGAATTTCATCTGAAATAGAAGCTTTAGTAACTCAAAAAATAGCAATTCCTCGTTTTGGTAAATTACAACAAACTGAAAGTTTAAATGTTGCAACAGCAACGGCAATAATTTTAAGTGAGTTTAAGCGTAATTAATGAAACGCAAAATTGATAAAAATGCCGCGCGTTTTCATTGAACCAATGTTACTCGTCCATGGACTATTCGGGTCGTTATCACGAATTAATTCGTCTTTTGTACTGAAAACGCCACGAATAGAAGGTGAGAATTTAAAATATTCAAAATAAATATCAATTCCGAAACCAACTTCATAAAAAGAAGACCACTTTGTCATTCTAAAACGCTGATTTGAATTGTCATCTGGAGCGTCAGAATTACTTCCCAAGTTTAACGCAGTCGATAATCCGCCAATTAAATAAGGCTTAATGTTTCCTGTTCGCTTTGCTGAAAACTTTAATAACGCTGGAAAAAAGATATACGTCGATTTTACTTCACGAAGTCTGTCGGTTTCATCAGTAAAATTTGGAAACATTAAATTTCTTTGCGTAATATACAATCCAGGTTCAAAACGAAAATCCATATGGTTACCTAGACGAAGGTTTCCAATTAATCCAACATTAAAACCTGTCTGCGATTGTACTTCAACATCTTCGGTAACCGATAAATAATCAAATTTAAAATCTAAACTATTAAATCCTAAGAAATAGCCCCAATGTACACGCTGTTTGTCAAAGTTTTCCTTGTTGATCAAAGGATCTTTGCCAAATAAACCAAATTGTGCAAACGCCGAACTCGATAATAAAAGTAAAAATAAAAACTTCTTCATATTATTTTTTTGAAGCTTTGTAAATAGTTGCCACACCAAATGTTTGTGGTAAATCTTCTACTTCTATAAACCCAACTTTTCTTAAAATATTGTTTAAAGCTTCACCAAAAGGAAATTCGTTAGCCGAATCTGATAAATATTTATAAGCTGATTTGTCTTTTGAAAATAATTTTCCAACTAAAGGTAAAATGAACTTTGAATGAAATGCATAACCTTGCTTGTAAGGAAATTTTGTAGGAACTGAAGTTTCTAAAATAACAAAAACACCATTTGGCTTTAAAACGCGAAGAATTTCAGCTAAACCTTTTTCAAGAGTTTCAAAATTACGAACACCAAAAGCTACAGTAATCGCATCGAAATAATTATCAGGATAAGGAATGTTTTCGCTATCTCCTAAAACCATTTTAATTTTGTTGTCTAATTTTTTTTCAGCGATTTTCTTTTTTCCCACTTCAAGCATTCCCGCTGAAATGTCTAAACCGATAATTTCTTGTGCCGAAGTATTTGCCATTAAAATAGCTAAATCTCCTGTTCCTGTAGCGATGTCTAAAACTGTTTTAGGTTTTTTATCAGAAACAATTTTTAAAACTTTTTTACGCCATTTTACATCAATTCCAAAAGAAATAACACGATTTAAACCGTCATAATTTCCAGAAATAGTATCAAACATTTGAGCAACTTGCTCTTTTTTTCCAAGGTTTGAATCTTTATATGGCTTTATATTTTTAGACATGCTCTATTTTTTGAGAAGACAAAAATACGATTAATAAAATAATCGAACAATTACTTTTTTAAATACGTTAAATAGGTGAAATCGTATTTGTGTTTTTCGTCTTTTGGATGATATTCCTCTTGAAGTAATTTCCAATTAGAAGAATCTATTTCAGGAAAGAAAGTATCGGCTTCAACTTCTGTATGAACACGAGTTAATTCAATTTTATCGGCTAAAGCAATAGACTGTTTGTAGATTTCACCACCGCCAATGATAAAAACTTCGTCATTTTGAGGGCAAATTTGCAGCGCTTCTTCAATACTAGCTACAACTAAACACCCTTCGGTAGCTTGATAGTCTTTTTGACGTGTAATAATTATGTGAGTTCTATTAGGTAATGGTTTTGGAAAACTTTCAAAAGTTTTTCTTCCCATAATAATAAAATGTCCACTTGTAATTGCTTTAAAACGCTTAAAATCGTCAGGTAAATGCCAAACTAAATCGTTGTCTTTACCTAAGGCATTATTTTCAGCTGCAGCAGCAATTAGCGTAATTGTCATTAGAATAAACCGTTTATTTCAGCGTCAATTTTATTAATAATATCACCTAAGTCTTCTGGATTATCAACAAAATTAATATTGTCAACATCAATAATTAAAAGATTTCCTTTGTCATATTTTTCAATCCAAGCTTCATATCGCTCATTTAATCGGCTTAAATAATCGATTGAAATACTGTTTTCATAATCGCGACCGCGTTTGTGAATTTGGCTAACTAAATTAGGAATAGAACTACGTAAATAAATTAGTAAATCTGGAGCGCCTAATAAGTTTTCCATTAATTCAAACAGTGACTGGTAATTATTGAAGTCACGATTGCTCATTAAACCCATTGTATGCAAATTTGGTGCGAAAATATGGGCGTCTTCATAAATCGTTCGGTCTTGAATAGTAGTTTTTCCAGTTTCGCGAATTTGTAAAACTTGGCGAAAGCGACTATTTAAGAAGTAAATTTGGAGATTAAAACTCCAACGTTCCATTTGGTTGTAAAAGTCATCTAAATACGGATTGTCAACAACATCTTCAAAATGAGCTTCCCACTTAAAGTGTTTTGCTAATAATCGAGTAAGTGTGGTTTTTCCAGCGCCAATATTTCCAGCAACAGCAATATGCATTAGGGTAAATTTATTTTATAGTTAAAAACTTTATCGGTGGTAAAAATAGATAAAATTCCATCTTTGAAGCAAAAATTTTTGAATGATTTTTGTTCGATTTTTATTTCATATTTCTTTTCAGTGGTAATAAAATAAATAGATTGGCCTTGTTTAGCAAGGAAATCATTTTGGTTTACAATTTTAATTTTTTCAAAATCATCAATCTTTTTTGTGTTCGTTATTTTTCCAAAGAAGTTAATGGAAAAGAAATCGTTATTTTTATCAATCCATTCAAAATTGTTATAGGTTGAATTCCATTGTTTGAATTTTGTTGGAAAATATGTCGAAATAAGCTTAAAACTATTTTCTTTTAAATTATACAAGCCAAATTTTTGAGAAACAGAATCGAAGAACCAAAGATTATTTTGTCTAGCTAAGCCAACTGTATCGAAAACTAAACCAAAATCATTACCTGAAATTTTTTGAGTTTCATTCATTTGTTGGTCTAGTAAAACTATTGTGTTGAAATCTTTGTAAAACAACACTAAAAGTAGCGGATTTGATAAATCGACATATTCGAGTTTTCCTAAAGCTAAATTTTGGTATTCAGTTTTAGCATTATTTTGCTTTTTTATCAAAGTATTTTCCTCAATAAAATAGAAGTTATTGTAAGTATCTCGACCTATAAAATGTTCGGCTTTTATTTCAAAAGAATCAATTAAAATAGGTTTAAGAGCTTCCTGTGATGAAAGAATCAATGGAAAAATAATAAAAAATATAAAAAAAAGTTTTTTCATCAACTTGGATTAAACCTTAGATGGTAATTAAAGTCTAAAGGTAGTATTTTAACTCAAAAAAATATGTTTTTTTGTAACAAATACCTTATTTAAAAGTCTATATAGTAAACAATTTAATGTAATGAAGAAAATAATTTTAGCTTTTACAGTTTTATTTGGGTTAATTTCAAATGCTCAAGAATTTCAAGGAATGGCGGTTTATGAGTCAAAAACAAGTACTTCTGATTTTATGAAAGGAATGTCGCAAAACCGCGAAATAACTCCTGAAATGCAAAAAATGATGCAAGAGCGCATGCGAAAAATGTTTGAAAAAACATTTGTTTTAAACTTCGATAAAACATCTTCAATTTATAAAGAAGAAGAAAAATTAGACGCACCTGGTCAAGGAAGAGGAAGAATGATGATGAGTATGATGGGCGGCGGCGGAACACATTTTAAAAATGTGAAAGAACAAAACTATACAGTAGATAAAGAAGTTTTTGGTAAAGAGTTTTTAATTAAAGATACTTTGCCTAAATATGAATGGAAATTAGAAAATGAAACAAGAAAAATAGGAAACTATACTTGTTTTAAAGCAACAGCCGTTGTAAAAATAGATGAGTCTGATTTTAGAAATTATAGATTTAAAGGGAAGAAAGATGATGAAGATAAAAAAGAAATCAATAAAGATTCTACAAAAACAAGTACTAACTTTATGGAACAATGGGAAATGCCAAAAGAGAAAATAATTACAGCTTGGTATAGTCCAGAGATTCCTGTTAATCAAGGTCCAGAAAACTATTGGGGTTTACCAGGTTTAATTTTAGAAGTTAATGATGGAAAAACAACTATTCTATGCTCTAAAATTGTTTTAAATCCTAAGGATAAAGTTGAAATTAAAGCGCCGAAAAAAGGAAAAGAAGTTTCGCAAAAAGAATTTGACGAAACAGTGAAAAAGAAAATGGAGGAAATGCGTGAGATGTGGAGAAATAATAGAGGTGGAGGAAGAGGAGGTTTCGGCGGACATTAATCGTTAAAAACAATTCATGAAAAAAATACTTATACTATTGATTATGGCACTTACTTCAAGTGCCTTTTCTCAAAATATACGTTTCGAAGGTGTTGTAAAAGATAGTACAAGCCTAGGTTTAGAAATGGCAAATGTAATGGCGATTAACAACGAAACTAAGGCAATGGATTCGTATGCAATTACAAACGATAAAGGAAGATATGTATTAAATTTAAAAGCAAACACTCCGTACACTTTAAAAGCGAGCTTTATAGGATTTTCAACTTACGAAAAGACAATTACAACAACTTCAGAAAACATGACTTTTGATATCGAAATGAGCGAAGGAGTTCAGTTGCAAGATGTCGAAGTAGTTTATGAAATGCCGGTTACGATTTCTGGAGATACGATAATTTATAATTCTGATTCTTTTACAAACGGAACAGAACGCAAACTTGAAGATGTTTTAAAAAAGTTACCAGGTGTTGAAGTTAATAAAGATGGCGAAATTCAAGTTGAAGGTAAAAATGTTCAAAAAGTAATGGTTGAAGGTAAAGATTTTTTCGATGGTGATACAAAAATTGCTACTAAAAATATTCCAGCCGATGCTCTAGATAAAATTCAGGTTTTACGTAATTATAACGAAGTTTCTAACTTAAAAGGATTAGAAAATAACGAAGAAAATATTGCGATTAACATCAAACTGAAAGAAGGAAAAAAGAACTTTTGGTTTGGTGATATGACTGCAGGAATTGGTGTTGGTCATGAAGAAGATCGCTATATTGTAAACCCGAAGTTGTTTTATTACAGTCCGAAATATAGCATTAATGTCATTGGGAATATCAATAATATTGGAGAATTGCCACTTACTGCGCGCGATTATTTTAAATTCACTGGAGGATTTAGAAATATGATGCGAAAAGGCGGATCATCTTTTAATGTTACGTCAAACGATTTAGGAATTTTAGGATTAAATAATAATCAAGCAGCAAATATTAAAACTAAGTTTGGTGCGGCTAACTTTAGTTATAATCCCACAAAAGCTTGGACAATAAGTGGTTTCGGAATTTTCTTAGGAAATGATACGGAAATTAGAAACATTTCGAAATCAACACGTATTGATGCACAAGATCCTTCGAATGAAGCAACGATTGTAAATGATGAGAATTCAAATACTGACCAACAGAATAATCTTGGTTTAGTTAAATTGAGTTCGAGTTATGTTCCTTCTGAAAGGGTGCATTTAGATTATGATGTTTTAATGAAATTATCAAAGCAGAATGAAGATAATACCTTGTTTTCTAATCAATCAATTTCGGATAATTCGGGAACTATAAACATTTTTAATGATGTTTATTCAAACAAGAGTCAAACACCATTTTCGTTAAATCAGAATTTAAACTATTATTACACGCTAGACGATAAAAATGTTTTTGCATTCGAAATGCAACATTTGTTTCAAGAAGAAGACCCGTTTTATAATGCAAATTTAGCTTTCCAACCTTTTGATTTAGGTTCAGATTATGATTCTGGTCAAACAAGAAATGATGTTAATCAAAATCGATTTATAAAAACGAATAAACTAGATGCAAAATTCGATTATTATTATATGGTAACACCAAAAAGTAATATCAATTTAACTTTAGGAAATACGTATTCGTATCAAAATTTTGACTCTTCTATTTTCCAAATTTTAGACAATGGAAACGTAAATAATCTTAATGATGCGATAAATTCTAATGATGTAAGTTACGCGTTTAACGATGTGTTTTTAGGCGTACATTATAAATTTATTGTTGGTGAATTTACATTTACTCCTGGTTTTAGTGTTCATCAATACAATACAAAAGATTCACAATTAGGAACTGAAAATACGCAAAGTTTTAACCGTTTTTTGCCAGATTTATATGCTTTATGGCAAATTAAAAAATCGGAAACCTTAACTTATAATTATGCTTTAACAAATAACTTTACTGATATTAGCAAATTAGCAGAAGGGTATGTGTTTAATAATTACAATAGTTTGTTTCAAGGAAATCGGTTTTTAGAAAACTCATTGGCGCAATCGCATAGTTTACGCTATTTCAAGTATAATATGTTCAATTTTGAAAATATTTTTGCTTTTGTAAATTACACGCGACAAGTAGATGCGATTAAAAACAAAGCGTTTTTAACTGGAATTAACCAAACGTCTTCTTCAGTAAATATGAATTCGAATTTTGCTGACGAATCGTTTTCTGCGAGCGGAAATTACGGACGTTCATTTGCGAAGTATTACAAAGCTTCATTTGGTGCTAGTTTTAATTGGAGTCAGTTTAATAATATTCGTGTGTATCCTGATGCTGATACAGATCCAACGAACAATCCAACTGAAGTTCAAACAACAAAATCGGTTACCCAAAGTTATAATGCTAAGTTTTCAACTAATTTTAAAGAAATTCCGAATTTAAGTTTGCAATATGCATTTACAATCAACGATAATCAAGCTAATATTTTCTATACTGATAATCCATCAATTGAATTAGAATATTACTTTTTAGATGCATTTTCGTTTGTTTCAGAATATAGTTTTTACCACAATAGAAGTAAAGATAAAACCATTGATAGCGAATATGATTTCTTATCAGCTTCTTTAATGTATATGAAGAAAGGGAGTAAATGGGAATGGAAATTATCTGGAACTAATTTATTAGAAACAAAGGCTTTAAATACAAATAGTTTTAACCAAATAGGTGGAACAAGTACCTTTTCAAGTTATATTGTTCAACCAAGATATATTATTTTGAGCTTGAAGTATAATTTGTAAATAATATAAATTTGGAAGAAAAAAAAGCGACTCAATTGAGTCGCTTTTTTTATTTATGCATTTTGAGTTTTTTCAAGTTCCGCTTTTTTGTCTGCTTTTACGTAGCTTGCTTTACAACTCCATCCGCTAGAGCAAGATGTTAAGGTAAATGCTGAAACTGCTAAAACTAATACTGCTTTTTTCATTTTAAGAGAGAATTTTTTTATAGTTGTAATAATTGTATTTATTCTTTTACGATTTTAAATTCAACACGTCTGTTTTGTTGGTCTTGTTCTTTAGAACAGTTTCCACCACAATCGATTAACGGTTGAGATTCACCATAGCCTTTAAACGTTAAACGCTCTTTAGCAATACCTTTCTTAGTTAAGTAGTCAACTGTAGATTTAGCTCTACGTTGCGATAACGCTTGGTTGTACTTGTTTGGACCTTTGTTGTCAGTATGCGCTCCAATTGCTAATTTCATTTCAGGATACTCATTTAATACATTAACAATTTTGTTTAATGATAATTGAGATTCTGCTGTGATTGATGCTTTGTTGAAATCAAAGAAAATATTTTCGATAACAATTTCATCTTCAGTAATAACTGGTTTGTCTTGTTCTAATTTAATAGGGTTTTTTAAAATGTTTTCTGTAGTAAAGTTTGTAGTAAATGGCTTGTATCCCTCTTTTTCAACTGTAATATAGTTGTAAGAAATAGGATTCATCTCTACTTTAATTTCACCATTTTTATCTGTTACTTCTTGTGCAATAATGTTACCAAACTCATCTTTAATAGTAACTTTTGCGTTTGGTAAAACAATCAAAGATTCGTTTTCTACAACTTGATATGTTTTATTAGCTTTATCTAAGTGCTTAATTTCAAACTTTAAAATATCAAAATTTCCGCCACTAGATTTATCAGTAGAAATATATCCTTTGTTTTCTTCAACTAATAAGAAAGCTTGGTCGTCTCTTCTTGAATTTAAAGTTGTACCTAAGTTTAATGCAGGTAAATAATTATTGTCTACAACAGAACTTCTAAACACATCAAAACCGCCCATGTTTAAATGACCTTTTGAAGAAAAATATAAATGTTTGCCTTCTTTTGTAAGAGTTGGGTATTTTTCGTCTTCAGTAGTGTTGATGTTTTCTCCTAAGTTGCGAGCTTTTCCTACAGTTCCATCTTCATTAATAGGCGCTTCGTATAAATCATATCCACCAAAACCACCTGGCATATTTGAAGCGAAAACTAATTTTTTACCATCTGCAGATACAGTTGGTGTTTCAACTGAATAACCAGCAGGGATAATATCAACTTTTTGAATATTTGTCCAGTATTCTTTAGAGTCAGTATCTAACTCTGCTTTGTATAAGTCAAAAACTTCTGCGTTATCAGGATTTTCTTGAGTATAGAAAATTGTTTTTTGATTCGGACTAAAAGTTAATGAACCTTCATTGTTTTTTGAATCCAAAGCACTAGAAAACAATAACGGAAATGATAAATTACCTTCTTCGTCAACATTTACACAATACATGTTGTTATTAAAAGTATTTGTCTTCTCGTTTTTAGTTGTTTCGTAATGTCTTCTTTTCTTATTTGAAAGAATAATATATTTATTCATGAAAAAAGTAGTACCAATTTCATTTAACTCTGAATTAATACCAGTGTCACTTAAATTAAAACGAATTCCTTTTGTCGATGCATTAATCACATTCATAATAGAATCTAAATGCTCTAAACGTTGAGGTTCTTGAGCGTATGCGAAATTTTGTAAAACGATATAAGTTAAAGCAAATTTTAATAATAATTTCATAACAAAAATGGTATAATTACTGTTAGTTTTGATAAATAACGCAAAACGCCGGCAAAAATATAACATTTATTCAATAAAAGAAGTTTGTATTATGAAAATGTTGTTTTTAGGTTATTTAATTCGATAAAATGCAAAAAAAACCGATTTACTGCATAATAAATCGGCTGAAATTTGTAATAAACAAGGTGTTTTTTAAGAATTTCGTGTATATGTTTTTTCGTTTTTTAAAGTAGATTGTTTGGTGTTTTGTTGTATTTCTTTTTCACATTTTCTATACGGTCCACATTTATAGCGTCTTGGTCCGCACGAAGTTAATGCAAAACTTCCAATTAATAGTAAGGCAAATACTTTTTTCATAGCTTTGGGTTTTAAATTCGTAATAATTGCATTTTTAGCAATTCTTCTACATGTTTTCTGTCATTAGATAAACGTGGAATTTTATGCTGTCCGCCAAGTTTATCATTCTCTTTTAACCAATCGTAAAATAAATTAGTTCTGGCTACATTTACTTTTAACGGGTTTAACGTCATGTTATTGTGGCGTTTAGCTTCATAATCAGAATTTAATTGTTGTACATTTTTATCTAATAAAGCCGCAAAACCTTCAATATTTGTTGGTAAAGTCTTGAATTCAATTATCCATTCGTGAGCACCTTTGTCTTTATCTTTCATGAAAATAGGAGCAACGGTATAATCGATAACTTCACAAGCCAACTCTTTACATGTTTTAGCCAATGCTTTATCAGTATTTTCAACCATTAATTCTTCACCAAAAACATTGATATGATGTTTTGTTCGTCCACTAACTACAATTCGGTACGGATTGATAGAAGTAAAACGAACCGTATCGCCAATTAAATAGCGCCACAACCCAGAATTTGTCGAAATTACAATAGCATAGTTTTTATTCAATTCGACTTCGCTAAGAGGAATTACTTTTTGGTTTTCGGTTCCAAAAGTATCCATTGGAATAAATTCATAGAATATTCCGTAGTCGAGCATTAACAATAATTCGTTTGAATTATTCAAATCTTGAATAGCGAAAAAACCTTCTGAAGCATTGTAAATTTCATAATAACGGAAATTGTCTTTTGGAAACAACTTCTGATATTGTTCTCTATAAGGTTCAAAACTTACGCCACCATGAAAATACACTTCGGCATTTGGCCAAATTTCTAATAGATTTTGCTTATTTGTTGCTTCTAAGGTTTTATTCAATAAAACCATCATCCAGCTCGGAACACCGGCTAAACTTGTTACATTCTCCTGAATAGTTTCGTTTATAATTGCAGGTAGTTTGGTTTCCCAATCGCCCATTAAAGAAACTTTATTACTTGGTGTCGAACTAAATTCTGCCCAAATAGGCATATTGTCAATTAAAATTGCCGATAAATCTCCGAAAAAAGTATTGTTGTCTTCATACAACTGTTTGCTTCCGCCTAAACGCAGGCTTTTTCCTGTGAATAATTGGGAATCTTCATTGTTGTTTAAGTATAAACACAATAAATCTTTACTTGCTTTATAATGACAATTTTCCAGAGCTTCAGGACTAACGGGAATAAATTTACTTTTCGCATTAGTTGTTCCGCTAGATTTTGCAAACCATTTTATAGGTGTGTTCCAAAATACATTTTGAGCGCCTTTTCTAGTTTGTTCGATTAGCGGTTCAAGTTCTTCGTAAGTAGAAACCGGAACTCTTTCAGAAAATGTTTTATAATTTTTAATACTAGAAAAATCGTATTTTTTGCCTAAAACGGTGTTTTCTCCCGATTTTAATAAACTAAACAATAACTCTTGCTGTACTTCATTAGGATATTTTAGAAATAATTCAATTTGATGAATACGTTTCTTTAAAAACCAAGAGGCAATAGAGTTTATTATTGTTAGTGGCATTTTTTAAAAGCTAAATTATGATTATCAAGATAGTAATGATAACTTTACCAAAAATAACATTTTTTTTAAAATTTCACTTAATTAAAGTATGGTTTATAGCGGAACACTTCAAAAAATGCAGACAGAATTTGCAAATCCTATTCAATATTATTTAGTGTTTGAAGATAATTTTTTGAACTTAAACCAGTTGATTGGAAAGCAAATTTCTATTGAATTTGAAGGGTTTCAGTGTTTGAATTGTGGACAACCAAAAAAGATTTTCCGACAAGGATTTTGTTACGATTGTTTCATGAGTAGTCCGGCTGTGGGAGATTGGATTATGAAACCTGAATTAAGTACGGCACATTTAGATGTTGAAGATCGTGATTTAGAATACGAAAAAAGAGTTCAGCTACAACCGCATATTGTTTATTTGGCGTTATCGAGTGAGGTGAAAGTTGGAGTTACGCGAAAAACTCAAGTTCCTACACGATGGATTGATCAAGGAGCGATTCAAGCGATTCCAATTGTTGAAGTTCCAAATAGATATTTAGCTGGAATTACCGAAGTTGCTTTGAAAGATTACTTTACAGATAAAACGAGTTGGCAAAAAATGCTGAAAAACGATGTTTCTCACGCCGATTTAATTACAGAAAGATTAAAAATTGAAAATGTTTTACCAAATGAAGTAAAGCAATACTTTTTAAAAGAACCAAAATTATACGATTTGAATTTTCCTGTTGCGCAATATCCTCAAAAAGTAAAAAGCTTAAATTTAGATAAAACGCCTAATTATTCTGGAACACTTTCAGGAATTAAAGGACAATATTTAATCTTCAACGACGGAACTGTTTTTAATGTTCGTAGTAATGAAGGTTATGTGGTGAGAATTTCTGTAAATTAAACCGAAACTTGACCTTTAATATGTGGATGCGGATCGTAACCTTCTAAAGTGAAATCGTCAAAAGTGAAATCGAAAATATTTTTTACTTCAGGATTCATTTTCATAGTTGGTAAAGGGCGACATTCTCTCGAAAGTTGTAGTTCTAATTGTTCAATGTGATTGTTGTAAATGTGAGCATCACCAAAAGTATGTACGAAATCTCCAGGTTGTAAATCGCAAACTTGTGCAATCATCATTGTTAATAAAGCATACGAAGCAATATTAAAAGGAACACCTAAGAAAATATCAGCGCTACGTTGGTACAACTGACAACTTAATTTTCCATCTGCAACATAAAACTGAAAGAAAGCGTGACAAGGTGGAAGTGCGGCTTTTCCGTTGGCAACATTTTCAGAGAATGAAACAGAAGTATCAGGTAAAACACTAGGGTTCCATGCAGAAACCAACATCCTTCTACTATTTGGGTTTTTCTTTATAGTTTCAATCAATTCTGTAATTTGGTCAATTTCTTCGCTATTCCAGTTGCGCCATTGATGTCCGTAAACTGGACCTAAATCACCATTTTCATCAGCCCAAGCATCCCAAATTTTCACACCATTTTCTTTTAAATAAGCAATGTTCGTTTCGCCTTTTAAAAACCACAACAATTCATGGATTATCGATTTTAAATGCAATTTTTTAGTGGTAACCATTGGGAAACCTTCACTTAAATCGAATCGCATTTGGTAGCCAAAAACACTAATAGTTCCTGTTCCAGTTCTATCACCTTTTTGATTTCCGTTTTCTAATACATGCTTTACTAAGTCGTGGTATTGTTTCATGTTTTAAGTCAAAAGTTAAAAGTCGAAGGTTAAAAGTTTCAACTTTGTAATTATTATTTTCGAATTCTATAATTATTGAAATTTCGTGCTAAATTTTGTTGATATAAATAAATTCCCATCGGAAGTCCAAATATAAGAACAACTACAAAGCCTAAATTCCAAAATAATATAGTAATAATACAACTAATTATAATTCCGATAATAAAACCAATTTTTGTTGGTTCAGCATAAATTTTATTAATGTGTATTTTTTCTTTTTTATGGCAAAAATTACAAGTATAACCTATTTCTTCGCCTTTTTTCATCTGTAATTGACCTCTATCGTCTGCATCAATGGAAACTTTGTTTTTTGCTTTACAAGACGGACAATCGTAAAAATGGTTTATGAACATAATTCCTAATTTATAATTGGTAACTATCCTATAATCATTCCAGCAATAGTAGCAGATAATAGCGAAGCTAAGCTACCTCCAATTACCGCTTTTAAACCAAATTCTGATAATGTTTTTCTTTGATTTGGTGCTAATGAACCAATTCCTCCAATTTGAATTCCGATGGAAGCAAAGTTGGCAAAACCACACAACATATATGTCGCCATGATTACAGATTTTTCATAAGTAAAATGGATGTCGTTTGCCATGTTTTTTAATTCTGCTAATTGAATATAACCAACAAATTCTGAAGCGGCTAATTTAATACCTAATAACTGTCCCATTAACATCATGTCTTCTTTGGCAACGCCAATTAACCACATTAATGGTGAGAATACAATTCCTAAAACCGTTTCTAATGAGAATTTAGAATATGGTGTGTTATTTGAAATTACATCGTTTAAACCAGACCAATCTCCAACCCAACCTAAGAAATAGTTAATCATTGCAATAAAAGCTATAAAAACTAAAAGCATAGCAGCAACGTTTGCAGCTAGCTTTAAACCTTCTGTTGTTCCTGTAGCAATTGAATCAAGAATATTTGAACCGATTTTATCTTTTGTAATTTCAACTTGTGTATCGATATTTCCTGTTTGTGGATACAAAATTTTAGAAATTACTATTGCGCCTGGTGCTGCCATTACTGAAGCAGCTAATAAGTGCTTAGCAAATTCTAAACGTAAAACAGGATCATTTCCACCTAAGAAACCAATGTAGGCTGCTAAAACTCCACCTGCTACAGTTGCCATTCCACCAATCATAACCAAGAGAATTTCACTCTTATTCATTTTTTCTAGATAGGCTTTAATCATTAACGGAGCTTCCGTTTGTCCTAAGAAAATATTTCCTGCTACCGATAAACTTTCAGCTCCAGAAATACCTAATATTTTGGTTAAAACTTTAGCCATTCCTTTTACTACAATTTGTATTACTCCTAAGTAAAATAAAACAGACGTTAATGCCGAAAAGAAAATGATTGTAGGTAAAACTTGGAATAAGAAAATGAATCCAAAACTTTCAACATCCATCATCCCTCCTAATAAAAACTCACTTCCTGCTCGTGTGAAGTCTAAAACTAAAACAAATAAATTCCCAACGAATTCAAAAGCTGCTTTTACAAAAGGAACTTTTAAAACGCCTACGGCTAAAATTAACTGAGCTAATAAACCCAAACCAACAGTTTTCCAGTTAATTCCTTTTCTGTTTGAACTAAATAAGAATGCAATTCCTAATAAGCACAGCATTCCAAGAGCACCTCTAGCTAATCCCGTTCCAGATAAGCCTTGATTTGGAATTAAAGCAGTTGTACTTTGTTCTTTTTTTACTTTGTTTGAAGCAAAAAATGAATAAGCTTTCTCTCCTTTCTTAAGTGTTAAAGTAGAATCGGTTTGCGTTTCTATTTTAAAGCGCTTCGTAGGATAATCAGAACCATTTTCAAACAAGAATAAATATTTATCTTGGATTAAATAATCTCCTTTTCTAACAACAGAATCGTTTGAAAGTTTTAAGCTAAAAGTGTCTTCCTTTAATTCTAAAAAGTCACTTTCTGAAGATTTTAATTGCCATTTTTTTTCTAATTCTTGTGCATTTAAGTTAAAAGCACAAAATAGTGTTAGTATAAACGTAATTATTCTTGTATTCATTTTTGGTAGGTTGTAAGGTTATGATTCTTTTTTAGAGATTTCATCTCTTATTTTAGCTGCTTTTTCGTAGTCTTCATTTTGCACAGCTTCGTCTAATTTTTGGTATAATTCTTCTAATGTGTAATGACTGTAATCGTCAGGATTAATCTTTGTTGAAGTTTCTTCTCCAAAAGTTTCAGGTTCCGATAGTACATCATCTTCATTTTCTTCGTCTTCTTTTTCGGATGGATTTAATTTTAAGTAAATTCCTGCTTTATCTAAAATATTTTTATAAGTAAAAATAGGTGCGTTAAATCGGATTGCTAAGGCAATCGCATCTGAAGTTCGTGCATCTATTATTTCTTCAATTTTATCTCTTTCGCAAATAATACTCGAAAAGAAAACGCCATCTACTAATTTATGGATTATTACTTGCTTTACAACAATATCAAATCTATCGGCAAAGTTTTTAAACAAATCATGTGTAAGTGGTCGTGGTGGTTTTATTTCTTTTTCAAGAGCAATTGCAATAGATTGGGCTTCAAAAGCGCCAATAACAATAGGAAGATTTCGTTCGCCATCAACTTCATTTAAAATAAGTGCATAAGCACCATTTTGTGTTTGGCTATACGAAATACCTTTTATAGTAAGTTTCACTAAACTCATAAATCAAAAATCATTAAAGAATGATAGCAAATTGAATAAGATGTCAAAAATAAAAAAAAGAGCTATCTAAACAAAGATAACTCTAATTTTCGAATATAATATTTAGGAAAAAGCTAAATTAAGCGTTGTTTGCTTTAAAAGCTTTTAGTTTTTCAATTAATTGTGGTACTACTTCAAAAGCGTCACCTACAATTCCATAATCAGCTACTTTAAAGAAAGGAGCTTCAGGATCTGTATTTACGACAACTTTTACTTTAGAAGCGTTAATTCCGGCGATATGTTGAATTGCTCCAGAAATACCAATTGCAATGTATAAGTTTGAAGCAACTGGTTTACCTGTTTGCCCTACGTGCTCGCTGTGTGGTCTCCATCCGATGTCTGAAACTGGTTTTGAACAAGCTGTAGCTGCGCCTAATACAGAAGCTAATTCTTCAATCATTCCCCAGTTTTCTGGGCCTTTCATTCCACGACCAGCAGAAACAACGATTTCAGCATCAGCAATAGTAACTTGTCCAGTAACTTTTTCTACATTTTCAACTTTTACTCCAAAATCTCCATCGTTTAATGCTGGGTTGAAATCTTCTTCAGTTAATGAAACTGAATCTTCAGCTAAACCAAATGAATTTTTTGCTAAGCCAATAACTTTAACATCGGTTGTAATTTCTGTAATGTTAAAAGCTTTGTTTGTGAATGCTGTTCTTTTAACTTGAAAAGGAGTAGTGCTTTCAGGTAATGCTACAACGTTTGAAGCAAAACCTGCGTTTAAGTTTACCGCTACAAGTGGTGATAAATATTTACTATCTGTAGTTGAAGCTAAAACAATTATTTTTGAAGCTTCTTTTTCTGCAGCTTGTTTAATTACATCTGCATACGCTTTTGCGTTAAAATTATTTAATTGGTCGTTGTTAACTTTTAATACTTTGCTAACACCGTATTTTGCAAGTTCACTATTGTCTGTTGTGTTTACCGTTACAGCAGTAACATTTGTTCCCATGCTATCAGCAACTTTTTTTGCATATGAAGCTAATTCTAAAGCTGCTTTTTTAAGTTTTCCTTCTGAAGATTCTGCGTATATTAAAATTGACATGATTCTTGTTTTTGAGAGTTAAAAATTAGATTACTTTAGCTTCGTTGTGTAATAAGTCAACTAATTCGTCTAAGTTGTCAGGACTTACCATTTTACAAGCTGATTTTGGTGCTGGTTTTTCAAATTTAACCGCTTTTGATGCAGTATCACTTCCGTTAGCTTCTTTTACATTTAAAGCTTTTGAACGCGCCATCATAATTCCTCTCATATTAGGAATACGTAAATCTTTTTCTTCTACTAAACCTTTTTTACCTCCAATTATTAAAGGTAATGAAGTAGCAACTGTTTCTTTTCCACCATCAATTTCACGAATAGCTTTAACTTCAGTTCCGTTAACTTCTAATCCAATACAAGAGTTAACAAAATTATGACCTAATAAAGCAGCCATCATTCCTGGAACCATTCCTCCATTGTAATCAATAGATTCAGTTCCTGCTATAATTAAATCGTAACCACCTTCTTTAACAACTTCGGCTAATTGTTGAGCAACAAACATTCCGTCTGTAGGATTAGCGTTAATTCTAATTGCCTCATCAGCTCCAATTGCTAAAGCTTTTCTTAATGTTGCTTCTGCATCTGCTCCGCCAACATTAACAACAGTTACCGAAGCACCTTGTTGTTCTTTAAGCATAACAGCTTTTGTTAAACCAAATTCGTCATTAGGGTTGATTACAAACTGAACTCCGTTAGTGTCAAACTCCGTGTCACCATTTGTAAAATTGATTTTTGAAGTAGTATCAGGTACGTGACTGATGCAAACTAATATTTTCATTATTTTAAAGTATAAAGTTGTTGTTTTTGGGCTACGAATTTAAGAAAAATAAATCGAAAATACTATGCATGCATAATAAATTTTAACAAAAAAATGTAATTTTTAAAATAAATAGACATTTAATAAGATTTATTATTCAATTTTTAAGCTAATATTTTTTATTTTTGCCCTTTATACATTTTTAGATAATGAAAACAATTCAATTTAGAGAAGCAGTTTGCGAAGCGATGAGTGAAGAAATGCGTCGCGACGAATCTATATATTTAATAGGTGAAGAAGTAGCAGAATACAATGGTGCTTATAAAGCATCAAAAGGTATGCTAGATGAGTTTGGACCAAAAAGAGTAATTGATACACCTATTGCAGAACTTGGTTTTGCAGGAATTGCTGTTGGTTCAGCGATGAACGGAAATCGTCCTATTGTTGAATTTATGACGTTTAACTTTTCGTTAGTTGGAATCGATCAAATTATCAATAATGCTGCAAAAATGCGTCAAATGTCGGGCGGACAATTCAATATTCCTATTGTTTTTCGTGGGCCAACAGCTTCTGCAGGTCAGTTAGCGGCTACGCATTCACAAGCGTTTGAAAATTGGTATGCAAACTGTCCGGGTTTAAAAGTGGTAGTTCCTTCAAACCCTTATGATGCAAAAGGACTGTTGAAAGCTGCTATACGTGATGATGATCCAGTTATTTTTATGGAATCAGAACAAATGTATGGTGATAAAGGTGAAGTGCCAGAAGGTGAATTTATAATTCCATTAGGTGTTGCTGATATAAAAAGAGAAGGTTCAGATGTAACGATTGTTTCTTTTGGGAAAATTATCAAAGAAGCGTTAATAGCTGCTGAAGAATTAGCTAAAGAAGGAATTTCTTGCGAAGTTATCGATTTACGTACAGTTCGTCCTATGGATTATGATGCGATTATTAACTCGGTTAAAAAAACAAATAGATTAGTAGTTTTAGAAGAAGCTTGGCCTTTTGCTTCGGTAGCTTCTGAAATTACTTATATGGTTCAGGAAAGAGTGTTTGATTATTTAGATGCGCCTGTTCAAAGAATTACAACAGCTGATACTCCAGCGCCTTATTCGCCAAACTTATTAAAGGATTGGTTGCCTAACGCAAATGATGTAATTAAAGCTGTAAAAAAAGTATCTTATAAATAAAATATAACTTCTTATATTTGGAACTTCATCAAGAAATTGATGAAGTTTTTTTTTGGAACTGATTATGATAAAAAAAATAGTATTCTTTCTACTTATAAGTATTACTGCTTTTTCCCAAACTAAAGTTGGTGGAAAAGTAGTGGATGATTTTGGTGAGCCTATTGCTTTTGCGAATGTTCTTTTTAAGAATTCGAAAACGGGGGTTATTACTGATGAAAACGGAGATTTCTATTTTGAAACCGATGAAAATTACAGTGCTTTAGTAGTTTCGTTTGTGGGTTTTGCTACACAAGAAGTTCCGTTAAAAAGAGGACTGAATGCCAATTTAAAAATTGTATTAAAAGAAGGAACAGAACTTAAAGAAGTAATCGTTTATACTGGGAAGACTTCGAAAAAGAACAATCCAGCGATTGATATTCTAAGAAAGATTTGGTCTAGAAAAAGGAAAAACGGATTATATATGTTCGACCAATATAAATACGATAAGTATGAAAAGGTTGAATTTGATATGAATACTCTGGATAGTGCTTTTATGAATAGCAAAGTGTTTAAAGGAATGGAGTTTGTATTTGAAAATATCGATACTTCTCGTATTACTGGGAAAACATATTTACCAATATTTATAAACGAAAGTGCGAGCGAAGTTTATGGTGATAATCTTCTTAAGAAAGAAAAAGAGATTTTAAAAGGAAATAAAAATTCAGGTTTTGGGAATGGAGATGGTGTAAATACTTTTATCAAAGATTTATATGCCGATTACGATATTTATGACAATTATTTAAAGTTTTTCGATAAATCGTTTGTTAGTCCGCTTTCTCGAACAGGAATAGATGTTTACAACTATGTGTTAAGCGATAGTACTTTTATCGATGATAAATGGTGTTACAATATTGTATATTATCCAAGACGGAAAAACGAACTAACATTTAAAGGAGATTTTTGGGTAAACGATTCAACTTGGGCAATTAAGAAAATTAACTTAGAGGCAAGTAAAAGTGCTAACATTAACTGGGTTAAGGAAATTTATATTGAACAAGAATTTGATGTGTTAAACGATTCGGTTTTTTTACTGAAGAGAGATTATATGATGTCCGATTTTAGCTTCTCTAAAAAAGAAGAATCTAAAGGTGTTTACGGCAAACGCACAACAATAGTTCAAAACCATGAATTCAATCAACCAAAAGAAGATAAATTTTATCGTGAAGAAGTAAATTTTTACGACAATAAAGTTTTCAATCAAACAGATGAATTTTGGAATAAAAAAAGATTAGAAAAGCTTAATGAAAACGAAGCTGGTATTTATAAAATGCTCGATACGCTTGAGACTGTTCCAAAGTTCAAGAAAATCTACAACTTAGCTTCTATTTTAGGGAGTGGTTATATTCAATTTGGAAATTTTGATTTCGGACCTATTTTTTCAACTTTTGGCTACAATGATGTTGAAGGAGCGAGAATTCGCGTTGGTGGGAGAACGTATTTTGGGCCAAATGATAGATGGAGAATTCAAGGCTATACAGCTTACGGTTTAAAAGATGATAAAGTAAAATATGGCTTCTTAGGAAAATGGATGGTAAATACTAAAAACCGACTGATTTTATCTCTTGGTAATCGCCGAGATGTTGAACAGATAGGGGTTAGTTTAACAACTTCAAACGATGTTTTAGGTAGAAGTTTTGCTTCCTCATCATTATTTTCATCAGGAATAAATGATAAATTAACAATGGTTAATTTAACTACTCTGGGAATGGAAATCGAACCCGTAAAAAATCTCGTTTTTCAAACGAATTTATCTTACAGAACGTTAAAATCGGCTTCAAAAACATTTAGTTTAGACTATTATACCGATTTAACTCAAACGGAAATTAAAAACGAAGTTAAACAATCTGAAATCAACCTTGTTTTAGAATATACACCAGGAAGAAAAACAGTAGGTTACGGTGTTGATAGGTTAGAAGTAGATAATAATTACGCTCGTTTTTTTGTAAGTTATAGCAATGGTTTAAAAGGTGTTTTAGATAGTGATTTCGATTATCAAAAACTACAATTATATTATAGACAACCAGCATTAATTGGTGGTTTTGGTCGATTATTTTCAACTTTAGAAGTTGGTAAAACTTTTGGTGAAGTTCCGTTAGGTTTAATGGGAATTATTCCAGGAAACCAATCATATTTTGTAATTGAAAATACTTATAATTTATTAGATTACTACGATTTTGTAGCCGATGAATATGCGTCTTTGCATTTCGAACATCATTTTAACGGACGTTTATTTTCTAGAATTCCAGCTTTGAGAAAATTAAATCTTCGTGAAATTGTTGGAATTAAAGGTGTTTATGGAAGAATTTCTAATGAAAATAAAATGATTAATGCTTCAGGTTTAAATTATATTGCTCCTGAAGACGTCTATTGGGAATATCATGCCGGTATTGGGAATATCTTTAAGGTTTTACGAATTGATTTCGCGTGGCGCGGTAGTTATTTAGAAATGCCAAATGCACGAAAATTTGGAGTAAAAGCTTCATTCGGATTTTACTTTTAATAGAGGCTATGTAATTAAAAGGTTAAAACTATATATTTTTAGCAAAAGTATTTTGCTTCTAATAGTTTATAGTGTTAAATTTGCTCCCCTTTATAAAACGAAGTAAAATGACAATTGACAAAGTAACTACTTTTGATGTATTAATTGAAATCCCAAAAGGTAGTAGAAATAAGTATGAGTATGATTTTGATTTGAAGAAAATTCGTTATGACAGAATGTTGTTTTCTTCAATGATGTATCCAGCAGATTATGGTTTTATTCCTGAAACTTTAGCTTTAGACGGTGATCCATTAGATGTTTTAGTTTTAGTAACGGAACCAACTTTCCCAGGTTGTGTAATGGAAGTAAAACCTATTGGAGTTTTCCATATGGCAGATGATAAAGGCCCAGATGAAAAAGTAATTTGTGTGCCAGTTTCTGACCCTATTTGGAATAAATTAAATGATTTGGGAGATATTAACTCACACTTACTAAAAGAAATTGAACACTTTTTCCAAGTGTACAAAGATTTAGAAAATAAACAAGTAGATGTTGAAGGTTGGGGAGATGTTGCTGAGGCAAAAGAAATCTTCATTAAATGTTTAAATCGTTTTCAAGAACTTGAAAATAAGCCAGAAGGATTATTTAGTATTAAATAATAATTTAATTCTTCCTTATACTATAAAAGGCAATATTCATTAGGAATATTGCCTTTTTTGTTTATTTTTGTTTGATTTACTTAACAAAACAAACACTAAATAACCAAAATTTATGGAAGAAATGATAATTTATTTGCCAATAGCATTGGCAATTCTTGGACTACTATTTATGTTCGTAAAAATGGCTTGGGTAAAAAAACAAGCTGCTGGAAATGAAAAAATGCAAGGCATTTCAAAAGCAATTAAAGAAGGAGCTTTAGCATTTTTAAATGCAGAATATAGATTGTTGGCCATATTTGTAGTAATTGCTTCAATTGCTCTTTTCGGAATTTCTCAAATTGTTGATACAACAAGTATTATGATTATTCCAGCCTTCATTATAGGTGCAGTTTTCTCTGCTTTAGCAGGAAATATAGGGATGAGAATTGCTACTGATGCAAACGCTCGTACAGCGGAAGCTGCAAAAACAAGTTTGCCACAGGCTCTAAAGGTATCTTTTGGCGGAGGAACAGTAATGGGACTTGGAGTTGCTAGTTTAGCAGTTTTAGGTTTAAGCTTATTGTTCTTGTTGTTTGTAGGTCAATTTATGGGAGCTGAAGGTTCTTTCTACGATAACATGACATTAGTATTAGAAACTTTAGCTGGTTTCTCTTTAGGTGCTGAATCGATTGCATTATTTGCTCGTGTAGGTGGTGGTATTTATACAAAAGCTGCCGATGTAGGAGCTGACTTAGTAGGTAAAGTAGAAGCAGGTATTCCTGAAGATGATCCTCGTAATCCAGCTACTATTGCTGATAACGTAGGAGATAACGTAGGTGATGTTGCAGGTATGGGAGCTGATTTATTTGGTTCTTATGTTGCAACGGTTTTAGCCGCAATGGTGTTAGGTAATTACCTAATTAAAGATATGTCAGTTGTGACTCCGTTTACTGATTCTTTTAACAATATGGGGCCAATTTTACTACCTATTGTAATTGCAGGTGTTGGAATTTTAGCTTCAATTCTTGGAACTTTCTTAGTAAATATCAAAAACAATGATGCTAAAGAATCTCAAGTTCAAAAAGCACTAGATACAGGAAACTGGGTAGCTATAATTATTACAGCTATTGCAGGATGGTTTTTAATCGACTGGATGCTACCGGAAGTAATGAATATGAAATTCTTTGGCGAAGGACTTAAAGAAGTTCCATCGGTTAATGTTTTCTTTTCAACTTTAATTGGTTTAGCTGTTGGAGCTTTAATTTCTGTAGTTACAGCTTATTATACTTCATTAGGTAAAAAACCAGTTTTAGATATCGTAAAAAATAGTTCAACAGGAGCAGCAACTAATATTATTGCAGGTCTTGCTGTTGGTATGAAATCAACATTTTTATCGGTTATTTTATTTGCTGCTGCAATTTATGGTTCTTATGCTTTAGCAGGATTCTACGGAGTGGCTTTAGCAGCTTCTGCAATGATGGCAACTACTGCAATGCAGTTAGCTATTGATGCTTTCGGACCAATTGCTGATAACGCAGGTGGTGTTGCTGAAATGAGTGAATTAGATCCTGAAGTGCGTGAGCGTACAGATATTTTAGATTCAGTAGGAAATACAACTGCGGCTGTTGGTAAAGGTTTTGCAATTGCATCTGCGGCTTTAACAGCTTTAGCTTTATTTGCAGCTTATGTAACATTTACTGGAATTGACGGAATTAATATTTTCAAAGCTGATGTATTAGCAATGTTATTTGTTGGTGGAATGATTCCTGTAATTTTCTCTGCTTTAGCAATGCAATCTGTTGGTAAAGCAGCAATGGAAATGGTACAAGAAGTACGTCGTCAGTTTAGAGAGATTCCTGGAATTATGGAAGGAACTGGTGAACCAGAATATGCAAAATGTGTTGATATTTCAACAAAAGCAGCTTTAAAAGAGATGATATTACCAGGGTTAATTACGATTATTACACCAATTATAATTGGGTTAATTTTCGGAGCTGAACCATTAGGAGGTTATATGGCTGGTGTTTGTGTAAGTGGTGTAATGTGGGCGATTTTCCAAAACAACGCTGGTGGTGCTTGGGATAATGCTAAAAAGTCATTTGAAGCAGGAGTTGAGATTGATGGAAAAATGGAATACAAAGGTTCAGATGCTCACAAAGCAGCTGTAACTGGAGATACTGTTGGTGATCCATTTAAAGATACTTCTGGACCTTCAATGAATATCTTGATTAAATTAACGTGTTTAGTAGGTTTAGTTATTGCTCCAATTTTAGGTGGTCATGGTGCTACAACTGAAGATTGTCATAAAAAATGCGGTACAGAAGCTTGTGCGACTATGAGTAAAGAAGAATGTGCTAAAAAAGGTTGTGATATGTCTAAATGTAAAGAAGCATGCAGCCACGATAAAAAAACAGCTCATGTTCACGGGCCAGATTGTAACCACGGTGAAAAATCTGAAATTGTAGATATAAAAGTAACTAAATCTAAAGATGAAGACGGATTAGTAACGGCTAATGTAATTGTTACTAAGACTGTTGATGGAGAAGAAAAAGTAGAAGAGCATACTTTTGAAGGAGATGATTTAGAAGTAGAAGCTGAAATTGCTAAACTTGGATTGAAATAAATCTAAGTTTTGAAGATAAAAAAAAGCCTCGCAATTGTCGAGGCTTTTTTATTGTTTATTATTTGTGTTTTCCAATTTCCCAGCCAGTTTTTTCTAAATACTGATTGCCGCTTTCTATCGCGCCTTCTTCTAAAACTGTTCCCATAGAATCGTTCCATCGGTTGAGGTAACCAAATAAAGAAATTACACCAAGCATTTCAACAATTTCGCCTTCGTTCCAGTGTTTGTATAACTCGATTTTAATTTCATCAGTAACAGCATTTGGAACAACCGAAGCAGCTAATGAAAAATCTAATGCAGCACGTTCTGCATCGTTGAAAGCAGGATGTGTTTTGTATTCCCAAATATTATCTAATTTTTCTTGTTCTGCTCCATAACGTTCCGCAGCACGAATAGCATGTGCTTGACAATAACGGCAACCTGTCGCATTACTACTTACCCAAGCAATCATTCTTTTTAACGAAGAAGTAGCCCGACCTTTATTTTCCATTACGGCTTTGTTCATATTAATAAAAGCTTTGGAAATTGCAGGGCGATGTTGCATGGTTAAAACTGAATTAGGACAAAAACCTAAGGTTTCATTAAAAAATTCAGCTAATTTTTTTGTTTCTAAATCGTGTTCTGGTGATAAGGGGTTAACTAAAGGCATAAATTATTCTTTTTTCTTTTTCTTACCGCCTAGTAAACCACCTAAAACATCTTTTACTCCTTCGGTAATTTGATCTTTCGGATTTTTTGGTTCTTCTGTAGCGGTAGAGTCTGTTGAGCTTGTATTATTGGTGTTTGAATTGTTATTGTTGCCTCCTAAGATATTTCCTAATGCTTCAGCACCTTGATTCAGTAATTTGTCTTTTTGCATTTTTACTAACTGCGTTACTAAATTAGAAGTAGCCGATTTTAAATCGGTTTTTACAGAAGGATTTCCAAAACTTCCAGTTAGGTTTGCTGTTACCGGAACATTTTCAATTTTTTGTTGATCAGCTGGAGTTAATTTTGAAATTAGCGATGTTACTTCAGTTCCAAGGTATTTTGCAGGAACATCAAATTGCACATCATAATTCATACTTTGATCGAAACCATGAGTTCCGCCAACAGTCATATTGATGTCTTCGTATTTTAAGTTCATTGGTTTCAGAGCAACTTTTCCGTCTTCAAATGAAAGCGAAGCTTTGACATCGTTTAAATTCAATTTATTTACATCTAAAAACTTAACGTTTGAGCTTAAAGCACTTAATAATTTTGAGTTTTTTTCGTTAATTGTAGTTGATAATAATTGACCGGCTAAATCTCCAGAAAGCGTTTTTAAATTTGGTGTCATGTCTTGTTTTAAATCACCCGAAAGCTTTATCGTAGAGTTTAATTTTCCATTAATAGTTTTTGCAATTGGCGCTATGCTTTTTAGCATGTCTAATTGCGTGAATGATTCGGCAATATTAACAGCGTTTAAGCCTAAATCCATATTGAATTTTGGCGTATTTTCTTTTGTTGAAACTGTTCCTGTTAAGCCAATATTTCCACCAAAAACATCCATTTTTAAATTAGAAAGCGTTACGGCTTCGTCTTTGATAGCTAGATTTCCAGAAACATTTTTCAAATTCAAATTATCATAAACAACTGTTTTTGCGGTTGCAGATAACGTACAATCTAAGAAAGAAGGAATTTTAACGGCTTCTGTAGTTTTTTCTCCTTCTTCGTTCGTAGATGTAGTTGGCGACATAAAATCTGAAACTAAAAATTTAGTCGAATTCATGTTGAAGTTTCCTTTTAAAACCTGTTTTTTGAATAAGAAACCGTAGAAATTATCTAAATTTCCATTGATTTGTAAATCACTATCACCAGTTTTTGCATCAAAAGCATTTAAGCGAATTTGATTTGTGTTAAATGCAACTTCAGTATTATTTATTTTAAAAGGTTTTGCCATTTCTTCACCTTCATATTGAAAACCTGTAAGTTGTAATGTTCCTGAATTTTGAATATTTTGATATTGACTTTTTTCAATTGAATTCATGTCGAATTTTGTCGCAACATTAGCTTTTAAAATTCCAGTAAGCGGTTTTTCAAGTTGAACCGGATAAGCTTTTGTAACATTGGCAAGATTAATTACTCCGTTTAATTTTGCATCAACTAAAGCATTTGTGTTAAGGCTTTTTATGTTAGCTTTTGCATTAAATACATCTTGATCGATAGTGAAAGACAATTTGTCTAAATCGACAAAAGTGTCATTTAGTAAACCAGTTTCATTGACAATATGCGTATCGATTACAATATTTTTAACCGATTTTGGTAAATCGGGATATTGAAAAGAAGCATTGTTTGAAGCTAATTCGATATTGAATTTCGGAATTGTAGTTTCCGTCAATTTGCCATCTACTTTCCCTGAAACTTTAAAATCACCAGTTGTTTTCACTTGGTTGATATTTCCCGCGTAAACTTCGGGAATTAAACCTAAGAAATTTTTAAAATCTGATGTTGGTGTTTTAAATGTTAAATTGTACAATTGTCCGTCTTCAAGAACTTGTAAAAAACCATCAAATTCTAAAGCTAATTGATTAATTAAGGCTTTATTTTCTTTAAATTCGAACTTCATTTGGTCTAAATCGATTCCTAAAACAGCATCAAGATTTAAATTTACATTGTTCATGTAATTAGTTCCGTCCATTTCAAATGATAAACGCGTAGAAGTTTCAGTGTCTAAATCTAATTTTTGCGATACGAAATTTCCTTTTCCGTTATGATTTAACTCATTTAAAGCTAATTTTATTTTCGAGCCTTCATCTATATAAGAAACTTTTAAATTTTCAATTTCGTAGTTCTGAATATTCAAATTGAAAGGTTTACTTTCAGACTCGTTTTTATCTTCTTCGTCAGTTTTTAAAGCGATGTCGTAATTTGCAATTCCATCTTTGTTAACAATAATATTGATTAAAGTATTCGACGTATTGAAACTTTCCAAGTTCATAGATTCGGTTTCATCTTTTAGCAATTCTTTAATACTCATTTTTAGGTTTACTTCACCCGAATAGAACAATGTGTCGCCTTCAAATGGTGCTTTGTTGATAATGCTCAACTCGTTTATGGTAACATTTGCTTGAGGAAAACTTTTAAGTAAGCTTAAATCAACTTCGGTAAAAGCAACAGTAGCATCTACATTTTCGTTAATTGTTTTTAAAACCAACGCTTTTATTTTGTCTTTAAATAAAAACGGAGCCGCTGCTAAAGCTATTACTGTTAGCAATAAAAAGATTCCGAAACCTTTTAAAATTTTCTTAAGCATAAGATAATGAGTTAACTTGATGAAATTTAACTACAAATTTAACACCAAAAAAGTCAAATTCGTTTAAGCTTTCGTTAAAAAAACAATTAATCTATTAAAATTTCTTCGTTAACCTTTAAGTTGAATTTTTTTCGGAACCAAAAAACGGCTAAATACATTAAAGGTGTATCAAGTAAAGCAATAAAGAGTTTAAAGGCAAAACCGCTTATGAATAACTTTCCGAAAACGTTCCAAGGAAGAATTTCAAATGAACACAAAAGAAATAAAACCGTAAATGTATCCACTGCTTGAGAAGTCATAGTAGAAAAATTATTACGCAACCATAATTTTTTTCCTTGTGTCAATTTTTTCCAGAAATGATAAATTTGAATATCGATATATTGCGCAAATAAATATGCTAACATGGAAGCTAAAACCGCTAATGCTGTTTGTCCGAAAACCTTTGTAAACAAAGCATTATCAACGGGTGAATTTTCTATAGCTGGAACCTGATTTGCAACATAGATTATTCCCAATGAAAAAACCGAAGCAAAAATTCCGTTTGTAACAACTTGATTGGCTTTTTTCTTTCCATAGATTTCAGAAATAATATCGGTAATTAAAAAGGTAATAGGATAAGGTAAAACTCCAACAGAAACTTCGAAAAATTTTGCGCCAAGAAATTCCACATCACCAAATGGATACCAATAAAAAAACTTTTGAAAAATTAAATTAGAAACCACAAGAGAACAAATAAAAAGTCCGCTTAAGATAAAATATATGCGTTGTGCTAAGAATTTGTTGTTTGTTTCCATTTGGTAAAAATAAAAAAAAGGCTACAAAATTTGTAGCCTTTTTAAGATTCTGAAACAAGTTCTGAAAGTCAAATACTTTATTTAATATTCAATTCGTAAGGCATTAAAGCTTGAATTCCTTTTAATTGGTTTGCCTTTTTAATTTGTTCGAAAACTTTATAGTTTTCTTCCCCTAATTCTTCTTTTAAAACAGTCTCTTTTGATTTATAAAAAGTAGATAATCCAAAATTAGCTAAAACGTCATCGAAGTTTTTCTCATATTCAGGGTAGTTTTCAGTTCTATATGAATCTGTTTTACCTAACTTAGCTGCGTAAGCGATTGCTTTATCTAAACCACCTAATTCGTCAACTAATCCATTTTTAAGTGCATCAGTTCCTGTCCAAACTCTACCTTGAGCAATACTATCAACTTGTTCAACAGTCATATTTCTTCCTGAAGCAACACGCTGTAAGAAAATACTATAAATGTTTTCAATACTTTCTAAAGTAACGTGTTTGAAATTTTCATCTAATGGTTCAAATACGCTATAACCACTCGCATTATCATGAGTTTTAACTTGTTCTGCATTAATACCAATGTTGTTTGCCAATTCTTCCATATTTGGTAACATTCCGAAAACACCAATCGAACCTGTAATGGTACTTGGTTCTGCAAAAATCCTATCGGCATTACAAGCAATGTAATATCCACCAGAAGCTGCATAATTACTCATTGAAACTACAACTGGTTTTACTTTTTTAGTCAATTCGATTTCTCTCCAAATTAATTCTGAAGTTAAAGCGCTTCCACCAGGACTATTCACGCGTAAAACAATTGCTTTTACATCATCATCATTTCTTGCTTCTTGTAAAGAACGTCTAATTGCGCCTTCTCCAATTACATTTACATCTCCTTCGCCACCTTGAATTTCACCTTGTGCATAAATAATGGCAACTATATCTTTTTTAGAGAAATCTAATGAAGTAGTGGCTACGCTTTTAGCATAATTTACAATAGAAACAGTGTTGTATTCTTCTTCAACTTCAACGTTTAATTTTTTGCGAATAGCATTATGATACACATCTTCATAAGCTGCTTTATCAACTAAGTTTTTAGCTAAAGCTAGTTTTGGAGTTCTTCCACCAAGTGAATTAGCAATACTATTTAAACTATCAACTGAAATATTTCTGCTTTTTGAAATATCACTAACAATTGTTTCCCAAGCCGAGTTTAATAAAACCGTCATTTGTTCACGGTTTTCCGGACTCATTTCTTGAGCTAAGAACGGTTCAACAGCACTTTTGTATTTTCCGTGACGTAAAACTTCCATTTTAACTCCAGTTTTCTCCTGAAGATTTTTCATGTAAATAATTTCAGAAGCTAAACCTTTAAAGTCAAGTTCTCCAACAGGATTTAAATACAAGGTGTCGGCAACAGAGTTTAAATAATAGTCGTTTTGTGTTAAATAATTAGAATACGCTACAACAAATTTTCCTGAAGATTTAAAACTTTCTAATTCATCTCGTAAAGCTTTACTTTGTGCTAAACCTAAATTAGAAAAATTGTTTAAGATTGAAATTCCTTTAATTTTATCATCGGTTTTAGCATATTCAATAGCATTAATTACGTCGATTAAACCATTGTGTTTGCTTTCGTAATAATTAAAGTCTTTGAAGTTTATTTTTCCAGCATAATCAAGATTAACTTTCGATAAATCTAATTCAATAACTGAATTCTCTTTAACTTTTACAGTTTCACCATCTCCACCAAAAATCAGCCCAATGAACATGATACCAAAAAAGAACAGCATAAAGAACACAAATATTCCGATAACTGTTGCTAATACATTTCCTAAAAATTTCATTTCGTCAGTAATTTTATTTAAAAAGTTAGTGTGCAAAATGTTAAAAAAGTTACATGTTCATAAAAAAAACTTTTTTGGTTTATTTTAGAAAAAAATGTTCGTTATTTTGCCAATGATGAATCAAAATCAAATTGTAATAGCGTTAGGAAGCAATCAAGGTAATCGTTTGGACTATTTAGAACAAGCGGTTTTGTCGATTCATAACAAAATTGCTACAGTTGTTCAAACTTCAAAAGTTTATGAAACGCCAGCGTTAGGTTTTGAAGGCGATGCTTTTTTAAATGCAGTTATTTTGGTTCATACTACAAAATCGGCTTCTAAAGTTTTAAAGCAATTATTGAAATTAGAAAAAGAATTGGGTAGAACTCGTTCCAATGAAAACGGCTATGCTTCGCGAACGATTGATTTAGATGTAATTGTTTGTAATGAAGAAATTATTGAAACAAAAGAATTACAAGTTCCGCATCCGCGAATGCAAGATAGAAAGTTTGTTTTGTTGCCTTTTGCTGATTTGAATTTTCAATGGAAACATCCTGTTTTTAAAAAATCGATTGCTGAACTTTCAGAAATTACAGTTGATAAATCTGATTGTAAGGTTTTTAGCAAGTTAAAATCACCTTTGCGAGATTTACAATTCGATAACTACAATTATATTGCTATTGAGGGAAATATTGGTGCCGGAAAAACGACTTTGTCCAACAAGATTTCAGAAGATTTAAACGCAAAATTGGTTTTGGAGCGTTTTGCTGATAATCCTTTTTTACCAAAATTTTATAAAGACCAAAATCGTTATGCATTTCCTTTAGAAATGTCTTTTTTAGCCGATCGTTACCAACAATTAACGGACGATTTATCGCAGTTCGATTTGTTTAAAGATTTTATTGTTTCCGATTATCACATCGTAAAATCGTTGATTTTTGCCAAAGTTACGCTACAAGAAGATGAATATCGTTTGTATAAAACCATGTTTGACATCATTCACAAAGAAATGCCAAAACCCGATTTGTATGTGTATTTGTATCAAAATACCGAACGATTATTGGCAAATATTAAAAAGCGCGGACGTAATTACGAACAAGAAATTCCTGCTGAATATTTAGAAAAAATCAATTGTGGTTATTTAGATTACATTAAAACACAAACCGATTTAAATGTTCTAATCATCGATGTCTCTGATTTTGATTTTGTGAAAAATCAAGAAGATTATGTGAAGATTTTGAGTGAAGTTAAGAAGAAGATAGAGAATAGAAAATAGAGAAAAGAAGTCGTTTTGAGTAATATTAAAAACATATATGTAAAGAAAAGAAAAGTCATAATCTTTTTTAGTATAAGCATCATTTTTACTTCAATATTTCTTTTTTTATTTGATGATATAGTTAATTTTGAAACAAAGCCATTTAAAAGTATAATTGGAATTTTAGGATTTATATTATTTAGTTTCGGAGTTTTTTTATCAATTTATTTATTTCTGAGAAAAAGCCCTCTTGTTACTATTTTAGATGATTCGATAATCATAAACATGTATTTTCAAAAAGAGATAAAAATAAAATTTGAAAATGTTGAGTCATTTTTCATTGTAGAAACTCGTCATCGTGGAATTGTATCTAATAGACAAATATTTATTGAGTTAAAAAAACCTTCAATTAAATATTCTAATTCAGTTCAATATAAATTTTTTAAAAAAAATAATGCCATTAAAAGTTGCTAACTCTCAATACAGCATCCAAACCAATTTTTTAGATATAAATCATGATGAATTATTGAAAATTTTGAATAAAAAAATTAATAGATTTTAATAAGAGTAAAAATTAAAATCTATTCTCTTTTTTCTTTATTCTTTTTTCTCAAAAATTTTCTGAAACAAATCCCAAATTACAATTCCAGCACTAACCGAAATATTCAATGAGTGTTTACTTCCTAATTGTGGTATTTCAATAACGCCATCACTTAAATTAATCGCTTCCTGAGAAACGCCTTTTACTTCGTTACCAAAAATCAACGCATAATGTTCGTTAGTTTCCACCTGAAAATCATTTAACATAACTGAGTTTTCCGTTTGTTCTATCGAAAAAATCTTTACGTTTTCGTCTTTTAATTTTTGAATAACTTCTAAAACATCTTTAGCATATTCCCAAGTAACAGTATCGGTAGCGCCAAGAGCAGTTTTATGAATTTCTTTATGTGGTGGCGTAGCGGTAATTCCACATAAGTAAATTTTTTTCAACAAAAACGCATCACTTGTTCTAAAAACTGAACCAATATTATGCAAACTTCTAATATCATCTAGAATTACAATAATTGGTGTTTTTTTAGCGTCTTTAAACTCTTCTTTACTAATGCGATTTAATTCTTCGTTGGCTAATTTTCTCATGAGGCAAAAATAGATATAATGTAGCAATTAGACAATTTGAAGATGAGCCAATTTTTATTGTTATAGCAAAGCGTAGCTTTGTATTCTTTTACGCAAGAATAGTCTGAAAAAGCTCTGAAGATAGGAGGGAATCGACGCAGAGTTTTTCAGACGGTTTTAATGGTAGATTAAAAATTCCTCGTAAAAGTGTCCTTTCTTTTTTTCGTTTTCTTTGGACAAGCAAATGCAAAGCATTCATGAATTCCAAAAAGACAATTTAAATTGATGAATAAAGAAAATGAAAGAGGAAAACTAATTAAATTATCTATAGCAATTTTCAAATTGCTATAGATTTTAATATTGTCATTGCACACGATTTTATTACCTTCGCAATTACACTAAAATTTAAGAATTGTGGCTAAGAAGAAAGCAGCAAAACCAAAAGAAAAAAAGGAAACTCCGTTAATGAAGCAATACAATAGTATTAAGGCTAAATATCCTGATGCTTGTTTGTTGTTTCGTGTGGGCGATTTTTATGAAACCTTTGGTGAAGATGCTATTAGAGCTGCAGGAATTTTAGGAATTACCTTAACAAAGCGTGGTGCTGGTTCCGATAGTGAAACAGCTTTAGCAGGTTTTCCACACCATTCTTTAAATACATATTTACCTAAATTAGTTAAAGCTGGACTTCGAGTGGCCATTTGCGACCAATTAGAAGATCCAAAAATGACGAAAACTATTGTAAAACGTGGTGTTACCGAATTAGTTACTCCAGGAGTCGCTATGAATGATGAGGTTTTACAAGCAAAATCAAATAATTTCTTAGCAGCGGTTAGTTTTGGTAAAAAATATTTAGGCGTTTCGTTTTTAGATGTTTCCACAGGTGAGTTTTTAACGGCTCAAGGAAACGAAGAATATGTAGATAAGTTATTGCAAAATTTTGGTCCGAGTGAAATTTTAGTTCCAAAACAATTCAAAACGAAATTTAGAGAAGTTTTTGGCGAAGATTATCACACTTTTTACTTAGAAGATTGGATTTTTAAAGAAGATTATGCGGTTGAAAGTTTAACCAAACATTTTCAAACCAATTCACTAAAAGGTTTCGGAATTGAAGAATTGCAAGAAGGTGTAATTGCTTCGGGTGCGGTGTTGTATTATTTATCGGAAACCCAACATAATAAAATCCAGCACATCACTAATATTCAGCGTATTGCGGAAGATGCTTACGTTTGGATGGATCGTTTTACCATTCGAAATTTAGAATTGTATCATTCTACGAATGTAAATGCGGTTACACTTTTAGATGTAATTGATAAAACCTTGTCGCCAATGGGTGCGCGTTTGCAAAAACGTTGGTTGGCTTTACCACTAAAAGACGCAAGTCGTATAGAAAGTCGGCATGAAGTGGTTTCGTATCTAAAAGTGAACGGTGAAACTTTGAATTCGATTCAATATCAATTCAAACAAATTTCCGATTTAGAGCGTTTGATTTCTAAAGTAGCGGCAGGAAAAGTTTCGCCAAGAGAAGTAGTGTATTTAAAAGAATCTTTAGATGCTATTGTTCCGATAAAAGAATTGGCATTAAAAAGTTCAAATGAAGCTCTAAAAACGATTGGAGATAGTTTACATGCTTGCGAATTGCTTCGTGAGAAAATTGGTAACACTTTAAATCAAGATGCGCCTGTAAATATTAATAAAGGGAATGCAATTGCAAACGGTGTTAATTCTGAATTAGATGATCTAAGAGAGATTTCGCAAAACGGAAAAACCTATTTAGATGAATTAGAAAAACGTGAAAGTGAACGAACAGAAATTCCTTCTTTAAAAGTCGCGTTTAACAATGTTTTTGGCTATTATATTGAAGTTCGAAATACGCATAAAGATAAAGTTCCTTCGGAATGGATTCGTAAGCAAACTTTAGTTAGTGCGGAGCGATACATTACTGAAGAATTAAAAGAATACGAAGCAAAGATTTTAGGAGCCGAAGAAAAGATTCAATTGTTAGAAAATCAAATTTTTGAGCAATTGATAAATTGGATGGCAACGTATATAAAACCCGTGCAGCATAATGCGAATTTAGTAGCACAATTAGATTGTTTGCAATCGTTCACGCAATTAGCGATTGAAAATAATTATTCTCGACCAATTCTTGATGATTCTTTCGATTTAGAAATTAAAGAAGGTCGTCATCCAGTTATTGAAAAACAATTGCCTGTTGGTGTTCCGTATATTTCAAATGATGTTTATCTAGATAGAGAAAGTCAACAAATCATTATGATTACTGGGCCAAATATGTCGGGTAAATCGGCAATTTTGCGTCAAACTGCTTTAATTGTTTTGTTGGCTCAAATGGGAAGTTTTGTTCCTGCAGAAAGTGTTAGAATGGGTATTGTTGATAAGATTTTTACAAGAGTAGGAGCGAGCGATAATATTTCTATGGGCGAATCTACTTTTATGGTTGAAATGAATGAAACCGCTTCCATTTTGAATAATATTTCCGATAGAAGTTTAGTTTTGTTAGATGAAATCGGTCGTGGAACTTCAACCTATGACGGAATTTCAATTGCTTGGGCGATTTCAGAATATTTACACGAGCATCCACATAAACCAAAAACGCTTTTTGCTACGCATTATCACGAGTTAAATGAAATGGAAGCGATTTTTGAGCGCATTCAAAACTTTAATGTATCGGTAAAAGAATTAAAAGATACCGTTTTATTTATTCGTAAACTAGTAAAAGGCGGAAGCGCGCATAGTTTTGGTATTCACGTAGCTAAAATGGCTGGAATGCCACAAACGGTAATTCAAAAAGCGCAGAAAATGCTGAAAAAGTTAGAGAAAGAGCATTCTGCAGAAGAATTAAGCGGATTGAAATCAACTGATGACAAAATGCAATTGAGTTTCTTTAATCTTGATGATCCAATTTTAGAAGAAATAAAAGATGAAATTGTAAACCTTGATATCAATACGTTAACTCCGGTTGAAGCTTTAATGAAATTGAATGAGATAAAGCGAATGGTTTCTAAAAAATAATTTTATATCAAATTATTTACAATCAAAGTGTTAGGAAAAGTTTAGATTTTTTGTTTAAAAGTGCTTGTAGAAAGAAAAATATATTCTATATTTGCACTCGCAAACAAGAAAACGTTCTTTAAAAATATATGCGAAAATAGCTCAGCTGGTAGAGCGCAACCTTGCCAAGGTTGAGGTCGCGGGTTCGAACCCCGTTTTTCGCTCCATGAAAATTTAATTTTGCTCGAGTGGTGGAATTGGTAGACACGCTGGACTTAAAATCCAGTGGGCAGTAATGTCCGTGCGGGTTCAAGTCCCGCCTCGAGTACCAAAGCCTTTTTGCTTTGTTCAAGAAGGCTTTATTTTTTAAATTTTCAAATATATACATATATCAATGCTCGAGTGGTGGAATTGGTAGACACGCTGGACTTAAAATCCAGTGGGCAGTAATGTCCGTGCGGGTTCAAGTCCCGCCTCGAGTACAAAAGCTCTTAACAAAAGTTAGGGGCTTTTTTTGCTAAAACTATCTCTATGTATTTTGTCTATATTATTTATTCTCCAAAACTAGATAATTACTAGGTTGGAACAACTGATAATATTGAAAGACGCTTAGATGAGCATAATTCAAGAAAGTATCAAGATTCATTTACTAGTAGGGGAATTCCATGGGAGTTGAAGCTCTTCTATTTTTCGAGAAAAGTGAAGTGAAGTAGCGTATAAACTGGAAAGATTTATAAAAAGAATGAAATCTAGAAAGTTTATTGTTAAGATTATTAATGATAAAACTATTTTAGATGATATTTGTAAAAACAAGTTATAAGCAACAATGGGTTCAACTCCGAAGCTTCGGAGCCGCCTCGAGTACAAAAGCTCTTAACGTAAGTTAGGAGCTTTTTTGTTTATAATACTTTTCATAACTTTTACTTTTAATCTTTAGATAAAATTTAATAAAACTTTATTTTGCAATAAATTTATTTTTAATGGCCACATTCGTAATTTCAAAAAGATTAAATAATGATTCCTATAAGTATGAATTAATGTCTCGTAAAGGAAAAACAATATTTACTAGTACAAATTTTGAATTGCGTTTTGAGTGTGAAGAAGAAATACTGGCTTTACAATCTCAGTTTGATAAGATTGTTTTTATGCGCTTTCGTTCAGGAAATGGAAAATTCTTTTTTAAAGTTATTTTAAACGACAAGCAGGTGGCGGCAAGTAGAAAGTATAGTACAGAGCATTTATTGCAAAGAGGTATTGATGAAGTGGAAAAATATATGCTTGAAGCAGAAATTCTTGATTTTTCTAAAGTAAATGATGTTTTTAGAGATTAATGCTTTAATTTAATTGCATAAAAAAAGCACCGCTTAGCGGTGCTTTTTTATTTTTTACTGTTAGCTTAGTCTTAGTGAGCAGCTTCTTCAACAGCTTCTTTAGCAGCATCAGCAGCTCCTTCAACAGCAGCAGCAGCAGAGTCAGCAGCTTCAGTAGCAGCAGCTTCAACAGCGTCAGCAGCTTCAGTAGCAGTTTCTTCAACAGCGTCAACAGCTTCAGTAGCTGTAGCTTCTACTTGGTCAGCAGCAGCTTCTGCATTTTCGTTAGCTTCTTTACAAGATACAAACATCATAGCAACTAATGCTAAGCTTAAAACAACTTTTTTCATCTTACTAAATTATAAAAGGTTAATTATTAATTCGTAACAAAGATATAAATTTTTTGACTTGACAAAATATTTTTACTATTTTTTTTTGAAATATTTTGAATTCTTAACAAATCCTCATTTTCAAAGGATTATATAACGAAAATTACAATTAATTTATTTGTTTTCTTTCTTAGGATGAACAAGCTGTAATTCTTCAATTAAATGTTTAGCTCCAGCGTATTTATCTATTATGAAAAGTACATAACGAATATCTACCATTATATTTCTACAAATTTCAGGATCATAATGAATATCACTCATAGTTCCTTCCCAAACTCTATCGAAGTTTAGTCCTATTAAATTACCATTTGCATCTAAAGCTGGACTTCCAGAATTTCCTCCTGTTGTGTGATTAGTAGCAATAAAACAAACAGGCATTTTACCATTTTCTGCATATTGTCCGTAATCCTTGTTCTTAATCAAATCTAATAATTTAGAAGGAACGTCAAACTCATAATCACCAGGTATATATTTTTCCATAACACCCTCTAAATGTGTAACAGGTTCGTAATACACAGCATCACTCGGGTTGTAACCCTTTACTTGTCCGTAAGTAATTCTCATAGTGCTGTTAGCATCTGGGAAAAACCTTCCGTCAGGAAACATTTCTAACTGTGCTTTCATATAGTTTCTTTGTAAAGCTCCAATTTGAAGGTTTAGCTTGTCATATTTTGGTGCAATATTGTTGTAGAAATTATCCGAAAGTTTCTTGATTAGTTGATAACCTTTGTCTTTGTTTAAACACTTAAGTGCTTTTTTAGTATCTTGATTTAAAATTGATTCAATTCCATCATAAGATGTTAATTTAGATTTTGAGTAAATCGTTTTAGTCGTTTTTTCAAAATCCATTGTTCTAACTTCAGCAGGAATTAAAGGTGATTTTTTAGCATATATTTCAATTAATTTCTCGAAAACTTTTTCATCAACTTTTGAGTTGAAATTTTTATAAAAACCTTCAAGTGATTTTAAAGTATTTGTTTTTCTGTCATTAAAAGCTTGCTCACCTTTTAAGGTGTACACTTTTTCTAATTGGTATAATCTGAAACCAACATTTAATAATTCAACATTGCGAAGCGCAACTTCAGCAAAATAATCTCTTGCTAGAGCATAATCGGAAATTTCATTGTAATTCTTTTCAAAATCACTTAAAAGATTACCATATTCTTCGGTTTTACCTTTTTCAGCTACGCGTTTTAAGAATTCATTTTCGTAATCTTTTTTAAGCTGGATAGCATTTGATTTTGTTAAACCTTGACTTTCACCAATCCATTTTTTCCAATAATTAGCAACACTAGCATATTTTGAAGCATACTGAATTTTAATTGTTTTGTCTTTTCGCATAAAAGCATCTTGAACTTTTAGCGCCGCATCACGAACTTCAATTTTTGCAGGATTTAAGGTATTTACAATTTGCTCAACAGCAAATGAAGGTAAATATTCCTGAGTTCTTCCAGGAAAACCAAAAACCATTGTAAAATCGCCTTCTGCAATTCCGTCTAAAGAAATTGGTAAGAAATGCTTTGGAGTATAAGGAACATTGTCTTTTGAATATTCAGCTGGCTTGTTGTCTTTTCCAGCATAAATTCTGAAAATTGAAAAATCTCCAGTATGACGAGGCCAAACCCAGTTATCAGTATCTGAACCAAATTTTCCAATTGAACTTGGTGGCGCGCCAACTAAACGAATATCTTTAAAAGTTTCCGTTACAAATAAAATGTATTGATTTCCTTCATAGAAAGTCTTGATTTTATTTTCTTGCCAAGCTTCTTTAGGAAAAGTAGTTTGTAATCTTGAAATATTTTCTTGAATTTTATTTTGTTTGTCAGCTTCAGATGAAAGTTGTGCAACACCATCTAAAACAGTATTAGTTACATCGTGAATACTAACAATTAGCGTAGCTACCATTCCAGGATTTGGTAATTCTTCGTCCATAGACATTGCCCAAAAACCATCTTGCAAATAATCGTGTTCTACAGTAGAATGACTTTGAATTTCACCATAACCACAGTGATGATTTGTTAATAACAATCCTTTTGGCGAAATGATTTCAGAAGTACAACCGCCATCAAAATGAATAATAGCATCTTTTATACTAGAATTATTGGCATCATAAATATCTTCAGCAGAAATTTTCATACCTAATTGTTGCATTTCGTTCTCATTCATTCCTTTTAACATGCTAGGAATCCACATTCCGCCTTGTTGTGCGAAAATTGGAAAAGAAAGTAAAACGATAAGTAATTTTAAAATTCTCATTTTTTTTGGGTTTTAAGTGTCGCTAATTTACGTAAAATCTATTTTTTGACTAATTATTTAGGTTTTCGTTAAGAATGTGATTGACGATTTTTGAAGTTGCGCCTTTATTTATTTGAACAAAAGTTTCGCAAATATGACCTTTTTCGTTTCGTTCGTCTGAATTGTATAAAAGTGAATCAAAAGCTACTTTTAATTCGTTTTCATTTTTAATCGAAATACAGCCTTCTTGATGAACTAAAGCTGTTGCTTCAGCAAAGTGCGAATAATTTGTACCAATAATAATTGGAACGCCAAAAGTTGCTGGTTCTAAAATATTATGAACACCAGGATTTCCAAATCCACCACCTACATAAGCGATATCAGCGTAACTGTAAATTTTGGTTAAAATTCCAATGGTGTCAATAATAAAAACTTGAGCTTTTTTCAATTCTTCATTGTCATTTCGAGTAAAACGAGAAATCTCATTAGTATATTCAGAATATAAAATTGTTTTCTTTTTAATTGAAGATTTTAGACTTGAAATTTGTTCTTGCTTAATATTATGCGGTGCAATAATAAATTTTACTCCATCAGCACTCTGATTGATATAATTAACTAATAATTCTTCATCTTTTGGCCAAGAACTACCTATTACAATTGTGACTTGATTATTCTTGAAATCTTCAATAAAATCCAACGAATTATCTCTGTTCAAAATATCAATAACTCTATCAAAACGTGTATCGCCAGAAATAGTTACATTATTGAAACCAATAGATTGTATCAATTGTTTTGAATAATCATTCTGAACAAAAAAATGATTAAACGTTTTTAATGCATCTCTATAAAATCCGCCATACCATTTAAAGAAAGCTTGTTTTTTTCTAAAAATTCCAGAAACCAAATATGTTGGAACTTCTTGTTTTTTTAACTCGTTTAGATAATTTGGCCAGAATTCATATTTGATGAAAAACACCATTTCGGGCTTTACAAATTTGATGAATTTTCTAGCGTTTGCTTTGGTGTCTAAAGGCAAATAAACTGTTACATCAGCTAAGGTGTTGTTTTTTCTAACTTCATAACCCGAAGGTGAAAAAAAAGTAATTAGAATTTTATGATTTGGAAATTTCTGTTTCATTCCCTCTATAACAGGAACGCCTTGTTCGTATTCGCCTAAAGATGCAGCGTGAAACCAAATTGTTTTATCGGTAGTGGAAATTTTGCTCTCTAAAGTTTGAAAAACATGTTTTCTGCCATCGACAAAAAGTTTAAGCTTTGGGCTAAAAAACGCCAAGAATCTCAAAACTAGACTAGCAATGTGCGTTAAAATGTTATAGAAAAATAGCATGCTAACAATTTATTGGCTAAAATACGTTTCTTTTTCCTTATGCTAAAAAAGTAGCACAATATTTCTTATTTTTGTTATGCTAAAAATTATTCCAATGCGAAAATTACAAATGGTTGACTTAAAAAGTCAATATGAAAAAATAAAAGACGAAGTAAATAATTCGATTCAAGATGTTTTAGAATCAAATGCTTATATAAACGGACCGTTAGTTCATGAATTTCAAGCTGATTTAGAGAAATATTTGGGCGTAAAACACGTAATTCCGTGTGCAAATGGAACTGATGCGTTGCAAATAGCCATGATGGGATTAGGTTTACAACCTGGTGACGAAGTGATTACGGCCAATTTTACTTTCGCGGCAACGGTTGAAGTTATCGCGTTATTGCAATTAACTCCGGTTTTAGTCGATGTTAATTTAGACGATATGAACATCTCAATCGAAGCCATTAAAAAAGCAATTACACCAAAAACAAAAGCTATTGTTCCTGTTCATTTATTTGGTCGTGCCGCAAATATGGATGCGATTATGGAAATTGCAAATGAGCATAATTTGTTTGTAATTGAGGATAATGCACAAGCAATTGGTGCTAATTATACTTGGAAAAATGGTAAGAAAGAAAAAGTAGGAGGAATTGGTCATGTAGGAGCAACTTCATTTTTCCCTTCTAAAAACTTAGGGTGTTATGGCGATGGTGGAGCTATTTTTACCAATGATGATGATTTAGCTTATACTATTCGCGGAATTGTAAATCACGGTATGTACGAACGTTATCATCACGATGTTGTTGGAGTAAATTCTCGATTAGATAGTATTCAAGCTGGAGTTTTAAAAGCAAAATTACCACATTTAGATGCTTATAATAAAGCAAGACAAGAAGCTGCTAGAAAGTATTCGGCTGCTTTAGGTGTAAATACTAATTTGTGGGTGCCAACCATTTGCGAGAATTGCGATTGCCATGTTTTCCATCAATATGTATTTAGAGTTCTAAATGGAAAACGAGACGGACTTTTAAAGCATTTACAAGAAAAAGGAATTCCTTGTGCGATTTATTATCCTATTCCATTACACAAGCAAAAAGCTTACGCTGATTCAAGATATGATGAGGCTAATTTTGGTATTACTAATCAATTATCTGATGAAGTTATTGCATTACCAATGCATACAGAATTAGATGACGAACAAATTAAATTTATAACAGATTCGGTTTTAGAGTTTGTATAATAGTATTCAGTTTCAGTATTCAGTCTCAAAAAACTGTTTACTGTGACTGTGACTGAAAACTAAAATATGAAGATATTAGTTACAGGTGGTTTAGGTTTTATTGGTTCGCATACAGTTGTAGAATTACAAAGCGAAGGATTTGAAGTTGTTATTGTAGATAATTTATCAAATTCTTCACTTGATGTTTTAGACGGAATTGAACGAATTACCAACAAAAAGCCGCTTTTTGAAAATATAGATTTACGTGAGAAAAAATCGGTTCAAGATTTTTTTGCAAAGCATCATGATATAAATGGAGTAATTCATTTTGCAGCAAGTAAAGCAGTTGGCGAAAGTGTTGAAAATCCGTTGTTGTATTATGAAAATAATATCAATGCTTTAGTGTATTTATTACAAGAATTACAAGCCAAATCTAAAGCTAATTTTATTTTTAGTTCGTCTTGTACGGTTTACGGTCAAGCAGAAACTATGCCGATTACCGAAAATGCACCAGTTCAAGAAGCGATGTCGCCTTACGGAAATACAAAACAGATAGGTGAAGAAATTATTTCTGATGTAACCAAGGTTTCCAATGTTAATGCGATTTTGTTGCGTTATTTTAACCCAATTGGTGCGCATCCTTCAGCTGAAATAGGAGAGTTGCCATTAGGTGTTCCACAAAATTTAGTTCCATTTATTACACAAACAGCGGCAGGTTTACGAAAAGAATTATCTGTTTTTGGAGATGATTACCCAACATCTGATGGAACGGCAATTCGTGATTATATTCACGTGGTTGATTTGGCAAAAGCACATGTTGTAGCCTTGAAGCGTTTGATGGATAATAAAAATATAGAAAAAGTTGAAACTTTTAATATTGGCACTGGAAAAGGAAGTTCTGTATTAGAAGTTATAAATGCTTTTGAAAAAGTATCGAATAAAAAATTACCTTACAAAATTGTCGATAGAAGAGAAGGTGATATCACAGAAGCTTATGCTAATACTGATAAAGCAAATCAAGTTTTAGGTTGGAAAGCAAAATCTTCTTTAGAAGAAGCTTTAGCTAGTGCATGGAAATGGGAGCAAAAGATTAGAAAATAAAAAAACGAAGCTTAGCTTCGTTTTTTTATTTATTTATCAACTTTTTTATAAACTAGCAGAAATAGTTTCCATATCACGGTTGATTTTTTTAACCAAACCAGATAATACTTTTCCTGGGCCAACTTCCGTAAAGCTAGTTGCGCCATCAGCAATCATTTGATTAACCGATTGTGTCCATCTAACAGCTCCAGTTAATTGAGCAATTAAGTTTTTCTTAATCTCAGCAGCGTCAGAAATTGCACTTGCTGTTACATTTTGATACACTGGGCAACTTGGTGTTGAAAAAGTAGTCGCTTCAATTGCAGCGGCTAATTCTTCACGAGCTGGTTCCATCATTGGTGAGTGAAAAGCACCACCAACAGGTAAAATTAAAGCTCTTTTAGCGCCAGCTTCTTTCATCTTTTCGCAAGCTTCTTCAACAGCTTTAAATTCTCCAGAAATAACCAATTGTCCTGGACAATTGTAATTTGCAGCAACTACAACGCCATCGATTGAATCACAAATATCTTCTACAACTTTGTCTTCTAAATTTAAAACAGCAGCCATTGTAGAAGGAGTGATTTCACAAGCTTTTTGCATGGCCATTGCTCTTTGAGAAACTAATTTCAAACCATCTTCAAAAGATAAAGTACCATTTACAACTAAAGCAGAAAATTCACCTAGTGAATGTCCTGCAACCATCTCTGGTTTTACATCTAAAACTTTAGCTAAAATAACCGAATGTAAAAAAACTGCTGGTTGTGTAACTTTAGTTTCCTTTAATTCTTCTGCAGTTCCTTCGAACATAATATCTGTAATTCTAAAACCTAGAATATCGTTTGCTTTTTCAAATAATTCTTTGGCAATAGGAGAATTTTCATATAAATCTTTTCCCATTCCTGTAAATTGAGCTCCTTGACCAGGAAAAACATATGCTTTCATATAAGTTTATTTTTGAAAATCAAATTTAGTAATTTCTAAATAAGTGCTTTTTTAATTCTTGAAATTGCTTCTTTTAATAATTCTTCACTTGTTGCGTAAGATAAACGGATGCAGTTTGGGTTTCCAAAAGCTTCTCCAGTTACCGTTGCTACATTAGCTTCTGCTAGTAAAAACATAGCAAAATCTGTAGCGTTTTTAATTTCTTTTCCTTTTATAGTCTTACCAAAATATGCTGATACATCTGGAAAGAAGTAAAAAGCGCCTTCTGGCATTGTTAATTTAAAATCAGGAATTTCTAAAAGTAAATTGTAAACCAATTCTCTTCTATTCTTAAAAGCATCAACCATATATTGAATTGCGCTTGGGTCTGCCTCAACAGCTGCAATTGTAGCACGTTGAGCAATTGAATTTGCTCCACTCGTAACTTGACCTTGAATCTTAGTACATGCTTTAGCGATAAATTCTGGAGCGCCAATGTAGCCAATTCTCCAGCCGGTCATGGCAAATGCTTTTGCAACTCCGTTTACGGTAATCGTATTGTTTTCCATTCCAGGAATTGCGCCAATACTTGAATTTTTATCAGAATACGTTATGTGTTCGTAAATTTCATCAGAAACTACGTAAATATTTGGGTGCTTTTTTAGTACTTCAGCCAATGCTTCTAATTCAGTTCTTGTATAAACTGAACCAGATGGATTACAAGGTGAACTAAACCAAATCATTTTGGTTTTAGGAGTGATAACTTTTTCAAGTTGTTGAGGAGTTATTTTAAAATGACTGTCAACCGAAGTTGGAACTTCTACTGGAATTCCACCCGAAAGTTTGATGATTTCAAAGTATGAAACCCAAAAAGGCGCCGGTAAAATAACTTCATCACCTTCATTTAACATTACTTGAGCAATGTTATATAAAGCTTGTTTTGCTCCGGTTGAAACAACAATTTGAGAAGTAGTATAGTTTAAGTTATTATCTCTTTTGAATTTTTTAGAAATAGCTTCTTTTAATTCACCATAACCATCTACTGGTGGATAAGAACTCCAGTTATCATCAATAGCTTTTTTTGCAGCTTCTTTGATAAAATCTGGCGTGTGAAAATCAGGTTCTCCTAAACTTAAACTGATAACATCTTTACCTTGTGCTTTTAATTCTCTTGCTAAAGCCGCCATTGCTAATGTTTGCGAAACGGCAAGGTTGTTAATTCTTTCAGATAAAACAGAATTCATAGTTGTGTTGAAACGTTATTATTTAATTATATTAATTGAGGTTTTTGTCCCAATTCTCGTAAATGTTTAAAATGCGAAGCAATTGCTGCACGAGTAGTTTTGAATTCGTAATATGGTAGATCAAATTCCGCAGCAGTTTCTTTAACAATTTTTGCTATTTTTCCATAATGAACGTGACTGATGTGTGGAAAAATATGATGTTCAATTTGATGGTTTAAACCGCCAGTGTACCAATTCATCAACCAGTTTTTAGGTGCAAAATTTGCTGTGGTAAATAATTGGTGAACTGCCCAAGTATTTTCCATTTCTCCAGCTTCGTTTGGTTCTGGGTTTTCTGTGTCTTCTACAACATGTGCTAATTGAAAAATAACACTTAAAATTAATCCAGCTGTATAATGCATTACTATAAAACCTAATAAAACTTTCCACCAAGTAATTCCTAAAACCATTGGAATAACTAACCAAACTGAGAAGTAAATTACTTTAGTGATAATTAAAGTTGTCCAACGAATAGATGGTTTTTTAAATTCGCCATAAGACAATTTTCTCTTTAGATAGCGCCTCATTTGAAGGAAATCTGTAGTAATTGCCCAGTTAAACGTTAACAATCCATATAAAAATACAGAATAGTAATGTTGGAATTTATGAAAACGATGCCATTTCGCTTTTTTAGTAAAACGGATGATTTTTCCAGCATCTAAATCTTCATCGTGTCCATGTATATTGGTATAAGTATGATGTAAAACATTGTGCTGAACTTGCCAATTGTAAACGTTTCCTGCTAAAATGTAAATACTTCCACCCATTATTTTGTTAATCCATCCTTTTTCAGAATAAGAACCGTGGTTTCCATCGTGCATTACATTCATTCCAACTCCAGCCATTCCAACACCAATAACAACACTTAATAGTAAGTATAGCCAAAACGGCATATCAATTGCAATAAGAAAAAAATACGGAGCTAAAAACAAGGTAAACATTACGATTGTTTTTAAATGTAATTTCCAGTTTCCAGTTTTTTTGATGTTGTTTTCTTTAAAGTATTCGTTAACACGCTTATTTAGCGTTCTAAAGAATTTTGTCTTGTCTCTTTTTGCAAAAATTGGAGCTTGTTTATTCATAGTCATTAGCATTCGATTCGTGACCAAAGGTAATAATAATCTCATTCAAAAACATTTTTTGAAATGAATTGTTGATGAAAACCGTATTTTTGTTGAAAATTTTAATAATGGAACTAATTTTAAAATATTTTCCAAACTTATCAGATAAGCAAAAAGAACAATTTGAAGCTTTGTACGATTTGTATTTAGATTGGAATTCTAAGATAAATGTCATTTCGAGAAAAGATATAGAAGAATTATACGTAAGACACGTTTTACATTCTTTAGGAATTGCAAAAGTACATGAGTTTAAAGCTGGAGCGAAAGTTATGGACGTAGGAACTGGTGGAGGATTTCCTGGAATTCCATTAGCGATTCTATTTCCAGAAACGCAGTTTTACTTAATCGATATAATTGCGAAGAAAATAAAAGTAGTAAACGAAGTAGCTTCGGCTATTGGGTTGAAAAACTTAAAGGCTGAACAAAAAAGAGCAGCTTTAGTTGAGGAAGAATTCGATTTTATTGTAAGTAGAGCAGTAACGAATATGCCTGATTTTGTTTCTTGGGTTAAGGGAAAAATTAAAAAAGAATCAAAACACGAATTAAAAAATGGAATTTTGTATTTAAAAGGCGGAGATTTAACAGAAGAATTAGCGGCTTATAGAACCGCTGTAGAATATAATTTACAAGATTTTTTTGAAGAAGATTTCTTCGAAACAAAAAAAGTCGTCTATTTACCTATGAAGTATAAAAAATAAAAAAGCCCCAATTTTGGGGCTTTTTTTTTTAATATAACACTTTGGTTTTTATTTGATTATTAAACACATCGGTAATGGTGATTAAAATTACCGAATTAGATTTTAAAATGGAGTTTGTTTTAAATGTATTCGAATCGATATTCGATTTAGAAAATAACAATCTTCCTAAAGTGTCATAAACCTCAATTAAATGAATTTTATTTTCCGTACTGTTAAAAATTAGTTGGTTATTGTTTCCGTAAACTAATATTTGATTGTCAGTGTTTTCAATTTCTTTTGTTTCTTTTTTGAAGATTATTTCAAAACGATTGTTTGTGTTTCCTTCGTTTGCAATAAAAGAATAATCTCTGTTTTGTAGATTAATAATTGCGTTTGTAACTTTATCTTTTAAATAAATTTCTTGATTATCATTAAATAAACCTTCAATATTTCCTAGTGAAATTGTAAACATTCCAGATTGTGCTGTTTTAAAACCAAGTGGAACTATATCTTCATTTGAAAATGGCAAACTTCTTCCTTGAATTACCAATTCTTCATCGCTAGCTAAAGAATATAATGCAGAAGAACCATTGTTAAATAATTTTCCGTCGTAACCAAAATCAAGTTCATTAGTTGCATTAGAAACATAACCAATTAAAATTTCGTTATGCGGATTTCCGTTTTCTGATAAGTTTAACCAAAATTTATGACTTTCTTCCGTAGAAGTTACGTTTGAAGTTCTATTTATAAATTGGTTATTACTCACTTTATTTCGCATACTGTTTGTAAAATACACCGGACCAGTTACCAAAGAATTTACATAAAAACCTTGACCAGTTTGCACATAAGTATCAGGGATTAAAGTTCCGTTTACGGCAGCAGTTCCTCCTGTTAAGTTTCGAGTAGCGAAATTGTTTAAAGTATAAACTCCGCCAACAGGAGCATTTGTGTTTGTCCAGAAATAAATTGTACCATCAATAGTGTTAACGTTTCCGTCAATTAACTCTTGAATATTTAATGGAGAAGGATAAGGATTTCCAACTAAGTTAAAGCCTAAACCTACGCCGCCATAAATTGTGTTAGGATTAATTCTACCATTGTGTGGTGTTCCGTTGAAAGTTCCTTCCCAAGCAGTTAATGTTGTTGGGTAATTATTAGATGCACGAATTAAATATCCTTTAGCTTGAGCAAAATCATTTGCATTTGGATCAACACTGTTGTAAGCTGTTGGTGTTGTTGTTCCAGTTGGAATATATTCATAAAAACGACTATCAATTGTATTTGGTGAAAACGCTTTTAAGTTTTGATTAGCAACAGGAGAAGACCAACCGATATAATCCAATCGTTTAGTGTCAATATTTCTTTTTATAGTTACGCTTCCTGAATTAGCAATTTCTTCAATTTGATAAATATTAGCATTATCCTCCATGATTAGTTCGGCTCCAGCGACAACATCAATTGCACCACGAACGGTTAAGTCGTGACCCGATAAAAAGTTTACTACTGAAGTTCCGTTAACGGTAACTGAACACGCTTCAATATCTGAAGAAGAAGTGTAATTTCCATTGAAAACTACTTGTTTATCTGAAGCTGGTAAACCATTATCCCAAGAGCTTCCATTCCAAGTTGTTATTACATCACATTTTAATTGAATGTTTTTTACAATTTCATCCATTGCAAAAGCAACATTGTTATCTGTTAAAGTTACGTGATCTTCATTTGTCGTAGGAACATAAAACGCATCAAACGGACTTCCGCTACTTGCGTTTAAGTTAGCATACCAATCATTTGTACTCGTTACACCAAGTGAACTTCTTGCCGGAATAAAACTAAAAACTTTTAAAGCCATGGCGTTTAAAAATCTATCTAATGTCGGGTTACTTCCAGCATCTGCAGCTAAACTTTCTAAATTGAACAAGCCACCAGGAGCAGAGTCTAAGCCAGCTGTATAGCTAAAAGAACGTGCATTGGTTTGTCCTGTTCCGATGGTTAACCAGAAGAATGTCCATGCTTGTTTTCTAATTCTACTTACTCTTATGTTTCCATTTGCTGCCGGTGTAAAATTTAAATCCAATAATGCTCTAGTAAAACCTGAGCTGTCAGGAACATCTAGTTCTGAAAGAATTGCTAAACCAGGATTTCCAGTCATAGTACCGTTTCCTGCGCCATTAGAAATAGCAATTTTTCTACAGTTTTGTGGGAATCCCATAGTGTTTAATTCGGTTTGGAAAGCATTTCTATAAGTTGGATGACCTGCTGGTAATAACGCCGAGGTTGTTTGGTTAAAATCTGTTTCATCAACAGCAGTTGATACTAAGTGTCCTTCCATGTGATCGATTAGCATTTGTCTTGCTGCAGGACTTTTCAACATTGATTCTACAATTGCACGAACGGTTAAATCGGCAATATCTCCATCATAAGCAATATAATTGAACATGTGTTGCATCCCAATAGGAACATTTGCACCTAAATGTGGAGAATCAAAAGAAAGCCATAATCTTGTTTGATGATCCATTCCGTTCATTTCCATAAAGCGAAGTGCATAACGAGAGATTAATCCTCCCATACTTGGACCTATAATTACTAATTCTTGGTTACCAACTTTATTTGCGTTTAAGTAATTGATTAATTCCATCATAACTCTTGCATTACGTTGAATATAATCTACACCGCCATCAATATTTGTTATTCCATCAGGTCTTGTATATTGTGGAAAGTTTAATACAACTACATCGTATCCTAAATCACGAACATTGTCTCCTAGATTCTCTAAAGGATCACCGTAGTTTAATAAACTGTAAATTGAACTTACATCTCTTCCATCTGCTGGATCAAATCCATCACATACTAAGATTATTTTATCTAATAATCCTGCTTCGTTATCATAAAAGATTTGAAATTCACCTTGTCCAGCATGCGCTCCAACTTCATCATATCCTTGATATGTTAAACTAGAAGTGATAGAATTTAAAGTTGTTACTTCTCCTGGAGCTCTTTGTGAGATGTTTTGACTGTAATCTAAAGGTTGTGCTTTTGGAGTTAATTTAAAAGCTACTCTATTACTGTAAACTTCACCGTTTTGCAGTGTAATTTTAAATTCTGCGGTTTTTTCTCCTAACGAGCTAAAATTAATCGTAATTTTTTGATTTTCATTTAACTTAATAAAACCTTTATTGTCGAAATTAGCTTCAATTTTAGTAATTTGACTTGATGTAGTATTGAAGATTAAATCATTTTTTAAAACAAAATCAATTTTAGTTTCTTTAAGCTGTTTAATTAATGGTGAAGCTAAACCGATTTTGTGTGTTTCAAAATAATCAAAAGTTGAACTTGTAGGCTCATATTGTTCGTTACTGTTATATTGTAACATTCCGTTTGTTCTTACTTCAGATTTTAAAACATCAAACTCTGAAACTAAAATAGAAATAGGAATTAATTTACTAACAAATCCTTGTTTAGTTTCATTTTCTAAAATTTCTAAAGCAGGTAATCGCTCTAAATAATCAGAACGCTGAATTTCGTAAAAAGCTTGTTTGAAATAAGTAGAATTAAAAGCTTCTTCTTTTGATTCGGTTAGTTTTGCAACGTGTGCAACTCTATCGTATAAAATTTTGGTAGTAGATTTTTCTTTGAGTAAATCAAAACGATGTTTTGAGGTAGATTTTTCTTGTGCTTGAATTACAGTAAATCCAAAGATTAGGGTTAATACAAGTAAAATTTTTTTCATAGAATAATTGTTAAAAACTATGCACGCATAGTAAATTCGCAAAATAATATACAAAAAATTATATTAAATGTTATTTAAGGTTAAAAAATGTGAAATATTCAATATGCATTAAAATGCAATAAAAAAAGCGTTAGAAATTTTCTAACGCTTTTCAATTATTTTAAGTCTTAGTTCTTATCCCAAAAACGGGTAACGATAATCTTCTGGAGTAACAAAAGTTTCCTTAATAGTTCGTGGAGAAACCCATCTTAATAAGTTTAACATAGAACCAGCTTTGTCATTTGTTCCTGAAGCTCTCGCTCCTCCAAATGGTTGGTTTCCTACAACAGCTCCTGTTGGTTTGTCATTAATATAGAAGTTTCCAGCGCTATTTTCTAAGGCTTTAGTTGCTTCTTCAATAGCGTATCTATCTTGGCTGAAAACAGCACCTGTTAAAGCATATTCAGATGTAGTGTCAATTAACTCTAAAGTTTCGCTCCATTTTTCATCTTCATAAATATAAATTGTAACAACAGGACCAAATAATTCAGTTTCCATTGTTTCATATTTAGGGTTTGTTGTTACAATAACTGTAGGTTCAATAAACCATCCTTTAGATTTGTCATAACCTCCACCTATAATAACTTCAGCATCTTTGTCTTCTTTAGCTTGGTCAATATAAGAAGCTAGTTTGTTGAAAGAACCTTCGTGGATAACAGCTGTAAAGAAGTTTGACATATCTTCAGGTGATCCCATTTTCATTGATTTCACATCAGCTTCTAACTGAGCTTTTGCAGCTGGCCACATGCTTTTTGGTAAATATACTCTTGATGCAGCACTACATTTTTGACCTTGGAATTCAAAACCACCTCTAACAATTCCTGTAACTACTTGTTTAACATTTGCAGATGGATGTGCGATGATGAAGTCTTTTCCTCCTGTTTCACCAACAATTCTTGGATACGTTTTGTAATTGTGAATATTGGTTCCAATTTTCGCCCATAAATCTTTAAACACATGAGTAGAACCAGTAAAGTGTAATCCAGCAAAATCTGGACTCGCTAAAAGTGTATCTGTAATCATTACAGGATCACCATAAATAACATTAATTACACCATCAGGTACACCAGCTTCTTTAAAAATATCAACAATAATTTTAGCAGAAAAAACTTGGCTATCACTTGGTTTCCATACTACAACATTACCCATCATAGCGGCACTTGCAGGTAAATTAGCAGCAATAGCAGTAAAGTTAAATGGCGTAATAGCGTAAACAAAACCTTCAAGCGGACGTTGTTCTAATCTGTTCCATGTTGAAGAGTCAGAAGTTGGTTGTTCGCTATAAATTTGAGTCATAAACTCTACGTTAAAACGTAAAAAGTCAATTAATTCACATGCAGCATCAATTTCGGCCTGATGAATTGTTTTTGATTGCGCAATCATAGTTGCAGCATTTATTTTTGCGCGATAAGGTCCAGCGATTAATTCGGCAGCTTTTAAGAAAATAGCAGCACGGTTTTCCCAAGACATTTGCGACCATTCTTTTCTGGCTTCTAATGCAGTTGAAATAGCTTTTTCTACATGTGATTTTTCAGCCAAATGAAATTTACCAACTATATGTTGGTGGTCATGTGGCGCTGACATATTTTTAGTATTGCCAGTTTTTATTTCTTCGTTTCCTATATATAGCGGAACGTCTATTTGCTCGTTCCACATTTTACGATAAGCGGTTAAAACTTGTTCTCTTTCAGGAGTTCCTGGAGCATACGATTTTACAGGTTCGTTTATAGCTTTTGGAACATTAAAAAATCCTTTAGACATAATATTGTTAATTTAAGAATTATTAAATTTTGAAGCACAAATTTACTAAAAAAATATAGTTTTTTCAGTAATAAAAGTAACGGACTGATTTTTGTAAGTAAAATTAATTAAGTGCAAAAGGTGCGCTTAGTTTAAATGTTGGGATTTCTACTTGGAAGCTTTTTGTAGAAGTAAAATTTACCATAGTGTAGTAACCGTTCATTGCTCCAATAGGAGAAGCGAGTAAGCATCCTGAAGTGTAGATGTGTTTTTCTCCTGGTTTTAATACTGGCTTTTTACCAACAACTCCTTCGCCATCTACTATTTCTTTGTGATTAAGTGAATCGTAGATTTCCCAATGTCTTGAATTTAATTGAACAGAATCTTTACTTTGATTTTCAATTATGATTTCATAACTAAACGCATAGTGAATCTTATGGTTTTTGAAGAAAGTTCCTTCAAAACCAGTTAAGACTGAAATTTTTATGCCTTTAGTTATTTGTGTTACCATTACTTAATTAAAATTCCAAAAATAAATGAAATTGTAAGTGCTATTGTTAGCATTAAAAAGAATAATGGATGTAAAATTATTAATTTTAAAAGTGTTTTCCAACGGCTGAATTGATAAAAATTTCTTAAAGAACGATATAAATAGTATGGAAATAATAAGCAAAATGAGATTATAGAAATTAAGCTTGCAATGCTTTCGTTAAGAAGTTCTACTAAATTAGTTAGAATTAAAACTAGAAAAACAAAAGTGTAAAAACTATAAACAAATACTAGGTGTTCAGTGTAGTTGAGGTCTTTTCTGTAAAAGACTAACCAGAAAATAAGAGTGATTATGGGTAATGATATAAAGATGAGAAAAGGAAGCTTTTCTTTGAAATACTCGAAAATTTCTTCTTCAATATCATTTGTTCTAAAAGTTATTGATTTGTTGTAAAGAAAATTGTTGAAAGTAGTGTTTTCAAATCCTAATTTTTTGAAAGCTTCTGCTGGTTCTTTGTCAGGATTTTTTTGACGATAGTTTTTAAATGTTAAAATGTAAAATTTTGTTTTCTTATAGGAATTTAAGCTGTTTTCGTCTATAATTTTCTTTGAGTAGATAGAATCTTCTTGTAAGTTAAGAAGTTCTTTTTGTTGATTTTTGCCTAAAAAACTATTAGAAACAACTACGCTATCGGCTTCTTTTATTTGATCGTTTTCGGTCTTGTTTGTAACTGGACTAGAATTATCGGTTAAGTTAAATGTTATAAATAAAATAATGGATACACTTAAAAATAACCGAAACGGATTTGCAAATGTAAAACGCTGACCAGCATTGTATCTTTTGGCTAATATTCCAGGTTTAGTAAAAAGTGAAATGAAAGAATTACGAAGTTTAGAATCGTAAGCATAGAAGTTAGAAAAAAACTCTTCGATAAAATCTGAAAGGGTAACTTTTTTAGTCGAATTTAACTGTCCGCAATAATGACAATATCGCTCGCTAACATCTAATGGTGTGTTACAGTTTAAACATTTAGTCCCGCGATATTTTGCGTCTTTTCTACCCACTAGTTTCGTATAGTTTCGCTGTTGTTTCTTGCTTTGCCAATAACTCTATCATAACGATCGTTATTTCCTCTGTAATAAACTATAACATCATATTGGTTTTCGGTTAAATAAAAATTCCCATCAATTGCATTTTCATGATTAATTTCGCCTTTATCATTCGCGATTACATATTGATAATTAACAAAACCTTGTTTTAAAAGCAAAGCTTTTTCATAAAGCCCTTTTTCTTTGTTGTATTCCATTTTATTTTCCTCGCCTAATGCATAGTTGTTAAACATTCCGTTGATGTAAACATCTTCGTTGTTGGCAAAAAAATCTGGAGCGTTTAATGAAAAATAAACCCAAGAATAATCAGATTCGATATTAATATCTTCTATTGCGCCAACATTTTTAACGTAAAAATTTCCGTTAAAATCTGGGAAATAAGTGTAAACATTGTTTTTACGAGCATAATTTGTGTACAATATTGAACTGTAAATGTCACCAGCTCTAACAAGAGAAACGCTATTGTTGTTTATTCTGATGTTTGAAGTGTCGAAAGTGTAAAATTCATTTCCTGCCCAAAATTGCGTTTCCTTATTGTATTTGTAAATTAATTCAGTACCAATAGTATATTGCGGTTGAATATTTTCTAAAGTAGTATTGAAATCACCATTTTTAAACACTCTAATTTTTACATTTTGTTTAGGGTTTTGCAAGTAATAATCACCGTAGTTAATGGCTAATTCAATATTTTGTTTTTCATTAATAGTTTCAAAGCTTCTAGAGCGTCTAATGTTTAATTGAACGCCGAGTTTATCTTCGTAAATGATAAATTTTCTTGAAAACACAAGTTCTTGTTCATCGTTGAAAATTTTAATAATGTAATTTCCACTTTTAATAATTGAATTAAATCTATTAGGAAAAGCTTGACTATAATGAGAATATCCTTGTAGTGTGTTGTAAGAATTATGGTAATTCATAATTCGTTGATTATCCATTCCAGTTAAATATTCAGTTTTTGCTAAAGCTGTTGGTGTCCAATCATAGTTACATTGTGTAATTGTGTAATAATAATCGGCTTCGTTTCCGTACAAATCATCAAACTGAAGTTCGAACTTTTCTCCCAATCTAAAAAACGGAATTACATTTCCTCCATTTTGAACAAAAGAAACAGTTTTTATATTAAAAGGAGGATTTGTTTCTGTTTGAACTTGCGAAAATCCAAAGACAAAAAATATTGATAATAAGAAAGTTATAGCTTTTTTCTGCATTTTTTATAAATTGAAAAGTAAAAATAATAAATCTATTGTGTAGTTATGCAAAGATTATACAAATCTTCGGTTAAAGTTTAATTTAGAATAGTTATAAATAATAAAATTCTCTGACTTTATTTTTGGTAACCAATCACCTAATTAATTAAATTTGCACGTTTTAAAATTAAATACTAACCATATCTTCAATAATATGTCAAAAGACATTCGAATTAAAAAAGGTTTAGACCTTAAGTTGAAGGGTGAAGCTGACCAAAACGTCACAACTGTAACCCGCTCGAAAGTCTATGCAATCAAACCTTCCAATTTTCATGGTGTTAAGCCGAAAATGGTTGTTAAAGAAGGTGCTACAGTAAAAGCTGGAGAAATTGTTTTTTATTCTAAAAACGATGAAGCTGTAAAGTTTGTTTCTCCTGTAAGCGGAACTATCCAGGAAATTGTTCGTGGTGAAAAAAGGGTGATTTTAGAAATTAGAATCGCTGCCGATGCACAAGATGTAACTGTAGAGCATAGTAAAAAGAATCCAAAAGATTTAGCAGCTAACGAAGTGAAAGAATTATTGTTAGCTTCTGGTTGTTGGCCATTTATCAAGCAACGTCCTTATGATGTTATTGCAAATTCGGCTGATACTCCAAAAGCTATTTTTGTTTCTGGAATTAATTCAGCACCATTAGAAGGTGATTTAAATTTTACTTTAGCTGATAAAAAAGAAGCTTTAGAAGCTGGTTTAATAGCTTTAACAAAATTAACTTCTGGAAATGTTCATGTAACAGTTGGGTCAAATGATAGTTTTTTACCTTCAGTTGATGGTGTTACAACACACAAAGCTTCAGGTAAACATCCTGTTGGATTAGTGTCAACTCAAATTGCAGCAATCGATCCTTTGAATAAAGGAGAGAAAGTTTGGACAATTCAAATGGAAGATGTTGCAGCAATTGGAGAATTGTTTGTAAATGGTAAAATGAATTTTGAAAGAACAGTTGCTCTAACAGGAACTGGATTTGATAAACCATCATATGTAAAAGTAATTTCAGGAGCTCAAATGAGCGATGTTGTTGCAGGAAACTTACAAGATGGAAATTTCAGAATTATCAGCGGAAATGTTTTAACAGGTGATAAAGTTTCTAAAGATGGATTTTTAGGATTTTACAATCACCAAGTTACGGCTATTCCAGAAGGTGATGATTATGATTTCTTTGGTTGGAATTTACCGCGTCCTAAGAAATTTAGTTTTTACAGAGCAGGAATGTTTTCATTCTTAACGCCAAATAAAAAATACGATTTAAATACCAATACAAACGGAGAGCATAGAGGATTTGTATTAACTGGAGAATATGAAAAAGTATTCCCTCTTGATATTTACCCAATGCAATTACTTAAAGCAATCTTGGTTAAAGATATTGACCAAATGGAAGCTTTAGGGATTTACGAAGTAGCTCCAGAAGATTTTGCTTTAACAGAATTTATAGATGTTTCTAAGCAAGATCACCAGCGTATTGTGAGACAAGGATTAGACTTAATGATTAAAGAAGTAGGTTAATCGCTTAAAGAAATTAAAATCACAAAAAATGAGTTTAAAACAAAATTTACATAATTTAAAAGAAAAGTATAGCGGTACTAAAATGGAACAAACGTTCAACGCTTTACATACTTTTCTTTATATGCCTAATATGACGACACACTCTGGGTCGCATGTTAGAGATGCTGCCGATTTAAAGCGTGTAATGAACACGGTTATTATGGCGATGGTTCCTGTTTTATTATTCGGAATGTTTAATGCAGGTTACCAAATGAACGGACAAATCAATGGTTTTGATGGTCTTGCTTTTTTAAGTGTAGATAACTTTATCGTTGGTTTACAAAAAATACTTCCTTTGTTACTTGTTTCTTATGGAGTAGGTTTAGGTATCGAGTTTATCTTCGCTACAGTTAAAAAACACGAAGTAGAAGAGGGATATTTAGTGTCAGGTATGTTGGTGCCACTTATTGTTCCTATTGATATTCCATTATGGATGTTAGCTGTTGCGGTTGCATTCGGAGTTATTATTGGTAAAGAATTATTTGGTGGAACAGGAATGAATGTTCTTAATCCTGCTTTAACTATTCGTGCATTCTTATTCTTTAACTGGGCATCTTGGATGTCGGGTGATAAAGTTTGGGTTCACGGTGCTGTTGATGGTGTAACTAAAGCTAATGGAGTAGATGCTATTTCTGGAGAAACTATTTTAGGGCAATTGGCTCAAAATAAAGAGGTAACACATAGTGCTTACGATATGTTTATGGGATTCATTCCAGGTTCTGTGGGTGAAACTTCAACAATGTTAATTGTTTTAGGAGCATTATTCTTAATCTTAACAGGAATAGGAAGCGCTCGTATTATGATTTCAGCTACTATAGGAGCTATTGTGATGGGATTAATCTTTAACGGATTAGTTGATGGTGGCGTAATTGCTGAGGGTAGTAAATTTTATAGTTTAATGGCGTTTGAATGGTGGCAACACTTGTTAGTAGGTGGTATCGCGTTTGGTATTGTGTATATGGCTACTGATCCAGTTTCGGCTTCACAGACAAATACTGGTAAAATCATTTACGGATTCTTAATCGGATTATTCTCAATTTTAATTCGTGTATTCAATCCAGCTTACCCAGAAGGAGTTATGATGGCGATTTTATTAATGAATGTTTTTGCTCCTACAATCGATCACTACGTAGTTCAAGCTAACGTGAAGAGAAGAATGAAACGTTTAAAACTTAAAACAGCTTAATTATGGCAACAAAACGTACAGATTCAAACGGATATACTATAATCTTTGCTGTTGTAATGGTTGTAGTAGTGGGTTCTTTGTTGGCATTTTTTGCAAATGCAACTAAAGAAAGACGTGTAAATAACGATAAAGTAAAAACTCAAATCGACATTTTAAACGCTATGAGTGTTGAAGCTACTCGTTCAAATGCAACTGATGTTTTCAATCAATATATCAAAAAACAATATGTGGTTGAAGGAACAGAAGCTACTGAAAATAATGAAGCTTACTTAATCGATGTGAAAAAAGAACAAGATGCTGCTAAGGCTGGTAAAACACAAAGATTGCCTTTGTTTGTTGGAGAAAAAGATGGTAAAACTATCTACATTGTTCCAGTAAGAGGAAATGGTCTTTGGGATGCTATTTGGGGTTATGTAGCACTTAATGAAGATTTAAAATCTATTAACGGAGTTTACTTTGATCATAAAGGTGAAACTCCAGGTTTAGGAGCTAATATTACAGAAGGTTTCTTTACAAATGATTTTAAAGGTGAAATGATTTTTGATGCAACTGGAACTTATAAAGCGGTTGAAATTTCAAAATCTAACGGCGATCCTAATAATGAGGATAAAACCGATAATCAAGTAGATGCAATTTCTGGAGCAACAATTACGGGTAACGGAGTTGCTGCAATGTTGAAAAAAGGTATCGCATTGTATTTACCTTATTTTGAAACGTTAAAAAAATAAAACTATGGCAGAAAATAAAACATCATCAAAAGAGCCATTGTTCTCAAAAAAGAATATTGGACTTGTAAAAGATCCATTGTGGGATAATAACCCTATTACATTACAGGTATTAGGTATTTGTTCTGCTTTAGCAATTACTGCAGAATTAAAAGCATCTGTAATTATGGCGATATCTGTAGTGTTTGTATTAGGAGTTGGTAACGTAGTTATCTCGTTAATGCGTAATATTATTCCTTCTGCAATTCGTATTATCGTTCAGTTAGTTGTAGTTGCTACTTTAGTAATTATAGTTGACCTTACTTTAAAAGCATATGTGCCAGATTTAGCCAAAAAATTATCCGTTTTCGTAGGATTAATTATTACCAACTGTATTATCATGGGGCGTTTTGAGGCTTTCGCTCTAGGTAACGGACCTTGGAAATCTTTCTTAGACGGAATTGGTAATGCTGCTGGTTACGGATTAATTTTAGTAATCGTTGGTTTCTTCCGTGAGTTATTAGGTTCTGGAAAATTATTCGGTTTCCCAGTATTTGGTGATCCAGTAGAGAAAACGGGATTATATGCTATCGGTTATGAAAACAATGGTTTTATGTTATTAGCTCCTATGGCGTTAATTACATTAGGATTAATCATTGGTTTCCAACGTTCAAGAAATAAAAGTTTAATCGAAGACTAACACACTGAGAAATGGAATTATTAGAATTATTTTTAAAGTCAATTTTTATTGATAATATGGTATTCGCTACATTCTTAGGAATGTGTTCTTACTTAGCGGTTTCTAAAAAAGTGTCAACTGCTGTTGGACTTGGAGCTGCGGTAATCTTCGTTATGCTAGTAACGGTACCATTAAATTATTTATTAGATCAATATATTCTTCGTCCAGGCGCTTTAGTTTGGTTAGGTGAAGAATACGCAGAATACGATTTAAGTTTCTTAACGTTCATTTTATTTATTGCTACTATTGCAACAATGGTACAATTAGTAGAAATGATTGTAGAGAAGTTCGCTCCTGCATTATACAACTCATTAGGTATTTTCTTACCACTTATTGCAGTAAACTGTGCTATCTTAGGAGGTTCATTATTCATGCAACAAAAAGAGTTTGCAAATATTACAGAAGCAACTGTATATGGTGTAGGTTCAGGAATTGGTTGGTTTTTAGCAATTTTAGCAATTGGAGCTATTCGCGAAAAAATCAGATATTCAAATGTACCACCTGCATTTAGAGGTTTAGGTATGACATTTATCTTAACAGGTTTAATGGCTATCGGATTTATGTCTTTCGGTGGTATGTTAACTGGTGGAGATGATGCTCCTGCTAAAAAAGAAGTTGTAGAAAATGTTGTTCCAGCTGAGGTTGAAGAAACAATTGAAATAGAGGAAACAATAATCGATTCTACAACTATCGAAACGGTAAAAGATTCATTAACTGAAATAGCACAAAATTAATTATGATAGCATTAGAAGTAAGTACTACGGGATTAATTTCAACTACCGTAATCGCATTTTTAGTTTTATTATTGGCTTTAGTTGCTGTTATTTTGTTTGCCAAAGCAAAATTAGTTCCTTCAGGACCAGTTAAAATTAAGATTAACGGAGATGAAGAAATCGAAGTTGGATCAGGAAATACTTTATTATCTACTTTAGGTGGAGCAAAAATATTCTTACCATCTGCTTGTGGTGGTGGGGGAACTTGTATCCAATGTAAGTGTAAAGTTTTAGATGGTGGAGGTGAAGCTTTACCAACAGAAGTTCCTCACTTTAATAGAAAAGAATTAGCTGAAGGATGGCGTTTAGGTTGTCAGGTTAAAGTAAAAAGTGATATGGTTATCGAAGTGCCAGAAGAAATTTTTGGTATTAAAAAGTTCGAAGCTAAAGTTTTCTCAAACTACAATGTTGCTTCTTTTATTAAAGAGTTTATTGTAGAGTTGCCAGAAGATATGCACTACGAGCCAGGTGGTTATATCCAAATTGAAATTCCTAAATGTGAAATTAAATATACTGATATTGATATCACAGCGCATCCAGTTGAGCATCCAGGTGAACCTGACAAGTTTAAAGCGGAATGGGATAAATTTAATTTATGGCCGTTAGTAATGAAGAATGACGAGTTGGTAGAAAGAGCATATTCTATGGCTTCTTATCCTGCTGAAGGTCGTAAAATCATGTTAAATGTTCGTGTTGCTACTCCACCATGGGATAGAGCTGCAAACGGATGGGCAAAAGTAAATCCTGGTATTGCATCTTCATACATTTTCTCAAGAAAAGAAGGAGATCCAGTTACGGTTTCAGGTCCTTACGGAGAATTCTTTATCAATGAATCAGATGCTGAAATGTTATATGTAGGTGGTGGAGCTGGTATGGCGCCAATGCGTTCTCACTTATATCACTTATTCCGTACAGTTAAAACAGGAAGAAAAGTAACATATTGGTACGGTGGGCGTTCTAAGCGTGAGTTATTCTATACTGATCACTTTAGAGCATTAGAGAAAGATTTCCCTAACTTTAAATTCTACTTAGCACTTTCTGAGCCTTTACCAGAAGATAATTGGAAAGTTAAAGATGGTGTAGATGGTGAAGGAGATGGTTTTGTAGGGTTTATCCACAACGTGGTAATTGATAATTATTTATCTAAACACGATAACCCAGAAGATATTGAATTGTACTTCTGTGGACCACCATTAATGAATCAAGCGGTTCAAAAAATGGGTGAAGACTTTGGTTTAGATCCAGAAAATATTCGTTTCGACGACTTTGGAGGATAAAAATTTCTGCGAAAGCAGAAATCTAGATAAACTAAAAAACCGATTCATTTTGAATCGGTTTTTTTAATTCTACTAATTCAATTCGTTAAATTTGCAACATGGAAGAACTAAGTTTACAGGAATTACATCAAATCGCGATGAACCATGTAGGTAAAGATTTAGAATCGAAAGGTTTTGAATTTATTGCCATTAACAGCCAATTGAAAAAGCATCCGCAATTTATATGTGTCGATACGCAAAATACTTTGCATTTTGTTATGGTACAAGCGGTTCCGTATCCTATTAATCCTGACGATTACGATGTTATTTTTATGGAGACTTTCCTAAAGCATGCCAAAGAGAAAAAAGCAAAGGTTTTATTTGCTGGTGTTGGAATAGCTAATGCCGAAAATTTTGAACTTCCCGTTTACTCAACATCAGATTATATTTTAAATTACAATGGTTATCAAGTTTTGTTATAGTTGAAGTAAAACCGACCTACTTAAAAAGTATTGAAAATCAAGAAAGCAGTAAGGGTTGAGATAAAAATCTGTTTGAGCGTAGCGAGTTATTTTTATCTGTGATTGGGGTTTTCGTAGATTTTTTTATGCTTTTTAAGTCAGTCTTGACTTTTTTGGTTCGTTTTTGTGTCAAGACAAAAATGAATAATTTTAATGAATTAAAAATATTATTTTGAAGATTATGCTGGAATTGCGCTTTTTTAAACTACTTGTTTTTCTTGTTTTAATTTCTTGTCAAACCGAGAAAAAAGAACAATTTTTTGTTATTCAAGGCGAAGCACAAGGAAGTACCTATTCCATTAAATATATTGCAACGGAAGAAGTGGTTTCTAAAACACAAATCGATTCGTTATTAACTGCTTTCGACAATTCCTTGTCAACGTATAAACCAACTTCTTTAATTTCAAAAATTAATCAAGGTGATACAACTATTGTGGTTGACGATTGGTTTGTGGAAACTTTCAAAGCTTCGAATAAAATTTATAAAGAAACGAATGGTTTGTTTGACCCAACGATTGGTGTTTTAGTGAACGCATATGGTTTTGGACCAAATCACGAACGTAAGAACTTAAATCAAACTCAAATAGATAGTTTGCTGAACTTTGTCGGCTTCGATAAAGTAACTTTAAACTCTAATAAAACTATTTCTAAAAAACATACAGCAACGTATTTCGATTTTAATGCGATTGCACAAGGTTATTCGGTAGATTTAGTAGTTGATTATTTGAAGGAAAACGGAATTCAAAATGCAATTGTTGAAATTGGTGGCGAATTATTTGCTTTAGGAAATAATACAATTGATAGTAAAGATTGGGTTGTAGGAATTGATGATCCACTACAAACGCCAGATGAAAGAAAATTGATTGCTACCGTTAAATTGAAAGATTTAGGAATGGCAACATCTGGTAATTACAGAAAAGTACAAATTGATTCTATTACGGGTGAAAAATTTGTTCACACGATTAATCCTAAAACTGGAAAACCACAAAAAAGTACTATTTTAAGTACAACCGTTTTAGCGCCAACGTGTATTATGGCCGATGGTTATGCAACTGCTTTTATGGTGATGAGTTTAGAAGAAGGAAAAGAATTTGCAAAACAACATCCAGAATTATATGTAATGATTTTGTATGTTGATACTAATAACCAAATGCAACGTTTCCAAACAGATAATTTTTTAGCAATACAGAATTAATTGTCACTTCTAGCGAAGTCGAGAAGTCTCATAATTTATTTTCTTACCACAGGAATAATTTCTCCTTTAGCTAAACAATATTTTTTCACTAATTCAGGAGAAAGTTTTGATGTGTAATCTACTTCTTCCACTTTAAATCCAATACTTCTTAATTTGTCAAAATAATCTCTTCCGTAAACACGAACATGATCGTATTGTCCGAAGATTTTAGCACGTTCTTTAGCATCCGTTATTGAATCATCAGCAAATGTAGTTTCACGCGATAAATCTTGCGGAATTTGGAAAATTCCCCAACCATTAGGTTTCATTACACGATATAATTCTTGCATTGCTTTAGTATCATCAGGAATGTGTTCTAAAACATGGTTACAAAAAATAATTTCAAAAGAATTATCTTCAAAAGGTAGATTACAAATATCTGCTTTTACATCTGCCAAAGGCGATAATAAATCGGTAGTTGTATAATCTAAGTTTTGTTGCTTTTTGAATCGTTTGTAAAATTCTTGCTCTGGAGCGAAATGTAAAACTTTTAGTTTTTCAGTTGAAGTGAAAAAATTGGTTTCATTTTGTAAATACAACCACAATAGGCGATGTCTTTCTAAAGAAAGTGTACTTGGTGAAAGTACATTGTTTCTTTGGTTGCCATAACCATACGGTAAAAACATGCGGAAGCTTTTTCCGTCAATTGGGTCTGTAAATTTATTTCCTTTCAAGAAAAAAGCTAAAATAGGTCGGAAAACAATACTTAAACGAATTAAGATTGGACGCGGAATTGTATTTAAAATAAACTTGAAAAGCTTTTTCATTAGATAACTAAAGGAACTTGTCTAAATTCGTCTTCTTCATTTGAAGTAATTCCTAAAGCCTCGTAGATGTAAGCAAAAGTCGATAATAATTCAGGTTTTCCGTCAACAATAGCAACATCATGTTCAAAATGAGCACTTGGTTTTCCATCAGCAGTTGTGATTGTCCAACCATCTTTATGTTGAATAATGTTTTTTGTTCCTAAATTAATCATAGGTTCAATTGCGATAACCATTCCGTTAACTAGTTTTTTACCACGACCTCTACGACCGTAATTTGGAACCTCTGGATCTTCGTGCATTTTTCGGCCAATTCCGTGGCCACATAATTCACGAACAACGCCATAACCATGACTTTCACAAAATTGTTGAATGGCAAACCCAATATCTTGTACGCGATTTCCAACTTTAGTTTCACGAATACCAACGTATAAAGATTCTTTAGTTATATCAAGTAGTTTTTTAGTTTCAGGAGCAACTTCGCCTACTTCAAAAGTATAAGCATGGTCACCATAGTAACCATTTTTCAAAGCACCACAATCAACTGAAATAATATCGCCATCTAGTAAAGGAGTATCATTTGGAATTCCATGAACTACTTGTGTGTTTGGACTCATACAAAGAGAATTAGGAAATCCATACATTCCTAAAAAAGCAGGTTCAGCACCATGATCGCGAATAAATTCTTCTGCTAATTTATCTAAATGCAATGAAGTTACACCAGGCTTAATTTCCTTGGCTAGCATTCCTAATGTTTTAGAAACAATAAGAGCACTTTCGCGCATTATTTCAATTTCTTCTCTTGTTTTTACTACAATCATAATCCAAATTTCTGGCGCAAAAATACAATAAAAAAATGAGAGTATGCTTCATCTGAAAAATGAGAAAAGTCATATTCTTTAAAATCTTTTGATTGTAATTTTGCATAAAATTTTTGGGATGGGAAAATATGTATCGGCAGCAGAAGCTGTCAAAGTAGTAAAAAGTGGCGATAGAGTTTATGTTCAAGCAGCAGCAGCAACGCCTACGATATTGACAAAAGCACTTGCTGAAAGAGCTTCAGAATTAAAAAACGTAGAGATTTGTCATTTACACACCGAGGGAGAAGCGCCTTATACAAATCCTGAATTAAAGGATAGTTTTCATGTAAATTCATTTTTTATAGGTGGTAATGTAAGACATACATTAACAGTAGGAAATGGTTCTTATACACCAGTTTTTTTAAGCGAATTGCCTTTGCTTTTTAGAAACGGAGTAGTAAAATTAGATGTAACATTTATTCAGGTTTCACCTCCCGATATTCACGGATATTGCTCTTTAGGAGTTTCGGTTGAAGCATCTGTAGCGGCAATTGAGAATTCAAAAATTGTAATTGCTCAGGTTAATAAAAACATGCCAAGAACTTTTGGCGATGGAATTTTACACGTTTCAGAAATTGATTATTTAGTTGAAACCGATATTGCTATTTACGCTCACGAAGTTTCGCCTTTTACAAAAGAAGAAGAAAAAATAGGAGAATACATCGCTTCGCTTATTGATAATAAAAGCACATTACAAATGGGGATTGGTTCAATTCCTAATGCTGCTTTGAGTAAATTAACTAACCACAAAGATTTAGGTTTACATACCGAAATGTTTTCTGATGGTGTTATCGATTTAATTGAAAAAGATGTAATCAACTGTAATTATAAAGGAACGTTAAGAGGAAGAGCTTTGGCAACATTTTTAATTGGTTCTCAGCGATTATATGATTTTGTAGACGATAATCCGTTTATTGAAATGAAAGAATCTTCTATGGTTAACGATACGGCTAGAATTAGAAAAAATAATAGAATGGTGGCGATTAATTCGGCAATTGAGGTAGATGTAACCGGACAAGTTTGTGCAGATTCTATAGGAAGTAGAATGTATTCGGGTGTTGGTGGACAAATGGATTTTATTCGTGGCGCTTCATTAAGTAAAGGCGGAAAGGCAATTATTGCCTTGCCTTCTGTTACCCGTCGTGGCGAAAGTAGAATTGTTCCGTATTTAAAACAAGGAGCTGGAGTTGTAACTACGCGTTCGCATGTTCATTATATTATTACTGAAAATGGAATTGCCGATTTATATGGAAAATCATTAAAACAAAGGGTGAAAGAAATGGTAAAAATAGCACATCCAAATCATCAAGAAGCAATTGATAAATCGTATCACGAAATGATAAAATGTAATGCATAAATGAAAGTCCGCAATTGCGGACTTTTTTATTCTGGTTTCCCTAAGGTTTTGTATAAGTTCAAGTAAGCGGCTAAATAAGAATTTTCTAAAGAGATGGTGTCTAGTTGACTTTTAACCAAAGAATTCTCTCTTGAATTTATTAAAAACACCGAACTTTCTCCTACTTGAAATAAGCGTTCTTCACCTTGTAACATTTTGCTATAATTTTCAACAAGTTTTGAATTGAGTTCTACTTGTTTTTGATAAGATGTGATTTCTCGTTTTTGCGCTTCAATTTTATTTTCAAGGTTGAGTTTTTCAAATGAATAACCAAATTCGGCATCTTGAATTTGGATTTTTGCTAATTTCAGTTCAGCTCTTTCTTTTCGTAAAAACAACGGAAATGATAAATTAACTCCAACTTTATAATCTTCAAATCGGTAATTGTCAAATGCACTTGGTTCCGATAAGTAATTGTAACTAGCTTCAATTTTAGGTAAAATTTGATTAACTCTCAAGTTTTTATCAACTTTAAAGATGCTAATTTTATTTTCTAATGCTGATAATTTTGGGTGCTCTTCGGCTGAAATTTCGGCTAAATTATCAAGTTGTAAAAGATTTGGTAAAACTAATTTTAAACTTGTTTGCGGATACAAATTTTCACTTATTTCAAGAGGAACATTGTTTTCTGTCCAAATAAAGTTTGAAAGTTGTAGTCTTGCTTTGTTCAGTTTTAAGTTTGCTTTTTCTAAACTTAATTTTCTTGAATTTAATGTAATGCCAACTTCAACGCTGTCAATTGAAGGTTTATCGCCAAGTTCAATAGATTTTATAATTCCTTTGTGGCGAATTTGTGCGTTTTTGAGAAAGTTTTCATACAGTTTAACTTCTTCGAAACTTTGTTTCCAGCTCAAATAGCTAATCGAAGCTTCATACAAAACATTAGTTACTAAAATTTGTTGTTCTGCTTTTGCTACATTTTGATAGAGTTTTGCTTGTTTCAGTTCGGCCATTCTATCATTAATCCATAAATTTTGACCAATAGGAACGGTTATTCCCACCGAAGTTAAACCATCATTTGGTAAAGTGTTTTGCGGGTTTATGTAAATTCCTTCGTTGTTGTCGAAAGCTGCTTTTAATTCAATTCCAAACCAAGTAGGAACTGTAAAACTTCCGTTTGTAAAACCATAATATTGTTTATCGTCGTATTGTTTTTCGGAATAACTTGCTTTAATTTTTGGATCGAAAGCGCCACGAGCTTTCATTAATTTAGCTTGCGCTTCAGAAATGGTTAATTCGGCTTGTTTTACTAATGGATGAAATTTTTTAACATAAGCAATATATTCTTCAAATGTTAATTCGTTTGAAATTTCACTTTCTTGCGCATAACTAAAACTTATGCAACATAAAAACAATACTATAAAGTTGCGTATTTTCATAGATTTATTGCTTTTTGTTGTTTTGCTTTGTAGGTTGATAATAATTAGGAGGAAATCCGTTTAAAGTTCGCCAAATTTCAAACCAAATAGGAACATCTTGAAGTAGCGCCATAGTTTGTGTTCCTGCACCAATGCTTAATTGTTCTGGCCAATTTTTTTCTTCTGGATCAGGAGCGATTAAAACACGATATTTTCCGTTTTCGCTAATGAAGTTTTCTTTAGCAACGATAATTCCTCCAAAAGTTCCGTAGGACATTCCTGGCCATCCGCTAAAAACTATTGTTGGCCAACCGTCGAACCAAACGCGAACTTTTTCGCCTTTATGAATAAGTGGTAAATCAACAGGATCAACATAAGTTTCTACCGCAATTTCAAATTCTGAAGGCATAATACTAACAATCGATGTTCCTTCTTTAATAGTTTCGCCTAAACCAGATTGCAAAGCACGATTAACATAACCGTCTTGCGGAGCGGTTATATAATACAATCCATTTCTAATTTGGTAATTAGTATATTGATTTTTAAGTTTATTAACTTGTGCTTCGGTATCAAACTTTGAACTTAATGCAGTTTGTTTATCACTACTTGCTTTGGCAACTTTTTCGGTATATTCAGCTTGAATTCTGTTCAATTCCATAGTTGCGTTTAGCACATCGTTTTGACTTGCGATGTATTTGTTTTCCTGCGTAATTATTTTGGCTTGCATTTCTTGCAATTTTACACGCTTTTCTTCAACAGCTGTCATCGGTTTTAAACCTTCTTCTTGTAGCGCAACAGTTCGGTTATATTGCGTTTCGGCAATTTTAAGTTGGGTTTTTACCGCTTCTAAATCGGTGCTGTCACTTTTAACTTTTAAGTATGATTGTTTCAGTTTGTTTTGCGCTTGTTTTAGTTTTAAGTTACGCTCATTACTAATTGCGCCCATTTGCATTTCTAGTGCTTTTACTTTTTGGTCATATGATTGAACAGCACTTTCTTTTGCTTTTACTTGATTTCCTGTGTTTTCTACTAAATTAGGATCTAAATAATCTTCTTTTATTTCGGAAATAAATAAAATAGTATCGCCTTTTTTTACAAAATCGCCTTCTTTTACATACCATTTTTCAATTCTTCCTGCTATTGCTGAATGAATAGTTTGCGGTCGTTGATAAGGTTTTAAAGTGGTTACAAATCCGCTACCAGATATATTTTGAGTCCACGGTAAGAATAGAAATACAATTGCAATTATTGCGATAACACCAATTATGCGCTTAATTACATTGTAGCTTTGATTTTCTTCAAGTATAGCTTTTGATTTATACTTTGAAATATCAACAAACTTATCAATTCTATTATTTGTGATGTTTAGCATAATTATGAGTTTACGATTACTCCGTTGTTTATAGTAATTCTTTTAATATGTTTATCTGAAATTGAAATATCATTAGAAATATAAACTAAAGTACAAGGGTTTTCTTTGCTTGTTAAGTAGTCGAAAATTTCTTTTGAATGTTTTGCGTCTATTTTACTTAAAGCATCCTCTAATAAAATTACATTTGGCTTCATTAAAAGTACTCTTGCTAATAATATTTTTTGAACAACAGACGAGTTAATTTGCTTTCCTTCTGTATAGAGCATAGTTTCTAATCCATCGGGTAAAGTTTTAATGAACTCTGTTAGTTTTACTATTCTTAATACTTTGTTTATTTCAGTTTTAGTAATTGATGGATGATTGAACGAAATATTTTCTAAAATAGTTCCTTCAAAAGTACCAGTGTTAAAACCAACGTGTCCTATTTTTTTACGATATTCATCAAGGTTGACTTTGTTATCATTAACATCATTTACTAACAAATTACCCGAAGTAGGTTCTAATATTTTGGCAATAATTCGCAACAATGTTGTTTTTCCCGAACCGTTATTACCATTCACAATTATTTTATCACCTTGATTAATAGTTAAGTTGATGTTTTTTAAGATAGGTGTATCAGTATTTGGATATTTATAAGATAAGTTTTTAAGTTCAATGTTTAAATATTCTTCTTCAATTTCAAATTTTTTGTTTTTTGAAGTATTTTCTAATTCTAAATCTACTACAGAACCTAATTTTTCTAAAGAAGTTAAAACATCATAGAATAATTCTAATCCGCCAAATAGTTTTTCTACTGCTGTTATGATTGTTAAAATAACAATTTCAGCAGCAACAAACTGTCCGATATTCATCTGCTGATTAATAACTAAAAGTCCACCTACAACTAATAATCCAGCAGTAATTAAAGTTTTGAAACCTATTAATTGAATAAACTGTCTTCTTAAAATGTTGAAGTGGTTTTCCCTGTGATTTAAGTATTTACTTACCAAATCATCGTTTTTATTTAATGAAAATTCAAACAGATTTTTGTTTTTAAAGCTTAGGTGATTTCTGGCAATTTCTTGAATCCAATGAGCAACCATGTATTTGTATTGCGATTCTTTTAAACTTGTGGTAAGTCCGATTGTATAATTGGCTTTAAAAATAACGTAAAGTAAAAAACCTAGAACAATTCCGAAAGCAATAAAAAACGGATGATAAAGCGATAATAGTAGTAATCCGAAAATTATTTGTAAAAATGCCGTGGACATATCTAACAATAATTTAGAAATTCCTTTTTGAACAGAAACAGTATCGAAAAATCGATTGGCTAACTCTGGCGGATATTGATTGTATAGCTTTTCAAATTTTATTTTTGGAAATCGATATGCAAATTCAATAGAAGAACGTACAAATATTTTTTGTTGTAAGTTTTCTGAAATTCGAAATTGCATAATTTTAAAAACACCTACTAAAATAACTCCAGTTACAACTATTAAAACTAAAATAATCCAAGAAGTTGAGATTTTTCCAGCTTGTAAAAAATTTACAATAGATTGCACACCAAGTGGAAGCGTTAAACTTATTAGTCCGCCAAAAATGGAATATAAAATTATTTGATAAATATCTCTTTTATCAATCTTTATTAGGTTTTTAAATCTTTCTATGGGTTTCATGTATAAATTATGAATTTTATTAAAGCGTTCTTTTTACTAAATTAACATAAAAATCAGTTAAACAATCTTTCTCCGTTAAGTTTGTTATACTCGCAAAATGATCTTTCAAATAACGTTGATGTAACGAACCTTCTACAATAGATGAAGCTAAAGTTTTTGCAAAAGGATATTTAGGATTGTACTCCTCAATCATCGCTTCAATTCTATTTATAATGTTTTTATATACTTGAAAAAAACCTTCTTTATTTTCCTTATCAACTTCTTTAGTTAGAAAAGTTTTAGAAAACTCAGCAATTATAATTCGATTTAAAACCGATTCGTTTATATGTTTAGTAGTTTCGTCGTCTTTAATGTCTTGTGCAATTATGGCAATTGCTTTAGTTACTTTTTCCTCTGGATTTTTGATATTGTGAGTGCTGAATACTATTTGATATTCTATCCAAGACCAATACCAAGTTGACAAGTAAATCAGCAATTTGTGTTTGTTTTCAAAATAGCGATAAATCGAACTTTCATTTGATTGAATCTTAATTCCTAGTTTTTTGAAAGTAAAAGCCTCAAAGCCTATTTCATCAATTAAAAGAATACTATTCTGAATTATTTTTTTACCTAAATCAGAAGATTCAGGATTTTTAACGTACAATTTTTCGTTTATGGAAAAGTTTAAATTTTGAATTAATCCGTCCATTTTTAAAAGTTTAACTACGCAAATATAGTAGTAATACTATTAATTGTTAAAAGTTTAACTTTTATTTTAGAATCGTTGAATAAAAAAGCCTCGTTTAATTCGAGGCTTTTTTTACTATCTTTTTAGTGTAAAATGGTTTTTAAACTCTTTTGAAACTCCGTCTTTAGTATAGAAAATTGTAAACCAATAATCATCACTAGGTAATGGTTTGCCGAGATATGTACCATCCCATCCTTCTCCAAACGGACTTATTTGTTTTATAAATTTTCCATATCGGTTAAAAATATGAATAGAAGCTCCATCTAAAACTTCTGTTCCAATAATATTCCAAGTATCGTTGTAACCATCATTGTTTGGAGTAAAAAATTTAGGATAATCGAGAATGATGAAATTCGTAGTTAAGTTTCCGCATCCAAATTTATTAGTAACATAAACTGAATATGAACCTGGCTGTAAGTTTGTGAAAATAGGAGATTCTTGCCAGCTGAAATTATCAATTGAATATACATAATCTGCAGAAGCTGGGCTTGCCATTACACTTATTGTACTTTCAGTTTTAAATGTTATTAATTCTTCAGGAGAAACAGTAAAGTTGTTTGGAATTAGGGAGTTAATTGTAGAAAAATTAAAGACCGAACTACAATTAGCTGCATTAGAAATATTGGTTATTTGAACAGAATATTCACCCACAATATCTGTTGTATAACTATTACTGGTTTCTCCACTAATTTCATTTCCAGATATTGCGTCATAACCCGTAAACCAAACAAATACATAGTCGGTTTCGATTAAACCCGTTTTTATTTCAACTGGATAAACGATATTGTTAGCTTGGTCAACACAAATTGTATATGGCCTGTCTAATAAATTATTTTCGGGATAAGGTCGAACATATAAATCGAGCTCTAAAATTCTAAAACAAGGAAGGTTTGTTTCGCTATCGATTTGTGTTTTACTTGTTAGTCTTACAAATACTTTTTCAAAAGTAATAATTGAATTTGTGTATTGAGTAGGATTATTAATTAAATTGTTGTTTGTGTTAGCTATTGCATCATTCAAATCTTTGTAATATTTAAAGAAAATATCATTTACTGGTGTACTGCCACTCATTTCATTTTCACGAATTCTAAGATTAAATATTTCATAACCGCTATCATTACACAATTCTAAAGGAGTAGGGTTAACCGTGTTTCCAGGCAAATCTAAAACGATTAAATCTAAAGTAGTTGTAGCTTCACAATTTAAGTTCGTTGGGTCATTTGCTTTAATAAAAACAGTTGTTGTTCCTGAATCGTATTCTGAAGGATTAACAATAGGAATATCGTTTGCCAAATCATTTGCAGTAGCATAAAAGCTGATTTGGTAATTAGTATTACCATTTGAAATTTGGTTAATTCTACTAGTTAAATCAAATTCAGCAGTATTTATTCCGCAATGTTCAATTGGATCAGGAGTTGTTAAAGTTGGATTTGGATAAGTTGTAATTTGAAAATCTACAATTGAAAAACAACCTGTTGCGCTATCAAATAAACGGATATAATAAGTTGTATTACTTTGAGAAAGCTGAAGTGGACTGTTTTTATCAAGTAAGTTGGTTAGAATATTATCTCTTGCATCTTCAAATGTTGGAAAATACGAACTGCTTACTGTAGCTGATTGTCCAGCAAGTGCTTCTACATCTTTAGTGTTTAAAAGAAATGAATCTAATAAACATAAATCTTCATTTTGAATGTTGTTTATAGTTGGAGGTATTGTAACTGTAACTGTGAAAGTACCAATTGCTAAACAATCTTTGGTTCCGGTAGAAATTACCTTGGTGTGAATTGTAGTTGTGCCAATAGGTATTTGACTAGTGTTTGTTAATTCATTAATTCCAGTTGAAGCGTCGCTTTGGTTTAAATGAAATGAAATAATAACATTTGATGTTGGAAAAAATGTATTTTTAATTAATTGTCGCTGATTATCAAAATCTATAAAACCATACTGCTGATTTACTTCTGGACAAACAGGAGCTATATCAGGATAAATACTTGGGCTTGTTGGATTAATTTGTAAGTTAATTTGACTTATTCCACTTGAGGCACAGCTAGGCGTTACATTTTCATTAATAGCTTGAATATAAATGGTTTGGTTAAATGCAGTTGCATTGTAAAAATGTTCAGGATCAGTAATTAAATTAGTTAATCCAGAATCAGTATAATAATACAATGTAAGTCCAGGAGTTGTATTTGTAATATAATCGTACAACTGCGTAAGATTTGTTTCTGCAAAACCATCAGTGGTATTGTTAAGATAATCACATTGTTCTAAATCTACTGGAGTCGAATTAACTACAGGTAAAGCGTTTAAAGTTATGGAAACGGTATTTGAAGTATTTGTACACTGACCTTCTTCTGTTGCGATAACATAATAAGTTGAGGTTGTGTTTGGTGTCTGATTTGCCGAGTTTACAGTGTAATTTGGAGTAGTTATACCAGTTAAACTACCATCTTTATACCATTCGTAAGTTACGTTAGAGTTTAATGTAGCGTTTGCATTTGCAGAAGTAATAGTATAGCTGTCGCCTTCACAAATAGTTTGATTATCTTGAATTGAAATGTCAGGGTTTTCATAGATCAAAATTTGATTAGAAGCAGCATCACTACAAGGGCTATTTTTTACAATTGCTTGATAACTTCCAGGTAAAGAAGGTGTAAAGTTGTTGCTAGTAGCACCTATAATTAAGGTGTTGTTTAAATACCATTCATAAGTAAGCAAATCTACGCTAGAATCTAAATCATTCGGATTGTTGATGTTTACTGTAAGAATTGGAGAGGTTTCTAAGCAAATACTATTTGTGTTAGTAAGTGTTATATCTGGAGTAGTGTGAAATTGTATATAGACTTCACTTTCACTTTCCTCTGGAACTGGATTGTTTTGATTGGGATTATTGACAATGTCATAAGCAGAAACAACTACTTTATAAGTTCCAGTTTCAGAAATTTGCAGTGTATTTTCAGCTGATGTTGAATCGAGAATAGGCGAGCCTATTTGAACGTTGTCTTTATACCAAGTGTAGTTAAATCTTAAATCAGAAAGGTTACCGCTAAATCCAGAAGTATCTATAAATGCAGTAATGTCTTTCACTGTTGGTTTGCAATAATCTACTTGAGTAAGTTCAGAATTATCAGGATTTTTAATTTCTACAGTAGAAAGGAAATCACAATTTGTACTTCCTGTTCCTCCAATTTGACTAACAGAAATATTTCCAGCAGTTCCTGAGTAATTATCAATTAAAAGAACATATAAATCACCTGTATTACTAGCCGGTACATTTACAGTTTCAATAGCATCGGGTAACCAACTACAATCTACTTCTGTATTTGTGTTTAATTGATTGCAAATGTTATTTAAGTTGTTAAAAGGTCCCCATAAAACAAAATCTACATCGGTTCCATTTCCTGCTAAATTTGTTTGACTAATTTGCAACGTAACTGTTCCTGGATTTTTTATTTCCATAAAAAACCACGTTGGTCCTATAAAAGCGCCACCTATACAAGTAGTATTAAAATTTTCACCATTACTTCCTGTTGAATTTGCAAACGGAATTGAAGTTGCACAAGACTGGTAAAGTTCGTAGTTAGCTTCTAATTCCGCACAAGAAGAAGCACCACCTTGAGCAAATGACAAAGTGTTGGTAATGAGTAAAATGAAGACGAAAAGCCTATTGATGGTTTTCATAAAAATAACAAAATTTTGTGAAAAGTGTGTAAATTTAACGAAATTGAATGACGTAAAGTTATGGTTTAACAAATTATATGTTATTAATTAACGCCTTGGAAGTCATTTCTTCGGGTTGATTAATTCCCATTAATTTGAGAATTGTTGGTGCAATATCACCTAAAACTCCATTATTAATTTCTTTCAATTCTTTATCGATTAAAATTAACGGAACCGGATTTGTAGTATGCGCTGTATTAGGAGAACCATCAGGATTTATCATTGTTTCACAATTGCCATGATCGGCAATAAGTAAAGTAGTGTAATTATGTTCTAAAGCAGTTTCAATAACTTCTTTCACACAAATATCAACCGCTTCACATGCTTTTATTGCTGCTTCCATTACTCCGGTGTGGCCAACCATATCGCCATTTGCGAAGTTTAAACAGACAAAATCTACTTCGCCTTTCTGTAACTCTGGAACTAGAGCATCTTTCAATTCGAAAGCACTCATTTCAGGTTGTAAATCGTAAGTAGCAACTTTAGGTGAATTTTTTAAAATTCGCATTTCTCCATTAAACGGTTCTTCACGTCCACCAGAGAAAAAGAATGTAACGTGCGGATATTTTTCTGTTTCGGCAATGCGAATTTGCTTTTTACCAGCTTTTTCTAAAACTTCGCCAAGTGTTTCTGTAATATTGTCTTTGTCATAAATTACATGAACGTTTTCAAAAGTTTCATCATAATTTGTCATCGTTACGTAATGTAAGTCTAACTTATGCATGTTTTGCTCGTGAAAATCTTTTTGCGATAAAGCTTCGGTTAATTCTCTTCCTCTATCGGTTCTAAAGTTGAAGAAAATTACCACATCGCCATCTTTTATTGTTGCAATAGGTAAGTTGTTGTCTTCAGTTAAAACTATAGGTTCAATAAATTCATCAGTAATATTGTTATTGTAACTTTCTAGAATACTTTCTTCGGCATTTTTAGAAAGTTTACCTTTTCCGTTAACAATTGCATCGTAAGCTAATTTAATTCGCTCCCAACGTTTATCTCTATCCATTGCATAATAGCGACCAATTATTGAAGCTAGTTTTGCATTGGTTTTGTCTAAAAATAAATTTAAATCATTGATGTATTTTAACCCTGATTTTGGATCGACATCTCTACCATCGGTAAAAGCATGAACATACATTTCTTTCACGCCTTCACCTTGAGCAGTTTCGATTAATCCTTTTAAATGTGAAGTGTGACTATGAACGCCACCATCGGAAACTAAGCCTAAAAAATGAATAGGTTTATTGTTTACTTTAGCATAATTGATAGCTTCTTGTAGCGTTTTTTCTTCTTTTAAAGTTTTGTTTTGAACGGCTAAGTTTATTTTAGCTAAGTCTTGGTAAACAATTCTTCCAGCACCGAGATTCATATGACCAACTTCTGAATTTCCCATTTGACCTTCTGGTAAGCCAACATTAAGTCCATCTGTTCTTAATTGAGCATTTGGATATTTTGTATATAAAGAATCTATAAAAGGAGTTTGTGCGTTATCTATTGCAGAAACTTTTGGGTCAGGTGATTTTCCCCAACCGTCTAAAATCATTAAAATTACTTTTTTGTTCATCTTTAAAAGAATTTCAACAAAGGTAATTATTACATAATTGTAATGGAAAAGATTTAGCCTTTTTTAAACCAGTTTTTTACCTGATTGTAGTCTATATAATAACGAACACTAACGGAAAATATGTGATTTAAATTGTCTGAAATTAGATTTGAGAAATTAGAACTAAAATCTTTGTTGATATCTCTGCTTATAGTATTGGCATTGTTTCTATATAAAAACGATAATTGGCTTCCAGGAGCAAACCACCAAGAGTAGGATAAATCTAAATTCCAAGTGCTAAAATTAGAATCTTTATTTTCTGAATATGTAAGGGTTTCCGTTAAAGTTCCATCGTTATTTAGTGTGTGTATTGAATTATTTTCAGCATACGACCAATAATGGCGAACGGTTAAATTAAAATTCATATTACTATTAATAGAGTATTTGCTAGAGATAGAATTGGTAAACGTTTCTCTGTTTCGCTTTGCTAAAAAAATATTAGCATTATCATTATCGATATAACCAACGTTGTTGATTTGTTTGTAAATATCGAAACTATAAATCAAAGAAAGTCTGTCGCTAAATCGATAACGCGGACTTATTGTAATTCCGTAATTATAACGTTCCTTTTCGGAAGTATTTGTAAAATACGGATTTACATCAATGGCAAATTTATTGTTGTAATTAGTTGATAAATAAAGGTTTCCGCCATAAGTTTCAGGGTAGATTACAAAACGACCTTCTTTTCTGGCTTCATAATAATCATAATTTTTAAACGGATTATAATTGATTCCGGCGCTTATGTAATGATTTTTCTTGTTGTTTCCGCCAAAGTTAAAATTGAAGTTACTACTTTGAATTTTTCCTGTTTCATTGTTGTATTCAAAATAGGAATTGATATTTAATCGAAGTGTATTGAAAAGTTTAGTTGGATTTAAAATTCTATAATTTGCATTGCTAGACCAAGAAGTGTAATTAGTTTGAAAATTAATTCCTAAATCATTATTGTCAAATTCTTTAGAAATGTAATTTATGCCCGTTGAAAAACGAACTTTTCCAGCGGTTTCTGCTAAATATAAAGAAGTGTTGTAGCCGCTATAATTTTCTTTATCGTAGACAGAGCTCATTTTCATGTCGCCAGAAACATTAAATGTATTTTTTTTGGTGTTTAAATCAAATAAAACTCCAGTTACGTTTGCATCTCTAAAACTTCCGTCACGAGTTACATTCGTATTAATTAAAGTTATAGAAGAGTTTTTGTTAAAACGCTGATCTAAAACGGTTACGTTATAATTGGTAAGCGGTGAAACAATAACTTCACGTTTAGTGTTTGTAATATCGTTAAAAGCGTTTACAGTTGTTTTCTCAGTTATGGCATTTAAAAATCCTATTCCAAGTCCATCTTTATCTCTTCCAGAAATTTTTACAGCATTTAAAAGGTTAATTGCAGTTGGGAATTCAGTTATTGATTCGTTTTCATCTAATTCAATATTTAAATTAGGTGTTGCGCCAATTCTTCTTGAGTATAGTAAATCACCTTTACTAAATAAATCAGTTCCTTCGGTAAAGAAAGGTCGGTTTTCGTTGAATTGTTGTTCAAACGGACCAAGATTTAAAACAACATTGTCAAATTTTGTTTGTCCAAAATCGGGAACTAAAATAGCATCTAAAGTAAATGCATCGCTTATTCCATATTTGATGTCAAGTCCACCTTTTATAGTGAATTCATCGCCCGAATTATTGGTGTTGTAATAACTCGATGCATACGGAATTAAAAATAATCGAGTAGGAGTTTCAATATTGTTAATTCCTTCTAAAGTTCCTGCTTGCTGAATTACAGCGCCAATTTTAGTGTCTACAAAATTCCAAGTATAGGTTCTTCGGAATCTTCTAATGTTTCTAACAAAATTTATTCCCCAAGTTTGTTCTTTAGCTTTAGAGAAACGTAAAGCTGCATATGGTATTTTCATTTCAACGATCCAGCCTTTTTCAGTAATTTTAGTTTTGCTGGACCAAATAGCATTTAAAGAATAATCTTCACCATTTTGATCTGTTGCTACACAATCTAATTGTCCGCCAGCAGCTGTAACAAAAAATCTGAAATCTTGTTGTCCGTCATTATAACCATTAATAAAAACACCAAATAAATCAGCAACACCTTGGTTGTCTCTTTCGGCAATTTCTTTTAAAATTTTATCAGGTTCATCATCGAGTAAAATTGCACCTATGTAAATTGCATTATCGTCATATAAGACTTTTACTTCTGTTTTAAAGTTTTCAGTAATAGGTTTTCCGTTGTCAGGATCATACATTACAAAACCTGTTGCGCCATTAACTAAGTTCCATTCGTTTTCGTTTAATTGTGCGTCTATAGTAATGTTTTTTGTTGTTCTTTTAGTATAGAGTTTTTTCTTTGTTTTTTCAGCTTTTGTAACCTCTTGACCTTGTAAAAAAAATGAACTTAAAATTATTAGTATACTGGTTATTAGGTTTTTACGCATTTATTGTTTGTTTGTGTAAAATTACGAGTATTCAAAAAAAGAAGAAAATAATTATTAAATCTTTAACTTTTGCGAATTTCATAGATTAAATACACAAAAAATTCGATTAAATGCATAAAAAAATTTGTTTCGTAAAAAAAAATAGATATATTTGGCTCGCAATCAACCTATAAGAACTATAAAATAACACAATGATTTACAAAATTTTGCCCCTGTTTTTGTTTAGTTTAATGTCGTTTGAATCAGCAAAAGTAACTACAGAATTACCTACTAATTTACCAACAGGAAAAAATATTGCAACTGACCCTTCGTTAATTGCTGAAAATGCAAAAGCGAAATTAGAAGCAAAATGTAAGTTGTTTTATCAAGAAATTGAATCATTAAATTTTTCTCTGCCACAATTTGAAAGTTTTTCAAAAGCGTTTGAAGGATACGAGCAATTAAAAAATGCTGGTAAGGTTGAAAATGAAACTTTAACGATTGTAGATTTTAGTTTGTCTTCTAAAGAAGATAGAATGTGGGTAATCGATATGAAATCTAAAAAAGTTGTTTTGCAAACTCTAGTTGCACACGGAAGAAATTCTGGATTTGAATTTGCTGAGAATTTTTCAAATCAATCAGAATCGTACAAAAGTAGTTTAGGTTTTTATTTAACTGGAGAAGTTTATCAAGGGAAGCATGGAACTTCTTTACGTTTAGACGGACAAGAATACGGAATTAATGATAACGCAAGAAGTAGAGCAGTTGTAGTTCATGGAGCAGATTATGCTTCTGAAGAATTTGCAAAGACTCACGGAAGATTAGGAAGAAGCCTTGGTTGTCCTGCTGTTCCTTATGCGGTTCATAAAAACTTAATCAATACAATTAAAAATAAATCGGTTTTATTTATTTATCACCCATCAAGAAATTACGTAGCGAAATCAAAATTAGTTTCGTAAAGCTTCGTAAAGTTTTTTATCGTGATTGTAAATATCATCTCTAAAGATTAGTTGGTTACCATTTGACCAATTTGTCCAATACAATAACAAAACACTAATGTTGTGCTTAATCGGTATAATTTTAGTGTTTTTTCTTTTTAAAAGAGTGTCCATTGTTGCTCTGTTCCAATCTTTATTTTCATGCGTTAAGATTTTTTCTCCTAAATCTAACGGATTTTCAACTCTAACACAACCAGAACTTAATGCTTTATAATCTCTTGTAAAATAATCACGATGATTGGTGTCGTGTAAATACACCAAATGTTTATTAGGGAAATTAAATTTTAAAACTCCTAAAGAGTTTTGATAGCTAGGGGCTTGGACATAACGATACGTTTTTGATAATTCCGGATTCCATTCTTCAGGTAAAACTTTTTGGCCAGTGCTGTCATAAATTGTCATATTATTTCTAGAAAAATAATTTAAACTTTTAGAAGCAGCCGGAGTTAAGTCTTCTTTTATAATTGTTGGAGGAACTGTCCATGTTGGATTAAAAACTAAATTTGAAATTTTAGAGATTAGAATAGGAGTTTGTCTGCTCTTTTTTCCAACAACCAAAGTGTGTTCGGCTACTGTATCTTTGTCTATTACATATTTTAACGCATAATCTGGAAGATTTACAATTAGGTATTCGTTTCCAAAATCATGTGGAAACCATTTCCATCTTTCAAGATTAACGATTGTTTGCTGAATGCGTTCCTCTTTTGTGTAGTTTAAAGCTTTTACAGTTCCTTTACCTATTACGCCATCAGGTTTCAAGCCATGTCTTTTTTGAAATTCTTTTATAGCATTAAAAGTGTATTCGTCATAAACAGGAGTAATGATGCTGTCTGTTCTAAAATAATCTTTCCAGTAATGCAAGCGCTGTTTTATTTTTACAACTTCGGTTACGGTGTCATTTAATTCTATTTTTTCTTTAATAGCTATTTTTTGAAGCGAATCTTTTGGGTATAATTGTAATAAAGCTAAGCTGTGCTTAATTCTTTTATACATAAAGTCTTGTGGTTTCAAGTTTTCGAAAGATTGAGAAACTGTTTTGTTTTTAATGGCTAACATTAAACTATTAGAAAGAGAAGGGTCTTCTTTTTTTAAATCCCAATTTGAATAAACTGTTTTCGGATTAACTTTTCCTTTGTACAAATGAGTGGCTAATTTTCGATACGTTCTAGTAAGTAAAATATCATAATCGATAATTTCATCATCATTTAGTTTACTTCTTTTTAATTCTAATTTTTCAATAGTTTTTAACAAATAATCATTAGGGTCTAAACCTTCTTTTGCACTAGCTTTAATTTCATTAATTAAATCAGTTCTATTCTTTAAATCGTACCAAATTTCAAAATTATCTAGTTTGTTGTAATATAATTGAATAGAATCTTCAAGTTGATCGAGTTTTTCCGTAGGAATTGTTCTAATAATAGCATTTGTTACTGCATCTTTTATTAAATCAGTATCGTTATTAAAAACACTAGTATCTTCATTGTTTTTTTTACATGAAGAGAGAAGAGTTATGATAAAAAAGAAAAAAGTAATTTTTATCTTCATATAGTTTCAAATTTCTTAAACATTTTATAGTGTGGGCCAATTCCGTTTATTTCAAATTTTGTACCAAAAGTCTTATAATTTAATTTTAAATAAAATGGAACTGCAACTTCTCTAGCGTTAAACCATAAGAGTGAAGCATTTAATTTTGTGATTTCTTTTTCAGCTGCCTGAATTAATTTTGTTCCAATGCCATGTTTTTGAAATTCGTCTAAAACAGCCATTCCTCTTAGTTGATATTGTCTTTTTTCTTTAAATTCTTCGTTACTGATTAAAAATAAAGAAGCAATTCCGATTAATTTTTCATCAGTAAAGTAACCTAAGTGAAAAGAATTTTCATCATCATCACCTATGAATTTACAAGACTCAATACTTTTTCCTTTTCTTAAAATAGCATTTCTAATTAAGTAGGTATCAGATGTTTTTATTTTTTTTATAACAATCATTAGTGCTGATTTCAACATGTAAATAAGCAGAAAATCTAAATAGAAGTAATGGGTTTATAAAGATAAGATTAAAATTTTTCAAAAAAAAACTTGCATTTGAAGATTTTTTTGAATTATATTTGCACCCACTATTGCGGGAGTAGCTCAGTTGGTAGAGCGTCAGCCTTCCAAGCTGAATGTCGCGAGTTCGAACCTCGTCTCCCGCTCTAAGTTTTACTGGATTATAATATTATTGCGGGAGTAGCTCAGTTGGTAGAGCGTCAGCCTTCCAAGCTGAATGTCGCGAGTTCGAACCTCGTCTCCCGCTCAACAAAAAAAGCCTTTCAAATGAAAGGCTTTTTTTTATTTCTATTTTGAAATTACTGTACTTGTTTAAAAAAACCAGGTGAATTGCCGTATATGGCTGTTTTTCCATCCCATTTTTCAATAAACATTTGTTGAATAAGTAAAGGGTTTAATGATTGTTTTCTCAATTCATTTGCTTTAGATTCTGCTTCTGCTTGAATAATTAATTTTTTGGCTTGAGCCTGAGCTATTTTTAATTCGTTTTCAACTCTTAAAGCTTCCTGAACAGCTGCGTTTTTAGCATTAATAGCTTGTGTAATTGTCTCTGGATATTGAATACCGCTTGTCATTTGTTCTAGCTGAAAACCTTCTTTGTTTAATAAAGTGCCCATATTAATCTGAATTGCATTTTCAAACTTTTCTCGATTACTTATAATGCTGTCAGTAGAATATTTGTTAAACTCAATTCTAAAAGCATCTTTAATATAATTGTAAAGTGTAGTTTCGGTTATTTCTCTAATATCTTTTCTGTATTTTTTGAAAATAATAGGACTATTTCCGTCTTTTACTTTGAACGAAAGTGTAGGGTCAACAGAAAAAACAGAACCATCTTTTGCATTGACAGTAAATGCGGCATAATCTATAGTTTGAACATAAGTAGGGAATTCATAAACACTTTCGGTTAAAGGATTGTACCAAACGCGTCCAGTAACTAAGTTAATATCTTGAACACCTTTGTCTGAACCATATAGTTTAACTAAAATTCCCTCATATCCAGCATCAATTCTTTCTGTACATGAATTAAATCCTATGATTAAAAAAATAAAAATAAAAAAAGCAACAACGATTCTAACGATTGTTTTTGAAGAGTTTTTGTCCATAAAAAATAAGTAATAATAAAATAAATAATAAGAATGTTAATAACAGAACTCCAATTAAAACCGAAGTGTCTGATTTTTCAGATAGTTTGTGGAAAGCAATGGTGCTAATCCATAAAGAAATAAAAATATAAATGGGTAATAAACCAAAGAATAGAATTTTCTTCATTAAGTAGTTTATTTATTGTACGATGATTTTTATGGAAAAGTTACAAAATGTTTGAAATTTCAGTTCCAGGTTCAATTTCAACAGGTTTTTTATTGGCTTCAAACCATCTAGCAGTTAAATTTCCTTTTAAAATTATTTTTTCTCCTTTAACTTCTAACCAACTACCTTCTCGTAATCCAATTACAGGTTGCGGATTAAATTTATGAAACTCGTTAATTCTAGTTTCTCTAGTTTCGCCCATGTGAGTTGAACTTGTGTCAGGGTCTAGATAATGTGGATTTATATTAAAAGGAACCATTCCTAATGTTCTAAAACTTGGAGGATATACTATCGGCATATCGTTTGTAGTTCCCATCGTTAGTCCGCAAATATTGCTTCCCGCACTTGTTCCAAGATAAGGTGTTCCGTTTTTAAGTGTTTGCTCTAAAGCGTCAATTACGTTATTTCGGTATAACTCGCTAACTAAAAGAAATGTATTTCCACCACCAGTAAAAACTGCTTGGGCATTTGCTACAGCTTCCGTTGGGTTTTCAAATTCGTGAATTCCTTTAACTTCTTTGCTTATTTTCTGAAAAACTTCCTTTGCTTTAGCAGTATATTCGTCATGTGTTATTCCGCCTGGTCTTGCGTATGGAATAAATAAAATTGTAGAAATGTCTTTAAAATGTTTTTCTAGTTCTGGAAGTAAATAATCGAGGTAACTTCCATTGTGTAATGTAGATGTGCTAGCTATAATTAAGTTTTTCATTATTTAATTTTTATCAAAGATATTGGTTTAACATAAGTTTATCAACCTATTAGCATTTAATTGGGAAGGTTTGGTGATACTTTTACATTATAAATTTATTTCAATTGAAGGAAAAACTACTTTTCATTATACTTTTTGCATTTATTGCTCCACAAATATTAGCTCAGAACGAGTTTGAGTTAAAAGGGAAAATAGTGTCTCAGTCCACAAACTTAGAAGGAATTAATGTTATAAATCAGACTAAAAGTATCGGAACAGCAACAAGTCGTGGTGGATATTTCACAATACGAGCTTCGGTGAACGATACTGTTATTTTTAGTGCAGTTCACTTAAAAGCATATTTACATATTGTAAAGGAAGAAGATAAAGAAAAGGAATTGTTTTTTGTTCCAATGGAAGCTTTATTAACTGAATTAGAAGAAGTAACTTTAACAAAATATCAAAACATTACTCCAGAAGCGCTTGGAATTATTCCTAAAGGAATGAAAAAATTTACACCAGCAGAAAGAAGGCTAGCTTCTACTGGAGATTTCAAATGGTATAGTCCGTTGTTGATTCCAGTTGGAGGAATGAGTGTTGACGGATTAATAAATGCAATTTCGGGTAGAACGGCTATGCGCAAGAAAGAATTGGCAGTAGAACGCAATGAAATTTTATTAGAAAATATAAAACTAGATTTCGATGAAGAATTTATAACAAGCAAATTAAAAATTCCAGAAGACTACGTTGAAGGTTTTTACTTTTATATTTTAGACGAGGCCGAATTCTTAAGACCATATAAAGCTAAAAACAAAACAATGACAGAGTTTGTTTTAAGTAAACTGGCTTCTCAGTATTTAGAACTTCAGAAGCTTAATGAAGATGAATAAATTATTGGTTGTCGTTTTCTTGAGTTTTTTGAATTTGGCTTTTTCACAAGATAAAGAAAGAGAAGTTTTGAGAGGAAGGATAGTCTCCGATTCATTAACAATTGAAAATATAACAGTGTTAAATCTTTCTACAAAAATAGGTGCAGTTTCAGATTTTGATGGTGGATTTTCAATAAATGCTAGAGCAAATGACACATTAATTTTTCAAGGTTTGGCATATGTTTCTCAAAAATATATTGTAACAGAAAGTGATTTTTTAATTGATGAATTTAAAATAAAACTAGATGTAAAAGTAACTGAGTTAGACGAAGTTATTGTAACGCCAAATAGTCTTACGGGAATATTAGAAACTGATACTAAAAAAATAAAAGTCTATGGTTTAGATATGAGTAAAATAGATGTTTCAAAATTACAACCCGAAGATATAAGAAATTCGAAACCATTTCATCCTGATGCTAACTCAAATTTAAGTTCGCTAAGAGGAATAGATTTTATTGCTATTTTTAAAATGTTTACATCTCAAAAGAAAAAAGAAGAAAAAAGACTAAAGCGATTAGAACAATATGAAAAAGAAAAATGGAGAACAAAAGTTTTGGAAAAGTCGTTTTATGAACATTTAATGCAAAGATATTCGCATAATTTTTTTGTCAGTAATTTAAAAATTAAAAATGAAGATATAGTTTCTTTTGTTGCATTTGCTGAACCTAGTTATGATGAGTTATCAAGATTATTAAAAAAAGAAAATGAATTAAATTTGGTAGAGTATTTGATAAATAAAGCAAAAGAGTTTAATCGTAACAAATCTTTAAAAAAACATACTAATACTGATTATGAAGAAAAAAAATAGTGTAACACTAGCTGTAATTGTAATTTTTGTATTGATGTCATCTTTTGCGTCAATGCATAAATTTTATGTTTCGGTTACACAAATAAATTATAATAAAGATAAAAAGCGAGTTGAAATTTCTACACGTATTTTTATTGATGATTTAGAAAAAACATTGAATAAAAAGTATAACCAAAAGGTGAATTTAGCTACTAAAATTGAAGCCGAAAATGCAAAAGAACTTGTTGAAAGTTATCTTTTAGAAAAAATGGAAATTACAATAAACGGAAAAGAGCAAAAGCTTGTTTTTCTAGGTTCAGAATATGAAGACGATGTGTTAATTTGTTATGTAAAAGCAGATTTTTCTAAAAAAATAACTACTTTCGAAGTCTTTAATAATTTATTGACGGAAGCGTATCCAGAACAACAAAATATTGTTCACACAAATATTAATAATACTAAAAAAAGCTTTTTGTTAACCCAAATCGACAAAACAGCTACAATTAAATATTAAAATAATCATGAAAAAGATTTTTTTATTTTCTGTATCATTGGTTTTATGTTCAATTAATACATTCGCACAAGAAACTAAAGAAGAAAGAAAGCCAGGACATTATAACGAAAACAAATTTCGTCAAATGTATGAAGAAATGGCAACGCCAAATATGTTCCGTACAGCTTCTGGTGCACCAGGTCCAGCATATTATCAGCAACAAGCCGATTACGAAATGGATCTTGAATTAGATGACAAAAATGCAAAATTATACGGTAGAGAAACGATTACATATCATAATAATTCTCCAGAAAATTTAGAATATTTGTGGGTACAGCTAGATCAAAATGTGCGTGCAGCAGATTCTCCGTCTAAAATTCAAGATAGTAGAGGAATGACACCTGCATTAACACCAGATCGTTATGCAAAGCAATTTATGGATGAGCCTTTTCAAGGTGGTTTTAATATCGATTATGTAAAAGATGCGAAAGGAAATGAAATGAGCTATAGCATCAATCAAACGATGATGCGTATTAACTTGCCTACACCGTTAAAATCTGGAGATAAAATAGAATTTTCTATTAAATGGTGGTATAATATTAATAACTACCGTGTAGATGGTGGTCGTTCGGGTTACGAACAGTTCGAAGATGGAAACCGTTTGTATGTGTTGGCACAGTTTTACCCAAGAATGGCAGTTTATAACGATGTAGAAGGTTGGCAAAATATGCAGTTTTGGGGAAGAGGAGAGTTTGCTTTGCCATTTGGTGACTTTGAAGTAAATATTACCGTTCCTGCTGATCATGTAATGGAAGCAACAGGAGTTTTGCAAAATAGAAAAGAAGTTTTTACAAAAGAACAATTAAAGCGTTGGGAATTAGCTGAAAGAACTTTTGATAAACCAGTTGTAATTGTAACTCAAGAGGAAGCTGAAAAAGCTGAAAAAGGTTTTTCTGATAAAAAGAAAACTTGGAAGTTTAAAGCAAAAAACGTTCGTGACTTCGGAATTTCAACATCGCGTAAGTTTATTTTGGATGCAATGGCAGTTAAGTTAGACACGAAAACTCCCATGGCTATTTCAATTTATCCTAAAGAAGCAAATCCGCTTTGGGGAGATTATTCTACAAAAGCAGTAGCTCATACATTAAAAACATATTCTCATTTTACTTTCGATTATCCTTATCCTAAGGCAGTTTCAGTTTCTGCAGAGGATCAAGGAATGGAATATCCTATGATTTGTTGGAATTTTGGACGTCCAGATAAAGATGGAAATTATACTGATAGAGTAAAATACGGAATGCTAGGAGTTATTATCCACGAAATCGGACATAATTTCTTTCCAATGATTGTAAATTCTGATGAAAGACAATGGACATGGATGGATGAAGGGTTGAATACATTCTTAGAATTTCAAGCCGAAAAAACTTTCGATCCAAACTTTCCACTAGATAGAGGTCCAGCTGCCAAGATTGTTCCTTATATGAGAGGGAATCAAGATTACATTTCGCCTATAATGAGTAATTCTGAAAATATTTTCCAATTTGGTAGTAACGCTTACGGAAAACCTGCAACTGGATTAAATATTTTGCGTGAAACAATTATGGGACCAGAATTATTTGATTATGCTTTCAAAACCTACGCAAATCGTTGGAAGTTTAAGCACCCAACTCCAGAAGATTTCTTCAGAACAATGGAAGATGCATCTGCTGTAGATTTAGATTGGTTCTGGAGAGGTTGGTTTTATTCAACAGATTATGTAGATATAGGCGTAAAAGAGGTTAAACAATATTATGTTACACTTGAACCAACAGAAGCGATGAAAAATTATGCGCAAAGACGCGGAAGATTTTTACGCGATATGGGACCATTTTTATATTTAGTTGATGAATCAAATGAAGAATTTAAATCGGAAACTAAAAAAGCATTTAAAACCAAAGATTTTCAGGTTTTAGAAGAGTATTTAGATAAAAACTATACTGCTCAAGAAAAAGCAGCTTTAAAAAATCCGCAGTATTTTTATGAGGTTGAATTTGAGAAACCAGGAGGAATGATTATGCCAATTATCGCTGAACTTCAGTTTGAAGACGGTACTAAAGAAGTACATAAATTCCCAGCTCAAATTTGGAGAAGAAATAACGAAACAGCAAAAAGAGTCTTTGCAACCGATAAAAAAGTGGTTAAAATTCAATTAGATCCAAATTTAGAAACAGCCGATATTAATGTTTCTAATAATGTTTGGCCTAAAGAGGAAAAACCATCAAAGTTTGATGAGTTAGATAAAAAATAAAATTCTTTTATGAATTATATTACTAAAAGTACTTTTCATAAAATTTCTTCAACTTATGAAGTGTTAGATATTTTGAACAAGGATTATGATGATGAAGTTATAGAATTTGATGAATTGTTTTTTGTTAGCTTGGTTCAATTTTTTGATAATTTTGAAATTATTGAGGTTTCGTGCTTTCATATAAGAAATGATTTTAAAGAAGGAACTTATCATTCATTAAAGGACTGTAAAGTACTTAATTCTCCTTATATCAATGTGAAATTCCCTAATGAGCTAACTGAAAAAATAGTAAAGGATAGTCAATTTATAGGGAAAAATAGTTCTGAAATAAAAGAATTGATAGATGAAGAGGGGAAAAAGTTTGATAAAAGATTTAAAAGGGTTGTTCTAATTAATACTGATATAAAAACTTCAAAGAATAATTTTAAAAAAGAAGTATTTGATGTTTGGGGAATTGAAGTTGATTTGGAATATGTAGTTATTCCTAATTCAGGTATTATAGAAATTGAAAACATAAATTTGTTGGAGCTTAGAAATACTGTGAGAAATATATTAAGTGATATAGTTTTAGAGTTTACTAATATTTCTGTAGATGAGGCTTTAATAATTATTTTTAAATTATATACTCAAAAATCGGATTTAAAATATTCTGAAAATAAGTACTATGAAATTGAAAATAAAATTATTGATTTTATAAAGTTAAAACAAGATGAATTGAATTTAACTTTTGAGGATATTTTTGAGTCTTATTTTAGAATTTTTGTTAATAAAAAAATGGACTTTAAAAGCAATCTTTTTACGCAACTTGGTTTAATATTCTGTCCTAGTGATTGTAGTATTAAGATGGTGAGAGATAGAAGACAGAGGCTATTAAAAGAAAGTGAAAATAACAATTAAAAACATGCGTAACAATAACCAATATGTGGTATGGTTTGTTATTCCGTATGAATTTCAATGTTTTTCTACAAATTTTAACAATAACTACAACTTAACTTTGTAACTTTACAATCTTAAACTTTGCAACTTATATAGTATGTTTGGAATAGGTTTTTCAGAATTGTTTTTTGTGCTTTTTGCCGTTTTAATGCTTTTCGGTTCTAAAGAAATTCCGCAAATAGCGAGATTTCTAGGAAAAACTATGGCACAAATTAAAAATGCAACTAACGATATTAAAACCGAAATTACTTCAAGTGTAAAAGATAGCGGTTTAGATATGAATTCACTTTCTGGTGGAATTTCAGACGAAATTGCAAAGGCAAAAGCCGAAATTAAAAACACCATGAATCCTGTTGGTTCAATTAAAGATGAAATTCAAAAACCAATTGAAGAAGCTAAGGAAGATATTGAAAATCTAACCGGACCAATTAAAAGACAAGACTAATTTTGGAAAAAGTAATAGATTTTGATAAGGAATTATTTGTTTTCTTAAACAGCTTAGGTTCTGAGCCTTTCGATGGTTTTTGGGAAATTATCACAAAACAATTTTATTGGGCTCCGTTTTTTTTAGCAGTTTTCTATTTGCTACAAAGAAAAGTAGGTTGGAAAGGATTAGGAATAATTATTTTATTTCTAGCTGCTTTAATAACATTAACAGACCAAACGTGTAATTTTTTTAAAAACCATTTTGAGAGATTACGCCCTTGTAATGATCCTGAAATAAAAGATTATATACGTGTGGTAATTCACAGAAGCTCTTATAGTTTCTTTTCTGGTCATGCAGCTAACTCAATGGCAAGTACTGTGTTTATAGCTTTGGTAATGAAAAAGCATTATAAATATGTTGGTTTACTGTTTCTGTTTCCGTTAATTTTTGCGTACAGTAGAATTTATCTCGGACTTCATTTTCCTGGAGATATTATTACGGGTTATCTTTTTGGAATTTTAGTTGGATTGTTGTTTTACAGAATTTACTATTTCTATTCTAGAAAGTATAATTGGTTATAAAACTCTACTAACCGTTAAACCATCACGAATAGGTAATAAAACTGTTTCTACTCTTGGGTCATCTTTTAATAACTGATTATATTCTAATAAAACTTTAGTAGAAGTATCTTTAGGATTAAGCTCTTCTAAAACTTTTCCGCTCCATAAAACATTATCGCTTAAAATAATTCCGCCTTTGTTCATCATCGGAACAATTAAATTAAAGTAATTGATGTAATTATCTTTATCAGCATCAATAAAAACTAAGTCGAATTTTTTGTTTAATGTTGGAATTATATCTAAAGCATTTCCTAAATGAGGAATGATTTGCTCTTTCCAAGGCGAAGCATCAAAATATTTTTGTTGAAAATCTACTAGTTCTTCTTTAATGTCAATAGTATCTAGAGTTCCATTTTTATCCAATCCTTCCGCTAAACAAAGCGCCGCATAACCGGTGTAAGTTCCGATTTCTAAAATATTTTTCGGATTGATAATTTTAGATAACATACTCAAAACTCTACCTTGAAAATGTCCGCTTAACATTCTCGGTTGAAGAATTTTTTGATGAGTTTCTCTATCTAATTTGGCTAATAATTCAGGTTCGTTTTCAGAATGTTTAGCAACATAGTCTTCTAAATCGTCAGAAATAAAATGCATACTTATAATTTTAAAGCAAAAGTACAAATTCTCTTTTTTTACCTTTAGTTAATTTGGTATTTTTACAAAAATGTAAATTTTAAAAAATGAGAAAGGCTTTTTTGGTTTTTGCAATTACTTCTGTATCTGTTATTGGAATTTTAGGATATATCAATATTAAGTTTTTATTACTTTTCTTAATATTCGTTCCATTAATTTTAATGGGATTGTATGATATGTATCAATCTAAACATACAATTCGAAATAATTTTCCATTATTAGGAAGAATGCGTTATTTGTTAGAAGAACTTGGACCAGAAATGCGTCAGTATTTTATTGAGACCGATACAGATGGAAAGCCGTTTAATCGTTTACAACGCGGAATGATTTACCAAAGAAGCAAACATGTTTCTTCAAACAAACCTTTTGGAACACAATTAGATGTTTACCAAACAGGCTACGAGTGGATAAATCACAGTATGAATGCAATACCCTTTGATAAATTAGCAAATAATCCTAGGGTAAAAATTGGTTCATCTCAATGTTCAAAACCGTACTTAGCTAGTATGTTTAATATTAGCGCAATGAGTTATGGTTCGTTAAGCAAAAATGCGGTTCAAGCTTTAAATGCTGGAGCAAAAAAAGGTGGTTTTTTTCATAATACTGGAGAAGGAGGTTTATCACCGTATCACTTAGAAGGCGGAGATGTGGTTTGGAATATCGGAACAGGTTATTTTAGTACACGAACTTCAGAAGGAAAATTTTCTGCTGAAGAATTTGAAAAAAGAGCTAAACTAGATAATGTGAAAATGATTGAAATTAAATTTTCACAAGGCGCAAAACCTGGTCATGGTGGAATTCTACCAAAAGCTAAAGTAACAGATGAAATTGCAAAAATCCGTTTAGTAGAAAAAGGAAACGATGTTATTTCTCCACCTAAACATTCGGCTTTTACAACGCCTCTAGAGTTAATGGATTTTGTAAAGTTACTGAGAGAGAAGTCAGGAGGGAAACCAATTGGGATGAAATTGTGTGTTGGAAATAAATCCGAATTTATAGCTATTTGTAAAGCTATGGTTCAAACCAAAACCTATTTAGATTTCATTTCTGTTGATGGAGGAGAAGGTGGAACCGGAGCTGCACCACCAGAATATTCTGACCATGTAGGAATGCCACTTAGAGATGCCATTGCTTTTGTCTATGATTGTTTAAAAGGTTTCGGGATTAAAAACGAAATAAAAATTATTGCTAGTGGTAAAGTAGTTTCAGGATTTGACATTATTAGAACTTTATCGCTTGGAGCAGATTTATGTAACTCGGCTCGTGGAATGATGATGGCGCTTGGTTGTATTCAAGCTTTAGAATGTCATGCGAATACTTGCCCAACAGGTGTCGCTACACAAGATCCAGATTTGGTTAAAGGATTAGTTCCGCAAGACAAAAGTGTTCGTGTAGCACAATACCAAAAAGAAACTGTTCATAGCGCAATGGAATTAATGGCGTCTGCTGGTTTGTCACATCCTGATCAAGTAACTAGAGATGCAGTTAGTACTAGAGTTGAACGCAATATTGTAGAAACTTTTGCAGAGACATTTCCAGAAATTCCAGAAGGATGTTTACTTGATGAAAAATCTGTACCAAAGTCATTCTTATATTTTTGGAAAAAAGCTTCGGTTGAAAGTTTTTAATTTACCTTTGCAGCATGCAAACTGAAAAGAAAGATATTCGAGCTTTAACCAAAGAACAATTACGCGATTTTTTTGTTTCTAATGGTGATAAAGCTTTTCGTGGAAATCAAGTTTACGAATGGTTGTGGCAAAAACGAGCACATACTTTTGAAGATATGACCAATATTTCAAAAGAAACACGTGCTATGTTGGAAGCTAATTTTGTTATCAACCATATTAAAGTTGATACGATGCAACGAAGCGAAGACGGAACAGTTAAAAATGCGGTTCGTTTGCATGATGATTTGATTGTAGAGTCGGTATTAATTCCTACAAAAACAAGAACCACAGCCTGTGTTTCAAGTCAAGTTGGTTGTAGTTTAGATTGCGAATTTTGTGCTACAGCTCGATTAAAAAGAATGCGTAATCTTCAACCTGATGAAATCTTTGATCAAGTTGCCGCAATAGATAAAGAAAGTCGATTGTATTACGGACATCCACTTTCAAATATTGTTTTCATGGGAATGGGTGAACCGTTGATGAATTACCCTAACGTAATGAAAGCCATTGACAAAATCACTTCGCCAGAAGGTTTAGGAATGTCGCCAAAACGAATTACAGTTTCAACATCTGGAGTTTCAAAAATGATTAAGAAAATGGCAGATGATGAGGTAAAATTCAAATTGGCAGTTTCGTTGCATTCTGCTATTGAAGAAATTCGAAATGAAATTATGCCATTTACCAAGAGTTTTCCGTTGCCAGAATTACGCGAAGCATTAGAATATTGGTACAAGAAAACAAAAAGCAAAGTTACTTACGAATATGTAGTTTGGAAAGGAATTAATGACGATAAAAAATCAATAGATGCTTTAGTGAAATTTTGCAAGTATGTTCCTTGTAAAGTAAACTTAATCGAATATAACGCAATTGACGATGGCGATTTCCAACAAGCTTCAGAACAAGCTACAAATGATTACATTACTGCATTAGAAAAAAATAATATAGTTGTAAAAGTAAGAAGAAGTAGAGGGAAAGATATTGATGCCGCTTGCGGACAATTAGCGAATAAGTCATAATCTTTTTGTCATTCTGAACAAAGTGAAGAATCTCATAATATAAAGTAATTCATTATTTGAATAAAACCAACTTTTACTTACTTTTGAAACCAGAATGAAAATCGTCGAGCAAATAAAACAGCCTATTACAGTCGAAATGGAACTTTTTGAAAATAAGTTTCGCGAATCGATGTCTACAAAAGTGGCTTTGCTTAACAGAATTACCCATTACATTGTAAACCGAAAAGGAAAACAAATGCGTCCAATGTTTGTTTTTCTTACTGCAAAAATGGTTTCTGGTGGAACAGTAAATGAAAGAACGTATCGTGGTGCTTCAGTAATCGAATTAATTCACACAGCAACTTTGGTTCATGATGATGTTGTTGATGATAGCTATAAAAGAAGAGGTTTTTTCTCTTTAAATGCACTTTGGAAAAATAAAATCGCTGTTTTAGTTGGTGATTATTTATTGTCGAAAGGGTTGTTGCTCTCTATCGATAATAATGATTTCGATTTGCTTAAAATTATTTCGGTAGCTGTTCGAGAAATGAGCGAAGGTGAATTATTACAAATCGAAAAAGCTCGTCGTTTAGATATTACCGAAGATATTTATTACGAAATTATCCGTCAAAAAACGGCTACTTTAATTGCTGCGTGTTGTTCTTTGGGAGCATGTTCTGTTAACCCGGAAGATACTGAAACGAATGAACGCATGCGTAAATTTGGTGAACTGATTGGAATGGCGTTTCAAATAAAAGACGATTTGTTCGATTATACAGATGATGCAATTGGTAAACCAACAGGAATAGATATTAAAGAGCAAAAAATGACCTTGCCGTTAATTTATGCTTTAAATAATTGTTCGCCAAAAGAAAAAAGTTGGGTAATCAATTCGGTAAAAAATCATAATAAAGATAAAAAACGCGTAAAAGAAGTAATCCAATTTGTAAAAGATAAAAACGGATTGCATTATGCGGAACAAAAAATGGTTCAGTTCCAACAAGAAGCGTTACAATTAATTCAAAACTTCCCTCAATCACCATATAAAGATTCTCTTACTTTAATGGTTAATTACGTTATAGAAAGAAAAAAATAAGAGAATTGTCATTTAGACCAAAGGGAGAAATCTCATCAAATTAGAACTGATTTTTGTTTTTTTAAATTTTCAAATCAACAAATTTTCAAATTATTTAATTTCTTATACAACCATTTTAAAACCATTCTCGTCTTTACTAATAGAAGGCGAAATTCTAAATTCAGAATTCTAATTTCTAAATTCTTGAATGAAAGTAATTAATTTACATAAAGACGAAAACAGCATTATTCAGCAAGCGATTGAAAATAACCGTCAGGCGCAACATAGTTTGTACGAAAAATATTCGCCAAAAATGTTGAGTGTTTGTCGTTTTTACATAAAGGATTTGCATCATGCGGAAGATGTAATGATTACAGCTTTTATGAAAGTTTTTACAAATTTAAAAAGCTACGAAGGAAAAGGAAATTTTGAAGGATGGATTCGAAGAATTATGGTAAATGAATGTATCGATTTTATTCGAGTAAAAAAGAATGTTTTTAAAACAGATGAAATTGAAGATTGTAAACATCAAGATTTAGATTTAGTAACGGAAATGCATGAATTTTCAGTTGATGATATTCAGTTAATGATTGATAATTTACCCGATGGATGTAAAACGGTTTTCAATCTTTATGCAATAGAAGGTTTTAAACATCAAGAAATTGCCAAAATGCTCAAAATTTCTGAAGGAACATCTAAATCGCAACTAGCTCACGCTAGAAAATTATTGCAAAACCAAATTAACCAACTAAATACTGTTGAAAATGGAACCAAATAAATTTGAACAACAAATAAAAGATAAGTTAGAAGGAAGAGCAATTCGACCTTCGGTAAAATCTTGGGATAGATTAGATGCAATGCTTTCGGTTGAAGAAAAACCTAAGAAGAAATCTTTTGTATGGTTTTATGTTGCAGCTTCCTTGTTTTTCGTTTTTGGAATGACGTATTGGTTAACAAATCAAAACTCAAATGAAGTTATTCCTCAAAATACAATTGTAACAACAGAAGGTGAAGATGCTAAAGAATTGCTTGAAGAACAAAATTCAATAGAAAATAAAGTTGAAATAAATGATAATTTAATTGAAGATTTTCAGATAAATAAAAATTCAGCTATCGTTCAAAATCAAGAACCCAAAAATGTTAATTATGATAAAAAAATAAAAGTAGAAAACCCAAAAGAAGAGACTTTTATACAAAATCAAATTATTGAAGAAAAAGAGGCAATAGTTGAAAACAATAAACCAAAAACCAAAAACAACAAACCTATTTATGTTTCCCCTGAAAAATTATTAGCTTCAGTGGAAAATAATCAAGAAAATAGTTCAATTACAAATTCAAACAAAACTAAAAGTACTGTGAAAGTCGATGCAAATTCGCTTTTATCAACAGTCGAAAGTGAAATAACTGAAGAATATCGTGAAACGACTTTTGATAAGCTAAAAAGAAAATTTGATCAAGCTAAAACAGCAGTTGCTAATAGAAATTACGAATAATCATCAATAAGATATTGTCATGCTGAGCATGTCGAAACATCTAAAATAATCATTAATCAAAAAACGAACAGTTATGCAAAAAATTATCCTTTACACAGTAGTCGTGTTGGTAAGTTTTGTAAGTAAACTTACAGCTCAAGAAAATGATTCAATTAAAAGTCAAAAAGAAACTTTTGAACAAATAGCAAGAAAAATTGCTAATAAAATTGAATTTATAACTAATTCCGAAAAACAAGCTTTAAAAGAAAAAGTAGAAGCTATTGAAATTCAATTAGAAAAAGGGAAAATTTCTAATGATGAAGCTAGCCGATTAAAACAAGAAGCTGCAGAAATTAGTGCAATGAAAATTGAAACTGAAATCAATAAGCAAAATGATGCATTGCAAGAGTTAATTCAGCAAAAAGTTGATGGCGAAATTGCTTCTGTGGAAGGAAGTGAAAAAAAAGGCGGAACTACTATTATTTTAGGAAGTAGTTCAAATGATTCTATCGGAGTTAATAGAACAGAAATTAATATTGGATCAATGAAAGTTTATCACGGTGAGGAAGATAAGAGAAGAAGACTTTCTAAAAGAACAACTTCGCAATTTGTTTTAGCTTTCGGATTAAATAGTCTAATTACCGAAAATGAAAGTCTAAACGAATCAGATTATAAAGTTTGGGGTTCGCGCTTTTTCGAATGGGGAATTACTATGAATACACGAATACTTAAAAATCATAACTTATTACATGCAAAATATGGTTTGTCATTAATGTATAATAATTTACGTCCAACAGATAATCGTTATTTTGTAAAAAACGGAGATCAAACCGAATTACAAACAGGTTTTACAAACTTTGATGATTCACGTTTTAGAAATGTGTATTTAACAGCACCCATTCATTTGGAATTCGATTTTACGCCAAAGAAATTTGACAAAGAAGGAAATGCATATTTTCGTACGCATAAATCATTGCGTTTAGGAATTGGAGGATATGCTGGAGTGCGAATTAAATCGAAACAAATTTTAAAATACGAAGAAGACGACCAAAAAATTAAAACAAAACAAAAAGGAGATTTTAATACTTCAAATTTTAATTACGGATTAAGTGCTTACATTGGTTACGGACAATTGAGTTTATATGCTAAATATGATTTGAATCCGCTTTTTAAAGATAACGCTATAAAACAAAATAACGTTTCCTTAGGATTACGATTCGATTTTAATTAAAATACCGAGTTTAGTTTAAATAAAAACCTATTTGTGTATTGCGAATAGGTTTTTTTGTTTATTTAAAGTTGCAAGTTGTATATTTGACCTTTCGATAAAACTAACCAATTGATAAAACAATCCACCATAGAAACTGTTTTTGAAACTGCTCGAGTAGAGGAGGTTATTGGTGATTTTGTACAATTAAAACGCGCCGGAAGTAATCTTAAAGGATTAAGTCCGTTTGCCGATGAACGTACGCCTTCGTTTATGGTTTCGCCAGTAAAACAGATTTGGAAGGATTTTTCTTCAGGAAAAGGCGGAAATGTGGTGACATTTTTAATGGAACACGAACATTTTACGTATCCAGAAGCGATAAAATATTTGGCAAAAAAATATAATATCGAAATTGAAGAAACCGAACAATCTTCTGAAGAAAAAGAATTAGCAGATGAAAAGGAAAGTATGTATTTAGTTTCCGAATTTGCTAATAAGTATTTTCAAAACGTTTTATTAAATACTGAGGAAGGAAAAGCAATTGGTTTGTCCTATTTTAAAGAACGTGGATTTACAACAGAAACTATCAAGAAATTTGGTTTAGGTTATTCTCCTGATGTTTGGGATGCGTTTACAAAAGAAGCACTTGGTAAAGGTTATAAGTTAGAGTTTTTAGATAAAACCGGATTAACGATTGTTAAGGAAGAAAAACAATTTGACCGATTTAAAGGTCGTGTTATGTTTCCTATACAAAGTATGAGCGGTCGTGTTTTAGGTTTCGGTGGACGAATTTTAACCAACGATAAAAAAGCGGCAAAATATCTTAATTCTCCTGAAAGTGAAATTTATCACAAGAGTAAAATCTTATACGGAATTTACCATGCAAAACAAGCGATAGCAAAGCAAAATAACTGTTATTTAGTTGAAGGTTATACCGATGTTATTCAATTTAATCAAGCAGGAATTGAAAACGTTGTAGCTTCTTCTGGAACGGCTTTAACTTCAGAGCAAATTAATTTGGTAAAGCGCTTAACGCCAAATATGACGGTTTTATTTGATGGCGATGCAGCTGGTTTGCGCGCTTCTATTCGCGGAATCGATCTAATTCTAGAAGCTGGAATGAATGTGAAAGTTTGTGCATTTCCAGATGGTGAAGATCCCGATAGTTTTGCTAAGAAAACACCACATGATGAATTAGTTACTTATCTAGAGAAAAACGCTAAAGATTTTATTCAGTTTAAGGCTTCACTTTTAATGGATGAAGCGCAAAATGATCCTATTAAAAAAGCCGATTTAATTCGAGATATGGTGGTGAGTATCTCAAAAATTTCCGACACAATTAAACGGGAAGTTTATATTCAAGAATGTTCGCGTATAATGGATATTTCGGAAGATGTTTTGTTTAATACATTAGCACAATTAGATAAAAGAGAACTTTCCGAAGCTAATAAAAAGTTTAAGAAAGAGCGAAAAGAAAAAACCTTCGAAGTTGTTCGAAATGAACCTACTGCAAATCTGCTTTCTAGTGAAGAGATAGCTTCATTGTTAGAGCAAAAAATTATCGAAGTGCTTATTTTATACGGAAATAAAGAAGTTGAGTTTGAAGAAACTTTTTTGCGAGTTGATGAAGACGGAAAAGAACAAAATTATACAGAAAAACGTACGGTAAAGGTTTTTGAGAAAATCTATATGAATCTTCAAGAAGATGAAATTGAATTTTCAAATCCAGTTTTTAAGAATTTGGTTAATCAAATACTAAGTGTTTATCTACAAAAAGGAAGTTTCGAGCAAAATGAGTTTTTAAACCAACTAGACGATGTTTCTGAAAAAATTGTTATCGATATTTTAATGAATGAAGATAAATACGAGCTAGACGGTTGGTTAGAAAAAAAGCAAGTTTTTGTAAAAGCAAAAGACGACGAACAAGTTTTGAAAGCATTAATTTCTGAAACACTAATTTCGTATCGCGAATACTTAATTCAGAATTTAACAAAAGAGTTGGTAGAAAATTCTACTAAAGAAAACGCTGAAATTTCACTAGAAGATATAATGCAAACAATCAACGATTACAACAAATTAAAAGTTTCGATAAGTAATAGCATTGGTCGTATTAGAACTGATTATTTTAAATAATATCTAAAGTCTTAGCTTTACTCAACAAATCAACCAAATTTGTAACACTTAATTTAGCTAATAAACGAAGTTTATATGTGCTAATCGTTTTTTCGTCTAAACCAAGAATTTCGGCAATTTCTTTATTTTTCTTTCCATCGTTTAAATAACGTAAAACTTCAATTTCACGAGTAGAAAGTTTTTTGTATAAACGTTCTTTTTTCTTTCCTCGTCCCAAAAGTTCAATTTGTTTTCTTACGACATCACTAAATACAGTTTTACCTTCGGTAACTTTTCTTAAAGTACTTTCAAGTTCTTTTAGAGATGAAGATTTGTTTACGTATGCTTTAACGCCTGCTTTAATAGCTGTTGGTGCATACATTTTCTCAGAAACTGTTGTGAAAATTACGATGTTAGTTGAAGGAAAGTCTTTAACCAATGCTTTTATATCTCGAATACTAGAAACACCAGTGAGTTCAATATCCATAAGGATAATGTCGATTTTTTTTAAATGTAGAACATCGAGTAAATCTTTAAGGTTTGAGGCATGACTCGATATTTCAAATTCAGGATGGTTTTTAAAGTAGGAACCTATACCTTGAACAACAACTGGAAAGTTGTCAGCGATGCATATCTTTGCCATAGCATTACGTATTAAGTGAATGCAAAATTGCCTACCAAAGATAATGAAAAAAAATGTAAATACTTGTTAAAATATTACGATTATTTTAAGTTTTTAGGAATTTCACAAACTGGTATTGAGTTCATTTTGTGTTGGTTAGCTGTGTTTAATCGTTTGTAAATTGCAAAAACCTCTGCTTCTCGCCCTGAGAAATTTTCAACAGTTTTTCCTTGTTCAATTTGCTCCATTGCCCATTCTAATTCGTCATAACTTGCACCTATTTGCATTTCATCAGTTAAGTCGTTTTCATACAAACCATCAGACGGTTGTGCATTCAAAATACTTTCAGGAACATTAAGGTGTTTCGCTAATTCACAAACTTCACTTTTTACTAAATCTGCAATCGGACTTAAATCTACTCCACCATCACCATATTTTGTGTAAAATCCTACGCCAAAATCCTCTACTTTGTTTCCTGTTCCAGCAACTAATAAACCCTGAATTCCAGCGTGATAATATAAAGTTGTCATGCGTAAACGAGCTCTTGTATTGGCTAATGTAATGTCAAGTGTTTTTCTTTCATCGTTTTGTTCAACTTGTGTTACAAAGGAATCAAAAACCGGAGTTAATTCTGTTTTAATAGAACTTACGTTTGGAAATCGTTTTTTTAATTGTTCAATATGTTCAATAGCTCTGTTTACGTGACTTTGATGTTGGTGAATTGGCATTTCAACACATAAAGTTGGTAATCCAGTTTGAGCACATAATGTTGAGGTTAATGCGCTATCTATTCCACCAGAAATTCCTACTACAAATCCATTAACTTTTGCGTTAGTAGCGTAATCTAATAGCCATTTAACAATATGTTCGTTAACTTTTTCTGAATTAAATGTATTTGAAACTCCCATAATTTTTTAATTTGAATCTTTGAAAAAATCTGTTCTCTTTTTTCTATTTTCTTTCTTCTGAATTTTATACGATAAACGTATCTTTGCCGTTAGTTTAAAATATTGAAGATTTTCATCAAAAATAAAAAATTAGTAAGCTATATGAAACAGCTTTTGTTATTTTCTTTAATTTTAATGCGATTTGATTCAATTGTGTTTTTATTGGGGCTCTCATTCTCTATTGCATGCCCCTTGATTTGCAAGTCAGCTTGAGAAAACGAAAGAGGATGCCCTTCTGCAATCTGGATTTGCTCACGAACAAGGTCTAAGCCCGTAATGCATTCCGTGACGGGATGCTCTACCTGCAATCGTGTGTTCATCTCTAAGAAATAGAACTTACCATCGGCATCTAACAGAAATTCTACTGTTCCTGCAGAGTAGTATTTGGCAGCCTTAACAACCGCAATAGCAGCTTCACCCATTTCCTGGCGTTTCTTATCATCAATCACAGGGCTTCTAGTTTCTTCTATAAGCTTTTGTCTTCTTCTTTGAATCGTGCAATCACGCTCCCCAAGATGAACATAGTTACCATGCTTATCACCCAGCACCTGTACTTCGATATGACGCGGATTAACAATCATTTTTTCGATATAGACATCCGGATTACCAAAACTAACATCAGCCTCAGTTCTAGCGGCATTAAA
>JAUIJA010000012.1 GCA_030431055.1 Bacteroidia bacterium | reverse complement strand
GAGCTATCGGAATTGAGGCAGGAAAAAGCCATGTTTTAAGAGTGCAATACTATCAATCTCCACAGAACGCATGAGGTATATCAATAAACAACGTTTTGTAAAAGCAAGTCAAACCATCGTTGAGCAAACCGGTGGAACGGATCCGGGAGGTGGAACTGGAGGTAGTGAAATTCAACTAACCAACCGTTCAGCTCAGATTTTAGAACCCGGTGATGTGGTAATCATTGAGAAAAACAATCCTTTGTCAGTAACGACTACCAATTTGTATTACAGCGAAGATGTTATAGGCGTAGTGAAAACTGGTGGTGGAATAGGTCAATTGGTAACCATTCAAATATCAGGTATTGCGGATATTAAAATGACTGTTTTTCCTGTAAATATTGGCGACAACATTTATACCGGTGATGTTCATGGAAGAGGTTATGCTTCATCATCGTCCTGGCCGGGCACTTTTGCCAAAGCATTAGAATCAAAACCCAATGCAATTTTAGGAACTGTAAAAGCCCTTTTATCGGGAGGTGTACCGGAAGTTTATTAAACGAACTGCTATGATTGAAATACTAAAGCTATCTATTCAGGAAAATAACGGTCAAAAAATGATTGGTGTCCGTTACCAAAAAGACGGACAAGCCCAACCTTTTGTAATTTTCCATTATTCAGACCTCGATTCTCCAACTGGTAATGTTGAATTGAAGGAGGCGGTAAGGAATTATTTATCTAAGTAGATGTTTTCTTCTAGTCCAAAGAAGAAATCAGGATTAAGATGATAATCATGAATAAAGTCATGAAGCAATCCAATAGGAACGTCCTGATAACCTTGTGATATTAGCGTAATCAAGGATTTGCTATATCCATATTTATCCGAAATCTCCTTTTTACTTGAAATAACTTCATTTTCTATCAGGTATTCTACTGCTTTGATGAACTTATGACTTATCAAGCTTTTCTCTTTGAAATCGCCTGATTCACTTGCCCTATCTCGGTACGAACTCATTCGTTTATTTTAAGTAAAACTTAATTTTTAAAGTATGATTTGAAATAATGTATATCCCAAACCTCCTGCAACGGTAATAATTGCAGCTACCATTCCTAGGCAGCCACTATTTTGTTTTTTATTCTTCTTTTCAAGATCTTTCAAAAAGCCTTTCATTTGACCTTCCATTCCGGAACTCATTGTTCCTGGCTTTCCTTTTAATTCGCCTCGTTCAAATTTTAGAATTGTTTCTTTAAACTCATCCCAATCACGAACTCTTGGAGCGGTAGCTAAATAATTTCCTTCACCCAACATATTAGCATAACCTGCACTATCCTTGTCTATTTGAGGATCATATTCAGGTTCCCACCATACAGCAAAATGTTGTTTTGCATTTGTGTAAATAAATGGGAAAACCAACTTTGTTGAATCACCGCAAGATGGACATTTGGCAACATTGATTTTATCTGACATTACCAGTTCTCTGTTCTCAGGGTATTCTCCCCAAATTGAACGAAACAATGTGTAATCAAACTGATGTTTACACCTTGGGCAAGTTATTTTGGCTTCAATTCTTTTGCTCATCGCCTTTTAGGAATTGGATTAATTTATTTATTAGAGAACCATTTTTCTTTTTTGCACTATCTATTTCAAATTCTTTGCTGATTTCTTCTTTATATGGATACATTTTTCCCCGCACCAATAAACCATTCTGTTGCCATAATTCTAATACTCCTATTTCTCCATTTTGATTAAAAAATAAAACAGGCTTTCCATTGAGATAATTAATAACCACATCAGGATTAATATTTGAATTCCTTAGAGTATTAAACTTGCCTTCTAAATACAATAAATACTCATATCTCGAAGGAAGTTCATCAAATACCCATGAAGATGAATACAGAAAGTTTTTGCTTAAATAAGGAGATATTATTGAGACATCTAATTCATTCCATGCCAAAAGAAATTTTTGAGTTAGTTCTTCAATATTTAGATTCTCAGAACTATTGAGTTCATTGTTGTCATCAATTAGAGTTATAAAATCAAATTTTACTGAATAATCGCCACCCTTGTAAGCTTTTTCTCCAAAACCACGATAACACCAAAAAGATGCAACAGCAACCCTAGGTATAATACCTTTCTCAACTAATCGGGTTGAAATATTTGTGAATTTAGAAAAATCAATATCTAAGGCTTCATTGGTTAAAGTGGCAAGAACAAAATAAGCAACATCTGGATACCCTTTAGATCTCTTAATTATATTAGGTTCTGAGAAATTATTACTATAATTTATTGAAAGTATTTCTACCCCTCTGGTTTTATATTCTGTTGACAAAATATCTATTGCAAATTTTTTCAATTCAGAATTATCAATAGGCTCAAATTTATTAATATCACCTTCAGGATGATATATTATTTTCATCTGCCCATTATCATCTCTTATTTCCATTAAAATGTTTCTTTTTTAGATTTGCCTTTTGAATTAATTACAGAAATAAACAGATAAATAGCAGCTCCAACATCTATAATATTCCATAACTCTCTTCCTAAAGTGATTTTTGCAAATGGCTGAAATAATAATGCTAACGCACCAAAAACTATTAAATCAACTTTGTTTTCTTGTTGATAGGCAGAGTAAGCTAAATAACCTAGTCCAATTGAGCCAATGAATCTTACCAATTGATAAAAACCATAAGGGAAGTCGGCTAAACACAGAAGGAATAAAACCGCAAGAGCAATTTTTACATATTTATTCTTGCTCGCCATCTTCTTCTTTGAGATTCTTTAACACATTGTCATCAATAGAGCTAATCAATTCAAATTGCTTAGATGTATGTGTATCAAAAAAGTCGTCTTGTAATCTCGCCAAATAAGAATCGCTGATAATATCTTGTTCTAAATATTCTTCGAAGTCTGGATGAATTTCAAGAATTGGATCGTTTTCAATTTTGAGTTTACTTCTAATAACCTTGAAAAATTTGATTTCACTATACTCAACTTTTTCATCTGCTTTTATTGTGTCAATCGCAGCTTCTATTAGTTTTAGTTCTTCCTCTTCGGTAAGCTCATTTGCTGTAAGCTCATTAAAAAATCCTTTTAAAAACTTTTGACCATCATGATTGATTGACAGCAATAATTCATCTAACTCCTTCTCAATATCAATATCCCCAAACACTTTCCGATCATTGTGCATACTTTTAATTAACACAACTTCTCGTTTATCAATATCACCATCACAAGCCATACAAGAGAAGGCAGTTTTTAGCAATAATTTATTAAAGCTCATTTGTTCCATATTAATTTCTTTTAAAACCTATTCTAGGTCGTTCGCTACTGGTTGAATTTTGACCTTCCATTTTTGCCTTTATAGCCTCATAGCTGTGAAGTTCTTTAAGAGAAATAGACGGTCTATTATCTTTGATTGTGGATGAAAGAATCTCCCAAGTTATTCTCGATTTTGTTTTAAGAGCTCTTCGAGATGCTTCATCGCATAAAAATTTAATATCACTCGAAACATAATTTTCTGTTATCGTTGCTAACTCAGAATAATTAAGTCCAACCTCAGTTGGTCGTTTCTTTAGATAAAGCTCAAACATTAGTTTTCTAGCTTCATGATCAGGAGGGGGGAGATAGATGTGCTTATCTAATCTTCCTGCTCTTAATATTGCTGGATCAATTGAGTTAGGTCGGTTAGTCGCACCAATTATAAATACACCATCCTCTCCAACATTATTCATTTGAGCAAGAAATTCATTGACAGCACTGGTGTTCATGTGATTGATCCCTGAACTGTCCCTATTTGGCACCATCGCATCTAGCTCATCAATAAAAATAACGCTAGGAGCATTTTCCCTTGCTTCATCAAAAAGCTTTTTGATATTCTCTTGGGAGGCGTTAACCCACTTACTTTGAATGTCAGATGGCTTTATTTGGTAAAAATTAAACCCAATTTCCTCTGCCATCTTTTCTGCAAAAAATGTTTTACCACAACCCGGAGGACCATAGAGTAACATGCCATTGGGTATAGTTAAACCGTACTCAGCATATTTTTCCTTCTCATTAAGAGCATCAATAACATCAAGTTTGATTAAATCTTTTAAGTCCTGCATTCCTGCAATTGACGAAAATCCTTTGCCTTGCTTAACTTTTTTAGGTTTAACAATTAACTCGGATTCGGTAGTTTCAGAAAGCTGAATTTCTAGTTCGCCATTTACCGCTTTGATAAATTCTTTTACGTTTTTGAATCTATTTTCTGCTTTTGGTTGAAGAGCCTTAGAGATAACCTTTAGAATAGTTTCATCAACTATTACATCAGAATCAGGGAAACTTAATTTCTTTTGTCTTTCTTCAATGATGGCATCTTCTATTTTTATTCTGTCAGATTTAAACTTGGAAAGTTCCACGAACCAAGGTGGCATTCCAAATAGTAAGTGATAGTAAAGAGCTCCAACAGAAAAAATGTCGCTTTGAACTGAGAAAACTTTATTGAAAGCTTCATTTGATTGATAAAAAGGATTTAGCCCTTCCTTTAAAAAATCATTTGTTGCTTGATCTATCCACCTAGCATACCCGAAATCAATTAGTTTTGGAACAGGAACTTTACCTGAAAGATCGAGCATTACGTTAAGATTCGTAATATCATTATGAATCAAAGGTCTATCTATACTATGTAGATGATTTAATCCATTTAAAACACCTAGAATAATATCCTTCGCCTCGTATTGATTCAGAGTATCCTCTCGTTTCATTTTATCAGCGAGAGTTTCCCCACTAATAAAGTCGAGAATCACATAGCCATATTTTTGATTTTCAATGATGAGTTCTCCCGAATCATGATACTTCACCACATTAGGATGTTTTATTGATTTTAAAACATCAATTTCTAAAGGTGTACCGGAATTCGTGAACTGTGTTCTATCTAGCTGAGAGTATATGAATAGCTTTAATAGTTTTGTTTTTCCGTCATTTCCTTTGACACGATAAGTTTCAGCATAGCTCCCTTTTTTTAGAAAGAAAGCTATTTGGTACTTATCATCAATAAGTTCACCTTTTTTTAATATGTGTGAATTAGAACCCATTTATCCCCTTAAAATTCCTTTAGCACTCTCGTTTTGATTTGAATCCAAATCATCAGTTAAGCCTGAGTTTTGTAATAAATCTGCACAAATTGGTCTTAAACTATCGAAGCTCGGATTCTCAACAATAATCTGCTTTCCTCTGTTAAGAAGACTTCTTGCTGCGTTTCTATCTTTCCATTGAATTGAATCAAAATCTCTATCGAAGCTGTATATCAATCCCATAGCGTGCTCAAGCTTCTCTAATTCAAATGCCAAATGATTAATTATTTCAATAAGCTGAGGAGTGTTTTTACTATCCTTATCTCTAATAGCTTGCTCAACATCAGGTTTTATTTTATTAACTATCTGAGTTGTTTGCTCATTTCCTTTTTCTCGATTGATCTCTTCTAGATTGTGGAAAGCCTCCTTTAATTCCTTTTCTAACTCAGGCCACTCTCTATCTCCAAGCAATTTATCAACCACTTTTAGTGATTTTCTTAAATTGGAAAGAGCTTGCTGTTTAGTATCTGTATCATCTTTAGAACTTTCAAAAAGTTTTTTACCTTCCTGAATTTCCTTTTCTGCTTTATCCAGTTCCTCTGAACTGATTCCTTTTCTTTTAAGCTCGTTTACACTTGATAAACCTTTCTTAAATTCATTGTCTAACCATGCAGATTGAACTGAATCTATTTTTGTTTCACATTCAAACTCATATTCGAACTCCAAATAAGGGAAGAATGCTTTACCGGTTACTTTTTGAGATTTATCAATGTTAAGGGTAATATCTACATCACTATTTTCAGGAAGTAGTGAAGGGAAGTCATTACCAGTAATATAAATTGTATTAACATGATGGTTATGGATTGCTCTTGTATCTTCGGCTCCATGCTCTCCTTGGAAAATTGAAATCTCTAAATAGTCACTTTCCATACCTGGTCTAATTTGTCTTGCGGTTTTTAGACCATTCTTAGTTCCAGTTGCAGGTAATGATTTGTTTTTTTCCAAACCTTCAATAGTTCTAAACACAATCTTGCCAGAGTTAATGTCTTGAATTTCAATACCTACATTGTAAGGTAATGTTGCAGAACCAACAACTGATCCTTGTATTACATTGAATGAATTTGGTTCGCATTCAAGAAGATTTCCTTTATCATCATATAGTGTGACATCAAACATGTTTGTCTTGTCTTCTTGCAATTGTATATCAACTGGCACTCCTATTGCATTTATCTCTACTTTTCCACTTGCCCAAGCATTGTCACCTCTTTTTATTTCAGCAAAAACTTTCTCTGGAATAGTTCCATCAGTCTTATCTTCTAATATTTTGACAATTCCCATTGTTTCATTGTCAATAGTTGAAGAATCAAAATGCAGCTCAAGTTGTATTTTCGTACGGTCTCTCTGGTTATCAATTATTTCATCTGATAAATCTACGGTAGAAGCGTATAATGCAGCTCCAGTTGAAACCACTGTCATAGGATCAACACTTGTGTCTGGCTTGCAGATTTGCTTTTCCAACATTTCTCTAACTATAGGAGATAATGTTGGTCCACCTACTAGAATTAGAGAATCTAAAGAAGAGCCTTGTAAATTATTTCTACTTAAAAGTGCTACTGCACAATCAATCGCCTTTTGGTAAACTGGAGCTAACACTTCTTTTAACTGATCCTGAGTGACGGTTAAATCTATCTCTATTTCCTCACCATTATCATCTTCTCCGCAATCTCCAGGTGCTTCATAAACATTATGTGAAGGGTTGAATGATAGGTTATTCTTTATTTCTTCGGCATAAAATTTTAAAGCTCCTCTGTATTCAGTCTTCTTGTTGTCATCACTTAATATTTCATCAATTTCGAAGTTCTCCTTAATATGTGGGATAATCAATTGATCAACAATTGCATAATCTAAGTTTTTACCTCCGAGGTAATTATCCCCTTCGGTATCAATTACCTTCATGATACCTTCTTCAACTTTCAATAAAGCTGCATCAAAAGTTCCCCCTCCGTAATCAAAAACAAGCCAAAAACCATCTTTGTTAGAACTATCTAAACCATAAGCCATAGATGCTGCAACTGGCTCTTGTAAAACTTCTACATGGTCAAATCCTGCAAGCTTCGCAGCTTTTCTTGTTGCGTCAATTTGGTTATTCTTAAAAGCGGCAGGAACGGTTATAACAGCTGCATTGATATTTTCGTCATTAACATATTCTTTCAGCCTTTTAAGAACTTCAGCGGATAATTCTTCAGAAGATAAATCTTTTGATATATTCGGACAGTGATAAGTTTTATCGGTACCCATAGTTCTTTTGAATTCTACAAAGGAATTAAGGCTCTTACCTTTTGACATTACCTTAACACTTTCGGAACGATATGAAGCATATGCAGAATCACCAATTAAAATATTTCCTTTGCGATTAAAAGCAACACAAGAAGGTGTTGTGTCTTTTTGCGTATCTAATGCTTTAATAATCTTGCTTTCTCCTTGTTCCATTCTTGAGATAGCAGAGTTTGTTGTTCCTAAATCTATTCCGTAATCAATTTTTATCCGTGCCATATTAATTTTTTTAATTCTGTGATACATCAACCTGAGCTCGTTGAATAAGAACTCCATTAAAGTTGACTTGCGGTTTTATTATTCTTGTAATTATCTTTCTTCCTTCTTGTAATGCCTCATCCTCTTTGAAGGTGATTACGTCAATATTCATTCTTTCCTCATAGTCCTTGTTTAGTAAAACCTCTATTGAGTATCCTTTAGATTTTAAATTATCGTGTAGTTTTTCTACTCCTTTCACTAATGGCTTCAATCCTTTGGTTCCTGGATCAATTCTAGAGATGTATCTCTCCATTCGTACTATTTCATCAGCAACTTTAATTGCCAACGAATGATCTTCCTTTTCAGGGGTAGAGCTTGATGGAGTTGAACTTGATTCTGCTTGTTGTATTTTCAATTGGGACTCTAAAACTTCAACAAGCTTACTATCCAATTTGATACTTTCTTCTTCAAGTGATTTCTTTGTGTTGTTTATTTGCGATTCAACATCGGTTTTACTCGAAGTAATTCTTTTCCCAAGAAGCCAAAAAATAACACCGCCAATTAGTAAAGTAGCTAGCGTACCAATTATCCAGTACAATCTGTTTTTATCTACATCACTATTTAAAGCGGAAATTTTGCTATCAGCAATATCTCCGGTTTCCTGAATTTTCGTACCTAAGTCCTTAGAAATAGCAACAATATTATTTCCATTGGTGCTTACGATATTAGAAACACTATCAAGTTTTCCTTTTAAGGACTGGTTTTCCTGATTGAGTTTAGAAATAGCATTACCTTTTTCAATCAATGAATTCCTTTGAGCTTGGTACTTATCACTTAACTTTTCGATTTCAATTGATTGTTCTTTTAATTGCTGTTTAAGAGATGTTACCTCTACGTTTATCAAGCTGTCACTTTGAGCCACGGCTACAAATGACGATAAACCTATAATTGTTCCTAGTATTACTTTTTTCATTATTTCTTTTTCTTAATAAGCTTTACAAATTGATCCAATGATCTACGGATAGCATTATTTATGCTCTGTTTATTTTCAAGTTTTTCAACAAGTTTAGGTGAGTACTTATAGTAAAACTTAATGAACTGTTTTCCTAGATAGAACTTATCTAGAAACTCATCTCTAAATTTCCGTAATTCAAGAACCTGTGGATGGTCGTAGTCTCCATAAGCCATTGTTGCGATATAACAACCGCCACTTGAAGATGAACTACTGCTAGAAGAACTGTAACTAGAACTTGAAGCAGACCTCATTTGCCTTCGCACAGTTTCTAATTGAGTATTCATGCCTTTAATAGTGGATTTGTTGTCATTGAACCTTCTTCTTGTTTCATAGTTCATATCTAACGCATCCAACATGTTTATTACTTCAACTGCATCAGAAACAACCCCAGGAAGGAGTAGAAGTTTCGAGCGGTTATATTCTAATCCACTTTGAGCTTCATTTACAACTTCTATCAACATACCTAGTGCATTTCCGACAACTGCACTGCTAATCCCTAAATAGAGTTCATCATCGGAGCCAAGAACACCCCTAATTGACTGCAATTTGTATTTACATCCACTAACCAATGATTTAGCATTACTTATAGTGTCTGATTGGTTTTGGAAATTACTTAGCTTATTTGTAATGTATTCAAGGTCTTCTTTTATAGGAGCAGATTGAGCCCATTCTTCCATGCCTTCGATATTCTCTCTAATTCTATCCTTTGTTTGAGAGCCAATTGCTATCGAATCAGCATATTTAAGAAGCTTCAATCCTTCATTACTTGGATCTTTTGAATCCTTCCATGCCTGAAAATAATCAATACCACATTGCATAATTTCTTTAGCAAGGTTATCTGCAATCATTTTGAATTTCAGATCACTTGCTCCCAACATGGATTTTATAGAAGCTAAGTCTTCCTTACTATCAACAAATAACTTTAAACCAAAATCATAAGCTTTGAATTTGTCTTGTTTTCTTCTGCTTTTGGCACTTTCTATTCGAGCTTCTAAGTTGTGAATAGGCTTTTCAGTAAACTTCTTAGAGATGTACTTTTTCGTTTCTGAATTACATCCACTGAAAAGCTTAGCTGTACTGGCTAAAGTATATTTCCCATTAAGTTGCGATAAAAGTGTATCGACCAGTTTTTCTGCTTGTTTCTTGTTGTCAATAGAATAGGTTTGATCTGCTACGGAATGAACAAAATCGGCAAAACTATCTGAATCAAGTAGTTTAAACTTTAAAGAAATTCCATCAGCAATTTCTGACCGATTGGAACCCAAAAGCTTTAATGTTCCTATGTTATTAAAGCATGAGAAGTTCTTAGCGGTTATTTCTTTACCATTTGTTACTTTCTCCCATATTTCTAGAGCTTTTTCTTTGTCACCATTAATCAAATAGTTCAAAGCTGTCTCATCAAAAGGGTTAGATTTAATAAACCAAAACAGAGAATTTGAAACTTTATCTCCGTTTTGCTCTATGTTTGAAAACGCTTTATTTACATTTTCCTCTGAACGACTTACCGGATTTAAAAAATTAAAATCTAACTCTGAATCTGCTTCTCTGCCAATCTTCGCAAACTTCTTAATCTTACTTTGCTGTCTTTGGAGTTCTCTTTCAGTAGCATTGGATAAGATGCCTGCAATTCTATATGGATTTTCATGTATAAGCTTCATAAGTGCATTCCAAATTATATCCTCGGTAAAGCAAAACTAAAGTTAGACTTAACCTTTTCGTGGTTTTAAATTTTAAAACCCAAATTTAGCACTTTTTTTCCAAATAATTGCAATTTTGCTTACACAAATTTTACAATTAAACAAAATGTCGGGAGAAATATTTTTATCTCCCCCGAATTTGCTGTTAAGCTGCTTTTAAATACTCCGCTAAGTCCATCATTTTCTTCATATCTTCCTCAAAAAGGTTCGACATTTGTTCTGTCGAGTTCACAGAAAGCAAAACGCAATTACCTGAATACAAGGTAGTTGCGTTTTTTTATTTTTAGACTTCACTTTTTAAAAAAATTCCAAATAAAATAATACGGCATTTAGCGTATTGTCTCACTTTTTATACAATAGTAAATTGCGAAAGTAATATTTCAAATAAACAAAGTGAGTAGAACCACACGTATAATAAAAATTATTGCTATTCCTATCATTATATATTATATGATTATACCTGGAATAAATTTATTATTGCATTCAGGTGATATCAATCAATTAATAAAAAATGATTTAGATAGTTATAATTATACAAAAGGTGTTGTAACTGAAGTTTCATTAATCGAAAACACTAAAATAAACGTTAACTACGATAAAAGTTCTCATAAATTAGTGTATCGTTATATAATAAAATCTGGCGCTTCTATTGACACACTTAATGAAACATGGAGCGTAAATACTTATGATTTAAAAAACATTGTTCCACATAAAGAAGGAGACAGTATTGATTATTATAAGTCTTCAAACAATGAACTTCCTAGCTTAACTACTGATAGATTTAATTTAAATAGCACTCACAAAGACTTTAATGGAACACGTTGGTTTTCAATAACTCTATCGTTAATAGGACTTTTAATTGTTATACTATTTTCAAAACAACTTTTACAAAATAAACAATAGAATAAAATCAAATAAACTAAAACAAAATGAAAAAACTAATTTACTTATTCGTGTTAACTTTTTTGACTGCATGTTCTAACTATGGAGAAAAAATCGAATTTAACGGAACAGAAGTTTACTACAAAGATGGTGTTACAAAAGAACAAGCAGAAAAATTAGGCGTTTACTTACAAGCTGAAGGTTTTACAGATGGTAATAGAAAATCGGTTCAACTAGTTAAAGATGAAAATACTGGTAATTTAACTTTTAGAATGGTTACAAGCAAAGGTTCAGCTTATAATCCTCAAAATGAAACAATGTTCGAAAGTTTTACGCGTAATCTTTCTCAACAATTTGAACAACCTGTTGATTTTCAATTATGTGATGATTCATTTGAAACATTAAGATCTTTTAAAGCATCAGACGTTCCTGCCTTAATTGAAAAAGGAAATCTTCAAGTATTATACACTAAAAATGTAACTGAAAAACAAGTACAAAGTCTTGCCGATTTTTTAACAAAAGACGAAAAAGAAACAGCTATGACTGTTCAATTAGATCAGCGTAATGACACTTTGGTTTACAAAATGGTAGTTAAAGCTGGTTATGAAAATAATGAAGCATATACAATCGTTTTGAAAGCTTATAAAGATATGATGAGCAAAGAAATTTTTAACAATCAAATAGTTGAAGCGCAAATGTGCGATGAAAACATGCAAACTCTTAAAGTTATAAACTAACAAAAAAATAAGTTTCATATTTTTTATAAGGTTGATTTTAATTTAAAAACTCGCTTAGGCGAGTTTTTTGCTTTAATAATACAATCTAAAACCTAAACTATTACTTAGTGCATATTGTTTTTTAAAAAGTATTTCAACCACATTTATAATATCATCTTCTGTTTCATTTATTGAAAAATATAAATTATCCAATATTGCACTCATAATTGGCACTCTATTTCCATAACCAGAAATAGCCTTTGCTCCTGTTACATCAAGAAAATATTGAAATGTTTCTTCTTCTAAATCGAGTTTAAAAGTATTAGCAAAATGAATAATTTTTCCATCTAATTTTCCTTCAAAAAGTTCTGCAATTTCCTCAAAAGTAAAATAATAATTCCCTATTGTTATTTGATTTTCTTTTCCCTCAAAAACTAGATAAATTATTGCATAATCTTTAAAATTCTTATCTTCATACAATAGCGTACTTAAACTTTCTTCAAAATTTTCTATACTATCACACGTTTTATAAACATTTGTAATTCTGTATTGTGAAGCCAATGCTTCTAATGAGTTTAATACAGTGCTTTCTTTTTCTACTTCAACATCTTCAACCGATTCTAAACAATATATGTAATGATTCATTTTCAATTAAAATAAGTGTAACTTTTTATAAATTTTTCTACTAATCTATAAAAAATAAAGATGCGTTACGTTATTGCTTTTTTCTTTCCTTGGCTAAGTTTAATGCTACAAGGCAAAATCTTGTCTGGAATTATTTGTCTGTTACTTCAAATAACTATTATCGGATGGATTCCTGCATTTATTTGGGCAGTAACTGCTCTTAATAGAATGTATGCTGATAGAAGAACCAATAAGATTATTCGTGAAATGAAAAGTAACTAAACTTTATTTAAGATAGTTTTCACCAATTACTTTTCGTATCGAAACAAACCCAATTTGTTTTACGTCAATTTCTGAACGTTTTACCCAAATTAAATCCTGAATTTCATCTTCAGCAGTAATAGAAATTACATCAGTATTCAAAGCACATTCGTAAAAAACATCCATCGTTCTATACGGAACATTTTTGTATAAATAGTTGTTCGGCGAAGTAGTTATATATTTCAAATCATTTGGTTTTACTTCTATTCCCAACTCTTCCCTAATTTCTCTACAAGCTGCTTCTTCAGCATTTTCTCCCGGATCTATAAATCCACCCGGTAAATCCCATTTTCCTTTATCGGGATCAACATTACGCACTGTAAATAAAATCTTGTCTTCAAAAGTAAAAACAATCGCAACCGCTGCTGCTATATTATGATAATACGTAAAATTACAATCGTGACATAAAAACCGAACATTGTTTGGATGCTCAACATTTTCAGACTTACAATTGGGACAAAACTTAAATATAGACATTGTTTATTGTTTGTTGTTTGTTGTTTGTTGTTTGTTGTTTGTTGTTTGTTGTTTGTTGTTTGTTGTTTGTTGTTTGTTGTTAATACAAATTTACTTTTTACTTTTTACTTTTTAAAATTATATTTGTTCTATGCAAAAACACCTTGTAATCATTGGAACGGTTTGGCCAGAACCAAATTCAACTGCTGCTGGAAGTAGAATGTTGCAGTTAATTGATTTGTTCCAAAAGCAAAACTTCAAGATTACATTTTTATGTTCGGCAGCAAAAACCGATTTTTCTTTCGATTTACAACAACTAAACATTGTAACAGAATCAATTGAATTGAACAGCGAAAGTTTTAATGAGCAAATTGCTTTATTACAACCCGATGTAGTTCTCTACGATCGATTCATGACGGAAGAACAATACGGTTGGCGTGTAAAAGAAGTTTGTCCAAATGCGCTAACAGTTTTAGATACCGAAGATTTACATTTTTTACGCAAAGCAAGAGCAATTGCTTTTAAACAAAATCGAGAATTAGTTTTTAAAGATTATATTTCGGATATTTTTAAACGTGAATTAGCCAGTATTTACCGTTGTGATTTGAGTTTGATAATTTCAGAATATGAAATGGAGTTGTTAACTCAAACTTTTAAAGTTGATGCTTCTATTTTACATTATTTACCTTTCTTAGTTGATGAAATTAATTCAAACCAACCTAAATTTTCAGAAAGGAAGCATTTTGTAAGTATTGGTAACTTTTTACATGAACCGAATTGGCAAACAGTTTTACAACTAAAAAAACTCTGGAAATCGATTAAAAAAGAACTTCCTGAAGCTGAATTGCATATTTATGGCGCTTATGCTACGGATAAAGTATTCCAATTGCATAATGAAAAAGAAGGCTTTTTAATAAAAGGAAGAGCGAATTCTGTTGGAGAAGTTTTTAGAAATGCGAGAGTGTTATTGGCTCCTATTCCATTTGGTGCTGGACTAAAAGGAAAATTATTAGAAAGTATGCAATTTGGTTTACCAAATGTTACCTCAACAATTGGTGCTGAAGCCATGCAGTTTGATTCATTATGGAATGGCTGTATTACTGATGATGAAAATGATTTTGTTGCAAAAGCTATTCAATTATATTCCGATGAAAATCTTTGGAATGAAAATCAACAAAAAGGGTATACGATTTTAGAAAATAAATTTAATACTGATTTATTCCAAAAGGAATTTTCCGAGAAAATTGAGTACTTGTTGAATAATTTAAAAGAACATCGCCAACAAAACTTTTTAGGCCAAGTTTTTAATCATCAATCAATGCAAAGCACAAAGTTTATGAGTAAGTGGATTGAACTTAAAAATAGTATTCAGTAAGCAGTCACAGTGGGCAAATTTGTCATTCAAATCGTTTGGCTACTAAAAGTAGTGGCGTAATTTCAATACTAAGCCATAACATATATAGACTAATTTTAGAAAATTCGTTAAGTTTTAGGAATACTACTAACTTATTCATTACTAACAACTTATTAGTAATAGAGTTTTATTTTAGTTCTCCAATTTTAGGAAATTTGTTAATAATTTCATCAAGTTGGTTTAATATTTTCGGAATATAAGTTTGGTCAAAATCAATTTCAAATACTAACTTATTTCCTGTTCCTGCGTAATCCATTACTTCGCATTTAGCTTTTAAATGTCCTATTCCATCTCCAATAATTTTAATTTCCACTTGACTTTCCAAAGTATGAAATGTTGCAATTCCATTTAGTTTCTCATAAAGCTTTACTAGTTCGTTTTTGAAACTTACAAAATCGACAGTCATAAAATCTGTTTTAAATTCTCCAGAAAATGCTCCGGCTTTTACTTTTACAAATCCGATTATCCAATTTTTATCCCAATCTAATTCCGCATTTGTATGACAATAACTAATTAATTCAATTCGGATAAAATCTCCGCTATCTGATATTTCAAAAAAAGTGTTTTCTAGTATCATTTTTATTTAATATTACTGCAAACTTTTTTAACTATTAAGCTTAAGCTAAAATAAATTCAGCTTAACAATTTTTAATTAAGACTGAAAACTAAAAAACTACCCATGAATTGTTTCCTTCTTTCCGTAGCCTTGAATAATTTTAGCTTCGGCTTCTAGCCATTCATTCCAGCGTTTGTCAACATCAATATTTCCAGCATACTTGCGAGCAAAACTTATAAAAGTTGTATAATGATTGGCTTCGCTTTCCATTAAATCGCGGTAAAATTTGGCTAAATCTTGGTCCTTAATGTTTTCACTTAACACTCTAAAGCGTTCGCAACTACGTGCTTCAATCATCGCAGCGAAAAGTAAACGCTCGATTAAACCTGATTCGCGAGAACCATCTTGATTTTGCTTTAGGTATTTCATTAACTCATTAACGTAATCGTCTTTACGCTCACGTTTGAATTCATAACCGCGCTCTAAAATAATATCGTGAACCATTTTAAAATGCTCCATTTCTTCAATAGAAATTTTCAACATTTCTTCAACCAAATCTGGCTTTTCAGAATTTTGGATAATTAAATTAATCGCATTAGTCGCTGCTTTTTGTTCGCACCAAGCGTGATCTGATAAAATCTCTTCTAAATTGCCTTCGGCTACATTTGCCCAACGTGGATCTGTAGGTAATTTTAAACGAAACATATATTTAAGTTAAAAGTCTAAAGTTAAAAGTCTAAAGTTGTTTAAACCAGAAATCTTAAACAAATTTTACTTTGCAAATTTAAGATGTAAAGTGTTAATATTAAAATTATATAATCGTTTTAAAAAATTGTATAACATGATTTTTAGCATGTGAACGTAACTTGCAACTGAAATTAAAAACAAATAGTCATGAAAAAATTAACTTTAATTATTGCTACAATTGCCACGTTAGGAATTGTATCGTGTAAAGAAACAAAAGAAGAAAGTAAAACCGTTGTAGTTGAGCAAGAAGCTCAAGCACAAGAAGAAGATCAAGAAGGAACTTCACTAAGTGTTAGCTCTGATGGAGTAGAGTTTTCAACAAATGATGGAGATTCTAAAACTGAAATTAATATTGATGCAAAAGATGAAAAAGGAAAATAAGTAATAACTTTACAATGCGTTATAAAAAAAGCAACTCAAATGAGTTGCTTTTTTTATATACTAAAATCCCAATTTAAATTTGGATTATAATGAATTCTTCCGTTTTCAATATACAAAGGACAATCAAAATTATTGTTATATAAACCTCCTGTTCCTAAACCTTGAGGCATTGGATTATTCAAAGTAAATGTAAATTGAGTGATGGCATTTAATCCAATATTACTTTCTAAAGCCGATGTAATCCACCAACCAATATTTAGTTTTTCAGCAATCGAAATCCATTCTAAAGTTCCTTTAAAACCACCTATTAAACTTGGCTTCAAAATGATGTATTGTGGTCGAATTTTTGCTAATAATTCCTCTTTATTTTCCATGCCGAAAACGCCAATTAGCTCTTCATCCAAAGCAATAGGAAAAGGAGTACTTTTACACAGTTCTGACATGTTGTCAGTGTTGTTTTTTTGAATAGGCTGTTCAATACTATGTAATTTATAATCAGACAATTGAATCAATTTATTTGAAGCTTCATTTGAACCAAAAGCGCCGTTTGCATCTACACGAATTTCAATAGTTTTTTCATCAAAATTCTGACGAATAAAACGTAAAAGTTCTAATTCTTTTTGGAAATCTATAGCACCAATTTTCAATTTTATACAACGGAAACCTTGAGCTAATTTTTCTTCAATTTGTTGTTTCATAAACGCTTGTTCACCCATCCAAACCAAACCGTTTATTTCCATTGATTCTTTACCTTGTGTAAACTCACTTGGAAACAATTCAAAAGGAGATTTTGAAGCTAACGAAAGAAAAGCCATTTCTACACCAAATTGAATCGAAGGAAACTCGATTAATTCATCCCAAAGTTTATCTTTTCCTAAATGAATATTCTCGCAAACCCATTTTAGTTTTTCTTCATAATCAGGTCGATCATCAATAGAAAGTGTTCGAAGAATTCCACACTCACCTATTCCGGTTTTTCCGTTTTCTTCTAAAATCAAAAACCAAGTTTCTTTCTCAGTTAATATTCCTCGAGAAGTTCCACTTGGTCTTTTAAAGTTTAAAATGTATTTTTTGTAGGTAGCTTTCATATTTAATGTCACATCGAGCGGAGTCGAGATGTAATACTTTGTCTAATCTCTCGACTCCGCTCGAGATGACAAACTTTAAATTTATAAACTACAACTCTATTGATTCTCCAATTTCTAACAACATTAAATCTTTGTTTTTATCAAAGAATTTACGTTTTGCTTCTTCATGATTGATTTCGATATAACCAAACGTATCAAAATGATAACCCAAAACTTTATCGCATTGTACAAAATCTGAAGCGATAATTGCATCGTCAACATCCATTGTAAAATTGCTTCCAATAGGTAAAATTGCTAAGTCTAATTTTGTACGTAATGGAATTAATTTCATATCCATTGTAAGCGCTGTATCTCCAGCAATGTAAATATTTTTATGTTCGCTTTCAATTACAAATCCGCCTGGTTGTCCGCCATAACTCCCATCTGGAAAAGATGATGTATGAATTGCATTTACATATTTAACTGTTCCGAATTCGAAATCCCAACTTCCGCCGTGATTCATAGGATGAAATTGAAATCCTTTGTTTCCGTAATGCGATGCAATTTCAAAATTAGATACAATCACGGCATCAGTTCTTTTTGCAATTGCTTCCACATCTAAAATATGATCTTGGTGTGCATGTGTTAATAAGATATAATCAGCTTTTATTTCATCAATATTAATATGTGACGCTTTTTCGTTTCCTGTTATAAATGGATCAACTAAGATATTTACATCTTCAATTTGAATTCCTAAACAAGCGTGCCCGTAAAATGTAATTTTCATAATTTAGTAATTAGTTGTTAGTAAAAAGAATTAGCTAATAAAAATTAAAGTTAACCAAAATAATAGACTTAAAGCAAATGTGCTTAAGGCAACCTTTTTTAATTCTGGATCAAAGTCTTCGTATTTTGTTGCTTTTCTCACGTTTAACAAATGAAAAAGTAGATAAACTAAAACAACATTATTTGCCGATAGTAAAACGTCTATTTGTTTTGACAAAATTAGCATTAAAACAAAAGGCAAAATCACTAAGAAATGTTGGTATATTTTAGCTTTTTGTAAGCCCATTTTCACTACCAAAGTATTTTTACCTGCAACTTTATCGTTTTCAATATCACGCATGTTGTTAAGGTTTAAAACTGCAACGCTCAGTAAACCAATTGATATAGCTGGAAGAAATATTTTCCAATCGATAAAATGAGAATACAAAAAGTTTGAACCAACAACGCTCACCAAACCAAAGAAAATAAAGACAAACAAATCGCCCATTCCACTGTAACCGTAAGCGTTACTTCCAACAGTATATTTGATTGCAGCTCCAATTGAACCAATTCCTAATAAAATAAAAATTACACTAAGAGCGAAGTTCTCCTTTCCGAAAGCAACATAAATTAATGCTAAAGCACTTAAAAGCGATAAAACCGAAAATAGAATAACCGCTTTTTTCATTTGTTGGGAAGTAATAACTCCAGCCGCAACCAAACGCTTTTCCCCTATTCTATTTGCATCCGTTCCTTTTACGCCATCGCCATAATCGTTTGCATAATTGGATAAAATTTGGAACAATAACGTAGTTAAAATCGCTAAACCAAAAATGGTTCCGTTAAATGTATTTTGATAATACGCATAAGCGCTTCCCATTATTATTCCAGAAACGGATAAGGGTAATGTTCGCAAACGCGCAGCTTGAATCCAAGGTTTAATACTCATGTTAAATAATACCATAAATAACCAATATTCCAATAAAGACAGAAATTGGAGCAATAAATTTTAAATAAATTGGTTTTAAAAAATCAGCAGCTTTTTTAGAAAATCCATTATGTATTTTTAAAGGCAAAAGCATTATTATAATAGCTGAAAAAACAAGAAAAAACCCACAATAATTATAAATTAATTCGAATTCTGTTTTCACTACTATTAAAGCAATTCCTATAATTAACCTTGGAATCAATTCTAAAAAATTAATTTTATATGTACTTCCAGCTTTGCCAATAAGTTCTCTTACTTTTTCAGGCTTGAAGAACATTAAAAAACCAACATATGTTAGAAAAATTCCAAATAAGATTGTAATTAAAAAAGCTACAACTTCCATAAATCTATGGAATGTATTTTTTCTCAAAATTAGGCTTACGTTTTTCTAAGAATGCATTTCTACCTTCAATGGCTTCATCACTCATATAAGCTAAACGTGTAGCTTCACCAGCAAATACTTGTTGGCCAACCATTCCATCATCAGTTAAGTTCATGGCAAACTTCAACATTTTAATAGAAATAGGTGATTTTTCTAAAATTTCTTGCGCCCATTGGTAAGCTGTATCTTCTAATTCATCATGAGGAATAACAGCATTTACCATTCCCATTTCGTATGCTTCTTGAGCTGAGTAATTTCTACCTAAAAAGAAAATTTCACGCGCTTTCTTTTGTCCAACCATTTTAGCTAAATATGCCGAACCATATCCACCATCAAAACTAGTAACATCAGCATCTGTTTGTTTAAAAATAGCGTGTTCTTTACTTGCTAAAGTTAAATCGCAAACGACATGCAAACTATGTCCGCCACCAACGGCCCAACCAGGAACCACTGCAATTACTGCTTTTGGCATAAAGCGAATTAAACGTTGCACTTCTAAAATGTTTAAGCGATGGTAACCATCTTCTCCTACATAACCTTGTTTTCCACGTGCTTTTTGGTCACCTCCACTACAAAAAGACCAAATTCCGTCTTTAGATGAAGGACCTTCTGCAGATAATAAAACCACTCCTATTGAAGTATCTTCATGCGCATCTTTAAAAGCGTCTAAAAGCTCTGAAGTTGTTCTTGGACGGAACGCATTTCTAACGTCTGGTCGGTTAAATGCAATACGTGCAACACCATCGCATTTTTTATAAGTTATATCGCTGTATTCTTTTACAGTTTTCCAATTTATTTTACTCATAATTCTAAATTTTCAGTAAAAATAACGCATTTTTTGTTTTATATTGCAGGAAAATCAAAGGATTTCAATATGAAAAATATATTTTTTGCTGCTGCTTTAGTCGCTAATTTTTTGACTATCAATGCACAAAACTATGAATTTAAAGAAACAATCAATTTAGAACATTTACCTGTAATTTCTCAAGATCAGACAGGAACTTGTTGGAGTTATTCTACTTCTTCATTTTTAGAATCGGAAATTATTCGATTAACAGGCAAACATATTGACCTTTCAGAAATGTACCAAGTGCGCACAACCTATCCTAAAAAAGCTGAAAACTTTGTAATGCGGCAAGGAAAAGCACAATTTAGTCAAGGTGGTTTATCTCACGATGTTATTAATAGCGCAGCTGATTATGGTTTAGTTCCAGTTTCAGTTTTTACTGGACTTTCAGAAGATGAAAAGAAGCACAATCACTCTGAAATGGAAATGGTTTTAAATTCGATGTTGAAAACATATATCGACAATCCTGGAAAATCATTATCGCCAAAATGGAAAGAAGCTGTTTCGAGCATTTTAGATATTTATTTAGGTGAAATTCCAGAAAAATTTGAATACGAAGGAAAAGAGTTTTCGCCAATGTCATTTATGAAAATGACAAAGATTAATCCGAAAGATTATGTAACTGTAACGAGTTTTACGCAAGCTCCGTTTTATGAAAAATTTATTTTAAATATTCCTGATAATTTTTCAAATGGAAGTTTATATAATTTACCTTTAGATCAATTCATTGCTGTTATAGACGAAGCTTTACAAAATGGATACACTTTAGCTTTAGATGCTGATGTTTCAGAACCAACGTTTTCTGCAAAATATGGAGTTGCTTTTATTCCTGAAAATGAAGATGATAAAAAAACAGGTTTAGCCGAAATTATTGAAGAGAAAAAAATAACTCAAGAATATCGCCAACAAGAGTTTGAAAACTTCAATACAACTGATGATCACTTAATGCATATTGTTGGTAAACTTGTAGACCAAAAAGGAAATGTATATTACAAAGTAAAAAACTCTTGGGGTACAGATGAAAAACGCGTTAAAAATGGCGGCTATGTTTATATGAGTGTTGCATATATGAAAGCAAAAGCTATTTCGGTTTTACTTCATAAAGATGCATTAAACAAAAGAGTAAAGAAGAAATTAAGTCTCTAGATGAAGTTTACTTCCGAGTTTAGTCAAAAAAATAAAATTTTAATTGCTGTAGTGATGTTAATTATTGTGGCAAGTACAATTCCTGTGTTTTTTGATGCTAATATGACTGGAAATTGGCAAGCTAAATTAATAGTACTAACAATTAACATTTTGAGTTTAGCTTTATTATGCTGGATAATTTCTAAAACTTTTTATAAAATTAAAAACGATAGTTTACTCATTTGTAAATCAGGGCCTTTTAAAAAGAAAATTCAAATTAAAAAAATTAAGCGCATTGAATTTCACAATGGTTTAATAATTCCTTCATTATGGAAACTCTCCTTAAGTGACAAAGGAATAATTATTTTCTATAATCAATTTGATGATATTTACATTTCGCCTAAAAATGCCGACAAGTTTTTAACTGAATTATTAAAAATAAACCCAAATATTGTAATTCCTACTAATGTTTAAAAAATCAATTTTACTTATAACGCTTTTACTAACCTTATTTTCTTGCAAAAACGAACCTAAAAAAGCTCAAATTACAAAACCAATTGAAGAAAATCCATTTAAAGTTAATTTTGAAAAATTAAGTAGCGAAGAAATTAAACGTTATAAAAGTGAAATTGATAAGTTCTATGAAAACAGAATTAACCTAGATGAATTTAGTGGCGGATTTTTAGTTGCTAAAAACGGACAAATTATTCTTGAAGATTATCAAGGTTTTTCAAACTACAGAAACAAAGAAAAAATTTCAGATAAAACTCCGTTACATCTAGCTTCTATTAGTAAAGTTTTGACTGCGGCTGTTGTTTTACGATTTGCAAATGAAGGAAAAATAAATTTAGACGATACTTTTCAAAAGCATTTTCCAGAATTTCCTTTTGAAGAGGTTACAATTCGAACACTTTTAAACCATAGAAGTGGATTGCGCAATTACGCTTATTTTACTGATAGTGACAGTATTTGGGACAAATCTAAAGATTTAACAAATCAAGATGTTTTAGAAATTTTAAATTCAAAGAAAATTGATTTAGACTTTAAAACCGATACTAAATTTAGTTATTGTAATACGAATTATGCCTTATTAGCTTCGTTAATAGAAAAAATCTCAGGACAAACATATGCTCAAGCAATGAAAAATCATTTATTTGAACCGCTTCAAATGAACAATACGTTTGTGCTTGAAAATAGAAATCAAATAGATTCTATAAGTCAATCTTACAAGAGTGATTGGGACAAAATTCCGTTTGACTTTTTAGATTTTGTATATGGTGGTAAAAATATTTATTCTACTCCACAAGATTTATTAAAATTTGACTTGGCAACCTATTCTAATAAATTCTTTTCCGAAGAACTTCGTAAAGAAATTTTTAAAGGTTATAGTTACGAAAAACCTGGTATAAAAAACTATGGATTAGGAATTCGTTTATTCGAGTGGGAAAATGATAAAACAATGTTTTACCACAACGGTTGGTGGCATGGAAACACAACTTCATATATTACGCTAAAAGACGAAAAAATAACTATTATTGTGTTGTCAAACAAGTACACTAAAAAAGTATATCAAGCGAAAAGTCTTTCGAGTCTATTTGGCAATTATCCTTTTGAAATTGAATAAGATTAACCTATTTTCACTGAAGTCATTGTTAATGAGCCTCCTACAAATTTGTCATTAAAAAACTCAATTGTATCGTTATCAGTCTGCAATGCCAAACTGTAAATTAATGGATAATAATGATCTGGAGTTGGTATCGCTAATTTAGCAGCGCTATTTAATTTTTCATATTCAAATAACGCTTTATGGTCTTTATTTAAAATTTTATTTTTAAAAATATCATTCATTTCAATTGCCCAATCGTAACCATAATTATCTACGTTCATCTTATCCCAAGCAATCATTCGCAAATTATGAACCATGTTTCCACTACCAATGATTAAAACACCTTTTTTACGTAGATTTAATAATTGTTTAGCCAATTCATAATGATATTTTGCTGGTTTATAATAATCGATACTTAACTGTAAAACAGGAATATTAGCATTTGGATACATGTGCTTCACAACCGACCAAGAACCGTGATCTAAACCCCAATCGTGATCTAATTCAACTGCTGGGTTTGTAATCATATTTTGAATTTCAAAAGCTAATTCTGGATTTCCAGGTGCTGGATATTGGACATCGAACAACGCTTGTGGAAAACCTCCAAAATCATGAATAGTTTTTGGTTGATTCATTGCTGTTACAAATGTACCTCTTGTTAACCAATGTACAGAAATAACGACTACAGCTTTTGGTTGTGGAATTTCTTGTCCCATTTTCTGCCAACGTTGTGAAAACTCATTATCTTCGATTGCATTCATGGGCGAACCATGTCCAATGAATAAAACTGGCATTAAACTTTCAGCTTCATTTAAATCTTTTCCCCAACTATAAAATTGATTTGTTGTTATCATTGCTCCTCCTCCAATTAGTAATTTTAAAAAGTTTTTTCAATTCACTTTTAATTGATATTTGTATATACAAATGTATGAAAATATTTTAAATTTAAAATTTAATTTAACGTTCAGTTATGAAAATTGATTTTTAATCCTGAAAATTTGACTTAATAAATTCTAAAGCTCTTATTTCTGCATAAGAATATTCAGAATCTTTTAACGGAAAAGCACAATGTCCACCATAGTTGACAGTTTCTAAATGCACAACTTTATTTTCCTTAGCAAAATCTATTGGAAAACAACCTTCACCTAAAAACGGATCATCATAAGAATTTAATATTAAAACTGGATGTGTAACATTTGCTAAACTTCTTGCTGGCGAAACTTTGAAATAATAATCATGTCGGTCAGTAAATCCATGTAATGGTGCAGTAAAGTTATCATCAAGGAAATCAAAATCTCTAATTTGTTTTACCTTATCAATTTGAATAATTTCAGGAAATTGACTTGCCTTTATTTTCAATTTTTGTTTTAAACCAATTAAAAAATTGTACATATAAACTTTATTGAAACCTTTTTTTAGAGAATCTGCACTTGCTTTAATTTCAATTGGAACAGAAACAGAAACACCAGCTTTTACTCTACTATCGATTTCATCAATTCTACCTAAATAATTTAAAACCTGAGCGCCACCCATTGAAAAACCAATTAAATAAACTTGTTCTATTCCTTTATTCAATGCAAACTTTACAACCGAATCTAAATCTTCAATGGAAGCATGATGATAAAGTTTTGGTAATCTGTTCATTTTTCCACTGCACGTTCTATTATTCCAAGCAAAAATTGAATAATCATTCTCTAAAAACAAAGTCGCACAACTATTAATATAGGTTCGCTGTGAATTTCCTTCTAATCCGTGACAAAGAATAACCGCTTTTTTTGACTTGTTTTTTAAATTAAAATCAATTTCTAAAAAATCGCCATCTGCTAAATCTATTTCTTCACGATTATATTTTGGCGATTTAAACTTTTTAAATTTTCCAGCATAAATTGTAGAGAAATGCGCATTTTTATGCAAAAACGGAACTTGTGAATTATATGTGTTATTTTCTAAAAATGGCATGTTGTAATTATTAAAAAAAAACCTACAATAAAATTGTAGGTTTAGCTTGAGCTTGTTATAATAATGATATTCCGTTTTCTCTAATATCGATTAATCGTTGTCTATATAAATTTCCAACGGCTTTTTTAAATGCTTTTTTACTCATTTGTAAAACCGATTTTATTTCTTCTGGATGACTTTTATCGTGTAAACCTAAATAACCATTATTTGCTTTCAATTCGTTTAAAATTAACTGTGCATCGTCATCGATTGCTTCTACTCCAATTTTCTTAAAAGTCAAATCAATTTTTCCGTCTGGACGAACTTGCTTTATGTAAGCTTTTGTTTTAGTTCCTAATTTTAAATCTTTGAAAACTTCATCTGCAAAAACTAAACCTTTGTATTTATTTTCGATAATAACATTCACTCCTAAATGGGTAAAATGTGAAATCATAACCGAAACTTCTTCATTTGGTTCAAAATCAGGAATTTCTTCAGAAAAATATTTATTTACTTTACTTGTACCAACTAAACGATTCGTTTGCTCATCTAAATACATGTAGACTAAATAACGTTTATCTACTTCCATTTTTGTGGCTTGTTCTTTAAACGGAACAAATAAATCTTTTTCTAAACCCCAATCTAAAAAAGCGCCAAATTTATTAACATGGTTTACTTTTAAATGCGCAAATTCATTTAGCTTTACATACGGTTTTAAAGTTGTAGCAACTGGTCTTTCTTCATGATCTAAATAGATAAAAACCGTCATTTCATCTCCTATAAAATATTCTTTTGGAACATATTTATTAGGTAATAAAACATCGTGTTCTTCATCTCCTAAGAACAAACCAACTTTTGTATTTCGTAAAACTTGTAGTGTATTGTATTGACCTATTTGCAACATAATGTAAAAATATGCCACAAAGGTAGTTAATTGAATTGGATATTTTTTAAATTCCTATTTCTAACTGCAAACGTAAATACCAATTATTTTGAACATTGCCTGCATAATATTCCTTTTCGTCAAAAGTTAATTCGGCTTGCAACTTAAATGCGTGTTCCCTTATATATTTTGTTACTCCTAAACTGTATTGTTTTAAATCTGGAGTGAAAGGTTTAATTTCTTCATCTACAAATTGATTTGAAAATCTTCCTGTAAGTTCAAAATCATTTTTAAAAACATAACTTAATTGATAATCCATTCCCTTTCCAGCGTAAACATAATTATATTCTGTAATGTTTTCTGGATTATAAGTTACCAAATCTTTTGCATCTCTTTGCATATAAGCCGACATGAAAGCCCAACCTTTATATTTTAAAATTGCATCTAAAAAGTAAGAACGTAAGGTTCTAGATTCAAATAATTCATCACCTAGTTGCCCGCGAGTTCTAATCGCATTATTGTTTTGTTGGAAAGCTCCAGAAAGCATTAACTTCGGACTTTGTTCTCTTGCTAAATCGCCTTCAAAATACATTCCATTATTTTTAAAAGCTCCAAACGGCATAATCTCGATTTTTCCTGTAAGTGCTACGCCATCATCTGAAGTTTTTGTCCAGTTTCTTCCTTCTCCCGTAGAAACCGCTGTTTTTACTGTATATGAAAAGGATTTTTCTTTTTCGTTTATATAATAAGCTTGAAAACCAAAATCTCTATCTATTGTAAATCTTGCGTTATTTATTGTTCTATCTGTCAATTGTAAAGCTCCAGACGAATTTACGCGTTGACGATTTCCAGGCAATTTTGTTTGTCCGAATAAAAAGTTCCAATGTTTATTTGGTCGGTAATAAAAAACCGCATCTCTAATTATATTAATATTGTCGCCTTCATGAACTTGACCCACATCACCTGGTGCAAATGACAATTGAATAACATATAAAAATTTTGGATCCCAAACATAACCATCTAAACGCAAACGCAAACGTCTTATTTGAGCTTCATAACGATTGTCTAAATCTTCTTCTTGAATATAAGTCACCCGATTTTGCATTCTAAAACGAATATTCAACTTAAATAAACTATCTGCAGAAGTAATTCCTAAGCCTTTTCCATAACTGTAATAAGGCAAACCTGCTAATTTTAAATCGTTGTTTTTTATTGAATCATTATTCGTTTGAGAAAAACCGATTGAGAAAAATAATACTGTAAAAAATATTGAAAAAAATGATTTCATTGTTGTGTTGTGCTGTTATTGTTAAATTAAGTGCAAAAATAAAATATTTAAACCATAAATCTAATCTTTGTTTAACTTTGTAAAAAATTAAAATATGTCAAACGAATATATTGGTTACCATTTTAGTATTGAGCCAAAAGAACCTGGAACTGAAATTTTACTTGCTGAACTTGGTGAATTAGATTTTGAAAGTTTTATCGAAATAGAAAACGGACTTTCAGCTTATATTCAAAAGGATTTATGGAACGAAAATATTTTAGAGAATATCTATATTCTTCAAAATCCTGAATTTAAAATTTCACATACCATTGAAAATATTGAGCAGGTAAATTGGAACGAAGAATGGGAAAAAAACTTTTCGCCAATTGATGTTGATGGAAAATGTTATGTTCGTGCGCCTTTTCATGAAAAATCTAACGCTGAATTTGAAATTGTTATTGAACCAAAAATGAGTTTTGGAACTGGACATCATGAAACAACACACATGATTATTCAACATCTTTTAGAAACTGATGTAAAAGACAAAAAAACATTAGATATGGGTTGCGGAACAGCAATTTTGGCAATTTTAGCTGAAATGAAAGGCGCAAAACCTATTGATGCAATAGATATCGATAATTGGTGTTATTTGAATTCCATTGAAAATGCAGAACGTAATAATTGTAACGAAATTACCGTTTATGAAGGCGATGCTGAATTGCTAAAAGGAAAAAAATACGATGTAATTATTGCTAATATTAATAGAAATATTTTGTTAAATGATATGCAATCGTATGTTGACTGTTTAAATAACAACGGAATTATATTTTTAAGCGGATTTTACACAGAAGATTTTGACGCCATAAATGAAAGTTGCACTTCAAAAGGTTTAACTTTTGAAAAAGAAATTGTTAGAAATAATTGGATGTCATTAAAATACACGAAAAATTCTTAAATTTGACTAATTAAAACTCACAAAATGAGCACGATAGAAAAAGTACAAGAAGAAGTTTTAGTAGAAGAGCAAGTTGGTTTAAACAACGAAATTATTCTATTTAATGATGATGTAAATACTTTTGATCACGTTATAGAAACGCTTGTTCGAGTTTGTAACCATGAATTTTTACAAGCCGAACAATGTGCACTTTTAGTACATTACAAAGGAAAATGTACGGTTAAAACTGGCGAATATGATGAATTAAAACCACAATGTTCAGCATTACTCGATGCCGGACTTAGCGCAGAAATTCAGTAAATAAAAAAAACCGAAACTTTTAGTTTCGGTTTTTTTTATTTATATCTTATTTTGTCATTTTTCCTACGGCGCAACTCACATAAGATTTTGCTTTTGCCGTTAACGAATTGGCTTCGCCATCTTCTGGATAACCTAATTTTTGTAAGGTTTCTTTAACTCTATTTAATGCATCTTCATTGTCATAATTAAAAGTAACTGAACTTTCATCTACATTTACTTCAACATCAGTAATATTATCGATTGTAGTTAAATTTTTAGTTACTGTATTAGCACAGCCACCGCATTTTAAATTTTGTATATAAATTGTTGTATTCATTTTAATTAAATTTTATAAACCAAAGATACAAAATTTAAAACCGTTCAAAGCGTAACAAAAGTTACTTAACAAGACTTTAATGCGGTAATTTGTCTTTTAAAATTCCATAAATAAAAGTTCCAAGTAAAGCTCCTAACAATACAATTACTATTGTAAAAGTTCCTGTTCCTAGTAGTATGAATATTGGTCCAGGACAAGCGCCAACTAATCCCCAACCTAAACCAAAAGCTGTTCCTCCTAAAATATAGCGTGTAATTCCTCTTTCTTTTGGAATGAATTCAATTTTAAAACCTTTATAATCTTTAATCTTTCTCTTTTTTATAATTTGTATACCAATTACTCCTGTTGCAATTGCAGTCATAATTATACCAAACATGTGAAACGATTCAAATCGGAACATTTCAACAATTCTATACCATGAAACAGCTTCCGATTTTGTAAGTACAATTCCGAAAACAAATCCTGTAATTAAAAAACGTAATAACTTCATCTTATTTAAAAATTAAAGGATAAAACACATTAACCATTACAAGTCCGCCAATAAAAAAACCAATTACTGCAATTAAAGATGGAATTTGAAAATTACTCAAACCAGAAATTGCATGTCCAGAAGTACATCCACCAGCATAACGTGTACCAAAACCAATTAAAATTCCACCTAAAAACAATAATAAAATCCCTTTTACAGATGAAAATATTTCGCTTCCAAATAATGCATCTGGAACCAACTTTCCGTTTGGTGCATCAATTCCAAAACCTGCAATAGCTTCAACAGTTTTTGGATTTAGTGTTACAATTGAACTATCTGATAAAAAATTAAATGCTACAAAACCACCTAAAATTGTTCCTAATACAACTGCAAGATTCCATTTTTGTTCGCGCCAATCGAATTTAAAAAAATCAGCATATTTTCCGGCTCCAGCCATTGAACAAAGTGTTCTAAGATTAGATGACATTCCGAATGATTTTCCAAAGTAAATTAATACTAACATTATCATTCCTATTAAAAAACCTGAAATTGACCAATGCCAAGTACCTGTAATTAGTTCCATTAAATATTTTATTAGTTAGTGGCGCAAATATACACATACCAAAACGCTTATACAATTGCCTTAAAAATAGTATCTTTGAACCACTAATTATACGTTATGAATAAATACGCAATAGAAATTAAATGGGCTACTATTCTTAGTCTTGCTTATCTAATTTGGATGATTATTGAAAAACAATTCGGATTTCATTCTGAAAAAGCATTACAAGAACCTTTATTTAATTTACTTTTTATTCCATTTTTAGTTGTACTTTTTTACTTCGCAATTAGAAATAAGAAAAAAACAATTTTTAATAACGAAATGGAATGGAAACAAGGCTTTGCTAGCGGAATAGTTTTAACATTATTGTTAACCGTAACAACAACAGTTGTAGTTATGCTTACTTTTAATATTATTTCGCCTGATTTTTTTAAAACGGCAATTGAACAGAGTGACAATAAAGATTTAGCACAATTGAATTATAATTTACCTATTTTTATTAAAAATAACATTTTCGATAAATTATCATTTGGCGTAGTTCTTGCAGCAATTATGAGTTATTTTATTAAAACAAAATAATTATGAAGTTTTTCTATTTACTTATTTCATTAATAGCTTTTGTTAGCTGTACAAGCACAAAATCGACTTTAAAAAACGTTGATAATACAGCTGTAAAACCACCTGTGAAAAATCGCGCTTTTGTAATCACAGAATATGCTAATGATAGTAAATACGGCTATGACGCAGATTATCCTATCAACATTGGGTTAATTTTAGAACGACAAGAAGAATTATACGTAAGTTACTTTTTTAACGGTTTGGAAGGTAAAAACGGAAGCAAAATAACCGATTATAAAAAAATTGACGTTTGTTGTCCGTTCCCAACAACACATAATACGATGGGCGCCGGAACTATTGGAATTTACGAAGTAACATTTGACAGTAATAAAAAAGTTAAACTCTATATAAACATTTACGAAAAAGGTAAAATTATGTGTCCGAATGGTTTTACAATAAAGAAAAGCTAGTAAGTTTCAATTTTTGTAACAAAAGTATCTTCTTTAAAAAGCTAAATGTTAGTATCTTTGCCATCAAATTAAAATCATGGATTTAAAAAATATTCCGCAAATAAAACATACCGAAAGTGATAACTTTTTTCTTTTAGCTGGCCCATGTGCTATTGAAGGAGAAGAAATGGCAATGCGTATTGCTGAAAAACTAGTTTCGATTACTGATAAATTAGAAATTCCTTACGTATTTAAAGGATCGTTTAAAAAAGCAAACCGTTCAAGAGTTGATAGCTTTACGGGAATTGGCGACGAAAAAGCATTAAAAATTTTAGCTAAAGTTTCAAAAGAATTTGGTGTACCAACAGTTACTGATATTCATACTAATGAAGATGCGCCAAAAGCTGCAGAATATGTAGATATTCTTCAAATTCCTGCGTTTTTAGTTCGCCAAACCGATTTAGTTGTTGCTGCAGCAAATACTGGAAAAACAGTAAACTTGAAGAAAGGACAATTTATGAGTCCGGAAAGCATGAAACATGCCGTTCAAAAAGTTTTAGATAGCAATAATCAAAATGTAATGGTTACCGATAGAGGAACGATGTTTGGTTATCAAGATATGATAGTAGATTTCCGTGGAATTCCTACTATGCAAGAACAAGCAACAACTGTTTTAGATGTAACACATTCATTACAACAACCTAATCAGTCACATGGTGTTACTGGAGGAAGACCAGATATGATTGAAACTATCGCAAAAGCTGGGATTGCCGTAGGTGTTGATGGAATTTTTATCGAAACACACTTTGATCCTGCAAATGCAAAAAGTGACGGTGCAAATATGCTTCATTTAGACTATTTTGAAAATCTTATGAAGAAACTTGTTGCTATCAGAAAAACTGTAAATCAATTTTAATATTTGTCCCAAATTTCATTTTAATGAAACAATCATTTTTAGTGGTTGTACTAACTTTTTGTGTTTTTTCACAGTACACCTTTTCTCAAGAAACCGTTGAAAATCCTGAAAAATACACAGCACATAACAAAGGGAAGTTTTATATCTTCTGGGGAGGAAATAGAGAATCTTATTCAAAATCAGATATTCATTTTAAAGGAAATGATTACGATTTCACATTATATGATGTAGAAGCTCACGATAAGCCTAAAGGTTGGCATTGTGATTACATTAATCCAGCGCGTATGACAATTCCTCAAACGAACTTACGCATTGGATATTTTATAAGCGATCATTATAATATTTCTATTGGAGTTGATCATATGAAATATGTAATGTACCAAGACAAAAGAGTTAAATATTCTGGATATTATCCAAACCAAGGAACATATAATGAAAATCCTAGCTCGAATGAATTAACTTTAGACGAAGATTTTCTTATGTTTGAACATACTGATGGATTAAATTATGTAAATACTGAATTTTCAAGAGTTGATGATATCACAACGCTATTTAGTAAAACACTTAATACCGATAAACTTCAAATAAATGTAACCGAAGGTTTGGGCGTTGGGTTATTATATCCAAAAACTAACACAACACTTTTAGGAAAAGATAGATATGATGAATTTCATATTTCGGGTTACGGACTTTCGGCTAAAGCTGGTTTAAATTTAACCTTTTTCAAATACTTTTTCATTCAAACCGAACTTAAAGGCGGATACATTAACATGAATGACATTAGAACTACCAGTGATAGTGCTGATCATGCCGAACAAAGTTTTTGGTTTGCTCAAACTGTTTTTGCTATAGGAGGAATTTTCAGAATTTAATTTTTTAAAATAAATAATAAGATAAGCATTCACTACGAATGCTTTTTTTATTCAAAAATATTTTCATTTTTAGTTGTTTGAAACAAATTTTATTATTTACTTTGTTTTTCAAAGTACTTTATATGGAAGCAAGTAAGTATCTAAACGACATTAAAGAAATAAAGGATATTATGAATCGTTCAACTCAATTTTTCTCATTGAGTGGATTATCTGGTATTCTAGCAGGAATTTATGCAATTATTGGTGCGTTAATTGTAAATTATCTCATTAATAATCATACTTATCAATTTATTACCTTAGAAAGTTTAACGTTCAAGTTAATCCTACTTACAGCTTTTATAACTTTAATGTTGTCTTTGGGTACAGCATACTTATTAACCATTAAAAAAGCTAAGAAAACTAATGAAAATGTATGGAATAGTTCTTCAAAACGTTTACTTATCAATTTTGCAATTCCGTTAATAGCTGGTGGAATTTTTGCTATACTATTATTACGAAATGGATATTACGGATTAATTGCTCCCATTACCCTACTCTTTTATGGATTGGCTTGTTTTAGTGCAAGTAAATATACTTTACGCGATGTTCGTTATCTTGGTATTACCGAAATCATTTTAGGTTTATTAGCAGTCGAATTTTCGGGTTACGGACTTTGGTTTTGGGTTTTAGGCTTTGGTGTTGCGCATATTTTATACGGAAGCATTATGTATTATAAATATGATAGAGAGTAAATTTAAAGCTTTATGCCAAAAGCATTAAGCAATAAGCAATGAAAAACATCATTCAAAATATAAACAAAGCTTTTGATCACCGAATTCGTTTAGGAATTATGTCGGTGTTAATGGTTAATGAATATGCTGATTTTAAAACTTTAAAGGAAGTTTTGGGCGTGACTGATGGAAATTTGGCAAGTCATGCTAAAGCTTTAGAAAATGAGAATTACATCCTAGTCGAAAAGCAATTTATTGGAAGAAAACCAAACACACGATACATTGCTACTAAATCTGGAAAACAGGCATTCAAGGAACATATCGATGCTTTAGAAAAATTAATACAAGGAGAATAATATATTTTTTTACCAACTAACTTTGAAAAACAAAGTACTTTATGAGTGATTTTGAAAAATTTAAACAATTACCTATTTCGTCACAATTTGCAGTGATTAGTTATCTCATTGGTACATTGTTTTTTCTTTGCTTCTTTCTTTTCCCAAAGGAAGATGAAGTAGTAATAAGCGGATTAATTTACATCATTATTGCAGGAATTGTAAACGGAATTTCATTTTTAGTGTTGCTATATCGATTATCTCGTGAACCAACAAATCACAAAAATATAGTTACAGAAATCGCAATTGTATTAAGTAACATACCTATTTCAATATTGTATTTATATATCATTATCAATCATTTAAACCAATTTTAACATGGAAAATCCAATGCAAAACAAAAACAAAACTTCATTTTCATTTTTTCAAACCAATACTGCAAAAATGATTATGGTAGGAATTCTAACATTAGTATTGTTAATTCCGTTAGCCTTAGTTCAAGATTTAATTCAAGAACGTTCGCAACGAAAAGTAGAAGCTACTCAAAAAGTAACCAACTCTTGGGGCGAAAACGTACATTTAATGGGGCCAATTTTAAAAATTCCGTATAAAACATTTAGAGAAACCGAAGAAATTGACGAAAAAACAAAGAAAAAAACCATTAAAAAGTATTCTTATACTCAAAATGCGTACTTCTTCCCTACTACTTTAAATCATACTACTAAAGTAGATAAAGTTGACGGATTAAAATTAGGATTATACAAACCTATTGTCTTTAAAGCAACTGTAAATTCTACTGGAATTTTTAAAGAATTAGATTTTGAAAAACTTGGCATTAAACCTGAAAATATACTTTGGGAAAAAGCTAGCATTCTAATAAAAACAACCGATTTAAAAAGTATTAAAAGTGACTTATTCATTAATTTGAATGGAAAAAAATTAGCCTTAGAAACTTCAGGTGATGATGATAATTATTTTGATGTTTTAGAAACGAAAACTTTCAATCTAGTTCAAAATGAAGAAATTCAGTTCAATTTTGACATTCAATATAACGGAAGTAATTCAGTTGAATTTATTCCGATAGGAAAAACAACTAAAACAAGTGTAGATGCAAATTGGGGTTCGCCTTCATTCATTGGAAATTATGCGCCAATTGACACTTCGAAAACAATTACGAATAAAAATTTTCACGCTGATTGGAAATTAATTCACGTAAACCGTCCATTTGCACAACAATATTCAGAAAAATTACCGAATATTTCTTCTTATTCATACGGCGTAAAACTCATTGAAACTGTTGATCAATATCAACAAAGCGAACGCGCATCAAAATATGGGTTTTTGGTAATTGGTTTAACATTTTTGATTTTCTTTTTAATCCAAACTATAAGTAAAGTGAACATTCATATTTTTCAATACACGATGATTGGTTTAGCTTTAATTATGTTTTATACATTATTAATTTCAATCACAGAACATTCAAGTTTTACAATTGCTTATGCTATTGCATCAAGTTCGGTAATCATAATGTTATTTTTATATTCAATTTCGGTACTAAAAAGCAAGAAGTTTCCGTTGTTTATTAGTTTAGCACTAACTGTATTATACAGCTTTATTTTTGTAATTATTCAGTTGGAAGATTATGCTCTGTTGGTAGGAAGTGTTGGTTTATTCTTAATTTTAGGAGCAGTAATGTATGTTTCTAGAAAAATTGATTGGAATACAAACTCATAACTCAAAATCAAAAATTATGAAAAAAGTAAATAACGAATCGTTTAATAAAAAGAACTTAATTATAATGATTTCCTTTGGTTTTGCAGTTGCTCTTGCATTTATTGGATTTATTATTTTAAGTGTTAACGAACCCAAACCTGAGTGGGGCGAATATTGGTATGTTAGACCATTGATTATAACCCCAATAATGGGAGCGTTTGGTGGTGCTTCATGTTATATGATAAATACATTTTCTATTAAAAATAGTTTTATAAAACTATTGCTTATTCTATCAAGTATTCTAGTTTTTGTATTTTTCATTTGGATTGGAACTGTTTTAGGATTAGACGGAACCCTTTGGAATTAAATAAATAAATCATTCAATAAAAAATCCCGATTCTTAACAAATCGGGATTTTTATTTTTATCTAGACATATTCCTATTCTTTTCCATCAACATAATCTTGCAAGTAAGCGAATCTTGAAGTTAGTTTGCCATTTTCAGTCATTTTAGCACGAGCCAAAACACCGTCAGCATCATCGTTAAAAAATGCCGGAATAACATTTTCTAAAAACACTTTTCCAAAACCTTCACTTGCATCTTTTGGTAATTCACATGGTAAATTATCAACTGCCATAACTGTAACTGCAGAAGGATGATCAAAAGCTACTTCTTTATGTTCTTTCGGTAAGTAACCATAAACAGGATCAGCAATTGTACTAGGTCGTAATGTACAAGCTATTGGTCCATCAATATCACAAGAAACATCGGCTACAACTTTCAATTTACATTTTGGAGATTGTAACATTTCTTTGCTTAAAATAATAGGCGCATTATTTCCATAGAAATGTCCGGTAATTAACATATCTGAAACCTCAGAAAAACGCTCAAAATCTGACACATAACCTTCTGGATTTGAATAAAATTCTTTTTTATCAAATGGCTTCCCATCTATACGTTTATTATAATCATGCACGTCAATAAAAGTGTAAACAGGTTGGTCATAATTTTTATTCAAATAATCCTCAACCGAAACTTCTTTCAATTGCATTGCATCTAACATTTCTTTTGCTCCGTATGCAACTTTACCTCTACCCGTTAAAACAATTTTAATATTTGGTAATCGATTTTTACGCAAACGCTCAATCAATGCTTTTTGATTTGGCAACGCTTCTGCTTTCGCAATATTGAATAAATCATATTTCAATCCGAAAGCACGAATTCCGTTATATGCACCAACAATTCCTGCGTAACGTCCGAAACCAATTAATCTATGATTCTTTTCATTTACTATAGTTTCGTGGTCATATAACTCTATATTTTTATCGAGAATAGCATTAAGTAAATCTCGGTTATACGATTGTTTCTTTATAGTATGCGAAAAGAAGAAATATTTTTTATTCGGAATCAAAGCTGAAATTGGCACTTCTTTTACACCTAAAAGCACATCGCAATCAGTCATATTATCAGAAACTTCAAATCCTTTAGATTTGTAATCTTCATCTGTAAAAATCCTAATATCAGAACTCTCAACCTTAATTTCCGCATTTGGAAATTGATTTTTTAATTCCACAAGTTCATCTGGAGAAAAAACAACACGTCTATCTGGTGGCGTTTTACGTTCTTTAATAATTCCGAATTTCATTTTTTTAGGTAGTTTATAAAGGTTCACAAATATACTATTTTAAGTAAAAAATTCCGACATATTTTTATATATAAACTATTAAATGTAATTTTGGCTCAGATTTTGCACTATAAATACTGAATTTATATTGTAAAAGTAAATTTCATAAGGGGTCGACTGGTTTTGACAGCGAGTGAAATTGAACGGTAAGCACGTCGAGCATTGTATTGTTGGCTCGTAAATATCAATGGTACAACTTTTTAAACGGCGAAAATAATTACGCTTTAGCTGCTTAATCTGAATCATAGTAAGATTTGCCTAGTTTCGTCAAGGACGAAAAGCTAGATTTTCCTCAACAGCCTTGGTTTATGGCGTTTGATTTAGGAAAACCGTAAAAGTAAACCTAGAAACGGTAAAGCTTTAAATCCGTTTTGAAAATGTAAAGCTAAGCTAAAAGTGACGGTTTTCAGTCTAGCTTTTAGTCGAAAATTTAAATGAAGACTAAGCGTGTAGAAAGCTCTTCGATTGCTTGTTTGGACGAGAGTTCGATTCTCTCCGACTCCACAAAAAACCCTGTAAAGTATTGATTTTACAGGGTTTATTTTTTTAGGGGACGTTTTAGGGGATGTTTATAACTTTCTAAAACAATAAATTACTTGTTTCATCTTTTACAATTGCTTTCAAATTTACCTGATACGGAAACGCAATTTCTTGATAGGGTGAATGATTTAACCATTTAGATTCATCTTCCTGTTTAAGTATTACAGGCATTCTTTTTTTTATATTATGAATTTCTGCCATTAAAGGATTTGCTTCTGTAGTTACAATTGCATAACTGTTTACAATCTCTCCAGTAATTTGATTAATCCATTCCGAATAGATTCCTGCAAAAGCAAAAAGTTCATCATTACCAATACCAATTTCATACTTCTGTTTGTTTTTACCTTTGCTATCTAACCATTGCCATTCATAAAATCCATTTGCAATTACTAAACATCTTTTATTAGCGGAATTTTTAAAAGAAGGTTTTTCGTCTAAAGTTTCAATCTTAGCATTTAAGGTAAACTTTCTTATATCTTCATCTTTAGCCCAACTTGGAATTAATCCCCAATTGAAGTGGGTTATTATTTCTGGTTTATCATCTATAACAACAGGGGTTTTAGGAAAATCGAAACCATTAATATGCTCCTGACTCTTAAATTCACTAGGTCTGTCAATTTTAGCATTGAATCTGTTTTCTACTTCAAGAGCAAGTTTAGTTTGTTTAGAATGGAAGCACATTTTATTCACAGTTACATTTCATATCCATGATAGTTCTCCAGAATCTTTCACCATATGATTTTGGAAGATTAAATCCACCAATAGCAAAATCATTCCATAGCTTATAGTCTATTGAACAAAAAATATATTCATTGAATTTGTTGTCGATATACATCTCAGCTATAACAATATTTTTATCATTTTTTTCATCATAATACAATGATACTTTTTTTAGCCAATTTGATTCTAATTCATACCTATCCTTAACCTGTAAAAGCTTAAAATTATTTTTAACATATTTAACAGCTTCTTTACATGATGTTTTAGTAGGTAATTTAGATTTTATAAAAGATAACATTTGATTTTTATAATCTAAAAGAGATTTGTGGTTCTCTCTTAAAAATCTTACATAATTACCTTTATAGTATTCTAAATTTCTATCAACTCGATACCAAAGAAACTTCTCCTTATTTAATAAATCCTTATAATTTTCACTTCCTAAACTGTTAAAGTTGTCTATTATTAAATTTGTAATATAATCTCTAGTACCAAAAATATACCTTTGAGCTTCATCCTCTTTCTGTTCTAAATACTTAACTCTTTGATACATTTTATCTAACTCTTCAGTGGTCTGAGAATTAACTGATTGTAGTGTACAAAAAATTAAAAAAAAATAAAAAAACTTAATCATAATACTATTTCTATTACATCCTTTAAGTTGGTTGAAAATCTAGGCGAAAGTTTCTCCTGTTTCATTTTCCATTGCCTTCCTAATGATTGATTACCAAATTTAACCTTATTAGTCCCATAGCAAGTATTTAATCTATCTACAACACTCATTAAGGGTTGATGTTTAGGATTTGCGCTATTAAATAATGCTAATTGTGTTTTGTTGTTTGGAGTTAGCCCCATAACTATAACACCAGCTTTTTTATAATGATAGCCTTCTTCAAATATAGCTTTTAATCCTGACTTTGCACACTTTGTTAATTCAATAGTTGAGTTTGTAGGAAAATCGGTTTTGATAACAATGTTTCTTGAATATTGAGGTAAATCTTTTCTAAAGTAGTTAGTGTGCAAGAAAACCATAATCATGTTACAATGACTATTTTGTTTTCTTAACTTTTCGGAACAGGAAACTGTAAAAGTTGATATTCTTTCTGCAAGCTCATCATATTTAGTGTACATAGTTTCAAATGACCTTGTAGTTGCTATCATTTTTTTAGATTTAGGAGTTTCTAAATCTAGAGTTGGCTTACCTTCTAATTCATGTTTAAGGCGTAAACCAACAACTGCCATTTCTTTTCTTACCCATTCATCAGTTAACTTGGTAAATTGATAAGCATTAAATACGTTTCTATTTTTAAGCCTTTTTGCATGCTTTCTTCCTATTCCCCATACATCTTCTATTGGCAACCATTTTAATGCTTTTAATCGTTTCTCATCATTATCGATAACATAAACACCATTTGTCTTCTCAGGGAATTTTTTAGCAATTTTATTGGCTACTTTTGAAAGTGCTTTAGTTGGTGCAAATCCTACACTAATTGGAATACCTGTGCCTTTAGTCACAGTTTTTTTTATTTGAAGTCCATACTCGTTTAAATCAACATACTTAAATCCATCAAATTTTAAAAAAGCTTCATCTATACTATAAATTTCAATGTCAGGAGTAAACTTAGAAAGCAGATTCATAACTCTACTGCTCATATCTCCATATAAGGCATAATTTGAAGAATACACATAAACATTATTATTTTCAAAAAGCTTCTTATATTCAAATGCTGGAGCTCCCATAGGAATTCCCAATGCTTTTGCTTCATTACTTCTTGCAATAACACAACCATCATTATTAGATAATACCACAATAGGCTTACCTAATAAATGAGGTTCAAACACTCTTTGACAAGAGGCGTAAAAGTTATTACAATCAACTAAAGCGTACATTTTAATGTCTTTTTATTGAAGCTACTACTATACCCCAAATCAAAAATTCATTTTCTGGAGTTACTTTTATTGGTGGATAATCTTCATTTTCTGCTATAAGCCAAACGATTTTCTCTTTATTATCAATCTTTATTCTTTTAACTGTAAACTCTCCATCAATTTGGCAAATAGCTATTTTATCGTTTTGAGGCTCTAAGCTTTTATCTATAATAAGTAAGTCACCATCAAAAATACCAGCATTCTTCATGGAATCACCTTTTACTTTTGCATAAAAAGTGGTTTCCTTATTCTTTATATATTCCTTATTTAAGTCAATGCTTAATTCTAAAAAATCATCAGCAGGAGAAGGAAATCCTGCCTTGATTCCAGTATCAGCAAATGGTAATTCTAAATCAGTTGAATAATCAGGAATAAAGAACTCCAAGTTTTTAGTAGTATATAATGTTTTTACTTTCATTATAGTAATGATATTTCAACGTACTTATCTAATCTGATAATACTAGAATGCAATTCTTCCCATGAATTATTTTTTTCTGTATTTATACTTGTACAAGAATCTGAAATATAAACACATTCTACATTTAGCTTTTTTAACTCTTCAAATAAACCTTTAAAGTAATCGCTTTCTTTAAGCCTATTATTCTCGTGTTCTTCTTTGATATAGTCAAATCCAACGACTTCAAAAGGATGCTCTGCTTTAATAAAGTTCTTATTAAAAATTATTGCCGTTTCTCCATGTTCTAAAACATGATGATAATTAGAATCATCATCACCTACATAAAGTAAACATTCACAAGCATTGTCATTAGGAACATTATCGTATATTGATATACTTCTAGATAAGCTTGTTTCTAAAAAACTCATAAGCTCCTTACTTTCTGATAGTTGCAATGAGTTTTTACATACTATTATTACATCATTATCTAATTCAAATCCCATAATTTTCATTTTATACAAAGTTAGTAAGGATAAAATTTATATTCAGTTTTTTTTATTAACATCAATAATTTTTTCGTAAATTTGTATTAGAATTTAATCCCCCTATGGCAATTGTAGCCTGTGTGTAAGGATTAAATTTTATAAAAAATCATTGATTGCTTACAAGAATTTTAGAATGTAAGTTAATTGAGATTTTTAAAGCGATTTATTCCACCTACGGCAATTGTAGCCTGTGTGAAAGGATTAAATCGCTTTTTTTTATTGTTCGATTTTAATTAAATCACTGTGGTAAACTCTTTTTGATTCTCCCCCATTTACTGGTTTTATTGAAATATCTGTTAGACAATCTAAATGAATTGAAACTACTTCATAAACATCAAATTCTGTTTGGTTTGGTCTTAAATGTGTATAACCAACATATAAAACTCTATCCCCAATATTAAAACCTAATGCTTCCTGATGTTTATGCATTATGTAATATAATTGATCTTCATCAACATTATGTTTTCTAAATAACTCATTAAGTAATTTAAATTGTGCTGGACTTAAACCTGCCTTAACGATTTCTTCAAAATCTTTTTTAAAATTAAAATTTACAAATGGCATAGATTAAATATTTTAAAATTAATTCTCTTTTTTATTATCCTTTCTGTTTAGTAAAGGTTTGTATTTTTTAATTAAATATTCTTCTAGCTCTTAACGTACAAGTGAAACTGGAAATACAGTTGCTTTACATGAGTTTAAAAACACTGATACTCTTAAATATTAAAATATATTTTATTTTCATCGTTGTTATTCGTTTCTGTAACTTCTCCATAATTCATACCAAGCTATTTCTTTTGAGTTAATAAAAGACATAATCATTACAGGTTTCCCGTTATTATTTAATTCACAAGAATTGGTAGCAATCATAAAGTTGTCTTTATTATCTATGGCTAATAAAATTTTACAAATTTTATATTTTGTTGCAGGGTCATCTACAGTTAATTCAGTTATATTCCACTTGCCATTCTTCCTATATTCACGATTTGTAATTTTTAAATCAAAATTATCTCCGATATTTACAGAATTCGTTTTGACTTCTATTTCAAAAGGCTCAACAACATTAGTAAACTTTTCGTCAGATTCAGATTTAACCATGTTTATATAAAAAGTTTTTGTAGGAACATATTCAAGGTTTTGACTATATGAATTCTTTATGAAAACTGTACTTAAGAATAGAATTAAAAATTTAATGTTCATATGTTCATTATTTATTAACGTTAAGAATTTGCAAAGTAGATAATTTCGAAACACCAATTTTAAAATTGTTTGTCATTTTTTCTGTGTAGCTTATCTTTTATATACATTATTGAGCAAAGTTATTTTCCTTGTATATTCCATTCAGGATTTAGTTTCTTTATTAATTCTAACTCAATTGTTGTTCTTAAATTGTCTGGCTCAATGAGTATTGTTTTGAAACTAATTTTTTTTCCATTATCAATTTATTGTTTCACTAAATTCCATTTGGATATTGTCCCATTTTGTTTTCCTCTCTCATCGACTGAATATGATTTTCCGAATAGATGTTGATCAAGTCGAGTTTTAATTCCACTTGCTTGTCTCTGCCCAATATATTTTAGTTCATTATTTGAAAACAGAAAATAGATATTTCCAACTGCATTAAATCGAGATTCATTTGTTCTTTCTTTAAATTCTGCTTTTTTAAATTCAGAAACAGCCTTTTCAGTCATTTCGTCTATTTGCTTTTGGAAATTCAAAGTCATTTTTAGCGTTATTATTTTTTCAAGTATATTGAGTATAATTTTGTAAAACTTTATTTGTATATGAAAAGTAGCAGGTTTATACTCACTTAACTGCTAGACTATAACAATCGTTTATTTCAATATTTATCTTTTGTTTCAGCGACTAAACTGCTACTTTTAATATATATTGTTATATCACGTTTATTTTCAAACAGTTTGTAATATATATTCAATTTCTTTCTTTAAATACGGAACTTCGACTTTATAATAGTTCCCATAATTAGGATACAAAACAATTAGATACATATTCCCAATACTTATGTCATAATTCTTTTCATGATATATAATATTAATTGTCTGTTAAATCATCTTCAAAAGCAAGTTCAAATTTAGGATTTTCAAGATCAATAGGATGTGGGCTAGGATAAGGATGAACAAGTAAATAATCGAAATTTCCTAAATCAATGCTTGAAGCTTTATTTTTAATATTTTTGATATTGCTCTTTGCAATTACTTTACCGATGTTTTCATCTGTAATTTCTTCGGTTTTAGATTTAATAACAATTAGGTTATAAATTTTATTCTCAATTATTATTTTTACGTTTTCTCCAACTTTAAATTTCATATAATCTATATTTAGTGTTGTTTGCCAAAATTGCTGGTAACGTGATTGTGTATGATTTCGTTGCGTGTTTAAGCACTAAAGTTAGCAAATAAATCACAGATAGAAAGTCCGCGAGGACTTTCGTAAGTTAGCTATAACTAGCAATGAATTATACACGTTGTTGTGTGCAGTTTATTCTAAGTAAGCATTTTTTAATTTTTAGTCTGAGTATTTACTTTCTTAAAATTATTTTGGCCTTAATTATCTTAAATGAATTTTCAGTATCAATATTTAGTTTTGCTTTAAAAGTATACAAACCATTTTCTTTAACAGTAAAAATTGGATTATTTTTTCCTTTTACATTTTTCTTGATTCCATATTTTATAATATGTTTCTGTTTTTGATGATCTTCTCGTTCATCTTCATTTTTTTTCCATCCAAATATTGTAAAGCGATTTTCATTATGTCTTATCCAATCTGGATTTCTCTTTTTTGAAATAATCCATCTTTCATCAGAAGATAAATATCTTGGATTTGTATTTAATGGGTTATAATTATATTGTGTATAAAATTCACCATCCTTATAAATTTTCACAGAATAGCCTATCTCCATAGCATTTTCATACTTATATTTTATTTTTGTCCAAAATTTTATTTTATCGCCTTTATTAAGTTTTAAGGTTTCAGTATGTTCCAATCTGTCCTCAACAGCAATAGTACTTATGGCTTTTCCACAGGAATTTAATACGAATGCTAGTATTATGATTTTTATATAATTTTTCATTGGAAAGTTTCAATTGTGTAATCCAAAACTATACCGAAATTGCAAAGATGAAAGGTTAGTTGTAAAGTTTTAATTGCACACAACGTTTCGCAGCTACAAGAAGTTGCGTATTTCATTCACTGTCAGTTACAAATATAGACAAAACTTTGCTTCAATAATTACCAATTCTGATAAATCCTTAGCCTAGCAATTTCTTGTAACTGCTGTTAGGCGTTCGTTCTTCTTTTTTTGCATTATTTTATTTTGTCAAAGAAATAAATTCCGTCTTTGTTTTTTCGTCCTGAAGTTTGCCCGAGTAGTGAGCTGTTATTGTGCTTGTTTTCGTGTCTTTAATACCTCTTGAAGAAACACAAAGATGTGTTGCATCAATTATTACAGCAACATCATCAGATTCCAACGCTTCTTTTAGTCCTTCGGCAATTTGGTTGGTTAATCTTTCTTGAACTTGTGGTCGTTTAGCATAATATTGTACAAGACGATTTATTTTTGACAAGCCAATAACTTGCCCATTTGAAATGTAAGCAACGTGTACTTTTCCAATAATTGGCACAAAATGATGTTCACAATAAGAATATAATGTGATATCTTTTTCTATTAGCATTTCATTATATTCATACTTGTTTTCAAATAGTTTGGTTTCTGGTTTATTTACAGGATTTAAACCACTAAAAACTTCTTTAACATACATTTTTGCTACTCTAAATGGAGTTCCGCTTAAACTATCATCATTTAAATCAAGACCTAAAATATGCATTATTTCTTTAAAATGGTTTTCAATCAATTCAATTTTCTTTTCGTCATTTATCTCAAATGCATTTGCTCGCATTGGTGTTTCTAATGAAGTTCCAATATGGTCTTCGCCTATTAAATCTATTGGAATTGGATTCATACTTTATCTTTTTTTAATTTACTCATCACATTTTCTACCATTCTGTCGCAATAAATTAGATTAAATTCAAAAATATCTTCAGTGGAATAAGATTTTTCAACTTCTTTTCGCAACATAGATTTAGCTCTATTTAATCTTACTTTAACATTGGCTTCACTAATATTCAAAGCATCGGCAGTTTCTAAAACATTTAATCCATTGACTTCTCGTAAGGAAAAAACCATTCTGTAATCTATTGGAATTTGTTGCAATGCATTTTCGATAACATAATTCAACTCTTTATTCATAACCGTTTTGCCGGTATCTGTATTTTGATTATTTGAATACATTGGTGTCGATTTTTCGTTTATCTCGGCTGTAATTATGTTTTTTGAACTCCATTTTTGTTGTTTTTTATAACAATTATTGAGCATTATTTTTATAATCCAAGTTTTGAATGTCGAACGATTTTCAAACTTTGATAAACTGGTAAAAGCATCAATGTAAGTATCTTGCATTAAATCTTGTGTGTCTTCGTGGTTGTAATTGTACGAACGACCAACTTTATATAATGACGGATTGTTTCTACGAATTATAATTTCAAACAATTTTGCTTCTCCTGCAACTATTTTTTGTACAATTTCTAAATCGGTGTATTGCTCAAATGCTTTCATTGATGCTTTTTGTTGGTTATTTAGGCTACAAATTTAGCTATTCTTGCCATAGAAAATGCTGAAATCGCCATTACAAGGTCACGAACGGCAACATCGACAGAACTGAAACTTCCCAAAAGAGTTAATGCAATTAATGTTAACCAAGCGGCAACAATATAACCACCAATTTCTGTTTTTTTCAAGACAATTATTCCCGCTACAATTTCAATAACACCAACTATCATCATAAACGTATGTCCTGAAAATGGTAGCATTCCTCCAATACTTGGATTGATATATTGTTCCCAATTGGTTAATAAATTTGTAAATTTATCTAATCCTGCAACAATAGGAACTAATCCAAAAGTGAGTTTTAGTAAATTGAATGTTGGTTTGATTGCTTGTTGTAAATTTGTACTTTCCATTTCTTTTTAATTTTAAAATTATTTAAACCAATATCGGCTAATATAACATTAGAGTTTGTCTGAAATAAAAAGGTTACAAAAGATGGGTTTTTATCAAGCAGTTTCTTCGGCGGTTACAAAGAATGACGCCTAACGTTCCCAGGCTTTGCGAGGTTGCGGACTAAAGAAGCCGAAACTTTCGGTTTAACCCTGAACTCAAAGATACGAAACCAACTTTAAATTAAGCCTAAAACCCGCAATCTTGCAAAACCTGTGTTACCAGCAGTATTTATTCTCTTTCCATTGCAAAAGTTGTTTTGGAAATCATTGATTTAAATACTTTTACATTGTTTTTTTCTGCAAAATTTCTTATAAAATTCTCATTTTCGGTTTTTATATTTGCACCTAAAATTATTTCACTTATTGCAGAATGTGGAACTTTAAATAAATATATATTGTAAGGTTTGCATTCTTTAAAAGTTTCTCTTGATTTTAGATCTGTTAACATTCTAATTTCTTCCTCATATTTCCATTCTATACTTTTAGTTACATAAGGTTCGTAATAATCTTGTTTTTGACCTAAAATCATTGGAATTTCAACTCTTTCTTCAGAATATTTAACTTCAATTATTGTTTTGAACATTTTTTTATCATCGTTTAAATAATTTTTAAAGAAATTATTTTTAGAATCAAAACCTACACAAAATCCTTTATGAGATTCTGTGTAATGAGCCCACATAAGAGAACTTTTCCAATTTTTAGATAAAGAAAAAATACCAATATCCTCATTTACTTTTTCGACTTGGGTTTTATAAAGTTCATCCAAATATTTAGAATCATATTTAGCTTTAATTTCTTTTTGTATTACTTTATTTGAATTCTCTGGAATTAATGAATTAATAAGGTTGTCAAATTCTTCTATAGATGGTTTTTTGGGCAAACATTCAAATGGGTCATTTAAATCTCCTGGTTGAGTAAACCTTAGAAGTTCATCTTCTAAATAGCTTAATCTACTAATTGGTAAGTATTTATAATAATGCACTTTCATTTTTTATAATATTGTTGGCGAAGTTAGGGTAGTTTACGAAGTTACAGATTTAATAATATTTAGTTTTGAGTTATTAACTGACCAAAAGTTAAGAAAACTTCAATTCTAGCACTTAACTTGAAATCTAACAAAACCAGTAATATTTAATTAGTAACATTTAATTTTATCATCTCTATTTACATAATAAGAATTTCCTCCATAAATAATTCTTCGATATTTTCCACTTTTTTCAGCTAATTCAAACCATTCACCAGCTTTGATGTAGCCAACGAAATTTTTAAATTTCTTATCACTGTAATATGAAAAGTCTCTATCTGACCAATAATATTTTTTAACCAAAAACAAAGCGTATTGGTCATAATAATTGTAAGAATATGGCACAGAATAATAATCATACCTACCTGGACCTTGTATAGTAGTTGTAGTATTTGAATTGTAAGTACCGTAGGCAGATGATGAAGAACTACCAATTGCATAACCATTACTTCCAACAACCATTGAACTCCCATAACCATTAGCACTAATACTTCCACTTGTTCTTGAATTTACCGTGTAAGTTTCTCCTGGAACATACCAAGGAATAACGCTTGTGCCTGATGCAGTTCCAACATAATCTCTTTTACAAAGCATAACATCTGACCCCATTTGTTTAGCTGCAAGTTCAGCCCAAGACATATGAACAAATGTATTACGAAATGCTGATTTTGCTTTTACTACATATCCTCTTTTAAAAAAATATTCTGCGTTATTTTCAGTATAATCATAAGTACCGACTGATTTTGTTTTTTTATATTTAGTTCCGTCAACTATTTTCATTCCGAAATAATATGGGTTTGCATTCTTATTTAAGTATGCCATACAACTTGTTAATAATAAAGCTAAACTCAATACTAATAATTTACTTAATTTCATTTTTTTTAATTTTTGATGTTAGACGTTTTTGCGGTAATATTGCTGGTAACTCTTATATATACGCAACACGATTACAAGAGTAATTTTGTTAATGTATTTAAAGTTAATTTGTTATAAAAATATATTTTTTTCTGCGCATTGCACTTCAAATAATATAACTTTATCCAAAACTACTAAATATTTATAACACTTAAAAACTTTATTTGCTGAAATAAACAATTTATTTAACGTTTAAACGATACGTTTATTCACGTTTAAACGTTACGTGCTTTTTCGTTCATTTTACGTTTAAACGTTACGTTCCGATTACGTTCAATTACGTTATTTACCGTGAAAAAACAATAAAAACAAACAAGTGTTACGTTACGTTCACCTTCCAAAAATCCGCAACAACAACGTTGTAATTTTCATAGAATTTCGTTGTAACTACTTTTTTAACCAGCAAAACCACTAATAAACGTTTCTACGAAGTGCACAATTTTATTCGTAATACGTTCTGCGGTTGTGGCACGTTCTTTTAAACTTGGTCGTTGGTTCATTGTTGCAATTATTTCATCACGTAAAGGAGTTTTATTGGTAAACAAATAATCGCCAATAACTTTTTCTAAAACTTGTTGGTTAAGGTTTTCTTCTGTGCTCAATTCTTTTATTGCAATTGTACGTTCTTCTTTTAAGTAATCGTCAAAAGTATCTTCTATTAAATCGGTGTCCTCTATTTGAGGTAAATGATTGTTGATGAATTTCTCAATCAATTCTCGTTTACTTCGCAATTGCGTTTCTCCAGCTAAAATGTCCAGAATTTTTTGTTTTTGTTTCTCCATTTCAGCTTCAGAAGTTTCCTCTTTCAATTTGGCTAAAAGCTTCATGATGTAAGTTACATTCACTTCATCACGATGGATTAATTCCAATTCAAAATCGATGTCATCTAAAATCGAAACTTTCTCAGATTGTGTATCTGTTTTAGTTTTATCGTATAAGTCTAAGTATTTACTTTTATAATCTTCAAATACTTGTTCTTCTAATTGTAAATCATCATAACTAAATTCTGTAAACGTAACGAGTTTGTTTCTTAAACGCATTAATTCTCTGAAGGCTTTTACAAATTCTAACTCTTCTTCTTCGGTTACAAAATCATTAACACTATCAACAGTAGGTGCTATTTTAATAAACTCGGCAAAAGCTACATTAAATAACTCAACGTAATCTTCATACGGTTGCATTAGAATAGTTTCCTTAGCATCTAAATTGGAAAACAATTGAATGGCATCATCGGTTGCTTGTTTTAAATTTCTAAAACAAACAATATTTCCTTGTGATTTTACTTCGTCTAAAATTCGGTTTGTTCGCGAGTAGGCTTGAATTAAACCATGATATTTTAAGTTTTTATCAACGTAAAGTGTGTTTAAGGTTTTACTATCAAAACCAGTCAAAAACATATTTACAACTAATAAAATATCGATGTCTTTGTTTTTTACGCGCTTGGCAATATCGTTATAATAGTTGTAAAAACTCTGACTGTCTTTTGTTGAATAATTGGTATTGAATTCTTTATTGTAATGCCCAATAAACTCATCTAAATATTCACGATTGTGTTTGCTTGTATATTCCGATTTCGGTTCTGCTGCTAAACTTAATTCTGTTGGGTTTTCTTCAATAAATTCATCGTCGACTAAAATACCCTTTGCATCTGCATCAGGATCATTTGCTCCATACGAAAAAATCGTTGCAATTTTTAAGTTGTGGTCAGTTGCAATTTTCTTTTCGTGGAATAGTTGATAGTATTTAATTAAACTCTCAACACTTGATACACAAAACATTGCAGTAAATTTCTTTTCGTGTGTTTTACGTTTATGGTTTGCAATGATGTAGTTGACAATATTGTTTAAACGTTGCGGAGCATCCATTACTTCGGCTTCGTCAATAGCTTCTACTTCTATATCGAAAATTTCATCTTTCTTTTTAAATGTGCTTATATATTCGATTGCAAATTTTAATACATTTCCATCTTTAATAGCGTTCGTAATTACGTATTTGTGCAAACATTTATCAAACAACATAGCAGTTGTACGCTTTCCAAATTCATTTGAACCTGCATTTTCTTCAAAAATTGGAGTTCCCGTAAAACCGAACATCTGACTTTCTTGGAAGAAGTTTTTTATATCATCATGAGTTTTTCCAAACTGACTACGATGACATTCGTCGAAAATGAAAACGATGCGTTTGTCTTGTAAATGGGTAACTCGGTCTAAATATCGATTTTTAGAAATCGCAGTATTCAGCTTTTGAATGGTCGTAACAATTAGTTTTGTATTATCAGCTAATTGATTGACTAACGTATTGGTATTGTTTGTTCCGTCGATACTTCCTTTGGAAAAACTGTTGAATTCTTTGGTAGTTTGGTAATCTAAATCTTTTCTATCGACTACAAAAACCACTTTATACACTTCGGGTAAATTGGTTAAAATTTGAGCCGTTTTAAAAGAAGTTAAGGTTTTTCCCGAACCTGTTGTATGCCAAATGTAACCGAATTTAGTTGTCGTTTTTACACGCTCTACTATGGCTTCCGTTGCATAAAATTGATACGGACGTAATACCATCAAAACCTTGTACGATTCGTTTAAAACAATGTACTTGGTTATCATTTTCGATAAATGACAAGGTTCTAAAAATATATCCGTGAAATCGGTTAGTTGTGTGATAAGGTTGTTTTGTTCGTCTGTCCAGTAAAAGGTTTGTTTAAACGAACGCGATTTAATAGGCGCATTGGCAAAATACTTGGTATTTACTCCGTTGCTAATAACAAATAATTGCACAAACTGAAACAAACCATAACCAGCCGAAAACGAATGGCGTTCGTAACGATTGATTTGGTTAAACGCTTCTTTTAATTCTAAACCTCTACGTTTTAATTCTATTTGTGCTAAAGGCAAACCGTTGATTAAAATGGTAACATCGTAACGGTTTTTATATTTTCCTTCCATCGTTACTTGTTGGGTAACTTGGAATTGATTTTGACACCAGTGTATTTGATTGATTAACTCAATGGTTTTGGTTTCCCCGTTTTCATCTACATACGGCACACGATCGCGTAAAATTTGCGCACGTTCGTAGATATTCCCTTTGTTGATGTAGTTTAAAATTTGCTGAAAACTACTATCGGTTAGGGTAACTTTATTATGAACTTCTAGTTGCAATTTTAAATTAGCCAACAAAGCGGTTTCGTCTTTAATTTCGACTTTTTTATAACCGAGTTTTACTAATTGTGTAACAAGATTGTTTTCTAATATTTGTTCGGGTTGTGATGTCATTTACAAAAAATTGAAAAATAAGTGCATTCATTTAAAAATGAGTGCAAAATTAGTTTACACTCATTCAATTAATCTTCAAATGTAAAAGTGACGTTGTCTTTTACTAGTTCTTGCACATTTATTGTTGGTAACAAAAATTGATTAAATTTCGTTTCCTCAGTCTTGCTATGTAAAACACCTCTAGCTGTTCCAATAGTCATCATTGCAAGATGCGTCATAAAGTCTTTTGGAAAAGAGATAATATTATTATCATGTAACTTTTCCCAAGAGTCTGGTGCTATTACAAAATGACAACTAATTTCAAGTTTTAAAAAAGCTTTTTCTTCACACTTATAGGTGAATGTAGTATAAACACCAATAATATGATTTACTTTATTAGCTTTAAATTCTAAATCAGTAATAATTGAAGCATTAGAGTTTTCTACAAAATTTTCTTCAATTATTGCAAATTGTTCGGTTTTAATTCTAAAGATTTTGAATCCTATATTTTTTTCCATGTTATTGTGCTAATGGATAATAATCAAAACCATTACTATTTTGAGCTGTAGTCATTTTTACAACACTTGGAGTATTTGGAGTTACACAAATTGTAAAACCAGGTTTTGCATAATCTTGCTTAATTTCTACTTTATGAGTGTCTTCAAAAGCGTTTATTTTATTCTCTGCATATGAAAACAACAATGGAATATCTAATACAGCTTGTAATTTTACAAGAGTATCAATGGTTAGGTTTTCTTTTCCACTAACAATTTTTGTGATTTGTTGTGGTGTAACCTCTAGTTTTTCGGCTAAATCCTTTTGTTTCCAACCTAATTCTTTAATACGCAATAAAACTTTGAAAGCAATGTTTTTAGATTCGCGCAACATTGCTCTGTTTTTTTTACGTTCTTTTAAATTTTGAAGTGTGTTTGATTTTTCGTTTGATACTAATTTTGAAAACTTTTCCCTTTTGTTTGTCATTAGTCTTGATTTAAAAATTCATAAAAAGAATCTGAATCATAAATATCATTTTCTTTTAAATATTGTCTGCACTTTTCAATTTTAAACAACTCATAATTAGTGTGAGGACGGTCTTGCATTAAATGAGTGAATTTTATAGCTCCACCTGTTATTACAAAACAATTTTTATCTATTCGTAAGGCATAAATTCGTAAATAATTTTTTCTTCCTTTTTGTCTTGACAACTCTAAGACTTTGTATTCATTATTATCTAATGCTTTAAAAAATTCTTGAAACTGTCTATTATCACTTTCAGCAATTTCTATTAAAATATCTTCTAATTCTTCAGCGTTATCTTGAATTTCATTGAAAAGTTTGTATGGCGTTTTATTACTTGGTAAATCATTACTGTTTGTATCTAAGAATTCTTCGAGATATTCAGGATTAGTCCATAATTCTAATAATCTATCTAATTCATGATTATCTTCACCATTATATTGAAAGGCGTATAGTTTTTCATTGGCAAATATATCTATTATTTTCATAAAATCAACCTATAGGTTTATTTTTTTAACTTTTCCTAAACAAACATTTGCTGTAACAAGCCTTTTTTAAACAATTGGGTTTGCGCTATTTTCTTACTAACACCTTCAATTTGCACATCGATTGCCGATAAAAATGATGCGATTTTTTGCTGTTCTTCGAGGCATGGAAATTTAATTTTAATTTCTGCCATTGTATTGTTCATTAATTTGGGATTACCAACATATGAAACATATCTTTTCGTAACAGAATTTAAAATTGCAGCTGTAAATTCATTTGCAAAGCCTTCTTTCGAAATCAATACACCACAAACATTTGTACAATAAAACTTTCCTCTTCTAAAATTAACATCGCCAGCGTTTGCACCATCAGTTGTCCAAGTTAGAGAATTTTCATAAAGGTATTCATGATAGTAACCTGTTAAACCAAAATTTTTAGTTTGTGAAGAATAAACTGGATAAATATTTTTTTCATCTGAAACTTGTTTCATTTTGCCTACAGATAAAACATAACCTCTAGTTACTTCAAAAATTTCTTTAATTTTCTTCTCCTCCCAATCAGGGTAATTATTCCCATTTTCGTCCTTAAACCTTAGTTTTTGAGAGAAAATTTGTTGCATTACGCCTTTTTTGTACAACTCTAGTTTTTCTTTTTGTTGGGCTAAAAGCGTTAAACGTTCATCAACCGAAGTTAAAAACGAAGCGATTTTTTGTTGTTCTTCGGGTTTTGGTAATGAAATTTGAATTTCTGACAAATCTGAAGAATTTATTGAAGGATAGCTTGTTCCTGTACAACGTAATAATACTCTAGAAACAAATTTATCTGTATGTAAAAACTGATAAAGAAATTTACTACTTTTTTTTGTTCTTAATTGAGCATATCCTGTAGAAGCAATATAATTACCTGTTCCTTTGTCAAAATATAAATTATTTTTTTGGTAAGGTCTTACAGTTTGATATAGTATATCATCTTTTTTTAATATTCTTTGAGCTCTACTTGGTGCAGTTTCTTTTGATATATAATTTTCTTTTTCTAAAATTCCATTATTTACGCTTTCTAAATCTATGTAAATAAAATTATCAGGTAAAATACCGTTTTTCGGATTAATTTCCGTAACTTTTCCTAGTTGATTTCTTTCCCAATTCCCATCAAACTCAGGAAAACGTAGTTTAGGTACTAACTTTTCCATATTTAAAAAGGCGTTTTAATATTTAGTTGGTTGCAATAGTCGGCAATAGTAGTTTCATTTGCTTTTAAATCGGTTGCAATTTGCAACAACTCCGTTGTAACAAGGTCTAAATCTATCGCTTCTTCTTCTTCAAACGTATCTACATAACGAGGAATATTCAGGTTGTAATCGTTTTCTTTTATTTCGTCTAGTGTTGCAACATAACTGTATTTGTCTATACTTTCGCGGTTGCGGTACGTTGTAATTATTTTTTCAACATCTTGGTTACGCAATACGTTTTGGTTGCCTTCTTTTACAAAATTATCGTCTCCACTAGCATCAATAAATAAAATGTTTTCGTCTTTTTCTCGACATTTTTTAAATACCAAAATGCACGTAGGTATAGAAGTTCCGTAAAAAATATTGGCTGGTAAACCAATAACGGCTTCTAAGTAATTGAGTTCTTTAATTAAATATTCGCGAATTACGCCTTCGGCAGCACCACGAAACAACACGCCATGTGGTACAACAGTTGCCATAGTTCCGTTATCGGCAAGCTGGTGAATCATGTGAGTTATAAACGCATAATCGGCTTTGGTTTTAGGTGCTAGTTTTCCATATTGGCTAAAACGCTCGTCGGTACTATTTAGAGGATTATCGTTACTTTTCCATCTAGCTGAAAAAGGAGGATTAGCAACTACGGCTTCAAAACGTTTATCTATATGTCTAGGTTCTTCTAAAGTATCGTCGTTTTGTATATCGAATTGACGAAAATGAACATCGTGTAAAATCATGTTCATACGTGCCAAGTTATAGGTTGTACGGTTTTGTTCTTGACCGTAAAACTCGCTTACTTCTACTTCTTTTGAAACTCGTAACAACAACGAACCCGAACCACATGTTGGATCATACACCGATTTGATTTTAGTTTTACCCGTAGTTACAATTTGCGCTAAAATTTTAGAAACTTGTTGTGGTGTATAGAATTCGCCCGCACTTTTACCAGCACCAGCCGCGAATTTTGCAATTAAATATTCGTAAGCATCACCCAACACATCTGAATCGATGTCTTTTAGTTTAAAATCGATTTCATCTAAAAAGTTCAATATTTGAACAATAATCGTGTTTCGCGCATCTGGAGTTCGACCAATTTTAGTAGAGTTTAAATCTAAATCTTCAAACAAGGCATTAAAATCGTCTTCACTTTCCGTACCCATAGTACTTTGCTCAATGTGATTAAGAACGGCTTTTAAATCATCGATGATATAATTGCTTGCCACTTCGGTATTGGCATTTCCTTTAGCAGTAATTACTGAAAATAGTTCGGTAGGTTTTAAAAAATACCCAAGCTTTAACAACGATTCTTCTTCAATCGCTTGTAGAGTTTCGGTATCCGTTACTTTAGCGTAATCGGTTACTTCTTCGCCTTCTAGCAATTCGTTAGCGTATAAATATTGTTTTTCGGATAAGTATTTGAAAAAGATGAATCCTAAAATGTAATCGCGGTAATCGTCGGCACTGATTTTGCCTCTTAACAGGTTGGCAATTCCCCAAAGTTGTTGTTCTAATACTCGTTTTTGGTCTTCAGACATGGCTAAAAATTAATTTTACCAAACTTAGTAAATTCTAACTGCTTATACAATATAAAATTTATGTTGATTGTTGCTGTTTTCACAATGAGTATAGTAATAATAAAGGTTTAGGAAAGCAACAAGAGCTCAACATGGTTTCAACATTCAAAAAAAAAGAACATTCAACAAAACATGACTAGTATTTGTTTTGTTGAATGTTTGTTGAAATTTAGTTTATACCTTAATCAACTATAAACCAAAGAGTTTAATTTGATTTTTCAACTTTCAACTTGTTTAAAAACATTTCTCTATCAAATTTAAAGTACCTTCCTTTTTCGCTTGTAAATCCAGATAAGTTTGCCGACTTTTCATCAAATATTTCTGAACGATACCATTCGTAACTAGAGTTTTTTTCATAAAACAGATTATACTTCGTGTTTAAAATTTTAGAAACATAATTACTTGAAGTATTAAAACCTCTTGCTTTTAACATAGTAACAAGGTTTTTTGCCGTATAACATAAAAAAGGCTTTTCAAATACTGTAAATTCATCTTGAATCATTTCTTCAAGTTCTTTTTCTAATGAAGTTTTATTTCCTCTTATTAGAACATCAAGAGCTTTAGTATGTATTTGTTGCTTTGTAAACCACATTCTAGTTTTCATAGGCGATACTATTTCTCTTTGACTTAAATAATGTGCAAATGCTGGAACTTCGCTTCTTAATAAATCCATCATGCTCGGATTAACTTCATCTCCTAATGTTGGAATTTGCCTCACCCAATATCGAATTTCATTTGCTTCAATTTTAACGAAGTTTTCTTCATTGTTAGAACATAATATGAATTTTCCAAAAAACTCTATTTCTTGCTTATCCTTTCCTTTTGATTCAGCTTTGAAATACTTAGCTGTAGATAAATTTTTAATATGCTCACTATCTTCTTTTTTGTCTAAAAGAACTTCGTCAACTCCAATAATTAATTTTCCAGCCCAACCACTATTAAATGGGCTTCTAAAATCTTGATTGGTATTTAAAGTCATATTGTTTTCAAATATGTTTTTTAAAAGGTTAAGAAAAGTAGTTTTACCTGTATTACGTTCTTCACTAACCAAACAAAGTATCGGTAATACTTGAGTTGGTTTTTGCCAAAGAATTGTCAAGTAGTCTAACCCAAGTTCGTAATGTTCACGAAAAATATGATTTAATAAATTTTCAATGTTTTGCCAACTACCTGGCTGCAATTCATAAGAAATCGGTTCATATCGGTTATAAAAACCATTTATTACTCGTTGAAAATTTTCGTGTGATGGAATGCAACAAAACCCATCGTATTTTTCAATTTTTTCAATTGAATCTTTACCGTGGTCATCAATAATGGTTTGTTTATTCCATTTTTGTAAAGTCTTCAATTTTTCAATTGTCATTGGAACGTAAACTTCTTTAAAGTAGTCTATTCCAACTCGTATATAATTTTTTAAATTTTTCATAATTTAATAGTTAAATAGCCAATAGCTGCTGGGTTAAAATTTCTTTTAGAATTAATAATCTTTAGATGGGCAATACTTAAATTCTTGTCTTGCATGAATAAACTATTAACACCGTATGCGATTAAAATAGGTAATTGCAATTTTGTGTGATGCGTTAATTGTTCTAGTAACTCTAGTCTATTCAAGGACTTTTCACAGAAATGGTAAACCCCTTCTTCCCTATTAAAATCTAGTTGCAACCTCCTTGTTGCACACTTTAAGATCTCCAAGTGATGTAAAACATCACTTATTATAATTTGCGTTTTTTGATTTTCTGATGATTGCATTGCTAAAAATTTACCTTTTATATTTTAAAGATTTAACTTCTTTAAGGGCGTTTTCAATGCTTTCTGTACTTATCAAAACTCTAGAACCAATTTTTTGGCTTTTTAGAATTCCTTTATTAATATAATTGCGAACAGTTAATATGCTCACTCTTAATTCTTTTGAAGTTTCTTTAATAGTTTTATACTTCTTTTTACTTTTTTGAGCTACTTTTTCATTGTAAAGGTTTTTTACAGCTTTGTTTACTGAAGAATCTATTAAAGATTCTAATTTTTCTTTAGTAGTAATAATTAACTCCATGACTAATAATTTTTTAAAATTGTTAAACTTTGTTTGACGTTCGAACAATTCAAAATTAGGTTGAAACATATACTCTAAGCATACACTATTCCTAGAATATTTTATACAACAAAAAAAACGCAACTATCTTATTTTTAGATAATTACGTTTTTAAAGTATTGCAACTTTTACACTATTATTAGAATCTATTTAGTCTATTATTCAGTTTTCATATAAATATCCTTTTGTTTCTCAAAAAAAGTATCAACTTTTAATAAATCTGGATATAAAGTTTCATCAAAAATAGGTCTCATGTGATTTTTAAAAAAATTCTGATTTATTGGTTTTTCATTTACATAAAATTTATTCATTAAAAACTCATAAAAATCATTTTTATATTTTGGTAGTAAAAAGTCTTGTAAATTATAAAATACTCTACCTATAAACTTTAAATTCCCTTTACTGGTTAAATTTATAATTTGATCATCCCCAATAATAGAACGCCAATAAAAGTAAGACCAGCTTGTTTCTTTTAATAATTGATTTTTAACTAAGAATTTATAAACATTCATTAAAAAAAGATCATTATCACCAAAATAAGTTTCAAAAATTGGAATTGGTTGATTTTCTAAATACTTTTTAATGTAATCCCTATGAAAATTAATTACATATTCTTTAGCATCAATTTCTCTAATAAAATTTTTATCATTTGACTCTATCTTATCTTGTAAAGAAGAAATTTTGAAATTAAGTCTTTCCTTTTCAAATTTTAATTTGGATTCTAAATCTCGAATTTGAACATCGTAATTAATAACTAATTCTTTAAATAAACTTGTAATACCTTCATCAATTGAATTAATATCCCAAGTAAAATCCTTTATCAGATTTAATTTATTTAATGTTAAAAAAAGATCTGGCAATCTATTTAAAAAGCTTTCCGTTAAGTAATATGAAGGAATTTCAATTTTAAGTTTTTCAAATTTACCGATCGAAACAAGCCAATTAATTTCAAATGAGCCTATAGTTTTAATTATAAACTTTGCTAATTCATTATTATAATCGTTGCTGTTTTCTGTATTATATATATTTGAAAAACCTCCTTTAAAATTGTGAATATAAAAGTTGAAATTTGTAATTTCATTATTGTAAATTATTTTTTTTACATAAACTAAGTCAGAAATAATACCAACAGAAAGTAATCCCGCATTTGATTTAAACTCATCAATTTTTGCCAATATTTTTTGAATTACTATATCTGCTTCTCTTTCTGCTTCAATTTTACTTTTTTTAATTAAATCTACGATATGAGCTTCAAGGTTTTCTACTTTTAAGTGCTTTTCTATTTGCTTTACATCCATCTTTACAATTTTAAATTAAAAACTTCATCCATAGCTTCTTTGGTTTGAGCATCATCAACTTGGTAGTATTGATTTAAAGTTTTCATATCAGTATGCCCCGTAATTTTAGCAATTAATTTATCACTTTTGCCTTCCCTTTTCATCATTGTAATAAAAGTTCTTCGAGCGGTATGAGTACTAATTCGATTGTAAAACTCAATATCTTCTTTTATATTTTCTTTTCCTCTAGTGGTAATTTTTTGAACTGTTTGATTATACTCTAACTCTTTAAAAACTTCTTTCAAATACTCATTTTGTTTTTGGTTAGCTATTAATGGTAAAGTATAATTATACTTTTCTAAAATAAATTTCGCAATTGAAGTAAGCGGAATATTACGAGCTGGTTTATTAGTATCTTTATCTTCTTTAAGCAAAATTTCGGTTTCTGAAACAGTACTTTTAGATATTGATTTTAATTCTCCATATCTCATTCCTGTGACACAAGCAAAAACAAATACATCCCTAACTTTTTCTAATTTTTTACTTTCAAATTCATGTTGCATTAAATTCTGTAAATCTTCTATTGTCAAAGCAACTTGATTAGTAATTACCCTTTCTACTTTTTTAAACTCCATGAAGGTATTGTTAAAAGTAAATTTGTTTTTTAAAGCCCAAAACATAAATGTTTTAAACAATCCTAGATTACGAGCATAAGTATTGTTAATATGCTTTAAATCATCCATGCAAAACGAAGTAAATTCTCTATGAAAAGTATTGTTTATTTTACTAAAAGTTAGTTTATACTTTTTGCTTTTTTCAAACTCAACTAACAAGTTCCTTATATTTTTATATCTCTTAATAGTTGCAGGAGACCATTCTTTACCTTTTATTTTTTCAGTCATAAATTGGTCGTAAGCATCAAAGAAAATATTTTTCCCTTTTAATGATTTTTTAAAAGCATCATCAAAAACATTTTTTAAATCACTAGACTTAAAAACTTCATTAATTCTTTGATAAAGAGCATAAGTTTCTAAATACAAATCAGAATACCTATTCAGTTGTTGGTTAATCGTTAGCGCATTTTTTGATTTAGAACTTCCTTTTAAAAGAGGTTTTTTATTAAGAAAATCCCATTCAGTTGGTTTTAATTTTTCTCCAGTAGAATACTTGAATTTTTTATTTTCCTCACTAAAATAGACTACAAAATAAATTAAAGTACTATCTTTAGACTTAGGTTCTTTTAATTGAAAAGTGTACTTCATATAGGGGACGTTTTAGGGGACGTTTTTAATATATTTCCTTATATTTTTTAATATATACACAAATATACAAAATCACCTAAACCCTTTATAAACAAACACTTTTAGTTATTAACAGGTAAATTGAGTATATTATTAAGAATAGTCTCCGACTCCACAAAAAACCCTGTAATACATTGTTTTTACAGGGTTTTTTATTTTCAACTGACAGTTTTGCTGACAATTTAAATTTTATATTTCATCATTTTAGTGATTATGATTTGAATGATCTTCTGATTTCATTTCACCTGATTGATTCATCATCATTTCGTGGTCGTATTGACAACAACCTGGTAAATTATTATATGCTTCTTCATTACCCGCAACTTTTTCTGTATCATACCCTGAAGCTGCAATTGCATTGTGTATTGCCATTTCATTAGTTTTTGAACTATCAAATGAAACATCAATTTTCTTCTTATCTTTATCCCAATTAGCAGCTGAAACACCATCAACACTATTAACCGCTTCTTCAATTGTTTCTTTACACATACCACAGTTCCCTCTTACTCCAAAAGACAAATCTGTCATTGCAATTTCATTTGATACTTCTGTTGTTGTAGTGTCTTCAACTTTTTTAGTTTCATTTTTACAACTAATTACCCCCATAGCTACTATTATAGCTACACTTAAAATTACCTTTTTCATTGTTTAAAAATTTAATTATTATATGTATTTATTTATTCTATTGTTTGTTTAACTTCACCACACTTCAGCATTGCATCACCAAAATATGGATTTCGAATTTTTTCTTCTTGACTTAACCAATACGCTCCTTTATTATTATCTGCCATAGGGCAAAATTCTACATATACCTTTTCATTGATACCAAAAAGTTGAATCGCATTTATGAAATGTGAAGATAAATGTTTAAAGTGATTTCTTTGCGTTTTAATGTTTTTTGAACTAGCTATGGAAGTTGCAGAAGATTTAATTTCAGTTTCAATAGTCATCCAATGATTATGTACTTCTTCTTTAAGCAATTTCATATCTACCTTACTTAAATTTGATAGTAAAGATGATGCATTTTGTGAACCGTCTTTTGAGTTTTCTTTTACTAAAGCATCCTTTAAATTGATATAATCATTGTAAACTTCCTTTAATTGCTCTTGAAATTTCTCCGAAACTTTTAAGCGTTCATTCATATTTGTATTTTCATTTGCTGTATTTGATAAATTCTTATCCATCCCTAAATGTCCTTCGTGACCTGTCATTGATTTGCCACCTTGCTTATTCATCATACTTTTTTTACCTTTTAATTGTGCTGCTGCATCAACCGTAAATGTTCCGTTAGTCACTATTTCATTTCCAACAAATAAACCTTCTACGACTTCATATTCATTACCAATTTGATTGCCTAATTTAATTTCACGCATTTCAAA
>JAUIJA010000002.1 GCA_030431055.1 Bacteroidia bacterium | reverse complement strand
AGTTAGAGAACCAATTACTTTCTTTACTAGATGGAAGTGAAAGCAAAGCTATAGTATTGCGTGCAGAAAAATCTGTTCCGCATGAAAAAGTGGTTTACGTTATGGATATTGCTTATCGAAACCAAATTAAAATGGTTGTTGCGGTAAATCCTAAATAAATTTTAGGAATAGTTTTTGTGTATTTTTATTAGAAGCTATTTTCCTGCTGTACGCTATATCTTTTATAAATAAAAGGATGTCGCTACCATCAGGGCTAAAAAACTAAAAAATGAAATTTTTAGAAACAAAAGAAGAAAAAAAATCCTTTGCTATCACAAGTGCTATATTTGTGATATTGTTTCTATTGTTTGCCTTTTTAGGGTTAACTTATATGGATCCGCCACCAGAGAATGGAATTGCAATTAATTTTGGTACTAGCGATGTTGGTCAAGGAGAAATTCAACCAACAGAACCTGTAAAAAGTGCACCAACACCTTCGCAAAGCGAACCAGAAACCTCACAAGAAGATAACACGCTTACACAAGACGATGATTCTCCAGTTACGGTTACTCCCAAAAATAATGAGCCTAAGCCAAAAACGAATACACCTAAAGAAGAACCGAAACCTAAAGTAGAAACACCAAAACCATCTACAAACACAACTAATGCTTTAGATGCATTAATTAACGGTCCAAAATCAGATGGACAAAATGAAGCGGGTCATGGTGATGATGGTTTGCCGGGTGATAAAGGTGATCCAGATGGAAGTATTTATGCTAATAGTTTTTACGGTAGTGGTAGCGGAAATGGTTCTGGTAATGGAACAGGTTATGGTTTAAGTGGAAGGAGTTTAGCAAAAAAGGGAGAAAAAGTTCAACAATGTGGTAATGAGACTGGTAGAGTTATTGTTCAAATTACTGTCGATAAAAACGGTAATGTTATAAAAACTCAATATGTTAAAGGAACTACAAATACTACACCTTGCGTATTAGAAGCTGCATATAAAACTGCAAGAAATTATAAATGGAAACCAGACTCTAATGCTCCAGATACTCAAATAGGTTGGATAGAAGTTAATTTTACAGTTGGAGAATAAAGTTGTAATTTTGTTTCTTACTTTCTTATGCTATTTTTAGTAGTAATTCAAACTTCGAAAGTTTCTATAAATGAATTATAAAGAAACTACAGAATGGCTTTTTAGTCGTTTGCCAATGTATCAAAAACAAGGTGCCAAAGCTTATAAGGCAGACTTAAACAATACACTTGCGCTTGTTAATCATTTAAATAATCCACAAAAATATTTTAAATCAGTTCATGTAGCCGGTACAAACGGAAAAGGTTCTGTTTCGTCTATGCTGGCTTCAATTTTACAGGAGGCTGGTTATAAAGTAGGTTTGTTTACTTCTCCACATCTTAAAGATTATAGAGAACGAATTAAAATCAATGGAAAATTGATTGAAAAACAATTTGTTACAGATTTTGTTTCTAGTAATAAAGAGTTTTTTGAAGAAAATGAATTGAGTTTTTTCGAAATGACAACGGGTTTGGCGTTTTCTTATTTCGCTGAACAAGAAGTGGATATTGCGATTATCGAAGTTGGTTTAGGCGGACGTTTAGATTCAACTAATGTTATCAATCCATTATTGTCGGTGATAACAAATATAGGTTTAGATCATAAACAATTTTTAGGCGATTCGTTAGGAAAAATTGCTTATGAAAAATCAGGGATAATAAAACAACACACTCCAGTTGTTATAGGTGAGGTTAATATTGAAACCAAACCTATTTTTGTAACTATAGCAAAGCTGAATAAAGCAGAAATACATTATGCTGAAAGAATGAGTTTTCCTGCTTATGAATGTGAGTTAAAGGGGAATTATCAGCAAAATAATATAAAAACTACTTTAACATCAATTTCTTTACTGCAAACACATTTTTCCATTTCAAAAGAAAATATAGAGCAAGGTTTGCTAAATATTGTAAAAAATACCGGTTTGCAAGGTAGATGGCAAATATTGAAAGAAAAACCATTAATAATTTGTGATACGGCTCACAACGCAGAAGGTTTAAAGTATGTAGTAGAACAATTAAAAAGCTTAAAATTTAAAGATTTGCATATTGTTTTAGGAGTTGTAAATGATAAAGATTTGAACGAAATTTTACCATTGTTTCCTACTGAAGCCAAATATTATTTATGTAAACCAAATTTAGAAAGAGGTTTGGCTGCTGACTTGTTGCAAAATACAGCTAAAGAATTTGGGTTAAAAGGAAGTGTTTATGGTTCTGTTTCTGAAGCTTTTAAAAATGCTGAAAAATCAGCAAAACAAAGTGATGTTATTTTTATTGGTGGAAGCACATTTACTGTAGCAGAAGTAATTTAATATTTTATAAAAAATAATTTTTCAAAATATTTGTAAAATAGAAAATCTGTTCTATATTTGCACCCGCATTGAGCAATTAATGTTAATGAAATAGGGCGATTAGCTCAGTTGGTTTAGAGCACCTCGTTTACACCGAGGGGGTCGGGGGTTCGAATCCCTCATCGCCCACGAATAAATAGAAAAGCAAGCAAAATAATAACGCTTGCTTTTTTTATTTTGTGGATTTTCTGTTTTCAAAGCGTAGCTTTGAGGGAAAAACGAAGTTAATCCCTCATCGCCCACAAAAAACTCCTTAATTTATTAAGGAGTTTTTTTATTTATAATAAATCCATAGTTCTTTCTAGTTGCATTCCTCTAGAACCTTTTATTAACAATATTCCGTTTTGTGGAATATTGTGCTTAAAGTGTTTCGAAAACTCTTCATAATTTTCAGAAAAATTAAAATTTGTCACATTTTCAATTTTATTGCTGAAGAAATGTTTGCCAACAAAATAAAATGTGATTTCAGGATGTTTTAAACAGTTTTCGATTAAATTTTGATGCTCTTGCGTGCTTTCATTACCAAGTTCAAACATATCGCCTAAAATAGCTGTTTTTGGGCTTTCTGTAAGCTGAAAGAAATTAGTTAGTGCAGCTTGCATGCTACTCGGATTTGCGTTGTAAGCATCAAGAATAATTTTGTTGCCGTTTTTTTCTACAATTTGTGATCTATTGTTTGTAGGATGGTAACTTTCAATTGCATTTTTAATATCAATATCGTTTACGTTAAAATACTTGCCAAATGTAATTGCTGCATTAATATTGTTCGCATTATATAATCCAATTAAGTTTGAACTAACTGTATTATCTCCATAAGAAACTTTAACCATTGGATTTGCTGTAATTGAAGTTATTACAACATCAGAATCATCTGTCGAACTAAATGTAAAACGTTTTATGTCTGCTGTTTTTTCTTTTTGAATTTGATCATCAAGATTTACAATAGCAATTTTTGAGTTAGTTTCTAAGTATTGATACAATTCACTTTTTCCTTTTATAATGCCTTCTATTCCTCCGAAACCTTCAAGATGTGCTTTTCCAAAATTGGTGATGTAGCCAAAATCAGGTTCTGCAATTGAACATAGAAATTCAATCTCTTTTTGGTGATTTGCACCCATTTCTACTATGCCAATCTCAGTATTTTTATCAAAACGTAATAGTGTTAAAGGAACGCCTATGTGATTGTTTAAATTACCAATTGTTGCTTTTGTGTTGAATTTTTTAGAAAGGACTATATTGAAAAGTTCTTTTGTTGTTGTTTTTCCGTTGCTTCCAGTTAGTCCAATGATTTTAGTGTTGAGTTGTTTTCTGTGGAAATTAGCTAATTTTTGTAAGGTTGTCAGTGAGTCTTCAAATAAAATTGTTTTTCCTTCGATGTGATAGTCAGGATTGTCAATAACTGCATATTTTGCTCCATTTTCTATGGCTTGATTTGCGAATTTATTAGCGTCAAAATTATCTCCTTTTAATGCAAAAAAAAGGCTGTTCTTTTCAATGTTACGTGTGTCTGTAGATATGCCAGAACACGATAAAAATATATTGTGTAAATCTTTAATTTTCATGAAGCTAATATAATAAAAAAAGCCCTCTCAAATGAAAGGGCTTTTTTATAAGTATGAAATAAAATTATTGCTTTGGATTTCCTCTTGGTGACTTTTTATTAGATTTTGGTCCAACTTTAGACATTGCACATCTAAATCCAATATAATCTGTTGCCATATCTTGAGGGAAATATCTTCTTTGAGCAGGATCTAACCAATAAGCTCTATCTCTCCAAGAACCACCTTTGTAAACTCTTACATCGTCATCTACTAATGTAGTTCTCTTATCAGACTTGTCATAAGTTTTGATCATATCTCCAAGACTATCAGTAGTGATTTTGTGTTGAGGAGCATCGTACATAACGTATTTACTTTCTCCATCACCTCCTTCAGATTCTTCTTCAGAACCACCAAAACGGAAGTAACGAGTTGAAGGCATATCACCATCTCTATAATTTCTGTTGTCAGAAGTAGAGAATTGAGTTCTTAAATACGTTTCATTTTCATCAACTGGAACTTGAGCAATTTGACCTGGGAAGTTTCTAGCCATAATCTTACCGTTACTTAAAGTATCATAAGTAATATTATCAGCAGTAACAATTTCAGTCGTACCGTCATCTCCAATTTTATTTTTCATGTAAACGTTACCTCTAAAGTAGTTGAAATCATTTGCTTCGTCATCAACCATAGGTCTATAAACATCAGCAACCCATTCAGCAACGTTACCAGCCATATCATATAAACCAAAATCATTTGGAGGATAAGATTTAACTTTGTTAGTGATATCAGCACCATCGTCAGACCATCCTGCAACTCCGCCGTAATCACCTTTTCCTTGTTTAAAGTTTGCTAATTGGTCACCTCTGTAAGCTCTTTTACCAGAACGAGTATATTGACCACTCCAAGGATATTTCTTTTGTCCTTTGTAGATGTTGTATTCTCTGTTTCCTACCAAAGCAATTGCAGCATATTCCCACTCGGCTTCAGTTGGTAAACGGAATTCAGGAGAAATTAAACCTGAACTTCTTTGAGCGTAAACGTTTTTCTCTTCTTCCGAAACTTCACCTTTACGACCGTTAGAACCTTTTTTCAAAACAATCTCTTCGTTACCGCCAAAAGTTTGATTTGGAGTAGCTAAGTATGTTTCAGTACTAAAAGTAGATTCTGCAGTAACATCTTCTCCGAAGCTAATCTTAGCATCTTCTTTTAAGTATCCATTTTTTTCTAAAATATTCTCATTTACACGGTCTGTTCTCCACTTACTAAACTCAACTGCTTGAATCCAGTTAACGCCAACTACAGGATATTCTGCGTAAGCTGGGTGTCTTAAGTAGTTGTTTGTCATCGTTTCGTTGTATCCTAAACGATTTCTCCAAACTAAAGTATCTGGAATAGCTCCAGTATAAATATTTTTATAGTTTTCTTCTGTTGGAGGAAATACAGTTTTTAACCAAAATAAGTACTCAGTGTACATTAAATTGGTAACCTCTGTCTCGTCCATAAAGAATGACTGAACGTGTTGTTGATTTGGAGTGTTGTTCCAATCATGCATTGGATCATCGGCAACTTTACCCATTGTAAAAGTTCCGCCTTCAACTGGCACCATTCCTGGAGGAGTTTCTTGTTTCTTGTACTTAGTATTGTACTGAAACCCACCGTTTTTGTCGTTGATTTTCCATCCCGTTGCTCTAGAAGCGCCTTTTGTGCTAGAGCCTTTACTACAGCTTGAAAGACCTAATGCTACTGCAAACGCTAGTAACATGTTTAAAGCCATCATTTTCTTAATTTTCATACTTTAGTAGGTAATAATTTTAGTGTCGCAAGATAATAATTATGTATTAAAATGCAACAAGTTTTTGTAAAAATATAAAAAAAATTAATTTTTTGTTAAAACATACTGTTTAAACGTGCTAAGAAACTTTTTATTGTGTGAAAGTAGTAAATATTGAAATATTTTTATCTCTTTGTAATATTAATATAAAAAAAGCGTTTGCTTAATGATGAAAAAGATTTTTGGTTTATTTTTTTTGCTAATGAGCAGTTCGATTGTTTCTCAAAATAATGGCGGACTTACGTTAGAATGGGATTCATATCAAGAAACGAGTATTGGTGGTGAATTGGTTCTAAGATATCCTTTTTTTAAAGGTGCTGAAATAGATCTAAACTTAGATTCACGAGTTTTAACTTGTAGAAAAGTTTTAAAAACCAATTTTAAAATCAGTGAAAATTCCTTGGTTTTTAGTCCTGTTTTTGAAACAATTCAAGAGTCTGAAATTTATGATTTAGACAAGAATAGAATTCCAAACAATATTGAAGCAAAAATACAATCTGTAAATGCAAGAAACGAAATTATTTCTGTATTGACTTTTTCTCCAATAATTAAAACAGAAAATACTTTTAAACGAGTAAAATCTCTTTCTTATAGCTTTAATTTTAAAGCTGATGTTAATCGAAATTCTGCATCTGTTTCAGCAATTCAAAATTCTGTTTTAGCAAATGGAGATTGGTACCGATTTTATGTTGAAGAATCAGGAATATATAGAGTTTCCAAAAGTTTCTTACAAAGCTTAGGCTTTAATGTTAATGTTGATCCTAGAAACATTAAAATTTATGGTAATGGTGGTGCTATGTTGCCACTTTTAAATGATGTGGATTATCCACTAGATATCAAAGAAAATGCTATTCAGTTCGTTGGAGAAGATGACGGAGTTTTTAATGATGAAGATTATATTTTATTTTATGCTGAAGGTGTTGATACTTGGAATGAAGAAAGCCTAACAAGCGTTAATTTGTACTCAGATAAATCGTACTATTATGTTACGTCAAGTGGAGGAAGTGGTAAGAGAATTCAAGAAGCTGTTCAACCAGCGGCTGTACCTAATATGACTTTTACGCAATATGATGCTGTTAAGGTTTACGAACAAGATTTAGTTAATGTGGCTAAATTAGGAAGAAGATGGTTTGGAGAGCAATTCAATATAACCAATAGTCAAAATTTTTCTTTAGACTTTTTGAACTTAGATACTACTGAACCAATAGAAGCTAAAATTAATTTTGCATCAAAATCGCCTAATCCAACTTCATTTACGATTTCTGCAAACGGACAAAATATTGGTAACGTTAATTTTTTAGGAATTGTTAATGGTGCTGCTTTTGCCGCTTATGAAAATACATTAAACACTTCGTTTACGAGTTCATCAAGTTCTGTTAATTTCCAAATTGATTATAACAATGGTGGCGTTCCTTCGTCAAATGGTTATTTAGATTTTATAAGACTTAAAGGAAAATGTAATCTTCAAGGTTCTGGAAGTCAGTTTGAGTTTTTTAATGAAGATGAAGCAACAAATATTGGTGTTGGCGAATATCAAATTTCAAATGCGGATTCAGTAGATCAAGTATGGAATGTTACCGATATTTTTAACGTCGAAAAATATACAAATACGACGGGTTCAAGTTTTTCATTCAGAGTAAATTTAGGTCAAGAAAGAAAATATTTTGCGGTAAATCAAAGCGATTTTTTAATTCCATTAAAAGAAGTTAATTCGGTAGTTGCTAATCAAAATTTAAAAGGAACAATTTTCTTGGATAATACTGGAAGTTTTCAAGATATTGATTATTTAATCATCACGCCAAAAGATCTAGAAAGTCAAGCAGAAAGATTAGCAAATTTCCACAGAACAAATTACGGTTTAAATGTAAAAGTTGTTTCGCTTAACTTGATTTATCATGAGTTTTCGTCAGGAAAACAAGATATTGCGGCTATCAGAAATTTTATTCGTTATGTATATGAAAATGCTTCTAATGCTTCTAACCGAGTGAAATATGTAAATCTTTTCGGCGATGCGTCTTACGATTATAAAGATAGAGTTGTCAATAACTCTAATATTGTTCCAATTTTCCACGGATTTAATCCAAATGTAAGCGAAGCAAATAATACGTCAAATATGTCGTTGATTGCGACTTTTATTTCCGATGATTTTTATGGTTTAATGGACGTAGGTGAAGGTAGAATGTTGCCAAGTGAACCAGATGGAATCGATATTGCTGTAGGTAGAATGTTAGTAAATAATCTTCAGCAAGCTAGAGAAATGGTTGGTAAAGTTGTTAAGTATGACGAAATTGATTCTTACGGAAGATGGCGCAATACTTATACAATTTATTCTGATGACGCTGATACTTCTGGCGATGCACAACTTCAAGTATATATCAATGATATTGCTGATGATTTAGTTGCTCAAAAGCCTTTCGTAAACGTAAAGAAAATTCATACTGATGCTTATGTGCAAGAAGTTTCGGCTGGTGGTGAAAGATATCCAGAAGCAAAAGAAGATTTTTTAGACATCATTGAGCTTGGGAGTTTAGTAGTGAATTATTTCGGACATGGAAATGAGGAGTTTTTAGCGCGTGAAAGACTTTTTGAGCGATTAGAAGCTCAAACTTTAACAAACGATTATCGTTTTCCATTATTTATTACCATTACGTGCGATTTTACACGTTTTGATGATCCTAATCGGTTAACAGGTGGTGAATATATGTATTGGAATGTAAACGGTGGTGCTATTAGTTTAGTAGCAACTACTCGTGAAATTTTCGTAAATACAGGAGCAGCGATGAATAATTATTTAACCGAGTTTTTATATGCATATGGTTCTTATGATTATCCAACAATGGCCGAAGCGCTTAGGTTAACGAAAATCAATACAGGTTCGAGCAATAGAAGAGTAGTTTCTTATATTGGCGATCCAGCATTGCATTTGGCTATTCCAAAACCTAGGATTGTTTTAACAGAAGTTAACGATATTCCTATTAATCAACCATTGCCTGTTTTTCAAGCGTTAAGCCAAATGAAAATTGAAGGACAAGTAGTAGATGAAAACAATGTTTTATTGTCAGATTATAACGGAGATGTGGCGATTCAAATTTTTGATAAAAATATCGATAGAACTACCTTAGGTAATAACGGCTCTACAAATGGTTCTGGACAAGTTATTACAATGGATTTTGAAACTTTAGGAGAAACTATTGTGCGTGGAAATGCTTCTGTTGTAAACGGACAATTTGAGTTTAGCTTTGTAGTTCCTCAAGATATTCGAATTCCTGTTGGTAATGGAAAAATTAGTTTTTATGCTAAAAAAGAAAGTCCGCAATTAGAAAATCAAACAGGTTATAATTTAGATATTGAAGTTGGTGGAGTAAATACTTCAGCTGATTCTGATACAACATCGCCAACAGTTCAATTGTATATGAATGATGAAAGTTTTGTTACAGGTGGAATTACTAATTGTTCGCCTATTTTAATAGCGAAACTTCAAGATGCAAACGGAATTAATACAGCAAGTGGAATTGGTCATGATATTGTAGCAATTCTAGATGGAGATGAAGAAAATCCATACGTTCTTAATGATTATTACGAGACAGAATTGGATGATTTTACACAAGGAATAGTTCGTTTTCCTTTTCGTGACTTAGAACCAGGATTACATACCATTTTGTTTAAAGCTTGGGATGTTTATAATAACTTGGTCACAATGGAAATTCAATTCAATGCTATTTGCTCAAGTAGCGGATTAGAAATTGATAAAGTGTTGAATTATCCTAATCCATTTTCTACTTACACAGAATTTTGGTTCAATCATAATATGCCATTTGAGGCTTTAGATGTACAAGTTCAAATTTTTACAATTACTGGAAAAGTGGTCAAAACTATAAACCAGCAAGTAGTAACCGATGGATTTTTGTGTAGAGATATAAAATGGGATGGACGTGATGATTTTGGAGATAGAACAGGAAAAGGAGTTTATGTGTATAAACTTCAAGTTAAATCAACTACTTCGGGTAAAAAAGTAGAAAAACATGAGAAACTTGTAATCCTATAATAAAATAGTATATTTGTCAACTTAATTTTTTTAAAAAAATGAAAAAAATTGCAGTTTTATTAATAATAATTTCAACTCAACTAACTAAAGCTCAAGAAAGAGTAGTTACAACTGGAGTGCCGTTTTTACTTATCGCTGCTGATGCACGTTCTGCTGGTATGGGAGATATGGGAGTGGCTTCTTCTCCAGATGCTTTTTCACAACAGTTTAACCCTGCAAAATTTGCTTTTTCAGAGCAAAAGCAAGGTTTTTCGTTTAGTTATACACCATATTTAAGTAGTATCGCAAACGATATTTCGTTAGGTCAAGTTACATATTACAACAGAATAAACGAGCGAAGCGCATTTGCTGGTTCTTTACGTTATTTTGGATTGGGAGATATACAACTAACAAATGAAATTGGCGAAGAACAAGCAGTTGTTAGTCCAAACGAATTAGCATTAGATGCGTCGTATTCTTTAAAGTTAAGCGAGCGTTTTTCAATGGCTGTTGCAGGTCGATTTATTCGTTCAAATCTTAGGATTCCAGATACAAATGGAGATGCTTCAGCAGCTACAAGCTTTGCGGTAGATGTAGCGGGTTACTATCAATCTGAAGAAATTGCGTTTAGTGATTTTAATGGTAGATGGAGAGCTGGTTTTAATCTTCAAAATATGGGGCCAAAAATCAACTATAATAATGATAATATTGATGAGAATGCTAACTTTTTACCAGCAAACCTTCGTTTAGGTGGAGGATTCGACTTTATTTTAGACGACTATAATAAAGTAACGGTTTTAGGTGAAGTAACAAAGTTAATGGTGCCAACACCGCCAGCTCAAGTTGAGCCTCAAGATTTAGATAATAACGGTACTATTGAACAATCTGAAATTGATGCGGCAGATGCACAATATGAACAAGATGTTGCAGATTATAGAAAAACAGGCTGGGTAAGCGGAATGTTCAATTCGTTTGGAGATGCTCCTGATGGCTTTTCAGAAGAGTTAAAAGAATTCACTTGGGCACTTGGAGCAGAATATTGGTATCAAGATTCATTTGCATTACGAACAGGTTATTTCCACGAGAGTGAAGATAAAGGAGCTAGAAAGTTTTTTACTTTGGGAGCTGGCTTTAAGTACAATATTGTAAAAATTGATGTTTCGTATTTGTTCTCTGCATCTAAAGTTAAAAACCCATTAGAGAATACATTGCGTTTTTCTCTTACTTTTAACTTTGGTGAAAAATACGATGAGTTATAAAATAATAAATAGTTAAATTTATAATCCAAATTCAATTGAATTTGGATTTTTTTTCCTAAAATATGAAGCAAATTTCACTTATAACAAATTTCACAGTTTTTGATTCTATAGAAGAATTAAACGAACGTGAAACTGATTTAATGAAGAAAGCTGTTGAAGTTAGAAAGCAAGCGTATGCTCCTTATTCTAAATTTCAAGTAGGCGCAGTTTTACTTTTAGATAATGGCGAAATAGTAACAGGAACAAATCAAGAAAATGCAGCGTATCCGTCTGGACTTTGTGCAGAAAGAGTTGCGATTTTTTATGCTGGTGCTAATTTTCCTAATGCTAAAGTAGAGAAGATATTTATTTCAGCTTCCCCAGAAGAAAAAGAGCTGGATAAACCTATTCCTCCTTGTGGTTCTTGTAGGCAATCAATTGCAGAATATGAAATCAAACAAGAATCACCTATTGAGATTTATTTTATGGGTGGAAAAGGAGAAATTATTAAATCAAATTCATTAAAAGATTTACTTCCCTTATTGTTTGATAAAAATTACTTGTAATTTTTTAAGGTGAAAATGATAAAAATTCACAAAAAGCGATAAAATTCATTAAAATTTATTTTTTGAATATGGCTTGAAGTAGTATTTTTGCTAATTATATATTTTCTGATTTTTTTAAAAAGTCAATTTAACAAACTAAACAGATGAAGCCAATAACAAAAGAAATTTACCTAAAGTGGTATGAGGATATGCAGTTTTGGAGAAAATTCGAAGACAAATTAGCTGCGTTATATATTCAGCAAAAAGTAAGAGGATTTCTTCATTTATATAATGGTCAAGAAGCCGTTTTAGCAGGTGCTTTACATGCTATGGACTTGTCAAAAGATAAAATTATTACGGCATATCGTAATCACGTTCAGCCTATTGGTATGGGGGTTGACCCAAAAAGAGTAATGGCTGAATTATTAGGTAAAGCTACAGGAACTTCTCAAGGTTTAGGTGGTTCTATGCACATTTTTTCTAAAGAAAAAGGATTTTACGGAGGTCACGGTATTGTTGGTGGACAAATTCCTTTAGGTGCTGGAATAGCTTTCGCAGATAAATATTTTGAAACTGGCGGAGTTACTTTAACTTATTTTGGTGATGGAGCTGCTCGTCAAGGTTCTTTACACGAAGCTTTCAATATGGCAATGAACTGGAAATTACCAGTTGTGTTTATTGTTGAAAATAACCAATACGCAATGGGAACTTCGGTTGAAAGAACTGCAAATCATACAGATATTTGGAAACTTGGTTTAGGTTACGAAATGCCATGTGGACCAGTTGATGGAATGAATCCTATTAAAGTTGCTGAAGCAATGCACGAAGCAATCGAAAGAGCGCGTCGTGGTGATGGCCCAACATTCTTAGAAATGAAAACGTATCGTTATAGAGGTCATTCAATGTCAGATGCTCAACATTATAGAACGAAAGATGAAGTTGAAGAGTACAAAAAAATCGATCCTATTACACAGGTTTTAGATATTATAAAAGAAAATAACTACGCTTCAGAGGAAGAAATTAAAGAAATCGATCAACGTGTTCGTGATTTAGTTTCTGAATGTGAAAAATTTGCAGAAGAATCTCCATATCCAGATTCGAGTGTAATGTATGACGTAGTGTACGAACAAGAAGATTATCCATTTATCCCTCATAAATTATAAGATTATGGCAACAGTTATTACAATGCCTCGCTTAAGCGATACAATGACAGAAGGAACTGTGGCAACTTGGTTAAAAAAAGTTGGCGATAAAGTTGAGGAAGGCGATATTTTAGCTGAAATCGAAACGGATAAAGCTACAATGGAGTTCGAATCGTTTAATGCGGGAACTTTATTGCATGTTGGAATTCAAGAAGGAGAAACTGCACCAGTTGATTCATTATTAGCAATAATTGGTAATGAAGGAGAAGATATTTCTGATTTATTAAAAGGAGGAACTGCTCCTGCTGAATCTAATGAAGAAAAAGCAGAAGTTAAAGAAGAAAAACCTGCTGCATCATCTGATTTTAAAATGCCAGAAGGTGTAAAAGTAGTTACAATGCCTCGTTTGAGTGATACAATGACAACGGGAACTGTAGCAACTTGGTTAAAGAAAGTTGGTGATAAAGTTGAAGAAGGCGATATTTTAGCTGAAATCGAAACAGATAAAGCTACAATGGAATTTGAATCTTTTAACGCTGGTACATTATTGTATATTGGTGTTGAAGAAGGTGGTTCTGCTCCTGTTGATACTATTTTAGCTGTTTTAGGACCTGCTGGAACTGATGTTTCTGATGTAGTTGCAAACTTTAAAGTTGGTGGTTCATCTGAAGAATCTACAAAAGAAGAAGTAAAATCAGAAACTCCATCTACTGTCATGTCGAGCGGAGTAGAGACATCTCAAAATACAAATACAGGAGGAAGAATTTTTGCTTCGCCTTTAGCTAAGAAAATTGCTGAAGAAAAAGGAATTATTCTTTCTCAAGTAAAAGGAACGGGTGAAAACGGAAGAATTGTTAAAAGTGATGTAGAGAACTTTACACCATCATCTGCTTCTTCTAATGTTGTCACTTCGAGCGGAGTCGAGAAGTCACAAGCAGTTGCTGAAGCTTCTAAAGCAGTTGCAGATGTTAAGCCGTTTGTTCCTGCTGGTGAAGTTTACCAAGAAGAAATTAAAAATTCTCAAATGCGTAAAACAATTGCGCGTCGTTTAGGAGAATCTAAATTTACAGCACCACATTATTATTTAACGATTGAGTTAGATATGGATAATGCAATTGCTTCTCGAGGAATGATTAACTCATTACCAGAAACTAAAGTTTCTTTTAATGATATGGTAATTAAAGCTTGTGCAATGGCATTGAAAAAGCATCCACAAGTTAATTCGCAATGGAGAGAAGATGCTATGGTGTTAAATCATCATGTAAATATTGGTGTTGCCGTTGCTGTTGAAGATGGTTTAGTGGTTCCTGTATTGAAATTTACAGACGCGATGAGTTTATCTCAAATTGGTGCAAATGTAAAAGATATGGCAGGTAGAGCTAGAGCGAAGAAAATTCAGCCAGCTGAAATGGAAGGAAGTACATTTACTATTTCAAATTTAGGAATGTTCGGAATTCAATCGTTTACTTCGATTATAAACCAACCAAATTCAGCAATCTTATCTGTTGGAGCAATTATTGAAAAACCAGTAGTTAAAAACGGACAAATTGTTGTAGGAAATACGATGACAGTTACTTTAGCTTGTGATCATAGAACGGTTGATGGAGCAACTGGAGCTCAATTCTTACAAACGCTTAAATCGTTTATGGAAAATCCAGTAACTATGTTAGCATAAAAAACGTTAATATTTATATAGAGAATCCCAACAATTGTTGGGATTTTTTTATTTTTACAAAAACACATAAAATGAAATTTACACAATTTATCGCGGTTGCTTTATTAATTACTTCATGTAAATCAACACAAGTTTCAAATGAAACTGTTGCGCAAGAAACTACACAATCGGTTATGTTTTCAACTCCAAAAAGTGTTGGAGCAACATTATCGTATTTAGCTTCTGATGAATTAGAAGGAAGAGATTCTGGAAGTGCAGGAATTGAAAAAGCGGCAGTTTTTCTTGAAAATTTAATGAAACAAAATGATCTAAAACCTTATTTCAAAACCTATCGCGATACATTGTCTAATTTCGATAAACCATCCTATAATATTGTTGGCTATTTAGAAGGAAATGATCCAAAATTAAAAAACGAATTTGTCATCATTGGTGCGCATTACGATCATATCGGAAGAATTAAAGCAGTTAATGGAGATGATATTGGAAATGGCGCAAATGATAATGCTTCGGGTTCAACTGCAGTAACTGAATTAATTAAATACTTCGGGAAAAATAAAGTAAACAAAAGAAGTTTGTTGTTTGTTTTCTTTTCGGCAGAAGAAAAAGGATTGTTAGGTTCAAAACATTTGGCGAAAAAACTTCATGATGATAAAATGGATTTATACTTCATGTTTAATTTTGAAATGATTGGTGTGCCAATGAAACGTGATGATATGCTGATGTACATTACTGGATTTGGAAAAACCAATATGGCAGATAAAATTAATGCAATTGCAGGAGAAAAATTAGTTGGTTATATTCCAATGCAAACGCAATATCAATTGTTTAGAGCGTCTGATAATTATCCGTTTTATACCGAGTTTAATGTTCCTGCTCAAACAGTTTCGACTTTCGATTTTGAAAATTTTCAATATTATCACCAACCAGATGATGAGTTTGAATTAATGAAACCAGAACACATGGCAAATGTGATCAATAAAATGATTCCAGTTTTAGAACAAATGATGAATGCGCCAACTAAAGAAATCCAACTAAATGAAAAGTAAAAATGTAATCATTACGGGAACTTCTCGCGGAATTGGTTTCGAGTTAGCTTTGCAATTTGCAAATTCTGGTCACCAAGTTTTAGCGATTTCTCGTAAAACAAAAAAAGAACTAATTGAACATCAAAATATTACTTGTTTATCGCTTGATATTTCAAAGTCGGAAGACTTGAATCAAGTTGAAAGTTTTATTGAAAATTCGTGGAATAATAAAGTTGATATATTAATCAATAATGCTGGATTACTAATTAATAAACCTTTCGAACAGTTAACCACTACCGATTTTGAGCAAGTTTACAAAGTAAATGTATTCGCTGTTGCCGAATTAACCCGAATTTGTATTCCATTTATGAATAAAGGAAGTCATGTTGTTACCGTAAGTTCGATGGGCGGAATTCAAGGGAGTATGAAATTTCCAGGTTTAGCTGCTTATTCATCAAGTAAAGGTGCTGTAATCACCTTATCAGAATTATTAGCTGAAGAATATAAAGAAAGAGGAATAGCTTTCAATGTTTTAGCTTTAGGAGCTGTTAATACCGAAATGCTACAAGAAGCTTTTCCAGGTTATGAAGCACCGCTTTCAGCAAAAGAAATGGCAAATTATATTTTCGATTTCAGTTTAAACGGAAATAAATATTATAACGGCAAAGTTTTGCAAGTAAGTTCAACTACTCCGTAGTTTAATTATGAGTTTTAAATTATAAGTTATGAGTCAAAGCATAATTAAAATAAAGAGTTTTGAATTAGCGGTTTTAGGAGTTAGTTATTATAAAAATTTAATTGATAAAAAGAAAGAATATGTTTTAAGTAAACAATTTCTTCGTTCTGTAACTTCTGTTGGAGCAAATATTCGCGAAGCAATTAACGCTCAATGTAAGGCTGATTTTATTCACAAACTTTCAATTTCTCAGAAGGAATGTGACGAAACTATGTATTGGTTAGAGTTGTTAAAAGAAACAAATTATATTACTGTAGATGAGTTTAACTCTATTTATCCTCAATGTAATGAAGTTTTAAAGATTTTAAGAAGTATTATTATAACTTCGAAGAAGAATAACTCATAGCTCATAATTCATAATTTTTAATTGATAACTATTCTCCAAAAATATCTTCCTGAACACGCAGTTCAACCCTGTTTTGAGTTAATCAAAACCAATCACGTGCATCTTAAAATTGTAAATGAACGAGTAACGCGTCATGGTGATTATCGAAAAGACGCCCAAGGTTATCATTTAATTACGGTTAATTCTAATTTAAATAAATACCGATTTCTAATTACGCTTACACACGAGATTGCACATTTAGTTGCATTTGAGAAGTTTGGCCGAAATATAAAGCCACATGGAAAAGAATGGAAATATACATTTCAACAATTGATGGTTCCGTTTATTCGACCAGAAATTTTTCCAAACCAACTGTTGCCACTTTTAGCAAGACATTTCCGTAATCCGAAAGCAAGCAGTGATACCGATGCAGTTTTAAGTGTAGCCTTAAAAGAATACGATGTAAAACAAAGCGATAAAAATTATATCTTTGAAATACCTGTTGGAGCAAAATTTAGAATTCACAACGGAAGAGTGTTTAAAAAAATGGCGCTTCGAGTAAAACGTTATGAATGTTTAGAACTCTCATCAGGAAAAATGTATTTGTTTCAACCAAATGCTGAGGTAGAATTATTACCAAATTAATTAAAATGAACAAAAATTATTACGCAATTATAATGGCTGGCGGAGTTGGTTCGCGATTTTGGCCTGTAAGCACAACTGAATTTCCAAAACAGTTTCACGATATGTTAGGAACTGGATTTACTTTACTTCAAAAAACGTTTTCGAGGTTAAGTAAACTCATTCCAGCTGAGAATATTTTAGTGCTAACAAATGAAAAATATAACGATTTAGTTTTAGAACAATTACCAGCTATAAAACCGGAACAAGTTGTTTTAGAACCGGCAATGCGTAATACTGCGCCTTGTATTTTGTATGCTTCGCTAAAAATTAAAAAGGAAAATCCAAATGCGGTAATGATAGTTGCACCTTCTGATCATTGGATTGAAGATGAAAATGCTTTTGTGCAAAATGTACAACAATCGTTTGATTATTGTGAAAAACACGATGCTTTAATGACGCTTGGAATTCAGCCAACGTATCCAAACACAGGTTTTGGTTATATCGAATTTGATAAAAATGATGAAAGTTCAATTAAAAAGGTTCAACAATTCAGAGAAAAACCAGATTATGAAACGGCAAAAGCGTTTTTAAATAGTGGTAATTTCCTTTGGAACGGAGGAATTTTTATTTGGAGTGTAAAAAGTATAACCAATGCCTTTGAACATTTCCAACCAGTGATGAATAATTTATTTCAAGATGGTTACGACTTTTATCAAATTGCTGATGAACGTCCGTTTATAAATGAAAACTATGAAAAAGCCGAGAATATTTCAATTGACTATGCCATTTTAGAAAAAGCACATAATGTTTTTGTGTTGCCTGCTACTTTCGATTGGAATGATTTGGGAACTTGGGGTTCGCTACATGAAAAGTTAGATAAAGACCAGGACAATAACGCAGTAGTTAATGCAACAGTTTTATTAGAAAATGCTTCAAATAATATTATTAGAGCAGAAGGTAAAAAGCTAGTTGTTGTTGATGGATTAGACGATTATATTATTGTAGATAAAGACGATACCTTGTTAATTTACCCAAAAAGTAAAGAACAAGAAATTAAAAAAATTGTTTCTAAATTGAAATAAAAATGGAGAATCAAAATAAAAATGCTTTTTCAGAAGCGGTTTCTTATTTCAAAGTTTTTTTAAAAGAAACTTTCGATATTTTTCACGATACTGATAGACACGCAACAATCGATGATATTAAAGCTGGTGTTGATATGCGTGGACAAAACGCATGGATTTTAGTCTTTTCTATTTTGATAGCTTCAACAGGATTGAATACGAGTTCAACTGCTGTTGTAATTGGAGCCATGTTAATTTCTCCATTAATGGGTCCAATTTTAGGAATGGGTCTTGCTCTAGGGATTTACGATACCGATTTACTTCGAAAATCTTTAAAGAATTTTGGGGTAATGGTTGTCTTGAGTTTAGCAACGTCATTTTTGTTTTTTAGTGTTCCGTTATTCCAAAATGAAACTCCAGAATTAGTAGCAAGAACTTCTCCTAGTGTTTTAGATATTATAATTGCGCTTTCGGGTGGTTTGGCTTTAATTGTTGCTTTAAGTCGTAGAAATCGTTCTACAAATACAATTGCTGGTGTCGCAATTGCTACAGCATTAATGCCACCATTATGTACAGCAGGTTATGGTTTAGCAACAGGGAAATGGATGTATTTTGGTGGTGCAATGTTTTTGTTTACGATAAACACTATTTTTATTGCAACTTCTACTTATTTAGTGGTTAAATTTTTGCGTTTCCCATTAAAAGAATATGCTGATGCAAAGCGCAAAAAAAGAATTTCTCAAATTTTAACCTTTTTAGCATTAGCTATTTTTATCCCAAGTGTATATTTCTTTTATAAGTTGTATAAAAAATCAGATTTTGAACAAAAAGTAGGATTAGTACTTGCAGAATTAAAAGAAGAAAAAGGAATTGGTGTTTTAGATATTCAAACCGATTTTGAGGAGCAAAGAGTGAGTTTTGCAGTTTTAGGAGAAAATTTGGAAGAAAAGGAAATAGCACATCTTGAAAATAAATTGAAAGGCTTCGGTTTTGAAAATATTTCTGTAAAATGTGTACAAGATTTACAGAGTGAAAAAACACTTTCTAGGTTAAATGATATTGAAAATTCGTATTTAACAACCCAACAATTGTTAATGAAAAAAGAAGAACAGTTGCTTGAAAAGGATAAAGAGATTTTTAGTTTGAAATCTAAATTAAGCCATGGTTCAAATGTGTCTTTTGTTGATGTTTCTGATGAAATAAAAAGCTTGAACGAAAATGTTGAAGGAGTAGAGTATCACAATATTTTACAAACCAATTTTAAGAAAATAGATACAATTCCTTACTTTTTAATTAAATGGAATAAAGATTTAAGTAAAAAAGCTAAAGAGGAAGAAACTGAAAAGTATAAAAAATGGTTGCAAGCAAAGCTGAAAACAGATAAAGTTAAAGTTGACTTTGAATAATATATTAGTAATTAAATATTACAAAATATCATCTTCAATGTACATTTTTCGTACTCTTTTAAACAATTCAGAAGAGTAAACAAAATCAGTTACAGCTTCATTATCGGTTTTAAAGATTACTTTACTCGAGCCTTCCCATTCTAAAAGTCCGTTCTTTAAAAAGATAATTTTCTCGCCTATTTCCATTACCGAATTCATATCATGGGTATTGATAATAGTCGTGATGTTGTATTCTTTAGTAATTTCTTGAATAAGGTTATCAATTACCATTGCTGTTTTTGGATCTAAACCAGAGTTTGGTTCATCACAAAACAAATATTTAGGATTATTTACAATTGCTCTAGCAATTGCAACACGTTTTTGCATTCCACCTGAAATTTGAGAAGGCATTTTAGTATGTGCATCGACTAAATTTACGCGTTCAATAACAAAATCAACACGTTCTTTAATCTCTTTTGGCGATTTATTTGAAAACATTTTTAACGGAAAACCAACGTTCTCTTCAACAGTCATGCTGTCAAAAAGAGCACTTCCTTGAAAAACCATTCCTATTTCTGTTCGTAAACTCTGTTTTTCGTCTTTAGACATTTCAGAATAAATTCGTCCATCAAAAGAAATTGTACCAACTTCTGGAGTGTGAATTCCTAAAAGTGATTTCATAAAAACAGTTTTTCCAGAACCACTTTGTCCAATAACTAAGCTAGTTTCTCCGGCTTCAAAACGTGTAGAAATTCCTTTTAATACTTTTTGCTCCCCAAAAATCTTTTCTAAATTTTTTACTTCAATCATTAGCTTAATAACATTTGGGTTAACACATAGTTCATTAAAATTATTACAACCGATGTCCAAACAAAAGAAACCGTACTTGCTTTACCAACTTCAAGCGCTCCACCTTTCATGTAAAACCCGTGAAAAGATGGAATTGTAGCTAAAATAATAGCAAAAACAAAAGTTTTAATGAAAGCGTAAGCAATGTGAAACGGAATGAACTCATCTTGAATTCCAGTAATAAACTCGTTGCTTGTTGTAAATCCGCCATAAACAGCTGCTAAATAACCACCAACTACACCCAAGAACATACTTAACCCAATTACAAATGGATATAATAAAAGCGCAATTAGCTTTGGAAACACTAAATAGTTTAAAGCATTAACTCCCATTACTTCTAAAGCGTCTATTTGTTCAGTTACACGCATTGTTCCGATACTAGAAGTGATAAACGAACCCATTTTTCCCGCCATAATGATAGAAATAAATGTAGGCGCAAACTCTAATATTACCGATTGTCTTGTGGCAAAACCAATTAAATATTTTGGAATTAATGGATTTGTTAAATTCAATGCAGTTTGAATAGCAACAACTCCACCAACGAAGAACGAAATAAAAGAAACAATTCCTAAGGAATCGATTATTAGGTCGTCAATTTCTTTAAAGATTAATTGGCGCATCATACTCCATTTTACAGGTCTATTGAAAACCTCTTTCAGCATAATGAAGTATTTTCCGCTTTGCGATAAAATTCGAGTAACAAACATTTTTGATGTTTAAATATTGGCTAAAATACTAAATTAATGTGTCAATTTGAAAATTAAAAAGTTTTAAAAAGGAACTGAAAAATTAAAATTTAAAGATTTTCTCCTTCATTTTTTTCCAACGGTAATTTCTGATGAACTTTACTTGTTCTTCTGTTACTAAAAGTGGTTTTTTATTGGATTTAGCTTTCAAAAACCCTTTTATGTAATCAATAAATAAAAATGGTTTTCCCTTGCGTAATGCTAATTTTAAGGAAGCAATTGTAGTAATCCAAAATCCGTAACCTAAAGTATAAAATGCTTCGCCTTGTTTGTAACGAGAAGCTTTGTTGTAGTTTGCTCCTGTTGGTTTTAAGTGTTTTACATGTAAACTTTCATCGGTTTTAATTTTCCAATTGTAAAATTTACATAATAATTCATCAACTGTATCCCAACCCATAGCGGTTCGTAAACCACCAATTTGCTCAAAACATTCTTTTCTGTAAGCTTTTAATGCGCCACGAATATGATCTTTATCGGTTAAATTTTCTAAAACCCAATTTCCGTTTTTTTCAATATAACAAAACCCACCAGCCATTCCAATTTTTGCATCAGCTTGAAAATGTTTGATTATGGTTTCAAAGTAATTTTCTGGAAAAATTAAATCGGCATCAGCTTTTACAATAACATCATAATCTTGGTCTAAAGTTTCTAAACCTTTATTAAAGACTAAAATAACTTTGCTTCCTGGTAAATGTTTCGCGTCAGAAGAATTATTAATTAATGAAATCCAATTGTGTTTTTCGATGAAAGAATTAACAATGTTTTCGGTTTCATCAGTTGAATTATCGTTTACAACAACAACTTTAGTTGGTAAAACCGTTTGATTTACAAGCGACTCTAACGTCAGAGCTATGTGCTGCGCTTCGTTATGTGCTGGTATTACTACGTAATATCTCATAAGATTGATAATTCCCAACAAAAATAAACAAAACCTAACTTACATAAGAAATATCCTTACTTTTGTTTGATAATTTCATTCTTGTGCAACAAAAAGTAGTCGTTATTATTGTTACCTACAACGGAAGTAAATGGTTGAATAAATGTTTACAATCGTTGCAGCAATCGGTTTTGCCAGTTTCTGTAATTGCGATTGATAATGCTTCTACGGATAATTCGGTTGAAATTTTAAAGCAATTTCCGTTTGTTGAGGTTGTTCAATCAGAAACCAATTTAGGTTTTGGAAAAGCCAATAATATTGGAATCCAAATGGCTTTGGAACAAAATTTCGATTATTATTTTTTATTGAATCAAGATACTTGGATTGAACCTGATACAATTCAGAATATAGTTGCAGTTGCTTCGCAAAATGAAAAATTTGGAATTGTAAGTCCGATGCATTTTTCGCCAGATGAAACTTCTTTAGATGCTAATTTTGAAATGTATTGGAAGCGAAAAACAAATTCAATTTCAGAAATTGTTGATGAAGTTCCATTTGTAAACGCTGCAGCTTGGTTGTTATCAAAAAAATTACTTGAAAAAGTTGGTTGTTTTGAATCACTATTTGATCATTACGGAGAAGATAGAAATTATGCAGATAGAGTTCATTATCACGATTTTAAAATAGTTGTTGTTAAGAATTCAAAAATATATCACGACAGAACAATTACCAGAAATTTTCAAAAAGATGTAAAGCAAGCTAAATATAAAATGTTAGCCGAAGTTTTAAATGTAAATCACAATTACATTGTGGGTTTATTTAAAGCTTTTCGAAATGTAATTGGTTTACCAAAATATTTTTCGAAGTTTTATTCTGTTTCAAAAGTATTTTCTATGTTTTGGCAATTACTAGGTTATTACATACTTTTAAAGCTACATTTTATAACTATTTTAAAAGCTAGAAAAAGCTATAAATAATGCAAGATACGCAATCACAAAAACAAGCATTTTGGTTCACTGCAATTAATTATTTAGGAATTGCGATTGGTGTTTTGTCAACTGTTTTTATATATCCTAATGATAAAGATTTCTTAGGAAAAGTTGGTTTTGTTGATAGTATTGCGCAAATGTTATTTCCGATTTTCGTTTTTGGAGGAGCACAAGCATTAATTCATTTTTATCCAAAGCTTTCTGAAGAAAATAAAACAAAACTTTTTAAATACGGAATTGTAACGATTTTAAGTATCGCAATTGTTGTTTTAATAATTCTGCTAATTGGTCAATTTGCAATAGAATGGGAAAATTTCAATTATTTGTTTTTTGCATTTCCATTAGCACTAGCGTTAGCTTTAATTGAGTTGTTTAAAAGGCAGTCGGCTAATATTCAAAAAATAGCTGTTCCAACATTCTACGAAAAGATTATTCCTAAAATAGCTTTGCCAATTGTTTTTCTTTTGGTTTTAGCACAGGTTTTTACAGAAAGTAAAGGAATTATATTTTTTATAGGATTTTACTTTTTATTACTCATTTTAATTGCACTATATTTATTTCGATATTTTCCAATAAAAGGAAATTGGCAATTTCAAAGTTTGTTTCAGTCGATTTCTAAAAAAGAATATTATAATTATAGTTTTTATTCATTTTTAGGAAGCTTCGGTTCGTTTTTAGCTTTTCGAATAGATGGTTTTATGATTCCATTATTTCTCGAGTTTGACGATAATGGAGCCTATCGTATTGCGGTAAATTTAGCTTCGGCATTAGCAATTCCTGCAACAGGTTTGTTTACTGTTTATGCACCACAAGTTTCAGCTTGGATTAAAAACCGAGAATTTGATGTTTTAAAAATGAAATACGTGGAGACTTCTAAAATGTTGTTCTTTATTGGTGCTTTAGTTTTGGGTTGTATAATCGTTGGAGTAGAGTCGTTTTTTAGTTTGTTGCCTACGGCCGATAAACTGGCGGCTTCAGTTCCTGTGATTTACATTTTGGGCGCTAATGTGCTATTTAATATGGCAACCGGATTTAATTCTGAAATTATATCCTATTCGCAATATTATCGTTTTAATATTATAGCAGTTTTATCGCTTGTTGTAGTTAATATCGTTTTGAATTACTATTTCTTAACGCAAACTAATTTTGGAATTTCTGGAGTTGCTATTGCATCTTTAATTTCAATGTCGCTTTTTAATATTTCGAAATTGATTTTTATTTATAAAAAGTTCAAAATGTTGCCTTTCGATGTAAGCTATTTAAAACTCTCTTTGGTAATGCTTTTTTTGGTGATTGTAGTTTATAACACACCATCATTTTCTAATTTATGGTTAGATGTAATTGTAAAAATAGGATTGCTAATTGTAAGTTCAGTTTTACTTGTTAAACAATTAAAATTATTACCGTTACTCAATTTCTGGATGGAAAAAATTAGGAAGAAAGATTAAACTTGGTAAACAATTGCATTAATATTCATTCCAGCGCCAACTGAGGCAAAAATGATAACATCGCCCTTTATAATCGATTGATTTTCTATTTCACCTTTTAAAATTAAATCAAAAAGTGTTGGAACAGTAGCCACGCTAGAATTACCAAGCTTATATATACTCATTGGCATAATGTCTTTCGGTACTTCTTTTTTATAAATTCTGTAGAATCTATTAATAATAGCTTCGTCCATTTTTTCATTAGCTTGATGAATTAGTATTTTCTTTACATCATCAATTTTAAATCCACTTTTATCTAAACAAGAAGCAATAGCATTTGGTACATTATTTAGTGCGAATTCATAAATTTTTCGTCCATACATTTTAATGTAACGCACGTTTTCATCTTCATCTTTGTTGAAGGAATTTCCAAAATATAAATACTTGGCTTCGTCAAATGAAAAAGTAGCTGATTCGTTAGCTATAATTCCACCATTTTCTTCAGTTGCTTCAATAACTGCAGCGCCAGCACCATCAGAATAAATCATACTATCACGATCGTGTTTATCAACTACTCGCGATAAAGTTTCGGAACCAATAACTAAACAACGTTTTGCCATGCCAGCTTTTATGTAAGCTTGTGCTTGAATAACACCTTCAATCCAACCTGGACAACCAAAAAGCACGTCATAAGCAACACATTTTGGGTTTTTAATTTGAAGTAAATACTTAACACGAGTTGCTAAACTTGGAACAGTATCAGATTGAATTGTGTTAGCTTTTATGTCGCCATAATTATGGGCAAAGATGATATAGTCTAATGTTTCAGGATCAATTTTAGCATCTTCTATGGCTTTTTGAGCAGCAATAAAACCTAAATCAGAATTTACTAAATTATCAGAAGCATATCGACGTTCTTGAATACCTGTTATTTCAACAAACTTTTCGGTAATAATATCATTTGAAGATTTAAAATTACTTCCGTCTTCATTTAAAAAAAGATGTTCTGAAAAATCTGAATTAGTTACAATTTCTGTTGGGATATAACTTCCGGTTCCAGTTATTTTTATATTCATTATCAGTAGGTTTCTAAACGAAGTTAATGAATATAGATAACAGGAAGTGTTTGAAAATGAATTATTTTAATAAAAATAAGGAATGTTCAAAGAAAGAGGTTTTTATTACTTATTCTATAATAAAAACTAACTTCTACTGTGAAAACTTTATTTGTAAAACAGTAGCGATACTTAATGATTGTGTTTTCATCTGCTCTGTGTTTTCTCCTTCAAAAGATTCATCAATAGTTGTATGAAGATGTTTTAGCCAAGTTTGGTAATGCTCTTGTTGAAAAGGAGATTTTTTGTGAACATCTAAATGTTTCTGAAACATGTTATTTTTATAACCGCCTTTGAAAAAAAGCGCTTGTTCCCAAAAATCTGCTAATATTTCAAAATGTTCTTCTAAATGATTAGAAACATCCGTTGTCTTAGTGAAAAAATGAGAAATAGAATCATCGGTTAAGAGTTTGTCATAAAACTTTCGCATGATTAAAATAATATCTTCTCTTGTTTGAATGTCTTTCATTTTTTGGTGATAGGTTTTAGGTTATGGGTAATAGGTAATAGTAAAAAAGGTTCCAAATTATAAAAATTTGAAACCTTTATCTTAATACTTAGTACTCGCATCTTAATACTACATATACGCTTCTATAGGAGCGCAAGAACAGACTAAGTTTCTGTCGCCAAAAGCATCGTCAACACGACGAACACTTGGCCAAAATTTATTATCTGCAATGTATTCTAATGGATATGCAGCAGCTTCACGAGAATATGGTAAATCCCAAGTATCAGCAGTTAACATAGCTAATGTATGAGGTGCATTTTTCAATAGGTTGTTAGCATCATCTTTCGAAGCAGCTTCAATTTCTTTACGAATTGAAATCATCGCATCACAAAAACGATCTAATTCAGCTAAATCTTCACTTTCTGTTGGTTCAACCATTAATGTTCCAGCAACAGGGAAAGAAACTGTTGGCGCGTGAAAACCATAATCCATTAATCGCTTCGCAATATCAGTTACTTCAATGCCTTTTTCTTTAAATGCTCTACAATCTAAAATCATTTCGTGAGCGGCTCTTCCTTTTTCTCCAGAATATAAAACTGGATAATGTTCTTGAAGACGCGCTTTCGTATAATTCGCATTTAAAATCGCATATTTCGTAGATTCTTCTAATCCTTCTGGACCTAACATGCAGATGTATCCGTAAGAAATTAAACAAACTAAAGCTGAACCGTAAGGAGCAGATGAAATAGCACTAATTGCTTGTTCGCCACCAACTTCAACTAATGGATTTGAAGGCAAAAACGGAACTAATTTATCGTTAACACAAATTGGTCCAACGCCAGGTCCGCCGCCACCGTGAGGAATAGCAAAAGTTTTGTGTAAATTTAAGTGACAAACATCTGCACCAATTGTAGCTGGATTTGTTAATCCTACTTGAGCATTCATATTAGCTCCATCCATATAAACTAAACCACCATTATCGTGAATGATTTTTGTGATTTCTCTAATAGCACTTTCATAAACTCCATGAGTTGAAGGATACGTAACCATTAAACAAGATAAACGTTCTTTATTTGCTTCGGCTTTTTCTCTTAAATCTTCAACGTCGATGTTTCCTTCTGGAGTTGTTTTGGTAACAATAATATCCATTCCAGCCATAGCTGCAGAAGCTGGATTTGTTCCGTGTGCTGATGATGGAATTAGACAAACTGTTCTATTGTTATCTCCACGAGAAAGGTGATAAGCACGAATTGCCATTAAACCGGCGTATTCTCCTTGTGCACCAGAATTTGGTTGTAAAGTTGTTCCTTGAAAACCAGTAATTACATTTAATTGATGTTCTAATTTATTCAACATCATTTGGTAACCAATAGTTTGGTCTTGTGGTGCAAATGGATGAATGTTATTCCACAACGGCATACTTAACGGTAACATTTCGGCTGCTGCGTTCAACTTCATTGTACAAGAACCTAAAGAAATCATGGAGTGATTTAAAGATAAATCTTTACGCTCTAATTTCTTTATGTAACGCATTAACTGACTTTCAGAATGATGATTATTGAATACTTCGTGTTCTAAAAAGTCAGATTGTCTTTCTAATTGCGACGGAATTTCATTTTGACTAGTAATTAATTCAGAAACTTTAAAAGCTTCTTTTCCTAAAGCTTCAGCAAAAATTTCAATAATTACATTAATATCTTGTATCGAATTTGTTTCGTTAAACGAAATTGAAATTGTTTCATTATCTATATAGAAGAAGTTTACTTCTTTACTTTCGGCAACTGGGCGAACGCGAATTGCATCGGCTTTTACGACAATTGTATCGAAAAAAGCAGTATTGGTTTGATAAACTTCTAATTTATTTAAAGCATCGGTTGCAGTAACAGCTAAGGAGTGCGTTTTGTTAGCGATATACCGTAAACCTTTTGGCCCGTGATATACAGCATACATTCCAGCCATAACAGCTAATAAAACTTGAGCCGTACAAATATTTGAAGTTGCTTTTTCACGTTTAATATGTTGCTCACGCGTTTGTAAAGCCATACGTAAAGCACGATTTCCATTTTTATCTTGAGAAACTCCAATAATACGACCCGGCATTGAACGTTTATACGCTTCTTTTGTGGCAAAATATCCGGCGTGTGGACCACCAAATCCCATAGGAATTCCGAAACGTTGTGTAGTTCCTACAACAACATCGGCACCCATTTCACCTGGAGGTGTTAATTTAGCCAATGATAAAATATCTGCTGCAACAGCAACTTTAATTTCGTTTTCATTAGCCTTTGCAATGAAACTATAATAATCATGAACTTGTCCGTATTTCCCCGGATATTGTAATAACGCTCCGAAGAAATCAAAAGTGAATTCAAACTCTTCGTGATTTCCAATAACTAATTCAATTCCGATAGGAGTTGAACGTGTTTGTAAAATCGATAAAGTCTGTGGTAAAATTTCTTCAGAAACAAAGAATTTATTAGCATTGCTTTTCTTTTTGTCACGAGAACGAACGTCAAACAATAATGCCATTGCTTCTGCTGCTGCAGTTCCTTCATCTAAAAGAGAAGCATTTGCAATTTCCATTCCTGTTAATTCTATAATAGTTGTTTGGAAATTTAATAGCGCTTCTAAACGTCCTTGAGCAATTTCAGCTTGATAAGGTGTATAAGCTGTATACCAACCTGGATTTTCAAAAATATTTCGTTGTATAACCGCAGGAACAATTGTAGGATGATAACCTAAACCGATGTATGATTTAAAAACCTTATTATTTCTTCCTAAATCGCGAACATGAGCAGCATATTCATATTCTGTCATTGCAGGTTCTAAATCTAATGACTCTTTAAGTAGAATGTCATCAGGAACGGTTTCATATATTAATTGATCTAAACTCTCAACTTCGATAGTTTTTAGCATTTGACTTAAATCTTCTTCACGTGGACCTAAGTGTCTCAAAGCGAATGCATCTGTTCTCATTTTTGAATAAAATATTTCTTGTAAAAAGGGTGTTGTTTATTGATGAACAAAAGTAATTATTAATATTGTAATAAACACTTTTTAAAATTTCATTTTTTGTTATTTTTTAAACAAAACAAAATTGTTATTTGAACAATGTTTAAATTTGTTTTATGAAGGTTTTAAAACCAATTTTTGATTTTTATATAGAAAGCAGTATTCATGTTGCGCTTGCGATTTATTCACTTATCCGGATTACATTTCACGAATTGGATTTGCCTTATGATGAAGCTGTGGCTTATTTTGGTTTCTACGGAACAATTGTGGGGTACAACTTTATAAAATATGATGAACTCGCAAGGGTTAAAAAAGTGAAGCTAACTCCGAATTTTAAAGCTATAATAGGATTGAGTTTTTTGGCTGCTTTAGCTTCGGTGTATTACTTTTTTCAATTGCAAACGATAACAAAAGCAGTAGGGTTTGTTAGTTTAATACTTACAATTTTATATACTTTACCTTTTATTCCGAACAAACCGAATATGCGTAATTGGTCTGGAATAAAGATTTATTTGGTAGCCATCGCTTGGGTTTTAGTTACTGTTCTTTTGCCAGTAATTAATTCGAAATTAGAGATTGATTTATGGGTTGTTTTAAAAAGTCTACAACGTTTTATTTTGGTTTTTGTTTTGATGCTAATTTTTGAAATTATCGATTTAAAAAATGACGAACACTATTTGCAAACTATTCCGCAGAAAATTGGTGTGAAAACAACAAAAAAGCTTACCTATTTATTGTTGGTTCTTTTTGTTTTATTGGAGTTTTTTAAACCAAATTTTATAAATAAAGATTTTATAATTGTTGGTTTAGTTGCTTTTTGTATAGGTGTTTTTACTTTTTTTGCAACAACTCAAAACTCAAAATATTATACAAGTTTTTGGGTGGAAAGTGTTCCTTTTTTTTGGTTGTTATTGTTGTTGGTTTTATAAAATAAAAACCGAAGCTAATTAAAACTTCGGTTTATATAGATAATTGTCAAGCTGAATTTATTTCAGCTTCTAAAATAATATGTTTAGATTTCGATTCTGAAATCAAAGATTCAACGTAGTTAAACAAGTTCAGAATGAAAAAAAAAAATTTTAAATCAATCCAGCACGTTTTAACAAAGCATCTGGAGTAGGTTCGTGACCACGGAATTTTTTATACAATTCCATTGGATGTTCGGTTCCACCTTTAGAAAGAACGTATTCTTTAAACTTGGTTGCTACTTCTTTATTGAAAATTCCCTTTTCTTCGAAATAAGCAAAAGCATCGGCATCTAAAACTTCAGCCCATTTGTAGCTGTAATAACCTGAAGAATAACCACCTTGGAAAATATGTGAGAACGAAGTACTCATACAATTTTCGGCAACATCTGGATATAATTTTGTGTTTTCAAAAGCACTTTCTTCAAATGACTTAACGTCATCAATAGTTTGCGCTTTTCCGTGATATGCCATATCAAGCATTCCGAAACTCAACTGACGTACTGTTGCTATTCCTTCTAAGAAATTTGAACTTTCTTTAATTTTATCTACATACTCTTGCGGAATAATTTCACCTGTTTCGTAGTGTTTTGCAAATAAAGCTAAAGCTTCGGGTTGGTAACACCAGTTTTCCATAACCTGACTTGGCAATTCTACAAAATCCCAATACACTGAAGTTCCCGATAAACTTGGATAGGTTGTATTAGCTAACATTCCGTGTAAACCATGACCGAACTCGTGAAACAAAGTCGTAACTTCGTTAAAAGTTAGGAGTGAAGGTTTGGTTTTTGTTGGTGGTGTAAAATTACACACGTTAGAAATATGCGGACGCTCATTTTCACCATCTTTAATGTATTGCGATTTGTATGATGTCATCCAAGCTCCGTTTCGTTTTCCTTTTCTCGGAAAGAAATCGGCATAGAAAAGTGATACAAAATTGCCTTCAAAATCTAAAACTTCATAGGTTTTTACATCTTCGTGATATTTATCGATATCAAAAACTTCTTTAAAAGTAATTCCGTATAATTTTTCAGCAATAGTAAATGCTCCGTTTAGTACATTCTCTAATTTGAAATATGGTTTTAGCTTTTCATCATCCAAATTGAATTTCTTTTGCTTCAATTTTTCTGAATAATAAGAACTATCCCATTTTTCTAAATGATCAATTCCGTCTAGTTCTTTGGCAAAAGCTGTTAATTCTTCAAACTCTCTTTCGGCAGCTGGTTTTGCTTTCTCTAATAAATCATTTAAAAAGGATTTTACCTTTTCTGGACTTTTCGCCATTCGTTCTTCCAAAACAAAATCGGCATGAGATTGATAGCCTAATAAATTAGCACGATCGTGTCGTAAACGAACAATATCCTTTACGTTTTGCTGGTTGTCGAATTTATTATTTTGAAAACCTTTTTTTCCAGAAGCAATAGCGATTTCTTTTCGCAATTCACGATTTTCTATATACATTATAAAAGGCAAATAACTTGGATAATCTAAAGTAAAAATCCAACCTTCTAAATTTTTACTTTCGGCTAAATTAGCTGCAGCTTCTTTTGCGCCATCAGGTAAACCTTTTAAATCAGCTTCGTTTGTAATGTGCAATTGATAATTATTGGTTTCTGCCAACACATTTTCGCCAAATGTTAGTTTTAATTTGGCTAATTGTGTATCGATTTCTCGAAGTTTTTTCTTTTCGTCTTCGTTTAACAATGCGCCATTTCTAACAAAACCTTTATATTTTTTATCTAAAAGTGTTTGTTGTTCGATTGTTAAGCTTAAAGAACTTTTTTTATCGTAAACGGCCTTTACTTTTTTGAATAACTCTTCATTTAAAGCAATATCGTTTCCGTATTCTGTTAGCCAAGGTGAAACTTCTTGTGCGATTTTTTGCATTTCTTCGCAAGTTTCTGCCGAATTCAAGTTGAAAAAGATACTTGATAACCGATCTAAATGATGTCCAGCGAACTCTAAAGCTTCAATGGTATTTTCAAATGTTGGTTCGTTTTTGTCTTCAACTATAGCATTAATTTCCTCTTTTGCTTTTGCAATACATTTTTTAAAAGCAGGAGCATAATCCTCTAATTTTATCTCAGAAAAAGGTGCTGAATGATATTTTGTGTTAAAATTTTCTAAAAATTTCATAAAAAAACTTGTTTGTATCGATAAAGTGTATAATTTTGCCGATGAAATGATGTGATAATCATTCCTTTTTGTCCCGAAAGAGTAGAATTTTTTTTATAGTTGTCACTTAATAGTGAGCAGAATTACCCCGACTTTTGTTGGGGTTTTCTGTTTTTTATCCTTTCTTTAAATCTTCAGCAGCTTTTAAAACCGTTTGTTTTAAGCCTTCTTTGTAAGCAACAATTTTATCTAAAACGCATTTGTCGTTTGAACCAATGATTTGTGCCGCTAAAATTCCAGCGTTTTTGGCTCCGTTTAAAGCAACCGTTGCTACAGGAACGCCACCTGGCATTTGTAAAATAGATAAAACCGAATCCCAACCATCGATTGAGTTGCTCGATTTTACAGGAACTCCAATTACTGGTAACGGACTCATAGAAGCCACCATTCCTGGTAAATGCGCAGCGCCACCAGCACCAGCAATAATTACAGAAATTCCTCTGTTGTGTGCATTCGAGCTAAAATCTACTAATTTTTCTGGTGTTCTATGTGCGGAAACTATATCAACTTCTATTTCGATATCGAATCCTTTTAATATTTCGATGGCATCTTGCATAACCGGCATATCCGAAATGCTTCCCATTACTATTGCTACTTTACTCATGTTTTATTGTTGTTGTTTATGTTTGTTGTGGTCTAGGAGGTAAACCTATTACCTTAATACTATTCTTTACTTCTTCAGCTATTTTGCGAGCTTCTTCCATATCTGGGTTTACAATCGTAACGTGTCCCATTTTACGGAAAGGTCTAGTTTCTTTTTTTCCATAAATATAAGGCGTAACTCCTGGTATAGCCATTACTTTATCAATATTTTGATAGTAAACAGGTCCAGTAAAACCTTCTTCACCAACCAAATTTACCATTATCCCGGCAACTTTACTGCTTGTGTTTCCTAAAGGAAAACCTAGAACTGCTCTAATGTGATTTTCAAATTGAGATGTATAACTTGCTTCAATACTATAATGTCCAGAGTTGTGAGGTCTTGGTGCAACTTCATTTACTAAAACTTCATCATTCATAGTTTGAAACATTTCAACAGCTAATAAACCTACGTGATTAAAAGCTTCCGATGTTTGTAAAGCTATTTCTTGTGCTTTTTGCGCTATTTCTTCATCAATTCGAGCCGGACAAATAACATATTCTACTTGATTAGCCTCTGGGTGAAATTCCATTTCTACAACAGGATAAGTAGTAACTTGACCGTTTGCGCTTCTGGCAACAATAACTGCTAATTCATTTTTAAACGGAATTAAATCTTCGGCTATACATTCAATATCTGGTAATTCCATTAAATCCATTGAAGACTTACAAATTTTTACGCCATTTCCATCATAACCACCTTGAGCTGCTTTCCAAACAAACGGAAAGTCAAGCGTATCATTTGCTAAGTTTTCGCGTAATTCATCAAGCCCAACAAAACGTAAATGTTTTGAAGTTGGAATATTGTTTTTTACTAAAAAATCTTTTTGTTTTCCTTTATTTTGAATTAAACGTAGCGTTTTTGGTGAAGGAAAAATAGGTAATCCTTCTTCTTCAAGTTTATCTAAAGCGTCAAGATTTACGTTTTCAATTTCGATTGTTAATACATGAACCATTTTACCAAATTGATAAACGGTGTCATAATCTAGTAAGCTACCTTTGTAAAATCCGTTGCAACCAACTCTAGCCGGAGCTTCTTCACTTGGATCTAAAACTAAGGTTTGAATATCGAGTTTTTGGGTTTCGGTTAGTAGCATTTTTCCCAACTGACCGCCACCTAAAATTCCCAATCGGAATTCTGACGAAAAAAAATTCATAAACTACTTTTTTATACGTAATTGTTGTGTTGTTATAAATCGTAAGCAAAGATACTTAGACAATTAATAATTAACAATTGATAATTAACAATTTGTTATTTGTTGAGCTTTTTCAAAATATGTTTTGTTGCCGAACGATAAGCAGCAGATTGATTAGGATATTCTTGAGGTAAAATATTCTTTAATTCCTCATGTATCCATCGATATTTTTTTCCAAAAACAAATAAGGCTTTCATTGCATATACTTTGGCTGCAACTTTTTCATTTTGAATTAATCGGTCTAAACACGCTTCTATGATATTATGCTCTTGTTCTCGAGTTAATGAAATTCCGTTTTTTCTATGGTTACTTTTGGCTAGAAAAAAACAGATTTTTGTAGCAGGACGAATAGTAGAATCATTTTTTAGTTTTGGTAAAACCTCACAAAAAGAATCTATGAAAGGAACAAAAAGTTTTAATTTTTTTTCACAAACCAACTCGAGTGTGTAAAAAGCCATCACGTGATTTTCGTTTGAAGTTGAAAATGCAAATTCGTTTAAATCTTCAATTAAGTCTTTTCTAATTACGAAATTTCGCAGAATATCTCTGTCTTTTCTTCGTGCCGTGCTAGTTGAAAGTTTTTCTTCGAGTCCTTGCTTCATTTTGTAAATATATCAAATTTGCAAAAAAAGAGAAATAGGTTGCCTGAAATCTAGAATACTTTGTAAATTTGTAGTTTACATTTTTAAACAACACAATTTTGATTCAACTACACGACAAACATTTTGAAGCTTTTATTTCTGAAAAAGAGCTCGATTACGCCGTTCAAAATGTAGCCAAACAAATTCAAGACGATTTTTATGAAGAAGTTCCAGTTTTTGTTGGAGTTTTAAATGGTTCGTTTATGTTCTTGTCCGATTTAATGAAGAATTACCAACGTAATTGCGAAGTAGAGTTCGTGAAGTTAGCTTCTTATGAAGGAACACAATCTACAGAAAACGTAAAGCAATTAATTGGATTAAATCAGGATTTAAAAGGAAAGCACGTAGTTGTAGTTGAAGATATCGTAGATACAGGGAATACACTTGAAGAGTTAAAGCGTATTTTTAAAGAAAAAGGTGTAAAAAGTTTTAAAATAGCAACGTTGTTTTTTAAGCCAGAAGCCTACAAAAAAGACATTAAAGTTGATTATGTAGGAATTCGTATTCCAAATAAATTTATTGTTGGCTTCGGATTAGATTATGACGGATTAGGAAGAAATTTAAAACAAGTATATCAATTAGCAAACCCAAATACTAAAGAAGACATGATTAACATTGTACTTTTTGGAAAACCTGGAGCAGGTAAAGGAACTCAAGCAGAATTTTTAAAGGAAAAATATAATTTAGTTCATTTATCAACTGGCGATATTTTTCGTTACAATATGAAAAATGATACTGAACTAGGTAAATTAGCAAAAACATATATAGATAGGGGAGATTTAGTTCCAGATGAAGTGACGATAAAAATGTTGCAAGATGAAGTTGAAAAAAATCCAAATGCAAAAGGATTTTTATTTGACGGATTTCCAAGAACAATTCCACAAGCGGATGCTTTAGATAAGTTTTTAGAAACTAAAAACTGGAAAGTTACAGCAACAGTTGCTTTAGAAGCTGATGATGAGGTTTTAGTACAACGATTATTAGAAAGAGGGAAAACTTCTGGTAGAGCAGATGATCAAGATGTTGAAAAAATAAGAAATCGTTATGTTGAGTATAATGAAAAAACAGCTCCATTAATTGATTTTTATAAGGCACAAAATAAATTCTATTCAGTTAACGGAATAGGTTCAATAGCAGAAGTGACCGAAAGATTATCATTAGTTATTGATAAATTATAATACTTTTTTAAAGTATGATAAAAGCTCTCATTATGAGGGCTTTTTTTGTTTTTAAATAGAATTAAGCTCTTTAGAACATTATCATTCAAATAATATTACCTTTGCAAAATAATTTTAGTCATTAAGAAAGTATAACATGACAGAGGATTTGATATTCAGAGGAGAACAGTCTGTGGCTGTTAAGTATTGAGTTTATCTGAGTTTTTAAAATTAAGAATATGACAGAAGGTAACTTCGTAGATTACGTAAAAATATATGTAGCATCAGGTAAAGGAGGAAAAGGTTCTTCTCACTTGCATCGTGAAAAATATATTGACAAAGGTGGACCAGATGGTGGTGATGGTGGTCGTGGCGGACATATCATTTTAAAAGGAAGTAAAAACCTTTGGACATTATATCATTTAAAATTTACTAAGCACGTTAAAGCGGGTCATGGTGGAGATGGTGGAAGTAGTAGAAGTACAGGTGCAGATGGTGAAGATAAAATTATCGAAGTGCCATTAGGAACGGTTGTAAAAGATAAATATACCGAAGAAACACTTTTTGAAATTACTGAAGATGGAGAAGAAAAAGTGTTGGCAAAAGGAGGAAAAGGCGGACTTGGAAACTGGCATTTTAAAAGTTCAACCAACCAAACGCCACGTTATGCACAACCTGGTTTACAAGGTGAAGAGCTAGACATAATTTTAGAATTGAAAGTTTTAGCTGATGTTGGTCTAGTAGGTTTTCCAAATGCAGGAAAATCAACATTGCTTTCAGTTCTAACTGCTGCAAAGCCAAAAATTGCTGATTATCCTTTTACAACCTTAAAACCAAATTTAGGAATCGTTGCTTATCGCGATTTTCAATCGTTTGTAATTGCTGATATTCCTGGCATTATTGAGGGTGCAGCTGAAGGAAAAGGACTAGGACATTATTTTCTTCGTCATATTGAACGAAATTCAACATTATTGTTTTTGGTTCCAGCTGATGCGCCAGATATTAAGAAAGAATATGATGTTTTGTTAGATGAGTTACGTCGTTACAATCCTGAAATGCTTGATAAAGACAGATTGATTGTTGTTTCAAAAGCTGATATGCTAGATGAAGAATTAAAAGCTGAAATGAAAGAAGAATTAGATGAAGCTTTTAAAGAACATGATTATATGTTTATTTCTTCAGTTGCTCAACAAGGTTTACAAGAGCTAAAAGATAAACTTTGGAAGATGCTCAATGAATAACAAAAAAACATATATTTGCGATAAACTTAACATATTTATGAAAAAAATTACTTTATTATTTACGTTGTTCGTTTTTTCATGCTTAAATGCGCAAGAGAGAACATGTGGACAAGAGCACGCTATGCAACAATTAGAGTTTAATCCATTGATGCAAGCAAAACACCAACAACAAATGCAATTGTCAGAACAAGCTTATCAAGATTTGATGAATTCACAAAATGCAGTTCAAAGTGTTGCATCTACTTTAGTGATTCCAGTAGCAATTCATTTCCCTAGTTCTGGTGGTGCTAATGCAACTCAACGAAATTGTTTACGACAGTTAGCGCAAGATCAAGTTGATATTTTAAATGAAGATTATAATGCATATAATTCTGATATTACTACTTGGGATAATACTACGAGTCCATACTTTCCTGGTGTTAACAAAGGAATTATGAATGTTGAATTTGAAATTGCTACATTAAATCATCCGTCTGGATTTGGATTAGTTAATGGAGATCCGGCGGTAACTTTTGGATATAATTTTGGAGGAGCAAGTGATTGGGATCCTAACTGGACAGGATATTTGAATATTGTAGTCGATAACTTGTCTGGAGGAACTTTAGGATATGCTTATTTAGCTTCAGATCCACAAAATGGAGCAGCGGTTTTTATTAATGCCTCAGCGTTTGGTAGTGGTTCAGGTTGCTCAGGTTATGCAGTTCCTAGTGCTCCATATAATTTAGGGAGAACGTTAACACACGAATTAGGACATTATATGAATTTAAATCATATTTGGGGAAATGGTACTTGCGGAAATGATTTTGTTGCTGATACTCCTCAACACAATACAGCAAATGGTGGATGTCCAGCTATTTCACATACGTCAACATGTTCGGGAACACCAAGGGAACTAACAATGAATTATATGGATTATACTTATGATGCTTGTATGTATATGTTCACAGCTGGACAGGCAACTAGAATGCAAGCTCATTTATCAACAATAGAGTCTAATTTTAACTATTCTACACTTAATAATGATGCTTTTGAAGTTAGTGGAACTAGAATTGCTTTATATCCAAACCCTAATAACGGAATTTTTGATATTACTTTGTCTAATAATAATGTTTTAGGGAATATTTCAATATATGATGTTACTGGTAGATTAGTTTTTGAGAGAAAGAATGTTAATGCAGAATCTTTGAGAGTTGATTTAACAAATTCAAATTCGGGAATTTACACAGTTGTTATAAAATCTGAAGACGGAATGTTCAAATCTAAAATTGTAATTAATTAAATTTTGAATTGACAAGGAAATTAAAAAGGCTATCAAATTTTGATAGCCTTTATTTTTTTTATTCTTCTAAATTCGGGATTCGTAATACTTGTCCTGGATAGATTTTATCTGGATGTTCTAGCATTGGTTTATTAGCTTCAAAAATAACATTGTATTTGTTAGCATCACCATAATACTTTTTAGCAATTTTAGATAACCATTCTCCTTTTTCAACGGTGTGATATTGAGCTTCTGGTTTTGGATCAGCAACTGTCATTAAATTATCAACAGTGTCAACACCTTCTACGTTACCAACAGCTAATACAATTTTTTCTGCATCTTCTTGAGCTTCAACTTCACCTTCAAGTGTAACATCATCGCCAACTAATCTAATTTTAATTGTTTTGTATTTTAAACCAAGTGCTTTAACGTGTTCTAATAATGCGCTTGCTTTTAATTCTGCTCTTTCTTCAGTTGGAGCTTCAGCTTCTTTTGAGCCAAAAATCTTCTTTCCAGCATCTTTAATAAATGAAAATAATCCCATAATTCTTTTAAATTTTAATTAGTAATATAGCTAATTTAGTGATAATTTTTTATAAAAAGTGAAGAAAATAGCAAAATTTAAAGATGTCATAACATGCTGTTTTAAGTTAAGGTTTGTTAATCTTTTTTTGTAAACTGTTTGCAAGTGTTAGCTTTGTATTATAAACAAGTAATATGAAGAAACAATTATTCTTACTCATAATGTTATTTACAGCTTATAATGGTTTTTCACAAGAGGAAGTAAATCGTGAAGAAACAAATACTTGGTTTACAATATTAAACCGGTTGACTGTAAATTCAAAATGGAGTTTTTCTAATGAGTTACACGAACGACAAGCCAGTTTCTTAAACTATCACGCTACGTTTTTATGGCGACCATCAGTAGACTTTCATTTGAATAAAGATGTTGAGTTTAGTTTTGGTTATTCTTATATAAATAACCGAATAGATGAACCAGCTATAAAGCAGAAAAGTCGTGTGGAAAATAATATTTGGGAACAACTCTTATTAAAACATAAAGCTGGAAAAGTAAATTTTCAACATAGATTTCGTCAAGAGCATAGATGGTTTGATACATTAACTAATGAAGTTGAATATGCAAATCGCTTTCGCTACCGAATTACAATAAATACGCCAATTAAAACTTTTGAAAGCGGAAAAGAAATTTTCTTTCAAGGTTTTGATGAAATTTGGATTTCACAAACCGATAATTTAGCGCCAAAAGATTTTTCTAGAAATTGGTTGTATTTAGGTTTTGGTTATAAATTTAATGCAAAAACCAATTTACAGTTGGGTTATATGAATCAATGGGATGTTTTAGGAAATGATAGTTATCGTTCAACACCAATTATTCAAACTACATTTGTAAGGAACTTTGATTTATAACACAAAAAAATCCGAATAGACTGTCTATTCGGATTTTTTTAATTTATTATTTCTGCTGATGTTACATCATTCCTGGCATACCGCCACCCATTGGAGGCATTGCAGGTGAATCTTCTTTAATGTCGATTAAAGCACATTCTGTTGTTAAAATCATTCCAGAAACTGAAGCTGCATTTTCAAGAGCAACACGAGTTACTTTTTTAGGATCGATAATTCCGGCTTTTAGCATTTCAACATACTCACCAGTTTTTGCATTAAATCCGAAATCTTTTTTGCCTTCTAATACTTTTGAAATTACTACAGAACCTTCACCTCCAGCATTTTCAACAATTGTTCTTAACGGAGCTTCGATTGCTCTGTTTACAATTTGAATTCCAGTCGATTCATCGTCATTTTCAGCTTTCAATTTAGCTAAAACTGTTTTAGCTCTTACTAAGGCAACTCCACCACCAGCTACAATTCCTTCTTCAACTGCAGCTCTAGTTGCATGTAAAGCATCATCAATTCTGTCTTTTTTCTCTTTCATTTCAACTTCAGAAGCTGCACCAGCATATAAAACTGCAACACCACCAGCTAATTTAGCTAAACGTTCTTGTAGTTTCTCTCTATCGTAATCAGAAGTTGTAGTTTCAATTTGAGCTTTAATTTGGTTTACTCTTGCTTTGATGTTGTCAGCACTTCCACTTCCGTTAACAATAGTAGTGTTGTCTTTGTCGATAGTTACTGTCTCAGCAGTTCCTAACATTTCTAAAGTAGTGTTTTCTAAAGAGAATCCGCTTTCTTCAGCAATAACAGTTCCACCAGTTAAAATTGCAATATCTTCTAGCATTGCTTTTCTTCTGTCACCAAACCCTGGAGCTTTTACAGCAGCAATTTTTAATCCGCCACGTAATTTATTTACAACTAATGTAGCTAATGCTTGTCCGTCAACATCTTCAGCAATAATTAATAGTGGACGACCTGATTGTGCTACTGGTTCTAAAACTGGTAATAATTCTTGTAGGTTAGAAATCTTTTTATCGTATAATAAAATGTAAGGGTTTTCTAAATCGGCAATCATTTTATCAGCATCAGTTACGAAGTAAGGCGATAAATAACCTCTATCGAACTGCATTCCTTCTACAACATCTACATAAGTATCTGTTCCTTTTGCTTCTTCAACAGTGATAACTCCTTCTTTTCCAACTTTAGAAAAAGCTTTAGCGATTAATTCACCAATAGTATCATCGTTATTAGCTGAAATTGAAGCAACTTGTTTAATTTTTTCTGAAGAATCGCCAACAGCTTGAGCTTGTTTTCCTAAGTCTTCTACTAAAGCTTCAACTGCTTTATCGATTCCGCGTTTTAAATCCATAGGGTTTGCGCCAGCAGCAACATTTTTCAATCCTTCTTTAACAATTGCTTGAGCTAAAACAGTAGCGGTTGTAGTTCCGTCACCAGCTAAATCGTTAGTTTTTGAAGCTACTTCTTTTACCATTTGTGCTCCCATGTTTTCTAGAGCATCTTCTAATTCGATTTCTTTTGCAACAGAAACTCCATCTTTAGTTACTGTTGGTCCGCCAAATGATTTTGAAATAATTACATTTCTTCCTTTTGGTCCTAAAGTTACTTTTACTGCGTTTGCTAATGCATCTACACCGCGCTTCAATCCGTCGCGTGCTTCAATATCAAATTTTATATCTTTTGCCATAATTTTAAATGTTTAAATTGTTTAAAGTTTAATGTTGTTTTCTAGTTCATTTAACTTTTAAAGAATTGCGAAAATTTCGTCTTCACGCATAATTAGGTAATCTTTACCTTCGTACTTGAATTCAGTACCCGAATATTTGCCATACAATACCACGTCGCCATTTTTAACAGTCATAGTGTGGTCTTTTTTACCGTTTCCTACAGCTACAACCGTTCCTTTTTGTGGTTTTTCTTTTGCTGTGTCAGGAATAATGATTCCTGAAGCTGTTGTAGTTTCTGCGGCCATTGGCTCGATAACTACGCGATCTGAAATAGGTTTAATGTTTAATGACATATTTTTTGATTTTAATTTAAATTTTATGTTTTACTATTTTTCAGAAATTGTGCCAAAACTATTTTCTGACATTTTTACTTAAAATAAAAATGCCAGCACTGACATGCTGGCATTTTATAGTGTTTTTTTTAATTGTAATTTATTGAGCTGCTTCGTCTGTTGTTGCGGCAGGAGCATTTTCAGTAGCATCATTAGTTGCTGCTGGCATTTCTGTAGTAGTAGGAATAGTTACATTGTCATCTTCTAATACTTTTGAACCTTGGCTTCCAGAATCGAAAGCTAAAGTAGAAAGTAAAATTAAAGCGATTAAAATTCCGCCTAATGTCCAAGTACTTTTATCTAAAAAGTCTGTTGTTTTTTGTACGCCACCCATTTGTTGTGTGCTTCCTCCAAATGAAGAAGATAATCCACCACCTTTAGGATTTTGAACCATGATAGCTAAAATCAATAAAAAACAAACAATTGTTATTGCAATTAAAAATCCTGTAAACATAATCTAGTTATTATTTTGTTGTAATTTTTTTATATTTTCAATTCGGTCTGCAAAGAAACTACTTTTTTCTGGATATTTCAAAATTAAAATCTCATAAGCTTGAATCGCACGCTGATATTTTTTTTGTTCCAGATAAATTTTGGCTAAAGTTTCCGTCATTAAGTGCGACGGTTCAACGTTACTTTTCTTAATGTTTGTTGGAATAGCAACGGTTTCTTTCGCTGGAGAAATCTTCGGGTTATTTTCAATAAACTTATCGATTAAATCAAATTTTCCGTCTTTTTTGTTTTCAGTTTCTTCAACTTCTGTTGTTTCTTCAACTTCATTTCGTTCAATAGGAGCAAATTGTGTTAACTGTAACCATTCGCTAAAAGAATGTTTTTCACTCTCGTTATTTTTAAACAGAAGCGGTTTTCCTATCTCTAATTCTTCCTCGATAGTTGGAGTTTCTAAAACTTCTTCTTTAGAGTTTTCGCTTTCATCAACTGCTATGAACTCTACATCATTTACATAAATATTACTGATAACTTCTTCTTGTTCTACTATATGATTTTTTTGTAGGGTTTTAAATTCATCAGAAGTTATAAAGTCGAAAAGAATGGTTCGATCTTGAGTATGAGCTGCCGTTTTCTTTAACTCATAATTGTAACGATAACTATCTTGATTATACAAACCTTTTAAATACAACGAACGAGCACTTTGAAAAAACGGAAATTCGTTTAAAATTCCTTCTAAGCTTTGTGTTTGCTTCTCGTTTATAGCTTGCGGTTTGTTTAATAAATATGTAAAATCGTTTGTGTTCAAATTACCATTTTGCTAAAGATGCGTTAAATACATCTTGAGTTATACGTGTGAAAATTTCGTCTAAAGCTGTTGTTAAAGTGTTGCCTGACATTTGCTCGTTTGCAGGGTAATCGTAAAAAAACGAAAATCGTTTTTCGAAATCGTCTTCTTCTTTGTTTTTATTGGTAAACCGAACATTGACTGCTATAGTTAAACGGTTTTGTGCAGCGCGTTGATCTGCTGTAGCTGTCATTGGCGTAATACGATATTCTACAATTTCGCCTTCATATAACAAATCGCCACCTTGATTAACCAAATTCAAACTTGTTTGGTTTTGTAAAATATCTTGTAAAGCTAAGGTAAATGTTCTTTCAATTCCAGGTTCAACTAAATCGGCATTGTTTTGAAAATAATTTACTTGAAAAGTTTCGGCATCAATTTGACCTGTTCCTGTAAAGTTATAATATTTGCAACCAACTAACGTTAATAACAAACTAAGAACTAATATTTTTGAGAATGTAAATTTCATTACAAATCGTATTGTTTAATTTTTCGGTACAACGTTCTTTCGGAAATTCCTAATTCATCGGCCGCAGCTTTTCTCTTTCCTTTATTGCGCTCAAGTGCTTTTTTAATTAGCTCAATTTCTTTTGCTTCTAAACTTAAAGTTTCTTCTTCCTCAACGGTTTCGGCAAACAAGAAATTATCATCGTCTAAATCGTCATCGTGAATTTCTTCTTGATGAATTTCAGTTTCGCTACGAGCTGGATATAATTCTGCTTTTGGCTGTTCGTCAAAGATAACATTATCTTCTTTTTGACCGTAAATTCGCTGAATTAAATTTTTATTATCTTCTTGAATGTTTGTGTTTCCGTTCTGCATTAATTCTAATGTCAGTTTTTTCAAATCATTCAAATCGGCTTTCATGTCGAAAAGTACTTTGTATAAAATTTCTCTTTCGTTACTGAAATCGTTTTCTTTTTTTGTATTGCTAATAACTGAAGGTAAATTATTTCCTTCATTGGGTAAATAGCCTCTTAATGTTGCAACTGAAACTTCTCTATTTGTCTCTAAAACTGAAATTTGTTCAGCGATATTTCGTAACTGACGGATATTTCCGCTCCAGCGATAACGAATTAAATACTGAACAGCTTCTTCTGTTAAACGAATAGGTGGCATTTTGTATTTATGTGCAAAATCTGAAGCAAATTTTCTAAATAAAATATGAATGTCGTCTTTTCTATCGCGTAAAGGTGGCAACAGAATTTCAACTGTGCTTAAGCGGTAATATAAATCTTCGCGAAATTTTCCTTTTTCAATTGCTTCTTGCATGTTTACGTTTGTTGCAGCAACAATACGAACATTGGTTTTTTGAACTTTTGAAGAACCGACTTTAATAAATTCACCGTTTTCTAAAACACGTAATAAACGAACTTGAGTTGTTAGTGGTAATTCGCCAACTTCATCTAAGAAAATTGTTCCGCCATCGGCAACTTCAAAATATCCTTCGCGTGTTGAAGTTGCTCCAGTAAAAGCGCCTTTTTCATGTCCGAAAAGTTCACTGTCGATTGTTCCTTCTGGAATTGCCCCACAGTTTACCGCAATATACTTTCCATGTTTGCGATGCGAAAGTGCGTGAATAATCTTTGGAATACTTTCTTTACCAACACCACTTTCTCCAGTAACTAAAACCGAGATGTCTGTTGGAGCTACTTGAATAGCTTTTTCCAGTGAACGATTCAGTTTTGGGTCGTTACCAATAATCTCAAAGCGTTGTTTTATGGCTTGAATTGATTCCATTTATACCTTAATATATAGTAATTAATTTGACATTTTTTCAGAATAACCAACAGCTTCACCTATAAGTGTTGCAGTAGTACAATCTGATATTTTTACATTAACAAAATCACCAGGCTTATAATTTTCTTTTGGGAAAACAACAACTGTGTTTTGAGAATTTCTTCCGCTCCAATGTTCGCTTGAACGTTTTGAGTCTTTTTCAATTAAAACTTCAACTGTTTGGCCTACAAAACGCTTAGTTCTCTCTAAACCATGTTTTTGTTGTAAGTTGATAATTTCAGTTAATCTGCGTTTTTTCGTGGCTTCCGGAATATCATCTTCCATTTTTCTAGCAGCAAGTGTTCCTGGTCTTTCAGAATAAGCAAACATAAATCCGAAATCGTATTTTACATGTTCCATTAATGAAAGTGTGTCTTGATGGTCTTCCTCGGTTTCTGTTGGAAAACCAGCAATCATATCTTGCGATAACGAAATATCAGGAATTAATTCGTAGATTTTATCTACTAATTCCATGTATTCTTCACGCGTATGCTGACGATTCATTTCTTTTAGAATACGAGTGCTTCCAGATTGAACTGGCAAGTGGATGTACTTACATATATTATGATGTTTTGCCATAACTTCAATAACTTCCACATGCATATCTTGTGGGTTTGAAGTTGAAAAACGAAAACGCATTTTAGGAAATTGTGTTGCACACATGTCAAGCAATTGAGCGAAATCTACAGCAGTCGCTTTTTGCATTTCACTAGCTTTATCGAAATCTTTTTTCAAGCCACCGCCATACCATAAAAAGCTATCTACATTTTGACCTAATAAAGTAACTTCTTTAAATCCTTTGTTCCATAAATCTTGAATTTCGTCTAAAATACTTTGCGGATCACGGCTACGTTCTCTTCCTCTTGTAAATGGAACAACACAAAACGTACACATATTATCACAACCACGCGTAATTGAAACAAAAGCAGTAACTCCGTTGCTGCTTAAACGAACAGGTTGAATGTCTCCATACGTTTCTTCTTTAGAAAGAATTACGTTTATAGCATCTCTACCGTCTTCGATTTCTTTTAATAAATTAGGAATGTCTTTGTAAGCATCTGGTCCTACAACCATATCAACAATTTTCTCTTCGTCTAAAAACTTTTCTTTTAAACGTTCCGCCATACAACCTAAAACTCCAACTTTCATACTTGGGTTGATTTTTTTTATGGCATTATATTGTTCTAAACGTTTGCGAACAGTTTGTTCAGCTTTATCACGAATTGAACAAGTGTTTACTAAAACCAAATCGGCATCTTCTAAATCTTGTGTAGTGTTGTAACCTTCATTAGCTAAAATTGAAGCTACGATTTCACTATCAGAAAAATTCATTTGGCAACCATAACTTTCAATAAAAAGTTTTTTACTATTACCTTCCTTTTGCTCTTGAACCAGACTTGTTCCTTGTTTATTTTCTTCAATTACCTTTTCCATATAATCAATATCCGAATGATTTTGTAAAACTCGGGTTGCAAAGATAGTACTAAATTGTAAAATATGACAACTTGTCAGATTTTCTTTAACAAAATATTTGGCTGAAAATCGGCTAAATCGGCAAAATTGAAAAAAAACTTATACTTTTGCGGCAAACAATAAAGTGTAATGGCAAAGAATTTAGTTATCGTTGAGTCACCTGCAAAGGCAAAAACTATCGAAAAATTTCTAGGAAAAGAGTTTCAAGTAGAGTCGAGTTTTGGACATATTGCCGACTTGCCTTCGAAAGAAATAGGTGTTGATGTTGAAAATGATTTTAAACCTAAATATGAAGTTTCGAGCGATAAGAAATCTTTAGTAAAAAAATTACGTGATTTAGCTAAGAAAGCAGAAATGGTTTGGTTAGCTTCCGATGAAGACCGTGAAGGAGAAGCAATTTCTTGGCACTTAGCCGAAGAGTTAAAGTTAACTCCGGACAAAACTAAACGAATTGTTTTTCACGAGATTACTAAATCAGCTATTCAAAAAGCAATCGAAAATCCGAGAGGAATTAATTACGATTTAGTAAATGCACAACAAGCAAGACGTGTTTTAGATAGATTAGTAGGTTATGAACTTTCTCCGGTTTTATGGAAAAAAGTAAAAGGAGGTTTGTCTGCTGGTCGTGTACAATCGGTTTCAGTTCGGTTAATTGTTGAAAAAGAAAGAGATATTTTAAATTTTGATGCGAAAGCTAGTTATAGTATTGTAGCAGAATTTATCAATGAAAAAGGAAAGTCTTTTAAAGCTAAGTTGCCTAAGAATTTCAATTCTAAAAAAGAAGCAGAAGATTTTTTAAGGAAAAATATTGGTTCAGATTTTAAAGTAGCAAATTTAGAAACGAAACCAACAAAAAAATCGCCTGCAGCACCGTTTACAACTTCGACTTTACAACAAGAAGCTGCTAGGAAATTATATCTACCTGTTGGAATTACAATGCAAATTGCACAACGTTTATATGAAGCCGGTTTAATTACCTATATGAGAACCGATAGTGTTAATTTATCTCAAGAAGCATTAGATGCAGCAAAAAATGAAATAGAAAGCTACTACGGAAAAGAATTTGCAAAAACACGTAATTACGCAACAAAAGCAAAAGGAGCGCAAGAAGCTCACGAGGCGATTCGTCCAACGGATATGAGTCGTCATACAGTAAATATTGATAGAGATCAGGCAAGATTGTATGATTTAATTTGGAAAAGAACGATTGCGTCTCAAATGAGCGATGCACAATTAGAAAGAACAAACGTAAAAATAGATGCCTCAAATCATAACGAGCAATTTAGTGCGAGTGGTGAAGTAATAAAGTTTGAAGGTTTCTTGAAAGTGTATTTAGAAGGTCATGATGATGACGAAGAAGAACAAGAAGGAATGTTGCCAGCATTAAAAGTTGGGGAAAAACTTTCAAATTCAACTATTGTAGCAACAGAGCGTTTTTCTCGTCCGCCAAGTCGTTATACGGAAGCGTCTTTGGTTAAGAAGTTGGAAGAATTAGGAATTGGTCGTCCGTCAACTTATGCGCCAACAATTTCTACTATCATAGCTCGTAATTATGTTGAAAAAGGAGCAAATGAAGGTGTTGAGAGAAAATATAATCAAATTACACTTCAAGGTTCAGATATTCAATCTAATGTTTTAACAGAAAAAACAGGTTCTAATAAAGGAAAATTAGTTCCTACCGATATAGGGATGATTGTAAATGATTTCTTGGTGGCTAACTTTGAAACAATCTTAGATTATAACTTTACAGCTAAAGTTGAGCAAGATTTTGATGAAATTGCAGAAGGAAAAGAAGATTGGGTAAAAATGATGAAAGAGTTTTATAGTCATTTCCATCCTAATGTTAAAGAAGTAGAGGAAAATGCAGAACGCGAAACAGGAGAGCGTATTTTAGGTATACATCCAGAAAGTGGAAAACAAGTTTCTGTTCGTTTAGGAAAATTCGGACCGATGGCGCAAATTGGAGATATTGATGATGAAGAGAAACAATTTGCTAGTTTGTTGCCAGATCAAAATATTTCGACGTTAACACTTGATGAAGCGCTTACTTTATTTATGTTACCAAAAGCATTAGGTCAATATGAAGGAGAAGAAGTTGAGGTTAATAATGGTCGATTCGGACCGTATGTTCGTTTTGGAAAAACATTTATTTCACTTCCGAAAGGTGAAGAGCCTTTAGATGTTGATATGGATCGCGCAATTGAATTAATTGAAGAAAAGAAAAAAGCCGATGCACCAATTGCTGAGTATGATAATTTACCAGTACAAAAAGGTGTTGGAAGATTCGGTCCTTTTATCAAGTGGAACGGAATGTTTATTAACGTAAACAAAAAGTATGATTTTGATAATTTGTCACAATCTGATATTGAAACATTGATTCAAGAAAAAATTCAAAAAGAGAAAGATAAATTAATTCATCATTGGGAAGATGAAGGAATCCGAGTGGAAAAAGCACGTTGGGGACGTTCGGTTATTTTAAAAGGTAAAACCAAGGTTGAGTTAAGTAAAGATGTGGATGCGGCTAAACTTACGCTAGAAGAAGTAAAAGAATTGATTGAAAAGAAAGCGCCAGCAAAAAAGAAAACAAGAAAATCTACTGCTAAAAAGAAATAAAATATGGCATTTGATTTATTGCAACCCGTTTCAGAAGAAATTGTTCAATTTACTGAAGGTTTGTCAAAACAAGCTTTAGGAAAAAAAATTGTGATTCATACTGATGATGAATTTCCAAATTTGGAAGATATTTCAATTGCTATTATAACTGTTAATGAATACAGAGGTTTAGGGGTAGATAATCATGATGATGAATTTGTTGCTTTTAGAAAGTATTTGTATTCTTTATTTCCAGGAAATTGGAATTTATCAATTGCCGATTTAGGAACTATTCAACAAGGCGCATCAATTGAAGACTCTTATTTTCTCGTTAAAACTATTTCTGAAGAATTAATCCGAAAAAAAATTACACCTATTATAATAGGCGGTTCTCAAGATTTAACATATCCTTTATATAGAGCGTATGATAATTTAGATCAAATGGTAAATTTAACGGTTGTTGATAATGCATTTGATTTTGCAAAAGAAAACGGATTGCCATATAATTCTTATTTATCTAGAATTGTAGTTGAAGAACCTTGTAATTTATTTAATTATGCGAATATTGGTTATCAAACCTATTTTAACTCTCAAGAAGAAATAGATTTAGTTGAGAAGTTGTTTTTTGAAGCGTATCGTTTAGGCGAGGTTTCAAATAACATAACGCTTGCTGAGCCAGTTTTTAGAGATACAGATTTAGTGAGTTTTGACTTGGGTTCTGTAGAATCTTCATATTCGGGTAATAATCAACAGTTTAATCCAAATGGTTTTAGTGGAAAAGAAATTTGTTCATTAGCTCGATATGCTGGTATAAGTGATAAAGTTTCGAGTTTTGGTATTTTTAACTTTGATAATTCAATAAAAGAAGTATCTTTGGTGGCACAAGTTTTATGGTATTTCCTGGAGGGTTATGAGTTTCGTTCAAATGAATATCCTTTTGGAAGTAAAGAAAACTATTTTAAATATATTGTTCTTATAGATGATGAAGAGTTGATTTTTTATAAGAGTGATAAAACAGACCGATGGTGGATTGAGATACCATTTGTTGTAAGTGAAAATAATAAATTAAAAAGAAATACGTTATTACCTTGCACGCATCAGGATTATTTGGCTGCATGTGAGCAAGAACGACCAGAAAGATGGTGGAAAGCGCAAAGGCGTAATTTATTATAAAAGTCTTAGGTTAAGTTGTGTAATTGTTAATGATTAGACTAAGTTTAAGATTTTTTTAAGGTTTTTTTGAAAAAAATTGTTTTTCTCAAAATTATTGAATAGGTTTACGCCCTTAATTGTAAAATACATTTAACCCAAATTTATATGAAGAAGTTAGTTGCATTATCAGCAATTTTATCATTATTAGTAAGCTGTAGTAAGGGTGACAGAGGTGAATTAGTTGGTGCTAAAAGTAGAAAATGGCATCCGGAAAAGCCTTATGGGATGACATTAGTGCCAGGTGGTGCTTTTGTAATGGGTAAATCAGATGATGATTTAGCAAACATTCAAGATGCTCCAACTAAAACAGTAACAGTTCGTTCGTTTTACATGGATGAAACTGAAATTACTAACGCAGAGTATCGCCAATTTATTAATTGGGTAAAAGACTCTATCATTAGAACTAGGTTGGCTGTTTTAGCTGATGAGGTTGGTGAAACGGGTACTGACGGTGCGAGAAGTGGTAAAGAAGGAGGGAGTATTGGCGATTATGCTTTCGCAGATCAAAATGTTGAAGAAATGTCTCCGTACGACAAATATATGTATGAAAACTACTATAGTATAGGAACTGACGATGATCCGTATGCTGGTAGAAGGTTAAAAAGAGGTAAGGGCGAACCTAAGCTTATAGATGATCCTCAAAAATATCCAGATGAGTATTATGTTGAGGTTATGGACTCTATGTATTTACCTGAATCTGAGTCTTATAATGGGTTAAAGACTATGGATGTGTCTAAATTACAGTTTAGGTATAGAGAAGTAGATTGGAATAAAGCGGTTAAGAAGAAAGGAAGAAAAGGATTATATGATGATAATCCTCCAATCGAAATTTATCCAGATACTACAGTTTGGATTACAGACTTCGCTTACTCATATAACGAGCCAATGCACAATGATTATTTCTGGCATACTGCTTATGACGACTATCCAGTTGTAGGTGTTAGTTGGAATCAAGCAAAAGCGTTTTGTGCTTGGAGGACAATGTATAAAAACTCTTATATTAAGAAAAGAAAAGGAAGAGATCAAGTAAATTCATTCCGTTTACCAACAGAAGCTGAGTGGGAATATGCAGCTAGAGGTGGAATTGAATCGGCAACGTACCCTTGGGGAGGTCCTTATGCTAAGAACGACAGAGGTTGTTTTATGGCGAACTTTAAGCCAAATAGAGGTGATTACGCAGCAGATGGTGCTTTATATACTGTGGAAGCTGAATCGTATGAACCAAATGAATATAACTTATATAATATGGCTGGTAACGTTTCAGAATGGACACAGTCAGCTTATAGTCCTTCTTCTTATGAGTTTGTTTCGACTATGAATCCAAACGTTCCAGATCGCAAAAATCAACGTAAAGTTGTAAGAGGTGGTTCTTGGAAAGATGTAGGGTACTTTTTACAAGTTGGAACGCGCGATTATGAATACGCAGATTCTGCAAGAAGTTATATCGGTTTCAGAACAGTTCAAGATTATATGGGAACTGCAGCAACTGGAACAAGACCTAAATAGTATTAAACAATCGAAATTATATTAACTTAACTAACTAAAATTTATTTATTATGGGAATTTTACCACCAAAAGTAATGAACTTCGCTTACGGTATGGGAGCGGCAGTAGTAATCGTTGGAGCTTTATTCAAATTAATGCACTGGCCAGGAGCATCTTTGATGTTGATTGTTGGACTTTTAACTGAGGCGCTTATTTTTGGATTATCAGCTTTTGAAACTCCACCAAAGGATTTAGATTGGTCATTAGTTTATCCTGAATTAGCAGGAGGAGAAGCTACACCTAAAGGTAAAAAAGATAAGCCAGAAGATGCACAAGGATTATTATCTCAAAAATTAGATAATATGCTAAAAGAGGCTAAAATTGACGGTGCTTTAATGGAAAGTTTAGGAAATAGTATCAAAAACTTTGAAGGTGCTGCTAAAAATATTGCGCCAACAGTTGATTCTATTGCGTCTCAAAAACAATATGCTACAGAAATGGTAGCTGCGGCTGATAACTTAAAATCATTAAACGGTTTATATAAAGCACAATTAGAAGGAGCTGAGAAAAACGCTGCTGCTAATGCTGAAATTGCTGAAAATGCTGCTAAATTAAAAGAGCAAATGCAATCTATGACTTCAAATATTGCATCGTTAAATGCAGTATATGGAGGAATGCTTTCTGCTATGAATAACAAAGGATAATTTATTATCAATTGTTAATCACTGAAAAATATTTTTAATTTAAAACAAAATTTTTAAGAAATGGCAGGAGGAAAATTAACCCCTAGACAGAAGATGATTAACCTAATGTACTTGGTTTTCATCGCGATGCTAGCTTTAAATATGTCGAAGGAGGTATTAACCGCTTTCGGATTAATGAATGATAAATTTGATACAGCTAATAAAAATCAAACGGAATCAAATATGGGGCTTTTAGGTCAATTAGAGACTAAAGCTTCAGATGAACCAGATAGATATAGCGCTCCTTATAATAAAGCTAAGGAAGTGTCAAAAGTTTCTAATGAATTCTATGCATATTTAGAGAAAGTAAAAAATGGAATTTTAGCTGACTTTGAAAGAGAAGAAGATGGTAAGTTACCATATGAAGCTATGGACAAGTCAAATATTGATGAGAAATGGTTTGCTGGTGATGGGTATTCTCCAGAAGGTAAAGCTATTGTAGATCAATTTAATAAATATGTTAACTCTTTAAATAAAATTTTAGGTGAAGGTGGAACTTATCAACCAGTTTTAAAAGATGTTAAAGAGAAATTTTCTACTGCTGATGTAGTAGATGGTGAAGGTGTAAAGCAAAAGTATTTATCTTATCACTTTAAAGGTTTCCCTGCAATTGCTACTGTAACTAAATTAACAGCTTTACAGAATGATGTTAAAAATGTAGAGTCAAACGTTTATAACGTTGCTTTAGGTAACTCTTTAAAGAAGGCAGCTTCTTTTAGTAACTATCAAGCGATTGTTATTCCTGAAAAATCAGCTTTCTTTGCTGGTGAGCAATTTAAAGGTAAAGTTGTATTAGGTCGTTATGACAAGTCTACTGTTCCAACTAAGGTTGTAGTTAATGGAGAAGAAGTTAACTTAAAGGAGGCTTTAAAAGACGGTCAAGTTAACTTAAACTTTACAACTGGTAATGTTGGTGAGCATGAAATTAATGGTAAATTCATGTTCATGGAAGAAGGTAAAGAAGTGCCTATCGATATTAAAGGAAACTACGTTGTAGTACCTAAACCTAATTCAGCAACAATTTCTGCTGACAAGATGAACGTTGTTTATCGTGGTGTACCTAACCCAATGTCTATTTCATTTGCTGGTATCTCTGCTGATAAAGTAAACGCTTCAGCTCCAGGTTTATCTAAATCTGGTAAGCCAGGTGCTTATACTATGAACCCAGGAAATGGTACATCTGTTGTAATTAACGTTACAGGTACTTTACCTGACGGACAAAAAGTTTCTGATAAAAAGACTTTCCGTATTAAGGGTATTCCTTCGCCAACAGGTAAAATTCGTGGAGAAGATGCAGCTAAAGGACCAAAGTCTAGTTTAGAAAAATCTCAAGTTTCTGCTGTATTAGAAGATTTCGATTTCCCAGTTGATATCATTGTTAAGCAGTTTAACATTAAAGTTCCTGGACAACCTACTATTGTAAATCCTGGTAGCAGATTAAATGCTAGAGCTAAAGCTGCTGTTAAGAAAGCGATGAAAGGTGATGTAATCATTATTTCTGATATTAAAGTTGAATATAAAGGAATTAGACAGGCAGCTAAAAAAGTATCGCCTTGTACATTTGAAATTATATAACAATTTCTTATACCATAAAATAAAGACTTAGAAAATGAATTGGAGAAAAATTATAGTAATGGTAGCATTAGGTTTAAGTTCAACTTTTACCTTTGCACAATCTAATCTTTTAAATGCAAAAACTCCTGATCAAATCGGGAAAAAAACGGATGCTGAATTAGTAGCCGAAAATGATATGCCTCTTCCTTACGGTTATGTAATGGATAGAGATATCTTAATGGGAAAAAGAGTTTGGGAAATCATTGATTTAGATCAACGTGTTAACTTCCCATTATATTATCCTGTTGAAAAAGATTTAGGACCAGATAGAAAGCCTCTTTATGATGTTTTAAAGAAAGCTATTAAAGATAGTACACTTACTGAAGTGTATGATAGTAGCTACTTTACTGCTAAAAAATCATTAAAAGAAATTCAACAATCTTTATACGCTATCGATACTACAGATGGTGGTTTCGAACAAATGAATGAAGATTACGATGCTTATTTAGCTGGTGAAAAGAAAATCGATGAGCAATATATTATTAAAACTGAGATTGAAGCTGATTTAGTTAAATCTTATAAAGTTGTAGGATATTGGTACTTCGATAAAAGACAAGGTGAATTAAAGTACAGAATGTTAGGAATTTGTCCTGTTGTACCAGACGTACAAATTTATAAAGACAATCCTGATACTGACGAGATGGTTGATTTGTTTTGGGTATATTTCCCAGCAGCAAGAGAAACTTTGCACAAAGCAAAAGCTTTCAATAACCGAAATTCAGCTATGCCTTTCAGTTTTGATCACTTGTTAAACGCTAGACGTTTTAATGGAGTAATTTACTTAGAAGAAAACGTTTATGCAGATAGAGAGATTAAAGATTACATGAAAGAAAATGCTCAAATGCAATTATTAGAATCTGAGCGTGTGAAAGAAAAAATTAGAGATTTCGAACAAGATATGTGGAATTACTAATATAAATTTTCTCCAATTCATAATAAAAAACTCTTATCAATCGATAAGAGTTTTTTTATTTTTGTACTATGATAGATTACATTATTGTTGGTGCTGGTTTAGCAGGAAGTGCTTTTGCTTCATTAGCTCTAGATAACAACAAAAAAATTTTAGTTTTTGAAAATAAATCACAACCGTCATCTACGGTTGCTGGTGGAATGTATAATCCTGTTGTTCTAAAACGTTTTACAAGTGTTTGGAAAGCGACGGAACAACTTGATATTATAGAAAAGTTCTATCCAAAATTAGAAAAACAATTAGATGTTAAGTTCGACTTTCCTATGCAATTGTGGAGAAAATTATCATCAATTGAAGAACAAAACAATTGGAGTGTTGCTTCTGATAAACCAAACTTAAGTAAGTTTCTTAATTCAACTTTTCAAAATGAAACAATCAAAGGAATAGATTCGCCTTTCGGTTTTGGTGAAGTTTTACACTCGGGATATTTAGATATTAAAACATTTATCGAATCTTATCAGCAGTTTTTAAAAGAGCAAAGTATATTAAGTAACGAAACTTTCGATTACGAAGCAATTTCGTTTCAACAAGATTTTGTTACATATAAATATATAAAAGCAAAGCATATCATTTTCGCGGAAGGTTTTGGTTTACATCAAAATCCGTTCTTTAATGATTTACCTTTAGATGGTACAAAAGGAGAATTATTACATATAAAATGTAAAAAGCTGAATTTAGATAAAATAGTCAAGTCTAATATTTTTATTTTACCTATTGGTAATGATATTTACAAAGTTGGCGCAACATATAATTGGAAAGATAAAACTAATTTGCCAACTAATGAAGGTAAGGACGAATTGATAGAAAAGCTAAACCACTTAATTTCGGTTGATTATGAGGTTGTAGAGCATTTAGCTGGAGTGAGACCAACAGTAAAAGACAGGAGACCTTTAGTAGGAACTCATTTTGAACATCAAAATCTTCACATTTTAAATGGTTTAGGAACTAGAGGCGTTATGTTAGGACCATTTTTAGCTAAAAGCTTATTTGAATATTTAGAAGATAATATAGAATTGGATAAAGAAATTGATATCAATAGATTTTATAAAAAAAGAGTCAATTAATTGACTCTTTTTTTGTTTTTATTTTCCTTCCAATCTTTATCATAATTGATAAAGAAGTTTATCCAAATATTTCTCGATAAACGCATTATTACGGGCATTAAAACAACAAGTGTTACACTAATACTTATGAAGGCCGTTTTTAAAGTTGTGCTTAAAAACACATAAGAAATTATAAAAGCAGCTACACCAAAAGCAATTCCTAAGGCATAGCTAACATACATTGCGCCATAAAAAAAAGAAGGTTCGATTTTGTAGCGCGTATTACAATGACTACAAGTTTCATGCATCTTGTAAACTTTACTTAAATGATATGGGTTTTTGTCTTCATACATGCTTTCTTCATGACATTTCGGACAAGTTCCTGTAAAAATACTATATAGTTTAGATCCTTTTTTAAACATTTGCATTAATTTTACACAAATATACTACAAAAGGTAGTTTTTTATTGGTAACAATTGTAACAAAAAATAAGCAATGCTTAATATACATAATTTATCTGTTTCATTTGGTGGAGAATATTTATTTGAAGAAGTAACATTTCGATTAGGTTCTGGCGATAGAGTTGGTCTAGTTGGAAAAAATGGTGCTGGAAAATCAACAATGTTGAAAATTTTAGCTGGAGATAATCAAGCCGATACTGGAGCGATTGCAACTGAAAAAGATGTTAAAATAGGTTTTCTTCGTCAAGATATCGATTTTGAACAAGGTCGAACGGTTTTAGAAGAAGCCTATCAAGCTTTTGAAGAAATTAAACGTGCTGAATTTAGAATGGATGAAATTAATCATCAATTGGCAAATAGAACCGATTATGAAAGTGAAGGTTATCATAATTTGATAGATGAATTAAGCGAAGTTACACATCAATATGAAATTCTTGGTGGATATAATTATGTTGGAGAAACCGAAAAAATATTATTAGGACTTGGTTTTAAAAGAGAAGAATTCAATAATTCAACAGATACTTTTTCTGGAGGATGGCGTATGCGTATCGAATTGGCCAAACTTTTATTGCAAAGCAACGATGTACTGCTTTTAGATGAACCTACGAATCACTTAGATATAGAAAGTATCATTTGGCTAGAAAACTTCTTAAAAGGCTTTCCTGGGGTTGTAGTAATTGTTTCGCACGATAAAATGTTTTTAGATAATGTTACGAATCGAACGATTGAAATTTCACTTGGTAAAATCTACGATTATAATAAACCATATTCACAATATTTAATACAACGAGAAGAATTGCGCGAAAAGCAATTGGCAACGCAGAAAAATCAACAAAAGAAAATTGAAGAAACCGAAAAGTTAATTGAGCGTTTTCGTTACAAAGCTTCAAAAGCGGCAATGGCGCAATCATTAATTAAGAAATTAGATAAAGTTGAACGAATTGAAGTTGACGAAGATGATAATTCAGTAATGAATATCTCGTTTCCGGTTTCGGTTACTCCAGGAAAAGTTGTAGTAGAAGCAGAACATGTTTCTAAAAGTTATGGCGATAAAAAAGTACTATCCGATATTTCTCTTTTAGTAGAACGCGGAAGTAAAATTGCTTTCGTCGGGCAAAACGGACAAGGAAAATCAACGTTTATAAAAGCCATTGTTGATGAGTTTAAATATGATGGAACGATTAAACTCGGGCATAACGTGCAATTGGGATATTTTGCGCAAAATCAAGCCGAATACTTAGATGGCGAAAAAACATTACTAGATACAATGCTTGATGCCGCAAACGATAGCAACCGACCAAAAGTTCGAGATATGTTAGGTGCGTTTTTATTTCGTGGTGACGATGTTGAGAAAAAAGTAAAAGTGCTTTCTGGTGGCGAGAGAAATCGTTTGGCTTTGTGTAAACTGTTATTACAACCTATTAACGTATTGTTACTGGATGAGCCTACAAATCACTTAGATATTAAATCGAAAAATGTTTTAAAAGCGGCGCTTCATAATTTTGATGGAACATTATTGTTAGTTTCTCACGATCGTGATTTTTTACAAGGTTTGGCAAATAGAGTTTACGAATTTAAAGACCAAAAAATAAGAGAATATTTAGGCGATATTAATTTCTTTTTAGAACAACGCAAAGCTCAAGATATGCGCGAAATCGAAAAGAAAGATGATGTGTCACTTCGAGCGGAGTCGAGAAGTGATAAAAAAGAAACTAAGTCTTTATCTTATGAAGAACAAAAGAAACAAAAATCACTTCAAAATAAGTTGAGTAAGATTGAAAGTCAGATAAATGAATTAGAAAAATCAATTCAAAAAGACGATGAAAATTTAGCTGTTAATTATGAAAAGTTGATGGAAGATGCTGATTTCTTTTCTGCTTATGAAAAGAAGAAAAAAGATTTAGAACAGTTAATGGAAGATTGGGAAAATGTTCAAATGGAAATAGAAGAGTTTAATTAGGAGCTATTTCCAGCTTTCACCTGCACACGGTGCTTGGCTCAATCTGGGCTATTTTAAAATCAAATTAGCGAATAAACAAATAAACGAATCAACATATTATTTAAACGGATGTCGCTGTTGCCAAGAAACTTCGGGTTCTAAGTTGTTAAATATTTTATCAATGTACTTATTGATGAGTTTGTTTGTGTGATAAATAAATCCGGACATTTTTACAGGTTTAGCACCAATAGAACTTTTAATTTCTAAAGCTGTTCTTCCGAAAATAATTTTCTTAAATCCGTTTTCAATGCCAAACTCGGTCATGTTGTACAACATATTCAAATATAGCATGTTTTCTTTTTGAATGTTTTCATCATAGCCTAAAAAATAAGTTTCAAGAACATCGCCATTTAGTAAAATAGTATGAAAACCTACAAGTTCGTTGTTTAGAAAATATCCACAAATTCTAAATCGGTTTCCGCATTGTTTTTTAAAAGTAGAAAAATGGTGTTCGTCTAAAAAGAACGTATTAAAAGGCGCATTTAACGCAACGTGATGATACAATTCGTAAATTCTGTCTTCAAGAGTAATAACTTCTTCAGTTGAGAGTTCTTTTACTTCAATTCCGTTAAATTTTTTATGCGCGCGTTTGTATTGATCGCGGTACTTCTTTTTCAATGAAGCAATATAATCTTCTTTGGTTTTCCAACTTTCATCTAAATTGAAAACCATATTTGGTTGCGCTGTAAATTCATACATTTTATTAAAATCGAACTTCTTTAACTCAGAAGAACATTCAGTATAAAAATCCTTATAACTTACTATGTGAATTTTAATTCCTTTCTTCTTAAAATACGCAATGATAGCTTCCGAGCATTGAATCATTACGTCGCTTATACATTCAAATTCAATTTCTTTATTAAACGTATAACCATTTTGCCCAGTAATCATATTGTTTCCTAAAAACAGAACATGCGAAGCAAAGTTTTTAAATACAAAATTTCTGATTTTCGTCTTAAAACAATTATCGCGTTCGCCAAAAGATTCTAATTTATTTAAATCGAGATATTGCGCTAGTGAAGTTCCAATGAGTTTATTGCTTTCAAAAATGCCAATGAAAAAGCACTCCATATTTGTTGGAGCCGATTTTTCTAAAACTTGTAAATAAGGCTTTTGCAAAAAATGATTGTGATGCGAAACTTCATCCCAATTTTCTGGTAACTCACTTACAGACTTATATATTTTAAAACTGATGTTTTCCAAAGCAAAAAATAATCGCCCTACAAAAATAAGGCGATTGTTTTGTAATAAAATGTTAAGGAATTAACTTTTTTTGATTATTTCCATCCGCAAATAATAGCTCCGATAATTGTTAGGGAAACAACCCAGTAACCACCAGTTACTAACATATATTTCCAAGATTTTTGTTCGAATAATCCATTTATTGAAACAATAGGTAAAATAAAAAGAAGTCCGAGCATAAAACCATGTAATGCTCCATGGCCAAAACTTCTATGGTTATCGCTTACTGTTTTCATAAATTCTATAAAAGCTTGATTGGTTTCGTCTCCGTTTACTACTTGTAAAGCGCCAACTTGATGAATAACAAATTGTGGCATCATAAAGGAAATTAACAAAGAATAAATTAGAGTAAGCCCGAAAATTTTAAGCATATTACCTTGTTTTGCTTTTTCATCAGTCATACCTGATTCGTTCATCCAAATTGTTCCGAAAACTTTTGGGTTATACCATATAAAGCCTACTAAAAAGGTTGATAAAGCAGCTACAACTATAGCAATTGGATTAAAAAACATATTTGATTGTTTAATTGGTTAGTCTATCAAATATAACGAAAAAAAATTCACAATTTCACAGTGTAATGTTGCATTTTTCACAACAGGAAAACGTTCTACTAGAAGCTGAAAAGGCAAAAATCATTAAAAAATACGTATTTCTACGTAGAAAAATACGTATTTCTACGTATAGGAAATAATTAAGAACAGTGCTACTTTAGAAATGTAGAAATGGCGTGATAAAAATATTTTTATTGGTATGGGTTATTTTCGTTACATGTCATTTCTACTTTTTTAAATAAGACAAATGAAATTAGAAAAAAAAATAGATGATTTTAAATTGAATTCAAAGGCGGCTTTGTTTTCAATTTTTGGGTTGTCGTATTATTTTCTAATTGCAATTATTTTGTTCAAGCCTAATTTTATTGAAAAAGTAAATAATGCTTTGCTATTAGATGTTAATTTTTACTTTTTAATAATGTTAAGTGTTTGTTTGTCGTTTGCTTGGTTTATAATGAATATTGTTTTAACAAAGTTCTTAATGCTTTTTAATCAAAATGAAGTGGTTAAAAGTCAAACAGATGTATTTGTAAATTCGATGTTTTATTCGGTGGGGTATTTATCATGTGCTTTACTCATCAATTATATACTGGATTATGATTTTAGGCACTTTGTTGCCTATGCCTATTTGTTCTTATCATTAAGGATTATTTGGGTGGTTGTAAAATATGCATTTAAAAAAATGTAGTTTTATAGTAATATTCACTAGTTATGATAGCTTTTCTGTAAGCATTTTTTCATAATCCAGTTTTTTTTTATAAATAAATCTTTCTATTTTAGAACTATTATTAACTTTCAAAAAAACAATATTTATGGGAGTAGGTCCAAGTTCAGGAGCAGAAATCTCTTTAGCAGATGCTCAAAAATTAATTGCAGATTTTAAAGCTAAATTTCCTAATGAAATTAAAGCAAGTTTTGTAGGAATAGATACTTTAAATCTAATTTTACAACAAGAAAACCTAATGGGAGTTCGTGTTTATTATGGATACGATACTCAAGCAAAGGTTATTTCTCCAGTATTAGTAGGTGTTGATAATAATGGTAAAGATTTGACTGCTGTTTTAATTGACAGAATGTCCTTCTGCCCACCTAATTGTGATGCTTCAAGTCCATTAAATAATTAGTATTGGAAATTGAATATAATATAGCACTTGCTTTAGGATTAATTCCCTTTGTACTTTATTTAATAAATAGAAAAGAGGTAGACCAAACTACGCTTTACCTTTTTCCTTTTCTATTATTAATGTTTATTATTAGTCTTTTTGAACCATTAAATATTCTTTATTTTAGAATAAATGCAATGGTATGGTTTCGGTTTTATATGTTTTTAGAATTTTATTGTGTATTATATTTTTTTTATAAAATTTTAAATTTTAAAAAAATAACAATTTTACTAGCGATAACCTATTTAGTAGTTTATTTGTACTTGTTAAAAGATTTCTCGTTTAGTCAACTAGAGAATAATGACATACCTTTAAACTTAATAATGGCATTAGGAACTATTACTTTAACTGTACAATGGTTTGTAGAGGTTTTTAATAAAATGGAAGATATCCCATTGTATAATAGGAGTGATTTTTATTATATAAGTGGATTGTTGTTGTTTTATTGTGGGACTTTTATCCTGTTTCTTTCATTAGATTACTTAAGTAGTAATAAAATTAATACTAAGCCATTTTTTTTTAATAAGTATATATCTGAATATTGTTGTTAGAATATTGTATTCTGTTACAATTTTAAAATTTAGAGTTAGAAAATAGTTTTTCACGAAAATCAATTTTTACTTATAACAATTTTTTTACCTTTACGTTGTAAGCTTATAAAAAATATTTTTTGGAAAATAATCAAGTTGGTTCATTAATTATTATTGGTACTGCGCTAATTGTTATATTGGTGTTGGTATTATTGTTTTTAGCGGTTTTTTATCAAACTTATGTTTTAAAAATGAAGCGTAAAGAAGCTGAATTGTTATTAAAAACTTCCTTAGAAAGTGAAAAAAACGAACGCCAACGTATAGCTGCCGATATTCATGATGGTGTTTCGGGCGATTTAAATGCGGTGCGAAATTTTATTGCTATTCTTCTTCGTACTGAAACCGATGCCGATAAAAAAGAAATGTTTTCTGAAATTAATAATGGAGTAGAAGCTGCATTAGAAAATACGCGTTTAGTTTCCTATAAATTAATGCCGCCACTTTTAGAAAAAGCTGGTTTTGTTCCTGCTGTTCAAGATTACCTAGACAGAATTAATAAAACTAGCGAAGCTAATTTCGAATTAAAAGCAAACGGATTTACGTATGAAATTCCGCATGACAAAGCGTACGAATTGTTTAGAATTACTCAAGAATTTACATCTAATATGATGAAATATGGAAATATTTCAAAATGTAATATTAGCTTGAATGATGATTCTGAAAATTTTTCACTTCTAATTGAAGACGATGGAACTCCGTATAATTTTAAAGAATTATATGCTACTTCAAAAGGAGCTGGTTTAAAGAATATTAGCTCGCGAATTAAAGTTATCGACGCAGATTTTGAACAAATTCCGCAAGAAAAGGGAAATAAATTTGTACTTTCGGTTAAAAAGTAACCTATGAATATTGCCATAGTTGATGATCATCAATTATTCAGAAAAAGTCTAGCACTTTTAGTAAATTCTTTCGATGGAATTTCTGTTGCCTATCAAGCTGAAAACGGAAGAGAATTTCTTGAAAAACTTCAAACAAATCCTATCGATTTAGTGTTGCTCGATATTCAAATGCCTGAAATGGATGGTTTTGAAACGTGCAAAATCCTTCGTGAAAAATACCCTAATTTATACATTATTATCATTTCGCAATTAACAACGAAAGAAAGTGTTCACAAAGTAATGGAACTTGGCGCACACGGATTTTTTACTAAAAACTCTAATCCAGAACAGTTAGAAGAAGCTATAAAAAGTGTTCGAGATAAAGGTTATTATTTTGGTAACGAATTAGGTTCGATTTTAAGAGAAGCGTTGCTTTGGGAAAAAAACGCCAATCAATCTACTACTGAGTTTATGGAACCAGAAATTAATTTTACTGCTAGAGAAATTGATATTATTAAGTTGGCAGCAAAAGAAATGAGTAGTAAGGAAATTGCTGATGAGTTAAATATTGCACAACGAACAGTAGAAACACATCGCCGACATCTAATCGATAAAACGGATTCTAAAAATATTATTGGAGTTGTAATCTATGCGCTAAAATACAATTTGATAAAATTGAATGAAGTATAAAAAAAGCTCGAGAAAACTCTCGAGCTTTTTTTATTAATGCCAAAAACGTCTGCTTTTCTTTTCTTTTCCGCCAAACTTGCTCAGTTTATAGGTTAGCGAAAACATAAAATACTGTTGTAAAACGGTGTTTTGTTCATCAGTAATTGCTGTTGGAGAAATCGTTCTTGTTGTGCTTATATTTTGATTTAACACATCGTAAACTTTAACTTTAGCCAAGAATTTGTCGTTGTAAAAATTATAGCCTAAACTTAGATTCCATAGATAGAAATCTTTTTGAAATCCATCGGCAATATTAGAATTGTAATTATAGCTAAAATCACTTCCTAATACTAGATTTTTAGGCCAATATGACGTGATTTCTAAATTTGCGTTATGCCTAAAGTTTTTGGCTTCATCAACAACATAGTTTTTGTAAGTTGTTTTAGTGTTTGTATAAGTATAAGAAGGCGAAATTGTAATTAAATCTTCAATAGACCAATTTAAACTTGCTCTAGGTCTTAAGTTTAAACCTCTAGATTCATATAAAACAGCATTTGTAAGTCCTTTGTTAAAATTATAATCAGAAGAAATAGATAAACGATATCTAAGTGTTCTTTTCTCTTTTTTGTATTGTTTAGAAAACGAAATTCCCAAATACCCAGAGTAAGCTTCGTCTATGTTTTGAAAAGTTGTGATGGCTTTAAAGTCGTTGTCATAAGTTGTAGAAGAAACAACTTGGTATTTGTTATAATCTCCTCCAGCCCACATGAACATACCTGAACGTGTTGCAAAATCGAAGTTATTAAAATTGAAATACATCGAATAATTCTCATTTGGTTTTAAATCAGGATTACCAATGATTGTGTTTAATGGATTACTTAAGTTTTCAAATGGTAATAATTGATCTGCACTTGGAAGATTAACTCTATAGGTTCCGTTAAAATATATCGATTTTGATTTGTTTATTTTGTATCTAAAGTTAGTTCTAAAATAAGGTAAAATATAATTATTTCTCAGCTCTGTTTCGTTTGCCATATAAAAAGACCTGTTGTAATAATGCGTAATATTTGGTCCCATTGAAAGTGAACCTCTAAAGTTCTTTTTGTTTAATTCTATTCCAGCACGCGGACTAACAACTTGTTTTTCGCTATTAATAACACTCGATAGTTGATCGTTAAATAAATTATATTCTTGAGATGTTCCATCAAAATCGAATGTGTTTTTATTAATATCATTTTTGTCAACAGCAAAAGCGCTACTAATTGAAATCGAAAGCGAATCGGTTATTGGTTCGTTATACTCAAGTTCGACTTCATATGTGTTGGTTTTATTTTCATCTGCGATTAATTGATTTCGTTCATCATCCGTACTACCTGATTGATAAAATGTAGTTTTATTATAAATCGTTGCATCGTCAGTAGCTTTTTGATGAGAAAAATCGAATGAAGCAGCAATACTTCTTCCTTTTCTTTTTAGTTTTTTTACTAAATATAAATTGTTCTTAAAGGTTGTGTTGTCAGAAACTGTATATTCATCGGCTATATTTTCATTAAGCAATGTGTTCGTTTCATCTTCGGTAGTTCTATAACTAGAATAGGTGTTTTTTGCATGACTTGTTTGAAAATTCGGACTTACAAAAAGTGTTGTTGTAGAATCAATTTTGATTTCTAATTCTAAACCTAAATTATGCCCGTTAACCGTGTTTAACGAGTTAGAATTTGATTTCGTTAATGTGTTGCCATTATTTAATAAATTTATTCTTTCGGTGCGATTGTTATTTTTTGTTTCGGCATTAGAAAAATAATAATTGAAATTAGGATCAACTTTTTCATTAAACCATTCGTCTGCATAATTAACGCCCACCATGTTTGATTGCGTAATTCCTTGATTGCTTCCGAAACGCATTCCATTTACAGAAAACATACCATTATCACTTATCCAGATGCTTCGATTTCGTCCGCCACCCATATTATCGAAGATTTCATCCATTGAAAATCCGGTAGAGTTAATATTGTTAGACGAAGCCAAAACACTTACTTTTCTTGCTCCTTTAAAATAGTTCAATAATAAGCTCGATTCATAGCGTTCGTCTGTTCCATAGCCAAGATTTACTTTACCAAATAAACCTTTGTTTTTGTCTTCTTGTATGGTTAAATTGATTGTTTTTTCATCAGAACTAGCTGTTTTTCCAGTCAGTTCTTCTTTTTTTGTTTTAGTATCTGTAACTTGAACTTTGTCAATAATGTTTGAAGGTAAGTTTTGTGTTGCAATTTTTCCATCTTTTCCAAAAAATGGTTTACCATTAACTAAAATATTATTTACTTCTTTGCCATTTACCGTTATTGTTCCTTCTTCATCAATTTCAACACCAGGAAGTTGTTTTAGTAATTTTTCAACATTAGCATCTGGAGCAACTTTAAAAGATGAAGCGTTAAACTCAAGGGTGTCAGTTTTTATTCTAATAGGCGGAGCTTCACCTTTAACAACAACTTCATTTAAAGCGGCAATATTTTCCTCTAAATAAATTGCACCTAAATTTTTAGATTCATTTAATTCAGAAAAGAGTTGCTTGTATTCTTTAAAGCCTGCATAAGATATTTTCAATTCTACAGCTTGTTTAGGCTTTAAAATCTCTAAATTAAAATCACCATTAATACTACTAATAGTATAATCAATAACAGTAGAGTCTGATACTTTTGAAAAGTAAACAGTAGCTGATTCTAAAGGATTTTCAGTACCTTTTTCTAAAATTTTTCCAGAAATTGTAATTTTATTCTGACTTATTACTGCTGAAGAAATAAGAACGAATAGTAAAGAAAGTAGTTTTCGCATTTTTAAATTTTGTCGAATAGGTTCTTAAAATTTATAGAACTGCGAAGTACTTAAATTATTGTTTAAATAGAAAAAATCTTACATTTATTTAACATTTACTTTTTACGGAAGTAAATATCAATCGGAACTCCAGAAAAATCATAATTGTCACGCAATTTATTTTCAATAAAACGCTTGTAAGGCTCTTTTATGTATTGCGGTAAATTAGCAAAAAACACAAACTGTGGAGTTGGTGTAGGCAATTGCATACAATACTTAATTTTAATGTATTTTCCTTTAATTGCTGGCGGCGGCGTATGTTCAATGATTGGTAACATCATGTCGTTAAACTTAGATGTTGCAATACGCTGACTTCTATTTTCGTAAACTTTAACAGCTGCTTCAAGAGCTTTTAATAAACGTTGTTTTGTTAATGCTGAAACAAATACGATAGGAACATCAGTAAAAGGTTCGATTTCTCTTCTAATTTTTGCTTCGTATTCTTTTGAAGTCATGGTGTCTTTTTCAATTAAATCCCATTTATTCACTAAGATTACTAAGCCTTTTCTGTTTTTTTGAGCCAACCAAAATATATTTTGATCTTGACTTTCAAATCCACGAGTAGCATCAATCATTAAAATACAAACATCGGAATGTTCAATTGCACGAACAGAACGCATTACAGAATAGAATTCTAAATCTTCCTTAACTTTTGCTTTTCTACGAATTCCAGCTGTATCAACTAATTTGAATTCAAATCCAAAACGATTGTAAGTTGTGTCAATAGCATCACGTGTTGTTCCTGCAATATCTGTTACTACAAAACGATCTTCGCCTATTAACGCATTAATAAAAGATGATTTTCCTGCATTTGGTCTTCCAACAACTGTAAATTTAGGTAACGGATTTTCTTCTTCAACTATCTCTGGTAATTCTGGTAATTCTTCAACTAATTTGTCAAGTAATTCTCCAGTTCCACTTCCGTTCATTCCCGAAATTGTAAAATATTCTCCTAAACCAAGAGAATAAAACTCAACAGCATCAGCAGCACGCATCGCATTATCTACTTTATTAACTACTAACAAAACAGGTTTTTCTACTTTACGTAATAATTTTGCTACTTCGTCATCCATAGGTGTAATACCTTCTTCGACATCAACTACAAATAAAATTGCATCAGCTTCATCAATTGCCAATTCTACTTGACGACGAATTTCTCCTTCAAAAACATCATCTGAGCCTTTTATGTATCCACCAGTATCAATTACAGAAAATTCTTTTCCGTTCCACTCGCTTTTTCCGTAGTTTCTATCACGCGTAACGCCACTTACCGAGTCTACAATGGCATCGCGACGTTGAATTAAACGATTAAAAAAAGTAGATTTTCCTACATTTGGTCTTCCTACTATGGCTACAATATTGTTCATTTCCTTGTTTTTGAGTTTGCAAAGATACTTTTAAAATTTTGAATTATGAATTTTGACGATTTGTTAATTCGTTAATTTGTCAGTTCTAGTAACAAAGCATATCGAGAACTTAATTATTGTTAGTTTTTTTTGTTCTCGATACATCAAACAGTGTTTGATACTCGAACTGACGAAAAGTGAAACTTTTGATATGAGAATGTTATGATTAGAAAAAATTCTTATTTTAGTACTAAATCTTTTAAAAATGGAACCAGAAAAAGAATTGCATTTGCGTTTACGTTTTTACAAAACGTCGTCTAAAAGTGTTGAAGAAATTACTGAAAAATGTAAGCAAATGAAAGAATCATTAGCTCCAGATTATGCAATAAAAACAGTAGACAACCATGTTTGGATAAACATTGGCGCATTGCGTAGAGAAAAATATTCACCACATTTGCATTTAGAATTAGATGAAATGGAAGATGGAAACACAGCTATAAACGGATTGTTTGGTCCTGATCCAGTTTTGTGGACCATGTTTATGTTTTTACACTTTGTGGTAGCTGGAATTTTTATCATTTTTGGAATGATTGCCTATTCAAAATGGACGTTAAAAGAAAACTTTGGGTTAGAAATTGTGGTTATGACTCTAATGATTGGTTTGTGGATTGCTCTATATTATACAGCGAGAATTGTGCGCAGAAGAGGTGTACCGCAAATGAGAGAATTAGAGGAAGTAATGGAAAATATTTTGAGTTAAATCAGCAAAAATATTTACTCTTTTAATTATAATTTGATCATTAGACTTCTCGACTCCGCTCGAAGTGACAAAACTGAACACTGCGACTATAAACTAAACACTACTTTTGATTATACCCAAAACGTCTTAATTGGCGTTCGTTGCTTCTCCAATCTTTATTTACCTTAACAAAAGTTTCGATAAAGATTTTCTTACCAAAGAATTTTTCTAAATCTTCACGAGCTTGTGTTCCAACCCTTTTTATTGCCGAACCTTTGTGACCAATAATAATTCCTTTTTGAGTATCACGTTCGACCATAATTACGGCACGAATGCGAATAATATCGTCTTCTTCTTTAAATTCCTCGGTTTCAATTTCTACCGCATAAGGGATTTCTTTATCGTAGTTCAATAAGATTTTTTCACGAATGATTTCATTAACAAAGAAACGTTCAGGTTTATCAGTTAAAGCATCTTTTGGATAGAAAGGTTGCGATTCTGGTAATAACGCAATAATTCTATCAAAAACCGTTTGCACATTGAAATTCTCCAAAGCAGAAATAGGAATAATTTCAGCATTTGGTACTTTTTCTTTCCAAAGATTTACTTGATCCTCTAATTGCTCCTGATTGGACTTGTCAATCTTATTCAACAATAATAAAACCGGAATTTTAGCATGAATAATTCGGTTAAAAAAAGCTTCGTCTTTTAAATCTTTTTCACCAATTTCTACCATGTAAATTAAAACATCTGCATCTTCAAAAGCATTTTTCACAAAATCCATCATCGAACTTTGCAATTCGTAAGCTGGTTTTATAATTCCAGGTGTATCAGAAAAAACAATTTGGAAATCATCGCCATTAACAATACCAAGGATTCGATGACGCGTAGTTTGTGCTTTACTTGTAATAATAGACAAGCGTTCGCCAACTAAGGCATTCATTAAAGTTGACTTTCCTACGTTAGGGTTACCGATTATATTTACAAATCCTGCTTTATGATTCATGCTTAAAATTTTAGACTACAAAGGTAGTCATATCAGTTGAATAGTAGAAAAAATAAAAGTTTTTTACTTAAAATCTTGCCAGTTTGTAAAATGGTTGTATTTTTGCAGTCCAAACATCGCGGGATAGAGCAGTAGGTAGCTCGTCGGGCTCATAACCCGAAGGTCACTGGTTCGAGTCCAGTTCCCGCTACTAAGTTGGTCATTTCAACCCTTTCAAGAGATTTTAGAAGTAGTATTTTGAAAGTATTTTAAACTTCACTGAAACGCACATCGCGGGATAGAGCAGTAGGTAGCTCGTCGGGCTCATAACCCGAAGGTCACTGGTTCGAGTCCAGTTCCCGCTACTAAAGGAGACCCATCGATAAAATCGGTGGGTTTTTTATTTCCAGGTAATGTACCAAAGTTAGTGATGTAATTTTCAGGACAAGTTAAAGTTTTAAAAATCAAATGATAACGTAATTTTTGTAACTAAAGGATAAGCAATATTGTTTATCCTTTTTTTATTTGTAGCTCTTTAAAATCAATAAAAATGGGTCTATTAGAAACCTCATGTTTCAGAGTTAGTGATATTAAGAATTGTAAATTTTGTCAATCTACTAGCATTGTTAAAAACGGTACGACAAAGAATAAAAAACAACAATATAAATGTAAAAAATGTAAGAAACATTTTATTTCACATTATACTTATAAAGCTTACCATTATAAAGTGAATGAGATAATAGTGAATCTTTTAAAAAGAGGAGTTGGAATTAGAGATATTGCAGGTGCTATTGAAATTTCAACAACAACTGTTTTAAGACGAATTGTTTTAATTGCAAGGAAGATAAATAAACCACCCATTTTACCTAATAGAATTTATGAGGTTGATGAAATGAGGTGTTATTTAAGAAAGAAAACAAAACCAATATGGATTGTTTATGCATTAGATAGAGAATCAAAAGAAGTAATTAATTTTAGTATTGGTTCTAGGACAAAACAAACGTTAAGCTATGTAACTAATTCGGTTATATTATCAAAACCTAAAAAAGTTTACACAGATAAATTGATTCATTATAAATCGCTTTTTTCAAGTAGTGATATTACCCATAAAGTTACTCGCTTTGGAACAAATAGAATAGAGCGTAAGAATCTTTCTTTGCGAACACACTTAAAGCGTTTAAATAGAAAAACTATTTGCTTTTCTAGGAGTTTTATAATTTTAATGTGTGTTTTGAAAATATATTTTTGGCGATAATTTTCAGTGTTTTAAATATTTTAATTAGGAAAAGTAATTAACTGTTTTTCAATTCGAATATTTCTTTTATATTTGCACTCAGGTTAGACATTTTTATGTTTAAGTCTACTAAGTAATGAGAATCAAGAAATTGGTTCTCTTTTTTTTATGCCATAATTTTTGTGAAAATTCGTATATTCGACATAACAAATTTGCATATGAAACGAAGGTTAAAAAAGCTATTAAAACTCTGTTTACTCGTATTTATTTCAGTTTGTCTTTTTGAAGTAGTTTACCGAATTTATATAATAGATTTTTATAAAAATTCTTTTACAGCTTTAAATGAACCTAAAGTTTTGAAAAAAAAAAGAACTGATTTCTTAATTTTTGGAGATTCTTTTTCTGCTTTTCCTAATGGATATGTAGAGCAACTTAAAAGTCAAAATCCCGAAAAGAGTTTTCTTAATTTTTCAGTTTCTGGAATTGGAATTAAGCAAACTAATTTATTTGCCAAACAAAAGATTAAAAAGTATAATCCAGACGTTGTTATTTATCAAGTTTATGTAGGAAATGATTTAATTGATGTTCAAAACGTTACGAATTGGGAAACGATATCTTTTCAGCGAAATATTTACTGGAAAGTTTCCGATGTTTTTTTATCATTACGCTACTTGAATCAAAATTTCGCATTTTTAAAACAACAGAAAAATTTGAAATCTGATTTTACGTCTAGTTTTGATGAAAATAAATATAATTTTAGAGAAAAATTACTTGTCACAGCAAATCCATATAATATTGAAAATTCTGTTTTAATAAATGAAGATTTTGAATTGCGCTACAAAGTTTGGAAAGAAGAATTGGAAAGGTTTTTAAAGTCAATTTCAAATAACCGAAAAGTATATATTGTTTTCATTCCGCATAAAGCACAATTGAATTCTTTTTATTTTGATACAATGGGAAAAATTGGAGTAAAATTTTCAAATCACCAACAGATATTTGCAACTAATTATCCGTTTTTAGAAAAAGCAAAAACCGATTTTAAAAACAACAAAAATGTTACGTTTTTAAACCCTTTGTCTTATTTTCGAGAAATGGATAAAGCTGAAAACCGATTGTATTTTGAAAATGATGAACATTTAAATGAAGTTGGTCAGCAAGTATTAAGTAATTATCTTTCAGAAGAAATTTTAAAATAACATGTACATCTTAGGAATATCAGCTTTTTTTCATGATTCTGCAGCTTGTTTGCTACATAATGGAAAGATAATTGCAGCAGCTGAGGAAGAACGGTTTTCTAGAAAAAAACACGATAATTCGTTTCCTAAATTGGCTGTTGAGTTTTGTTTGAACGAAGCAAAAATTACTATCGATGAAGTTGAACTTGTTGTGTTTTATGAAAAGCCATTTTTAAAGTTTGACAGAATTTTAAATACAATTAAAAGTTCCGTTCCATTCGGATTTACTTTTTTTAGAAAATCAATAAAAACTTGGGTTACGCAGAAACTTTGGATTCCATCTATTATAAAAAATGAGTTGGCTTATAATAACGAAATTGTTTTTTCTGAGCATCACGAAGCGCACGCAGCCGGAACTTTTTTTACTTCGCCATTTTCTGAAAGTGCTATTGTAACAATTGATGGAGTTGGTGAAAAAGCTTGTACAACAATTGGAATAGGAAAAGAAAACAAAGTTACAATACTTAAAGAACAACATTATCCGCATTCATTCGGGTTGTTTTATAGCGCTTTTACACAGTATTGTGGATTTAAAGTAAATTCTGGTGAATATAAATTAATGGGTTTAGCGCCTTACGGAAAGCCAATTTATAAGGATTTGATTTTAAAAAACCTTATTACAATAACTAACGAAGCCGAAGTCATTCTTAATCTGGATTATTTTTCTTTTGAAACGGGAAAAAGTACTATAAACTTAAAGTTTTCAAAATTATTTGGAAAACCAATTCGTCAAGAAACTGATAAAATGTCGCAATTTTATTGTGATGTTGCGGCTTCTGTTCAAGAAGTTGCAGATGATTTTCTAGTTACGATTGCTCAATATGCGAAAGAAATTACCGGATTAAACAATTTATGTCTTGCAGGCGGAGTAGCGTTAAACTGTAAAGCAAATGGAAACTTGTTAACCAAAAATATTTTTGAAAATATCTGGATTCAGCCGGCTTCTGGCGATAGTGGTTGTGCTGTTGGTACTGCGTTTGTTGGTTGGAATCATTTTTTAGAGAATGATCGTGTTTTTGTTGAAAATTCGGTAAACGAACAGGCTTATTTAGGTTCGTCCTATTCTAGTGATGAAATTGCTTCGGTTTTAGAAAAATATTCAATTCAATATTCAAATTTAGAAGAAACTGAATTAATTAAAGAAACTGCAAATTTACTAGCGAATAAAAATATTATTGGTTGGTTTCAAGGGAAAATGGAATTTGGTCCAAGAGCTTTAGGAAATAGAAGTATTTTGGCAAGTCCGTTGTTTGAAGATATGAAGGAATACATTAATCAGAAAATAAAGCTTCGAGAAGGATTTAGACCTTTTGCACCAATTGTGTTAGAAGAAAAAGCAGCTGAATGGTTTGAAATTGAAAAGCCTTCAAAATATATGTTGTTTACTTTTAAGAGCAACAAGAAAAATGAAATTCCGTCTTGTATTCATGAAGACGAGACAGCTCGTGTGCAAACATTGGCGAAAAGAGAAAATGAAAAATTACACAATTTAATATCGGAATTTAAAAAACTAACTTCTGCACCAGTTTTAATCAATACGTCTTTTAATGTAAGAGGCGAACCAATAGTTGAAAGCCCACTTGATGCTTTAAAATGCTTTTTTCAAACCGATATGGATGTTTTGGTTTTAGGGAACTATATAATTAAAAAAGAGGAAAATTTATCAGTGAGTAGCGAGTTAACAACAAAAGTTAAATATGAATTGGATTAAAGATAAAATAAGAAAATCGGTTGAAATTTCATCCGAACGAAAGAAACAAAAACAGTTTGGTTTCTTGGTTAGTAGTTTCTTGTTACTACTTTTAATCAAGAGCTTTTACAAAGAAGGTTTTTTATTTGATTTTAAACAAATTTTACTAATAATTAGCTTAATTTTAGTTGTTTCAATTACTTTTTTAAAGCTTAATTTACTACGACCAATTTTGTTTTTCTGGATGTTTATCGGACAGATTTTGGGCGAAATTATGTCATTCATAGTTTTTGCAATTACGTATTATGTTTTTTTAATTCCAATTGTTAATTTCACAAAACTTTTTGAAAAGAAAACCGAAAATAATGGTTGGATTGACAAGCAAAATCGAATAGATTATACTAAATTGCACTAAGATGAAAAAGACAAATATTTTCTTAGAACTTCTAAAATTCTTAATTCAGCAAAAGAAGTACTGGATAATTCCAATAATAATCGTTTTGGTGCTATTAGGATTACTAATTCTTTTTACTGAGAGTTCAGTATTGTCTCCGTTTGTTTATACGCTATTTTAGAACTGAACTTGTTTTCTAAATCTAAATGTGAGAAAATTGTATCAGCGACTATCTTGTTTCCAATTTCTGAAATGTGACAAAAATCTGTATAAATAGTTGATTCTTTTCCGTTTAATGCATTGCTAATATTAAAAAAGTTCTCATTCGATTTCAATTCAGAGTTTACATTAATATCACTATAAAATTGATGGTATAATTCTTTCATATATTCACCACTTTTAGAAAATTCCTTTTCTGATTCTGAAAGTGTTGCTTTAGAATAAATAACAGGCTGAAAGAAATTAATTACTTCAAAATCATATGCATTAGCTAGAGCATTACATAAAATTATATTGCCTTTGTAATTTAAGAGTGCTCTGTTTGAAAGTTCTTCAATAGAAGTAGAAGAATTATTTAAGCTACTTTTTTGAGGTTTAATTGCTCTAACAGCTTTTATTATATTACTTGTTTGAATGAGATGTATAATTTTCTTTGGATAATCATGTGAAATACCAAAGGTCTTATCCAAGAAATAAGCATTTGAAGGCAAGCCAGCTTCTTTATTTTCAAAAGTAGTGACAACTTCGTTTACACCATCGTAAAATATGACTAAATCAGGAATATTTCCTTTTAATAATTCTTGTTGCAATTGAATGGTTTCAGTGTTTCTGTTGTAACCAGAATGTCCAAAGTTTATTACTGTATATTTTTTATTGGGAAAATTTTCATGAATTAACTTAGATAATTCCGAAGGAATAGTGAAATTATCTCTAGCTCCTGTACTTAACATAGTAGAACCGCCAAAACAGAATATTCTATAAGCTGTACTGTCAACTTTAGTGTGGAAGTTTTTAGTTGCACGATGTCCGTTTTTATCAACGTTTATAGTTTTTCCATGAAATTCAGTGTGTTTATAATGAATATTTGGTGCCCAACTGGAATTAGTTTGGTAAAGATCATTATAAATTTTTTCAATTGTTTCTTTTGATAAATTTGAATATGCTTCAGACTTTAATTGATTCTCAATATTTTTATTTTGAAATCTTTTAGTATTGAGTTGAAAATAGAAACCAAGAACTAGTTCTAAAACCAATAATAAAAATAATGTTCTACATAAAATTTTAAAAATATTCTTCATAAAGGCTTTAGTGTTGTAAAGATTAGAGTAAGAATTTTGCTTTTCGATTTAATAATAGTATTAAATAACTTACAAATAAAGAAAGAATTATTGTTGAAATTGTTAATACAGTGGGCTCTAATTGCAAGTTTGTATATAAAATATAAATTACAAAAGGATGAATTAGGTAAAGCGCAACCGAATATGATGATAATAATTTACTGTTTAAAATAGATGAAACTTTAACTTTAAAACTAAAAATAAGTATAGTTGGACCTAGAATAAATAAAGATAAACCTGTATTAAAAATTGCTTTTGGGTTTATTTTATAAGTAATAAGGCTTTCTAATAGTAATAATCCGAAACCAATAAATAGAATGTTAAGAATTTGTTTTTTACTTAAGCTATTAAAATAATTTTCGCGATTAATAATGTAACCAAGACTTAAAAACGGTAATCCATAAAATAAAAAATTTCGATATAAAGGTGGAAACTGAACTATTTTAGCAAAAATTGAAGGTTCAGCAAAATTGGCAAAATTACCTAAAGATTGAATTAGATATCCAATTAGAAATAATATTGAAGAAATCACAACAAGTATGTTAGATGATAATTTCCTAATCTTGTATAATAAAAATCCACCTAATAAAAGAGCTGCTAAATACCACAAGTGATTAAATCCGAATAAAAGAGTAACTATAATTTTAATAGGGTTTGTTGAAGCGGGAATCCAAAAATAGGAATAAGCAAGCATCCATAAAACATATAGTATTGAAACTCGTTTTAACCATTTAGTAATTTGATTTTTTTTGAAAACTTCAAATAAATAAAACCCGTTAATACAAAAAAATAAAGGTATAGCAATTCTAAATAAACCATTACAAAGTAAATACGAAACACTTTGGTTGTATTCAATTAAAAACTGGCAATGAACTGCAATAACAAATAATGCAACAATAAATTTTATAATATCTAAAAGTATATTTCTATTCAATTGGTTGTTTTTTTAATGTGGAATATGAAATTGTTTTCTATTGCTGAGTTTTTCTGAAAAACCAAATTAAATTCAAATTCATTTTTAAAGGCTATTTTTTTAAATGTTTCTATTTCGCAATCTTCAGAAAGTATCATGTAAAAGTTTTCAAATTTAACTTTAGTAAGTTGAGAAAATAACTTTTCAAAATATTCAAAATTTTCTCCGCAAAACCAAGCTTTTTCTTTTATGTTTTTAGGTTTTCTAGGATAATACGGCGGATTTACAATAATAAAATCGAAATAATTTTCTTCTATACTTTCAAACAAATCAGAGAGAATAGTTACTGTTTTTAGATTGTTTGTTTTAGCATTTTGTTCTAAATAGTCTATTGCAGTTTTATTAACGTCACTTGCTGTTACAATTGCTCCTTTTTTTGAAGCATAAAGCGAAATAATTCCGCTGCCACAGCCCAATTCTAGAAATGTTTTATTGTTTAAGTCAATTGGTTTTATAAAATCTAAAAGAATTTTTGTGCTGAATGTAAATTTAGGTGGAAAAACATCAGGATGTACTTTTATGCAAATGTTTTCGTAACAATATTTTTGCGGTTTAGAATTATAGAAATTAAAACCAAGCTTTAAAAAAGGATATATTATTTTTTTGATATAATTCCTCATTTACTCTGAATAAAAACCTTCAATTTCTGGTTGGCGATATTTCCAAATTTTATGCATCAGCTTTATTTCATATGGATATTTGTAAAATCCAGTTTTATATCTAACACGAGATGGAAATTGTAATAATTTCTTTTTCCAACCTTTAATTCTAAAATCAGAAGCAGTAGGATAGTATCCGTTCAAAACTGTTTCAAAGTTTTTAATCGTATCAATCATGTATGGTTTTAACCAAGGTGTTAAGGGATTTTTTCTCAAATCGAAATTTTCCCAACTGGGAGAAATCCAATCTTCAAGTTTTTCTGGAAATGAAAAACCAGCATCTAGGATTTGTTGATACAACTCAGAGCCTTCTGTAGGAACCGGACTGTACAAATAAATAATTATTTCTGCATTAGGATTAATCTCTTTAATCTCTTTTATGAAATTAATATCCCAAAGTATTTGGTCATAAACTTCCTTTTCGGTTTTTGCTGGCATTCCTAAAACAAAAGACAATTCAGGAATAATATCTGCGTTTTTCATGCGAAGTACAAAATCTTTAATCATTTGGCCACTTTGTGTACCGCCTTTATTCATTTGTTTTAAGACTTCGTCGTTACCCGTTTCGGCACCTAAAAAAATCATTCTACAACCTGCTTTTCGCATTAATTTCAAATCATCGTCGCTGTACATATTGATAGTGTCGATTCTACCTTCTCCCCAATAAGAAATGTTATCGTTCAAAATTAATTCTGAAAATTCTAAAACCCGTTTTTTAGAAGTAAAGAAATTATTGTCGTGAAATTCTATTGCATCGATATTATAATTTTCTTTAAAATATTTTACGTCTTTATAAATTCTATTGGCCGACATTCCTTTCCATCTTGCATTGTATATAGGAACAACCGCACAAAAAGAACAAGTAAATGGACAACCCATACTTGAATGATAAGACAAAGTGGTGTTTCCCATGAAGGTTTTCGCCAAATAATTTTTTACGGGATAAAAAGTATTTAGATATTCGTAAGGTAATTTTGGTAATGAATCTTGATCTAATAAAGCTTCGGAAGCAGTTTTTACAATTTCTCCATTTTCATTTTTATAAATGAGGTTTTTTATAGATGAAATTGTATCAAATTGCTTTATTTCTATTGCGCTAATTAATTCTGGAAATGTGTTGTCGCCAGGACCGTTTACAATATAATCTACATAACCTGAATTTAAACAAACCTTGTACTGATTAGAAGCAAAATAACCGCCCCAAATAGTTGTAATCTCTGGAAATTGTTCTTTGATTTTTTTTGTAAATGGGATAGCTTGTCGTAATTGCGGACCTGGCATTACAGTTGAACCAAAATATTTAAAATCACCAGTTTTTAAATAGCTTTCAATGGTTTGCCAAGGATCTTTTTCAAAATTTCCATCAACTAAAATATATTCATACTTTCCATGAACAGAAGCTCCAACTTGTAAAATAGTGTTGGGAATTCTGTGTTTAGCATTAGCACTTCTAGGGTTGAATATGATTATTTTATTTTGTTTCATTTTTAAAAAGCGCTACAACATCTTGAACAAGCAGGTAAAAGTCCACTGTTGTTATTTAAATCTTTTCTGAATTTACTCAGCACATTACCTTTCCAAATTTCTTCTAATGAATTATCGTAAATGTTGCCTAAGTTTAAATTATAGCATCTTCCGTGAGAAGGAATAACACTTCCATCAGATTTTATCATGATACTTGTAAAAACATCATTGCAACCTTTGCCAATTTTTTTCTCTGGGACTTTATAAAACTCTAATAGTTTTTCTTTAGAAATAATTTCAGGTGAAAAACTGACTTCAAACGTATATTTTTCCTTTTTAATATTTTGAATTTCTTCCCAAAGCAAATTAAAATTATAATTATCTATGTTAATTTCATCAATATTTGATGCTGTTGCAGTATATAAATCTCCCCATTTTAGGTTATGATTATCAGCAATTTGTTGAGATGTGAAATTTGTATGCATTAATCCTAAATTAACTAAGGGATATTTCTTAAAATAATCAGTAAATTCTTTTAAATAACCAATATTCCATTCGGTAATAACACAAAAAACTGAAATCTTTTGATTAGGGTTTAAACGTAAAACTTCTTCAATGCCTTCAATAGCTTTTTGAAATGATTTTTGATGTCCACGTATTTCATTATGAATATCCTGAGGTCCATCTAAAGAAATAAATAAATCATCGAGCTTTCCATCGACTATAGTTTTTGCTTTTTGTTTTAAAGTTAAAGCGTTAGTTGTGATGGCAGTTTTTATTTTTCTATCGCTTGCAAATTTTAATGATTCTTCTAAATGTGGATATACTAAAGGTTCGGTAAAAGCATAACCTAATTTCGATTTAGGATAAAACAGAGCCATTTGATCAATCACTTTTTTTATTAAATCAAGTGGCATATTTAATGGATGCGTTCCTACTAAGTTTTGTGCGAAAACAGTTTCGGTATTATTAGTTCCCACATCACACATTTTACAGTGTAAATTGCAAACATTATTTACGCCAAGAATAATCCATTCGGGAGAGAAAAGATAATTATTAGGTAAAAATCGTTTGTTTATTTTTTTTACTGTATTTGTAATGCTCATAATAAATTATGATAAAGCCTTAAAAGTACAGATTATTTTGAGAAGCCAAAAGAGAAAGCGTTTAATTCGTCTTAAACATTTAACTTTAATTATATTTGTTTACAAACCACGATAGAAACTTGAAAGCAAAATTATTCCATTATATAAAAAAACTTAGTATCTACTTTTTTATTACGTTTATTTTTTTAGAAATTGCTTTAGCGATTTATGTTAATGTAACGGATTTAAAAATGGAGTTGCCAACATATACTTTTGAAAACACGCAAAGTTTTTGGTTTGATGCAAATAAAGATTTTGGAACAATTCATTTACCCAATCATAAATACCGACAAAAAAAAACGTGTTATGATGTTTTATATCAATCTAATTCTTACGGATTTAGAGATGTCGAAAGAACAAAAGAGTCGGTAAATAAAAGAGTGCTTTCAATAGGCGATTCATTTATAGAAGGTTATGGAGTGAATACTGAAAACCGATTGTCAAATTTATTAGAAAGCAACACTGAAATTCCTCATTTAAACTTTGGCGTTTCTGGAAATTTTGGACCTGTTCAGTATTATTTATTATATAAATCTTTGGCCGTCAATTTTAGTCACGATGCAATTTTAATAGGTTTGTTACCTTCAAATGATTTTATCGATGATGATTATGAATTTTGTAAAAAAGTGGGTTCAAATAGATATAAACCTTTTTTAGATGGAAATTATCCTAATTATGACATTGTATATTATTTAGATAGTTTGCATAAATCTAAAGCATCGCCTAAAAAGCAAAATATTGTAAAAAAAGTATTGAAAAACTTTACTTACACTTACAATATGACTTTGTATTTACGATCAAAATCGTTGTTATTAACTACTCCAGATTCAGCGATAATTTCTCAAGATAACATTCCTAGTTATTTCAATTTTACTGCTGCGCAATTAGATAGAGTGAAGTATGTTTTAGAACAAATGAAAACTTTGGCAAAAGATAAAAAAGTGATGTTGGTTTCCATTCCTAATTATAATGAAGTTAAGCTGTATAAAGAAAGTCAAAATAATCCGCTAGGGAAAGAGTTAACTAGTTTTTGCAAGAAAAAAAATATAGATTATTTAGATTTGCTTCCACTTCAAAGTGAATTGAATGAAAATGAATTGCAAAATCATTTTTTAAGTTGCGATGGTCATTGGAGTAAGAAAGGAAATGAGTTTGCAATGGAACAAATTTTACAGCATTTTAATTTTTATAAATGATGCTAAAAAAACATAAAAACATTTTAGTATTAACCTTTTTATGGTTACTTGTAATATTGTTGGTTAATCCTATAGGTGATTTTCCATTAAACGACGATTGGTGTTATGCTAAATCGGTGCAAACCTTATATGAGCAAGGAAAATTAAAATTGTATAATTGGGGAGAAATGACTTTAGTTGCTCAAGTATATTGGGGTTATCTTTTTGTTTCAATATTTGGGTTTTCCTTTACAGTTTTAAGAATTTCAACTTTAATTTTAGCATTAGTTTCTATAATTGGAATTTATGAGTTGCTAAAACTGATTAATTTACCAAAATACATCTGCTTTTTAGCTGCTTTAATCTGTTTGATAAATCCACTTTTTGTATCGCTTTCTTTTTCATTTATGACAGATGTTCCGTTTTATTTTACGGTAATTTGGGCAATTTATTATTTCATAAAGCACTTAAAAACTGATAATTTTAAATTCCTCATTATTGCCGTTTTGTTTTGTGTTTTCGGACTTTTAATCAGGCAAATAATGCTTGTTTTACCTGTAGCTTGGTTGGTAACTTATTTGCTAACAAAAGAAAAAAGCAGAAAGAACATTTTAAAAGCTGTTTTTCCATTAGCAGTTTTGTTAGTAATTTACTTGTTGTTTATGTATTTTATGGAAGTAAATGGAGCGTTACAAAAAAGACATAATTCTAGATTGGTTTTACTTATTGAAAGTGTTCAGAGTTTTGATGTGAAATTTTTGATTCGGTTTTTTGGATATTTCTTTATTGCAATAGGTTACATCGGATTGTTGTTTTTGCCAATACACTTGTTTTCAAAACCTATAAAAAAATTTTCGCGGAAAACAATTTTGTTTGTTTCAGTATATACTATTTCAATTATAAGTTTATTAATTCTAACGGATAAAACGTTTCCGTGTTTAAATAATGTTTTGATAAATTTCGGAGTTGGACCAACAACCTTGTACGATTTTTATGGAAATGTTACCGAAACTCCATATAAGTTGTCACATTTTTTTTTCTATTTCATTACTTTTATTGGAGTACTTTCAAGCGCTTTTTTATTGTTGAGGTTTAAATCATTTATTTTAAACTTTAAACAATCACCAGAAATAGTATTTGCTTGGAGCTTTTTCATTTTGTATTTAGCACCTTTTTTAATTGTAAGTGTTTACGATAGATATTTACTACCATTATTCCCGGTTGTTCTTATTGTTTTGTTGAAAAATAACTATGAAAATTTCAAATTAAAAATTACAAAATATGCGACAGTAGTTTTTTTACTAATTATGGGTTGGTTCTCAATTAGTGCAACACACGATTATATGACTTGGAATAGATTGAGATGGAAAATTATAAGTGAGTTACAAAATTCTGGAGTTTCAAATGATGAAATTTTAGGCGGAATAGAACATAGTGCTTGGTATCATTTTTCAGAAGAGAAAGAAAAATGGTGGGAAACTTCAGAACCAACTTATGCAATCGTTTTTACTACAACAAAAAGCGATATAGTAATTAAAGACTTCACTTATAAAAAATGGTTGCCTGGTGTTGGTAAAATGTATTTAATTAAGAAGAATTAGTTTTTAAGAATTCATTTTCCTTATAAGAAAGCATTTAATACAAATTAAAAATATCCACTGTGTGATACCAAAGGAAATAAAAAATCCGAGTATTCCATACTGACTCAACAGAAAACACAAAATTAAATTTGAAGTTGCACTAATAAAGCCAGCAATTACTACTTTTTTTTCTAGGTTGTGCTTGTATAACTTTAGCGTTAAAATCGATGTGATATATAATGGAATACAAGATAAAAAACCGATAATAAAATAATACCATTCAAGTTCAATTTTTAAAGTAAATTTCAAAAAAACAGCAATAGTAAAACTCCCTAAAAGACTGATAGGAACAGCTAATAAAAGTAAAATTTTCTCTACTTTTAAAAGTAATTTTTCCGAAGCGCGCATAATGTGTTTACTTACCGACATTGTTGCTAACCCAGGAACAGCGTGTAATAAAATAAACGAAGTTGTTAAAGTTTGATAAATGGCAATTTTTTCAGAATCGAGAACACTATTTGCAAAAAACAAATCGATTTTTGAATTTAACAAACCACTTAATCCTATAAGGAAAAATGGAAAGCTCATTTTCAGTTCATTTAATGAAATTTTAAAACTGAAAGTAGCTTTATGCAACTTTAATACAAAAAATGATAATAGCGATTTTAAAAAGTAAACCAAACAGTAAATTGTTAGAATGTTTATTGCGTTAAATTCATTAAATAAGAAAAAGGAACTAATTATAGTAACAAAACCTATAAAGTCAACGATAAGTTGATGCTTAAATTGCTGTTTAAAAACGTACAAACTATCAAATGAACTTGCTAAAACATTTAAAATAATGATTAAAAAAACGAAAATTGCTTTTTCATAAGGGTAAATAAAAAATATAGGAAAACTTAGAAAAATAAGAATAAGTCTACTGAAAAAATTAGTGTAAAAATCAGTGTAAATTTTACTCGGATTAAAACTAAATTTCTTAATTAAATAATTTTGATTTCCCCAATTAGCAAGAAATGTAAAAAGTGATGTCCAGACTAAAATATTCAGAATAATTCCCCAATCTGTTTTTCCAAATTTTAAAATTCCATAAGAAAGTATACAAAAGTTAAAAACAGGTAACAAAACACCTCTTAATGTATTAATTCCTATTTTTTTTAATTTACGCATTGTACAAATTGAAATAACTAATAATTACATCTTCTGTAGCGTGTAATAAAACACGATTTTTAGGTTTGCTTTCGTTTAAAAGCGATATTGTCCCTGAAATAAAATCATCCTTAGAAGTCGCAATTTTCCATTCTGGAAGTGTTTGCGCAATGCCAATATTCTTTGAAATTATATACATTCCAGAATATAATGCTTCAGTAAAAACATAACCAAAAGATTCAAAATTAGAGGTGTGTAATAGAATTTTAGATTTACTCATTTTTTCTAAAACATTATTTCTAGATACTTCACCTAAAAGTTTGATGTTGTTTTCTAATTTATGATTCGCTATGAGCTTTTCTATTTGATTTTGATCGTTTCCTTTTCCTGCTATTTCAACTTTAAGATTTGAATGTTCTTTTACAATTTCTTTAATTATTTCAATGAATAATGGGTAGTTTTTTACTTTGTTTAACGAACCAACGCCGATAATATCAATTGAATTCTCTTGAATTGCAGGAAAAGATTTTGTGTTAATTCCCCAAGGAATAATTTCTGATTTTAGTTTATAATTCTGAAATAATTCTGCATGGTGATTTTTTGAAAGTGTTACAATTTTAGACTGATTTTTATTCAAAAACAGAGCAAATTTGTTTTTAAAAACATCTTGCCCCATTGCTGTTACAATATGTTTTCTGTTGTTTTTTGAACTCCAAAATTGGCCAATAAAAGAACATTCTCCAATCCAGAAACTGTGTACAATATCAATTGGAAATTCGGTGTTAATTTTATTTAAATATGAATATGCTTTTTTCCAAACCCATACTTTTTTGCTTTTAGAATTTCTTCCATTTAAAGGATGAATTTCAATTCCGTTCCAAAAGTAAGTTTTGTTAGTAAAAGGAAATTGGAAACTGATTACAGTTAATTTAATTTCTGAAAATTGCTTTTTTACTGATTTTAAATAAACTTGTAAAGCCGGAATTGTAGTAGAATCATTTTCAGATGTTGCAAAACCAGGAGTTAAAAAAACGATATGTTTTATTTTTTGTTTCAATAGAAGTCTATTCCCATTTATGATTCGTAAAGATAAGGTTGTTGTTTTTAATAAACGTTGGGTTTTGTTTTAAAAAGTCAATAGAAATCAACTCTTTTTTATCAGTATAAATGTAGTTGTAAGCTTCTATTCCGTTCCATAAATTATGAATTGTAGCTTCAATTTCTTGTTTAAAAAAGTTGATTGTTAGTAATTGTTCTATTTTCAGACAAACTTTAGTTAAAAGTCGTGATTTTACTTTTTCAAAATATATTTTTTCGTTGAGATAATTATAATGAAACGAAACAAATAATGTAGGAAAATCCATTTTATTTAAAGCTTCTTTTATTGTGGGAAGAATTAAAAACTCGGCACCTTCAATATCCATTTTTATAAAATCAACCGAATCAATTTTGTTTTCATCAATAAAACTTAACAAGGTATTTGTGCCAACTTCAAAAGACGTTTCCAAATCCCTTTTTCGATTTAAAATACTACTTGAAGATAAACCATATTCTTCTCTTGCGGATAATTTTGTTGTTCCTTTTTTATTTGAAATAGCAACTTGAAAGGGTTTTATTTTAGATTCAAAACCTTTGTTTAAGAGAATGTTTTTTTTCAATTCTTCAATTGAAACAGGATCAGGATCAATGGCATAAACTTTCTTAGCTTTATCAGCAAGATATAATGAAATTACTCCGCTCCAACAACCTAAATCTAATACAGTTTGATGAGGTTTTATAAAATAATCCAAAATATCAAAAGTCTCTTTTTCCCATTGATTTGAATTGATATACTCCCAAGCTTCTTTGTTTTTTCCTCCGTTAACATTGAAACAAACATTTCGTAGTTTTATTTCCATTTTAAAAAGTGTCTAAATCTGAATAAGAAAAGCTGAAATTCTTAATTTCACATTCTTTATTGAATAGTAAATAGCCTAACGGCCAAGATTGTTGTGGTTTTTCAAGTTTTTCTAGAACAAAATATTCTTTAGAATTTGTGTCTACTTGAAATAATATTTCGTTTATTCCTAAAAGAAAACACTTTGACTTTAATTTTTTTATTGCTTTATCAAAATCATTTTGATTTGATATTGTTACTAAACCTACTTTCATAATTCCCTCAATTTTAACCCAAAATAAACAGTTGCATACTTCAATAAAATAATGGTTTGAAAAACTGTTTTTGTATTTAAAAAAATCAGAACTTTTACTTTGTAAATATGTGGTTGGTTTTTTGTTAAGTTTTTGTAGTTTTTTGTTAGTTAAGCCTGAATTTAAAAAAAGTTTGTAGATGGAATTTAATTTTATTTTGTTTAAAACTTTTGCAAACGGAATTGTTTTAATTTTAAAATGAAATCGAGCTAAATGATTCCTGTTTTTCCAACCAAGCTTTTGCGTGCTTAAAAATGTGTTTTCACTGTGAAACGCGTATACAAATTGAATTTCTAATTTTTGCATTCGTTTATAAGAAAGTTTAGCTAGTTCAAAATGTAATCCTTTTCTTTGATATTCTTTTAATGTTATAGAATCACAAGCATGAGCTATAAAAACGGAATCATTTGTGGTAGAAAATTTTTGTGGAATTGCTCCGTAGAAGGCAACAGGTATGTTTTCACAATAAGCTATAGTAGCAATATGTGGAAGTTTTAAGTAAGTAGAATTGTATTTGTTTATTAAAAAATCAACCGAAACCTTTTTATGAAACACTTTATTAAACAAAAATTGCAATGCAGAAAAATCGCTGTTTTCTAGATATTTTAAATGGTATTTTTCTTTATATAAAATCATTTAGTATTTACCTCTTAATAAAAAATACAATTGTTGTTCAAAGCTAATGTAAGGATTTATAACAAATCGGTTTTTTAATAATTCGTTTTTCTTGTCTTCATTATTGTTGTAATCTACAAGTAAAATTTTTGAATAACCAATTTTTCTACAATATTCCACAAGTTCATCTGAATAATGACCAAATGGGAATGCAAATTCAGTAATATGTGAATTACAAATTTTTTCTAATTCATTTTTTGAGTGTGAAATTTCTTGTTTTGATTCATTAGTTGAAATTGCAACTAAATTGGCGTGAGTAAAACCATGTGCGCCAATTGTAAATAAAGGATGTTTAGCAATTTCTTCAATTTCTTTTTCTGTCATTAATTGCCAATAATCACCGAAATTTTGTTGTTTTATCTTTTGCCAATCATCAATGAAAATCTCATAAACTTGTTGGATTTTATCAAACGAAACATTTTTGAGTTCAGATTTTAAACTGTTGTTGCCAGAATAAAATTCATTTTTCTTTTTCACAAATTCTTTTCCATTAAAAGTAATTACTTTTTTATCGGAATAAAATGAAACTAAATCTACAAAATCGGCCCACAAAAAACTACTTTGATTTTTTATAGTTGTAATGTAAAAACTAGCTGGAACATTGTGCTTTTTTAGAATTGGAATAGCATAATTATAATTATTTGCATAACCATCATCAAAAGTAATCGCAATGTTTAAAGTGTTTTTTTTGAATTTTTTAGCATAAAAATCATCGAGTGAAATTATATTGTAGTTTTTCGTTACATAGCTAATAAAATGTTCAAAGTATTCCTCTGAAATAAACCGACTATTGTATTTTGTTTCTCCTTTTTTGTCAATTCCGTGAAAAACAACTATGCGTTCGCCATATCGATTTCTTAACAAAAATTTACTAAAACCAATTTTAAATAAAATGGTTTGAAATAGTAATTGAATTCGATATTTTATTTTTAACCAAAGCATAAATTTACTTTTTTGATACAATTCGGTATAATTTCCAATTGTTGTCGAAACTAGCTAATGTTTCTAAGTGATAGGAATTATTGATTTTATTCCAGTTTTTCATTGGATTTTTATCTTTCCATTGTTGAGCCAAATCATCAGGATTAAATAAAACTAAATCATTTTTATTAAAATCAGTATATAATTTTATATACATGTTTTGATAGTTAAAATCCATATCTCTTCCCTTTAAAGAAATGTCATAGTCAAATGCAAATAATTTATTGCCTTGGTAAAGGTGCATTTTTTCGACTAGATTTTTTTCAAAAACTGATCTATTAAAAGTAGCTTTAAAAGAAAGTATAAATAAAATTACTTGAATACAAAAAGTAATAATCGAAAAGAAAATTATTTGGTTTTTATTGATTTTGTATAGTTGAATTAAATGCTCAAACACTGGAACAAATAAAATCAACACAAGAGGAAATACTAAACTTAAAACGCGAGTGTTTTGAAATGGAATTCCAGCTAAAAAAATCAGATAAATTCCAACGGAGGTAATTATTATTTTACTAGAAAAACTCTTAAAAAACATTTTCTTTCTGAAGAAAAAAACACTTAGTAAAAAGCCAATAAAGACAAAACCTGGATGATAGAAAACTTTTAAAACAAAAATTAAATTGGGTGACAAATAATTTTGAAAACCATCTACAGAAGTATAACTCGAGCTAAAAAAGTTTTGAATTGACCAACTTTTCAAAAATGGGTTTTCGGTTGCGCTATACAAACTTTTTTCTTGAAAAACGAAATACGGAATCAATGGAATTCCAGCTAGTAAAACTGATAATAATAGTTGCTTATATTTTTGTTCTTTAAACGCAAGAACTAATATTACGATTACAATTGGGAAAAGAATAATTATTGAAGGGAATCTTGTCATTACTGCACAAGAAATAAAGAATAGCGTTAAAATCAAACCTCTTTTTTTTACCTTGAATTGAAAGAAATAATAAAAAGATAAAACGATGAATAGTATAGCTGTTGCATCAGACATTACAACTAATCCTGTTTTTAAAAAGTAAGGAGAAAGTAAACCAAACAGAAAAACAAATAGAAGGTTATGCTGGTTTTTTGGGAACAATAAATTAATCGTTTTTAAAATATAAATACACGATATTGAAAAACTAAAACAACTTAAAAGTTGTAAGCTCAAAATAGCATTTCCAAATAATTTTTTAAATACAATACCTAGTAATGGATAAAGAACAGGCCAATAAAATGAACCAGGTTTTACACCTTCATAAAAATACTTTTCAATAGCTTTGGTATAACGTAAATATTCGTAAGAATCTTGTCCGAAAGCACCATCAAAATTTAAAAAGCGCAATACTATAATTACTAGAATAGGTAAGCTGAAAAATAGTATATTAGCAAATGTTTGTTTATCAGTTTGTTTTAAAATCAAAATATTAGATTTAATACAAACAAATTTAATTTATTATTACTCATTTTAAAATATTTTCTCGATAAGGTTATTTCATCATGATATTTTCAAAAAAAATTGTAGTTGTTTTACCAGCATATAACGCCTTTAACACATTAAAAGAAACGTATACTGAAATTCCTTTTGATATAGTAGATGAAGTAGTTTTAGTGGATGATAATAGTTATGACAACACAATTGAGTTGGCTAGAGAGATTGGGATAAAACATGTAATAAAACATGAAGATAATTTTGGTTATGGAGCAAATCAAAAATCCTGTTACAGGAAAGCACTTTCTTTAGATGCTGATATTATTATTATGCTTCATCCAGATTATCAGTATTCACCTAAGTTAATTCATTCGATGAGTTATTTAATAGCAAACAATGTGTATCAAGTAGTAATTGGTTCGAGAATATTAGGTAAAGGTGCTTTAAAAGGCGGAATGCCTATATATAAATATATTGCCAATAGATTTCTTACATTTATTCAAAACATTTTAATCAATCAAAAATTATCAGAATATCATACTGGATATAGGGCTTTTTCAAGAGAAGTTCTTCAAAATATCGCTTTTGAAAAAAATTCAAATGATTTTATTTTCGATAATCAAATGATATGTCAGATTTTTAATAAAGGATACGAAGTTGCCGAAATAACTTGTCCAACTAAATATTCAGATGATAGTTCATCGATTAATTTTAAGAGAAGTGTAATTTATGGCTTGGGAGTTATTAAAGTTTCGATTCAATATTTTCTTCACAAGAAAAGAATACTTTTATGTAATTTTCTAAATTGAATATTAGTATAGTTTATGAGAAAAAAGGTTCTATTATATAATCCTGTTGCTGTTTTTTTCGATATGCCATTAGCCTTACTTGCTATTGGTTCAATCTTAGATCCAAAAAAATATGAAGTAATAATAGTTGATGGAAGAATTGATGAAAATCCAATTGGAAAATTAGAATTACATTTAGAAGATGCAGTTTGCTTAGGAGTAAGTGTTCTAACAGGCGGTCCAATTAAAGATGCATTGCAGGTAACAAAAGCAATAAAAAAAACAAAAACCAATCTTCCTATAGTTTGGGGAGGATGGCATACTTCTATGTTTCCCGAGCAAACTCTAAAAGACGAAGAATGTATTGATGTTACAGTACAAGGTCAAGGAGAAGAAACATTTAAAGAATTAGTTGATGCTTTTGCTTCTAATAGCGAACTTTTAAATATTAAAGGTATATGTTATAAAAATGCTAATGGTGAAATAATTAAAAATGCTCCTAGGGTTATAACAAAAATGGATGAATTTTCAGATGTGAATTATGATCTTATTGATGTTGAAAAATATTTTGAAAAGAAAGGAAAAAGACAATTAGACTATATTTCATCCACAGGTTGTTTTTTTAGATGTAGTTTTTGTGCCGACCCATTTGTGTATAATAGAAAATGGACAGGTATTTCACCAGAAATTATGGTGAATAAGTTAGAAAAGTTGTATGCTAAATATAAATTTACCGATTTAAATTTACAAGACGAAACCTATTTCACATATCGAGACAGAGTTATTGAAATTTCAGAGAAATTAATTGAAAAAGATTTAAAATTTACTTGGGCTGCTACTATGAGAGCTGATCAAGGATCGAGGATGAGTTTTGAAGATTTTGAAACGTGTGCGAAATCAGGGTTGAGAAGATTGTTAATAGGAGTAGAGTCTGGTTCGCAAGAAATGATGGATTGGTTGAAAAAAGACATAAAAATAGAACAAGTGTTTTCCTGTGCTGCTATTTGTAAAAAACTCAATATTTCTGTACAATTTCCTTTTATAGTTGGTTTTCCTGAAGAAACTGATAAAAGTGTTGAGGAAACAGTTAAAGTAGCACTCCAATTAAATAAAATGCATAAAAGCTTTCAAACACCAGTTTTCTACTTTAAACCTTACCCAGGAACAACAATTACAGATAACGAAGTGAAAAAAGGGTACAAATTACCCCAAACACTTCATGAATGGTCAACTTTCGATTTTGTTGGCTCAATTGGGCCGTGGGTTAGCAAGGAAAAGTATACTTTTTTTGAAAGATTTAAATTTTATTCAAAACTTGCTTATTCAAAGCAAAGTATTATCTATTTGCCATTACAATTAGTAGCAAAATTGAGATGTAATCTTGGGTTTTATAATTTTCCAATCGAAAAGTTAATTGTAGATAAGTTGTATAAAAAGCAACAATTGGCCTAAATTAATTCACAGATTTTTTTAAAAGATTATTATAAATCTCTGTAGCCATTATAATTGCTCCTGATTCATTAAAATGATAATCATCGTAAAAAACAGTAGTGTTTTTTGGTAAGTTCAATTCTATATATTCGATATTGTTTTTAGAGCATGTTTCTTTTAAAGCTTCGTTAAATTTTTTCATGCCTTCATTCAATGCAGAAGTGCTATAAAAATTGTTGTTGTTTTCAAAACCACTAGTAAGTAATAATTGTTCATATTTAGGTTCTAAATTCTCTTTCCATATTGTTGGTTGTGTTAAGAAAACTATTTTGATACCTTTTTCTTTAGCTAAATCGATAAGTTTTTGCGTGTTCTTTTTATAGTGTAATAATCCTTTTTCTAACGGTGGCAAAGAGTCAACTAATTTTGATTGTTGTCTTTTCGCTTTAATTTTGTTAGCAACTTCAGTCAAAGATTTCTTGTGATTTAATTGAAAATTTAAGTTTTGTTTAGCTTTTTTTGCCAATTTGTACAAAACTAAGCGTTCTAAAAAAGAATATTTACTATTAGGAAGATGTTGAAAAGCAATTTTGTTTAAGTAATCTTCAGATGAGTTTAAATATCTTTCAGGAGAAATTAAATAACCTATAAAATCATTCACACCTTGTAAGATTAAAACAGTTTTTACATCTTTTAATTCTTTTTTATTTAAAATATGTTGAAATTGTAAAACATGATGATTACTGTAGTTTCCTGGTCTTCCAAAATTCCCAACCCAATAAGTGTTACCTAACTTTTTTTCTAACAATGCTGTCCAAGTGTTTTCTTGAGAAAGTGCAAAACAAGCAGTTGTGCTTCCGCCAAAAACAGCTATTTTATTCTTTTTGTTTTCGATTTTCGAAGTAGTTCTAGCTCCTAAATGATCGAATGATACGGTTGAATTTTGAGTAATACCAATGATTTCGTCATTGACTATTTCCCATTCAAAACTTGAGTTAGGTGTTGCTGTATAAAAATCATTTGGAAATAAACCGAAGAAAGATAAGATTACTTCTAGTATTATTAATAATAGAATTAAAAACAAGCCTGAAAATATTATTTTTCTCAAAATAGATTATTTAATTTTTAAAGTTAGCTTTTTTCTAACATTAACCAATAAAAAGGTGAATCTTTAGAATAAAATCTCTTTAAAATAGAGTTTTTAGGTATATAAAGTGTTTTAAAATCTTCAATTAGTTTTTTTGAATGATGAAAGTAAGAATTTGCCATTTCTGGAAAGCCTAAATTACAATAATAAACCTTAGTTCTTTTTTGAGCATTTTCAATTTCATTTTCTGCATAAAAAGGACTATCAATTATATGAATTTCACCTTCAGGTTTTAAAAAAGTATCTAGTGTTTTAATTAACAAATTAAAATCAGGAAAATACTGAATAACGCCATTTAAAGAGATTATATCGAAAGTTTCTTTAAACTGATTTTGAAGCTGAAATACATCAGCATAAACAAATTTTAAATTCTCACGTTTAAAAACCCGAGCTGCTTGTTCCAATTCATGACTATTAATATCAAGTCCAATTACTGAGTTTTTTTCTGAAATTGATGCTATTTGATTTGAAAACCAGCCATTTCCACAACCTAGATCTAAAATATTTAGCGAATTTCCTTTTGCCTTCATGTATTTTAAAAAACGATTAGCTGATTTTTTACGTATCGGCCATTCATTAAAATTTACATTCGGTAACTTAATTACTTCACTGTCTTCTAAAATTCTATTCTCTTTTTCACGAACTAAAATATATGTCTTAGACACTTCTGGTTGTTCTTCAGTTAGATAGTTTACATTATTATTTGTTTTTAAAAACTTTAAATCCATGACTATTTATTCAGTAACATTAATCCGCTTGCCAAAACTGCTTTTGTTTTATGTTTAAAAGCATCAAAACCCTTTTTTCTTGAGCTTTCTACTTCATTAACTACTTTGCTTACTGCATAATCATAATATTTTCTAGAATACGTTCTTTTAAAATCGATTTCTCTGTCGGTTGAGGTTTCCCAGTTAGGTTGATGTGTAATTTTATCTTCAACTTCATAATATAAACTCGTTCCTTTTATTGGATAAGCAATCGTTATTGTATATTGCGTTGGGGATGCTTCTTTTAAATAATGAATGGTTTCAGAAATATCTTTTTTGGTTTCACCAGGATAGCCTAACATAATAAACGTTCCTGTTTCAATACCAATATTATTTGTTTTTTGAATCATTTTTTTAACCAAATTCACGTCAACACGTCTATCCATTAAATCAATGACTTTTTGCGAACCACTTTCGGCACCAATCCAAATTCTAAAACAACCAATTTCTTTTAATAATTGTAAAATCTCATCATTTAATCTTTCAGCACGAGTAATACATTCAAACGGGACAATAGCTTCTTGTTTAATAACTTCATTTCTAAACTCTTGAAGCCATTTATGGCTAACGGTAAAAACATCATCCACAAACCATATTGCATCTGGATTGTATTGCTCTTTTAGCATTTTCATTTCGGAAGCAACTAAATGGGCTGGTCTTCTACGGTAACTTTGTCCGTAAACAGCAGTACTACACCATTTGCATGTGTAAGGACAACCGCGTTGAGTAGAAATAGTCATTGAACTTTGTCCGTGATTTTGTTTCCAAGTATCCAAATAACGTTGCATATTAATCGCTTCTCTATTTGGTAACGGAAGATCAGTTAAATCTTTAATTTTTGTTCGAGAATTGGTTTGAATTATCTTATTGTTTTCCATGAAGGCTATACCATCAATTTCATGAAAATTTCCATAGCTTTGAATAGTTTTGTATAATTCGAAAGTAGTTTCTTCGCCTTCGCCAATCACTAAAAAATCGGCTCCTGTTTTTAAATAATTCTCAATATTGTAAGTTATATCTGGACCACCAAGAATAATTTTTGGATGATTATATTTTTCAGTCTTTAGAATTTTAATCAATTTAACAACTTCAATTTTGGTCATTAAATTGGTATAAATGCAAATGACTTTGGGTTGTTTTTCTAAAATGAAATTTAACTGTTCTTGTTGAGAGGAAAAAGTAGTGTCAAAAACAGCATTATCAATATTTTTACTTTTTAAATAAGCCGAAACATACAACAACCCCAGTGGTGGATAGGGTTTCATTATCTTCTGTTCTTTTACATCATCGGATAAATAATAAGCATGTGTAAAAAGTAAACTCATTTTTTTTCTAAAACGATTATATAATGATCAGCGTATTTTGATAAAAAAGATAGGTTTTTGATCCAATTGTCTAATTTCTTCAAAATCCTAAATACCAACTCATGTTTCCTAACAAAAGGTTCTAAATACGATGGCGGAATAAAAAAACCAATAGGTTTATATTCGACGCATTTAAAATTGCTTTTTGCTAAAGTTACAATATCTTTTGGATTGTGGTAAAAAGTTGGAATACTTTCAGTTGCAACATTAGCCATTGCACTTTCTTTTTTTCGTCTAAAAACTTCGGAAAATTTTCCTTTTACGCTAAAATAGAATTGTTCCCAAATTGTGTTTTTCGGCATGATAACCAAGGCTAATTTTGAATTTTGTTCCAAAATACTTCCAATGTTTTCAAAAAAAGTTTTTAGTTGATCAGTATTCAAGCAATTTAGTCCACCAAAGTTTGAAAACAGAAAGTTAAATTCTTTTTTATTGAAATTTTGATGAATTTTCAAGCAATCGATTTGTAAAAAAGTTAGGTTTTCATAATTACCCTTGCTTTTTGCTTGTTCAATCATCTTTTCGGAAACATCTGTTGCAATAACTTGATGTTTTTTTTTTGCAAACCAAATGGCATCTTCACCAGTTCCGCAATTTATTTCAAGAATTCGTAATGGTTTATTTAGATACTTTTTGATGTGAAAATACACCATATTACGTTGCGCTTTACCAATGTTTGTACGAGTAAAGTTGGCGTCATAATATATGGCTTCAGCATCAAAACTAGCTTTCATTTTGTAAACGATTTAAAACAATTTTATCTACAAAAGTACTTGGAATATAATAACTTAATTTCAATATAGATTTGATTTTATTTTTAGAAAAAGAAAAGTTCTTCAGATGATTTAAACCTTGTGTTTTTCTAAATTCTTTATGAACAAAGCGTTGTAATTTTCGATAATAATTAGAATTGTAACTTCCGTGAAACATAACATCAAAATCATCAGAATCAGTCCAATTCGCTTTTAACTTTAAATCGTCTTTAACTTTTTCGTAAAACTTGGTTCCAGGCAAGGGATAAGAAACCGAAATACCAATATTATCAGGATTTAATTCTTTTACCATTGCAATGGTTTTTTGAATGTCTTCTTGTGTTTCGTCTAAATAACCAAACTGAAGAAAGAAAGCGACTTTTATGTTTTTTTGTTTAAGTAAATGGGTTGCTTCATAAATTTGGCTTACCGTTGTGCCTTTATCCATGGCGTCGAGAATTTTTTGTGAAGCACTTTCAGCGCCAACCCAAACTTCTTCTAAACCTGATTCGGCTAGACAATCAATAGTGTCTTCTTTTAATAACAAATCAACTCTACTTTGAATGAAATAGTTAATGTTGAGGTTTTCTTTTTTAAGTAAGGTGTTAAATTCTTGTACCCAATTTGGTTTTAATCCAAAAATGTCATCGCACATCCAAAAACGAGTAACGCCAAATTTTTCTTTCAAATATTTAATTTCGTTTACAATATATTCTGGAGAATGCGCATTGTAACGATTGCCATAAATAGGTTTTGCACACCAGTTGCATTTATAAGGACAACCACGTGTGGTAGCAATATTTAAGGTAAATTCTTGTCCGCTCTGTTTCCAGATTTTTTTATAGGATTTTATATCAACTAAATCCCAAGCGGGAAGCGGTAATTCGTCTAAATTTTGTAAAACTTGTCTTGGTTTATTTTTTTGTGTTTCGCTTTCGGATTTATAAACAAGTCCTTCAATTTTATTTATAGATTGATTGTTTTCTAAAGAATTGATTAATTCTAATAAAGTAATTTCACCTTCACCTTGAATGACAAAATCGGCTCCAATGTTTAAATATTTCTCATAATGATCGGTAGCGTCTGAACTGTTTATGATGATAGTACAATTGTGTTTTTTACCAATTTTAATCATTTCAAAACACGCTTGACGCATATTAGTTAAACACATTTTGGTTAGATAATTAAACCCGTCATCGTAAATGACTAAATATTTTGGTTTTTCTTTCTCTAAAACAGATTCAATAGACTGTGGGTTGTCTAATAAATTAGTGTCAAATAAGCGTACACCAAAATTATTTTTACGAAGTAAAGAAGCAGCGTATAAAGTTCCCAAAGGCGGAAAAGGCATTTTGTTTTTCCATTGTTTTGGATCTAATTGATAATAGTACGAATGTGAAAATAAAACTTTAGACATGCTCATTTGGAATATCAACGTTATATTTTTCTTTCATTAATTTATACTCTTCGTTAAGAGCGTTTATTACTTTTTTCTGAAAATTTGAAGGATGATGTTTCGATACTTTTTTTGAAGATTTAAATGCTATAGCAAAATCTTCAGAATTCATTTTTTTTCGATATTTTATTTTCCAAACAGAATAAGTAATCATAAAACAGGTTTTTTCAAAAAAATCACCAATAATCTTAGTGCTTGTTTTTTCAATAGTTTTTGAAAAAAAGCTTTTGTTTGCTTTAGTAATTGACTTTAGATTATTTTCTTTATTAGGCAGGAAATTTTTATACCAGCTGTTAATTCTAAAAAAATCTTTAAAAATAGTTCCGTGTAAAGGAATTAAAGTTGCAATTTCTGTTGCGGTAAAAATGTTTTTTTCCATTATTTCTAAATTATCAGAACTAATGAAATAATTCATACAGAAGTACTTTTTAGAGTTAAACAAAAATATTTTTTTGAACAAAATAAGAATCATTCTACAAGTCCACAATCTATTTGGTTTTGTAATTATGAAAAAATCGACATCGCTATTTTTGTCAAAATATCCTTTTGAAAGTGATCCAGAAATTGAAATTCCTTCAATAAATGGAAAATATTTATAAATAAATTTTGCTCTTTTTTTTGCTTTAATTAGGGCGTTTTTCGCTTCAACTTCACCAGTTTTCCTTTTGTTAATCGACTCGTTCTTTAAATGCAAATGATAATACTCGTCGGTTTGAGAAATTATATTTTTCGATAAAGCATGGTTAACTTCATCAGTTGTGTTTTCTAGTGTATTGTTAGTAGAATAACTAAAGATTTCTTCCTTGGTTAAAGGATGATTAAATAATGAAAAATATAATAAAGGCTTTAAGATTTTCAAAGTTGAGTAGAATTTAATTCAAATGTAGTAAATGTCTTTTAGAAATTATAATATTTATGTTGCATTTTAAATTCAATATTTAAATAAAATTAACTAACTGTTTTTCAATTCGAATATTTCTTTTATATTTTCACTCAGGTTAGACATTCTTATGTTTAAGTCTACTAAGTAAAGAGAATCAAGAAATTGGTTCTCTTTTTTTATTTCAATTATTTAGTTTAAGTAAAACATAAAATAATCAAATAAAAAAAAGGCATCAATGATGCCTTTTTTTTAAGTAAGAAAAGTTGTTTTTTTTATCAGATTATTTTGTTGCTTTTACATCAACACTGATTTCGATATCTTTACTAATCATCCATTCAGCAGGATCAGCTTCAGAAGTACCAAATTTGATTCCCCATTCAGCACGATTTACAGTGAAATCACCAAGGATAGTAACTGTATTGTCAGCTACATCAATTTTAGCTGGGAAAGAAACATTTAGTGTGTTTCCTAATAAAGTTAAGTTACCACTTAAAGTTTTATTTGCTCCTTCTACAGCCTTATCTGTACCTTCAGCTAAATCTTCAACTTTAGTAATTTTAAATTCTGCAGTTTTTTGGTTTTCAACATCAAAGAAATCAGCATTTTTTAAGTGAGCTTCTAAATCTGTAGATTTTTTACCTTCTTCAGTTACTGAAGCTGGATCAACTTTTAATGATTGCATATCAATTACAAAGCTACCCGCATTAACAACATCACCTGAAACAGAAATTTCTCCTGTTTGAACACTTAAAGTTCCCCAACGTGGAGCAAAACCACCTTTGTGAAATGCTTTCCATTTTACTACTGTAGCAGTTGTATCTACTGTAAATACATTTTCTGTAGTTTCTGCAACTTCTTGTTCTACTGCTGTTGTTGTATTGTCAGAAGACTTACCACCACAAGAAGCTAAAATAAAACTAGCTGCGACTAAAGCTAATAAACCATTTTTTTTCATAGTACTAATAATTAAATTACTTTTTTTAAGTTTTATAAGTGCAAATTTCAGAAATTGAAATTAAATGAAAGTTAATCTAGGTTAAGAAATTCAAAAAAACTATTTTGAAGTTTTAGCAATAAAAAAAGGCTTTTTTATATTTTATTTGAAAAATTTACCAACTACCACCAGCTCCACCACCGGAGAAGCCGCCTCCGCCGAAGCCACCGCCAAATCCACCGCCACCAAAGCTTCCACCTCCAGAAGAACCAAATCCGCCTGAGCGACCAAGACTACTCAAAATAATCATATCACCTAAGCTTGGACCTCTAAAACCACCTGGACCAGAGCCCCCATTTCTATTGTTTTTGTTTTTAGAAGCTAAAATGACAAAAATTATTATGATGAATAAAAATATTAAAAAAGGGGCAATACTTCCATTGTCTTTATCTGATTTTCTACTTCCTTGATATTTTCCTTTTAAAACTTCAAAAATGGCATCACTACCTTTGTCTAATCCATTATAATAACTTCCAGCTTTAAACTCGGGTATAATAACATCTCTAACAATTTCTCCTGTAATTCCGGCCGTAAGTCTGTCTTCTACACCATAACCTGGGGAAATCCAAATTTCTCTATCGTTTTTTGCTAATAAAACTAAAACACCATTGTCTTCTTTTTCTTGTCCAATTCCCCATTCGTGAGCCCATTTTGGCGTAAGTAAACCTATGGATTCACCTTTTAAATCATCTATAGAAATGAAAACAATTTGTGTTGAGGTGCTGTCAGAATAATTTATAAGTTTTTGTTCAAGTTGTTTTGCTTCACTTTCGCTTAAAACTTTCGCATAATCATAAACCGAAGTCTGAAAATCTGGAACATCGGGAATGTTAAATTGTGCGAATCCAATGTTTTGCAATAGCAACAAGACAGCGAAAAGAAAGAATTGAATTATTTTTATAATTAGTTTAGTCATTATCCTTTTGAGATTTCATTAGAAAGTTCGTTTGTGTCATCAGATTGATATGGAAAATGTTTTTTCAACTGTTCTCCAGCTCTTAAAACACCTTCGACTAATCCTTTTTTGAATTGTCTTTCTTTAAAATTAGAAATGATAATGTCTTTGGTACAATCCCAAAAATCATTTTCAACTACTTTGTTGATGCCTTCATCGCCAATAATAGCTAAATGTTTGTCGTGAACGCCTATGTAAATTAAAACGCCATTTCGAGCTTTTGTTTCCTGCATTTTTAACGCAAAGAAAACCTCCTGCGCCCGCACAAGAGGTTCTTTGTCTGAATGTTCTTCTAAATGCACACGAATTTCACCCGAAGTGTTTTTTTCGGCTTCAGCTATAGCTTGAACAATTTCTTGTTCTTCTTCTTGTGTTAAAAAATCTTCAGTTTCCGACATTATTCTGCTGCTTCTGAACTAGTTCCAAAATCAAACTCTACGTCAACTGGTTTTTCAGCACCTTCAACAGCATCAAAATACGCTTTTTCTTCAAACCCAAACCAACCTGCAAAAATATTATTTGGAAATACTTTTACGTGATTGTTATATGGTTTTACAGCTTCGTTAAACCGCGTTCTTGCTGTTAAAATTTGATTTTCTGTGCTTGCTAATTCATCTTGTAATTTCAAGAAATTTTGGTTTGCCTTTAAATCAGGATAACGTTCAACAGTTAACAATAAACGCGATAAAGCACCACTTAAACCACTTTGCGCTTGATTGAAAGCTGCTAATTGTTCAGGTGTAATATTTGTTGGGTCAATAGTAACTGAAGTCGCTTTTGCTCTTGCACTAATAACTGCTTCTAAAGTAGATTTTTCAAAATCAGCTGCTCCTTTAACGGTTTTTACTAAATTACCAATAAGGTCGTTTCTACGTTGATATGTAGTTTGAACATTTCCCCATGCTTCTTCGATGTTTTGCTCTAATTTTACAGCTGTATTGTTAATGCCTTTAAAGTAACTGTAGCCAATTAATACTAAAGCTCCAATTATAATCCACGGTAAGAATTTTTTCATAATAATTGTTTGTTTAAAGTTGATTTTTAAGTTCTGTTAATTGTGTTTTTATGGTTTCTAATTTACGAATGATTTCAAACTTATCTAAAGTTTGTTTTTGATTTTCTTTTAAATGTGTTTTGGCTCCATCAAGTGTAAAACCTCTTTCTTTCACTAAATGGTAAATCAATTGAAGGTTTTTTACATCTTCTGGAGTAAATTTTCGATTTCCTTTTGCGTTTTTTTTAGGCTTAAGAATGTCGAATTCTTTTTCCCAAAATCGAATTAATGAAGCGTTAACTCCAAATGCTTTTGAAATTTCGCCTATACTATAATATAATTTTCCTTCTTTTAACTCGACGTGCATTAGTCTAAAGATTGATTTTCTTGATTTGCCATTTCTGAAATTGCTACATATTCTTCAGCAGAAATACTTCCGTAATAGAAATTTATCGGGTTGACTTTCTTGCCATTTTTTATAACTTCATAATGTAAATGCGGTGCCTCACTTCGCCCTGTACTTCCTACATAACCAATAATATCACCACGTTTTACTTTCTGACCTCTTCTACAATTGTATTTACTTAGATGCGCATACAAAGTAACATAACCATATCCGTGATTTATTTCTATGTGATTTCCGTAACCAGAAAGCGAATTATCAGCTTTTAAAACCACTCCATCTCCTGTAGCAAAAATAGGTGTTCCCGAAGGTGCTGTAAAATCCATTCCATAATGAAACTTTCTAATTTTTGTAAAAGGGTCACTACGATAACCATAACCAGAAGCCATTCGTTTTAAATCTTCATTTTTTACAGGTTGGATTGCAGGAATTGCCGCAAGTAACTTTTCTTTTTGTTCGCCTAATTTTACAATTTCGTTTAATGATTCTGATTGTATGGCCAATTCTTTCATTAAGCGATCGACTTTTTTTGAAGTATTAATTACCAAATCGGAATTGCTGTAACCTTCTAAGTCTTTGTATCGATTTACACCACCAAAACCAGCTTTTCTTTCTTCTTCGCTAATAGGTTTTGTGTTAAAGTAAACTCTATAAATATTATTGTCGCGTTCTTCGATTTCGGTGAGAGCTTCTTCCATTACATCAACTTTTTTATTTAAAAGTTGGTAATTTATCTTCATATTGTCTAATTCACTTGTTAGAATTTTATCTTTCGGTGTCTCAAAATATGGTGTGTTAATCAATAAAATGAAACATAAAAAACCGAATAAAGCAGAAGAAAGTAAAAACAATAAAAAGTAACCAATTTTCTTACGACGTTTCGTCTCAATCTTTTTATAGGCTAAGTTTTCAGAATCGTAATAATATTTTACCTTCGACATGTTTTAAAATTACTATTTTTGCACCAAAATTTGTTGTTCTATATTTATTATACGAACAAATTTAAAAAATGTTTCATTCTATTTCATTTTTATTTGAAAGGATTTTAGTTTGAAACTAAAAATAAATTAAAAATTTCAAACGTATGAAATCACAAGAGATACGAAAAGCGTTTTTACAATTCTTTGAAAGTAAAGGACATTTAATTGTTCCTTCGGCGCCAATTGTTTTAAAAGACGATCCTACATTAATGTTCAACAACTCGGGTATGGCTCAGTTTAAAGAATATTTTTTAGGAAACGCCACACCAAAAAGCAATCGTATAGCCGATACACAAAAATGTCTTCGTGTTTCAGGAAAACATAATGATTTAGAAGATGTAGGTTTCGATACCTATCATCATACGATGTTTGAAATGTTAGGAAACTGGTCTTTTGGTGATTATTTCAAAAAAGAAGCAATTGCTTGGGCTTGGGAATTCTTAACAGGAGTTTTAAAATTAGATAAAGACAGATTATACGTTTCGGTTTTTGAAGGAAATCCGTCAGAAGGTGTTCCGTTTGACCAAGAAGCTTGGGATTTATGGAAACAATTTGTTAGTGAAGATAGAATTATTAAAGGAAATAAAAAAGATAACTTTTGGGAAATGGGAGAACAAGGACCATGCGGACCATGTTCTGAAATCCACATTGATTTACGTTCAGATGAAGAACGAGCAAAAGTTTCAGGTTTTAGTTTAGTCAATGCGGACCATCCACAAGTAGTTGAAATCTGGAACAACGTATTTATGGAGTTCAATCGTAAAGCTGATGGATCTCTTGAAAAATTACCTGCAAAACATGTCGATACCGGAATGGGATTTGAGCGTTTGTGTATGGCAATGCAAGGAAAAACTTCAAATTACGATACGGATGTTTTTACACCATTAATTCGTGAAGTTGAAACTATTTCGAATGTAAAATATGGTGAAAATGAGAAAATCGATATCGCTATTCGTGTAATTGTAGACCACGTTCGTGCAGTTGCTTTTGCTATTGCAGACGGACAATTACCATCAAATACTGGTGCAGGTTATGTAATTCGTAGAATTTTACGTCGTGCTATTCGTTATGGCTTTACATTTTTAGACAGAAAAGATCCGTTTATTTATAAATTAGTTGAGGTTTTAAGTAACCAAATGGGAGAGTTCTTTCCAGAAATTAAGTTACAACAAAATTTAGTAACACAAGTAATTAAAGAAGAAGAGACTTCGTTTTTAAGAACCTTAGAACAAGGTTTGGTATTGCTTGATAGTGTAATTAACGAAACAAAGGGCAAAGAAGTTTCTGGAGTAAAAGCTTTTGAGTTGTATGATACTTTTGGTTTTCCAATAGATTTAACAGCATTAATTTTAAGAGAAAAAGGTTATACATTAAATGAAGCGGAATTTGAATCGGAATTGCAAAAGCAAAAAGAACGTTCTAGAGCAGCTTCAAAAGTTAAAACTGGAGATTGGGAAGTTTTATATGACGATGATGAGGAAGAATTTGTAGGTTATGATACCACTACAACACAAGTAAAAATTACACGTTACCGAAAAGTTGAAAATCAAAAACAGGGCGAAATGTACCAATTGGTTTTCAATATAACACCATTTTATCCAGAAGGTGGAGGGCAAATTGGTGACCAAGGTTTTATTGAAGCACCAAATGGCGAAGTTGTTTATATTGAAGATACAAAGAAAGAAAACAATGTGATTATTCATTTTACAAAGACTTTGCCGCGTAAATTAGATGAAACTTTTAGAGCGGTTGTAAGTACAGAATTTAGAAAAAATGTATCGAGTAATCACTCGGCAACACATTTATTACACCAAGCATTACGAACAATTTTAGGAACTCATGTTGAGCAAAAAGGTTCATTAGTTAGTAACTCGTATTTACGTTTTGACTTTTCGCATTTTGCAAAAGTTACCGAAGATGAATTACAACAGGTTGAAGAGTTTGTTAATGCAAGAATTCAAGAAGCGCTGCCATTAGTAGAAAGAAGGAATATACCATTTCAACAAGCGATTGATGAAGGAGCTATGGCGTTGTTTGGCGAAAAATATGGCAATACTGTTCGTGCTATTAAGTTTGGAAAAAGTATAGAGTTATGTGGAGGAATTCACGTTGATAACACCAAAGATATTTGGCATTTTATGATTACTTCAGAAAGTGCTGTTGCTGCTGGAGTTCGTCGTATTGAAGCGATTACAAATGAATTTGCTAAGCAACATTTAATGAAGCAAAATGATTTGTTACACGAAGTGAAAGCTTTATTGAAAAACCCGCAAGATGTAACAAAATCAGTTACTTCATTACAAGATGAAAATGCGAAGCTGAAAAAACAAGTTGAGCAATTATTAAAAGATAAAGCAAAGAATTTAAAAGGCGAATTAGCTTCGCAAATTCAAACTATAAACGGAATTGATTTTCTAGCTACGCAAGTTGATTTAGATGCAAACGGAGCAAAAGACTTAGTTTACGAATTAGGAAATAACCGAGATAATTTATTTGTAGTTTTAGGAATTGTAGCTAACGATAAACCAATGCTAACATGCTATATTTCTAAAGAATTAGTAGCAAGTAAAGGTTTAAATGCTGGACAAGTAGTTCGAGAATTGGGTAAATATATTCAAGGCGGCGGCGGCGGCCAACCATTTTTTGCGACTGCTGGTGGAAAAAATGCTAACGGAATTAAAGAAGCTTTAGAAAAAGCTAAAGATTTTTTAAATTAGTAGTTTTTGAAATATAAGAAATCCTGATAATTTTAAATTATCGGGATTTCTTTTTTATCACTATTTTTGAAGTCTAACATTTAATTGTCTAAAAATCTATAATAGATGGATTTCAGAACCGAAATACCAATTCAAAAAAGTGATTTTCAAATTGATTATCATTCCAAGTTATTGTTGTTAGGTTCTTGCTTTGCCGAGAATATTGGAGAGAAGTTTCAATATTATAAATTTCAAAATACTGTAAATCCATTCGGAATTATATTTAATTCAGTTTCTTTAGAAAAACTAATTAAAAGAGTAGTAGAGAAAAATTATTTTACCGAAAATGATATTTTCTATCATAATGATTTATGGCATTGTTACGAAGTACATTCGGAATTGTCAAACCCAAATAAGGAAACGTTTTTAGATGATTTAAATGCAATTATCAAATCAACAAATCAACAAATCACCGACTTAACACACTGCTTCATTACATTAGGTACAAGTTGGGTTTATAGACATAATACTTCAAATGAAATTGTTGCTAATTGCCATAAAGTTCCACAAAAAGAGTTCACGAAAGAATTACTATCAAGCCAAGATTTAGAAAAAAGTTTGCAAAATATAGTTGCGTTAATTCACACGATTAATCCAAAGGTGAAGTTTGTTTTTACAGTTTCTCCAGTTCGTCATATAAAAGATGGTTTTTTTGAAAATAATGTAAGTAAAGGAAATTTGTTTTCAGCAATTCGAAACATCTTGTCACATAGAGCGGAGTCGAGATGTTATTTTCCTAGCTATGAAATTGTAATAGACGAACTTCGCGATTATCGTTTCTTTGAAAAAGATATGTTGCATCCTAATCAACAAGCGATAGATTATATTTGGGAAAAGTTTTCAAGTTGTTATTTTTCAGCAGAAACAGTAACTCTTATAAAAGAAGTTGAAAAAATTCAAAAAGGATTAGCACATCGACCTTTTAACCCAAATACCGAAGTGCATAAAAAGTTTGTAAAAAATCTAGAAGAAAGCATTCGGTTACTTCAAGATAAATTACCATTCTTAAAGTTTTCTTAAAAATAGGGCAATTGACGTATTGAATAATATTTCTTAATTTAAGACTTTTGAACTATAAATTAATTCTTTAAAATCTCAATTATGAAAAACTTTAAATTTTCTACTGTTTTATTTTTATTAGTGTTGTTTACGTCTTTTGGAAGTTTTGCGCAACGCGTAATCTCTTCAGATGATTTAACTCCTCAACTTTTAAAAGAAACTTTTGATAATGCTTATATTGAAGTGTTAGATACAAAAGATACTTACATTAAAGTAAAAGACGTATTTTCGGTTTATTTAGATATTGATAAAAACAAAAGATATGTTGCGTTAAATGCAACGTATAATTTATCTGATAAAGCAACTCCAGCTAAAGCATTAGAGTTAATGAATAAATTAAATGGAGAAGTAGCTTTAATTAAAACGTATTATACACCAAAGTCAAATACAATTACGTATTATTATTATTTCTGGACAGAAGGTGGTTTTACACAAAAATCCTTAATTGGAGCGTTTAAGTTGTTTAAGACAGCATTGAATCTTAGTTTAGAAAAAGATACAGAAATGCTTATTAAGTAAGACTTTAAATATGAAATACCCCAAAAAAATAAATTGGATTCTTATACTAATAGTTATTATTGGGGTATTACTTATCCTTAATGTTTACAACTGTGTTTTGGTTTTTTAAATAAAAACTCTACACAAATCAACTAAAATTAAATTCGACAATGAAAACTTTACAAAAAACTTCATTGCTATTAATTGCTTTATTGATGGCAAATATAACTTCAGCGCAAAAAAATGCTGAAACACCAGAGTCTACTTATGATTTAGGTGCAAAAATAAATGAAATGACACTTACTATAGGTGGAATTTTAGTAGTGGCGACTAACGATGGTTTAGTAGGGATTAAACCAAGTGAAAAAACACCTTCATTTACATTTAATAATTTCGGTCGTTTAAACCCAGAGGAAACAGAGTTTGTGCCATTAACACCATATATCGTAGTTTCTCAAGGTGCTACAGGTAAGTTTGCTGGAGTGGGAAAAACAAAGCGTGCTGTTATCGATTATGTAAAAGGAAAAGTTTTATTTAATTCGGAAGATTTAAAATGGACTCAAATTTATACATGTAACGTAATATTACCTCAAAATAAGTTAGTAGTTAGTGGTTTGCAAAAAAGCGACGCTAAGTTTGAAGGTCAAACACCTAGAGTAGCAGTTTATGATTTAGAAACAGGTAAAAAGGACTTTTCTTTCTTTTTAGACAAACCAGGACGAGTAGGTATGGCTAAAGATTTTAGTGTTACTGGAACACCTTTATTATTGAAAAACTCTGTTTTAGTGCCTACGGCTCAAGGAATTATAGCAATGTCTAATTCTGGAACAGAAATATGGAAAAGCAAAATTAAAGATGTTACTTGGATGGTTGCTGATAAATCAGAAAAAGAAATCTATGCTTTTGAAAGTGTAAATTCGGGAAAAAACACGAGAATTCATAAAATAGGAGATAAAGATGGTAAAGCTTTATGGGCAGATGATAGAAAGGTTAAAGGTATTGTGTCTAATTTTGAAATTTTACCTCAAGGAATTGCTGTTGTAAGTAATGTTCAACCTTCTGGAGAAAAAGGTTTAGGAAAATTAATGGCGGCTAAAGAGCAAAGTAATATTGCTTTTTTAAGTGCGTCTTCAGGAGAGGATTTATGGGAAAAAGCACCTAAAACAAATGGTTATGTGCAACATTTTTATGTAATGGAAGACGGAATTTTATTCGGCCTTTATGAAGGTGGTATTAATAAAATTTCTTTTGATGGAAAAACTTTATTCAAAAAGCCATTAAAAACAGGCGAAAATATTATGGTAATGGCAGAAACACCACAAGGATTATTATATATAACAGGTGAAGATGCTAATATCGTTAACTTGTCAACTGGAGATGAAGTTTGGGGGAAACCTTTAAAATACAAAAAGGCAACTTCTGTAGCTTCAACATTTGACAGTAAAAATAATCGTTATATGATTGCTGCAGATGGTAAAATCATGGCAATCGATGCAAATTCTGGTAATGTAACTAATTTTGCGCAATGTAATTTTGAAGAAAAAGAAGATCCAAGTACAATGCAAATTAGAAATGGAGGAGTTTTCTTATCATCAAATCAAAATATGGCAATGTACGACTTTAACGGAAGTGAAAGTTACAAAGTATATCACAAATCTCCAGGTAGAAGTACCTTTGGTAAAATTATGGGTGGAGTTGTTGCAGTAGCGTCAACAGCAATGACAATGTCAACAGCTGCAGTAGCAGGAGCTAATCGTTCGGCTTATGGTAGTATGAATGATTTAAGTTCATACAATGATTATGGTAAACAGGCTAAGATGGCATCAGATATGTTTGCTGGAATTGCAGGGGCTTCATTTGAATATTTATCAAAACGTTTTAAAGCCACTGCAGCTACAGAAAATTCTCAATTTATCTTAACAAAATTAAGTAATGGTGTAGGCTTGGTTAAAATCGATAAAGATACTGGTAAAGTAGATAAAGAGATTGTTTTAGATGATAAAAAACCAGAATATGAAGTAGATGAAACAGGAGGGTATTTATTTTATAAAGCAAATGATAAAAGTGTTTATACTTACAATCTAAAGCAGTAGTTTTTCATATTATTTACTTAGATTAAGTTTTTTAAATGATTGTAAGTTCTTAAAATAGGGCAAGTGCCCTATTTTTTTTTGATTAATAAATGAAGAAATTTGAAATAAAAAATGAAAAAATTAATTATTCTTTTTCTGTTAAATAGTGCTATTTCGCTTTTTGCACAACAACCCGAAGTTACTTTCAAAGATTTAGGATTTACAAAAAAAGTTAAAAAAGTAGAAACCTATTCTTATAGTTTGGAAGACAAAATGGTTATCGACAAATCTAGTGATAGTTACGACTTTGATGATAACGGAAACATTATCCATCACGAGTATCATATTTTTGGAAAATATGCTAGTTCAACTTCTGAAAGTTCGGAATTTGTAAATGGTACGCTTATAAAACGTGAAACTTTAGTAAAAAACCGACCTAATTTTAATTCGGTTCTAACATATGAATATGACAAAAAAGTCTTAGTAAAGAAAATATACAAGTCGGCGTTATTCAAAAATGACTTCTTTTTTAAATATAATAAAAATGGACAATTAGCAGAAATCAAAGGCGTTTATGCAAACAATTATTCAATAGAAGAATTTTTCTATAATGATAAGGTTTTATATAAATCTGTTGTAAAGTATTTTTCAAAAGAAGATAAAATTCAATCAGAAACTATAAAGCTATATTTAAATGATGAGGTTGTCTTAAAGTATAAACAGGGAGATAGTTTTTTTAATGCGTACTTAGAAGATAAAAAACAAAATATTGAGCTCAAAATGAATTTGCCTAACCCTATCCAAATGGTTAACGGCATAGAAACGGAGATTAAATATGAAGAAATAACACTTCAAACATTAAGAGAAAATCTGTTAAACGACAGAAATAAGCCTTATAGAAAAATAGAAGTGAATGAAGTTTTAGAGCAAAATGAGCATAATGATTGGATTGTAAAAGCAGGGATAGATAATCGCTACAATAATTATGAATATTTTATTTTTAGAAAAATTACTTATGCCGATGGAACTGTAAGTGGTTCTACAGATTTTAATATTTTTAAAGTCAATCAATTAAAAAGTAAAATAAATGAATAAATATTTCTATTTCTTTTTATTACCTTCTTCACTTTGTCTCGCTCAAAACGATTGTATTCAAGGTGATTGTGAAGACGGTTATGGAACAAAAATTTATCCAGAAGGGCGATATGAAGGTTTTTTTGAAGAAGGTAAACGAACAAACGTAGTTCAATACTTTTTAACAATAAAACCATGTATATAGGTTCTTGGAAAAATGATACAATACAAGGTTTCGGAATTATAAAAATTAACGATTCCATTCTAACAATTGTTGGAAATTTCAAAAACGGAAAATTACACAGAAAAGGCGTTAAATATTTTAAAGACAACAGAGTTGAAGCAGGTTATTACATAAATGATAAAATCTCGACAAAATATTCTTTTGATAATAATTCGATAGAATTAGGTTGTGTAATGGGAAATTGCGAAAGCTTTTATGGAAGATATAAATTTGAAAACGGAGATCAATTTAATGACTTTTTTGAAAACAAACACATGCTTTATGGTTCATATATTTTTTCAAATAAAGCAACTTATATAGGAGGTTTTGATGAAAATGGTGCGCTTTCTGGTGTTGGAATTTATGTTTATCCTAATGGGAATTATTTTTTCGGAAACTGAGAAAATTCAGCCTACGAAGGAATGGGAATGTTTCACAATATTGTAGAAGATAAAAAATTAGTTGGCTATTGGAAAAATGGCGAATTACAAATTGAAGTAACAGATTAATTTTTCATAAAGTGTTTAAAATAGGGCAATTGCCCTATTTTTTTTGGACGAATGTTAAGCTAGTTTTATACTCAATTAAAAAAATAATAAAAATGAAAAATTTTGCTCAATTAGTGTTTTTAGTTTTTACATCAATTTGTTTTTTCAACAAAAATTTGGGAATCAAGCAGGTAAAAAAGAAGTTAAAAAAGGTTTAGTAAGTTTTGAAACTGTTACATTGGATAATGGTGATGTTTCTTACGGTTTTAGAATGAATGGTTTTATTGTTGGACCAAATATGGTGCTTCATTCCGATGGAAAAACAACGTATGTAAATTATAATAAAGATCATCAAAAAGACGGTACTTTAATTCTAATGAATAAACAGCAAGGAACAATAGAATTATATACTTATAGAAAAGATAAAAAAGAAGGACCAGCTTTTAAAATGGCAAATGGAAATATTGAATGGAAAAAACAATTCACAAATGATAAGGAAGATCCAAATGGATATAAAGCAAATGTGGTTGATTATGGTTATGGTCAAAATCCAAATGGATTTAATGGGTTTAACATAGAGAAATATGACAACGGTTCATATGCACTTGGTTATTTTTTATTTTCAAAAAAATCATTTCCAGCAATTCAAGTTTGGAAAGATGGAGCACAATATATGGGACAGCATATTCAAGGTTTAAGAAAAGAGTTTGGCGTATATTTTTATGAAGATGGTACAAAATATATAGGCTCTTGGCATAAAAACTACAAAGAAGGGTTAGGTTTTAAAATCGATAAAAATGGAAATATTATCGAAAAGGGATATTATGAAGATAATGTAATTAAAACACCTCTTTAATTTTATGAAATCTTTTTTAGTTTCAATATTTCTTTTAGTTGTTCTCTTTTCTTCTGCACAACCTAATAATTTCAATGATTATTATGCGGTATTTATGGAAGGTTACAATAATAAAAACCTTACCAAAATGAAAGAAGGAAGCGAATTGTTAATGCTTAACTTTCCTGATGAATTTGCGGGTTATTATTTAAACTCATATTATCATATTTGTACAGGAAATCTTAAACAGGCACAAATAGAATCAAATAAAGCTTTAAATATTCAGCCTTTGTTGCCTTATTCATATTTTACTCAGGCTTATATTTATTTTATCAATAATAACATAGCAGAAGCTGAAAAAAGCTTAAACTTTGCTGTTCAGTTTAATACTGAAAAATCTCCTGATGCTATTTTTAAAGATATGGATGTAATAGGCTATTTCCTGAGTAAAGATATTTCGTCTTTAAAAGGAAAATACAGCAAAATATTTCATACGTATAATAATCCGGATTTAGCATTACAATTTGATCAATGTTTTAATGGAGCTATAAAAGGAACTGCTTGTGATAAAATAGATCAGTTAGCTGCAAAATATAACGCTATGCAAACGGTAAATCCGTTAATTTCAAAGTTAGTTCCATTAGCAAAAGCTACAAGTTTTTATTCAAAAGGAAATATAGCCGAATGCAAGAAACAGTTTGAAACCTTTTTAACTATTTCCAAAGGTAATTCTGCGTTGTATTGGCAACGAAGCTATGCACATTGGTTCTTATCAATATTAAAAAATAGCGGTTATGATGAAAGAGGTGCGCTTTTAGAGATTAATTCGGCTTTAGAAGAGTATAAAAACTTAGGATTTACTTCTTATCAATTGGCAAACATGCAATTGCATAAAATTCATGTTTTAGGCAATTTTGGAGATAAAGAACAAGAAAAACTTCAAATGGCATTTCAATTAGAGCAAACGGCCAACAAATTAAATAACGATTATTATAAAGCCAAAGCCTATAATTCTATTGGTGCTTACTATTTAATGAATGGCGCACAAGCAGAAATGAGTAAAAGTGGTGAGTATTTAACGAAAGCATACAATTTAGCCAAAAAGATAAACGATGTTAATTTAACTAGAGAAGTAAATTCAAATTACATTATAATTAAAGCACGACAAGGTTTGTATTCCGATGCGCAACGAATTAACGAAGAAACAGCACAAGGTTATATTAAAGATAAGATTTTTGATCAAGCTCAAAATTTGTACAATAACTTAGGTTTTATTTATTACAATCGAAAAGATTATGGTAATGCCATTATTCAGTTTGAAAAAAGTATTGCACTTGCCGAAAAAGTAAAAAGCAATCTTAATGCTAAGCAAAAGTTAGAATACATGAATGACATTTCTGGAGTCTACACGGGTTTGATTATGAGTTACAAGCAAACTAACAATATTCAAAAATTATTTCAACTACAAGAGCAAAGCAGAAGTGGTTATTTAAAAGACCAATTGAATGCAACTACTTCCATTGCTTCGATTTCAGATGCTCAAAAATTATTGAAACAAGATGAGGTTTTGTTAACGTATACCATTGGCGAACCTGGTGAAGTTATTATAACTGCAATTACTAAAAATAAGGCGGAAATTAGATATAATTATCCTATAAATGAATTACTTCGTTTAAAGAAAACTTACACCAATAGAGTAAAAAAAATACCTGCTAAACTTAATCCGTACATGAACGATTTACAAGTAGATTATCAAGACGGACAATTAGTTAGGTATGCAACAAAAGAAGCCGCTTATAAAAAAGAAGATTTTGTTACGCTTGTAGAATGGACGCGTCAATTATTAGAATCATCAAATCCGCAATTGCAAAATGTACAAAACGATTTTCTACATTTTTGGTACGATTTAACGCTACAGCCTGTTCAAGATATTTTGGTAAAATATCCTAAAGTAATCATCAGCTCATCTTCAGAATTAAATTATTTACCATTTGAAGCGTTTTTATCACCTAAAAATCAATATTTTGTTTCTTCACACGATGTTCGATATATTCCTAATACAACTATTTGGAAGATTATTGCCAATAGAAATTATGCAACAAACAGAAAATCGGTTTTAGCTTTTGGTGGAGCAAAATACCAGCCCTCTGGAAATGTAAAACCAACAGTTAGAGGAATTGAAGATTTTTATAAAGTTTCCGATGCGGTAAACCAAAAAATAAATCAAGGCATTTACAACTTTAAACCCGAATTAGAAGCACTAGGTTTTGGCGGTGCAAATTATTTAGAAGGAACCTTAAAAGAAGTAGAATTTGTAGGAACACTTTCTAGTGATATTAAAGTTTATAAAGGTTTAGATATGAGCGAAAGTAACTTTAAAAAAGCAAATGCTTCTGGTGAATTAAAACAGTACAAAAACCTTCTAATTTCCACTCACGGATTTACAAGCGATATTATTCCGGAGTTTAGTGGTGTAATGTTTTCCCAACCTAATGGTGGCGACGGAAGAGAAGATACTTTTTTATTGGTTCCAGAAATAGCGAAATTAAATTTAAATGCCGATTTGGTTATTCTAAGTGCTTGTGATACAGGAATTGGTAAGTTGTATGGAGGAGAAGGAATAAACGGATTAAATTCGGCGTTTTTAGTAGCTGGCTCAAATGCAACAATGTTGTCTTTATGGCCAGTAAGCGATGCCGGAACGGCTTTAACCATGCAAAATTTGTTTAAAAAAGTAGTGCAACAAAATGGTAATACTGTAGAGACTTTAAATCAAATTAAGCGCTCGTTTATAAATGGCGATTTTGGCGAAGCATACAAACATCCACAATTTTGGGCACCATTTCTTTACAATGGACGATAAGATTAAAATACGGCAATTGCCGTATTTTTTTTGCTTTAATCTTAAATTAAGTTTACATGTTGAATTATTTATAATGGAAAAAACTAATCTAAGAGTCATTTTTATATTGCTATTCTGTAGTATTCAAGTTTTTTTTGCTCAAAATTCTGAGTTAAAAAATGTTGACTCTTTAAATAATTTACCATTTAATCAAAAGATTGAAAACCTATATCAATCAGAGAAAAATTATAAGAATAATTTAGCAATTTCTCAAAAGTATAAGTATCAAAAAGGGATTGCAGAAAGCTATGAGAATTTGGGCTTAATTTATTACTATCAAGGTAAGTATGAATTAAATCATAAATACACAGTTTTAGCAATAAAATCTTTTCAAAGCCAAGGAAAACTAAGTAAAGTAGCAAAAGCGTATGGTGATTTTGGTTACCAAATGAAACGCCGAAATCTTCCAGAGGCAATGCTTTACATGCAAAAAGGGATAAAATTAGCCGAAAAGCTTAATGACAAAGTAGAATTAAAAGCGCTTTATGATAATTACGGATTGCTAAAAGAAATGAATAAGCAATTTGATAGTGCTTATTATTTTTATAACAAATCGTTAGACTTAAAAAAAACGCAAAAAGATAGTTTTGGAATTCCTTATAGCTTGAATAAAATTGGGTTTTTGAATTTAACAGAGAAAAACTTTGATGAAGCTAAAAAGAACTTTGATGAAGCTTATAAAATAAGAGTTGAAATAGATGATAAAATAGGAATTGCCGAAAATTTAAATTTTTATGGTTCTTATTTTTATGAAATAAAAGAATTTGATAAATCTATTGAATATTTTAATAAGGCAATAGAATACAGTAAAAAGCACAATTATCCTTACTTAACTCAAGATAATTTACAAAGGATTTCAGAGGCTTATGAGCTAAAAAGCAATTTTAAAGAAGCACTAGATAATTACAAGAAATATGTAATTTATAAAGATAGTTTAGCAAATATAGATTTACGCATTAAGCAAGCAGAATTTGACACAAAATTTGATTCAGAAGAAAAAGAACGTCAAATTTTATTACATCGTGCACAATTAGCTGAAAAAAATATGTACATAATTATTGTTTGTGCATTATTATTGTTATCAATCTTATTGGGCTATTTTGTTTATAACCGACAAAAGTTGAAAACTATCCAACTTCAAAAAGAGAACGAATTGCGTGATGCTTTATTAAAAATTGAAACTCAAAATAAATTACAAGATCAGCGCCTTCAAATTTCTAGAGATTTACACGATAATATTGGTTCGCAATTAACTTTTATCATTTCTTCAATCGATAATTTAAAATATGCCTTAGGTGAAGATAATCCAAAAGTAAACGAAAAGCTAACAAAAATAAGCTCTTTTACAAGAGAAACTATAGTTGAACTACGCGATACTATTTGGGCAATGAATAAAGAAGAAATTTCAGTTGAAGATTTAGAAACGCGAATTTCTAACTTTATTGAAAATGCTAAAATTTCATTAAGCGGAACACATTTTAATTTTATAAGTAATTTAAATTCTAAAGAGCTTAAGCCTTTTTCTTCTCGAGATGGAATGAACATTTATCGCATTATTCAAGAAAGTGTAAATAATGCAATTAAACATGCAAGTGCTACAGAAATTGAAGTGAAGATTAAAGAATTTAAAAACAGAATTTCTGTTGAGATTTCAGATAATGGTAACGGTTTTAACAATACTGAAATTGAAGCTGGAAATGGTTTAACTTCAATACAGAAAAGAGCTTCAGAATTGAATACAAAAGCTATAATTACTTCAAACGAAAAAGGAACGGTAATTTTATTTGAATTAAACAGAGGTTTGTAATTTTATTTTATATTTTAGTTTTATAAATCATAACTATGAAATATAAAATATTACTCTTCCTTTTTTTACCAAATCTTTTTTTTGCTCAAGATTTTCAAAATAAAGACAGTATTCTTACCATTCTTCCAAGTCTAAAAGGAGATAAAAAAGCTGAAGCTTTAACAATGCTAGCAAAGTACTATCAGTATATAGAACAAGATAGTAGTAAAGCGATAACTTATGCTAATAAAGCAATAGCCGAATCACAATCTAATTTACAAAAAGGTCTTTCGCTTTATCGTAAAGCATTAGTTTTTCGTAGTTGGGAAGACGATATAAATCAGTTAAAAAATTACGATAACGCTTTAGAGTTATTAGGTAATTTGAACGATTCTTTAAAAGCAGATGTTTTGTATTACAAATCGAGAGTTTATCAAAGAAAGGGAATGTATCCTGAAGCGTTAACTTTCGGATTTGAAGAATTAGCACTCAGAAAGAAATTGCCTAGCAAAGAAAAATTGATTACTTCGCTACAAGAAATCGGTTTTACTTATGATAGAATGGGAGAGTATGAAAAAGCTATCGAATGGCATAAAAGAAGTTTAGAGGAAGCTTTAAAATTTGGCAATGATGAAATAACAGGTCGTTCTTATGGTTTAATTGGTATAGCGTATGATGAATTACAAGACTACGATAAAGCGTTAGAATATAATTTTAAAGCTATAGATTATTTTAAAAAATCAGAATCTCGTTATGTAAGAGTTTGGTATTCAAATATTGGAAATACTTTTACAAAAAAAGGTGATTTAAAAAATGCCGAAAAGTATACTTTAATGGCATTAAATTCTCCAGGTGGAAACACAAGTTTTGTTACAAAAGTTAATTTGGGTAAAATTTATTTAGAACAAGGAAGATTTGTTGAAGCTGAAGAAACTTTACAAAATGTATTACAAGAATTATTAGAAAAAGATAATAAAAGAATTTTGTCGGAAGCTTATTATCGCTTGCATGAACTGAGAAAAAAGCAAGGCAATTTTAAAGAAGCACTTTCTTATTTTGAAAAGTACAAACAAAATGAAGATGAAATGCTTACTGAATTAAAAATGAAACAGATAAATGAAATGTCAATTCAGTATGAAACAAACGAAAAAGAAAAAGCATTAGCACAAGAAAAAATTAAAGTTGCTGAGCGAGAACTTAAAATTAAATCAAAAAACAACTTATTAATTATAGCTCTTTTTGCTATTTTGAGTGTAGGTTTACTTTCATGGATGTTTTTAAGCCGACAAAAATTTAAAAACAAACAATTACAGAAAGAAAAAGAACTTTCAGAAGCCTTACTTAAAATAGAAACCAATAATCGATTACAGCAACAGCGTTTAGAAATTTCGAGAGATTTACACGATAATATCGGTTCTCAATTAACTTTTATAATATCATCTATTGATAGTTTAAAAATGTTCATCAACAATACAGAAGATAAAGTTGAAAATAAACTTACATCAATAAGCCAATTTACAAGAACAACTATTCAAGAGCTACGCGATACAATTTGGGCAATGAATAAAGAAGAAATTTCTATTGAAGATTTAAAAAGTAGAGTTTCTAATTTTATTGAACAAGCTCAAGCTTCATTAAACGGAATTAATTTTGAATTTCAATGTGATGTTAAAAACGATTTTTTATTCAATTCAAAAGATGGAATAAATATTTATAGAATTGTTCAAGAAGCTATAAATAACGCAGTGAAACACGCAAATGCAACTGAAATTAATGTATTGGTAACCGAAACAATAGAAAATATTGAAATTACAATAAAAGATAACGGTAAAGGTTTTTCTGGTATAAATATTGACGATGGAAACGGATTGAAAACAATGCAAAACAGAGCAATTGAAATAGAAGGGTATCTTCATATTGACTCAACTGAAAATGGAACAATCGTACATTTAAAAATCAATAAATAGGGCATTTGTCGTATTGAAATCAATCAATAAATAAGGCATTTTTGTTTGTAATTAAACCTTATGTTATGAACAAATCTAAACTACTTTTTTTATTGCTACTTTTTTCAAATACTTTTTTTGGTCAAAAAGTAATCTTTCATGATACTTTTAGTGATAATACTAATAAGTGGGAGCTTACAAATGATAATTACACATCTCATTTAGAAAAAGGAAAACTTATTATTGAAAATACAGATTCTAAAAATACAAAATGGCATTTAACAAATATTTTTGATGATGCTGATGTTGTAGATTTTGACATTGAAGCAACGATTTCTGTTTTAAAGTCCAAAAGTAAGAGCGCAACTTATGGTCTGGTTTGGAGTTGTTACAATAATAACAAATATTATCATGTTGTAAGAGTCACACCAGATAAGCAATTACAGTTGTACAGATATCAAAATGGAACTTTTGACTATTACCAAGCTTGGTCAACAAAAAAAGTTATTAATAAATATAAAAAAGAGAATAAGTTTAAAGTTGTTAAAAGAGGAAATATTGTAAAGATATACATCAATAACGAAGAAGTACATAAATCTGGCTTTAACGATTATTATGGCTCTAAAGTTGGATTCATTTTAGATTCTAAAATGAAAATTGCTGTTGATGAATTAAAAGTTACAGAATTTCCACTTTCGGTTGACGTTGTTGATACATACGATTCAAAATTAGAAATGAAAAAACTTCCTGAATATATTTGTGATAAAGTATATTCAGAAAGAGGTCCAGTTATTTCAGCCGATGGAAATACCTTGTATTTTGTAAGAGATAAATGCGACCTAAATATTGAAAATCCAGACAAATGTGATGCTTGGGTTTCAGAAAGAGTAAAAGGAAAATGGTCAAAACCATTTAATATGGGAAGACCTATTAATAATAATGATTATAATTTTGTTGTTTCTGTTTCGCCAGATAATAATACTTTGTTGGTGGCAAATAAGTACGATGAAAATGGAGAAGCTAGAGGAGGTGGAATTTCAAAAACAAATCGCACAAGAACTGGATGGGAAGTGCCAAAAGAAATGGTTATAACCGATTTTAAAAACATAAATAAATATGTAGGTTACTTTTTAGCGAGTGACAATAAGCATTTGTTAATGGCAGTTGAAAGAGGAGACGAAGGTTATGGTAAAAAAGATTTATATGTTAGTTTTTTAGAAAATGGAAATTCTTGGTCAAGACCTATGAATCTTGGTGCTGTTTTAAACACTTTTGAAGAAGAAGCTAACCCTTTCTTAGCACCAGATGGCAAAACCTTATATTTTAGTTCAAGAGGACATCAAGGTTACGGAAGTTATGATTTATTTGTGTCAAAAAGATTAGATGATACTTGGAAAAACTGGTCCAAACCTAAAAACTTAGGTAATGTTATTAATTCACACGGAGCAGATTTAAGTTATATCATTTCGGCAAAAGGAGATGTCGCGTTTTTATCGAGAGATAATGATTTGTATGAAATAGCTAATAAAGTCACTCAAGATCCTGTTGTATTAATAAAAGGAAAGGTTTACGATAGTAAGACTAATGAAACACTTTCGGCACCTATTGTTTATAATGATTTATTAACCGATAAAGAATTAGGAACAGCAATATCTGATCCTTCTACTGGAAATTATAGTATTGTTTTGCCTTATGGAAAACGTTATAGTTTTATGGCTGAAAAAGAAGGATATTATGCAGTTACAGAAAATGTAAATGTTGCAAATCTTACAGAATATAAAGAAATAGTAGTCGATTTGTATTTGAATCCCATTGAAAAAGGACAAACAATTCGTTTGAATAATATTTTCTTCGATTCGGGGAAATACGATTTGTTGCCAGAATCTCATGCAGAATTAAATAGACTATATAATGTGTTGCAAACGAATAAGCGTATTAAAATTGAAATTGGCGGACATACAGATGCTGTAGGTTCAGACGTTAATAATATGACGCTTTCTAATAATAGAGCTAATGCAGTAATGCAATATTTAGTAAATAAAGGAATTGCAAAAGAGCGATTGTCAGCAAAAGGGTTTGGAGAAACTAAATTCATTTCGACTAATGATACAGAAGAAGGAAAACAATTGAATAGAAGAGTAGAGTTTGTAATTTTAGACCTGTAATGCGACTTAAAGATTTATTTATACCAGAGAACAAAAACGTTTGGTTAACGGCATTATTCTATATTGCTTTAATAATAGTAGGAAGATTAAGCGCAACTGAATTCGTCATAGTTTATGCTCTAGAAACGGTTATTATAGGTGTTTTTCATGGAATTAAAATGTTAACCATTACTTTTTTGTCTTCAGAGATGAAACATAATCGAGGAAATGGAGTCGGACTAACATTGTTTTTTCTTGTGCATTATGGTTTTTTTGTCTTCATTCAAACAACGTTTTTCTTCGTGTTTCTCTCAATGGGAGACAGTCGAATTTCAAGTAGCTTTGGTGTCTCAAACTTTTTAACTATTTTTCAGTTTGAAGGTGTGCGAATAGCTTTAATTTTAATAATGATTTCTCATGCTTTTAAATATTGGTTCAATTTTTATAAAAATAAACGATATCAAGAAGTTAATTTAGCACTTTATATGTTCCAGCCTTATGTGAGGATAATTATCCAACAATTCGTAGCAATTATTCCAGGTTTTTTTATTGTTTTTGGAAATGGAGGTTTGGCAGTAGCAATTGTGTTGATATTAATTCGAACTGTAGTCGATTTGTTTTTTGCAAAGATTAAAACAAGCGAAGCTGCATTTCAAAAAGCTGTTGATTTTTTTATGAAAGATTATAAAGGCAATAACGATAAAAGATTAGAAGAAGAAAACGTGGTTCAGTTTTTAAAATTAATAATTGAAGAATAATGAGTAGTAATGTAAAAATAGTAATTGTAGATGATAACAGTTTTTTAATCAATGCTATTAAAGAAAAACTTTCTTTCTTTGATGATGTACAAGTAAAGTATACAGCGAATAATGGCTTAGATGTTTTGGAAAAATTGAGTAACGATAAGAATGTTGACTTAATTTTAATGGATATTGAAATGCCGATTAAAAACGGAATTGAAGCAACTTTAGAAATAAAGAATAAATATCCACAAATTAAGATCATTATGTTAACGGTTTTTGATAATGATGAAAATATATTCAATGCTATAAAAGCTGGAGCAGATGGTTATTTATTAAAAGAAATAGACCCTAAAGGCTTGTATGCTGGTATTCAGGAAACAATTTCAGGAGGAGCAGCTATGACACCATCAATTGCGTTAAAAACATTAAAGTTACTGAGAAATCCAGTCGATTTTGAAGCTAAAGACGAAGAATTGTCAGAAATTATACTTACGCCTCGAGAAATTGAAGTTTTAGAACAGCTTAGCCGAGGTTTAAGTTATAGTGTTATAGCCGAAAATTTATTTTTATCGCCATCAACTGTACGAAAACATATTGAGAATATTTACAAAAAACTTCAAGTACATTCAAAAATTGAAGCTATCCAAAAAGCAAAACGAAATAATTTGATTTAACTTTTTTATCTTAGTAAATATTTTCATTGCTATGTCTAAAAAGTTATTGTTACTTGTTTTAATTGGACTGCTATTATTTTTCGGATATCATTATTTTTCAGAAAATAAAACTGAAAATATAGAATACAACACTAATCTCATTCAGCAACAAATAAAAAATGTTGGAAAATTAGTTGTAACCGAAGGACATTTTGCCGAAGTCTTAACGTATAAAGACAAAAAAGAAACCTATATTCCAGGTTTAACATTCGATAAAAAAGCATTAGTTGTTATTAATGCTGATGTTACAGTGAGTTTCGATTTGAGTAAAATTACTTATGATATTGACGAAGAAAATAAAGTTTTAATCATTACTAATATTCCAAAGGAAGAAATCGCAATTTATCCTGATGTTAAATATTTCAATACCGAATCAAGTACATTTAATGAATTTACAGGAGAAGATCACAATAAAATAAACAAGATAGCAAAACAAAATTTAGCCAAAAAGATTGAACAATCTTCATTAAAGACAAATGCTAAAAACCGATTACTTTCAGAACTAACAAAGTTTTTAGTGTTGACAAACTCTATGGATTGGACACTTCAATATAACGGAAATATAATCACAAAAGAATCTGATTTTAAGCTATAAAAAAAGCTCCAAAATGGAGCTTTTTTGTTATAATTTATTTTGTAAGCTTGTCCAGCCTCCGCCGTTAATACATTCAATTCCGTTTTGTTTAAGAATAGATGTTGCTTGTGCACTTCTCATTCCACTACGACAACAAGCAATAATTGGTTTATTCCATTTTTTAATTTCTGAAATTTTACCATTTAAAACTTGTAAGGCAATATTTTTAGAACCTTCAATATGTCCTTCAGCAAATTCTCCAGCTGTTCTAACATCTAAAATTATAGCACCTTTTGCTACAAATTCACTTACATCACTTGCTTTGTTCCCAAAACCTAACATGTCTAAAATTCCCATAGTTTTTTAATTTTTAACAAATTTAAGTAAGGAATTCAATTCTTACTGTAACAAAAGTTACGCGATTAAACTGCTTCGTTTTCACGCATAATCAATTCAATGCCATTTGAAATTAAATGTACTACTTCTGGTCTTTTTAGTTTGATGTTTTCCAAATGTAATAATGCTTTTTCAAGGAGTTCTTCATTACCTTGCGTATTTGCTAATTCAGCAATTTCAACTGTTAATAACCAATCGTTAGGATGATTTCCGCTTACAGCTCCAAAAGCTTCTTTAAGTGTTATTTCTGCAGGTTTGTTTTCTCTTAGTAAACGAACATTTTTATATAATGTTTCTAACTCTTCTCTTTCTGGTGATTTTTTTTGCTTAATAGTTTGGCTAGATGGAACATGATTAATCATATCAAAACTATTTACATCGGCTGGACCAGAAAATACTGAAACAATTTCTTTTCCTACGGCCATATCATAAATTCCCCATTCAGGTTGAAATAAAACTTCATCACCATGTGTTACAGTACAGTTTTTAAACTTGATGATTAAGATTTTACCTTGAATATTTCTTGTTCCTGTAATAATCTCACCAGAAACTTTAATGTTTCCTTCAAATTCTAAAGTAACTCTTTCGCCTTCATGAATATCGTAAGCAGCTAAATCACGAGGACTCATATCTTCAATAGCTAAGTTAATTCCTTTTAATTTACCTATTGGTGAACCAAATCCTTCTGCATGATATTCTGTACTATGTCCAACTAATTCTTTTTCACGATATGCTAAAGCTGTTTTTCCAGTTGCTTGTATATATACTGGTTTTCCTTCGCTTTCAATAACATTTGTAAATACTCCAGAAATTTGTAGTCCAGTACTCAATTCGATTGTGCCTAACGCATTAGATTCAATTAATTTATTCACGCCTGCAAGTCCACCTTTACGCAATGCCATCTTGTTAGCAAATTCTTCTAGAACCATACTTAAGTGAGCAAAATCTGGAGTAACGTAAAGTTGAGGTTGAGGTTTTGTAATATCAAAACTTTGATCAGCAGCTGAAATGTCATACGGAAGTTTTTTTACATTATCGGTCATACACCATTCGCTTTCTCCAATTGAGGATAATAAGCCAGCTCCATAAATTTTAGGATTTTCAACAGTTCCAATTAAACCGTATTCAACAGTCCACCAATGTAAATTACGAATTCGAGCCATTTCTGATGGTTCTCCCATGTTATTTTGAAGAAAATCTACTTGGCCTTCAGCTTTTTTAATTTCGGCTTCAGGAGTGTCTTCTGCTTCTTTTAAAATGGATAATAATCGAATAGCTTCATATAATTCATAATCACGAGCTGATGAAATAGCTTTACAGCCAATTTCTCCAAAACGACGTAAATATTCAGCATATTCCGGATTTGCAATAATAGGAGCATGGCCGGCACCTTCGTGAATAATATCAGGAGCAGGTGTGTATTCTATATGTTCTAACTGACGAATATCGGAAGCAATGACTAAAACATTGTAGGCTTGAAATTCCATAAAAGCATTTGGAGGAATAAATCCATCAACAGCAACAGCTGCCCAGCCAATTTCTTTTAAAATTCGGTTCATTCCATACATACTTGGAATAGATTCAATATCAATCCCAGTCATTTTCAAGCCATCTAAATATGAATCGTGAGCTACTTTTGAAAGGTAATCTACATTTTTACGCATTACATATCGCCAAACTGCTTGATTAATTGGAGTGTAATCCTCATAATCTTGTGGTTTGATAAACTGTTTTAGATGCTCAGGTAGCCTATCAATTAAAGGGTTGCTTTCAAAGTTTTTATTCATGATTTTAGGTCGCGTTTGTTTTTGTAAAAATACAAAATGTGTTGCTTATTTTTATGTTATTCATAAAAAAACCGCTATAGTTTTATAGCGGTTAAATTTTTTACATTTTATATGTTATTTTTGTGGAGGATATTGCGCTAAAATTTTAGATACAAACTCCATAATACGCTCTTCTTTTTTATCAACATTTTCAGTTAAATAACCCGTTCCTTGTCCTTGCCAAAAAAGTTCTTTATTTCTTGCGTCTATAAAATCAATGAAAAGTGTTCCTTCTGGAGTTGTAGAAACATTATTAAAACCAAAGCCGCCCCAGCCCCAGCCAAATCCATAATTTTGATAAACATCAACTCGCTCTCTTTCCTGTGTGAAAATGCTTACTAAAACATCTGGATTGTTAGATTTTGTAAAACCTTTTGAAGTCATAACTTCGTCAATAGCATACAAAATTCTTTTTTTATCTAAATCAGAAATTTCAGCTTTATCAACACCACTTTTTAAATACGCATAAGTTTTATACGAATCAAAGTTTGCTTTTTTGTCATAATCAGCATTAACTCTTACTGAACTACAAGAAGTTAGAGTTGCAATAAATAGTAACGAAAGTAATTTAATTGTTTTCATATCACTATAATTTAGTTGTAACTCTTGTTTGAATTACAACAATGAATCATCTACTATATTAGGGACGGTAACTTTTAATAAAGGTTGCGTTTCCATAGCTCTTTTTATTGCGAAAATAGCACCTTCATTACGAGCCCAACTTCTTCTTGAAATTCCGTTGTTTACATCCCAGAAAAGCATCATTTCCAATCGTTTAGATGCTTCTTTACTACCATCAAGAAGCATGCCAAATCCTCCATTAATAACTTCGCCCCAGCCAACGCCACCACCGTTGTGGATAGAAACCCAAGTAGCCCCTCGGAAACTATCTCCAATTACGTTGTGAATGGCCATATCTGAAGTAAAGCGAGAACCATCATAAATATTTGAAGTTTCTCTATATGGAGAATCAGTTCCTGATACGTCATGATGATCACGACCCAACACAACTGGACCAATTTCACCTTTTGCAATAGCTTGATTGAAAGCTTCGGCGATTTTGATTCGTCCTTCGGCATCAGCATATAAAATACGCGCTTGAGAACCGACTACTAATTTATTTTCTTGTGCTCCTTTAATCCACTGAATGTTATCTGCCATTTGTTGTTGGATTTCTTCTGGAGAATTTTTCATCATTTCTTCCAATACAGCACAAGCAATGTCGTCTGTTTTTTGTAAATCTTCGGGTTTGTTTGATGCACAAACCCAACGGAATGGTCCAAAACCATAATCAAAACACATTGGTCCCATAATGTCTTGTACATAACTTGGGTATTTGAACTCTCTACCAATTGTAGGGTTGTCTGACATTACATCTGCCCCAGCACGGGATGCTTCTAATAGAAACGCATTTCCATAATCAAAAAAGTAGGTTCCTTTTGCGGTATGTTTGTTGATTGCTTTGGCATGACGACGTAACGTTTCTTGAACTTTTTCTTTGAACAGTTCAGGATTGTTTGCCATCATTTCATTTGCGTCTTCAAAAGAAATATCAGCAGGATAATAGCCACCTGCCCATGGATTGTGTAATGACGTTTGATCAGACCCTAAATCGATATGGATATTTTCTTGATCAAATTTCTCCCAAACATCTACAATATTACCTAAGTAGGCAATTGAAATTGTTTCTTTGTTCTCTTTCGCTTGATTGACACGCGTAACTAAGTCATTTAAATTAGTTATTTTTTCATCAATCCACCCTTGATCTAATCTAACTTGAGTGATCTTTGGGTTTACTTCTGCACAAACAGTTATACACCCGGCAATATTACCTGCTTTTGGTTGCGCACCGGACATACCTCCTAAACCAGACGTTACAAATAGGTTTCCTTTAGGGGCTTTACCAATTTTTCTAAAGCCGTTTAACACAGTAATTGTTGTACCATGAACAATCCCTTGTGGGCCAATATACATATAACTTCCAGCTGTCATTTGTCCGTATTGGGTAACGCCTAAAGCATTAAATTTTTCATAATCATCCGGTTTGGAGTAATTAGGAATCATCATTCCATTAGTTACTACAACTCTTGGTGCATCTTTGTGTGATGGGAATAAGCCCATTGGATGCCCAGAATACATCACTAGAGTCTGTTTATCTGTCATTTGAGACAAATATTGCATAGTCAATAAATACTGTGCCCAGTTAGAAAACACACCACCATTACCTCCATAAGTGATTAATTCATGTGGGTGTTGCGCTACTGCATAATCCAAGTTGTTTTGAATCATCAACATGATTGCTTTCGCTTGCTTACATTTTCCTGGGTATTCTTTTATTGGCCTTGCCTTCATTTCGTAATCTGGACGAAAACGATACATGTATATACGTCCATAATCTTTTAACTCTTTTAAAAACTCTTTAGCTAAGACTTCGTGATGTTCTGGTTTAAAGTACCGTAAGGCATTTTGTAACGCCAATTTTTTTTCTTCGTCAGTAAGAATGTCTTTACGTTTTGGTGCGTGATTTATTGTAGTATTGTATGCTTTTACTGCAGGTAATTCATTCGGAATACCTTGTTTGATATGTTTTTTGAAAGATAGTGTGCTATCTGTTTTCATAGGATGCTATTTTAATATAATAAGAGTTGCTTGTTTTATGTGCAACGTTATAATTTGTATGTAGGTTAATGTTCGTATTGCTATATGCGCTACGTTATAAGCTAGGGATAGCGGATATCAACCCTATGGTATTTGCTGTATATAGCAACCTTATAATGTAGTAGTTGATAGTCCATTATAACTTCTTTTTTTGAGTGTTAGTTTTTTTGTTAAAACCATATGGGCAGTGTCTACAACCGCTTTCACAACAATAGCCACGCTTTAAATGGTATTGTTCCGTAAAACATTTATAGCCTTCTGGAGTTAGGTAATAGTCACCGTCTTCTATGGGAATTCTTTTTTTAATCATATGTTACAAATATACTGCAATTTTGTATTTGACTAAGATAGATAATATAGATTGTTGTATATAATAAAAAAAGCCCAACAGTTGAGTTGAGCTTTTTATTATAAAAATACTGTTAAGACTTTAATTATTTAAGGCAATAGATTTTAAGTTCTTACTAATATTTTCAGGTACTGGTTTTGCTTTTATAGCTTTAGTTCTGTTTTTGTTGTCAAAAACTAGAGTTCTAAGATCTTTGTTTATGTTTTTACTTACAGGCTTTGCTTTAATAACTTTAGTTCTGTTTTTGTTATCAAAAACTAGAGTTCTAAGATCTTTGTTTATGTTTTTACTTACAGGTTTCGCTTTAATAACTTTAGTGTTTAATGTTGCTCTAGTAGTACTTTTATTTAAGACTACTTTGTTGTTTTGAGCATTAAGTATAGTAACACAAAAGAAAGCAATGAATAATATACTGTACTTCATGCTATTTATGTTCTATGATTGTTAATGAAGAAAAAGAATCACCAAATTCTGCTGTTGTACCGTAATAATCATATGTATTAGCCCATGGAAAGTTATCAGTTTCTACACTTACACCAGTAACAAAACCAACAACTTCTATTGTATGTGTGCCAGCCGGCAAAGTAATGTAGCCAGATGCACTTAGTGTAAAGTATCCTACATTGTATGTTGATGTAGTACTACCTAATCCAGTTAAATTTGTTTCTCCACAGGTAAACGTGTCTGAATCATATCCAGTACGATTACCATTTACATAGATACCCATACCATACATTCTACTTAAGTTGTCAGTTATTGGACCTCCAATCTCATCAAGTATAGTAATTGCAACTTCTGTGTTTAATTCAATTAATGTTTCTTCAGTTAAGTCATATGTTGAGCTAAATAATGAACCGGAGTTGTAAGTTTGAGTAGGGTCAGTACCATCGCCTTCAACAGTAGTAATAGAGACAGGAGTAGTTAAAAACGTTCCTGCAGTTGCTGACATATTTGAAGTTAAAGCATCACCAGAGTCGCTTATTACGATGTCACCATCAGCATTTATTGCTAAAGGCGCAAGTAAAACACCATCATTTAAAGGGCTGTTTGTGCTGTTGAGTGCTTCAATTCGTATTGTTTTTGTTGCAGGGTCTGTACCAGCAATATGCAATTCTTGTTGCGGATTTGTAGTACCAATACCAACTTGTGCAAATGTTCCTAAACTTGTAAGTAATAACAGTGAGTAAAGTATTCTTTTCATATTAAATTTTATAAGGTTATTGAAAACAAATATAATATTTTTTTATAATAAATAGCAAACTTTATGTTAAATTGTCGTTTATGTGAAAAAAAAAACGATGAAGTGCATTTTTGTGTTTTTTGTCATTCTGTAAAGCTTGCCTGTTGCTAGACAGAAGTCTAAAAAATACTGCTTGTGAGATTCCTTTAGAAATCGACGTAGTCAATGACAAGTTTGTGTGAGACCCCTACGGAGTGATAAGATTGTGTGAGATTACGAATCGAGTTCGGAATGACAATATTGGGCGTCAAGTTTGCGTTTCATTTAAAAACAAGAAAACCGCCAATTGGCGGTTTTCTTGTTTTATATAAACAGTTTATTAATAAACTGTTTTTTTATAAATAGTTTTTCCGTTTTCAAGAGTGATTTCTAAAATTAAACCACTGTTCGTTTTTAGAATTTGGTCTAATACAATAGTTTTAGAAGTAGCATTCTCTTTATTAGAGAGTACACGACCAAGAATATCAAAAACTTTAATTGAAGTAATGTTTTCAATAGAAGAATGTACAGTTAATCCAGTTGACGAAGAAATCCAAACAGAATTATCGTTAAGTTCTGTTGTATTTTCGCTTAAAGTATTTTTGAAAATTAAATTGAAACGATTGTTGTTAGTTCCTTCATTTGCCATAAACGAGTATGGAGCAACTCTTAAATCGTAAATAATATTTAATTCTTTGTCTTCTAAGAAAACTGCTTGATTTGTAGATTCAAACAATCCGTCTAAAGCTCCAATGGCAATATTGTATAATCCGTCAGAAGGAACTTTATATCCTAGAGGAATAATATCATTATCATCGAAAGGAGTTTGTTTTCCTTGAATATTAAATCGTTCATTATCAATAATTGAATAAATATTTAAACTGATTTTATTATCTGTTTCTGCATCAAATAATCTGTCTTTTGAATTAGTAGCACCATCGATATATCCGATTAAGGTTCTCGTAGAAGTGTTTGTTGAGCTAATAATGTCTAGCCAAATTCTATGCTTGTCATTTTGAGCATTTCTGTAGAATTGACTATTATCATATGTATTACTTCTAAGAGAGTTAGTAAATGCTATATTTTGACTAGCAGCACCGCTATCTAGCATAGACACAAAGAAACCTTGTCCTGCGGCTATATAGCCATTGAAAACTCCTGGTCCAGAAGAACTACCAGAACTATTGTAAGTAATATAATCTCCAATAGAGTAGTTGTATAAGAAATCTTCATAAAAAGGATTGGCAATCGCATTACTTGGTAATGTTCCGTGTGTCCATACTTTTATATTTCCATCAATGTTGCTATTTGCTGTTAAGAAATCAATAGCATGAATTGAAGATGGGTAAGGGTTTCCAACCAAGTTCCAGTTGTCATCTAAATTTGTTGCAGGTGTACATGCAGCACATACTTGATAAGTACCTCCAGCTGTGTAGTTACCTCTTGTAATAGGAGTTGAAATATCTCCATTATTTGGTGTTCCAACAAAAGTAGCGGTAAAGTTTTGTAATGTACTTGTGTAAGAACTTGGGCCTCTAACGATATATCCTTTTCCTAAAGTCATGGTTTCATTGCCGTTAACCCAGTCACCAGAGTTGCCGATACCATTTCCAGCTACAGTTGGAATCCACTTCCAAATTAAACTCGTAGGTGAACCTGGAGAAATTGAACTTGAAGGAAAACTTGTTACAGGAGATGACCAATAAACATAATCTAATCTACGTATGTTAACATCTCTATCCATTAACATATTTCCTGCTCCAGTATTTGCTATGTTATTAGTTTGAATTAAACTAGCAGAATTATCTAATACTAATTCACCTGTTGCGTCGATATTAACCCAATCTGTAATGCTAACTGCATTATCAGAATTTACTGTTAACATAGCGTCATTGTGAATTGTCATATTTAATCCTAAACCATTATAACCAGCACCTGATATAATAGGGTCGTTAGCTGTGTCTGGGATAACAACGCAATCCATAGCTGTCGGTCTTCCTACCGGAGTCCAGTTGTTATTGTTGTCCCAGTCAGTATCTACAGAACCATTCCAAACTTTAGCGCCATTAATCGTAACTGTAGTTTCTTCTGTTTCAGTTAAAGTAGATCCGTCGCATAAAGTATAGGTAATTGCAGCGGTATAAGTTGTTGTAGCAGCTGGACAAACATTAATAGTGTCGGTAGTTCCTACAACAGGTCCTGAAGTTCCTGAGCCTTCATACCAAGTTAATGATGTTATTGAGGTTCCAGATGGAGTGAATCTCCATGCTTCATTTGTTGCTGTCCAATCTGCGTCAAGACCGTTTTTTCCAGGTGCAACAACTGCTGTAGATGCAGTGTCGTCTTGAATACCAACAATTGCGTTGTTATCATTCCAATCACCAGGATCGTTTGGTTTGTTCTGAATATATACTTCAATAACATTAGTGTTTTCGTATAAAACCATCATCCCTGTGTAGAACTGTGTGTTGTCTCCAAATAATGGAACATCGCTCCAAGAGGCTACTAATGCTCTACAACCAGTATTTAAGGTGATTAATTCCCATCCAACTTCACCGCCAATTCCTGGGTTGATATCATGATATACTCCATAAATACTATTAGCAAATAAAGCACCTGTTGTACTAGGTAAATCATCGCTGAAAGAGTAACCGCTAGTAGTTCCAGCGTTAGCCATATCGAAGGATAATATTCCATTTGAACCAATAGTACATTGGTTGTAAGTGTTGCCAAAGAAGCAAAAATCAAAAGGTAGGTTTACTGCTGGTGACCAAACATCATCAGTATTAACACTTACAGGATTGGCTAAACAGTTAAATTGATATGGTGGTGCGTATGGAATTGAAGTTACTGTATATGTTGATGTCTCTCCTAAATCTAAATAAGTGGCTTCTAAATCTACACAAGTACTCATTGCAGTACAGTTTATAGGTGCTGGGTCAGCTCCGTTTAAACCAAGACCTCCAGAAACAACAGAAGGACATCCTAATGTTGTTGTTCCTGTTCCAGGACCAGTTCCGTTACAAGGAGTTCTATACATACATCAAAAGTTGTGGTTTGTCCTGCAGTGCTTGTGTATGAATAGACTTGAACATAGTAAGTATTCCCAGGTGTTAATCCGGTAAGAGTGCTTGAGTCTGGATCAGAACAACTAATAGCCGCTCCTAAACTTCCACACCCAGAACTACCATCGTAAACTGCATGATATAAGTCTGTTGTGCTTCCAGAAACATTTATTAAATCAACATGGTGAGTGGTGTTTGTTGCTACAAAGCTAAACCAAACATCATCGTCATCTGTTCCAGAACAACCGCTTCCTGTTACTCCTGAATCGGTAGCCCAAGCTATAGTACCTGCAGTAGTTGTTCCACAGCTAAGGTCTGGGTTTACAGTTAATGCTGTGGCTCCACTACAATCGTCGTTAGAGGGAGAGACTATAGGGGTACAGGTTCTGCTAATATCAAAAGTTCCAGTGTCAGTAGAAGTTCCAGATGAACCAAAATAATCTATATATACATAATATGTTACTCCAGAAGTAGAAATAAATGTATGTGATTCTGTGCCTCCTGAAAGTCCAGAATCTCTACAAGCAACACTTGTTAAGCTTCCACATGAACCTGAAGAGATTGCCATTTCGTGGTCAAAACCACTACCTGCTACTGAAGTGATTGTTGTTTGTTGACCATCACCTACAAAAGTATACCATGCACCATAATTACTCATGTTACAACCTGTTCCGTGCGCTGGGCTTCCTGTAGAGCCTACTGTTGTTCCAGCTAGATTAGTTGTTCCACATGGTAAATTTGTTGCGGTTGCACAAGTGAAATTTGTAGATGGAGCAGTAGCATCAACTACACAAATTGTTCCTGTCATATTGTTGTTTCCTCCATTATTTGTTCGCATTAAACGAAGATGATATGTTGTACTTGGCGAAACAGTGATAGAGGTTAATGAAGCGTTCGCTGCATTAGGAATTGTGCAAGTTATAGGTGTTAAACTTCCACAGCCTCCAGAATATAAAGCTAATCCTAAATCTCTGTTTGAAGTACCATTGATAGTTATGGCAGTTGTGGTTGCATCTGTAGTGAATGTATACCAACCATCTCTATGAGAAGTTCCTGTACTACATGCTGCAGGAAGAGCTACGCCAGAATTAGTAAAAGTACGTTCAACATTATAATTTGTAGTTGTACAAGTAGTTCCAACAGTTAGAGTAGGAGCAGCAGCGCAATTATTACTTTGCGAAAAACCATTTGAACTAAATAAGAGTAGTGTAATTAAAACAAAAAAATGTTTTAACCCAGTAAGGGTAGGTGATGTTTTTGGTTGCATTTTTTATAGTAATTTTTGTTTATAGTTATGATATGTTTAAATAATTATTTATAAAAATATGCTTTTTAAAATTCTATGCAAATTTTTGTGCGTTAAATTTATTTTTAAAACATAAAAAAAGTCGTACAAAATTGCACGACTTTTAATTGTTTTAATAAAATGGTTTAGTAAATAACTTTGAAAGTTTTACTTGTTCCGTTTGTTAAAGTTACATTAATAAGTAATCCACTTTGTGATTTTGTAACAGATTGAACTGAAAGTTCATTTCCATTTACATTTCTGTTAGTGTAAATTACTCTTCCAAGTAAGTCATGAATAACAACTTCTTTTATAGTTTCTTTTTTAGAAGAAATATTGATAAAATCATTTGTATAAACGAATACAGCATTATTTACTTCAAAATCATTCTCATTTAATGCATTAGTAGTATAACGAAGAACAAATCTGTTTTCAAAACGACCATTACTTGTTGAGAAAGTATATGGAGCCGATTTGATATCATGAATTATTCCTAATTGTAAATCCTCTAAATAAATATTTTGTCCAGTTTCAAATAAACCATCAACTTTTGAAAGTGCAATGGTATAGATACCACTTTGCGGTACCACTACTCCAAGAGGAACAATGTCATTTTCGTCAAAAGGTAATGCTCTACCTTGAATAGCATATGTGTCGTCGTTAATTACTGAATATAACTCGAATGAAGCTTTTTCTCTTCCTGAAATAGCGTCATATTTGTCGTCTAAATCATTTGAAGCATCGGCAACATAACCTACAAGAGCATCACTTGAACTGCCTGTTGGAGATACTAATTTTAACCAAATTCTATGTTTTTCTATTTCGTTAGAGTTTCTGTAGAATTGATCATTTCTATAAGTGTTAGAACGCATTGTATTGTTAAATGTAACGTTTTCACTAGTTGAAGCGGCGTCTGTCATTAGAACAAAGAAACCTTGTCCAGCTCCAATGTATCCATCAAAGCCAAATTGTGTTCCTCCTAAAGCGTTATAAGTAATATAATCAGCAACGTCATAATTTAAAACAAAATCTTGGTAGAAAGGATCAGCGATAGCTGCTGGATCAATTCCGTGTGTCCAAATTTTTACAAATTGCTCTAAATGCGTGTTATTAACTGTTAAGAAATCATCAGCACTTATAGCAGAAGGATATGGATTACCAAGTAAATTCCAGTTGTCATCATCTTCTGTTACAAGAGTAGCAGTTGGTCCAGCGTAAGTTCCACCTTGATACGTACTTCTAGATATAGGAGTTGTGATGTCTCCGTTATTTGGTATGCCATCAAAAGTAGAAATTCCAGAAGAACCTCTAATAATGTATCCTCTACCTGTCGTCATTGCTCCAGAAGCTGCTGTCCAAATTCCAAAATCTCCTGCATAAGCTGTTGCTACAGTTGGTTCCCATTGATAAATATGGTTACTAGATGGAGTAATATTGTCAACAACAAAACCATCTACAGGAGTTGACCAATATACATAGTCTAAAATATTGTTTGTTACTGCATCTCTATCCATAGTTAAACTACCAGTATTGGCAATATTGTTTATTTGGATTAAACTTCCTGAGTTTTCAATGTGGAAAGTACCAGCTGGCTCAACTTCAACAAAATCTTCGATTGTTAATGTATTACCTGAGCGTAATTGTAATTCTCCATTGTCTAATACTTGTAAAGTTTTACCGAAAGCATCATAATTTACTCCACCTATGTTTGAGTAATTAGTCGCCGTTACATCTGGAATGATTACACAAGTTGTAATATCTGGAACAGAAGCAGGTAGCCAGTTTCCTGGGTCATTCCAATCGTTACTATTCGTTCCTTTCCAAACCCTTGATTTATTGTCGATAGAAACAACGTCACTTACAGAACAACCATTTGATAAAACTGCACTCGCTGTAAAAGAGAATGTTGGTAATTCTAGCTGTGCTAAAGTAGGTCTAACGTAAACGGTAACAGCAGGTGTTAATTCAACATAAGGAATAGTACAAGCAGGATCTTGGTATGCGTCAACGGTTAACCCACTATCCCAGTCAAAAGCTGTAGCTAATGGTCTTGTCCCAAATAACTCAATATCGTCAACAGCAGCACCATCGAACCAATCTTCGGCATAGTAGCGTATTCTAACTCTTAAATTGGGTTCATCAATATAAGCGCTCATATCATAAGAGTATTCTTGAAAAGCTGTTCCAATACCTTGATCTACATCTATATTTGCGCCAATTAAGCTAGTCCAAGCTCCACCGCCATTTGTTGATACTTCTACCTGCATGTATTCAGAGGTAGGGTTGTGGTTTACTCCGCTATCTGGATAATATCTAGAGTAATACATTCTAAACTTTAAAGTTAAATCTAAGAAAGTTGAAGAATCAACGGTAGGAGATAATAAAGCATTATGAATAGTTACACCATTTGCTCCAATGTCTGAAGTAACTAAAGCAAAATGATTTGTGCCAAAATTAGATGATATTGCTGGATACCAAGATGAGCCAGTAGGGATGTATGTACTAGTTTCAATTTGCCAAGCTGATTGTGCATCGTAAGCAGTACTTGTAATGTGGTCATTAGTAAATACTCCAAGAGTTCCGCTATCAAAACCTTCATCTATTAAGTGAGCTTTTTCAGTATCACCACTTGCGGTAATTGATACTACATTATTTTCACCGCAAACTTCTGGAGTTGAAGGAGTAAATGAAATAGTAGGTAATGGTCCTACTTTTGCGATTACTTCAGTTCTAACTAAAGATTCGCAATTACCATTATCGGCAGTTACCCAATAGGAAGTTGTAGCACCAAGACTAGGAGTTGTCCAGTTACCAGTTGCTGTTGTAGCTAAAAGTGAACCTCCAGCTTCTGCATCGTACCAATGAAATTGCGTAACACCAGCGGTACCAGTAACTGATAAATCTACTGTGCCTGAGCCACAAGTTTCTCCATCTGTAACGGTCAAAATATTAGCATCACAAGACTGTACAACGGTAAACAAGTAATCTTCAGCTTCTCCGTATTCATACCATGTAACATTTCTATTACCACAACCTAGGTTTACAGCATAAGTGTCGTTTGTAAATTCAGTACAACTATCAAAATGTCCCGCATTATCTGAATAATTTTCATAAGTTCCATCACAAGCTCCTCCAAAACCATCGTAATAACCGTATGCATTATAGGTTCTAATTCTCATTCTGTAATCGCCTGGAGTTGCACCATCAGGTACAATAAAGCCAAATGTATTGGTGATCATAGCTACTCCTCCGGAAGTATAAACTTCTTCTCCGGCATCTGTAAAGTCTCCATCTTTATTCCAATCAACCCAAGCTTTCCATGTACCACGAGAATTACTCTCGAAAGATACGTTAACTCCACCGCCTTGTGCTTGTATAGGTTTAGTTGCTAAACCTGTCCAGTCTTGGAATCCAGAAGGAGCGGTAGAATAGCCTGTGTTTAAATTGTAAGTATTTCCATTTAACATTCCTAGAAAGCTAATGTCGTCAATGTATCTTGTGTCTTCTTGTCCTGAAGCTGTTTGGGCATTACAATAAGTAGGGGTTGTAGTTCCTGTTGTTTGACTTCCAGTAAGAGGAGTATTGTTGTATAAAGGACCTCCACTACATGCGGAGTTCATTGAGTAAACAAAAAAGTAATATGTTGTTGAAGGGTTTAAGCCTGTTGCGGTAAAAGCAGTGTTTGTGTCTGTATCTACAACAGTGTATCCTACACCTGCATTTCCTCCAATAGTGTAAGTTGTTCCGTTTGTTATTGCTGGAGGAGTGCTTGATTCACTGATAATTACTAAATAATTATCTGGAGCAGGAGCTGCAGCAGTAAAGGTTCCGTTTATAGCGGTTCCATTAGGTGTACCTGCTGTAAAGTTTAAAGCTGTGGGAGTGGCTGTAGGACTTGTACATGCTGTGGACCTGTAACTATGATAGTATAGTCTTCAGTTTCACTCCAATTGTGATTTCCACAAGGTGTAGGAACAGCTCCATATCCTATTCTAACTCTCATTCTTAAAGTGCCAGGAGTGTTTGGTATATTTATGTTTACTGGGCTTAAGCTGGTTAAGCCATTTGTTACATTTGTAGCTGATCCTAAATCATAATCTTCGCCAGCATCAACAAAATCTCCATCGTCGTTCCAGTCAATCCATGCATAGCCGTAAACAGTGTAATTACCTCCGGTATTTACGTTAACGCGTAGTGCATGATTAGAAAATGCAGCTACTGTTGTTGAGATTGCTGTATAATCCATATATGCTGGATTTCCATTTGTTGCATTGTCAATAGTATTGAACCGAACTCTTCTAACTCCTGTTGCGTCATCAGTTGTAGCTGTTGGTGTACAGTAAACTTGTGCGTTCAAAGAATTAAAGTTTAAAAATAAAGCTAAAAGAAATGTGGTGAAAGTTAGATTTCTAAATCTTGCTTGATGAGTTTTTAAAAGGTATTTTTGTGTCATACTCAAGATATTTGTAGGTTGATTATATTTTTGGGTTGTGTAAATTGTTTTAATTTGTGTAGGGTAAATATATATTTTTTTGATGTTTTTTCAAAAAATTAACATTTTTAATTAAAAAAATACTTTTAATTGATTCAAAGTGTATTTATTTGTTAAATACTTTATTTTGCTGGGTTTTTTTAAGAATAAAGCAGTTTTTTTGTAAAATAAGTGTTGTTTTTTATAACAAATAAAACTCTTTTTGTTTGTAATATTACTTTTTTTTTGATATGAAAATTAGCAACGTTATGCTTAAACACTAGCAAGGGAAAAGCTTAAAGACTAATTGTGAATAAGATGTTAAAAAAAAATCGATAATTTTTATAAAAGTCATTTTTTTTATATTATATTTGAACCTTAAACGTTATAAACCACGTTGTTATGAAAAAACTATTACTGTTATCAATTTTTACAACATTCGCTTCGTTAAATGCGGAAGCTCAAATGTATGTTAGTCCAAGTAGCTATGTTTATGTTAATGATGAATTTGTTTACGTTACTCAAGATGTTGAGTTGGCTAACACTGGTAATTTATATTTAAGAAATCAATCTCAATTATTGCAAGGTACGACTGGTGCTGGAGCAAATTCAGGTTTAGGAGATTTATCTGTTTATCAAGAAGGTACTACGAATAATTTTCAATATAATTATTGGTGTTCGCCAGTAGGAGACCCTCAAGTAGCCGCTGGAAATAATGATTTTGGAATAACAAGATTATTTAGACCTTCTGCTACAGATAAGGTTACAAGTACTGCTGCAACTATTTTGCCTATAAATAATTTTAATGGTGTAGCAACAAATTCGTCGCTTTCTATCGCTCAGAAATGGATTTGGACGTACGAAGCAGAAAATATCTATGCGCCAGGAAATGGGGGATGGGTCTTTGCAGGTGCTTCTTCTAATATTCGTCCTGGGCTTGGTTTTACAATGAAAGGTACTAGCGGAACAGATAACTTAGTTTCTGATATTAATGACGGTGTGCAAAATAAACCTAATGCAAATTTCGGTCAGCGTTATGATTTTAGAGGTAAGCCTAATGATGGTAATATGACGGCAACTGTTTCAGATGTAGATGGAACAAGTTATATAAACTTAACACTTGTAGGTAATCCTTATCCTTCTGCAATTAATTTGAATCATTATTTATTAGAAAATAGTGGTTTTATAGTAGATGCTTCGGGTAACATTACAAATCCATTACCACCTGGTTCTTTGCCTGCAACTGCTGTAATTGATAATACCGCTTATTTTTGGGAGCACGATAAATCGAATAACACACACTTAGTAGGTGGTTATGTAGGTGGTTATGGAACATATGTACCAAATATGACGAATATCGCAAATAATGGAACTTATGTTTCTGCACCTATGAATACTTACTCTGGAGATGGAGAATCAAGTACGCCTGGAGGTGCTTCTGGTAATATTTTTGAAAGACAGTTTACTCCAGTTGGTCAAGGTTTTATGGTTCATGGAGCTGTTCCTTCAGGTACTGTAACAATGAGAAATAGATATAGAGTTTATATTAAAGAAAACGTAGCAAATTTTTCTGAATTTGAAAGGATTTCTAATACTACTTCTAGTTTAGTAATCGATGAATATTGGCACGATGTTCCTAACGTTGCAGGTATAGATTATACGCAACATAAGAAAAATGCATACGATCCTAAATTTAAAGTTCACACGACTATTAATGATTTGGTAGTTTATGAAGACGCTTTGGTTTTTGGTGATATTGCTTCTGAAAATTTTGATTACTTTGATGGAATTTGTCCTTATACTTCAGCTTCAAAAGCAGCGTATTTAACCACTAAAGATGGAGCTGAAAAATTAACTATTTCGGCACAACCATTTGATATCGATGCAAGATTTCCATTAACATTTGTTACTAATGAACAAGCTTCGTTTAAAGTTAAAGTTAGCGATTACTCTCAATTTGATGATTTAGCAGAGAATATTTATTTGCACGATAAATTGTCAGGTATTTATTATGATATTAAAAACGGAGAGTATAATGCAAACTTACAAGCTGGAACGCATGAAAATCGTTTTGAAATTACATTTAAAAACGTTGCGTCTGATTTAAATGATGATGCTGCAGTTGTTGCGGATGCTTTTCAAGTGTATCAAAATAATGATGCAGGAATGCTAACAGTATTCAATTCATTACAGAAAGATGTTGTAGAGTTGTCTTTATATGATGTAACAGGTAAATTAGTTATTTCTAAAGAGAACTTAGGTAAAAATGAAAGAATTGAAGTTTCTACTTCTGGATTAAGTGATGGTGTTTATATTGTGAAAATGAACACAAGAGATAACTATTCAGTTGATAAAAAAGTTTCAATTTTTAGATAAGATATAAAATTTAAGATTTTATTAATCCCGACTAATTATAGTCGGGATTTTTTTATTTATTTTGTTTTCAATGAATCAAAAAGTTGAAATAGAATTTCCTTCGGGAATAGAATTATATATTAAAAGAGAAGATTTGCTTCATCCGTTAATTTCTGGAAATAAATTCAGGAAGCTTAAGTATAACATTGCTCAAGCACAGAAAGAGAATAAAAAGGCTTTGTTAACGTTTGGCGGTGCGTTTTCTAATCATATTTTAGCAACAGCTGCAGCAGGTAAAGAATATGAGTTTAATACAATAGGAGTTGTTCGAGGTAATGAATTAAAAGATAATTATCAGGAGAATTCTACTTTATCAAAAGCCGAGCAATTAGGAATGCAGTTTTACTTTATTGAAAGAGAGTTGTATAGAAATAAAGAAAATGAGTCTTTTGTAAAAACATTAAATGAAAAATTTGGTGATTTTTATTTGGTTCCTGAAGGTGGAACAAATGAACTAGCAATTAAAGGTTGTGAAGAAATTCTTTCTGAAGATGATAAAGAGTTTGATTTTGTGTGTTGTGCGGTAGGAACTGGTGGAACAATTTCCGGGATAATTAATTCTTCTCACGAAAATCAAGAAATAATTGGATTTCCTGCGTTAAAAGGTGATTTTTTATCTGATGATATTTGTAAATTTGTAACCAAGAAAAACTGGAAGTTAATTTTGGATTATCACTTTGGTGGTTACGGAAAGGTAAAGCCTGAGTTGATTAGTTTTTTAAACCAGTTTTACGAAGAAGCTAAAATTCCGTTAGATCCTATTTATACAGGAAAAATGATGTTTGGAATTGTCGATTTAATCAAAAAAGGAAGTTTTCCTCAAAAGTCGAAAATTCTTGCCATTCATACTGGAGGTTTACAAGGAATTAAGGGAATAAATAACTTATTGAAAAAGAAAAATAAAGAATATTTAATTTATGAAGAATAAAATTTTAATTGGCTTATTAGCTGTTTTACTGTATAGTTGTGGTTCAACAAATAAAGTGAGAACGACATCTAATGAAAAAGAAACTGAAAAAAACGAAGTAAAAACAGTTAATGAAGATGTTGTTGTTGAGGAAAAAAAGACTGAAGATAAAGAGAAGTTAGATGCAACTTCAAATGTGAGTACAACTTCATCAACTGTACACGATTATATTAATCAGTTTAAAGAAGTAGCCAAAAATAATATGAAAGACTATAAAATTCCTGCAAGTATTACTTTGGCACAAGGAATTTTAGAATCAGGAGCTGGTAAAGGTCGTTTATGTTTGGAAGCTAATAATCATTTTGGAATTAAATGTCATAAAGCTTGGACAGGACCTAGTATAACTCACGATGATGATGCTTTACAAGAATGTTTTAGAAAATATAACGATCCGGCAGAATCATACCGTGATCATTCTAAATTTTTAACGTCAAGAAGTCGATATAACGGTTTATTTGATTTAGATATTTTAGATTATAAAGGTTGGGCTAACGGATTAAAAAAGGCTGGCTACGCTACAGATCCTAAATATCCATCTAAATTAATAGGAATTATTGAGAGATATCAGTTATTTTTATATGATCATGAGGTTGTTGAGAATAAAAATATAGAAGTAATTGTTAAAGAAGTTGAAGAAAAGGAAGAGGCTAATAATAAAGATGTTTCTTCAATAACAATAGTAGAGGTTAAAGAGGCAACTCAGGATGAAGTTGAAAATGCGGTAGTGGAAGTTGAACAAGTTAATGAAAATGTTGAAGAAACAATTTCAGATAAAAATTTATACCAAGTTCAAAAAGGAGATACATTGTATTCTTTGTCAAAAAAATTCAATACTACGGTTGAAGCAATAATGAAATTAAATAATTTAAAAGACTATTCTTTGTCTGTTGGACAAGAAATTAAAATACAATAATGGAATATAAAAGAAGTAGTGCTTTATTTATCGAAGCCAACAAAGTAATACCAGGTGGAGTAAACTCTCCAGTAAGAGCGTTTAAAGGTGTAGGAGGAACGCCTATTTTTATCAAAGAAGCGAAGGGAGCTTATCTATTTGACGAAGATGGTAATAAATACATCGATTATATCAATTCTTGGGGACCAATGATTTTAGGTCACGCTTTCAAACCTGTAGTTGATGCGGTTATTGAAAGAGCAAAAAAAGGAACATCTTTTGGTACTCCAACAGAATTAGAAACTAAAATTGCTGAATTAGCAGTTTCTATGGTTCCAAATATTGATAAAATCCGATTTGTGAATTCTGGCACCGAAGCTTGTATGAGTGCAATTCGTTTGGCTCGTGGTTATACAAAAAGAGATAAAATTATTAAGTTTTCAGGTTGTTATCACGGACATTCCGATTCGTTTTTAATTGCTGCAGGAAGTGGATTGAGTACGTTTGGTGTGCCTAATAGCCCAGGTGTAACGCAAGGAACTGCAAAAGATACATTGTTAGCTGAATTCAATGATATTGAAAATGTGAAATCTATTTTTGAAGCTAATAAAAATGAAATTGCAGCCATAATAGTTGAGCCGGTTCCGGGGAATATGGGTTGTATTCCACCAAAAGAAGGTTTTTTAGCTGATTTGAGAAAGGTTTGTGATGAAAACAATACATTGCTAATTTTCGATGAAGTAATGACTGGATTTCGCTTAGCAAAAGGTGGAGCTCAAGAATTATTTAATATAAAAGCCGATTTAGTTTGCTATGGTAAAGTAATTGGAGGAGGATTGCCTGTTGGTGCTTTTGCTGGACGTGAAGAGATTATGAATTATTTAGCGCCAATTGGTCCAGTTTATCAAGCTGGAACATTATCAGGAAATCCGTTGGCTATGACTGCGGGTTATGAGATGTTGAAAGAGTTGAATAGAGATGCTGAAATTTATAGTAGGCTGGAAGAAAAAACAGCTTATTTAGAAAAAGGAATTCGTGAAGTTTTAAGTAAAAATAAAATTGATTTTACTGTAAATAGAGTAGGTTCAATGATTTCTGTACATTTTGATAAAAATCCAGTTGTAGATTTTGAAACAGCTAAAAATGGTGATAACCAAAAGTTTAAAGATTTCTTTCATCATTTGTTGAAAGAAGGTGTTTACATTGCACCATCAGCTTATGAAACCTGGTTTATTACCGATGCTTTAAGTTATGAAGATTTAGACAAAACTATTGAAGCGATTAGTAAATTTTAATAATAAAAAAACCGACAGAAATGTCGGTTTTTTTATTATTATACAAAAGTCAAGCTATTTGTTTTATGATTTCTTTTGAAATTCACTAAATAAACTTTTGTTAGATTTTAACTTTCTAAACTCATCAGGAGATAAAGTTCCTTCCAATTTTTTAGTAAATTGATTTATAAGTAACTGCTTTCTTTCGTCAATTAAATTCGGCTCATTTTGAAATGCAGTATGCTTATGATTAATTATTTCATAAACTGCTTTTGCTTTAGCACTGTCTAATTGTAAGTAATCTTTGATTTTTAAAGCTAAGGTTTTGGCGTTAACTTCATTGCTTTCTTGTGAGTTAACCTCTTGTGCTGAAGCAGAAAAAGACATTCCAAGAACAAAAACTAATAATGCAAATATTTTTTTCATTTCTCTTTTATTGTTTGTTAATGTTTCCAAAGCTAAAGGAAAAAAAATTATTCTACAAATTTTATTTCATTTCTCTATGTTGCATTCTTCTATCTTTTAAATGCTTTTTTCTTTCCGATTGCATTTTTTCCCACTTAGCCATTTGCTCCTTATTTAAAATGTTTTTCATTTTTCCTTTAAATTCGATTTGTTGGTCTAACATTTGGCTTCTTTTTTTATACATTTCTTCTTTTGAAGGTTTTACATCGCCTTCTTTTTTAGAAATTCGCTCTGCTTTAAATTGCGCTTTATTATTTTCTTGTTCTAATAGAAGTGTTTTCATTTTTTCTTGCTGACTTTTATCTAAGTCTAAATCTAAAGTCATTTGTTTAACTCTTAATTCGGTTTTTTGCTCTAGAGTTAAATCATTGTGTTTCATTTTTTTTTCTTGCGCAAATGCAATTGTTCCAATTGCTAATAAAGTTGCTAAAAATACTTTTCTCATAATTTATATTTTATTTGTGTTTACAGATAAGACTTAAATATATAAAAAAGGTTTAATTACAAAACAAAAAAAAGGAAATGTAATATTACATTTCCTTTAAAATATTTAAGATAAAAAGATGTTTTTATTTTAGTTCAACTGTTTTTAAATCTCCATCAACGTTTACTCGTGTTAGGTTTTGTTTTCCAAGTTCTTTCATGGCTTTATCCCATTTTTTTCCGCTTAACCCAGTCTTTTCTTTTAGACTAGCTAAAGGTTGATTGTTTTCTGCTTTTAAAAGCTCAACAATAACTTTGGCTTCATCACTAATTTCAAGTGGTTTTGCTTCTGGTTTCATTTGCGGGAAGAATAAAACTTCTTGAATCGATTGGTTGTTTGTTAAGAACATTATTAATCTATCCATTCCAATACCTAATCCAGATGTAGGTGGCATACCATATTCTAAAGCTCTTAAGAAATCTTGATCGATAAATTCTCCCGCTTCGTCGTCTCCTCTTTCGGCTAATTTTAACTGCGCTTCAAAACGTTCTCTTTGGTCAATAGGGTCATTTAATTCAGAATATGCATTGGCAATTTCCTTACCGCAAACCATTAATTCAAAACGCTCAGTTAGTTCAGGATTATCTCTATGTTCTTTACATAATGGAGACATTTCTTTTGGATAATCGGTAATGAATGTTGGTTGAATAAAATTTCCTTCACATTTTTCACCAAAAATTTCATCAATTAACTTTCCTTTACCCATAGTTTCATCAACATCTACTCCCATGGATTTCGCAGCTTCACGAATTTCAGCTTCACTTTTACCAGTAATGTCAAAGTCAGTAAACTGCTTTATTGCATCGGTCATGGTAACACGAGCATAAGGCGCTTTGAAATTTACTGTATGTTCGCCAAAAGTAGCTTCTGTTGTTCCGTTTACTTGCTGTGCACAATATTCTAAAAGATTTTCAGTAAACTCCATCATCCAATTGTAGTCTTTGTAGGCTACATAAATTTCCATTGCTGTAAATTCTGGATTATGAGTTCTGTCCATTCCTTCGTTGCGGAAATTTTTAGAAAACTCGTAAACGCCATCAAAACCACCAACAATTAATCTTTTTAGATATAATTCATTAGCAATTCTCATATATAATGGAATATTTAATGAATTGTGATGTGTTACAAAAGGACGAGCAGCAGCACCACCAGCGATTGATTGTAATATTGGAGTTTCAACTTCCATGTAGTCTTTCTCGTTAAAGAAAGCTCGCATAGCGTTGAATAATTTCGTTCTTTTTACAAAAACGTCTTTCACTTGCGGATTTACAACTAAATCTACATAACGCATTCTATAACGTAATTCAGGGTCGTTAAAAGCGTCATAAACATTTCCATCTTCATCTGTTTTTGGTAATGGTAACGGACGTAAAGTTTTGCTTAAAAAACTGAAATTAGTAACACGGATAGCTTGCGCGCCAACTTTTGTAGTGAATAACTCACCTTCAACACCAATGAAGTCGCCTAAATCAATTAATTTTTTAAAAACAGTATTGTAAAGTGTTTTGTCTTCGCCTTCGCAAATAACATCGCGATTAAAATATAACTGAATTCTTCCTTCGCTATCTTGTAGTTCTGCAAAAGATGCTTTTCCTTGATCGCGTACGCTCATTAAACGTCCAGCAACAACAACTTTCTTTCCTTCAGAGAAATTGTCCTTTATCTGTTTCGAAGTATGATCTACTGGAAATAAATTGGCAGGATACGGATTGATGCCAAGTTCTCTTAACTTGGTCAACTTTTCTCTTCTAATAATTTCTTGTTCTGAAAGTTGCATATATTTTACTTTTAAGCCTGCAAAGATAATTTTTTTGTTCCAAGTTTAAAAACTCAAAACTTTAAAATTTGCACCAAGATAAAAGTGTGAAAGATTGTATATTTGTAATTCCAATAATCGAATGTTTGGTTACAAAATGAAACAAAATAAAAAAGTTTTTCTAAAAGATTTAGGAAATAAAGATTATAAAGAAACGTGGGATTTTCAAGAAGAAGTTTTTGCTAAAGTTGTTGAGCAAAAGAAACAAAAAAGAGATGATCCAGATATTGAAACCTCAAATTATTTTTTCTTTGTAGAGCATCCGCATGTTTATACTTTGGGAAAAAGCGGAGATGTTTCTAATTTGTTATTGAATGAAAAGCAACTTCAAGAAAAAGGAGCGACTTTTTATAAAATAAATAGAGGAGGAGATATCACTTATCACGGGCCAGGGCAAATAGTTGGTTATCCTATTTTGGATTTAGAAAATTTCTTTACAGATATTCATAAATATCTTCGCCTGCTTGAAGAAGCTATTATTCTAACCTTAGCAGAATATGGTTTAAAAGCTACTCGAAGCGAAGGTGAAACCGGAGTTTGGTTGGATGTAGGAACGCCTTTTGCTCGTAAAATTTGTGCGATGGGAGTTCGAGCAAGTCGTTGGGTAACGATGCATGGTTTTGCTTTAAATGTAAATTCCGATTTGGGTTATTTTGATAATATTATCCCGTGTGGAATAAGAGGAAAAGGAGTAACATCGCTTCATGTTGAATTAGGAAGAAAAGTAAATGAAGAAGAAGTGAAACAGAAAATTCTAAAACACTTCACTAATTTATTTCAAGCAATTCTTGTTCAAGGAAATTAAAATTCAAGATTTAATTCCAGTTGATCAGGTAGAAGTTTAAAACTCATTCTGTGGTAAGGGCTTGCGCCAAATTTCTTTATAGCTTCCCTGTGTTCTTTTGTTGGATAACCTTTGTTTTTTTTCCAATTATACATTGGATATTCTTCGTGAATCATGTCCATATATTCATCGCGATAAGTTTTAGCTAAAACTGAAGCTGCGGCTATGCTTAAATATTTAGCATCTCCTTTTATGATGCTTTTATTAGGAATGTCTTTTAAATAATCAATTTCATCTTGATTGAATATTTTACCAAAAGTGTTTTTAATTCCTAATTTTCCAAAAATTTGCCGATTTCCATCTACTATAATATATTGTGGTTTATTGGAAAGTTTTAGTATGCTTTCTTGCATTGCTTTCATTGAAGCGTTTAAAATATTTATCTCGTCTATTTCTTGGTTGTGAATATGTGTCACCGCAAAGGTTGTTGCTTTTTCTTCTAAGAAAGGTTTAAGTTCAAATCTTCTTTTTTTAGAAAGTTGTTTAGAGTCATTTAAAAGTTTGTGAGAAAAATCTTCTGGAAGAATAATCGCCGCAGCAGTAACAGGTCCGGCAAGGCAACCTCTTCCGGCTTCATCAGTTCCGCATTCTAATAATAAATTGCTGTAACTTTTATTTAACATTTTATTTTTTTGTCAAAATTATAATTTTTAAAGCAACCTTTTAATAAAAATCACATCTTTTAAACGAGAATATTTCGCAAAATTAATCTATTAATTGAGAATAGTTAAAATCATATTTAAATCTTTGTTTTGATTGAATTATTTTTAAATTTGTCAGATTAAGATAAAAAAATAGAAAATATGAACAAAGTGTTTATTTTATTAACCTACATTGTTGGTTTGAATTGTGTTTTTTCCCAGAATATAACAGAGAGAAAAGAGATTCAAAATTTGTATGCAAAAAATAAAAAGAATCACTTAGTATTTGATTCTAAAAAGTACTCTTCAGATGAATATGAGGAAGCAAGGATGAAAGCTGAGAAATTAAATTTACCTTATGTTGTTAAGAATTCCAAAGGGGAGAATGGTTATTTAGTAAGGTTTGATAATGATATACCTTTGTATTATACTTTGTTTAATGAAGGTGCAGCTCAAACAATCAATGCAAATCAAGTTTATCCAAGTGGTGGAATGGGGTTGAGTTTGACGGGGTCTGGGATGTTGGCAGGAGTTTGGGATCAGAATCATCCTAGATTAACACATTTAGATTTTAAAAACGCTTCTAATGCTTCGAGAATTTTAGCTGTTGATGGTCCTACTCCTGCGGCTTTTCATTCAACGCATGTAACTGGTACGGTTCTTTCAAATGGAAATAGTTCAATTGCTGCTTCTGGAAGAGGGATTGCTTATGAGGCTGAAGGGTGGATTTTTGATTGGGCAAATGATATGTCTGAAATGAATACGTATGCTGGTTTTGGTTTATTGGTTTCAAATCATTCTTATGGATTAATTGCGTCTGCACTTCCGCAATGGTATTTTGGAGCATATGTTAGTGATGCTAATAGTGTTGATAATATTTGTTTCAATAACTTTAAATATTTGCCTGTTTATGCTGCTGGTAATGACAGGGATGATTATTCGTTATATAACCCTTCTAAGAATGGGAATGACTTAATTAGAGGAGATAAAGCTTCAAAAAACGCATTAGTTGTAGGTGCTGTCTCAGAGGTTTTAAATTATGTTGATAATTCTTCAGTTGTAATGTCGAGTTTTTCAAATTATGGGCCTACGGATGACTTTAGAATTAAACCTGATTTAGTGTCTAAAGGGGTTAATGTGTATTCCACATCAAGTTCTTCGGATACTGCTTATTCTAATTCTTCAGGAACGTCTATGGCGGCTCCAACTGTAACTGGTGGGTTAGTTTTAGTACAGCAATATTTTGGTGCGCCTTATTTGAATGCTTCTACATTAAAAGGATTAGCGTTACATACGGCTGAAGAAGCTGGTCCATCTGATGGACCTGATCATATGTACGGTTGGGGGTTATTAAATATAGCAAAAATGATTGAAGTATTACAAAAGGATGGAGGTGAATCTATAGTTGAAGAAAATACACTTTCTAATGGTGATACTTACAGTTTTAATGTTTTAGCTCTAGGTTCGGAACCTTTAAAAGTTTCCATTTCATGGACGGATAGACCAGGTGTGGTTGTGAGTGGTGTTGAAGATTCTTCAAATCCAGTTTTGGTGAATGATTTGGATGTAAGAGTGGTTCAGTTAGCAGAAACTTATGAACCATGGTATTTGAATAAAGATTGGAATAATTTGATTGCGGTAAAGGGAGATAATGATGTTGATCCGTTTGAGAGAGTTGATGTCGCTAATCCTTCTGGGGTTTATCAGGTTGTGGTAACTCATAAAGGGTCGCTTACTGGAGGTAATCAAAATTATTCTTTAGTAGTGACGGGGGTTGATGCAAATCCCTTAAGTAATTTGGATTTTGTAAATAATGACTCAGTTTTCAATGTTTGGGTAAATAAGAGTGATAATACTTTAGAGTATTCTTTAACAAGTTTTTCTGATGGAGCTAAGTTGTTTGTTTATGATTTAGAGGGAAGGGAAATTTTGGGTCAAACTATAAATGATGAACGAGGAGCGATTGATGTTGGTAATTTAATGATGTCAAGAGGTGTTTATGTTGTTAGGTTGATATCTTCTGAAGGTAATGTTTTTAATAAAAAGGTTGTATTTTAATTTTTTTTAAATAAGAGTTGTTTTTAACAATGTTTTAGATGTTTTTCTTTTGTTTTGTTAAAAAAACGTTATATTTGCTCTTAATTGTATTTTAACTAAAAACCAAATTTAATCTATGAGATCAAAGTTTATTCGATTTTTAACACTGACTATGGTGTTTGTGTTTCAATTTTCTCTTGCGCAAGAGAAAGTAATCACGGGGGTAGTTTCAGATGAATTAGGTCCAATTGCTGGTGCTAATGTTGTAGTTCAAGGAACTACAAATGGAACAACGACAGATTTTGATGGTAATTTTACTATCAGTGCTAAAAAAGGTGATGTTTTAGAGGTTTCTTACGTTGGTAGTAAGAAAGCTGTAAAAATTGGTGATGCTGATTTTTATGAAGTATCGCTACAATCAACTCAACTAACAGAGGTTGTAATTACTGAGGGGTATGACAGAACAAAAACAAAAGCCTCTACAGTAACAGCTCAAACAACAGTTTCGTCTGAAATCTTGGAAAATAGACCAAACTCTTCTGTTTTGGCGTCTTTGCAAGGAACAGCACCTGGTTTTAATATTCAGGCGTCTTCTGGTTCTCCTGGTTCTGCAAAGTTTGACGGCTTTATTAGAGGGGCTTCTTCTATTTCGGGAAGTACGGATCCTTTGATTGTTATTGATGGGGTTCCTACTACTTCAAATCAGTTTAGAAACTTAAATCAAAATGATATTGAGTCGATTACTGTGTTAAGAGATGCTGCGGGTACTGCTATTTATGGAAATAAAGGAGCTAATGGTGTAATTCAAATTACGACTAAAAAAGCTAAGTTTAATTCCAAGTTAAGATTTCAATATGATGTTGTAACTGGTTTTAATACTTTACCAGAGAACAACTACAATATGATGAATGCTAAGGAGGCTTTAAAACTTGAACAAATTAGAGGTACTGTTGGTCAAGGTGTTGGTATGACAGATGCAGATATTGAGGCTTGGGGTATTGATACTGATTGGGTAGATGTTTTCTTTAGAACTGATATTACTCAACAACATAACTTATCGATGTCTTTAGGTAATGAAAACTTTAATACTTATACATCTTTAGGTTATTTTGAGCAGAGTGGTATGGTGCCATCAACAGATTTTAAGCGTTTTTCTATCAGAAATAATTCGACTTACAAATCTGATAATGAAAGATTTACTTTTGAGTCTCAAATTAATTTAGCTCACTCTAAAAGAAATCAGTTAGATCAAGAAGGGAATTCAAATGTTAATAATAATACCATCCAAAATCCTTTACATGGAGCAGTTATGGGGTTACCTTATGTGTCGCAGAGTCCTTATACTACAGGGCAAAGCTTGTATGATGCTATAGGTACTAATTTTAATGGTGCGAATGATACATGGGTGTTAGAGGATATTTTAAGAGATAATCATTTGCCAAGTTGGTTTACTGAGAACTCTGCAATTATTAATTTGGCTGGTTCTTATAAACTTACTGATAATTTAACTGTGAGAAACAGAGCAGGTGTTAACTTTAACGATTCTGATAGAGTTTTTGCAAGAGCTCCTTGGTCGTATTTAGCTATAGCTGTTCAAACTAGTAGAGGTGAGGCATTTGGTGGGTTTGAAAGAATGAGTAATACTAAAGACATTACGTTTACTAATATTGCAAGTGCTCACTATAATAAAGTTTTTAAAGATGTTCATGATTTCTCTTTTGGTGCTTTTATGGAGTATCAAAAAGTTCATTTTTATACTAAATCACAATTTCAGAATGGTTTAAATCCATTAAATTATTCTCCAGGTGCGGGTACGGGTTATGTTGCTTTCGATCCATCAACTCCTAATTCATTTATTTCTACTGCTTCTGCTGGTAAATTAACTGGAGGTACGTTATCATATTTCGCAACATTAGATTATGACTACAATAAGAAATATGGTTTTTCTGGTGTAATTAGAAGAGATGGTACTTATAGATTTATTGATGATAATCAATGGGGTACTTTTTGGTCGGTTTCTGGTAGATGGAATATTGATCAAGAATCTTTTATGGAAGGTTCTACTTTTGATATGTTAAAGTTAAGAGCTTCTTATGGTACAAACGGTAATCAAAATATTATCGCAGCAAATTATGGTTTCCCTTCTTTATTAACTGCAAACAATCTTGTTAGGGATTTAAATACTACAGGTACTGGTTATAACAATCAAAATGGTTCTTTAGTAAGTCAAATTGCTAATTCAACATTACAGTGGGAAGAGATTACACAATTAAATGTTGGTTTAGATTTCAGAATGTTCAATAGAAAGTTAGAAGGTAATATCGATGTTTATAAAAAAGATACAAATCTTCTTTTCAATAATGATAACATCTCAGCAATTAATGGTCAATATAGTATTCAAGCAAACAATGGTGAGTTAGAAAATAAAGGTATTGAGGTTGCGTTACGTTACAATGTTGTAAATTCAGATGATTTTAACTTGTCTGTATTTGCTAATGGATCGTTTAATGAAACAAAAGTTGTTAAGATTTTAGAAACAGATCAAAGTGGAGTTTCTCAATTAGTTCAAGAAGGAAACTTATTATATGAATGGAATTTAATTCCTTATGCTGGTGTTAATGATGCAACAGGAAATTTATTGTTTATTGATGCTAATGGTAATTATACTGAAAATCCAGACCCTTCTAGAGATAGAAGAGCTACAGGGAAGTCGTTTTTACCTAAATATCAAGGAGGATTTGGTTTGAATGCTGATTATAAAGGGTTTTTCTTAAATACTTTATTTTCTTGGACTTATGATGCTTGGAGAATTGATAATCAATTTGTTTGGGCTAATGATCCTTCATCAATTGGAGATGATAACTTAACAGCTGATTTGTTGAATGCTTGGACGCCAACAAATACAGATTCTAATATTCCATCTTTAACAGCTACAAATGTGGGGACATTTGATACAGATTCAGATAGATTTTTATACGATTCTTCGTTTTTAAGATTAAAAAATGTTAATTTAGGATATCAGTTTCCTGAGAGATTTTTAAATAGAACTTTTATAACTGGTCTTAAATTATATGTTCAAGGTGAAAACTTGTTAACATGGACTAAATGGAGAGGCTTCGACCCAGAGGCAATTACTTCTCTTTCTGTAACAAATTATCCTAACCCAAGAACTATATCGTTTGGAGCTAATGTTTCATTCTAAAAAAAAAAGATTATGAAAAAATTTAAATTATTTTTTATTTTATCTTTAGTTACAATGTTTGTGTCGTGTAACGATGCTTTAGATATTGTACAAGAAGGTGAAATTGACAATGAAGCAACATTTCAATCAGTTGATGATTTAAGAAATTTTTTAGTTGCTGATGTTTACCCTAGAGTTGGTATTACCAATGAAATTGACCTAAGTGCTGTTTTTACTGATGAAGTAGGAATTGGTATCAACAATGGAGGTCAAGGTTTAGAATTACATAGATATGTTTTAAACGCTAATAGTGGTCATGCTTCAAGTATTTGGTTAGGTAAGTATGCTTTAATTAATAGAGTTAATAGGTTAATTCAAGCTTCTAATACGATTACTCCTGCTGATGCAAACGAGCAACTAGAAATGAACTCTATTTTAGCAGAAGCACGCGTTTTAAGAGCATGGGCTTACCTTCAGTTAGAGACTTATTTTTCAACAGATATGTCTGATGATAACGCATTAGGTGTTATGCTTTTAGATTTTGTTCCTAGTGTTGATGTGCAATTACCAAGAGTAGCTAATAGTCAGATTTATGATTTAATGGAAGCTGATTTAGCATATGGGGAGGCTAATTTAAGTACGAACTCAACAATCAATCCATTTGCAGGTGATTACAAGTATGTGACTCCTAATTTAATTAATGCTATTAGAGCTAGATTCTATTTATATAGAAAAGATTATGTTCAAGCACAGACTTATGCGCTGAATGCAATAAATGGTGCTTTACCATCTAATACTGTTACTTATAATTTAATGTGGAATGATTTAGCACAAGGAGAAACAATTTTCGCTGCATCAAGACCTTCTGCAGGTAGTTGGGGTAATATTGCTGGTTTATTTTTCTTCAATACTACATCCCTTACAGGAGGGTGTTTCCATGATATGGGAAGAAATTTATTTAACTTATTAGATGCTTATCCTTCAGATGTAAGAAGAGTTAATTGGGTAGATGCTACAAGTACTATCGATCCTACTTACGCAACTAATAGTAACTATGTTACTAGTGATGTATTGGTAATTAACAAATATCCAGGTAAGGCTAGTCAGCCTTTAAGAAATGATATTAAATTATTCAGACTTTCTGAAATGTATCTAATTTTAGCAGAAACTTATGTTGGTGGTACTACAGTAAATTTATCTGCAGCAGCAAATCAAGTACAAGCAATTAGAACAGCTAGAGGTACGGGTCAAACTTTACCATCTTATGCTACTCCTCAAGAAGCGTGGGCAGATATTATGTTAGAAAGAAGAAAAGAATTATGTTTTGAAGGACATAGATATGTTGATATTAAGAGATTAGGTGCATTGGCTGGAAATATGAGTATTGATAGAAATGCTACAGATGATGAAGTTTCTGGAACACCACTAACACTGCCATTAACAGATCATAGATTTACATTGCCTATACCTCAGAATGAGATTGCAGGGAATGTATCTATTCAGCAAAATCCAAATTATTAATAAACTAAGTGAGGTGTAAAAACCTCACTTCTTAAACCTTTTAATTATGAAAAAGATATATTTAAATTTCTTCTTAGCTTTTTTTGGGTTATCTTTAGTACTTACTTCTTGTGACCCTACTGATGATGATAATCAAAAAAATGCTAATGTAGAGGCGTATTTTTTTAAAGAAGCTACAGCGAATTTACCTGGCTCTTCAGTTAGTGATACTTATTTAGATATTGAAGTAGCGGTTACTAGCATGTCTAGTTCTGATAGAACTTATAATGTTACTGTTGATCCATCCTCAACTGCAGAAACAGATGAATATTCGATTGATACTTCTACTTTGTTCATCCCTGCAGGAAGCTTTACTGGAACTTTTAGAGTTACTGCTCATGGTCCGAACATGGAAATTGATGTTCCTAAAACGATAGTGTTAAATTTAGATGCTCCGAAAGTACTTTCAAGTGGGGAGCAATTTATTGTAAATACTTTTATTTGTTCATCTGATCTAGCAGGTACTTATTCAACTGTTGCTAACGGTGGTATTGGTGACGGTTCTGGAGGGCAAAGTCAAAACTATAGTGGGTTGCCTTATACTGTTACATTAACAGCTACTGCATCAGCAGGTGTTTATACTGTATCTGACATGAGTTTTGGTTTATATCCTTTAGTTTATTCAGATACAGAACCAAGTGGAAGAATTTCTGATACTTGTGATACAATTGTAGATTTAGGCGATACAGATCAATATGGTGATCCATTTACAATTAATGGTTCTGTTGATCCAGTATCTGGAGTTATTACTTTGTCATGGAGTAATACCTGGGGTGATACTGGTGATGTAGTTTTAACACCACAATAATTTTTCAAAACCCTCTCAATTTGAGAGGGTTTTTTTATAGCTAATTTCTCATTACATTTGCCAATATAAATTTGTAATGAGAAATTTTTTTATATTCCTTTTTATAGTTTTTTCAATTTTTGCTTATTCGCAAAAGAAAAAATTACAACTGAGAGACGATTCTAGTGCCTTTCAAGCAATTTCAGATACTTCTAAGCCTTTTCAAGGCCGTGTTGTAAACGATAAAGTAAAGCCTTCAATAGACCTATACAAAATCTACACAGTTGAAAGAGATACTACTTTTGTAGATACTACTTTAAGCATTCAAAAAGAATATAAGTATAATTTATTACGAAAAGATATATTCGGACTTTTGCCTTTTGCTAATGAAGGTCATACATATAATACTTTAGATTTTAATTATACGAGAAAGTCCGCTTTTCCAAGTATGGGCTTTACTGCTAAGCACTTTAATTATTTAGAGGTTGATGATATTAAATATTATCAAGTGCCTACTCCGCTTTCCGATTTGTATTTTAAAACGGTTATGGAACAAGGGCAGTCTTTAGATGCTTTTCTAACAGTTAATACTTCGCCTAACTTTAACTTTTCAGTCGCTTATAGAGGTTTGCGTTCGTTAGGAAAGTATATAAATAACTTAACAAGTTCGGGTAATTTCAGAGCTACTTCAAGTTATTTTACAAAAGATAAAAGATATCATATAAATGCTCATTTTGCAGGTCAAGATATTTCTAATCAAGAAAATGGAGGTATTGTTGATGTTTCGTTGTTTGAATCTAGCGAAGATCCATACAATGAAAGAGAACGACTCGATGTATATTTTAGAGATGCAACTTCGCTTTTAAAAGGAAATCGCTTTTTAGTAGATCATAATTTTAAATTGAGTAAATCAAATCCAAATAGTTTAATGATTTACCATCAGTTTAATCATGAATATAAATTTTTTGAATATACACAGCCAACAGTTAGTAATCGTTTTGGTTCTGCTTTTACTAATGCTATCAATAATAAAACAAGGTATAATCATTTGTATAATAAATTGGGAGTTGGTTTTACAACCGCAAAATACGGTGATGCGATAGTTTATTTAGAAAATAATACATATAACTATTTTTATCATAATGTGCTTTACGATAACTTAGGAAATGTATTAGTTCCTAATTCATTAAATGACAGAATTTCTTCTTTTGGTGCAAATTATCATTATAATTTAAATGGAATAAAATTGTATCTTAATTTTTCAAATTCGATTACAGATCAATCAATTTCAAATATTGAAACAATAGCAAAGTATAAACTGAATGAGAATTATAGTTTTGAATTTAAGTATCAAAAGCTAAATTCATTACCAAATTTAAACTATACACTTTATCAAAGTGATTACGTAGAATACAATTGGTATAATAATTTCAAGAACGAAAAAAGAAATCAATTCCAATTTAAAGCCAATACTAAATGGGCAAACCTTGAAGTAAATTATTCTATTTTAGACGATTATTTGTTTTTCTATAACACAACAGAAGATATTGAGAATTTATACGTGAAACCATTTCAATACGATAAAACAATCAATCACTTTTCAGTAAAAGCAAATAATGAAATTAAATTTTGGAAATTGGCTTTAGAAAACACGATACTTTATCAAAATGTAACACAATCTGATAAGGTTTTAAATGTGCCACAAATTGTAACGCGAAATTCATTGTATTTTTCTGAACATGTTTTCAAAAAAGCCATGTTTTTACAAACCGGAATTACGCTTAACTATTTTACCGAATATTATATGAACGATTACAATCCGTTAATTGGTGAGTTTTATGTTCAAAATCAAACAAAAGTTGGCGGTTTTCCTATGTTAGACTTCTTTGTAAATGCAAAGGTTAAACAGGCGCGACTTTTCTTAAAAGCTGAACATTTTAATTCAGCATGGACAGGCTATAATTTCTATTCTGCACCAAATTATCCTTATCGCGACTTCATTGTTCGTTTCGGAATTGTGTGGAATTTCTTTAAGTAGTTTTGTTTTATTTCACAATTTTGGAAACCAATTTTATATCAAATATCTTTGCCGCAAATAATTAAGTAAATGAAATACGCTAAAAATATTTTAGAAACAATTGGAGAAACACCTTTAGTTAAATTAAATAAACTTACTGAAGAGTTACCATGTTTAGTATTGTCTAAATACGAAACTTTTAACCCAGGGAATTCTGTAAAAGATAGAATGGCTTTGCAAATGATTGAAGATGCTGAAGCTGATGGTAGATTAAAACCTGGTGGAACAATTATCGAAGGAACTTCTGGAAATACTGGAATGGGCTTAGCTTTAGCTGCGATTGTTAAAGGTTATAAATGTATTTTTGTTATGGCCGATAAGCAAAGTAAAGAAAAAGTTGATGTTTTAAAAGCGGTTGGAGCAGAAGTTGTTGTTTGTCCTACAGCAGTTGAACCAGACGATCCTCGTTCTTATTATTCGGTTTCTAAACGTTTAAGTACAGAAATTCCAAATTCTTGGTATGTAAATCAATATGATAATCCAAGTAATGCTAAAGCACACTATTTGAGTACTGGTCCTGAAATTTGGGAACAAACAGAAGGGAAGATAACACATTTTGTAGTTGGTGTTGGAACAGGTGGAACTATTTCTGGAGTTGGAAAATATCTAAAAGAGAAAAATCCAAATATTAAAGTTTGGGGAGTTGATACTTACGGAAGTGTATTTAAAAAATATCACGAAACAGGAATTTTTGACGAAAATGAAATTTATCCTTATGTAACAGAAGGAATAGGAGAAGATATTTTACCTCAAAATGTTGATTTTTCTATCATCGACGGATTTACAAAAGTAACCGATAAGGATGCGGCGGTTTACACACAACGCTTGGCAAAAGAAGAAGGAATGTTTTTAGGAAATAGTGCTGGAGCTGCAATTAAAGGAGTTTTACAGTTAAAAGAACATTTTAAGCCAGAAGATGTTGTTGTTGTTCTTTTCCATGATCACGGAAGTCGATATGTTGGAAAAATGTTCAACGATGAGTGGATGAAAGAAATGGGATATATTGATTAAATTGTCATCCTGAGTGAAGTCGAAGAATCTAAATAAAAAAGGGAAAGTTTATAAAACTTTCCCTTTTCTTTTATATATTTTATTTCCCAATTAAAACACCAGAAATATTCCAAGCACTAAAGCTTCCACCTTCGGGTTTTCCCTGCGGAATTTTTATTTGAATAGTATGTTTTCCAGCAGATAAATCTCCTAAATCTATATATGTTGGATAAGTTACCATTCCCGGACACCAGTTTGAACGACTATAATCAGAAGAAGATAATCCATTACTGAAATTTCCAGAAGCTGGATTAAATAATCGATACGAACCGCAATCTTCTCGCCACGGAATAAATTCGTGTACTATTTTATTGTCAAGAATAATAGTGTTCTTTTTAGGGAGGAATTCATCTCCGTTTTCCCAACCACCATGACCTGTGCTAATGTATTTAAGTTTTGCATCAGAAACATTTTCCTTTAATTCAAAAGATACTATTAGTCCATTTTCGTTATCAAACATAGTGGCATAATTTTGTCCAGCCATTTCCATAATGTTTGTAGTGTTAAAAAGCGGTAAGACAAATTCACTTTCTTTAGTTTTAGTTCCCTCGTCGTGAATAGTAATATTTACAGAAACTTTATGTCCGCCTTTGTCATAATTTCCAATGAAAGCTCCAATCCAAATTTCTTTATCACTTAAGTAGTTGTTAAAGTCAGAAATATCTTGGCGATACATTACAACATCATGCCATTCTTTATCTTTTAATTTTATATGATTGTATTTATGAATACCAAATGGAGTAAAAAATCGCATTAATTCTAAAGTTGGAACGTAATTTTCAGTCAAGGAAACTCCTTGATATTTTTTTCCATTTCCATTTTCATAAACTGGCAATACTGAAACATCTTTTTGTAATGCGTCAAAAAAGCTTATTTCCTTTTCTTGCGGAATAATAAATAAACTTCCAGTTCTGTCATAAGCATCGCCATTAGATTGTAAACTCAAATCGATAAAAGCTAAATCGGTAATTTTTATTTTTGGAAATTTTATTTTTTTAAGAATAATTGTTCCGTTTGCAAATCGTAAAATGCTATCATTTGATACTGACTTGTCTGAAAAGTTAATTATTTCATTTTGAAAAACAGCCAAGGTTGTGAATCTACTTTTCCAAACTAAATCTTGATAAGTTAGATTATCATATGATTTTATGTTTTCAGTTTTAGGAAAATTGAATTTACTTTTTTGAACTTTTTTTGCTGTAATAATAAAGTTGTTATTCCTGTTTATTTCTAAAACTAAACCTAAATTTTGTCCAAGAGTTGTTGGTCCGCCTTTGATTTTTAAATCATTTGTGTACCAAATTGTATAATGATTAGAGTTTATAACAGTAGTTGTTTTTTTACAGTTATAGCCGCTTATTTTTTTAGTTTCATTTGGATGTAATTCAAACTGATATGACGAAATCGTAGAAGTGTCTTTTGTTTGAATCTGTTTTTCAGGAGATAAATAATTTATTTTTTGAAAGTAATTTTCAGTCGGACTCACTAAAGTTACTTCATAGGGAAATTCTGCTTGTTTTTCTTCGATTTTAGTCGAACTAATGTAGTTTTTGTTTTCGGTTACAAAACTTAAAATTAAATTATCGCTATTGATTAAGTTGTCGTTGTAATATTTTTCATAGCTAATTAAGTAACCTTTTTCTTGCTGTGAAAAAACCGTTAATGAAAAAAATAAAATGATACAATGAATAAAAAATTTATGCATAATGTTTAGTTGTTATTTAAACAAAGATAAAATTTATTACCTTAGCTCTATATACGCCATACAGTTTTATTATGAAAGAAATTATTCTACACTATTTGTGGTTGCACAAGCAGTTTGATATAACTCAATTATTCACTACAAAAAAGGAAAAGATCGAAATTTTAAATTTTGGTCAATATCTTCAAAATTCAGGGCCAGATTTTTTTAATGCGCAATTAATTATTGAAACTCAAAAATGGGCTGGAAACATAGAGATTCACGTTAATTCTTCCGATTGGTATTTACATAATCACGAATTAGATAAAGAATACGATAATGTTATTCTTCATGTTGTTTGGAATCATGATACTGAGATTTACAGAAAAAATAAATCTGAAATTCCTGTTTTAGAACTCAAAAATTATATTTCAGAAGAAACTTTAAAACGAATAAATGCGTTATTGCAAACGAAAAACTGGATTAATTGTGAAAATTCTTTAGATGAAGTTTCTGAGTTTACTTGGTTGTCGTGGAAAGAAAGTTTGTTTTTTGAACGATTAGAAGAAAAAACTAATCAAATTCAAGAGATTTTTACTGAACTAAATCAAGATTGGGAAGCAGTTTGTTTTGCTGTTTTAGTGAAGAATTTCGGCTTAAACATAAACGGAGAAGCTTTTTTAAAATTAGGGTTAAGTATTCCGTTTTCAATTATTCGAAAAGAATCGCATACTCAAGAAAACTTAGAGGCTTTATTCTTTGGTTTTGGAGGATTTTTATCTGACGAATTTCAAGATGAATATCCAAAAAAACTTCAGTCAATTTGGAATTATCAAAAAACGAAATATAAAATCACTGAAAATCCGGAATTAAAATTTCAGTTTTATAAACTCCGACCGAATAATTTCCCTACAATCCGATTAGCACAATTAGCCGCACTTTATTATAATACTCAAAATGTTTTTGAACAACTAATAAACGTGAAATCGATTCGTGATATAAAGGAAATTTTTAAAATACAAGTTTCTAATTATTGGAGAAATCATTATAATTTCGATAGAGAAACTGAGAAAAATTTAAGCGGAATTTCGATAAAATTTATAGAATTGTTATTGATTAATTCAGTAATTCCATTGCAGTTTGTTTTTAATAAGTATAAAGGGAATGATTCGTTTGAAGATATAATTCAATTATCTCAAGAAATTAAAAGCGAAAAGAATACGATAATTGCACGTTTTCAAGACTTAAATGTAAAAAGTGAAAATGCATTCGATTCTCAAGCATTATTACAGTTAAAAAAGCAATATTGTGAAAAACAAGCGTGTTTGAAATGTAGAATAGGAATTGAGATTTTAAAAAAAAATCATACATTTGAGGTTTAAAAGCTAAAAATGATAACCAAAATCCTTCATTTTTTTGAAAAACACGGTTTTTTTGTAGCACAACGTCTAGCAGAAAGACTTGGAATGCGTGCCACAAACGTACGTTTGTTTTTTGTTTATATCTCTTTTATTACAGTTGGAATAGGTTTTGGGTTTTATTTAACTTTAGCTTTCTTGCTTCGTTTAAAAGATATGGTTTATACAAAACGAAGTTCTGTTTTTGACTTATAGAAACCAATTAACTAAAATCAAACATAAATGATGAAAAAGCTTTTCTCGTTATTATTAACATTATTACCAATACTAACATTTGCACAGGAAGCAGAAGAAATGGGAATTGACCAACAAATTGATCAAGCCTTTGGTAATGCAACAAGTTGGTTTGTAAATGCAATTTTTTATCAAATAGATTTTGGTGGTGGAGTTAAAGTTTTCTGGGTTTTATTCCCTTTAATTTTAGGAGCTACTTATTTTACAATTTACTTTAAGTTTATCAATATTAGAGGTTTTTTAACTTCTATAAATATTGTTAGAGGTAAATATGATGGAAAAGATCATCACGAAGCGATGCCTGTTGCTGGTGACCCAACGCCAGGTGGAGATGCAATTGAAACAATCGCTGTTGAAGGTCATGAAGGGGAAGTTTCTCACTTCCAGGCATTAACAGCTGCTTTATCTGCAACTGTAGGTTTAGGAAATATTGCTGGAGTTGCTATCGCGGTTTCTGTTGGTGGTGCCGGAGCAACTTTTTGGATGATTGTTGCAGGATTACTAGGTATGGCTTCAAAATTTGTTGAATGTACGTTAGGTGTTAAGTATAGAGATATTAATAAAGATGGAGTTGTATATGGTGGGCCAATGTACTACTTAACAAAAGGTTTAAAAGAAAAAGGTTTAGCTAAATTAGGAAAAGTATTAGCAGTGCTATTTGCTATATTTGTTATTGGAGGTTCTTTTGGAGGAGGAAATATGTTCCAAGTAAACCAAGCTTTCCAATTATTAGAAAATATTACTGGAGGTGAACAATCGTTTTTGCATGGATATGGTTGGGCTTTTGGTGTTGTAATGTCCATTTTAGTTGGAATCGTAATTATTGGTGGAATTAAATCTATCGCAAAAGTTACAGATAAAATTGTACCATTTATGGTTGTTATTTATGTAGCCGCTGCGTTGTTTGTAATTTTTACTAACTTTAGTCTAATCGACGATGCTTTTATGCAAATTATTGATGGTGCTTTTAGTCCAGAAGGGATGGCTGGTGGAGCAATTGGAGTATTGGTACAAGGTTTTAAAAGAGCAGCGTTTTCAAATGAAGCAGGTGTAGGTTCTGCGTCTATTGCGCACTCTGCAGTTAAAACAAAATATCCTGCTAGTGAAGGAATGGTTGCGTTATTAGAACCATTTATCGATACGGTTTTAGTGTGTACAATGACAGCATTGGTTTTAATTATTACAGGAAATGTAACTTCTGCAAACGCTGGACTAAGCGATGCACAAGCAATTTTATTAACTTCGGGTGCTTTTGAATCTGTTATCTCTTGGTTCCCTTATGTGTTAACTGTTGCGGTTGTTTTATTTGCTTTTAGTAGTATGATTTCTTGGTCGTATTACGGTTTTCAAGGTTGGTCTTTTTTATTCGGACGCTCTAAAAAGATGGAATATGCATATAAAATTTTATTCTGTTTATTTGTAATTGTAGGTTCGGCTGCTAGTCTTGGTGCTGTAATTGGTTTTTCAGATGCAATGATTTTTGCAATGATGGTTCCAAATATGTTAGGAATTGTATTGCTTGCGCCTAAAGTAAAAGACGAATTAAAGAAATACCTTAAAGTAATTAAAGGTTAAAAAAATATTCAAATGAAAAATATAAAATCCTATTTCATGTTTTCTTCGGGGCATCGGAATGGGATTTTTATTTTAATAGTACTGATAATTTTACTTCAGTTAATTATCTTAAATTTCAATACAATTTCTGATAAGTTATTTACGCAAACCGAAAAATCAGCTTCAATCGATAATAAATGGTTGGGTTATCAAAAATATATCGATAGTTTAAAATCGACTAAATCTGAAAAGAAGCAAAAGATTTTTCCATTCAACCCAAATTACATTACCGATTACAAAGGGTATATGTTGGGGATGTCTGTTGAAGAAATTGACAGGTTACATACATTTCGAGAAAAAGGGAAATTTGTAAATTCAGCAAAAGAATTTCAAACAATAACAAAAGTTTCCGATTCATTACTAAATATGATATCTCCTTATTTTAAATTTCCAGATTGGGTTGTTAAGAAAAATAATGCGAAGCGACAAAATCATCAGTTTTTAGAAAAGAAGAAGATTGAACTGAAAGACATTAACCTTGCTACAAAAGAAGAGTTAATGGCGGTTTTCGGAATTGGCGATAAACTTTCCGATATTATCTTACGTGATAAAGAAAAGTTTGGTGCTTTTGCAACAATTGAGCAATTGCAATTCATTTGGGGAATAACTCCAGAAAGATTTGAAGCGTTGAAAAAACATTTCTTTATAGAGACTAAGCCTGAAAATTTAAAAAAGATTAAGATAAACGAAGCTTCTACAAAAGAGCTTTACAACTTTCCGTATTTCAATTATGCTTTTGCAAAAGAAATTGTTACGTATAGGAGTATGAATGGAGAAATTAAATCTGTACAAGATTTGTCTAAAATTAAAGATTGTCCACAAGATAAATTAAAAATAATAGCCTTATATTTGGACACTAAATAAAAAAAACAAGTCTAATAATATGAATTCAATATATTTTACAGAAGAACATCAGTTGTTTAGAGAAAGTTTACGCGATTTTTTAAATAAAGAAGTTGTTCCGCATATTGAAAAGTGGGAAAAAGAAGGAAAGATTGAGCGCTTTATTTGGAAGAAATTCGGAGAAATGGGATTTTTCGGAATTCGTTATCCAGAAGCGTATGGTGGAATGAATTTAGATTTGTTTTATACCGTAATATTCTTAGAAGAATTACAAAGAGTAAAATCAGCTGGTTTTGCTGCTGCTATGTGGGCACATTCTTATTTAGCAATGACGCACTTAAATGCAGAAGGCGATGAGCGTATTAAACAAGATTATTTAGCACCAAGTATTTCTGGCGACAAAATAGGAGCATTGTGTATTACAGAACCTTTTGGCGGAAGTGATGTTGCTGGTATGCGAACAACTGCTGTGAAAAAAGGTGATAAATACCTTATTAATGGTTCTAAAACGTTTATTACAAACGGAGTTTATGGTGATTATTATGTAGTGGCTGCTAAAACAACTCCAGAACTAGGAAATAAAGGAATTAGTATTTTCTTAGTTGATAGTAATCTAAACGGAGTTTCAGCAACAAAACTAGATAAGTTGGGTTGGAGAGCTTCAGATACAGCTGAAATTGCGTTTGATAATGTTGAGATTCCTGCTGAAAATTTAATGGGAGAAGAAGGAAAAGGTTTCTCATATATCATGCAACATTTTGCGTTGGAGCGATTAATCATGGCTATAAATGCGCATGCAAGAGCTGAATATGCTATTGAATATACATTAGAATACATGTCGCAACGTGAAGCATTTGGAAAAACAATTGACAAATTCCAAGCATTACGTCATAAAATTGTTGAGCACAAAACCGATGTAGAGCATTGTAAAATATTTAATTACGTTGCTACTTCAAGATTAAATCAAGGAGATTATGTTGTGGAAGAAGCTACAATGGCGAAATTAAAATCTACAAAAGTTGCCGACGAAACAATTTATAGCTGTTTGCAAATGTTAGGCGGTTACGGTTATATGGAAGAATATCCACTAGCACGTATGTTACGCGATAGTCGTTTAGGGCCAATTGGCGGTGGAACATCAGAAATCTTAAAAGAAATTCTGTCGAAAACAATAATCGATAAAAAAAATTATAAGCCAGTAATAAAATAATTTTTGAGATTTAAAATTAATATATATTTTTGCGCTCTTAAATGAGAGGAGGTGTCTAAATTATGTTAATCATACCAGTTAAAGACGGAGAAAATATAGATAGAGCATTAAAGCGCTACAAGAGAAAATTCACTAACACAGGAACTGTTCGTCAGTTAAGATCGCGTCAGCACTTTACAAAACCATCAGTTTCTCGTAGAGCAGAAATTCAAAAAGCATACTATGTTCAAAGATTAAAAGACTCAGCTGAGTTATAATTCTTTGTAAGCTTAAATATAAAAGCCATTAGATTTTTTCTAGTGGCTTTTTTTGTATATTTGATTTAAGTGTGAGTTATGGAAAATATAGAGGCGTTTATTGAGTATCTTTCTAAAGAAAAAAAATATTCTGAACATACAGTATTAGCATATTATAACGATGTGATGGAATTTAATGCTTTTTTAGAAAGCGAATACCAAACCAAATTGGAAGATGTTCAGTATGTCTTCATAAGAAGTTGGATTGTTTCTTTAGTAGAAAGTGGTATTTCAAATAATTCCATTAACCGAAAAGTTTCTTCTTTAAAATCGTTTTACAAGTTTTTGCTTAAGATAAAGCGAATATCAATTAATCCTTTACTAAAACACAAAGCATTAAAAACATCAAAGAAAGTCCAAATTCCTTTTTCAGAAAATGAACTAATTAAAGTTTTTGAGTTGAATGAATTTACAGATGATTTTGAAGGAATTCGTAACCGTTTAATTGTTGAGTTGTTCTATGCGACTGGAATTCGTAAAAGCGAATTGATAAATAGTAAAGTTTCAGATGTCGATTTTAGCTCAAAACTATTGAAGGTTTTAGGAAAGAGAAACAAAGAAAGGTTGATTCCGTTACTGCCATCAACTTTGCTTCTTTTGGAAAAGTATTTGTCTTTTAGAAATGAATTGGAAAACGCTGAAAATACCGAAGTGTTAATTTTATCAAAAACTGCAAATAAATTAAGTCAATCTTTTGTTTATCGTTTAATTAATGATTATTTTAGTGCTGTGTCTCAAAAGACGAAAAAGAGTCCACACGTTCTTAGGCATACATTTGCAACACACTTGTTAAATAATGGTGCCGATTTAAATTCTGTTAAAGAACTATTAGGGCATGCGAGTTTATCGTCAACTCAAATCTATACACATAGCAGTTTATCTGAGTTACAAAAAGTGTATAGAAAAACACATCCTAGAGGTTAATAGTTCTATTGTATAATTCCAAACATTTTTAATATGAAAGTAAATGTTCAGGCGGTTAACTTTAATGTTGACAAAAAATTAGTAGTTTTTATTGAAGACAAATTGTCGAAATTAGAAAAGTATTTTGATAAAATAATTTCAGCTGATGTTTATTTGAGGACTGAAAACACAAGTGATAAAGAAAATAAAACAGCAGAAATTAAAGTATATGTTCCAGGTGATAGTTTCTTAATAAAAAAGACATGTAAAACCTTTGAAGAAGCTGTAGATTCATCAGAACAATCTTTAGAAAGAATGCTTGTTAAGTACAAAGAAAAAATCAGAGCACATGCTTAGATGAAAAAAAACTAAAAAAAGTTTTGAATAAAAAATAAAATACATACATTTGCAGTCCGTTAGAAATAGCGGACTTTTTTTATTGCAGTCGCCGATGTAGCTCAGCTGGCTAGAGCAGCTGATTTGTAATCAGCAGGTCGTGGGTTCGAGTCCCTCCATCGGCTCAAGTTCTAAAAGTATTGAAAATTAATGGTTTGGGGAGATACTCAAGCGGCCAACGAGGGCAGACTGTAAATCTGCTGACTATGTCTTCGCAGGTTCGAATCCTGCTCTCCCCACTATTATTTTTTCCTGTCGATGACAGGTTTAAGCCGGTGTAGCTCAGGGGTAGAGTGTTTCCTTGGTAAGGAAGAGGTCACGGGTTCAAATCCCGTCATTGGCTCATAATAAGTGTATTAAATTTGAACACTAATATATATTACTAAGATTAAATTATTAAGTCATGGCAAAAGAAACCTTTGATCGTTCGAAGCCCCATTTAAATATTGGTACTATCGGACACGTTGACCACGGTAAAACAACTTTAACAGCTGCTATTACTACAGTATTAGCTAACGCTGGATTATCTGAAAAAAGAGATTTCGATTCTATCGATAACGCTCCAGAAGAAAAAGAAAGAGGTATTACAATTAATACTTCACACGTAGAGTATCAAACAGCTAACCGTCACTACGCTCACGTTGACTGTCCAGGTCACGCGGATTACGTTAAGAACATGGTTACTGGTGCTGCTCAGATGGATGGTGCTATTTTGGTAGTTGCTGCTACTGATGGTCCTATGCCTCAAACTCGTGAGCACATCTTATTAGGTCGTCAGGTAGGTATTCCTCGTATCGTTGTTTTCTTAAACAAAGTTGATATGGTTGATGATGAAGAGTTATTAGAATTAGTTGAAATGGAAGTTAGAGATTTATTATCTTTCTATGAGTATGATGGAGATAATGGTCCTGTAATTGCTGGTTCTGCTTTAGGTGCTTTAAACGGAGAGCAAAAATGGGTTGATACAGTAATGGCGTTAATGGATGCTGTTGATAACTGGATTGAAGAGCCTGTTCGTGATAACGAAAAGCCTTTCTTAATGCCTGTTGAAGATGTGTTTACAATTACTGGTCGTGGAACTGTTGCTACAGGTCGTATCGAAACTGGTGTTGCTAATACAGGTGATGCTGTTGATATCATTGGTATGGGTGCTGATAAATTAGCTTCTACAATTACAGGGGTAGAGATGTTCCGTAAAATCTTAGATAGAGGTGAAGCTGGAGATAACGTTGGTATCTTATTGAGAGGTATTGATAAAGCTGATATCAAAAGAGGTATGGTAATCTGTAAGCCAGGTTCTGTTAAGCCACACGCTCACTTCAAAGCTGAGGTTTATATCTTGAAAAAAGAAGAAGGTGGACGTCACACTCCATTCCATAACAACTACCGTCCACAGTTCTACGTTCGTACAACTGACGTAACAGGAAATATTAAATTACCTGCAGGAGTTGAAATGGTTATGCCAGGTGATAACTTAACAATTGAGGTTGAATTATTGAACCCAATTGCATTATCAGTAGGTTTACGTTTCGCTATCCGTGAAGGTGGTAGAACAGTAGGTGCTGGTCAGGTGACTGAGATTTTAGACTAATTATAGTTTAAATATATTACAAAGAAATCAGTGTCGTTTTTTCGACACTGGTTTTTTTAAACAAACGGGCGTAGTTTAAGGGTAGAATCGCGGTCTCCAAAACCGCTGGTGGGAGTTCGAATCTCTCCGCCCGTGCAAATAGAATTGAGATGACAAAATTTGTTAATTATATTTCAGAGGCTTTTCAAGAATTGAAAACAAATGTAACTTGGCCAGAATGGGCAGAAGTACAGCGTTTAACTATTGTGGTTGCTGTGTTTTCTATTTTGTTTGCTTTGTTTACTTATGGAGTTGACCAGTTGTTTGTAAAAGCATTGGAAGGATTTTTTAACATTATAAAATAAGCTCTTGATATGGCAGATAATAATGTTAAAAAATGGTATGTAGTTAGAGCCGTAAGTGGTCAAGAGAATAAAGTCAAAAACTATATCGAAACGGAAACATCTCGTTTAGGTATGGAAGATTTCGTTTCTCAAGTACTTGTTCCTACAGAAAAAGTTGTACAAGTGAGAGATGGGAAAAAGATTTCAAAAGAAAAAGTGTACTTTCCGGGTTATGTTATGATTGAAGCTAACTTAGCGGGGGAAGTTCCTCATATTATTAAATCTATACCTGGTGTTATTGGGTTTTTAGGTGAAACCAAAGGTGGCGATCCTGTGCCTTTGAGACAATCAGAAGTAAATAGAATGTTAGGAAAAGTGGATGAGTTGTCTGTTAAAGTAGATAATGTTGCGATTCCTTATTCTGTTGGAGAAACTGTTAAGGTTGTAGATGGTCCATTTAATGGATTTAATGGAACTATTGAAAAGGTAAACGAGGAGAAACGTAAGCTTGAGGTAATGGTTAAAATTTTTGGAAGAAAAACACCATTGGAATTAAGTTTTATGCAAGTAGAAAAAGTATAATTTTTGTTACACTATAAACACATCTTCGCTTCCAACTGTTAGATGTGCTAAATTTTTTTAAAAATGGCAAAAGAAGTTAGTAAAGTAGTTAAACTACAAGTTAAGGGAGGTGCTGCGAATCCATCGCCACCGGTTGGACCTGCTTTGGGGGCTGCTGGGGTTAACATCATGGAGTTCTGTAAGCAATTTAATGCTAGAACACAAGATAAACCTGGCAAAGTATTACCAGTTGTTATTACTGTGTATAAAGACAAGTCTTTTGACTTTGTTGTTAAAACGCCACCTGCTGCTGTACAATTATTAGAGGCAGCTAAAGTAAAGTCTGGTTCAGGTGAACCTAACCGTAAAAAGGTTGCAAGTGTTACTTGGGATCAAGTTAAAGGTATTGCAGAAGACAAAATGCAAGATTTAAATGCATTTACAGTTGAAAGTGCTATGAGTATGATTGCTGGTACTGCAAGATCTATGGGTATAACAGTAACAGGAGATGCTCCTTTTTAATCGTTAAATGAATTAGACATGGCAAAATTGACTAAAAAGCAAAAAGAGGCTGCATCAAAAATTGAGAAGAATAAATTATACTCTTTAAGAGAAGCATCTGCTTTACTTAAAGATGTTGCTTCTGCAAAGTTTGATGAGTCTGTAGACATCGCTGTTCGTCTTGGTGTAGATCCAAGAAAAGCGAATCAAATGGTAAGAGGGGTTGTAACATTACCTCATGGAACTGGAAAAGATACTCGCGTTTTAGCATTAGTTACTCCTGATAAAGAGGAAGAAGCTAAAGCTGCTGGAGCTGATTATGTAGGTCTAGATGAGTATTTACAAAAAATTAAAGCTGGTTGGACAGATGTAGATGTAATTGTTACTATGCCTGCTGTAATGGGTAAATTAGGTCCATTAGGTCGTATTTTAGGACCACGTGGTTTAATGCCTAATCCTAAGACAGGTACAGTTACTATGGATGTAGCTAAAGCTGTTCAAGAAGTAAAATCTGGTAAAATCGACTTTAAAGTTGATAAAACTGGTATCGTTCACGCATCTATCGGTAAAGTATCATTCGATGCTGATAAAATCTATGATAATGCGAACGAAATTATTCAAACATTAATTAAATTAAAACCAACTGCAGCTAAAGGTACTTATGTTAAGTCTATGCACATTTCAAGTACTATGAGTCCTGCTATTGCTTTAGATCCTAAAGCAGTATAAAATTGGTAGTTAAAAATTTTTAGTATCATGACTAGAGAAGAAAAAGCAATTGCTATTCAAGATTTAACTGCACAGTTAGCGGGAGTGGATGTTTTATATTTAGCAGACATTTCAGGGCTTGATGCAGATACTACTTCAAATTTAAGAAGAGCTTGTTTTAAAGCAGGAATTAAATTAGAAGTTGTTAAGAACACTTTGCTTGAAAAAGCAATGGAGTCTTCTGAAACAAATTATGGTGAATTACCTACTGTTTTAAAAGGTAATACTGCAATTATGATTGCTGAAGTAGCAAATGCACCAGCAAAAATAATTAAGGATTTCCGTAAAAAGAGTGAGAAGCCTTTGTTGAAGGGAGCTTACATTACAGAAGATGTTTATATTGGAGATGATAAATTAAATTCATTAGCAGCAATTAAATCTAGAGCTGAAGTTGTTGCTGAAATCATTGGATTACTTCAATCTCCTGCACAAAGAGTTATCGCGGCACTTCAAAATCAAGAAGGAAAAGAAGAGGCTACAGAATAATATAGCGCACAAATAAATTATTATATTTTACAAAATCATTAAAGGTAGAAAAAATGGCAGATTTAAAAGATTTCGCAGAACAATTAGTTAACTTGTCAGTAAAAGAAGTAAATGAGTTAGCTACAATATTAAAAGATGAGTATGGTATCGAGCCGGCTGCTGCTGCAGTAGTTATGGCTGGTGGTGGAGACGCTGCTGGTGGAGGTGAAGAAAAATCAGAATTTGATGTAGTATTAAAAGAAGCTGGTGCTTCTAAATTAGCAGTAGTTAAAGCGGTTAAAGAATTAACTGGTTTAGGTCTTAAAGATGCAAAAGATATCGTTGATTCTGCTCCTACAAATGTAAAAGAAGGAGTTTCTAAAGATGAGGCAGAAGGTCTTAAGAAAGCTTTAGAAGAAGCAGGAGCTGTAGTTGAGTTAAAATAATTTACACTCATAAATAAGCTAGGTTTAGGTCTTGGGAATTGCTCCCAAAGGCCTAAACCATTTTGCGTATAAAGAATTAAGTGTTTTTTTACGTGAAAAAAGTAGTCAATACGAAGAAAAAAAACGAACTATCTTTCCTGGTTTATTTTTAAAGATGTATTGATTATTTATAAAAAGGAAGTATAGAATAATTAGTGTTTTTTAACACAAGAATTACTTTTTTTTAATCAAAAAATTGTCCATTGATGATTGCTAATCAGACTGAAAGAATTAATTTCGCTTCTACGAAAAACATTCCAAATTATCCTGATTTTCTTGATATTCAAGTAAAATCGTTCCAGGATTTCTTTCAATTGGAAACTAAGTCGGACGAAAGAAGCAATGAGGGTCTTTATAATACCTTCATGGAAAATTTTCCAATTACAGACACAAGAAACCAATTCGTTTTAGAATTTCTTGATTACTTTATTGACCCACCAAGATATACAATAGAAGAGTGTATTGATAGAGGATTAACATATAGTGTTCCTCTTAAAGCACGTTTAAAATTGTATTGTACTGATCCAGAACATGAGGATTTTGAAACTATCGTTCAAGATGTATATTTAGGAACTATTCCTTATATGGCACCTAGTGGTACTTTCGTTATTAACGGTGCAGAGCGTGTAGTTGTTTCTCAGTTACATAGATCTCCAGGTGTGTTCTTTGGACAGTCTTTCCATGCAAATGGAACAAAGCTGTACTCTGCAAGAATCATTCCTTTTAAGGGTTCTTGGATTGAGTTCGCAACAGATATCAATAGTGTAATGTATGCATATATTGATAGAAAGAAAAAATTACCAGTAACTACTTTATTCCGTGCAATTGGTTTTGAGCGTGATAAAGAAATTTTAGAAATTTTTGACCTTGCAGAAGAGGTTAAAGTTACTAAAACTGGAATCAAAAAATATATCGGTCGTAAATTGGCTGCACGTGTGTTAAACACATGGCACGAAGATTTCGTTGATGAAGATACAGGAGAAGTTGTTTCGATTGAGCGTAACGAAATCGTATTAGACCGTGATACTGTTTTAGATAAAGAAAATATTAATGAAATATTAGAGGCAGATGTAAAAGCTATCTTATTGCATAAAGAAGATAACAATGCCGCTGATTATGCCATTATTCACAATACATTACAAAAAGACCCTACAAACTCTGAAAAAGAAGCTGTAGAGCATATTTATCGTCAATTACGTAATGCAGAACCGCCTGATGAGGAAACTGCTCGTGGTATTATCGATAAGTTATTCTTCTCAGATCAGCGTTATAACTTAGGGAATGTAGGTCGTTATAGAATGAATAAAAAGTTAGGCTTAGATATCTCTATGGATAAACAAGTTCTAACAAAAGAAGATATAATCACTATCATCAAATATTTAATTGAATTAATTAATTCAAAAGCAGAAATTGATGATATTGATCACTTATCAAACCGGCGTGTAAGAACTGTTGGAGAACAATTATCTTCTCAGTTTGGTGTAGGTTTAGCTCGTATGGCACGTACTATTCGTGAGCGTATGAATGTTCGTGATAACGAAGTGTTTACACCTATCGACTTGATTAATGCGAAGACATTGTCTTCTGTAATTAATTCATTCTTCGGAACGAATCAGTTATCTCAATTTATGGATCAAACGAATCCATTAGCTGAGATTACTCACAAACGTCGTTTATCTGCTTTAGGACCTGGAGGTTTATCTAGAGAAAGAGCTGGTTTCGAGGTTCGTGACGTTCACTATACGCATTACGGTCGTTTATGTCCAATTGAAACTCCTGAGGGACCAAATATTGGTTTGATTTCATCTCTTGGAGTTTATGCTAAAGTTAATAGCATGGGATTCATTGAAACTCCTTATCGTAAGGTAGAAAACGGAGTTGTTGATTTGAAAAACGAACCTGTTTATTTAAGTGCTGAAGAAGAAGAAGGTAAGATGATTGCGCAAGCAAACATCGACTTAGACGCAAAAGGAAAAATTTCTGCAGATCGTATTATTGCACGTGAAGAAGGAGATTTCCCTGTTGTTGAACCATCAGCTGTTCACTATACAGATGTTGCGCCTAATCAGATTGCTTCGATTTCTGCATCGTTAATTCCATTCTTAGAGCATGATGATGCGAACCGTGCATTGATGGGATCAAACATGATGCGTCAAGCAGTTCCATTATTACGTCCAGAATCACCTATTGTTGGTACTGGTTTAGAGCGTCAAGTAGCATCAGATTCAAGAGTATTGATTAATGCTGAAGGAAACGGTGTTGTTACTTATGTAGATGCAAACCAAATTACTATTAAATACGATAGAACTGATGAAGAGAAAATGGTAAGTTTCGATTCTGATGAAAAATCGTATCAGTTAATTAAATTTAGAAAAACGAATCAAAGTACATCTATTAATCTAAAGCCAATCGTAAGAAAAGGTGATAAAGTTAAAAAAGGTCAAGTACTTTGTGAAGGATATGCTACTGAAAAAGGAGAATTAGCTTTAGGTAGAAACTTACAAGTTGCCTTCATGCCTTGGAAAGGATATAACTTCGAGGATGCGATTGTAATTTCTGAAAAAGTTGTTCGCGATGATATCTTTACTTCTATTCACGTAGACGATTATACATTAGAAGTTCGTGATACGAAATTAGGTAACGAAGAGTTAACTAATGATATTCCTAACGTTTCTGAAGAGGCTACTAAAGACTTAGATGAAAATGGAATGATTCGTATTGGTGCTGAAGTAAAACCTGGTGATATCTTAATTGGTAAGATTACTCCTAAAGGAGAGTCAGACCCTACACCAGAAGAGAAATTATTACGTGCTATCTTCGGAGATAAAGCTGGAGATGTAAAAGATGCTTCATTAAAAGCTTCTCCATCATTAAGAGGAGTTGTTTTAGATAAGAAACTTTTCGCAAAAGCAGTTAAAGATAAACGTAAGCGTTCTCAAGATAAAGAAAGTATCGAACGTCTAGAAACTGAATTTGATGTTAAATACAACGAACTTAGAGATAGATTAATCGATAAGTTATTTGCTATTGTAGATGGAAAAACATCTCAAGGTGTAATGAACGATTTAGGTGAAGAAGTTTTACCTAAAGGTAAAAAATTCACTAAGAAGATGTTACAAGCTGTAGATGATTTTGCTCACTTAACTGGTGGACAATGGGCTACAGATGATCATACAAACAAATTAGTAAATGATTTAGTTCATAACTATAAAATTAAATTAAACGACTTACAAGGATGGTTAAGAAGAGAAAAATTCACCATCACTGTAGGAGATGAGTTACCATCTGGAATTTTAAAATTAGCTAAAGTTTATATCGCTAAGAAACGTAAACTTAAAGTTGGTGATAAAATGGCAGGTCGTCACGGTAATAAAGGTATTGTTGCGAAAATTGTTCGTCAAGAAGATATGCCTTTCTTAGAAGACGGAACTCCAGTTGATATTGTATTAAACCCACTTGGGGTACCTTCTCGTATGAATATCGGTCAGATTTATGAAACGGTATTAGGATGGGCAGGTAAGAAATTAGGTAAGAAGTTTGCTACGCCAATCTTTGATGGTGCATCTTTAGATGAAATCAACGCATTGACAGATGAAGCTGGTGTACCTCGTTTCGGACATACATATTTATATGACGGTGGAACAGGAGAGCGTTTCCATCAACCAGCGACAGTAGGTGTAATCTACATGTTAAAATTAGGTCACATGGTTGATGATAAAATGCACGCACGTTCTATCGGACCTTACTCTTTAATTACGCAACAACCATTAGGAGGTAAAGCTCAGTTTGGTGGTCAGCGTTTCGGAGAGATGGAGGTTTGGGCTCTTGAGGCTTATGGAGCTTCAAGTACCTTGAGAGAGATCTTAACGGTGAAATCTGATGACGTTATGGGTAGAGCTAAAACTTACGAGTCAATCGTTAAAGGTGAAGCAATGCCAGAACCAGGATTACCTGAGTCATTCAATGTATTAATGCATGAATTAAAAGGTCTAGGTTTAGACATCAGATTAGAAGAATAATTATACGGGAGTAATTTCGGTTACTCCTTTTACAAGTTTTTTACAAAATCGATAGTATTCATATCATGACAAGATTAAAAGATAAAAATACCGTTAAAAGATTTAACAGAATTACGATAGGTCTTTCTTCTCCAGAAGCTATTTTAGGAGAATCTAGAGGAGAGGTTTTAAAACCAGAAACAATTAACTATCGTACTCATAAACCTGAGCGCGATGGTCTTTTCTGTGAGCGTATTTTCGGTCCAGTTAAAGATTATGAGTGTGCTTGTGGTAAATATAAAAGAATTCGTTACAAAGGAATCGTTTGTGATCGATGTGGTGTTGAAGTAACGGAGAAAAAAGTACGTAGAGATAGAGTAGGTCACATCAACTTAGTTGTGCCTATTGCTCATATTTGGTATTTCCGTTCATTACCAAACAAAATTGGTTATTTATTAGGTTTACCATCTAAGAAATTAGATATGATTATTTACTACGAACGTTACGTAGTAATTCAACCTGGTATTGCTAAAAATGCAGAAGGTGAAGACTTAAATAAAATGGATTTCTTAACAGAAGAAGAATATCTAAATATTTTAGATACACTTCCAATGGAAAACCAATATTTAGAAGATACAGATCCTAATAAATTCATCGCTAAAATGGGTGCTGAATGTATTATGGATTTATTGTCTAGAATTGACTTAGATCAGTTGTCATACGATTTACGTCATGCGGCAAATACTGAAACTTCTAAACAACGTAAAACGGAAGCATTAAAGCGTCTTCAAGTTGTTGAAGCTTTCCGTGAAGCGAATAAAAACAGAGAGAACAATCCAGAATGGATGATTCTAAAGGCAATTCCGGTTATACCACCAGAATTACGTCCATTAGTGCCATTAGATGGAGGTCGTTTTGCAACATCTGATTTAAATGATTTATACAGAAGAGTAATCATCCGTAACAATCGTTTAAAAAGATTAATGGAAATTAAAGCTCCTGAAGTAATTTTACGTAATGAAAAACGTATGCTTCAAGAAGCTGTAGATTCATTATTCGATAACACTAGAAAAGCTTCTGCTGTTAAAACAGAATCAAACAGACCATTAAAATCTTTATCAGATTCATTAAAAGGTAAACAAGGTCGTTTCCGTCAAAACTTATTAGGTAAACGTGTTGATTATTCTGCTCGTTCTGTAATTGTTGTAGGGCCAGAATTAAAAATGTACGAGTGTGGTTTACCTAAAGATATGGCAGCTGAACTTTACAAGCCTTTCGTTATTCGTAAGTTAATCGAAAGAGGTATTGTAAAAACAGTTAAATCGGCTAAGAAAATTATCGATAAAAAAGAGCCAGTAGTATGGGATATCTTAGAAAATGTAATTAAAGGTCATCCAGTATTACTTAACCGTGCTCCTACGCTTCACCGTTTAGGTATTCAAGCATTCCAGCCTAAGTTAATTGAAGGAAAAGCGATTCAGTTACACCCATTGACGTGTACGGCATTCAACGCCGATTTCGATGGTGACCAGATGGCAGTTCACTTACCTTTAGGGCCAGAGGCTATTTTAGAAGCACAATTGTTAATGTTAGCTTCGCATAATATCTTAAACCCTGCAAATGGTGCGCCTATTACTGTACCATCTCAGGATATGGTTCTTGGTTTATACTATATGACAAAAGAACGTTTATCTACTCCAGAATTACCAATTAAAGGAGAGGGTCAAGTTTTTTATTCTGTTGAAGAGGTTCATATTGCTTTAAACGAAGGTAGGTTAGACTTAAATGCTCGTGTTAAAGTTAGAGCAAAAGATTTTAATGAAAGCGGAGAATTAGTTTATCAAGTTATTCAAACAACTGCTGGTAGAGTATTATTTAACGAAGTAGTACCTGAAGCAGCTGGATATATAAATGAAGTATTAACGAAGAAATCACTTCGTGATATTATTGGTAGAATTTTAGGTGCTACTGATGTTCCTACAACAGCAGCATTTTTAGATGATATCAAGAATATGGGTTATAAATTTGCATTTAAAGGAGGATTATCTTTCAGCTTAGGTGATATCATTATTCCTGGAAAGAAACACGATTTAATTGCAGATGCAAACGAGCAAGTTGAAGGTATTACTATGAACTATAACATGGGGCTTATTACAAATAATGAGCGTTATAATCAGGTAATCGACGTTTGGACATCTACTAATGCATTGTTAACAGAATTAGCAATGAAAAACATTAGAGAAGACCAACAAGGATTCAACTCGGTATTCATGATGTTAGACTCTGGAGCGAGGGGTTCTAAAGAGCAGATTCGTCAGTTAACTGGTATGCGTGGTTTGATGGCTAAGCCTAAAAAATCAACTGCTGGTGGTGGTGAAATTATTGAAAACCCGATTTTATCCAACTTTAAAGAAGGTCTTTCAATTCTTGAATACTTTATCTCAACGCACGGTGCTCGTAAAGGTCTTGCCGATACGGCTCTTAAAACTGCCGATGCAGGTTACTTAACAAGAAGATTACACGATGTATCTCAAGATGTTATTGTAAACTCTGTAGATTGTGGTACGTTAAGAGGTGTTGAAGTAACGCCATTGAAGAAAAATGAAGAAATTGTAGAATCTTTAGGAGAAAGAATTTTAGGACGTGTGGCTTTACACGATGTTGTAGATCCATCAACTTCTGAAGTTATTATTTCTGCTGGTGAAGAGATTACAGGTGAATTAGTTAAGAAAGTAGAGAATGCTCCTATTGAAAAAGTAGAAGTTCGTTCTCCATTAACTTGTGAAGCTAAAAAAGGTATCTGTGCTAAATGTTACGGACGTAACTTAGCAACTGGTAAAATGACTCAAAAAGGTGAAGCTGTAGGTGTAATTGCTGCACAATCAATTGGTGAGCCTGGTACTCAGTTAACTCTTCGTACATTCCACGTTGGTGGGGTTGCTGGAGGTCTTTCTGAAGAGTCTAGCATTGTTACTAAGTTTGATGGTCGTTTAGAAATTGAAGACTTAAAAACAGTTAAAGGTGAAGATGCAGAAGGAAATGCAGTTGATATTGTAATTTCTCGTTCTACTGAAATTAAATTAGTAGATCCTAAAACAGGAATCATTTTAAATACGCATAATGTACCTTATGGTTCATACATTTATGTGAAAGATGGTGATAAAGTTAAAAAGGATAAATTATTATGTAAGTGGGATCCATATAATGGTGTAATTGTTTCAGAATTTACTGGTAAAGTAGAGTTTGAAGACATTAGACAAGGTGAAACTTTCTTAGTTGAAATTGATGAGCAAACTGGATTCCAAGAAAAAGTAATCTCTGAAGCTCGTAATAAGAAGTTAATCCCTACATTACATATTTACGGTAAAGATGGTAGCTTAGAGCGTTCATATAACTTACCAGTAGGTGCTCACTTAATGGTAGAAGACGGAGATAAAATTAAATCAGGTAAAGTTTTAGTTAAGATTCCTCGTCGTTCTTCTAAAGCGGGTGATATTACAGGAGGTTTACCACGTATTACAGAGTTGTTAGAAGCTCGTAATCCATCTAACCCTGCGGTTGTTTCTGAAATTGACGGAGTTGTTTCTTTCGGAAAAATTAAGAGAGGTAACCGTGAAATCGCTATCGAATCTAGATTTGGTGAAGTGAAGAAATATTTAGTTAAACTTTCTAACCAAATTTTAGTTCAAGAAAACGATTTCGTTAAAGCGGGAATGCCACTTTCTGACGGTGCAATTACACCAGAAGATATCTTAAGAATTAAAGGACCATCTGCTGTACAACAGTACTTGGTAAACGAAATTCAAGAGGTATACCGTTTACAAGGGGTAAAAATTAACGATAAGCACTTTGAGGTAGTTATTCGTCAAATGATGCGTAAAGTTAGAATTCAAGATCCAGGAGATACTTTATTCTTAGAAGATCAATTAGCACATACTTCAGATTTTATTGAAGAAAATGACAAATTGTACGGAATGAAAGTAATAGAAGAAGCAGGTGATTCTGAAAACTTAAAACCAGGTCAAATTGTTTCTCCTCGTCAATTACGTGATGAAAATTCATTGTTACGTCGTGAAGATAAGAACTTAGTAGTGGCACGTGATGTTGTTCCAGCAACAGCAACACCAATATTACAAGGTATTACAAGAGCTTCGTTACAAACAAAATCATTCATCTCGGCGGCGTCGTTCCAGGAAACAACTAAAGTATTAAACGAAGCAGCAGTTGCTGGTAAGATTGATACATTAGAAGGACTTAAAGAAAACGTTATCGTAGGTCACAGAATTCCAGCAGGTACTGGTATGAGAGATTACGACAATATAATCGTAGGTTCTAAAGATGAATATAACGAATTAATGGCAGCGAAAGAAGAGTTCAACTTCTAATCTGCAATTAGTATAAATTAAAAAACCTAACAGCTTTCTGTTAGGTTTTTTTAACTCTAAAAATTATGGAAGATAACAATAACAAAAATCAGCAAGGTCAAATCAATATTGAATTAGACGAAAAAACAGCAGAAGGAATTTATTCTAACTTGGCTATTATCAACCATTCACATAGTGAATTTGTATTAGATTATTTAGCTATAATGCCAGGTGTTCCTAAAGCGAAAGTTAAATCGAGAATTGTTTTAACGCCACAACATGCTAAGCGTTTATTAAATGCTTTAGCTGAAAACATAAGACGTTTTGAAGCGCAACATGGAGAAATTAAAGAAGGTGAAGCGCCAAATATTCCATTAAATTTTGGTCCGACAGGACAAGCTTAATAAATTTATTTTGTCATTCTGAATTTATTTCAGAATCTTTTGTAGATAGTTTTTAGAAACTGAAACAAGTTCAGTTTGACAATTTTATCTTTTATTCTAATGCACTTAATCAAAGCTGATGCTTCTCACTTAGCTACAATTGAAAAACTTGCCAGAGCGATTTGGCCAGTGGCTTATGCTGAAATTTTAAGCCAAGAACAATTAGACTACATGTTGGATATGTTTTATTCAGAAGAAGCTTTGTTAACACAATTAAAAAAATGTCATGTTTTCTACTTAGTGCAAAACGAACAAAACGAATATTTAGGTTTTGTTTCGTATGAATTAAACTGCGAACCTAACAAAACCAAAATCCATAAAATATATGTGTTACCTGAAACACAAGGTTTAGGTTTAGGAAAATTATTGTTTGAAAAGGTTAGGGAAGAAGCTTTAAAAGCCAACCAAAAAGCGATTTTCTTAAATGTAAACAAATACAACAAAGCCTTACATTTTTATACAAAATTGGGCTTTACAACTACGAAAGAAGAAGTAATCGACATTGGTCGCGGATATGTAATGGACGATTTTGTACTGGAAGTCGCTATTTAGTTAACGATTGCGTTTTCCGTAGTTGCGTTTTCCTGTAAACCCTTTTTTGCTATTGGGTAAACTTGCTTCTTCGGTTTTACTCGAAGGTTCGATTAACTCGTTTAGTTTGTCCAACTCTTTTTTCGTCAATTCACGATATTTTCCCACCGGAACATCAAGCGAAATGTTAATAATACGAATACGTTTTAAAGCCGTTACTTCGTAATCTAAATATTCACACATTCTACGAATTTGACGATTCAAACCTTGGGTTAAAATAATACGGAAAGTAAACTTACTTATTTGTTCCACTTTACATTTACGCGTAACCGTTTCTAGTATAGGAACACCACTTGCCATACGCTTAATAAAGCGTTCGGTAATAGGCTTGTTTACCGTAACTATATATTCTTTCTCGTGATTGTTGCGCGCACGAAGAATCTTATTTACAATATCGCCATCGTTTGTCATTAATAACAAACCTTCGCTGGCTTTATCTAAACGCCCAATAGGAAAAACACGCTCTGGATAATTAATATAATCAACAACGTTGTTTTTTATACTTTGATTGGTCGTACATTCAATTCCTATAGGTTTATTGAATAAAAGATACACAAAACCGTCTTTCTTCTCATTAATAAGTTGACCGTTTACACGAACTTCGTCATTTGGACCAACTTTAGTTCCCATTTCTGGTATTGCACCGTTAATGGTAACGCGACCTTGCTCGATTAATTTATCGGCTTCACGACGCGAACAATAACCACTTTCCGAGAGAAATTTATTAATACGTGTTTTGTTTTCTTCCATAGCGCAAAGATAAACTTTTTAACTGTTTGAATTAAAATTAAACTTACGACATTGTAAATGTGTTTTATTTTGTTGAAATCTTTGAAAGTAATCTCAAAAAATAATTATTTAAAAATTGTAAATTGCACATAAATAAAATTATTGAAAATAATGAGTAATACTATTGAAATATCTTTGGAAGAAATAAGAAGTGATAGGAAAAATCCAATTACTGATTTTGATGATAAGGATGCGGTTATTACACATTTTCTTCATAATAATAAAAATGGTGTTTCTAAATTTTTCAGAAAGGATGCAATTACCTATACCAATGAAATTATTGAAAATTATGTTTCAGAAGAATTAATAGAATATGTTACTGAATCTAGTTATCAATTAAATATTTTTAAAAATGTAGATGTTCCGTTTACTCCAATTCAAAAACCAAAATTTAAATTTATTGATTTATTTGCTGGTATTGGAGGTTTTCGATTAGCATTGCAAAACCTTGGTGGTAAATGTGTCTTTTCAAGTGAATGGGATAAAAAAGCTCAAGAAACGTATCGTGCAAACTTCGGAGAAACTCCTTTTGGTGATATAACGAAAGAAAGAATAAAAAAATATATTCCTAATGATTTTGATGTTTTATGTGCTGGATTTCCTTGCCAAGCATTTTCAATAGCTGGAAAGCGAGGAGGATTTGAAGATACAAGAGGAACACTTTTTTTTGATGTAGCAGAAATTATAAAAAGAAAACAGCCCAAAGCTATTTTTTTAGAAAACGTTAAAGGCTTGAAAAGCCATGATAAAGGGAAAACATTAGCAACTATTCTTAATGTTTTAAGAAATGATTTAGGGTATTTTATTCCAGAACCAAAAATTCTGAATGCTAAGGATTTTGGACTTCCACAAAATAGAGAAAGAATTTATATTGTTGGTTTTCGTAAAGATTTACAAATTGATGATTTTAAATATCCAAAACCAATTAATAAAAAAGTTTCATTTTCAGAGGTTAAGGAAAATGAAGTTGTAGAGACTAAATATTATTTATCAACACAATATCTTCAAACGCTTATTAATCATAAAAAGAGACATGAAAGTAAAGGTAATGGATTTGGTTATGAAATTATAGATGATGATGAAATTGCTAATGCTGTTGTATGTGGTGGAATGGGACGAGAAAGAAATCTGGTTTTTGATGACAGAATAACTGATTTTACTCCAACTACTAAAATTAAAGGCGAAGTAAATAGAAAAGGAATTAGAAAAATGACTCCAAGAGAATGGGCAAGATTGCAAGGTTTTCCTGATAATTTTATAATTCCAGTTGCAGATTCATCAGCGTATAAACAATTTGGAAATTCGGTTGCAGTTCCAGCGATTCAAGCTACAGCAAAAAAAATTATAGAAAAACTAAATTGCAAATGATTACGGGAAACAAAGGAGAATGGAGTGAAATTTATGCACTTTTCAAACTATTGGGTGATAAGCAATTATTTCTTGGAAATAAGGATATTGAAAAATTAGAAGGGTTAGTTTATCCAATAATCAAAATTCTTCGTTCAGAAAGTAATGGAGATTTCCAATATTCAATTCAAGATGAAATTATTTTAATTTCTGGTAATGAAGAAATATTAAAAATTCCAATTTCAGAATTTAAAGATAAAGCTCTGTTTCTTTTAAATGTGATTAAGAAAAATAAGAAAAGAACTTTTTCTGTTCCAGAAATTGAGAACTTTATGCGATCAATTAATTGTATTTCGCTAAAGGCGAGTTCTTCTGCTAAAACTGATATAACAATTGTTGTTCACGACCAAAGAACAAACCAACAGCCGACTTTAGGGTTTAGTATAAAATCTCAACTTGGAAACCCATCTACTTTATTGAATGCTGGAAAAACTACTAATTTTATTTATAAAATTAATTTTGTAAATCTAGAAAGTGACGAAGTAGACCAAATAAATTCTATTGATACAAGAAGTAAGATAATGGATAGAATTTCTCAAGTTCAAAACAAGAATGGAATATTTGAATTTGTAAAAACTGAAAAACAGATATTTTCAAATAATTTGGTTTTAATAGACAGTTTACTTCCTCAGATTTTGTCACAGATTGTATTTGATTTTTATTCAAGTGAGTATTCCTATTTAACAGATTTAGTAAATAAAATAGCTGAAAGAAATCCATTAAATTTTGATATTCAAAACGAACATAGGTTCTATGAATACAAAATGAAAAGATTTCTTACAGATGTTGCGTTGGGCATGATGCCTTCAAAAGTCTGGACAGGAAAATATGATGCAACTGGTGGTTATTTAATTGTAAAAGAAAACGGTGATGTTTTGTGTTACCATATTTACAATAGAAATGAATTTGAGGACTATTTATTAAATAACACAAAACTTGAAACCGCGAGTTCATCTCGACACGGATTTGGAGAAATCTATGAGGAAAACGGACAATTGTTTTTTAAGTTAAATTTACAAATACGATTCATAAAATAATTAGCACTCAACGTGTTTGTAGTTTGGTTAAAACAAAAAAAATCCCGATTAATACTAATCGGGATTTTTTATATCGTTAAGAAAAACTACTTACTTTAATTTAGCAAATAATTTATCCATTTCTTCTTTAACTTCATCAGCAAGAACGCTATCAATTAAAATACGTCCACTATGCTCATCAGTAAGAATTCTTTTGCGTCCTGCAATTTCCATTTGCGTTTGCGGTGGAATTGTAAAGAACGAACCAGCAGAAGCGCCACGCTCAATAGAAACAACAGCTAAACCGTTGCGTACACTTCCTCTAATTCTCTTATAAGCAGTTAACAAACGCTCTTCAATTTTCTTTTCGTAAGCTTCAGATTTTTCTAATAAAAGGCTTTCTTCTTTTTCAGTTTCAGCCATAATATCTTTTAATTCTGCTTTTTTGTGCTTTAAGTGGCTTTGTTTGCTATCTAATTTCTCTTTAGTTTGCACTACCACTTCTTTTTTGTGCTCAATAGAAGCTTTCATCTCTTTAATGTGCTTTTCTGCTAATTGAATTTCTAATTCTTGAAACTCAACTTCTTTAGATAAAGAGTTGTATTCTCTATTGTTACGAACGTTCTTTTGTTGCTCTTGATATTTTTTAATGGTAGTTTTATGCTCTTCAATAGCATTTTTCTTTTCCTTAACTTGCGTATCAATAGCGTCTAAATCGCCTTTAAATTTCTCTAAACGCTTAGTAAGACCTTCTACTTCATCTTCTAAATCTTCAACTTCTAGAGGTAATTCTCCTCTTACATTTCTAATCTCGTCAATTTTAGAATCGATTAACTGTAAGCTATAAATCGCTCTTAACTTGTCTTCTACGCTAAGCTCTTTTGTTTTTGCCATATTTTAAAAATATTGAACCGGGTTTGTATTTTTATCTGATAAAACGATTGCAAAATTAGTGATTTTTTCTTTAAGATAATCAACAATATAATTTTTTGTAAATCTTTCACTTTCAAAGTGTCCAATGTCGGCCAAAAGTAGTTTCCCTTCGGCTTCATAAAACTGATGATATTTTAAGTCGGCCGTAAGAAAAGCATCAGCACCACTAGCAATTGCTTTTTTAATAGCAAAACTTCCAGAACCGCCTAAAACAGCGACTTTTTTAATCGGTTTTCCTGTAAATTCACTATGACGAATGCCGCCACATTGCATTTTTTCTTTTACAAACTGCAAAAATTCAGTTTCGGTAAGTGCGTTTTCAAATTCGCCCACCATACCTAAACCAATATTTTGATGTAAATTATCTAAAGAATAAATTTCGTAAGCAACTTCTTCATATGCGTGATTTTTAAATAGCGCTTGTAAAATTTTGCTTTCTAAATGTTTTTCAAAAGTAACTTCGATTTTAATCTCGGTGTTTTCTACAAATTCAAATCGGCTACCTATTTCCGGATTGCTATCTTCGTTTCCTAAATAGGTTCCAATTCCTTGTGAGTTGAAACTACAATCTTCATAATTACCTATTTTTCCTGCGCCAGCATCAAAAAGTGAATTTCTTAGTTTTTCTGCATTTTCAGGAATCGTATAGGTAACTAGCTTTTTTATAAAATTAGCTTTCGGAACTAAAATTTTGGTATTTGTTAATCCAAGTGCATTACAGAAAATTTTGTTTACACCATTTTTATGATTGTCAAGCGCCGTATGAACCGCATAAATAGCAATGTCGTTTTTAATAGCTTTTAAAATAGCACGTTCGACATAGTTTTTACCAGTAATTTTCTTAATTCCGCTGAATAAAATAGGGTGGAAGCAAACAACTAAATTGCATTGTTTTTCAATAGCTTCGTCGATAACACTTTCTAAAGCATCATGACAAACTAATATTCCAGTAATATTTTGATTTGCATTTCCAACTAATAAGCCAACATTGTCAAAATCTTCGGCATATTGTAGCGGTGCCATTTCTTCTAGAATAGGAAGAATTTTGTGAAGTTCCATTTTTACTAAAATTTCTATTTGAAAACCGTCAGTTCGAGTGAAATTCTGAAAGAATTTTGTATCGAGAACTTGGTTTTATATTCTAAATTCTTGTTCTCGATAAGATTTTCTATTCTCGATATTACCCAAACTTTGTTTGTTCCTCTTAATATCAAATGCTCGAATTGACAAAAATCACTCGAACTGACGAATTTGAATTTAAATTCAAAAGACAAATCAAATATACCATTTTAATAGCAATTTTCTGTATTTTATTTGTTGAAATGAACATAAATTAAGTGAAAATAGCTACTTTCGTGTTATGAATTTTTTCCGAAAATTACTTTTTCCATTTGGTTTCGTGTATTGGGTAATTACTTACCTACGAAATGTCTTTTATGATTATGGAATACTGAAAAGTTATAAAATTCCAATGAAAAGTATCGTTGTTGGGAATTTAAGTGTTGGCGGAACAGGAAAAACACCACATATTGAATATTTAATTCGATTGTTGAGCGAAAAAAAAATAGCGACTTTAAGTCGTGGTTATGGAAGAAATACCAAAGGTTTTATTTTAGCCGATGAAAAAGTTGATGCAACTACTATTGGCGACGAACCTTTTCAGTTTTATACAAAGTTCCCTAACATTTCGGTTGCTGTTGATGGCAATCGTACCAACGGAATTCAGCAATTACAAAAGAAAGTAAATCCAGAAGTGGTATTGCTAGACGATGCTTTTCAACATAGAAAAGTTACAGCTGGATTTTATGTTTTATTAACAGATTATAGTCACCTTTTTTCAGACGATTTTATTTTGCCTTTTGGAAATCTTCGCGAACCTTCGATGGGAAAAAAACGCGCCGACTTGATAATTGTCACAAAATGTCCAAATGATATTTCAGATATTGCGAAAGAAAAAATTAGACAAAAACTCAAAGTTGAAGTTCCGGTTTATTTCAGTCATATTGTATATGATGAATTTGTGTATAATTCGATAGATAAATTAGAATTAAAAACAATTGAAAAACCAAAACTGTTAGTTGCCGGAATTGCAAATCCGACGAGTTTTATAAATGAAGTAAAAGCTGAAAATGATGAGGTTTTACTATTTTCAGATCATCATGAATTTACAAATCAAGAAATTGAACAAATAAAAACAAAAGCTCAAAACAGAATAATTATTACAACAGAGAAAGATTATATGAGGTTGAAAGGTAAGATTAAAGATGACCAATTGTATTTCTTACCGATTAAAGTTGCGATTGATGATAGTTCTGATTTTGATAAAAAAATAAAAGATTATGTGGAATAAAGTACAAGAAACGGTCGCGTTTATCAACAATGAAACGAATAATTTTAAACCTGAATTCGGAATAATTTTAGGTTCTGGTTTAGGTGGTTTTGCCGATGATATTTCGGTAGAATTTACAATTCCGTATGCACATATTCCAAATTTTCCTATTTCGACAGTAGAAGGTCATAAAGGCGCTTTACTATTTGGTACAATTGGCGATAAAAAAGTTGTGGCTATGCAAGGGCGTTTTCATTACTATGAAGGTTACGATATGCGAGAAGTTACGTTTCCTGTTCGTGTAATGAAGTTTTTAGGAATTGATAAATTGGTAGTTTCAAATGCATCTGGTGGTGTAAATCCTAGTTTTAAAGTTGGCGATGTTATGCTAATAAAAGATCATATTAATATGATGCCAGATCATCCATTACGAGGAAAAAATGACGAACGATTTGGTCCGCGATTTTTAAATATGAGTGAACCATATTCTAAAAAAATGATGGTAAAAGCACGAGAATTAGCAAAAGAATTGCAATTCGATTTAAAAGAGGGCGTATATTTAGGTTTACAAGGACCAACATTTGAAACGCTTGCCGAATACAAAATGGTAAAGATTCTTGGTGCCGACTGTGTAGGAATGTCAACTGTTCCTGAAGTAATTGTAGCGCGTCACATGGAAATTGATTGCTTAGGAGTTTCGGTAATTACTGATATGGGCGATGAAGAAAGTATCGAAGAAGTAAATCACGAAGAGGTTTTACAAGCAGCCAAAACTGCAGAACCACACGTAAGAGCTTTAATTGAAAATTTTATTAAGACATTTTAAGATAACTAGCTACTATTTGGTAGAAATTTTCGGGAACAAATGGTTTTGTAATTACATCATTCATGCCGAATGATAGTAACATTTCTCTGTTTTCGTTTAAGGAAATTGCAGTAAGCGCTATAATTGGAATTTCCGAGTTGAATTTTCTAATTTCAGCCGTAGCTTCTGTTCCGTTAATTCCAGGTAAGTGAACATCCATCAAAACTAAGTCGTAGTTATTCTCTTTTAAATGTTCGATTGCGTCTTCACCATTATCAATTATCTCACATATCATTCCTTTTTTCTCAACCATTTTTTTGGTAATCATTTGGTTGATTTTATTATCTTCCACTAATAAGACTGTTTTTCCTTTAAAAATTTCGTCAAAATCAGCTGAATTATTTGCTTTTGGACATTCATTCTTGTTTGTATTGTTTCCTTTTTCAAACTGAATGGCAAACTTAAAAATGGTTCCATTTCCTTGTTCACTTTCTAAATGAATAGTTCCATTTAAAATATCAAGTAATTTTTTTACAATTGATAATCCAAGTCCTGTTCCGCCGTATGTTCTGTTTATTTCTATCGAACCTTGACTAAAACTTTCAAAAATATCTTCTTGTTTTTCAGCAGGAATACCGATACCATTATCTTTAATTTCAAATAATAACTCAACATTATTTTCCTCTTGCGAGTTTTCGGTAATTGTTAACCAAACATCTCCGTCTTTTGAAAACTTAATGGCGTTATTGATTAAGTTGATTAAAATTTGAGAAAGTTTTGTAGGATCGCCAATTAGGTTGTAGTTGATGTTTTTGTCAATATTTTGATGGTATTGAACATTGTTTGTTACGATAAATTCGTTGAAAGAAGATTTGATGTTTTCGATTAATTCTATAATGTTGAAATTGATTTTTTCAACAGAAACTTTATCCGATTCTAAACGGTTAATTTCTAAAATATCGTTAATGAAATTCAATAAGTAATTTCCAGAAAATTCTAAAGATTGTAAATAGTTTAACTGACTTTTCTTAGGATTTTCTTGTAGTAACAAATAAGTAATTCCGTTTATGGCATTTAGCGGAGTTCTAAGTTCGTGACTTACCGTTGCTAAGAATTCGGCTCTTGCTTTTGAAGCTTTTTCAACCTTTTCCTTTTCTTTTGTAAGTTCTCTGTTTTTCTCTTTTAGCAATCGGTTTGAAGTAACTCTAATTTTATTGTTTTTATAAAGCGATAAACTCAAAAGCGATAAGATTGAGATTAATGCAATACTTAAAATACTAATTAGTTTAGAAAAACGCAGTGTTTTTTGCTGATTTTTCTTTTCCTTGTCAAGAAGTTCAATGGTTTCAAGTTGCTTGTCGAATTCAACTTTTTCAAAAGTATTATCCGATAACATATTAGCATAAAACTTACTTATAGAATCGGTTATTTTAACGTAACGATTTAAATATTCATTAGATTCTTTAAAGTTGTTGTTCTTAGCTTGGGTTTGACTTAACTTTTTTAGAATTTTTTTCTCAAGAACAATATTGTAGTTACTACTTTCATTTAACTTTAAAGCTTTTTCATAATAAACTAAAGCACTTGAAAAGTCATTTTTTAAATAGTAAATTTCTCCCAACTGAAAATAAGATTCGACTTTGGTTTCAATCAATGCATTTCCTTCTGAAATATTTTTAATTGCTTGTTTAAAGATTTCTTCGGCAACCGTGTAATTTCCTTTTCTTTTTTGGAGAATTCCCTTTTGAACATTAATTAATTCTACCGCATCATGAAGTTTAAATTCCTTATAGATTGAAGCCGATTTTTTAAAATAAATTTCTGAAAGTTCTTGCTTATCGCGTTCTAAATAACATTTCCCTAAATTATAATAGGCTAATGCTAAATTAGGATTAGGATTTTCCTTAGTATAAATGTTAATACTTCTAATAAAATGCTCTATGGCATTTTCAGGCTTTTGTAAATCGTAGTAAATTCCACCTAAAACTAAATAACAATCGGCTAATTTAGGTTCTAAACTATTTGTTTTAGCATATTCAATTGCCTTTTCGGTATAAATAATCGCTTTGTTAAAGGAGTTTTTATCTTCTTTGTTAAACAATGCAATTTCTAAATAATAATCTACACTATCATTAATTTTAGCGGCTTCTTTATACAGCGATTGTGTATAACCATTAAAGGATATACATAAAAGTAAAAGAGCTAATATACGCTTACTATTTAACTGCAAAGTGTTTTTATAATTAACCTAAATGCGATTAGTTTGATTATAAAAATAAGAAAAATTATTTGTTGAGATAAGTAATTAAATCAATAATTCTTGAAGAATATCCAATTTCATTATCGTACCAACCTACAACTTTTACCATTTTATCAATAACCGAAGTTAGTTGGGCGTCAAATAAACAAGAATTTTGGTTACCTAAAATGTCAACAGAAACAATAGGATCTTCGGTATAAGCTAAAATCCCTTTTAAATTTGTTTCCGATGCTTTTTTAAAAGCTTGATTAATTTCTTCAATAGAAACTTCTCTTTTTACATTAAAGGTAATGTCAGTTAACGAACCATCTGGAACAGGAACACGAATTCCACAACCACCAATTTTCCCATCTAATTCAGTAAAAATTTTTGTCAATGCTTTTGCTGCTCCAGTTGTTGTAGGAACAATCGATTGTGCTGCACCGCGTGCTCTGCGTAAATCTTTATGTGGTTGGTCGTGTAAACTTTGGTCGGTTGTATAAGAATGAACAGTTGTAATATAAGCTTGCTCAATTTCGCAAAGTTCTTGTATTACTTTAATCATTGGTGCTGCGTTGTTTGTGGTACAACTTGCATTTGAGATTATTTTTTCTGTTCCGTCTAAAATAGTTTCGTTTACACCAAGAACAACAGTTTTAATTTTATCATCTTCTGGTGGAACTGATAAGATTACTTTTTTTGCTCCAGCTAAAACATGTTGGTTAACAATGTCGAAAGTTTTAAACTTTCCTGTCGCTTCAATTACAAAATCGATATCTAAAGCTTTCCAGTTGAGGTTTTTGATTTCTTTTTCGTGAAAAAATAAAAACTCCTTATCATTTACTGAAATTCCTTTTTCTGTAGCAGAAACATTTTCGTTTAAAACACCATGAATGCTATCGTATTTTAAAAGATGCGCCATTGTTTTAGTGTCGGCAATATCATTAATAGCAACAACTTCAATATTCGGATTATTGAGTAATAATCGAAATACATTACGGCCAATTCTTCCAAAACCGTTTATGGCAACTTTTATTTTTGACATTTAGCTTTCTAAATTCAGAATTATAATTTGTTCTCGATACATTTTTTGGTTCGTCAGTTCGAGTTTTTCTGAAAGAAAACGAGAACCGAACCAAAAAACACTCGAACTGACGTGTTAATGAATATGCTTTTCCGCATGATAAGAAGAACGAACTAAAGCGCCACTTTCAACATGACGGAAGCCTAATTCTTTTCCTATCTTTTCGTATTTCTCAAATTGTTCCGGACGAATAAATTCTTTAACAGGTAAATGCTTTTTACTTGGTTGTAAATATTGACCAATAGTTACGATATCAACATTTGCATTTTTTAAATCGTGAAGTGTTTCAATAACTTCTTCTTCAGTTTCGCCTAAACCTAACATAATGCCCGATTTAGTTCTCTTAGCACCATTGTCTTTTAAATACTTCAGTACTTCTAAACTTCTATCGTATTTTGCTTGAATTCTAACTTCACGTGTTAAACGACGAACAGTTTCCATGTTATGCGAAATAACTTCTGGAGCAACTTCTAAAATTCGGTCTAACATTTTGTGGTTTCCTTGAAAATCTGGAATTAATGTTTCTAAAGTCGTTTCCGGATTCATTCTTCGGATAGCTTTTACTGTTTCAGCCCAAATAATCGAACCCATATCTTTTAAATCATCACGATCAACCGATGTAATAACCGCGTGTTTAATTTTCATTAATTTAATAGAACGCGCTACTTTTTCAGGTTCGTCCCAGTCAACACTTTCAGGGCGACCAGTTTTCACACCACAAAATCCGCACGAACGCGTACAAATATTTCCTAAAATCATAAATGTAGCCGTTCCTTCACCCCAGCATTCGCCCATATTCGGACAACTACCCGATGTACAAATCGTATTTAATTTATACTTATCAACTAAACCTCTAAGTTCAGTGTAATTTTTACCTGTTGGCAATTTTACACGCAACCATTTTGGTTTTGGTTCTCTTGGTGGAAACACATTTTCAACTACATCTTTCATTTGAAGCAAAATTTTGTACTGCAAAGATAATAATTAGCTATAAGCTAAAAGGTATTCGTATTAAGTTTTTTTGGGCGTGACCTTTCAGGTCGGGCTATTCGCGTTACACGGTAACTAGCTACTATCCCTCACGCGTTACTCTTCCACAAAATCTAAATCGGTATTATGTGTTTCAGGAATAGTAATTGCCGAATAAATAGCAATAGCAAAAACCAAAATTCCTACAATTGTTGCAGCGTAAATTACACCTAAACTTGGTTTCAAAAAATCAAAACTAATAAGCATAATCGGTAACATTCCTCTTACCATATTCGGAATTGTTGTAGCTGCTGTGCTTCTAATGTTGGTTCCAAATTGCTCTGCGCCAACAGTTACAAACATTGCCCAATAACCAGTTCCTAAACCAAGCCATGCACAATAGAAATAATACATGTTTTCAGTTGAAGTTCCACTGTATAACATTAAAATAATCCCAATAATAGTAAAATACATCATGTATAACATCGCCTTTTTACGAGAATGTAACCAATGTGATAAAAATCCGCTTGAAAAATCACCAATAGAAATCCCAATATATGCCCACATAATAGCTTTTCCTGGATCGATTTTTGTAATACCTAACGCAGGAGCAAATTGGTTTGCCATAAAAGCTAAAATTCCTATACTAAACCAAATAGGTAAACCTACGGCGATACATTTTAAATATTTTACAAAACGCTCAAAATTGTTGAAGAATAGTAAGAAGTTTCCTTTTTGTATTTCAGTATTCGCTTCTACATCTTTATAAATTCCAGATTCTACTACGCCAACTCGTAATAATAATAACACTAATCCTAATCCGCCGCCAACAAAATACGCAATCGTCCAGTCGCCAGCTAATTCAACGGTTAAATTAGCAACAACAGCTCCTAATAGTCCAAACCCGGCAACTATTGAAGTTCCTATCGCACGAAGTTCTTTTGGTAATGATTCGGAAACTAACGTGATTCCTGCGCCTAATTCACCTGCCAGACCAATTCCAGCAATAAAGCGAAGTAGCGCATAAATTGCTACAATATTTTCTTGAGGAAAATGTGGTAAAAATCCGCATGCAATATTAGCTAACGAATACACTAAAATAGAACCAAATAAAACAGAAAGGCGTCCTTTTTTATCTCCAAAAATTCCCCATAGAATTCCTCCTAACAACAATCCAAACATTTGAATGTTCAAAATAGTTGAACCTGCTACGTCAATATCTACACCTAAAGATTGTAAACTAGGTACACGAACAATACCGAATAAAATTAAATCATAAATATCTACAAAGTAACCCAAAGCGGCTACAATTACAGGTAAAGAAAGTAAGTGTTTAAATTTTTCTTGAGTAGTGAATGTTTTCATGTTATTTGGTTTGAAGCCAAATATATAAAAATCTCTCATAAACGTCAGTTCGAGTGTTTTTTGTGAAATGCAAAGTAGCAAAAAATATATCGAGAACTATTTTAGATAAATTTTTCTTGTTCTCGATACGATTTTATTCAAATCACTCGAATTGACGAAAAATTTGTATTAGTTTACTTTTTCTTCTTAGTAATTACTTCAGCAAGAAGTTTTTTTGCGCGCAATAAACGCACTTTAATATTGTTTAGCGGTTCTTCAAGATTATCGGCTATTTCTTGATAACTCATTTCTTGAAAATAACGCATTTGAATCACTTCTTGATAAGTTGGTTTTAGCTTTTTAATGTAGCGTAAAAGTTGGGCTAAATTTTGTTCTTTAATTAAGTCATCTTCAACTGTTGGCGTGTCATCAATAACAGTAAAAGCACGTTCGTCATCACCTTCAGAATAATCAACAAAAAGAGATGATTTCTTTTTACGCAACATATCGATATGAACGTTTTTAGCAATAGCTATAAGCCAAGTGTTGAATCCGTAATCTGAATTGTAAGCGCCAATTTTATCAAAAGCTTTAGCAAACGTTTCAATTACAATATCATCAGTATCGTGCTCGTTTTGTGTACGTTTTAGCATAAAGCCATACACTTCATTCCAAAAAAAATCAAGCAAAAATGTAAACGCAACTTGGTCGCCATTTTGAGCTTTTTCGATGTTTTGTTGGATGATTTCCGAAGTTATTTCCAATGTGTAGGTTTTGAGAAAATATTACTAATGAATACGTTTAATTGTGTGAAGATAAGAAATATTTCAAATATTGGAAACCAATAGATTACATCTTTTTCTTTTAAATTTTTAGCTGCAAACCCTAGTGATAACCAAGCGAAAATATATCTAAAAAGGATAATTCCGGCTACAATCATCAATTGATATTGAAAAGCTAATAGTATAATGGCTAAGAATAAAAACGATAACTGCGAAAAGTAAAATAAGCCTAATTGAAATTTATTGAAACCTTTATAATGTTTCGCAGTGGAAACGTGTCGGCGTTTTTGATTAAACCATTCTTTAAATGTTTTCTTGGCTTCCGAATATGTAAAACTATCTTCAGAAAAACAAATCGTAGTATTTTTTGAAGTTGCGGCTTGGTTAATAAATAAATCATCATCACCTGAACGAACATCCATGTGGTCCATGAAACCACGAACATTAAAAAACGTTTCTTTTTTGTAGGCTAAATTTCTTCCAACAGCCATATACGGTTTTCCTATTTTTGCCCAAGAAAAATATTGAGTTGCAGTTAAAAGCGTTTCAAAACGAATAATTTTATTTAAAAACGAATTTTTAACTTTTTCATACGCTCCGTAACCTAAAACGATGGTTTTTTGTTGCGTAAACTGAGTACTCATTTCTGTTATCCAGTTTTTAGAAGTCGGGTAACAATCACCATCAGTAAGTAATAAATATTCGTATTTTGAAGCTTTAATTCCTAAAGTAAGCGCATATTTTTTCTTTCCCCAAAAAGCTTCGTTATTATCAACTTTAACTAATTTAACTCTCGAATCTTGTTTTTCAAATTCTTCAAATAAATCGCGTGTTTCGTCACTCGAAGCATCGTCAATTAAAACCAATTCGAACGTAGGGTAATTTTGCTCTAGAATTAAAGGAATATATTTTTTTACATTTTCGGCTTCATTTTTTGCGCAAACAATTACCGAAATAGGAATATTGCTCGCTGTAGCTGATTTAGATTTTGAAAATGAAAATCGGCCAAAAATTAAAATGTAATAAATAAACTGAATAAGCGTAATTCCGCCTAAAGCATAAAGTAGGATTTCAAAAACCATAAACTGAACTAAAACTTATGAATGAGAGGTTTCGTTGCAATCTTGGTATTGATCTGGCGTTCTTCCGCAAAAGCTACAGTTTTCGCCTTCTTTGTTTAAATACGGACTTTGACTAGCACAAGTTCCGGCAAATTTACCATCTTTTTTACCCCAAATTTTAATGGCAATTCCGGCAACTGCTAATAATAATAATCCTATGGTAATAAATGCTAATTTCATCTTGTTCTATTTTGATGCAAATTTACAAAAGAAAAATGACTTACAATTAATAATTAATAATTCGTAATTAAATTATATTTACTTCTGCTTCAATTGCAATTCCGAATTTTTCTAAAACCGTTTTTTGAATCAATTTCGATAAATCGTGAATTTCTTTTCCGGTTGCTTCGCCATAATTTACTAAAACTAATGCCTGATTTTTATGAATTCCAGCATCGCCAAAGCGCTTTCCTTTAAAACCAGCTTGTTCAATTAACCAACCTGCAGGAACTTTAACTTCGGTTTCAGAAACTTTGTAGTGCGGCATTTCAGGAAAATTTTGAACTGCTTTTTCGTATAATTTACTTGAAATAATAGGATTTTTAAAGAAACTTCCGCTATTTCCTAATTCTTTCGGATTTGGTAATTTACTACTACGAATGGCTATTACAGCTTCGCTAATTGTTTTTATTGTTGGATTTTCAACATTCATTTTTACTAACTCAGCATCAATAGCGCCATACGAAGTGTTGAGGTTGTGATTTTTCTTTGTCAATTTATAAATAACCGAAGTAATAATAAATTGTCCTTTTAATTCGTTTTTAAAAACACTTTCTCGGTACGCAAATTCACATTCAGCATTTGTGAACGTTCGTATTTGTTGCGTTGAGATATTTATTGCTTCACAACTATCCATTGTATCTTTAATTTCTACGCCATAAGCACCAATATTTTGAATAGGTGTTGTGCCAACATTTCCAGGAATTAGTGATAAGTTTTCAATGCCACCAAAATCTTTTGCAATACACCATTGCACAAATTCGTGCCAATTTTCACCTGCATTTCCTTTTACCCAAACAAAATTATCGTCTTCTTTTACAACTTCAATGCCTTTCAAATGAACATGAACAACTAATTTTTCAATGTTTTGAGTCAATAACATATTACTTCCGCCACCCAAAATGAAAATATCTTGATTGTCTTTTAAAACTTCAGCCAATTGTTCTGTTGAAGTTACTTCAATAAATGATTTTGCTTTTGCTTCAATTCCGAAAGTATTATAGTTTTTTAGAGAAAAATTATGTTGGTAGTTCATCTTGAAAAAGAATTACAAGTTAAAAATTTTATACGATTGGTGAGTTTGCTTTACTATTTCTTCCGTTCGTTCTTCATGTGTGTCGGAAATAAAAATTTGTCCGAAAACATCATTATTTACCATAGTTACAATTTTTTCAACTCTCGATGCATCTAATTTATCAAAAATATCATCAAAAAGTAGGATAGGAGGAGTTCCGTTTTTTTGTTTTAGAAAATCAAATTGAGCTAATTTTAGTGCAATTAAAAATGATTTTTGCTGACCTTGTGAACCGAATTTTTTTATAGGAAATTTATCAATTTCAAACGATAAATCATCTTTGTGAATTCCAACGCTTGTGTATTGTACAGCCCGATCTTTGTTGAGGTTTTCTTTAAGTAAATTTTCAAATGATTGATCTAATAACTGACTTTTGTAAACCAAATCTACATTTTCGGCTTCATTAGAAATTTCAGCGTAATATTTTTTGAAAATAGGCGTAAACTGACTTAAAAAATCTTCTCTTTTTTGAAAAATAGTATTCGCTAAAGGAATTATTTGTTCGTCGTAAATTGCTAAATTGTCTTTGTCAAAAGTTTGATTCAAAGCAAAATACTTCAATAAAGCATTGCGTTGGGAAATCAATTTTTGGTACTGAAGCAATTCGGTTAAATAAAAACTGTCTAAAGTCGAGATTACTCCATCAACAAACTTTCGTCTTGTTTCGCTTCCTTCAGAAATTAAATCACTATCAGAAGGTGAAATGATAACTAGAGGGATTAATCCAATGTGTTCAGAAAGTTTTTCATATGTTTTATTATTGCGCTTAATTACTTTTTTCTGTCCTCTTTTTAAACTACAAGCAATTTTTTCATCTCTGTTTTCTTTGTCAAAAACTGCATCAAGTAAGAAAAAATCTTCGTCGTGTTTGATGTTTTGTATCGCCTGTGGATTAAAATAGCTTTTGGTATATGCTAAATGATAAATCGCATCTAAAATATTAGTTTTTCCTACACCATTTTTTCCCACAAAACAATTAATTTTACTATCAAAAGTAAAATCTTTTTGATTGATGTTTTTGTAATTAATAAGGTTAAGTTGTTTTAAAAACACAATAGCTCTGTTTGCTTACAAAAGTAGTAGTTATTCTACAATTTTGCATTTATAATGTAGAAATTTAGTTGGAAACCAATTTTTGAATTAATTTTTTATGCGAGTTTCAATAAAAATTATATTTTTGCACCTCTTAATAAATTAAAAATAAATGGCAACATATAACAAAAGAGGTTACAAAGCTCCAAAACCGAAAGAGGAAAAGTTAGACAATGAGTTTGAAGAAGTATTAGAAGACGGGGAAAGTACGACGGAAGAAGTTTTTAATACTCTTGATGAAACAGCTAATAAAACAGAAGAATGGGTTGCTAAAAATCAAAAAGCTATTTTAGGTGTAATTGCTGTTATTGCAATTGCAACATTAGGTTACTTTTTCTACAATAAATTTATGGTAGAGCCTAAAGAAGAAAAAGCACTAAGCGATATATATTTAGCGCAAACTTATTTTAATGATGCATTAACTAATGAAGCTGCTCAGGATTCATTATTAAATTTAGGTTTAAATGGAGCTGAAGGGAAGTTAGGATTTGTAGGTGTTGCTGACGAATATTCAGGAACTAAGGCTGGAAATTTAGCAAATTATTATGCAGGAATGTCTTATTTAAAATTAGGAGATTTCAAAAATGCAGAATTATACTTATTAAAATTCAAGTCTGAAGATGCTATTTTAAATGCTATGGCTCAAGGTGCTTTAGGTGATGTATATTCTGAATTAAATAAAGTAGACGATGCTATTGCTGCTTATAAAAAGGCTGCATCAAATGATAACGATTATACTGCGCCAAGATTTTTATACAAAGCGGCACAGTTAGCGTTCTTAAATGATAAAAAAGAAGAAGCAAACGCATTGTTTACACAAATAAAAGATAAGTATGAAACTTCGAGAGAAGCGATGAATGTTGATGCTTTTATTGAAATGACAAAATAAGCTAATGGCTACAGAAAATAAGAATTTATCACAATATGATAAAAACACAATCCCAAATGCGAAAGATTTTCGGTTTGGGATTGTTGTTTCAGAGTGGAACGATACAATAACGGAAGGTTTGTTTAATGGAGCAAAAGATGCTTTGTTAGATTGTGGAACTTTAGAAGAAAATATAATTCGCTGGAATGTTCCTGGAAGTTTTGAGTTGACATTTGGTGCAAAACAAATGCTTGAAACACAAGAAGTAGATTGTGTAATTGTTATTGGAAGCGTTATTAAAGGTGAAACTATGCATTTCGAGTTTGTTTGTGAAGGTGTAACGCAAGGAATTAAAGATTTGAATATTGTTTACGATGTTCCAACAATTTTTTGTGTGTTAACCGATAATACAATGCAGCAATCTCTTGATAGAAGTGGCGGTAAACACGGAAACAAAGGAACAGAAGCTGCGATAGCTGCAATTAAAATGGTGGCCTTGAATCGTTCGATTTGATCATTTTGTCATTCCGAGCGGAGTCGAGGAATCTCATAAAAAATCTAAAATATTAAATCCCGACTAGTGTTCGGGATTTTTTGTTAACAAAATTTGGGAATTAGTATTCCTTAGTCTATTCAATTTTAAGTATTTTTGATACTGAAAGAAACTTACTGTGTTTAATAAACCAAAAAATAGAACCTTTAATTACCAACCTCGATTTTCAAATAAAGAAAAGAACGAAGTTGATACTGCTAAAAACGAAGATTTCATTTCAAAATGGAAGCAAGGACAGCCTCAAAAGAAAAAGGGTAAAGCCGTACTTTCCATACAAGTATTGATCATTCTATTAGTCTTGTTGTTAATTGGTATTTATGTGTTAGATTCTTTTATTAAATAATTAGAAGGAAGATGAGTATAGGGAAACGAAAAAATAAAAAATTTAGTTATCAGCCTCGTTATTTTGACGATAAAGGAGAAGGGAATCCTTTTGAAATCAAGCATAAATTTGATGATTACCGAGTTACAGTAGGTGCTAATAAAGGATTAAAAGGAAAATTTATTAGTGCTTTAAACGATTTTAAGAACAACGAAAATAAGGAAGCTAACAGACGCATATTAATTATTATCGCTGTTTTAGTGCTTATTTTTTTATTTATAATCGATTTTGATTTGTCGATTTTTAAAAGAAAATAAATGTCGAGTATCATTCAATTATTACCGGATCACGTAGCTAATCAAATTGCAGCCGGAGAAGTGGTACAACGACCAGCTTCTGTGGTAAAAGAGTTATTAGAAAATAGTATCGATGCCAAAGCAACTGATATAAAGTTGGTTGTTAAAGATGCAGGGAAAACCTTGATTCAAGTTATCGATAACGGACAAGGAATGGGCGTAACCGATGCGCGTTTGTGCTTTGAACGCCACGCTACTTCTAAGATTAAAAATGCCGAAGATTTATTCGATTTACATACTAAAGGGTTCCGTGGTGAAGCGCTAGCTTCTATTGCTGCGATTGCTCATGTGGAACTGAAAACAAAACAAGAACAGGAGGAACTAGGAACACATATTGTTATTGAAGGAAGTAAATTTGTTTCGCAAGAAGTGGCGGTTTTACCAAAAGGAACTTCGTTTCTAGTGAAAAACTTATTTTTCAATATTCCAGCGCGACGAAATTTCTTAAAATCAGATAATGTTGAAATGCGTCATATTATTGATGAGTTTCAGCGTGTAGCTTTAGCACATCCAAATATTTATTTCACGTTAATTCATAATGGAAGTGAAGTTTTTAACTTGCCAGCATCTAATTATCGTCAGCGAATTGTAAATATTTTAGGTGGAAAAACTAATGAGAAATTAGTCCCTGTTACTGAGGAAACTGAAATTGTAAAAATTAGCGGATTCATAGGCAAACCTGAATTTTCTAAGAAAAATCGAAACGAACAATTCTTTTTTGTAAACAATCGTTTTATAAAAAGTGGTTATTTGCATCACGCCATTATGAGTGCGTATGAAGGTTTGTTGAAAGAAGGAAATCAACCGAGTTATTTTTTATACCTTGAAGTTCCAGCAAATACTATTGATATAAATATTCACCCAACAAAAACTGAAATTAAGTTTGACGATGAGCAATCGTTGTACGCAATTTTACGTGCTGCTGTTAAACATAGTTTAGGACAGTTTAATGTTGCGCCAATTTTAGATTTTGAACGCGATCCAAATTTAGATACGCCATACGATTACAAGAATAAAGATAGCGCAATGCCAACGGTTCAAGTTGATGCTAATTTTAATCCGTTTGCCGATGAACCTAAAAAATCTTCTGGAGGAAGTTCGGTTTCATTTGCATCGAAGAGTAATCATTTCCCTAAAAAAGAAACAGCTTCTTGGGAAAGTTTATATGTCGATTTGAAAAAAGATACCGAAGAAGTGACTTCAATATCTTTTGAAAGTGAAGAAGTAACAGGTTCGTTATTTAATGAAAATGAAGTTGAAAAAACTTCAACAACTTACCAAATTCATAAAAAATATATTGTAAGTTCGATAAAATCGGGAATGTTGGTGGTTGACCAAAATAAAGCACACCAGCGTGTTTTGTATGAAAAATTTCTAGAAAACATTACGGTTCAAAGCGCTTCTAGTCAGCAGTTATTATTTCCGTTAACGTTGTATTTTTCAACGGAAGAAATAGATTTTATTAAAGAATTAAAACCTTCATTGGAAAACACAGGATTTCAATTTGATGGAATAAATAAAGATACAGTTCAAATTTCTGGTATTCCTGTAAATGTTCAAGAAAGTGAAGTTTCAATTGTATTAGAAGAATTGATTTCCAACTTACAAAACGAAATTCCAGAAAATAGTTTTTCACTTAATGACGGAATTGCTAAGACAATGGCGAAAAGTTTGGCAATAAAAACAGGAACAAGTTTAGGAGTTAAAGAACAAGAAAATTTGGTTAATTCTTTATTTGCTTGTAAAGACCCGAATGTTTCTCCGTTTAATAAACCTACTTTCATTACGTTAAGTGTGGAAGATTTAGATAAAAAATTTGCATTATGATGAGAATGACAGAAATGGTTAAGCATTTGCTAATCATTAATATTATATTTTTTGTAGGAAGTTATTTAGTTCCTCAAGCTCAAGAGTTGCTTGCACTTCATTATTTTGAGAATGACAGATTCCGATTTTGGCAGCCGCTAACACATATGTTTATGCATGGCGGAATTGGACATATTTTCTTCAACATGTTTGCTTTAGTAATGTTTGGAAGTACATTAGAGCAGTTTTGGGGAGGAAAAAAGTTTTTGTTCTTTTATATTTCATGTGGTTTGGGAGCAATGCTCTTACATACTGCTGTAAATTATTATACTGTTCATGAAGGAATAAATGTTTTAGTTGAAAATGGTTTTTCTAAACAGGAAATATTTTCAATTATGAACGAAGGAAAATATAATACCAATTGGCAAGAATTTTTATCGCCTAGTTCACTCCAGAATATGGTTCAGGGGTTTATAGGAATTGCTGTTGGAGCATCTGGAGCTATTTACGGTTTGTTGGTAGCATATGCTTTTATGTTTCCTAATGCAGAATTAATGTTAATATTCTTACCTGTTCCTATTAAAGCAAAATATTTTGTACCTGGATTATTGTTGATTGATTTATATTTAGGTTTAAACGGAAATCCTATTTTAGGTGGAAGTACAGGCGTTGCGCACTTTGCACATATCGGTGGAGCAATTGTTGGGTTTTTAATGATGTGGTATTGGAAAAAAAATCAGTTCGATAAAAACCGTTGGGATAGATAAGTAGAAGTCAAAAGTCAAAAGTCAAAAGTCAAAAGTAAAGTTTATTAGATGCCAATTTTAGACGATTTAAAATTACAATATAGAACAGGAGGAATAGTGCAAAAACTAATCTTCTGGAATGTTGGTATATTTATTTTATCGCTAGTTTTTTTCTATCAGTTTAAAAAAGGTGTATTTGCTTATCCAAGCTGGTTAGTATTATCGTCTTCATTATCTGAATTTGTAACAAAACCTTGGACAGTAATTAGTTATATGTTTGTTCATGCTGGTTTTTTGCACTTACTATTTAATATGATGGTCTTGCATTTTTCAGGAAGATTATTTTCTACATTTTTTACTGAAAGGCAACTTTTTGGCTTGTATATTTTAAGTGGAATTTTCTCGGGTTTAGCCTTTGTTTTAATTTATACATTTTTAGGAATTCCGGCACGATTAGTTGGAGCAAGCGGAGCAATTATGGCAATTTTATTTGCAACAGCTTCGTATTCGCCAAATATGATAATTCGTTTAGCTTTAATCGGAAATGTTAAGTTGTGGCATATTGCGGCAGTTTTTTTGGTTTTAGATTTAATTCAATTACCATTTGAAAATAGTGGTGGACATTTAGCGCATTTGGCTGGAGCTTTATTCGGGTTTATTTATATTCGCTTGTTACAAAATGGAACCGATTTATCTAAGCCAATTTCAAAATTTCAAGATTGGATTGTAAATTTGGGTAAACCAAAAAAGAAAAACCCATTTAAAAAAGTTCATAAGAATAAAGCGTATTCAAACACAAAAACGAAGCCAACAAAAGATATTAACCAACAAAAAATTGATGATATTTTAGATAAGATTAGTCAATCGGGTTATGATAGTTTAACCAAAGAAGAGAAGGAGTTTTTGTTTAAAGTAGGGAAATAGTGCAAAAAGAATCATTTGTGAGTAAAATAGCGTTTTTCTTCAATAAAGTTTTGGCTTTACTGACAGTTCTAGCCTATATTTTACCATTCTTAGCACCAAAGTTATTTCCATTTTTAAGTGTACTAACACTCATTCTTCCGTTACTTTTAATTTTAAATTTTGTTTTTTTTATTCTTTGGATGTTACAATTAAAGCGAAAAATGTTGCTTTCTGCTTTGGTTTTGCTTTTCGGAATTAGTTTTGTGAGTAAATTATACAATATTTCCGAGACGAATCTTCCAGAAGAACCTTCGGATTTTACGTTGATGAGCTATAATGTTCGTTTGTTTAATTTGTACGAATGGTTGCCCGAAAAAGATGTTCCAGAACAAATTACAGAAGTAATTCAAGATTATAATCCGGATATTTTATGTTTACAAGAATATTCTCCAAATGATAAAGTTCGCCTGAGAAACTTTCCTTATAAGTTTATCGAAGTTGACGGCGGAAAAAACAAATATGGACAAGCAATTTTTTCAAAGTTTGAAATAGTAAATAGAGGGGAAATCGATTTTCCTGATTCTAATAACAATGTGCTTTTTGTTGATGTTCTAAATCAGAAAGATACAATTCGTGTTTATAGTATGCACTTGCAATCGATTAAAATTAGTACTGATATTCACGAGAAAATTGATGAAAATAAATCGAAGTTTATTTTTAAGCGAATTAGCCAAGCTTTTAGTGAACAACAATTACAAGCCGAAATGATTAAAGAGCATTATGAAAGTTGTCATTACCCAAAAATAATTTGTGGTGATATGAATAACAGTGCTTTTTCTTACGTTTACCGAACAATAAAAGGCGAAATGAATGACGCTTTTGAAATTGCTGGTTTAGGTTTTGGAAAATCGTACAATTTCAATTTTTATCCAGCACGAATCGATTATGTTTTTACTGAAAAAGACTTTACGGTAAAAGAGTTCAGAAATGATACTAAGGTAAAATTAAGTGATCATTTTCCAGTTTTTACAAGAGTTAGTTTAGAGAAATAATTGTTGTCAGTTCGAGTAGCGAAGTGTATCGAGAACTTAAAAAAATACTTCTCGATAAATTCCGATAAATCGGAACACTCGAAGTGACGTAAAACTTTACAACTTCTGATTTTTCAAATACTCAACAGCGTGTCTTCCTTCATTAAATAATAAATCAAGAATACTTAAGTTAGGTAAAAAACCATGTTTTTCTCCAAAAACTTGAGTGTAAGATTCATTTGTAAAAGAGTCTTTTTTTCCATTTACAAGATGACGAAAATCGGTTTTATCATCTACTTCGTGAAAGTATTCCTCAGTTTTAGTAAAAGGTAAGTTAACTCCTATGCAATCGTTTATAATGTCAAAAATTTGAAAATTTAAGTCCATCATAAATTCATGTTTGTTTTCAAAAATTGGACGGAAATCATCTTCAAAAAATTCAAAAAAAGGCGAAGTTCTATAAGCTGCTTCTAATGATTTAAAGTGATTTTTTTGCCAGCCAAAAGCATTTTCAATTCGTACATCTTTAAACTTTTGTCTTTCGTTTTTAGAGTGTTTTACAGGAATGTTTAGCATTTGTAATCCATTCGGACTGTAAATGTACATTCGGTTACGATTGGTTTGTTTTTGAAAATTATCATCCGTTTCAAAAGTAATTTCATCAGCTTGTAACATAGCTGCGTAATGACTAATCGAAGGGAAATATGTTGGATGAAGGATAATGTTCATTCGTTGATTCGGTAATTTGTTTATTTGTTATTGTTTAGAGTGTTGATAATTTCTTAAAGAGTTAAGTTTGTTTGTGATACTTTCAATTTTACTCCTAACTAAATTATATTCTTCAGTTTTAATAAAGTTTAGTTCTTGAGAAATAATAAGTTGATTTAAAACTTCAATAGCTGAACTAAAAGCTATATTTGTAAAATGAGCCTTGTCTTTATTTGAATTTCTTCCCGAACCTTCAGCAATATTTGAACTAATAGAAATAGTAGCTCTTCTTAATTGTGAAATTAAGCCAAATTTTTCATTTTCAGGAAAATTTTCTGTCAATTTATAAATTAAGATACATAATTCTTTGGATTCTTTCCAAACTTCAAGTTTTTCAAATGAATACGTGTAACTCATATATTTCAAATCATCAAATCAACAAAAAAACAGATTAACAAAAGAAAATGTTACGCATTTTCTTTCTTTTTCTTCTTTTTCCAAAAATATTCACCAACGAAATATAATCCTAATAATACTAAGAAATATTTAAAATACGATTGCGGTTGTCCTTCGCCAGAAACTGTTGTGAATAATCTATCCCAACGGATTTTCCAATTTTTAATACCATTGTTAATTCCATCGATACTCATCCAGATGAAAATAGGTTTTCCTACAATGTGATCTTCGGGAACGTAACCCCAATAACGAGAATCTTCAGAGTTATGACGATTATCTCCCATCATCCAATAGTAGTTTTGCTTGAAAGTATAATCTTTTGCTAATTTTCCATTGATTAAAATTTCATTACCGTTTACTTGTAAAGAGTTGTGTTCATATTCAGCAATGATTTTCTTATAAAAAGGTAAAGTTTCTTTGTTTAGTTCAACTGTTTTTCCTTTTTCTGGAATGTATATTGGTCCTAAGTTATCTACATTCCAATTTTTTGTATGAGGAAAAATTGCTTTTTCAGTTTCGTGAGAAATACTTTTTACAACTGCTTTAATTCCAGGGAAGTTTTTCAATCTTGCAACTCCTTCAGATGTTAATGCTCTAAACATAACAGTATCTTCTGCAATTCTATAAGCAGGATCTGTAATTTTTAATTCCTGTAAAATGTATTCAAAGTTAGGAGGCGTTTTTGTGTCGAACGCAACTTTATAAGAATATTGAGGTTTTGCTCTTTCAGGAAGAACTAGTGGTTGACCGTTTATATGGACTTTACCATCAATAATGCTTAACTCATCTCCAGGAGTTCCAACACATCTCTTAACATAGTTTGATTTTTTGTCAATTGGTTTTATGTATTTTCGGTCTTTTGTGAAAAATTGTCGAACGGTATCGGCTGGCCAATTGAAAACTACAATATCATTTCGTTTTACTTCTTGAAAACCAGGTAATCTAAAATAAGGTAATTGAAATTTATTCTTCCAAGAATTTTGTTGTGTTTCATCGTCATTATACAAATAAGACTTCGTGTGAAGAACTGGTAATGTATCATGAACCATAGGTGCAGCAACAGTTGTCATAGGTGTTCTTGCTCCATAGTGAAATTTACTTACAAATAGGAAATCACCAACTAATAACGATTTTTCTAACGATGAAGTAGGAATAGTAAACGGTTGGATAAAATAGGTGTGAACAAAAGTAGCTACGATAATAGCAAAAGCTAATGAGCCAATAGTATCCATGATTTTTGTAGGCGCTTTTAAATCGCGTCCTTCATGATACGTTACTTCTTGTGTGTAATTTACATAAGCAATATAAAATCCAAGAGTTACGATTCCAAGAATCATATCTAAAGTAGATTTTTTACCAAATGTTCGTAAAGTTTCAATCCAAACAATAGGAAACATAAACAAGTTTATAATTGGAATGAAAAGTAAAAAAGTCCACCATGTTGGACGATTGATAATTTTCATTAACACAATCGCGTTGTAAACAGGAACAAATGCTTCCCAAGCTTTTCTACCTGCTTTTGTGTATAATTTCCAAGTTCCTAATCCGTGAATAATTTGAACTAATAGTATGAATAAAATCCAACCTGATATTTCCATAATTTTTTATTTTAAGAACAAAGAATATAGAGAATAGAAAATAGACTTAATTTAGTCCGTTTTGAAAACTCATCGTCATTCTCTGAAATTCTTCAATTTTAATTTCTAATGTATTAAATTTTTCTTCCGTTATATATTTTCTATGTTTTGCTAAGTGTAATTGTGTAATTAATTCAAACGATGAACCAAGTGAAATGTCTAAAAAGTGACTGAATGATTTGTTAGTTCTTGAAGAACCTTCAGCAATGTTACTTGGAATTGAAATAGAACATCTACTTATTTGAGAACTCAAATCATATCTTTCATGAATTGGAAAATTAATTAATACATCTGAAATATCATTAGCAATATCTAAACCGAATTGCCAGATTTTCAAATTTTTATAATTATGTCTTTTACCATTCATCAATTATCTTTTTTCTATATTCTATTCTCTATTTTCTGAAAAAAGTACATCTTTCATTGTAAAAACGCCTTTTTTTCCTAAAAGCCATTCGGCAGCAATAACTGAACCTAAAGCAAAACCTTCACGTGAGTGAGCAGTGTGTTTTATTTCAATTTGGTCAACTTCACTATCGTAAAAAATGCTATGAGTTCCAGGAACGTTTTCTATTCTTTTTGCTTCAATATGAATTTGTTTCTCATTAGCTTTTTCTAATGTCCAGTTTTCATACGAAGTATTTTTTATAATTCCATTTGCTAGTGAAATTGCTGTTCCGCTTGGTGCATCTAATTTTTGTGTATGATGAATTTCTTCCATTGAAACCTTATATTGTTTCAAATTGTTCATCATTTTAGCTAAATATTCATTCAGTTCGAAAAAAATATTTACACCCAAACTGAAATTAGAGCCGTAAATAAAACTTCCGTTTTTTTGGTTACAAAGTGCAACCATTTCATCATATTTTTCAAGCCAACCTGTAGTTCCGCTTACAACAGGAATTCCTCTTTCGAAACAAGCTGAAATATTTTCAACGGCACAATTAGGAATACTAAAATCTATCGCAACATCAGCATTTTCTAATCCGTCAAATGAATCATTGCGTCCTTTTTTTAATACAATTTCATGGTTGCGTTCTAAAGCTATTCTTTCAATAACTTTCCCCATTTTTCCGTATCCTAAAAGTGCAATTTTCATGAGTTATAAGTTGCTTTTTTTGAAGTTTGTTAGCTAATGAAATGTTAAAAATTAAGCGTGAGTGTTACACCAGTATTGAATTTATAATCAATTTGATTTTGATTTATATTTGGAGCTAAAGATAAATTATCATTAACATTAAACTGCATTAAATGCGCATCTACATTAGCATCTACAATATTTAAAATATAAATTGCAGCTGTTATTAATGCCGATAAGTCTCTGTTTTTTTGATGAAATTTTTGAGCACGAATTAAGCGGTCATCATCTAAATTTCCATAAATAGGGTGATTAGGATCACTCGTTCCGTCTAATCTTCGTTTGTATTCATCACGATATTCGTGATATTTTTTGTTATTCCAAGTATAAAAATATACTCCTGCTCCTAAACCAGCGTAAACGATTGGAATTTTCCAATACTTTTTATTGTACGCTTGTCCTAAACCTGGAACTAAAGCCGAATAAAAAGCAGCTTTTGCTGGAGATAAAGGATTAATCGTTGTTGTAACAGTATCTTGAACAACCACATTTAATTCCTCTTGTGCGTAGGCAGAAAAATTTCCAAAAATGAAAATTAAAAGAAATATTTTGAGAAAGAATTTCACTATTTGTTGATTAGTTTCAAGATACGATTAAAATCTTCTTCAGAATGAAATGGGATTGTGATTTTCCCTTTTCCATTATTAGCAATTTTTACATCTACTTTAGTTCCAAAAAAGTCATTAAAAGATTTTTTGTCATTTTCTTCGATATCAAAAGAAGTTGGTTTTGCTTTAGCCGATTTTGGTTTTAAACTCTCTTGATATTTTTTTACTAAAGCTTCTGTTTCCCTTACTGATAAATTTTCAGTTACCACTTTGTGATAAATATCGCTTTGTACATCAGCGTCACTAACGTTAATTAAAGCTCTACCGTGTCCCATTGAAATAAAACCATCTCGCATTCCTGTTTGAATGATTGGGTCTAATTTTAATAAACGCAAGTAATTTGTAATTGTGGAACGTTTTTTACCTACTCGGTCACTTAATTCTTCTTGTGTTAAGCTGATTTCATCAATTAAACGTTGGTACGAAAGTGCTACTTCAATTGGATCTAAATCATGACGTTGAATATTCTCAACTAACGCCATAACTAAAGATTCATTATCATCGGCTAGGCGAATATAAGCCGGAATAGTTTCTAATCCTGCTAACTTAGAAGCACGTAATCTTCGCTCACCCGAAATTAATTGGTATTTATTAAAATCTAATTTACGGACAGTAATAGGCTGAATTACACCTAACTCTTTAATCGAAGTTGCTAATTCGGTTAAGGTTTCTTCGTTAAAATTAGATCTTGGCTGAAATGGATTTACTTCAATAGCATCTAATTCAAGCTCAATAATATTGCCCACAACTTTATCTGCTCCTTTGTCTTCAACCGATTTAATATCGTTTGTAGGATCTTTTAATAAAGCTGATAATCCTCTTCCTAATGCTTGCTTTTTAACTGCTTTTGCCATTTCTTTTATTTATTTCTTTGAATAATTTCTTCTGCTAAATTTAAGTAATTGCTAGCGCCTCTACTTGTTGCATCATAGTTGATGATACTTTCGCCGTAACTTGGCGCTTCACTTAGCTTAATATTTCGTTGTATTACTGTTTCAAAAACCATATTGTTAAAGTGTTTTTGAACTTCTTCAACCACTTGGTTTGATAAACGTAAACGAGAATCGTACATAGTTAATAACAATCCTTCGATATCTAAATCTGGATTATGAATTTTTTGAACACTTTTAATCGTATTCAATAATTTTCCTAAACCTTCTAATGCAAAATATTCACACTGAATAGGAATAATAACACTATCGGCAGCTGTTAAAGCATTTAATGTTAATAATCCTAAAGATGGCGCGCAATCGATAATGATGTAATCGAATTTATCTTTTACGCTTTGTAATGCTTTTTTAAGCATATATTCACGATTCTCTTTATCTACCAATTCAATTTCAATAGCGACCAAATCGATATGTGCAGGAATCATTTTTACGTTAGGGGCGTTGCAATCTACTATAGCTTCTTCAGGTGTATTACTGTGCTCTAAAACTTGGTATGTGCCAATTTCAACACTTTCCACATCAACGCCTAATCCAGAACTAGCATTAGCTTGCGGATCAGCATCAATTAATAATACTTTTTTTTCTAATGCTCCAAGTGAAGCTGCTAAATTTACTGATGTTGTAGTTTTACCTACACCACCTTTTTGATTAGCTATTGCAATGATTTTACCCATTATACGATATAAAATTTAGGTTGGTAAAAATACAATTATTTATGATTTTTTCAAGTTAAATTTGTTAACAATAGACAATATAGTAAAATATATTTTGGCTTAAAATGTTAGTGTAAAAATTACCAATTATTTAAGAATCTTATTTTTGTAAAAAATAAACCAAATGAAAATAAATATTATTACTCCAATGGAAATTGAAAACGAAAAAGTTATCAGTGCCATTGCGAGAATTCAAAATAAGAAACATATTTACAATTTAGTTGTTTCAGAAATCGGGAGAGAAGCAACTGCAAAAACTATGATGAAATTACCTGAAAGTGATGTAAATATTCTTTTAGGTTTTGCTGCAATTGTTGGTAAAGAATTGGATATGCCAAAAGAGCTAAGTTTCGGAAAACCTATCGAAATTACAAACACTTCTTTGTATGGTTATGAAGGCGGATTGTTTGAAAATGGGAAGCCTATTCGTGTACAGCCAAAATTGAATTTACCTTGCTTATCTTCGTTAACTTCGGATAAGTTTGTTCGTACGACAGATTTAGCCGAAAAAACAGTCGTAAACATGGAAGATTTTACTTTTATGTACTTAAAACGACCGCAAGATTTTATTGTTCGTGTAATTTCTGATTATTTGCCACACGAAGTCGAAATTGATTTTTTCGAACACGTAAAAGACATCGATTTTTTATCAGCAATTGAAGCTATAGAGGGGTGTCTTGATTAAATTTTACACAATTTATCCGCTGCAGCTACCAAAGTTTCATCGGTTTTAGCGAAACAAAAACGCAACATGTGTTTGTCGGTAGCATCTTCATAAAAAACCGAAATTGGAATAGCGGCAACGCCATGTCCGCTAATTAGTTTTTTAGCGAAATCAGCGTCGTTTTCTTTTGAAATCGCATTGTAATTTACTACTTGAAAATACGTTCCATCGCAAGGCATTAACTCAAACCGACTGTCTTTTAGTAGGTTTTGAAACAAATCCCTTTTTTGTTGGTACATTTTTGAAATTTCACTAAAATCTACTACACCTAAATATTCCGCAATCGCATGCTGGGAAAAACTATTCACACTGAACACTAAAAACTGATGCACTTTTTTCATTTCGTGCATCAAATATTCTGGTGCAATTAAGTAACCAACTTTCCAACCAGTAACGTGTAACGATTTCCCAAATGAAGAAGCAATAATCGTTCGGTGTTTTAATTTTTCTCGAGTATTGAAAGAAATATGTGGTTGTGTAAAAGTGATATATTCATAAACTTCATCGCTCAAAACTAATACTTGAGGATGTTTTTCTAAAATGGTTTCTAAAGCTTCAAAGTAACTCTCTGTCCAAATTCTTCCTGTTGGATTGTGTGGATTATTCACCACAATCATTTTAGTTTTTGGAGTAATCGCAGCTTCAATTGTATTGAAATTTGGCGTGTAATCTAAATTCAACGAAACGCGAACAGGTTTTCCACCAGCGACTAAAACCGAAGGTTCGTAACTGTCGTAACTTGGGTCTAAAATAATTACCTCGTCATTTGCATTCACAAACGTATTAATAGCCGTAAAAACACCTTGAGTCGCACCAGCAGTAATCAATAGTTCTGTTGAGATATTGACTTTTCTATGGTATTGTTTTTCAGTTTGAAGCGCAATTTTTTCTAAAAGCGAAGGCAAACCTGCCATAGGTGTATATTGGTGAATATTTTCACGAATAATGCGTTCCGAAATTTGTAATAAACGTTCGTCTTCCGGAAAATTTGGAAATCCTTGCGACAAATTAATAGCTCCGTGTTGGTTTGCTAATTGCGACATCACTGAAAAAATGCTGGTGGTAATGTTAGGTAGTTTTGACATGTGATAAAATTAATCAAAAAACACCAACATTTCTGCTGGTGTTTTTTATTTTTATGAGATATCTCGATTCCGTTCGATGTGAGAACGTATTTTTAATCTTCTAATAAAACCTCTAAAATACTAATCGCTGCATCGCTAATTTTAGTTCCCGGACCAAAAACCGCAACAGCTCCAGCATCAAATAAATATTGGTAATCTTGTGCTGGGATAACACCACCTACAATTACCATAATATCTTCGCGACCGTATTTTTTTAGTTGTTCAATTACTTGAGGAACCAGAGTTTTATGTCCAGCTGCTAATGAAGAAACACCTAAAATATGCACGTCGTTTTCAACGGCTTGTTTGGCTGCTTCTTGTGGCGTTTGGAATAATGGTCCAATGTCTACGTCAAAACCTACATCGGCATAACCTGTAGCCACTACTTTGGCACCACGGTCGTGACCGTCTTGTCCCATTTTGGCAATCATAATTCTTGGGCGACGTCCCTCTTTTTTAGCAAAGGCATCTGCTAATTGTTTTGCTTTTTCAAAGCTTTCGTCGTTTTTAATTTCTTTACTATACACGCCACTAAAACTTCTAATTTGTGCTTTGTATCTTCCAAAAACAGTTTCTAAAGCATCGCTAATTTCACCTAAAGTAGCTCTGTTACGTGCTGCATCAACTGCTAAATCTAATAAATTGCCGTTTCCTGTTTTCGCACATTCGGTTAGTTTGGCTAAACATTCGGCTACTTTTGCGTTATCACGCGTTGCTTTTATTTGATCCAAACGCTCAATTTGTTGTTTACGAACGGTTTGGTTATCTACTTCTAAAATATGTAACGGGTCTTCTTTCTCTAAACGGTATTTGTTTACGCCAACAATAATATCTTGTCCGCTGTCAATACGTGCTTGTTTTCGTGCTGCCGCTTCTTCAATGCGTAGTTTCGGAATTCCTGCTTCAATGGCTTTCGTCATTCCGCCTAATTCTTCCACTTCTTGAATCAACGCCCAAGCTTTATCTGCAATTTCAGCCGTTAAACTTTCTACGTAATAACTTCCTGCCCAAGGATCAACGGTTTTGCAAATTTTCGTTTCTTCTTGTAAGTAGATTTGTGTATTACGAGCAATACGTGCAGAGAAATCGGTTGGTAATGCAATTGCTTCGTCCAACGCATTCGTGTGTAACGATTGTGTTCCTCCAAAGGCTGCCGCTGCTGCTTCAATCGCAGTTCGAGCTACGTTATTAAAAGGATCTTGCTCGGTTAAACTCCAACCTGAAGTTTGACAGTGTGTACGTAGAGCTAAAGATTTTGCATTTTTTGGATCAAATTGCTTCAATAATTTAGCCCAAAGCATTCTTCCGGCACGCATTTTAGCAATTTCCATAAAATGGTTCATTCCAATTGCCCAGAAAAAAGAAAGGCGAGGAGCGAAGGTGTCGATATCCATTCCTGCTGATAACCCTGTTTTGATGTATTCCAAACCATCGGCTAACGTATATGCTAATTCAATATCGGCAGTTGCTCCAGCTTCTTGCATGTGATAACCCGAAATAGAAATCGAGTTGAATTTCGGCATGAATTTACTTGTGTATTCAAATATGTCAGCAATGATTTTCATTGAAGGAGTTGGTGGGTAAATATAAGTGTTACGTACCATAAATTCCTTCAAAATATCATTTTGAATAGTTCCTGCCAGTAATTCTGGTTTAACACCTTGTTCTTCTGCAGCGACAATATAAAAAGCCATAATAGGTAAAACCGCACCGTTCATTGTCATAGAAACTGACATAGTATCTAGTGGAATTTGGTCGAAAAGAATTTTCATGTCTTCAACCGAATCGATAGCAACACCAGCTTTTCCAACATCGCCAACAACTCTTTCATGATCTGAATCATAACCACGGTGTGTCGCTAAATCAAATGCTACAGATAAACCTTTTTGTCCAGCTGCTAAATTTCTTCTGTAGAAAGCATTACTTTCTTCTGCTGTTGAAAATCCAGCATACTGACGGATAGTCCAAGGTCGGCGAACGTACATAGTAGAATATGGTCCGCGTAAATTTGGTGCAATACCAGCTACAAAACCTATTTGTTCTAAACTGTCTAAGTCTTGCTTGTTGTAAGTTGGTTTTACTTCAACTCCTTCAGCGGTAGTGAAGTTCTCGACTCCGCTCGAACTGACAGTTTCTGATTTTGTACTTTTTACTAATTCTAAATGTTGTATGTTTTTTCTCATCTTTTGATGGGATTATTCGTGATAACTTCCTCCAAAAAGGAATGCAAAAATGATAAATAGAATTGGACTCAAACAAAGTAAAAATCCTATAAAAATTCCTAAAAAAGAAAAATTCCTTTTTTTACTGTTTTTAGTTTTAAATCCTATATATAGATTGTAAAAACTCCAAATTAAAGTTAGAATTCCTAAAATAACTAATATGGAAAATAAATTATTCATTTTTTAATCGTTCTTGTTCTAATTTTTCGGCTAATCGTCTTTCAATAATTGGTGTAATAAGTGTTTTTCTTGGATTTTGTTTTACAAAAGGATACAATTCCAAGTCATCTTTCATACGATCATTTTTATTAGGATACTTGTTTGTTCCTAATAAAACTTCTTTTCCTTTATCAAACAATTCTTGTTCTTTTTCGGCATTTTCTTTAATCTTTCGTTGAATAGTTCCTTCAATTAATTGTGTAATAAAACCGCCGTTTGCTTCAATGTCTTTGAAAAGTGTTAATGCTTTTTCGGCTAGTTGTTCAGTGAGTGATTCGATATAATAAGCGCCGTCTGAAGGATTATTTACTTTATCAAAATAACTTTCGTTTTTAAGAACTAATAATTGATTGCGTGAAATTCTATCGCCAAATTCATTGTCTTTATGGTAAATAGCATCGTAAGCTAAGTTTCCAACAACATCTGCACCACCTAAAATTGCCGACATACATTCTGTTGTGGTGCGTAACATATTTACGTTGTAATCGTATAATGTTTTGTTACGCTTTGTAGGAATAGCAACTATTTTACAATCGAAATTGTGGTTGTATTCTTTTGCTAAAGTGTTGAATAAAATGCGCAAAGCACGAATTTTTGCAATTTCGAAGAAATAATTTGAACCAACAGCCACTTCAAAAGTAATAGATTGGTTAATGTTTTCAATTCGGTTGAAATATTCGTTAGTATGTGCTAAAGCATACGCTAATTGCTGAATCATATTTGCTCCAGCGTTTTGATAAATTCCAGTTTTAATGGTTAAAAATGGAGTAGCGGCTTTTGTATTTATTTTGTTTAGGTTTTCAAAATCTTTCTCCAAGTTTTCAAACCAATTTCCATCTTTTACTAACTGTCCTATTGGGTCAACTTTTAAAATGAAATTATATTTATTATTAGCTGAAAATTGCTCTAATTTGTTAATGTAATCAGTTGAAAGAAACTGTAAGTTAAAGTAATATGTGTTTTCCAAAGGAAGATTTCTCATTAATTCTTCAATTGAAATCGTATTGTTCTCAATTGTAAAACGAATAGTTTGAGCGCCACGATTTAAAGAATCTTTGGCTTTAGCGTTTGACTTTGCAACATCTTGAACAAAAATATTTTGAAGAATTTTAAATTCAGTCGTTTTTGTATCGATGTTTAAATTTGAAATAGCTTCATCGTTATGATAAAAAGGCTTTATTTTAATTCCTTCAAGTGATTCCCAAATAAGTGTGTCATTATAATCGGCACCTTTTAGGTCAACTTGTATTTTTTGTTTCCATTCCTTAGAAGAAACTTTCGAAAAATCTTCAAATAGTTTTTCTTTTGCCATGGGATTATATTAAATGATTAATAAAATTAAAATTGATTTTGTTCTTCTTTTTCTTCGCCTTCGTATTCTATAATATAAATGTCTTCATTTTCTCTCTTCATATAGTATTTTTCTCGAGCGTATTTTTCTATTTGGTCAGGATTTTTTAGCTTTTTTATTCGTGAACTATCTTTTTTGATTTCTGAATTATAATACTCAATATTGTCTTCTAATTCGTTGATTTCTTTGTTTAAGACACGATGATCAAGGTACGAATAATTATCTAGAAAAAGCATCCAGATGATAAAAAACAAACCAACCAAAACGAACTTGTTTCCGAAGAATTTCAGAAATGGATATTGGTTAATTATGTCTTTTATTTTTTTCATTTAATTAATGAATTCTTTGTTTTATTACTGCTCGAACTACATCAATTGCAACAGTGTTGTATTTGTCATTTGGAATGATAATATCAGCATAGTTTTTTGTTGGTTCAATAAACTGCTGGTGCATTGGTTTAAGTGTGTTTTGGTAGCGATTTAATACTTCTTCCATATCACGACCGCGTTCGGCAATATCACGTTTTAAACGACGGATTAATCGCTCATCAGAATCAGCATGAACGAAAATTTTAATATCAAACATATCACGAAGTTCAGGATTTGTAAGGATTAAAATACCTTCTACAATCATTACTTTTCTTGGATGTGTAAGAATTGTGTCGTCAGTTCTATCGTGTGTAACAAATGAATAAACAGGCTGCTCGATTGCTTTACCTTCTTTCAGTTCTTTTAAATGTTGTACTAGTAAATCGAAATCGATAGCACGAGGATGATCAAAATTGATTTTTGTTCGTTCATCATACGATAAATGATGTGTTTCTTTATAATAAGAATCCTGAGAAATTATCCCTACTTCAGTAGCTGGAAGTTCGTTCATAATTTGATGTACAACAGTAGTTTTACCACTTCCTGTTCCTCCAGCAATACCAATAATTAGCATAATTGTTGTGTTTAGGTTATAATTGACAAATTTAAGTATTTGTATTCAAATATAAGTCTTTAGAAATAACGAAATAAATAATTTATTTTTTTATTTGGTGATGATATTTTTAATAGTATATTTGCAGTCCAATAAAACGGGGTGTAGCGTAGCCCGGTCATCGCGCCTGCTTTGGGAGCAGGAGGTCGCAGGTTCGAATCCTGCCACCCCGACAAAAAAAGCCGAACAAAATTTGTTCGGCTTTTTTTATTTTTTCTATTAAAAATAAAAACCTCACTAAAAAGTGAGGTTTTTTGTTTTATGCTTCGCAGCTTGTACATTCTTTTTTCTGTTTGAATTTTTGAGCAGCATTCATGCTATGTTGGTAGTACAATGATTTAAGTCCCATTTTCCAAGCCGTAACGTGAATGTTGTTTACTTCCTTAACTGGCATATCAGGGTGAACAATGATGTTAACCGACTGTCCTTGGTCAATGAATTTCTGTCTAGCAGCTGCCTGGTAGATAATTTCTAGCTGATCAATTTCAGAATACGTTTTGAAAACAGCTTTTTCAGTTTCAGTTAAGAAATCTAAATGCTGTACAGAACCATCCATATCTCTAATACTTCTCCAAACTTCCGTTGTATTTTGCCCTTTTTCTTCTAATAAAGCTTCCAAAAATGGATTTTTAATAGTTGTTTTGATTTTAGCAATATCTTTTACATATACATTAGACCAAATTGGCTCAATTCCTTGAGAAACTTGTCCTAAAATAAACGCTGATGAAGTAGTAGGAGCGATAGCATTTAACGTTGTGTTTCTTCTACCGTAACCTTTTAAGATTTCTGGTTCGCCTAATAATTCTGCTAATTCTGCTGAAGCTTTATATGATTTATCTTGAATAGTTTTGAAAATTTCATGATTCAAGTTAAATGCTTCTGGGCTATCAAAAGGCATCATTTTAGATTGTAATAATGAATGCCATCCTAATACTCCTAATCCTAAAGCTCTGTGTTCTTTAGCAAAGTTGTAAGCACGTTCCATGAATAAGAAAGTTTGTTGGTCATCTCTATTTGGAGAATCACGATAAACTTCTAGTTTTTCAACAAATTCAGAAATTACAGCGTCTAAGAAATAAACCATTGTTTCAACAGCATCTGTGTCTTTCCATTTGTCATAGTGTAAAACATTTAAACTTGATAACACACAAACAAACGACCAGTTGTCATTTGATGGCAACATAATTTCAGTACACAAATTACTTGCTAAAATTCTGTGGTTTTTGTCTTTATAAACATCAACTGTTCCTTCATTAGCATTATCAGTATATAAAATATACGGATACCCCATTTCACCTCTACTTTGTAGAACTTTAGCCCAAGTAGTTCTTTTTTCAACATCACCATCAATCATTTCTTGCATCCACTTATTTGTAACAGTAACTCCGTGTGTTAACTGTTGGATAGGATTACCTTCAGAACCAATTTCTAAAAATTCTTTTACATCTGGATGTTCAATTGGTAAATATGGAGAAAATCTTCCGCGACGAACAGAACCTTGGCTAACTACATCGACCATTGATTCGAACAACTGCATAATATGAACAGCTCCCGATGCGTAACCATTGTTTTTTACTGGCGCACCACGATGACGGATTTTTCCAAAATACCCTGAAGTTCCTCCACCAAGCTTTGACATCATACCAACTTCTGATTGGGTATATAAAATATTACCCATATCATCATCGACATGTGAACCAAAACAGCTAATAGGCAAACCGCGTTCTTTTCCAAAGTTTGACCAAACCGGAGAAGCTAACGAATAAAACCCTTCCGACATATAATGGTAAAACTTATCTGCAAAACCATTAATTTTTAAGATTTTTTCAGCTCTTTCTGCAATTGCTCTAATTCTTTCCTCAGGACTTTCTCCTTCAGTAAGGTAACCAGACTGTAAGAATTGTCTACTGTAATCGTTTAACCATTTAAAACCTTCGGTTTCTTGTTCTTTAGGAATGTTACTTAAAAAAATCCTTCTTGCATTAATTAAGTCTTGAGTAGAATTTGCTTGGGGCTTTACTTCTTCTGTTTTAATTGACTTGTTCTCCATAGTTTTAAAATAAATCGTCGCTGGTTATACTTTGTGTTCTTTTGCTATAATTGATAGATCGTTTTACGAAGAAATCACCGTGTTTTGTTCCGATAATTTCATCATCAAACCATTCTGTTTGTGTTAATAAACTTTCGTCTACATCGAATATTTTTGAAATTCCAATGCTTTCTAAAGATTTATTGAATCTGTTTTTAATAAATTCGTTTACCACGTCTTTTGGTAAGAAATCTAATTCACCTTCTTCAAAAATCCAGTCCACAATTTTGCTTTCCGCAATGTATGCTTCTTCACAAATTTGCTGGATTAATGCTTTATAATTGTCATCAAACCAATCTGGATTTTCATCTTTGATAATTTTGATTACATCAATTCCGAAATCACCGTGAATTTGTTCTTCTTTTGATGTTGCTTCAACTACATTTGAAATTCCTTTCAACATGTTTTTATGCTTGTTGAAGGCCATGATAATTAAGAATTGCGAGAAAAGCGAAACGTGTTCTATGAACAATGAGAATAATAAAATTGATTCTGCATATTCTTTATTGTCTTCACTTTTTGCGTTTTTAAGTGCTGTTTCTAAATACTGAACACGACGCATAATTACTGGCTTCTTCTTAAGTTCTTCGAATTCTTTATTTAAACCAAGAATTTCTAATAAATGAGAATACGCATCATGATGTCTTACTTCACTTTCTGCAAACGTAACACCAACTGAACCAATTTCTGGTTTTGGCATACGGTGGTGAATATCTCCCCAAAAAGTTTTTACAGCAACTTCAATTTGTGAAATTGCTAGCATCGTATTTTTTATGGCACTTTTTTCTACCTCTGTTAAGTTTGATTTAAAATCCTGAATGTCACTTGTGAAATTAAATTCAGTATGAATCCAATAAGAGTGACGAATCGCAGGAACATATTCATATAACTGAGGATATTCGTATGGTTTTAAATTAATGCGTTTTTCAAAAATGTTACTTTTTCTACTTTGCGCCTGCTTATTTCTATAAAGAATATAGGCTTTTGCTGCGTCGTGAAATTCACTTAGCATTAATTTGTCCTCTACAACATCTTGAACCTGTTCTACAGTTGGTACATAACGATTATCACCTTTTTTGCGTTCAAGTAAAGTGTTGTATACTTCTTCTGCAATTCTTTCTGCATCAGAAACACTACCGTGATTAACTGCTTTCATTGCTTTAGCAATAGCACTTGTGATTTTATCAATCTCAAATGGTTTTTGGCTAAAATCTCTTTTTGTTATATGACTAATTTCCATAAAAAAAATACTTTATTTTGAGTAGAATTTTTCTCGCTGAGATGAGATTATAAAATTCGATATTTATTTAATTCGATTGAAGAAAGTTTGTTTTATTTTCTTAACAACTTATCAACATCGGCGTTAATTTATTGTAAATCAATTAGTTGTGTTTTGGTTAGGTTTTTTGATTTTTAGCTAATTTTTTTCTTAGATAGCTATGAAAACAAGGCAAAGAATTGGTTTATAGAAGTATTATATTTTTCTATTGACTGAAGCGTAATGATTATTCTAAATTTTATACTTTTGAACATTCATTAAAAATAATATTTATGTCAAATTCTATAGAAAGAGTAAAGTGTTTAATCATTGGTTCTGGTCCTGCTGGTTATACAGCAGCAATTTATGCGGCAAGAGCAAATATGTTTCCAGTTTTATATCAAGGTCAGCAACCAGGCGGACAATTAACAACTACGAATGAAGTAGAAAATTTTCCAGGTTATCCAGATGGAATTACTGGTCCGGAAATGATGGTGCAATTGCAATCTCAGGCGACTCGTTTTGGTGCTGATATTAGAGATGGTTGGGCTACAAAGGTTGATTTTTCTGGAGAAGTTCATAAAGTTTGGATTAATGAAACTACAGAAATTCATGCTGATACGGTTATTATTTCAACAGGAGCTTCTGCGAAATATTTAGGATTAGAATCGGAACAAAAATATTTAAAATTAGGTGGTGGAGTTTCGGCTTGTGCTGTTTGTGATGGTTTTTTCTACAGAAATCAAGAAGTAGTAATTGTTGGAGCAGGAGATAGCGCTTGTGAAGAAGCACATTATTTATCACACATATGTAAAAAAGTTACCATGTTAGTAAGAAGTGATGTTTTTAGAGCTTCTAAAATTATGGAAGAGCGTGTGCGTAAAACTCCAAACATTGAAATTTTAATGAATACTGAAACTGATGAGGTTTTAGGTGACGGACAGGTTGTAACAGGAGTTAGAGCTAAAAATAGAAAAACTGGAGAAACGACTGAGATTCCTGCAACTGGATTTTTCGTAGCTATTGGTCATAAACCAAATACAGATATTTTTAAAGATTATGTTGAGGTTGATGAAACAGGTTATATTAAAAATATTCCTGGTACGGCAAAAACAAATGTAGCTGGAGTTTTTGTAGGCGGAGATGCTGCTGATCATGTGTATCGTCAAGCAATTACTGCTGCTGGAACAGGTTGTATGGCAGCTTTAGATGCAGAACGTTATTTGGCTTCGAAAGAATAAATACTGAAAATTAGATATAAAAAATCCAGCTGAATGCTGGATTTTTTTATTTATAGAATCTGAATTGAGTTCAGATTGACAATTAAAGTTTATATAGTCTTGCTTTTTGAACGCCTAAAATAGGATAAACTTTAACTTCTGGAATTTCTTCAGTTCCTTTTCCGGTAGTTTCTACTTTATTAGTATTAGTGAAAGTAATTTCAAAATCCATGTAATCGCTGTAGAATTTTTCGGTAGTTGTTATTAAATTTCCTTGTACTTCAAACATTGAAAAAATGGAATTATTAAATACCGATGCTTGAAGAATTATTCCGTTATTTTCATCAATATAATACTGACCTTTTTCTTTATCTTTTTCAATTAAAAAGTAATTTCGGTGTTGGTTGTTGTAAACCAATACATATTTATAAGTTCCAATAGTATCGGTTTTAGTAAAATGAAATTCCATGTCGATTTCCTTTTTACCTTTTACATTTATAATTTCTAACGTTCCTTTATATTTACCTAAGAAATCATCAGGAAAAGTTTTTTTTTGACTAAAACTTAATCCGAAAGTTAGAAAGCTTATTATGCAAACAAAAAATTTCAATTAAAATTCTTTTTTATATAAAGTTGTTGAGTTTGTAAACTTATTGATTTCAACTTTTGGTTCGCCGTATAATTCAATTTCACTTTTTCCAGAAGCATCAATTGTAATTTCGTTTGTTACATTAACATCAGCATTAGCATAACCTTCAATTGTGATTTCTAAATTTTTTGCAGCGAATTTTTTCGCATCAAGATTACTATTGTTGTCTAAACGAAGTTTTACGTTTTCGGCATCACCTTCTATCTTAAGGTTGCTTTTTTCATACATATCGATTTTCACTTCTGGCGAAGCAACTAAAGCTTCTAATTCGGCGTTTTTACTTAATTCTAAAGTAGTGTTTTGTGCTTTTACGTTTAGTTCAGCTTCAGCTTTATCATTTAAAATCAATGTAAAATAATCAGATTCCACGTTTAAGAATGATTTTGATTTATCATAGTTTTTAATTGTAATATTTTCGGCTTGCAAATCGTTTAAGGCGTTAATTACAGTTTCACCTTTGGCAACAACTAATTTTAAATTTTCGGTATAATTAATACGAATAGAAAACTTTTTAGAGCTAATTACATCTTTTAAGGTAAAAACACGTAAAGTGTTTCCAGCAACAGAAAAATTAATTGCATCGTGTAAGTTATCGTCGGCTTCAATTTCTACAGATGGGCTTTCACCTTTTACTAAAAACACTTCGAGGTTATCTTCGATTTCAATATTATCGAAAGTTTCTATTGCATTAATTGTATGTGTAATAATTTTTGAGCCTTTTATTTTTTCTTTCTTTTGAGCGAAAGAAATTGTTGTTATAAATAAAAGTGTAGCTAAAAATGTAAATTTTTTCATCATAAATTGTTTTTCTCAATGTAAACAATAACTGTTCCAAAGTGTGCAAACAAACCTACACAAAAAAAAGATTTCGTCAAAGTGAGTGTAAATAAAAAATCCCGAAAGAAATTCGGGATTTTTTTAGAATCTGAAAATAAATTCAGATAGACAATACTTTAATATGTCTAATTATTCTCTTGAAACGCTTCCACCAGAACTTTCGTTTACTGAAATATCTTTTGGTTCTGAAACATAATCTATTGAGCTTCCGCTTGATGCTTCTGCTTTTAATTGGTTTTTTGCATTTACAGTTGTTGAACTTCCACTTGAAGCTTCAGAATCTACATTGTTAGCGATTAATTTTGCTAAATCAATAGTGCTTCCACTTGAAGAATCCGTTGAAAGATTTTCAGTAGAACCTTTTAAAGTGATTTGGCTTCCGCTACTGCTTTCGCAAACAATAGACATACTATTTACTTGTAATTCGACATTACTTCCGCTACTTGCATCTACTTTTAAGTCTTTAAATGCTAATTCGTTTAAACTTTCTACAGAAACTCCACTCGAAGCTGAAATGCTGGTTAAGTTAGGAACTTCAATTAAAACTTTTTTAGCTTCCGATTTGTAAATATTAGCATCAGAATAAACAATTAATGTTCCGTTTTCTACTTCTGTAAAAATGTGATTTTGTAAATTAGAATCAGTTTCAACTTCAATATAGTTTTTGTTTCCTTGTTTTAAGTAAACTTCTAAACCATTTTTAGCTTTTAAAGCTGTAAAATCTGCTACTTTGCGTTTTGTTGTTGTTACATTTCCATCGCCAGAAACCGAATTAAAATTTCCGCAACTCGAAACAAATAGAGCCGTTAAAGTGGCGACTACTATTTTTGTGATTTGAACTATTAGTTTGATCATGATTGTTGGTTTTTTATAGTTGTGTTTTGTTTGATTTTAGATTATTTGGTTTCGATATTAACGCTGTTTTCGTCAACTTTAATGTTCAGTTCTTTGTCGTTAACCTTAACTACAATATTTTCGTTGATGCTATCGTTATCGAATTCCATTTCATCTTTGGGGCATGATAAACATTCTAATTCGTCTTCATTTAATTGGTAAAGATTATCTTCTTCACCATAATAAATGCTAATATTTGAATTCCAATTGGTTAAAAACTTACTAATACTTTCTTCTGGATAAAAATAAATTCCTTTTGGTAAATACAAGTAGATGTTAACTTCTTGATCTCTAAATTTATTCACAAAATCAGTTGTGAAATAGTTGTCTAAGTTAAGCGTATTTTCTTGAATTTCAAAATTATAGTTTATTTTCTCGGCATACGATTTAGCTTCAGAATGTGAGCTTCCATTTGCTGTTCTTTCAATTTGAAGATGTGCATTTGGCTCATCAGTCTTCATTAAATGTAAACGTACATTATTAGAATATATTATTTCGTTGTTGTTTTCATCGTGCGTGTATTTACCCGATTCTTTTCGGTTTACATTTTTAGTAAAGAAATCATTGTACAACATTTTTACATGTAAAGTGTCTGTTGGCTGAATGAAAATTTGCTCTTTATGAACTGTTTTACCTTCATAACCTTTTTCAGTAGCTTGTTTGATTCCAAAATAACCTAAAGCAATTAAAGAAACTATCCAAATTGCTAAAAGTGAAATTTTGAAATAATTCCCTACAGGACGCATATTTGAAATCAATAATTTTAATCCTAATAATAAGAAGAAAAACAATGGAATCCCGATACTTAAGATTAATAATAATCCTTGAATCCATAACGGAATATTAAACTCAAAAGGCGTGTTAACATGATTGAAAATAAATGTTTCAGGCATTGAAGATGTAAACATCATTACAATTCCGCCAATGATAATTCCTAATAAAGACATTGCAGCAAAAATGATGATAAATACTCCAATAATTTTAGCAATGACTTTAAAAATAGCTATAAAAACATCACCAATTGTTGTTGCAATTTGATTTGCTCCAGATTTTGCTGTATTGGCTACTTTTTCATGGTCAATGTTGTTTATTCTTTCAGAAATTTCACCTATTCCTTCCTTTACTTTTTTCTCGATATTTGAAATGTTTATAGCTTCGCCACGCATTTCTAATTTTTGAGAAGTTGTAACTGCTTCAGGAATTAAAATCCATAAGATTAAATAGATTAAAACAGAAGTTCCAAAACTAATAAAAGGAGAAATAATGAATAAAATTCTCACCCATAAAGGATCAATTCCAAAATAATGTCCGAAACCAGCAGCAACACCACCTAAAATAGAATTGTCTCTATCTCTAAAAAGTTTTCTTGTTTTTGATGTTGAGCTTGTAAAAGTTGATTTTGAACTATACGATTCGTCTTCGTCTATTCTATAATCTTCTGGTTGTCCCATAATGGCAATAACCTCGTCAACTTCAGTTATCCCAATAACTTGATTGTCATTTTTAATTCTCTCTTGAAATAATTCAGCAATTCTACTTTCGATATCGCTAATAATTTCGTCTCTTCCTTCGGGATCAAGCGAGCGCTTAACAGCGTCAAAATAACGTGTTAATTTTTGGTACGCATCTTCATCTATATGAAAGAAAAATCCACCTAAATTTATACTAATTGTTTTGTTCATGACGTCTTATTTTTGGCTTGGTTGAGTTATTGTGTTTACAGCACCTGACAATTCTGTCCATGTGTTGCTTAATTCATTTAAAAAGTTTTGTCCGTCTTCGGTTAAACCATAATATTTTCTTGGTGGTCCCGAAGTTGATTCTTCCCAACGATAACTTAACAAGCCATCGTTTTTTAGTCGCGTAAGTAAAGGATATACTGTACCTTCAACTACTAGTAGCTTTGCGTTTTTTAAAGTGCTTAATATTTCAGAAGTATAGGCTTCTTTATCTTTTAAAACCGATAAGATGCAAAACTCTAAAACACCTTTACGCATTTGTGCTTTTGTGTTTTCAATGTTCATAATGTCTTACTTTTTTAAACCCGATTTGCATCGGGCTTTAATTAAACTGTTCATTTTTTGATTAATGATTGAATTGATTGATGATTGATTTTTATTTTATAAAATTGATTGTTAATGGATACTTATAATATTCTCCGTCGGCAGCTTTAAAAGCTGCATAAATTACAAGGAAGAATTCGGCAAGTTTTAAAACTAAGAATATAATTGCAGCAACAATTCCTACGATTACCATTCCTGTAATGTTTTGTGTTGTGAAAATATCCTGAAATTCAACCGTTTGATTTTCTAACTCGAATTGATGTATAATTTTAAATAACCAAATTAAAAAAGTTGGTACGGCAATTATTACAAACAAAAAAGAATACAACAGCATACTTAATTGAAAATTTAAAGTTTGCTTTCCATGATGGTTTACAAAATCAGACTTATCTTTATTAGTTGTCCATAATATCAACGGAAATATATAGTTTCCAAAAGGAATAATGTACTGCGATAAGGCGCTTAAATGTGTTATGGAAGCAATAGTTCTTTCGTTTGATGTTTTCATCTTTGTTGAGTTTTAGTTGATTTTTTTAAAAGAAAATTAGATTTAATATTCTAATACCAACTAATTTCTTTTACAAAGATAAGTCTAAAAAAAGGTATTATGTTACGCATAGTACTTAAAGTTAACATTTTTTTAACAAAAACAAAAATAGTATGCATACATAGTATTTTTTGTATATTTACCCAAAATAAAGGACTTATGCAGTTTACACCATCAAAATTAAATATGTTTATGTTTTTTAAACTTCCTTCGGCTTTTTGGAGTGGAGTTAGAGTAAAAACGATTGAATCAGGAATATGTGAAGCAACTGTAAAACATCGTTGGTTTAATCAAAATCCATTCAATTCAATGTATTTTGCTGTTCAGGCTATGGCTGCAGAATTTACTACTGGTGCTTTAGTAATGTATCAAATAAAACAAAGCAAAGCTAATATTTCAATGCTTGTCGCTCAAAACAAAGCTGTTTTTACTAAAAAAGCTACAGGCCGAATTACGTTTACTTGTAATGAGGGTGATAAAATTGCCGAAATAATTCAAAAAGCTGTTGAAACTAAAGAAGGGCAAACCGTGTGGATTACTTCTCGTGGTGTAAATGAAAAAGGTGAACAAGTTTCTGAAATGCAATTTGAATGGACTGTTAGGGTTAGAGGTTAAGTAAAAAGGGAAAAGAGTGCTTTTATAAAGCTACATTTTCAAATCGACAAACTACACGAATCAATAAATCAACAAGCAACGAAACATCTGTTAACAAAAGTTAATTAACTTACTTTTCCATTTATTACTTTGTAAATTTGAGAAATTCTTAGAAGAAATGAAAGTTTTAATTACAGGAGCAACAGGTTTAGTAGGAAGTGAGTTAACCAAAATTTTACTTCAAAATGGTGTTGCGGTTAATTATTTAACGACTTCAAAATCAAAATTAGAAAATCAAGAACTTTACAAAGGTTTTTATTGGAATCCAGATAAAGGTGAAATAAATACTAACGCTTTTGAAGGAGTTTCTACTATAATTCATTTAGCAGGTGAATCTATTTCACAACGATGGACTAAAAAGAACAAGCAAGAAATAATAGAAAGTCGTGTATTACCTATTCGCCTTCTTCATCACGAATTGTCTAAAAACGAACACAGTGTTACACATTTTATTTCGGCTTCAGCTATCGGGATTTACCCACATGATTATGAAAAAGTGTATACTGAAGATGAACAAGGAATCGATAATTCATTTTTAGGTCAAGTAGTGGCAAAATGGGAAGACGAAGCTGATACGTTTAAAAGTCTTGGAGTATCGGTTTCCAAAATTAGAATTGGTTTAGTGTTGGCGAAAAATGGTGGGGTTTTAGAACAAATGGTGAAACCCATAAAGTTTGGATTGGGTGCAGCTTTTGGAAGTGGAAAACAATACCAGTCTTGGATTCATATACACGATTTGGCTAGGATTTTTCAATTTATCATAAATAATAAATTAGAAGGAACTTTTAACGGAGTTTCGCCTTATCCTGTTATCAATGAAGATTTAACAAAAGCAATTGCAAAACAATTACATAAGCCTTTATTTTTACCTAATATTCCAAAATTTGTCATGAAATTAGTTTTAGGTGAAATGCATTATTTGCTATTTGCAAGTCAAAATGTAAGTGCAAGAAAATTACTAGACAAAAACTTTCAATTTAAATTTCCAGCATTAGATAAAGCATTGCAAAATTTACTACAATAAAAAAATCCGTCTCGTTGGAAAAAATGAGACGGATTTTTTTGTTTGTATATTGAAATGAAGGATTATTTAGTAGCTTTTACTTTTACTACTAATTCAATATCATCATTAATAAATTTATCTTTTAAATCGTCAAAAACAGATTTAGAACCATAATTAACTCCCCAAGTAGTTCTATTGATTTTAAAAGGGTCAGATGTTAGTGTAACAGTATCATCAGTTACCATAATTTCAGCTGGAAAATCAACAGGTTTAGAGATTCCTTTCATAGTTAAAATTCCTTTGATGAAATAAGCTCCATTTACATTGTCTACAGTTACAATTTTAAAGTTACTTGTTGGGTGAGCATTTACATTAAAAAAATGATCAACTTTTTCAGCATCTTCACCAGTTCCTTTTAAGTGACCTTCAAGAGAGGCTTTGTCATCTCCTTCTAAATCGGTAACATTAATAGAATTCATGTCAATTGTAAATTCTCCGCCAGTTACTTTTCCATCAGCTACCTCAAAACTACCTTCTTTTAAAGAAATCGTTCCAGTATGCGTTCCAGTAGGTTTTGCACCAGTCCAATTAATAATAGAATTTTCTGTGTCTACAGTAAAATTAGGGTTTATTTCTACTTCTGTAACTTCCATTGTTTCAGTAGTAGTTTCATTTTGGTTTTCTTTTTTACAGCTAGTAAAGCTAATAAAGCTAACAACTGCTAAAGCAATAAATGTTTTTTTCATAAGAATTTGATTTTTAGTTAAAAAAAAGGTTTGTTTCCTTCAAATGTACGTAAAAAAATTGTACAAAAAATAGCAGAATTTCTAAAAGTGACGATGTAGTAAAAAAAACGCTGACAATTTGGCATTTCACAAGGTTTGGCAATACATTTGCAATCTTAAACAAAGTTTAAAAAGTTGAATTATGGCGCAAGAAAGCACTGAGAATTTAGAGAAAGATAATATTCAAGAAGAAAACACTTCTGAAAATCAAGAAAATAAAGCTGAAGAATTAACTGCTGAAGAGCAATTACAAGAAGAATTAGCAAAAGAAAAAGATAAGTTTTTACGCTTATTTGCTGAGTTTGAAAATTATAAAAAACGTACAGCAAAAGAGCGAATTGATTTGTTTAAAACTGCTAATAAAGAAGTTTTAGAAGCAATGTTGCCAGTTTTAGATGATTTCGATAGAGCATGGGCTCAAATTTCAAAATCTGAGGATAAAGCTTTAGTAAAAGGAGTTGAATTAATTCATGAAAAATTAAAATCAACTTTAACTTCAAAAGGATTAGAGTTGGTTGAAATTAAAGCAGGCGATAACTTTGATGCTGATTTTGCCGAAGCAATAACGCAAATTCCAGCTCCTTCAGAAGATTTAAAAGGAAAAATAGTAGATGTAATCGAAAAAGGTTACAAGCTAGGAGATAGAATTATCCGCTTTCCAAAAGTGGTAATTGGAAATTAAAAATTATGAGTAAGAAAGATTATTACGAAGTACTAGGAATAGAAAAAGGAGCTTCTGCTGCTGAAATTAAAAAAGCGTATCGTAAAAAAGCAATTCAATATCACCCTGATAAAAACCCGGGCGATAAAGAGGCTGAAGAAAATTTCAAATTAGCTGCTGAAGCTTATGAGGTTTTAAGTGACGCTGACAAAAAAGCACGTTACGACCAATATGGACACGCCGCATTTGATGGCGCTGGTGGATTCGGTGGTGGAGGTCACATGAATATGGATGATATTTTCAGTCAATTTGGAGATATTTTCGGAAGTGCATTTGGTGGCGGATTTTCTGGCTTTGGTGGCGGTGGCGGACAACGTCGTGTGAAAGGAAGTAACCTTCGTATTAAAGTGAAACTTTCGCTTGAAGATATTGTAAACGGTGTCGAAAAGAAAGTTAAAGTTAAACGCAAAGTTCAGGCTAAAGGTGTAACGTATAAAACGTGTACTACTTGTAATGGTTCTGGGCAAATAATGAAAGTAGCGAATACGATTTTAGGTCGTATGCAAACTGCTACAACGTGTACTTCGTGTAGTGGTTCAGGGCAAGTTTTAGATCACAAACCACAAGGTGCTGATGCGTATGGAATGATAATGAGTGACGATACTGTTTCTATTAAAATTCCTGCAGGAGTTGTAGATGGAATGCAGTTGAAAGTATCAGGTAAAGGAAATGAAGCGCCAGGAAGTAATAGTATTCCAGGAGATTTAATAGTTGCAATTGAAGAACTAGAACACGAATTTTTAAAACGTGAAGGTGAAAATCTTCATTACGATTTATATATAAGTGTTGCGGAAGCTGCTTTAGGTGTTGCCAAAGAAATTGAAACTGTTGGCGGAAAAGTTCGTATTAAGTTAGATGAAGGAATTCAATCGGGTAAAATTTTACGTTTACGCGGAAAAGGTGTGCCAAGTTTGAACGGATATGGCAATGGAGATTTATTAGTTCATGTTAATGTTTGGACACCAAAAAAACTTACAAAAGACCAGAAAGTATTCTTTGAGAGTATGTTAGAAGATGATAATTTTAAACCTGCTCCAGAAAAAGACGATAAATCGTTTTTTGAAAAAGTGAAAGATATGTTTTCATAATTCAATTAAAATCAATAATTTTGAGTTCACTTTCTTCGGAAAGTGAATTTTTCTTTTTCATAGCAATTTTTCCCATCCTACCTCAAAAATAGGATGGGTTTTTTTGTAACATTTTCTTACATTTACTACTTATAGTTAGCTAACATAAACTTAAAAAATGAACAATATACTCGAAGTTCAAAATGTAGTGAAACAATATGGAGATTATCGTGCTTTAAACGATGTTTCACTTCAAGTTCCAAAAGGTAGCATTTACGGATTGTTAGGTCCAAATGGTGCTGGAAAAACCTCTTTAATTAGAATTATTAACCAAATTACAATGCCCGATTCTGGACAAGTTTTACTAGATGGTGAAACGTTAAATCCAGAACATGTTCAATATATTGGTTATTTGCCAGAAGAACGCGGATTGTACAAAACAATGAAAGTTGGCGAGCAATGCTTGTACTTGGCACAATTAAAAGGAATGTCGAAGCAAGAAGCACAAAAACAATTGAAATATTGGTTTGAAAAATTCGGAATTCAAGACTGGTGGAATAAGAAAATCCAAGAGCTTTCTAAAGGAATGGCGCAAAAAGTTCAGTTTTTAGTAACCATTATTCACGAACCAAAATTATTGATTTTAGATGAACCTTTTTCCGGGTTTGATCCAGTTAATGCAAACTTGATTAAGGACGAAATCATCGAATTAAATAAAAAAGGAACTTCGGTTATTTTTTCAACACATCGAATGGAAAGTGTGGAAGAAATGTGTGATCATATTGCGTTAATCAATAAATCGAATAAATTAATCGAAGGAAAATTATCAGATGTAAAACGTCAATTTAGAAGTAATACTTTCGAAGTTGGAATTTTAACAAATGATGTTGAAGGTTTAATGTATCAGTTAACACAAAAGTTTACTGTTGGCCAAACGAATTTTAAATCATTAAACGACGATTTAAAATTAGAAATTCAACTGGGAGATTTTACCTCAAATGAGTTATTGTCAATTTTGACAAATTACGGACAAGTAACACATTTTGTTGAAAAAATCCCTAGTGTAAACGATATATTTATTCAATCTGTAAGCCAAAAATAATGAAGACATTAACCTTAATTATAAAGAGAGAATTTATTGCTAAAGTTCGCAACAAGTCATTTATTGTAATGACGTTTTTAAGTCCGTTGTTATTTGTTGGTATGGCGGTTTTAATCGGTTATTTATCGTCAATGAATAAAGATTCGGTAACGCAAATTGCCATTCACGATGAAGCCGGATATTTAAAAAACGATTTTAAAAGCGATAAATACACAAAATACACCGATTTGTCAGCAATACCTTTTGAAATTGCAAAAGACACAGCAAGCAATAGTTATGAAGGTTTACTTTATATTCCAAAAGTAGATTCGTTACAATTATTATTAGATAAAGTAGAATATATTTCAGAAGATAGTCCAAGTATCGAATTCATTTCAGATGTTGAAGATGTAATCGATTCAACATTAACTTCAGAAAATTTAAAACATTTAGGTTTTGATGCAACTAAAATAGACAAAGCAAAAGTAAACTCTGATTTAAAATTATCTAAATTTTCTGGCGGAAAAAGTTTAAAAGGATTAAATGAAATAAAAATAGCAATTGGCGGAATGATGGGCTATTTAATTATGATGTTCATTATTATCTACGGAAATTTTGTAATGCGAAGTGTAATCGAAGAAAAGACAAGTCGCATTATCGAAATCATTATTTCTTCTGTAAAACCTTTCCAACTGATGATGGGAAAAATCATAGGAAATTCAATGGCTGGACTTTTACAGTTTTTAATTTGGGTTGTTGTTGGAATAATTTTAATGTTTGTTGCACAAAGTTTCTTTGGTTTACAAATGGGAGCAGGTTCTGTTGATCCGGCAGCTATGGAAATGGCTCAGCAATCGGCTAATTTCTCTAAAATTCAATTGTACATCAATGAAATAATGAATTTACCAATTCTATTAATGATTATATCATTTATCATTTATTTTATTGGTGGATATTTCTTATACAGTTCGTTATATGCTGCAATTGGTGCTGCGGTAGATTCAGAAACCGATTCGCAACAATTTTTATTGCCTATTATTATGCCTTTAATGATTGCAGTTTATGTAGGATTTTTTACAGTAATTAACGATCCGCACGGAACAGTTGCGACTGTATTTTCGATAATTCCATTTACATCGCCTATAGTAATGTTAATGCGTATACCGTTTTTAGAACCACAACATTATTGGCAATTAGGTTTATCAATTGTATTATTATTTGCTACCTTTACTTTTGTAGTTTGGTTTGCTTCAAAAATTTATCGTGTTGGAATTTTAATGTATGGAAAAAAACCAACTTGGGGCGAACTTATAAAATGGTTGAAATACTAAAATATGAAACAAGATATTATAGACTTTTTATCGTATAAATTAATTGATACAAAAAGTATCGATTTTACAGTATTTCATTTGTTGGCTTTAATCTTAGCGTTAGTTATTACAGCTTATTTGCTTAGGGCAATACGGTTAATTATGACGCGCAAGCTACCGCCTGAAGATAAAAATAAGTTTATAAGTATCTTTCAGTTTGCAAAGTATATTATTTACATTTTTGTAGTATTATTTACTTTAGATGCATCGGGAGTTAATATAAGTGTGTTTTTAACGGCTTCTGCGGCGCTGTTTGTAGGTATTGGTTTTGCTTTACAAACCTTTTTTCAAGATATAATTTCTGGAATTTTAATGATTTTAGATCAATCACTTCACGTAGGCGATATTATTGAAATTGAAGGTAAAGTTGGAGAAGTAAGACAAATAAAACTACGAACAACTCGTATGGTTACTCGCAACGATAGAGTTATGGTTATTCCTAATCATAAATTTATGACGGAAGCTTTATTTAATTGGACACAAAACAGTAATATAAACAGAGAACAAGTAGATGTTGGTGTAGCTTACGGTAGCGATGTAGAAAAGGTTAGAGAAGTTTTGTTACAATGCGCTAAAGATGTAAAAGGAGTTTTAAATTCACCAACACCTTTAGTTTTATTTGAAGATTTTGCCGATTCTTCGCTTAATTTTTCGCTATATTTTTATGTTGATAACGGAATGCAAAGCCCGAATATAAAAAGCGAACTTCGATTTAAAATAGATAAAGCGTTTAGAGAGAATAAGATTTCAATTCCGTTTCCACAAAGAGATGTTCATATTTATAATCAATAAAAACCTCTTTAATTTTTATTAACTTTAAAGTTTAAAAAATCAATTAAATGCCAAAAATATTAGTAATAGAAGATGAAGCAGCTATTCGTAGAGTTTTAACCAAAATTCTTTCGGAAGAAAGTGACACGTATGAAGTTGAAGAAGCCGAAGACGGTTTAGCGGGAGTAGAAAAGATAAAAAAGGAAGACTACGATTTGGTACTTTGCGATATTAAAATGCCAAAAATGGATGGTGTTGAGGTATTAGAAGCGGTGAAAAAAATCAAACCAGAAGTTCCTATGGTAATGATTTCTGGTCATGGCGACTTAGAAACAGCCGTTAATACAATGCGACTGGGCGCTTACGATTATATTTCAAAACCGCCAGATTTAAACCGATTACTGAATACTGTTCGCAATGCACTAGATAGAAAGCAATTAGTTGTAGAAAATAAAATTCTAAAGAAAAAAGTTTCCAAGAATTACAAAATGATTGGAAGTAGTAATGCTATCGATCAAATTCGCGAAATGATTGATAAAGTTGCACCAACAGACGCTCGAGTTTTAATTACTGGACCAAATGGAACAGGAAAGGAATTGGTTGCGCATCAATTGCACGAAAAAAGCGAACGTTCAAAAAAAGCTATTGTTGAGGTAAATTGTGCCGCAATTCCAGCCGAATTAATCGAAAGCGAATTGTTTGGTCACGTAAAAGGCGCTTTTACTTCGGCAGTTAAAGATAGAGCAGGAAAATTTGAAGCAGCAAACGGCGGAACTATTTTTCTAGATGAAATTGGCGATATGAGTTTGCCAGCTCAAGCTAAGGTTTTACGAGCTTTACAAGAAAATTTAATCCAACGTGTAGGTGCTGATAAAGATATCAAGGTTAATGTTCGTGTTATTGCAGCAACAAATAAAGACTTGAAGAAAGAAATTGAAGAAGGACGTTTTCGTGAAGATTTATACCATCGTTTAGCTGTAATTTTAATTAAAGTTCCGGCTTTAAATGATAGACGTGATGATATTCCTGAATTAATCGAACATTTTACCAATAAAATTGCAGGCGAACAAGGAACTATTGTCAAGAATTTTTCAGAGAAGGCGATTAAGTTATTGCAAGAATACGATTGGACAGGAAATATTCGTGAACTTCGCAATGTAGTAGAACGCTTAATTATTTTAGGCGGAGAAGAAATTTCTGAAAATGATGTAAAGTTGTTTGCTTCTAAGTAATTTTTAAAAATTTAATGATTAAAAGATTTAATGAAGTTTTTAATTTTTCAATCTTTTAATTTTTCAATCATTCAATTCATTTTTAATGAACCTAAAAAAAATAAATACAAATCTTCAAAAAGCGTTAATTGAAAACGTTTTAACCGAAGCAAATGAATTGCAAAAAGAAACATTTTCACCTATAAAAAGTGGTGCAGATGTTGTTATTCAAGGCAAAAAAGGTTTGGGTAAAACCACGACTTTAGTACTAAATGTTATTCACAAGTTAAAAGAAGCACAAGGTGAATCGCCAAGAGCTTTAATAATGGTGGAAGATAAAAATGAGGTTATAGCAATAACAGAACTTTTTGAAAGATTGAATAAATACAACAGGTTGCGTGTTTTTACAACAAACGACAGAACAGATATTGATGAAGATAAAAACCAAATTTCTGCCGGAATTGATGTTTTAATTGGAACGCCAAATAGGTTAAACCAACTATTTTCTACAGCGGGTTTTAATGTAAATCAATTGCAAGTTATCGCTTTTGATAATTTAGATGAGTTGTTAAAAAGGCGATACGAGCAAATTATTTTACGTTTGCTTGCAAGTATGGAAAAAGGACAAAGATTGTATTTCTGTTCACAAATAGCCGACAGAGTTGAAGTTGTAGCTTACGCTGATGAAGAACGCGAACCTATTTTTATAGAAACCGAATAAACACTATAACTATGAAAGAAATTAAAATTTTTTCGGGAACCGAAATCGAGGCAATGGCTTTTGAACAGCAATTGTTAGACAGACGAGTAGAACCGATAAAGAAAAACGGATTTGAATCTGCGCGTTTAGCAGGTTTTGGAAACTCCGATGCGTCAGTAGAATTATACGTAACTGAAGAAGATTACGAAAAAATTAAAGATTTAGTAGAATAATAAAAAAAGCCAAGTTTAAAACTTGGCTTTTTTTTATATATACTATTTTGAGTTTTTTATTCAAATAAAACAGAACCAGAAATTGCAACTTCACTCCAAGTTTTACTTACGCCATCAGCGCCTTTGTGTAAATCTTTACAAACATTATTAATTGATTCAATAGCTTGTTGTCCATTAAAATCGTCAAGATTAAGTATTCCATTTACAGAAAAAACATTGTTTTCAAAAGTAGCTTCAACTTCAACAGGTTTTGCAACACCATTTAATGAAAGCATTAATTTAGTTTTTCCGTTAGCAAAATTAATAGTTCCTCCTATTAGTTCTGTGTCATTCATTGCGCCAAAAAAGAATTGTTTCAATTTGTTATCTCTATCAGGATTGTTAGTAAATAAACTACTTACAGGAATTGAAAAGGATGCACCTTTTAAAACTTCTTCTGGTGTTGTTCCTTCTTGAGTGTTTTTTAGTTCAATTTCAGTAAAACTTCCACCTACGGCAACTTTGTCAGTTGTTTTATAAGCTGTCCAACTAACTTTTGTTGAGTCAGCAACTAATTTTAGATTTCCTACTTCGGTTACAACTTCAGTAGTTTCTTCAACTGGAGTTTCTACTTTTTCTTCTTTTTTACAGCTCACAGCAAACAAAGACATTGCAAAAGCCATTAAAACTATTTTTTTCATGTATTGATTTTTTATTTACCCAAAGGTAAGAAGGAATTTATCGTAATGCAAAAATCAAAAGTTAAAGATTGATTAAGAATTATGAGTTAACAATTTACCTATATTTGCACCTTCAAAATTTTAGCAGTTTTTAAGTCTTCTGACTTCTAACTTCTAACTTCTAACTTTTAAGAAATGATTACAGTTAACGACATTGCAGTTGAATTTGGTGGAACAACTTTGTTTAGTGAAGTAACTTTTGCTATTAATGAAAATGATAAAATTGCCCTAATGGGTAAAAATGGAGCAGGAAAATCAACCTTGTTGAAAATTGTAGCTGGCGTAAATAAACCTACTCGCGGAGCGATTTCGGCACCAAAAGAAGCGGTAATTGCTTATTTGCCTCAGCATTTGTTAACGGAAGATAATGCAACTGTTTTTGATGAAACAGCAAAAGCTTTTGAAGATGTTTTCAAAATGAAAGCTGAAATCGACGATATCAATGAACAGTTAACTGTTCGTACTGATTATGAAAGTGATGAATATATGAAGTTAATTGAACGCGTATCAGAGCTTTCAGAGAAATTTTACGCTATTGAAGAAGTTAATTATGAAGCCGAAGTAGAAAAAGTATTAAAAGGTTTAGGTTTTGAACGTGAAGATTTTACACGTAAAACTTCTGAATTTTCTGGTGGTTGGAGAATGCGAATCGAATTGGCAAAAATCTTATTAAAGCAACCCGATTTAATTTTATTAGATGAGCCAACGAATCACTTGGATATGGATAGTATTCAATGGCTTGAAGATTTCTTGGTAAACCAAGCAAAAGCGGTTATGGTAATTTCTCACGATAGAGCGTTTGTAGATAATATTACAAATCGTACGATTGAAGTTACAATGGGAAGAATTTACGATTACAAAGCAAAATATTCCGATTATTTAGAATTGCGAAAAGATAGAAGAATTCACCAACAAAAAGCCTACGACGAGCAACAAAAATTTATTGCCGAAAATAAAGCGTTTATTGAACGTTTTCGTGGAACTTTTTCTAAGACTGAACAAGTTCAATCTCGTGTTCGTATGCTTGAAAAATTAGTTTTGGTTGAAGTTGACGAAGTTGATACTTCTGCGTTGAAACTGAAATTCCCACCTTCTCCACGAAGCGGACAATATCCAGTTGTCGTAGAAGAATTATCGAAAAAGTATGGCGATCATGTTGTGTTTAATAACGCAAACATGGTTATCGAGCGTGGACAAAAAGTAGCTTTTGTTGGTAAAAATGGTGAAGGAAAGTCAACAATGATTAAAGCAATTATGAACGAAATTGATTTCGATGGCGGAAAATTAGAAGTTGGTCATAATGCTCAAATTGGATATTTTGCTCAAAATCAAGCGGCTTTGTTAGATGGCGAATTAACTGTTTTTGATACAATTGATAGAATTGCTGTTGGTGATATTCGTTCAAAGATAAAAGACATGTTAGGTGCATTTATGTTTAGTGGCGATGATATTCAAAAGAAAGTTAAAGTGCTTTCTGGTGGAGAAAGAACGCGTTTGGCTATGATTAAATTGTTGTTAGAGCCGGTTAATGTTTTAATTCTCGATGAACCTACGAATCACTTAGATATGAAAACCAAAGACATTATTAAAGATGCATTACGCGATTTCGATGGAACCTTGATTTTAGTTTCTCACGATCGTGATTTCTTAGATGGATTGGTAACTAAAGTGTTTGAATTTGGAAACAAACGTGTTCGTGAACATTTTGAAGATATTAAAGGTTTCTTGGAACACAAGAAAATGGAAAATTTAAAAGAAATTGAGAAATAGAAATAAAAAAAGCTCCAAAATTTGGAGCTTTTTTTATTTAATTATTCTTTCAACTTATTTTCCATTTCCTTAAAGTAAGTAATTAGTTGTTGCTTAGTTGCATCATCTAAAACAGCATCTTTGTGTGCAAGAGTGTAACTTTTTAAAGGCATTTCTCCTTTTTCAATTAATTCATAACATTCTTCCATTTTGTGCGATTGCTTTTTTGCTTCGTAAGTTCCAAATTCTGAAAAATTTAAGTGCTTTTTTCCATGGTCGATATGATCTTTTGTCCACCAACCAACAGGTTGCACGTAAGTGTACCAAGGATAATTCGTTTCATTAGAATGACAATCATAACACGAAGCTTTAATTTGCTGGGCAATTTCAGACGAAGGATTGTGAATTTTTAGAAAATCCTGACTTTCATCAACTGGTGGATTTGTTTTATCAATTTGGAAAAACTGAATTAATATAAAAGCTACTGCTAAAAGTTTAATTATTTTCTTCATTGTGTTGATTTTACTCTAAATGTACTAATTTTTTTCTTTTTTCCATTCAGAAAATCCCATTGATGAAACTTTAATTTCTTTTTGCCAATTTTCTCCAAATTCTTTTGAAAGCGAATCGAATACTTTTTTGTTTTTAGCTTCATATTCTTCAAAATTTGTTGGCGCAATACAACCAAAATCATGATATTTTACGTTGTATTTCTTTTCAAATTCAATATCTTCTTTGGTATAAATTGATGCAATTCCGCCTAAAACATAAATAATTTTTTGGTTTTTGTTTAAATTTTCAGAAACGTATTTACTTGAATAAATTTCAATCGTACCAAATTTTCCTTTTTCACCATATTTATCAGTTGAAGACTTATTTTTTAAAACTTTAATACTATCAATTATTATTGGATCGATTTTTTCTAATATTTCTTTAGAAATTATTTTACCATTTAAAACCAATAAAGCTTCTTTTTTTTGAATTTTAGTTTGACAAAAGCCATTACTTATTGTAAATAGAATTAGAAATGTTAAAATTATTTTTTTCATTTTATATTGATTAAATCCTACAAGGTCATTAAAACCTTGCAGGATAATTTTTATTTGTTCTCGATACTTTTTGATTCGTCAGTTCGAGTTTTCGCAAAGCGAAAATATCGAGAACCGAATCAAAAAACTCGAACTGACGTTTTATTTATTTTAAATTTTCAAAAAACACTAATTAACCGCATCAACTAATCGAATGAATTCAGAACGATAACCTTCCGCATCATTAGATTTTCCTTGTTTTGCCAAATTTTTAATATCCGCAATTGATTTATTACTGATTAATTTCGAATCGCGTAATTTTAATCCGAACCAAGCTACAGATGAACTAAATTTAAAATCATCAGAAGTTTTAGCTAAAGCAATAGTTTCATTTTTAATTGTTTCAACCATTTCTGTACTTTTTTCGCCATCTGGTTTTTTATAACGGAATTTTATTGTGGCTAATTCCTCTGAAAAATTCTGATTGTTGGAAACATTTGAATATTTTAAGCCGTCAACTTCTTTTAAATAATCACTTTTTACACCTGTTGGAATAATTTCGTACAAAGCTGTAACTGTATGTCCGCTACCTAATTCGCCCGCATCAATTGCATCGTTTTTAAAATCTTCTGGACGTAATTTTCGGTTTTCATAACCAATTAATCGGTAACTTTGAACATGTTTTGGGTTAAATTCGATTTGAATTTTCACATCTTTTGCAATCGCAAACATACTTCCTTTAAATTCTTTTCCTAAAAAGCGATTTGCTTCTTGAATATTATCAATGTAAGCATAATTTCCGTTTCCTTTATTAGCTAAAGTTTCCATTTTACTGTCTTTGTAATTACCCATTCCGTAACCTAAACAAGTTAAGAAAACACCACTTTTACGCTTTTCTTCAATTAAGCGTTCCATATCATTATCAGATGAAGCGCCTACATTAAAATCGCCATCAGTAGCTAAAATCACACGATTATTTCCACCTTTTATAAAGTTTTCCTGAGCAATTTTGTATGCCAATTGAATTCCGGCACCACCAGCAGTGCTTCCACCAGCTTGAAGATTATTAAAAGCATTAATAATCGTTTCTTTTTTATTTCCAGATGTTGGAGGAAGAACCAATCCAGCAGCACCAGCATAAACTACAATAGCAACTTTATCATCTTTTCGCATTTGGTTAACCAAAACTTTCATCGATTCTTTCAATAAAGGCAATTTGTTTTGCGAACGCATTGAACCTGAAACATCAATTAAGAAAACGAAGTTAGAATTAGGTAAATCATCTGTCGGAATTTCTTTTCCTTGTAAACCAATTTTCAATAATTTGTGATTTTCATTCCAAGGACATTCGCTATATTCTGTATGAATCGCAAACGGATGTTTGTCTTTTGGTTGTGCATAATTATACTTGAAAAAGTTTACCATTTCTTCCACACGAACAGCGTCCTTTGGAACTTTTTGTCCGTTATTAATGAAACGGCGAATGTTTGTATAAGAAGCATTATCGACATCAATTGAAAAAGTTGAAAGTGGCGATTGTTTCGGACTTTCAAATTCATTTTCAATTAAAACACCATAATCTTCATTGTCGGTTGAAATGATGTTTTTGTTATTGTTATCGTAATGAGGCTGATGAGCCTCATTAGTTATAATTGAAGAAGTTCCTCTGATTCTTACTTTTGGAGAAGATGATGTGTTTGATATTTGTACACCAGCAACTTTTCCTTTTAATTCTTTTTTGGTTTCAGAATAAGCAGCTACAACAACTTCTTGCATAACTAAATTACTTTTAAAAGTCACATTTATTACATTCGATTTTCCCACTTTTCGAGTCTCTTTGTTAAACCCAACATAGGTGAATTCTAAAAAATCGCCTTCTTTAGCTTGTATGGAATATTTTCCGTTAAAATCGGTTGTAGTTCCAGTTTTTGTGCCTTTAACAATAACACTTGCTCCAGCAACTGGACCTAAATCGTCTGAAACGATTCCAGTGATTGTTTTTAAATCGTTTTTATTTGTAAATGAATGATTTACGGTTTTGAAGCTTAGGAACGCAAAAAGCATAGCAATCCCTAATGAAATAATTTTTACATTTTTCATAATATTAGATTTTGTGTGAAACGATTCTTTATTGTTCTCGATAAATTTTGATTCGTCAATTCGAGTTTTCGCAAAGCGAAAGTATCGAGAATCTAATCAAAACACTCGAACTGACGACTTTAAACTGCGACTAAATACTAATTCTTAGGTTTTCTGTTTTTTGTTGTAATGATGACGACACCTTTTTTTCCTTTTTCGCCATACAATTTCGTAGCGTCTTCACCTTGATAAATTGTGGTAGAAATAATGTCTTGTTGGTTTAATGGCGCATACGGACTAGTAGGATTTGGACCAAAAAGTTCTTTTTCAGAATATTCTTTACCGTTAATGATATATAAAGGCTCTTTTAAGTATACAATGGAATCAACTTCCGAATTGTTGATTTCATCTACTTTTAGTCCTTTTTTAGCTTTTCCATCAACAACCATTAATGGATCTAATTTCTTCTCTTGATATGCCGATTTCGGTACAGCAGCTTCAGTGGTAGTAAAATTTGAATAAAGATTTGGTTGTTCTTTTTTAGAACTTTCAACAAATGAGTTTCCTTTTTGATAATCTGACATTTCAGGAGCGTTATCTTCTATTATCATTTCTTCAAATTGAACTTCTTCAGCAACTGAAATTTTCATAGGTTCAACTTTAGGAATATTTGAAACAATTGTTGGTTCTTCTTCGATTTTTTTTTCTAAAATTACATCAGCATTTACTACAATATTTGGATTTTCAAATTTTGTTTCTGTTTTTTCTACAGGTTTTTCTTTTGAAACTTCTACAAGAGTATTGTTAGTGTTTATTGGAAGACTATCGTTTACAACAACAGAGTGTTCATTGGTGATTATTTCAGGTTCGTTGTTCATAAAGTTATAAGCAATAGTTCCAACTACTACAATAGAAGCAGCAACGGCAATTTTTTTCCATTTTGAAGATTCTGTTTTCGATACTTTTGCATCGAGTTTGTCTTCTACGCGCGACCAAACTTTGTCCATTCCAGAAAAGTCTGGAGTCGAACCTTTATCGGCAGCCGATTTTATTTTGTTATATAGTTTATCTTCGGTATTCATTTTACTTCGCTTTTTGATAATAGTAGGTAGTTACTAATTCTTTCAATTTACTTTTGGCAGCATTTAATTGTGATTTGGATGTTCCTTCGGAAATATTTAACTGTTCAGCAATTTCTTTGTGACTATATCCTTCAATTACAAACAAACTGAAAATTGTTTGACAACCTTCGGGAATATATTTGACTAAATTGAGTAAATCTTCTTCTTCTAAATCGGTCATTTCATCTGCTAATGGTTGACTAGCGTAAGAAACATCATCTAAATATAAATTGAAGTTGAGATTCTTTTTCAACTGTGCTAAACATTGATTCACCGTGATTTTTTTTGCCCAACCTTCAAATGCTTTAACTTCTTTAAGTTGATCTATTTTCGTAAAAATGATAAAAAATGAATCGGCTAAAACTTCTTCAATTTCTTCCTCTTTTTTCAAATAACGTTTGCACAAATAGTACAGTTTAGGCGCCATATATTCATACAGTTGCCGTTGCGCATCACGACGTTGTTTTTTACAGGCTTGTATTATTTTTTCATCCATCACAAATAAGTGCTTTCTTATAAAGAGAGTAAAAAAGAGAAAAAGGTTGGGACGACCTTAAAATATTTTTTAAATTTAATGATTAAATGTCAAAATAAGTGCCAAATGAAAAATATTGAATGTTCATCTTTAAGAGTAACTTCACCAATAAAATTAAAAGATCGTCCAACATTTATCGATGTTGAAACTTCCGAAAAGAAAAAAGAAAAAGAACTTCAAAAAATAAGAGAAGATTTAAGCAAACTTCAAGATAAAATGTACGCGCATAATAAATATGGCGTTTTGGTTTGCTTACAAGGAATGGATACAGCGGGAAAAGATAGTTTAATTCGTGAAGTTTTTAAAGAATTCAATGCGCGTGGAGTAGTGGTGCATAGTTTTAAAACACCAAATTCAACAGAGCTTGAACACGATTATTTATGGCGACATTATTTAGCTTTGCCGGAAAAAGGTAAGTTTTCAGTTTTTAATCGCACGCATTATGAAAATGTTTTGATTACTCGTGTTCATCCTGAATATATTTTAAACGAACGAATTCCAGGTATTAATAAGGTGGAAGATATTAATGATGAGTTTTGGAATAATCGTTTTGAAAGCATCAATAATTTTGAAAAACATATTGCTTCAAACGGTGTAATTGTATTGAAATTTTATTTACACTTGAGTAAAGAAGAACAACGAAGACGATTATTACGAAGATTAGAAAAAGAAAAACACAATTGGAAATTTTCTCCAGCCGATTTAGCCGAAAGAGAACTTTGGGACAATTATCAAGTTTGTTATGAAGATGCAATTAATCGAACTTCAAAAGAACACGCACCTTGGTATGTTGTTCCTGCAGATAATAAAGAAACTTGCCGATATTTGGTTGCGAAAACGATTTTAGAAGAACTTCAAAAATATACAGATATTAAAGAACCAGAATTAGACGAAGAAATTAAAAAAAATATCAAGTTTTATCACGATAAATTGTCATCGGAAAACTCAAAGTGACGAAACAAAATGTATCGAGAACAAATAAATAAAAAAACTAAACACTAGTTACTAATTCCTAAATACTAAAAACCTACCTTTGCAAACGATTTCAAAAAAGGTATGAATTTAGCACAATACACAAAGGAGTTTTCTTATAATTTAAAGTTAGCCTTTCCTATTATTTTAGGAATGTTAGGACATACTATTGTTAGTATTGTAGATAACGTTATGGTTGGAAAATTAGGTCCAACAGAACTCGCGGCGGTTTCACTTGGTAATAGTTTTGTGTTTATTGCAATGTCTTTGGGAATTGGTTTTTCCACTGCAATTACTCCTTTAGTTGCTGAAGCCGATGGAAAGAAAAGTATAGAAGAAGGGAGAAGCGCTTTTCATCATGGTTTGTATTTGTGTACGATTTTGGGCGTAATTTTATTCGGGATAATTTACTTTTCAAAGCCACTAATTGCATTTATGGGACAACCTGAAAATGTGGTGGAATTGGCAAAACCGTATTTAGATATAGTTGCTTTTTCGTTAATTCCGTTAATTGTCTTTCAAGCGTATAAACAATTTGCCGATGGAATGAGCGAAACCAAATATTCAATGTGGGCAACAATTCTAGCAAATGTTGTAAACGTAGTTTTGAATTATTTATTCATTTACGGAATTTGGATTTTCCCAGAGTTAGGAATTATTGGCGCGGCTATCGGTACAATAGTTTCACGTTTTGTAATGCTTGGATTTATGCATTATTTAATGAGTTCAAAAAAGAAATTTCATCTGTTTTTTAAAGGCTTTTCGTTGAAAGAAATAAAACGAGAAGTCAATATAAAAATCATTAAATTAGGAACGCCATCAGCAATGCAAATGTTGTTTGAAGTTGCTTTATTTACAGGCGCAATTTGGCTTTCAGGAAGATTAGGAACTACAAGTCAAGCTGCTAACCAAGTTGCGTTAAGTTTAGCTTCGTTTACATTTATGTTTGCAATGGGATTAGGTGTTGCGGCTATGATTCGCGTAGGAAATCAAAAAGGATTGGGCGATTTTCATAAATTGCGATTAGTTGCTTTTTCAATTTTCTTATTAACGACTATTTTGGAAATTGCATTTGCGATTGTGTTTTTACTTTTTCACGAACAGTTACCAACACTTTTTGTCGATTTAAAAGACGCTGCCAATTATTCCGAGAATTTAGAAGTAGTAACGATTGCAGCGCAATTATTATTAGTTGCAGCTATTTTCCAAATTTCCGATGGAGTTCAAGTAGTAGTGCTTGGTGCATTACGAGGTTTACAAGATGTAAAAATTCCTATGTATATCACATTTGTAGCCTATTGGGTAATCGGATTTCCTATTTCTATTTATTTAGGTTTGTTTACGAGTTTAGGAGCAACCGGAATTTGGATTGGATTATTAGCTGGTTTAACAGCAGCAGGTGTATTTTTATTTATTCGATTTAACAATGAAACTAAGAAGTTAATTAATCAAGTCGAAAGTTAAAAGCCGAAAGTCAAAAGTTGCTTTATTTTCTAATTACTAAATAAACAAATCAACAAAATAACTATATTTATAACTCATAATTAAAGAAAATGAACTTACCAAAATTTGTACTAGGCGATAATACCGATTTTCAAGATGATATTTTTGTTATTCACTTAGATTATCCACGATTTATCATCAACTTAAAAGATGATGAAGTGGAAATTTTAGAAGATGTAGAAGGCGAAGACGAAAAAGAATTAGAAAGCGAAATGGAAAGCTTAATAGAAGAAGCTGGAAAATTTTATGATAGAGAAATGGAACGTTACGAAGAGTAGTAATTAGTTGTTAGTAATTAGTGATTAGTAGCCTTTATGAAAATGAACTTTAAAATATTAATATTTTTTTTATTTTCATTGAATTTGTATTCTCAGAGTGAAATAGAATATGAAATCGTGCAAATAGAAGGATTTTATGTTTTTGGTTTTGAAACTTCTTTTTTTATGAAAGACAAGATGAGAAATTTTTAAAGCCTATTTGGCTTGAATTTGATAAAAATTTTATTTGGAATGATTCATTAATGAAAATTTTCAGCGAAAATAATTTAGATGGAATTTACATGAAAGTAAAAGGCTGTAAATATAATAATGGAAATTTTGGACATTTAGGAAGTTCAAAATCAATGATAATTTTAACCGAAATTAAGTGTATTGAACCCGAGCTTACTTTTTCAAATTATTTTGAAAATAGAAATTAACAAATAACAAATTTATTTTAAGTATTTTAAAAAGCTAATTACTATTCACTAATTACTCTTTACTAAAATACTTCTCTAAAAGAATCTGAGCGGCAGCAAAAGGTGATAATTCATTATTTTGCACCGCTTTTTTATTTTGTTCTAATAATGCAATAATTTCAGGATGATTGTAAAAACGATTTTTTAATTGTTCGTTTATACTTTCTAACATCCAATATTGATTTTGCTCTTTGCGTTTTTGTTCGAAATAATTATTTTCTTTTGTTAGTTCAAAATATTCGGCAATAATTTCCCAAACTTTATCAATTCCAGTTTTTTCAAAAGCACTACATGTTGTTACTTTCGGAATCCAACCGCTATTTTTTGCAGGAAATAAATGCAACGCGCGGTTAAATTCGGTTTTTGCTAATTTCGCTTTGGAAATATTATCGCCATCAGCTTTATTAATCACAATCGTGTCGGCCATTTCCATAATACCGCGTTTAATTCCTTGTAACTCATCACCAGCACCGGCAATTTTCAACAATAAAAAGAAATCAACCATACTGTGAACAGCCGTTTCACTTTGCCCAACACCAACGGTTTCAATTATAATCGTATCAAAACCACAAGCTTCACAAAGCATAATAGTTTCGCGTGTTTTTCGAGCAACACCACCTAAACTATCTCCAGAAGCACTCGGACGAATGTAAGCGTTTTCGTCTTTTACTAATTCTTCCATTCTGGTTTTATCGCCTAAAATACTTCCGTGACTAATAGACGAACTTGGATCAACCGCTAAAACAGCAACTTTCTTACCAATGGAAGTCAAATATTTTCCAAAAGCTTCGATAAACGTACTTTTTCCTACACCTGGAACACCAGTAATTCCTATTCGAACAGATTTATTCGCATAAGGCAAGCAACCTTGAATAACTTCGTTCGCTTTTTCTAAATGTTCAGGATTCGTGCTTTCAACTAAAGTAATTGCGCGACTTAACGCAATTTTATCGCCTTTAATAATTGAGGTAATTAATTCATCAGCAGAAGGTTGTTTTCTGCGAAATTTTTGAACTGAACTAGCAATAGTTTTATTAACAGCTTCAGGTTGGTTTACACCTTCAACTTCTTCTAATGCTGATTTTTTATTAGGATTTTTCAATTACTAAAAAGGTTTTGGTAAAAATACAAAATTTGTAAAAGATTACTTTTATAAAAGTAGCTTTACCTTAACTTTGTAGTTCAAATTTAGTTATGGATAATATTATTTTGCTTTTTGGATGTTTGTTTTTGGGAATCATTTTTCAAAGAATTCCAAATTTTCCAAAAAATTCTCACCAAGTCTTAAATCAGTTTGTTATATATGTTTCCATTCCAGCAATGGCGTTGTTTTATATTCCTAAAATTGAAATTAATAGTACGTTACTTTTTCCTTTAGGTGCGCCATGGTTAGGTTTCGGACTTTCATTTTTGTTTTTTTACAGTCTAGGAAAAATATTTGGTTGGTCTAAAAAATTAACGGGATGTTTAATTGTAGTAGCTGGTTTAGGAAATACTTCTTTTGTTGGGTTTCCTGTAATTGAAGCTTTATATGGAAAAAAAGGAATTGAAACGGCTATTATTGTAGACCAACCAGGTTCTTTTGTGGTTATGGCAACATTGGGAATTTTAGTAGCTACATTGTATTCGAAAGAAACACCAAGCGCTCGTACATTACTAACAAAAATATTGAAGTTTCCTCCATTTATAGCTTTCTTTTTAGCTTTAGCTCTAAATGTTAGTGCAGTTGATTTTCCTGTTCCATTACAAAGTACTTTTGAACGTGTTGGAGCAACTGTTTCTCCAATAGCTTTAGTGGCAGTTGGTTTACAATTAAAACTTGAAAGAAGAAGTAAGCATTGGCCTTTTCTTGGTTTAGGTTTGTTATTTAAATTAATAATAACACCTTTAATTTTCTTTTTGTTTTACAAAGTGATACTAAAAGCAGAAGGTTTACCAATAGATGTTTCAATAATTGAAGCAGCTATGGCGCCTATGATTACGGGAGCAATTATAGCAACAAATTACGGTTTGAAACCAAAATTAAGTAACATGATGGTTGGAGTAGGGATTCCATTATCTTTCCTTACCTTAGCTATATGGTATCTCATTTTATCTCAATTTTAGCAGGATGATAACAAGTCAACATATAAAAAAATTAACTCAAATTGTAGGAGATAATTTTATTTTCACTGATATTGAAACGCGTCAAAATTATGGTCATGATGAAACCGAAGATTATAATTTCCCTCCAAATGTTGTCGTAAAACCAGCAAATACAGTTGAAGTTTCTGAGATCATGAAAATTGCTTTTCAAAATGAAATTCCGGTGGTTCCTATTGGTGGACGAACAGGTCTGAGTGGCGGCGCGTTGAGTATTCATGGTGGAATTGGACTTTCGATGGAGCGTTTCAACAAAATTTTAGAAATTGACGAAAAAAACTACCAAGTTACAACCGAACCTGGTGTAATTACACAAGTTTTAAAAGACACTTTAGCTGAGCAAGGTTTGTTTTATCCGGTTGATCCAAGTAGCATGGGAAGCTGTTTTATAGGTGGAAATATTGCCGAAAATTCAGGTGGAGCTCGTGCGGTTAAATACGGAGTTACAAAAGATTATGTATTGAATTTAGAAGTGGTTTTACCCAATGGAGAAATAATTTGGACTGGTGCCAATACATTAAAAAATTCGACTGGCTATAATTTAACTCAATTAATGGTAGGAAGTGAAGGCACACTTGGAATTGTAACCAAAGTTGTATTGAAATTATTACCAATAAATCAGCATAACGTTTTAATGTTGGTTCCTTTTTATAAAGCAGAACAAGCTTGCGAAGCCGTTTCAGCTATTTTTAGAGCAGGAATTGTGCCAAGTGCATTAGAGTTTATGGAGCGCGATGCAATTGACTGGACAATGCAATTTATTGATGGTGTGAATGTTCCGATAGAAGATGAAATTAAAGCACATTTGTTAATTGAAGTTGATGGGAATTATCCTGAAATTTTAATGAAAGAAGCTGAAAAGATATTGGAAGTTGTAGAGAATTATGAAATTGATGAAGTTTTATTTGCCGATTCTGATGAACAAAAAAATGCACTTTGGAAATTGCGAAGAGCAGTTGGTGAAGCAGTAAAATCGAATTCGGTTTATAAAGAAGAAGATACGGTTGTGCCGAGATATGAATTACCAACTTTACTAAAAGGAATTAAAGAAATAGGTAAGAAATATGGATTTCACTCTGTTTGTTATGGTCATGCTGGTGATGGAAATTTACATGTGAACATTGTCAAACAAAAAATGACTGATGAAGCTTGGCAAACAGAAATTCCAAAAGGTATTGTTGAAATCTTTGAGCTAACCAAATCGTTAAAAGGAACTATTTCAGGTGAACACGGAATTGGTTATGTTCAAAAAGAATTTATGCCAATAGTTTTTTCTGATTTAGAATTACAATTAATGAAAAGAATCAAACAAGTTTTTGATCCAAAAGGAATTTTAAATCCAGGAAAGATTTTTCCTAAAACATAAAAAAAAACTCGCAATTGCGAGCTTTTTTTATAATTCTAATTTCGTAATTACTTCGTCACTAAAAATCATTTTCGAAAGTTGGTTGTTTTTATCTTTATTCATAAACTTCCAAGTATGATTAGTTATTTCATCTGAAATACCAATTAAGGTCGAACGAACTTTTATATGAAATGCATTTTCTTCTTCGTTAAAAGTTACTTCTTCAGCTTGCATAGATGATTTAAAGAGATCGGTCATCATTTCAACTTCTTCCATTTTCTCTTTAAATGTCATAATCATTTTGGTATCATGATCAATAAGACAAAATGTTTGTTCGCCAATTTTTTGAATTTCGCCAAAAGAAAAATTAGGTTCAACTTCTACAAGTTCGATTTTAAAATCGTCATTATTAAACATTTGATCGAAAGATGCTTTCAACATATCTTTAGAAACAATATCAAATACTTTAGGGTAAGTTGTTTCAAAAATACCTTCGAAATCTAAGTTAGCTCCAGCAACATAAGATTTTTGGGCTTCGGTTTTTAAAGTTTCTAAATCTTGGGCAAAAGTGAATCCTAAGCTTAACGTAAGTAGGATTGTAAGTGTGAATTTTTTCATGATAAATATTAATATTGGTTTCAAATATAAAAAAACTCCAATTAATTGAATTGGAGTTTTTTGTTTATAGTATTAAAGTCTGCTTAAGAATTGTGTTCAACTAAAACCCATTCTCCAGAAGCTAACATCGATTCAGCTTTTTTGAATTTCATAGATTCAGTTTTTCCACTCATAACATGTTTAATAGTAACGGTATCGTTACGATTAATTTTAGGCGTTTCGCGAACAATAGTTTCCGTAACTTGTTGTTGCGGTTGCGATGCTTGTTGTCCAGCTTGACGATTGCGAGCTGCCATTTCATCAGTGTTTAAAACTTCTTCTTTACTTTCTGTGTAGCTTTCTTGTTTTACTTCTTTAGCTTCGCTAATTGTATTTGGATTTTGCGAAGGTAAATCGGCTTTAAATAAGAATGAAATAACATCTTTATTCACTTCATCCATCATTTGTTTGAATAATTCAAAAGCTTCAAACTTATAAATTAATAACGGATCTTTTTGCTCATGAACTGCTAATTGAACCGATTGTTTCAATTCGTCCATTTTGCGTAAATGTTTCTTCCAAGCTTCATCTATAATAGCAAGCGCAACATTCTTCTCAAAATCTGTGATTAATGTTCTAGCTTCAGAATTATACGCTTTTTCTAAGTTCGTTACAATATTTAACGATTTAATTCCATCGGTAAACGGAACTACAATTCGTTCGTATTGTCCGTTGTTGTTTTCATAAACATTTTTTACAACAGGGAAAGCTTCTTTGGCACTTTGCTCGTTCTTTTCTGTGTAATGTTGTAAAGCTGCTTTGTAAGTTTTTCCAACAATTTCGCGTTCTGATAATTTATTAAATTCAGCTTCAGTAACTGGTGAACTGATAGAGAAAATGCGAATTAAATCAAACTCGAAGTTTTTAAAGTCACTTGCTAATTTATTGTTTTGAACAATTAATTCGCAAGTATCATACATCATATTAGCGATGTCAACTTTTAAACGCTCTCCGTGTAAAGCATGTTTACGACGTTTGTAAACAACTTCACGTTGTGCATTCATAACATCATCATATTCTAATAAACGTTTACGAACACCAAAGTTGTTTTCTTCTACTTTTTTCTGAGCTCTTTCGATAGATTTTGTCATCATCGAATGCTGAATAACTTCACCTTCTTTTAAGCCCATGCGGTCCATAATTTTAGCAACACGCTCTGAACCAAATAAACGCATTAAGTTGTCTTCTAAAGAAACGTAGAATTGTGAGCTACCCACATCTCCTTGACGACCAGCACGACCTCGTAACTGACGGTCAACACGACGAGAATCGTGACGTTCTGTACCTACAATTGCTAAACCACCAGCTTTTTTAACTTCATCTGAAAGTTTAATATCGGTACCACGACCTGCCATATTTGTTGCAATAGTAACAACACCTGGTTTACCAGCTTCGGCAACAATTTCTGCTTCGCTCTTATGCATTTTAGCGTTCAATACATTGTGGTGAATGTTACGCATTTTAAGCATACGACTTAATAACTCAGAAATTTCAACCGAAGTTGTACCAATAAGAACAGGTCTTCCTGCTTGCGCTAATTTTACAACATCATCGATAACGGCGTTGTATTTTTCACGAACAGTTCTATATATTAAATCTTCTTTATCTTTTCTTGCAATTGGTCGGTTTGTAGGAATTTCAACTACATCTAATTCATATATTTCCCAAAACTCTCCAGCTTCTGTAACAGCAGTACCTGTCATACCAGATAACTTGTTGTACATACGGAAATAGTTCTGTAAGGTAATAGTAGCGAATGTTTGTGTAGCCGCTTCAATTTTTACATTTTCTTTGGCCTCAATCGCTTGGTGTAATCCGTCTGAATAACGACGACCATCCATTATACGACCTGTTTGCTCATCGACAATCATAACTTTATTGTCCATGATTACATATTCAGTATCTTTTTCAAATAATGAATACGCTTTTAATAACTGTGTTAATGTATGAATACGTTCAGATTTTACAGAAAAATCTTTGTATAATTCTTCACGTTTTTCAGCTTCTTCTTCTTTAGGAAGATTTTCTTTTTCGATTTTAGCAATTTCAGTTCCAATATCTGGTAAAACGAAGAAATGCTCATCAGTATCTTTAGATAAATGTTGAATTCCATTGTCGGTTAATTCAACTTGATTGTTTTTTTCTTCGATAACAAAGTATAATGCTTCATCAATTTTAGGCATTTCTCTGTTATTGTCTTGCATGTAAAAATTCTCTGTTTTTTGAAGTAATTGTTTTACTCCATCTTCCGATAAGAATTTAATTAATGCTTTATTTTTTGGGAATGCTCGATGTGAACGTAATAAATAAAAACCAGCTTCTTTCATATCGCCTTCTTTAAAGAAACGTTTTGCTTCTGTAAGGCAATCTGTAGCTAATTTACGTTGAAGAGTTACCAAGTTTTCAACTTTTGGTTTTAACTCCATAAATTCGTGGCGATCTCCATCAGCAACTGGTCCAGAAATAATCAAAGGTGTACGTGCATCATCAATTAATACTGAATCGACCTCATCGACAATTGCATAATTGTGTTTGCGTTGTACTAAATCATTTGGACTATGCGCCATATTATCACGTAAATAATCGAAACCAAATTCATTATTTGTTCCATAAGTGATATCGGCGTTATAAGCTTTTCTTCTAGCGTCAGAATTAGGTTGGTGATTATCAATACAATCAACTGTCATTCCGTGGAACTCAAATAAAGGAGCTTTCCAGGTACTATCACGTTTTGCTAAATAATCATTTACTGTTACTAAGTGAACACCATTTCTTGTTAATGCATTTAAGTATAACGGAAGTGTAGCAACTAAAGTTTTACCTTCACCTGTTTGCATTTCGGCAATTTTACCTTGATGTAAAACTACACCACCAATTAACTGAACGTCGTAGTGAATCATATCCCAAGTGATGGCTTTTCCAGCTGCATCCCAAGAGTTTGCCCATACTGCGTTGTCTCCTTGAATTTCAATATATGGTTTTGTAGCCGATAATTCTAAATCTTTAGCTGAAGCTTTTACAGTAATAGATTCATTTTCTTTAAAACGACGAGCAGTTTCTTTAACAACAGCAAAAGCTTCAGGAAGAATATCATTTAATACTTTTTCTGATAATTCATAAGCATCAGCTTCTAATTTGTCTATTTCTGTATAAATATCTTCACGAGCGTCGATGTCTTCTGTTTGATTTGCTTTTTCTTTTAAAGCTTCAATTTCAGCGTCTTTTTCAGCTCTTGCAGCTTTAATTTTTCCTTTAAATTCAGTAGTTTTTTCTCTCAACTCATCGTGAGATAACGATTGTAAACTACTTTCAAATGATTTTATTTTAGCGATTATAGGTTGAATCGCTTTTACATCTTTTTGTGATTTATCACCAACAAATATTTTTAATATTGAATCTACAATACTCATAATTATAGTGTTTCTTAGGGTGTGCAAATTTACAAAAAAAAGCCTCGTAATGAGACTTTTAAATGATTTGCGTTATTATTTTAATATTCATCCTCATTCCAAAGATAATCTTCGTCAGTAGGATAATCTGGCCAAATTTCTTCCATTGATTCATAACTATCTCCTTCGTCTTCAATAGATTGTAAATTTTCTACAACTTCTAATGGTGCTCCAGTACGAATCGCATAGTCGATAAGTTCATCTTTAGTAGCTGGCCAAGGCGCATCACTTAAATAAGATGCTAATTCTAATGTCCAATACATTTTTTATCGATTTAATTTAGTGCAAAAATAATTTTTTAACTTAAAAAGTCAAGTTTTTTTTGAATTATTTTTAATAAGCTTAAAGAACGTGGTTTTTCAACTGTGAAATTATTCCTTTCTCGGAATCCATTTTACTTCATCAGCGTTCAAATCATGAGACAACTTTCGTGCCAACACAAAAAGGTAGTCAGAAAGTCGGTTTAAGTAGGTAAGAACACGTTCGTCTAATGGTTCTAATTCGTGTAAATGTACTGCTAAACGCTCGGCTCTACGGCATACGCAACGTGCAATATGACAATATGACACAGTAGTATGTCCGCCAGGTAATACAAAATGTGTCATTTGCGGTAATTCGCTATCCATTTTATCAATTTCGTTTTCTAAATATTGAATGTCTTCTTCAGAAATGCGATTGATGTTTAATCTTTTTTCGCCGTTTTTTAAAGTTTCTTTTTCAGGTGGAGTTGCCATAATTGCTCCAACAGTAAATAGTCGATCTTGAACTTCAATTAATACGGCTTTGTAAAGTGAATTTATTTCTTGGTCGCGAATTAAACCAATATAAGAGTTTAATTCATCAACTGTTCCATAACTTTCAATGCGAATGTGATGTTTTGGAACTCGAGTTCCACCGAATAATGAGGTTGAACCTTTATCGCCAGTTTTTGTGTATACTTTCATTTTTTTTATACTTTATGCCGAAAGCTTTAAGCTTTACGCATATTTTTTTCAAAGATAGCAAAAACACTATGGAAAATTAAATAGCCCTGATAGAAGTGAAAATCATTTTGTTTTGCCATGTTGAGCGGAGTCGAAACATCTAAATACAAAACAAAATATTGTAACGGATAGCAGGAAAATGAATTGCAAAAGCAACCAAAGAATCGCTTTAGATTCCGAAAACAAGTTCGGAATGACAATTACTTATTTTTTACATCTGTTTCAATCATTCCATCACGAAGACGAATAATACGATGTGCGTGTTCGGCAATGTCTTCTTCGTGAGTTACAAGAATAACAGTGTTTCCGTTAGCGTGAATTTCGTCAAATAAATTCATAATCTCAACAGAAGTTTTACTGTCTAGATTTCCTGTTGGCTCATCGGCTAATATTATTGCTGGATTGTTAACTAATGCTCTTGCAACTGCTACACGCTGACGTTGTCCACCAGAAAGTTGGTTAGGTTTGTGATCCATTCGGTCATCTAATCCAACTTGCGTTAATACTTCTGTAGCTCTTTTGTTTCTTTCTTCTTTTGATTTTCCGGCATAAACCATAGGTAATGCAACATTGTCTAATGCTGTAGTTCTTGGCATTAAGTTAAAGGTTTGGAAAACGAAACCGATTTCTTTATTTCTAATTTCTGCCAATTCATCATCGTGTAATTCGCTAACGAATTGTCCGTTTAGATTATAACTTCCAGAAGTTGGTGTATCTAAACAACCCAATAAATTCATTAAGGTTGATTTACCTGAACCCGATGGTCCCATTAAGGCTACATATTCACCTTTGTTAATAGTTAAATCAATTCCTTTTAATACGTGAATTACTTCTTCGCCAAGTGGAAAATCTCTTGTAATTCCTTTAATTTCGATAATAGGTTGTGACATTATAAAATCAGAATTAAGATTTTAGAATTTAGAATATCTAAATTTTACTATTAATAAGTAGAAGAAGTCAGTTTTTTGTTACATTTTAATTCTTGTTTTTTGAAAAAACTTCGAACTAAAGTTACGTTTTGGATTAATGATAAAATGCTCTTTTGCTTGTTCTTTTCTAAAGAAAACTATTCCCCATTGAAAAGTATCAATCGTAACAGTAACTTGTGGATGATTTTTTATTGATGTCCAAGCTTCTTCCATGTCTTCTGACCAATGAATGTCGTCGAATATCCAAACTGAATCATTGGTAACGGTTGGCAATAGTAAATTGAAATAGTCTAAAGTTGCTTTTTTGGAATGATTACCGTCGAAATAAATTAAGTCGAAAGTTGAAAGTCGAAAGTCAGAAGAATTAAAGTGACTTGAAAATTCAGTGTTAATGAATTCAATATTATTAAATCCAAACTTTTGACTTTCTTCTTTTGACTTTTGACTTGTGGAAGGACATCCTTCTAAAGTGGTGATTTTTGCATTCTGATTTGCTAAAGCTAAAGCAGAAGTGGCTAATCCTAATGAAGTTCCGATTTCTAAAATTTGTTTTGGTTGAAAATAACGAACGATTCGGAATAACAATTCGGCGTTTTGGACTGAAATTCCTGCGTTTTTAGCAATAGCACCAATTTCTCTTGTATTCGATTTAAAAACTCGTGAACCCGCTCCAAAATCGGTAACTTCAATGGTGTTTTTATTATTTAAAAGCGAATTTCTGTAGTTTTTTAAAACTTTGTATTCAGGATAATTGGTTTTGTCGTAAAAGCATTTGGTAACCAAATCAAACACAAATGGCGAATGAACACCATGTTCGTTTTTGGCTTTAAAAAAGAATTTTATGTAAGCTTTTATTAAATGATTCATTTTTAATATTAATTGTCATTTCGAATGAAATGAGAAATCTCATTTTTTAGATTCTTCGACTTCGCTCAGAATGACAAAATTTACTCTTCCATTTTCGCACTCAAATCAAACCAACGCTCTTCTTTTTCTTCTAAAGACTGAATGATTTTTTGCAATTCGTTTGCTTTTGCTTCAATTTTATCGTCGGCTACTTTGCCATTAGCAAATTCTGCTTCAATTTCTTTTTTCTTGAATTCTAAATCTTTGATTTCGCGTTCAATTTTCTGAAATTCCTTTTGTTCGTTAAACGTTAAACCAGATTTTACTTGTTTTTCTTTCCAAGATTTAGCGTTAGCCGATTCCGCTTTTTCTTCTTTAACAGGTTCCGCCGAATCTTCATACGTTCTGAAATCAGAATAGTTTCCTGGAAAATCCTCAATTTCGCCATTTCCTCTAAAAACAAATAAGTGATCCACGATTTTGTCCATAAAATAACGATCGTGACTTACCACTAACAAACATCCGGGATAATCTAACAAGAAGTTTTCCAAAACATTTAAAGTTACGATATCCAAATCATTGGTTGGCTCATCGAGAATTAAGAAATTCGGATTTTGAATCAAAACCGTACACAAATACAAACGTTTCAATTCGCCACCGCTCAGTTTTTCAACGTAATCGTATTGTTTTTTGGCATCAAATAAAAAGCGTTCTAATAATTGCGAAGCCGAAATTATTTTCCCTTTGGTTAACGGAATATATTCGCCATATTCTTTAATAATGTCGATTACTTTTTGACCTGGTTTTGGATTGATTCCGCTTTGTGTGTAATAACCAATTTTCATGGTATCACCCACGATTACTTTTCCAGAATCAGGTTGAATACTTCCCGTAATAATATTTAAAAAAGTAGATTTTCCAGTTCCATTTTTACCAATAATTCCTACGCGTTCGCCACGTTGAAACGAATAACTGAAATCTTTCAAAATGATTCGGTCAGTGAAACTTTTATTGATTTTTGCCAATTCAATAATCTTGCTTCCCATTCGTTCCATATTGATTTCTAGTTCCACCACATTTTCTTTACGGCGGCTCATGGCTTTTTCTTTGATCACGTAAAAATCATCTTGACGCGATTTTGATTTCGTGGTACGTGCTTTAGGTTGGCGACGCATCCATTCTAATTCTTTAACGAATAGGTTTTTGGCTTTATCAATGCTCGCATTTTCAGAAGCTACTCGTTCTTCTTTTTTCTCTAAATAATACGAGTAGTTACCTTTATACTGGTATAATTTTCCGTTTTCTAATTCTAAAATTTCGTTACAAACACGTTCTAAAAAGAAACGGTCGTGCGTTACAATGAATAACGTTAAATTTTCTTTGGCAAAATAATCTTCTAACCATTCAATCATTTCTAAATCTAAATGGTTGGTCGGCTCATCTAGGATTAAGAAATCGGGTTTGTTGATTAAGATTATAGCTAATGACAATCGCTTTTTTTGTCCACCCGAAAGGTTTTTGACTTTAAGTTTTAAATCATCTAATTTTAATTTGAACAAAATTTGCTTGTATTGCGTTTCGAAATCCCAAGCATTGTGACGGTCCATATTATCAAACGCTTTTTGATAAGCTTCTTCATCTTCAGGATTTTCAAGTGCTTTTTCGTATTGTTCAATCACTTTCAGCGTATCATTATCACTGGCGAAAATGCTTTCTTCAATAGTTAGTTCGGGTTGTAAATTGTCATTTTGCGATAAAAATGCCATTTTAATGTCTTTACGAACAATAACCTGACCGCTATCGGGTTCGTCCAAACCAGCTAACATGTTCATAATGGTTGTTTTACCAGAACCATTTTTAGCAATAAAAGCTATTTTTTGGTCTTTGTTGATGCCAAATGAAATGTTTTCAAACAAAATGCGTTCGCCGTAAGCTTTTGAGATATTTTCGACTGAAAGGAAGTTCATGTAATTAATGTGTCAATTAGACGATGAGGCAAAGTGCCAATTTTTATTGGTGCAAAAATAGTTTATTATTTTGAGATTATTGAAACTTCAGAATTGTGGATTTTTCCCACTATATTTGCTCATTGACTAATTGAAAATTGGCAAATTAAACAAATGCAACTATCGGTTATCATCCTTAATTATAATGTTCGCTTTTTTTTAGAGCAATGCGTTTTGAGTGTTCAAAAAGCACTTGAAGGTATTGATGGTGAAATTATTGTGATAGATAATGCTTCTTCAGATGATAGTTGCCAAATGATTAAAGAAAAATTCCCAAATGTTACTTTAATTGAAAATAAAGATAATTTAGGTTTCCCTAAAGGAAATAATATTGGTGTAGCTCAAGCCAAAGGCGAATATGTTTGTATTTTAAATCCTGATACTATTGTTGCAGAAGATACTTTTTCAAAAATTTTAAATTTTGTCACTTCGAGCGGAGTCGAGAAGTCTCAATTAGGTATAATCGGTTGTAAATTAATCGACGGTTCCGGAAAATTTCTTCCCGAATGTAAAAGAGGAGTGCCAACACCATGGGTAGCTTTCACTAAAATTTTCGGATTGTATAAGTTGTTTCCAAAATCGAGTTGGTTTAACCAATATTATGCCATGCATTTGTTAGAAAATCAATCGGGTGAAGTCGATATCTTGGTTGGTGCATTTATGATTATGCAACGCGATTTGTATCTAAAAGTTGGCGGATTTGATGAAAACTGTTTTATGTATTCCGATGATATTGATTTAAGTTATTTGGTAAAAATAACAGGTTATACTAATTATTATTTTTCAAAATCTTCTGTTATTCATTACAAAGGCGAAAGTACAGTTCGAGATGGATTGTATATGAAACGTTTTCGCGAAGCCATGCAATTTTTCTACAAAAAGCACTTTAAAAAGTCTTGGTTTTTTGATGTCATGATGAAAATAGGTAGTTTTGTTTTTAGTTTGGTGAAAAGAAACCAACAAAAAAACATCAAACCAAATATTGATAAATTTATCGTTATTTCAGATAGAAAAATAAAACTCGATACTAATAAACCAATTCAATATTTGACTAATTTGAATCAGTATCGAAGTGAAGTAAATAAAAACATTGAAATTATTTTTGATGTTGATTTTCTGTCTTTTTCTGAAATAATTTCGTTTATGGAAAAGTATAAAAATGAAACAGTAAGTTTTAAAAATTTTATTCCCAATTCAAATTATATGATTGGAAGTTATAACTCTAACGATAAAGGCGAAGTTATTTTGTTGTAAAAAATTATTATATTCTTTACAAAGACATCTAAAAATTAGTATTTTTGTATTCCAAACAAATAAAACACAACTTTAGTTAAAAATATGGCAAAGTTTGAATTGAAATTACCTAAAATGGGTGAAAGTGTAGCGGAAGCTACGGTTACTAACTGGTTAAAGAATGTTGGTGATACAATTGAAATGGACGAAGCAGTTCTTGAAATTGCTACCGATAAAGTAGATAGTGAGGTTCCAAGTGAAGTAGCAGGAACTTTAGTTGAAATTTTATTCAATGTTGATGATGTTGTTGAAGTTGGACAAACAATTGCTATTATTGAAACTGAAGGAGGTGAGGTTGCTGCTACTCCAGTTGCTGAAGTAAAAACGGAAGCTTCTCCTGTAGCTGAGGTTGCTAAAACAGTTGAGACAGCAAAAGAAGTAGTTGCTACTCCAGATTTTTCAAATTCAGATAAATTCTATTCTCCATTAGTTAAAAATATTGCTAAAGAAGAAGGAATTTCATTGGCAGAATTAGACGGAATTAGCGGAACAGGAAAAGAAGGTCGTGTGACTAAAGATGATATTTTAGATTATATCAAAACTAGAGGAAGTCAGCCGGCTGCTGTTGCACAACCAGTTAAAGCTGAAAAAGCTGCTGTCACTTCGAGCGGAGTCGAGAAGCAAGAAGCTCCAAAAGCAGCTCCAACATCTGTTAATGGTGAAGATGAAATCGTAGAAATGGATAGAATGCGTAAGTTGATTTCTAAGTACATGGTTGAGTCTAAACAGACTTCTGCTCACGTACAATCATTTATCGAAGTTGATGTTACGAATATCGTAAAATGGAGAAATAAAGTTAAAGATGTTTTCCAAAAACGCGAAGGTGAAAAATTAACATTTACGCCTATATTCATGGAAGTTGTAGCGAAAGCGCTAAAAGATTTCCCTGGAATGAATATTCAAGTTGATGGCGATTATATCATTAAAAAGAAAAATATAAATTTAGGTATGGCTGCTGCTTTACCTAACGGAAACTTAATTGTTCCTGTAATTAAAAATGCTGACCAATTAAACTTAGTTGGAATGGCAAAACAAGTAAATGACTTAGCAAACCGCGCAAGAACTGGAAAATTAAAACCAGACGATACGCAAGGAGGAACTTACACCGTTACGAATGTTGGTACTTTTGGTTCTGTTTTCGGAACGCCAATCATTAACCAACCGCAAGTTGGTATTTTGGCTTTAGGTGCAATTCGTAAAGTTCCTGCAGTAATCGAAACTCCAGAAGGAGATTTTATTGGAATCCGCCAAAAAATGTTCTTATCACATTCTTATGATCATAGAGTAGTAGATGGCGCATTAGGAGGAAGCTTTGTTAAAAGAGTTGCAGAATATCTTGAAGCTTGGGATCCAAATAGAGAAATATAATTGTCATTCTGAACTTGATTCAGAATCTCTAAAATATAAACCGATAGTTTTTGCTATCGGTTTTTTTATACAGCACAAAATTGTTTTTAAGTTCACTAAACTTCCCGCTTTACACTTTATTTTTTCTTGTTTTCGATACATTTTGTTTCGTCACTTCGAGTTTTCGCTTTGCGAAAGACACGAGGTATGCCGAACTGAGCGAAGCTAATCGAGAAGTGAAACAAAAATACTCAAACTGATGAAAAAGATGCCGTTTCAATCGGGGCTGTAATCACTATTTTGTTTTCAAAAACACTTTTAAACTTTATATTTGTACTTCAAATACAATAAAATGGAATTAAAACTAAACAAACCAATTTGTTTTTTCGATTTAGAAACAACAGGAATTGACGTTGCTAGAGATAGAATTGTAGAAATTTCGGTACTGAAAGTGTTTCCAAATGGAAATAAAGAAAGTAAAACATGGTTAGTAAATCCTACGATTCCTATTCCAGAGCAATCTACTGCAATTCACGGAATTACAAATGAAAAAGTTGCAAACGAACCAACATTTGCAGAGTTAGCACCTCATGTTTATAATATGATAAAAGATTCTGATTTGGCAGGATTTAATTCAGATCGATTTGATATTCCATTATTAGCAGAAGAAATGTTGCGTGCCGAAGTTGATTTTGATATGAAAAACAGAGTTTCGGTAGATGTACAAACGATTTTTCATAAAAAAGAGGAACGAACATTAAGCGCGGCGTATAAGTTTTATTGTAACGAAAGTCTTGAAAATGCTCACAGTGCAGAAGCAGATACAAATGCTACTTATGAAATTTTAAAAGCACAATTAGATCGTTATGAAGATTTAGAAAATAATATCAAAACACTTTCAGAATTTACAACTCGAAAAAAATCGGTTGATTTTGCGGGATTTATCGCTTTAAATAAAGAAGGAAAGGAAGTTTTTAGTTTTGGTAAACATAAAGGTGTTTTAGTTGAAGAAGTTTTAGACAAAGAACCAGGTTATTTCGGTTGGATTCAAAATGCCGATTTTCCATTGTATACCAAAAAAGTTTTAACAGCTATTAAGTTAAGAAAGTTAAATACGAAGTTATAAATTAGGTAAATGGAGAAAGGTAAAAGGTAAAAGGAAATTTTACCGTTAACCGTTAACCGTTGACCGTTAACCTAAAACATAATGAAAATAATCTGTATAGGTAGAAATTACACCGATCATATTTCGGAATTGAATAACGAAAGGCCAGAAGAACCAGTTGTTTTTATTAAGCCAGATTCGGCTATTCTGTTAAAACAACATCCATTTGTAATTCCTGAGTTTAGCAATGAAGTACATCACGAAGTTGAGGTAATTGTTAAGATTTGTAAAGTTGGAAAACATATTTCGCAAAAATTCGCACATAAATACTATAACGAAATAAGTTTAGGAGTAGATTTTACTGCCCGAGATTTACAAACAAAGTTAAAAGAGAAAGGTTTGCCTTGGGAAAAAGCAAAAGGATTTGACGGTTCAGCGATTATTGGTAACTTTTTACCGAAAAATTCATTTTCTTCATTAGAAAATATTAACTTTGAGTTAAGGAATAAAGGCGAAATTGTTCAACAAGGCAATACAAATTTAATGCTTTGGAAAATAGATGAACTTATCGCTTATGTTTCGCAATATTTTACGCTAAAAACAGGTGATATTCTTTTTACTGGTACGCCTAAAGGCGTTGCCCCAGTTCAAGATGGTGATGTTTTAGAAGGTTTCTTAGAAGGAAATCAAGTGTTTAAAGTTCAAGTTAAGTAATTATGGCGTTACAGTATAATCTATCAAAAGTTTACGAAATATCAGAAAATGATATCGACTTTGCATATCAAATTGTGAATTTATTTCTTGAAGAAGTGCCTGTCGAAATAAAATCGATGAAAGTAGGTATAGATGAAAAGGATTATTCCAGAGTATATACTTCGGCTCATAAAATAAAACCATCATTAGACTTATTAGGAATGGATTTGGCTTACGATGAGAATTTAGAAATTATGTCTTGGACAAAATCTGAAGGTAAGCGTAAAGAAATTAAAGAAATCTACAAATCTTTAAAAGAAAGGGTTGATTTAGCAGTTAAAGAATTAAAAAAAGACTTTAAATTAGCTTAGTTTTACATTAAAATTTTATGAAAGCCTCAATAATTACCATTGGTGATGAGATTCTTATTGGTCAAATTACTGATACTAATTCTAGTTATATAGCAAAACAATTAGATAAAATCGGAATTTCAGTTTCTGAAATGCGTTCTATATCTGATGATAAATCACAAATTTTACAAACACTTTCTGAGTTTCAAAATAATGTAGATGTTGTAATTATCACAGGAGGATTAGGCCCAACGAAAGATGATATTACAAAAAAAACTATTTGTGAATTTTCTGATGATGAACTTATAGAAGATGAAAGAGTTCTTCAACATGTAAAAGATTTAATTGAAGGTTTTTATAAAAGACCAATTACTCAAATCAATAAAGAACAAGCATTAGTTCCATCAAAAGCTGAAGTTTTATTCAATAAAATGGGGACTGCGCCAGGAATGTGGTTACAAAAAGAAAGTACAATTTATATTTCGTTGCCAGGAGTTCCTTATGAAATGAAATATTTGATTGATAATGAAGTTATTCCAAAAATAGTAGAAAAATTCTCGCGTCCGTTTATTATACATAAAACGATTATGACATATGGAAGAGGAGAGAGTTTAATTGCTGAACAAATTGAAGATTGGGAAAATAATTTGCCAACTTTTATCAAATTAGCATATTTACCAAGTCCGGGTAGAGTTCGTCTTCGTTTATCAGCTAAAGGAACAAATGAAAATGAATTAAACGATGCTATCAATGTTCAAGTTAGTAATCTTCAAAAATTAATTGGAGATATTATTGTAGGTTTAGACGAAGATGAGCCAATTGAAGTTGTTTTAGGAAAGTTGTTAGCGGAAAAAGGACTAACCATAGCAACAGCTGAAAGCTGTACAGGCGGAAAAATCGCACAAATGATTACATCAGTTTCTGGAGCTTCGGCTTATTTTAAAGGAAGTGTGGTGAGCTATGCAACTGAAATAAAAGAAAGTGTTTTGGAGGTTTCTTCAGATACAATTAAAAAACATTCAGTTGTAAGTAGAGAAGTTGCGAAAGAAATGGCGCTTTCAGTTCAAAAATTGATGAAATCTAATATTGCAATTTCTACAACTGGAAATGCAGGACCATCAAAAGGAGATGCTGATGCAGAAGTAGGAACGGTTTTTATAGGGTTTTGTGTTGATAATGAAGTATTTGTGGAAGAATTTAATTTCGGTCAACCTCGAGAAAAAGTAATAGATAGAGCAGTAAGTAAAGCTTTAGAATTAGTTTATAAAGAAATTTTAAAAAAATAATAAAAGATTGTTGTGTAATTGATTACTATTTTGTTTCTTTGCACCCTGATTTTGAATAACGAAATAAAAGATTAGAAATAATGTCAAGAGTTTGTGAACTTACAGGTAAAAAAGCGATGGTTGGAAACAACGTTTCTCACGCGATGAATAAAACTAAGAGAAAATTTTCTGTTAACTTAGTTAAGAAACGTTTTTACATTCCTGAAGAAGATAGATGGGTAACATTAAAGGTATCTACAGCTGCTTTAAAGACTATCAATAGAATTGGTATTTCTGCAGCGTTAAAAAAAGCACAAAAATAATTTAAGTAGTATACTTAATAAAAAATAATTTAAGATGGCAAAGAAAGGTAATAGAATTCAAGTTATTTTAGAGTGTACTGAGCACAAAGAATCAGGAATGCCTGGTACTTCTCGTTATATTACGACTAAAAATAAAAAGAATACTCCAGATAGATTAGAGATTAAAAAATTTAATCCAATCTTAAAAAGAGTAACTGTTCACAAAGAAATTAAATAATTAGAAGTTTTTATTAAGTTAAAAGTTTCAATTTAAAATATTTGAATCATGGCAAAGAAAACCGTAGCAAGTTTACAAACATCATCAAAGAGATTAACTAAAGCAATTAAAATGGTTAAATCTCCTAAGTCAGGTGCATATACTTTCGTTGAGCAAGTAATGGCTCCTGAAATGGTTGACGAATTTTTGAAAAAGAAATAATAATTCTTTTTATATTATATAGGAAAGCTACTTTCGTTTGAAAGTAGCTTTTTTATTTCTAAATTTGTTTTTTTAATACAATAAATATGAGTTTTTTTAAGAAGCTATTTTCATCCGATAAAAAGGAAACTTTAGATAAAGGTTTAGAAAAATCTAAAACGTCTTTTTTTCAGAAATTATCAAAAGCAGTTGCGGGTAAATCAAAAGTTGATGATGATGTTTTAGATAATTTAGAAGAAGTTTTAGTTACTTCAGACGTTGGTGTAGATACAACCTTAAAAATTATCGAGCGAATTGAAGAGCGTGTTGAGCGTGATAAATATTTGGGAACAGAAGAATTGAATAAAATTCTTCGTGAAGAAATTGCAGCATTATTATCTGAAAATAATCATGGTGATGCTACCGAATTTGATATTCCAGCGGATAAAAAACCGTATGTAATTATGGTTGTTGGTGTAAATGGAGTAGGGAAAACAACAACAATTGGTAAACTAGCTTACCAATTTAACAAAGCTGGAAAGAAAGTTGTTCTTGGTGCTGCAGATACTTTTAGAGCAGCTGCAATCGACCAATTACAAGTTTGGGCAGATAGAGTTGGAGTTTCTATTGTAAAACAAAATATGGGAAGTGATCCTGCTTCTGTAGCTTTCGATACGCTGCAATCTGCGGTTTCTCAAAATGCCGATGTAGTAATTATTGATACGGCTGGTCGTTTACATAACAAAGTGAATTTAATGAATGAGCTTTCTAAAGTAAAACGCGTTATGCAAAAAGTTGTAGGCGATGCACCGCATGATGTGTTATTGGTTTTGGATGGTTCTACCGGACAAAATGCATTTGAACAGGCAAAACAATTTACAGCTGCAACAGAAGTAACTTCGCTAGCCGTTACAAAATTAGACGGAACTGCAAAAGGTGGAGTTGTAATAGGTATTTCAGATCAATTTAAAGTTCCGGTAAAATATATTGGAGTAGGAGAAGGAATAGAAGATTTACAAGTTTTCAACAAATATGAATTTGTAGATTCGTTTTTCAAATAAAATTAAATCCCGATTTATCGGGATTTTTTAGTTTAATTTCTAAAATTTTAAAATGAAATATTTCGTACTTTTAGTTTTTTCCGTTATTATTTCTTGTAAAGAACAGGTTAGTGTTAAAGAAATTTCTAAACTGAATGGTTATTGGGAGATTGAAAAAGTTGAACTTCCAGACGGTAATTCAAAAGAATATAAAATCAATGAATCGATTGATCATTTTGAGTTGAATGACAGTTTAAAAGGTTTTAGGAAAAAAGTAATTTTGCAATTAGATGGAAAGTTGTTGACCAATGATGTGAAAGAAAATATTGAAGCTATTATCACAGATGGTTTGTTGTTTTTAAATTATTCTACTGATTATGCTGAGTGGAAAGAAGAGGTTTTAGAGTTGTCAGATAAAAAATTAGTATTGAAAAATGAAAGCGGAATTACATATTTTTATAAAAGAAAGCATGTAGATAATGAGTAAAAAGCGAAATACAGAAGAAAGCTCTTTAGCTGATGTTTTAAAAACATTTATTGAGGCTAATCGACTTCAAGGCGGATTAGATAAAGTAGATGTTCGGGAAGCGTGGAAAAATGTAATGGGGCCAGGTGTAAATAATTATACTACAGATATAATGTTGAAAAACAGTACGCTTTATGTTGCTTTGTCTTCTTCGGTTTTACGTGAAGAACTATTATACGGAAAAGAAAAAATTATTACGATTCTCAACGAAGAATTAAGAAGAGATGTAATTAAAAATATTGTTTTAAAATAAAAAAGCACTTCATTTGAAGTGCTTTTTTTATTTGTTTTCAAAATGTTAATTAAAACATTTCTCTTCCTGAAAAGTGGAAGTTACCTTCAATGGTTGCATTTTCATCTGAATCTGAACCATGAACAGCATTTTCACCAACAGAAGTTGCATATTTTTTACGGATAGTTCCTTCAGCAGCATCAGCTGGATTAGTAGCTCCAATTAAAGTACGGAAATCTTCAACAGCGTTATCTTTTTCTAAGATAGCCGCTACAATTGGTCCGCGAGTCATGAATTCTACTAATTCACCAAAGAAAGGTCTTTCGTTGTGAACAGCATAAAATTCTTGAGCATCAGCTACTGTTAATTGTGTTAATTTCATTGATACAATTCTGAAACCAGCTTCAGTAATCATATTTAAAATTCCACCGATGTGTCCATTTTCAACAGCATCAGGTTTAATCATTGTAAAGGTTCTAGTTCCTGCCATTTCTTTAAATTTTTTGCAAAGGTAAGGTTTTGCCTTCTAAAAACAAGGGTTTTGTAATTTATTCTTGTATTGTTCTAGCAATTCTAAAGCCGTAAAACTCGTGAGTTCTATTAGGTAAAGTAGAAATTCTATTTGCTGGACGTAAATAATTAATTTTACTATCCCAAGAACCACCTCTTACTGATTTTCTTTCACCCATTTCTGGTCCTTTAGGATTGTCTCCATCTTCAATTTTGTAATAATCTTTATTGTACCAATCCCAACACCATTCCCAAACATTTCCGCTCATGTCATAAATTCCTAACTCATTAGGTAATTTTGTACCAACTGTATGTGGAGAATTTTTACTGTTTAATTTATGCCAAGCAATGTCATCAGCATTGTCACTACCACTATAGCGAGTTTCTTTATCTTTATTACCACCTTTTGCTGCAAATTCCCATTCAGCTTCTGTAGGTAAACGATATCCATTCGCTTTAAAATTGCAAACAATATTAGGTCCTCTTTTTGAATAGACTGGTTGTAATTTTTCTTTTTTACTTAACCAATTACAGTAAGAAACGGCTTCTTCCCATGTAATATTATTAATAGGATAATTGTCTTTCCAGCCCCAATCTGGAGTTTTTGGCATTTTCAACCTATTAGCTTTTACATATTGTTTCCAACTCTAAACAGTAACTTCATATTTGCTTATTTCAAAAGATTTAACCGTTACATCGTGTTCGTTTTGTTCATCATTATCAGCAGCAATTGCGTTGTCTTTTGAACCCATCTTGAAAGTACCACCTTCTATTTTAATCATAGAGTTTTGAGCGTTCAATGTGTTGAAAGAAAGAAAGATAAGTGTTAATAAAAGAAACACTTTTTTAATATTAATAGTAATGCTACTCATAGTTAAATAAACTTTAAATTTTGCGGGTGCAAAGGTAATCAAAATTTAATATTAATAAATTTTTTAAGAAAAAATATAAAAAAATCGCTTTTTTATGAGAAAAACATAATTAAAAGTGTTTTTAATCGATAAAATATGCTTTTTATCGATTTTTGAATATTGTGATATTGAACTTTTTTGAAAATAATTCAAAATCGTTTAGTAGCTTATTAATAAGGATTTCTATGTTTTCGTTATTTACAATTTCGGAAATATTAATTTTTCTTTCTTGAAGGCTTTTATTTGGAAATAATTCATTTTGAAGTTGAGTGATTCTTTCAAGCTGATTTTTGTAATTTTTCTTTTCTGCTTTTAAAAGTCTTTTTTCAAGTTTTTGTAAACCTTTTATTTGTTTTGCTTCTTGAGCATTAACTGCTCCTATAAATGATTTATCTGTTCTTTCTGCAATTTCCTTTAAATCATTAAACTGTTTTTGAAGAACCTGCTCTTGTTGAGAAAAATTAAACGTTATTGTAGAAAACTCTTGTGTTTTTTGATTAATTAAATCAATTTGTTTTTTGAATAAATCTTGCCAACTTAATTCTAATTTTTCTCTTTTTGAGTTTTGTTTTTCACTAACTAATAAAACCGAATTCCTTAATTTTAAAATAGGGAAAGTAATGTTGTTCTTTTGAAACATTGATTTTAACTGAAGCCAATAAGCGATTTCTCCACCGCCACCTATATAAGCTAAATTAGGTAAGATAACTTCTTGGTAAAGCGGACGCATAATCACATTCGGACTAAAACGTTCTGGATGATTTTTAAGTTCTGTTAAAATTTCACTTTCAGAAAAACTAATTTCTGTATTATTAATAGTATAGGTTCCGTTTTTGAAAATAATTCTTTCGCGAAGTGAATCTGTAATATAAAAAAGATTAATTTCTCTTGGATTTACTTGAATTTTATAATCTTCAAGAAGCTTTGAAGTTTCTTCAACTTTTACGTAATTAGTTTGTTGTAATAATTCTTTTTTTATGTATGGAGAAAAGATTGATTTTAACCTGCTGTCGTCTCCATCAATAATTACTAATCCAAAATTTTTAAATAATTCGTTTACTAAGTATCGAGTTGCTTCTGCTAAATTTTTATGTTTTAGATAAGAGTTTTTAAATAGCCCTTTTAAAAATGAAGCGTTTTCACTTGAATTTAATAATTTTTCAAACTCTTCAAAAACTTTATCTAAACCTTCGGTAGATAATCTTCCTACTGGACCATTTGAGTTTTTATTCCAACTGATTTTTTTTTCTTCAAAATAAAAGTGATTGATTTCTTCAAAATCATGATCTTCAGTCGCCATCCAGTAAACAGGAACAAAATTGTATTCTGGAAAACTTTTTTTAAGTTCTTGCGCCAATTTTATTGTCGTAACAATTTTATAAATAAAATAAATTGGTCCTGTAAATAAATTAAGTTGGTGGCCAGTAGTTACGGTAAAAGTGTTTTGAGATTTTAAAAGTTCAATATTTTCTTTTGTTTCCTTAGAAACTTCAAATTGCGAATACTGCTCTTTAAGTTGGTTTGCTAAAATTTGCCTGTTTTCAAAAGGAAAGTTGTTGTTTTTTTCTTCAATTTGAAGTTTAAAGTTTTCAACTGTTGGAAATCTATTATAAAGCGATTGAACTTTTTGTTCTTGGTTTAAATAATCGATAATTAAGCTAGAAAAATAACCAGAATTTTGAAAAGTAACGCAGTCGCTTGGCATAGATTTGTTTTTGGCTAAATTACAAAAATGTGATTTTTTCCTGTTAGAATTTTGAGATTTTTTTTGTGAAAAATAATAAGATTATTAAATTATTATCAAATGTTGCGTTTATTCTATGTTTTTCAGAAAAATATTATATTTTTATGGAAATAAGATAAGATGCTCTCTATTTTTAAACCTAAAATTAGTTCTACTTATACTAAAGTGATAACCTTGCTTACTATTGTTTCGGGAGGTTTGCTTTTTTTGGTAATAGGCTTGTATTGTTATATGAGGTTACAAGAAAGAGAGATTTTTAAGTCAAGTAATGATATTTATAATAATGAAGTTAGCACATTACTTAAATTAAATTCAGAATCTTTCACTTCTATTTCGATGGATGTTACTTATTGGGATGAATTTGTAGATTTTACCCAAACTAGAGATTTAGATTGGTTCAATACATCAATAGCAAGTGTTTTAGATGCTTACAAGTTGGAATATATTGGAGTTTATACAAATGACGGCGAGTTAATTACAAAAGTTTCCACTACAAAAATTAAAACAAAAACATTTATTCCCCAAGATGCTATTGACAAGTTGGTGCATAAAAGAGTAGATAATTTTTATCTAAAAACACCAGATGGGATTGTAGAAGTTTTTGGTGCAACAATTCACCCTTCTGACGATCCGTTTAAAAATAAAACTGAGCCTGCAGGTTGTTTTTTTATGGTCAGATTGTTAGATAATGAATATTTTGCTGATATAGAGAAAATAACCACATCTAATATTAAATTTTATGAGGGAAATGAAAAAGCTGAAAAAACAGTTTTTACAACTATTCCATTAAGAGATTATAATAATGAATTAATTTCGAGTTTATATTTTAAACGCGCTTACAACATAGATTTTTGGATAACCAAGTTTGTTTTAATGGTTATGGTATTTGCTATAATCATTTCATGGTTTGTTTATTATATATATGCAAATAAATGGTCTAGATTACCGCTAACTTTTATTAAGAGAATTTTAAAAGATGGCGATGAATCTGCAATAAGTTCTCTTAAAGGAATTAAAGGAGAATTCCGTTATATCGGAAAACTTTTTGAAGAAAATAAAAGGCAAACCAAAGAGATAGAAAAGGCTAAATTAAAAGCAGAAGAAAGCGATCGATTAAAATCAGCATTTTTAATGAATTTATCTCATGAGATAAGAACGCCGATGAATGCAATTTTAGGTTTTTCAGATTTACTTTCAAACCCTAATCTGTCAACGGAAGAAAAAAGAAATTATATAAAAGTTATTCAATCTAGTGGGAAAAACTTAATTGAAATTATTGACGATTTGGTTGAAATGTCTAAAATAGACTCAGAACTTATAAAGCCTAATTTACAGCCGTTTTGTTTAAATGATTTTATCCTGAATATAGCAAACACATACAAAACTCTTTATGGAAATGAAGATGTTCAGTTTGTGTTTAATGAGCCTTCATTAAAAGAAAATATTACAATAATTTCAGACCAAACAAAGCTTAGTGAAATCATAACTAATTTGCTTAATAATGCTTTTAAGTTTACAAAACAAGGAAAAGTAATCTTGAGTTATTTTATAAATGAAGAAGAAGGAAAGATTAATTTTAGTGTAAAAGATACAGGTATGGGTATTCCAAAAGATTTTCAAGAGAATATATTTAAAAGGTTTACCAAGTTAAGTTCGGAAAATATTTCTGGAAACGAAGGTTTAGGACTTGGTTTAGCAATAAGCAAAGCTTATGTTGAATTATTAGGCGGAAAGATTAATTTTGAATCAGAACAAAACAAAGGAACAACTTTTTATTTTTCAATTCCATTAAAAATTTCAAGTGAAAAAATAGCTACAGCTACAGACGAATCAGATTTAGAGGTTAAAATTCAAAGGAATTTAGGGAATGAAGAAGTTGTTTTAGTTGCTGAAGATGATAATATCAATTACCTGTTAATTGAAAAAATTTTAAAACCATTAGAATGTAAGGTAATAAGAGCAAAAGATGGTGTTGAAGCCGTAGCTATTTGTAAAGAAAATGACGAAATTGATTTGGTTTTAATGGATATTCGTATGCCAAATATGGACGGTTATGAAGCCTTTGTAAAGATTAGAGAATTTAATAAAGCGATTCCTATAATTGCACAAACTTCATATTCTTTTGAAGAAGAATTAAATAAAATTAAATCTTTAGGTTTTACAGATTTTATTTCTAAACCAATTCAAAAAAATAAACTGCATGCTATGGTTCTCAACTATTTAAAAAAATAGTTAGTTATATCATTTTACCAATATTTTCTGTTTTTAATTACAAAAACGTTTTCTTTTACTTAATTTTACGAATCTTTAAAAAAAAGTAAATATGAGTAATCATTATAAGTTAAACGTAAACAATTCTTTTCAGTTTGAAGCAGATCAAGAGAAAGTTTCTCAACTAGATGCTGTTAGTGTAGGGAATGATAAGTTTCATGTTCTTAAAGATAATCAATCTTATCAAGCTGAAATTACAGCAGCTAATTTTATCCAAAAAAGCTATACCGTTAAAGTAAACAACAACAGTTATACTGTTAAAGTTGGGAACGAATTAGATGCTCTTATCAAAGAAATGGGCTTCGAAGTTGGAGCTTCAAAGCAAGTAAATGCTATTAAAGCGCCTATGCCTGGATTAATTTTAGAGGTAAGTGTAACCGAAGGTCAAGAAGTAGAAGAAAATGATCCTTTATTAATATTAGAAGCTATGAAAATGGAAAACAGTATTGTTTCGCCACGTAGCGGAAAAATTAAATCAGTTACTGCAATAAAAGGAGCAGCAGTTGAGAAAGGTCAATTATTAATCGAATTCGAATAAAATGAAAAAAATATTAGTAGCAAATAGAGGAGAAATTGCACTTCGTGTAATGAAAACAGCTAAAAAAATGGGAATTAAAACCGTTGCTGTTTTTTCTGTTGCCGATAGAAATGCACCTCACGTTAAATTTGCAGATGAAGCGGTTTGTATTGGAGAAGCACCATCTAACCAATCGTATTTATTAGGCGATAAAATTATCGAAGTTTCTAAAGAATTAGGAGTTGATGGAATTCATCCAGGTTATGGATTTTTAAGTGAAAATGCTGATTTTGCCGAATTAGCAGAGAAAAACAACATAACTTTCATCGGACCAAAATCTAAAGCTATTGAGGTAATGGGAAGTAAGTTGGCCGCGAAAGAAGCGGTTAAAGCTTACGATATTCCTATGGTTCCTGGTTTAGATGAAGCCATTACCGATGTTTCCGAAGCAAAAAAAGTAGCAAAAGAAATTGGTTTTCCTATTTTAATCAAAGCATCTGCTGGTGGTGGTGGAAAAGGAATGCGTGTTGTTGAAAACGAGGGTGAATTTGAATCGCAAATGAATCGTGCTATTTCTGAAGCAACGTCTGCATTTGGAGATGGTTCAGTTTTTATTGAAAAATTTGTAACATCGCCTCGCCATATTGAAATTCAAATTATGGCAGACGCTCATGGAAATATTCTATACTTATTCGAAAGAGAATGTTCTATTCAGCGTCGTCATCAAAAAGTTGTTGAAGAAGCGCCGTCTTCTGTGTTAACACCAGAAATTCGTAAAGCAATGGGCGAAGCAGCTGTTAAAGTAGCACAATCTTGTGATTATTTAGGTGCTGGAACAGTTGAATTCTTATTAGACGAAAATAAAAATTTCTATTTCTTAGAAATGAATACACGTTTGCAAGTTGAACATCCGGTAACTGAAATGATTACTGGAATGGATTTAGTAGAAATGCAAATTCGCGTTGCTAGAGGAGAAGAGCTTCAAGTAAAACAAGAAGATTTGCAAATTAAAGGTCATGCAATGGAACTTCGTGTGTATGCAGAAGATCCTTTAAATGATTTCTTACCAAGTGTAGGAAATCTTGAAGTATATCAATTACCAGAAGGAGATGGAATTCGTGTAGATAATGGTTTCGAACAAGGTATGGATGTGCCAATTTATTATGATCCAATGTTATCAAAATTGATTACGTATGGAGAAACTCGTGAAGAATCCATTCAAAAAATGATTGAAGCTATTGCAGATTATCAAGTTGAAGGCGTAAGTACAACTTTACCTTTCGGAACATTTGTAATGCAGCATGAAGCTTTTCGTTCAGGAAATTTCGATACTAACTTTGTAAAGAAATACTACGATAGCGAAATCTTAAAAGAAGCACAAACTAAAGAAGCCGAAATAGCAGCATTAGTAGCTTTAAAACAATATTTAGAAGATCAAAAGTTAGTTCGTTTACCCAATTAATTTTTCTGAATTCTAAATTTTAAAATCTAAATTCAAAAATGGAAGATAAAATTAAATCATTACAAGATAAAATTGCTTTAGCTAAACTAGGTGGCGGAGAAAAGCGAATAGCTAGACATCACAGTAAAAATAAATTAACAGCAAGAGAACGTGTAGACTATTTATTAGACGAAGGTTCGTTTGAAGAAATGGGAATGTTGGTAACACATCGTACAACCGATTTCGGAATGCAAAACGAATCGTATTATGGAGATGGTGTTGTAACAGGTTACGGAACTATTAATGGCCGACCAGTTTATGTTTTTGCGCAAGATTTTACAGTTTTCGGTGGTTCATTATCAGAAACTCACGCTGAGAAAATTTGTAAAGTAATGGATATGGCGTTGAAAACGGGAACACCAATGATTGGTTTAAACGATTCTGGTGGAGCGCGTATTCAAGAAGGTGTTCGTTCACTTGGAGGTTATGCTGATATTTTTTATAGAAACGTTCAGTCATCTGGAGTAATTCCTCAAATTTCAGCGATTATGGGACCATGTGCTGGTGGAGCAGTTTATTCTCCAGCAATGACCGATTTTACTATGATGGTTGAAGATAATAGTTATATGTTCGTAACCGGACCAAATGTTGTAAAGACTGTAACTAATGAAGAAGTTACTTCTGAAGAGTTAGGTGGAGCAAGTACGCATTCAACTAAATCTGGAGTAGCACATATTACATCTCCAAATGGTGTGGAATGTTTAGAAGATATTAAAAAATTACTGAGTTATGTACCTCAAAATAATCGTGAAACAACGCCAAAAGTAGATTATGTTTTAGGTGAAGAAGTTCGTGAAGAATTAAAGAATTTAGTTCCTGATAATGCGAACAAACCTTACGATATGCACGATGTAATTAAAGGAATTATCGATGAAGATAGTTTCTTTGAAGTACACAAAAATTTTGCAGAAAATATTATTGTAGGTTTTGCTCGTTTAGGCGGAAGAAGTATTGGAATAGTGGCAAACCAACCTATGGTTTTAGCAGGATGTTTAGATGTAAACAGCTCAATTAAAGGTGCACGTTTTGTACGTTTTTGTGATGCATTTAATATTCCGTTGTTAGTGTTAGAAGATGTGCCAGGTTTCTTACCAGGAACTGACCAAGAATGGAATGGAATTATCACACACGGAGCGAAATTATTATATGCTTTTAGTGAAGCAACTGTACCAAGAATTACTGTTATTACGCGTAAAGCTTATGGTGGAGCGTATGATGTAATGAATTCGAAACACATTGGCGCGGACTTTAATTTTGCGTGGCCAACAGCAGAAATTGCGGTAATGGGAGCAAAAGGTGCTTCAGAAATTATCTTTAAAAAAGAAATTAGTGAAGCAGCTGATCCAGCGGCAAAACTAGCTGAAAAAGAAGCCGAATATGCTGAATTGTTTACAAATCCTTATAGCGCTGCAAAACGCGGATTTGTTGATGAGGTTATTTTACCAGAAAACACACGTAGAAAATTATTGAAAGCGTTTTCTATTTTAGAAAATAAAGTTGTCGATACTCCAAAACGTAAACATGGAAATATTCCGTTATAATTAATAAATAAAAAACCGCTTTTAAGCGGTTTTTTATTTATTATCATTTAATAGGAATCCAAATTTCTTCTTCTGACTCTTGGTTTTCATGGCCAAAATATTTATCGCCCATAATTGAAAAATGCGGTCTATCATCTAACTCAAATTCACTTTTAGGTAACCATTCTCCAAAAATAAATTGAGATGTTTTTGCAAATTCTTCGGCTGTTCCTTTGTGATTAAAAACAGCATATTTTCCGCTTTGAAGTTCAAGTTTTTCAAATCCCTCTGGAGTATGTTCAAAATCTTTAACTTCTACTAAAGCGTATTTTTTAAATTCTGTAAATGGAGTGAAGTTTTGAAAAGTAGCAAATTCATATTCTAGTAATGAAAATAAATCAGCGGAAACGGCATTGTGAATTTCTTTTAATCGAGGCATTAATTGTTTCCAAATTTTAACTGTTTGGTCGTTAGCTAAGCTAGTTTTTGTAGTAAAACCGATGAATTTCTTTGGAGATATAATTTCTGTGCGTAAAAACATGTTTAATCTTTTTCCAAATATAGAAAATCCTTACCGAAACGATAAGGATTTTCAACTAACCACGTAGTTACAACACTACTATCTAAAAAATCTACTTTTAATTTTGTTGTAAGAAAGTATAAATTTCATCTTTTAATTTAACTCTTTCTAAACGTAAATTATTTAATGCTTCATCTGAAGCTGGTTCTGCATCACTTTCAATTCTGTAAATTTCATGATCTAACTCATCATATGTTTCAAATAACTTTTTGAAATGTGCATTATTAACTTTTAAATCGTTAATCTTTGTTTCAAACTCTGGAAAATCATTTGTTAATTGGTGTTTCTTAATCATTGGTTTTTACATTTTAATTATCTAACTTTCTTACTCAAAGTTACAATGATATTCTTTGTGAAAACATGATATTAGTCATCCTTGTAAAAGAAAAAACCTTGTAATTACTTACAAGGTTTTTATTTGTTTTTCGTCACTTCGAGTGATTTTTCTGAGTAAAACGATGAAAAATTGTATCGAGAAGTTTAATACTGGTTCTCGATACATTTTTGTTTTTACAAAAGCACTCGAACTGACGTTTTTTTAATACACTTTTTAGAAAAAATTGATACTGAAAATTATTGTAAAGGTTCAGCGTATAAATCAAATTCTGTTGCATCGATTATTTTTAAATCGACAAAATTACCAGTTTTTAAATAGAATTTTGAAGCATCAATTAAAACTTCATTATCAACATCTGGACTATCAAATTCTGTTCTTCCAATGAAATACTGACCTTCTTTTCTATCAATAACACAACGGAAAGTTTCACCTATTTTCTCTTGATTCAAATCCCAAGAAATTTGTGCTTGAATATCCATAATTTCATTCGCACGTTCTCTTTTTATATCTTCTGGAACATCATCTTCTAAATTATAAGCGTGTGTGTTTTCTTCGTGAGAATATGTAAAACAACCTAAACGCTCGAAACGCATTTCCTCAACCCATTTTTTCAAAATTTGGAAATCTTCTTCAGTTTCACCAGGATAACCTACAATAAGAGTAGTACGAATTGCCATTCCTGGAACAGCTTTACGGAAATTTTTCAACAAATTAGTTGTTTTCTCATAAGTAGTTCCACGACGCATAGATTTCAGTATGTTATCTGAAATATGTTGTAGTGGAATGTCGATATAATTACAGATTTTTGGCTCACGTTTCATTAATTCTAAAACGTCCATAGGAAAACCTGTAGGGAAAGCATAATGCAAACGAATCCATTCAATTCCTTCAACTTTAACTAAGGCTTCTAAAAGCTCTGCTAAGTTTCTTTTCTTGTATAAATCTAATCCGTAATAGGTCAAATCTTGCGCAATAAGAATTAATTCTTTGACACCGTTTTTAGCAAGTTTTTCAGCTTCGATAACCAATTTTTCAATAGGAGTGGAAACGTGTTTTCCTCGCATTAATGGAATAGCGCAAAAACTACAAGGTCGGTCACAACCTTCGGCTATTTTTAAATAGGCATAATTTTTTGGAGTTGTTGTTAAACGCTCTCCAATTAGTTCATGCTTATAATCAGCGCCAAGTGCTTTAAGCAATAGCGGTAATTCGGTTGTTCCAAAAAACTGATCAATATTTGGGATTTCTTTTTCTAAATCAGGTTTGTAACGTTCCGATAAACATCCGGTTACAAAAACCTTGTCAACCAAACCGTCTTCCTTTTTGTTTGCATATTCTAAAATCGTATTAACCGATTCTTCCTTTGCATTATCAATAAAACCACAAGTGTTGATTACGATAATATTACCTTCGTCTTCTTTTGCTTCGTGTGTAACCTCTTTTCCGTTAGCTTTTAATTGTCCCATTAAAACTTCACTGTCGTAAACATTTTTAGAACAACCTAAGGTAACTACGTTGATTTTATTTTTCTTTAATGATTTGGTTCTCATATACTTAAAAATTGGAGTGCAAAATTACATTAAAATATTGAAAGCAAAGAAGGAAAGTAGAAAAAAGAAACCCGATAGCTTGCTATCGGGTTGTTGATTTATATTTAGAACTAAACTATTAAAAATTAACCGAGTATGTTAATGTTACATTGTTTTGAATAGTTCTAATTCTAGCAGTATCATTCATTCCAGAAGAAATTAAATACTGATTGTAGTTTCTGTGTGCGTAAGCATAGGCTAAATCTAATCTGTTTTTTCCAAAATTATAACCTAAACCTCCAGAATATCCTGTTAAATCTCCCATAGGGTAATCTACGCTGTACGGACTTTCTTCGAAACGATATCCAGCTCTAAAACTCCATTGTTTGTATTTGTATTCTCCACCTAAACGAATTTCTAAAGCATCGGTTAGAGAATTTCCAATTCCAATGTTTAAGTCTTGATATACTTGCTCGTTTTTAGGCTTAAATTCAATTTGACTAAAATCTTTTCTGGAAACATCTAAACTAATTAACCCTTTATTTCCGAAAATATAAGCAGCACTACCTGTTAATTTACTTGGTGTTTGTAGTTTGTATGTCGGATAAATGTTAACAATGTTAGGGTAGTAGAAATCATTGTAAACATCGGTTCCATCTGTTGAAGTGGCTTCTATTCCTTGACTTAACTCATCAGTAAGTCTGTACCAAGTTGGAGATTCATAAGCTAAACCAATTCTAAATGATTCAGTTACTTTTGCAATAGCTCCTACGTTTAGTGAGAAACCAGTTCCGTAAGTATAAATTTCGTTGCCAAAATAGATAGACTGAACTCCAAGACTGGGGTTGTTATCATTATTCTCTATTAAATAAGTTGTTCTAGAATAATCTGTAAAATGTCCGTTTAAGCTTAATCCTAAAAATAATTTATCTTTATAAGATGCAGCAAAATTACCTGTAACTTTTCCATTATATCCTGATGTAGAAATTAAGTTTTCTTGATAGAAACTACCTGCGGGAACATTACTAGTATACATATTAGGATTATTAGAGTCTGGATCAAATAAATAAGCTTGATATCCTAAAAATGCTTGCTGTTCAACAAAACTGAGTTCGTCATAATAAGAATTTGCTAAAACAGATTCTGGTATTCCTTGAGCATAATTTAAAAAATAATTACTTATTGAGTTGCTTGGGTTTGTTCCAGCGATAAAAATTTCATTATCAAAATCACGAGTGTTTTCATAATTTAAACCGATTGCGAATTTTTTCCACTCGCTATTTTCAGATTTATCTTCAAAAACAAAAACAGCTCCAATTTGATTCAAGTCTAAAGTACTATTGTTTTCACTTGTTTTAGAGCCAAAATAATTAGAATTGTTTTTTGAATTATAATTAGATGCTGAAATACTCGCATAATTGTTGTTAAAAAAAACACTACCTGCAGGATTTACATTTAAAGCTGATAAATCTCCGCCTAAAGCTCCAAACGCCCCACTCATTGCTCTATATCGTGCAGTTCCAGTTAAATCTTGAATTGCATAACGTAATCCGTCTTCTTGTCTTATTTCTTGAGCATTAGATGTAAATGAACCTAATGCTAATAAACTTAATAATATCTTTTTCATAGTACTGTTTTAAATTAACGACGTCCGCCACCTCTGCTACCGCCAAAACTTCCTCCGCCACGGCTACCTCCGAAACTTCCTCCAGAACTTCTAGGAGAAGAGTAGCTACTGCTGCGAGGTCTGGGAGTACTGCTTCTTGGTGTAGAAGTGCTCGATCTTGGTCTTGGTGTAGAATAGTTGTTACTTCTAGGTCTCGGATTAGATGAATTATTTCTTGGGTTAGAATAAGTACTTCTAGGTCTCGGATTTGAAGAGCTAGTGCTACTTCTTGGCTGTGTACTGTTTCTTGGGTTAGAATATGTACTTCTTGGGTTGTTAAAGTTTACATTATTTCTTCCAGAAAGTCTTCCTGAATTACCGTAATACGGTCTTCCACCTCTAGGCCCAGAGCTATAAGCTACATTTCTACCATAATAACCATAGCCGTAAGGGTTATACCAATTGTTGTAATATCCTCCATACCAATAAGGACTATACCAATTATTCCATCCCCAGCCCCAATTAGAACCATAGTATGAATTCCAGCCCCAACCCCAATTTGCGCCATACCAAGAGTTCCAACCCCAATATGGGCGATTCCAAGTGTTCCAGCCCCATGGACTATACCAGTTGTTCCATCCGTACCAACCAGAATCGTAATAATTAACAGTTACATTGCTGTTGTTGTTTCCCCAGCCTGCATATCTTTGATTGCTATCATAATTGTTGTTATAAACAGTTACAACAGTGTCATTTTCAGTTTCACTAGCATAATTATCAACATCGGTGAAATATTCATATTGATCTTGGTATTCTGCTTGCATGGCTTTAAATTCACCAGCATATGCTTGTCCGTTTTCAATATTTTCCTCTGAATATTGGTTGACTACATCATTGTCATTTCTTTCATAGTTACCATAAACTCCATCATTGTCATAATAAGAAGAATTTTGATAAGAACTACAAGAAACTACTGTAATAGCCAATGTTCCTAGCGCAAATAACGCAGGAATTTTGCTTAAAATAGGTAGTTTAGTTTTCATAACGCATTTTTTTATTGTCGAACTATACAAATTTAGTTAGTTTTGTCGAATATTTTACTTAAGATAAAGTTAAACAAAATTTATGCCAAAACATTAATAATGAGCAAGAACTTAACAACTAGAGCAGAAGATTACTCAAAATGGTATAACGAATTAGTGGTTAAAGCTGATTTAGCCGAAAATTCAGGAGTACGTGGATGTATGGTAATAAAACCATACGGTTTTGCAATTTGGGAAAAAATGCAAGCAGAATTAGATAGAATGTTTAAAGAAACAGGTCATGAAAATGCATATTTTCCATTATTTATACCCAAATCTTACTTTAGTAAAGAAGCGAGTCATGTTGATGGTTTTGCAAAAGAATGTGCTGTTGTAACACATTATCGTTTAAAAAATAGTGATGACGGAAAATCAATCGAAGTCGACCCAGAAGCTAAACTAGAAGAGGAGTTGATTGTTCGTCCAACATCTGAAACCATTATTTGGGATACGTATAGAAAATGGATTGAATCGTATAGAGATTTACCAATATTAGTTAATCAATGGGCAAATGTTGTGCGTTGGGAAATGCGTACGCGTTTGTTTTTACGTACAGCAGAGTTTTTATGGCAAGAAGGTCATACAGCTCACGCTACAAAAGATGAGGCAATTGCTGAAGCTGAGCAAATGATGAATGTTTATGCTGATTTTGCTGAAAACTTCATGGCAATTCCTGTTGTAAAAGGTTTTAAAACCGCTAATGAGCGTTTTGCTGGAGCTGAAGAAACTTATTGTATTGAAGCGTTAATGCAAGATGGAAAAGCATTACAAGCGGGAACATCTCACTTTTTAGGACAAAATTTTGCAAAAGCGTTTGATGTTAAATTTGCAACTAAAGAAGGAAAACAAGAACACGTTTGGGCAACTTCTTGGGGAGTTTCTACTCGATTGATGGGAGCGTTGGTTATGACACACTCTGATGATAAAGGATTAGTTTTGCCTCCAAATTTAGCACCTATTCAAGTAGTTATTGTTCCAATTCACCGTAATGACGAACAATTAGATCAAATTTCAGAGCAAGTGAATGAGTTGGTTAAAGAATTGAGAAAACTTGGTGTGTCAGTTAAATTTGATAATAGAACAACACATAAACCAGGTTGGAAATTCAACCAATATGAGTTAAAAGGTGTTCCTGTTCGAATTGCTATCGGACCAAAAGATTTAGAGAATGGTACTTACGAAGTAGCTCGTAGAGATTTGTTGTCAAAAGAAATCGTAGCCAAAGAAAATGTTGTAGAATATATTCAAAGTTTACTTGAAGAAATTCAAGAAAAATTATTTGCTAAAGCATTGGATTATAGAAATTCTCACATTACTAAAGTAGATACTTTTGAAGAGTTTAAAGAATTATTAGAAACAAAAGGAGGTTTCCTTTCAGCACACTGGGATGGAACTCCAGAAACAGAAGATAAAATTAAAGAATTAACAAAAGCTACTATTCGATGTATTCCTTTAGATCAAGAAAAAGAAGAAGGAAAATGCATACTAACAGGCGCTCCATCTAATGGTAGAGTACTGTTTGCAAAGGCTTATTAATTTTTTTTAAAAATTTTCATTTGACTATTGCAGGAATAAAAATTAGATGTATCTTTGCAACCGCAAATGAGAATAATGGTCCGTTCGTCTAGGGGTTAGGACGCCAGGTTTTCATCCTGGTAACACGGGTTCGATTCCCGTACGGACTACAAAATATCTCAGGCCCGTTCGTCTATCGGTTAGGACGCCAGGTTTTCATCCTGGAAAGAGGGGTTCGATTCCCCTACGGGCTACTAATTAGTTGTGATTAAGTTTTGTAAAATAAACATCAAGTGTCTCTGATTTTTATTTTATTAGTTAAAACCAAAGTGATTGTAACGCAATTGTGGGAGGTTTTTCTTTTTTAACTAATAGTTTATAAATTATTATTACAATTAAAAAGAATTAAAAATGGCAAATCATAAGTCAGCTTTAAAAAGAATTAGAAGCAACGAAAAGAAAAGAGTTTTAAATAAATATCAGCATAAGACTACACGTAACGCTATTAAAGCTATTCGTGTTGCAACTGATAAAAAAGAAGCTACTGAGAAATTACCAACAGTAATATCTATGATCGATAAATTAGCAAAGAAAAACATTATTCACGCTAATAAAGCAGCAAACTTAAAATCAAGTTTAACTAAGCATGTAGCTAGTTTATAATTTGAAATAAAATAAAATTGATAAGCTCTCCTTGTGAGAGCTTTTTTTATGCATTAATTTTTTATTATATCTTTTTAATTAGTAGTGTTTTATAAAAAAAAATGCACTAATTTTGCACCTTCAAAAAACAACGTATGAACGATATTAGAAACATTGCAATTATTGCACACGTTGACCACGGAAAAACAACTTTGGTTGACAAAATCATGTACCATTGTCAACTTTTTAGAGATAATGAAAGTACAGGTGAATTAATTTTAGATAATAATGATTTAGAACGTGAAAGAGGGATAACAATTGTTTCTAAAAACGTTTCAGTTAATTATAAAGGAACTAAAATTAACATAATTGATACTCCTGGTCACGCCGATTTTGGTGGAGAAGTAGAACGTGTTTTAAATATGGCTGATGGAGTTCTTTTATTAGTTGATGCTTTTGAAGGACCTATGCCACAAACTCGATTTGTATTACAAAAAGCAATTGATTTAGGATTGAAACCTTGCGTTGTAATTAATAAAGTAGATAAAGAAAACTGTACACCAGAAGAAGTTCACGAAAAAGTTTTTGACTTAATGTTTGAGCTTGGAGCAGAAGAGTGGCAGTTAGACTTTCCAACAGTTTACGGTTCAGCTAAGAATAATTGGATGAGTGATGATTGGAAAAATCAAACTGAAAATATCGAACCATTGTTAGATATGGTTTTAGAACATATTCCTACACCGAAAGTATCTGAAGGGACACCTCAGTTATTAATTACATCTTTAGATTTCTCTTCATTTACTGGTCGTATTGCAATTGGTCGTTTACAACGTGGTGAGTTAAAAGAAGGTCAAAATGTTTCTTTAGTAAAAAGAGACGGAAAAATTATAAAATCAAAACTTAAGGAGCTACATACTTTTGAAGGTTTAGGACGTAAAAAAGTTGAAAAAGTAGTTGCTGGAGATATTTGTGCGCTTGTTGGTTTAGAAGGTTTTGAAATTGGAGATACAGTTGCTGATTTTGAAAATCCAGAAGCATTACAGACTATCGCTATTGATGAGCCAACAATGAGTATGTTGTTCACGATTAACGATTCGCCTTTCTTTGGTAAAGAAGGAAAGTTTGTAACTTCTCGCCACATTAATGAGCGTTTGACTAAAGAATTAGAGAAAAATTTAGCACTTCGTGTTAATGAAACAGATTCTGCTGATAAATTTATGGTTTTTGGTCGTGGAGTTCTACATTTATCGGTTTTAATTGAAACGATGCGCCGTGAAGGATATGAATTACAAATTGGTCAGCCACAAGTTATTATCAAAGAAATTGATGGTGTTAAATGTGAGCCAATAGAAGAGTTAACAATTGACTTGCCAGAAACTGTTTCAGGTAAAGCGGTTGAGTTTGTTACTGTTCGAAAAGGTGAAATGTTGAGCATGGAACCAAAAGGAGAACGAATGGTTATTAAGTTTAATATTCCTTCTCGTGGAATTATTGGTTTACGTAATCAGTTACTTACGGCTACTGCTGGTGAAGCTATTATGACACACCGTTTTATAGAATATCAACCGTTAAAAGGTGAAATCCCTGGAAGAATTAATGGTTCGTTAATTTCTATGGAAAACGGAAAAGCAATTCCTTATTCGATTAACAAATTACAAGAAAGAGGTAAATTCTTTGTTGATCCGAATGAAGATGTTTACGAAGGTCAGGTTGTAGGAGAAAACTCTCGTGGAGATGATATGGTTGTTAATATTACGAAGACAAAGCAGTTGACAAACTTCCGTTCTGCTGGTGCTGATGATAAAACTAAAATTGTTCCTGCAACGAAATTTACTTTAGAAGAAGCTTTAGAATATATTCAAAAAGATGAGTATGTTGAAGTTACTCCAAAGTCTATTCGTTTACGTAAAATCTTGTTGAAAGATACAGATAGAAAGAGAAATAAAATGTAAACAGAAAAGTTTATAAAAATAAAAAAGCCTTGCAATTAATTGCAAGGCTTTTTTATTTCTAACAGCTAAAATTATTATTCAGTTGGTGTTGGTTTTAATAATTCAATATCAAAAACCACATCTGCATTAGGTGGAATTACGCCACCAGCACCTTGTTCACCCCAAGCTAAATTTGAAGGAATATAAGCTTGTATGCGATCACCATAAGACATATTTTCAATAGCTTCAATAAACCCTGGAATCATTCCTAATTTATCGCCATAAGTAAATGGAATAGGTTTGTATCCGTTAGCTTTTTGTTTTTGAATATTTAATTTTCCAAATCTATTAGCAACAATTTCGCTACTTGAGTCAAATAACTCGCCGTTTATTAAGTGACCAGAGTAGTTAATAAATACTTTAGTTCCTTTTTTAGGTTTTTCTCCGTTACCTTTTTCAATTACTTGATAAATTAAACCAGAATCTGTTTTTGTTCCGTTTTCTTTTAAATAATTTATTTGAGAAACTTTTTCTTGAGCTACTTTTTCTAAACGTTCTGTTTCAGCTTTTAATTCCTCAGCTTCTTTTTCAAAATATTCTTTAAATATTTTAACAGCATCAAAACGTTTTGCATCTCTTCCTTTACGGATAATTTCAATTTCTTCAATTACGTCATCTTTAGCAATTGCGTTAACAACATCTTGTCCTTCAATTACATATCCGAAAACAGTATGCATGTTGTCTAACCAAGGTGTAGCTTTATGCGTAATGAAAAATTGTGATCCATTTGTGCCTGGACCAGCATTTGCCATTGATAAAATTCCAGCTCTATCGTGTTTTAATTCAGGATTAAACTCATCTTTAAATTTATATCCTGGTCCACCAGAACCATTTCCATCTGGATCACCACCTTGAATCATGAAGTCATTGATAACTCGGTGGAATTTTAATCCGTCATAAAAAGGTTTTTTTTCAAATTTTTCATCTGCAAAAGGATGATTTCCTTCTGCAAGTGCAACAAAATTGGCAACTGTAACTGGAGTTTTTTCAAACTCAAGTTGAAGCATTATATTTCCTTTTGAAGTTTTAATGTCTGCATATAAACCATCTTCTAACTTGTCGTTAGGATTGTTACATGACGTGAAAAAAGCAATTAAGCCTAAAAATAAACTGGTCATTTTTTTCATTTTTTAGTTATCTAATTTACTGAATCGGGTTTAATATCGTTTAGCGTAACAGTACAAATTATAGGTTTGTTTGCGCCAATTTTTTTAGTGTCGCCTCTATAACCAAAAGCCATGTGAGAAGGAAATAAGAAAGTAACTTGTTCGCCTTTTCTCATCAATTTAATTCCATCTCGTAATCCCATTAAGATATTTTCTTTGTCAACGTAATATTCTTGAGGTTTCAATTCTTGTTTAGAATAAATGATTTGGTTAACCAAATCTTTAATTTCATAATCAAAATAAGCGATATCACCTCTTTTTGGTGTAGGATTTACTGCATCAACTTTAGTGTCATATTTGTACCAATATCCTTTAGAAGAAGCAATGTATTCTTTTAGCGTATCTTTTTTAATTGTTTCTTGAATTAACTTTTCTTCTTCAGCGATAAGTTTTTTATTACGCTCTATAGATTCGTTAATAAAACTGTTTTCGGTGTTTGAAATAGGTTTTCTTGCCTTTTGTTGCGAGCAACTTACTAACATAAAGAAAAGTGATAGTATGTATATTGAATATTTCATTACAGTTGATTTAGGTTTGCTAAGTTAGCAATAAATTGGTTTACAGTTTCTTCAAGAGATGAAAAAGATTTTCCGCCAGCAGCATTTATATGTCCGCCGCCATTAAAATATTTACGTGCAAATTTATTTACATCATAATTTCCTTGCGAACGGAACGAAATTTTTACAATTCCTTCTTCTTTATTTTCTATAAAAATTGCAGTAACAAAAACATCTTTAATTGTTAAACCATAATTTACAATTCCTTCAGTATCGCCTTTTTGAAAGTTAAATTCATCTAATTCGGCTTGTGTTAACGTGATGTAAGAAGCATTATGCTCAGGTACAATTTTCAAATTTTGTAAAGCTCTACCTAATAACTGTAAACGATTGTAAGTTGAATTATCGTATAAAAGATTGTAAACTTCGCTATTATTAACACCTCTTTCAATTAACTCGGCCACACATTTGTGCGTTTCTGGTGTTGTTTTTGGAAAACGAAATCCGCCAGAATCGGTTAAAATTCCTGTGTAAATACAAGTAGCTACATCTTTATTTATTAATGAATTATAACCTAATGCATTGATGAAGTCATAAATCATTTGGCAAGTTGAGCCGTAACTTGTATCTGAAAATTGATATTTTGCATAATCATCTGGTAATTCATGATGATCGATTAAAGCTATAGGAATGTCTAAAGTAGCTAGGAAAGCACCCATTTTTTCTCCTGTTCGATGAAAAGCATTAAAATCGAGTGTGAAAATTAATTCAGCTTCCGTAAGCGCTTTTTTAGCTATTTCAGTGTCACGTTCAAAAGTAATTACTTCGTTAGCTTTTGGTAACCAACCTAAAAACTCTGGAAATTCATTTGGCGAAACAAAAGTAACTTCGTGATTTAATTGCTTTAAAGTGTGTAATAACCCTAACGAAGAACCCATTGCATCACCATCTGGGTTGCGATGTGAAACGATTGAGATTCGTTTTGGAGTAGAAAGTATGTTTTTTAATTCTTGTAAATCTGTTTTTTGAAACATAAATTATTTTGCTATGTAAATTCCTAAACCTACAAAAAGTATTCCAATTACAATACTTAATGCAGTATAAAGTAGGGCAGTTAAGTAATTACCAGATTCTAAAAAAGAAAAATTTTCTAATCCAAAAGCTGAAAATGTTGTAAAACCTCCACAAAATCCGGTTATAAGTAAAAGTTTTAAATTTTCATTTTGACTTTGTTTGGTAAGAAAACCAACTAAAAGGCCAATTAACAAACAACCAAAAATATTGACTAGAAAAGTAGAAAAATAAAGCTTGTTAGGTAAGTTTTTAGCAATTGCAACATTAGCAATATACCTAAGAATACTACCTAGACCACCGCCAATTGCCACTAAAAAAACACCTTTTATCATATTATCGTTTTAAAGCAAAATGACCTTTTATCGTTTTGCCATTTGTTAATTCTAAAACAAACCAATAGTCTTCGGCAGGAAGTGGGGTTCCGTTAAAAGTTCCGTTCCATCCTTGACTTTCTGGACTAATTTGTTTTAATAATTTTCCAAATCTATCAAAAATATAAATTTTACTAGTTTGTAGACCTCTTTTTGCTAGGTTTTTAACATTCCAAGTGTCATTGTAGCCATCTCCATTTGGTGTGAAAAATTTTGGAGAGTCTAAAATGAAAAATACTTGAGAAACCATTCCGCAACCATTTTTATCTCTTACAAAAGCAACAAACTCTCCAGCTTCTAAAGAATTAAAAATAGCACTATCTTGAAAGTGAATTCCATCAATAGAATATTCGTAATCACCAATTCCTTCAGCGAAAATTTCAACTGAATTATTATCGGAAAAATCAACTGTTTCAATATTTGTAATAGTAGCTAAACCAGACTTTTTTACTGTAAAAGTTTGAGTTCCAAAACAGTTTGAATTATTTTCAAGTGTAACCACATATGTTCCACTGTCTGAAACTGTAATTGAAGGCGTGTCTTGAGTAGGAGTTGTATTCCAACTATAGTTCAGGTAGCCACTATCTGCAATTAAAGTTACTGTTTCAGAATCTCCACAAATTAAATACGGTAACGTTTCTGAAGGTTCGTCAAATGTGTTTATGTTTAATTCAATTGGATAAATTGGATAACAATTGTTTTGCAAATTTGAAATTTTAGCATAGACAATTTGCTGGTTTGCTGTACTGTTTACAAAAGGTGTAGAAATAGGAGTGGTTGCATCTATATCTTCGTAAAAACTAACGATATAATTATTAGGGATGTTAGTAAATAATTGACTTCTAATTGTATTAAAATCTGTTATTGTAAATTCGGTATTTCCATCTTGTAAACTATCTTGGTCACATTTAGAATAGCTATTTTCATTAACGATAAGTTCTTCGGCAAATTCAACAAAAATATTATTTGACATAGAGTTACAAGTTCCACCAAAACTAATTTCAACAGAATAATTTCCAGATTGTGTAGCATTGTCAAAAGGAGGTGAGAAATGTAATTTAGAAGATGTTTCTCCATTAATAGGGTTTCCATTAAAAAACCACTGGTATGCAGTTGCATTTTCAGTTGTAGCATCAATATAATCATTGGTGCAAATAGGTTTTCCATTTACGACACTTCTATCTTCTCCAAGATCTTTTCCTAGGTTAAAACTTCCTCCAGCTAAGAAAATAGCCGAATCATAACTGTTATCATTTTCGTCTCCAATAACTAGTTTTATATGATATGTTGTATTTGGCGTAACATTAGCTTCAGCTCTCAAAATAACAGTTTGTCCATCATAAACCGAAGGATATGTCGCATTGTTAAATCCACCAAAATATTGTTGATTTTGAGCTCCACAGCCACCAGCGCCTGGAATATTAGGATGAACTGTAGTTACTTTTACAGGAATATTTGTGTTTGGAATTAGTGCTAAGTTCTGATAATTAGGAGTTCCTACTTCTTTTAATAAAAAAGCGAAACCGTCAGAATAAGTACAAGGATAGGTTGAGTTTTGCTCATATTCTTCAGAAGCAAAAATGTAATCAAAACTAATTTTATTTCCTAAAGGAACAAAATCAAATTCTAAAACAGTTGCATTATTAGAGGAAATATTTAAAATTAGATCTAAATCATAATCTCCAGCCCAATTATTATCGCCATCTGAAGCTAGGTTGGTTCTAGGGTTTGAAGCACTACCTACTTTTCCATTTGTTAAAATAATGCCTTCTTGAAAAGGGAAAACAGTTCCGTTTGCATTAAAAGCACCAAAAGATTTTTCACCATTTCCAAAATTACCTCCTGAAACTGAAAAATTTGAAACATTAGCACAACTACTATTTATGAGCACATCTCTTACTAATTCTTCAGCGGTTAAAGTTTCATCAATAGTAATAGAAGCATTAGGAGCTGCTTGTTTAAAAGTTTGACTCCTTTTTATTTTATTGGCTTTTATTTTATTGGCTTTTAGTTCTCTATTTTGCGAATAAAGTTCACTTATAGGTAATAGAGTTATTACAAAAGAAAAGATGAAAAAAACCTTTTTAGACATAATTTATTTATCGTTTTAAAGCAAAATGACCTTTTATCGTTTTACCGTTTGTTAGTTCTAAAACAAACCAATAATCTTCAGAAGGAAGCATGTTCCCGTTGAATGTTCCGTTCCAACCTTGACTTTCAGGATTAACTTGTTTGAGTAGTTTTCCAAGTCTGTCAAAGATATAAATTTTGCTCGCTTGCAACCCTCTTTTTTCTAGATTTTTAATATTCCAAGTGTCGTTGTAGCCATCACCATTTGGAGTGAAAAACTTCGGGTAATCGAGTATGTAAAATGTAGTAGAAATTACACCACAACCATTTTTATCATTCACGAAAACAGTATATTCTCCTTCTTCTAAATTGTAAAAAGTTGAATTTTCTTGGTAATTAATTCCATCAATAGAAAATTCGTAATCACCAGTTCCTTCTACAACTATTTGAGCAGAATTATGGATTGAAAAGTCGTTGATTATTACATTAGAAATCGTAGCTATTTCGGAACCAATTACTGTAAAAGTTTTAGTAACCGAACATGAATTTGAATTTGTGATTTCGACACTATAATTTCCTGGAGAATTTACCAATATTGATGAAGATGTTTCGCCAGAATTCCATACATAATTATAACCTTGTTCGGCTTGAAGAATTACTTCACTACCATCGCATAAACCTATAGTTTCATCTTGAATACCTTCATCAAAAGGAGTTACACTTAAATAAACTGGAAATGCGTCATTTGCAAAACAATTGAAGTTTGTAATTTTTGCATATACAGTTTGTGAAAATGCTGAAGAATTGGTGAAAGGAAATGAAATTGGGTTAGTATCGCTCGGATTTTCAAAAAATGCTACAGTATAATTTGGAGGTAAATTCGTGAATAATGTTGCAAGTATATCATTAAAATTTGTTGAAGAAAATGCTGTTTTTCCATCTTGAACCGAATCGCTATCACAAATTCCAAAAGTATTATCATCTATTGATAAGTTGGTAACAAAATCTAAATTTATTTCTCCTTTTCTTTCACAAGGATTTCCAGCATCTACAATAACCGAATACAATCCGTTTGCTGAATTATTATAAGGTGGATTTAAGTTAAGAGTACTATTGGTTTCACCTGGAATTAAATTGTTGTTGAAATACCATTCATAAGTTGTGGCATTAAAACTTGTTGCATCTAGCGAAAAACTTTCATCATGACAAATAGGATTTCCATTAGCAATAGTTCTGTCAATTCCTAGGTCTACATCATAAGTAAAACTTCCGCCTTTTAAGAAAATAGCCGAATCGTAGCGGTAATTTCCTTCATCGGCAATTACTAATTTTATGTGATAGGTATTTCCAGCAATTACGTTTGCTTCTGCTGTAATTGATTTTGTTTGTCCGTTAAAATTTGTTGGATGATTAACACCATTGAAAGCATCAAAATATTGTTCGTTCGCTGGTGGACAAATTGTGCCTTGTCCTCTTACGGTATTTATTTTTATAGGAATATTAGTGTTTGGTACTAAGGCTATATTTTGATAGCTTGAATCATTTACATCTTTGATTAAAAAAGCAAAACCATCAGTATAATTACATTGATTAGGAGATGGATTGGTCAAATATTGCTCGGAAGACAAAATAAAATCAAAACTAATTTTATTGGATATTGGAACAAAATCAAATTCTAAAACGGACGCGTTAAATGTATTCGACAAGCCAAGAGCTTGATTTAAATCGCTATCACCATTCCAATTCATATTTCCACCATCATCTAGTAGTGAATCATTTGGACCAATAGCGTTATTTATTTTTCCCGTACTTAAAATTATGCCATCTTGAAATGGAAAAGATGAACCGTTGGCATTAAAATAACCCCAACTCATTTCTCCTGTTCCAAAATTTCCGCCAGAAACAGAAACATTTGAAACAGAAGCACACGAGTTGGAAAATAAAACATCTTCAACTAATTCTTCGGCAGTATAAGATTCGTCAACTGAAATATATTGAGCAAACCCATACTGAAAAGATAATAAAATAAGAAAAATGTGAAATTTCTTTTTCGTCATAGCATCTGCAAAGATACTATAAATCTCGCTTTTGTAACAATTTATAGGATAGCCAAATAAATGTTAAAGTCCAAGCAAGAACAATGGCAATTTCTGTAAACTGAACATCATACAATCTCTCAACACTCTCGCCAGTAATTGTAGCTTCAATATTTTTTATGGCAGAAAGTCGAGAAAAAGGTTCATTAATAAGATTACTCATCGACATTAAAGGGAAAAATTGCGTTACGTGTTTATAAACATCGGTTTTTGGATAAAAATCCCATCGTAAAAGGTTGTAAATAATGAATTCTCCCACAAAAAGTATAAATAAAAAACCCAAAGCAAAAGCGCTTCTTTTTACTAAAATACCTAGAAATAAACAGAAAGAGAAAAAGGCAACCAGCTTAATAAAAAAAGCAAATAAATAATCTAAATCTGAAAAAACTATTGACGCTTCATTATAAGATGAAAATGAATAGCCTAAAATCAACGATAAAACAAACACAAAAACTGTTGAAAATAAAGCAAATACAACAATCGTATAAAACTTAGAAAGAATAAATTCTTTTTTACTTAATCCGTCGATTAGGTTTTGTTTTAATGTTCCGTAGCTATATTCATTTGCCATCATAGAAACGACAACGATTGCCAAGAATAATTTAAACCAAGCCGCAATATATGTGTTAAAATGCCAAATATAAGGAAAATTAAATATTCCTTGATCAGCAACGCGTAATTTAAAATCACCCAATTCGAATTCGATGGAAACTATAAATGCAATAAATGAGAGTAGAACAAAATAGGCTAAAACTAAAAATTTACTTGCTCTGTTTTTTAATATTTTTTGAAATTCTATAGATAATAAACGAAACATAACTTTTACGATTGATGATTAGTTAATTGTAGGAATTGCTCTTCTAAACTGTGTTTTCTTTTTACCAAATGACTTAAACTAATTCCTTTTTGATGTAAGTATTCATTTAATTCAGCAGCTTCTAAATTTTCTTTAAGATAAACATAAAGTTTTCCGTCTTCAACAGAAGTTCTTTCCACAGCTTTATGTTGTTTTATTTCATTTTCAAGTGCATTCATATCATTCGCTTCTAGTTCGAAGAAACCTTCATTCGCAACCATTCCGTGAACACTTCCTTGATACAACATTACACCTTTTTGTAAAACCACTACATGGCTACACACTTTTTCAACTTCGTCTAAAAGGTGAGAGGCTAATAATATCGTAGTTCCTTGGGATGCAATTAATTTTATTAAATCTCTAATTTGTCTAATTCCTTGTGGATCTAAACCATTGGTAGGTTCGTCTAAAATTAAAATTTCAGGATCATTAAGTAGAGCAGAGGCGATAGCTAAACGCTGTTTCATTCCTAGAGAAAAAGTTCTAAATTTACTATCCTTACGTTCGATAAGTCCAACAAGCTCTAACTTTTCATCTACTTTTCCATAGGGAATCCCTTTAATTTTGCAGACCAATTGCAAATTTTCTTCCGCAGTCATGTAAGGATAAAAATTTGGACGCTCAATAATAGCACCAACTTTCTTTAAAGCATCATGAGTTTCAATTTGGCCTCCAAACCATTTAAAATCTCCCGAAGTTTTGTTTACAACATTAAGAACAATACCTAAAGTGGTTGATTTTCCCGACCCATTTGGTCCTAGAATTCCATACACGTTACCTTTTTGAATTTCAAAAGAAAGGTTATTAACGGCATGAACTTTTCTTCCGTAAATTTTATTGAGATTTTCAATGGTTAGTATAGTTTCCAAAATAATAGTTTTAAAATAAGACGATAGACAACATAAATTGTTACATAAAAAAAACACAAGCCTTTTGACTTGTGTTTTCTCTAACCAACCAAAACTAAACTAACATGATTTTAAACTTTTTTTCCTCTAATTAATGATAGTATAAATAATACTATAAAAATGAAGAATAAAACTTTTGCAATTCCTGCGGCTCCAGCAGCAATTCCACCGAAACCTAAAACTCCTGCAACTAATGCAAGGATAATAAATATGACTGTCCAACGTAACATAGCAATTTGTTTTTATAGTTAATACTTTGTTTTTCTATTTTGATATTACAAAGTTATGCTATGAGACATCGCTACTTGTTATAGGATTACAAAAGTTTGTTATAAAATATTAAGGTTTAGGAATTAAAAGCCTTCAAAAACACCTAATCCAAATAAAGCAAAATCATATTTTACAGGATCAATAACATCAAGCTGTCTCAATTTAGTGTCTAGCTCTGTTAAAGCTTTTGCATCGTTTTGTTTGCGAGTCAACAATCCTAATTTTCGTGCTACATTTCCAGAGTGAACATCAAGCGGACACGATAAATAGGCTGGGTTTATAGTTTTCCAAATGCCTAAATCGACACCGTTATTGTCTTGACGGCAAAGCCAGCGCAACATCATATTTAATCTTTTCGCCGCAGAATTATTTAAAGGATCGGAAATATGTTTGGTAGTTCTTTGTTGATGTGGGATTTCAAAAAAAACCTTTTTAAAGTTAGAAATACTTTCAGTTTGGTCTTTTTGATTTTGATATTGGTTAAAAACACTTTCTAAGCCATTATGGTTTTTGTAAATGTTTTGTAATGCTTTTATAAAAGTAACAGCATCTTGTCCGTTAAAAGTTCTATGGACAAATGAATCTAAATTTTCAAGATTTTCTTCCGAATGATTTATGATGAAGTCATACGGTGAATTTCCTAAAATGTTCATCAACTTTTTAGCATTGTTGATAATCATTTTGCGATTTCCCCAAGCTATAGTCGCTGCTAAAAAAGCAGAAATTTCAATATCTTCTTTAATGGAAAACGAATGCGGAATTTGAATAGGATCGGTTTCTATAAAATCGGGACGATTGTACAATTCGACTTTTTCGTCTAAAAATTCTTTGAGTTCATTAAACTTCATTTACACAATATTTCCATCAACCATAGTTAGTTTTCTATCCGCCATTTCGGCTAATTCTTCGTTGTGCGTAACAATTACAAATGTTTGTCCGAATTCGTCACGAAGTTTAAAAAACAATTGGTGTAAATTTTCAGCTGTATGCGTGTCTAAATTCCCCGAAGGTTCATCGGCAAAAATAACAGCTGGCTTATTTATTAAAGCACGAGCAACCGCAACACGTTGTTGTTCACCACCTGAGAGTTCGTTGGGTTTGTGATTCATTCTGTGCGATAAACCTAAATAATCCAAAAGCTTTTTCGCTTCTTCTTCCACTTCTTTTTTATCGCGATTGGCAATAAAAGCAGGAATGCAAACATTCTCTAAGGCCGAAAATTCTGGTAATAGTTGATGAAACTGAAAAATAAAACCCAAATGCTGATTTCTAAATTTCGACAAATTTTTATCTGATAAAGACAAAATGTTTTCACCATTAATTTCTAATTGCGAATCGGTGTTTTTTGAAATTTTATCGAGCGTTCCTAAAATTTGAAGTAAAGTTGTTTTTCCAGCACCAGAAGCACCAACAATAGAAACAATTTCTCCTTTTTTAATATGAAGATTCACACCTTTTAAAACATGTAAATCGTCGTAATATTTATGAATGTTATACGCTTTTATCATGCTTACAAAGAAACAAAGATTTTTGTTATATTTATGCTAAATGTTAGGTAAATAACATCCAAAAAGCCTTTTAAAACGTAAATTTGAGTAAAAGTTGTCGTCATGGAAAAATTAGTTTTATCTTTAATTTTGCTAGTAAGCTGTCAAGCTAAAGAGAAAAAATATACCGTTCAAGAATTTAAAGAACCCATTAAAATGAATATACAAGAAGGAAAAGAAGTTGCCACTTTTGCAGGTGGATGTTTCTGGTGTACCGAAGCCATTTTTCAAGAGGTAAAAGGTGTTGAAAAGGTAGTTTCGGGTTATACTGGAGGATTTATTAAAAATCCAGCTTATCGTGAAGTTTGTAATGGTACTACTGGTCATGCCGAAGCTATTCAAATTACGTTTAATCCAGCATTAGTTTCGTATGAAGATTTACTTGAAATTTTCTTTGGTACACATGATCCAACTACTTTAAACCGACAAGGAGCAGATGTAGGAACGCAATATCGTAGTGAAGTTTTTTATCATAGTGAAGCGCAAAAAGAAAAAGCCGAACAATACATTCAATGGATTGAAAAAGAGCAATTGTATAAAAATCCTATCGTGACAAAAGTTTCGCCAGCTAAAGAATTTTACCACGCCGAAGATTATCACCAAGATTATTACAGTCAAAACTCGGAGCAAGGTTATTGCCAAATGGTAATTGCGCCTAAACTGGAAAAGCTACGCAAATACTACAAATCGAAGTTGAAATAACTTTGGCACTAGATTTGTTATATTTTAAGTGATTAACTATAAAATTATTTAAATGACACAAGAAGTACAAATTGAAACTGCTACAAAAGCAACGAATAAAAGCGCAAAGCTAATATTAAGTATTATTTTTGATGTGATAGGAATGTTATCGTATGTAGTGCCAGTTTTAGCAGAAGCTACCGATGTAATTTGGGCGCCCGTTTCTGGTTTATTATTAACTGCAATGTATAAAGGTGCAACAGGTAAAGTTGCTGGTATTGTTGGATTTATTGAAGAAGTCATTCCTGGTCTCGATTTTATTCCTACATTTACGCTTACATGGTTATATACTTACGTAATTAAGAAAGAGAAATAAAAAAAAGCGACTCGATTGAGTCGCTTTTTTTAGGTTTTATCATCTTTTACAAGTTTTATTATCGAAATAATAAATCCATACCCAAAAAAAAGCATTCCAATAATTCCTATTATCCAGCCTATTGTTGGATGGTATTTTCTATTATTGTCAAAAAGATGGTGAAATGGTAATAAATAATAAGATGAAATAATAAATATTAGACAACCAATAAGTAAAGTAATATTTCTTAATCGATTACTAATTGATTTTTTATTTAATATGAAATATACAATTCCACCGCCACCAAAAAATAACAGATTAATTATACCTAACGTAGTTGTTCTTTGATTTTTTGAGCCTGTTATCAAAAATATTCCAAGTATGGAAAATAAAATGAATGAAAAATATATTAGTTTTTTGTTTTACATTATCTAAATATTATTTCAAGAGATGAAAATCAATATCCATCATTTCATGTAAAATTCTAATGATTTCAATTTCATTCTTTTTCTTGTTAAGTTTAAAAAAGATGAAATGTGATTTTACTTTTGAGCGCCAATAGTTTTTTCTAATATTACTATAATCTGTTGCAGTGTTTGGTTTTATAGCTAAATATTCAATTTCTTCAAAAATAAGATTCAAATATCTATCGGCTTGTTCTAAAGACCAATTTTCAAATGTGTACAACCAAATTTTTTCTAAATCTGCTGTTGCTTCATTGGAAATTTTAATAGTCATTTATTTAGAATATTTTTTATGTAGATTTTTTATAAAAGTATCTTTATTAAAATCTTCCACAAACCCAGATTTTTCACCTTTTTTTAATTCTGCGATTAACTCTGCTTTTTTGTTTTCTTCTTTTTCAAATAAACGTAAAGCAGCGCGAACCACTTCACTCGCAGATGAAAAACGCCCAGAATTTACTTGTTCGTTTATAAAGCCATCAAAATAATCGCCTAATAATATAGAAGTGTTTTTTGCCATTTTGAGTTAAATGTTTTACCAAAAATACCAATTCTTGGTATAAAAAACAAATTTATTTCTTATCAAACTTCTTGTCAAAAAAATCAGCAATAAAGCCTAGTTTCATTCTTTTCAACATCTTTTTTTCAAACGCCCAAAAGAATTCAAATTGCCCAAATAGAAACCCAATTGTTACTAAAAGAACTTGATAGATAGGAAAAATTAATACAATTCGTAAAACGCGATACAACCAGTGTGGTTCAAAAGTTTCGGGAATTCCTATAAAAGTTAAAAATGGTTTTGCCAGTAGTAACGAACTGTAGCCTGTAATGGCAAAAACAATGAGAATAAGGATAAGTTGGAAGTTACTTTTTACATTCCAGCGTTGTTTTAATTTCTTCATTTATCTTCTTGGGGTAAAGCCACCTAAACGTTGGTTATTTGTTAATTGAAAATAGACAAGGTAATTGTAAATCATATAGTTTACTTCAAAACCATAATTGGTTCCTAAGTTATAGTTTATTTGCATTTCATACCAGTTAGGATTGTATTGTTGTGGCAATAAAACTCTGCGATTCCATTCGGTTACCCAAACTCGATTACGTGCTTCTAAATAACTTTGTGAGTAAAAACTTCGTGGTCGCGCATTTGAGTTAAACCAACTCGTAAAACCTGGGTCGATAATGGTTACTTCATATTCAATTTCGTCATTAGCAATTCTAACCGTATCGCTTTTAAGTTTTGGTCGTTCATTTTCAGCAATAACTTTGTTTGATTTACATGAAAATAGTAATCCAAAAAAAGCGATTATTATGAAAATATACTGTTTCAATACAAATTATTTAGAATGTTTAAAGATAAAAAAAAGCATCGGAATTTCCGATGCTTTTAACATTTATATCAGTTGAAATTATTTCTTTCCGAATAATCCACCAAGTAAACCGCCAAGTCCGCCTTTTTTCTTAGTTACAGCAGCAATAGCATCGCTCGCATCTAATTTTCCATCTCCATTTTGATCTAAAGCTCCAGTTAAAATTGAACTTCCTAATCCGCCACTATTTCCGCTAGTAGCTCCTGTTAGTAAACTACCTAATAATCCACCTAAATCAGATGAGTTAGAAACGTTATTGCTTTTAGCTTGTTTTCCTAAATATCCCATGATAATAGGAGCAAGCATAGGTAATATTTTAGAAATAATACTACTATCTACACCAGTTTTTTTACTAATTCCTGTTTCTACAGCGCCTAAATTTCCACCTAAAACGTGACCTAAAATTTTTCCACCATCAGAAAAATCTCCTCCGCCTAAAAATCCACCAAGGTTATCTAAAATGCTACCGTCGTGTTTTCCGCCAGTTAAAGCACCTAATAAACCTTCAGCTCCATCACCTGAAAGCATATTTCCTTGCATCGCACCTAATAATTCTGGTACACTTGAAGAAACAACATCTGCTGCTTGATTTTCGTTAATACCTGTTTGTTGCGAAATATTTCCGATAATTTGCTTTCCTAAATCGCTATTGATTAAATCTAAAATTCCAGACATTTTTCTTGTTTTATTAATTAGAATCTAAATTTACGAAAAAAATCAATTGTTTTTTAATAAACTGATAATTTGGTCGGCTAATTCTAAGCCAATTCTATCTTGAGCTTCAACTGTTGCCGCGCCAATATGTGGAGTTAATGAAATTTTAGGGTTCATCAATAAATGCATTTCTGGATTTGGTTCTTTTTCAAAAACATCTAAACCAGCAAAAAGGAGTTTACCTTCGTCTAAAGCTTCACAAAGTGCAACTTCATCAATTACACCACCACGAGCTGCATTGATAATTCCAGCTTCGTCTTTCATCATTTTTAATTCATCACGACCAATGATATAACCATTTTGTGAAGGTACGTGTAGCGTAACAAAGTCAGAATGTTTTAATAAATCTTCAATAGGTTCAGTTTTAATGTCTACATTGATAAACTGGCCGTTATAGAAATCAACTTTAATTACTGCTTCGCCAACATACTTATCAGAAGCAATAACTTTCATACCTAAACCAAGCGCCATTTTTGCAACTGCTTGACCAATTCTTCCAAAACCTACAATTCCTAAAGTTTTACCACGCAATTCGATTCCGTTTGCATAAGCTTTTTTAAGCTCTTTAAATCGCGTATCGCCTTCAAGTGGCATGTTTCTGTTTGAATCGTGTAAAAAACGAACACCAGAAAATAAATGCGCAAAAACTAATTCGGCAACACTTTCAGAAGATGCTGCAGGCGTATTAATAACATGCATTCCTTGTTTACGCGCATAATCAACAGCAATATTATCCATTCCTACACCGCCACGGCCAATAATCTTTAAACCTGGACAAGCGTCGATAACGTCTTCTTTAACTTTTGTAGCACTTCTAACTAAAAGTACTTTAATATCATTTTTGTTAATGTAACTCGCAATTTGTTCTTGCGCTACTTTGGTTGTGATTACTTCAAAACCATTTTTTTCTAAAACTTCGATTGCATTAGACGCAATTCCGTCGTTTGCTAATATTTTCATTTCTATTTGTTTAGCTTTAAGCTTATTTTAAATGTCATTATGAATGAATGACTATATTTTGTTTTCTAATTCTTTCATTACATCTACTAAAACTTGAACACTTTCAATAGGCATTGCGTTATAAATAGAAGCACGATATCCGCCAACAGATCGATGTCCGTTAATTCCTGAAATATTTGCTTCTAAACAAAGATTATCAAAAGTAGCTTTGTGTTCTTCATTGTTTAAAACGAAAGTTACATTCATTAAAGAACGATCTTCTTTTGCTGCTACACCTTTAAATAGAGGGTTTCTATCAATTTCAGTGTAGAGTAAATTTGCTTTGGTTTGATTTAATTTTTCAATTCCCGAAACTCCACCTTTACTTTTTAACCAATGTAATGTAAGTAACGAAGTATAAACTGCAAAAACAGGTGGTGTATTCAACATACTGTCTTTTGAAATGTGCTGTTGGTAATCAAGTAATGTTGGGATATTTCGGTTTGTTTTTCCTAAAATATCTTCTTTGATAACAACCAAAGTTGTTCCTGCTGGTCCCATATTTTTTTGAGCTCCAGCGTAAATAACTGAAAATTGAGAAAAATCAATGTCTCTTGAAAAAATATCAGAACTCATATCACAAACAATAGGAACTTCCGTATTAGGGAAGTCTTTCATTTGCGTTCCAAAAATAGTATTGTTTGAAGTACAGTGAAAATAATCAGCATATGCTGGTATTTCATAGTTTTTCGGAATAAAATTGAAATTTTTTTCTTTAGAAGATGCTACAATTTTAGTTTCACCAAAATTTTTAGCTTCTTTTATTGCTTTATTTGCCCAAGTTCCAGTTTCCAAATAAACGGCTTTACCATTTTCGTTCATCAAATTATAAGGAACTCTTAAAAATTCCATACTTGCACCACCTTGTAAAAAAAGTGCTTGATAACCTTTTCCTTCTAAGCCTAAAAGCTCTAAAGCAAGTTTTCGAGCTTCGTCCATTACGGCTAGAAAATCTTTACTTCGGTGTGAAATTTCTAAGATTGATAATCCAGAATTATTAAAGTTTAGTACAGCTTGAGA
>JAUIJA010000017.1 GCA_030431055.1 Bacteroidia bacterium | reverse complement strand
GTTTAAATGAAAAAATTGCTTTTAAAAATTGCTGAATCATAGTCATATAAAAAACAATTATTATTCCGCATATCCTTCCAAAAAAGGAAGCTATAAAGCAAAAATATACGTATATAAACTAGTTGTAGCCCATTTGAAATGAAGCAAGTGATAGTAAACGATATTGAACTTTACAGTCGACAATTTGAATTGTCCAAGCAACTTATAGGACGGTCGATTGAAGAAGTCCATTTCTATCTTGAAGCGACAGACGAAGACTTTACAGAACAACCCAATGATTATGGGAAAAGTCTCTTAAACGGAATCGACTTGATAACCTCCGATTTGACTTTTTCAATAGGTAATAGATTTACAAATCTTGGATATGGATTGCGGCTTGACATTGGAAAATCTACTGAACTTGAATATTTTCAAGATCCAAAGCGACCCGTACCTTTCAAGACCAATCTTCTCAATGAAGAAGTTAAGGAACTGAAAATTTATTGGATGGAAATTTCATTCGAAAATGAAACAGGACTTTATCCGCAAGAAATCGAAATATTGACGGAAAACGGTTATTTCCTGCTTTCTTCAATTGAAGTAACGAATGGAATAGTGAGCACTGAATTTACTGACGAACTATTAGTAATTGACAGTTTGGAAAGGGCTAAAGAATTAAAGCTTGGTCAATTTGGACTTGAAAGTGGACGATTGATTTTCAAGGATATAAATGAACTGAAAGAAAAAATAAAAAACGGGCTACAACAACGGCTATAGTGCATGCCCTGCGGGACACGCACCATAGCCAAACCGTTAGCAAAAATATAAGAAAGATGAAAATATGAAAAGAAGAAATATAACATTAAGCTTTATCTTCTTGATTAACATAATTTTTGGTCAAAACCCTATGACCAATTCTGATTTTTATGAGGCTTATCCTGAGTCTGAAATTATAAGTTATTCTAAAGATGCTTATGATTTAGACTCTAGAATTTGTAATTACTTGATAAGTGATGTAAGCATTGAAAATAAAATGGCAGTCATTGATGCTTTTAATACTGAATCAGAAATGGATGCAGGAAAGTTTTTTTTAGAGTTTTTAAAATCAAAATATAATTTTTTGAATATATCTGAAATTAAGAGTAATGAAGATAAACTAGTACTCGCTTATTTATTAATGACTTCTAACTTAGAAATATCAAAATCTTTAATAGAGAAAATTGACAACATTTATTCAGACAGATTAAGTTTTAATGTTTTAAAATTCTTTATAAACTCGATGGAAAATATTGAAACAGATAAATGTGAAATTTGGTCTGATTTTCAAAAATTGGATAATACAACATTTAAAATCAATGATTTTAGTAAAAAAGCAATGTACCTAATAGCCAAAAAAGTTGACTTACTCAAAGATTTTTGCTCTAAAGAAAAGTTAACTGTTACCAAAACAAATAGACATTTTATCCGACAAAAAATAACTAATAATACTTTCGATTTAAACTATGAAAATGGAGTCTATTCAATAAATTTAGAAATTAATAATTCTATAAAACTTGATTTCATTTTTGACAGTGGTGCATCAATTGTATTGATTCCAGAAGATGTTTTTAGAGTTTTATTAAGAATGAAAACAATCGAAAAGAAACATATGTTAGGCACTAAGAAATTTTCTATCGCTGATGGAAGTATAATGGAAAAACCTGTCTTTATGCTTGAAAGCTTAAAAATTGGGAATATCGAAGTCAACAACGTTGAAGCATCCGTTGGAGAACTAAATAGTGATTTGTTATTAGGACAATCATTTCAGAAGAAATTTAAAGTTTTGAAAATTGATAACAACAACAATAAATTGATTATTGAGCAATAAATACTTTTGCTAACAATGGCTATAATTAATACGGGTTTTGGTACTTAATCCAAAGTTTAGTGTATTTTTATAATGTCGTCAAATCATTTTGATTTGACTTTTGAAAAGAAAAAAATAAAAGCAAACAAAATGCTTCGCCTTAGTGCTAAATCGGAAAGCCTCCGCTTCCCCATTCCCGCACTAATCATAGCCGAAGCCGTTGCCATTCATTGTCGGAACGCACTCAAACTGAAAATAAAAGAAATGAAAAAAACATTAAAAATAATTTCTACAGTATCAATTGTATTATTTGGAATTTTATGGATTTCGAGCAAATTTGATTTCTTAACTGAATACAACTCTATAGATTTTAGAAATATTCTTGTACTAATATATTTGTTTACGAGTTTAAAATATTTTCAAATGGAGGTTAAAGATAAAAATGCCGAAATTCAGGAACTGAAATTAAAACTGGAGAAAACCAAAAAAGATATTTAAAAGACTGAATATAGAATTTGACAATCTGATTGAGTTACTCAGTCAAATGGAATTGAATAATATTACGGAATAAAACGCTGACTGAATACACTCAAACGCTGAAAATCGGAAAATGAAATTTAGCGGAATAATAACAAATTGAAAAAACAACGAAATGGCAACACCGCATAAAAAAAATTGCTAGTTTTAGCTAAACCAAAGTTAGTTGCTTGTTTGCTAGCTTCTGATTTTCCTTCGGAAAATCCTCGCACACAAAACCGCAACTATTCTTATACGAAACCGTTGTAGGTAATTAGACACAAATCAACTTCTGAACAAAAAAACCAACAAAAGAAATGGGAATATTTGATATTTTTAAATCGAATTCTAACGGAGAACATCCATCAATAGATTTAACTGATTACAAATTCTTATCAGACGACCACACTCGAATCCAAAATGGACAAGCTACTAATGCGAATAATAAAGGAGCTTGGAGAGGAATTAGAATAAAAACTTCTGACAATGAAACTTTCTATGTGACTATGTACAATATGAATGGTAATCATCCAGTATGGGGAGACAATATTCAAATGGCTGAAAAACAAATGAAAATGTTACAAGAAACCGATTCTGATATTGTTTTGAGAGGTTTTGGAACTGACAGAATGGGTTCTTCATTTGCTGACTATGGATTAACTTTACATAAAAAAGATGGAGATATAGCCAAAATATCTTTACATATGCACGACAGAAATGTAGTTATAGTTTACGAAAAGTCTAATAATAATGTACAATCAAACAAATTAGACAATGTTATAGAAACAGATAGTTTTGAAAATTTTGCAAGAAAATTTAATTCTATGTCAATGACTGACAAAATGCAAATTGCAATGCAAACTGACACAATGAATAATAAAGGTGCTGAAGCATATAGAAGTGGAGATATTGGAAGTGCAACACAATATTTTGAACAGGCTTTAAAAATAATGCCTATTAATGATGATGCTTTAATCAACGTTACAAGATGTTATACAAAAATGGGAGAATACGAAAAAAGTATTGAACCTCTAAACAAGCTGTATAAACTCAATCCAAACACGAAAAGTAAAATTATAGCTTATAGTTTGCTAATGCACTTACTTGAAGACTTTGACTCTGATGGCGGAGCAGTTGGACCTTCTCGTTTAATAAACTTTATTCAAACAAATTTTGGTATTTCAACAAACGATAGTGAAATAAAAACAATTTTGAGAAAAATAAATGAACCGTACAATAGAGATATTTTAGTTTATATGATTGGTGGTTTTGGATTTGGAATGGGTTCGGGAGAGAGTCCATATATGACTTCTGATGGAACAACTAAATCTGTAATTCGTGACGAAATAAGAGATGTATTAAATTGGAACTAAAAATAACTACCTACAACATTGGCTATAAGTAATTGCTTGTTCTCGCCTACTTCTGAAAATCCTCGCAGATTTTCAGTTTGGTGCGTACTTGCAAAGTTTAATACTAAACCACGCAAATACTCATAGCCGAGACCGTTACCCAACATTTGGGAGCAACGAACTGAAAAACAAAAATTTAAAAATGAAATTAAAATTATTTGCATTTAGCATTTTATGTCTAATTTGTGTAAATCTGACTTTCTCTCAAGAAAAAGCCCAAGAAAGAATTAAACTGAAAGGAGTATTAATGGAAAACGATTACCACAATAATATTACGTGGATTAAATCAAAACCTGTTCCATTGGTTTCAAAAGACTTTTCTGTTGGAGCAACAAACGTAACTCATATGCAAATTTATTTCGGAATGTATATGCAAGACAGCGTTCAGAAAATAACACCAATTCGACTTGTAAATAAATACAAAGACAACGATTGGATTTTCTTCGACAAAATCAGCTACCTTTTTGGAACTCGGAAAGAGGTTCGTGCTGGAAAAGGAAAGATATTTAAGATTGAGAATTTAGAAACTGACCGAAACGTAAATCATGGAATTTCAGAAAAATCGGATATTGCAGCAGACGACAATGTAAAAAACTTGATAAAGTACATAATCGAAAATGAAACTGGACTGAATATCAGATATACTGACTCTGATAAAAGTCAATACGTGGAATTAAATGTGCCAAAAGGAACAAAAAGATTACAGAAAAGCTTCAAGGCATTAATTGACTCTTATGAATTAATGAACGAAAAGTTTGAATTAAACAAACCGTTCTGAATTTGAAAAATGAACAAAAATTAAACGGAATAAAAACGTTGGGTAACAACGTGTATAGCTCATTGCGGCTGAATTTCCTCGCGGAAATTCAATCTTATTCGCTATCTTTCGGTCACGGCGGAAAATCATAGCTGATTTTCCGCAACAAGCCATACACAAAACCGTTGTATGCAAGCCGAAAAAACGAATGAGATTGTCGAAAATATTCAGAAAAGGAAAAGAAACAACTTTTAAATGTAACTGTTGCGGAACTGAATATGATGAAATTCCATTGTGCTTTGGTTCAGAATTTCCAGACTATTACTTCTCTATTCCACCAGACGAAATTGAAAAACGTGTGGAACTTGAAAAAAGTTTATGCGTAGTTGACAAAACTCACTTCTTTCATAGAGGACGAGTAACAATACCTATTTTGGATTTTAATAAGGACTTATATTTTGATATTTGGACATCGATAAGTCCCGAAAATTTTGAAATTAGAATGGACTGTTGGGAAAGCTCTAATCGGAAAGACTTTGGTCCTTATTTTGGTTGGGTTCAAAACCAAATCCCAACATACGAAAACACGATTAATATTAAATCAATTGCAGTTGAACAGGACGCAGGAACTATTCCTGAAATTGAAATTACGGAAGAAAATCACCAATTAGGAATTGACCAAAAAAACGGAATAACATATAAAAAAGCAATGGAAATTGTGCAGTATGCTCTTAAATCGCAACACGAATAAAATAAGGCCAGCATACAACAACGTGTATAATTCATTGCGGTAGTTGGCTAAGAGAAGGAAAAATTCTTACATAAAATTCACTATATTTAAAACTCGGAAAAATTGTGCCAACAGCGCACGTTTTCCCTCGGAAATCCAGCCGCACGCGTGCGCTGCATTTCCGCAACAAACCATACACGAAGACGTTGGGCACAATTTGACCAAACATCAATCTAAACAATAAAAAACAGAAAATATGACCTTAAATGAATTAGGAACAAAACTTAGCGAAATGTATAATAACGCACCAAAAGGAGATTCAGTTGCTATGATACATTTGTTCGGAATTAAATACGCAAACCAAATAAAAGAAAGTGAATATTCAAAAAAGGACATAATAAAACAATCCGGAATTTCTGCTTCATATCTAACTGAATTGACTAAAGGAGTAAAATTGGCTGATTATGTTATACCAAAAAACAGTTAATTGAAACAATCTGAATTTTTAGAAAAAACGAGAAACGCATATTTGCAAGCGAGAGAATGTTCTTTTTTGCCAAAATCCAACTCAAGTGTTTTAAGTAGAGGAACAAGTCATTCTATTTCCTCAGTAACAGAAGACCTTTTTGGTTGTTATTGTGCAGAAAAAGTGCTGAAATCGAATGGAATTAAAATTTTAATTGACCCACCTATTTCATTTAAAGGAACTGAATTAAAGAATAAAAGCCAAAAACGGTCACTTCTAATTAGACCAGATATTGCGTTTATTAAAAACAATGTTGCGAACTGTTTCTTTGACATAAAAACTGACTTAGGCTACAAAAGATTTGAACTATTAAATCAAGCAAAAGACAGGAATAGTCAACTAAATACAATTAAAGAACAATTTGCACATTATAAAGACGGAAAAACAAAAAAGGAATTCAAAATAAAAATATCATCACAGATTAAATTTGTTTATGTAATCATTTCACAAGGAAATATCGGAAAAGATAGAATGGAGAATTTTATCCGAGAAATAAAGCTATTAGAGAATGTTGATATTTTTGTCATCTCAAAAGGAGAGCATCTGAATTCTTACAATGATATTTCTGAAACAGAAATAAACGAAACGGATTTTAATGAATTGGACGAACTAATAAACATAAAACTGAACGAATAAAAAACTGTGCCCAACAATGTATAACCGCAATTACGGCGGATTCGACTACGTCCGAATCCACTCGGAATTGCTAACGTCAGTGCCAAACCGAAAATTATTAACTTTAAATCCGTAACTGACGGTTATACGAGACCGTTAGCGGTCATTGAAAAACACACCTGTCAATAAATGAAAATTATAGAACAAAATATAAAGGTTTGTGGGCTTATTACAGAATTGACAAAGTCTCAATCTGAAAATTTTGGAATAATACAAATTCATTGGACTGAATTTAATGCGGAGTTGAAAAGAAGAAAACTAAATCAAAATGGTGGGAATTGGACAAAATATGGAATAACGCTCAAATCGGACAACAAAATTTTCTATTTGACTGCAATTCCTGTAAGCGACTTGGCTATTCCAGACAATTTTAAATATTTAGAAATTCCAAAAGGAGAATATAAGGTGTTTTCGCATAAAGGAAAAATGGAAGATATTAAAAATACAATTTTTGAGATTTATAAAGTTGTTTTACCAAAATCAAATCTAAAAATAGAAGACCAAGCAAAAACAGGATTTATTCATTTTGAAAAGTATGATTATCGGTTTAAATGGAATGAACCCAATTCTATCATTGACATTTATTTACCAATCAAAACGAACAAATGAACACTTATAAAAAAGAGATTTTAAGCAAAATTTGTTATACCGAACTTGTTTACGGTAGAATAAATAAAAAATTGGATTTGGAATTTTCTAAAGACAAAATTGAAACGTTGATTTCTGCCATTATATCAGAGACAAACGAATCTGAATTTCAGAAAAAAGGTAAGAATATTTATATAACAAACAAGCAAAGAAATGTTAGACTGACAATTAATTCTTACACGAAGAGAATAATTACAGCGGACAAACTGAACGGAAAAACAACGAACCGCTAACAATGTATAAAAATAATAAGGGTTAAGTGCCAAACCGAAAGTTGGTACAGATTAACAAAATCCGCCAAATTTACAATTTGACGGTTAAAAGAAAAATAACGGTAAAATTGTAAATTTGGCTTAGTGCTAAACCGAAAAGAAAGTGCATTTTAATCCCTTACTATTCTTATACTAACCGTTAGGGTACATTTACAGAAACCAAGTAAACATCAATGAGATTAACAATTTTAATAGCTACTTTCCTTCTATCGCAACTGACCTTTTCACAGTCAATAGCAAGTTATAACAGCAATGCTACCAAATACGAAAAGAATGCAAATTTTGCTCAAATTATTGAAAAAACGAGTTTTTATAATTCAGACGGAATTAAAACAGAAATTGAGCATAAGGATTTCAATAAGTCAATGCAATTGACAAGTCTAAAAAGGTTCGATGATAAAAATAAATTGATTTGGCTAAATATGTATAAGTATGACAGTTTGGAAAGACGAGTGAGACTTGATAACAAAAGATGGATAAACATAATTGGATATCAAACAAAACACACTGAATATAAATATGATTCAATTGGCAATTTTGTTCAGATAGATTATAATTCCCAAAAACAAATTTCGAATATCGCTCAATACTTCTTGGACAAAGAAAAAAACTTAATTAGACTTGAGAACTTTAATGGAAATGGTAGTTTAATTGGTTATGAAACTGCAAATTACGATTTAGAAAATAACGTCGTCGTCATTAATCAATATAACAATAAAAACGAGCTGGTTAATTCTAACAATAGAGCTATAAGTCATTCTGGAGAGAAAAAACAAAAGACTTCGAATAAATATAATGAACAAGGAGATTTAATATTTTACAAAAGAAATTGGAACGACAATGATAATGTTTGTTACACAATTGAATATAAGTATGACAAAAAAGGAAATTGGATTTCAAAAAAAAGATATAGCCATATTCAAACTGAAAGCGGAAAGTTGAAAAAGAAAAAAACAAAGATGGTTAAGACGAGAAAAATAAAATATAGAGAATAAAAAACGTACCCTAACACCGTGTATAATTCATTGCTAGTACTCGCCTACTTACGAAAATCCTCGCGGATTTTCTATTCGGTTTGTATTTGCTAAATTAGTTGCTGTAACACGCAACGAAATCATACACAAACACGTTGGCAGTAATTTAGGACTTATCCGAGTCGTCATCTTCTGTTAAATTATTTCGAGTTTTTTCTTCAAACTCTTTATAGAATAAATCGGCTTCATCTTTATATTGATAACTTTGATGATACAACATTAAAGTGTTTACAGCAATAGAACCTTGTTGAATGTAATTATCGTAGTTTTTAAAATAAATTGACAAAAAAAGAACGTAAGCGGAATATCTTGAATTATCTTCTTCAATCTTACCAATATCATTAGAAGCTGAAAACACTAAAGCATAGTCTTGATTTAATTCGTAGTAAGCCTCTAAACAAGCTCTGAAAATTGCTCTAGTATGACCAGAACCAATATTTGAACGAATTCTATATTTAGTCTTATCTGTTCCTTTATTGTGTTCGTAAAATGAAACTACACAAATATTATTTTCGTAAAGTTCTAACTCAATAATTGTAGTAATAACATTAGTAAATTCAGGAATGAATCTATAAATTTTACGAACAATAAAACCATCATTTTCTTTAGGTTTTTCGTTCATAAGAAACACTAATCCTTTTATAGCCATATTCTAAAAATTAGAATAGTGTCCTAAAGTATTTTGTGTATTTACAACTGGAATTCTATTACGTGAATCTAATGTAAAATCAACAGTAGTATATTGATTAATAATTACATCTTTATCACTTGGCTGGTTACTTAAAAGTCCTTTTCGACTATTTTTCCAAGGTAGTTCATTGTGAGTTAAATCAACTAAATCTGAACCACTCAAATGTCCATAAGATTTCCAAACATCATTTAAATGGTTTAAAGTTAAATCATCTAAATTTAAAGAAACAGCTCTACTATCAGGAATAATTGAACTTCTTTTCATAAACTTAAAATTCGCCCAAACATCATAAACCACAGGACCATATATCCAAGCTTGAATTCTGTCATTAAATAACATTCTGTCATTTTTAACAAAAAACCAAAGCTGTGAATAATACAGTAACTTCTGCAATTTCAAAGGACTAACACCTTTCTTTATAAAGAAAGATGAAATATCTAATGCTCTATAGTTTGTTTTCATTTTAGTTTTAAATAAGCAATTTCTCGCTTTTGCAAATGTACAATATTAATTGAATATATAATAATCTCTATAAATATCAAAAAACTACTGCCAACAACGTATATAAAAAATAGCTAAATTCGTGCCAAATTTAATTTGTATTGTTTACTTAATAACGTTATTTTAGTCGGAAAAGTATGTGTGTACTTACACGCTACTTTTCATATACAAGACCGTTGCCAATAATTATGAACAACCCAGAGTCATTTTTCGGAAAAATAAAGGAACTGCAAATCGAAAATTTTGGAGCAGAGGTAATTTTTCAAAACGGAAATTATAGTTTAAAAGCAACAAAACTCTCTGAATTTAGTACAGAACCTGAATGGAAAAAAATTCTATTTAAAAACGGAAATAAAGTACTTGAGAAAAACAAAAGCTCTTATAGCGACTTCATAAGTGAAATCAGATATGAATATGATAATTTCGGAAACACAATTCTAATTGACCACAAAGATTATCAGATATTTCGATTCGAGTACAACGGAAAAAATCAGCTAATTAGAAAAGAAAAAGAACAAGGCGCAAGAGGTTCTTGGTACAACAAGTATTTCTATGAAAACGGAAATCTAATAAAAGAAGAATGGAGAAGTGATTTTAAGGCTTTGATTGATTGGTTTTATGAATATGACAACTACAACAATCAAACCAAAAGAACTGGAAAATATTTACTCGGACAAGTAGAAACATTTTTTGAGGGACAATATGAATATAATCCATTGAACAAACTCGTGAAATCAATAATTGAACGTTATGAAGATAATACTGGAGTAATTAATGAAATCATTACAATGGATTATGGACAATACAATGAACTAATTACACACAAAAAAACAGAAACTAAAAATCGGTTTGGAGAGGAAATCATAGAAGAATTTTATGAATACGATGAGAATGGATTTTTAAAAAGTTATTTGAAAACTAACAATGGCAATGAATGGGATAATTTAAAATGGGAATATGAAATTGACCAAGACCTAAATTGGACTTCATCTACTCTATTTGACAAAGACAAACCGACTTTAATAACGAAAAGAAAATTAATAAAATAACTATTGGCAACAAAGAACTGAGGTAAAAAACAAGTAAATTTTATACTTTTTTAAACCAAAGTACTTTTATAATTTGCATCATAAGGCAAACCACTTTTTACTATTGCAAAAGCTTGTTTTAGTAGCTTATTAC
>JAUIJA010000011.1 GCA_030431055.1 Bacteroidia bacterium | reverse complement strand
AGCGGGTTAGATGTTACTGTTTTTGAGAAAAATGCGTCGATAGGAGGAAGAGCTAGGCGATTTTCTAAAGATGGTTTTAATTTTGATATGGGGCCAACATGGTATTGGATGCCTGATGTTTTTGAAAAGTTTTTCAATGATTTCGATAAAAAGCCATCTGATTTTTATGAGCTAGATAAGTTAGCGCCTGCTTACAAAGTGTATTTTGGTGATAACGAAGAAGTTACTATTTCAGATAGTTTAGATGATATTGCATCTACTTTCGAAAGTATTGAGTCAGGAAGTGGGAAAAAACTTAAAAAATTCATTCAACAAGCAAAAGAGAATTATGCAATTGCTGTTGAGAAAATGGTTTACAAGCCTGGAGATTCAATTTTAGAATTAATTAGTTTAGAAACGGCTTTGCGTGTTCATCAATTTTTTTCAACAATTAAAAGAGATGTTAGAAAAGAATTTAAAGACGAACGATTACGCCAAATTCTAGAATTTCCAGTATTATTTTTAGGTGCAAAACCTTCTAATACGCCATCTTTTTATAACTTTATGAATTATGCTGATTTTGGATTAGGAACTTGGCATCCAAAAAAGGGAATGTATGCAGTCGTAGAAGCTATGGTAACTTTAGCTCAAAGTTTGGGAGTAAAATTTCAAACAAACGCAAATGTTTCAAAAATCATAGTTGAAAATGGTAATGCACAAGGTATTGTAGTTAATAATGAAGAGTTATTTTTCGATGCTGTTTTAAGTGGTGCAGATTATCATCATTCGGAAACATTATTAGAAGAAAGATATAGAATGTATTCTGAGGAATATTGGGATAAGAAGATATTTGCTCCGTCTTCGTTGCTTTTTTATGTTGGGTTTGATAAAAAAATAGAAAACATTGAACATCATACCTTGTTTTTTGATACTTCATTTGAAGTTCATGCCAAAACAATTTATGATACAAAAGAGTGGCCAACAGAACCATTGTTTTATGCAAGTTTTCCATCAAAAACAGATGCCTTTTTTGCTCCAGAAGGTAAGGAAGCCGGAGTTTTTTTAATTCCTATAGCACCTGGATTAGAGGATACAGATGAATTAAGAGCTATATATTTTGATAAGATTATTAAGCGTTTAGAAGTATTAACAAATCAAAATGTTTCCGATGCTATATTATTTAAAGAAAGCTATTGTGTACGAAATTTTATTGAAGATTATAATTCATACAAAGGTAATGCTTATGGTTTGGCGAATGTTTTAAGTCAAACCGCATTTTTAAGACCCAAAATAAAGAGTAGAAAAGTTCGAAATTTATTTTTTACTGGCCAGCTAACAGTTCCTGGTCCAGGTGTTCCTCCATCAATTATTTCAGGAAAAATTGTAAGTGAAAAAATTCTAAAATCCATCTGATTATGAAAGCCTTATTCGATACTTCTTCATTGGAATGCAGTAAGAAAATTACAACTACTTATAGTACGTCATTTTCGTTAGCAATTAAAATGCTATCGCCAGAAATACAAGACGATATTTATGCTATTTACGGATTTGTGCGTTGTGCAGATGAGATTGTAGATACTTTTGATGAATACAATCAAGAATTATTACTTGATGAATTTGAAGCGGAATATGAAAAAGCTTTGGAACGAAAAATAAGTCTAAACCCCATTTTAAATGCATTTCAAAAAGTAGTGCATCAATATCAACTACAAGAATTGGTTAAACCTTTCATGCATAGTATGCGAATGGATTTAACCAAGAAAGAATATAATTCGTATGCCGAGTATGAAGAATATATTTTTGGTTCGGCTGATGTGGTTGGATTAATGTGTTTAAAAGTATTTGTAAAAGGTGATGAAAAGAAATATGAAGAGTTAAAAGCTAGTGCAATGCGATTAGGTTCGGCTTTTCAAAAAGTGAATTTCTTAAGAGATTTAAAACATGACTATGAAAGTTTAGGACGAGTTTATTTTCCCGGAGTAAATTTTGAATCTTTGAGTAATGAAGATAAAACAAAAATCATAAATGAAATCAATCAAGATTTTGAAGAAGCTTTTAAAGGAATTTTAAAATTACCTATTGAGGCTAAGTTTGGCGTTTACACAGCGTATCGTTACTATAAAAGTTTAATGAAAAAGATAAGTAAAACGCAACCAAATGAATTTTTAAGTAAAAGAATTCGTGTGTCAAATCCTTTAAAATTAGTAATTTTGGGTAAATCGTATTTGCGCTATCAATTTAATTTAATTCAAGCTTAATGGAATATCTACTTTTCATAGGAATTACTTTAGCTACTTTCATTACAATGGAAGGAGTAACTTGGTGTACACATAAATTTGTGATGCATGGCTTTTTATGGTATTTACACGAGGATCATCACCAACCGAAATATCAAAATATATTAGAAAAAAATGATGCGTTTTTTGTCATATTTGCTATTCCAAGTATTGCTTTGTTTTATTATGGATTGGAGCCAGTCTTAAGCTTTAAATTCTTTATTGGATTAGGTATTTTACTTTATGGAATCGCTTATTTTTTAGTGCATGATGTTCTAATTCACCAACGTTTTAAATGGTTTAAAAACACTAAAAACAAATATCTAATTGGCTTACGAAAAGCACATAAAGTTCATCACAAACATTTAGGAAAAGAACATGGTGAATGTTTTGGAATGTTGTTTGTTCCCAAAAAATATTTTTCAATGTAAATGGAAAAGTATCTCTACTTAATAATAAATTTACTAACACTTTCTGTGCCTTTTTTGGCGAGTTTTTATCCAAAACACGCTTATTATAAAAATTGGTCTTCTTTATTTAAAGCAATTGTTATTGTTGGACTTTTCTTTTTAGTTTGGGATGCTTATTTTACTCATATTGGTATTTGGGGATTTAACGAACGTTATTTAACTGGAATCAAAGTTTTCAATTTACCTTTAGAAGAAGTTTTGTTCTTCATTTGTATTCCTTATTCGAGTGTGTTTATTTATTTTTCTATGGAATATTTACTGAAGAAAAATCCGCTTGAAAAATCACATAAATTCATTACCAATTTCCTTTTAACGTTTTCCATTGCTGTTTTGGTAATGAATTACAATAAATGGTACACCGCTTCTACATTTGGATTGTTAGCTTTGTATTTGTTGTTTCATTTGTATCGAAAAACCTATTTGGGCCGACATTATCTTTCGTATGCGATAACCTTAGTTTTCTTTTTTATCGTAAACGGAATTTTAACAGGAAGTTTTATTGATGAACAAGTTGTTTGGTACAACGATACCGAAAATTTAGGAATAAGAATGGGAACCATTCCTTTTGAAGATGCGTTTTATGGATTTTTGCTTATAGCAGCAATAATTGATTGGTTTGATTATTTTAGAGTAAAGAAATAAACAATTGTCACTTCGAGCGGAGACGAGAAGTCACATTAACATATGATTATGAGATTCTTCACTTTGTATAGACTCGAGGCATTGCCGAATTGAGCGCAGTTAATGACAAAAAAGCAAAATTACTCAGAATCTTTATTCAAATTCAAATCGCCTTTACCGTGAATAATCGTAGTTTTAGGAGCATCAAAATCGATTTTCTTTTTACGTAATTCAAAATTTTGTCCTAAATAAACACGTCTAACAACTTCATCGGCTGCTAATTCTTCAGGTTTTCCAGCTTTTAAAATTCCACCTTCAAACATTAAGTACGTTTTATCGGTAATCGCTAAAGTTTCTTGTACGTTGTGGTCGGTAATTAAAATACCAATGTTTTTATTTTTTAATTGCGCTACAATTCTTTGAATATCTTCAACCGCAACTGGGTCAACACCTGCAAATGGTTCGTCTAATAAAATAAATTTTGGATCAGTAGCAAGCGCACGAGCAATTTCGGTACGTCTTCTTTCACCACCCGAAAGTAAATCACCGCGATTAGTACGAATGTGTTGGAGTGCAAATTCATCAATTAACTCTTCCATTTTAGCTTCTTGTTCTGCTTTTGAAAGATTAGTTAATTGCAAAACACTCATTATATTATCTTCAATACTTAACTTTCTAAATACCGAAGCTTCTTGAGCCAAATAACCAATTCCATGTTGCGCACGTTTGTACATCGGGAAATCAGTAATATTAATATTGTCCAAATAAATGTTTCCGCCATTTGGTTTTACTAAGCCAACAATCATGTAGAAAGAAGTTGTTTTTCCAGCACCATTTGGTCCTAGTAATCCCACAATTTCTCCTTGATTTACTTCAACAGAAATTCCTTTTACAACAGTACGTTTTTTATAGGTTTTAACTAAGTTTTCGGCTCTTAATTTCATGGTGTGAATTTAATTCAATAAACAAATAAACAAATAAACGTCTAAACAAATAAACGAATTAACAATTATTTAGATTCTTCCAGCGCTTCCCAAAACTCGTAAGCTCTTCGCAAATGCGGAATAACAATTGTTCCGCCAACTAAAGTGGCAATACTCATGGCTTCCATCATTTCGGCTTTAGTAATTCCGTTTTTATAACTCGTTTCTAAATGGTATTTAATACAATCATCACAACGTAAAACAGTAGATGCAACCAAGCCTAAAAGTTCTTTGGTTTTAATATCTAAAGCACCTTCGCTAAACGCATTAGTATCAAGATTAAAAATTCTTTTGATGATTTTATTGTCGTTTGCTAAAAGCTTTTCGTTCATTTTAGCACGATAGTTGTTGAATTCTTCTACTGGATTGCTCATTTTTATTTTTTTACAATATCTGATGTTTCAATTTGTTTTTTAACAACCATTCGACTGATTAAAATACTAATTTCATATAAAAACATGATTGGTATAGCAACTATTACTTGGCTTAAAATATCTGGAGGTGTAATTATTGCCGATACAATTAAAACAATAATCAACATATACTTTCTGTTCTTTCTTAAGAAATCAGGTGTTACTAGTCCTATTTTGGTTAAAAAGTAAATGATTATTGGTAATTCAAATAAAATTCCACAAGCAACAGTTGCAGAACGTAATAAACTAATGTAAGATGATAAATCGATGTCGTTAAAAACTTGTTCGCTTACATTGTAGTTTGCTAAAAAATTAACCGAAAGTGGTGCTATTAAATAGTAGCCAAATAAAACGCCAGTAAAAAATAATAATGAAGCTACAATAATGAATGCTTTAGCATATTTTTTTTCGTTTTGATAAAGTGCCGGACTAATAAATTTCCAAAATTCCCATAATATGATAGGAAATCCAAGAATAAAACCAGCTGTAATCGACGTCCACATATGAGCAGAAAACTGTCCGCCCATTTCTCTACTTTGAATTCGCATAGGGATTTCGGTTACACACAAACTTTCATCTAAACCAAATTTTTGCGATAGTTCACAAAAAAGTTGGTACGTAATAAAGTCAGGGTTTTTTGGCCCGAAAATAATATTGTCAAAAATAAAGTCGCTAAATAGAAACGCAACAGCAGCACAAGCTAAAATTGCTATTGTACTTCTAACAAGTAACCATCTTAATTCTTCTAAATGGTCTAAAAACGACATTTCGCCTAAATTTTTCGCCATTATACTATTCCTTCTTTTAAAATATCGTGTAAATGTAAAATTCCTTTGTAGTTATCGTTGTCAATTACAACTAATTGTGTTATCGAATTATTTTCTAAAATACTCAAAGCTTCCGAAACTAAAATATCCGAAGAAATATTTTTAGGATTTTTAGTCATAATATCTTTTGCAGTTAAATGCGTAAATGTGTCGTTTGTGTTAAGCATTCTACGAATATCACCATCTGTAATTATTCCAATAACTTTTTCATTTTCGATTACTGCAGTAACACCCAATCGTTTTTCAGAAATCTCTACAATAACATTTTTAATTGATGCATCTGGACTAACTTTTGGTGCGTGAGTTGTGTCTAACATGTCAGCAACGCGAAGTAATAATTTTTTACCTAAAGCGCCGCCAGGGTGATATAAAGCAAAATCTTCACTTTTAAACTGGCGTAATTCCATTAGCGCCACTGCAAGTGCATCACCTAAAACTAATTGAGCAGTTGTGCTATTTGTTGGCGCTAAATTATTCGGACAAGCTTCTTTATCAACATGTGCGTGTAAAATGTAATGCGATTCTTTTCCTAAAAAAGAATTTTTATCAGAAGTCATCCCGATTAATATATTATCATGTCTTTTTAATAACGGAGCTAAAACTTTAATTTCCGGACTATTTCCACTTTTAGAAATACAAATGATAATATCACCAGGTTGAACCATTCCTAAATCACCATGGACAGCTTCTGATGCATGTAAAAATAGCGACGGTGTTCCTGTAGAATTTAAGGTTGCTACTATCTTTTGAGCAATAATTGCGCTTTTACCAATTCCAGTTACTACTAATCTTCCTTTGGCTTCATGAATTAACGAAACTGCTTTTGAGAAATCTTCGGTGAGGTAATTAGTTAGTTGTGAGATGCTTTTGCTTTCTTCTAAAATAGTTCTTTTAGCCGATTCAAGTATAGTGTTAGTTGTGTTCAAAGTATATCGTAATTATGTTTTGTGATATTAAAGAAAATTGTATCTTTATGTTTGCAAATTTAGGTAAAATCATATTAATAGAGAATGAAACCAAGCGAAATTGATTTACACAAAGAATTAAAAAAATATTTCGGGTTTAACCAATTTAAAGGACTTCAAGAGCAAGTCGTTAAAAGCATAATTCAAGGTCAAAACACTTTTGTAATCATGCCTACGGGTGGTGGAAAATCATTGTGTTATCAACTACCTGCTTTAGCTTTAGAAGGAACAGCAATTGTGGTTTCGCCTTTAATTGCTTTAATGAAGAATCAAGTTGATGCAATTAGAAGTTTGAGCTCTGAAGTTGGTGTAGCCCATGTTCTAAATTCTTCTTTGACTAAAACAGAAGTAAATCAGGTTAAAAAAGATATATTAGATGGTGTTACTAAAATGCTTTATGTTGCTCCAGAATCTTTGACAAAAGAAGAGTATATCAACTTTTTAAGAGGAGTTAAAATATCTTTTGTCGCTATAGATGAAGCACATTGTATTTCAGAATGGGGACATGACTTTCGTCCAGAATACAGAAACCTTAAAGGAATCATTAAACAATTAGGAGATGATATTCCGGTTATAGGTTTAACAGCAACAGCAACGCCAAAAGTTCAAGAGGATATTTTGAAGAACTTGGATATGTCTGATGCAAATGTGTTTAAAGCATCTTTTAATAGAGCAAATCTGTTTTATGAAATCCGACCAAAAACAAAAAATGTTGAGGCTGATATTATTCGTTTTATTAAACAGAATAAAGGAAAATCAGGCGTTATTTATTGCTTAAGTCGAAAAAAAGTAGAGGATATTGCACAATTGTTACAAGTAAACGGAATTAGCGCAGTTCCTTATCACGCTGGTTTAGATGCTAAAACTCGTGCAAAACACCAAGATATGTTCTTAATGGAAGATGTTGATGTTGTAGTGGCAACAATTGCCTTTGGTATGGGAATTGACAAACCAGATGTTCGCTTTGTAATCCACCATGATATACCAAAATCATTAGAAAGTTATTACCAAGAAACTGGTCGTGCTGGCCGAGATGGTGGAGAAGGTCATTGTTTAGCATATTACTCCTATAAAGATATTGAAAAGCTCGAAAAATTCATGTCGGGTAAACCAGTTGCCGAACAAGAAGTTGGTTTTGCGTTACTTCAAGAAGTTGTAGCGTATGCAGAAACTTCAATGTCGCGACGTAAATATTTATTGCATTATTTCGGAGAAGAATTTGATGAAGTAAATGGAGAAGGTGCTGATATGGATGATAATGTTCGTAATCCGAAGAAAAAAGTTGAAGCACAAGACGAAGTCCAACTTCTATTGAAAGTTATTCGAGATACAAATGAAAAATTCAAATCAAAAGAAGTTATTTTTACTCTTTTAGGTAAAGTTAATGCTATAATAAAAGCGCATAAAATAGATGCTAATCCTTTGTTTGGAAAAGGAAGTAAGTTTGATGAAAAATATTGGATGGCTTTAATTCGCCAAATTTTAGTTGATGGATTAATCAAAAAAGATATTGAAACATATGGTGTTTTAAAAGTTACTGAAAAAGGACATGGTTTTATAGAAAAACCAAGCTCTTTTATGATGTCAGAAGATCATGAGTTCAATGAAACAGATGATGAGAGTATAACTGTAGCTGCAAAATCTTCTGGTGGAGGAACTGATGAAGCCTTAATGACTTTATTGAAAGATTTACGTAAGAAAGTTGCTAAAAAATTAGGAGTTCCACCATTTGTTGTGTTTCAAGATCCTTCTTTAGAAGATATGTCGTTAAAATATCCTATTTCTATTGATGAAATGAGTAATGTGCATGGTGTAGGAGAAGGAAAAGCTAAAAAATACGGAAAAGAATTTGTTGCTTTAATCGAAAAATATGTTGACGATAATGATATTATTCGTCCAGATGATTTAGTCGTAAAATCAACCGGAACAAACTCAGCTTTAAAATTATATATTATTCAAAGTGTTGATAAAAAATTAGATTTTGAAGACATTGCAAAAGCAAAAGGTTTAGAAATGGACGAATTGCTTAAATCGATGGAGCAAATTGTTTATTCAGGAACTAAATTGAATATTGGCTATTGGATTGATGATATTTTAGATGAAGACCAACAAGAAGAAATTCACGATTATTTCATGGATTCGGAAACCGATAAAATCGAAGAAGCTTTAAAAGAGTTTGATGGCGATTACGATACCGAAGAATTGCGTTTAATGCGAATAAAATTTATCAGTGAAGTCGCTAACTAAAGAACATATTAATTTCATTAATCACTAATCACTATTTTATGTCAGAAAATCAAAATGTGTGGAAACCTACGGATGAAGCTAAAGGAAAAGCTACTCAATTCCGTTTATTTGCAGCTTTATTATGGCTTGGAGCAATTGTAGCCCAAGTTTTTGCAATTCGTTTTATTATGCAAGCGGTTAATGAAGGTAGTTCACCAGTTAATGCTTGGGTAATCGGATTTATTGTTCTCGATTTAATTTTAGTGTTTATTGGTTCTATTTTATGGAAAAAATCAAACCGTTTAAATCCGCCTTCAGAAAAAAACAAATTTTTATTCTATATGCAAAGCCAATTAGGCGTTGTACTTGCATTTATTGCTTTTTTACCTCTGATTATTTTTATTTTAACGAATAAGAAAATTGATGGAAAAAGTAAAGCTATTCTAGGAAGTATTGCTGGTGTTGCATTAGTAATTGCAGGAATTGGCGGAGCCGAATTTAACCCAGCTTCTGTTGAAAAATATACTGAAGAAACCAATATGGTTGAAGCCTTAACTGGAACAAATAATGTGTATTGGACAAAGTCCGGTGGGCGTTATCATTTATATGAAGATTGCGGTTATATAAAAAATAGTACTTCAATTATGAATGGAACAGTTGCAGAATCTTATGAAACAAAAGGAATCGATCAATTGTGCCAAAGATGTAAAGGTCAAAAAATGAAAGAAGACGGATTGTCAGAAGAAACTTTAAACCAAAAACTAGAAAAAGTTAAAGAAGGTTTACACGAAGAAACTTCTGATGAAACTGAAACTTCAGAAGAAGTTAAAGACGCAGCATAACTTTTCAGTTTTCAAACAAAATTACTATACTAAAAAGGAGCAATTTGCTCCTTTTTTAATAAAAAAATTACAATGAAATTATTTAACGTTTTATTTATTAGTTTTTTTACTTGTTCTGTTTTTTCCCAAGAACTCACACTTGAACAAGCCAATCATTTATCGAGCTTACCTTTTAAATGTTTGCAACAAGAATATCCTAATAAATTAGGGCAATTACTTATAAATGATTCCGAATTGCAATCGCCTAAAGTTTTACATCCAGCATTTTATGGTTGTTTCGATTGGCATTCTTCCGTTCACGGACATTGGAGTTTGGTATATTTATTATCAAATTTTAAGGATTTAGAAAATAGAGAAGCAATTATTAAAAAACTTCAAACGAACTTATCAGCGGAAAATATTCAAACTGAAATTGCCTATTTATCTAAGCCTCATGAGAAATCTTTTGAACGAACTTATGGTTGGAATTGGTTGTTAAAACTTCAGTTAGAATTAGAACAATCTAATGACGATTACGCAAAACCATTAGCCGAAAACCTAAAACCGCTTTCAAATTTAATTATTGAAAGATATATTGAATTTTTACCAAAATTGTTGTACCCAATTAGAGTTGGAACACATTCAAATACAGCTTTCGGATTAAGTAATGCTTGGGATTATGCCGTTTTTTCAGAAAACAAAGAATTGCAAACGAGTATTAAAGAGAACGCTTTGCGATTATTTAATAAAGATGAAAATTGTCCGTTAAATTGGGAACCAAGTGGAACCGATTTTTTATCGCCATGTTTAGAAGAAATAGGATTGATGCAACGCATTTTATTGGAAAAAGAATTTTTGAATTGGCTTAAGAAATTTTCACCACAATTGCTAAATAAAAATTTCCAATGGGAAGTGGCAAAAGTATCCGATAGAACTGATGGACATTTAGTACATTTGGATGGTTTAAATTTTAGTCGCGCTTGGAATTTTTATGCTTTAGCTAAGAAATATCCTAAAAAATTAGCGCATTTAAAGCCTTTAGCAAATGTACATTTACAGTTTTCATTACCATCTATCGTTGACGGAAATTATGAAGGCGAACATTGGTTAGCATCTTTTGCGTTAAGGGCTTACGAGGAAAAAACTAATTAGTGTACACTTCGCCACGATGAGGTTTTAAAGCGTCACGAAAAGTAATCATGTCTTTTTCTTCAACAACCAAAAATGCAATAGCATGCATATCATTAATTTCGGTAAAACCAGTTATTTGTAAAGGATAATTTTCTTTAATTAAAAATTCTTTTAAATGAATTTCATGATGCTCGGCTGTTTTCGTCGCAGCTTGACCTCTGAAATCCCAAATGAGTTTTATTCTTCGCATTTCTTTACGTTTCTAAGAAGCAAAGTTACAAAGCAATCTTATAAATAGTTACTTTTGCAACGAATTATCGAAGAACAAATAAAAGAATAAACATAAAATGCCACGCGAATTTCAATTTCAAGTTTCACCCGAAGTAGCTGCAAACGAAAGTTTGCTTATTCAACATGTTGCCAAGTTATTTCAGGTTTCACCAAAAGAAATTCAAAAAGTAGATGTGGTGAAGCGTTCAATCGATGCTCGTCAGCGTAGTATAAAAATGAATATTAAAGCCAATGTTTTTTTAGTTGGCGAACCTTATACGGAAACTCAAATTGAATTACCCGATTATCCGAATGTTGCCAATGCTCAAGAAGTAATTGTTGTTGGTGCTGGTCCAGCCGGACTTTTCGCAGCGCTTCAATTAATTGAATCGGGTTTAAAACCAATTGTTCTTGAAAGAGGTAAAGATGTTCGTGGTCGTCGTCGCGATTTAAAAGCGATTAATGTTGATGGAATTGTAAATCCAGAATCGAATTATTGTTTTGGTGAAGGTGGCGCAGGAACCTATTCAGATGGTAAATTATATACGCGTTCAAAAAAACGTGGCGATGTAGATAGAATTTTACGTTTGTTAGTTGGTTTTGGCGCTACTTCAGAAATTATGGTGGAAGCACATCCACATATTGGAACCAATAAATTACCGCAAATTATTCAAGATATTCGAGAAAAAATTATAGAATGTGGCGGACAAGTTTTGTTCGATACCAAAGTAACCGATATTTTAATCAAGAATAATGAAGTTGAAGGTGTTGTAACTCAAAATGACAATACAATTTTAGCCAATAAATTAATCTTAGCTACTGGACATTCGGCTCGTGATATTTTCGAATTATTATATCATAAAAAAATTGAAATTGAAGCCAAACCTTTTGCTTTAGGTGTTCGTGCTGAACATCCACAATCTTTAATCGATAGTATTCAATATTCTTGTGATTTTCGAGGTGAATATTTGCCACCGGCTCCATATTCAATTGTAAAGCAAGTAAATGGTCGCGGTATGTATTCATTTTGTATGTGTCCTGGTGGAGTTATTGCGCCATGTGCTACAGCTGAAGGCGAAGTGGTTACCAATGGTTGGTCGCCATCAAAACGTGATCAAGTTACAGCCAATTCTGGAATTGTAGTCGAATTGCGATTAGAAGATTTTAAACCATTTGCAAAATTTGGTCCGTTAGCGGGAATGGAATTTCAAAAAGATATTGAGCAAAGAGCTTGGCGATTTGCTGGGAAAACCCAACAAGTTCCAGCACAAAGAATGGTTGATTTTTCTCAAAATAAAGTTTCATCTGAAATTCCAAAAACGTCGTATGTTCCAGGAACAACGTCTGTTGAATTAGGAGAAGTTTTCCCAGGGTTTTTAACCCAAACCATGCGTCAAGGTTTTCAAGAGTTTGGAAAAAGTATGAAAGGTTATTTCACTAACGAAGCTATTTTACATGCTCCAGAAAGTAGAACTTCTTCTCCAGTAAGAATTCCAAGAGATAGAGTTACTTTAGAACATATTCAAATAAAAGGTTTGTATCCTTGTGGAGAAGGCGCGGGTTACGCTGGCGGAATTATTTCTGCAGCAATTGATGGTGAAAAATGCGCGATTAAAATCGCAGAATCATTGAAGGCTTAAATAAGCTTTTCCTAAATTGTCAATAATATCAGAAGCTATCATACAAGCTTCACCTTTTTCTTGACTTGCTATGTTTCCTGCTAAACCGTGAAGATAAATGCCAAAAATACAACTTTCTAATGAGCTGTAACCTTGAGCTAATAAACCCGTAATAATTCCAGTTAAAACATCGCCACTTCCGGCTGTTGCTAAACCAGGGTTTCCAGAACTATTGAAATAAAACTTACCTTGAGGCGAAACGGTAACAGTATAAGCACCTTTAATAACAACATATAGTCCGTATTTTTTAGCAAGATTAGCCGTTCGTTCAAGTTTTTCAAAATCATTATTCCATTTACCTATTAATCGACTTAGCTCTTTAGGATGTGGAGTTAAAATGCTATTTATAGGAATTTTATCCCATTCTTCTTTGTGTTCGGATAGGATGTTTAAACCATCAGCATCGATAACCATAGGTTCAGTATTTCTATTGATTAAACGGATGATTTCTTTTGTAGTTTCTTTATCTGTTCCTAAACCTGGACCAATTCCAAATGTGTGATCATCTAAATCTATTCGACCGTCGATTTTGCTATCACCGTTTATTTTTACCATAACTTCAGGTATAGCAGTTTGTAAAACAATATATCCACAATCAGGAATTTCAGCAGTTACTAATCCAGCTCCAGAACGAATACTAGCTTTGCTTGTTAAGACAGCTGCGCCAATTTTTCCTTTACTTCCTGCTACAATTTTTACATGACCAAAATTTCCTTTATGACTAAATCTATTTCGTTTTTTTAAAAAATCTTTGAAATATTCTTCAGTAATCCATTCGTATTTAGATTCTTGCTTTTCAATTGCCTCTTTATTTAATCCGATAGGAATAATATGCATTTGTCCGCTTTTTTCTCTGTTTTCTGGTAATATTAATGCGAGTTTTGGTAATTCTAAAGATAAAGTGTGTGTTGCAGTAATTATTGTTGAATGTAAGTTAGTCGCATTATTATCAACATACATTCCTGAAGGAATATCAATAGCAATTACTTCTTTTTGGACTTTGTTTATGTTCTGAATTAATTTTGCGGCTAATCCTTTAATGTTTCGATTTAAACCTGAACCAAGAAGACAATCTATTACAACTAAGCTTTCATCTTTTAAATTAGGAAAATCTTCTTCAGATTTGATTGAAACAGTATTTCCGTTAATTTTTTGCCAAAGTTCAAAATTCGATTCAACATTATCAGAATAAACAGAATTAGACAGAATAAAGACAGTTACATTATAATGTTTCTGTTTTAAAATTCGAGCTATTGCTAATCCATCACCGCCATTATTTCCCGAACCACAAAAAATAGCAAAATGCTTTGTTGTATTGTAATGATGAATTATCCAATCTGCGCAAGCACTTGCAGCTCTTTCCATTAACTCAATTGAGGAAATGGGTTCCAGTTGCATTGTAGCTTCATCTACTTCTTTAATTTGTTGTGCAGAGAGGATTTTCATCTTGAAAAGATTATGAATTATAAAGTTACGAGTTATCTTACGGATATCAAATTAAAGATGTAAAAATTAGGATTTATTTAAATTGTTTTTAAAACGCTAAGTTTTTAAAAATTTGTACTTTTGACACAATTCAAATGAAATGACAGAAGAGAAAGTAATTTTAGTCGATATAAATGACGAGCCAATTGGTTTAATGGAAAAAATAGCAGCTCACGAACAAGCGTTGTTACATCGTGCATTTTCGGTTTTCGTTTTGAACGATAATAACGAAATTATGTTGCAACAACGAGCGGCATCTAAATACCATTCACCATTATTGTGGACAAATACTTGTTGTAGTCATCAACGTCCTGGAGAAACAAATATTCAAGCAGGAAAAAGAAGATTACAAGAAGAAATGGGATTTGAAGTAGACTTAACAGAATTATTTCATTTTATCTACAAAGCACCTTTCGATAATGGTTTAACCGAACACGAATTAGATCATGTAATGATTGGTAAATACAATGAAGAGCCAAACATTAACAAAGATGAGGTTGAATCATGGAAATGGATGAGCATTGATGCTATTAAAACTGATATGCAAGAAAATCCAGATGATTATACAGCTTGGTTTAAAATTATTTTTGAAGAGTTTAATCACTATATTGAAAACCATAAATTCTAAATTCTAATTTCTAAATTTATATGAGAGTAACCGTTTCCAGAAAAGCACACTTTAATGCGGCACACCGTTTGTATCGTAAAGATTGGTCTATGGAAAAAAACTATGCTGTTTTTGGAAAATGTAATAATCCTAATTTTCACGGACATAATTATGAAATCATAGCAAGTGTTACTGGCGAAATTGATAAAGAGACTGGTTTTGTGATTGATTTAAAAATTCTTTCCGACTTAATTAAAGAACATATCGAAGAAGCTTTTGATCATAAAAATTTAAATGAAGATGTAGCTGAGTTTAAAGATTTAAATCCAACAGCTGAGAATATCTGTGTGGTAATTTGGCGAAAATTACGTCCGTTTATTGCTAGCGATAAAGATTTGGAGATTACGTTGTATGAAACACCTCGTAATTTTGTAACCTATAAAGGAAATTAGCTTTGTCACATCGAGCGGAGTCGAGATGTAAAAGAGTTCAATAATAGAAAAATGAAATTTTACCCATTACAATTTCAACCGATTTTAAAAGATAGAATTTGGGGTGGAACCAAATTGAAATCGGTTTTGAATAAAGAAATCACTACTGAAACTACTGGCGAAAGTTGGGAATTATCAACAGTTCCTAATGATGTTAGTGTGGTTGCAAATGGAGAATTAAAGGATAAAAATCTAAACGAAATTATTGAACTATCTCCTGAAGCTATTTTAGGAAAAGAAGTTATTAAAAGGTTCGGAAACCAATTTCCGTTGTTGTTTAAATTTATAGATGCCAAAGAAGATTTGTCCATTCAATTGCATCCTAATGATGAATTGGCAAAAAAGCGCCACAATTCTTTTGGTAAAACCGAAATGTGGTACGTTATGCAAGCCGATAAAGGTTCGCGTTTAGTTATTGGTTTTAAAAAGGATTCGAATAAAGAAGAATACATTGAAAAATTAGCCAACAAAGATTTGCTTTCACTTTTAGATGAAATCGAAGTAAATGAAGGCGATGTTTTCTTTCTAGAAACCGGAACAATTCACGCGATTGGAGGTGGTGTTGTAATTGCTGAAATTCAACAAACGAGCGATGTTACGTATCGATTATACGATTGGGATAGAGTAGATATTAACGGAAATGGTAGAGAACTACATACCGATTTAGCTTTAGACGCTATCAATTTCAATACTACAAAAGCAAAGATTGATTATCAGCAAAAAGTAAACGAAAGTAATAAAACAGTTCATTGTGATTATTTTAAAACCAATGTAATTCCGTTAGAAGGGAAAATGAATTGGAAAGCACACAAAGGCTCGTTTACGGTTTTTATGTGTACACAAGGAGAATTTTCATTAGAGGTTGAAAATACTGCGTATTCTTATAAAATGGGTGATACGGTTTTAGCGCCAGCTGCAATTGAAAAAGCAATGATTACAGGTAATGCCAACTTACTCGAAGTTTGGATATAATTACTCGCGTAAAATTTTCTCCATTTTTTTACCTTTTGCTAATTCGTCAACTAATTTATCGAGATAACGAACTTGCTTCATAATTTCATCTTCAATGTCTTCTACACGATAACCACAAATTACACCAGTAATTTTTGAAGCATTCGGATTCATTTGCGGAGCATTAGTAAAGAAGTCTTCAAAATTTACTTTATTAGCAATGATGTTTTCTAAATCTTTTTCGTTGTAACCTGTTAACCAAAAAATAACAGTATGTAATTCTTCTAAAGTGCGAACTTTTTCTCCACTTTAGTAATATAATGTGGATACACACTCGCAAAAGACATTTTATAAACGCGCTCGAGGTTTTTCATTTTAATAGTTTAACAACCAAAGATAAAAAACAACAAATACTTAACAATAAAGTATAAACTAAAATAATTATCTTTGCATCAAATTTTAAATGTAAATAAAATGGCAAGCGTTAAAAACTTGAAAAAAGAAATCAACTACGTTTTAGGAGATTTAGTAGACATTGTATATGTATGGGAAATTACTAATGGAGGAAAACCTACAGAAAACACTGACGAAATTGTTGATTCAATCTACAATATTTATGATGATTTGTTAACTAAAATTAACAACAGTCGTAAAGTAGAAGATAAAAAAGCTCACTTTAAAGGAGTTCGTAACGATTTTGAAGGTTTTGTAAATCAGACAGTTGAAAAAATCAACGGATTGAACTAAAAAAATATTGAAAAAAAAAGCGGATTTTTTTTGCAAATGTAAATTTCCGATTTATATTTGCACCGCTTTAGAGCCGCCGATGTAGCTCAGCTGGCTAGAGCAGCTGATTTGTAATCAGCAGGTCGTGGGTTCGAGTCCCTCCATCGGCTCAAAAAACGTCTTACAATTGTAAGGCGTTTTTTTATGCTTTATATTTAGATAAATTGAAATAAAAAAAGAGGCAATTGCCTCTTTTTTTTATTGATTACTTTTTATTTCTTCTATGTGTTTTTGCAAGATTTTACCGTATTTGGATTCGGCAACTTCTGGCGACATTTTATCGGCTATTGTCTCTAAATAGGAAACATTAATATCGGCAATTTCTGTTAAAGCTAAATAAGGCGCAATTTCAAAATCGGCATGATTAGTTGCGAAGTTGGCTACAAAAAGATATTTTCTTTTTAAAAGCTTTTCGTAAGCTTTATCAATACTATCTTGGCGTTCTGCATTAAAATCCAATTCGTTTTGTAAACGCTTTTCCATTATGGATAAATTCTCGTTAGTGAATTTGCTGTTTATTTCTTTAAACTCATTCCATAACTCGTGATTTTTAGAACCCGTTATTTGTGCTGCATTGAAAAACTCCTTCAATTTGGTGTTTACAGTAACTTCTCCTGGCTCAACAAAAACAGGTAAGCTATTGTCTAAAGAATTAGTTTGTCCGCGATCTAAAAAGAAGTACAACACTTCTGGGCTATCTATATTTAAATAGCTTTCAAAATTTGAATTTCCTTTAAAAATGATACTATCTAATACAACAAGTGAAGTATCTTCTACTTTTTGAATGTATATCTTTCCTTGACTTAAACCTTTAATGTTTCCGGTAATGTGAAGGTTTCCGTCTTTGGTTTCTTTTTTAGAACAAGCAAAAATGCTTATTAATACTAAGCTTACAACTAAAACTTTTTTCATTTTGAATTTAGAATTAAAATTATTTTGGAGCGGCAATTTCCATTAAATATGTACAAAGAATCGCGCCATAAGTTCCTGCTACATAACCAAAAATGGCTAATAAAACACCTACACTTGCTAATGAAGGATGAAATGCTGAAGCTACAACTGGAGCCGAAGCTGCACCACCAACATTTGCTTGACTTCCTACTGCGATGAAGAAGTACGGTGCTTTGATAATTTTGGCGACCAAAAATATGATAATAAAATGAATTGCCATCCAAATTAAACCAACTAAAATTAATCCTGGATTGTCTAAAACGGCACGTAAATCCATTTTCATACCTATTGATGCTACTAAAATGTAAATAAATATACTTCCTATTTTACTTGCTCCAGCACCTTCGTATGCTTTTAATTTTGTGAACGATAATATAATTCCGATTATAGTTGCTAATGAAATCATCCAGAAGAATGTTCCGCCAAATGTTGACGCAAAGCTTTTTGGGTCACGAACCATTTCAAAATTATCTTTAAAGAATTCTGAAAGTACTTGCGAACCCCAATGAGCAAAACTCACAGAAGCGAATGCTATTGCACCTATTATCATATAATCTGTTAGTGTAGGGTTTCTATTTACACTTTCTTGATAACTAGATACTTTATCTTGTAGTTCTTGAATAGAGGAATTATCGGCTTTTAGCCATTTATTGATTGTTTCTTTTTTTCCAATTCCATATAGTAAAGCCGCCATTCCAACATTAGCAACGACAATATCTACCAATACCATTGCTCCGTATTTTTCTTGATTGTATTGGAAAATTTCAAGCATAGCCGCTTGATTAGCGCCGCCACCAATCCAACTTCCAGCTAAAGTTGAAAGTCCGCGCCATACAGCATCAAATCCTGCACCGCCAACAGTTTCAGGTGAAAATATAGAAACGATTAGTACTGCTATTGGCCCACCAAGAACAATTCCTAAGGTACCAGATAAGAATACAATCAATGCTTTTGGTCCTAAGTTTAGTAATGCTTTTAAATCGATGCTTAGTGTCATTAAAACTAAAGCTGCCGGTAATAAATAGCGACTTGCAACAAAATAGATTTGCGAACTTTTTTTGATTTCTTCTCCGTTATCATTGAGTTCTGTCCAATGTGGTGCAATAATATTCAGCGAGCTAAAAATAGAAGGTAATAAATAACAAAGCAGTAATGCGGGTACAATTCCGTAAAATTTCTTCCAGAAGCCTTCTTTTTTAGATGAAGTATGGAATACAATTCCAATTAATAACATTAATAAACCAAATACAATTGTATCATCAGTAAAAAAAGGTGGATTGTGCATTATTTGAAGTTTTATTTAGATTAGAACAAATAAAAGAAAAAATCCTCAAAATACTAAGTACTTTGAGGATTTTTCAATTCAATATTAATTTTAGAAACCGTTTAAAAAACTGAAATCCAAAAATCTATATTCTAAAAATATTATCCTTTTAACCAAGCTTCACGTAATTCTTTTTTACTATCATCTGTTGCTGAATAACCGTCTTTTTTCTCTTTTGGCATTACAATTTTACCTTTAATGTCCATATCTTTTCCATCTCGGTTAATTTTCATTGTAATATCATCTCCATCTTTCCAGTTCATACTTCCCATGATTAAATCGTAAATGTTGTCTAAGTTATAATTAGTTCCATTTACTGCTAAGATTTTATCATCATTTTTTAAACCAAGAGTTGTCATGAATTCGTTTAACTCAATTCCAGGTAAAATTTTGATTTCTTTTGTTGAAGGATCAACTGTAATATAAGGAACTTGTCCGCCTTTTAAGAAAGGATTTCCTGAAGTTTCAATGGTTGCTTCAGTAACGCCCATTTTAGCGAAAAACTCGTCATAGTTAATTGGCGTTTCACCTGCAACATACATTTGTAAAAACTGACCAACTTCAGGATATGTTAATTCAGTAATTTTTGCAAATAATTCATTGTCTTTGAAAGCTTTTGTAGTACCGTATTCTTTAGATAGTTTATTCATTAAATCTAAGATTCCTCTTTCTCCATTACTTTCTTCACGAATGATGATATCAACACACATTGCAATTAAAGCTCCTTTTTGGTAAACATTAATATATTGATCTTTATATGGTGCGTCTAAAACGTTTTTACTCATTTTTGTAAAACTCATTTTATCATTCATTTGTCTAGATTGACGAATTTTAGTTGCCATTCTTTTATAGAAATCATCTTCAGAAATTAATCCTTGATTGATTTGGAATAAGTTGGCAAAATATTCCGTAACACCTTCATACATCCATAAGTGTTCAGACATTTGTGGGTCGTTGAAATCAAAATATTGAATTTCGTTTGAATGAACTGTTAAAGGCGTAACAATATGGAAGAACTCATGAGAAACAACGTCTTTTAATTGTTCTTTTAACATTTCTAACCCCATCATTTCTGGCATTACAACCGTTGTAGATGTAGGATGTTCTAACGCTCCAAAACCTTTAGCATCATTAGCTTGCATATCTGATAAATACAATAAGATTGCATATTTCTTAGTGGTATTCATATCGCCTAAGAAACGTTTTTGAGCTTTCATCATTGTTTCCATATTTGGTGTAATATCTTTAGCAGTATATTTTCCGTTTGGCGAATACACACTAATGATAATTTCCATGTCATCAACCATAAATGATGTAAAGTCTGGCTTAGAATACATTAATGGATTTTCAACTAAAGTTGCATATTTTGATCTATAGAACACATCAGAAGTATCGCTAGCATCACTATCAGTCATAGCAGAAACACCTAATAATTCAGCTGGATGAGTAATTGTTAATTTATATGGCGCTTCGGTTTTATCACCAAAATAACCAACAAATCCATGTGTGTTTAATACAAAATTTTCTCCCGCTTTAATATTTGTTCCCGCTGGAGAGAATACATCATCACTATTTCCAGTAAATGCACCACCAGTTTCAGTGTCGAAAGAATCATTTACCCAATATGTGATTTTAGCTAATGATTTAGCATTACTAATTTTATATGAATTCTCGTCTAATTTAGCAATAGACAAAGCATTTCCTTTAGCATCTAAAGCTTTTAAATTTTCAATAAAACGTCCGTAATTATCTTCAGAATATGTTCCAGGAACAGTTTTAGGAATCATAAACGTTGTAGTTTCAGTTGTAATCGTTGGAGGAACAACTGTAACCATTACTTTATCGTCTTTTACGTTTACTAAATCGATTGTTACATCAACATCATTTTTTGTAGTTGTAGTAGTTGGTTTACAACTCCATAATAAACTTACAAGTGTAAGCGAAAGAATTATTTTTTTCATTATTTATGCTTTTGGTAATAAGTATAATTAGAGTTAAAAATGTTACAAAAAAATCCCGATTTCTCGGGATTAATTAATCAAATTTATTTTTAAAGTAATATTTAGTATCTAAATCATCGTCTTCAATGTCGTTAAATTTTTGTGGTTTTGGCTTAGGCTTATTACTTCCAGCCTTTTTTTTCCACATTTCAAACTTGTCTTTAGAGAATTTGTTTCGCATTATTTCGGTAACTTCTTTTTCAGAAATTCCAAACTCATTTTTTATAGCTTCAAAAGGTTTTTTCTCTTCTTGAGCCATAGTGACAATTCTTTCTATAGTTTCGTTGTCAAGGTTTAATTTTTTGTTCTTTTTCATCAGATAAAAAAATCAATCTTATTTTTAATTTATTGGTTTATAGAGCAATATTACTAAAAAAATGTATTTGTTGGTAAAAAAAATATTTTTTTAATTATTTTTCAAAACTTCAATCATTTTCTTTAAAAAGATTGAAATCTTCTTAAAGAATTGTTCGAAAAGTTAAATTTATTCTCGAAGTTTTGAGTTGCTTGGTTTTCGGAAGTTGGTGTTTGTAATGAATTTGCGAACCTTCTTTCATTAATAAAAGACTTCCGTTTTCTAAATTTAACTTGAATTTTTCGTCTTTTGTATTGTGTTTGATGTGAAAAACTCGTTCTTCTCCCAAACTTAAAGAAGCAATTATGGGGTTTTTTCCTAATTCTTTTTCATTGTCAGCGTGCCAACCGTTGCTGTCATTTCCATTGCGATATAAATTGAGTAAAGCTGTCGTGAAATTTTCATTACATACAGCTTCAACTTCATTTTTTATATACATTAATAGAGGAGAAAAGTTTTTTGGATGCATTTTGATATTGGAATAAGCATAATCTTTTCCATTGTTTCCGTATAATGCGGTTAATCTTGGTTGTAAATAAGTTTTTCCAAAAACCGTAATTGAATCTTGTTGCCAAGAAGTTTCTTCTAGTAATTGTTTAAAGTATTGAGTTGCTTTTTCTTCAGTAAAGAAATTAGGATAATATTCAAACAAGCCATCAGATAGCGATAATGTTATTTTTTCGTTATTGAATAATGTACTCATTAATGTTTTTTACTCCATTTTAAGTTCATAATTACGATTGCAGCAATGATTAGAATGATTCCAAACCATTGCGAAAAAATTACTTCTTCATTTAAAATGAAAAAAGCCATAGATACTGAAACGGGTAATTCTAATGAAGAAACAATACTTCCTAGCCCAATTCCAGTAATAGGAAATCCTGCATTCATTAAAATAGGAGGGATTATAGTTCCGAATAAAGCGACTAAAATTCCCCATTTGTAGAAAATTTCAAAATTAAAAGGTGTATGTTGTGATATTAAAGTAAAAATTGCAATAACAACAGCACCGCCTAATAACATATATAAACTTCGTTTAGCATTGTTTACACCAACAGCAATTTTATTTGCAGTGAACATAGTGGTTGTGAAGGAAGCTGCTGCTAAAAGTCCGAATACAATTCCGCGCCAATCAATTGCAACTTCGCTGTTTAAAATGTTTGTCGCTAAAATTGTTCCAATTAAAACGATAATAACAGCAATAATTTTTTGAATTGACGGAGTTTTTTTTTCTAAAAACCATTCGAGAAAAACACCAATCCAAACTGATTGCATTAACAATACAATTGCAATTGAAACGTCAATATAATTTACGCATAAATAATAAAAAACGCTTGTTAAACCTAGTGAAGTTCCAGCTAGCATTAATTGTAAAATATGCTTTTTTGTAGGCTTAATCTCTTTGTTGTCTTTTTTTGGTTTCTGAAAAGCCAGTATCAAAAGAATACCAATAATTCCATAAGCAAATTGAGCAGTTGTTACTTCTGCAGTTGTGAACTTTTCATTATATGCTAATTTAACAAAAGTGGCTAACATTCCGTAGCTTGAAGCACCTAAACCAACTAAAATAACTCCTTTTAATAAATTACTGTTTGACATGTTTTTGTAAAATTAAGGGGCGCAAATATAGGGAATTAGAAATTTAGATATAATAAAAAAACCTACAATAAGAAATATTGTAGGTTTTTAAAATAAAGTGTTTGATTTTTTATTTTAAGCTTTCGAAACTTCTTTTGACGAATGAAGTTAAATCTTCTCCTTTTAGTAAGCCTTGCGATAGTTTTGCTAAATCTAAAGCTTGTTTAACAAGAACTGATTTTGTTTCTTCGTCTTTCTCATTTAAAATAGTTGAAGCTAAATCTGAATTTGTATTGACTACCAAGTTATACATTTCAGGTAAATTACCCATTCCGAACATTCCGCCACCAGTTTGACTCATTTCTTTCATTCTTCGCATAAATTCTGGTTGGGTAAGCATAAACGGAGTTGACTTACTATCCATTGCTTCTAATTGAACGGTGTATTTTTCTTTTGGTACAATTCCTTCAACAAAACCTTTCAAAGTTTCTTTTTCTTCATCTGACAATTTTGAAATCTGATTTTCTTCTTTCTTAATTAAATTATCTAAATGATCAGCATCAACACGAGCAAAAGTTAGATTTTCATTATCAGTTTCTAATTTTTGCAATAAGTGTGAGATAATAGGCGAATCTAACAATAATACTTCGTAGCCTTTTTCTTTTGCTGTTTCAATGTAACTATGTTGCTCATCTTTATTTGATGCGTATAAAACAACTAATTTTCCATCTTTATCAGTCTGGTTTTCTTTTAAAGCTTCTTTTAATTCAGCAAGTATGTAATATTTGTTTTCTGTTGTTGGATACAAAGCAAAATCATTTGCTTTTTCATAGAATTTTGGTTCCGATAACATTCCATATTCTAAAACAACTTTAATGTCGTTCCATTTTTGTTCGAAATCTTCTCTGTTTTCGTTAAATAGAGATTTCAATTTATCAGAAACTTTTCTTGTGATGTAATTTGAAATCTTTTTAACATTTCCATCAGCTTGTAAATACGAACGAGAAACATTTAAAGGAATATCTGGTGAATCGATTATACCTTTTAACATTGTTAAGAATTCAGGAACAATCCCTTCTACATTATCCGTTACGAAAACCTGATTTTGATATAACTGAATCTTGTCTTTTTGAATTTGTAAATCGTTAGATAACTTAGGGAAATATAAAATTCCAGTTAAGTTAAACGGATAATCTACATTTAAATGAATATTGAATAATGGTTCTTCAAATTGCGTAGGATACAATTCTCTGTAAAATTTTTTGTAATCTTCATCAGCTAAATCAGAAGGTTGTTTTGTCCAAGCTGGATTTGGATTGTTGATGATATTGTCAATTTCTTTGTATTCTGGTTTGTAATCATCGCCAGCGTCTTCAGGTTTTGGAAGTGCTTCTTGTTTTGTTCCAAATTTAATTGGAATTGGCATAAACTTATTGTACTTAATCAATAACTCATTGATTCTATTTTCTTCAAGAAATTCTGTAGAATCGTCAGCAATGTGGAGTATGATTTCAGTTCCTCTTTCTGTTTTATCGTGTTGCTCTAAGGTAAACTCTGGACTTCCATCACACGTCCAATGAGCAGCAGGTTCATCTTTAAATGATTTAGTAATGATTTCTACTTTATTAGCAACCATGAAAGCCGAATAGAATCCAAGTCCGAAATGACCAATAACCCCAGAATCTTTAGCTGAATCTTTATATTTTTCTAAAAATTCTTCTGCTCCAGAAAAAGCAATTTGGTTAATATATTTTTCAACTTCATCAGCTGTCATTCCTAAACCTTGATCGATAATGTGAAGTTTTTTGTTGTCTTTGTCAACTTTAATTTCAATCATTGGGTTGCCATATTCTACGTTAGCTTCGCCAATGTTTGTTAAGTGTTTTAGTTTTAAAGTTGCATCAGTTGCGTTTGAAATTAATTCGCGTAAGAAAATTTCATGATCGCTATAAAGGAATTTTTTAATTAAAGGAAATATGTTCTCTACTGAAACGTTAATTTTTCCACTTGACATATTATTGTGTTTTTTAGTTATACATTTTATATGCAAGTGTTATTTCAAAATGAATACCAAATAGAAATTGGTGACAAATTGACATAAAAAAAGCCTTTTCAAATTTGAAAAGGCTTTTTAATATTTTTGAAAAATAGAATTTTAATATTCGTTGAACTTGTAGATAATTCCACCAGTTACATTATATGTAATTCCGGTAAAAGAATTTACAACATTATCATAAGCATAAGTTCCGTCAAAGTTATAATGTTGTGAAATATTAAAAATTACAGAAGTATCAATAGCAAAGTATAAACCGTCAGTAATTCTAAATCGAGGAGTTAATCCACCAATAATATTTACTAAATTATCGTTTCCTCCCCCAGGAATAGAAGATTTAACTAATGAATAACCACCACCAGCGTGTGCTATTAAGTTGAAAAAATCATAGCTGCTTGCTCTCGACACTAATGAAGAAATATTTGCAGTACCTTGTATAGAAATTCGAGTTATATCAACACCAGTTTCTTCATTTAATTCTAAAATGTCAGATCTAAATTTATCTGAAGCAAAGTCAAGTTTTACTCCGTAGCTTTCATCAAAATCATATGTAACTCCACCACCAAAGTGAGAAACATTAGTAATGCCAGGTTCAAAAACTCCATTTAAACCATAGTTTACTTCAATACCATATTGCGCATATGATGAAGATAAAATAAAAAGTGAAAATACTAAAAAAGCGCCTTTTAAAAGGTTAAGTTTCATACTAATAAATTTTAATTTTAGAGTGCTGCAATTTAACAAATATTTGGAATTTGAGCCGCAATATAGTAAATATTTAATTTTTAAGAAATAACTTAATACTTTTGTTTTAATAATTATCTTATGCTAAAACTTAATAATGTTTCTTTTGTTTATCCAAATCAAAAGATAAATACTCTTAATTCTATTACATTTACTATTGAACAAGGTAAGAATCTCGCCATTATAGGAGAAAGTGGTTGTGGGAAAAGTACTTTGTTGAAATTAATTTACGGATTACTTGATGTAAATGATGGTGAAATTTACTGGAAAAATGAATTAGTAACCGGACCAAAGTTTAACTTAGTTCCTGGCATGGGAAACATGAAATATCTTGCGCAAGATTTCGATTTAATGCCATTTATTACTGTCGCTGAAAATGTAGGAAGTTTTTTGTCTAATTTCTTTCCAGAAGAGAAAAAGAAAAGAGTAGATACTTTGCTTAAAGTTGTTGAAATGGAAGAGTTTGCAAATATTAAGGCAAAGTATTTAAGTGGTGGACAAATGCAACGAGTTGCTTTGGCAAAAGTTTTAGCAAAAGAACCCGAACTTTTATTATTAGATGAACCTTTTAGTCATATTGATAATTTCAGGAAGAATAGTTTGCGCAGAAATATTTTTAGTTATTTAAAGGAGAAAAACATTACTTGTATAATTGCAACTCATGATGTTAACGATTCACTTTCTTTTACCGATGAAATTCTAGTGATAAAAGATGGTAAGCTTGTTATACAAGATAAAATGTTAGCAGTTTACAATGAAAAACCAAATAAATATGTAGCTTCTCTATTTGATGATGTTTCTGAAATTGAAGTTAACGGAGAAAAAAAACTGTTTTATCCCCATGAACTAGAAATTGTAGAAAGATCGGAAATAGAAGTTGAGGTTATAAAAAGTTATTTTAAAGGAAATTGTTTTTTAGTTGAAGGTAGTTTTAATGGTAATCTAGTTTATTTTCTTTCTGATAAAGAACTCAAAGAAGAAGAAAAAATATGTTTAAAAGAAAAATCCCGAAATTGATTCGGGATTTTTTTTAAGTTAATTTTTCAAATGCTTTTCTAAGAACTGATCTTGTTCCCATAACAAATGGAAAATGTTTTCTTTAGCACGATAACCGTGACTTTCTTTTGGTAGAATAACCATTCTCGCAGGAGCACCTAAACCTTTTAAAGCCTGATAGTAACGTTCAGTTTGTAAAGTGAAAGTCCCCGGATTATTATCAGCTTCACCGTGAACTAATAAGATAGGTGTTTTCATTTTTTCAGCGTTCATAAATGGCGACATTCCATTATAAATATGAGGAACATCCCAATAATTTCGTTGTTCACTTTGGAAACCAAATGGAGTAAGTGTTCTGTTATAAGCGCCACTTCTTGCAATTCCGCAAGCAAATAAATTAGAATGCGTCAATAAGTTAGCTGTCATGAAAGCTCCATAACTATGTCCGCCAACACCAACTTTTGTTCTGTCTATGTAACCTAAATTGTCAACAGCGTTAATCGCTGCTTCAGCATTAGCAACTAATTGAGGGATAAATGTATCGTTTGGTTCTGTTGTTCCTTCACCAATAATTGGGAAAGCTGCATCATCTAAAACGGCATAACCACGAGTTACCCAATATACAAACGAACCATAATATGGAAATGTAAATTCGTTAGGGTTTTGTGTGTTTTGTCCAGCACTATTTTTGTCTTTAAATTCTTGCGGATAAGCCCAAATTAATAAAGGTAATTTTTTGTCTTTTTTTGTTCTATCATAACCAGCTGGTAAATATAAAGTTCCCGATAAGGTTACTCCATCATTTCTTTTATAGGAAATAACTTCTTTATAAACATTTTTTAAACTCTTAAACGGATTCTCAAAATCAGTTATTTGCGTAAGTTTTTTCGATTTTAAATTACGGAAATAATAGTTTGGATATTCGTTTTTAGACTGAATTCGAACTAATACATTTCCTTTTTTTGCATCTTCTACCGAAAGTAAATCTTCTTTTTTGTCTTTTAAATCAGAACGATACAAACGTTTTGTTTTTAATGTTTTTAAATCAAATTCATCTATAAATGGAAACTGACCTTCTTTTGTAAATCCATCGCCTAAAAGGTACATTTTGTTGTTTTCGATATTTAAAACATACTTTCCATAATCGTTTTTCTTCATTTGAAAACTTCCTGGATCATTGTATCTATCTTGATAATTTCTGTCTTCAATAACTTTAGGATTTCCACCTTTAATACTTGGATTGATTAAGTACCTTTTTAAGTTTCTAGTATCGTACCAATATTCCAAAACTAAAGCTGTTGTTTTATTTCCCCAAGAAACGCCGCCAAAACGTTGTTTTGTTTTAAAGAAACTGTTAGCCTGATTGTTAAATGGTGCTTTCCAAGTAAAAATCTCATCTCGATATTCAACTTCTTTTGAAGCATCGCCATTATCTAAAGCTTCAACAAAATATAAAGTTGAAGGTTCGTCGTTTCTCCAAGATAAATTTCTTTTTCCTGTTCGAGTTGACATAAATCCTTTGGCACGAATTTCATCAAGCGGAATTTCATTTACTACTTTAACAAGTTCGCCATTACTTTTATATACAGTTTCTGTTTGCGGAAAACGGTAATAAGGAACTACATAAGAAAACGGTTTGTTTAATGTTGAAAGTAAGATGTATTCTCCATCTGGTGAAAAACTTTCATCGGTGTACATTGCTGCATTTTTAAAAAGCTTTTGATTTCCTTTTAAATCTACAATATAAAGTTCTGAGGTTACTAACGATTCAAAATTAGTTTCATCGATTTTGTTTTTTAGTAAATCTTGATATGTTCTGTTTTGAGAAGTATTTCCACCATCAGTTTCTGAAATAATTGGTCCGTCTGGTAATCCTTTTTCGTTATCGATTAACGTTGCTCTGTTTTTAGGTAACACTTTTATTAGCAAACTGTTGTTGTCTTTTAACCAATTTGAAGGGTTTCCTAAATTCGCATTTAAGTTATCAGAAGTAATTTTGTGTGCGGTAGTTTTTGCAATATCAATGTACCACAGTTCAACACCTTTGTTAGTAGTATTTGTGAAAGCTATTTTCTTTTCATCTGGCGACCACGAAATATTAGTGATTTTCGCATTTTTGGGTAAACCAGTTACTTGTTTAGGCGTTCCGTTTTTAACTTTCGAAATCTTTAAATTATTAATATAAGTAGTCGTGCTAGAAATGTTTGTGGTAGGGTTAATTCTTAATCCACCTAAGCGCATTTCATCTTGGTTTAATTCATCTAAACTCTTGTAAGTATTACGATACATTAAAAGCATATATTCTTTTTTTGAATCCATAGATACACTTGGAGCTCTTTCGTAATCAGCTAATTCTAAAATTTCTTTTGGAGGTTGTTGATAATTCAAGTTTTCTTGTGAAAAACCTATAATTCCTGCTAGTAAGAAGGAAAAAATGTAAAGTACTTTTTTCATCGTTATGTTTAATTAGAGTTTCAAATTTAAGGATAACAAAATAGAGTTTTCTGTAAATTTTGTTAAAAGGTTTTTATAAGTGGAAATTTAAAATTTGCTAATAATAACGCTTAAAATGAATAGTTTTTTGTTAATTTTATAATTTTGTTGAATCAAACTAATAATATCATAAAATGTATAATTCAAAAATAACAGGTTTAGGTTACTATGTTCCTGATAATGTAGTAACTAATGATGATTTGTCTAAAGTAATGGATACAAATGACGAATGGATTCAAGAACGAACAGGTATTCAAGAACGACGTCATGTAAATAAAGCCGAAGATACAACTACTTCAATGGGTGTTAAGGCTGCCGAAATTGCAATTGAACGTTCGGGAGTTGCTAAAGAAGATATCGATTTTATTGTTTTCGCTACCTTAAGTCCAGATTATTATTTTCCTGGTCCAGGAGTTTTAGTACAAAGAGATTTAGGTTTGAAAAATGTTGGTGCTTTAGATGTTCGTAATCAGTGTTCAGGATTTGTGTATGCACTTTCAGTAGCCGATCAGTATATTAAAACAGGAATGTATAAAAATGTCTTAGTTATTGGTTCCGAAGTACATTCTCGCGGATTAGATTTTACAACTCGCGGTCGTGGTGTTTCCGTAATTTTTGGAGATGGAGCAGGAGCTGCAGTTTTATCACAAACGGAAGATAACTCAAAAGGTATTTTATCTACACATTTACATTCGCAAGGTGAACATGCAGAAGAATTAGCATTAATTGCACCAGGAATGGGAAAACGTTGGGTAACCGATATTATTAAAGATAATGATCCTAATGATGAAAGTTACTATCCGCATATGAACGGACAATTTGTTTTCAAAAATGCGGTAGTTCGTTTTAGCGAAGTAATTAATGAAGGACTTCAGAAGAATAATTTAGAAGTTTCCGATATTAATATGTTAATTCCACATCAAGCGAATTTGAGAATTTCTCAGTTTATCCAACAAAAATTTAGATTGACTGATGATCAAGTTTTCAATAATATTCAAAAATACGGAAATACAACTGCAGCTTCTATTCCTATTGCGTTAACCGAAGCTTGGGAAAAAGGAAAAGTAAATGAAGGTGATTTAGTTGTTTTAGCAGCTTTTGGTTCTGGATTTACTTGGGGAAGTGTAATTATTCGTTGGTAATTATTGAAGAAAAAGAAAATAGAATAAATAGTAAAAGCGCTCTGAATTTTCAGAGCGCTTTTACTATTTACTAATCACTAACGACTAATTGCTAAGGAATTAAAACATTCCACCGCTTCCTTGCGTTTCGTTTTTATCACGTTGTTTTCTCGATAAAGCTCTGTTTTTTCCGCCACCAAAACGATAGTTTACACCTAAATAAACCGTTTGGTTTTCCCAATAAAATGCTCCGTATTGTCTGTGAGGAATATTTCCATCAAAGGCAAAACGCATCGTGTCGAAAACATCATTTAATCTTGCAGAAATTGTTCCTTTTCCTTTTGCAAAATTATAGTTTGCACCAAAGTCAATTTTGTACATTTCTTTTCTTTCGTATTGTAAACTTAAATCGCGGCCTCTGTAAAATCCGAATAATTGAAAACGTAAATTTTTAGTTGCTGTGAAATTGTTGTTAACTCTTACGTTAAAAGCAATAACATCGGCTTCGCCATTTTCAAAAAGACCTGTTTGAGAGTTTTGAACAGTTCCTGTTACGGTTCTAAAATAAACATCTGAACTAGCATTAACCATCCACCATTTTGTAAATCGTAAATTTCCAGAAATTTCAGCACCATAAGCATCGTTGCTATCAAAATTATCATACGACAAAATATTACGGTTTGGATTATCAGGATCAGAAAATACGACTCTAGAAATTTGATCATTTATTCTTCTGTAAAACACACCACCAGTTATGGAACCAATTTTCGTTTTACGTGTGTAGTTTACTTCAAATGAATTAGTAAACTGCGGAACTAAATCTGGATTTCCTCTTGATTCTAAAAGTGGCGTAGTCCATTCTCTAATTGGATTTAATTGTCCAATACTTGGTCTGTCAACTCTTCTTGAATAATTAAAGTTGAAAGAGTTTTTATCATCTTTTGTGTACGTTAAAAATGCTGAAGGATATGCTGTAAAAATGTCATCGGTTACTTTTTGATTTGCTGTTCCTGTCGAATTAAAATCTGCATCTAAATCGAAATACTCTAAACGAACACCAATTTGTCCACTCCATTTTCCTATTTGCTTTCCTATATTTCCGTAAGCCGAGTGAATGTTACGACTGAACTCAAAGTTATTTAGTATAGTTCCTGAAGTTTGTATATCATCAAAATCGCTAGAAGTTGTTTGTAAACGAGTTTCAACGCCTAATTCTAATTTAGAAGATTCTGTTAACGGATTTACATAATCTAAGTTAAACTGAAAATAATCGGTAACGCCATCAATATTATTAAATCGAGTACTACTTTCATAAGGATTATAAACCGCTTCATCGTATCTAGTATCTTCAGAATTCTTAGTTTTAGAATAATTAAATTGAATATCTAAATCTTTTTCTTCCTTGTCAAAATCATGATGATAGGCTAAATCATATGTTTGGTTATTAAAATCACTTGAGCTATATGAAAACTGATCCGTATTTCTATTTGCTATTGAATTATAGTATCTCACTAAAGAAGAGCCATTACCATTAGCATTGGTAATGTTTTGATTGGTGTAAAAGGAAATGTTATTCTTATCGTTTATGTAGTAATCCATTCCTAATTTAATTAAATGAGAATTATTTAAATTCCTCATCTTAAATACTTGGCGATTTTCTAATGTTGGTCTTTCATTTTCAATAAAACCATGATTAGCGTTAATTCCGTGATTGTAACCGTAGTTTGTATAAAAGTTTACTTTCCCTACACGGTAATTTAAATTTAAATTAGTGTTTGTTTTTGGTGTAATTCCAAAAGTAATCCCGGTGTTAATTGAACCATTAAAACCGTCTTGAGAGTTTTTATGCAGAATAATGTTGATAATTCCGCTCATTCCTTCCGGATTATATTTAGCCGAAGGATTTGTAATTAATTCAATTTGTTTAATTGAAGCCGATGGAATTTGCTGTAATAATTGCTCAACTGGAATGTTTGAAGGTTTTCCGTCAATTAATACACGAACATTAGTGTTTCCACGCATGCTAATTTCTTTTGTTTGTGGATCAATACTAACCGTAGGAACATTGTTCATAATTTCTGAAGCTGTTGTTCCAGAAGCAATTAAGTCTTTACCAACATTAATTACTTTGCGGTCAATTTTTTGAACCATTTGCGATTGTTCTGCAACTAGTTCAACGCCTTCAAGTTGTTTTACGTCTTCGCTTATTACAATTGTACCTAAATCTAGTTTTTTAGTATCGGTTAAATCAATTTCCTTTGTAATTGTAATGTATCCAATAAATTGAATTTCAACTATATACTTTTGTAGAGTAAGTTTGTTAATTTCAAATTCTCCTTTTTCATTTGTAATTCCTCCTGTTACAGTTGCGTCGTTATTTTTAACAGCAATTGTTACATAAGGTAACGGTTCGTTTGTTTTTTGGTCGGTAACTTTCCCTGAAATGCTTCCAGAATTTTGAGCAAACAAACCGAAACTACTCAAGAAGAAAAGTAAATAAAGTGAAAATTTCATTAGATTGATTGTTTAGTTTTTTTAATTGATGATTGTTCTAAACAAGACATTAAAAAGTGATTTTCGTTACACAGAATATTTTTTTTATCATTTCTTTAACATTCTTAAATCTAGATATCGAAAAAAACTAACCACTTATTACCGATTACTAACCACTTATTCTTAAATTTGCATCTTCAAAAATTAAAGGAAATGACAGTACAAGAAACACTTACAAATCACATTAAAGTTGCGGTTAAAAAAATATTCGATTTAGAAATTGAAAAAGTTGAATTTCAAGCAACAAGGAAAGATTTTGAAGGTGATATTACTATGGTTGTGTTTCCTTTAGTTAAACAATTAAAAGGAAATCCGGTTGAGATAGGAAATAAAATTGGCGAATATTTAGTTGAAAATGTTGCCGAAGTTGAAAAATTCAATGTTGTTGCTGGTTTCTTAAATATTGTAATTTCCGATGCTTTTTATATCAATTTCTTTAATTCGATTAAGGAAAATGAGACTTTTGGTTATACTGATCCGAAAGCTGATGAAAAAGCAATTATGGTAGAATATTCTTCGCCAAATACGAATAAACCGTTGCATTTAGGACATATTCGTAATATCTTATTAGGGTTTTCAGTTGCCGAAATAATAAAAGCTTCGGGTAAAAAATCATACAAAACTCAAATTATTAACGATAGAGGAATTCATATTTGTAAGTCAATGTTGGCTTGGCAAAAATTCGGAAAAAATCAAACGCCAGAATCTACAGGTTTAAAAGGAGATAAGTTGGTAGGAAACTTCTATGTTGAATTTGATAAAAATTACAAAGCTGAAATTAAAGCGTTAATGGCTGAAGGAAAATCAGAAGATGAAGCTAAAAAAGAAGCGCAATTAATTCTAGAAGCTCAAGAAATGTTGCGAAAATGGGAAGCTGGCGATGAAGAAGTTGTAGCACTTTGGAAAGAAATGAACCAATGGGTTTATGATGGTTTTGCAGTTACTTACGATAATTTAGGTGTTAATTTTGATAAAAATTATTATGAAAGTAATACCTATTTATTAGGGAAAGATGTAGTTGAAGATGGCTTACAAAGAGGCGTTTTCTTCAAAAAAGAAGATGGTTCTGTTTGGATAGATTTAACCGATGAAGGTTTAGACGAAAAATTAGTTTTACGTGCAGATGGAACTGCGGTTTATATGACGCAAGATATTGGAACAGCTATTCAACGTGTAAAAGATTATCCAGATATTGGTGGAATGGTTTATACCGTAGGTAACGAGCAAGATTATCACTTTAAAGTGTTGTTTTTAATCTTGAAGAAGTTAGGTTTCGATTGGGCACAACATTTATATCATTTGTCTTACGGAATGGTAGAGTTACCTTCTGGAAAAATGAAATCTCGTGAAGGAACTGTTGTAGATGCTGATGATTTAATGAGTGAAATGACAGAAACTGCTCAAAGAATTTCGGAAGAATTAGGCAAACTGGATGGCTATTCTGAAGAAGAAAAAGCTGAATTGTATAAAACCATTGGTTTAGGAGCTTTGAAATATTATATGTTAAAAGTTGATCCTAAAAAGCAAATGTTGTTCAATCCAGAAGAATCGGTAGATTTTAATGGAAATACAGGTCCGTTTATTCAATATACTTATGCGCGTATCCAATCGATTTTAAGAAAAGCCGATTTTGATTATTCAAAAACTGTCACATCGAGCGAAGTTGAAATGCACGAAAAGGAAAAAGAATTAATTAAACAAGTTCAGTTGTTTCCAGAAGTAATTCAAAATGCAGCAGCAAATAATAGTCCAGCTTTAATTGCGAATTATACGTATGATTTGGTAAAAGAATTTAATTCGTTCTATCAAAATGTTTCTATTTTAGGCGAAACAGATGTGAATAAGAAAATATTCAGAGTTCAGTTATCAAAAACTGTCGGACAAACAATTAAAAATGCTTTTCACTTATTAGGAATTCAAGTTCCTGAAAGAATGTAAGTTTAAAAATTATATAGTTTAAAAAAAATCCGATTTTATAAATCGGATTTTTTGTATTTATCATCAATATCTGCAGTCAATGTTTTTAAGAACGCTACAATGTTATCAGCATCTTTATCTGATAGTTTTTTAGTAGTTTGAAGTTCACCCATAATTTTTACTGCAGTTTTTAAATCATTTACAGAACCGTCATGAAAATATGGATACGTTTTTTCAACATTTCGTAAACTTGGTACTTTAAAAATATACTTGTCAGAATCGTTATTGGTTACTTCGTGTAAACCAGTATCTTTTTTCTCACTTTTAGTGTGAACCCAATAATCTCCGTGAAGTCCGAATTTTTGCATCATTTGCCCACCAAAAGCAACTCCGCTATGACAAGTAACGCATTCTTTGTTTATAAAAGTTTGTAAACCTGCTTTTTCAGTTTCGTCTAAAGCATCATCGTTACCATCTAACCATCTGTCAAATCTACTTTCTGGTAATAATTTACGTTCAAAAGCACCTATAGCATTGGTTAAATTATCATAAGTAATTGGTTGTTCATCACTAGAATAAACATTTTTAAATAGCTTTTGATATTCTTCAATTCCTCTCAATCTATTAACTAAGAAACTTTCTGATGGAATCGAATGTTCAACCGGATTTAAAATTGGCATACCTGCTTGTTCTTCAACATCTTTTGCACGACCATCCCAAAATTGTTTAAAATGTAGCGAAGCGTAAAGCGTACTTGGAGAATTTCTAGCTCCAAACTCTTTAGTATCACCTAAAGACGTAGGAGAATTATCAACACCATACGTATTTAAATTATGACAAGAATTACAACTAATTGTTCCATTTTTTGATAAGCGTTTATCGAAGTATAGTTTTTGCCCTAGTAATTCTTTATCATTTAGAGTATTTTCATATTTAACAGATGTAATATTTACAGGATTATTTAATTCCTGAAAATTATCTGGAAGATTGTTGTTTGCAACACTCGAAATAGGTTTAAAATAATCACTAGCTTCAATCATTAAAGCTGTTTTAATATTGCTTTTTTCTTCGTTTTTAACGGTGTCATAATTTTCATTTTTACAACTAAATAAGGTTGCAAAGGTTGCGATAAATAAAATTCTTTTCATAAACTAAATTTCTAAGTAGTTAGCAAAGATAAACTTTTTGTAAAAATGAGATTGTAACCTCAGTTACTGAAACATTATACTTAAATTGTAAATTTGTATTTAAACTAATGAAAATTAAGTATTATGAGGCTTTTATTGTTTAGTTTCTTGACTTTACTGCTTTTTGTAGGTTGTCAAAAGAAAAAGGATAATTTTGTTAAAGAAAAAGACTTAGCGGTTATATATAATCCTTCAGAAGCACAAGCTCTCATGGAAAAGCATTGCTATTTATGTCATAATCCATCAGCTGGAGAAAATGAAGGTAGAGTTGCACCACCAATGGTTGCTATAAAAGCACGATATATTGATAAAGAGGGTTATAATAAAGACGAATTTATAAAAGCATTGAATAGTTTTGTTGAGAATCCAACGGAAGAAAAGGCATTAATGTATGGAGCTGTTCGTAAATTTGGAGTTATGCCTAAACAAGCTTTTCCAGATAGTGTAACTTTTAAAATTGCTGCTTTTATGTATGATTATAAAATTGAAGAACCAACTTGGTTTAAAGCACATTGGCAAGGTCACGGAAATGAAAATTGGGAACAGAGCGGTCAAGAATTTAAAAATGAAGAAAAAGAAAAATCATTTGCAGATATTGGTTTAGAATATGCTTTAGGGACTAAAAAAGTTTTGGGTAAAAATTTGATGGGAACCATTCAAAAGAAAGGAACTGAAGAAGCTTTAGCTTTTTGTAATCATGAGGCAATGCCATTAACTGATAGTATGTCGGTTCATTATAATGCAAAAATTAAAAGAGTTTCAGACAAAAATAGAAATCCAAATAATAAAGCAAACTCTGAAGAATTGGAATATATAAATGAATTTAAAAGTCTTGTTGCTGAAAATAAAGAAGTTAAACCAATAACTAAAGAAGAAGGTAATACTATTCACTTTTATTATCCTATTGTAACTAATACAATGTGTTTACAATGTCACGGAAAAAAAGAAAATATAAAGTCAGAAGTTCAAATGAAAATAACAGAATTATATCCAAATGACTTAGCAACAGGTTACGGAGAAAATGAAGTAAGAGGAATTTGGAGTATAACATTTAATAAGGAAAAAAAATGACTAAAAAACAATATATAGTTACAGGGATTGGAGTTGTCGTTGGTTTAATTGTTGGCTACGCATATTACTATTATGTAGGTTGTGCATCAGGAACTTGTGCAATTACATCAAAGCCATTAAATAGTACACTTTATGGAGGTTTAATGGGCGGATTATTATTTAATATGTTTGTAACTTCACCTAAAAGAGAAAAGAAATAATGAAAGAATTTTGGAATGAACGCTACGCAGAAGAAGGTTTTGCATATGGAATTGCTCCAAATGATTTTTTTAAAAACAATATTGCTTTTTTAGAAGATAAATCAAAAGTATTATTTCCCGCCGAAGGTGAAGGAAGAAATGCTGCATTTGCAGCACAAAACGGATTTGAGGTTTACGCTTTTGACTATAGTGAATCAGCCAAAAGTAAAGCTTTAGTATTTGCTGAAAAAAATAATGTAAAAATTAATTATTCGGTATTTGATGTTTTACAATGTAATTATCAAGAAAATAGTTTTGATGCATTGGTTTTAATTTTTGCACATTTTCCTAAAGATATTAGAAGTGAAGCGCATATGAGATTACTAACATTTTTAAAGCCAGGTGGTAAAATTATTTTTGAAGCTTATAGTAAAGAGCAGTTAGGGAACAATTCAGGCGGACCTAAAGATGTTGATATGCTTTTTTCTGAAGAAGAAATTAAGGAAGAATTTCCAAATGTTGTTTTTGAGCAATTTGAAAAAAAGACAATACATCTTAATGAAGGAAAATATCATCAAGGCGAAGCATCTGTAATACGATTTTTAGCAGTAAAAAAATAAAAAAAAAGCCCACTTTAAAGTGGGCTTTTTTTATTAAAACTTATAATTTACAAAAAGTGTAATGTTTCGGCCTGGTTCAGTAATTGGTACTCTTCCATAACCAGCAACATTGTTAAATGCAAATGTTAAATGATCGTTGTAATATTGATCAAACACATTTAAAACACCCATTCCTATAGAAAGTTTCTCAATAGGTTTGTAACCAATGTTAAAATCCATTACTTCATAGCCTGCAGTTGCTAATTCATCATAACTTTCAGAAATCTTATTTTGTTTAGCTGTTAAAGTGTATTGAATGTTTGTCCAGAATTTTTTGTTCTCGTAACCCAATTTTAACCGTGTAATTAAAGGTGGAGTTAATGGCAAACTTTCATTAAAATCCTTGTTTTCTGTATACGTGTAAGAAACTTTAGCATCTAAATCGAAGTTCTTGTAAAATTGTAAGTTTCCATTTATTTCAAATCCAGTTTTTAAAGCATTGTCGATATTTCTAAATACTTTTGGGTGAATAGGGTTCATAGTAGGATTATATTTTCTAATTAGCGTTTCATCAACAACTCCTAAAATATAATTTTCATAAATCGAATAGAAAACTGAAGTACCAAATTCAAAAGAATTAAAAAATCCTGAAAATTCTGTTTTTCCTTTAAAGCTAAGTTCGAACTGATTATTGATTTCGGGCTTTAAATCAGGATTACCAATGTATTCATAAGCATCTCTACCGATGTTAAAATTAGAAATAAAACGCTCTTCAATATTTGCCGGTCTTGCACCACGACCAAAAGAAGCCTCAAATGAATAGTTTTGATTAAAACTATGTTGGTAAGAAACTGTCCCACTAAAAAGAGTTTCATTGCGTTTGTCTAAATCAGGATAAAGTGCTAAAAAAGTAGCATCTGGATCTTGTGCTTCAGAAACTACATAATCAACTCTTGCTCCAATGGTTATAATTGAATTTTCAGAAGGTTTTATTTTTGCTTCAGAGAAAAATCCATAATCATTAGTATAACTGTCTTGCCAAACTTTGTCAGTAAAAGCCATTGGCATCGGTAACGGATTTCCCATCATGTCCAGTTTCATTAATCGGTCTCGATTGCCTTTTCTTGATAAAGCGACAACATCAATACCTGAAAATAATTTTGTACTATTTCCAAGTTTCCATTCACTTTCAAGTTTTCCTCCTAAAGTTAAGGCTTCAACTTTTGCAATAGCTTCCATTCTGTTAAAAGTTGCGCGCTTGTAGTTACTCATAATATGATCTACAAAAGAATAATAAGCTTTCGCATTTAATCCTTTAAAAATGGTCGATTTAGCCTTAAATTTATAATCAATATTTGCTAAAGTACTATTGTCTTCATCAGTATCCATAGGTAAACCTGCGTGTAAAACATCTCTACCAAAGTTTTGTCTAAAAGTAGCTTGAATCCTTTGGTTTTTTGCAATGTCGTAACCTGCTTTTAATCCATAACTAATACTTCTAAAAGAAGAAGGAATTTCATTTTGATTTCCATCTTCATAATTTCCATAATCGCGATAACTGAAATTACCCGAAATATCAAACTTTTTAATTTTTGAACCTAATGATAACATATTTACCATTGAATTTCCGTTACTTTCATACCCAGATGATAACGAACCATGAATACCTTTTTTATATTCTGATGGTGATTTTGAAACTAAGTTTACAATTCCTCCAAAAGTGTTTCCAAAACGCATTGAAAATGGACCTTTTATAATTTCAATTTTTGAAACTTCTTCAGGGTTTATCAATGTAGTTACTGGATCCATTCTATTAGGACAAGCGTGAAAAGCTTTTGTTCCACCATCAATTTGAACATTTAATTGTTCGTATTGCGTAGCTCTAAAAGATGGGTCAACAGCATAATTTCCTCTTTTAATTAGTGAAAATCCATTGATGTTTTGAAATAATTCTCCCGAATTTTTTGGTTGAACAACCTTTTCAGAAAAATCATGTTCTACAAATACTTGAGATGGATTATTCTGCTTAATTTCAGAAACAATTACTTCGTTTAAAAGTGTAATTTTCGTACTGTCGTTTTCAGTCTTTTCTGGATTTGAGTTTTGACTATACGACATTATTGCGCTGAATGATAATAAAGCGCCAAATATTTTTTTCATTTTAAATTATTTGATGTTACATTTTGTTTGCAAATGAGTGCTCGATATGTTACATCAAAAATTGTGGTGGATGATCAATTAAATTTTTAAACTCGTTGTTTAAAAATCTATTTTTAAAATGAGGATTTTGTTTAAAAATTGGAAAATAGACTACTTCAAAAGAAGAAATAGCATTGCAAATTAAGTTAATTTCAATGTCAAAAAATGAAGTGTTAGTAGGTTTTTCATTTTCAGATTTTAAACTTTTTTTTAAATGACATTTTCCGTTACACTTCAATTCTGGTTTGTCTTTGTTTACACAATATTTTTCAGTAAAAGATTCATTGTTAAAAGTAAATTCATATTGTAAAAACACATGCTTTAAATTAAATGAAAGCATAGCAATAATTACTATTGCACTAAATAAACTGTATATTTTTAATTTAGAATTCACTATTGCAAAGATAATGCGTAAAAACTCTACTTACAGATTTTTTTTGGTGACATTTGTTACATTCTTAAAAAAAAGATATTATAATTTTACTATCGATATTTATTTAGAGAAAGTTAGAGGAAATAATTTTTTAGCAACTAAAGCAAAGTAAATGAAAAATATAAATTGGAAAAAACTACTTTTTACAAATTGGCATATAATGCGAATTGTAAGGTTAATTTTAGCAATAGGAATCTGTTTTCATGCTTATAAAAGTGGAGAAAGTTTCTTTTATTTTTTTGCATTGTATTTTTTTATTCAAACTATTTTCGATTTTGGATGCCAATCAGGAAGTTGTTCGACTAAATAATTTTAGATTATGGAAATGAATTTAAGTGAAAAAATAGATAAAGATATCCCAACACTAGTTGAGTTTATTAATGTAAACTGTGAACCTTGTGCAATGATAGAACCAACATTACAGCAGGTGAAAAACTCAATAGGAAAACGAGTAGATATTGTGGTTGTAAACATACAAGACGTTCCAGAAGTTGCTTAAAAATTTTCTATTCAATCTGTTCCAATGACGATTTTATTTGACAAGGGAGAGATTTTGTGGAAAACTACAGACGTACTATCAAAACAAGAAATAATTGAAAAAGTTTTAGATAAAATTTCTTAAAAAAATGATAATCTATAAATATGTAACCAAAAAACATATATATTTGGTTATAGAAAATTAGTAATAAATTTAAACTTATAAAATGAAAAAATTAGTATCAGTATTAGCAGTAGCTGCATTTGTATTTACAATTACTGTAAACGCTCAAGAGCCAACTCAAGAAAAGAAGAAAGCAAAAACAGAAAAAACATGTTCTTCAGATAAAAAAGGATGTAGTTCTGAAAAGAAAAGTTGTGGTTCTGAGAAAAAAGGTGGATGTTGTTCATCTAAAAAAGCAGCGAAAAAAAGCTAAGAATTAATTAGCTTACTACAATATAGTTTTAAAAAAAGCCTTGAATTACTCAAGGCTTTTTTTATTTTAATGTAATAGATGTTACTTTTATAAATAATTTAAAAGCAGAAATTTGCTGAAATATTTTTAGTCATGGAAGAAATGCTCTTTTACGATAGAATACAGTTTGCATTTACCATTACTTTTCACTATTTATTTCCACAACTTACAATGGGATTGTCATTAATGATAGTTTATTTTAAATGGAAATTTTTAAGAACAAATCTTGAACAATATAACGAAGCAGCTAAATTTTGGATGAGAATTTTTGCACTAAATTTTGCCATGGGTGTGGTCACAGGGATTCCAATGGAATTTCAATTTGGAACGAATTGGGCAAAATTTTCTGAATTAACAGGTGGAATTATTGGGCAAACACTCGCCATGGAAGGTATGTTTTCTTTCTTTTTGGAATCATCTTTTTTAGGTCTCTTTCTATTTGGTGAAAAATTATTAGGGCATAAGTTACACTTTGTAACTGGATTTTTAGTTTTTTTAGGTTCTTGGATGAGCGGTTTTTTAATTATAGCTACACATTCTTGGATGCAAAATCCTGTAGGTTATGAAATTTTAGAAAACGGAAAATTTGTACTCAATAATTTTAGTGCCCTCTTTACAAACCCTTGGCTTTGGCCTTCATATTTACACAATCAAGCAGCTTCACTTGTTACAAGTTCTTTTGTAGTAGCTGGAATTGGTGCATTTTATATTTTAAACAAAAAGAATATCGAGTTTGGTAAGCTTTTTCTAAAAACAGGTGTTGTTTTTGGATTAATTTCTTCAATTATTGTTGCTATGCCTACGGGAGATTTATTAGCTAAAAATGTTGTGAAATTTCAACCTGTTACTTTTGCAGCAATGGAAGGAATTTTTCATACCGAAACTGGTGGTTCTGAAATTGTTTTAATAGGTCAGCCTGATGTGAAAAATAAAAAATTGGATAATAAAATTGCAGTTCCTAATATTTTGAGTTTTCTAACTTACGGAAATTGGGAACAAGAAATAAAGGGTTTAGATCAATACGAAGAAGATGTTTATCCGACCAACATATCGGGTTTATATTATGGATATCATATAATGGTTGGCTTAGGGACAATATTTATTGGATTAATGGCTTTGGCCGCATTTCAACTTTTTAGGAAAAAGTTATTTCAAACAAAATGGATTTTATGGGCATTTTTATTTATGATTCCTTTTCCATATATCGCTAACACTACAGGTTGGTATACTGCAGAATTAGGTCGCCAACCATGGCTAGTCTACAATTTATTACGAACTTCTGAAGGTGCTTCACCAACAGTTTCCTCTGGAAATACTTTGTTTACCTTTTTAGGATTCATTGGCTTGTATTTATTACTTGGAATGCTATTCTTATTATTGGTTGGAAAAATTATTAGAAAAGGACCACAAACTCAAACACATTAAAAACATGGAATATTTTTGGTATATCGTTTTAGTTCTAATGCTTGCAATCTATGTTGTGTTAGATGGATATGATTTTGGAGCAGGTATCATTCACTTATTTTTTGCAAAAGAAGAAAAAGATAAAAAGGCAATAACAAATGCAATTGGTCCATTTTGGGATGCTAATGAAGTTTGGTTAATTGCAGCTGGTGGCGTTTTGTTTTTTGCATTTCCTACATTGTATGCATCTTCTTTTAGCGGTTTTTATTTACCGTTAATGATGGTATTGTGGTTATTAATTTTTAGAGCAATTGGATTAGAAATGAGAGGGCAAATTCATCACCCAATGTGGGAAGTACTTTGGGATAAGGCATTTGGAATTGCCAGTTTGCTTTTAGCATTATTTTTTGGAGTTGCGCTTGGAAATGTTGTTCGTGGAGTTAACCTTGGTATGGTAGAAAACGGAGTTTCTTCTCATGAAGCACATTATTTCTTTTTACCGTTATGGAATTCAGAATTTAGTCCAACATCGACTCACCAAGGAATTATAGATTGGTTTACGCTCTTATTGGGTTTAATTGCAGTAGTTTCGCTTACTATTCATGGAGCTAACTGGATAATCTATAAAACTAATTCAAGTTTAAATGAAAAATTGAAAACTTTTATTTTTAGAGTAAATTTTATTCTTTTGGCTTTAGTAATTGTTTCTTTGTTAATCTGGCACATAATTGAACCACAACCATTTCATAATTTTATAAAATATCCTATTTTATGGATTTTACCTTTAATAACTTTTGCTGGAATTTTTGGATTATTTAAAGTAAGAACTTTTAAAAAAGATGGTTATGGTTTTATATTTTCAAGTTTGTTTTTGGTGGGAGGATTAGCTTCAACAGTTGCCTCAATATTCCCCAAATTATTACCATCGACTAATGCTATTAATCCATCATTAACCGTTGAGAATGTTGCAGCTCATGAATATGGACTGTCTGTGGGTATGAGTTGGTTTTTTATTGCTTTAGTTTTAGTAGCTATTTATTTTACCATACAATATCGTGTTTTTAAAGGGAAAATGGATGATATTGGTTACGGAGAACATTAAAATATTTAAAGCATCATTTTTAAATGGTGCTTTTTTATTTGTAACAAAAGTAGCTGTCGTTCAATTACAATACTAATACTTTTGATTAATTAAACGAAATAAAATGTCAAAAATAGTAATATTAGGAGCTGGAATTGCAGGTCATACAGCTGCTTCACATTTAAGAAGAAAGCTTTCCAAAGATCACGAGGTTTTGGTAGTTTCTCCAAACAGAAATTATCAATGGGTTCCTTCTAATATTTGGGTTGGTATTGGTAGAATGAAACCAAAAGATGTAATTTTTCCACTTGAACCATTATATAAAAGAAAAGGAATAGGATATAAGCAAGCTAAAGCAATTTCATTTCATCCTGAAGGCGATATTTCAGAATTAAAGCCTTACATTTTAGTTGAAGGAGTTTTTGGTGATAACTTAGGGAAGCAAGAAAAAGTTACCTATGATTATCTAATCAATGCAACCGGACCAAAATTAGCTTTCGATTTAACAGAAGGATTATTGCCAGCTACAAACAAAGTGTATTCTGTATGTACTTATGACCATGCAGAACATGCATCGGAAGCTTTACATAAGTTAATTGACACTTTAAAAAAATCTGATAAAAAATCTAAAATTCTTATCGGAACAGGTCACCCCAAAGCAACTTGTCAAGGTGCTGCGTTTGAATATATCCTAAACGTTGAAAAAGAATTGCAAAAATTTGGTGTTCGCGACAAAGCAGAAATTACTTGGATTTCAAACGAATACGAATTAGGAGATTTTGGTATGGATGGTATGTTGATGGAATATAATGGATTCAACATGAAATCTAAAGATATGGTCGAAATGATTTTTGAAGATCGTGGAATTAAATGGATTTTAGGTGCTGGCGTAACAAAAGTTGAAGATGGATTGGTTCACTATGAAAATTTAGATGGAGAATATAAGACTGAAACTTTTGACTTTGGAATGTTAATTCCTGCTTTTTCAGGGCATGGATTTCAAGCGTTTGATAAAGTAGGACAAAATATAACAGATAAATTGTTTAAAGGTTTTATGATTGTTGATGCAGATTATTCGCCAAAACCTTATGAGGATTGGACAGTTCAAGATTGGCCAGAAACGTATCAAAATCCTTCATATAAAAATATTTTTGCACCAGGTATTGCTTTTGCACCACCACATTCGATTTCAAAACCAAGAAAAAGTAAAAATGGAACCGAGATTTTTCCATCGCCACCAAGAACAGGAATGCCCTCTGGAATAACTGCAAAATTAGTAGCAGATAATATTATTGATAGCATTAAAGCTGGAAAAGAATCGTTACATCATAAAGGATCTTTGGGTAATATGGGAGCTGCTTGTATTGCTTCTGCAGGTTATGGAATGACACAGGGAAGTGGTGTTTCTATTACTACTTATCCTATAGTACCAGATTATGTTAAATACGCAAATACTGGTGGTAGAGATATCCAAAAAACTTTTGGAGATATTGGTTTAGCGGGACATTGGGTAAAATTAGCATTACACTATGCTTTTATCTGGAAAGCAAAAATGAAGCCATTTTGGTGGTTAATTCCTGAATAAAAAAATTAAAATCATGACACAAAGAATATCAAAAGCACAAAAGCGTAAAATGCAGAATCCACTTTTGCAATTGTTTAAATTCTTCTATTTAAATGTTAGAATTTTGAAAATTGTTGCGGGCGGTCATGGCGGAACGCGATAATAACACATCGACATTGTTGATGATTGTTTTTAGTTTTATTGGTTAGTACGAAAGCATCTTTTTAGGTGCTTTCGTCTTTTTTGTAATAATGGTTACAATTAAGTGTAACACTTGTTACTGAGTGAGGAATTTTCTAAACCTAAATTTGCTAAAAAATAATAACGATGAACAAAGTAAAATTAAGTCTTGCAATTATTATCTCAACAGGATTAAGTGTGGCAGCTCAAGATACTTTATCAGTTTCTAAGAGCGATGTACTTGAAAAAGTGAATGATAAAAATTTGCAAATAAAAATTGCAGAAAAAGCATTCAAATCTGCTCAAGCTGACTATCGTCAGTCGAATGCTTTGTTTATGCCAAATATCTTGGCTTCTCACACAGCAATAACCACCACAAATCCTTTAATGGCATTTGGTTCAAAATTAAATCAGGAAATTTTAACAATGAATGATTTTAATCCTGCTTTGTTAAATGACCCAGAACATACTGAAAATTTTGCTACGATGATTGAAGTGCAACAACCTTTAATCAATTTAGATGGTTTGTACGAAAGAAAAGCAGCTAAAGCAAAAATGGATGCTATGGGTTTACAAACGGAACGTACAAAAGAATACTTACAACTTGAAGTTTCAAAGGCTTATATGCAATTACAATTGGCTTATAAAGCTGTTGGTGTTTTAACAAAAGCAAATGAAACAGCTCAAGGAAACTTAAAAATGGTTGAAAACTATTTCAAAAACGGAATGCTTCAAAAAACAGATTTGTTAGATGTTCAAGTTCGTGTAAATGAAGTGGCAAACCAATTACAATATGCAAAAAGTAACGTCCAAAATGCTTCAGATTATTTAGCTTTCTTACTTAATGAAGATATGAATGGTAAAGTTTTTAAACCAAGTGAAGCTTTAGAAAATCAAATTCAAGTTGAAGAAAATGTTGCCACTATTTCTGAAAATAGAAAAGATATTCAAGCAATGGATAAAGCAACAGAAGCTTACGGGAAAATGTTCCAATCTACAAAATTAGGTTTCTTACCAAGATTAAACGCTTTTGGAAATTACCAACTATATGATGACAAATTATTCGGAACTTCTGCAAAAGGTTATTTATTAGGAGCGCAATTATCATGGAATGTATTTGATGGTTATAAAAGCATTGGTAAAAACCAAAAAGCGAAAGCTGATTTCCAAAAAGCTGAAGCAGAAGCGGAACAATACAAAAAACAAAGTCAATTGGAATTGAATAAAACAAATCGTCAATTAGCCGACGCTGAAAATAAAGTGAACTTATCAAAATTAGCATTCGAACAAGCACAAGAATCATACAGAATACGTAAAAATAGATTCGAACAAGGTTTAGAAAAAACAACCGATTTATTGATGGCGGAAACGCAACAATCAAAAAAAGAATTAGAGTTTTTACAAGCTGTTTTCGAATATAATTTCACTAAACAATACCAACAATTTTTAATTAACTAAAACAAAATTTCCTGCAAGGTTTTCAAAACCTTGTAGGTATAAAAAATAGATAATCATGAATAAAAAAGCAATCGCAATATTAACTTTAACTTCTACATTATTAATTTCTTGTGGAGGTGATAAAAGAGAAGAAGTAGCAACTTTGCCTGCAATTTCAGTAAAAGTAGCTGGTATTTCAGCGGCAGATGCAAGTCCGTACGTTTCGGCAAGTGGAAAAATCGAAGCAGAAAACAGTGCGAATTTAAGTACGCGAATGATGGGATTTGTTACGAAAGTAAATGTAAAAGTCGGACAAAAGGTTACAAAAGGACAATTATTAGTTGCTGTAAATAACACCGATTTACAAGCTAAAAAAGCACAAGTTGACGCTTCTATTATTCAAGCACAAGCCGCTTATAATAATGCGAAAAAAGATTACGATCGTTTCGTGAATTTATTTGCACAGCAAAGTGCTTCGCAAAAAGAATTAGACGATATGACGGCTCGCTACGAAATGGCTAAAGCTGGTTTAGAAGCTGCAAAACAAATGCGAAATGAAATCAATGCTCAATTTGCTTATTCAAATATTTCAGCACCTTTTAATGGAGTTGTGACGAATACTTTCGTGAAAGAAGGTGATATGGCAAATCCAGGGATGCCTTTAGTAAGCGTTGAAGGTGCCAAAAAATTGCAAGTAACAGCGATGGTTTCTGAAAGTGATATTGCTTCAATTACTAACGGAATGAAAGTAAAAGTTTTAGTAAAATCATTAGGAACTGAAGTAAATGGAACAGTAAGCGAAGTGAGTTTATCAGCTAAGAATACAGGAGGACAATACTTAGTAAAAATCGATTTAGATAAAACGGATGCTAAAATCTTATCAGGGATGTTTGTAAATGTTCAATTTCCAGTGGAAAAGAAAGCAAATGTTACTACATCAGATGTGGTTTTAGTTCCAGAAAGTGCATTGGTTAAACAAGGTCAGTTGACAGGAATTTATACTGTTGGAGCAAATAATACAGCCATCTTACGTTGGTTACGTTTAGGAAAAACTTTTGGTAACCAAGTAGAAGTACTATCAGGCTTAAACAATAAAGAACAATACATTGTTTCAGCTGAAGGTAAGTTATTTAATGGAGCTAAAGTCAGTGTTCAGTAAACAGTAATTAGTATTCAGTTTAAAATGTCACACTGAGCTTGTCGAAGTGTCTAACATCAAATTGTAAAAATTATGCAAGAAGGTATTTCAGGTAAAATAGCCAATTTTTTCATCAATTCGAAACTAACCATTTTATTAATGGTAGCGTTGATGATTATTGGATCCTATAGTTCGTTCTTAATTCCAAGGGAAGAAGAACCACAAATTAATGTTCCAATGGCCGATGTTATGGTCATGTATCCAGGAGCAAATCCAAGTGAAGTAGAAAGTAGAGTAGTTAAACCACTTGAAAAAATCATTGGAAATATCAAAGGAGTTGAACATATTCACAGTATGGCATTTAACGGCTATTCGATGATGGTGGTTCAGTTTTATGTAGGTGAAAACAGCGAAGATTCGTATGTGAAATTATACGATGAGTTAATGAAACACCAAGATATGTTCCCAGAAGGTGTAATGCAACCAATGGTTAAAACACGTTCAATTGACGATGTTCCAATGCTTGGTTTAACATTATGGAGTGAAAACTATGATGATTTTCAATTACGTCAATTAGCAGAAGAAGTTACTAATGAAATTGAAAAAGTAAAAGATGTTGCTATAACAAAAGAAATTGGTGGTAGAACTCGCGAACTAAAAGTAGTTTTAGATAAAGATAAAATGGCTGAAAACGGTGTAGATGCACTAAGCATCATGCAAATGATTAAAGCCAATAACGGAAGTTCACAATCAGGTTCTTTTGTACAAAATGATCAGGAATATTTAGTTACTACGGGTAAGTTTTTAGAAAATACTGAAGACGTTGAAAATTTGGTTGTTGGTGTCAATAAAAACATGCCAGTTTATTTAAAACAAGTAGCGACTATCAAAGACGGACCACAAACGCCAAAGAACTATGTTTCTTTTGGATATGGAAAGGCTAATGAAAACTTTAAAGCTCACAATTCTGAATATCCAGCGGTAACTATTTCTGTTGCCAAAGTTAAAGGAGCAGATGCGATGAAGATTTCAGAAAAAATCTTAACACATGTTGAAGAGTTGAAGAAAAACTTAATTCCATCTGATGTTCATGTAGAAATTACACGTAACTATGGAGAAACAGCATCACATAAAGTAGGAGAGTTATTATTACACTTAGGTGTTGCCATTTTAGCTGTTACAATTTTAGTAATGCTGGCTATGGGCTGGAGAGGTGGATTAGTAGTATTCTTCTCAGTTCCATTAACCTTTGCATTAACGTTGTTCAGTTATTATATGTTGGGTTATACCTTAAACCGAATCACTCTTTTTGCCCTTGTATTCGTTGTTGGTATTGTCGTAGACGATAGTATTATCATTGCCGAAAATATGCACAGGCACTTTAAAATGAAGCGCCTACCATTTAAACAAGCGGCTATTTACGCTATTAATGAAGTAGGAAACCCTACAATCTTAGCAACTTTTACGGTTATTGCCGCTATTTTACCAATGGCTTTCGTAAGTGGTATGATGGGACCTTATATGAGTCCAATGCCAATTGGAGCGTCAATCGCGATAATGTTGTCTTTATTCGTAGCCTTAACAGTAACACCATATTTAGGCTATCACTTGTTACAAGAAAAAGATGAGCAAGAACATAAAGAAGAACAAGGATTAGAAACATCATGGATTTTCAAAATCTATAAAAAGTTTGAAGAACCATTATTAAATAGTTCAGCGAAAAGGAACTTAATGTTTGCTGTTACCATTTTCTTATTGCTTGGTTCTGTTGCGATGTTCTTTACCAAATCGGTAGCGGTAAAAATGTTACCTTTTGATAATAAAAACGAATTCCAAGTGGTAATTGATATGCCAGAAGGAACAACTTTAGAAAGAACGGCTGCAGTTACAAAAGAAATTGCGCAATATCTTTCAACTGTTCCAGAAGTTGTAGATTATCAAAATTACATTGGAGCTTCTGCACCTATAACATTTAACGGTTTAGTACGTCATTATGATATGCGTGGCGGAAGTAATATGGCTGATATTCAAGTGAATTTATTACACAAAGAAGACAGAGATTTACAAAGTCATGACATAGCAAAATTAGTTCGTCCAGAAGTACAAAAAATTGCAAAGAAATATGGTGCCAATGTAAAAATTGTTGAAGTTCCACCAGGACCACCAGTGTTGTCAACTTTGGTTGCTGAGGTTTATGGACCAGATTATAAACAACAAATTGAAGTGGCCAATCAAGTAAAAGATATTCTTGAAAATACTTCAGACGTTGTTGATATCGACTGGATGGTTGAAGCACCACAAGTAGAATACAAATTAGAAGTAGATAAAGAAAAAGCAATGCTAAACGGAATTGCACCACAACAGGTAGTTGGAAATTTAACATATCTACTTCGTGAGATGCCAGTTTCAAACTTATATGATGAGCGTTCTGTTGATCCTGTTGGAATTGTATTAGCATTAGACGATTCTGAAAAAACATCTTTAGAAGATATTCAAAATTTAAAAATTAAAGGAAGTCAAGGTAATGTTGTTCCAGTTAGTGATTTGGTAAAAGTAAAAGTTGATACCTTACAAAATGCAATTTATCGCAAAGACCAAAAAAGAGTAGTGTACGTTTTAGCCGATATGGCTGGAGCTTTGGAAAGTCCAGTATATGCAATCTTAGGAATGAACGAGAAATTACAAGAAATGAAATTACCTAAAGGTTACGCTGTAAATGAAATTTACATGGGGCAACCTGATTCTGAGAATGATTTTACAGTAAAATGGGATGGAGAATGGCAAATTACATTAGAGGTTTTCCGTGATTTAGGAGCTGCATTCTTAGTAGTAATTATAGTGATTTATATGTTGATTGTGGGTTGGTTCCAAAATTTTAAAACGCCAATTGTAATGATGGTTGCTATTCCACTTTCGTTAGTAGGAATTGTATTGGGTCACTGGTTATTAGGAGCATTTTTCACCGCAACTTCATTTATTGGAATGATTGCTTTAGCAGGTGTAATGGTTCGAAATTCCGTCTTGTTAATCGACTTTATCGAGATTCGTTTAAATGATGGAATTCCAATGAAACAAGCTATTATTGAAGCTGGTGCAGTAAGAACAACACCAATTTTATTAACAACAGGAGCGGTTGTAATTGGAGCATCAATCATATTATTTGATCCAATTTTCCAAGGATTAGCCATTTCGTTAGTTGCCGGAGCGATTGTATCAACTTTACTAACATTAATTGTAGTTCCATTGATTTATTACATCACAGAACGTAAAAAATGGGAAAACAATAATTAAAAATTAAGCATATGAAATTAGTAGTTATTACAGCTATAGCTGAGTTTGACAAAGAAGTCAAAAAAATGCTTAAAGAAGCAAAAGTTTTGTCCTATTCGTATCGTGATGTAAAGGGATATCGAGATAGTACAGAAGATGCAGTTGAAGCCAATTGGTTTGGTTCTGAAATGAACGAAACAGAAGCAATTCTATTCTTTGCTTTTGTAGCGAAAGAAAACGTAGATGAATTATTTGAGCTGGTGAATGAGTTTAATAAAGAACAAAAAACTTTATCAAATATTCACGTAGCAAGTTTAAACGTAGAGAAACAAAATTAAATTAGATATGATAAATAGATTAATAAGAGCAATTGCAGGAACATTTGTAATTATAAGTGTACTTTTAGGAATGTATGTAAATGAAAATTGGTTATGGTTTACCATTTTTGTTGGAGCTAATTTGTTACAATCATCCATAACAAAATGGTGTTTAATGGAAGATATTTTGCGAAAAGTTTTTAAAATTAAAGATTGATTTAAAAATCCCAACTTAGGTTGGGATTTTTTATTTTTCACAATCAACAGAAGTTACTTTGAAACTTTTTTGGTTTATATTATCTTTGCCGTCTACAAAAAATCATCATTATGTTTGATAATTTAACGGATAAATTAGACAAAGCGTTTCATGTTTTAAAAGGACACGGTAAAATCACCGATGTAAATGTAGCAGATACTTTAAAAGAAGTGCGTAGAGCTTTGTTAGATGCCGATGTTAACTTTAAAATTGCAAAGGAATTTACTAATAGAGTAAAAGAAAAGGCTATCGGCCAAAATGTATTAACTACATTGCAGCCAGGTCAATTAATGGTTAAAGTTGTTAAAGACGAATTAACCGAATTAATGGGAGGTGATACTGCCGGAGTTAATCTTTCTGAAAATCCTTCTGTAATTTTAATGTCTGGTTTACAAGGTTCTGGTAAAACTACGTTTTCTGGTAAACTTGCCAACTTCTTAAAAAATAAAAAAACTAAGAAACCTTTATTAGTTGCGTGTGATATTTATCGTCCTGCGGCTATTGATCAATTACATGTTGTTGGAGAGCAAATTGGTGTTGAGGTTTATTCTGAAAGAGAAAATAAAAATCCAGTAGAAATTGCTCTAAATGCAATTAAGCATGCAAAAGCAAACGGATTTAATGTTGTTATCGTCGATACTGCTGGTCGTTTAGCAGTTGATGAAGAGATGATGACGGAAATAGCAAATGTTCACGCTGCAATTAAACCGCAAGAAACGCTTTTTGTTGTCGATTCCATGACTGGGCAAGATGCAGTTAATACTGCAAAAGCCTTTAATGATAGATTAAATTTCGACGGAGTTGTTTTAACAAAATTAGATGGTGATACTCGTGGTGGAGCTGCTATTTCTATTAAATCGGTTGTAAACAAGCCAATTAAATTCATCGGTACTGGAGAAAAAATGGATGCGATAGATGTTTTCCATCCTTCTCGTATGGCTGATAGAATTTTAGGAATGGGAGATGTTGTTTCGCTAGTTGAAAAAGCGCAAGAACAATACGATGAAGAAGAAGCTCGTAAATTGCAAAAGAAGATTGCTAAGAATGAATTCGGTTTTGATGATTTCTTAAGCCAAATTCAGCAAATTAAGAAAATGGGTAACATGAAAGATTTAGTCGGAATGATACCTGGTGCTGGAAAAGCTTTAAAAGACGTTGAGATTGAAGATGATGCGTTTAAACATATTGAAGCAATTATTCATTCGATGACTCCAGAAGAAAGAAGCAAGCCTTCGATTATCGATGGAAAAAGAAAAAAACGTATTGCTAAAGGTTCTGGAACTAAAGTGGAACAAATAAACCAATTGATGAAGCAGTTCGATCAAATGAGTAAGATGATGAAAATGATGCAAGGTGGCGGCGGAAAAAACTTGATGCGAATGATGGGTGGAATGAAAGGAATGAGATAATATTATTAAGACGCGAATTTTCGCGTCTTCTTTTTTTATAAATAAACACACAACAACAAAATGACATTATTAGACGGAAAGAAAGTTTCGGAAGATATTAAAAATGAAATTACTGCCGAAGTTGATAAAATGAAAGCTAATGGCGAAAAAGTTCCACATTTAGCAGCAGTTTTAGTTGGAAATGACGGAGCTAGTTTAACTTATGTAGGTAGTAAGGTTAAGGCTTGCGAAAGAGTAGGTTTTGAGTCAACCCTAGTTAAAATGCCGAGTACAACATCGGAAACAGAATTACTTAAAAAAATTAAAGAGTTAAACGAGAACGATGATATTGATGGTTTTATCGTTCAGTTGCCATTACCAAAACAAATAGATACTCAAAAAATCTTAATGGCTATAGATCCAAGTAAAGATGTAGATGGTTTTCATCCTGAAAATTTTGGAAAAATGGCATTAGATATGAGTACGTTTATTCCAGCAACTCCATTTGGAATTTTAGAACTTCTTGAAAGATATAATGTTGAAACAAAAGGAAAGCATACAGTTGTAATAGGTCGTAGTCATATTGTGGGTCGTCCAATGAGTATTTTAATGGGAAGAAAAGGATTTCCTGGAAATTCAACAGTTACTTTAACGCATAGTCATACTAAAAATATAACGCAAATAACTTCTCAAGCTGATATCATCATTACAGCTTTAGGTGTTCCAAATTATTTAAAAGCAGAAATGGTTAAAGATGATGTAGTTGTAATAGATGTTGGAATTACACGTGTGGCTGATGAAACTACTGAAAAAGGTTACAGAATAACTGGCGATGTAGATTTTGAAAATGTATCTAAAAAAGCATCATTTATAACACCAGTTCCAGGTGGCGTTGGACCTATGACAATAGCAATGCTGCTGAAAAACACTTTGCTAGCAAGAGAAGGAAGAAAGTAAAAAAAATATATAAATAAAAAAAGCGTTGAAAAATTCAACGCTTTTTTTATTTATTGTTTAACTGTTTTTCTTGAATTTAAAATATAAAAAACAAATCCAATACCCTACAATTGCCAACTAGATTAAATAAGTATTAATTGGAGCAGCTACAGTGTCATCATCAGCAGGAGGATTTTCTTGAGAAAAACTTAAAATACTTACAAAAAGCATTGGTAAAGTTGCATAAAATTTTAGGGCATTAAATTTCATATTGTTGTAATTTTAACAAATTTTGATTTGAATACTTAGTTTTGTTACTGCTATGATGTAAAAAAAATTATTTAGTATGAAAATCTGAAGTAAAAAATAACTTTACACTTGGATATTTTTGTTGTGTCATTTGTATCGAAAATTCACTATCTGCTAAAAATACTAATTGCCCGTGTTTGTCTTTTCCTAAAAATTTTTGTTTCACACGTTTGAATTCAGCAAATTCTTCATTTTTAGCATCATCAGGTTTTACCCAACAAGCTTTGTGTGCTGGAAAGTTTTCGTAGCTACATTTTGCACCATATTCATGTTCTAAACGGTACTGAATTACTTCGTATTGAAGAGCTCCAACAGTTCCGATAACTTTTCTTCCATTCATTTCTAAAGTAAATAACTGTGCTACACCTTCATCCATTAATTGGTCGATTCCTTTTTCTAATTGCTTAGATTTCATCGGATCTGCATTGTTGATATAACGGAAGTGTTCAGGTGAGAAACTTGGAATTCCTTTAAAATTCATAATTTCTCCCTCGGTTAATGTATCACCAATTTTAAAATTTCCGGTATCATGTAATCCTACAATGTCACCTGGATATGAAATGTCAACGATTTCTTTCTTTTCAGCAAAAAATGTATTCGGACTAGAGAATTTTAGTTTTTTATTGTTTCTGACGTGAAGGTAAGGTTTGTTTCTTTCAAATTGCCCCGAAACGATTTTGATAAATGCTAAACGATCTCGATGCTTTGGATCCATATTTGCATGAATTTTAAACACGAAACCAGAAAACTTATCTTCATCTGGTTTTACTAGTCGAGTGTCTGATTCTTTTGCTCTCGGTTGTGGTGCAATATCAATAAAGCAATCAAGTAATTCTCTAACTCCAAAATTATTTAAAGCTGAACCAAAAAATACTGGTTGTAATTCACCTTTTAAATAAGCTTCTCTGTCAAAATCAGGATAAATTTCAGTAACTAATTCTAATTCTTCTCTTAGTTTATCTGCTGCTGTTTCTCCTACGATTTCGTCTAACTCTGGATTGGTAATATCATCAAAAGCAATTGTGTCTTCTATGTTTTTTCGGCTATCGCCTTCAAAAAGATTAATGTTCTTTTCCCAAATGTTATAAATTCCTTTAAAATCATATCCCATTCCAATAGGAAAACTTAAAGGTGTAACGGTTAATCCTAATTTTTGTTCGACTTCGTCTAATAAATCAAAAGCATCTTTTCCTTCACGGTCAAGCTTGTTGATGAAAACAATCATAGGAATGTTTCGCATTCTACAAACTTCAACCAGTTTTTCTGTTTGTTCCTCAACACCTTTTGCAACATCAATAACTACAATTACACTATCTACAGCTGTAAGTGTTCTAAATGTATCTTCCGCAAAATCTTTGTGACCAGGCGTATCTAAGATGTTAATTTTTTTATCTCTGTAAATAAAAGCTAAAACTGAAGTAGCAACAGAAATTCCTCTTTGGCGCTCAATTTCCATAAAATCGGAAGTTGCTCCCTTTTTTATTTTATTACTTTTTACCGCTCCAGCTTCTTGAATTGCTCCACCAAAAAGTAATAGCTTTTCGGTTAAAGTTGTCTTACCAGCATCGGGGTGAGATATGATTCCAAAGGTTCTTCTTTTTGCTATTTCTTGTAAAAAACTCATCAGTAAAAAAATTAAGGTTGCAAAGTTACATTATAATATTAGAAATTCAACCCGATAATTTTTTGTTAATACCTTTTATTCTGCTTGATTAATAGTTTCGAATTGTTATTTTTGCTAGTTGCAACCAAAAATCTATTTTTAAGAATGAAAAAAGTAGTAGTATTTCTATTTGTTCTGTTAAGTTCGTTAGCGAATTTTGCTCAACAAAACGAGAAACAAGTATTATTTACAATTGATGAAACTCCTTTCTATACAGATGAGTTTACAAGAGTTTACAATAAAAACTTAGAGTTGGTAAAAGATGACTCTCAAAAAGATTTAGATAATTACCTTGATTTATTTATTGGTTATAAATTAAAAGTGGAGAAAGCTAAAAAGCTTGGACTTCAAAATAACACGAAATACCAAAATGAATTAAATTCATACAGAAATCAGTTAGCTAAGAATTATTTAAATGATTCTAAAGTAACTAATCAGCTTGTTGAGGAAGCATTTAATAGAATGAAAGAAGAAGTGAGAGCTTCTCATATTTTGGTTATGGTTGATGAGAGTGCTTCGCCAAAAGATACTTTAAAAGCTTACAATAAAGTTTTAGATATTAAGAAAAGATTAAAAGCTGGAGAAAAATTTGAGGATTTAGCGGTAAAATTCTCTGAAGATCCATCTGCTAAAATGAATAAAGGAGATTTAGGATATTTTGGAGCTTTTAGAATGGTTTATCCTTTTGAAACAGCTGCATTTAATACTAAAGTTGGTGAAGTTTCAAAAATTGTTCGTACTCGATTTGGATATCATTTAATTAACGTAACTGATAGAAGAGCAAATAAAGGCGATGTTACTGTTAAGCATATAATGTTGTTAAAGCCTAAGAACTTAGCACCAGAAGAAGTTAAGAAAGTTGAGGATAACATTAACGATATTTATAAAAAAATTCAACAAGGTGAAAGTTTTGAAGAATTAGCAAAACAATTTTCAGATGACAAATCAACAGCACCAAAAGGTGGATTGTTACAACGATTTGGAGCCGGACAATTGACTTCTAAAGAATTTGAAGACGTTGCTTTCAGTCTTAAAGAAAAAGGAGAAGTTTCAAAGCCATTTATGTCGCAATTTGGTTGGCATATTGTTAAGTTGGAAGACAAACATCCGCTACAACCTTTAACAGAATTAAAACCTGAAATTGAAGGTAAAATTAAAAGAGATGATCGTTCAAGATTAATTACAAACTCTTTAGTTAATAGATTATCTAAAAAGTATTCTCGTAAGAAAAACTCAAAACTGTATAATAAAATTGTAAAAACTGTAAACGATAGTTATTATACCAGAAATTGGGAACAACCAGAAAATGCAAAAGATTATAACCAAACGTTGCTAACCATTAACAAGGATAAGCAAATTACAGGTTCAGCATTTTTAACTTACTTAGAAAGTCAGCAAAAAAACGGCTTAAAAATAAAACCAGTTTCTTCATTAGTAAACGAATTGTATAAACAATGGAATGATGATCAGTTGGTTCAATATTATAATGAAAACTTAGAAAGAGAAGTTCCTGAGTTTAATTATGTAATGGAAGAATATAGAGATGGATTGTTGCTTTTCGATTTAATGGAAAAGGAAATTTGGGATAGAGCTAAAAATGATACAGTTGGCGCTCAAAAATATTATCAAAATAATCTTGATAAATTTATGTGGAAAGAGAGATATAATGTTGATATCTATTCTTCTACCGAAAAATCTTTCGTGGAAAAAACACAAAAATATATTAAGAAAGGAAAATCTGCTGAAGCAATTAAAGATAAAATAAACAAAAAAGGTAAAGTAAATATAATGGCAAAATCAGGTTTGTTTGAAGCTGATTATGACGTTTTATCAGAATTAGCAATTGAAAAAACAGGCGCAACAAAAATTACTAAAAAAGGAAATTATTACTTTGTTGCTAATGTTAAGTCGATTAAACCAAAAGAAGCTAAAGCATTAGAAGAATGTAGAGGAGCAGTTGTTAGTGATTACCAACAATACCTTGAAGGTAATTGGGTAAACGAACTAAAGAAAGAATTTACAGTAAAAGTAAACCAAGACGTTTTTAATAAAATAAAAAAAGAACTACATAAATAATGAAACAACTCGTTGTAATAGCAACTTTAATTTTATTTTCTTCTTGTGATTATTTTAAAAAACCACAAGAACCAGAAGCTATTGCACGTGTTGGAAGTCATTATTTGTATAATGAAGATATTGTAAATTTAGTTCCGAAAGAAACTTCAAGCGAAGATAGTATTGCAATTGTAAAAGCATTTATCGATCGCTGGGCAACGCAAAAATTATTAGTTAATGCAGCCGAATTTAATCTTTCGGAAGAAAAAGTAAATGAGTTTAACGAACTTATAAATCAGTATAAAACAGATTTATACACAAAAGCATATTTAGAGGAATTAGTAAAGCGAAAAATCGATACTACGGTTTCAGAAACTCAAATTGAAGAATACTACGAAAAGAACAAACAGTATTTTAGAAATGGCGATGAACTAGTAAAACTTCGTTACATCAATTTAGTTAAAGAAAATCCAAAGTTTGACAAGATTAAAGAAAAGTTTAGTTCCTTTACCACCGAAGATAAAAAAGAATTGACCGATATGGCAATTCAGTTTAAAAGTTATGCTTTTAACGATTCGGTTTGGGTAGACATTAATCAGGTATATGAAAAATTACCTTTTATTAATATCGATAACAAACAACAATATGTAGCAGACGGAATTAATTATCAATATCCCGATTCTACAACAATATGGTTAGTAAAAGTAAAAGAAGTGTTGCCTAAAGATAGTCCAACACCATTACAGTTTATTAAGCCAACAATAAAACAAGTAATTATAAATAGTAGAAAGCTAGAATTAGTAAAAACAATTGAAAAGGAAATAACAGATGATGCGATTAAAGAAAAGAAATTTGAAGTTTTTAAGTAAGCCGTTAGTTTTACTTCTTATTGCAACAACTTCGGTTTTTGCACAACAAAAGAAACAAAAGATAGATGGTGTTATAGGTGTTGTAGGAGAATATGTTATTTTAGATTCTGATATAGATTTAGAATTTATCCAACTAAAAGCACAAGGTGTAGACATTAAAAATATTACACGATGTGAACTGTTTGGTAAACAATTAGAAGATAAGTTATATGCACACCAGGCAATACAAGATAGTATTATTGTTACAGATCAAGAAGTTAACGATTTCATGAATCAGCAAATTGACGCTATGGTTGAGCAAGTTGGTTCTATGGATAAAGTAATTAAATTTTACAATAAAAAAGATGAAGACGATTTTAGGAGTTACTTTTTCGATATTATTAAAATGAATAAGTTAACTTCTCAAATGCAAAAGAAAATTGTAGATGAGATTGAGATTACTCCAGAAGAAGTGCGTAATTTCTTTAAAGATATTCCAGAAGATGAAATTCCAATGTTTGGTGCTGAGGTTGAAGTTGCACAAATTGTAATCGAGCCTAAAATTTCAGATGAAGAAAAACAAAAAGTAATCAACAAACTGAAAGAAATTCGCAAAGAAGTATTAGAAGGTTCAAGTTTCTTTACAAAAGCGGTTTTATTTTCTGAAGATCCAGGTTCAAGTTCAAATGGAGGTTTCTATAAAATGAATCGTAAAACACCATTTGTAAAAGAATTTAAAGATGTTGCATTTAGTTTAGCAGAAGGAGAGATTTCAGAGCCTTTTGAAACAGAATTTGGTTATCATATTATTTATGTCGAAAAAATTAAAGGTCAAGATAGAGAATTACGTCATATTCTAATTGCCCCAAAAGTTTCAAATGAAGCATTAGCAGAAGCAAAGGAAGAAATTGAAATTATTCGCGAGAAAATTGTAAATGGAGAAATTTCATTTGAAGATGCAGCAAAAGCTTCATCAGATGAAAAAGAAACTAAAAACAACGGTGGAGTTTTATTCAATCCGCAAACTATGGAAACAAAGTTTGAATTAACAAAAATGGATCCAGCGTTATACAACCAAATTGTAGATTTAAAAGTTAATGATATTTCTCAACCAATTCTTGAAAATGAAAGAGGTAAAAAGTTTTATAAAATCTTAACAATAAACGATAAATTACCAGAGCACAAAGCAGATTATGCTAGCGATTATTTAAAAATTAAAGAATTAGCACTACGTGATAAACAAATCAAAGCAATTTCTAAGTGGATGGACGAAAAAATCCAAGAAACTTATGTAAAGATTGATAAAGACTATCAACAGTGTGAATTCACTAATAATTGGTTGAAAAAATAATCTAAAGTCCTTCAAATGAAGGACTTTTTTTTTGCAATTTTTTTCTTACTTTAGACAAAATTAAAATCGAAATTATGTCAGATGTAGCAGCTATCCAAAATTTAGTTCAAAAACAGAAAGAACTTAAACAAGAAATAGCTAAAGTTATTGTTGGTCAAGATGAAGTTGTAAACGAAATCGTACTAAGTATTTTCGCTGGCGGACACGCATTACTTATTGGTGTGCCAGGTTTAGCAAAAACCTTAATGGTAAATACGATTTCTAAGGCGTTAGGATTAGATTTTAAGCGTATTCAGTTTACGCCCGATTTAATGCCATCTGATATTTTAGGAAGTGAAATTTTAGATGAAAACCGCAATTTTAAATTTATAAAAGGTCCAGTTTTTGCTAATATTATTTTGGCAGATGAAATCAATCGTACGCCACCAAAAACGCAAGCCGCTTTATTAGAAGCAATGCAAGAACGCGCTGTTACCGTTGCCGGACATCATTATAAATTAGATTTACCATATTTCGTTTTAGCAACGCAAAATCCAATTGAGCAAGAAGGAACGTATCCGTTACCAGAAGCGCAATTAGACCGTTTTATGTTTGCAATTAAATTAAATTATCCAACATTTGATGAAGAAGTGCAAGTTGTAAAAGCAACAACTACCGATTTTAATGCAGATGTAAAAGCGCTATTTACTGCGCAAGAAATTATCGATTTTCAAAATGTTATTCGTAAAATTCCTGTGGCTGATAATGTAATTGAATATGCGGTAACTTTAGTTAGCAAAACCCGACCAGATAATACATTAGCTCCAGATTTTGTAAAACAATATATCGATTGGGGAGCTGGACCACGTGCTTCGCAAAACTTAATTTTAGCTGCTAAAACGCAAGCTGCTTTAAACGGAAAATTTTCTCCAGATATTGAAGATGTTCAAGCGGTTGCAACTGGAATTTTAAGACATCGTATCGTTAAAAACTACAAAGCCGACGCTGAAGGAATTTCGGAAGAAGATATTATTAAGAAGTTATTTTAACTTCTCATCCAATTCTTTATCATAGAAAAACAAAAACATACTTCCCATCATATCTTGGTCAATATCAGAAGTGTTGTTTACGTCTAAAACCAATTCATATTCGTGGTTTGCATATAACCAAACGCCTTCTTCAGATGAAAAAGGTTCAACCTTTATTAGACCAATTTTATCCTCGTAATTTTCAATCTTACTAGTAAAAATGGCTTTGTTTTCGGTTTTGTCAAACAAATTAATCGAAGTCGCAAACGGATGTACATGTATTGCCGAAAAATGTAATCGCAAACTGTCTTTCAGTTGTAACTGTTCTGTAATGCTACTTCTGTATGTGTTTTTGCCTTTTGGAACAACCCAATGTCCAGAGAGCATATTTCCGTTTTCATCCATATAACTATGGTTTTTGGTTTCCACAGGAATACATTGGTTGCTATTAGGATCTAAAGGCGATTTAAACGGATCGTGTTTGTTATAAGGCAATTGAATATAAACAGTTCGGCTTAGTAATGGCTTTTGTGAACCGTCATATTTTTCATACTGAAAGTCAATCAAATGTTTAATTTTTTTGTTGATTTTCTTCTGGTTATGATTTAAAGATTGTGAAATTACAGTTAGCATTTCGTTTCCTTTTATAGGAATACCATAACCTTTTGGATAAACATAGCTTTCAAAACCGCTTGATAAAGAAGTCAATCTCGGATATTGTTTGCCAATACGATCTTCTAAACCAAAATTTGAATAATAACTCACATCATTCAAATCTACATTCATGTGGCAAATAAATTCTTTTGAAACTTCTTCGTTGGTTTCAGCATCAACTGCTTTTATGTCAAAACCAGTAATCCAATACAATTCATCAGAATTATTTAACTGCATAACTCTAGTTGCTTTTGGCCCTTCCATCGATTTGTAAATATTATCGATTAAAAACGTAGGCGAAAGCATTTTAAAATGATGATTGTTGTTTTCAATGTTCCAGTCATTGTCAACTAAACCTAAAGTATGAAGAAATTTAGTTTTTATAATCGCCTGATGTCGATTCGATAAATTCAAATACGTAAATGTTCCAAAAAGACTTGAAACTATAAAGGTAAAAATGATGTATTTGTATATCTTTGACACACTTAACGATTTAATTGTTACCACAAAAATACTATAAATGAACTCACAAAAGCAATTGAAACAAAGAATATTTGGTTTAGATGTTGTCCGAGCTTCGGCAATTTTATTTGTTGTTTTTTCGAATTTGTTTTACGTTTTAGATATTTATAATCCAGCGTTTATTTCATTGAGTGGATTGTTTGGTTATTTCGGAGTGGAAGTGTTTTTTGTATTAAGTGGTTTTTTAATCGGAACTATTTTATTGAAAAAATATTTATCAGACCAATTCAATTTTACAGAAATCAAGACGTTTCTAAAAAGACGTTGGTATCGAACATTACCAGCTTATTATTTGGTTCTGATTTTGAATATTGTTTTAGCGTTGGTTTTTAATTACGACTTTTCAAATTGGTGGGAATACTTTTTGTTTGTTCAGAATTTATTCACTTACGATATTCCTTTTTTCAGAGAATCTTGGAGTTTATCAGTTGAAGAATGGACGTATTTGTTAATTCCGTTTGTGTTGTTTTTTGGAAGTAAATTATTAAAAATAAGTAAGAAAATCTCATTCATAATAATTGTAATAGGATTAATTGTATTATTTCATTTGTTCCGATATTATGCGTATTTGAATTTAGAAATTTACGAAATGGACGTTTGGAATACCGAAATCAAATCAACGGTAATTTACAGAATTGATGCTATTTTATTTGGATTTGTAATTGCTTGGTTACATTATTTTTACAAAGACTTTTTATACAAGTTAAGAGTGTATTTGTTGATAATTGCTGCACATCTTTTCTTTTTTCAATTTGCGGTAATGAATGTTTTAAAATTCGATTTAGTAACAACGCCATTGTATTTTAAAGTGTTTTATTTTTCATTTACATCTTTAATAGTGTCGGTTGGGTTACCGTTTTTTATAAATTGGAAAACAACACACAATCTTTTAAGAAAACCAATAGAGTTGATTAGTAGAATTTCATATAGCATGTATTTATTACACTATAGTATAATTACGGTTTTATTAAAATATGTTTTAGATAACTATCTAAGTATTTCGTCAAAACCAATAATTTTAATTTTGTACATAGGTTTTACAATTGTTTTTTCATTTATACTCTACAAATTTTATGAAAAACCAATGATGGATTTACGAGATAAAGAGTAGTTGAAACTTGTCTTTTTACTAATTTGATAATTTAAAAGCTTTAAATTAGTAATTTATCAAAAAAACGCCTAATTTTTGCTTTTTCAGTAAAGTAATTTCATTAAAACTTGTTTTTTGTAAAAAATATTTCTCTAAAATCAAGGTTTTGTTAAAGATTTTAAAATTTCCGATATATTTAGTATTTTCGCAAAACGAAAAATAACTAACATAATTAATTATGAGTTCTGAAATTCAAAATAATATTTATAAAGACTACCTTAAGGAAATAGAAGCTCGTAAGCTTCAAGGTTTACATCCAAAGCCAATTGATGGTGCAGAATTGTTAAGCGAAATCATTTTACAAATTAAAGATGTTAATAATGAACATCGTGAAGATTCTTTAAATTTCTTTATTTACAACGTTTTACCTGGAACAACTAGTGCTGCTCGTGTAAAAGCAGATTTTCTAAAAGAAATTATTTTAGGTGAAGAAGTTGTAAAGGAAATTACACCAGAATTTGCCTTCGAGCAATTATCTCACATGAAAGGTGGACCATCTGTAGAAGTACTTTTAGATTTAGCTTTAGGTGAAGATAAAGCAATTGCTGAAGCTGCAGCTAAAGTATTAAAAACACAAGTATTTTTATACGAAGCAGATACTGAGCGTTTAGAACAAGCAATGAAAGCTGGTAGCGCAATTGCAAAAGAGATAATCGAGAGCTATGCACAAGCAGAATTCTTTACAAAATTACCAGAAGTTGAAGAAGAAATTCAAGTTGTAACGTATGTAGCTGGTGTTGGAGATATTTCTACCGATTTATTATCACCTGGTGCAGATGCGCACTCAAGATCAGATCGTGAGTTACATGGTCAATCTATTTTCGAGCATAACAAAGATATGCAACAAGAAGTGTTAGCTTTAAAAGAGCAACATCCAGATAAGCGTATTATGCTTATTGCAGAAAAGGGAACAATGGGTGTAGGATCATCTCGTATGTCCGGTGTAAATAACGTGGCATTATGGACAGGAATTCCTTCGTCACCTTATGTGCCATTTATCAATATTGCTCCTGTAATCGCAGGAACTAATGGTATTGCACCAATTTTCTTAACTACTGTTGGTGTTACTGGTGGTATTGGAATTGACCTTAAAAACTGGGTAAAACAAAAAGACGAAAATGGTAATACAGTTGTAGATGCAGATGGCGAACCTATTTTAAAAGAGGTTTATTCTGTAAAAACTGGTACGGTCTTAACAATTAATACAAAAGAGAAAAAATTATATAACGGAGACAAAGAGCTTAAAGATATTTCTACAGCATTAACACCACAAAAAATGGAGTTTATCAAAGCTGGTGGATCTTACGCTGTGGTTTTTGGTAAAAAATTACAAACCTTTGCTTGTAAAGCTTTAGGTATTGAAATTCCTCAAGTGTACGCAGCATCTAAAGAAATTACTGTAGAAAACCAAGGGTTAACAGCAGTAGAAAAAATCTTTAATAAAAACGCTGTTGGTACGACACCAGGAAAAACATTACACGCTGGA
>JAUIJA010000010.1 GCA_030431055.1 Bacteroidia bacterium | reverse complement strand
AACTATTGATCAAGGTGTAGCAGACTTGTATCTTGATGTAATAAAAGAGCAATATGGAGATGACAAAGCTAGCAGAGCAAGAAAGGTCTCTAAGATTGAAGCCGAAATAGAAACCCTGCAAGAAACAATTGAAAGAGCTGAAGACAATTTGTTTGAAGGAAAAATAGATGCATCCACATTTGAAAAGGGAAAAGCAAGGTATGGTCAGAAAATTGCTGATTTAAGATTTGAATTAGAAGAATTAAAGAGTGCAGGCACAAACTTTATGAGTAATATTAAAAAGTGTCTAAACGTACTTAAAAACCTTAAAACCTTCTATAATTCAGGGAGTTGGGAGACAAAACAAATGATATTGGGTTCGATTTTTTCTGAAAAGTTGATTTTTGAAAAAAACGAGTGTCGAACCCTAAAACTCAACACAGTAATCAATCATATCTTTCAGATTTCCAAGGACTTCCTAGAGCAAAAAAAAGGACAAGTTCGTGAAAATTTGAACTTGTCCTGTCTAGTGACCGCGGCAGGATTCAAACCTGCAACCTTCTGAGCCGTAATCAGATGCGCTATTCAGTTGCGCCACGCGGCCTTTAATTTGTGGGTGCAAATATAGAAAGAATAGATTAACTTACAAATACTAATTATAAAAAATTAGATAAAAATATTGGTTTTAAAATTATGTGACTGATTTTCAGTGTTTTTGTTTTGAAAATAAATTTAAGAAGTTGTTCGGTTTAAAATTGGTTATTCCAATTAATTGTCGTTATTTTGCAGTCCGTAATGAAAATCAATCATTTAGTAGGTTTTAGAGTCATCTTTTAACTAGATGGAATAAAAACTTCATAAATAAAAATAAAAAAATAATTAATAATTCAAAGTCTTTTTGACTTTTAAACATTTAAAAAATGCTAATAGTAGAAGTAAAACAAGGAGAAAACATTGAAAGAGCGTTAAAACGTTACAAAAATAAAGTAAGAAGAACTAAGATGGTTCAGCAATTAAGAGCTAACCAACACTTTACTAAGAAATCTGTTGCTAGAAGAGAAGAGATTGGTAAAGCAAGATATATCCAACAATTAAGAGATCAAGCTCAAGATTAATCATCGAGAGCTTTTGTAGTTATAAAGTAACGCCAAGCAATAATTGCTTTTTGAAACTTTGTAGCTTTAACTAAATCTAATCTCTTTTTAGAATAGCTTGGTAAAAGCATTTTATTCAGTTTTGCTAAAAGTTTATACATCTTGTGAATTTTTGGCAAATGTAGAAAAAAAATAAATCCCGAATTTTTAGTTCGGGATTTATTTTTTATTTCTTTTTCTGTAACTCTTCTTTCATTTTTTCAAGCTCAGCTTTTGTTTTTTCTAACTCGGCTTTCATTTTTTCCATTTCAACCTTTCTTTCTTCCATATCAGCTCCGTACTTTTCAATTTTGATAATTTTTTCAGGTTTATCTTCTTTCCATTCAAACTTGTAATTCATCTTTTTCATTTTTTGATCAACTTCTTTCATTACTTTCTTTTGAATTTTAATGATTTTTTTATCATCAAACTTATTAATGTCTATTGAGGTAATATGTTCTTTTTCAAGAGCTTCCAAATCTGCTTTTGTAGATTTTACGCCATTAATGTAAATTTCAGTATCTTCTGGAAATTCATTTGAACTTTTGGTAACGATTTTAATAACTTGATTATCACCATCATTTTTTAGAATATTTACTTGCTCAATGACTTCGGGATTTAGCTCGTTCATTTCAATTTCTGAAACTTCGACATCGTCTATAATAATGATTTTTTTCTCTTGATTTCCTCCTTCATTAGTAATGAAAATTTTCTTTTTTGGTCCGTTTACATTTTCATCATCTTTAGAAATCCATTCAATTTCATTGTCGACATCAATATCAATTGCCATATTGTCTTTATCTTTTGAATGAAAAGCCATTCTTTTCATTTTTTTAGGAAATGGTAAGGTTGTTAATCCCATATTACTATTACCATTTTTCGTTTCTTTATAGAAAACAATAGGTTCAATTGGTTCATCTCCGTTTATTTGATTTGAACCTTTATTACCTTTGTTGTCTTTATAGTTAATTTTAAGTCCAGTAATTTCTTTCTTAGTATTTCGTTTTACTTTTGAAATTTTTACTATAACACCATGTTCTTTCTTTAATAGATCAGTTTCTTCTTTAATTTGTTTATCAGAAGTGTTTTTGTCTATAATTAATTCTACACGATTTACTTCCTGAACTTCTTCAATTACTTTAGGAAATTTTGCTTCTTTAACTTGCGCAATAGTTTTCACTTGATATAATAAAAAGAAAGCTACTAACATTGGAAGAATTACCGAATACTTCCATAAATTTCTTTTGTTTGAAGGGTTTGTGTTTAACATAACGATTCGTTTTTTGATTAATGATTGATAAAATTGATTTGTGATTGATAATTTATTTTGATTGCAAACAGATTTCAATAATGTTTTTTGATAGTTATATGAATTCTGTAATTCTTTTGTAGTTTCAGCATCAGCAATAAATTCTAAGTTTTGAAGCATAGCTTTTCTATACAACCAAGCTATAGGATTTATCCAAAGTAGTAATGAAACTAATTTACTTACTAAAACATCTATAGAATGTAATTGTTTAATGTGAATACTTTCGTGAGTGATAATAAATTCTAATTCTTCTTTGGTAAAAGTTGATTTATTGTAAACCAAATAGTTAAAGAATGAAAAAGGATTTTCAAATAACGACGTTTCAACCAAAATTACTTTGTTGACTTTATTTTTATTTCCTGATTTTACAGCCGAAATAAAGGAAATTACTTCAACTACTATTTTTGCTAATAAAATCGTAACAATTAATCCGTAAAGCATAATGAAGAGAAAATTCCAATCGAAATTTGCAACTTCTGGAATCGCAGAAATGTTTTCAGTTGAATTATTTACAGGAATAAACTCGTTGTAATTAATTGGTGTTGGCTCAATCCAAATTACTTTAGAGTAGGATAGAAGCGGAATTACAAACGCAGAAACAATTCCTCCTAGTAAAAACAATCTATTGGCTTGAAAAAAGGTTTCTTTTCGCAATAAAAGATAATACACAACGTAAAACAACGACAAAATCGCGTTAACTTTTAAGAAGTAAAATAGCAGATTTTCCATATTATTTTTTCTTTTCGATTATATCTAAAATTTCACGAAGTTCATCTGCCGAAATTTTTTCTTCTTCAGCAAAAAATGAAACTAAATTTTTATACGAATTATTAAAATAGTTTGAAATCGCTGTATTCATAAATCCTTTACGATAATCTTCTTTACTTACAATTGGAAAGTATTGATGTGTGTTTCCGTAAGCATTGTGACTAACGTAACCTTTTTCTTCCAAGTTTCTTATAATGGTAGAAAGTGTATTATAATGTGGTTTGTCTTCAGTAATTTCAGCTAAAACATCTTTTACAAACGCTTTTTTAAGCGTCCATAAAATGTGCATTATTTCTTCTTCTTTATTGGTGAGTTTTTGCATAGTATTACTTGTATATCCGATTGATAAACCAAACTTACAACTATATTTTTAGTTATCCAACTATAAAAATAGTTATTTAACTAAATTTTAAGTTTTAGATTAGGATTTCTTATTTTTACCAAAAAATTAAAATGTATAAATATTTAGTTGTTGTATTGTTTTCAATTTTCACTTTCGGACAAGAAAATCAAGTAAAACAAGCAGAAGAATTTCAACTGAAATTAAACTCAGAATATAAAGATGCTGAACATTCACCTTTACTTGAAGAAGATTTAGCACATTTTGAAGCTTTAGATTTTTACCCAATTTCTAAAAAATATATTGTTGAAGCTACTTTTGTGAGAACGAAGAAAGAAAAGGTTTTTAAAATGAAAACGTCAACTTCACGAACGCCGATGTATAAAAAGTATGGCGAATTGCATTTTGAAATTGATGGAAAGCCATTCAAATTGAATGTGTATCAAAATATAGAATTATCGAGAAAACCCGGATTTAAAGATTACTTGTTTTTACCTTTTTCTGATAAAACTAACGGAAAGGAAACGTACATAGGCGGACGTTATCTCGATATGCGAATTCCAAAATCTAAAACGGTAATTATAAATTTTAATAAAGCCTATAATCCATATTGTGCTTACAATTACAAATATTCGTGTCCGATTGTTCCGTTAGAGAATGATTTGGATATTGAGATTAAAGCTGGCGTTAAAAGGTTTCACGATTAATGCAATTTATCAATCTACATACACATCATTTTTCAAATTCTGAAGAAATTTTAGAAGTTGTAAACCAATATCCTTGGGAATTTTCAACTGAAATTCCTCAGTATTCTATTGGAATTCACCCTTGGTATATCAATCAAGAACGTTTACAAGATGATTTAAAGTTAATATCCGAAAAGCTAAAAACTGAAAATTGCTTGGCATTAGGCGAATGTGGTTTGGATAAGCGAATTGAAATTCCGTTACAAATTCAAACAGAAGTTTTCCAACAACAACTAGAATTGGTACAACAAACTACTAAACCAATTATTTTACATTGTGTTGCGGCGTATCAAGAAGTGATTGGAATTAAAAAAGAAATGAATATTGATAATCCTATGATTATTCACGGATTTTCTAAAAATGAACAAGTAGCCAAAAGTCTTTTGGATAACGGATTTTATCTTTCTTTTGGAAAATATTTATTGCGTAATCCAGATTTAGAAAAGGTTTTTAAATTTGTGCCTAATGATTTACTGTTTTTAGAAACCGATACAATTGAAGAAAGTATTACAGAAGTCTATCAAAAAGCAGCAAATTATAAACAAATAACTTTGGAAGAAATAAAACATCAAGTTTTTACTAATTTTTCTAAAGTTTTCAATTTGAACAAATAACCCAATAAAACAAAAAACAAATAAACAATTAAAAAAAATGGCAAAGTGGCAAGAAAGAGCAGAATTGTTGTTTAGACCAGAAGGATTAGAAAAATTAACTAATGCAAACGTAATGGTTGTAGGATTAGGTGGCGTAGGAAGTTTTGCAGCTGAATTTTTAGCACGAGCAGGTGTGGGAAAAATGACCATTGTTGATGGCGATACGGTTGATATTACTAACGTGAACCGACAATTACCAGCGTTACATTCAACAGTTGACCAACCAAAAGTTACCGTTGTAGGTGATCGTTTACAAGATATAAATCCGGAGTTACAATTAACACGAATTCAAGAGTTTTTATCGCCTGAAAGAGCTTTTGAATTAGTTACACAAGATTTCGATTACGTTTTGGATTGTATTGATAGTGTTACGCCAAAGCTGAACTTAATTATGGCTGCGAAACGTAAAAAAGTTCGTATTATAAGTAATATGGGAGCAGGAGGAAAGTTCTTAGCATCTCGAATTAAAGTTCGTGATATTAGCAAAACCGATTATTGTCCGTTAGCGAAAAACGTTCGTAAAAGATTGAAAAAAGAAGGAATTTCAAAAGGTGTAAAGGTTGTTTATTCTGATGAACGTCCAGATACTGAAAGTGTGAAATTAACTGATGGAACTAATTTTAAAAAATCATTCTACGGAACAAATAGTTGGATTCCAGCTGCTTTTGGTTTACAAGCAGCCGAAACGGTAATTATGGATATTTTAGAAAGAAAAGTGAAATAAAAACTTCAAAAAAGATTCATGTCATTCCGAACTTGTTTACTTCGTCAGTTCGCTTCGCTCGTGTCGGAATCTAATAAATAGAATCTGAAATCGAAGATTCAGCGAAGCTAAATAAATTCAGATTGACAAACAAAAAAGTCGCTCATTAGAGCGGCTTTTTTGTTATATAGAATCTTTAGTTTTTTCAGTTTGTATCGAATCTTTTTTAGATTGGTTTACAATCACAGGAATATAAATTTCAGTTACATTTTTTGAAGGCGATTTTTTACTTTCATTTTTGTAGACTTCAATAAATAAACCTACTTTGTTTTCTTTGTAGTTGCTTTTCTTTATAGCTTCTTTTGCTTCGTTCCAAGTTTTATTTCTATTTGTATAATTTCCTTTTAAAGTTGTTTTTAACGCTAAATACGGTTCGAAATTACCTTTTACAATCGTAGAATCAGTAATTAAAGTTGCTAAATCAGTCGCAATTGGAATACAACTTAAAAATTTAGTAGAATCGGGTTTAAAAATCACAAACGGATTTCCGTTTACTGTTATATTTTCTCTAGTGATAAATTCGCCCAACTTTTTAAAATTCTGGTTTCGTTTTACATCAAAATCTTTTGTAATAATCGAATCTTTAATAGCAATGTAGTTGGTTCCGCTTTTAGTTTCAAATCCGTTTATTGCAATGGAAAACACATCAAAGTTAGATTTTATTTCGCTATTAATGTTTTCCATCGATTCTTGTAAAACATCATCTAGAATATTCTGCATTCCACCTCTAAAAAAAGCAATAAACTTTGTTTTAAAAGACATTTCGCCTGTAATATTCCATATAATTTCAGACTTGTTTTCGTCTAAAGAAGTAAAAATTAACGAACTATTACCTTTAAAATCGCTATCAGTAATAGTAAAGTGAATAGAATCTTGAGCAAAACTGTTTTTTCTCTCAAGAATATTATTGCTATACTCAACTTTTAAACTATCTGCTTTAATATTTTCTTTATCTCCAGAAAATGGAATCCACCAATTTTTCCATGAACTTAAATCGTTAACGTAACTGAATAGCTGCTCTTTTTTTGCGTTTATAGTTTGAGTTTCTGAAACAGAAAATGAATTGGGTTGTGTGGAAATAAAAACGAATAAAGCAAATGCTAGTAATACAAAAAGTAAGAATAAATATTTGGCAATTTTATTTTTATTTGATCGTTAAACTTTATTTTCCGTCAGTTCGAGTAATTTTTATAAAAATATATCGAGAACAAGGAAAATTTAATATTTAATAAGTTCTCGTTATAAAATTCTTACAGAATTTCACTCGAACTGACGATTGAATTAATCTTTCAAGAAAGTTTTTATCACCATAAGTAAAAGAATAAAAGTGATGAAACCTATTAATATCCAATACGTTCCTTTATATTGTGTTTTCATTTCCTTTAAATCTTTTCTATAAACTACAATCATCGTAGCAATAAAAGCTACTACAAAGAAAAGCGTAAAGTATAATTGACCTGTTGAAAACATAGTGATAAATTTTTTACAAAAGTAAGTATTGCTTATGTATTTGCGGTATTTTTAAATAAATAAATTTTGCATTATGGAGAAACAAATAAAAGCCGTACAACAATTTCACGAATCGTTTGGTTTAGGCGTAAAACATTTACCAGTTGGCGATTTAGGCGAACGTATAAATATGTTGCGTTTTAACTTAATGAAAGAGGAAAACGAAGAATATTTAGAAGCGGCAAAAAATAACGATTTAACCGAAGTTGCCGATGCATTGGGCGATATGTTATATATTTTATGCGGAACCATTTTAGAACATGGTATGCAATACAAAATTGAAGAAGTTTTTGATGAAATCCAACGCTCAAATATGAGTAAACTAGGCCAAGACGGAAAGCCTATTTACCGCGAAGATGGCAAAGTAATGAAAGGACCAAATTACTTTAAACCGAATTTTGAAGAGATTTTGAAGTAAAAAAAAGCGCAAAAATAATTTTTGCGCTTTTTGGTTTTTTATCATAGAGCACACTTTCGTTTTTTTTAATTTATCATTTCTAAAGTTTCCTTTTAAACAAAACTTTACAAAAACAAAGCGACTTTTATGTTGATACAAAAGTCGCTATTGAATATATACAGTGTTACAAGTAGTTTTTATTGTTTAATCATTAAGTACTCCCCATAAGGTATCCGAGGCTCTGTAGGTGAGTTTTCATTTGGTATCATAACACCATGATTTGAAATTAATGTAGCTGTCATCTTTTCTGGCTCTCCAGTATTTTGAGGTAGATATCGTAAAACCATTGATAATGATAAATAATTACGCTCCGAATCATGAAAATTTAACATAAATCTCTTTTCATCTGGATAACAATCATTACAAATAGGATACATATTATGAGGTTGAATAAATCTTCCTGAAATTTCATGCTCTCTACCTATAATCTCTGGATTAATTAAATTAGAAAGTGTATTTACTATTTCAACTCCATTACTTTCATAACGGTATTCTCCAACAAGTAAATCTTCATAATATTTCCCATTATAAACATACGTTTTCTTTTGAAGAACTATTGTTAAAGTATGGTTCCCATTAATATATTGCCAAGTCCCTACAAATTTATTCATATCATTGTCTAAATCTTTAAAATAAGCACCTTGAGACACTTCATATCTAGGAGTTGTTAGAGAAACTGTTTGCCCTTTACATGAAATTGTAAATATAATAGACATTATTATTAAAAGTGTTTTTTTCATAATTTTATTTTTTTTAGTTGCAAGGTATTTCTTTTGGTGGATCATTACCGTCTAATTCTAATTTTGTCCAGTTTTCTTGTACGTTAGGTGTTCCAAAACCCGTTTGTTCCATTTCATATAAAGATACACCTAAATCTTGATCTTGTATAAACTGTAAAAATGTTTTTTCATATTGACTTGGACTTCCATTGGCTCCATCAGCTCTATTTACATAATACTCTTTCAAATTCTCACCAAAATCATCCCAAGTCGTATCTGTTCCATTACCATTTGGATGTATGTTATTTAAAGCTTGTAGTTTAGTAATGTCATCAATTTTAATGGCATATGTATATGTTGATGTGCCAATTTCCACTACCATTATGCAAACAAACAAATCGTTTCCACTAGTATTATAGACTGCTAAAGGACCAGAGTTGTAATATTCTGCTATACTTAATAATGAATAAATATCATCATGTGAAAACATTGGAATATGACCAACAGTAGGATGAGTATGTATAGTACCAAATTGGTATGTCCTATTTGGAAAGTAAACATGATTATTACCAGAAGGTTGGGTATAATTAGCGTAAGGTCCATATTCAGGATAATTTCCTTGGTTATAAAAAGCATAACCTGCTTCACTTGAAGTAGATAACTCATCACTCATGTTTATAATGGCAGTTCTTATTCTTTTATCATTAGAATCCATAAATGGATGAGTAGGATAATTTGGATTTTTTGTTAATTTATTCAATTCATCACAAGGAGTAGGAGGAGTTGGATTTTTAACAATAGGTAAAGTTAAATCTTCTTCACCAAGATTATCAACAGGCTCGTTCTCGTTATTAGTACTTTCTTCGTCATTAGGTGTTCCGGAACCAGTTGAGCCATCTCCATCTCCACCATAGGAAGTGTCATCACCTGGCGCTGTATAATCGGTTGGATCTGAGTCTACAGGGTTTGAACCACCACCGTTATCATCTTCACAAGTTACTGCTGTAATAGTATATGTATATCCTGTAGGAGGATTTGGGCACTGGCAACGTTCACCATTTTGAATATCTAAAGTACTGTGTACATTATGACAACACATTTCATATTCGGTTTGTACCTCAAAACAATCCGATGAATTTCTAGCAAAAATCTCACTAGCAATAGAATTAGCGTTATCTAAATTTTGTACTTGCATTTTATTGTTTACATCAACAAATATACCGTTTTGTAAAAGTTCTTTTTCAGATTGTGATAAATTATAAGTAATAATTTTAGCAGAAAAAGAATTGTCGTTTTGTAATGATAAAACTAAATTTTCGACTAATCCATTCTCGATAGTTCTATAAATAGGTAATGTATAAGAAACTTTATTTTCTTTTGTTATTTGAACAATTTCATCAGTATCCACACTAAACTCATTATTGATGTTAACTGTTCTTTGATGTGTGTTATTTGAAGAATTTTGTTTAAGAAGTTCCATTTTACCGAAAGCTTTGGGAGCTTTTTTCTTAAACTCATTTTCGGAAATTCTTTCAATTGTGAAAGAATTTTGATAATTATTTTGTTCGACAACTTCTTCTTCGGGTTGACAGCCCACAAAACTTAAAATTGTGAGCAGAAAAAGGATTTTAATTTTCCTGAGTTTTTGTTTCATGCGAGAACGTTTTAAATGAATAATTTGCGTTTTGTTTGTTATAAAATTATCTACAATCTAATATTTTCTACCACTTTTATTCCAAATTGGATGAATGGTCGCATAAAAGTGAGGTTTTATTCTTTTCAAATCTAATAAATTTTCACAACATATTTTATAGTTAACAAAAAATATAACAAAAAAAGGTTCCCAATTGGGAACCTTTTAACTGTTTACTGTAACTAAAACTGTAAACTAAACTTTAACTGTCCAGCCGAAAGTATCTTCCGCTTTTTTGTATTGTATGTTCGTTAGTTTTGCTTTTAAATCTAACGCAAATGAGTTGTCAAGTTTTGGTAATTCATAATATTCATCTTTGTAACCAAAACCTACAATTGGGTTAACAACTGCGGCAGTTCCAGCTCCAAAAATTTCTTTCAAACTTCCATTTTTAGAAGCTTCAATTAATTCATCTACTAAAACTGAACGAACTTCAACTTTAATATTTTCGCGTTTTGCTAAGTCAATTAAACTTTTACGTGTAATTCCGTCAAGAATACGCTCGCTAGTAGGTGCAGTATATAAAGTATCGTTAATTCTAAAGAAAAGGTTCATTGTTCCTGCTTCTTCTAATTTGGTATGCGTAGCATCATCAGTCCAAATTACTTGTTGGTAACCTTTTTCATTGGCCAATTTCGTTGGATAAAACTGTGCAGCATAGTTTCCAGCAGCTTTAGCAGCACCAATTCCGCCATTTGCCGCTCTACTGTAATGTTCTGCAATTAGTACTTTAACTTCACCAGAATAGTAAGCCTTAGCTGGCGAAAGAATTATCATGAATTTATAATATTGTCCTGGAGCAGCAACAACACCTTTTCCTGAAGCAAACATAAAAGGACGAATGTAAAGCGAACTTCCGTTATCTTTTTTTACCCAGTTTTTCTCAATTTCCAATAGTTTTTTTAAGCCACCTAAGAAAATGTCTTCAGGAACTTCTGGCATACATAATCGTGCAGCACTTTTATTAAATCTATGATAGTTTTCATCTGGACGAAATAACCAAACATCGTCTTGCTCATCTTTGTAAGCTTTCATTCCTTCAAAAATAGCTTGACCATAGTGAAAAACTTTTGCCGATGGATCCATCATAAAAGGTGCATAAGGCGTAATTTCAGGCTGTAACCATTCGCCATTTGCAAATTCACAAACCAGCATGTGGTCTGTAAAAGTTGTGCCAAAAGATATATTGTTAAAATCTACTTCGTTAATTTTTGAAGTTGGCGACAAAGTAATGCCGATGTTTTTTAAAGTTTTAATTTCCATAAGGATAAGATGTCTAAGTTGACTATAGATTTTGAGAAGTTTTAACTGAAACCTATAATTTTGTATTCTTTTGCAAAAGTAACAAAAAAACTGACTACTTTTTTGGTAATTATTGTATTTTAATTTAAGAGATTATTAACTTTTTAATGAGTGATTTTTAAAGAATTAGCTTATTTTTGTTGAAATTTATTAAAGAAAAAAATGAAAAATATTGTACTTACGTTAGCTGCAGTTGCTGTTTTAGCAAGCTGTAAAGAAGAAACAAAACAAGAAGTTGAAACAAATGAAGTAGTAGAAAATGTTGTAGAGTATGCTGTTTTTGGAGATTCAATTTCTCAAGACGAAGCAATTTCTTCTGCTGAAATGATGGCAAAATTTAAAGATTTAAAAGAAGGTGATACTTTAAACGTTAAGTTTAAATCTTCTATCGACGAAGTTTGTCAAAAGAAAGGTTGTTGGATGACTTTAGGTCTTGAAGAAGATGAACAAGCATTTGTAAAATTCAAAGATTACGGATTTTTCGTTCCTAAAAATGCTCAAGAAAAAGAAGCAATTGTAAATGGTAAAGCATTTGTAAGTGTTATTTCTGTAGATGAGCTAAAGCATTATGCTAAAGACGAAGGAAAATCTCAAGAAGCAATCGATAGTATTACTGAGCCACAAGTTACGTATTCATTTATGGCTGATGGTGTTTTAATTGCAAAACAATAATGAAAAGGTTTTTATATCTAATTTTTTCTGCTATTGTTTTAGTTTCTTGTCAAGATAAAAAAGAAGAAGCTAAAGCCGAAGATAAAGAAGCTTGTACATCTGAAACTAAAACAAATGATGATGGTTTTGAAATGTATGAAATGAGTGAAATGGCTGCGCTAATGGAGCAAATGTATGTTGATAATGAGCGTTTAAAAGACAGAATTTTGAAAGGCGATACAATTGGTAAATTTCCACAACATTTTACGAGAATTCATGAAGCAGTTTTAACTGATGAAACTGATAAAGATGAATTTTTTAATACACAAGCCAAGAAATTTATAGAAGCTCAAGAATTAATTTATAAAGATCCTGAAAATGCAAAAGAGCATTTTAACAATGGAATTGATGCTTGTATAAGATGTCACGAAGTAAAATGTGGCGGACCAATTCCGAAGATTAAAAAATTATACATTAACTAATACAGAAAAAGTTTAAGAGCAATCTTAAACTTTTTTTTGTCAGTTCGAGTGATTTTCGTTAGAAAATATTATCGAGAACAATTTTAGATTCTTCAAATCTTATTTTCGATACAAAATTCCTTTGGAATTTCACTCAAATTGACGATTTGAATAGTAACTTAGGTCAAAAATTTAATTGTGAAAAGAAAAATTGTAACAACGAACGACGGATCTACAACCATTTATATTGAAGATTGGGATGAAAGTTATCATTCCAAACACGGTGCTATACAGGAAGCCTATCATGTTTTTATTAAAAGCGGATTAAATAATTTTAAGGATAATTCTGAGGTTTCTATTTTAGAAATTGGTTTTGGAACAGGTTTGAATTCTTTTATAACTTTTTTAGAAAGCCATAAACGAAATTTAAAAATTGATTACGTTGGAGTAGAAGCATATCCTATTTCAAAAGAAGAAGTTGGCCAACTCAATTATGTTGAACAATTAAAGGCTGATAAATATAAAGATGTGTTTGATGAAATTCACAGCTCATGTTGGGAAAAAACACAACAATTAAACGAAACATTCACATTAACAAAACGGAAACAGTTTTTTCAAGATATTGACGATGTAGAAAAATATGATTTAATCTATTTTGATGCTTTCGGATTTCCTGTTCAACCCGAATTATGGAGTGAAGAAATCTTTAAGAAAATGTTTTGTGCACTTTTACCGAATGGAATTTTAGTTACTTATGCTTGCCGAACAAGTATTAAAAAAGCAATGTTAAGTGCTGGTTTTCAGGTTGAAAAGTTGCCAGGTGCTCCTGGGAAAAGAGAAATGTTACGAGCTTGTAAATAAATTGTTAACAAATAATTAGCATTTTAGTCGTAATATCCTCAAAAAATAAACGTTATTTTTTATATATTTACAACACGTTCTTATAATGTTTAATTTAATTTTATATCTATCTAAGTATGGCAAGATCGATGTATTCGTACACAAAATCTGTACTTGAAAGAGTAAGTTTCGACCCCAATCTATTTTGTAAAGAATTAGAAAAGGCTTTAAAAATATTATTGCCTTATGAAGTTGACCAATTAACAGAATGGTTATTACAATTTACAAAAGAGAAACCCGAATTAAAACAATGTTTGATTTATATTAACTAACCTAAAATAAAAGGAGCTAGAAATAGCTCCTTTTTTTATTACTTTAATTTCGGACTGATAATTTCTACATCTTGAAAAGCAATCGCTCCTTTTACAACGCCATTAATAGTGTTTCTAAGTGCATCGATAATGTGAATTTTCAATTCGTTTTTAGGATACAATAAACTAACTTCACGAGCTGGTTTCGGATTGCTAAATGGTTTCAGTTTTTTCTTGCTTTTTTCGTTCAAGTTTAAAGTATGTAAGTAGGGTAATAGAGTAGTTCCTAAACCTTCATCTACTAATTTAACTAAAGTTTCAAAACTTCCACTTTCTAATTGAAAATGACTATCTGCTATATATTTATTGTTTTTACAAAGATTAATAATTCCATTTCTAAAGCAATGTCCGTCTTGTAAAAGTAAAATGTGATCTAAGTCTAAATCGTCAATTTCAATTTCTTTCTTATTGATGCTTTTATGATCTTCAGAAATATAAGCTACAAAAGGCTCATAATATAAAACTACTTCTTTAATGTTTTCTTCATCAAGTGGAGTTGCTGCTATAGCACAATCTAAATGTCCTTTTTTTAGTTTACTTATAATTTCTTCTGTTGTTAATTCTTCGATAATTAAATTAACTTTTGGATATTTATGAATAAAATTATTCAAGAACATAGGTAAAAGAGTAGGAGTAATAGTAGGAATAATTCCAACTCTAAATTCTCCACCTATAAATCCTTTTTGTTGATCTACAATATCTTTAATTCTATCGGCTTCATTTACAATGTTTTGTGCTTGAATAACTATTTTTTTTCCAATTTCGGTTAATGAAATAGGTTTTTTACTTCTATCAAAAATTTGTATTCCTAGTTCATCTTCTAACTTTTGTATTTGCATACTAAGTGTTGGTTGTGTTACAAAGCATTTTTCGGCAGCTAATGTAAAGTTCTGATGTTCTGCAACTGCTAAAACATAGTGAAGTTGTGTAATTGTCATATAGAGATATTTTATGCAAATATAATAATTATCAATTTAGCTTATGCTATTCTTGTCTTAAGATTTTGTAAATTTGAATAACTTAAAAAAATAACAACATACATTATGAAAACTAATACATTAGGATTACCAATTGAAGAGTCTAAATCACTAACAAAGGATTTAAATATATTGTTAGCTAATTTTCAAGTTTATTATCAGAATTTAAGAGGTTTACACTGGAATATTAGAGGTAGAAAATTTTTTGAATTGCATATGAAATTTGAAGAATTATATGATGATTCTCAAGTTAAAATAGATGAAATAGCGGAGCGTATTTTAACTTTAGGAGGAACACCATTACATACTTTTGCAGATTATATTGAAGTAAACCAATTAGAAGTTGGAAAAAATATCAATAATGATGAAAAAGCTGTCAATTTAGTCGTAAATTCATTATCGAGCTTACTACAAATTGAAAGAAAAATTTTAGATGCATCTGGAGAAATTTCAGATGAAGGTACAAATTCAATGATGAGTGATTTCATAACCGAGCAAGAAAAAACAATTTGGATGATGAAAGCTTGGTTAAACGAAGAATTATAATTAAACCAATATAAAAAAAACCTCAATTTTTTTGAGGTTTTTTTTTACTATTTAGAGTCTAAATAAACAAACAGTTTTGTATTTTTGTCAAGTATGAAATTAATTGTTAAAATAGTATTAGTTTTATTTTTGTCTTTTATAACATTACCTACATTAGTTAGTATTGTTGATAAAGGAGCAGATATTTCATACTTTTTTAATACAACAGAAGAAGAAGAAAATATTTCGAGTTTTAATGAAATTAAAATGGTTTATGAAAATGAAAGTATTTTAGCTAATTTCTTTTTCGAATCCTCATTTAAAAAAGAGTTTGTTTTATTAGACGAACAATTAGAATGTAAATTTTCATTTACTATTGTATTACCACCTCCCGAGTTAATTTAAAAACGTAGTTAGTCTTATTAAAAAGTTTTTAAATTAAAAAATCAAATTTATGTTTAAATATTTAAAGAACGATATTCCGGCGAGTATTGTTGTTTTCTTTATAGCTTTACCTTTGTGTTTAGGTATTGCATTAGCCAGTGGTGCACCTCTTTTTTCAGGGCTTATCGCTGGTATTATTGGTGGAGTTGTTGTTGGTGCAATTAGTGGTTCCAGGTTAGGGGTTAGTGGTCCAGCAGCGGGTTTAGCAGCTATTGTAATCGTTGCAATAGGCGATTTAGGAGGTTTTAATAACTTCTTACTTGCAGTTGTTATAGCAGGTGCATTCCAAATTTTATTAGGTATTGCTAAAGCAGGTGTAATTGGTTATTATTTTCCGTCATCTGTAATTAAAGGAATGCTTACAGGAATTGGATTAATTATTATTTTAAAGCAAATTCCAAACTTTTTTGGATATGACGAAAGTTCAGCTTGGGACTTAGAATTTTTTGAATCAGATGGTCATAATACTTTTGATGAATTATTTAATACAATAGAACACGTTCATCCTGGTGCAGCTTTAATTGGTTTTATCAGTTTAGGTGTTTTATTATTGTGGGATAAAGTATTGTCAAAAAAAGGACGTATTTTTCAACTTATTCAAGGACCTCTAGTTGCAGTTGTTTTAGGTATACTATTTTTTGTGTTTACTTTAAATCATAGTACATTTTCAATAGGAAGTAGTCACTTGGTTAATGTTCCTATACCTAACAGTGTTTCAGATTTTTTAGACCAATTTAGTTCGCCAAATTTTTCAGTCATTACAAATTATAAAGTTTGGGTTACAGCCTTTACAATAGCGGTTGTAGCAAGTATTGAAACTCTTTTAAGTGTTGAAGCTACTGATAAACTTGATCCTGAAAAAAATGTTACGCCTACAAACAGAGAATTAATAGCTCAAGGAACAGGAAATATGATTTCTGGTTTAATAGGTGGTTTACCAGTAACTCAGGTGATTGTAAGAAGTTCCGCTAATATTCAATCTTCAGCAAAATCTAAGTTATCTACTATAATTCACGGTTTTTTATTATTACTTTCTGTAATTTTAATTCCTACATTATTAAATAAAATCCCTTTATCTGTTTTAGCTGCAGTTTTATTAATCGTAGGATATAAGCTAGCAAACCCAAGTTTGTTTTCAAAAATGTATAAATTAGGTTGGAAACAGTTTATTCCATTTATCATTACAGTTTTAGGAATTGTTTTTACCGATTTATTAATTGGTGTAGGTTTAGGATTAGCAGCAGGATTAGTTGTAATAGCAATTAAAAGTTATCAAAACTCTCACTTTTTACATAAAGAACAAGCTGCAAATGACAATTTAACTGTAAAAATGACTTTAGCTGAAGAAGTTACATTTTTAAATAAAGCTGCAATTCAGAGTGAGTTATTTAGTTTGCCAGAAAATTCAAGATTAAATTTAGACATTAGAAAAACTGTTTTTCTAGATTATGATATTGTTGAAATTTTAGATAATTTCTTAATTCAAGCAAGAAATAAGAACATTTGGGTTCATATTCAATCAGAAAGAGGAGATGTTGACAATATCGAGAGTTTTACAAACTTTTTAAAATTAGACAAAATTAAAACTAACGGATCAAATTAAGATAAAATGAAAGCACATACAAAAGAAACACAAGCTACAATGACACCAGAAAAAGCGTTGCAGTTTTTAAAAGAAGGAAATGTAAGATTTCAAAATAACTTAAAAGCCAATAGAAACTTATTAGAGCAAGTAAACGCAACTAAAGAAGGACAATTTCCTTTTGCTACTATTTTGAGTTGTATTGATTCTAGAGTTTCGGCTGAATTAGTTTTTGACCAAGGTCTTGGTGATATTTTTAGCGTAAGAATAGCAGGTAACTTTGTTAACGAAGATATTTTAGGAAGTATGGAGTTTGCTTGTAAATTAGCAGGAACTAAACTTATCGTGGTATTAGGACATACGAGTTGTGGCGCTATAAAAGGAGCTTGTGATCATGCCGAAATGGGGAATTTAACAAAGTTAATTCAAAAAATTGCACCAGCTGTTAACGCAGTTGCAGAACCAAAAGATGAAAGTTTAAGAAATTCTGGAAATCTTGATTTTGTTGATGAAGTATCTAAGAAAAATGTAGAATTAACAATTGAAAGAATTCATAATGAAAGTCCTATACTTTCTGAAATGGAAAAAAATGGCGAAATTAAAATTATAGGAGCAATGTATGATATTACTTCGGGTGAAGTAAATTTTTACGAATAATATTTATACAGAATTATAAAAAAGCGATACAAATTTGTATCGCTTTTTATTTCAATTAATCTTCAAGATTTTCATTAAAAGCAGAAGGCAATAATTGCGGAATGTACTTTATTAATATAGGTAATAAAATTCCGCCACCAGGAAGTAAAAAAATAGTTAAAGATGGAATTGTTTTACAAATTTCGAGTAGTTGTTTTTTTACTTTCTTTTTTTCTTCTTCATCAAGTTCTCTCGAAGTAGATTGAGCCAATAAAACCATTAATTCCCTACTTTGAGAAATTTCCTTTGTTAATCGCTTTCTGTTTCTAGTAATTAATTTTGTTACTGTTTTATTAGTTTGATCATAAAAATGTTTTACCGGATTTGAATAGTTAAAATACGGAATTTCATCTTTATACTGCTGTATAAACTCATCTATATTTTGGCAGCTCTTAGTAACGTCATAATTAGGTAAATTTAATTGTAGAGCAATTTCTTTTAAGTATTCCTGTTCATTATGGTCTAGTTTTTCATCACTCCATAAAGCCATTTCTGTTAAATCTAATAAATATAATTTTTCAATTTCAAACAGATAGTTTTTTAATTTTAGATTTTCCAAGTTAGGATTTTGAACAGTATCAATTTTTGTAAAACGCAAAGAATTTTCAAAAAGTTTAATCAACAATTCATCATATTTACTTTTATTAATTTTCACATTAAAAGCTAACATAATTAAATTAATTGTACATAATTCGATTTCTTTAATGTATTTTGAAGTAATCTTTCCGTAGACTAAAAAATGATGAAAAGCCAAAACATCTACAAAAAGTAAAGCATTTGTAATAATGTGAGAGAAATTTTTACTTACAAAATTTGCATTGGTTTGTACTCTGTTATTAATTACAGCTTCAAGTTTTGAATAATTATTTCCGCTCGATAATAGCCTGTTTAAAAAATTATAATTTTCATGTTGGATAGTTTTATAAAAAGCATTTGCTAACGAAACGAAATTTTCAACGTCATTATTCTGTTTTACAATATTATAAACTGAAAAAAGAGCGTTAAGTAGTCCAATTTTTATAATTTCATCTTGAGAGTTTCGCTCTAATGATAATTCTTTTTTTAGAGGAATAGAAACACAATAACCATATATAAAACCAGATTTTCGAATTTGATCGTAAAAAAAATGATAGTCATTTCCGTAGTTAAGAAATTGACCGTCACATTCTTGAAAAAATTTTTCAATCCAGCCGTTTGTAGATGGGTTAATCATAGTTAATGTGTGATAAACAAATTTAATAAAATCTTTAGCTTAGAGTGTTAAGTTTTTGAAACTATTTTTTTATCTTGCTAAAAAAGAGAATTCATGAACATTACAATTATAATCACAGTTTGTGTTTTATTACTTCTTGCTTATTTTTTTACCATAACATCTTCAAAAACAAAGATTCCTTCGGTAATTTTGTTATTGCTTTTAGGTTGGGTTGTTCGTCAAGCAACAGATGTTTTGCATATTGTAATTCCAGATTTGAATCCATTGTTGCCGTTTTTTGGAACATTAGGATTAGTTTTAATCGTTTTAGAAGGTTCATTAGAATTAAACTTAAATAAACGAAAGCTTCCTTTCGTAGGAAAAACATTTATAACAGCAGTTGTTCCTTTAATTATAACGGCTTTTGCAATAGGTCACTTTTTTTACTATTTCTTAGACGCAGATTATAAACAAGGTTTATTAAATGCTATTCCGTTATGTATTATAAGTAGTGCTATTGCAATATCGAGTGTGGGTAACTTAAACTTATTTAGTAAAGAGTTTGCTATTTATGAGAGTAGCTTATCTGATATTTTAGGAGTCTTATTTTTTAATTTTTTAGCTTTAAATTCTGTTATTAATTTAGATACAGTTGGGCATTTTGGCTTACAAATTCTAATTATGATTGTAATTTCATTTATCGCAACAGCATTTTTAGCGTTCTTGTTAAGCAGAATTGATCATCATGTGAAGTTTGCTCCTATTATTTTATTAATAATTTTAATTTTTGCTATTTCAGAAGTTTACCATTTACCAGCTTTAATTTTTATTATGCTTTTTGGTTTATTTATGGGTAACTTTGACGAGTTACAACGGTTTAAATTTATTCAAAAATTGAAACCTAATGTACTGGAAAGAGAAGTAGGAAAGTTTAAAGAATTAGTTATAGAGGCTGCATTTTTAATTCGATCGTTATTTTTCTTGTTATTTGGTTTTTTAATGAAAACAGAAGAAATTTTAAATCCATATACTATTGAAATCGCGATTGGAATTTTAATTGTAATTTATTTAGTAAGAGCAATTCAGTTAAAAATATTTAAAGTTAAGTTAATGCCTTTATTGTTTATTGCTCCAAGAGGATTAATTACAATTTTATTGTTTTTAAGTATTCCAGAAGCAAGTAAAATTCCTATTGTGAATAAGGCTTTAATTATTCAAATAATTGTGCTATCTGCATTAATAATGATGATAGGTTTAATCTTTAATAAACAAGAAGTCAAAGATAAAAAAGAATTATTAGAAGATGATACCGACGTTATAGAACCACCTGTCACTAAGTAAAATAATTTAAATGATAACATAAAATAAAAAAAGCTGTCAAATTTTTGACAGCTTTTTTTCAAACAAACTAAACCAAAATGTTGCTATTAAAAGCAATACGCATTTTCAGCAATTACTTTATCAGCAATTTTGTTTCTTAAGCCAACTACATTTGGCATATTTACATATTTTGTAAAGCGGCGTAATCCCATTAACATCATGCGTTGTTCATCACCTTCAGCGAAAGAAACAACACCTTCTTTTCCTTTTGCGTTAATGATATCTACAGCATTGTATAAATACAACTTAGCCATAGCAATTTGTTCTTGAGCTTTATCTTCGCCAACTTTCTTAACTAACTTTTCAGTACGTAAAATTGTACTTTCTGCCATATAGATTTCAATTAACATATCAGCAGCAGCCATTAATAATTGTTGGTGTTCTTCTAACTCTTGTCCAAATTTTTGAACTGCAGCACCAGCAACCATTAAGAATGCTTTTTTAAGCTTCACAATCATTTCTTTTTCTTCTGCAAAAAGCTCTGTGTAATCTGGCACGTCAAATGAAGGAATTCCCATTAATTCTTCGGCTACAGCCATAGCCGGACCTAATAAATCAACGTGACCTTTCATCGCTTTTTTAATTAACATTCCTACAGAAAGCATACGGTTAATTTCGTTTGTACCTTCGTAAATACGCGCTATACGAGCATCTCTCCAAGCACTTTCCATTGGAGTATCTTCAGAGAATCCCATTCCACCAAAGATTTGAATACCTTCATCAGAACAATTTTGAATATCTTCAGAAATCGCAACTTTTAAGATAGAACATTCAATTGCAAACTCTTCAACACCTTTTAATTCAGCTTCTTGATGAGAGTTTCCTTCGCTTTGTCTAATTTCAATTCTTTTTTGAATATCTGCTGCAGCACGATAAGTAGCACTTTCGCCAGCATAAGCAGCAGTTGCCATTTCAGCAATTTTTGCTTTTATTGCTCCAAAACTTGAAATAGGAGTTTTAAACTGAATTCTTTCGTTAGCATATTTTACTGATTCTGAAATCGTTCTTCTTTGTGCATCTAAACAAGCCGCACCTAACTTAATACGACCAACGTTTAATGCATTCATTGCGATTTTAAAACCTTCGCCACGACCTGCTAACATATTTTCAACAGGTACTTTAGTTTCGTTAAAGAAAACTTGACGAGTAGAAGAGGAGCGAATACCTAATTTATGTTCTTCATCTCCTAGTGAAATTCCGTTTGAAGGATCGTTTTCAACAATAAAACCAGTAATGTTTTTATCATCTTCAATACGAGCAAATACAATGAATAAATTACAGAAACCAGCATTTGAAATCCACATTTTTCCACCTGTAATTTTGTAATGAGACCCATCTTCAGATAAAACTGCTTTAGTTTTACCAGAATTTGCATCTGAACCAGCTCCAGGTTCTGTTAAACAGTAAGCACCAAACCACTCACCAGAAGCTAATTTAGGAACGTATTTTTGTTTTTGTTCTTCTGTTCCATATAAAGTAATTGGCATAGTACCAATTCCTGTATGTGCTCCAAAAGCTGTAGAAAATGAACCTGTTGCACCAGAAATGTAATCACAAACTAATACGGTGTTTACAAATCCCATTCCCATTCCGCCATAAGCTTCAGGAACGGCAACACTTAAAAAGCCTAAATCTCCAGCTTTACGCATACATTCTTCTGTAAGAGCATAATCTTTCTTTTCAAAACGCTCTTTGTTAGCCCATAATTCTTTATCAACGAATTCTTTAACAGAATCGCGCATCATAACTTGCTCTTCTGAAAAATCTTCTGGAGTGAAAATATCTTCACATTTCGTTTCTTTTACAAGGAATTGACCTCCTCTTAATATATCTGCCATGATTTTATAGTTTTTTTGTTGGTTTATTTTAAAAATTCATAAATAGCTGCTGCACCTTGACCTGTACCTACACACATAGTTACCATTCCGTATTTATTATTGCTATTGCGTAAACGCATTTCATCAAATAATTGAACGGCTAACTTTGCACCAGTACAACCAAGAGGGTGACCTAAAGCAATTGCTCCACCATTTACATTAATGATTTCTGGGTTTAAATCTAATTCTCTTATTACTGCTAATGATTGAGATGCAAAAGCTTCATTTAGCTCAATTAAATCGATATCTGATTGTTTTAAACCTGCTTGTTTTAGTGCTTTTGGCACTGCTTTTACAGGACCAATTCCCATAATGCGAGGCTCAACACCAGCTGCTGCATAATTTACTAAACGAGCAATTGGTTCTAGATTTAATTCTTTTACCATTTCTTCGCTCATTACTAATACAAAAGCAGCTCCATCACTCATTTGAGAGGAGTTACCAGCAGTTACACTTCCGTCTGCAGCAAAAACTGGACGAAGTTTTGCTAATGCTTCAACTGAAGTTCCTGCTCTAGGACCTTCATCTTTTCCAACAGTATAAGTTTTTGTTTCTTTTTTTCCGTTTTCGTTTACAAAAGTATGTTCAACATCGATTGGAACAATTTGCTTATCAAACTTGCCATCAGCTTGTGCCTTTAAGGCTTTCATGTGTGAATTAAAAGCAAATTCATCTTGATCTTCTCGAGAAACATTAAATTGATTTGCTACTGCTTCAGCAGTTAATCCCATTCCCCAGTAATAATCTTCGTGACCTTGAGCAGCGATTTTATAATCCGGAGTAGGTTTGTATCCTCCCATAGGAATGTAACTCATACTTTCTGCACCACCAGCAATAATACAATCAGCCATTCCTGATTGAATTTTTGCAGTTGCCATTGCAATAGTTTCAGAACCTGAAGCACAATATCTATTTACAGTTACACCAGGAACATCTTCAACTTTTAACCCCATTAATGAGATAAGACGCCCTACATTTAAACCTTGTTCTGCTTCTGGCATTGCGTTACCTACAATAACATCGTCAATACGAGTTTTGTCGAAATTAGGTAACTCACTCATCATGTGTTCGATAGTTTCAGCAGCTAACTCATCTGGTCTTTTAAAGCGAAAAACTCCTTTAGGTGCTTTTCCTACTGCTGTTCTATATGCTTTTACTATATATGCTGTTTTCATAATTTTAGTTTCTTAATGGTTTCCCTTTAGTTAACATATGTTGAACTCTTTCTAAAGTTTTACGTTCAGTAGTTAAACTTAAGAACGCTTCTCTTTCTAGGTCTAATAAGTATTGTTCAGAAACAAGAGTAGGTTCAGATAAATCACCACCGGCCATTACATAAGCCAATTTGTTTGCAATTTTCTTATCGTGTTCTGAAATGTATTTACCAGCTTCCATACTATCTGTTCCAACTAAGAACATACCTAAAGCTTGTTTTCCTAAAACTTTAACATCGTTTCTGCGTACTGGTTGTGTATAACCCATTTCTGCCATTTGTAAAGCTACTTTTTTAGCTGTAGCTATTTGACGGTCTTTATTTACTACAACAATATCTCTTCCTTTTTGTAAAACTCCAGTATCGAAACCTTCATAAGCCGAAGTAGCAACTTTTGCCATACCAACAGTTAAGAAGTACTCTTGTAAAACGTTTAATTCAACGTCGTTTTTACGGAAAGTATCAGCAGCACGTAAAGCCATTTCTTTAGAACCACCACCACCAGGGATTAGTCCAACACCGAATTCTACTAAACCAATATAAGTTTCAGCAGCGGCAACAGCTCTGTCAGCATGCATAGTTAACTCACAACCACCACCAAGAGTCATTCCGTGTGGAGCTGCAATTACTGGAATAGCTGAATAGCGACAACGCATCATTGTATCTTGGAACATTTTGATAGCCATGTTCATTTCGTCATATTCTTGCTCAACAGCTAACATAAAAATCATTCCTAAGTTGGCACCAACAGAGAAATTAGCATCTTGATTACCAATAACTAATCCGTTATAGCCTTTTTCAGCCATATCGATAGCTTTGTTGATTCCTTGAAGAACACCAGCTCCAATTGAATTCATTTTAGAAGTAAATTCTAAGTTCAAAATTCCGTCACCTAAATCAGTAATAATAGACTCTTGGTTATTCCAAACTTTTTTACTTTCTCTAATATTATTTAAGATGATAAATGCATCTTGTCCAGGTATTTTTTCAACTTGTTTGTTGTTGATAGAGTAGAAGTGAGTAGCTCCATCTTTTACAGAATAGAAAGAAGTGTTTCCAGAAGCTAACATTTCTGTAACCCAAGCTGCAGGTTCATAACCTTCAGCTTTCATTAATTCAATTCCTTTTTCTACACCTACAGCATCCCAAATTTCGAAAGGTCCATTTTCCCAACCGAAACCAGCTTTCATAGCATCGTCGATTTTGTAAAAATCGTCTGTAATTTCAGAAATTCTGTTTGAACAATAAGCAAACATAGCCGAGAAGTTTTTACGATAAAATTCTCCAGCCTTATCTTTACCACCAACTAGAACTTTAAATCTATCAATTGGTTTGTCTATATTCTTTGTTAATTCTAAAGTTGCAAATTTTGCTTTTTTAGAAGGACGATATTCTAAAGTATCTAAATCTAAAGCTAAAATTTCTTTTCCTTCTTTTTTGTAGAAACCTTGTTTAGTTTTACTTCCTAACCATTTGTTTTCCATCATTGTATTGATGAAGCCTGGAAGTTTGAATAAATCATGTGCTTCGTCATTAGGACAATTGTCGTAAATTCCGTTTGCAACATGAACTAAAGTATCTAAACCAACTACATCTACAGTTCTAAAAGTAGCTGATTTTGGTCGGCCAATAACTGGACCAGTTAATTTATCAACTTCTTCAATGGTTAGTCCCATTTCTTTTACTTGGTGGAATAAACTCATAATTCCGAAAATACCAATACGGTTACCAATAAAAGCTGGAGTATCTTTTGCTACAACAGAAGTTTTTCCTAAGAATTTTTCTCCATAACCATTTAAGAAATCTAAAACGTCTTGAGAAGTTTTTGGCCCAGGAATGATTTCAAATAATTTTAAGTAACGAGCTGGATTGAAGAAGTGTGTTCCACAGAAATGTTGTTGGAAATCTTCGCTTCTTCCTTCACTCATAAACTGAATAGGAATACCAGAAGTATTTGAAGTAATTAAAGTTCCTGGTTTTCTATATTTTTCAACTTGTTCAAAAACAGATTGTTTAATATCTAAACGCTCTACTACAACTTCAATAATCCAATCTACATCTTTGATTTTTTCCATATCATCAGTAGTGTTACCAGTAGTAATTCTATTGGCAAACTTTTGATCATAAATAGGAGAAGGTTTAGATTTTAATGCATTTTTTAAATGATCATTAACTAAACGATTTCTAACAGCCTTATCTTCAAGAGAAAGACCTTTTTTTTGTTCGGTTTCAGTAAGTTCTCTTGGTACAATGTCTAAAAGTAAAACTTCGACACCAATATTAGCAAAATGACAAGCTATACCGCTTCCCATAATACCAGAACCAATAACCGCAACTTTTTTAATATTACGTTTCATGTTAGTTGTTTTTATCTTTTTTGTTGGTAAATATTTTTTTATCTGAAATAAGGTCGTTAATAACATCAGCTACTTCCATAAAATGTTGTAGTTTTTCATCTGTTATATTTTCTTTAATTGTTTCGTTAAATCTTAGAACTGTACTTTTTGAAAGTTCTCTTTTTTCTAAGCCTTCTTTGGTTAAATGAATTAGTACACCACGGCCATCTTCTGGATTTTTTTTTCGGATAATGAGTCCTTTTTCTTCCATTGATTTAAGCGTTCTAGTTAAACTAGTGGCTTCCATTCCCATTTTTGGACCAAGAGCAGTAGAAGGAGTTCCTTTTTCTCTGTCTATACTTAAAAGAGCAAATCCTGTTGCCATAGTTGCTCCGTATTTAGAAGCTTCTTCATTATACATTCTAGCAACGGCTTGCCAAGTTAGACGAAGTACATAATCTATCGTTTTATCCTTCATTATTTGGTAGTTGGAATAATTTTTACCAAATATAAAAAAAAATACTATGCACGCATAGTATTTTTTGTGTTTTTTGAAAAATTTAATATTCAGTTATCATAAAATCGTTCAAAAAGGCATTTGAACTTAGGCTAACCTTTAAAATTAATTGTAGATTTTATCGTATAAATCTTTATATTTCTCTAAAATAATTTTTCGTTTCAATTTCATTGTAGGAGTAAGGTGACCAGCTTCTACAGACCAAATATCAGGAGTTAATTCAATGCGCTTAACTTTTTCCCAATTACCAAAACGTTCATTAATTTCATCGATCTCTCTTTGTATTCTTTTAATAACTCTTTCGTTTGAAACAATCTCATTATTAGTTTTTCCTAGATCAAGACCTTTTCTTTGTGACCATTCTGCTAAAAATTCAAAACTTGGTTGTACAATAGCTGCAGGCATTTTTTGACCTTCACCAATAACCATGATTTGTTCAATAAAACGAGATTGTTTAAAGGCGTTTTCTAAGACTTGTGGTGCAACATATTTTCCACCTGAAGTTTTAAACATTTCTTTTTTACGATCAGTAATTTTAAGGAAACCATCTTTATCAATTTCTCCAATATCGCCAGTATGGAAATATCCATTTTGAAGTGCTTCGTTTGTTTTTTCTTCATCTTTATAATAGCCAATCATAACATTTGGTCCTTTACAAAGAATTTCGCCATCTTCGGCTATTTTAACTTCAACGCCATCTAAAACTTTACCTACGGTTCCAACTCTGAAGCCGTTGTTTCTCATATCATTTACTGAAATTACAGGAGAAGTTTCGGTTAAACCATAACCTTCCATAACAGGAATATTAGCAGCGCAAAAAACTTTTGCTAAACGTGCTTGTAAAGCAGCACTTCCACAAACTAATAGTTCTAATTCGCCACCTAAACCTTCTTGCCATTTTGAGAAGATAAGTTTACGCGCTAATTTTAATTTAGTTTCATACCACCAACCGTTCTCTTTGTATGGTTTGTAGTCCATTCCTAAATCTAATGCCCAAAAGAATAATTTCTTTTTAATCCCAGTTAAATCGGCTCCTTTAGCATAGATTTTGTCATATACTTTTTCAAGAAGTCTAGGAACAACTGACATTACATGTGGATGAACTTCTTTTAAATTATCAGATATTTTTTCAATACTTTCAGCAAAGTAAATTGAGATTCCGTAATACTGATATAAATATGTCAGCATTCTTTCGAAAATATGACAAATAGGTAAGAAGCTCAACGCTCTTGTATCTCCAGCTCTTAAAGGAACTCTAGGTGCACTCATTAAAACATCAGAAACAATATTTTGATGCGTTAACATAACACCTTTTGGTCTTCCTGTTGTACCAGAAGTATAAATTATAGTAGCTAAATCAGTTGTTGTTACATTGTCTTTTCTTGATTCTACTTCAGCTTGATTAGAATTATCTTCTCCAAGAGTTAACAATTCTGACCAATTTTTACAACCCGAAACTTTATTGTATGAATAAACTTCTTTTAATGAAGCTACATTCGATTTGATAGATTGTAGTTTTTCATATACTTCATCGTCTGAAACGAAAACGTACTTTGATTCCGAGTGATTTAAAATATATTCATAATCTTCTGCGGAAATTGTTGGATACATAGGTACAGTTTGTGCACCAGTTTGTAATACACCAATATCAGTTATATGCCATTCGGTTCTATTGTTAGAAGAAATAATAGCAACTTTATCATCTTTTTGAATTCCAAGTCTTAATAAAGCTCTTGAAATTGCATTTGCTTTTTCTAAATATTCTTTGGTAGAAGTTTTAATCCATTCGCTGCCTTTTTTTGTAACTAAAGCATCATTTAGATTGTATTTTTCCAGTTGGTAATAAGGAAAATCAAATAAGCGAGTAATTTGGCTCATATTTTATCGAATTTATATGTACGCAAATTATAAAAATAAAATAAATTAACCAATTAATTATGAATATGATAATTGTTAATTTCTAAAGTATTGAAAAATAAAATGTTATGCATGCATAAGAAAAAAGGTTACTAATTTTTTAGTAACCTTTTAATTCATTAAAAAGGAATTCTTTATTTTTTTTCAATCCATTTTCTAGCATTTACAAATGCTTCTAACCATGGAGAAACTTCGTCTTTTTGTCCGCGTTCTGGATAATTTGCCCAGTTCCATGGGAAAGTCGAACGTTCAATATGTGGCATCATTACTAAATGTCTTCCTGTTGTATCACACATCATAGCCGTATTGAAATCTGAACCATTAGGATTTGCAGGATAACCTTCGTAAGCATATTTGGCTACAATATTGTATTTGTCTTCAGGATAAGGTAATTTAAATTTTCCTTCTCCATGTGAAATCCAAACGCCTAACGTTAATCCTTCTAATGAAGATAACATTACAGAATTATTCTTTTGAATTTTCACTGAAGTAAAGCCACTTTCGTGTTTGTTTGAAGTATTGTGATGCATTTTTCCATGTACTTCATGTTCTGGATTGATCAACTCTAATTCCATTAATAACTGACATCCATTACAAATTCCAACAGAAAGTGTGTCTTCTCTTTTGAAGAAGTTTTTCAATGCTGTATTAGCTTTTTCGTTGTATAAGAAAGCTCCAGCCCAACCTTTAGCAGAACCTAAAACGTCTGAGTTAGAGAATCCACCAACAGCACCAATAAACTGAATATCTTCTAAAGTTTCACGACCCGAAATTAAATCGGTCATGTGTACATCTTTTACATCAAATCCAGCTAAATACATAGCATTTGCCATTTCACGTTCCGAATTACTTCCTTTTTCACGAATAATAGCTGCTTTTGGTCTCTCGACTCCGCTCGAGATGACAGGTTTAGCTCCAGTAAAATCTTTAGGGAACGTAAATTCTAATGGTTGGTTTTTATAGTTCGCATAACGCGCTTCTGCCATGCCATTACGAGATTGTTTTGTATCTAATAAATATGATGTTTTGTACCAAGTATCTCTCGTTTCAATAACTGAGAAATTGAAGTTATCATTTCCATTTTTGATTGAAACAAAATCACCTTCTACAACCGAACCAATATTGAAAATTTCAATTCCGTTTGCTTTGAAAGCGGCTTCAACTTCAGCATCTGCTTGGAAAACAACAGCAATATTTTCATTGAATAAAGCTTTTGCAGAATCAGATTCTCCTAAAACAGATAAATCGTAGTTGGCACCAACGCCAACTTCTGCAAACGACATTTCTAATAAAGTTGTGATTAAACCACCACTTCCAATATCGTGTCCTGCTTTAATTTTTCTTTCTTTGATTAAATCTTGTAACGTATTAAACGCTTTTTTGAAATAATCTGCATTTTTAACAGTTGGAACTTCCGAACCTACTTTATTTAAAATTTGATAGAATGAACTTCCACCTAATTTAAAAGAATCTTGCGATAAATTTAAGTAGTAAATGTTGCCACCATTTCTTTTTAATACAGGCTCTACTACTTTAGTAATATTTGAACAATTTCCAATAGCTGAAATAATAACCGTTCCAGGTGCAATTACTTCATCATGTGGATATTTTTGTTTCATGGATAACGAATCTTTTCCAGTTGGAATATTGATTCCTAATTCAATAGCAAATTCTGAACAACCTTGAACAGCGTCGTATAAACGAGCATCTTCACCTTCATTTTTACAAGCCCACATCCAGTTTGCCGATAACGAAACCGATTGTAAACCATCTTTTAATGGCGCCCAAACTAAGTTAGATAAAGCTTCACCAATTGAATTTTTAGAACCCGCAACAGGATCAACAATAGCTGAAACAGGTGAGTGTCCGATAGTCGTAGCAATTCCTTCTTTTCCTTTGAAGTCTAATGCCATCACACCTACGTTATTTAAAGGCAGTTGTAATGGACCAGCACATTGTTGTTTTGCAACACGTCCACCAACACAACGGTCAACTTTATTCGTTAACCAATCTTTACAAGCAACCGCTTCTAATTGTAAAACTTGGTTTAAGTAATTTGGTATTTCTGAAATTGAATAATCTGGATTTGCATAATTACGAGCCACATTTTTGTCGTTCATAATTGTTTTGGGAGAACTTCCGAAGAAATCTTCTAAAGCATAATCCATTGGTTTTGCACCAGTCGTTTTCGATTCAAATGTAAATCTATGGTCGTTAGTAACATCACCAACAGTATACATTGGAGAACGCTCTCTTTCTGAAACTCTTTGTAAAATATCAATATCTTTTTCACCGATAACTAATCCCATTCTTTCTTGAGATTCGTTACCAATAATTTCTTTAGCGGAAAGGGTAGGGTCACCAATAGGTAATTTATCTAAATCGATTAACCCTCCTGTTTCTTCAACTAATTCTGATAAACAGTTTAAGTGTCCACCAGCACCATGATCATGAATTGAAACAATAGGATTGTTATCGCTTTCTACTAAACCACGAATAGCATTAGCAGCACGTTTTTGCATTTCAGGGTTGGAACGTTGAATCGCATTTAATTCAATTCCAGAACCAAAAGCACCAGTATCTGCAGATGAAACCGCAGCACCACCCATTCCAATTCTATAATTTTCACCACCTAAAATAACGATTTTATCTCTTTCTTTAGGTTCGTGTTTTATCGCTTGATCTAATTTTCCGTATCCAACACCACCAGCTAACATTATTACTTTATCGAAACCTAATTTGCGAGCTTCTTCTTCGTGTTCGAAAGTTAAAACAGAACCAGTAATTAATGGTTGACCGAATTTATTTCCAAAATCAGAAGCTCCATTTGATGCTTTAATTAAGATGTCCATTGGTGTTTGATATAACCATTTTCTTTCGTCCATTCCTTTTTCCCAAGGACGCGTTTCTTCTAAACGAGAATAAGACGTCATGTAAACAGCAGTTCCAGCTAAAGGCAACGAACCTTGTCCACCTGCTAAACGGTCACGAATTTCACCGCCAGAACCTGTTGCAGCACCATTGAAAGGCTCAACCGTAGTAGGGAAGTTGTGTGTTTCTGCTTTTAATGATAAAACCGAATCAAATTCTTTTTCCTCATAAAAATCTGGTTTATCAGCGCTTTTAGGAGCAAATTGAGTTGCTTTAGGTCCTTTTACAAACGCTACGTTATCTTTATAAGCTGAAACAATATCGTTTGGATGCGTTTCAGATGTTTTCTTAATTAATTTGAATAATGAAGTTGGTTTTTCTTCACCATCAATAATAAATGTTCCGTTGAAAATTTTGTGACGACAGTGTTCTGAATTCGCTTGAGAGAAAGCAAAGATTTCAGAATCCGTTAATTTTCTTCCTATTTTGTTGGATAAGTTATGTAAGTATTCAACTTCTTCAGGACTTAAAGCCAAACCTTCTTGTTGGTTATAAGCCTCAATATCTTCAATTTCTAAAATTGGTTCTGGTTGAATATTGATAGTATAAATTTCTTGGTGTAATTCCGAATATTTTTGAGATAACATCGGATCGAAATCTGAAAAATCAGCATTCACAACTTGAAACTCCTCAATACGAATAATTCCAGAAATACCCATATTTTGAGTAATTTCAACGGCATTTGTGCTCCAAGGCGTTACCATAGCTGCACGAGGTCCAACAAAAAAAGCATCAAGCGATGCTTCTTTAGTGTTTATTTTCGTGTAAGTGTTATCTAGTTGCGAGTTAAACAACCAGTTTAATTTGTTGATATCTTCAGTCGATAATTCGTTTTGCGATTGTACCGCATAAACTACATTGGATTGGTTTCCGAAGAAATGAATCATGGTGTGTATTTTAGTTGTGTTGTTGAAAGTGCAAATTTATCTCAAAAAGTTGAAAGTTAGAAGTTTTTGTAAATAAAAAATGCACAAGTTTTACTTGTGCATTTTCATAAGAATAATAACTATTATTTTTTGCGTGTCATTATGATTTCCATATTCTTAAATTCTTTTCCATCATAACCCGTATCATACATTTCCATTTTTTGGTTGTTTTCGTCAATATAAGTAATTACTTTTTTGGTTATTTTCTTCTTTTTTACAAGAAGTAAATGTTAACACAACTAATGCAATTGTTAAAAATTGTTTTTCATGATTTAATTAGTTTTATTGGTTTACTCAAAGATAATGAAATTATAAGCGCCAATATCGTAACCTGTAGTTGAATTTCTTGGGTTATCTAAAATATCATTAAAAGTAGAATGGCTACTATTTGCTGTTCCTTTTGCTGCAGAATCTTCACCAATTATCATTTCATTTTCATCAGTATTTTTAAAATCTGGTTGATTTGATGAATAATTAGTAGCAATAATACAATTAGTATAATGTGAACCTGTAAAATCATATTCTGAAATTGAAGAAAATTGGTTTCCAACATCAATAAATTTAATCAAGCAACTATCAAAATTAAAGTTGAAATTAGGGTCAGTTCCGTTTTTATTTATTGAAAGTGATAAATTAGGCGAACCATAAACAATACAATTTTTAAAATCTGCCTTTGTTAATGCATAATATGTTGGGTCACCGTCGTAATCGTCTAAAATAACACAATACTGATTAGGAATAGGCCAATAGTTAGCAAATGTACAATGTGTGAAATCGTAACTTCCGCCAAAAGTTCCAGCAAAAGCTGTTTCTCCACAATTATTTATGACTACATTTCTTCCAACCATATTTCCTGTTCGAGCTAAAATCCCAACGTTTGAGCAATTATAAATTTGAACATTTTCCATGTCGATTGTTGGAGTAGGAGTTCCATCATTTCCAGAAACAAGCATTCCAACAGTTGCATTCTTTATAGTTAAATTTGAAAGTGTATTATTTGTACTTCCTTGTGTAAACCAAATTGCTCCCCATTGTCCTGGAACATCAGAAAAATTAGGTTCTAAACGATCGCCTTCAAAAATCACTTCATTTTCTAAATCTTCTGTTACTGATGTGCTTCCGTTAACTTGAAGTGACGCATTGTTAGCTATAATTAAACCAGATTCAGCATGAAAATGAACCCTAGCTCCAGCATCTACAATCAAAGTTTCATTAGGAGGAACGGCAGCATAACCATAAATAACGTAAGGTTTTGTATTGGTCCAATGTAATTCGTTTCCATTATCTGGATCTGCTGAATCTAAATACTGTCCGCGAATGGTTATAGGACTTCCTTCTTCATCAACACCTAAATTTAAAGATTCGTAAGTGTATGTTTCATCAGGATTTTGAGTTCTTTGCGGATAAATAAAATAAGCATCTTGAATTAAAGTTACCAATTCTACTTTTTGGTCTGTTATTCCGTTGCCAAATAAAATTTGATCGGTATATAAAAAATCAGTTGGGTCAGCATCTTCGATTTCTGCTGTAACTTCAATAAAAACGAATAAACTATCATCGGCCAAAAGTTCTACATTTTCAAAAACCTTTCCTGGCATTCCATCAACCATTAAGCGATATTTTGAATTTTCACCATTACCTAATCGAAGCTGTGGAATTGAAATATTGTTATCAGTTTTGTTGTAAACTTTTAGAGTGTATGTACTCGAACCTATTTCTGTAAAAACAGTATCTAGATATACAGTATCTCTAGAAAAACCAAGATTTCCAACATCTGATTTGAAATCAAAATCACTTCTACAAGAGGAAAGTATAATGGTAAATAAACCAATTAACGCAAAAATATAATGCTTCATTAAAAACAATTTTAGGTAAAAATAATACTTTTTATATACAACGGAAATTTATTCCTTTTAGTTTATCACTTTTTCAAGCCAAAATTTAGTCTTATTTTTACTGAAAAAATATTTATGTTCGATAAAAATCATTTTTTAGAAGTATGTAAAAAGATTTCTAAAAACACTTTAATGGAAACTTTAGAAATAGAATTTATAGATGCTGGTGAAGATTTTTTAAAAGCTAAAATGCCTGTAAATCCTAGAGTTCATCAACCTATGGGATTATTGCATGGCGGAGCAAGTGTTGCGCTAGCAGAAAGTGTAGGAAGTGCGGCTTCGATTATGTTCATCAATCCTGAATTACAAGAAGTAAGAGGAATTGAGATTTCGGCAAATCATTTAAAAGCAAAACGAGAAGGTACTGTTTACGGAACAGCTAAAATTATTCATAAAGGAAGAACTTTGCATTTGTGGGAAATTAGAATTGAAGATGAAGAAGGAAAGCTAATTTCACTTTGTAAATTGTCCAATATGGTTTTACCAAGAAGAAAATAAAATGTCCGATTTCTTTCAGAAAGTTTCTCAACATTACAATCAAAATTTGCCTTTTGTAATTTATTCAAAGCCTAATTCTTCTATTAGTTTTGGATTGTTTCAAGAAGATTCAAGCTTGAATTTTCATGAAAACTTTAACCAAAAAGGTTTTATCTTAAATTCATTTACTTCTGATAAAAAGATTTTTTTTCCATTAGATAAATGCGCTCAACTTTCGACTGAAAATGATTTTGAAAGGATTGAAGCTAATCCAGAATTAAAAGATTCTTGTTCAGAAGAAGCAAAACAAAAGTTTGAAACTTTAGTCAGTGAAGCTATTTCTAAAATTGAAAGTGGAACTTGTAATAAAATTGTTGTTTCAAGAAAGGAAATACAAGTAATCACTGGTTTTAATTTAGTAGAAACTTTTCAAAAATTGGTTCAGTTTTATCCTACGGCTTTTAAATATTGTGTTTTTCATCCAGAAATAGGTTTGTGGATTGGCGCAACTCCAGAACAATTGCTAAAAGTTTGTGGTAATTCAATTGAAACAGTTGCTCTAGCAGGAACGAAAATGAAAGATGAAATTGATGAAGATTGGGGCGATAAGGAAAAAGTTGAACAACAATTAGTAACCAATTTTATTCTTGAAAGTTTAGAACCATTTATTGCTGAAAAGTCGGTTTCTAAACCTTATACTCATCAAGCAGGAAATTTATTACATATTAAAACTGATATTTCTGCAAAAATGGAGGATAAATCACAATTAGGCGAAGTTTTGAAAGTTTTGCATCCAACTCCAGCAGTTTGTGGATTTCCTAAGGAAAAAGCAAAAGATTTTATTGTTGAAAATGAAGGTTACAATCGCGAGTTTTATGCTGGTTTTTTAGGCGAATTAAATTACGAAGCTGAAAATTTAGAAAGTGAAAACTCTGATTTATTTGTAAATTTGAGATGTATGAAAATCGAGAACAACAAGGCTAATATTTATGTTGGTTGCGGAATAACAAAAGATAGCAATCCAGAATTAGAGTTTTTTGAAACGGTAAACAAATCGAAAACGATTAAAAAAGTATTATGATTAAATTAGATATATTAGCCTTTGGCGCACATCCTGATGATGTTGAATTAGGTTGTAGCGGGACAATTGCAAAAGAAATTTCATTAGGAAAAAAAGTAGGAATTATTGATTTAACTCGTGGTGAGTTAGGAACTCGTGGTTCGGCGGAAATTAGAGATAAAGAAGCGGCAAAAGCGGCAGAAATTTTAGAAGTTGCTGTTCGTGAAAATTTAGGTTTCAGAGATGGTTTTTTTGTAAATGACGAAAAACATCAGTTAGAAATCATTAAAATGATTCGTAAATACCAACCAGAAATTGTTTTATGCAATGCTATTCACGACCGACATATCGATCATGGAAAAGGAAGTAAATTAGTTTCTGATGCTTGTTTTTTATCAGGTTTGCGAAAAATTGAAACGGAATTAAACGGAGAAAACCAACAGGCTTGGCGACCAAAAGTAGTATATCACTACATTCAATGGGAAAATATTGAACCAGACTTTGTGGTTGATGTTTCTACATTTATGCAAAAGAAAATAGATGCTGTTATGGCATACGATTCTCAATTTTACAATCCCGATTCAAAAGAACCAGTTTCACCAATTACTTCTAAAAACTTTTTAGATAGTATTACTTATCGTGCTCAAGATCTAGGAAGAATAGTAGGAGTAGACTTTGCAGAAGGATTTACAACAGAAAGATATTTGGCAGTCAACAGTTTAGCAGATTTACGATAAAAAAACTGTTTTTTTGTTTGTAAGAAATAGTAATTGTACTATATTTGCACTCGCAAAAGCAATAATTTGCATTTGTAATCAAAAATGGTGATTGTAGCTCAGTTGGTTAGAGCGCCTGATTGTGGTTCAGGAGGTCGCCGGTTCGAGACCGGTCTTTCACCCAAATAGCCTAGAGAAATCTAGGCTTTTTTTGTACAAAAAAACTCCCAACAAGTGGGAGTTTTAAATATTCTAAAATAAGAATTATAATTTGTGCATATTGCTAGCAAGCGTTTCAATAAACTTACCAATTGGACCTTTTACCATCATTGCCATCATTGGGTTAAAATCGCCTTCAAACTGTAATTGAATTTCAGTTTTTTCAATATCAAGCTCTGTTAAAATTCCAGTTAAAGTAAAAGGTAATTTACTTGACGCAGCTCCTAAAACAATTCTATCATTTGGTGTAGCTTCTTTTTTTACCAATTTAATTTCTGGCATTCCTTTTAAACCAAATTCGAAACAATTTTCATCAATTACTTCAAACTTAGCAATATTTTCAGGCATTAATTTTTCAAAATTTTTAACATCAGTTAAGGCATTGAAAATATATTCAGCCGATTTATCTACAGTTACTTTTGGACTTTCTAAATTCATTTTTATTCTTTTTCTATTTTTTATTAAACTTCTACATCCCATTCAGAAGGATTTTTACGCCAATCTTGAAGCGTAATTAGTTCTCCTTCCGAAATATATTTTTTTTCAACCGCTTCTTCTAGTAAAGCATTATAATTACTCAATGTAAATACATCTAAATTAGCTGTGGCAATTTTTTCTACCGAAATATCAAATCCGTAAGTAAATATTGCTGCCATTCCTTTCACGTTTGCACCTTCATTACGTAAGGCTTCAACAGCTTGTAAACTACTTCCACCAGTACTAATTAAATCTTCTACAACGACAACATTTTGTCCTTTTTGTAAAAAACCTTCCACTTGATTTTGGCGTCCATGTTTTTTAGGTTCCGGACGAACATATACAAACGGAAGTCCCATATATTCAGCAACAAGTATGCCAATTCCAATAGCGCCAGTTGCTACTCCAGCAATAACATCGGGTTTACCAAATTTTTCCTCAATATGCTTAGCAAACGCTTCGCGAATATAGTTGCGAACAGGTGGAAATGAAAGCACAATCCTATTGTCACAATAAATTGGAGACTTCCAGCCTGAAGCCCATGTAAAAGGATTTTTAGAATTTAATTTAATTGCGTTTATTTGTAAAAGCAATTCGGCTGTTTTTTTAGCTGTGTTGTTATCAAAAATCATACTACAAATGTATAAAGTTTTTGTCAACGATAAGCCACTTTTTTTGACTAATGAAGTTCAAAAGGAAACTGATTTTCAACTTTTTCTTTTGGAAAGTGTTGATATTAAGAAGCTTATTGTAAAGATTTTTCAAAATAAAATTCAGAAAGCTTTCTTATATCATCCTGATGAAAAGCTGATTATGAAAACGTTGAAAGCTAAAATTCCTGTGGTTAAAGCGGGTGGTGGATTGGTTTTTAATAAGAAAGGTGAAGTTTTATTTATTTTCAGAAATGGAAAATGGGATTTGCCAAAAGGTGGAACCGAGAAAAATGAAACGATGGAAGAAACCGCAATGCGTGAAGTAGAAGAGGAAACTGGTGTAAACGGCTTGTCGATTGTAAAGAAGTTGCCAAAAACCTATCATGTTTTTAAACGTAACGGACGTTATAAGTTAAAACAAACCTATTGGTTTGAAATGAAATCTGATTTTGACGGAACTCCACAAGGTCAAATCGAAGAAGGCATTGAAAAAGTAGCGTGGATTAACCCAAAAGATATTCCGTCTATTTTAGAAAATTCGTATGAGAATATTAAGTTGTTGTTTGAGTAAAATATTTTAAATAATAGTTTATTAACAAGTTGTTATGAAAAAAAAGTTTGCTCTCATTTTAACTTTACATAATTTTGTATCGAAATGAGTAACACTTCACTAAAATATTTTATGTCGATATGCTTAACACTTTTAAGCATAAACATTTTATTGTTTACTACGACGGTACAATATTTAGAAAGCCAAGACTCTGTAACTACAGGTTTACAACAAAACTCTCCTCAAAAAAGAGCCTTTTCTACTTCCCTTAAATCATCTTTAAAATATTTTTCTGAGAATAATGAACTAGATGACGAAGTTGAAGAACAAGACGAAAATGATAAATTATTACATTTACAAATAAAAGAATACTTTAGAAACTATATCGTTTCAATTCCTTTAGGTAATCTTTTAAATATACCTCAAAATGGCTTTTTAGGAAACTACTTTAGTCATTTTACTTCACTAGATTCACTCTTCATTCCTTTTAGAGTATTTAGATTATGATTTTTATAAGGTAATAATTTACCTTGTACTACTTGTACTTTGTAATCATTATTTATAAATGATTATGAATTAATACATTGTGTTTATACGCAAAATCACCATATCAATTTTAATAAACAAACAAATGAAGAAAACTCTATTACTTATGAGTTTCTGTGGCTTGTTGTTAGCAAGTTGTAAAACAGAGAAGAAAGAAAAAGAAGAAGAAGTAAAATTCTTAGTGACTAATCCTATTCAAAAGGATACTATAGTAACAAAAGATTATGTATCACAAATCCATTCTATTCAACATATAGAAATTAGAGCCCAAGAAAGAGGTTATTTAGAGAAGATTTATGTTGATGAAGGTCAATATGTGAAAAAAGGTCAATTACTATTTCAAATTATGCCTAAGCTTTATCAAGCTGAATTACAAAAAGCTAAAGCTGAAGCAAATTTTGTAGAAATAGAATATCAAAACACAAAAAAATTAGCCGAAAATAATGTTGTAGCACCAAATGAATTGGCTATGGCTAAGGCTAAATTAGACAAAGCAAATGCTGAATTAGCTTTAGCAGAGGTTCATGTTCAATTTACAGAAATTAGAGCACCATTTGATGGGATAATTGATAAATTTCATGTTCGATTGGGAAGTTTAATTGAAGAAGGAGATTTACTAACAAACCTTTCAGATAATAGTAAAATGTGGGTTTACTATAATGTTCCAGAAGCTGAATATTTAGATTATAAAATTTCGCAACGCAATAGTGATGAAAAAGCTAAAGTAAATTTATTAATGGCAAATAATCAGTTTTTTGATTATACAGGAGTAGTAGAAACTATTGAAGCTGACTTCGATAATGAAACAGGAAATATTCCTTTTAGAGCAACCTTTCCAAACCCAAAAGGTTTATTAAGACATGGTGAAACGGGAAGCGTTCAAGTAACATTACCAGTAAAAGGAATGTTGTTAATTCCTCAAAAGGCAACTTTTGAAGTTTTGGATAAAAAATATGTTTTTGTTATCGATAAGAATCATGAAGTAAAATCACGAATTATTACTATTGGAGCTGAGCTACCCCATATTTATGCAATTTCAGAAGGATTAAAAACTGATGATAAAATCTTACTTGAAGGTTTACGTTTAGTAGAGGAAAATCAAAAAATTGAATACGAGGTTTTAAAACCCGAAAAAGTATTATCAAGTTTAGAATTATACGCAGAGTAGTCTAACAAATCTTAAAAAGAGAAACAATGTTTAATAGATTTATACATAGACCCGTTTTTGCGATAGTAATTTCGATTATAATACTTTTCGTAGGGTCGTTAGCAATTAAAAAATTGCCAATTTCGCAGTTTCCCCAAATTGCACCAACAACCGTAAATATATTTATTGCTTATCCAGGAGCAAGTGCCGATGTGTTAGTAAAATCAACGTTAATTACCCTTGAAAACTCATTAAATGGAGTACAAGGAATGCGTTATATGGCTACTGATGCAACAAGTGCTGGTGAAGCAACACTTAGAATTATTTTTGAACCAGGAACAGATCCTAATCAAGCTGTAATTAGGGTAAAAACTCGGGTTGACCAAGTAATGCCTTTACTACCTGAATTAGTGCAGCGTGAGGGTGTTATTATTACACCTATTCAGCCGAGTATGTTAATGTATGTAAATCTATATTCTAAAGATAAAGAGAATATGGATGAAAAGTTCTTGTACAACTATGCTAATGTTAAAATGATACCTGAAATTAATAGGGTAAAAGGTGTATCAAGAACGCAAATTTTAGGAAGTAGACGATATGCTATGCGTGTTTGGTTAAAACCAGATAGAATGAGAGCTTACAATATTTCTATAGATGAAGTAATGGAAGCTTTACAAGAGCAGAGTATTGTTGGACGTCCAGGTCGTATTGGTAGAAGTTCTGGTATTCAAGCGCAATCTTTAGAATATGTTTTAACATATAAAGGAAGGTATAATGAACCTAAACAATATGAAAATGTTATTATTAGAGCAAATTCAGAAGGTGAAAGTATTCATTTAAAAGATATCGCAACTGTAGAATTAGGAAGTGAATTCTTTGATATTTATTCAAATTTAGATGGACATCCTTCTGCTGCAATGGTATTAAAACAAAATTATGGTAGTAATGCGAGTGATGTAATTGAAGAAGTTAAAGCTAAGTTAGAGGAAATGAAAAAAACATTCCCGCCAGGAATGGATTATAAAATTAGTTATGATGTTTCTCAATTCTTAGACGCTTCTATCGAGCAAGTAATTCATACATTACGAGATGCCTTTATATTAGTTGCTTTAGTAGTATTTGTCTTTTTAGGAGATTGGCGTTCTACTTTAATTCCTATTTTAGCTGTACCTGTATCCTTAATTGGAGCATTTTTCGTCATCCAGTTCTTCGGATTGTCGATAAACTTAGTAACATTATTTGCTTTAGTATTAGCAATTGGTATTGTTGTCGATGATGCAATTGTTGTTGTAGAAGCTGTCCATGCCAAGTTTGAAGAAGATCCACATATCACACCTTATGTAGCAGTTAAAAAAGTATTGAGTGAAATAAGTGGAGCAATTATAGCAATTACTGCGGTAATGGTATCGGTATTTTTACCTATATCTTTCATGTCTGGTCCTGTAGGAACATTTTACAGACAGTTTTCAATAACTATGGCAAGTTCGATTGTAATCTCTGCAATTATTGCACTTACATTAACCCCAGTTCTTTGTGCTATTTTATTGAAGAATAATCACGGAAAAGAATCAAAAGGAAACTTTTTAACTAGAGCATTTGATAAATTTAATAGCTGGTTTGATCGTTTAACTGGTAGATATGTAAATATTCTAAAATCTATTGTTAATAGAAGATGGTTAACATTCGGAATTTTACTAGCATTCTGTGCAGGAATTGTTTTTGAAAACCAAATTTTACCTTCAGGATTTATTCCAAGTGAAGATCAAGGAACAATTTATGCTATTATTCAAACACCACCAGGGGCAACTTTAGAAAGAACAAATCTTGTGGCACAAAAACTGCAAAAAATTTGTGAAGAAGTTGACGGAGTAGAATCAGTATCTTCACTTGCAGGATATGAAATTATGACAGAAGGTCGTGGTTCTAATGCAGGTACTTGTTTAATTAACTTGAAAAAATGGTCAGATAGAAAACACGATGTAAAAGAAATCATGGAAGAGCTTGAAGAAAAGTCAAGAGGATTAGGTGCTGTTATCGAGTTTTTCGAACCACCGGCAATTCCTGGTTTCGGTTCTTCTGGAGGTTTTTCTATGCGTTTATTAGATAAAACTACAGATACAGATTATCAAGATTTTGATAAGATTAATAAGGAGTTAATGGTTAATTTATCTAAGCGAAAAGAATTAACAGGTTTGTTTACGTTTTTCGCCGCAAATTACCCTCAATACGAACTTGAAATTAATAATGATTTAGCTATGCAAAAAGGAGTTTCTATTGGTAAAGCAATGGAAAATCTAAATATCTTAATTGGTAGTACTTACGAACAAGGATTTATTAAATTCGGACGTTTCTTTAAAGTTTATGTTCAATCTGATCCTAAATATAGAAGACTTCCATCTGATATTTTAAACTTATTTGTTAAAAATGATCATGGAGAAATGGTTCCATATTCTGCTTTTATGAAGCTTAAGAAAACACAAGGGCCAAATGAAGTAACTCGTTATAATATGTATAATTCAGCTGCAATTCGTGGTTTACCTGCAAAAGGTTACACAACTGCAGATGCTATTCAAGCAATTAGAGAAGTTGCAGCTCAAACATTACCAAGAGGCTATGATATTGCATGGGAAGGACTTTCTTATGATGAGTCAAACAGAGGAAATGAGTCGCTTTATATTTTCTTAATCGTATTAGCATTTGTTTATTTTGTACTAGCAGCTCAATATGAAAGTTTTATCATTCCACTTTCTGTAATCTTTTCATTGCCAGTTGGAGTATTTGGTTCCTTCTTTTTACTTAAAATGATGGGGTTAGAAAACGATATCTATGCACAAATCGGACTTATAATGCTAGTAGGTTTACTCGGTAAAAACGCTGTACTTATTGTAGAGTTTGCTATGCAAAAACGTAGCGAAGGTTATACAATACTCGATGCTGCTATTGAAGGAGCAAAAGTAAGGTTTAGACCAATTTTAATGACATCGTTTGCCTTTATCGCAGGTTTAATTCCTTTAATTATTGCTAGTGGAGCAGGAGCCATTGGTAATAGAACAATTGGAGCATCTGCTTTAGGAGGAATGTTATTTGGTACTATTTTCGGAGTTGTAATTGTTCCAGGTTTATATTTCATTTTTGGAACATTAGCAGATGGAAGAAAATTAATTAAAGATGAAGATGAAACTTCGTTAAGTGAAGATTTTGTACATCAAATGGATAGTTTCCCGGAAGAGGAAGAAGAATAAACTGAAAAATACTATGATGAAATTAGTTAATAAAAAATTAATAGCATATTTAGGAGCAACCTACTTACTAATTAGTGTAGTGGGTTGTAAAACTCCTAATGTTGTGCAAAAAGATGCAAATACAACTGTTCCTGAACAATATGCAAATACAACTGATACTTTAAATTCGGGTAAAATTCAGTGGAAAGAGTATTTTGCCGACCAGTATTTAAGCACATTAATTGAAGAAGCATTAAGTAATAATCAGGAATTGAATATTACATTGCAAGAAATTCAAATTTCTCAAAATGAAATTAGAGCGAGAAAAGGTGAGTATTTACCGTTTGTTGGTTTAAAAGGTTCAGCAGAAGTTGAAAAAGTGGGAAGGTATACAAGTCAAGGCGCAAATGATGCAACAACAGAAATTAAACCTGGAATTGAAACACCAGAACCACTTCCTAATTATATGTTTGGAGCTTTCGCAAGTTGGGAAGTTGATGTATGGGGAAAATTGCATAATGCTAAAAGAGCTGCAGTTAGTAGATATCTAGCAAGTGTTGAAGGCAAAAACTTTGTAGTTACCAATTTAATTGCAGAAATAGCAAATTCATATTATGAATTATTGGCGCTTGATAATCAATTAGAATTAATTAAACAGAATATTGAAATTCAAGCGAATGCTTTGAGAATTGTTAAACTTCAAAAAGAATCGGCACGAGTTACTGAATTAGCAGTTAAAAGATTTGAAGCTCAATTATTAAATACTAAAAGTTTACAGTTTAATATCGAGCAGAAAATTGTAGAAACTGAAAACAAGATTAATTTTCTAGTAGGTAGATTTCCACAACATGTAGAAAGAGATACAACTATTTTTACAAATTTAAGTATTGATAAAATCAGTACTGGTTTACCTTCAGATTTATTATCAAATAGACCAGATATTAAACAGGCTGAGTTAGAACTTGCGGCTACAAAATTAGATATAAAATCTGCAAAGGCTAGATTTTATCCTTCTTTTGGAATTTCTGCAGGAGTTGGTTTTCAAGCTTTTGATCCAAAATATTTAATAAAAACACCACAATCATTATTATATTCTGTAGCAGGAGATTTAGTTGCACCATTAATTAATAGAAATGCAATAAAAGCATCTTATAAAAATGCAAATGCAAAACAAATCCAGGCAGTTTTTAATTACGAAAGAACAATTTTAAACGCTTATGTTGAGGTTGCTAATCAAATTTCGATGATTAAAAATATGGATAAAACATTTGATTTTAAATCGCAACAAGTTATTGCTTTAGATCAATCGGTTCAAATTTCAAATAATTTATTTAGTTCAGCACGTGCTGATTATATGGAAGTTCTTTTAACACAAAGAGAAGCCTTAGAATCTAAGTTTGAATTAATTGAAGTTAAAATGAAACAATTAAACGCCAAGGTAAATATATATAGAGCCTTAGGTGGTGGATGGAATTAATATTGTTTTCTCATATTAATATTAAGTTGTTTGTTTAATTAAAAAGCCCTTACAATTATTTTGTTAAGGGCTTTTTTTATGAAAGTTGTTCTATTCTTATTTAATTTCATCGACTGCAACTTTGTAGGTTGGGTCTTCTAAAATGTTAACATCAATAATTGCTTCGGCATTATTTAGTAGTTTAATACAATCTTTGCTTAAATGACGTAAATGTACTTTTTTACCAACTTTAGCATAACGATTTGTTAACGAATTTACAGCTTCAATAGCACTCATATCAGCAATTCTACTTTCGGCAAAATCTATAATAACCTCATTTGGGTCGTTAGTAATATCAAATTTTTCGGCAAAAGCTGTTGTTGAACCAAAAAATAATGGACCGTAAATTTCATAATGCTTTATACCGTCTTCATCTACAAATTTTCGTGCTCTAATGCGTTTTGCATTTTCCCAGGCAAAAACTAAAGCTGAAATAATTACACCTATTAATACTGCTAAAGCTAAATTATGCATGAAAATCGTAATTAAAGTAACAATTAACATCACAAAAATATCTGATTTAGGCATTCTTTTTAAAGTTTTAAAACTAGCCCATTCAAAAGTTCCTATGGCTACCATAATCATAACTCCCGTAAGAGCAGCCATCGGCAATAATTCAATTATAGGTGCACCTACTAAAATAATAATTAAAATAGTTAAAGCACCAATAATTCCTGATAACCTAGCTCTAGATCCTGCTGATAAATTAACTAATGTTTGAGCAATCATAGGACAACCACCCATTCCGAAGAAAAAACCATTTGCAATATTAGCAGTTCCTTGTGCTAAGCATTCTCGGTTACTACTTCCTTTTGTAGCTGTAATTTCATCAACTAAGTTAAGTGTTAATAAACCTTCTGTTAATCCAACTGCGGCCATTACTAAACCGTAAGGAAAAATAATTTTTAAAGTTTCCCAAGTTAATGGAATTTCAGGTATATGAAATGGAGGTAAACTTCCACTAATAGAAGCAATGTCTTTTACTTGTTTTGTTTCAATTCCGAAAAGTAAAACAATTCCAAATACTACTAAAATAGCAACTAGAGAAGAAGGTATTTTTTTAGTGATCTTAGGAAAACCTATAACTATTGCAATAGTTAAAGCCACTAAACCTGTCATGATTAATAAAGGACTACCACTTAACCAAGAAGTTTCTCCATTGATAATAGTTTTGAATTGTTCTAACTGAGACATAAAAATAACTACAGCTAAACCGTTTACAAAGCCATACATTACTGGCTGTGGAACTAAACGAATAAACTTACCTAACTTAAAAACACCTACAAGGATTTGTAGTAAACCAGCAATAATAATAGCACCGAAAACATATTCTAAGCCATGTGATTTCATTAATGCAATAAGAACAATTACAGTAGCACCAGCTCCACCTGAAATCAATCCAGGTCGACCACCTAAAATAGCCGTAATTAATCCCATAATAAAAGCTCCATATAGCCCTACAAGAGGAGGAAAACCTGCTAATATTGCAAATGACAGCGATTCAGGAATCATGGTCATAGCAACAGTTAAGCCAGCAAGGATTTCGGTTCTATAATCTACTTTTTGTTTAAAATCGAATAAATTAAATACTTTTTGCATAATGAATTTTACCTTTTTCGCTTAAAAGTGGGCAAAGGTAAGGAATTCAATTTTAAATTAAAGTATGAAGTAATTTCAGTTTATTTACTTAAAACAGACTTTGGAACTAATTTACTAATATCGCCACCATTTCTTAAAACATCGCGAACTATACTTGATGAAATATACGATGTTCTGGCAGCTGTTAATAAGAAAACAGTTTCAATTTCTGAAAGACTTCTGTTTGTATGTGCAATTGCTTTTTCAAACTCAAAATCGGCAGGGTTTCGTAAACCACGTAAAATGAAATCGGCTTTTTCTTTTTTACACAAATCGATAGTTAAACCAGTATAAGTTATTACGCGAACTTTTGGTTCGTCTTTAAATGCTTCTTCAATAAAACGCTTTCTGTCTTCTAGAGAAAACATATATTTTTTTTCGGCATTAATACCAATAGCTACAACAACTTCATCAAAAAGAGAAGCACCTCTTTTAATAATATCATAATGTCCGTTTGTGATTGGATCAAAAGAACCAGGAAATATTGCTTTTCTTGTCATTAATTAAAGTTTTTCCATCATTTCGGTTATCGTAAAAGTATTGTATTCTTCAGCTTTTACCAAATATTCTCCTTTTTGATTCATTACTAAAACACCAACACAAGTTTTATCTTGATTGAAATAATGCTTCATGAAATATAATCCGATATCTTCAAAATGAGTTTTGTTGTCTAATATTGGTTTTGCCAAAGCTTTATCTGCATAAATAAAAATGTTTCTACAATTTGACAGATCGATTTTTTCAAAAGCTTTCTTTTCATACAAATTATAAGCTTTTACAACATCTTCATAAATATCATAACTACATTTTGTTTGTAAATTTTTAAAATTAACGATTAGAAATTGCTTTTTTTTCCAATTGTAATTTTCTTTTATAGCTTGTAATTGATCTTTTGGTAACGTTTGAACTTCGTCAGAAATTTGTTGGTTTAACTCTATACTTTTTTGTTCTTTAATTTTAATTTGAGAAAAAGAAAATTGAGAATAAATTGATAAAGTAATAATTGCTATAAGTTTAAAATATTTCATGTTTTTCTGATGTAAGTTATTTTTTTGCTAAAGCTTCTGTTATAGCATTTTCAAATAATTCTGCAAGAGAAATTCCAGCTTCTTTTGCTTGTTGCGGTAAAATACTTTCTGCTGTTAAACCAGGAACGGTATTCATTTCAAGCATATGAGGCTCACCGTTAACAACGATAAATTCACTTCGTGAAAAACCACTCATTTTTAAAATTTCATAAGACTTTTTAGCAGCTTGAGCAATTTTATTTCGTACTTCTTCTGAAATGCGAGCTGGTGTTATTTCTTGAGATTTTCCTAAGTATTTCGCTTCGTAATCAAAGAAATCATTTTCCGAAACAATTTCTGTCATAGGTAAAACTTTAATTTCTCCTTTATAGGTTATTACACCAACAGAAACTTCTGTTCCGTCTAAGAAACTTTCGATAATAATTTCATTATCTTCTTTATATGCAAATTCAATTGCTGGTAATAATTCTTCTTTTGTTTTTACTTTAGAAATTCCGAAACTCGAACCTGCTTTATTTGGCTTAACAAAACAAGGTAAACCTACTTTTTCAATAATTTGATTTTCGCTGAATTCATCTCCTTTGTTTAAATAGAAAGAAGTTGCAGTTTTAATTCCGTATGGTTTTAAAACAGATAATAAATCTCGTTTATTAAAAGTTAATGCTGCTTGATACATTTCACAGGATGTTTGTGGAAGTTTCAACAATTCAAAATAAGCTTGCATTAAACCATCTTCACCAGGAGTTCCGTGTATAGCATTAAAAACTACATCAAAAGTGATTTTAGTTCCATTTACTTCAACCGAAAAATCGTGTTTATTTATAGGAAATTCTTTATTGCTGTCATCTACATAAACCCATTTGTTTTCTAAAATGTGAACGCGATAAAGTTGGAATTTCTTATTGTCTAAATTTTGATAGACCACATTTCCACTTTTAAGAGAGATTTCAAATTCGCTAGAATAACCTCCCATAATGATAGCAACATTTATCATGTAAAATCGTTATTAAATATAAATAACAAAATTACATTATTTATTGAGAACTATAAGTGTTATATTTGCCAAAATACATCTTTTATGAATTTACTAAAATTTTTAACGAGTAAAACGTTTTTTAAACATCTAGCAATTGCACTTGCTGTAGTAGTTGTTTTAGTATTTGGATTATTAAAATATTTAGATATTACGACTAATCATGGAGAAGAAATTCCTGTTCCAGATTTATCTAAAATGAAAGTTGAAATTGCTAAAGAAAAGTTAGAAGATTTAGGGTTACAGTTAATACTTTTAGATACTGTTAATTTTAATAGTGACATGCCACCATATTCAGTTGTAGAACAAGACCCAAAAGCTGAAAGTACTGTTAAAAACGGACGTAAGATTTATGTAAAAATTAATGCTGGAGAATATGATGATGTTACGTTACCAGCTTTAAAAGGAAAAACTTTCCGTCAAGTTAGTGCTAATATAAAGTCATTAGGTTTAAAAGAAGGAAAAATTACGTACAAACCACATATTGCTAAAGATGAAGTATTGAGTGTTACCCAAAAAGGAAAAGTACTAAAATCGGGAGATAAAGTTAAGAAAAACTCTACGGTTGATTTTGTTCTTGGCGATGGAAAAGAATATTATATCGAAAATACATTTGACAACAATAATGACGATGAAGGAGTTCAATAATGACGAAATGGAAAACGATGAATTGTATGAACATCATCGGTTTGAAGTTGCAAATGGTCAACAACCATTACGTGTAGATAAATTTTTAATGAATTTAATTGAAAATTCTACGCGTAGTAAAATTCAAAAAGCTGCAGATTCTGGTAATGTAAAAGTTAATGATGAATCGGTTAAATCAAACTACAAAGTAAAACCAGGAGATACTGTTCAGTTATTTTTAGAGCATCCACCATATGAACATCTATTAAAAGGCGAAAATATTCCGCTTGATATTGTTTATGAAGATGACCAATTAATTGTAGTAAATAAACCTGCTGGAATGGTTGTGCATCCCGGACATGGAAATTACAGCGGAACTTTAGTTAATGCTTTAGCGTATCATTTTGATAATTTACCAATGAACAGCTCTAATCGTCCCGGATTAGTACATCGCATAGATAAAGATACTTCTGGATTATTAGTAGTTGCAAAAACTGAAATGGCAATGGATTATTTGTCAAAACAGTTTGCAGAAAAAACTTCAGAAAGAGAATATGTTGCCATAGTTTGGGGTGATGTAGAGGAAGAAGAAGGCACAATAGAAGGAAATATAGACAGACACGAAACTAACAGAATGCAAATGGCTGTTTATCCTGATGGAGAAAAAGGAAAACCTGCAGTTACACATTATAAAGTTTTGGAAAGATTAGGTTATGTAACCTTAATTTCATGCCGATTAGAAACAGGAAGAACTCACCAAATTCGTGTTCATATGAAGTACATCGGACATACATTATTTAATGATGAACGTTATGGTGGTGATAGAATTTTAAAAGGAACTACGTTTACCAAATATAAGCAGTTTGTAGATAATTGTTTTAAGGTGTTACCAAGACAAGCACTACACGCGAGAACTTTAGGTTTTGAACATCCTATAACGAAAGAATTTATGCGTTTTGAGACCGAAATTCCTGCAGATATGGTGGAATGTGTCGAAAAATGGAGAGTATATTCAAAAGCCCAACAAATCGAAGATTAATCTTGTGATTATGAAAACTACAAGTACAACACAATTAGAACAATATTTTCAAAAATTTCGTGAGAACATTATTGGTATTAACGAAACTTTTGAATCTCCTTATGGTATTAAAAATATAATTTATACCGATTGGACAGCAAGCGGTCGTTTGTACCAACCAATAGAAGATAAATTGATAAATGAATTTGGTCCGTTTGTAGCAAATACACACACTGAAACTTCGGTTACAGGAACAGCCATGACATTTGCTTATCATGAAGCGCGTCACATTATTAAAAAACATGTAAACGCTAATGAAAATGATGTTTTAATAACAAATGGAACTGGAATGACTGGAGTTGTAAATAAATTACAGCGAATTCTAGGTTTACGAATTTCAGAAAACTTAAAAGAGTATACACAAATTCCAGATGCAATTAAACCAATAATTTTTATTTCGCATATGGAACATCATTCTAATCAAACATCTTGGTTAGAAACTATTGCTGATGTTGTAGTTGTTCCAGCAAATGATGAAGGTTTATTTTGCTTAGAAGCATTTAGAAAAACTGTTGAACAATATCAAGATAGAAGCTTTAAAATAGCTTCAATAACTGGTTGTTCAAATGTTACAGGAATTAAAACGCCTTATCACGAAGTAGCTAAAATTATGCATCAAAATAACGGTGTTTGTTTTGTAGATTTTGCGTGTTCCGGACCTTATGTTGAAATGAATATGCATCCAGAAGATAAAGACGCGTATTTAGATGCTATTTTCTTTTCACCTCACAAATTTTTAGGCGGACCAGGAACTAGTGGTGTAATGGTTTTTAATAAAAATTTATACAAAAATAACATTCCTGATTGTCCAGGAGGCGGAACAGTGAAATGGACAAACCCTTGGGGACAACATCATTATATTGATAGTATTGAAGATAGAGAAGATGGTGGAACACCAGGTTTTCTTCAAGTTATTAAAACAGCTCTAGCTATTAACTTGAAGGAGCAAATGGGCGTACAAAATATATTAGAGAGAGAGCATGAATTGGTTTCATATATCTTTTCAAGGTTAGGAAATGTTGAGAATATTAATATTCTAGCTCCACAACACGAAGAACGATTAGGAGTAATTTCGTTTTATATTGATGATTTACATTATAACTTAGGTGTAAAATTATTGAATGATAAATTCGGAATTCAAACACGCGGTGGTTGTAGTTGTGCTGGAACTTACGGACATTATTTATTGCACGTAGATCAGGAAACTTCAAATTCAATTGTTTGTCAAATTTCAGCTGGAGATTTAGAGAAAAAACCAGGTTGGATTCGTATGTCGATTCATCCAACAACAACTAATAAAGAAATTGAATACGTTTGCGATGCGATAATTTCTTTGGCAGAAAACCATAAAGATTGGAAAGAAGATTATCAATATGATAATCATACGAACGAATTCACACACAAAGATTTTAATAAATCAATAAAAGATAAAGTAGAAGATTGGTTTCAATTATAGATAAAAAAGCTCAGTTTTTACTGAGCTTTTTCTTTTTTAAATTTCCATCTTTTATGTGTCCAGAAATAATATTCAGGAGTTTCATAAATTTGTTTTTCTACTTCTCTTATAAAGCGATTTGTTATTTCATTTTCAGGCATTGATTTAGCATCATCCGTAATAGGAATAAAAGTTGCTTCGTAATGTCCGCGTTTTGTTTTCATAACTTTCATGTACAAAACATTCATATCAAGTTCGCGAGCTAAATTTTCACTTCCAGTATGAATAGGAACATAATGCCCCATAAAATTATTCCAATACTTTGCTTTGCTAAGAGATGGTGTTTGGTCACTAATAAATCCATAAACACCTAAAATTCCTTTTGATTCGTTTTCTTTTATTGTTTTTACAGTTGATTTCGTATCAATTAAAAAACCACCAAATTTTGAACGAATATCTCGAACCATTTTATCAAAATAAGGATTTTTAATTTTCTTATATATTCCGAAGCAAGTATATTTTGCATACGGAACTAATGCTATTGACCACTCCCAACTTGCATAGTGTGCATACATAACAATTACACTTTTGTTTTTTGCTTCATATTCATGAAAAACATCAATGTTGGTAAAAGTGAACCTTTTTTTTATTTCCTTTTCTGAAATATTCATGGTTTTTATCATCTCCATAAACATATCGCACATATGATGATAAAACTTCTTTTCGACTTGTAAAACTTCTTTGTCTGAAAGATGAGGTAACGTAAGTTTTATGTTAGCTCTAACCGTTTTTTTTCGGTATCCAATAATTCTATAAACAAGTACATAAATACAATCGGAAACAAAATAAAATATAGGAAAAGGTAATATTGAAATTACCCAAAGAAAAGCATAAACAATGTAAAACAGAATTCGCTGCATGTAAATTTATTTTTACAAATATACTTTATTAATCGTTTTCGGATTTGTAATTTTACTAAAAAAACAAATGGATTTAGTTTTAATAGTCTTAATAGGAATAAATGTATTAGTAAGTTTAAAAGGTTTTAGCGATACAAGTTTCTTTAGAAAATACGAATTTCATTTAGGAAGCATAAAAGCTGGAGAACAAATAAGAATGTTAACTTCGGGTTTTTTACATGTAGATATTACGCATTTAGCGTTTAACATGTTAACGCTTTATTTCTTTGCACCTGTTGTTATTAATACTTTTGGTGCTAATTATTTTCTTATAGTTTATTTTGCAAGTTTAGTAGCAGGAAGTTTACTTACATTTTACATTCATAAAGATGAATATTATTACAGAGCTGTTGGTGCCTCTGGAGCGGTAACAGGTATTATTTACAGTTCAATTCTATTATATCCAGAAATGAGTTTGTATATGTTTTTTATACCAATTCCAATTCCAGGTTATATTTTCGGAATAGTTTATTTGTTGTATTCTTTATACGGAATGAAATCACGAGCTGATAATATAGGTCACACAGCGCATTTTGGAGGAGCAATTGGTGGTTATTTGGTAACGCTACTAAAAGAACCACAAATGGTTTATACCAATACTAAAATGGTTGTTTTACTTTTAATTCCAATTGTTATTTTATTTTACATTCAAAAGAAGAACAAACTATAGTTTGGCATTATAATTGAATTTAGAAAACTAAAATTTAAAGTTATGAAGAAAATATTTTTAGTACTAACATTAATAACAACTATGGTACAAGCACAAGAAATGAAACAATTTCCGTCAATTTCGGTTTCAGGAGAAGGAAAGATAAAAGTAATCCCAGATGAAGCATTAATTACATTAGGTGTTCAAAATACTGGTAAAGACGCAACTGAAGTTAAAAAGCAAAACGACGAAATTGCTGATGCAGTTTTAAAAGTGATTAAAAAACACAAAGTACCAAAAACCGATTTTCAAACGCAACGCGTTTCTTTACATAAAACTTATGATTATAAGACAAAGAAGCAAATTTACCAAGCGAATCAAACGCTGAAAATTAACTTGAAAGACTTGTCTAAATATGATGCTTTAATGATGGATTTAGTAGAATCTGGAATTAATAACATAAGCGGAGTAAACTTTAAATCGTCAAAAATTAAAGAATTAGAATCACAAGCTAGGAGAGAAGCTATTCTTGATGCTAAAAGGAAAGCAGAAGATTACGTTTCGGTATTAAATCAGAAAGTTGGAAAAGCAATTTCAATATCGGATAATTCAAGAACTAATTACCCACAACCTGTGTTTAAGACCTATGCAATGGCAGCTGATTCAGAAGGAGCAGGGATGAATAGAGAAACTTTAGCTATAGGTGAAATAGAAATTATTTCAACGGTTTCTGTTGTTTTTGAAATGGAGTAAGTGTAAGTTTTTTTGTCATTTCGAGCGGAGTCGAGAAATCTCAATTTAATATATGTATAAAAAAAGCTCAAGTTTTCACTTGAGCTTTTTTTATTGATTACTGGCTTTACTCGTGATCGTGAGTAAGGAAACCTTACTCAAACAAAAAATCCCAAAACATTTATAAAAGTAAACTTTTAACATATTCTGAGATTTTTTCTTTGTGGGGAGAGCAGGATTCGAACCTGCGAAGACATAGTCAGCAGATTTACAGTCTGCCCTCGTTGGCCGCTTGAGTATCTCCCCAGCCGTTGCTTATTTGATTAAGCGGTTGCAAATATAGAATTGTTTTTATTACAAAACAATCAATTTTTTACAATTTTTACACGTTTTTTGTAAGTTGTTGGTTATGAAAAAAATAAAAACTCCCAATTGGGAGTTTTTATATAAAAATTAAGATGTAAAAGAGATTATTTGTTCAATAATTCTTCAACTTTAGCTTTTAGTTCTACACCTCTTAAATCTTTTGCAACGATTACGCCGTTTTCATCTAAAATAAAAGTAGCAGGAATAGCTTTTACGTTATACATTTCTGCAATTGGATCTTGCCAAAACTTTAAATTTGAAACATGATTCCAAGTTAAACCGTCTTTTTCTATCGCTTCTTTCCATTTAGTAGCGTCTCTATCTAGTGATACACCAATAATGTTTAAGCCTTTTTCGTGTAATTCATTATATAAAGCTACAACATTAGGGTTTTCCATACGACATGGTCCGCACCAAGAAGCCCAAAAATCGATAATAGTAACTTTTCCTAAAGACTCATTTAAAGAAATATTTTTTCCTTCTGGTGATGGAGCAGAAAAATCTGGCGCTTTTTTACCTATTTCTACAGATGTAGCTGCTTTAATCATTTTTTCAAGTGCTTTATAAGGAGCTGTTTCTGCATATTTTGCATCAAACTTTTTGAAGTTTTCACTAGCTTCATCAATTGTAATAAATTGTTGCATTAATGAGTTTTGCGTTAAAATCACACTTAAAAAGCTACTTGGATTTTCAGTAATAAATTCATTAGGAATTGTTTTTAGTTCTTCTTGAATTGTTTTTAATTCATCTTGAAGTTGCTTCATTGTTACAGTATCATTACTACTTTGAGCAGTCATGAATTTTTGCTGATTTACTTTTTGAAAATCAGTTATTCTACTGTAAACTTCTTTATTTCTTTTTCCAAATGACTGGAACAATTCATTTTCTGTTGTTCCTGAAATTTTAGCATCTCTAATAGAGTCTTTACTAAATGAAATTGTAATTTTTCCGTTTTCTAATATAAATGGAATTCCGTTATTTCCTTCAACAGTTAAGAAACCTATTTGTGTATTTTCGGCATTACCTTTAAAGCTAAATGCATTGTTTTCAACAGCAACTGTATCTTTAGGAATTAATTCGTTTTCACCTTGAACTTGAAGATAAATTTTAGTTCCGTTTTCAATTCCGTTTGCTGTTCCAGAAATTTCGTATCCTGTTTGTGTTTCTTTATTACAAGAAAACATCATTGCTGTAAGCGCAATAGTTGTTATAATTTTTTTCATTCTCTAGTTTTAATTTCCACAAAAATATTTAAAATATTAAGCTTTTGATAAGTAATTCTATTAATTTTTTCATAAAAAAATCAGACCAACAATAGTTAGTCTGATTTTATAATAAACTCTTAAAAAATTATTTTAATGTAGATGGGCAAGCATAATTTGTAAGTGGAATATCAGTATTTCTAATTCCAGCCATACCTTTTTCAACATTTATCATATTGTGATAACCTCTAGACTTCATAATTGAAGCCCAAATTACAGAGCGATAACCACCAGCACAATGCACATAAAAAGTATCGTCTTTTGGTACTTCGGCTAAGTGCTCATTGATATAATCTAAAGGAATATTAATTGCTTTTTCAACTTTTTCTGCCTGAAATTCACTCGGTTTTCTTGCATCAATAGTAATAGTGTTTTCGTAATGTTTTGCAAATTCTTCTGGAGAAACAGATTTTACTGAATCGGTTTCAAAACCAGCTGATTTCCAAGCTTCAATTCCGCCTTTTAAATAACCTAAGGTATTATCAAACCCAACGCGAGATAAACGTGTGATGGTTTCTTCTTCTTTTCCTTCTGGAGTGATTAATAAAATAGGCTGTTTTACATCTTTTATTAAAGCTCCAACCCATGGAGCAAATTGTCCGTGGAGTCCAATAAATATCGAGCTAGGAATATGTTCTTTTACAAAGTCTTTTTCGTTTCTTACGTCTAGAATTAACGCTTCTGTTTGGTTAGCAACTGCTTCAAACTCTTTTGGAGTAAGCGGCTTATTTCCTTCTGCTATGACATCATCTAAACTTTCATAACCTTGAATGTTCATCATTACATTTTGCGGAAAATAGGCTGGAGGAGGAGTTAACCCATCTAATAATTCTTTTTTGAATTCTTCTAAAGTCATATCTGCTCTTAAAGCATAATTTGTCTTTTTTTGATTGCCTAAAGTATCGGTAGTTTCTTTACTCATGTTTTTACCACAAGCACTACCAGCTCCATGATTTGGATAAACTATTAAGTCATCTGAAAGAGGCATGATTTTATTACGTAAAGAGTAATAAAGTTTTTCAGCTAAAACATCTTGTGTTAAGTCTTCAACAAGTTTTTGAGCTAAATCAGGACGACCAACATCACCAATGAATAAAGTATCACCTGTGATAATTCCGTGCTGATTTCCGTTTTCATCAATTAATAAATATGTTGTACTTTCTAATGTATGACCTGGTGTATGCATGGCTTTAATCGTATAGTTTCCAACTTTAAACTCTTGATTGTCTTCGGCAACGATACAGTCGAAATTTGGTTTTGCTGTTGGTCCGTATACAATTTCAGCACCTGTTTTTTTAGCTAAATCTAAATGTCCCGAAACAAAATCTGCATGAAAATGCGTTTCAAAAATATATTTAATTTTTGCATTGTCTTTTTCAGCTCTATCAATATAAGGCTGAACTTCACGTAATGGATCAAAAATTGCTACTTCTCCGTTATTTTCAATATAGTAAGCTGCGTGAGCAATACATCCTGTATATATTTGTTCTACTTTCATATTTGTGTATATTTTATTGAGTTGTAAAATTAAAATGTAATTGTCTAAAAATCCGTAACTAATGTTACATTAATTCTTTATAGAGAATTATAAAAGCCATAATTAAAACGAAATAAGCAAAGCCTTTTTTTAACTGATTTTCGTTAATAAATTTATTAAGAAATGTTCCTAAGAATATCCCAATAATGGATATGGCTGTAAAACTTAGTAAAAATAACCAATTTATTTCTAAATTTTGAATATCACCTATAAATCCTATCAATGAATTCATAGCAATTATTAATAATGAAGTACCAATAGCTTTCTTCATAGGAAGTTTGGCAAATAAAACTAATGAAGGAATAATAAGAAAACCACCACCAGCACCAACTAAACCAATTACAATTCCAATTATAAAAGTTTGTAGCATTAAAACTAAAGTTGAAGCTTCTTTTTCGGCAATTTCAGCTACTTCAATTTTTTTCTTTTTTAACATTGACATTGCTGCTAAAAACATAATTACAGCAAAAAATAACATTAAAAAAGTTCCCTTTGTAAGGGTGAAATTAGAAGTGGTTATAATTTCATTGGGAATTATTGGAACTATAAAACTTCTGGTTAAGTAAACTCCTATAAAAGATGGAATAGCAAAAATAAATCCTTTTTGAATATCGACAAAGCCTTTTCTAAAGTTTTGAAACGCCCCAAAAATTGAAGTTGTTCCTACAATAAACAAAGAATATCCAGTTGCAATTACAGGATCTAATAGCATTATGTAAACTAAAACAGGTACTGCTAACATTGAGCCTCCACCACCTGTTAAACCTAATACTAAACCAATAAGTAATGCTACAAAATATCCTAATATTTCCATTATAACTCTAAGACTTCTATTTTATTTCTATGTAATTTAATTTTGCCTTGTAATTCTAAACTTTTCAATAAACGAGAAATAACAACTCTAGAAGTATGTAATTCGTAAGCAATTTGTTGATGTGTGTTATGTATTTCTGTATCACCTAAAACTTTTGCTTTATCAGTAAGATATTTATATAAACGCTCATCTAAGTTCATAAAAGCTAAGGTGTCGATTGCTTCTAACATTTCTTTTAAGCGAATATTATAACTATCAAATACAAAATTTCTCCAAGTTTTATATTTTGTGAGCCATTCTTCCATTTTTTCAACAGGAATCATTAATAGTGAACCATTAGTTTCAGCAATTGCTCTAATCTTACTTTTAGATTGTCCCATGCAACATGTTAATGTCATGGCGCAAGTATCGCCTCTTTCTAAGAAATATAATAGTAATTCATCGCCATTATCGTCTTCGCGAAGAATTTTAATTGCTCCATTTAAAAGCAAAGGCATCATTTTAATATAATCGCCAATTTCAATTAGATAATCATCGGCTTTAAATTCTTTATATGTTGCAACGGATGCTATTTCTTCTAATAAAGATTCTTCAAAAATGTAACCGTAAGCTTCTTTTAAGATGTCTTTCATTTTGTGATTAAATTTACTGCTTTAGATTCAGTAAAGATAAGTTATTATTTATATCTAGTTATGTAACAAATGTCACTTTAATATATTTCATCAATTTTTATAATTTTGTTGAAAGAAATTTAATTGAATAGCAAGGATATTTAGATTTAAAAGCTTAAGTGGAGAAAAAAAAATATAATCGTTCCAATTTTCACAAACACACATTTTGTGATTTTATAGAAGTTTCTCGAAATTCTTTAAATGAATTAAAGTTATCTTATACAAGCAAATCGGGAAGCAGTTATTACTTTACCGAAGAAGGTGTTTACCGAGTTTCAAATCATTGGGGAAGAGCTGCAAATTGTCGTTGGCGATTAATTTCAAATGAAGAAAAGGTAAATCAATATAAACGTGTGGGTTTCGCAAATTGGACAGACTTTTATCCAAATAATGAAAAGGAAAGGTTGTTTTATGTAGAAGTTAATTGGAAAGATAAATCGGTTTTGTTTCAGCATAAAAACAATTCAAGTTTCAATGATGAAACGCTCAGAAATGCATCGGAAACGGCAAAACGCATTAAACAAATAAAGGAAATTCTGAAAGACGATTCTTGGGCAAAATATTTAGAGATAGATGATGTTGAAATCACCAGAAAAGATATTTGTGAACAATTAATTGCAACAAATAAAACTTTACACGAAATTAAGCAAGAATATTCATGATATGGGAAGGAGAAACGAAACCAATCGCTTAGCTCACAAGAAAAAAGTCGATAATAAGAAGCAAAAAGAGCAAGAAGCTAAAAATACTCTCAAGGAGAAGAGAAAAGCTATTTTGAAAAAATTAAATGATAAATAGTAGGATTCTTAACAAGCCATTAGGTTTTTAGCATTAAGATTTTTCTTATTTTTGAGAAAAAGCTACTCTTATGGTAATTGATAAAAATGAATTACGCCAACAAATATTTTTGCATTTAGACGGATTAGCCGTTGCACCAACAGCTCATTATCTCAAACAAAAAGGGATTTTAGATTTTCTATTAGAAAAGGAAACGGTTAAATTAGAAGAACTTTCAAATCATTTTAACGCAAATGAGGGCTATTTAAATGTTGGTTTAAGAGTTTTAGCTTCACAAGGATTTTTAAGTTATTTGGTTGACAATCAAAACAACTCGGTTCAAGTTTCAACTAATAGTAAAAGTGAATATGTTTTTTCAAACTTTTATCTTTATGAAGATGTAGTTAAAATACTCGAAGAAACTGATTTTTTTACTTCGGTTCAAATTGAAAACACACATATTAATAGAGTTTCAAACTTGTTTGATAAGTTTAGAAACAACTTCGGAATTACGTTTTCTGCAAACAAAGATGAATTAGCAATTCAACAGCAAATCTTAAAACATATTGAAGGTTATCTTGTTGCGCCAATTGTAGTCAGCCTTGGAATGACCGGAATGTTTCATAAATACTTTATGGAAACTTCGTTTAAAGCGCAAGAGTTTCACAAAGATCCCGAAACGTTCAAAGTTATTTTAGATTTCTTTACGCATTTAGATTGGTTTATACATAAAAACGGAAATTATCAATTTACCGAAAAAGGTTTGTTTTTTGCCAAAAGAGCTACAGCTTATGGAGTAACGGTTTCTTATTTACCAATGTTTAAAAAACTGAACCAAATGTTGTTTGGAAATGCTTCTGCACTGCGTGAAATAGCTATTCATGAAGAAGAAAAGCATGTAAACAGAGAAATGAATGTTTGGGGAAGTGGAGGAGCGCATGCAACATATTTTAAAGTAATTGATGAAATTATAATCGAATTATTTAATCAACCAATTGATTTACAGCCAAAAGGAATTTTAGATATGGGTTGTGGAAATGGTGCTTTTCTTCAACATATTTTTGAGGTAATTGAACGTCATACTTTAAGAGGGAAATTACTTGATGATTATCCATTGTTTTTAGTTGGTGCTGATTATAACCAAGCTGCTTTAAAAGTAACACGTGCTAATTTAATCAAGGCCGATATTTGGGCAAAAGTAGTTTGGGGAGATATTGGAAATCCTGATTTACTCGCTGCCGATTTAATGGAAAATTATAAGATTTCATTAGGTGATTTATTAAATGTTAGAACGTTTTTAGATCATAATAGAATATGGGAAAACCCTAAAAATATGAATCCGAGTAGAATTTCAACTTCAACAGGAGCTTTTGCACATCGAGGTGAAAGAATTTCTAATAATTTGGTCGAAGAAAACTTATTTGAACATTTCAAGAAATGGTCGCCTTATGTTGAAAAATTCGGATTGTTAATGATTGAATTACATACAATCTCTCCAAAATTAACTTCACAAAATATTGGAAAAACCGCAGCAACAGCTTACGATGCTACGCATGGATTTTCAGACCAGTTTATTGTAGAAATTGATGTATTACACAAAATTGCAGCCGAAGTAGGTTTACAACCCGATCCAGTATATTTCAAAAAATTCCCAAATACAGATTACGCAACTGTGAGTATAAATTTGTTAAAAGGATAATTTCATTATAAAGCCAATGAACATAAACTTCATATTTGATATTTTAAAAAACGACACTCAAGAAATTATTGACGCTTTAGCATCAAAAAAACATGATTTGGCTAAAGAAAAATTAGCCAATTTATCAGATAAAATAAACGATTTAATAGATAATACTACAAATAAAGTTTTTTTGCGAGAAATTAGTAAGTATCAAGTTTTAGTAGAACATCTAAAAAATAAAGTAAATTGAAAATTCTAATAATTACTTAGAAATCGTTCTTCCCAAAACAAACATTGTTTCTTGATTACTATCTATAACAATGCGTTCAATATTATTTTGCATCGCTATATCTAAAACATCTTTTGCAGGAAGTGAGGCGAAAGGTTTCGTTTCATTTGCCCAATTTGTTAATGTATTTTGAGAAGTAAACGCACCTAATACTTTTTGACCTTCAACTTCAAAAACCGAAGTAAACGACATTTGTGTGCCTTTTTCTATGGTTGACCAACCTTCTTCATTTCTATCTTTTCCTACGATTGGTTCGGTTGTAGGAACTAATAAAAAAGCGTTATTTCCTTGTAATTCATTTAAAACAGCCATAAATGTTTCTTCATTTTGGTCGTTTCTAAAAGCTTTAATTGCTGTAAGTAAGTTGGTATTATCAGGTTGAAATTCTATTTCAGGCTTAGATGTATTCATTTTGTCTTTTTATTGAGACAACAAAATTAAGTAATTTAAAACAGACTTCCTTGTATTAATTCTTGGGATTCTTGTTCTAAAAACGGAAAAGTTTCTATAATATCAAACTGTTTTCTTACTTGATTAAAAACGCGTAATGCCAAATTATTACAGTTAAAATTGATATTTGGGTTTTCAGGAAATAGACTTTTAGCAATATTTAATTTTTCGGGAGAAATTCTTCTGCCAATGGAAATATGCGGTTCGTTACTTTTAATTTTTACTGGATATGGAAATTTTTGAAGCTAACAATTCTTTCATCTGTTTAACTTCTTCTAAAACAGTTTCACTTGGATGAATTATGATGGAATATTTTTGCATCTTGTTTAATAAGTTCTTTTATTAAAATTACGAATATTTAGAAACTTTTTTAATGATTTTAGAAATTGTTATTGAGCTTCCAGATTAGTATTTCTATTTTTACAAAATTATGAAGTATTGTTTTACAATAACATTTTTGATTGTTTCTACTATTTTATTTTCTCAAACTCCAGTTGTTTATGAATTTGGAGATGAGTTAAGTAAATATAGTAATGAATTTTATGATTTAATTGAAACTCCTAATAAAACTAAATGGCTTTCATCTGAAAATGGTCTATTAAAATATGATGGAAGAAATTTTAAAAAAGTAAGAAACGAACAACAAAAAGGAAATACAGTTTTTAATCTTCAAATTGACGAAGAAGGGAAGTTGTGGTTTAATAACTTATTCGGACAATTCTTTTACTTAAAAAATGATAGTATCCATTTATATGATGATTTTAATTCGATTTTAAGAGGAAGATTAAGTCAGTTTACTGTTAAAGACAAATCTGTTTATTTATTTTCGTCAAAAGGAATTTATAGTTCAACTGAAAAGAAAACAATTAAGCTTAGCGATAAACCAGCTTTAACATATTGTTATGTAAATGGAAAAGGATATTTTGTAGATAATGAAAATGATATTTTTAGATTTGATTTTTCTACGAATAAAATCACTTTAATTTCCAATTTGCAAATAAATAAATCATCATCTAAACCTATACTTTTTAAAGTAAATTCAGCTTGTTTTTTGTTTACAGAAAATAATGGAAAAGGAAATTTCTATAAAATAACTAAAGCAGGAATTAGTCAAGTCAATTCACTTAAAAACCAAGCTTTCGAGCGATTGATTAATGTAAATGTTATTGATAATAAGGTTTTTGTACTTTCTTATAATGGCACACATTTATTTACTTATGAAAATGAAAGTTTCATTTACAAGAACACATTTTTTAAAGAGAACAAAGTAAGTTATGTTTATAAAGACTCTGAAAATAATTATTGGTTTGCAACACTAAAAGATGGAATTAAAGTGGTTCCCAACTTAAATTTATTTTCAAATAATTATAACTACAAAAAATACGGATATATTGTAGGTTCAAAAGTTAAAAGTAATAACGAAGTTATTTTTTACACCGATTTGGGTTACTTGCTATTATTTAATTCAGATAATGGAATTACCAATTTCTTAAAAGTTCCAACAAAAAACATCATTTCTGCAATTGAAATAGACCAAGAAAAAGCATTAATTTATATTGGTGTTAATAATAACGAAAGTTTTATTTATGATTTAAGAAACAAGACATTTACAAAGACATCGCTTTTTAATGTTGCAAAGGATATAAAAATTATCGATGATAAAGTATTGTACTTAACATACAATGAATCGGTTTTATATAGTTTTAAAAACAATCAAGTTAAAGAAAAAACAGTTGATGATTCTAGAGCTTATACTTCACTTTATAGTAATTCTACAAAAGAGTTTTTTATTGCAACTGCAAATGGTGTATATAAATTTAATGATGAAAAAAAGTCGATTTTAAAATACAATGATGAAGTTTTTTATGCAACATCAATAGTGCAAACAAGTAATCAAACGGTTTGGTTTTCTGGAGTAAGTAATAGTTTATTTTTCTTTAAAAATGATAAGGTTTCAAAATACCAATTTAAAAACTTTGTTCCTAAAGAAATTAAGTTTGTAAAAGCATTTGAAAATGAGGTTTGGTTAGTAACTGAAAAAGGATTAATAAAGATTGATATTGAAAATAATTTTAAAGAGACTCTTTATAATACGCGAAACAGTGGAATAGAAAGTACAATAGAAACATTAGAAATACTTGCTAACGAATTATTGTATACTAGTAATAAAGAAATCTTTAGTATTAAAAAAGATGTATTAAATACTCGACAAACTGAAATTCCAGATGCTTATTTTACATCAGTAACTGTTTTAGATAAAGAAATTAATTTTAACGAAAGAATTGAATTAACTCACGAGAAAAACAATATTAAATTTTCTTTTAATTCAAATGCATTTAATAATTCCGAAAATATATCATACAAGTATAGGTTAAAAAACTATGATAATTCTTGGAAACAAATTGAAGATGAAGAGCGTTCGGTAAAATATCTATCAATTCCTCCAGGTAATTATGTTTTCGAAGTTTTTCCTTATTATGTAGATGAAGTCTTAAAGAATGAAAATAAAAAAATCGAATTAGGAATTGTTGTAAAGCAACCTTTTTGGGAAACAATGTGGTTTTTGTTATTAATAGGACTTACAATAGTAATAATATTAATTACAATAATTACTGTTGTAAATAGAGTAAAACTTACAAAGAAAAACAGAGAGATTTCTGAATTATTAATCGATAAAAGAATGACTTCTCTTCAATTAGAAAATTTGCGTTCTCAAATGAATCCGCATTTTATTTTTAATGCGTTAAATTCAATCCAAGATTATATTGTAACAAACGAACGAAAATTAGCGAGTTCATATTTGGTAAAATTTTCCAGATTAATGCGCTTGTATTTAGAACAAAGTCAGGTAAACGAAATATCATTAAAAGAAGAAGTAGAAACATTAGAACTATATCTTTCTTTAGAAAAAAATAGGTTTGAAGCAGATTTTGAATATGATATAAAATATGATGATAGTTTATTAATATCCGATGTAAAAATTCCGTCATTATTACTACAACCTTTCATAGAAAACGCTATTAAGCACGGATTGAGTAATAAAAATGGAAATAAGAAAATCGTAGTTTGCTTTCATCAAAAAACTGATTTTATTGAAATAATTATAGACGATAATGGAGTAGGAAGGGAAGCAACTCAAAATAAAGAAAACGAGTATAAATCATTTGCTACAAAAGCTACAACAAAGCGCATTGAGCTAATAAACAAAAATTATAAAAAAAACATTTCAGTTGAAATTAAAGATAAACATGATCAATTTAATAATCCATCAGGAACAACTGTTATAATTAAAATTTCTAAATAAGAGAAAATGAACTGTATAATAATAGATGATGAAAATAGTGCTAGAAGTTTAATTAAAACTTTTTTAAAGGAGAATTTTCCTCAATTTACAACTTATTTTGAAACTTCAAATTTAGAAGATGGAGTTGCTATTATTAAGCAAAATAAAATAGATATTGTATATCTAGATATTCAAATGCCAGGTGAAAATGGTTTAGAAATAAGCAAGTATTTTGATGAGGATAATTTCACTTTTAAAATCATTTTTACAACAGCTTATCATCAATATGCAATAGAGGCATTTAAGATAAATGCTTTAGATTATCTTTTAAAGCCCATTGATGAAATCGAATTAGTTAAAGCCACACAAAAAGCAATCTTAGAAATTGAAAAAAACGAATTAGGAAATAAATTAGAAAATCTAAAACAAGCTTTAAAACAAATAGCAATTACAAAAATAGCATTAGATGTTCCTAAAGGAATTTTGTTTATGAATTTAGACGACATTGTCTATTTTGAGGCAGACGGAATGTACACAAAAGTACATTTAAAAGCAGGCGAAACAAAATTGGTAAGCAAACCCTTAAAATTCTTCACAGATCAATTAGAAAACAAACCGATATTTTTTAAATGTCATAGAAGTTTTTTAGTCAATTTAATGTTTGTAAAAGAATTGATTAAAAATGAAGGTGATTACCTAATTTTAGATAATAAACAAACAATTCCTATTGCAAAATCTAAAAAAGATGAATTTATAGAAGTCATTAAAGATACGTTTTGGTAATTTACTTTATAAATAAAAATCAATGCTTTAGAAATAAACTAACACACTTCACAAAATAGCCAATTGTAGTCTTCTTTTTATAAAGTTTCTTTGTTGTATAAATTAAAAAAAAAACAATGAAGAAAATTTTACTATTTAGTATTGCATTATTTTCCTTTGCTCTTAATGCGCAAAATGTAAACATTCCCGATGCTAATTTTAAAAGCTATTTATTAGCAGACGCAGCTATTAATACTAATAGTGATAGCGAAATTTCGGTTGCAGAAGCACAAGCATTTTCTGGTGAATTATTAATTAATGGTTTGTCAATTTCAGACTTAACAGGAATAGAAGAATTTATAAACATTACACGATTAGATTGTTACAATAATAATTTAACGTCTATCGATGTAAGCAATAATCTAGCATTAACACG
>JAUIJA010000051.1 GCA_030431055.1 Bacteroidia bacterium | reverse complement strand
AACGTGTGGCGGCTATGGCTTGTTTTGCGAGAATCAAGATATGAAAATATCTTGGTTGAGCAAAATAAGCTATAGGCGAAGTTCTTGGCGGTACGAAGCGAAGCGGAGTGCTGTCAAGGACTTTGGCGTTAGCCGCCACACGTTCGAGGCAAAACGTAGCGATAGCGAAGTATTGCCTCGAACGGTGTTGTATATGTTTTGTTGCGTTGATTTAGCTACTAATTTAGTAAATAAAAACCGAATAGAAAATCCGCGAGGATTTTCGTAAGTAGGCTAGAACTAGCAATAAATTATATACGGTGTTAGGCAAAGTTATTTATTCTTTATTCGATTCATATAATGCAACAAAATCAGATTCTTTTAATATTCGTAAATTTTGTCCTTTTATTTTCAATTCTTCTGCTTTTAAATGTTTAGAACTTTTCTTTTTTCCTGAAAGTTTGCTAATATCTTGGTCTCCTACAACTAAAAGTGTTGTTTTTTTCGTTACGCTGTTTACAACATTGCAACCAATTTCAGATGCGAGCACAGAAGCTTCTCTTCTCGGAATTTGTAATGAACCTGTAAAAACTAAAACTTCTCCGAACAAATTCCCATCAGGATTTCCCTCTTTTGAAACAGATTTACTGTAAGTTTTTGCATTAGCTAAAATAGGATTATTAACTCTTATTATCCATTCGTCAATTGTGTTGTTTTCTTCTTTAATTGCAGAAATTAAAATATGAGCTGAAGCTTTTGCATCTTCCAAAGCATCGTGATGATTGAATGAATAGCCTAATTTTTCACAAACATTAGCAAGTCCATAACCTTTATATGCAAATTCATTCCAACATCTTCGAGCAACTTTTGCTGTATCTATCCAATTATTTTGGATTGCAGGAAGTCCATATTTCTCACAAGTTCTATTTATTGAAACTCTGTCAAAGTGAGTATGACAAACACAAACATAATTTTCTAAATTTTGTTTAAGAACCTCATATATTTCAGGAAATTTTGGGCTTTCAATTACATCATCTTCGGTAATGTTGTGTATTGACTCATTCCAAAAGTCAAAATAATCTTCTGGATTTATCAAACTCGACCATTCTTTCTTTATTTGACCATTTTCATAAATCACAAATCCAATTTGACAAATTGATGCCATATCAGAGTTCGCAGTTTCAACGTCAATAGCTAAAAAGTCCATTAGTTAGCATTTTTTAATTTTTCTAAATCCATTGTAAATGTTACTATCATTTTTGTTTTTGTACAAGTCAAAACCAATTCCTCATTCATATCAATATTCAAATCTTCTCCTCGAAGTGCTTGCCATTTAGCGATGTAATTCAATGCTCCAATTTTTTCTTTTTTCTTTAAAGCTTTATCAACTCCGCCTTTATATCCAAGAACTGGCAATTCTCCTCTTTTCGCTTTTTCTGCTAATTCAGGTTCTTTTATTGCTAATGCTCTACCAACTTCATAATTTTTTATCAAGCCTTTGTCTTCTTGTCTCCAAGTTTCTTCCCAAGTCAGATTTTCTCTATCAGGTTCTGAATAACTTCTGTAAATTCTTGTCATTGTCGTTGGTTTTTAATTTTGCCTAACGGTAAAGTATAAATGCAGTAGCTGATTTACTGCCTAAAGTTTAAATTTAAAAACAAATATTATTTACTGCAATAGCCTTAATGTTAGACACCTACACAGCTATTGCTTTTATACAGTGTTATGGTGCGTTTTTTATTATGACAGAAAAAGATTTATTAGATGCTGGCTTTGTAAAAGACAAAGACCCAATGTTTCCTTATAGAAAAGAGCTTATTTCTTGGGATGAAGTAGAGCAATTAGATTTAGATATTGAGGATATTCCTTGCTTGTTGTTTGGTAATTCTGGATTAAATAAAGGCTTTTGCATATACACGACGGAACATTTCATTTTCTTTAATGCAGAAACACCACAAGAAGCTGTAAAATGGGCTGAAAAGATAACCAACTTTGAATCGGTTTAAATGCACCATAACGTGTGGCGGCTATGGCTTGTTTTGCGAGAATCAAGATATGAAAATATCTTGGTTGAGTCAAAATAAGCTATAGGCGAAGTTCTTGGCAGTACGAAGCGAAGCGGAGTGTTGTCAAGGACTTT
>JAUIJA010000050.1 GCA_030431055.1 Bacteroidia bacterium | reverse complement strand
TATAAAAGGAGGTAACATCAAACCCATTTATTTTTTAATGGGAGAAGAACCATATTACATTGATAAAATTTCAGATTATATTGAAGACAACGTGTTGGATGAGTCTGAAAAAGGATTCAACCAAGTGGTAATGTATGGTCGTGATGTATCGATAGAGGAAATTGTGTCTTCGGCTAAACGTTTTCCAATGATGGCTGAAAAGCAAGTTATTATTGTTAAAGAAGCACAAGATTTAAGTCGTTCTATTGAAAAGATTGAAAGCTATGCAGAGAACCCTCAACCGAGTACGGTGTTGGTGTTTAATTACAAATACAAAAAGCTTGATAAACGTAAAAAGGCGTACAAAGCCATTGCCAAAAGTGGACTTATTTACGAGAGTAAAAAACTATACGATAATCAAGTAGCCGATTGGATTCGTCAGGTTTTGGGAGGAAAGAAGTTTAATATCGAGCCAAAAGCTGCTCAAATGTTGGTAGAGTTTTTAGGAACTGACCTGAGCAAGATTAGCAACGAGCTTGATAAATTAACTTCAGTATTACCTGCAGAAACTATTATTAGCGATAAGCACATTGAAGAAAATATCGGTATTTCTAAAGATTTTAACAATTTTGAGTTGCGTAAAGCAGTAGGGCAGCGTGATGTGGTAAGAGCAAACAGGATTATCAATTATTTTGCACAAAACCCTAAGAATAATCCGTTAGTAATGACCATTTCCTTACTAAATAGCTTTTTTACACAGTTATTGATGTACCACGGATTAAAAGATAAATCGAAAGCTTCGGTTGCTAAAAATTTAGGGGTGAATCCATATTTTGTGGATGATTATGTAAACGCAGCCCGTAACTACCCAATGCGAAAAGTATCACAAATTATAGCCTTATTGCGTGATGCCGATGTAAAAAGCAAAGGGGTTGGTGCTAACCAAACCCATGCTGATATTTTAAAAGAATTGTTGTTTAAGATTTTGCATTAACGTGTTTGTGTATGAAAAGTTGTGTTTTTGTGAGCGAGGATTTTCCGAAGGAAAATCAGACATAACAAAAGGGTAACGACCATTATTTAAGTACTAATGGAGCAATTTTTTATACACGACTTAAGTTAGCTACTGTTTTTTTAGCATTTTCCTAACTACCAATTCATTCAGCATTTTCCAATCATCTGTTCCTGTTAAAGTAATTAATAACTTCTCGTTTTGAAAATTAGAAACAAACTCAAAAGCTGGATTCATATCTTTTTTATTTGAATAAAAGAATATTATATAATCTACTGTGAAAATTCCAAATTGAAATTCAGCCATTTTGTATGCTGTAAAAATTCCTCTTGAAAATTCATTTCTCATTAATGGTTTAAAAACGCAGTAATGAAAGTTAGTAAAATCATTTGTTTTTGAAATAGAATTAACTAATTCTGAATGATTGTTTTTGAGAGTTTTATCTAATAATAATCTTAATTCGTTTTCTGTTTTATCATCTAATTTAAAAGTCTCAAATTCGGGAAGACTTGATACAGAAGTTCTCCAAACTATAGAAAAAATAAAAAGTTTAAATCCAATCGGATTAATGTTTAAACATTCTAAAATTTTATTCTTCCCATATTCCTTAATTTTAAACTTGTCATTTAAATTATTGTAATTATTTATAGAAGTTATCTTTCTTGAAATTAACGTTTCTAAATACTCTAAACGTTTTTCACAATTTTTACATAATATAAAATTTTCCTTTGGTGTATCTTGAATTTTTCTAATTTTCCCTTTTCGATTAATTTCTACAGAATGTCTTGGTTTAGATGATTCAAATAATCGTTTAGCCAAAAATTTTGGTATAATGTGAGAGTTCGGTTTATCCGCTTCTCTGTTCAAACAAAGTTTACAGTTTGGCATTCGGTTAAAATTACAGCTAACTTGTTATATGTCAAACTTTAGTTCTTTTATCCGGAGAATAACATCGGATATAGTGAAGTTTGAGCAATTTTTTTATTCACTCAAATATAACAAAATCAATAAGCTATCTAAGTGAAAGTTTTTACAAACTTATTCACAGTTTTTGCTAATTTCGCCGCTTAAAATTATTTGTATGATTACGGTAGATCAATTAACGGTTGAGTTTAGTGGTAACACCTTGTTTAGCGACG
>JAUIJA010000049.1 GCA_030431055.1 Bacteroidia bacterium | reverse complement strand
GCAAAAGCCAGGCTGCGCCAAGATCGCCTTTTGCTGCCTGCGCTAGCATTTGTGAAATGGAATGAAAATGGTAAATTTAGAGTCCGGCACGGCACGTAGCCGGGCCGTTAGCGGCAAGCATAAACCAACACCGTACAAAGAATGAACCCTCTCATAAAACAACTTAAAAAATACGGAAATCTGACCTCTGAAATCGAAACAGAACTTAACGAAAAAATTAAAAGTCTGATAAAACAAAAAGGCGATTTTTTGCTCAAAGAAGGACAAATTGTTTCAAGTTTATTCGTAATTGAAAAAGGGCTTGTTCGTTCGTTTTATAATATCAATGAAAGAGAAATTAATGTTTGGTTTGGTTTTGAGAGCGGAATTTTAGGTTCAGTAATGCCATTATTTTTTAGCCAACCTTCAATTGAAAACATTCAGTTTTTAGAAGACACCACTTTATATTATATCTCAAGCAATGACCTTGAAAGTTTCTACAAATCATCGCAGGAAATGAATACGATTGGTAGAAAAATGGCAGAAGAATATTGCAAAATTTTAAAGGAACGTTCTTTTTTATTACAAACACATACCGCAGAACAGCGTTATCATTGGCTTTTGAAAAACCAACCCGAAGCTTTGCAAAGAATTTCTTTAGGACATATTGCTTCTTATTTGGGTATTTCGCAAGAAACATTGAGCCGTATTAGAAAGAAATAACGATTTTGACATTTGTCAAAAAAAGCACTTTTTAATTTTTGTATCTTTGCATCAGTTAAAACAAAAGAACAATGAAATATTTATTTTTATCATTAGCAATCGTACTTGAAGTTGTAGGTTCGAGCTTTATGAAAGCATCAGACGGTTTTTCAAAATTATTGCCAACAGCGATAACAATTGTGGCATATATTGCTTGCTTTTTCTTTTTATCGCAAGCTTTAAAATCCATTCCTTTGGGAATAGCTTATGCAATTTGGGGTGGTTTAGGAATTGTCTTGACAGCTATAATTTCGGTTGTGGTATTTAAGCAATCGTTAGACATTCCAGCAATTATTGGAATTATTTTAATTGTGACAGGAGTTATCGTAATGAATTTTTTCTCAAAATCAGTAGCACACTAAAATGCCAGCCGCTAACAAGGGTTTTGCAATAGTGGGGCGAAACTGCAAAGTTCAACGGTTGTTCTTCGGTTGAACTTTAGTGCAAAATTGAAGATTTGTGCTTCGATTGCCCCACCATCGCAAAGCCCCGAACCGTTGGGCGTCATAAAAAAAATAAACTAAACAAACCTAAATATGGAAAAGAATTTTGTTATGATTTTACTTGTATTTATTCCTATTTTGTGTTTAGCTCAAAGTAGAGAGGTAAAGTCAACTCTGGAATTTAAGATAAAAAACAGAAAGTATTTAAAAAATGCAGATGGATGGTCTCTTAATAAAGAAACAAGAGAATGGGTGAAAAATGAAAATTTCATTTATCATGAAAAACTGGATTTTATACCATCCTTTATTTATAATAATATTGATTCAATTTGGTTTGATAAAATAGTTTATAAAAATGACACATTATTTGGAATGTTTGCTTATAAAACTACTGGTTACTATAAATACCCTTCAATACAGGAAGATTGGATAACTGTAAATGAATTAAGGTATACTTTGTTCTTAAAAGAAGACTATAAAGTTCTGAACAAAGTGTTTTCCCAACATAGTGAAGAAGTTTTTCTAATTCCAACATTTTTTTCTGGAAAGATTACAGATAAATTCGATGAATTGACTGAAAGAAGATTACTAATTGAAATTGAAGAAAATTTAGATAAAGATCTACCAAAGTTGACTGAAATAAGGAATAATTGGGAGACGACTAAATCTATTCGTAAAAAATATAAAAATGATTATGGAAAGTATTTTGAAGATGAGTCTTATTTGTTATCTATTTATTATTTTCCAATAACAAATCAAGTTGTTGATGAAAAGGAAGTAGTTAGATTTGAATATTTAACAGGGAAATATTCTATGGAAGATGTTTTAAAAGAAAGGTATTTTGAAGTTCCAAGTAAACAATTTAGTCAACTTCTTATTGAATAAACGACGCCCAACACAGTGCAGCCGACAATACTTCGCTGCGCTTCGTACTGCGGCTGCACAACCCGTTGTGTGAAATAGCACAAAATTTGGAACTTATTTATTTAACTGTCGTAGGATAATGTAATCATTCTTTATCAAATTAAAGACAAATGGATCTTTTAACAATTCAAAGTAGAGTACAGAATATTA
>JAUIJA010000048.1 GCA_030431055.1 Bacteroidia bacterium | reverse complement strand
GTCATCGTTAATGAAGGTGACGAAATTATTTTTGCAACCGGAAAACGTTTTGAAGGCACAAAAGAACGTGTTTACATGACTTATGATAGCTTTCCACAAGATGCAAAACCAGGAGAGCGCATACTTTTAGACGACGGAAAATTAATTTTTGAAGTGGTTTCAACCGATAAAAAATCGGAAGTAAAAGCACGCGTTATTCAAGGTGGACCCTTAAAATCTAAAAAAGGCGTTAACCTTCCTAACACCAATATTTCGCAACCTGCACTTACTGAAAAAGATATTGAAGATGCCATTTTTGCAATAAAAATGCAAGTAGATTGGATTGCGTTATCCTTTGTGCGTCACGCTGAAGATTTAATTCAGCTCGAAGAACTTATCAAAGAACATAGTGAACATAAAATTCCAATTATAGCTAAGATTGAAAAACCTGAAGCTGTTGAGAATATCGATAAAATTGTTGCCTATTGCGACGGATTAATGGTAGCTCGTGGTGATTTAGGTGTAGAAATTCCTGCCGAGGAAGTTCCGCTTATCCAAAAGCAATTGGTATTACGAGCAAAACGTGCAAGAATTCCTGTAATTATTGCTACGCAAATGATGGAAACCATGATTTCTAGTTTAACACCAACACGTGCTGAGGTTAACGATGTGGCAAACTCGGTTATGGATGGAGCAGATGCGGTAATGCTTTCAGGAGAAACATCGGTTGGGAGTTATCCAGTGCAAGTTATTAGACAAATGGCAAACATTATTAGAAGTGTTGAAGATTCACCACTTATACAAGTGCCACAATCGCCACCACATATTCGTACCAAGCGTTACATTACAAAATCTATCTGCTACCATGCAGCACATATGGCAAACGAAATTGATGCTAAAGCCATTTCTACATTAACCAATAGTGGTTACACAGCGTTCCAAATTTCGGCTTGGAGACCAAGTTCTCACATCTTAGTATTTACATCCAACAAACGTATTTTAACACAACTAAGCTTGCTTTGGGGAGTTAAAGCGTTTTATTACGACAAGTTTGTAAGTACAGATGAAACCATTGAAGACGTCAACGCTATTGCCTGTAAAAAAGGCTATCTAGAAACAGGAGATATGCTGGTAAGTCTTGCTGCAATGCCTATACAAGAAAAAGGTATGGTAAACACACTAAGAGTTACTGAAATTACAAGCTGTAGTTTTTAAATTATTTTTTGGGCGTTACCACAAGGGTCGCGCTTTCCGCAGTCGCTCTCTTTGAGGAGCTCCAACAATGCTGCAAACGCTAACGCAAACAAAAAAGCCACTGAAAATTTTCAGTGGCTTTTTTGTTTTAGGAGTATAGTAGTTCGTTTTTGAATTCTGATAGTTGTTTAGGGATTTTCAGGATAAGCCAGTAATAGCAATTGTTTATAGCCATTGTTGTCTATAGTTTTTATTTTCAATTTCTAAAATCGGTATATAAAAATCCGTTATCAGATAAAATCTGCTTATTATATTCTGTATTACTTCTTTTATCTAGAAAGGTCAAGTTGATATGTACTAAACTATTGTATTTCCTTAAATCCGTCTTTATTGAACGTTCTAACTTTCCATTATTCTCGACAATTTCATAATATCCGACAGGTTTAATAAATTCTAATGAATCAAAGCAGTAGTTTAATTTAATTTTGAAATTTTCGGAATCAAATTCCCAATAATTACCAGCAGAAACATCTTTAGTTAAAACTGAATTACATATTTTGATATCAACTTTAGAAACTTGAGCAGAGTCTGAGGCAGATTCAATTCGTACATTTTGAGTAAAACAAATATCATTATCATTGATATTCCATTCTTTAATTCCAGAATAGCCTCTTTTTTCACTAAAGACAAAATTATTAATCCAATCAGAAATTTCTTTTTCTTCTAAATTGTTAAATTCAATAGATTGACTTTTGGTATAACTCAAAATACTTTTCGAGACAACACTTTCTTTTATTTTTTTGAATTTTACTATTGCATCAGTAGGACTTTTGCAGTTGTTTGGTTTTATTCCAATTACTGTTTTCTCCTTATTAGAATTGCATCCTAAAATCAGAAAAGGAATAACAAAAAATAATATCCTCAAAAAAGCTTTATTCATAGTTTGGTTAAATTATAGACAATAATAAAGATATGGATAGTTTTAATTATCCATATCACAATTAAACGAAGTACGACTATTTTTTTGATAAATTCAAATAGCTTAAAACTCAAACTGTAGTTGTACACTCACTACTTTTTCGGGTGTTTTTACAGTGGCTTTTTTATTTAGGAACATAGCAACTTGTCATAGACGAGTGCTAGA
>JAUIJA010000009.1 GCA_030431055.1 Bacteroidia bacterium | reverse complement strand
AAAAACCGCCATAAAGTGGAAATCCATCTCTCAAAAGTTGTGTATAGCGTCCATCGAGACCTTGAATTCTAATGTTGGTATTTCCGCTACTTAACGAAGTTTGTTGCATCTGTATGCCTGTACTTTCTCGAAGTACCATTGAAATATTTGTCGGGTTCATTACTGCTTTTTCGCCTAATTCTTCCGCTCCAATAAATTCAATTCGAGTTGGAATTTTTCTAACAGTTCGTGTACTTCTTGAAGATTGTATGACAACTTCGTCAAGTTCATTACCTCCAGATTCGAGCTTGAAAGCGAACTCCTTTTTTGTTCCAACATCAATAGTAGTTTCTATGGTTTTGAAGCCTATGTATGAAATTTTTATAATGTGGTTTCCATTTGGGATTTCTGTAAATGTGGCAATTCCGTAAAAATCTGTTACTGCTCCTTTTGCTAATTCTTCAAAATAGACGGTAGCACCCAATAATGGTTCGTTGGTTTCTGCATCGCTAACAGAAATGGAAATATCGCTCGTCTGTGAGAACGATATGATTGATACGAATAAAAATAATGTGTTTAAAAATATGTTTTTCATCTGCTTATTCTGATTTAAAAGAATAGTACAAATGTAAATTCCTTTTACTGCAACTCGATTGCAAAGATTACTTGTTGCAGTTGTCGCACAAGCCTTTTACAACCATATTAGCTTGTTGTAGTTTGAAGTTTTGAGGAAGTTCAATTTGAGGAATTGGAACATCGAAAAGGCAGAATGTTTTATCGCAGTTTGTACAGTAAAAATGATAGTGCAAATCCTTTGGGTCGCAGTTACAGCCTTTGGCACAAACCGCATATTTGGTCATTCCAGAACCATCTTCAATGCTGTGGATAACTTTGTTTTCCTCAAATGTTTTCAGCGTTCTGAAAATCGAACTTCTGTCAGTATATGCCAATGCGTTTTCAATATCTTTTAAAGATTGGGCTTTTTCTTGGCTCAAAAGATGTCGTAAAACCACAGTTCTGACTGCGGTGTTTTTTACTTTTTTTATTTTTAGGATTTCTTCTTCAGTTTGCATTTTCCTAATGTATCATTTTTTTCGAGCGTTGGCGAAAAACAGCTCTTTTATTTTTTTAGCGTTGGTATTTCGCGTTGGCAAAAAAAATAAATGTGCTGTTTGTGCGGTTGGCTTTTTTAGTTCAAATGTTGAATTTTAGAACGATTTTTTGCATTATGCACAACTAGTTTATATACGGAATAACCTTCCTTTTATCTAACCAATTAGGAAAAATTGTCGCATAAAATTGATTTTTTATTTCCTTCAAATCTACTAAATTTTTGTAACATTTTTTAGCAGGTAATTAAAATTCATAAAAAAAGCGTTTCATTTATGAAACGCTTTTTTATTGTTATCCTTTTTGTTCTTTATTAAAATACACTAAGTAGTAGTACATTTGTTTTTCTTCGTCCCAACCTTTTTCTACAAATTTTTCGGCGCTTTCTGGGTTTATAAAGTCCAGTTTAATTTGAATGTTTGTATCAAGTTGAATGGTATTTTTAATTTTCTTTCTCGCATCGCTTACTGCAGGATTCGAAATAGGGAAGTTGGAAACATCTTCGATGCTATATTTTGCTCCTTTGTCAACTTTATAGTTTTTAAACTCAGGAATAAACTCAGGATTTTCCATTACTTCATTTAAGAAGTTGGTTTCTTCAAAATCGTCGTTTTTAGCAAAGTGATTTATTGCACGATTCATAAACATTACTTCTTGTTGTTTGTCTTCGGCTGGTAAAACCACATCTTTTGCAAAGTCTTTACAGAATTGAAGATATTTTTTTGTCATGAAGTTTTCATCTTGAAAAACATCTACCGAAAGGAAATTTTCTAACCAATAACGCGCGTCGTAACGATTGCTATCTACGGTTAAAATTTTGTAACCTTCTTCTTTTTTGTAATTGAAAATAATACAACCTTTATCTAACTTGTTTAAGTTGATTCCTTGTTGTAAAACGATATCTAAATTGCTTTCGTTTTCTTCAAATTGTAAGAAATCGGTTTTAATTTCACTTTTGAAAACACCAATAGCTTCCACCGTTTGATTGTCGATTCCTACGTGTGACAAATACGCAACATAAACTTCTCCGTTTTTAATATGCGGATGATTTGATTGCTCAAATAAATGCTGACTTATTTTTTTTGAAATGTTGTGAATATCACTCGGATTGTTAAAGGCTTCCGAAGCAAAATTGTACATTTCGTTGTATTCTAAATCTACATCGTGCGCAAACTGATAGTAGTTTTCTTCTTTATCGCGAAAAGGTTTAAAGAAAAACTCTTTTAATAAAGGTGTAATTTCATCGTTTAATTCGTAAGGTTTATTAGAAAGAAAAACACCTTCGTTCTTACTTTTATTTCCCACTCGGTGAATGGATAAACTTTCGATGTGTGTGTTATATAGATTGATCATTTTCTAATGTAAAAATGGTTTAATGTAAAAATGTAGCAATTAAAATTGATACATTAATTAAATTGTTGTATTGATGAATTAAACTAATTCCAATTTTCATCAAATCCGAAATCTTCAAAGCTATCATCGCCATCAAAAACATCAAAATCATCTTCTGAAAAACCTGAAGGTTGATTTTCAGCTTCAAAATTCATATCTGGTGCTTCTGTTGGTAATTGTCCGTGTGAAAATAAAAGAATAGGATAACTTTCGCCTTCTTCTTTTTCCTCAATTGCAGCAAGTTCAACTAAGAATGTCCACATATTAAAGAAATCATAAACATAAATAATTTTAGTTTGCTCTTGGTGTAAAACATCTTCAAGCGTGAAATTATTCATAATGCTCATTTCTCCTGGAACATCTCCTGTATCAAAAAGCGGAATTTCTTCGTCTTGCGTCCAGTCATCGTCACAAGTATAAAAAGCTGCCATTTCGCTTCCGTCGAAACCAAAAGCGTTTACAATAGCGTTGTGAAAATCCTCTAAATTAGCTTCCTTTTCAATTGCAATATCTCTAAAAATATCCTCTTCGGCATCTAGTATAACACGGAATTTATAAATCATAATCGTTTTATTTTAGGATTAGCAAAATTAAGTATTATTTATGAGTTTACAGACACAATGTTTTTTAAAATATTGATGTTCCGGTTTCCGTAGTAAGTCGCTCTAATACTTCTAATGCGTAATAAGAATTTCCTTTTTTGTTTAGTTTTGGACTCCAAACAGTTACCGTGTATTGATTAGGTAAAAGTGCTACTACGCCACCGCCAACACCACTTTTTCCGGGTAAACCAACTTTAAAGGTAAATTCGCCAGCTTGATCGTAAAATCCGCACATTTGCATTAAAGCATTCATTTTTTTACACTGACTTTTACTTAAGAATAACTCGTTTGTATTCGGAATTACGCCTTGATTCGCAAAAACTCTAAAACACTTCGATAAATCGGTTGTGGTCATTTCAATTGCACATTGAAAATAATAGAAATCTAAAACATCTTCTGGATTATTATTGATGTTTCCGTAAGACTTTATAAAATTGACTAATGCAGCATTTCTAAATCCATGTTCTGCTTCAGACTGTGCGATTTTCTCGTTTACTTGAATTGTAGGATTATCAGCTAAAACTCTAACAAAATCTAAAAAATACTCTTTCGGGTTATCAAAATAGTCAAGCATTAAGTCGGCAATTACAAGCGCACCAGCATTTATAAAAGGATTTCTTGGAATTCCGTTTTCATATTCTAATTGAATAAGCGAATTAAATGGATCACCAGAAGGCTCAAAGCCTACACGTTTCCATAATTTATTTCCTTTTTTAGCAAAAATAATAGCAGTTGTTAATACTTTTGAAATACTTTGAATAGAAAATGTTTCTTTAGTATCGCCAACTTCAAAAATATTTCCAGCAGAATCAACTAGAGAAACACCAAATTTATCTGGATTAATTTTTGCTAATTCAGAAATGTAATCGGCAATTTCACCTTTGCTTTCCAAAGATTTAACTTCGTTATAGATATTTTCTAAAAGTAGTTGGTAATTCATTTTAATCTGTTTCAAAGTTCAAATGTAATGATTCGCTACAATTCATCCATAAAATTCTACAATTCGGTAAGGAACTTTTTCTGAAACGACTGATTCTGCGCAATTTTGCCTTGTAAATCAGAAAAAACTAAATAGTATGACACGAATTATCACATTTATTGCGCTTATGATTGTAGGATTACTTTCGGCGCAAAACAAATTAAGTAATTTTGAAGAAGCCGTAACTTTATTTAACCAAAGTGACAATGCACAGGCTAAGGTTTTATTTCAAAATGAAGTAGCACAAGAAACAGACAATTGGTTACCTTATTATTATCTTTCGTTGCTAAATGCAAGTGAAGCTTTAGAAAACAGAAATGATTTAGAGAAAATGAAGGAATTGCTTGAAACAGCACAGACTTATCAAGATAAAGTTAATACTTTGCAACCTAATAATGCAGAAGTTTTAATAACACAAGCATTAATTCATACAGGTTGGATAGTACATAACCCGCTTATAAATGGTCAACGTCTTTCTGTTGATATTGAATTTTTATTTCAAAAAGCAAAAGAAATAGCTCCTAATAACCCAAGAGTTGTATTACAAAAAGCTTTATACGATTTAGGAAAAGCGCAATATTTTGGTCAAGATGTTTCGCCTTATTGTAACGAATTACAAAACGCCATCGAACTTTTTGCTACCTTTAAACCTGAAAGTAAATGGCATCCAAGTTGGGGTTTAGCTATTGCTGAAAGTAGAATTAACGAATGTAATCGATAATGAATATTAAAAGAGAATTTATAAAAGCATTAAGTATAGGAGGATTTATCTTCATTGTTTTACAAGTGATAAATTACTTATACAATAAGCAATTGCCAAGTATAACAATCTTAAAATGGAATTTTCTATTTACGATTTTATACAGTGTGGTTTTATATTTTGCTAATGCGCTTGTATTTATTCAACTAGATAAGTTCTTTGCTAAAAATAGATTTCATTTAAAGCGTTTAGTAATAGGTTTTTTAGCTTCATTTTTAATTTCAGGATTGGCTATTTTCGCTTTGCGAATTGTAGAAGAAGTTTGGTTTGAAAATGTAAGTTTAGAACATTTTTTTCAAGAAGAAACAGCATCAAATTACGTAGTAGCTTTAGTAATAACAGTAATTGTTTCGTTGGTTATTCACTTGGTGTATTTTTATAAAACGTACCAAGAAAACAGAGTAAAACAAGAGAAGATTATTGCCGGAACAGCATCGGCGCAATTTGAAAGTTTAAAAAGTCAGCTCGATCCTCATTTTTTATTCAACAGTTTAAATGTGTTGAGTTCATTAATTGAGGAAAATCCGGAAAATGCTCAAAAGTTTACAACTTCGCTTTCAAAAATTTACCGATATGTTTTGGAACAACGCGATAAGGAATTGGTTTCAGTTAATGAAGAATTGCGATTTGCAAAAACGTATATGAATTTACTAAAAATGCGTTTCGAAAACAGTCTGTCTTTTGAATTGCCTGAAGATTTTGAAAACACAGAAGCAAAAGTAGTTCCGTTATCGTTGCAGTTACTTTTAGAAAACTGTATAAAACACAATGTTGTAAGCGAACAAAAACCATTGCATATAACAATTGCAATAGAAAATAACGAATTAATAGTAAAAAACAACAAACAAAAAAAGGAAGTTTTACGCGATAGAAAAGGAGTTGGTTTACAAAATATCGTTAACCGATATGCGATTTTAACCAATAGAAATGTACGAGTAGAAGATACAGATGAGGCTTTTGTAGTAAAACTACCTATTTTAACAAAACAAATAAATATTATGGAAACACCAATAAAATATAATGAAGATATGGCTTATGTAAAAGCCGCAGAAAGAGTAAAGAAGTTAAAAGAATTTTATGGAAATGTATTGTCGTATTGCATTGTAATTCCTGTGTTAATTTTTATCAATTTAAATACATCAAATAGTTTTTATTGGTTCTGGTTCCCAATGGTAGGTTGGGGAATAGGAATTGCTTTTCACGGATTTGAAGTTTTCGGTTTTGGAAAAGATTGGGAAGAAAGAAAAATCAATGAAATAATAAATAAGGACAAAGAAAATAAGCGTTATCAATAGTTTAGTCGAAAGTCAAAAGTTGAAAGTCAAAAGTAAAAAAAATAAAACAATGGAACAATATAAAACAGATTACGAAAAGTATCAAGAAGCAAAAGAACGAGTAAAAGAAATAAAAGGTTTTTACGGACATTTATTTAGTTACATAGTTGTAAATGGATTTTTACTATTTATAAACTTGTATTTTTCACCTAAACATTTATGGTTTTTTTGGCCAATGATGGGCTGGGGAATAGGGTTGTTATTTCACGCATTTGGAGTTTTCGATATTTTTCCTTTTCTAGGAAAAGATTGGGAACAGAAAAAAATCGATGAGATTTTAGAGAAAGAAAAAGAAACTAAAAAATGGGAATAAAACAGAAAAATATGAACACTCAAGAAATACAATATAAAGAAGCTCAAAAGAGAGTTAAAAAAATAAAAGGTTTTTACCGACATGCCATTATTTATATAGCAATTAATATTGTTGTTTTTTATGTGAATGCAAGAGAAATTCCAGATGGAGAAAGTTTAATACAATGGCGAACATTAATGACACCATTTTTTTGGGGAATAGGTTTGTTAGCACACGGACTTTCAGCATTTTTACCAAATTTAATATTTAGTAAAAACTGGGAAGAACGCAAGATAAAAGAGCTTATGGATAAAGAAAAATCAATGCGACAATAAGCAGATTTGCGAATTTGAAACTGTCAGTTCGAGTGTTCCTATTTTAATCGGAATGTATCGAGAACTCGGGATTTTAACTTCTCGATACGATTTTTTCAAAATCTACTCGAAGTGACGAAATAAAAAAAACCGAAAACTGAGAACAAAAAATGAACATCATAATTATAGAAGACGAAAAGCCAGCAGCACGATTATTAACCAGAAAAGTGGAGAAACTCGGTTATGTTGTAAACCAAATGTTGCATTCGGTTGAGGAAGCGATTAATTGGTTAAACACTAATCAGCAACCCGATTTAATTTTTCTCGATATTCAATTGTCTGATGGATTATCTTTTGAGATTTTCGAACATTTTGATAAGGAAAACCAACCGATTAAAAGCGCTGTAATTTTCACGACGGCTTATGATGAATATGCTTTGCGTGCGTTTAAACTGAATAGTATCGATTATTTATTGAAACCAATTGATGAAGACGAACTTGAAACTGCTATTACAAAATTCAAAAATCAGTTTCAGCAGAATTCTGTTAATTCTTTAGATTTTGAAGCGATAAAACGAATGTTAGTCAATCCAGTTGAAAAAGAATACAAATCGCGATTTTCGGTAAAAGTTGGAAACCAAATAAAAATCATTTCAGTTGATGAGGTTGAATGTTTTTACAGCGAAAATAAAGGGACTTATTTACATACTTTAGACAATCGTGATTATTTGGTCGATGCTTCTTTAGAAGTGGTGGAAAGCGAGTTAAACCCGAAAGATTTCTTCAGAATTAACCGAAAATACATTATTCCGCTAAAAACTATTGAAGAAATTCAAATGCATACCAATTCTCGTTTGAAACTCATTCTTCCAACATACAAAACTGATGAAGTTATTGTTGCTCGCGAGCGTGTGAATGATTTTAAAGATTGGATTGGGTAAATTATTTACTCAATCTATGCAAAGTATAAACCATCGTAGTTAGTAAACCAAAAGCAACCAATTGATGCGCTAACCCTAACCAAAGTGGCACGTGGAATAACAACGTAAAAACTCCCAATGTGAATTGTAATAAAACAACTATTTGTAATAGGATAATTCCTTTTTGTTGTTGTACGTTTAAAGAATATTTTTTGCTTTTGAAATATAATAAAACCATTAAGAATACGACAACATAAGCAAACGTTCTATGGAAAAATTGAACGCCGCTTTTTCCTTCTACAATTGCTTTTAGAATATTAGATTGTTCTAATAAAATACTTTCGTGAAAAAATTGTCCGTCACTCATTAATGGCCAATGATTGTGAACCAAACCTGCGTTTAAACCAGCAACAAATCCACCCCAAATGATTTGGATAATCAACACAACTAAAGCAATTTGAGCAATTTTCTTTAATTGTGGATAAAGTGTTTCGGTTTTTTTAGGATAAATTAAATCCAAAGCCACCCAAAGTGTATATGCAAACGTAATAAAAGCAAAAGTTAAGTGTAAAGCTAAACGAAAATGACTCACATCAGGATTGTCAATTAGTCCGCTTTTTACCATGAACCAACCTAAGAATCCCTGAAAACCACCCATTGCTAAAAGAACAATACACTTTTTGATGGTTTCTTTGTCTAATTTCTTTTTCACTAAAAAGTAGATAAAAGGAATGATGAAAACGATTCCAATGATTCGTCCGATAAAACGATGAAACCATTCCCAGAAATAGATGAATTTATAATCTTCTAGATTAAATCCGCCAGTTTTGTATTGGTTAATTTTTTGGTATTCTGGAAAGGTTTTGTAATCTTCAAAAGCTTCATTCCATTTTTCTTCCGATGTTGGTGGAAAAGTATCTGTAATTAAATGCCAATCGGTCATTGATAAACCAGAATTGGTTAAACGTGTAATTCCTCCAACCATTACCATAATAAAAAGTAACACACAACCTGAAAGTAGCCAAATGATGACTGGTTTGTTTGATTTCATTATTTATTATTAATTTTCAAATTGATACATTTTCAAATCAACGAATTGACTTCAGTCCCATTTTCTCAGCTCTAGCTAGAACAAATTGAAAAGCAGCATCATATTCATTTGGAATTTCACCTTCTAAAATAGCTTCTTTAACCGCTTCTTTTAAAATACCAATTTCTCGTCCTGGTTTCAAATTGAACAACTGCATAATTTCTTCACCATCAATTGGCGGTTGGAAATTACGAACTCTATCTTTTTCTTCCACTTCTACAATTTTCTCACGAACAATCTTGAAGTTATTGTGATAGCGTTTAAATTTTTTCGGGTTTTTTGTGGTAATATCTGCTTCGCAAAGTATCATTAAGTTTTCAACATCATCTCCAGCATCAAAAACCAAGCGACGAACAGCTGAATCGGTAACTTCTTCTTGTGCTAAAACTATTGGTCGCGAACTCATCATGACCATTTTTTGCACAAATTTCATTTTATGATTTAATGGCATGTGTAAACGCTGAAATAGTTTTTTAACCATTTTTCCGCCTAAAAACTCATGTCCGTGAAATGTCCAACCTTGTTTTTTATGAAACTTCTTCGTTGGCGCTTTACCAATATCATGTAATAACGCCGACCAACGTAACCATAAATCATCTGTATTCGGACAAATATTATCAACTACTTCTAGTGTATGGTAAAAGTTGTTTTTGTGCGTATGACCTTCAACTTCTTCAACATTGTTTAATGCGGTTAATTCAGGTAGAATCAAGTGTAATAAACCAGTTTTGTGTAACAATAAAAATCCGATTGAGGGTTTTGGCGTGGCTAAAATTTTATTTAATTCATCAACAATTCGTTCGCTAGAAATAATTTTAATGCGTTCGGCATTTCTTGAAATAGCTTCTAAAGATTCAGTTTCGATTTCAAAATTTAACTGCGTAGCAAAACGGATAGCACGCATCATTCGTAACGGATCATCAGAATAAGTAATATCTGGATTTAAAGGGGTACGAATAATTTTGTTTTCTAAATCTGTAACTCCATTAAAAGGATCAACTAAATCACCAAAATTATTTTCGTTAAGTGAAAAAGCTAATGCGTTTATAGTAAAATCGCGACGTTCTTGGTCGTCTTTTAGCGTTCCGTTTTCAACAACAGGATTTCGACTATCGAAATTATAACTTTCTTTACGAGCTCCTACAAATTCTACATCAATATCTTGATAGCGAAGCATCGCAGTTCCGTAGTTTTTAAAAACTTGAACTTTTGGTTTGTTGGGAATTAAGTCGGCAACTTTTAAGGCTAATTCTATTCCGCTACCAACAGCTACAATATCAATATCTTTTTTGTGATTTCTTTTAAGTAAAATATCGCGCACAAATCCGCCAATAACATAAGACTCTAATTTGAGTTCGCTAGCAGCTTGAGCAATTATTTTAAATATAGGAGTATCTAAATGTTCTTTGTAATTCATATTTTGTAATTCTTTTTGTCACTTCGAGCGAAGTCGAGAAGTCACATAAATTATGAGATTCTTCACTTCATTCAGAATGACAAACGAACTTTTACTTTCTAATAACCTTAACCTGACTATCAAGTGATAACTTAATAATCGTCGAAGGTTTGTTGCCAATTTTATCGTGCTGCAAATTTACAACATAGTCCACACCTTTTATAATTTCGGGAGAAATTTCTTTAAAAGATTTTGGTGTTGGCTCACCAGAAATATTAGCGGAAGTTGAAACAAGCGGTCGTTTCATTCGCTCCATAAGTTTATAGCAAAAAGGTTCTTTCACCATGCGAACGCCTAACGTATTATCTTCAGCTATGATGTTTTTAGCAACATTTTTAGGTTTATCTAGAATTAGCGTTGTTGGTTTAGAAGTATTATCCCAAATATCCCAAATTACTTCTGGTAATTCATTAAAAACTTGGTATAACATACGATCTCCGTTTATTAAAACAATCATGCTTTTACTTTCAGCTCTTTGTTTTAGCTTATAGATTTTTTTCACCGCTTCTTCATTTGTAGCATCGCAACCAATTCCCCAAACGGTGTCCGTTGGATAAAGGATAATACCTCCGTTTTGAATAACTTCTAAGGCTTTTTGGATTTCGTTATGCATTTTTAGTTATTTTTGCCATGCACAAAGTTAATGTAAATTAGTAAAAGTGCAGTTAATTTTATTATTAAAAGGTAAGAATGGGAAAAAACAAAAATACCGATAGTTTTAGAACAAAAAAGCATTATTTTTTTTTAAAATTAAGGTGGAATATTCATCATGTCTTTAATCAAATTTTAAGTTTTTTTGAGAAAGAAGAAGATGGAATACTTTTAATACCGCCGACTCATCTTGATGGTTCTTTTGGTGATGAATTAATGACAGTTACATTTATTAATCAATTTGATGAAAATAAGAAAATTACAATTTATGAAAGTAAATTTTTAGAACGCGTTGATTTGTTCGGAACTATGCATAATGTTTCATATTTAAAGTATAAATACGCACCTAAGTTTCATAAACTTAAAGGAGGAGTTTATATTTTAGGGGCTGATAATATGACACCTTCATACGGAATTTCTTTTCCTTCCTTTAAGTGTAGAGTTTTAAAATTTGCAAATAAATATGATATTCCTACTGGTATTTTAGGGTTTAGTTTAAATAAAGGAATAATAAACTCTGAATTGGAAAAAGATTTTCTAGAATTAATCCCGAATACACATTTTAAACTTCGTGAACCAGATTCTTTTGAGGTTGCCAAAACCTTTTTACCAATAGAAAATATTCAGCAAGTTTCAGATTTAGCATTTTTATGCCCGTATAATAAAAATTCTGATGAAGATTTTTTAAGTTGGGTTTCTGTTAAAAAAGCAGAATCAAAAATAATTGCTGCAATTTGTCCAAATTCTATACAAGCACACAAAGTAGGTATTGAAGAATATGTAAATCAATTTACAACTACTTTAGAAGAAATTCAAAATAAAAAAAATGTTGTTTTTGTTTTCTTATACCACGATATAAGAGGTAAAATGAACGATCGTGATTTGGCTGAGAAAATTTACTTGAAGTTAAAGGAGAAAAATTTAGACATTTATTTTAAAGATAATATCACTAATGGAGTTGTATTGAAATCGTATCTTGAGTTAGTAGACTTTACAATTACAGGGAGAATGCACTTTGGTATTTCAGGATATTCATTAGCAAAACCAATGTTTGGTATTTCATACGAAGGAAAGTTTTCTGGGTTACAGAAATTATTTGGAGTTTCTGCTGAAAATAGTTTGATTAGTTATACTAAAATGGAAGATTTTTACCTAACATTAGAAAGATTTATAAATAACTTATCTGAGTTTTCAATTAATACAAAAGAAAATTTACCAAAGGTAATTGCGCTTTCTCAAAAAAATTTCGAGGAGATTAAGTAATTTTCTTAAACTAAAATTTAGTTTCGATTTCAGTTAAAGTTTCTTTTAGTTTTACTGTAGAAAAGGGATAAAGACTATTTTCTGAATTTCTCGAAAGTAGGTTCCATTTTTCTTCATTATCGTTTAGTTCTAATATATAATTTACAAATGTATTGGTGTCATCTGTGATGTAAGCGTTTGTATTATTTTCTAAAAACATACCTTCTGCGCCTATACTTGTTGTAACAACAGGTAAGTAATATTCAAAAGCTTGACCTATTTTACCTTTTACTCCCGCACCATAACGTAATGGAGCAACCATCATTTTACTTTTTAAGAAAACAGATTCTATATTTTCGACATAACCTAAAAAGTTAATGTTTGGATGGCTAACATCGGTTATAACGTCTTTAATATTTCCAATGATATTTAGTTTGATTTCTGGATTTGAGCTCCAAACTTTTGGCATGATTTCTTGGTATAAGTAATATACAGCATCAATATTAGGTGAATGAGTCGAACCTATAAAAATAATGTCTTTTCTATTTTTAAAAGGTTCAACTTCGTTTTTATCAATTTTTGGATAATGAATGTTTGATACAGTTATCAATTTTTTTGAATCGATATATTTTGTCATAACTTCCTTTTCTTTGTCGGAAATAGCGACAACTATATCTGCTTTTTTTACCAGTTCAGTTTCAATCTTAAAATATTTATTATACCTTTTTTTTAGTGATAATTTAGTAGGATTTAATTCAATAGCTCTTTTATATCTCAAAAAATGAATGTCAATCATATCATAAATAGTTTTTGATTGCTTAAACTTTTTAGAAATAGTAGGAAAATAATTTTTAAAAGAATTTGGTCCGTAATACCAGAAATAGTCAACTTTATTTAATGATTTAAGAAAAGCAATATAAGATCTAAAAGAATTTGTTTCTGTATAAGTTATGATATTGTTTTCAGCAAAAAAATGAATATACTTATTGTATAATAAACAGTTTTCAATTAACAAAACACAATTATAGTTAAGACTTTTATAGGTTAATAATATTTCTTTGAGTCTATTTGATCCTGAGTCTTTATCAAAGGTTGGAATTAATTCAGTTATAAAAACTATTGTTCTCTTATTATTGTCAAAATAATGAAGATTAGGGATTTTAGCATTAGGTTGCTGCTTTAAAATTTCTTTTCTTTTAAAATAATTTTTTATTTTTTTTGAGATACTCATTTAGACTATTTTTATTTTATTAATTTTTAAAAATTATTTTTCAAGTATAACTTGCTCTTGCTTTAACGATTTAGAAAGCGGAGCTCCTTTTAAGAGTGTTAAAAATAATTTTCGATGCTTGGGTTTAATTAAACTACTAAAGAAATATTTAACTTGTAAATATGTAAGCAACAATTTATAACTAAAATAGCCGTAATGTTTTCTAATTACGTATAGTAGTGAAATTTTTAATTCTATTTTAATTTTCTCAGATTTAGGTGTACTTGCACCATGAAAATGAATAAATTTTGCATTCGGAATTAAATAAGCAAACTTATTTAGTTTGTTTAATCTTAAGCATAAATCAGTTTCTTCATAATACAAGAAAATATTAGTGTCAAATCCGCCAGCTTTATGAAAGTCAGAACTTTTAATTAGCATAAAACTTCCAGCTACTAATTGTCCTTCTTTGAGTGAACTCTGAATTTTAATTCGGTCTGTATATTTTTTAGGAAATAAAGAATGTAAAATTTTACGACCAAAAAACTCTTTTAAAGGAGAGGCAAAATAATCTAAAGTTGGCAATAAATCACCTTTTTCTGTATGACATAATGGTCCACTAATCCCTATTCTAGAATTGTTTTCCATTTCTTTTAGCATAATATTTAAGCAATCATTTTCTAATAATGAATCATTGTTTATAAAGGCATAATATTCTGCATTTGAATTATTAACGCCTAGCATATTTCCACCACCAAAACCAGTATTTATTTTACTTCTAATCAGTTTTAGGTTAGTAAAGTTAATAGACTTTATTTTTTCTTTAAGGTTAGAATAGTCTGAAAACTCAGAAGCATTATCGATTACCGTAATTTCATAATCTAATGTAGTTGAAGTTTTTTCAACAATACTATTGATACAATTGATAGTTAATTCGCTAGAATTATAATTAATTATAATAACGGCAATTTTATGCATTTTATAAATATTGATTAATTCCTTTTTCTATAAATTTTATTTTTTTCTCTCTTACTTCATCTTCAATAGCATTATTTATCGAAATGTGACTTTTATCTTGTTCTTTATGATATATATGAAAGGCAATCCCTGTATGTTTTAATCGTTTCCCTACAATTCCAATATTATGTAAACGTTGAATCATTTCAGAATCATCAACTCCCCAACCAACAAGCGCTTCGTTAAATCCATTAATTGTAATAAAATCTTCTTTCCAAAAAGACATATTACAACCTCTCAATTTTTTTGAAATTTGATGATGTTCTTTTTCAAAATTCATAAAAATGGGTAACCTTAAAGTTCTCATTCTTTTTTTAATGCCTTTTGAAAATAAATTAAAGTGAATTGTCTTATTTTTGAAAATATCATTTAAAATAACTTTTTGAATATTCACTCTAGAACCAAAAAGATATTGTCCCTTTTTAGCAAAACGTAAATGATCTTCAATAAAGTTTTTATGTAGTATAATATCTCCATCAATTTCTATAATGTAGGCATATTTTGCTTTTGCAATTGCTTTATTCATTATAGCTGGCTTCTGATTGCCTTCGTCTTTATGCCAAATATGTATTAGCGGAACAGGAAAATCTTTCTGAAATTTTTTAATTAACTGCGAAGTTTCTTCTTTTGAACCATCATCGGCAATAATTACTTCGTTTGGTAATATAGTTTGGTTTTTAACACTTAAAAGTAAAAGTTCTAAAGCTTCTGGCCAATTGTACGTTGGAGTTACTAGTGAACATTTAGGAAGAGTTTTCATGCCAATTTTTTCGTAAAAATATCGAATAAATTGGAATTAATAAACACAATATCTACTTTTGATAAAAAAATAAGATTGATAAAGGTTGCTTCTCAATATTTAACTAAACAAAGGGAAATTCAAAATTGTATTGATAATTTTCAAAATCAAGGAAAAGTTTTTATTGAAGGAAATAGAAACACCATAAAACTATTTGAACTTGACGATGAAATTATAAATATAAAATCGTTTAAAAAGCCAAGTTTAATCAACAAAATCGCTTATAAATATTTCCGAAAATCAAAAGCAAAACGCTCGTTTGAATTTGCTTCAATTTTAGCCGAAAAAGGAATAGGAACACCAAAACCAATTGCTTATTATGAAAATTTTGATTTTATTGGTTTAAAAGAAAGCTTTTATGCTTGTGAACATCTAGAATGCGATTTAACATATAGAGAATTGGTAGAAACTGATTATCCTGATGCTGAGAATATTTTACGACAATTCACTCAATTTACCTTCGATATGCACGAAAAAGGTATTGAGTTTTTAGATCATTCTCCAGGAAATACTCTTATAATTAATGAAGGTGGTGGTAAATACTCTTTTTACTTAGTGGATTTAAACCGAATGAAATTTCACGATAAGCCTTTAGATTTTTATGCAAGAATGAAAAACTTATCAAAGATTACACCTCATAGAGAAATGATTGCTGTCATGAGTAATGAGTATGCAAAATTATATGCCGAAAAATCTGAAAATGAAGTTTTTGAATTAATGTGGAAACTAACTTCCGATTTTCAATATCGTTTTTACCGTAAAAAAAGGCTGAAAAAGAAATTAAAATTCTGGAAAAAATAGTATTTTCACTTCTCACAAATGTTTCATGAAAATATCTGTAATTATTACAACTTACAATTCGGAAGAATGGCTGCGCAAAGTGCTCTTTGGTTATAGCATTCAAACCGAACAAGATTTTGAAGTTGTAATTGCAGATGATGGTTCTACAAATGAAACTAAAACTGTAATTGAAAGTTTTCAATCTAAATTCAAGTTTCCAATTATTCACGTTTGGCAAGCCGATGAAGGTTTTCAAAAGTGTAAAATATTAAATAAAGCTATTCTTAAAACAAATTCAGATTATTTGCTATTTACTGATGGCGATTGTGTTCCTAGAAATGATTTTATTGCTAAGCATTTAAAACATAAAGAAAAAGGTTATTTTTTATCGGGTGGATATTTTAAATTACCAATGGAAACTTCAAATGAAATATCTCCAACAGAAATTATTAATCAAAAAGCTTTTTCTATTAAATGGCTGATTAATAATGGCGTTAAAAAAACTTTTAAGTTAAGTAAACTTACTAAAAATAATTGGATTGCTGGTTTTATGAATTGGGTTACAACTACAAAAAAGACTTTTAACGGACATAACGCTTCTTGTTTTAAAGCAGATTTATTAGCCATAAATGGGTTTAATGAAGAAATGCAATATGGCGGTTTAGATAGAGAAGTAGGTGAGCGATTGTTTAATTACGGAATTTTAGGAAAACAAATACGATATAGTGCAATTTGTTTACATTTAGATCATAAAAGAAGTTATGCTTCAGCAGAAATTTGGGAGAAAAATAATGCCATTAGAAATTACAACAAAAAGCATAATGTAATTAAAATTTCAAAAGGAATTAATCAATACATTTAACCTCTTTAAAAAAGCTGTTTAGCTTTTCTTTAATTAATTCAATAGGATATTCATCAAAATATTTAAAAGTATGTTCTTTTATATATTTTTCGTCGTGTTGTTGATAAATTTCTGGTTTTAAATCTTTTAGGTGAATTGAAATGTTTTTTTTATCTTCAAAAATTTGCCAAGTTTCTTTATCAACACTTGGTGAAAATAAAGAAAATGTAGGAATGAAAAGTGCTTTAGCCATATTAACCGCACCACCTTCATTACCTATAAGTGCATCGCATTGTGAAAGTAAACCTAGAAACGAACGTAAATCATTTGCATATAAGTCAAAGAAAATATGTTTTTGAGTTTCGGGTTTACATAAATCGAATATTTTTTGAGCGTCTTCTTTTTGTTTCGGAATATAATTGAATAATAGATTTGCATTAGTCGTCGCTATCGTGTAATCTAATAATTCTGCCATTTTTTCAAACGGATAGGTTTTGTACCATTCGCTTCCTAAAATTCCAATCATAAACGTAGGTACATCGTTATGTAAGGGAAATTTATCAATTAGAGTTTTGGCTTCTCTAATTTCAGTTTCGGTTAAAAATACTTTTGGTTTATAATCGGTAATTTCTTCTTTAATTAACGGTTTTAAAAGCTTTAATCGATTAATAATCGCCAAACCTATTTTTGATTGTGTACCATTTTCTAAACGCTCAATATTATGATTATAAAATAAGCTAGAATAACCTTTTTTGTACGATATTTTATATTTTGCTCCAGAAAAAAATGTAATTAAATTGGTTTCAAGTTTACTGTAAGCATCAATAACTGCATCGTATTTTTTTGCACGAATTTGAAAGATAAACTGAAACAACGAAAAGTAATTTTTTCTTGTTTTTTCTTCTAAAACAATAATGTTATCAATATTCGGATTATTTTTAAGTACATCAACACAATTAGCATAGCACATATAATCTACTTGAGCATTTGGGTATGACTTTTTTAAATTATTAGTAAGAATTGTTGAAGTTAAAACATCACCAATTCTTTTTTGTTGAATAACCAAAAACTTCATAATTATATTTTTTTGCTAAAATACATAACTCAATGCAATATGCCTTTATGACAAATAAATTATTTGGTTACTTTTGCAAAAAGTATTTTTTATGGCAATTAGCGGATTAGTTATAACTTTTAATGAAGAAAAAAATATTGGTAAATGTATAGATGCACTTTTTGAGGTGTGCGATGAAGTTATAATTGTAGATTCATTAAGTTTTGATAATACTGTAAAAATTGCCGAAGAAAAAGGAGCTAAAGTAGTCTTGCAAAAGTTTTTAGGCGATGGTCCGCAACGAAGTCACGGATTACCTTTTTGTAAAAACGATTGGATTTTAAATCTTGATGCCGATGAATTTTTAGATGCAGATGCTAAGGAATTTATTAAAAACAAAAAGTATTTAGAAGGAAATTTTGATGCTTTTGCTTTTAGAGTAAAAAATTTTTTAGCAGATGAGTTAATAGATTTCTCAGGATGGTATCCAGATAGTAAAGTTCGTTTCTTTAATAAGAAAACAGCAAGACCTTCAGATGCAAAAGTGCATCAGCACATTCTCACTACAAACGAAAAGAAAGTTTCAGTTCATATTTTACATTATGGTTGGAGTTCTTTTGACCAAATTTTAGCAAAGAAAAATCAATATTCTACTTGGCACGCAAAACAACTTTTCGACCAAGGAAAAAGAATTAATAGCTTTAAGCCAGTTTTAAATGGTGCAGTAGCTTTTATTCGTTGTTATTTCTTTAAAAAAGGAATTTTTAACGGATTAGATGGTTTAACAATAGCAATGATACAAGCATTTTTTTCTTACATGAAATATGCTAAACTTTTAAAACTACAAAGAGAGGAAAAGCTTAATTAATTAATTTATTATCAATCATTCTTTGATTAAAAGTTTGAATATAAGCTTTAATAAAACCTTCCATTTTATTTTTTACTTCAGTATTCTTTTTAAGTAGATTATTTTTAAGTAATTCGTCTTTTTTGAAATTGTAAAGACCAATTGCTTTATTGCCATCAAATGCCATGTAAAAATCACCTTCTATATAATGGTAAATATTGTCTAAATAATAAACCACAAAATCTTCATCAGACTGATAAGGTTTACCAAAAGTCACCATATTTGTTTTAATGTTTAAGTATTTTAAAACCGATGGCATAATATCAATTTGCTGTAAGTTTTTATTTTCTTTTCCAATGAAAGTTGAATCAGACGGATTGTAGAACATAATTGGCACTCTAAATTTACCAACATTAGTTTTAAACTTTTCAGATGTTGGCTCAGACGAAGTATGATCAGCTGTAATAACGAATAATGTGTTATTGTACCAATCTTGTTTTTTTGCCGATTTAAAAAATTGTTGCAAGGCAAAATCTGAATACGCAATACTTTCATGAATTTTAGTTGTTCCTTTTGGGAATTTTCCTTTATACTTTTCAGGAATTGTATATGGATTGTGAGAAGAAATACTAAAAATTGAAGTAAAAAATGGCTGTTTAAAAGTATTCATTTTCTGACAATAAAATTGAAAAAAATCTTCATCAAAAACTCCCCATTTTCCGTCAAAAGATTCTGGACCAATATATTCGTCTTTTCCAAAATAATTGTCAAAACCAGCAACTTTACAGTATTGGTCAAAATTTTGACTTCCATTAAAAGCACCATGAAAAAAAGCAGTGTAATATCCGTTTTCTTTTAGAATTTTTGGTAAACCATAAATTTCGTTAATAGAATAACTCGAAGTTATCAAAGAATTATTCATTAAACTTGGAATACTCGAAAGCGTAGAGGGAACAGCATCTATTGATAACTTTCCGTTAGCAAAACCATTTTCAAAAAATAAAGATTTTGTAATAAGAGAATCTAAAAATGGTGTTTGTCCTATTTGTAAATTTTCTCTACCAAAACTTTCTAAAATAATAATTACAACATTCTTGTTTAAAGGTTTTTTATTTGGATTTAACTCTAATATTGGGTTGAAGATTGTTGTTAATTCTTCTTTAGTGTAAAAATCTTTTGCTTCTAAGCTTTCTTTTTTTCCTATTGTTTTTAAGATACAAAAAGGTGTGTTTAACACTATTGCAGACTGACTTATTGAGCCATAATTTACAGCATCAACAATTCGTAATGGTTTTTTTTGAAAACCGCCTCGCCCTAGCAATAGTATAATTCCTAAGGAAAGAATAAAGATTCCGCTTTGTTTTAATAATTGAAGTTTTGTAGCACTTGAATCTCCAACAGTATCCAAATTAGGAATACTTTTCCAAAAAATAAAACCTAATAATATTGCGATAAGCGGTAAATACCAAAATTCAGCTAGAAAAGAAAAGATAAGTCCGCCTATTTCATTTTCCATTCCGCTAGCAGTAATCATTCCAAATGTACTGCGTCTTCCAGTAAATTTGTAGTATTCAAAATCTACAAAATTGGTTAATATAAAAACTAAATTAACGGTGAAAAAACTAATTTTCAACCACTTTTGAAAGTTTGGTTTGTTCTTAAAATTCCCAGGAATCAAATGTAAAATTGCAAATAAAATATTGATATAAGCAATCGCAGATAAATCAAAATGTAGTCCGCCAAGAAAGCTTTTAAAGTTTATTTTATCAAAGGAATTTCTATTAAAAAAAAAGAAAAGACCTCTACAAACTTGATATACAAAAACAACTAAGAAAAAACGCTTTACAAAAAGCTTTAGATGCTGAAAATAGTTTTTCATTGTTTTAAACAGCTACATTATATTCTCTCAACGCGTCGTTAAGTGAAGTTTTCTTATCAGTACTTTCTTTACGTTTTCCTATAATTAACGCACAAGGAACTTGATACTCGCCAGCGGGGAATTTCTTAGTGTAACTTCCAGGAATGACAACTGAACGAGCAGGAACAAAACCTTTGTGTTCTTTTGGCTCATCTCCAGTAACATCAATAATTTTAGTCGAACCAGTCAATACAACATTAGCACCTAAGACCGCTTCTTTTTCAATACGAACACCCTCTACAACTATACAACGCGAACCAATGAAAGCTCCATCTTCGATAATTACTGGTGCAGCTTGTAAAGGCTCTAAAACACCGCCGATTCCAACACCACCACTTAAGTGAACATCTTTACCTATTTGTGCACAGCTTCCTACTGTTGCCCAAGTATCAACCATTGTTCCTTCATCTACATAAGCGCCAATGTTTACATAACTAGGCATCATAATTACACCTTTTGAAACATAAGAGCCATATCGAGCGGTTGCTGGTGGAACAACACGCACACCTTTTTCAGCATAATTACGCTTCAATTCCATTTTATCGTGATATTCAAAAATACCAGCTTCCCAAGTTTCCATTTTTTGAATTGGGAAGTACATAACAACAGCTTTCTTAATCCATTCGTTAACTTGCCAAGAGCCAGTACTGAGCGAAGTCGAAGTGTTTGATGTTGGTTCAGCAACGCGTAATTTTCCATTGTCTAATAATTCAATTACGTCGCGTATTGCTTTTTGCGTATTTTCTTCTTGTAATAAAGCTCTGTTTTCCCAAGCTTGTTCTATTGTCGATTGTAAGTTTTCCATGCTAAAAAATTGTTATGCAAATATACGCTTTTCAATTATATTGGTATGTAATTTGCAAGAAACAACTTATGATTTTGTAAATTTGTAAAAAGTTTTAAGATGAAGTATTTTAGTTTTCTTTTTGTAATTGTTTCCCTGAACTTAATTGCTTGTAAAGGCAGCAAGGAAACGAATTCTAACCAAATTACCAGTGAAGTATTTACTGATTCTGTTATTTCTGCAGTAGAATCGTATGATAAAGAAATGAAATTAGAGGGAACTAAATGGAAATTAGTTCAAATCAAAGGGAAAAAAATAGAACAAACTTCCAATAAAGAATTGTCTATATTTTTTGAAGAAAATAATCGTTTTTCTGCTTTTATGGGTTGTAATGGAATAAGTGGAAACTACGAGTTACAGAAAGGAAATAGAATTTTATTTTCTAAAGTCATTAGCACGCAAATGGCTTGTGTAAATATGGAAATTGAAAGCGAATTTAATTCTATTGTTGAAAAAGCCGATAACTATACAATTGCCAAAAATAAATTAACATTAAATAAAGCAAGAATGGCGCCGTTAGCTGTTTTTGAAAAAATGTAATATGCCACAACTTTTAGCTTTAGATTACGGAAAACGACGAACGGGAATTGCAGTAACAGACGATTTGCAAATAATTGCATCAGGCTTAACTACTGTTGAAACCGAAAAATTAATTTCTTTTTTAAAAGATTATTTTTCGAAAAACAAGGTTGAAAAAGTCATTGTAGGCGAACCATTGCAAATGGATGGTTCTGCTTCAGAAAGTTCAGAAATGATTAATAAATTTTTGACAAAATTTACTGAAGTTTTCCCTGAAATTCCTTTAGATAGAGTTGATGAGCGATACACTTCTAAAATGGCAGTTCAGACTATGATTGATAGTGGCTTGAAAAAGAAAAAACGCCAAAATAAAGGTTTAATTGATGAAATTGCTGCAACAATTATTTTACAAGACTATTTAAATTATAAAAAATAGTACTTTTGCGCTTTAAAATTTAGAAAAATTACACTATGATTTTACCAATATATGGATATGGAGAACCTGTTTTAAGAAAAATGGGAGAAGAAATATCTAAAGATTATCCAAATTTAAAAGAGTTGATTGCTAATATGTACGAAACAATGTACAATGCACATGGTGTAGGTTTAGCAGCGCCGCAAATAGGATTAGGAATTCGACTTTTTATTGTTGATACAGAACCTTTTGCTGACAGCGATGATGTTTCAAAAGAAGAAGCGGCAGAATTAGCAGGGTTTAAAAGAACCTTTATAAATGCTAAAATCACTAAAGAGGAAGGTGATGTTTGGGGATTTAATGAAGGTTGTTTGAGTATTCCAGATGTTCGTGAAGATGTTTTCAGAAATGAAAAAATCACTATTGAATATTTCGACGAAAACTTCAACAAGAGAGTAGAAGAATACGACGGATTAATGGCGCGTGTTATTCAACATGAATACGATCACATCGATGGAATTTTATTTACCGATCATCTTTCTACTTTAAAAAAGAAGTTAATTGGTAAAAAATTAATGAATATTATGGAAGGAAAAGCGCGACCAGATTACAAAATGAAATTTGCTAATAAAAAAGGTCGTTAATTTTAGTTAAAAGTACTTAAATAAGGCATAATTTATAACTTTTACCTTTCGACTTTCCACTTAAAAATATATATTTGCCACCCAAAATAAAAAGAAAATGAGCATTCAAAAAATATTATCTATTTCAGGTAAACCAGGATTATACGAATTAAAAATTCAAACGCGTACAGGATTTGTAGCTGAGTCTTTATTAGATGGAAAGAAAATCACTGTTGGTATGCGTAGTAACGTAAGTTTATTATCGGAAATTGCAATTTATACATATTCTGAAGAAGTTCGTTTAAGCGAAGTTTTCAAAGCAATTGCAACAAAAGAAAATGACGGTTTAGCATTGTCACACAAAGAAGACGATGCTAAAATAAGAGAATATTTCCGTGAAGTTTTACCAGAATTTGATGAAGATAGAGTATATACTTCAGACATTAAGAAAATCTTAAACTGGTATAATCTTTTACAACCGAAAGGAATGGTTACGGTTGAAGCTTTAACTGAAGAAGATTCAAAAGAACAAGCAGCTGAATAAGTTGTTAATAATATAAAATTGAAATCCTACCTGAAAAGCGTAGGATTTTTTATTTTTATAACTAATTATCACACTGAGCCGTCACTTCGAGTGTTCCGATAAAATCGGATGTATCGAGAAGCGAAGTGTCTTTAGCCTTTTACCAACTACCTTGAACCAATAAATTATGAATTCTCGCCAACAACAACTCGACGCTTTTAATAGATTATTAGATATCATGGACGATTTACGCGAAAAATGTCCTTGGGATAAAAAGCAAACGCTAGAAAGTCTTCGTCATTTAACCATTGAAGAAACCTATGAACTAGGCGATGCAATTCTCGATAACGATTTACAAGAAATCAAAAAAGAATTAGGCGATTTGTTATTGCATATTGTTTTCTATTCAAAAATTGGTAGTGAAACCAATGATTTTGATATAGCCGATGTTGCCAATTCCATTTGTGATAAATTAATCGATAGACATCCACATATTTATGGAGATGTTGTGGTAGAAAATGAAGAAGAAGTAAAACAAAATTGGGAAAAATTAAAACTGAAAGAAGGCAAAAAATCGGTTTTAGAAGGCGTTCCAAAAAGTTTACCAGCATTAGTAAAAGCAAGTCGCATTCAAGATAAAGTAAAAGGAGTAGGGTTCGACTGGGAAGAACCACACCAAGTTTGGGATAAAGTTCAAGAAGAATTACAAGAATTACAGGAAGAAGTAAAATCTGCTAATCAAGATAAAATAGAAGCTGAATTTGGAGATGTTTTGTTTTCGATGATAAATTACGCGCGATTTTTAAAAGTAAATCCAGAAGACGCTTTAGAACGCACCAACAAGAAATTCATGAAACGCTTTATGTATTTAGAAAGTAAAGCAGCTGAATTAGGGAAACCTTTAGCCAACATGTCTTTAGCTGAAATGGATGTTTTTTGGGAAGAAGCGAAGCGATTACCAAAATAAGTAATTCGAAAATCTTTGATTTTCAAATTCTAAAAGGGAAGAAGCGAAGCGACTTTAGTAATCTGTTTTCAGTCGAAGTCGTCAGTTCGAGTGTTCCGATGAAATCGGAATGTATCGAGAACTATTCATAACTCATAATTCATAATTAAAATGTACTACGCTGTAATTTTCACATCAACACGAACAGAAGTAGAGGAAGGCTATGCTGAAATGGCTATTAAAATGGTAGAATTAGCCAAACATCAACCTGGTTTTATAGGTTTAGAAAGTGCACGAAGTGAAATTGGGATTACAGTTTCCTATTGGGAAAGTTTAGAAGCTATCAAAGCATGGAAGAAAACACCGAACATCTTTTTGCGCAAGAAAAAGGAAAAACCACTTGGTATAAAAACTATAAAGTTAGAATTGCTAAGGTTGAAAGAGAATATGAGTTTTAGTTTTTTTAATTAATTTTTTAATCTTTCTAAAATAACATCAATATTATATTCACCAAAGTAAGATATAAATGTGTTGTCAGGAAAAATTATCACATAGCTTCCACATGGATAATGAATTTTAAAAAATAGTTTTTCAAATAGATTGTAGGAATCCTTAAACCAAATTAGTTTTTTCCCATATTTTTTTGTGTTTCCAATATCTTTATAAAAATAGAATTGTTTTACATTTTTTATTTTTTTTATTTTTCTAGTGTAAGAAGCATACTTATTAATTAAAAAATCATTTCCAGCTCCTTTATTACAATTATCAAGTCCAGGATAATAATTTATAACTATGATATCTTTATCAGTAATTTTATTTTCATTTTTTTCTATATTATTAATATAATCTTTAATTCTAATTCTTATAGATTCATTTAAAATACCTTTGTTTTCTCTTTTAGCTTTAGTTTTTATTATTAATGTATCATTTGAATATTGGGAGTATAAGAATTCAATGTTATTGTCTTTTTCGTAGAATTCCTTTTCTGATATTAATTCTAGTTTTTCATTTACATAAATTGTTTTATTTTGTCCATAATTTGAATTAAATGATAAAAAAATTAATAAAAAGAGCTTGTAATAATTGTTCATATAAATGGAATTATTAACCCCAAGCTTTCACTCGGGGTTTGGTATTAAATTTCTCTTAATTTGCTAAGTTTTTCTTTCCACAATTTTAAATCGTCTTTGTGGCGTTCAATATTCTTTTTAACTTCTTTTATAAAAGGATTTTCACCTTTAGAACTCGAACTTATAAACTGAATATTGTTTTCTAATTGGAAAATTTCATTTTGAACTTCGTCAATTTTCTTACGAATGAAATATTGCTCTTTTTCTAAACCTCTATCGTCTTCGTTTTCTACCATTTGTTCTAATTTGGCATCAAACTTCATCATTTCGGTATCTTTTTTAGATAAGCTTAGTTTTTCAAACAAAGCATCTAAAACTTTATTGAATTTTCCTTCGATATGACGACGATTGTATGGTACACGACCAATTGCTTTCCAAGATTCAATTTGTGCTTTTATCGCATCTAAATCGGTTTTGTGATCGCCTGTTAATTCGAAAGATTTTAAATCTTCTAAAAAGGCTTTTTTCTTATCAAAAGCTTCAATTTCAACTTTGTTTTCTTGATTTCTTACTTTGTGTAAACGATCAAAATAATGGTTACATGCATTTTTAAAATCAGCCCAAATTTTATCAGAATACTTTCTAGGAACATGTCCAATTTTCTTCCAATCTTCCTGAATTTGCTTCATTATAGGTGTAACCGATTTGAAATCTTCGCTGTCTTTTAATTCTTCGGCTTTTTCTACTAAAGCTAACTTTTTATTCAAGTTGTCTTGTTGGTCGTGTTTTAAGGCTTTATAGAATGCATTCTTTTTAGCGTTAAAAGAACGAACAGCGGTTTTAAATGCTGCCCAAGTAGCTTCGTTGACTTCATTTGGAACGCGACCAGCTTTAAAGAATTGCTGGCGTAAATCTTCCATTTTTTTAATTCGGTTTTGCCAACCGTTATGCGAATTGATGTTTTCTTTTTCTAAAGCTTCAATATTTGCAATAATTTCTTTTTTGCGTGCTAAGTTTTCGTTTTCACGTTCTTTTGCCTGACCGAAATACGCTTCGCGTTTTTCGTGCATCTGTTTTGTAACATCGCTAAATTCATTCCAAATAGCTTCGCGTTCTTCTCTCGCAACCGGACCAATTTCTTCTTTCCAAACGCGGTGTAATAATTGCAATTCGCGGAAAGCTTTCATTACATCTTCTTCGTTTAGTAACTCTTTTGCTCTTGCAATAATTTCTTGCTTTTCTTCTAAGTTGTGCTTAAAGTCTTGATCGCGAGCTTCTTTGTCTAAATGAATTAAATCGTAAAAACGCTCAACGTGAAAATGATAGTTGTTCCAAACGATGTTGTATTTATCACGTGGAATTGAACCAGCTGTTTTCCATTGTTCGCGAATGTTGTTCATCTTTTTGAACATATCTGCAATAGATTCTGATTCATCTGGATGATCAACTAAGTTTTTAAGTTCTTCAATTAACTCATGACGCTTGTCTAAATTGCTTTTTAAGTTCTTTTGAAGTTGCTTGTAGTGTTCGTTTCGCTTATGTTTATAATCGTCATAAACGGCGTCGAATTTATTTTTTAGCGGAAAATGATATTCAAATTCTGCATTTTCATCGGTGTTTTCAGCATTAAACTCATCTCTTTTTTCATCAATAAAATGATGATAATGATTAGCAAATGCTTTACGAATTTCTTCCGCATGATCTTTAATTGCCATTACCTTATGGTTTTGAACCAGTTTTTCTAGTTCGGCAACCAATTCATCCATAGACATTGACTCGTAATCTTCTAACGGAATATCGTGTTTGTCTTTTATAGAATCGTCTTCGCTTTCTTCTGCATTTGAGTTATCTATTTCATCTTGAAGAGACTGTGGTTGTGTTTCAACCTCGTTTTGCGGTTCTAAATTTTCTTGTCCATCTGCTTCGTGCAGGTTATCATTCTTTTCTTCTAACATTTTGTAATGCTTAAGGTTAGTAATCGTGTCCGAAGATACTAAAGCAGTGGGAAAAATTCAAAGGAAATTCGTTAAATGTATGTTTTTTTACGAGTAACGAAAACTAGAATGATATTGTTTGGTTATTTGTTCCAAATTCGCCAAGCTTTTTCAGCCTGAAAAACGAGCATTTCATAACCATTTTGAATAGTCGCGCCTTGTTTTTTTGCTTTTTTTAAAAACGTAGTTTTTTCAGGATTGTAAACCAAATCAAACGCAATATGTTTTGAAGTGAAAAACTCGTAAGGTAATGGCGGACATTCTTCAATATTCGGATGTGTTCCTAGTGGAGTTGTATTGATAACAATTTGGTATTCGTTGAAGATTTCTTCGTTTATTTCGCTATATGAAATTTCATATTCCGAAGGATTTCGAGAAACAAAATCGTATTCTATTCCAAGTTTTCGTAAAGCAAAAGCAATAGCTTTACTAGCGCCACCAGTTCCTAAAATAAGGGCTTTTTTATGATGTTTTTTTAATAGTGGTTGTAGTGATTTCTTAAATCCGTAATGATCAGTATTATGACCTTTTAATTTTTTGTTTTTGGAAATGGAAATCGTATTTACCGCACCAATTTTTCTAGCAGTATTTGAAACACTATCTAAATACGGAATAATATCTTCTTTATACGGAATGGTTACATTTAAACCTTTTAAACTTTTTGTTTCTGCAAAAACTTTTGGAAACTCTTTTATCGATTGGATATCGAAATTCAAATATTCACAATTATCAAAATGCAGATTTTTAAACTTTTTGTTGAAATATTTTCTCGAAAAAGAATATTCAATATTTCGGCCTATTAACCCAAATTTGAATTGCTTTTTTACTTTTTTTTGAGCCATTTCGTTTAGTTTTTACCTAATCTAGTTGCAAATTTTTCTAAACCGAAAATTAAAAAGAAACCAATTAGTAACATAATAACTGCTAAAAATATTTTTGGTTCTCCGCTGAAATCTGTTGGTAAAATACTTTTTTCAAGAAAAGGAACTGTTTCACCGTGACTATTTACTCTTGTTTTTAAGATTTCTTTCCAAGGCCAAATTTTATTTAGCGAACCAATCATAAATCCGATTAACAAAGCTAAAGTAGTGTTTTTATGATGCGTAAACATCCACGTTAACAGTCTGGAAAATAACTTTAAACCTAATAATGCGCCTAAAGCAATTGTTCCTAATTTTAATAATGCATCACCTAGAATTTCAAAATTCATTTGAGTAATTCCTTCACGCAATTGATTGATTGTTCCAATTACAGTTTGGTACGAACCCATTAATAACAAAATAAAAGCGCCAGAAACTCCGGGTAAAATCATAGCAATAATAGCAATGAATCCAGATAAAAATAAAAACCAATAACTATCAGGCGAATGTGCAGGTTCTGCAATTGTAATGTAATAGGAAAGAAGTATTCCAATTAGTAAAGAAATGATACTTTTTGGTGTCCAATGCGTGATTTCCTTCCAAATAAATACAATACTAGCTAAAACTAATCCGAAAAAGAATGACCAAACTAAAATAGGTTGGGTTTCTAATAAGTGCATAATTATTTTTGAAAAAGTTAAAACACTTACGCCAATTCCACAAACTAAAGCTAAAAGAAAGTTTCCATTAATAGATGCCCAAGTAGCTTTTAATTCGTTTTTTTTCAGATTTTTAAATACATCTAAATTGATTCTATTAATACTATTAATTAATTCTTGGTAAATTCCAGAAATAAAAGCGATAGTTCCGCCAGAAACTCCAGGAACAACATCGGCTGCGCCCATTGCAATTCCTTTTAGAAAAATTAAAATATAATCGGGAAATAGTTTTCTCATTGGTTTATAAAAAAAGTCATTCTGAAACAAAAATAGTTAAAGAATGACTTAATAGTTAGATTTTGTAGGTTATTTTAATCTAAAATTTTCAATTTGTTGTCGTACTTCATTCATTTCCCAAGTTGCCGGAAAATATTCTTCTATTATAGAATGATGCTCGTAGCCTAATTGTAAACCATTTGTAAGGTGAAATTTTCCTTTATCGTTTTCACCAAGTAAATAATATAATCCAGCTAAGCGATATTCGATTTCAAATTCGCTAGGAAAAACATCAGAAGCTTGTAATAAAATATCGATAGCAGTTTCAAATTCGCCTAAAAGTTGTAACATATTTACCCAAAGAATAAATGTATCGAGGTTTAAATCGCCACTTTCAAAAGCTCTTCGATAACCAGCTTCTGCTTCTTCATAAAATTGCAAAGCTTGATTAATGGCCGCATATCGTTTCCAATATGAACTGTTTTCTGCATCAATTCCAATAGCTTTATTTACATAGTATAACGCCTTTTGGAAGTTATGTTGACGCAAATAAAAATCAGTAATAGCAATCCAACCTTTATCTAAAAGTGGATCCTCGTGAACTGTTTTATGATAGTATTTTAAAGCTTTTTCAATATTGCCAAGTTTTTCAAAACATTTACCAATTCGTAGTAATGCAAATGAAGTTGGATCATCTAATTCTAACGTGATTTTATAGCTAGCAATTGCATTTTCAAACTGTTTAAGCTTTTCGTAAGATTTGGCTTTCTCCATATAAGCGCCAAGAAAACGTTCATCGATTAAAGTTGCATAATCAAACGCCCAAACTGCTTTTTCGTAATTCTTTAACGCATAAAATTGTCGGCCCAATTGATGCCAAGCTACTTCACTATAAGGATTTTTGTCGATAAAACGCTCTAAGTAAGTAACGGCTTTTTCATTTTGGCCCAGAAAATCGAAACAATACACAACATTGTATAAGGCTGAATAATCTAATTCATCTTCTTCAAGACAAAGAATAAAGTAATCTTTAGCTTTTTCAAGATCATCAATAAATAGATATTCCATACCAATCATAGAATATACATCTGCTAAATCACTAGTATATTTTAAAGCTTTATTAAGTGATGCAATTGCTTTTTCGTGTTCATCTCGTTTAGAGTAAATATTAGCCTGTTGAATGAAAATTTCTTCATTTGTAGGCTCAATTGCATATAATTCAGTAAGTAATCGTTCAGCTAAATCTAGTTTGTCTTCATAGACTAACATTTCAACTTGAACTAACTTCAATCCTGTTGAAGATGGGTGTTGGTCAAGTCCTAATTTTAAAGCTCTTTTAGCCAAATTAATTCTGCCCGTATCCATATAATGCAGGATAATATCCTCAAACTCTTCAGAATCAAAAAAGAAAACTTTATTGGTTTTCAACATCGATTCGAACTTGGATAACGAAAGGTTGTTTTCTTCATCATCGTGACTCAATCTCATATCTTTCTCAGTTTATGGTTTTGTCCTTAACTAAATTAAGGATTAAAACAGGGCATTTGGTTTTAATAACAAATTGTTTTAAACAATTTAATTAACAATTTTGCATTGGGTAAAAGGTGATAGGTAAAAGGTTTTGTCTAATTTTTTCCTTTTACCATTTACCTTACACCATTAACCTATACTATTCAATACGTCAATAATAATGCCACAACCTTTTCGTATTTCTTCTTTTGATACAGTTAATGGAGGAGTTATACGAATTGCCTTACTTTCGAATAGTAACCAGAATAAAATAACACCTCGTTTATGACATTCTAGAATAACTTGATTGGTTATATCCGGACTTTCTGTCATGGCAGCTAGCATTAAGCCTTTTCCTCTAACTTCAATTATAAGTGGATGAACTAGTAGTTCTCTAAATAATTGTTCTTTTTCTAAAGCTTCTTGCATCAAGTTATTTTCCGTAACTTCTTGAAGCGTTGCCAAAGATGCAGCTGCAATTACTGGATGCCCACCAAAAGTCGTAATATGTCCTAATTTTGGATCGTGACTTAATAAATCCATCATTTCTGCTGAAGCGGTAAAAGCACCAACAGGCATTCCGCTAGCCATTCCTTTTCCCATAACTACAACATCGGGAACAATGTCGTAATTTTGAAACCCGAATAATTTTCCTGTGCGACCAAAACCTGGTTGGATTTCATCTAAAATCATTACCGCGCCAACTTCAGTACAGCGTTGGCGAACTTTCTTCAAGAAATCGTTTTCTGGTTCGATAAATCCAGCGCCACCTTGAATAGTTTCTAAGATGACACCAGCTGTTTTTGTTGTGATTTTTTCTAAATCGGCTTCGTTGTTGAAAGTAATAAAATCTACATCTGGAATTAATGGACGAAATATTTGTTTGCGTTCTTCAAAACCCATAACACTCATGCTTCCCATAGTATTTCCATGATAAGCATTAAAACAAGAAATTAATTGACTCCTTCCTGTAACTCTTCGTGCTAATTTTAACGCACCTTCAATAGCTTCTGTTCCTGAATTAACCAAATACGTTTTGTTTAATGGTTCAGGTAGGTGAGAAGCTAATAATTTACAAAACTCCGTTGCTGGATGTTGGGCATATTCGCCATAAACCATTACGTGCGAATACTTATCAAGTTGCTCTTTTATAGCGTCGTTTACTCTTTTTGGTTGATGACCTAATGTATTGGCAGAAACTCCCGCAACAAAATCTAAATAAGCATTTCCTTCAGTGTCGTAAATGTAGCTTCCTTCAGCTCTTGAAATTTCCATTGCTAATGGATGAGGAGAAGTTTGTGCTTGGTATTTAAAAAAATCGTTTAGCATTAATCAAAAATTATTCAACTTTTAAAACAGCTTTAGGTTTTGGATTATTTTTATCATAATCTAAAGTTTCAGGTAAAATTTCCATAGGAACATCTTCTTCTTCCGCTTTCTTTTTACTTTCGATTATGATTTTTTCGTGTAGTATATTTTCTTCTTCTGGAAAAATATCTTCTTTCGATTTTATCCGTTCGTCTCCACGCCAAATAAATCCTCTCAATTTCCGAGCGTTTTCGGGAAATTCATCTTCTGGATATAAATTGCTTTCAACATTATTAAAAGCAGTAACTGAATCGATTTGATTATCAGAAATTCCTAAATTAATTTTGCTGCATACTTTTTTGTCAATGCCAATAAGTTCATTGTCATCGTTTCTCATATAATAAATAACTTCAGTATTTTTTACAATGTCAACTTCGCTTAATTCGTTGTTTTTGAATTTTCCATATAAATTTTGACCTTTAATTTGGTTGTAACCATTTTTACTAATAGTGTCTTTTTGAACCAGAAAAGCATTGTTCAAAACTTTTAAAGAATCAAGTTGTTCGCTTGTGTTGTTGCCAATTAAATGCATTACATCTCCAGTCATTTGATTTTCGCCATTCCAAATAACAGGTTTTCCAATTAGTTGTGTTAAAGCAGTTTTGTTATTCGAATGAATAGAATCGCATTTTCCACTCATATCAGTTTTAAAGAAACGTACGTTGTTAAAAGCGCGAATAGTTCTATCTTCTGGCGGACCAGTAACTAAAATTTTCTTTCCGTGCATGTAAAGCGAATCGTTTTCAACTTTTGTAATAACAACAGCTCTTTTAGTCAAAATAATAGAATCTTTTCTAGTTTGTGTATCGCGCCACATTTCTGCATAATGTCCTTTTGCCACCATATTATTTATGGTATCGGTAATTTTTACATTATTAATTGCTCGTGAAAAGTTTCTCGATTGGTCGTAATACAAATCGTCACCTTCAATAATTTTATTATCGTAAGTGATTTTTGAATTTTTAAGCAATTTTCCTGTATTATTTTTAGTGTCGTAAAATCCGTTTTCGGTGTAAATTACATTTCCTTGATTGGTTATGGTTGAAGGTCCGAAAACATAAGCATGTCCCGAATTTTCATAATAATCAAGATGATTGGTTTCAATTTTTGCTTTCGGATTGGTTACAACAACCTTAGTGTTAAATTGATATTTTTTAGATTGTACAAAATAGCGACCCGATTTACTTTTAAGTGTGTTTTCTTTATTTACAATGGTTCCGTAGCTATTGTAAAAAGCCATTTGGTTTTTCTTGTCGAAATAAATAGTATCGGTTGTTAAAGTAGATTCGGGCGAACGTAAAAAAACATCTCCAGTGGCAAATGCTAATTCTTTAGTTCCGTCATATTCAGCATAGCGACTATTCATTTGTAAAGAATCGCCTTGATTAATACGAACATTTCCAAAAGCTTTTATATAATCTTCCTCGTCAAAATAATATGCTTTATTACATTTTATGTTAACGCCTTTATGTACAACATTTACGTTTCCTGTAAAAATTGTCGCACCTGGAATTTCATTTTGATTTCTATCTACGAAATCTGAATTTTCAATTTTTATCTTATCGTTTTCTTGTCCTTCTTGTGCAGTAACACTATTAATAATAAAGAAAACGGTAAATATGAATGCTAAATACTTTTTCAACCTTATCTATTTTGATTCAAAAATAAGTAAAAACTAGAGATAGCATTTATTATTAAGAATATTTTATAAAAAAACGCTTTCGATTGAAAGCGTTTTTAAGATTTATTTTACAATTGTTTGTGTTCTGTCAGGGCCAACTGAAATTACTTTAATAGGAACTTCGAGCTCTTTTTCAATAAATGAAATGTAGTCTTTGAATGCTTCAGGAAGTTCTTCGAAAGTAGTCATTTCTGTTAAATCAGCTTTCCAACCTTTCATTTCAGTATAAATAGGTTCGATATTTTCTGGTTCGATATTAAAAGGTAAGTGATTAATAACTTCTCCTTTATATTTGTAAGAAGTACAAACTTTTAAAGTGTCAAATCCAGAAAGTACATCGCCTTTCATCATGTATAACTGCGTTACTCCATTAACTTGAATTGCATATTTAAGCGCAACTAAATCTAACCAACCACAACGACGAGCACGACCAGTAACAGAACCAAATTCGTTACCAACTTTTGCCATTGTTGTTCCTATTTCGTCGAAAAGTTCTGTAGGAAATGGTCCAGAACCTACACGAGTTGTATAAGCTTTGAAAATTCCGAAAACGTCTTTTACTTTATTTGGAGCAATTCCTAAACCAGTACAAGCTCCAGCAGCAGTAGTGTTTGAAGAAGTTACAAATGGATACGTTCCAAAATCTACATCTAAAAGAGAACCTTGTGCGCCTTCGGCTAATATTGATTTACCTTCTTTTAACGCTTTGTTTAAATATTCTTCACTATCAATAAATGTAAGTTTCTTTAAGGCTTTAACAGCTGTAAAGAATTCTTCTTCCATTTCTGGTAAATTGTATTGTAAGTCAACATCGTAGAAGTCTATCATCGCTTCATGTTTATCAGCTAGAGTTCTATAACGTTCTTCAAAGTCTGACAATTCAATATCGCCAACACGTAAACCATTTCTACCTGTTTTATCCATATAAGTTGGCCCAATTCCTTTTAAAGTAGAACCAATTTTAGCTTTTCCTTTTGAAGCTTCAGAAGCAGCATCAAGCAAACGATGCGTGGGAAGAATTAAGTGTGCTTTTCTCGAAATGAATAATTTAGATGTTATATCCATGTCAAACTTAGCTAAGCCTTCTATTTCTTTTTGGAAAACTACTGGGTCGATTACAACTCCATTTCCAATGATATTGGCTGCGTTTTTGTGAAAAATTCCAGAAGGAATTGTTCTTAAAACATGTTTTATTCCGTCAAATTCTAATGTATGTCCAGCATTTGGTCCACCTTGAAACCTAGCAATAATATCGTATTTTGAAGTTAATACATCAACGATTTTTCCTTTTCCTTCATCTCCCCATTGAAGACCTAAAAGTAAATCTACTGTCATTGTGTTGTGAGTTGTTTTGTTGTTTAGTGTTAGTTTTATTTGTCTTTTTTTGTTCCGTAGAAGTAAAGCGAATGAGAATGAATTTCAATTCCAAACATATCTTCCATTGTTTGTTTTATCGATTGAATTCGAGGGTCGCAAAATTCGATAACTTCACCATCTGTTAAGATAATATGATCGTGTTGTTTATCGAAATACGATTTTTCATAATGCGCTTGATTTTGACCGAATTGATGCCTGCGAACAAGACCACAATCCATTAAAAGCTCAATGGTGTTGTAAAGAGTTGCTCTACTTACTCGATAGTTTTTATTTTTCATTTTAATATAAAGGGACTCAATATCAAAATGTTCGTTTGATTCATAAATTTCTTGCAAAATCGCGTAACGCTCTGGGGTTTTACGGTGTGATTTACTCTCTAAATATTGAGTAAAAACATCTTTTACAATTTCTTGGTTGTTTTGATTTTCCATTAGCTTTTGAATGAAGTCACGGCAAAGATACTTTTTAAATTTAGATTTTAGAAATTAGAATTCAGAAGTTTTTCAATAAACAGCTACTAACTTATATTTAGCGTGATTTTAATTAATACGCTTAATTTTGTCTACTCCATCAACTTTTTTAATACTATCTATTAATTTCTTTAAAACACTGTTGTTTTGAACGATAACAGTTATATTTCCAGTGAATACTCCAGCATCTCCGTTTAGCGACAAACTTTGTATATTTACGTGCATTTGGTTTGAAATAACCTTTGTAAGTTCGTTTGCTAGTCCGAAGCTGTCTAATCCCGTAATTTCTAGTCCAACTTTAAACTCTTCCTTGCTAGAATCAATCCATTGTGCTTGCATTATTCGATAAGCATAGTTTGATTGCATGCTAATAGCATTCGGACAATCTTTTCGGTGGACTTTTATTCCTTCATTAATGGTTAGAAAACCAAAAACATCATCACCTGGAATTGGGTTACAACAACTAGCTAATTTATAATCAAGTTTTTCCTGATTTTTACCAAAGACTAATAAATCATATTTTTGATTTACATCTTTTTTTACAAAATTTTCTGGCTGACTTGGAGTTCTTTTGATTGTTTTCTTAAAGAAATTAACAAACGAATTACTTTTTTGAGCTACAAAATCTTTTAATTGTTGATTTTCGATAGCGCCAATTCCGAAACGGTAAAATAAATCTTGACTAGTTTGAAGTTTGAAGTAACTAACCAGCTCATTTACAACCGATTCATTTAGCGTAATTTTTAAATGACGGAGTTTGCGAGTAAGAATTTCTTTTCCATCTTCGGCAATTCTTCGAGCATTTTCGTTTAGAACATTTTTAATTTTTGTTCGCGCTCGCGATGTCGAAACAAACTCAAGCCATTGAGATGTTGGCTTTTGATTAATCGAAGTAATAACTTCAACTTGATCGCCACTATTTAAAGTGTGATTTAACGGAACTAATTTTCCGTTTACTTTTGTTCCTCTTGTGTGTAGTCCAATATCAGTGTGAATGCTGAAAGCGAAATCTAATGCAGTAGCGCCTTTTGGTAAAGATTTAATATCACCTTTTGGAGTAAATACATAAATTTCTTTAGCGTATAGATTTAATTTAAAATCTTCAACAAAATCAACAGCATTTGACGTTTGATTTTCTAAAGCTTCTTTCAATTGGTTTAACCAAATCTCCAATCCATGTTCTTCAGAATCAGCATTTTTATATTTATAATGTGCCGCATAACCTTTTTCGGCTATTTCGTCCATTCGTTCACTTCTAATTTGAATTTCAACCCAACGACCTTTTGGCCCCATTACGGTAATGTGTAATGCTTCATAACCAGTAGATTTTGGTGAAGAAATCCAGTCACGAAGTCGGCTTGGACTTGGACGATAATGATCAGTTACAACTGAATAAATTTTCCAAGCAAGAAACTTTTCGTCATGTAAATTATCCGATTTATAAATAATACGAAGTGCAAACTTATCGTAAACTTCTTCAAAAGTTACATTTTGAACGCGCATTTTTCTACGAATAGAATAAATCGATTTTGGTCTTCCTTTTATAACAAATTCAACATTTTCGTCATTTAACGATTTACTTAAAATATCAGAAATTGATTTGATGTAAATATCTTGTTCAACTTTAGTTTCTTTAATTTTACTAACAATGTCGTTAAAAACATCTGGTTCCGTATATTTTAAACCTAAATCTTCTAGTTGTGTTTTGATGTTGTATAAACCTAACCTATGTGCTAAAGGTGCATAAATATAAAGTGTTTCCGATGCAATTTTGGCTTGCTTATAATCAACCATGCTTTCCATGGTTTGCATATTGTGTAATCTATCAGCAATTTTAATTAAGATTACGCGAACATCTTCATGTAATGTCAATAGCATTTTACGGAAATTTTCCGCTTGTAGTGAAATATCTTGCTCAGTTTTTACTTTAGCAATTTTAGTTAAACCTTCAACAATTTTAGCAATTTTCGGATTGAACATTTTTTCAATATCTTCAACCGAAATATCAGTATCTTCAACAACATCATGCATTAACGCTGCAGCAATAGAAGTTGCACCTAAACCAATTTCGGAAGCGACAATTTTAGCAACAGCAATAGGATGAAAAATATACGCTTCACCCGATTTTCGTCTTTGATCTTTGTGTGCATCAACAGCTACGTCAAAAGCTTTTCGGATTAATTTTTTATCATCACTAGAAAGTGTTTGATAGCTTATACGAAGAAGCTCTTTGTATTCTTTTGCAATCGCTTTATTTTCTGCTTCGATATCAATAACAGGCATAGGCTAAAGTATAAACTTTAAAGTTAAAACAAAGTTAGCAAATGTGCAAGGAAATTATTTGGGATTAAAATTAAAATCCGCGTTGTCTTTTTGCTTCAAAAAGTAAAATTGCTGCAGCAACAGAAACATTCATAGAATCAATTTCGCCTTGCATAGGAATAATAATATTAGAAGTACTTTCTTTTCTCCAAATTTCAGTTAAACCGGTTGCTTCAGTTCCAACAACGAGCGCTGTTGGTTTTGTGTAATCTTGCGTGTGATATTCTGTACTGTTTTGTAAAGTAGCCGAATAAAAATTAATGTTATTCTGCTTTAAAAACGCGATAACTTCTTCTGATGTTCCAATGGCAATTTGACGTGTAAATAAACAACCAACGCTTGAACGAACGATATTTGGATTGTATAAATCGGTTCGCGGATTAGCAATAATGACAGCATCAATATTAGCTGCATCAGCTGTGCGTAAAATTGCTCCTAAGTTTCCGGGTTTTTCTAAACTTTCTGCAATTAAAATTAACGGATTTTTTGAAAGTTTTAAATCATGAAGTGAAAGCGATTTTGTTTTGGCGACAGCTAAAATTCCTTCAGTTGAATCGCGATAGGCTAATTTTTGATATACTTCTTTTGAAATTTCTATTAGTTCGCATCTCGACTCCGCTCGTTGTGTCAATATAGAGGAAGTGATTTCATTTAGTCGATTTTCTAAAATAATTTCTGGTAAAAATAAGATAGATTCAATTTCATATTCACCTTTTAAAGCTAATTCAATTTCGCGTTGACCTTCAATTAAAAAAGTTCCAGTTTGCTTTCTTGCTTTTGCTTTTTCTTGTAATTGAACAAGTGATTTTATAAAAGGATTTTGAATTGATTCTATTTTTTTCATTTGTCAAAATTATAAAATTCCTCGAGCTTTAATTTCTAAGTATTTATTAATTGTATCTAGAGTTAGATTTTCGGGTTGTGTTAATACTGAATAGATTCCGTATTTCTTTAATTCATTTACGATTAAGCGTTTTTCGAAAGCAAATTTTTCGGCAATAACTTTGTCGTAAATTTCTTGAATATTCGTTGCTTTTTTATCGATTAATTCGTTCAATTCAGTATTGTTAAAGAAAACCACAACAAGTAAATGATTTTTTGCAATTCCTTTTAAATAAGGTAATTGGCGATGTAAACCATCTAAAGTTTCAAAATTAGTATACAACAAAATCAAACTTCGCTGATTGATATGTTTTTTTACATCAACATATAATCGGCTGAAATCACTTTCAAAATAATCGGTTTTAATGTTGTATAAGTTTTCCATGATTTGTTGCATTTGGCTTAAACGCTTTTCGGCAACAATTCTATTTTCAACCTTTTTAGAAAACGTAAACATTCCGGCTTTGTCGCCTTTTTTCAGAATAACATTTGACAAAACCAAAGTCGCATTTATCGCATAATCGAGTAAACTTAATCCGCTAAAAGGCATTTTCATTACACGACCTTTATCGATAACCATATACACATTTTGCGATTTCTCATCTTGAAACTGATTCACCATCAATTCATTTCGCTTTGCAGTAGCTTTCCAATTTATCGTGCGAATATCATCACCTTGAACATATTCTTTAATTTGCTCAAATTCCATTGTATGACCAATTCTTCTAATTTTTTTCAATCCGTATTGATACAAATTATTAGAAAAAGCCATTAAATCATACTTGCGTAATTGAATATAAGAAGGATAAGTTGGCACCATTTCGTTTTCTCCATAAATAAATCGGCGACTAACCAAACGTAATGGAGAAGCGGCATAAATATTCAATTTTCCAAAAAGATATTCGCCACGTTCTGTTGGACGCAGAAAATATTTAAAAGAATCTTTTCCTTGAGCAGAAATTTTTCGTTTTACTTCAAAGTCACGTTTTTGAAATTGAAAAGGTATTTCGTCTATAACTTTTGTCCAAATTGGAAAAGTGTACTTATTTTGAAGATAAACAACAATTTCATTTTCATCTCCATTTGATAGTTTTTCAGGAGCGTTTCTGTTACCAATTACAGTTTTTCCTGAAGCAAACAATAATAAAACATCAATAATAGTAAAGGTTACCAAAATGTAGAACAAATACCAAGCTGCATTGTAAAACATAGGAAAAAAGAACGCCAAAAGAAATAGCGCAATTATTCCCATTAGGCAATAAAAGAAGAAATTATTGAGATATAATTGTTTGTAAAACTTCAGCATTATTATCTAGGAATTTCAACCATATCGATGATTTGTTTGATAATTTCAGTACTGCTAATTCCTTCCATTTCACGTTCTGGAGTAACCACAACACGATGTTGTAAAACAGGAATTGCCGCTTCTTTAATATCATCTGGAGTTACAAAATCACGTCCGTTTAGCGCTGCAAAACCTTTTGCTGCATTTAAAATTGCAATAGATGCGCGTGGTGAAGCTCCTAAGTATAAAAAGGCATTTTCACGAGTGTTTAAAACAATTTTTGCAATGTATTCCATTAAATGAGGTTCGACTAAAACTTCTTTAATTAAGCTTTGAAAACCTAAAATATTACTGTTTGAAATTATCGTAGCAATATCTTCTAACTTGTTTTTGCTCTTTAATTCGTTTTCTTTATTGATAATTGCGATTTCTTCTTGAAGATTAGGATAATCGATGTTTATTTTGAATAAAAATCGGTCTAATTGTGCTTCTGGTAAACGATATGTTCCTTCTTGTTCAATAGGGTTTTGCGTAGCAATAACTAGGAAAGGTTGGTCTAATTTGTATGTATGACCATCAGCAGTAATTTGACGTTCTTCCATAACTTCAAACAAAGCTGCTTGTGTTTTTGCTGGAGCACGGTTAATCTCATCAATTAAAATGAAGTTTGAGAAAATTGGTCCTTTTTTGAATTCGAATTTCGATTGAGATAAATCGAAAACTGAAGTTCCAATTATATCTGACGGCATTAAATCGGGTGTGAATTGAATTCGGCTAAAATCTAAACTCAAGGTTTTAGCTAAAAGTTTTGCTGTTATAGTTTTCGCAACGCCAGGAACACCTTCTAGTAAAACGTGACCATTTGCTAAAACGGCAACTAAAAGTTGGTCGATCATTTTGTTTTGTCCAACAATTACTTGGGCAATTTCCGATTTTACTTGGTCAATACTTTCTTGTAAAGGTTGTAAATCGATACGCGATTGAAAATTTACATTTTCATTCTGTGTATTTTCAGCATTTTGCTCGTTTTGTTCAAATGTATTTTCCATTATGAATAAAATTTTTCTATCTGTTCGTTTAATGTAATAACATCATTTTCAGTTGCTACTGATTTGTTTCGCAATGTGTTTATAAGTTGTATTAATTTATTAACTTCATCTTTAGATTTACCAGATTTTTGATGCAATCGGTTGATAAATGTATCGTCTAAATTAAAAGTATCTAAATAATAATCGTTTCTAATTTTTTCTAGGAAAAAGATAATCTTTTTATCGATTATGTTCATGTAATCTTTTTCTTGATAGTATAAATTTCCAATAGTTTTAGTGAAATCTACGGTTGTATTTCGCAACGGATTGATAATAGGAATAACGCGCTGACGTCTTTTTGCATTAAAAAACATAAAAACAATCATTCCGTAGATAGCAAATAACCAAGCCCATTTTAAAGCTGGCTGACTAAAAACAAATCCTAATGGAGATTGGTTAAGATTATTGCTTTCAAACTTGCGGACTTTCCAGTAGATGTTATTTGTTTTTGGTAAATAACTTAGAATGTCTTCTGTATATGAATAATTGTCTTTTAATAAATAATAATTGGTAAACGCAATAGGTTGCGTGTGTAAGAAGAAGTTTCCGTTTCCATAAGGAATTTTTATAAAGTTGGTTTGCAATTTACCCGAACTTCTTTTTTGCTGACCTAAAACAATAGCTGAAGAATCGAGTTCTGTAAAATAGCGATTGTTAATTCCTTTATTGAAATAACTATCCGATTTAACTTTTGTTTTTGTAGTTGACATTTCAATAGAATCGTTGTAATTATTGTCAAATTCGAGTTTAAAATTTAAAGAATCTTTTAATTTATTAGGAAAACTCGTTGCGCTTAAAAAGATATCATTTCCATGACTAGCGAAATACAATAACTCTTCAACTGATTCTTCATCTAAATTAAATTCATTATCAATATAAAGAAAGGTTCCTTTACTATATGTTGTATCGTTATAATTAAATTTTGAGTCGAAAAATTCATAAGGTGTTTTTCCAAATTGCTCTACTTTTTGCGGTTTGAAAAATTCTTCATACTCATTGTCAAAAACGTATAAACCAAACGGAATTTTGTCGTTCAAAGAATATGTATGACGCCAATCGATAGGTTTTGGTCTGTTTGCATCAATAACCACAATCCCAATTAAAATTAGGAGTAAAATTCCGATGTATATTTTTAAACTTTTCGGCATTGGTTATTTAATGTTTTTTATAAAAGTTTGTTCGGCTTTTTGAAAATCTTCTTGTGTTAATTCAAATTCTCCGTACCAACTGTATTCGTAGATATAAGAAAGAAACTGAAAACTTTTTTTAGTATCAGTATTTGAAATTTCGTTATAATAATCGCGATTTGTTTTTTCGATATCCCATTCGATAACATCTTTATCGGAAAGTGATTTTAACAACCATAAATAATAATACCGAACAGCCACGCGATAATTTTTATCAGAAACAGCTTGGTTAACAATCTTTTTGAAATCGATAGAATGAATGTTTTCTTCTACATTTTCAACTACATTAATTTTCTTAGCCGATTTACTGAAAATCCATCCGCCTTCTTTATTGATAATCACTTTTACAATTAAATAAACCACAAAAATGATGACTAGAATAGCGATTATTTTAAAGAGAATTTGTAAACCATTCATAGAGTTTCCTATTCCACCGAAATCGAATAAATCTTGTAAAAATCTTCCAACAGCGTTCCAAAATCTATCCCAAGCAGAAAGATCATTAACTTTTGTTAAAGGTTCATAGTTAAAATCGTCTCCTTTATAATTGTCTTGAAAAGAACTGTCAAAATTTCGTTGGTTATAACCAATAGAATCTTTTGCTTTTTCAATTGCTGAAAAAACGGTAGTTTGAATGAAAAGTGATATGGATAAGAGTTTACTCTTCATTTTGTCCTATTGAATCAATTTCTTTGTTGACGCTAATGTTTTCTTCAACTTCTGTAGCACTATAATAAATTAAACCTTGATTTACTAAGATTAAATTTTGCATCATATAATTAAAAACCAAAGAAATAATCATTACAGCTGAAGCTAAAATGGTTATGAATGAAACCATGCTTTCTGGTTCTTCTTGCATTCCATCTGGATTTACAAAAAAGCTTGCCATTCCGAAAAAGTAAGGGATAAAAGTTACTACACTTACAACAACTTGAACGATTAAATACATTACCACAGTAGAACCGATGATTGTCCAGAAATTACGTCTCAACATTTCATAACCTTTACCTAATGCTTCTGTATAACCCGAATTTGTTGAAATATAGTGATAGTAGCTTAACGATATCCAACTCATTACAGCTGGCATAATTATCAATAACAACGGAATTCCTATAATAATCATTACTAAAAGGAAAGTAATTCCCATTATAATGCACATGATTGGGATTAAAATAAACAATGAAAAAAGGAAAAATAATAAAGAACGACCAATTTTCTGTTTTAAGTTTTCAAATAATGATGAAGTATTAATCTCTTTATTATTAGCTAAAAGAGATAAATAACTAACAGGAAATGTGTAATTAACTATACTTACTATGATTACTAAGAGTGAAAGTAGTGCGCCAACTGTTAAGAAAATACCCATATTTGAGTAAAGGGAATCTTCTAGAAAAGTTGAATTTCCATTTTGAGCTGCAGCAAAAGTACCTTCAAAGAAAAAACTCATTAACAAGTACAAGGCAACAATCAATATTAAAATTAATCCGCCATTTATGATGAAATAGTTTCTGAAATACTTTTTTCCTTCCATTTTAAAGAAAGTAAAAGTATCACCTACTAACTGACTAAAATCTCTTTTTTTATATAGTTGGAACATTCTGTTTTATTTTTTTATGCACAATAAATGGATAAACTAAATAATAGTAACTTATTGCTGATAATGTTGCTAAAATAATTCCAACACTCAAAAATGTTGGCATTGTATTAGAATAACGTGTTATATAGCCTTCTAAAAATCCAGCGGCAAATGTAAATGGCATTGTACTAATGAATATTTTAAAACTATTTTTAAAACCTAGTTTAAAAGAATTCATTCTAGAAAACGTACGAGGAAATAAAATACTTGCGCCTAAAATAAAACCAGCGCCAGCTTCAATTATCATAGCAAAAATTTCCATAGAACCGTGAATCCAAATACCGCGAACACTTTCCCAGAAAACACCTTCTTGATAAAAGAAATATTGAAATGAGCCAAGCATAATACAATTTTGCAGCAAAATGTAAAAAGTGCCAATACCAAGAAAAATTCCAAAGAAATAAGACAATGCACCAACTCGAAGGTTATTTAATGTAATGCCGATAAAACTTCCCCAGTTACTTCCGCCTTTATAAACCGCAACCGGATCACCTTCTTTTATGTTTTCTAAGGTCATATTAACATAAGAATCGCCTAAAATTAAACGCACAAAACTTTCGTCATTATGAGCTGAAACAGCACCAATAAAAGTTAATAATGCAAAAGTTATAAAAGCATATAAAATATATCGTTTATATTCGTAGACCAAAAGCGGAACTTCAGTTTTAAAAAAATGTTTTATTCTGTTGGTTTCAGTCCTTTTAGTTTTGTAAATTTTTTGATAGGTTTGCGAAGCCAAATGATTTAAGTAAACCGTTGTTTTGCTTTTAGGATAGTACGTTTGGGCATACGATAAGTCATTCATTAAATGAATGTATAAACTTGCCAATTCGTCTGGATTTTTTTTGGTTTTACCAAAAATGGCTTCTTCAAAATTTAGCCATTTTTCTTTATTTTGTTTAATAAAAGCAACTTCTCTCATCGAGTTGCTAAAATATAAATTAAGATGCAATTAGCAATCAACACAACGCAAAATGTTGTTATAAATTTTTCAGCTGCTTCAGTAGGCGATAGGTTACTAGCTCAAATAATCGATTTGTTAGTAAAAGCTGCGTATGTGTTTTTTATGGTTTTTATGTTTGAAATTTTTGATTTGACAAATATTTTTGTTGGATTAGATACTTGGTCTATAATAGCTATTTATAGTGTTTTAGGTATGCCAATTATGTTCTATTCACTAGTTCAAGAAAGTTTATGGGAAGGAAAAACAATTGGGAAAAAGCTAATGAAAATGAGGGTAATAAAGTTAGATGGTTATCAAGCTAGTTTTGGAGATTATTTAATTCGTTGGTTATTTAGAATTGTTGAAATTTCTATAGGAAATGGAATTATCGCTTTAATAGCTATAATTGCAAACAGTAAAAACCAAAGACTAGGCGATATGGCTGCAGGAACTTCGGTTATTTCGTTAAAAAATAAGGTAAATATTAATCATACAATTCTTCAAGAAGTTAATGACGATTACGTGCCAACATACCCATTAGTTATAAAATTATCAGATAATGATGTGAGAATTGTTAAAGAAACATTTGAAACTGCAATTGCTTCTCGCGATTATGGAACATTGATAAAACTTCGCGAAAAAATTATTGCAGTAACCGGAATAAAAAATATTTCAGGAAACGATCAAGATTTTATTAAAACCCTTTTGAAAGATTACAACTTTTACACGCAAAATATGTAATTAATGTTTCAAGTAAAGATAACCGGTTAAAGCATCAGGATAATCAGGGTCATTTAAATATAAAATGTAAAAATAAGTTCCTTCAGGAGCTTGTTTACTACCAATTCCTTCTTCTACATAACCTGTCCAATTAGGTTTAGAATTATCACCAACCCAAAGTAATTTTCCCCAACGATTATAAATTTCTAACTTAAAGTTCACAAAAATATCACGTAAGCCATCAATAAAGAAATCGTCATTCATACCATCGTTATTTGCAGAAACTGCATTATAAATCGTAGGCGGGCAATTTTCGGTAAGTAAATTAAATGAAGTTATAGAATAGCAACCCAAATCATTTTCTAATCGGATAAAAATTTCTTCTGGAGTTGTAACTGCTTCATAATTTGAAGTATTGAAAATTTCATTTAATTCATTTTCAGCATCATCATACGTTTCATAAAACGAAACATCTAAATCTAGGTTGTCAGTTACTATAAATTCATATTCAGAAAAATCAAAAATCCCACGAGTTAAACCTAAATTACAACTAACCAAATCTTCTAAATCATTGAATTCAGGCGATAACCACTGCGTTACTTCAAATTCGAAAGTATTATTATATTCTACCAATTCAGTCACTTGAAAATCATAATCAACCATTGCTGTTAAGGTAAAAGTTTCAGGAGTGTCGGTAGGTAAAGTTAACGTAATAGTTCCAGATTCGCTATCTCCAATTGCGATATCATTTACTGTTGCAGAAGTTCCAATTAAATCAGAGTCTATGAAAAAACCAATAGAAGTATTTGCAAATAAAACTTCAGTACTATTAACATTATAAACCGTATAATCTACAGTAACTGCTCCTTCATTACAACTTGTGTAATAATTATCGATTTCAATTGTTGCATCTGGAAGTTGACTATTTAGTTTTGTAATAATTGCATTAATCATTACGTAATCTTGATTAGAGCTTAAAGAAATTTGAGCTTCACTATCGCCAACATCTATATTATCTTGAATATTATAAATATCCAAATCCATATTGTATAAAACAGATGATCCTGTTACACTATTCGTACTGTTAAATGCATTGTTAGAAGGGTTAAGTGGTGGATTACTTAGAGTTGAACCATTAATCTCTAAAGTTTCACCATTCGCTATTCCAACATCACCTTCCCAAGCGATAAAACCAATTTTTGCTCCTACATCATCAATTACATTTAAACTATCAAGAGTTATATCAATAGACGAAGGAACTGCTTGTAAACCATCATAAATGTTGAGTTGGTTTAGTGGTAAACTACTGTTTTCATAAACTACTAAAATCGCCCAGCCAGCAAAATTTGTTCTGTTTTGAAAGTATTGTCCTATAAAACTTGTAACATCTAAATCACTTAAAGTATAAGTTCCATTACCTGTTGCTTGAACTTGAGCTGTAATATCTGCAAAAGCACTAAAATGTGGCCAACCACTACTAGCTTGTACGATTGAAAAAGTTCTTTCGGCGGTAATTGGTGTTCCGTTTAACATTACGTCAAAATCTCCAGTTCCACAACCTGCCCAATATAAATATGCTCTTTCAATAACATCATCTGGAGCAAGATTTAAATCAGCTGATGAAGAAGTTAAAATTGTTGGAGTTGCCATAAACGAATTTTCATTTGTGTTTAGCGTGTTTCCAACAAAAGTAAAGTCGTAACGACCGTTTATTTGAGAAAAAAGCGAAATGTCTTGCCCAAAAGAATTTTGACCTGATAAAAAAATAAAAATTAAAAAAAGTAGGTATGGTTTTTTGAGCATTAACGCAATAATTTCCTCGAATATACTAAATAAAATAATAATTTAATTGTTTCGTTTTAGTAGTCGGTCAAAAATTAGTATTTTCACAAGCAAAATAGACTACTTGAAGAAATTTTCTGTAAGACTTTATACCAAAGATGATTATCATAAATGGAACGAATTTGTTGCCAATGCAAAAAACGCAACTTTTTTATTTCATCGCGATTTCATGGAATATCATCAAGATAGGCTTCAAGATTTTTCGTTATTGGTTTTAGATGAAAAAGACAATTTAAAAGCAATTTTACCAGCAAATAGAGTAGATGATGTTGTTTTTTCGCATCAAGGTTTGACTTATGGCGGACTTGTAATTAATCGTAAAACTAAATTGTCTGATTTTATTATCCTTTTTCAAGAAGTTTTGAAGTTTTTAAATGAGAATGAAATAAAGAATTTTGAAGTTAAAGTTTTGCCGTCAATTTATGCTGATTTTCCTTCAGATGAATTAGAATATGTAGCGTTTTTATGTAATGCAGATTTAATCAGAAGAGATACTTTATCGACTATTGATTTAGCTTCTAATTTTAAATATTCACACGGAAGAAAGCAAGAAATTGCAAAAGCAAAGACTTTAGGTTTTGAAGTGAAAGAAGAAAACAGTTTCGATGCTTTTTGGAATGAAATTTTAATTCCAAATTTGAATGAAAAACATCAAGCAAAACCAGTTCATTCTCTTGCTGAAATTACTTTTTTAAAAGAAAAATTCCCAAAAAACATTCGTCAGTTTAATGTTTATTTAGGCGATAAAATTGTGGCTGGAACTACAATTTTTGAATCAGAAACAGTTGCTCATTCGCAATATATTTCAGGAAAAGCAAATGCAGAAACCAATTTAAGTTTAGATTTTTTACACCACCATTTACTAACTGATGTTTTTCAGAATAAAAAATATTTTGATTTTGGAATTTCAAATGAAAATCAAGGTCAAAATATCAATAGCGGATTATTATTTTGGAAGGAAAGTTTTGGCGCAAGAACAATTACACAAAGTTTTTACCGATTTGAGACGAAAAATTATGAGAAATTAAATTCAGTTTTGTTGTGATAAAATTTCTCGATTTACATAAGTTAAACCAACCTTTTGAAGTTGAATTCAAAGAAAAGTTCCAATCTTTTTTAGATAATGGTTGGTATGTTCTTGGAAGCGAAGTAAGCCAATTTGAAAAGAATTTTGCAAAATATTGTGGTTCAAAATATTGCATTGGTGTTGGAAATGGTTTAGATGCTTTAGTGCTTATTTTTAAAGCGTATATCGATTTAGGAAAGCTTCAAAAAGGCGATGAAGTTATAGTTCCAGCAAATACATACATAGCTTCAATATTAGCCGTTTTACAAGCCGATTTAGTTCCGGTTTTGGTCGAACCAATTTTGGAAACCTATAATATCAATCCTGATTTAATAGAAGAGAAGGTTTCTCCAAAAACTAAAGCCATTTTACCAGTTCACTTATACGGACAATTGTGCGAAATGGAGAAAATTTCTGCAATTGCCGAAAAACATAATCTATTAATTGTTGAAGATGCGGCTCAAGCACACGGATTAAATTTTAAAGAAAGTCATGCAAGAGCTTTCAGTTTTTATCCAGGGAAAAATTTAGGTTGTTTAGGTGATGGCGGAGCAGTCGTGGCGAATGACGAAAAGTTAGCTGAAACTATCAAAATGCTTCGCAATTATGGTTCGAAAGTTAAATACGAGAACAAATTTATTGGTGTAAATTCTAGATTAGACGAAATTCAAGCGGCTTTTTTAAATGTGAAATTACCGCATTTGAATAGTGAAAATGAAAAACGTAGAGTTATTGCAAAGCGTTATTTGTCTGAAGTTAAAAACGATAAAATTATTTTGCCATATTGGAATGAAAGTGAAAATCATGTTTTTCATTTATTCGTAATTCGAACAGAAAAACGAAACGAATTACAAAATTATTTAAAGGAAAACGGAATTGAAACCATTATTCATTATCCAATTCCGCCTCATAAACAAAAAGCAATGAATCCCGAAGTTTCGGGATGGAATAATTTGTCATTTCCTATTACAGAGAAAATTCACAACGAAGTATTGAGTTTGCCATTGAATGGAGTTTTAACTGATGATGAGGTTTCAAAAATTATTAAAGTTTTGAACGAATGGACATCTTAATTAAATCGTTTAATCGTCCATATTATCTCGATAGATGTTTGTTTAGTATTGAAAAACATGCTAAAAAATCATTTGAAAGAATTGTTGTTTTAGATGATGGAACGCCACAACAATATTTAGATAAAATTCAAGAAAAATATCCGCAAGTAGTAGTTACTAAATCAGATTTATACAATAAGAAAAGTTCCAATTTAACTGAAGATTTTAAAGGCGAAATTCCAATTAGTTTTTGGGTTGAATCGGCAAAAAATTCAAGTGATTATTTTTTATTGTTGGAAGACGATTTTTGGTTTACTGAAGATTTAGATTTGGTTGAATTAGATAAAGAAATATTTAAAGATAATTTAGTTTTCTTGAAACTTTTTTGGTTGGGAAATCCTAAATTGACTTCTAAAAACGTTATTGAAAGTAAATCTATTTACAATATCATAAAGCCTAAATTATTGACGCGAAATTCGTTTTTGTACAAAAAGATTTTTAAAACTTATGGTTTCCGATTTAACGATTTAATGAAGTTTTTAGGTTTATATAAAACGGAAAGAAATTTAGCCTATTACCACATTTATTCGGTTGCTGGTTCTGTTTTTAAAAAAGATTATTTTGTGTCGCTTTGGAAAAACAACACGGGGAAAGTAGATGAAGGTTTACAAATTCAAAATGCGTTAGAATATTTAAAAACTAATTTGAATAGTAAAATAGCACATTCAAAAAAAGAGTATTTTCAAACCGGTTTTTCAACGTCAGCCACAATTTCTGATAAGAAATATAAAAATGTAAATCTTGATATATTTGAAGCCAACAAGTTTTTAAATGAGGCTTGGTTTAATAATAAATTTGATGTTACTTCCAGTTTACCAAAAGACATTTTAGAAACTGAAATTGTACAAATATTAAATAACGCTGACAAAACAGGAAATCTAACTTCTGAATGGAAAAAATGGCATATTAATTTCAAAAATCAATATAAAAGATTTGGTTGTAAAATAGTATGAGTCAACAAAGTTTTCATAGAACCATATTTAAAAACACGGGACTTTTTGGTTTTTCGCAAGTGTTGAGAATTGTTATGCGATTAATAACCAACAAAGTTGCAGCAATTTTTATTGGAGCTGCGGGTATTGGTTTAATTGGTTTAATTGAAAATATTTTAAATTTAATAAAAGGTATAACCGATTTAGGTATTCCATCGAGTAGTGTTAGAGAAGTTGCTATAATCTCAACTAAAAATGAAGAAGATGAAAAAGAGAAAAGACTATTGCAAATACTTTATAAATGGTCATGGATTTCGGGGATTATTGGCGTTTTAATTACGTTACTATTTTCTAAGAAAATAAGTGTTTCAGTTTTTGAAAACGATAATTTTAGAATTGAAATAATCTTTTTAAGTCTTTATTTTTTGTTTTCTTCGGTAGCTTCTATTCGATTATCTGTGTTGAGAGGAAAGAAAAAAGTAACAACTATAGTTTTACATCAAATAATACTAGTTGTAATCTCAACTTTTATCGCAATTCCTTTTTATTATTATTTTGGAATTAGAGGAATTATTCCTGTTTTTGTTGCAACATCTTTTGCTAATTTCTTGTTGAGTTTATTCTTTACTCGAAGGATTAAAGTGTCTAATTCTAAGCTTACATTTTCAGAGTTTTTAAATGAACTTTTACCTGTTTTTAAATTAGGAATGTTATTATCTATTAATGTTGTTTTTGGGCAAATATGTTTCTATATAATTCGTTGGTTTTTAAAAGAAAGCGATTCAATAGATGTTTTGGGTATTTATCAAGTTAGTAATACTTTTTTGGTAAGTTATTTAGGACTTATTTTTGCTGCAATGGCAAATGATTATTACCCAAGACTTTGTAATTATGAAAAAAACGAAGAAAAATTCAACAATTTAATCAATGATCAAACCGAATTGGCTTTATTGCTTGTAGTTCCGTCAATTCTGATATTGTATTTAGTTATACCTTATATCATTCCTATACTTTACACAGCAGAATTTATATTAGTTTTAAAAATACTTCACATTGGTTTGTTTTCTGTTGTCTTAAAAGCTATTATTTGGCCAATTGGATATATTTCTTTGGTAAAAAATGATAAGTTAATGTACTTTAAACAGAATGTAATTGGCGATTTTATGAATGTAATTTTATCAGTTTTATTATTTCACTATCTTAATTTGAAAGGTTTAGGAATAGCTCTTGTTATAATGTTTGTTATTTCAGGATTTTATACATTTTATGGTGTAAATACTAAGTATAAATTTAAATACCGAAAAGATACGCAACAAGTACTTTTAGTTTCTATAGTTTTAGGTATTTTGGCAATATTAAGTATTTCATTTAATGATTTTTCGATTAAAAATCCTTTTTTAATAATAACTATGTTGGTGTCGGTTATTTATTCTGGAATTCATTTAAAAAAGAAAATTTACAGAAATAGCTAGTATATTTGTAGTATAACTCAACTGAATATGAATATCAAAATTATAGATTTTCCAAAAGTAAAAGAGCCAAGAGGAAACTTGGCTATTATTGAAAATGGCACAATTCCTTTTGATATTAAACGTGTTTATTATTTATATGATGTTCCAAGTGATGCTTATCGCGGCGGTCATGCTCACAAGAATTTAAAACAATTACTAATAGCCGTTAGTGGCAGTTTTGACGTTGTTTTAAAAAATGGAACAGAAACAAAAGTTGTTACTTTAAACAAGCCAGATAAAGGTTTATTAATTGAAAATAATACTTGGCGTGAACTTGAAAACTTTTCTTCAGGTGCTATTTGCTTGGTCGTCGCTTCTGAAGTTTTTAATGAAAATGACTACATAAGAGATTTTGAAGAATACAAAGAGTATTTACGAAGTAAATAAAATTTTAAACTCGGTTTTTACTTTTAAAATAAGTAGTAAAAATACCAAATAGAAATTCTTCAATTTTAAATTGCGAATTATTAAGTTATGAATTCTCTTTAAAAGTGCTTTAAACTCTGCTCTATTTGTATTTGCCTCAAAAGCTTTTAGTAAGATTCTGTAATTACTTTTATTAATTTTTTTTGAAAAATCACTTTTTTTAAAAAACTGTCTTGTTAACGAGTTTGATAACTCTCTTTTCTGCACTAAAATTTTATCAGTAAAAACGATTTTGTGTTTTTTAGCAAGTCGTAACCAAAAGTCTAAATCTTCATAAACCAAATTTTCATCGTATTTTCCAAGATTTATAAAAGTTTCTTTTTTAAACATAGAACTAACCGAACACATACAATTTCCACCTTTTAAAATGCTTTGGTAATTTGTGTTTACAAGGTTTTTATCCGTAACATTTAAGGTTTTGTCAACAGGAAAATGAAAACCAGTAGTCGTTCCTTTTTCATCGATAAGTTCAGCATTTCCAAATACTAAAGTCGCATTTGGATTTTGATTAAATACAGAAATTTGTTCTTCAATACAATTGGGAAGTAAAACATCATCAGTAGCCAAATCTATTAAGAACTCGCCTTTGGTTAACTCAACAGTTTTATTAAATGATTTGGTAATTCCTAGGTTTTTAGAATTTTTAATAAACTGTATTTTAGGATTTTTTTTAATCAAACTTTCAATTACTGCTACAGAATTATCACTGCTATTATCATCTACAATTATTAATTCTATATTTTTGTAACTTTGGTTTAGTACACTATCTAAACATTCTTCAACAAACGAAGCATGATTATAACAATGACAAATGATACTAACCAAAGGAAGTTGCAACATGCTTTATTTTTTTACCAAAAGTAAATATTCAAAATGATACTTCAAAATAAGTATAAAATTGCGTTAGTTGGTTATAGGTTGTCAGGTGGCGGTTCAGATAGGGCTATGGCTTCGTTATCTGTTTTTTTATCAGAAATAGGAGTAGATGTTCATATAATTACAGTTTTAGATGAATATGGTTATGAATACAAAGGAAAAGTGTTTTCAACTCGACAATTTGATTCTAAAAATAAATTTATAAGCCGCTTTAATCGTTTTAAAGCTTTAAATAGATACTTTAAACAGGAAAAATTTGATTATGTAATTGATTTTAGGTTTAGAGATAAGAATATTCAAGAATACATTATTTCAAAGTATATTTATAAAGGAAGTAAGGTTGTTTTTAGAATTGCTAGTTCGGAAATTCAGCATTATATTCCGACTCAAAATTTTTGGGTAAAAGCTATAATTGGAAATTCATTTAAGATAGTTTGTGTTTCAGAATATATTACCAACTTAGTTCATGAAAAATATAATTTTAAGAATGTTCAAACGATTTATAATGGTGTTCACTTTGAAAAACTGGAAAAACTATCTAATGAACCTATAGATTTTAAAAATGAATTTATTCTTGCTGTTGGAGGAATGGAAAATAATTACAAGCAATTTGACCATTTAATTGAAGCATATAGTAAAAGTAAAATTGAATTACCACTTGTTATTATTGGAAAAGGAATTTTACAGCCAAAGTTTGAAGCTTTAGTTAAAGAAAAGGGTTTAAATGATAAAATTCAATTTTTAGGTTATCAGCATAATCCTTATGCTTACATGAGCAAAGCGAAATTTTTAGTTTTAAGCAGTGAAATAGAAGGTTTTCCAAATGTTATTTTAGAAAGTTTAGCTTGTAAAACACCAGTTGTATCGTATGATTGTGTTTCTGGTCCAAGTGAAATTATTCAACATGAGCAAAATGGATTGTTAATAGAAAATCAAAACATTGAAGAGCTTGCAAACGGAATTCAAAAAATGGTTTTAGAAAAAGAGTTGTATGAAAAATGTAAGGCAAATGCTTTTACTTCATTAGAAAAGTTTAATTATCAAAACATTGGCAAGCAATGGGTTGAATTACTAGAGTTAGTTTAAAAATGAGAATTTTATTTATTTCAACAAGTATTACTAATTCTGGTGGCGTTTCAAAAGTTACATCTTTGAAAGCAAATTATTTTGCTGATGAATTACATCATGAAGTTCATATTGCAAGTACAAATGATACAACTCAAAAAACATTTTATGATTTTTCAGACATAATAAGGTTTCATTTTATTACTTCTAAACTCAATTTTTTAAAACTGATTACTTTTCAATTAAAATTAAAGAAACTTGTTAAAGAAATAAAACCTGATTTAGTTATTGTTAACGACAATGGATTTAAAAGTTTCCTAATTCCTTTTGTGTTTTCAAAACCAAAATTGGTGTACGAACTTCACGCTAGTAATAAACACCTTTTAGATTCGGAAGCATATAAAAATATTCCGTTTTATAAATCTATAGTAAAGCAGGCTTTGAAAAAGTGTGACGCAATAGTATTGCTAAATCAAAGCCAAAAATTAGATTTTTTACCAGAAAATAAACAGTTCGTTATTCCAAATCCAGTCGAAGTTTATAATGGATTTTTAAAATCGGAACCAACACAAAGAGCTATAGCTGTTGGAAGAATTACAACTTTAAAAGGCTACGAAAGAATGCTTAAATCGTGGAAAGAAATTATAGCAAAACATCCCAACTATGTTTTAGATATTTTTGGATCAACCGATAATAGTTTTGATGTCGAAAGCATAATTCAGTCTTTAGAAATACAGAGTAATGTTAGTGTGCATAAGGCTGTAAATAACATTGAGGAACATTATAAAATCGCCGATTTTTTATTACATGCATCTTTTGATGAATGCTTTCCTATGGTTTTTTTAGAAGCAATGAATTTTGGTTTACCAATTGTTTGTTATCCTTTAAATTCTGATTTAGTAAATCCAGAATATTGTTTAATTTCTGAAAACGAAGAAGAATATTTGAACAATATTTTCAAATTAATTGAAAATGAAAACTTGAGAAATAATTTAGGTGAAAATGCAAAAAAAGAATCAGTTAAATACGAGATAAATTTAATAATGGAAAAGTGGAAGTTTTTTTTGAAAAAGAATTCTTGAGTTTTCTATCTAAATTTACTTAACCGAAAAGAAATAAAGTAATTTATACAAATCGAAAAAAAATAAATTAGGATTTTTAGAAATCAAATTAGGTTTGATGTTTTTCAATAAAAAAGGAGAAACCTTATTAACAATCGATTCTAAAAAAAATAGTTTGTTGTAAGTAGAGCTAATTATTGTTGAATTTTTTGGCAAAATTCTATTTTGTTCTAATTGTTTTAAATTTTGAAGAGCTTCTTCAGTCTTAACAATAAATTTTTCAGATGTTTCTAAGTTTTGATGATAAACGGAGTTGTCTATATGCTTAACATGTTTATCTTGGTTTTTTAACCAAAAAGCCAACTCTAAATCTTCATAACCATATAAAGTAATACTGTTGTTAAATAGAGGGTTTCTTAATTTCTTTTTATTGATTAAAATGTTTGAAGTCAATAAGTGCCTAAATGGTTTTTGAATTCTTTTATCAAGTGAAATAGCTTCTCTTTTAAGTCCATATTTCCATCTTAAAATAGAATTGCTTTTAGGTTTTGTATTTTCATTATAACAAATTCCTCCAAAAACAAACTCTAAGTTTTCTGAGATTTCATTAATATATTTAGAAACAAAATCAGCATCTTTAGGGAAAACATCACAATCTAAAATTAAAACAAAATCATACTTAGATTGATTTACTAACGAGTTAATATTTCTGCTTCTTCCTAAATTCTCATTATTTCTTTTAAAATAACAATGCTCTAAAGCAATTATATTTGAATTTTCATTTATAAAAAGTTGACCTGCATCATCTTGTATTCTAATTTCATAAATTACTTTCAATAAATCTAACTGTTGTTTTAATTCCTTGACTAAAGGAAGTGTGTTGTAATTATAAGTAGGTATTAATATAGAAAGCATTTTAAACCTTTCTTTGTACAACTTCAAAAACTTTTCCTTCGTCAAATTTCAAGGTTTTTGAAGGATATTTTAATAACAAAGCATAATCGTGAGTTGCCATTACAATAGTTTTTCCGTTTTCATTAATCTTGCGCAATAATTCCATTACTTCCACACTAGTTTGTGGATCAAGATTTCCTGTTGGTTCGTCAGCTAAGATTAAATCAGGGTCGTTTAATAAAGCACGAGCAATTGCAATTCGCTGTTGTTCACCACCAGAAAGTTGGTGCGGCATTTTATTTTGATAGTTTTTCATGCCAACTTTATCCAAAACTTCATCGATTTTGCGATTCATTTCTTCTTTTACAGTCCAGCCAGTAGCTTTTAAAACGAATAAAAGATTTTCCTTAACATTTCTATCTGGTAATAATTTGAAGTCTTGAAAAACAACGCCTAATTTTCTACGTAAATACGGAATGTCTTTTTCTTTCAGTTTTCGTAAATCATGATCTACAATAGTTCCGCTTCCTTCTTTTAAAGGTAAATCGGCATATAGAGTTTTTAAAAAACTACTTTTTCCAGCTCCAGTTTTCCCTATTAGATAAATAAATTCTCCACGATTTACATCTAAAGAAACATTGGTTAAAATTGGGTTTTTTTCTTGATAAATATTCGCCGATTGTAAGGATAATATTGTAGTTGACATACTTTTACTTAAATGAAATATTTCGTAAAAATAAGAACTAAATTTTCGGTTACAAAATTTTAATTTATAAATTAATTTCAATGTGAAGAATATTGATAGTGCCGATAATTAAGATGAAAATTAAATGAGATTTTTGTATTTCTGAATAATGTAAATAGTTATTAAGTAAAGCAATGCTTTGCAATTCTTTTACGCAGAATAATCTGAAAAAGCTCTGAAATTCAGGACAAAGTCCGCAGAGTTTTTCAGATGGTTTTAATCGAAAATTAAAAATTCCTCGTAAAAGTGTCCTTCCTTTTGATTCGTTTTCTTTGGACAAGCAAATGCAAAGCATTCATGAATACAAATAAAAAGAAAATATAAACGAATGAATAAAGAAAATAAATAGTAAAAAACGAACATTAGATAAAAATATCGTTAATAAATCTGTTTAAAAAAAGTACAATATAATAGATGCTCTTTTCGTTATTACCATAATGAAATAGTATCTTTGATGTCACTAAAGCAATCTACAAAAATGATAAAAGTATTTAGACTTTCACTATTCTTACTTTCGGCAACGCCAGTTATTTCAGTTGCACAACAATCGGCAATTTATACGCACGATTTAAAAGAATTTGAAAAAGCAACAGCATTATATAAAGACAAACAATATCAATCGGCACAAATTATATTTGAAAAAGTAAAAGCTTCAACTACTAATCAAGAAGTGCAAGCGGATTGTGCTTACTATATTGCGAATTGTGCTATTCGATTAAATCAATTTGGAGCTGATACTATGGTTGAAAAATTTGTAGAAGATTACCCTACAAGTACTAAACAAAATCAAGCTTATATTGAAGTTGCACATTATTATTTTGCAGAAGGAAGTTACCCTAGAGCATTAGAATGGTTCGATAAAGCGGATACTTCTAGTATGTCACTTGCCGAAAAAGAACGATATAATTTTCAAAAGGGTTATGCCAACTTCACCTTGAAAAATAAAAAAGAAGCGCAAAAATACTTGAACAAAGTTGTTAATTCTCAAAAATACGGAAGTCAGGCGAAATATTATTTAGGTTATATGTCGTATGAAACCGATGATTATAATAGTGCCAATCAATATTTCGAACAAGTTTCAGATCAAGATAAGTACAAAGAGAAAATGGGCTATTTTCAAGCCGATATGAATTTTAAGCTTGGAAACTTTCAAAAAGCTATCGATTTAGGTTTGGAACAATTACCAAAGTCGAATGCTGCTGAAAAAAGTGAATTGTCTAAAATTATTGGTGAAAGTTATTTCAATTTAAAACAATACGACAAAGCGCTTCCTTATTTACAAGCTTACAGAGGAAAAAAAGGAAAATGGAATAATACCGATTTTTACCAATTAGGTTATACGTATTATAAAAACGGAGATTACGAAAATGCAATCAGTCAGTTTAATAAAATTATTAACGGACAAGATAGCGTAGCGCAAAATGCCTATTATCATTTGGCAGAATGTTATTTAAAAACTAATCGTAAACAAGAAGCGTTAAATGCGTTTAAAACAGCTTCTGAAATGGAGTTTGATTTAAAAATTCAAGAAGATGCGTTTTTAAATTATGCAAAATTGAGTTACGAATTAGGAAATCCATACCAGTCGGTTCCTGAAGTGTTAAATGCGTATTTAGATAAATATCCAAACACACCGTATAAACAAGAAATTAATAATTTATTGATTAGTTCGTATATCACATCTAAAAATTATACGGAAGCTTTAGCTTTATTAGAAAAAAATAAAACAGCCGAAAACCGTTTGGCTTACCAAAAAGTTGCTTTTTATAGAGGTTTAGAATTGTATACTGATGGTGATTATCAAGGAGCTTTTAATTTATTTAAAAAGTCTATTTCAGAAAATAAAGACCAAAAATTCACGGCTCGAGCAACGTTTTGGAAAGCAGAAACCGAATATAATTTGGATCAATACAACGAAGCCATGTTAAGCTTCAAGCAATTTATGGGGTATAACGAAGCTGCTTCAACGCCTGAATATGCAAATGTGAATTATAATCTTGCGTATTCCTACTTCAAATTAAAAGAGTATGACAATGCAATTACTCATTTTACCGATTATTTAAGCACGGTTAAAAATGATAATACGCGTAAAACCGATGCTTATTTACGTTTAGGTGATTGTAATTTTATTTCAGCTAAATATTGGCCAGCAATGGATGCTTATAATAAAGCCATTGAAATGAATGGTGTTCATAGTGATTATGCAGCATTTCAAAAAGGAATTAGCTACGGATTTGTAGGTAGAAACGAAAGAAAAATTGAAGATTTAGAAGCTTTCGCAAAAAAGTATCCAAATTCTCAATATGCAGATGATGCTTTGTATGAATTAGGAAATACCTATACAAACGAAAATAACGAACAAAAAGCAATTGCTACTTACGATAAGTTAATAGCAAATTATGCAAGTAGTTCATACAAATCGAAATCTATCTTGAAACAAGGTTTAATTTATTATAACAACAACAAAAGCGAACCAGCTTTAGTGAAATTCAAAAAAGTGGCTGCCGATTTTCCAAATTCGCCAGAAGCTTTACAAGCAGTTGCAACGGCGCGTTTAATTTATGTAGATAACGGACGTATCGATGAATATACAGAATGGGTAAAAGGATTAAGCTATGTTGAGGTTTCAAATGCCGATTTAGATAATACAACTTACGAGTCTGCGGAGAAACAGTATTTAATGAACAATACAAAACAAGCGATTTCTGGATTTAGTAGTTATGTGGCGAAATTCCCGAATGGTTTACATGCTTTAAAAGCAAATTTCTACTTGGCACAATTATATTTTGCTGATGATTTAGAAAGTAATTCGGTTAAACATTATGAGTTTGTAATTAATCAAGCACGTAACGAGTTTACCGAACAAGCATTGGCACGTTTATGTCAAGTGAATTTAAAAGCAAAAGACTATCAAAATGCAATTCCTGTTTTAAAACGTTTAGAAACAGAAGCAGAATTTCCACAAAACGTAACCTATGCGCAATCAAACTTAATGAAAGCCTATTACGAAAAAGAAGATTATGCAAATGCTGTAGTTTATGCTGATAAAGTTTTAGCTAACGATAAAGTAGACGACAGAATTAAGAGTGATGCTCAAATTATCGTAGCACGTTCAGCTATGAAAACTGGTAACGAACCAAAAGCACGTCAAGCTTATGCCGATTTATTAAAAATCGCAAAAGGGGAATTAGCAGCTGAAGCTTTATTCTACGATGCGTATTTCAAAAATAAAGATGGAAAATTTGAAGATTCTAATAAAATAGTTCAAAAAATAGCCAAAGATTATTCGGGTTACAAATATTATGGTGCAAAAGGTTTAGTAGTAATGGCTAAAAACTTCTACGGATTAAAAGATAGTTTCCAAGCGACTTACATTTTAGAAAGTGTGATTAAAAACTTTACCGATTATCCTGATGTTGTAGAAGAAGCAAAAGCAGAATTAGAAAAAATTAAAACAGAAGAAGCTAAAACGAATTCATCTATTACAAATTAGTTCTCGATACATTTTTGTTTCGTCAATTCGAGTTTTTCTGAAAGAAAAGTATCGAGAATCGAAACAAAAACACTTGAACAGACGTTATAAATTGTCACACTGAGCTTGTCGAAGTGTCTAAATAAAAACAAATTACCAAAATTGAAATTTCGTAATTCGTAATTGAAAATGAACATGAAAAACATCAAAATATATTTCCCAATAGTTTTAACAGCAGTAGCAACACAGTTTTCATTAGCACAAGAAGATGAAAATATTGGTTCTGAAGTAGTAAACGTAGTAAAACCTTATACACCAACAATTTCTGATGCTTTTAAAGTAAAAGAAACACCAGTAATTGACGACGAAGAAAACACACAAAAAGAAGAAATACAATACAATATTTTTTCGTTTCCTGTAGCGTCAACTTTTACACCGGCAAAAGGTCAAGCAGCTGCTGTAGATAGAGAGAAAAAAGAACGCATTTTTAGTAATTATGCAACTTTGGGCGTTGGAAATTATGGAACTATTAACGGAGAATTATTTTTAACGCACAATTTCGGTCGTGATAGTTATGTAGGTGGAATGATTCGTCATTTATCATCTCAAGGCGGAATTCAAGATGTTAAATTAGACGATAAATTTGCAACTACAGGTTTAGATGTAACTTATGGTTCTCGCAATCGTGATTTAAGTTGGAATGTAGATTTAGGCGTTAAAAACCAAGTGTCTAATTGGTATGGTTTACCTTATGAGAACATCTTTTTTGATGACGCTACAATCGATAATATAGAAGAAAAACAAGTCTATAATACTATAGCATTAGGTGGAAAAATGGCAATGGAGAAAAGCTTTTTTAGCGATGCTTCAATGCAATTTAAACGTTTTTCTGATGATTTCGGCTCGGGAGAAAATCGTTTTTGGGTAAAACCAAGTTTCGACTTTGATATTATGGATTATAAAATAAACGCCGATGTTATTCTTGATTATGTAGGCGGTTCATTCGATAGAATGTATCAAGACGAAACTAAAATTGATTATAACAATATTATTGTAGGAGCAAAACCAAGCTTTTTATACCAACAAGACGATTTGTCGGTGCAAATAGGAGTAGGGTTGTTTTATTCAATGGGCGAAATCAATAATGAAAGCGAAAATAAATTCTTTGTGTATCCCAATGTAAAAGCATCGTATAAATTAGTAGGCGATTTGCTAATTGGTTATGCTGGAGCCGAAGGCGATTTAAATCAAAATTCGTATGCCGATTTTGTAGAGAAAAATCCGTTTGTTTCGCCAACGTTATTTATTGGTCCAACTGATGCTAAATATGATATTTATGTTGGTTTAAAAGGAAAATTAGCCAATTCGGTTTCGTTCAATGTTCGTGGTTCGTATGCTAATAGCGACAATCAAGCAATGTTTGTTAGCAATGCCAATATTTTAGAAAACACCAATACCGAAGGTTATGCTTTCGGAAATTCATTTAATGTGTTTTATGACAATGTAAAAACGTTGAGTATTTTTGGTGAAATTAAAGCCGATTTTTCAAAAAGTGTAAGCTTAGCTTTAAACGGACAGTACAACAATTACGATACAGAATATGCTACCGAAGCGTTTAACTTACCACAATTGAAAATTGGAGCTAATTTAGATTTCGATATTACTGATAAATGGTATGCTGTAGCAAATATTTTCTTTGTTGGCGAACGTAAAGATGAAGTAAGTTATTTTGATGATACAGATTTGTTAGTTCCATATAAAAGAAAGGAAATTACTTTAGATAGCTTTTTCGATTTAAATGCACACATTGGTTATAATTACAACGACAGATTAACGTTCTATTTAAAAGGAAACAACTTAGCGAACCAACAATACAATCGCTGGGCTAACTTCCCAGTACAAGGTGTACAAGGAATGTTTGGAGCGAATTATAAGTTTGATTTTTAGTTATTATTTTTTGAAAAGGACAATCGAAGATTTTATACAAAGAGGCTTACCAGAGGAATGGTTTGATTATGCTAGAGAATTAAAAGAGGCTTCGGATGATTTGTGGGAAATGTCTAACAAAACTCATATAGTTTTTCAAACTGAGAATAAAAATATTTCTAAATTAAATTATTCAAGAACTTTTTTTCTTTTAAATGGATTTTCAATCGAGAATTTATTGAAAGGAATTTTAATTTCTGAAAAACCTAATTTGATTGCAGATGGTAAGATATCAAGTGAAATTTCTTCAGGGCATAATTTGATTAAATTGTCACAAAAAATTTTATCTATTAATTTTACTAATCGGGATAATGAAATTATGCAACTTTTGAGTGAAGTTGTTCCTTATTGGGGTAAGTATCCAATTCCAAAAAAATATTCAGATTTAGTTGATGAAACCTTTTTTAATAATGATTTTAAAAAAGATTTGGATCTATTGAATTTAAAACTACAAAAGAAACTATATTACTTAAATAAAGATGGAATTAAAGGGCCAAATGGAATAAATTTTCCTAAGTTGATAATACCACATTTAGATGAATAATCTTAAGCCAAAGATTAATTCCCATTACATTCAATTTCTTGAAGAAAAAATCAAAACGCTTCGTTTTCAAATTAACGATTTAGCCGAAGATGCTCAAAACGATGCAAAAGGTTCAGCTGGTGATAAGCATGAAACCGCTTTATCGATGATGCACCTCGAGCAAGAAAAACTCAACAAAAAACTAAAAGAAAATTTAGAGCAATTAGCACTTTTAGAATCTATCGATAGTTCTAAACAAAATACAATCGTCGCTTTAGGAAGTTTAGTAATTACTAATAAGTTTACGTTTTATATTTCCTCAGCTTTACCAAAAGTAACCATCGATAATCAAGAAATTATTGCCTTATCGTTGCAATCACCACTTGGCTTAGCCATGAAAGGAAAAACCAAAAACGATTCCTTTTCCTTCAACGGAATCAATTACATAATTCAAGAGATTTATTAAACTTTCGTCAGTTCGAGTGATTTTCGTTAGAAAATTGTATCGAGAACTTATAAAAAACTATTCTCGATACATTTTTGTTTCGTTATACTACTCAAAAATACTCGAACTGACGTTTTTTTATTCTTTTTCGCAAAGAAAATGAATAGAAAAATTACAATCTCTAACTTTTCTATACAAAAAAAACATATTTTAATTTCATTTATAAATAAATTTAAGAATAAAGTTTAAAAATTTTAACTAAAAGTTAATTTATAATTTAAAATTAAAACTTAAATACTCAACTTTGCTTCATAATAAAAAGTAAAAATATTCTGAATTCTAAATTAAAAAATATGTGTGGAATTGTATGTGCCTTTGATGTAAAGCAAAAAACAGAAACCTTAAGACCTCAAGTATTAGAAATGTCGAAAAAAATCCGTCATCGCGGACCCGATTGGAGTGGTGTTTTTAGTAATGAAAAAGCAATTATGGCGCACGAGCGTTTGGCAATTGTTGATCCGGCTTCTGGGAAACAACCTTTATTTACAAAAGATAAGAGTTTGGTTTTGGCTGCTAATGGCGAAATATACAACCATAGAGAATTACGCAAACAATTTGAGGGAAAATTCGAATTTCAAACAGAAAGCGATTGTGAGGTAATTCTAGCATTATATCAAGCAAAAGGAACAAGTTTTGTAGATGAATTAAACGGAATCTTCGGTTTTGCCATTTATGATGTAGAAAAAGACGAATATTTTATTGCTCGCGACCACATGGGAATTATTCCGTTATACATTGGTTGGGATCAATTTGGAACTTTTTATGTTGCTTCAGAACTAAAAGCATTAGAAGGATATTGTACAAAAATTGAATTGTTTCCACCAGGACATTACATGTCAAGTAAAGACGGAGAATTAGTAAAATGGTACAACCGCGAATGGACAGAATTTGAGGATGTAAAAGAAAATGAAACAAGTATTCAAGAATTGAAAGAAGCTTTAGAAGCAGCTGTAAAAAGACAATTGATGAGTGATGTTCCTTACGGAGTTTTATTGTCAGGAGGTTTAGATTCATCAATTACTTCAGCAGTTGCTAAAAAGTTTGCTCAGAAAAGAATTGAATCGGAAGACCAACAAGAAGCTTGGTATCCACAGTTACATTCATTTGCTGTTGGATTAGAAGGTTCACCAGACTTAGCTGCAGCAAAAAAAGTAGCAGATCATATCGGAACGATTCACCACGAAATAAAATTTACAATTCAGGAAGGTTTAGATGCCATTCGCGATGTAATTTATAACATTGAAACTTATGATGTAACTACAATTCGTGCTTCAACGCCAATGTATTTAATGGCACGAGTTATTAAATCAATGGGGATAAAAATGGTGCTTTCTGGTGAAGGTTCAGATGAGTTATTTGGTGGTTATTTATATTTTCATAAAGCACCAAACGCTAAAGAATTTCACGAAGAAACAGTTCGTAAGTTAAGTAAATTACACATGTATGATTGCTTACGAGCCAACAAAAGTTTAGCGGCTTGGGGAATTGAAGGTCGTGTTCCATTTTTAGATAAAGAGTTTATGGATGTTGCGATGCGAATTAATCCGCAAGATAAAATGATAAATGGTGAAAGAATGGAAAAATGGGTTTTGCGTAAAGCTTTCGAAGAAATGTTACCAGAAAGCGTGGCTTGGCGCCAAAAAGAACAATTTAGTGATGGAGTAGGCTACAGTTGGATTGATACATTAAAAGAAATTGTGGCTAAAGAAGTTTCTGATGAACAATTGGCAAATGCAAAATTTAGATTCCCAATTCAAACACCAACATCAAAAGAAGAATATTACTATCGTTCAATATTTGCAGAACATTTTCCTAGCGATGCAGCAGCTTTAAGTGTTCCGCAAGAAGCAAGTGTGGCTTGTAGTACAAAAGTGGCTCTTGAATGGGATGAAGCGTTTAAAAACCTTAATGATCCATCTGGAAGAGCAGTTTCAAAAATTCACGTAGAGGCTTATTAAAGCCTCTTTTTCTTTTGAGAACGAAGATTACTATAAAAAAAACGGCTTTAAATTATCATTTTTAAGCCATTTTCTTTAAAATTGAATTTTGCAAATGATAAAAAAAGAGGTGAAATCTATTTTAAACTAGTTTTTAACTGATTTAAGACGCTTTTATAAAATTAACAAATGTTAATAACTTTAAGCTTATTTGTTCTTATTTAGCTGTTTTTCTTTTTCTAATTGGTTATATTTGTTTGTTTAACAAAAGTTAAGATATAAGAAATAATATGAGTGAAGAAGTAAAGAAAGCTGGTTATTCCGCCGATAGTATTCAGGCGCTAGAGGGAATGGAGCACGTTCGTATGCGTCCTTCGATGTATATTGGTGATACTGGAGTTAGAGGTTTGCATCACTTGGTGTATGAAGTAGTAGATAACTCAATCGATGAAGCTTTAGCTGGACATTGTGATACTATTAAGGTTACGATAAACGAAGATAATTCTATTACCGTTGAAGATAACGGTCGTGGTATTCCTGTAGATATTCATAAGAAAGAAGGTGTTTCTGCTCTTGAAGTTGTAATGACGAAGATTGGTGCAGGAGGTAAATTCGATAAAGATTCATACAAGGTTTCTGGTGGACTTCACGGTGTTGGAGTTTCCTGTGTAAACGCGCTTTCAGATAATTTAAAAGCGACAGTTCATCGCGATGGTAAAATCTGGGAGCAGGAGTATGAAAAAGGAAAAACATTGTATCCTGTTAAACAAATCGGAACAACTGATCAACGTGGTACAATTGTTACGTTTAAGCCAGATGCAACTATTTTCACGCAAACATTAGTATATTCTTACGATACTTTAGCAGGTCGTTTACGTGAGTTAGCTTTCTTGAATAAAGGAATTACAATTTCGCTTGAAGATAAAAGAGAGAAAGACGAAAAAGGTGAGTTTTTAGGCGAAGTTTTTCATTCAGAAGAAGGACTTAAAGAATTCGTTCGTTTCTTAGATGGAAACAGAGTGCCAATTATTGCTGAGGTTATCAGTATGGAAAATGAAAAAGGCGATATTCCTGTTGAAGTAGCGTTAACATATAACGATAGTTATTCTGAAAATATATTTTCTTACGTAAATAACATTAACACACACGAAGGAGGAACGCATTTACAAGGTTTTCGTATGGGGTTAACGCGTACATTGAAAAAGTATGCTGATTCTTCTGGAATGTTAGATAAATTAAAGTTTGAAATTTCGGGAGATGATTTCCGCGAAGGATTAACAGCAATTATTTCTGTAAAAGTTGCAGAACCTCAATTCGAAGGTCAAACGAAAACAAAACTTGGAAATAGAGAAGTTGTTTCTCCAGTTTCTCAAGCAGTTGCAGAAATGTTGGAGAATTATTTGGAAGAGAATCCAAATGATGCAAAAACAATCGTTCAAAAAGTAATTTTAGCTGCGCAAGCACGTCATGCTGCTAAAAAAGCACGTGAAATGGTACAACGCAAAACCGTTATGGGCGGAGGCGGATTGCCAGGTAAACTATCAGATTGTTCGGAACAAGATCCAGAAAAATGTGAGATTTTCCTTGTAGAGGGAGATTCGGCAGGTGGTACTGCAAAACAAGGACGTGATAGAATGTTTCAAGCAATTTTACCATTACGAGGTAAGATTTTGAATGTTGAAAAAGCAATGCAGCATAAAGTGTTTGAAAATGAAGAAATTCGTAATATTTTCACAGCACTTGGAGTTACTGTTGGAACAGAAGAAGATAGCAAAGCGTTGAATTTATCAAAATTACGTTATCATAAAGTAGTAATTATGTGTGATGCCGATGTCGATGGTTCTCACATTGCTACCTTAATCTTAACGTTTTTCTTCCGATACATGAAAGACTTAATTGAAGGCGGACATGTTTATATCGCTGCGCCACCTTTATATCAGGTTAAAAAAGGAAATAAAAAGCAATATGCTTGGAGTGATGAACAACGCGATAAATTTGCTGAAGAAATGGGAGGAAGCGTAAATGTTCAACGTTATAAAGGTCTTGGAGAAATGAATGCAGAGCAATTATGGGAAACTACAATGAACCCTGAGTTCAGAACGCTTAGACAAGTAACAATTGATAGTTTGTCAGAAGCAGATAGAGTTTTTTCAATGTTAATGGGAGACGAAGTTCCACCAAGACGTGACTTTATTGAAAAAAATGCAGCTTATGCAAATATTGATGCATAAATTTATAATATAAAAGGTGTCGTTTATCGGCACCTTTCTTTTTTGTATATTATTAAAGCATTTTTTTAATGATTTTTTTATAAAAAGCTCATTTTCATTTGGTAAATTTGCAAATATCAATTTAGGATTGAATTACACATTTAATAATTAAAAAACTATAAACATAATGAAAGTAACTATTGTAGGTGCGGGAAATGTAGGTGCAACATGTGCTGATGTTATTTCGTACAGAGGAATTGCAAGCGAAGTAGTATTGTTAGATATTAAAGAAGGTTTTGCTGAAGGTAAAGCTATGGATATTATGCAATGTTCTACAACGACTGGGTTTAATACAAAAGTAGTAGGAAGTACAAATGATTATTCAAAAACAGCTGGAAGTGATGTAGTTGTAATTACATCTGGAATTCCTAGAAAACCAGGAATGACTCGTGAAGAGTTAATTGGTATCAACGCTGGAATTGTAAAATCAGTTTCTGATAATGTATTAGCACATTCGCCAAATGCAATTATTGTTGTGGTTTCTAATCCAATGGATACAATGACTTACTTAGCATTAAAAGCTACTGGTTTACCAAAAAATAGAGTAATCGGAATGGGTGGAGCTTTAGATAGTTCTCGTTTCAAATATTTCCTATCACAAGCTTTAGATAAACCAGCTAACGATGTTCAGGGAATGGTAATTGGTGGTCACGGAGATACAACGATGATTCCATTAACGAGAATTGCTTCTTATAATGGTTCACCAGTTTCTAATTTCTTATCACAAGAAGAATTAGACAAAGTTGCTGCTGATACTATGGTTGGTGGAGCTACTTTAACGAAGTTATTAGGAACTTCAGCGTGGTATGCGCCGGGAGCTTCTGTAGCGTATTTAGTAGATTCTATTTTAAATAATCAAAAACGTATGATTCCTTGTTCTGTAATGTTAGAAGGTGAGTACGGACAAAGCGATATTTGTATTGGTGTTCCTTGTATCATTGGTAAAAACGGAGTTGAAGAAATTGTAGACGTACAATTAAATGATAGCGAAAAAGCATTGTTTGAAAAGAGTGCTGAAGCTGTTAGAAAAATGAATGAAGCGTTAAGTACAGTTTTATAATAAACTTATATATTTATAAAAAAACTGCCAAACTTCTTTTTGGCAGTTTTTTTATGGCTATATATCTAAAATTTTATATAAAAAAACCAATTTTATTGTCAAATAAAATTGGTTAATCCTATTGTAAATTTTATATTTGTCCGTTTTTATAAAAAGAATAAATAATTAATATTTAAGTTGTAATGCAGAATAGAGGATTAATTAAGTTTTTCGCAATCATATTTGCATTGGTTTGTATTTACCAATTATCGTTTACATTCGTAGCAAATAAAGTTGAGAAAGATGCTAAAACTTTTGCAAATGGTGACTTCCAAAAAGAAGTTTCGTATTTAGATTCAATTGCTAAAGAAGAAGTGTTTTTAGGTCAGACTTATGCTGATGTAAGAAATAACCAAATTAACAAAGGTCTTGACTTAGAAGGTGGTATTAATGTTATCCTTCAAATTTCAGTTCAAGATATTTTAAAAGGCTTAGCAAACGGATCTAAAAATCCAGCTTTTAATAAAGTGTTAAAAGATGCAAAAGCTAACCAGCAAGGTAATCAAGATTACATAGATGCTTTCTTTAAAGAAGCTAACGATGCAAATATCACTTTAGCTGATGCTGAAATTTTTGGTAATAGAAATTTAGACGATGTTATCAAGTTTGATATGTCTAATGCACAAGTTGAACCAATTATCAAGCAAAAAGTTCAAGAATCTGTAGAATCTGCATTTAAAGTATTACGTGAGCGTATTGATAAATTTGGTGTAACACAACCAAATATTCAGTTATTAGGGAATTCTGGTAGAATTTTAGTAGAGTTACCTGGAGCTAAAGATGTTGATCGTATTAAGAAATTATTACAAAGTACAGCTCAATTAGAGTTTTGGCAAACATATAAAGTAGATGAAATAGGTGATTTCTTAATGGCTGCTAATGAGCAATTAAAGAAAACTGAGGTTAAAGAAGAAACAGAAGTTGAAGAAGCAGCTACTGGAATTGATTCTTTATTAACAGATCAAGCAGATTCTACTAAAGTACAAGTAAATCCGTTGTTTGATAGCATGGTTATGCCAGGTCAACAAGGTTCATCTTATATTGGTTTCTTTAAAACTAGTGATACTGCTAAAATTGGTGGTTATTTAAAAAGAAATGATATCCGTTCACTTTTACCAGCTAATTTATCAAATGTTAAGTTCGCTTGGGGTAAAGTAAATGACAAAACACCAGAAATGGTTGAGTTGTATGCCTTAAAAGGAAATAGAGAAAATGTTGCTCCATTAAGTGGTGGTGTTATCGTTGATGCACGTGATACTTTTGACCAATTAGGAAATCCTGCTGTTTCAATGCAAATGAACGCTAAAGGAGCTAAAGTTTGGGAAGAAATTACTGGAGAAGTTTCAAAACAAGGAAATGCAATTGCAATTGTTTTAGATAATATTGTGTATTCTGCGCCAGGAGTAAGTAGAGGTGCAATTTCTGGAGGTCAATCTGAAATTTCTGGAAACTTTACAGTTAATGAAACAAAAGATTTATCAAACATATTAAGAGCTGGTAAATTACCTGCTGCTGCTGAAATTGTTCAGTCAGATGTTGTTGGACCATCTTTAGGTCAAGAGGCTATCGATAACGGAATGTTATCATTTGTTCTTGGTTTTGCTTTTGTATTAATCTGGATGGTTATTTACTACGGAAAAGCTGGTTTCTATGCTAACTTAGCGTTATTAGTAAATATTTTATTCATCTTTGGTGCTTTAGCATCGTTTGGAGCTGTATTAACGTTACCAGGTATTGCTGGTATTGTATTAACAATTGGTATGGCGGTAGATGCGAACGTAATTATTTATGAACGTGCGAAAGAAGAATTAGATTCTGGGAAAACTGTTGATGAAGCAGTTAGTTATGCCTATACTTGGAAAGGAGCAATGTCTTCTATTGTAGATGCAAATATTACAACGGCTTTAACAGCATTAATTTTATTCATCTTTGGTACAGGACCAATTAAAGGTTTTGCAACTACTTTATTAATTGGTATTGCTACATCTTTATTTACAGCAATTTTTATTACAAGAATATTATTAGACTGGAGTTTATCTCGTAATGAAAATATTACTTTCTCAACAAACTTGACTAAAAACTGGTTTAAAAACTTAAACTTCGATTTCTTAGGAAAACGTAAAATTGCTTATGTAATTTCTGCTGTATTAATTGCATTGAGTTTATTCTCAATCTTTACAAAAGGATTAAATCAAGGTGTTGACTTCGTAGGAGGTAGAACATTCCAAGTTCGTTTTGCTGAAGCAGTTAAAGCTGAAGATGTTGCTAAAGATTTAGCAGTTGTTTTTGAAGAAGCTGGAGCAGAAGCGAAGACTTTTGGTAATGATAACCAGTTAAAGATTACTACAAAATATAAAGTTGACGAAGAAGGAGAAGGAGTTGATAGAGAAGTTAACCAAAAATTATTTGATGGACTTAAGAAATATTTACCATCTGATTTAACATATGATCAGTTTGTAAAATCGTATGAAGGTAAAGAGTATGGTATTATGCAAGCTTCTAAAGTTTCAGGTACAATTTCTAAGGATATTAAAACAAACTCAATTTGGGCTGTTTTAGGTTCGTTATTTGTAGTATTTGTTTACTTAATGATATCTTTCCGTAAATGGCAATTTGGTCTTGGAGCTGTAGCTGCTGTTGCGCATGATGTTATCATAGTATTAGGTATTTTCTCATTCTTCTATACAATTTTACCATTTAACATGGAGATTGATCAAGCATTTATTGCGGCAATCTTAACGGTAATTGGTTATTCATTGAATGATACGGTAATTGTATTTGACCGTGTAAGAGAGTATTTAGATTACAATTCATCACCAGATTTTAAAGGATTAGTAAACAAAGCATTGAACTCTACATTAAGTAGAACAATCAATACTTCGGCAACTACTTTAGTTGTATTAATCGCAATCTTTATCTTTGGTGGAGAAACAATTAGAGGATTCGTATTTGCTATCTTAGTAGGTATCTTAGTTGGTACATATTCATCATTATTTGTGGCAACGCCAGTAATGAATGATACTACTAGTGCTAAAGAAGCTGAAAGAATGGCAATGAACAAGAAAGAAGAAGAGTAAAAACTTCTGAAATAATAAATTTAAAAGTCTCGATGAAAATCGGGACTTTTTTTATACCTTGAAGTAAAATTTATTAATATGAAGAAAGTTGTATTTATTTTTAGTTTGATAGTTTTAGTTTCGTGTAACCAAAATGTAAGTTCAGATGATTTGTATAAAGATTTTGAAAGCAACAGATGGTTACCAAATCAAGATATTGAATTTGACTTAAAAGTAAACGATAACGAAGAGTTGTGGTTACATTTTAGTCATATTTATAATTATGATTATAATTTATTACCAATAGAACTAGAGTTAACCAATGAGAATTCTGAAAAGACTTTAATACTGGAAGAATTAGAAATAAAAGATAAAGACGGAAATGAAAAAGGAGATTGTTTAGGCGATATTTGTGATGTTTATCAGAAAGTGAACATGCAAAAGTTAAATAGCGGAAACTATCATTTAGTAATCCGTAATAAATCAGATTTACCGTATTTACCTAATGTAATTGCCGTTGGTTACCAATTAAGAAAAACTACCAAATAAAAAAAACGCTCATTTGAGCGTTTTTTTATTGTTTATATATTCTGTTTATTGAACTTTTTTAGCTTTTGCTATAAAATATATTCCAGCAATTATAAACGGAATACTTAACCATTGTCCGGTTGAAAGTGCTGAAAAAATCGGATTTTCTTCAAATCCACCTTGACTTTCTTTTACATATTCTACAAGGAAACGAACTGTCCAAAGTAAAACTAAAAATACACCAAAAAGAAAGCCTTGTTTCTTTCTAGCTTCTGTTTTCCAGTATAAATAGAATAAAATGGCAAAAACAAAAACGTAGCCAATTGCTTCATACAATTGTGCAGGATAACGAAACGGAATAGCATTTAAAGTTTCTATAAATTGCGGATTAGTTTCTATTGCCTCATATGCTTTATTTACATCAGGAATTTGAGTTAATTTAGTAACAGCATAACTGTTTAAATTATCTTCACCTCGAATAAATTTTATGGCTAAAAAACTAGATTCAGATGTTGGTTTTCCTATGATTTCAGAATTGAAGAAATTTCCTAAACGAACAAAAATAGCACCAAGTGAAACAGGGATTACAATTCTGTCTAAAATCCAAGTGATTGGTTTTTGAATAATTTTTTTACTGTAATACCACATTACAATAATTATAGAAATTGCAGCACCATGACTTGCTAAACCCGAAAAACCAGTAAATTTCCAGCCTTCAGATGTTTCCTTTATAGGAAGTAATATTTCTGCTAAATGATTTTGGAAATAATCCCAATCATAGAAAAAAACATGACCTAAACGTGCGCCAACTAAAGTTGCTAATACAGTATATAAGAATAATTTATCTAATTTTTCTAAAGATTCACCTTCACGTTCGTAAATAGCTTTCATGATGTACCAGCCTAAACCAAAAGCTACAACAAACATTAAACTGTAAAAACGCAAATTAATAAAACCTAAATCTATTCCTCCAGAAGGATTCCAAATCATTGCTAAATACTGCATAAATTTTATTTTAAAGCCTAAAAATAAGGATAAATGTTGGGATAGTAGTTAAAAATAAGTGAAGTTTTGTAATTTGTTATGGAACAGGATCATAACCGCTTCCACTCCAAGGATGACAACTTAAAATTCGTTTAATTGCTAACCAACCACCTTTAAAAATTCCGTGTTTTTTTAGAGCTTCAACTGTGTAATGTGAACAAGTAGGTGAGTAGCGACAAGTTGCAGGTGTGTACGGAGAAATGGCAACTTGGTAAAATCGAACTAAGAAAATAAAGGGAAAAGCTAATATTTTAGTTATCTTTTTCAAATTAATTTACTGAAAAAGTAGTACCATCTTTTCCATCTTTAAGCTGAATTCCTAAGACTAAAAGTCTATCGCGAATTTCATCAGATAAAGCCCAGTTTTTATTGTCTCTCGCTTCTTTACGCATTTCAATTAGCATATTTACAACACCATCTAATTTATTAGTGTTCGAACTTGGAGATTCAGAATCTAAATTTAAACCTAAAACGTCAACTAAGAAACTTGAAAAAGTCGATTTTAATGTAGATAAATCTTCTTCAGAAACAGTTTCTTTTCCTTCTTTGATTAAATTGATAAAACGAACAGCTTCAAATAATTGCGCAATTAAAATTGGCGAATTAAAATCGTCATTCATCGCGTTATAACAAGATTGTTTCCACGAATTAATATCTAAACTTGAAGTTGCAGATGCTGAAAGATTTGCAAGGTTTTTATAAGCTTCACTTATTCGGTTAAAACCTTTTTCACTTGCAAGCATCGCTTCGTTAGAAATGTCTAAAACACTTCTATAATGCGCTTGTAAAAAGCAAAAACGCACAATATTTGGATGAAATGGCTTTTCGAAGAAGTCGTTATTACCATTCACTAATTCCATTGGTAAAATATAATTACCAGTCGATTTACTCATGCGTAAACCATTCATGGTAAGCATATTAGTGTGCATCCAGTATTTTACAGGAGAATGTCCGTTACAAGCTTTTGCCTGAGCAACTTCACATTCATGATGTGGGAATTTTAAATCCATTCCACCACCGTGAATATCGAAAGTTTCACCTAAGTACTTTGTACTCATAGCAGTACATTCTAAATGCCAACCAGGGAAACCAGCACCCCAAGGTGAATTCCAACGCATTATATGTTGTGGAGAAGCGTTTTTCCACAATGCAAAATCTTGTGGATTTCTTTTTTCGCTTTGTCCATCTAAATCACGCGTATTAGCAATCATATCATCGATATTTCTGTTGCTTAATTCGCCGTAATTCAATCCTTTTGCATTATATGCTTGAACATCAAAATAAACCGAACCTTGACTTTCATATGCAAAACCAAGTTCAATTAATTTTTCAGTTAATTCAATTTGCTCTAAAATATGTCCTGTTGCTGTAGGTTCAATCGTTGGTGGAAGAAAATTAAAATTATCTAATACTTTGTGGAAATCAACCGTGTATTTTTGAACAATTTCCATTGGTTCTAATTTTTCCAATTTAGATTGTTTAACAAAACGGTCATTTTCTACATTTCCATCATCTGTTAAATGTCCGGCATCAGTAATATTTCTTACATAACGAACATCAAATTCTAAATGTTGTAAGTAGCGATAAATCATATCAAAACTCATAAAAGTTCGCACATTACCTAAGTGAACGTTACTGTAAACAGTAGGTCCACAAACATACATTCCTATTTTTCCTTCATGTAAAGGAGTAAAGTCTTGTTTGTCTTTAGTTAACGTGTTGTAAACTTTTAATTTCTGATTTTGATATAGTTTCATTTTTATTTTTTGAAGCTTTTTCCTGCTTTCCGCTACATCTTTTTTGTCAGTTCGAGCGAAGTCGGGAACAAAAAAGGATAACGCTTCAATCAGGGCTAATTTTATGAATAATAGGTTTTTCTTTAACCTTTTACCTGTTGCCTTTAACCTAAATTAAAACTGAGTTTCTAATTTTATGTAATCTAAAAATTCTCTACGTACTTTTTCTTCTTTAAATTTTCCGCCAAATTCAGCAGTAACAGTACTACTTTCAATGTCTTTAATTCCTCTAGAGTTAACACATAAATGTTTTGCATCCATTACGCAAGCAACGTCTTCAGTGCCTAAAACACGTTGTAATTCTTGAACAATTTGAATCGTTAAGCGTTCCTGAACCTGAGGTCTTTTTGCATAATAATCTACTATTCTATTCATTTTAGAAAGACCTACAACAGTTCCATTAGAAATGTAAGCAACGTGTGCGCGACCAACAATTGGTAATAAGTGATGTTCACAAGTAGAATACACAACAATGTTTTTTTCTACAAGCATTTCGTCATACTTATATTTATTGTCAAAAGTTGATGAGCTCGGCTTTTTGTTAGGGTTTAAACCACCAAAAATTTCTTTAACAAACATTTTTGCAACACGATTAGGTGTTCCTTTTAGGCTGTCATCTGTTAAATCTAAGCCTAAAGTATTTAAAATGCTTTCTACATCTTTTTTAATCGATTCAACTTTTTGGTCGTCTGTTAAATCAAACGCATCCGAACGTAAAGGAGTTTCGGCACTGGTTGCAATGTGGTTATTGCCTATTTCTTCGTGTAAATCCTCGTTGTGATTCATAGTGTTATTGTTGCAATTTTTGAAGTGGCAAAGATAATTAATAAACTTTAAATATCACTTTGTCAATAAAAATTATTAAAAATGAAAATTAACAAGTGAGGTTATAATTGTTAATTATTAATAAAACCACTACATAATCTTATTTTATTGTTAAATTTGTATCTTGCATAGATAAATATGTTTTATAAATAAAATTGAAATGAAAAAAAATTTACTACTCCTGTTATTAGTTTTTAGTTCATTGAGTTTTTCTCAAAGCAACCAAAATAATTGTAATTTTGATTTTAAATTAGAGCTTATCGGACAAGATGCTGATGAAAATCTTGGAAATCCTAAAGAGGCATTCGTGACTTTTAATTGGGATTTTACAACCTTGAACTTAGTCAATGATAAGGTTACTATTGAAATAGTTCCTATTTTAGACTGTTTTAATGGAGATAAGGCTACTTTGTTTACAGATTCTTTTTTTATAAAAAGTTCAGATGAAGATTTTAAAACAAAAGGACAAAAACAAATTAAGCATTTAGAGTTAAAAGCAAAATGTTTTAGATACAGAGTTATAATCTCGGATTCAGATTGTAAGGAAACTTCTGATTGGAAGTACTATTCATACTTCTAAAATTTAAAAAAAAAATGATGATGAAAAAATTAGCATATATATTTTTATTGTTTTTTAGTACTGTAGTTTTTGCACAATCACCCACTTGTGAAGGTGCTTCAGCTATTTGTTCAGGTAGTGTTGCTCCTTTCCCAAATACAACTGGAGTTGCTTCTTTTGGTGGCCCTGGATGTTTAGGTTCAGCACCTAATCCTGCTTGGTTTTTCTTTCAAATAGGACAATCAGGTAATTTAGAGTTTACAATCAATCAAGGGAATAATGCTCCTAATTATGACAATCAAGATGTTGATTTTATTGTATGGGGGCCATTTAGTTCAGCACCTAATTGTACAGATTTATTTGACTATAGTGCAGGTGCTACAACAAATAATATTGTAGATTGTAGTTATTCTGCTGCACCTGTTGAAAATATGACAATAACAGGAGCTGTTTCAGGACAATTCTACATGTTATTAGTTACTAACTATTCTGATAATCCTGGCTTTATTGAGTTAAATCAAACTAATGAAGGAGACGTTGGTGCAGGTTCAACAAACTGTGATATTGTTTGTGGTATAGACTTAGGTCCTGACCAGTTGTTTTGTAGTACTACTGTTTCTAGTTATACAATGACAGCTACTTTTAATCAAGCGCCTACACAAGCTGGAACACCTTCGTATTCTTGGTATTTAGGAGGTGTTTTACAAGGAACTACTACAACAAATCAATATACAGCAACTCAAGAAGGAACATGGTCTGTAGAAGTTATTCGTCCTGGGTGTTCAGATGTAGCTACAGATGATATCGTTATTCAATTTGATGCGCCACCTGTAGTCAATCCACCATCACCTTTGGTAGGCTGTGAACCTTTTGATTTAACGGCATTGATACCAGGCTTAGTAGCTCCAGAGAGCCCTGCGGATTATGTAATTTATTTTTATTTAAACATATTAGATGCCTTTGCAGGTAATACAAATTATATAACAGATCCGGCTAATTTTAGTCCTGGAGCAGATGTAGATGTTTATATCCGTGTAGAAAATGCCGGAAACCCTAGTTGTTTTGATGCTTTTCAATTTGTGCAGGTTGATGTAGACTGTGCTAGTCCGTGTAGTTTAACACTTACTTCCGTAGCTGATACAGATGATCAAACAATTTGTTTAGGGGATGCAATTACAGATATTGTATTTAATGTAGGAGGAGATGCTACAGATGCTGTAATAAGTAGTGGTTCATTACCAGCAGGTGTAACAGGAGTTTATAATGCTGGAGTTTACACTATTTCAGGAACACCAACAGGAACAGGCTCATTTACAGCAACAGTTTCAACAGTTGGTTGTGCAACAGATTTAACGCATGATGTAACTATAAATATATCGCCTGTAGTCCAAGCTACTTTTAATGCTATTCCAGCACAATGTGCAGGTGGTTCAAATCCATTACCAGCTACATCGTTAGAGGGTTGGAGTGGAAGTTGGAGTCCAGCGTTTGATGCGAACAATTCAGGTAATTACGTGTTTACACCAGATACGAGTGTTGCAGGCCAAGAGTGTGCTTTGCCATCGAATACCGTAGCTGTAACAATAACACCAAATGTTCAAGCGACATTTAATGCTATCCCAGCCCAATGTGCAGGTGGTTCAAATCCATTACCTGCTACTTCATTAGAAGGTTTTACAGGTTCATGGAGTCCAGCGTTTGATACAAACAATTCAGGTAATTATGTATTTACGCCCGATGCGAGTGTTGTAGGCCAAGAATGTGCTTTACCATCGAATCCTGTAGCGGTAACGATAACATCAGCAGCTCAAGCAACTTTTAATGCTATTTTAACTCAATGTGCAGGAGGCGTAAATCCATTACCATCGACATCCTTAGAAGGATGGAGTGGAAGCTGGAGTCCAGCCTTTGATGCGAACAATTCAGGTAATTACGTGTTTACACCAGATACGAGTGTAGCCGGTCAGGAATGTGCTTTGCCATCAAATACAGTAGCAGTAACAATCACACCAAATGTGCAAGCGACTTTTAATGCTATCCCAGCACAATGTGCAGGTGGTTCGAGTCCATTACCAGCGACATCGTTAGAAGGTTGGAGTGGAAGCTGGAGTCCAGCGTTTGATGCGAATAATTCAGGTAATTATGTGTTTACCCCAGATACGAGTGTTGCAGGCCAAGAATGTGCATTACCATCGAATCCTATAGCTGTAACGATAACACCAACAACGCAATCGACTTTTAATGCAATACCGGCACAATGTGCAGGTGGTTCGAATCCATTACCTGCTACGTCATTAGAAGGGTTTACAGGTTCATGGAGTCCAGCATTTGATGCGAACAATTCAGGCAATTACGTATTTACACCAGATACGAGTGTAGCAGGTCAAGAATGTGCTTTGCCATCAAATCCTGTAGCAGTAACAATTACACCAAACGTACAAGCGACCTTTAATGCGATACCAGCCCAATGTGCAGGAGGCGTAAATCCATTACCAGCAACATCGTTAGAGGGTTGGAGTGGAACATGGAGTCCGGCTTTTGATGCGAATAATTCAGGTAATTATATATTTACACCAGATACAAGTGTAGCTGGTCAAGAATGTGCTTTACCATCAAATGCAGTAGCAGTAACGATAACACCAAACGTACAAGCGACCTTTAATGCTATTCCAACACAGTGTGCAGGTGGCGTAAATCCATTACCAGCAACATCGTTAGAGGGTTGGAGCGGAACATGGAGTCCAGCATTTGATGCGAACAATTCAGGTAATTATGTGTTTACACCAGATACGAGTGTTGCAGGCCAAGAATGTGCCTTGCCATCGAATCCTATAGCTGTAACGATAACACCAACAACGCAATCGACTTTTAATGCAATACCGGCACAATGTGCAGGCGGTTCTGATCCATTGCCAGCAAATTCATTAGAAGGGTTTACAGGTTCATGGAGTCCGGCGTTTGATGCGAACAATAGTGGAAGTTATGTATTTACACCAGATACGAGTGTAGCTGGTCAAGAATGTGCTTTACCATCAAATGCAGTAGCAGTAACGATAACACCAAACGTACAAGCGACATTTAATGCTATCCCAGCGCAATGTGCAGGTGGTTCAAATCCATTACCAGCGACTTCATTAGAAGGCTTTACTGGTTCATGGAGTCCAGCCTTTGATGCGAACAATTCAGGTAATTATATATTTACAC
>JAUIJA010000016.1 GCA_030431055.1 Bacteroidia bacterium | reverse complement strand
AATATAGTTTAAAATTTCAAGAATTGCCTGAAAGTTCTTATTTTTAGGAATGCAAGGAAAAAAGAATTATCAAGAGAAATTATTCAACAATTTTCAGTTAAGTGTTCGGGTACCGGAACACAATTTCTACCGTCGTTTAAAAGATGTTTTACATTTGGATTTTCTATATCAAGAGACTAAAGGGTATTACGGGAGCAGTGGCCAAAAGAGCATAGATCCCGTGGTGTTCTTTAAACTGTGCCTGGTAGGGTATCTGGAAAATATCACCAGCGACCGTAAGCTTATAGAACACAGTAGTATGCGTTTGGACATTCTGTATTTTCTTGGTTACGATATTGATGAAGAGTTGCCCTGGCACTCCACCATCAGCCGTACCCGGGGGCTGCTCCCGGAATCTGTTTTCGAAGGCGTATTTACCAGGGTTTTTGAACTGTGCGTCTCGGCAGGTATGGTCAGTGGCCATACCCAGGCTATCGACAGTGCCCCGGTAAAGGCCAATGCCTCCATGGACAGTTTGGAACTGAAAGTTCCCGAAGCCGATTTAGAGTCGCACCTTCGTGAAGTTCGCCATATCAGTAAGCGGGATAAAGACAGGCCACTGCGTCAGGCCAAAAGCAATAAGGCCGATAAAGACCAACAAACCTTATCGGCCACTGCCAAGGAATTGCAGGCCATAAAAAGCAGGAACAGTAAATGGGCGAAGGACCAAGACCAGCGTCCTGGAGCTGGGAACAAAGGAAGTCGCTATACCAGTAACAATCCCGATAGCTATCGGGACATTACAGCCCCACCGATCCCGATGCGCGCATCAGTGTAAAACCCGGTAAGGCCCGAAAGCTCAATTACCAGAGCCAGCTTACGGTAGATACCGCAAACCATGTGATCAGCGACATCAAAGCCTACCACGCCGATGGGAAGGACAATCAGCAATTGGAAGATATTGTGGTTCGTGTGCAGCGGCGTTTACGTCGTGCTGGTTTAATTTGGGAAAACTGTGTGGCCGATACCGGCTATAGCAGTGGTGGGAATTACGCCTTTTTGGAAAGTAGGAACTTAAAAAGCTTTATTCCACCGCATGGCACTTACAAAGGCTGTCCAGATGGCTTTAGCTATCATGAAACAGAAGATCATTATGTGTGTCCCCAAGGCAGGATCATTCCGTTTAAAAAAGTCTTTTACGAAACCAAGAACCAAACCAAAAAGAAGGAATACCGGGCCTCGAAGAAGGTTTGTATCGACTGCCCGATACGCAGCGCATGTTTAGGTAAAAGCGCACAGGAAAAGAAGTTTACCGTAACCTATTACCGTGCCGAGTACGAGCGTAACATTGCCAGGGTCAACAGCCCACAGGGGCGTTATATGAAAGCCAAGCGCCAAAGTACGGTAGAACCTGTATTTGGAACCCTTACCCAGTTTATGGGCTTAAGAAAAGTGAATACCCTAGGTATTAAACAGGCCAATAAATGCATGCATCTCTCGGCCATTGCTTATAACTTAAAAAAGTACTTGAAATTCACCCAAAAACGCACAAAAAGTGGGGCGGCAAGTCTACGCTTCGTTTTTTACCGTTTTAAGGCTGTTATAAACGTCATTTTAAGCCCATATCATCAACTTCAATTTACATTGTAACAGCTAGTAAAAAATAACAAACGCCCTTAAAATGGGCGTTTTTGTGTCATGTTTTTATAAAATCATGGGGTTGTGCAACGGTTACCATTGTTACCTGCTGGCTTTTATTTCAGTTAATATTTTCTTTTTCCGTTTTTCAGTCAAAACCTTAACCCAGTAAGTCACAATAACATCGTATCCGTTAGATTCCAATTTTTGGTCATTAGTAAGAGTATCAATTCCAGTCGCTACTTTAGAGTCTTTCTCATTCCACTTTTTTATGTAGTCAAAGTATTCCTTTTTAGTTCCAATTCGGTTGCCACTATTTCCAGTTACGAAAATCACCTTTTTGTCATTAAAGTCAAATCCGTTTCTTTTTTCAGTCAAATATACGTTCAGATATTCAGATTCCGCTTGAGTGAGTTTCGGATTATTGTCAATTCCGCATTCAGATAGATTTTGTCCAAATATATTTAAGGAAATCAGCATTAAAAATAATGTTCCGATTGTTTTCATAAATTCTGTTTTTCAGCTTGCAGTTAACGGTCTAGTATAACCGTCAGTTACGGGTTTATATGAGTTAATTTTCGGTTTAAGCACAGACGTTAGCAATTCCGAGTGGATTCGGACGTAGTCGAATCCGCCGTAATTGCGGTTATACATTGTTGTACGCAGTGATTTATTCAATACTATCTTTAACGTAAACTTTCTTTTCAAAATAAATTTTATGTCCAATTATGCTATCAATTTTATGTCCTTTTTCGTCCTTTTCAAAAGGACCGAAAGAATACTGTTGGTAATAACCTCTTAAGTTTTTTTCTCCAACAGAGTCAAAATATAAACCGATGAAAATAAGTTTAGAGAAGTCAGTTCCTTCTCCAGCCCATTTTTGATTTATACTGTCAATAGTTAAGTCATTAAATTTAGCAAGTTTTACTTCTTTCTCATTTGAGAAATCATAATTGTAATTTGCGCTGTCTTTTGCAATATATGCTCTTATGTTTGATGGTTGGTCTCTAATAACTGATGAACGTATTTCTACGAAACCTTTAATTGGTTCATTTAATTTTATTGTGTCTTTATTGAAGAAAACTATGTCATAAATGGTATTTCTAAAAGGAATTGTATCATTTATAAATTCAGTTTGTTTGTAAATAGAATCTTGATATCTCCAAGCTATTGTATCTCCTTCTTTATTGAGATTCCAAGCTCGATTAGCTCTTGACTTTCCGTTTATTGTAAACCACTCTCGGATTTCTCGTAAGTCAGAATCTCGGTCATACAATTCCCAATTTCCGAATTTTTGGTTTTCCTTGTATTGTTTCCCTTTTTTAAATAAAATTCCATTGTCGTAGAAATAGTAAACACTATCAAAGTCCGATAAATGAACTGTTTTTTTGAAAATTACTTTTGGATTGTTTGGATAATATTCAATCGTTAAGTTCTGCTTTAATTCAGTCGAATTTTCTTTACAAGCTATAATTGTAAGAGTAAAAATGAATATTATAAGTAGGTTTTTCATCATTGCGTACAACGGGCTCGTATAACCGTCAGTTGCGTTGTATTTTACACTAAGTTAGTTAAAAATCACGAACATTTGGCATCCGCGAGGATTTTCCGCATAGGAAAATCCGAAGCAATTGCGGTTATACATTGTTGGCAACTGGCTTTTTATTTTCACCATTTGTTTAATTCTTCTGTTTTCGCTATTTCATCTCCGTAAAGCCAAGCCTTTTGGTAATTTTCCCAACCTTTATCATAATATTTTTCACTTGGCGAAAATTCACCTGCTCCAATGTCAAAATCTCTATTTGTAACTGGAATTCTATAATCTGCCCAATTGCATATTTTTTCTTTTCCAGTTGAATAGCTTTTCCAAATTCCAACAAATGCGTTATTCAAATATCCGTCCGATATGAACTCAATTTTGTCGTATTCGATTTTGTTTTCGGAATTCAGATACCATTTAGAATGTAATTTTCCTTTAAAAATTCCGCTATGTTTTTGTTCCGAGCTTTCTTTGAATTCGTAATCTGCAATTAAAATCCCTTGTGATTTAATTCCTTTGTCGGCATATTCATCGTCAACTCCGAAATGTAGTTCATTAAGTTCTTTTATTTCGGTCAGATTTATGGTTCCAGAAAAGTCACAAATTGTTTCTTTCACACAAGATTTTCCAGTTACAAAATATTCATTAGGATTGTTAGGATTTTTCTTTATAGAAATCAACTTGATTTTTAGTCTTTGATGGTCATCTCCAATTATTCCAAGAACATTATTATTTTCTGTAAGTGTCCAAATTTTTGAAAAGTCAAATTGATTGTATTCAGTTACTAAATTTTTTGTTTTCAGTTCTTCATTTCTTGGAAAGTTCCATTCAATTCTGTTCACTGTTTGACCAAACGAAATTTGACTAAAAAGGAGTAATATTATAATTATTCGGTTCATTTTTCAGCTTGTTGCCAACGTGTTTGGCTATGGTTTCGTTGCGTGAAAATCCGCGAGGATTTTCCGCCGTAAACCGAAGATAGCAAATTTGCGAGGACTTTCCGAAAGGAAAGTCAGAAGCAATGGACTATAGCCGTTGCCCATAGTTATTTTTCCACCCACATTTTATCAATCAGTTTCAAAAGTTTTGTTCGGTTCTTTTTGTCCTTTATAAATTGAGGTAATTTTGCTGACATTGACATTCCGTTCCGTTCTCTCAAATCCGCCGAAATGTAGTTTTTCAAGTATTCCAAGTGGTCATAATTTAATGCCCACAATGTATTCCCTTTAAATTCTTCTTGTAGCCAAAGTGAAACTCCAAAAATCTGGTCTTTCGCGCCGTTTTGATTGTCGAAAACCATCTGTTGTGAAATATTTCGAGGTTGGTGCGTTTCTGTGTCGCCACAATTTTCACACTTTACTGTAATTGATTCTTTTGGTTCTTTTAGATTTGGAATTGTTTTTTCAATTCTTTTTCCGCAGTTTGAGCAATTTTTCCTCAATTCAAGTCGGTAGTGAACTAATTCATTTTGTCTTGCAGTCAATCCGCAATTCGCACAGTTTAGTTCAGAGTTTTTGTTAGCGTACCATTGGAAAATTCCCTTATCATTTTTAACAATCGCTCGTTTTGAGCAAGCAGGACATTTCACAAGAGTATTTTTCGACCAATTCTGAATATTTTGGTCTTTATCTCTAAATATCTTTTGTTCCTGAATGTTCGTCATAATTATGGGCAACGTTCAAGTATAAGTGTAGTGCGGGATTAGAAGCACTTCACTTTCGATTTAACCTTATGTTTGTTAATATTCAATTCGTTTCAATTCAGCATTTCAGCCCGCATTATGCTTATACATTGTTGGGCAATCGTACTTTCTTTTCGTCCGTCTGTCAGCGTTGGCAAAGACATACTCTTTTGCAATTTTTGGCTTGAGTTACGGCTGGTGCGAATTGCAAATGTGTATGGCTTTAAGCGTTGACATTTTCCTCATTTGTTTTTTCTTTTAATTTCTCTTCGATTTCCATAGCAAAAGTGAAAAATAGTTTTACAGCTTTGGTAAACTTAAATTTGTTGCCATCCAAAACAATTAAATTTTTGCCACGCCAAGTTTTTAAAAACTTTTCAAATTCGGAAACAGTAGTTTTTTCCAATATTTCCCATTTAGTTGATTGTCTTAATAATTCCTCTGTTTCGTTTATGTCAAATGAACCTAATTCAATTTTATCTCTAAAGTTTTTTCCTGAATAATCAAGTTCTCTTGACAGAATTGCTAAAAACAACGTAAAATCTCTAGTTCTTTTTTCGTTCACTTCATCGGAAGATAAATAGGCAAATTCCGCTTCGATGTTCAGGATATAGTTAAAAGATTTCATAAAAAATTCAGAATAGTCATCTTCTAGTTCTTGAATTTTATAAAACAAAGGACTTGGTGAAATAATGAACTTACCATCTAATAATTCACTTACTATTTTATTATGCTCACTTGGGTATTCTCTCATATACTTTCACTTTAGGTATTTTAATTGACGCATCTTTTAAATCAATTATTTTTCTCTCGTCAGTTTTGTATTCTGCCACTAAATCATCTTCTAACAAAAGATTAGTTAAAGAGAAAAATTTTGATAATGTGATTTCATCAGTGTGTTTTTTTAAAGCATTAAAGCACCATAAATAAAAATCATCAACTTTATTTTCATTTAATAGTTGTTCTTTAAAATATGTAGAATCAGGAAGCCATTCTATCTCTTCAATTTGTTCTTCATAATATACATCAGAAGTTTTGTAATTAAATTGGTCAACAAAAAATTCTGCTTCGCTATGAAATTCTTTGAAAAGGGCACTTCCTTTAGTCTTTTTAATTGGACTAGGAATAGGAACAACGTAGTTTTCAGGGTAATCTACATTTTCTACAAAATGATAAAAGCCACTTAAAATAATTGAATCACTTTTGATTCTATCTAACAATGGTCTTAATTCTCTTGTTAGTTTTTGTAAGTTCTGGTCTAATTCCGCACGAGCGTAAACAACAGAACCATATAGTTTTTTATATTCTCTTTTAAGTTTAAAACTGTTTGCTATGTACTGTTTTTCACTTGTGTATTTTTGAATTTCAACTAAAGCAGAATAAAAGGATTCTGGATGCCCTTTCTCTAGAATTTTATTTAACGGCTCAATATACTCGTCAATCCAAAAAACTGCTTTTTCTAAGCGTTTTGATAAATCTGAATATTCATCTGCATTAACTTTTAAAGATTCTGTATCATTTAAAAGTCTTTGAGTTTGTCTATGAATATCGTTTAAGAAAACATCAATTACGTTTATAATGTTTTGGATTAAAATAGTTGTCTTGCTAGTTTTAGTCTCTGTTTTTAAAGCCGAAAATAATTCAAAAATGGTTTTATACCTTTCTTTTAAAGTTTGTGGTAAATCTAGCGTAAAGTCATCAAAAAGAAACTGCAAGAAATCAGCGTAACTTCTGTTTATTTTAAAATCTTTAGTTGGTAACTGTCTGCAAAACTTGACATCTATTAGTTTAGATAAAGATATTTTTGGCTCATTACTTATGTTGTATTCTTCAATTAACTTTTCTAAAATATCAATATCGATAATAAAGTCAGGTTTGCTATAATTAAATGCATCTTGTACAAATTCGTAATGATTTTGCAAAAACTTAAGTATATATTTTCCTGATAATTTAATCATTTTGAAATTTTACGAATAGTGCTTGTTGCTCTAGAAAGCGTTTAGTTTTATAAATATCTGTTCTAATTTTTATAACATTTTCATCCACAGATTCTTTTACTTCTTTAGTTGGGTTTTGTTCTCTTCCTTGTTTAGTTCTAATAGTTCTAGAGTACATTTTAAATAGTTCTTCATAGTTTGAAGGAATGAACAGCTTTGCATTAGGAAATACTTTTTTAACCATTAAGTAATTTTGTAAACCTTTAAAATCATAATCAGGAAAAATCAATATGTTTTTGGTTTTGAATTTATTTAAAACTGATTTTCCTAAACCTCCATAAGTATGAATAAAAACAAAATCTTTTCTGATTACTTTTTCTGCCAATAAAAATGAATCGAGATTCTCAACAATGCAGATGCTGTCAGTTTCTAACTCATTAACTTGTGCTGAAAAAGTTCCAAACTGATTTGTGAATTTCTCTAATTCTACAACTTTTGAATTTATGAGTACATTTTTAAATCCTCTTGCTAATATTACATTTTGACTAGTTCTTTTACTTGCTTTAGTATTTCTAAAAGTTCCAATATTGCCAATTGCAGAGTAACTATCTCGAAGTTCTTTAGGAAACTTGCTTTTGAAATAACGTTCTAAATTTTCTCTATCTTTCAAGAGGTAACTTCCGCCACCTGAAATAGCTTGTGAATACTTAATGAATTTACCATTAAGTAAGGTTTTAAAGTCTCCACTTTTTTTAACTGATGCACTTATTGAAGAGGAATTTATTTTTTCCTCGTCAAGCATTTTAATTAGAAAGTTAAAAAAAGTTTTATTCTGCATCTCTGTAAATAACTGGGAATGATTGTAGTTCTCCAAATGAAATTTTTCTTCTTTGGTTTTTGGAATCTTTTTGAGGTTCTTTGATTAAATAATATTTTTCGATTCCTTCAACTTTTCTTGGTGCTGCAAAAATTGGTACGAAGTGATTTACTTTACAGAATTGAATTAAGTGCTTTACATTTTTTTGACCTATTGCGTCAAGTTCATCCACATATATTATAACTCGATTTTCAGAATTATTATGAACCAATTCTTTAAGAATGTTGAGAAATAGATATAGTTTAAGAACAATATTAGTTCCTCTCGATTGAACTTGCTTTGAAAGGTCAATAGTTTCTGTTTTTCCTGTAACCTTTGTTATTTCTACATTGATTTTAAATAAATCGACAATATTAATAGCCTTTCCATTATTATTTGATAATTGTCTTTCTAAAGCTTCTCTTGATTCTGCGTAGGAATTATCAAAGTCTAAACCATCCGAAAACTTTAATTTTGAGATTTTGTCTAAATCAGAAATTAAATCTGTATTGTCATCAATCTTTACTTTAACACTTTGAATATTTGAAATAGGATATTCTGCTAACTTTTGGTTATAACTTCTCGATACAAAAGTTTTAAAATCATTGAACTGTGTTAAAAAAGAGTGCGTAGGACTTCCTATCTCGTGAGAGAGAGTATCTAGTAAACCATTTATTACTTTTTGAGTATTAGGAATGTTTGTAATTTCTTCGTCAATCTCACGAATGAACATTTTAATATCTTGAATATCCAAGTTTAAAATGTTGTTTAATTCATTTTTAAGCGTGTTTCTATTATCTTTTATACGAAGGAATTTTTTATACTTTGATTGAAATTCTTCGTGAATATTCTCAAAAGATATATCTAAAATCTCTTCAATTTCATAGATGTCATACGTCTCTAAAATATCTTTGTATTGTTTCTTAAAACTTATTAAATCTTCTCTATACTTATTTCTTTCTTCAAGTTTTTGCGATAAATCGGCTTTAGCTTTATCAATTTCTAAATCTTTATCCTCAATTTTCTTGTCAATATCGTTCAGTTCCTTTTCAAATTGTTCTATGGCTTTTTGATTATCTTTAAATTTAGTTTGATGTTCAGGTTTCTTTTCAATTCTTTGAATGAATTCAGAATTAGTCTTGATTGTTGATTTTAATTCCTGTATTTCTTTTTCAACACTCCTTCTATTTTGGATTATCTGTAATTGAGAGTTTTTTTCTTTTAGTTCTTTTTGTTTTGATAAAAGTTCTTCCTGAAGATTTTTAATAGTAGGAAGTTCTGATTCAATGTTAATATCTGAAACATCAATTAATCCATCAAAAAATTGTAGTGGGAAATCAGATTTTGAAATCTCCTTCTTGATTTTAGATTTATCAAGTTCTGCAACATCTCGATTTAATAAACTATAGACCTTTTTAATTGTCGTTTCATCTTTTGAGATATTTTGATAAAGTAAATTATCAAATCGTTTAATGGCATTTTGCTTTTTAGTTATAGCATCTTTTAAATTTTCGATTGAAAATAATATCTCTTTTTCGGTAAACTGACTTCTTTCTAATTGACTTAATTTAGAAACCAATTCTGTGAGCCTTTTTTCTTCTTCAACTAGATTGTTTTTTAAACCTTGAAAGAGCAAGTTTTCAGTATTAGGTTCATAATCTTTAAGTTCTTCTAATTCTGTGTACAGTTTTTTGTTTTTATTTTGAAGAGCTACTAAACTATTTTTTCTAGTTGTTTTAAGGCTAATTAAGTCATCTCTTTCTTTTTTTAGAGTTGTATTGATTTTAGTTTGTAGATTTTTAATCAAAATAGAAAGCTCACTATTTTCATCTATTTTATTGGATAATTGGTGTTCAACTTTATCGAATTTCTTAAGGAAAGTATTTTTTAATTTTCCTAAAATTGATTCGTGGCTGATAAAATCGTCATTAAGCAATTTTAGTTTTTCAAAATCTGGTTTTATTGAGATAAGACGTTGAAGATGTGTTTTCTTTTTTTCAAACTCATCAATTTTCTCGAAACTTGTACTTGAAAGCACATTCAATGGAAAGTGTTGCTGTCCATCCGCAACCAAAAGAGCATTTTTAAAAGATTTTTCGTTAATGTCACTTGTCCTAATTAAATGTCTATATATGTCAGTAAAACTGTTTGAGAAGGATTTTCTTCCGTTTCGTTTGACGGATTTTTTGAGCCAAACTACCGAGTTTTTATTTTTGTCTGAATTATAAACCAAATTATATAATTCCTCATTTGTAAGTTTTACAGGAACATCAGTGGGGTTATTTAATGTTAGCTTTTGAAGAACATCACTCCATTTTCTTGCTTTAAATTTATTGTTTTGTGTTTCTACAAAACACGATTCGTCATATTCTCCTGTAATTTTATAATATTCAATTGTATTTTCTGGTGTTGCCTTTACAAGAATAGAGTAGTAGCCATTTTTAATAATTTCAAAAATTATAAAGCTGTGTAAGCTTGTTCCATCAAAGTAATGTTTCATTGAGTCAGAGAGTTTTCTATCGTCCTCAAATCTCATTTGGTCTTTGTCTGTTATATAAAGGAAATTTAAAGCATTGATGAAAGAGCTTTTACCGACATTGTTTTCAGCCGTAATTTGAATACTTGAACTTTCTCCAATATGAATACTTGCTTTTGCGTACAGTTCAGAATTTATAATTATAATCTTATTTAGCATTCTTTCATTTCAGTTTTTTGAGCGTTGGCAAAAAACAGCTCTTTTGGTTTTTTCAGCGTTGGCTTTTGTGTCGGCAAAAACCAAATGTGCTGTTTGTGCGGTGGGCTTTTTCAGTATGTTGCCCAACGGTTTTGGCTATGGTTTCGTTGCGTGAAAATCCGTGAAGATTTTCCGCCATAGACCAAAGATAGCAAACTTGCGTTGAATTCCGATTAGGAATTCAGCAGCAATGAATTATAGCCGTTGTGCCTGTTGCACAACTATTCAAATATAGTTTAAAATTTCAAGAATTGCCTGAAAGTTCTTATTTTTAGGAATGCAAGGAAAAAAGAATTATCAAGAGAAATTATTCAACAATTTTCAGTTAAGTGTTCGGGTACCGGAACACAATTTCTACCGTCGTTTAAAAGATGTTTTACATTTGGATTTTCTATATCAAGAGACTAAAGGGTATTACGGGAGCAGTGGCCAAAAGAGCATAGATCCCGTGGTGTTCTTTAAACTGTGCCTGGTAGGGTATCTGGAAAATATCACCAGCGACCGTAAGCTTATAGAACACAGTAGTATGCGTTTGGACATTCTGTATTTTCTTGGTTACGATATTGATGAAGAGTTGCCCTGGCACTCCACCATCAGCCGTACCCGGGGGCTGCTCCCGGAATCTGTTTTCGAAGGCGTATTTACCAGGGTTTTTGAACTGTGCGTCTCGGCAGGTATGGTCAGTGGCCATACCCAGGCTATCGACAGTGCCCCGGTAAAGGCCAATGCCTCCATGGACAGTTTGGAACTGAAAGTTCCCGAAGCCGATTTAGAGTCGCACCTTCGTGAAGTTCGCCATATCAGTAAGCGGGATAAAGACAGGCCACTGCGTCAGGCCAAAAGCAATAAGGCCGATAAAGACCAACAAACCTTATCGGCCACTGCCAAGGAATTGCAGGCCATAAAAAGCAGGAACAGTAAATGGGCGAAGGACCAAGACCAGCGTCCTGGAGCTGGGAACAAAGGAAGTCGCTATACCAGTAACAATCCCGATAGCTATCGGGACATTACAGCCCCACCGATCCCGATGCGCGCATCAGTGTAAAACCCGGTAAGGCCCGAAAGCTCAATTACCAGAGCCAGCTTACGGTAGATACCGCAAACCATGTGATCAGCGACATCAAAGCCTACCACGCCGATGGGAAGGACAATCAGCAATTGGAAGATATTGTGGTTCGTGTGCAGCGGCGTTTACGTCGTGCTGGTTTAATTTGGGAAAACTGTGTGGCCGATACCGGCTATAGCAGTGGTGGGAATTACGCCTTTTTGGAAAGTAGGAACTTAAAAAGCTTTATTCCACCGCATGGCACTTACAAAGGCTGTCCAGATGGCTTTAGCTATCATGAAACAGAAGATCATTATGTGTGTCCCCAAGGCAGGATCATTCCGTTTAAAAAAGTCTTTTACGAAACCAAGAACCAAACCAAAAAGAAGGAATACCGGGCCTCGAAGAAGGTTTGTATCGACTGCCCGATACGCAGCGCATGTTTAGGTAAAAGCGCACAGGAAAAGAAGTTTACCGTAACCTATTACCGTGCCGAGTACGAGCGTAACATTGCCAGGGTCAACAGCCCACAGGGGCGTTATATGAAAGCCAAGCGCCAAAGTACGGTAGAACCTGTATTTGGAACCCTTACCCAGTTTATGGGCTTAAGAAAAGTGAATACCCTAGGTATTAAACAGGCCAATAAATGCATGCATCTCTCGGCCATTGCTTATAACTTAAAAAAGTACTTGAAATTCACCCAAAAACGCACAAAAAGTGGGGCGGCAAGTCTACGCTTCGTTTTTTACCGTTTTAAGGCTGTTATAAACGTCATTTTAAGCCCATATCATCAACTTCAATTTACATTGTAACAGCTAGTAAAAAATAACAAACGCCCTTAAAATGGGCGTTTTTGTGTCATGTTTTTATAAAATCATGGGGTTGTGCAACGGTTACCGTTGTTGGCATGTCGTTAATTTATTATTGAATAAGCCATCATATTCCATATCATATGCAAAACAATTGAAGGACCAATTGATTTTGATTTGTAAAACAACAACCCCATTATTATTCCACCAAAAAATGTCGAAAATGCTTGATACATTGAAAGCTCAATATATTTTGAGAAGAACGAAAGAAATGGAAAATGAATAAAAGCAAAAAGTAAAGATGTAATTAATATCGAAACAAAGGCGTTGTAATTTTGAATCAGATTTCCTTGAATAAACTTTCTAAAAAAAAACTCTTCAATGATTGGAACAATTAGAATCGAAGCAATAATTGCAAGTGAGTTTATTCTTGAAATATCAAATTCATATGTCAAAATACCATTTAAATTTTCCTGATAATATATGAACCTTAATACCGCACGGATTGGTGGGAATAAAATTCCGATGCCAATTGCGATTAAATAAAACTTAAGCTTTGTTCTTTGAATTTTTAGAAAATCCGTTCCTTCTCTATTTTTTAAAAAAAATGCAACGCAAACTAATGTAAGAATAGAATTAAAAAAATGACCATTCTTAATTAGACTAGCATATTTTTCGAAAGGAATTAAAAAAACCCATAGAGCTATACTGATAGTAAAAATTATGTAAAATATTGTGTATAGAATGGATTTAGGGATATTCATTTTTCTAATGCATGCCAACGGTTTTGTGTATGGCTCGTTGCGGGAAATCCGCGAGGATTTTCCGCCGTAACCGAAAGATAGCAAATTGCAATGAATTCCGATTAGGAATTCAGCCGCAATGAGCTATACACGGTGTGCCTGTTGCACAACTATTCAAATATAGTTTAAAATTTCAAGAATTGCCTGAAAGTTCTTATTTTTAGGAATGCAAGGAAAAAAGAATTATCA
>JAUIJA010000047.1 GCA_030431055.1 Bacteroidia bacterium | reverse complement strand
TTAACGTTGCTCAAATTGCAGTTTACAAACTCGCAATCTATAAACATGTTGTTTGAAAGTTGGGTTTCAGAAAAATTGCAATCCACAAAGGTGCAATTGTCATATTCTGCTTTTGGCAATTCGGTTTTTGTATAATCTACTTTAGTATAATCTTGATCTGTAATTAATGGTAAGTTCATGTACGGAATAGGTTCTTTAAGTAGTAAAGATAGAAAGATTGTATAAAAACAAAAGCCATATCACAATAGACCTAAATCTATTTTTGACATGGCTTTCTTTGAAACAGTTTACGTGACCTAATCCTGTATTGCTACTGAATAGTACAAATTTTTCATCTATACTTTTCGGTTCAAGTATCACTATTTCAATAGAAACATTCGTTTAATACAACTGTCAAAATGTATTGATGTGTTGCCGAAATGTTTCCGTTTAATTGTTTTTCTTGATGATTTTCTAGTTGTAGATCGTTTTCACAAGTTACAACTTGTCCATCATTGCATTCTTAATAACATGGGCTTTCGCAAATATTATTGTGAATACTTTCAACTTTTTTAAATATTGACTGACTGAACAAACAACACTTGAAAAAAGCATCATGATTTCTTTGTTGAACACGCATACACATGTCACCTTGAAACTTCAAAAAACAATTATAATAAAGAACGTTTCTTTTTAAGAGTCTATAACTAATTCATTTTCATGAAACCAACAAAAACGTTGTTTATAAATTCTTTAGCTAAAATAGGGCAAGTGTTTAAAAAAACAAATTATTTAAGACATTAGATATCAATCACTTATGAACCAAAGTTATTAACAAAAGTTAATAAAAAAAGCCCTGTGTTTACAGGGCTTTTCAAGGTTATTAAACGTTTATTAACGTTTCATGCTTTCTTTGATTCTTGCTTTTTTACCAGTAAGACCTCTGAAGTAATAGATACGAGCTCTACGAACTTTACCTTTTTTGTTCACTTCAATTTTTTGTAAGGCTGGCATGTTGATAGGTATGATACGTTCTACACCTATTGTTCCAGACATTTTTCTAATGGTAAATGTCTCAGAAGCTCCAGAACCTCTTTTTTGGATTACTACTCCTCTAAAGAACTGAGTACGAACTTTGTCTCCTTCTCTAATTTCATAGTAAACTGTAATTGTGTCTCCAGCTTTGAACTCTGGAAAATCTTTTTTTGTTACAAACTCGTCTTGTACAAATTTTACTAAAGATTCCATATCTTTAAATTTAATTATAATTAATTCGAAACAACATTCACGATTTTCGCCAGAGGTTAACCCGAAATTGGCTGCAAATATAGTTAAAAAGTTTTGAGTTTTAAGTTATGGGGTAAAAGTTTTTTTAGATAATTTTTCAGCTTTGGATAGCACATAAAATCAAATTTGTAAGAATCCCAATCCCTAATTCGCAAACCTCTCATTCCTTGTTATAGTTTTTAAGTTTAATCTTTAAGTAAATCGGGACGTCTTTTTTTGGTGTGCTCATAAGCTTTTTCTTCCCGCCATTTTTCAATTTCAGGAAAATTGCCACTAAATAAGACTTCCGGAACTCGCCAACCTTTATAGTTTCTTGGACGAGTATAAATGGGAGGTGCCAGCAAATTGTCCTGAAAAGAATCGGTTAGGGCAGAGGTTTCATTGCCCAAAACACCAGGAATAAGCCTGATTACGGCATCACACAACACAGCTGCTCCAAGTTCTCCACCAGACAATACGTAATCTCCAATGGATATTTCCTTAGTGATAAAATGATCGCGCACTCGTTGGTCCACACCTTTATAATGACCACACAAAATAATAATATTTTCTTTTAAGGATAACTGATTGGCAATGCCTTGGGTTAAGGTTTCCCCATCTGGTGTCATATAGATCACTTCTTCGTATTGGCGTTCAGATTTTAGTTTGGTTATGCATTTATCTATAGGTTCTACCATCATCACCATACCTGCGCCACCACCAAATTGGTAATCGTCCACAGTCTTGTAATTATCGGTTGTGTAATCCCGTAAATTATGAAAATATACTTCCACCAATCCAGCTTCAATGGCTCTTTTAAGGATGGATGCTTCAAACGGACTTTTAAGTAATTCTGGTAAAACAGTTATAATATCGATACGCATGACAAAACTTTAGGACAGCAAATATACTTTAAATGTTTTAGGAAATTTTAGCTTTGGATTTGAAGTTTTGTAAACTTATCAATATCACAAACCTTAGATGGGTTTGGATGGCAATTAAATAAATTTGTTGAAATGTATCTAAAAACACATATGGAATAAAAAAAATCTGTAAATGAGAACTTACAGATTTTAAATATGTTTAAGTTGTAAAAGTGTGTTTAAATTCCTTTTTGTTTGTTCAATTCGTCTTGAAGCTGGCGCCTTACTTTTTGTTCGCGTTCCAAGGCTGTTTTTCTATGTTCTTCAAACTCTACTTCTA
>JAUIJA010000046.1 GCA_030431055.1 Bacteroidia bacterium | reverse complement strand
TTTGCCTTGCATTGCTACAAGTTAATAAGCTTAACTTTTTGTTGGTAAACTTTGATTGGCTAGTTACTAACGGGTATATTTGAAAAGTTGTGCAACAGGCACAACGGCTATACGTAATGCGGGTTTTAGTGCTAAATTGAAAGTATATGAATATTTACAAACATATCGGTAAGCGGATAGTGAAGTGCTCTTTAATCCCGCACTACGCATAGCCAAACCGTTGTAGCCAATACGCAGAATGAAAGAAATAATAGATAAAATATCGTCTTATAACATTTTCAACTACTTATTTCCAGGAGTTTTATATGTTATATTCCTTCGAGAAATCACAAATTATGATTTGGGACAAGAGAACAATTTTCTAGGTGCAGTATTGTACTATTTCATCGGTTTAGTAATAAGCAGATTTGGCTCATTGATAATCGGGAAAATTCTTCAAAGCAAGAGACTGAAATTTATCAAATTCTCGGATTACACAGACTACATTAATGCCTGTGACAAAGACAATAAAATTGAATTGTTCTCGGAAGTAAATAATATGTACCGAACTCTGATTTCACTTTTTTGTACTTTACTTCTTTCCGTTCTTTATGAACAAGTCGCAATTTGGATTAAAATTTCTGAAAAAACATCATACATATTACTAGTTGTAGCACTCATAATCATCTTTGTTTTTTCTTATCGTAAACAGACAGGATTTGTTATAAAGAGAGTTGCTTCAAGAAATAAGAAAAAATAGATTTATGAGTATAATTAAATCATTAAGTGTAGGGAATGGAGATATGTTTTACATTAAACATAACTCTGATAATTTTACGAGTATAGATTGCTGTTTATCCGAGGACAATAAGAAAGATATCGTAGATGAAATAAAAGAAGAGAAAAAAGGAAAAGGAATATTTAGATTTATTTCTACTCATCCTGACGAAGACCATATTCAAAAACTTGACTACTTCGATGATGAAATTGGAATAGACAACTTCTATGTAGTTAAGAACGAGACCACAAAGTCAATAGAAACTGATGGCTTCAAACGTTACAAGAAATTACATAATTCGGATAAGGCATTTTATATAGAAAAAGGTTCTTCACGAAAATGGATGAATATTGGTGATGAAACACGTGGTAGTTCAGGTTTATCAATTCTTTGGCCTATTCGCTCAAATGAGCACTTTAAAACGGCTTTGGAAAATGCTAAAAACGGTCAAACGCCAAATAACATTTCTTGTATAATAAAATATAGTCTTGAAGACGGTGTAACAGCAATTTGGATGGGAGATTTAGAAACTGACTTTATGGAAAATATTAAAGATGAGATTACACTTCCTAAAACGAACATATTATTTGCACCACATCACGGAAGAAAAAGTGGAAAAATACCGCAAGAATGGATTGACCAAATGGACCCAGACATTATTGTTATGGGAGAAGCAAATGCGAATGACTCAGATTACGCATCTTACCCAAACCATAATAAAATAAGACAGAATTCAGCAAAAAATATAACATTCGAATGTATTACGAATAAAATACATATTTACTCATCAAATATTAATTATAGTGTTGACTTTCTAGATTGGGAATACCAAAATACATTTGACTATTATATTGGAACATTAAACCTATAAAAGTACTGGCTACAACAACGTATATAAAAAATAGCGGTTCAATCGCTTAAACGAAACAAAATGAATAAATTAGAGGTCAGTTATAATCCGAAAAGTTAGTGCGTAAAATCCGCTACTTTTCATATACAAGACCGTTACCACACATAAAAGATGACATTTGTAATAATATTCATAGGACTTCTAATTGGACTGAATTGTATTCCAATTCTAACCAAGAGAACCTTTCCGAAAGTTGAGAAAATACTCAGCCGGATATTAATCGCTACAACAATTCTGTTTTTGACTGTTATGATTTTTAATTTTAATGGTTATAGATTAAAAGGACTTTATAGCATTTCGATAATCAATTGGACTTTTATCATATTGACAATCCTACTTTTTGCTCTGTTCAAAAACACAAAGAAGAAAATTTTGACTGTGATACTACTAGTACCTTTAATCATGTTATGCATTCTGACACTTATAGTAGGACAAGTAGTTTATGAAAAAAAAATAGACGAAAATGTAAAAATAGCAGTTACGACAGGCGGATTTTTAGCTTGCGGTGAAACAATTAATATTACTCAGACAAGATTCGGAATTTTTGACAAAAAATTATTTCACGTCAACAACCTTTGTTTGATAGGAATTTACAAAATTGAAACTACTAAACTTGATGATAAACACGCTGAGATTTTAATTTACCATAGCGGAAAAAATGATTCGGAAAATCCCTATAAATATGAAGTGGAAAGAAAAAACGTGTGGTAACACTGGTAGCTGATGCACAACCCTCTTTTCCGTAAAAAACACAACACAAAAAAGGCCGTTTAACGCGGTCTTTTTTGTGGGCAATAATTTTGAGCTGCAAAAATTATAGTGCCGCATTTGGCTTT
>JAUIJA010000045.1 GCA_030431055.1 Bacteroidia bacterium | reverse complement strand
TGGTGCAGCTTCTGTAGGAGCGAACAATGAAACAATCCAGCAAATGCGTAAGTTTGGAGAATACATTGGTATTGCATTCCAAATTAAAGATGATTTATTTGATTATACGGAAGATAAAATAGGAAAGCCTACTGGGATAGACATCAAAGAGCAAAAAATGACACTTCCGTTAATTTATACCTTGAATAATTGCTCTAAAAAAGAAAAATCTTGGTTGATTAACTCCGTTAAAAAGCACAACACGAATAAAAAGCGAGTTAAAGAGGTGATTGCTTTTGTGAAACAAAATGGTGGACTAGAATATACTACTGCTAAAATGTTAGATTACAAAAACAAAGCCTTAGCTATTTTAGATAACTATCCAGATTCTGACTACAAAAAATCACTACTTCAAATGATTGATTATGTTGTGGAGAGAAAGATTTAAAAGGAAGGATTATAGCTTTTAATTTCCCATATTTCTAAGCTTATGTAGTCTTTAAGTTTATTTAAACTTATACATAGGTTATTAATAAAACAATCATGCATTTCAATGTTGTTTAAAGGGTCTTCTTTTAAAAAATAACCTTTGGGTAAATTTTCATTAATAGAGCTGTAGAATAAATCAAAGTGTTTTAAATCGAATAAATATTTAATTCGAGTAATCTTCTCATGTTGAAACCAAAGAAAACAATTTGAATTGAAAACTTTTCCAAAAATATAAACTTCAGAAAGTTTTTGACTTTTGTATAGCTTGCCCATATGAGAGTTTGCTTCAATGAATTTCAAATCTTCTATTGAACAATCTTCAAAAGGTATACCTAAAATGTATGGAAGTTTATTAATGAACATTTTACTAGTTGTTTAAAAATTAATCTAAATTCCAAAATACATCATTCATAGTATCTGGATCAGTAGTTCCTGAAGCTTGTTCTAACCAATCATCTTTATAAGAGTTATCCATAAAATTAGGGTTGTTATATTTGAGACTATCTTTACTATCCCATCTAGATTTTGACTCCTTTTCTATGTTCTTATACCATTTTTTTAGATTACAAATGAAATTACCATAATCATAAAAATATTTTAAGTAATTAAAATTTTCTGGAAATTTTTTGTTAGGGAATTTATATTGAAAATATTCAAACTCATTATAACCGAGTAGTAATGACTCAGTTTTATTTATTTCTTCTTTGTAAATAGTATTTGTGTAGTTTTTTATATAAGGGAGCTTAATGAAATCTTCATAATCTAAGTCAAACCACTCAAAATGAAAATACAACCAGTTTATATAGTTAATATCTTCTTTCATAAGTGAACTAACACTTTTATGGGGGTGTTTTTTAAAACCTTCAGGTAGTATTTCTTTTGAAAAGTTTTTAATATTTATTTCATTTTTCGATTTATTCTCTAGTTCCTCAAGTGATATTTTATTTCTTTTAATTTCTGAAATTAAAAAACTGACCTCTATATAAGAAGCCAATTGATAGTCATTATTGTTTGTTAAATCAATTTTTGAATCGATTATAAAAGAGTTAGATAAATATTCAAGAATTTCATCTTTTAAAAGTTTAGAATCTTTGTAAAAGTGTGATAGGTTTTTAACTTGTTTTATTTTAAAACTTTGGTCTATTTTACTTTGAGATTCTTTATCAAAATTTAGTGTTATTTTATCTTTCCAATATTCATTTTCCTTGATAGATTTAAAGTCTGTTTCAAAATCCAAAAAGAGCAAAGCAATTTTCATTAATAAATTTTTATATTTTATAAATATAACTAAAACTATTAATCATACTTAATTAAAAATAAAAACCTCGAGAATTATCTCGAGGTTTTTTTATATCTATCTGTGGCGATTCGCCACTAAATCATTCCTGGCATTCCACCACCCATTGGAGGCATTCCACCACCAGGGTTGTCTTCTTTAATGTCTACTAAAGCACACTCCGTAGTTAAAATCATACCTGCAACAGAAGCAGCATTTTCCAACGCTACACGAGTTACTTTCTTAGGGTCAATAATACCAGCTTCTAACATATCTACGTATGTTTCAGACTTCGCATCGTATCCAAAGTTTTGATTTCCTTCCAATACTTTATTGATTACTACTGAACCTTCTCCGCCAGCATTTTCAACGATGGTACGTAACGGAGCTTCGATTGCTCTGTTTACGATTTGAATACCTGTAGTTTCATCTAAATTATCAGTAGTGATGGTTTCTAACACTTTTTTAGCACGTACTAAAGCAACACCTCCACCAGCTACAATACCTTCTTCTACAGCAGCGCGAGTAGCGTGTAATGCATCATCAACACGGTCTTTCTTTTCTTTCATTTCTACTTCAGAAGCTGCACCTACGTATAATACAGCAACTCCACCAGCTAATTTAGCTAAACGCTCTTGTAATTTTTCACGATCGTAGTCAGAAGTAGTCGTTTCAATTTGTGCTTTGATTTGGTTTACACGAGCTTTAATTTGTGCTTCGTCACCAGAACCATTAACGATTGTAGTATTATCCTTATCAATAGTCACTGTTTCAGCAGTTCCTAATAATTCTAAAGTTGCATTTTCTAAAGAGAAGCCTCTTTCTTCAGAAATTACAGTACCGCCAGTTAAAATAGCGATGTCTTCTAACATTGCCTTTCTACGGTCACCAA
>JAUIJA010000008.1 GCA_030431055.1 Bacteroidia bacterium | reverse complement strand
AAGTTTTTTGAAACTTTTTTATTACTCAAACCCTATCAATAAATCCAATGAACTTGCCGTATCAAAGCGGGTGCAAAAGTAGAACTCTTTTACCAACTTCCAAACTTTTTAATAACATTTTTTTAATGTTTTTTTATTAATCCTAAATATCAGTTAGTTACAAAATAAATATTTTCAATTTTTAATCTTCAATCCTAAGTCATTAATGATAAATCGTGATGAAGAAAAACAAAATACCTTGTTTAGCCCCGATGGAAACGACATCCTTTTTATCTTCCACTCCACTCAAACTAACAAAAAGATATAGTGGACAGCGGGAAATCTAACGAACTGAAAGGAAAATGTGGTGCTACATATAAATACACTTATATATATTATTGTATGACTACTGCTAATGTTATATATTTGCAGCTTTAAAATTTAAGAGATGATTAAAATTACTTTACCAGATGGTTCGGTTAAGGAGTTTGCACAAGGTGCAACACCGATGGATGTAGCTTTAAGTATAAGTGAAGGCTTAGCAAGAAATGTAATTTCGGCTTCATTTAACAACACAACTATTGAAACCACTACTCCATTAACCACAGATGGCTCTCTTACATTATATACTTGGAATAACGAAGAAGGAAAAAAAGCATTTTGGCATTCTACTTCGCATGTGATGGCACAAGCTATTGAAGAATTATATCCTGGTGTGAAATTAACTATTGGTCCGGCTATTGAAAATGGGTTTTATTATGATGTTGATTTTGGTGACCAAAAAATATCTGATGCTGACTTTCAAAAAATAGAGAAAAGAGTAATTGAAATCGCTCGTGAAAAACACGAATTCAAAATGCGTTCGGCTAGTAAAGCAGATGCATTAGCGTTTTATAAAGACAACGAATATAAAACTGAATTAATAGAAAACTTAGAGGACGGAACAATTACTTTTTGTGACCACTCTACTTTTACTGATTTATGCCGTGGCGGACATATTCCTAATACTGGAATTATTAAAGCTGTAAAAATCTTATCAGTCGCTGGTGCTTACTGGCGTGGAGATGAAAACAATAAACAGTTAACTCGTGTTTATGGAATTTCGTTTCCTAAACAAAAAGAATTGACGGAATATCTTCATATGCTTGAAGAGGCTAAAAAACGTGATCATAGAAAACTAGGAAAAGAATTAGAATTATTCCATTTTTCACAAAAAGTAGGTCAAGGTTTACCTTTATGGTTACCAAAAGGAGCTGCATTACGCGATCGTTTAGAGCAATTTTTGAAAAAAGCTCAAAAAAAAGCAGGTTACGAACAAGTTGTTTCTCCGCATATTGGGCATAAAGAATTATATGTAACATCTGGGCATTACGCTAAATATGGTGCAGATAGTTTCCAACCAATAATGACTCCGCATGAAGGTGAAGAGTTTTTATTAAAACCAATGAACTGTCCGCATCACTGTGAAATTTACAATGCAAAACCTTGGTCTTATAAAGATCTACCAAAACGATATGCTGAATTTGGAACAGTTTATAGATATGAGCAATCTGGAGAATTGCACGGTTTAACTCGTGTAAGAGGGTTTACTCAAGATGATGCGCATATTTTCTGTTCTCCAGATCAATTAGATACTGAATTTAAAAATGTTATTGACTTAGTATTATATGTATTTGGTTCATTAGGGTTTGAAAACTTTACTGCACAAGTTTCAGTTCGAGATTTAGACAATCTTGATAAATATATAGGTAATGTTGAAAACTGGGAAAAAGCAGAAAATGCAATTATCAACGCTGCTAAAGATAAAGGCTTAAACTATGTAATAGAATCTGGTGAAGCTGCTTTCTACGGACCTAAACTTGACTTTATGGTTAAAGATGCCTTAGGTAGAAGTTGGCAATTAGGAACAATTCAGGTAGATTACAATTTACCAGAGCGTTTTGATTTAACTTATAAAGGTAGCGACAACGAATTACACCGTCCGGTTATGATTCACCGAGCTCCTTTTGGTAGCATGGAAAGATTTGTTGCAATTTTACTTGAGCATACAGCAGGAAACTTCCCAATTTGGTTAATGCCAGAGCAAGCTATTATACTGTCTTTGAGTGAGAAATATGAAAATTATGCTCAAAAAGTTTTAAATTTGCTAGAAAATCACGAAATTCGCGCCCAAATAGATAATAGAAGCGAAACTATTGGTAAAAAAATTCGTGATGCAGAAGTCCAAAAATATCCATTCATGCTGATTGTAGGTGAAGAAGAAGAAAAGAATGGTACAATTTCTGTAAGAAAACATGGTGATGATGGAAAATCAAATAGAACCATGACAATTGAAGAATTTTCTGAATTAGTTCAGGAAGAAATAAACAAAACGTTAAAACAATTTTAAACTGAAGTTTAATTAAAATTAGATAGCCATAGCAATTAGAAGAAAAAGAGGAGGTTACACTCCGCGCGAAGAAAAAAAAGACGCACACAGAATTAATGAAAAAATTCGTGTACCAGAAGTCCGTTTAGTAGGTGATAACATCGAACAAGGAATTTACAGAACAAATGAAGCCAGAAAAATGGCCGAGGAGCAAGAGTTAGATTTGGTAGAAATTTCTCCAAACGCTACTCCACCTGTTTGTAAAATAATGGATTATGGAAAGTTTTTATACCAACAGAAAAAAAGAGAGAAAGAATTAAAAGCCAAGTCCTCTCAGATAACTGTTAAAGAAATTCGTTTTGGTCCTAATACAGATGAACACGATTACGAGTTTAAAAAGAAAAACGCTATTAAGTTTTTAAAAGATGGAGCAAAGCTTAAAGCTTTTGTATTCTTTAAAGGACGTTCTATCATTTATAAAGACCAAGGGCAAATATTATTATTGCGCTTAGCTCAAGATTTAGAGGAATATGGTAAAGTAGAAAGCATGCCAGTTCTTGAAGGTAAGCGTATGATTATGTTTATAGCACCTAAGAAAAAGAAGTAAGTAAGATAAATATAAAGAAAGGAAGAAAATGCCTAAAATGAAAACGAAATCTGGAGCTAAAAAACGCTTTGTCGTTACAGGTTCTGGAAAAATTAAAAGAAAGCACGCTTACAAAAGTCACATCTTAACAAAGAAGTCTAAAAAACGTAAGTTAGCTTTAACGCACTCTGCATTAGTTCACAAGGCTGATGAAAAGAGTATTAAAGAACAATTAAGATTAGTTTAATACTAGTCTTCGGTTTTTAAATTAATTAGTAACCATGGAGTGGGCGAATTAAATTCGAAAGTGTCAAAAAAACAACATGGCCGCCTTACTGCAAAAAATTAAAAGATTATGCCTAGATCAGTAAATCACGTTGCTTCAAGAGCAAGAAGAAAAAAAGTTCTAAAACAAGCCAAAGGATACTTTGGAAGACGTAAAAACGTTTGGACAGTAGCTAAAAACGCGGTAGAAAAAGCAATGACTTATGCTTACCGTGATAGAAAGCAAAAGAAAAGAAATTTCCGTTCATTATGGATTATGCGTATTAACGCTGGTGCAAGATTACACGGAATGAGCTATTCTCAATTCATGGGGAAAGTAAAAGCTAACAACATCGAATTAAACCGTAAGGTTTTAGCAGATTTAGCTATGAACCACCCAGAAGCTTTCGCAGCTATCGTTAAAAAAGTTAAATAAAAACGTCTAACCGTTTATCTTACTTATAGAAAAACCCATTCATTTGAATGGGTTTTTTGTTTAAAACAATTACTTCAAATTTTAAAAGCGTAATTTTACCTTCTTAAATTTATATTTTGAAAAAAACACAAAACTCTCCTTTAAAGAAAAATCTACATCCAAACAATAAACATATTAATGGATATGATTTTGAAAAATTAGCAGTTACTTATCCTAAGTTAGAAAACTTTGTTTTTATAAATAAATATGGTAATAAGACTATTGATTTTTCACTTCCAGAAGCTGTTAAAGCATTAAATAAAGCGTTACTTCTTAAATATTATAATGTTTCTTTTTGGGATATTCCGAAAACTAATCTTTGTCCGCCAATTCCTGGAAGAGCAGATTACATACATTACATTGCCGATTTATTAGCGCTTTCAAACAACAATGAAATTCCGAAAGGAAATCATATAAAAGGATTGGATATTGGAGTTGGAGCTAATTGCATTTATCCAATAATAGGAAACAGTGAATACGAATGGAAATTTGTCGGCACTGAAACCGATGTTCCATCATTAAAAGCTTGTGCCAAAATAGTTGAAAGCAACCTTCAATTAAGTAAAGATATTGAACTTCGCATTCAGAAAAACAAACGCAATATTCTCAAAAATTGTATTACAGAAAATGATCGTTTTGATTTTACCATTTGTAATCCTCCTTTTCATTCTTCTAGAGAAGAAGCGACAAAAGGTACTCAACGAAAACTACGAAACCTTGGTAAAGCCAAAGAAGGAAAGCCTGTTTTAAATTTTAGCGGTCAAAATAATGAATTATGGACAGAAGGTGGCGAACTAGCCTTTATTACAAACTTAATTTATGAAAGTGCTCATTTTAAAAAGCAGTGTTTATGGTTTACCACTTTAGTTTCTAAAAAAGATAACTTAAAACCTTTTTACAATCATTTAAAGAAAGTTGGTGCCATTGAAGTTAAAACTATCGACATGGAACAAGGCAATAAAGTTAGTCGTTTTATCGCTTGGACATTTTTAAAGAAACAACAACAAGAAAACTGGGCAATAATTAATTGGAAATAATTATTTTAATAAGGATTCTTTTTGAAGATAGTAATTTTTGTTAAAAACTCTAACCCAAATAAACCGTTTTCTACAGTTAAAGCAGTTTGTGAAGTTGAATGTTGGCAAAAAATTTAAAAAAGACTTTTTAGTTTTACTTCTACCAGAACATTTAGGACAAGACATTTTTTATAGTTTTTATAAACCAAATATATCTTTTTTCTTACAAAAGAACAAAATTTTAACAAATCTATTCTCAATAACTATGCTTGGCACAAGAATTAAGTCTTTTTCTTCTTTTTCTTTGCTGCTGGAAACAACACATTATTCAAAATCAACCGATAGCCTGGAGAATTAGGATGTAAATCTAAAACTGTTGGTGCATCGCCTACTCTATGCTGATAATCTTCTGGATCATGACCACCATAATAGGTAAACATTCCTTTACCAATTGTTCCATGAATATAACGAGCTTCACCATTGATTTTACATTCTCCTAAACGCAGAATATTACTTTTAATTAAATTACCATTAAAAGCAGTTGTTTGTCCCATAAAACCTTTTACTAATTGTGTATGGTTTTGACATAACATAGTAGGAATTGGATCCCATTTTGCCGAAAAATCCATTAACGTAAAATAATCTTGCTCAAATGGAACTCGCTTATTCTGTCTATCTTTTGTAGTATCTATATTTGAAAATTCATAAACAATCGGACTTTTTTCTAAAGTAAAGTTCCTAAACGCAAACGAATTATTATAATCAATCTTCTCTTGATAATTAGGCGAACTAGAATCACCATCAAACATAGGTTCGCAAATATCAACTCCTTCAGCAGCTAATGCAATATCAAAACTATCTGTTGCCGAGCACATCGCAAACATAAATCCACCACCAATTACATAATCACGTATCTTTTTCGCTACTGCTAATTTTTCCTCTGAAACCTTATTATAGCCTAATTTATTAGCTAATTTTTCAGCTTCAAGCTTTTGCTCAATATACCAAGGTGCATTTCTATACGCTCCAAAAAACTTTCCGTATTGTCCTGTAAAATCTTCATGATGTAAATGCAACCATTCATATAACAACAATTCATCACCTAAAACTTCTTCATCATACACTTCTTTATAAGGAATTTCTGCATAGGTTAAAACCATTGTAACTGCATCATCCCAAGGTTGTTTCCCTTTTGGAGTATAAACTGCAATTTTTGGTGCTTTTTCAAGAACAACAGCTTCCATGTTTTGAGATGGACTACTTATATTTTCTAAAATTGAAGCCGTATTTCCATCAGAAAGAATTTCAAAAGTTACACCACGAATTTTACATTCACGACGAATCTCTTCAGTATCTGGCATTAAAAATGAACCGCCACGATAATTCAATAACCAATTTACCTTGTAATCTTTCGTTAATGCCCAATACGTAATTCCGTAGGCTTTTAGATGGTTTTGTTGACCTTCAGCATCCATTGGAATTAGAATTGAATTAGCTCTAGTAATAAAAGTAAGAAGTAAAAATATAAATAGTTTAAATTTCATATTCTCAAAGATAAAGAAATCTTGTATAAAAAAACCCAACAATTGTTGGGTTTATATTTTAAAAAGGGACATCGGAATCATCATCAGAATCGTTCATCGTACTTCCAAATGCATCATTAGGAGACGGATTTGGTAATCCTGGTGTTGTAAAAGGATTATCATCTAGATTCATTTTTGAAGGTAATTCATCAAAAGGAGTGCTAAAATCATCCAAATTATCAAACTTACCAAGACTTCCAATAAATTTCAATCGGATATTTTCTAATCCACCATTACGGTGTTTCGCTACAATAAATTCAGCTTGACCTTGAGTTGGCGTACGCTCTTCATCATCCCATTCATCAATTTTATAATATTCTGGACGATATATGAAAGAAACAATATCGGCATCTTGCTCAATTGCTCCCGATTCACGTAAATCTGACAATAAAGGACGTTTACTTGAACCACGTGTTTCAACCGCACGTGATAACTGAGAAAGCGCAATAACCGGAATATTCAATTCTTTTGCTAATGCTTTTAAGTTACGAGAAATCGTAGAAATTTCTTGTTCACGGTTTCCACCTCCTTTAGAATTTCCTCCAGCAGTCATTAACTGTAAGTAATCGACAATAATTAATTTAATTCCATATTGAGAAGCCAAACGACGTGCTTTTGCACGTAAATCGAAAATCGATAATGAAGGTGTGTCATCAATATAAAGTGGTGCTTTTTCTAAATCTTTAACTTTTATTGAAAGTTGTTCCCATTCATGCTTTTCTAACTTACCAGTTCTTAACTTTTCAGATGAAAGTCCGGTTTCAGACGAAATTAAACGCGTGATTAACTGAACCGATGACATCTCTAGTGAGAAAAAAGCAACGGGTTGTTGAAAATCAATAGCAATATTTCTAGCCATCGATAAAGTAAGCGCTGTTTTACCCATACCAGGACGAGCAGCTACAATAATTAAATCAGATGGTTGCCAACCAGAAGTTAATTTATCTAAATCGTGAAAACCTGTTGGAATTCCACTTAAACCTTCTTTATTTGAAATTTCTTCAATTCGTTTTTTTGCCTGAATTACTAAACTTTGTGCAGTTTCAGAACTTCGTTTAATATTTCCCTGTGTTACTTCGTAAAGTTTAGATTCAGCACTATCTAATAAATCGAAAACATCAGAAGTTTCATCATATGCATCTTCAATAATTTCCGAAGAAATTTTAATTAAACTTCGTTGAATATACTTCTGCAATATAATTCTTGAGTGAAATTCAATATGAGCAGAAGATGAAATTTTTTGTGTTAACTGAATTAAGTATAAATCGCCTCCAGCTAAATCCAATTTGGCATTTTTCTTTAACTGAGCAGAAACCGTTAATAAGTCAATTGGTTGCGTATCGTTGAAAAGCTCAACAATTGCTTCATAAATGTGTTTGTGAGCTTCTTTGTAAAAAGCGTCAGGCTGTAAAATATCGATAACTTCGTCAACTCCTTTTTTATCAATCATCATAGCACCAAGAACAGCTTCTTCAAGCTCTACAGCTTGAGGTGGAAGCTTTCCTTTCTCTAAATTGATAATCGTAGTTTTGTCTACTTTTATTGGGTTAACATTTTTGATATTTTCCATATGGCGAAGGTAACCAATTTTTAGTTTTTAGAAATTCTTGTTATTAAATATAAGTTGTTGAAAACGTGTTAATAAGTCGGTTTTTTTTGTTAACAACATAAAAAAAGTCCGAAACTATAAGGCTTCGGACTTTATAGCTTTTCAATCTTAAGTTTACTCTTTAAATTCGCCCATATTAGCGTATTTATCCATTCTTTGAGCAACTAAATCTTTTGTTGATAATTCTTTTAATTCATTAAAGGAATCAAGAATATATTTTTCTACTGTATTAAAAGTTGTTTCTCTATCATAATGAGCTCCTCCTAATGGTTCTGGAATAATATCATCAATCAACTTTTGCTTTTTCATATCCTGAGCAGTAAGTTTCAATGCTTCGGCTGCTTGCTCTTTAAAATCCCAACTTCTCCATAAAATAGATGAACAAGATTCTGGAGAAATTACCGAATACCAAGTATTTTCAAGCATAAAAACTTTATTTCCAACACCAATTCCCAATGCTCCACCAGAAGCTCCTTCTCCTACAATAATACAAGTAACAGGAACTTTAAGTTTACTCATTTCGAAAATATTTCGAGCAATTGCTTCACCTTGTCCTCTTTCTTCAGCTTCTAAACCTGGATAAGCACCTGGAGTATCGATAAAAGTAACCACAGGAATTCCGAATTTTTCGGCCATTTTCATTAAGCGTAAAGCTTTTCGATAACCTTCAGGATTTGCCATTCCGAAATTACGGTATTGACGCGTTTTAGTATTGTATCCTTTTTGCTGACCAACAATCATAAACGACTGTCCGCCAATTTTTCCTAAACCACCTACCATCGCTTTATCGTCTTTTACACCTCTATCGCCAAATAACTCAAGAAAAGTATCTCCGCATAATGCTTTGATATAATCCATTGTATATGGTCGGTTTGGATGTCTCGACAATTGCACTTTTTGCCAAGCGGTTAGGTTTTTATATATGCTTTTTTTAGTAGTTTCTAATTTTTTCTCAATTTGTTTACAAGTATTGGTAACATCAACATCAGATTCTTGCCCAATAACCATACATTTATCTAGCTGATCTTCTAGCTCTTTAATAGGCATTTCAAAATCTAAATATTCCATAAATAACTCTATTTTGGTTAGTGTTTGTTAATACAAAGATAAACTTTTCCATTAAAAACAATTCGTTAATTGCATTTAAGTTTCTTCTTTTTTTCAACATTTTTAATAACTCCATTTAAGATTACTGTTATTAAAATTATTGCCGCTCCAATGTAAAATTGCGGATTCATTTTTTCTTTCTCCTGAAAAACTAAAATAGCTAATACAATTCCGTAAATAGGCTCTAGGTTAATTGTAAGCATTACAGTATATGGACTCAAATATTTCATTACCGCTACCGAAGCAATAAAAGCATAAGCGGTACAAACTGAAGCTAAAACAAAAAGCCAACCTAAATCTGGTAATGAAATTATAAAAAATTCTTTTGTGAAAACAGCATCAAACAACATATAAACCGAAAGAAATAAAACGCCTCCTAATAATTCATAAAATGAAACTGTTGATGCATTGTATTCTACTGCAAACTTTCCGTTTATCACGGTGAATAAAGCTGATAAAATTGCCGAAGTTAATGCTAGTACAATTCCCAACCAATAATCGCCTTCTACATTAAAAATTATATACAAACCACTTATAACGATTAATCCAAAAAGTACTTCGTACCAAATAATTTTTCTGCTATAAAAGATAGGTTCTAAAATTGAAGTAAAGAACGCTCCTGTAGACAAACACGCTAGAGTAACCGATACATTAGAAACTTTAATTGCTTTAAAAAACGTAAGCCAATGAAGTGCTATAATTAAACCCGCAAAAAGCATTAATATCTTTTTTGAATTAGCTAATGTAAAACTGATTTTCTTGTATTTCATATATACAAAAATCATTACTACAGCTAAAGACATTCGCCACCAAACTAATGGCAAGGCATCAAGAGAAATTAGCGCTCCTAGAACGGCTGTAAATCCCCAAATAAAAACAATTAAATGAAGATTAAAATAACTTTTTAAATTATCGTTTTGCATTTCGCAACAAATAGAAAGCTAAAATTCCGAAAACTATATTAGGTAACCAAACGGCTAATAATGGAGAAATACTGGACTTTTCAGCCATAGTACCAAAAACCTTATCAAAGAAAATAAAGACAAAGGCTATACAAATTCCTATTGCCAAATTAATTCCCATTCCTCCTCTTCTTTTCATTGAAGAAACAGCAACAGCTATTATAGTTAATATAAAAGCAGAAACTGGTAAACTAAATTTTTTATACAATACAACTAAATAGGTATTAATATTTGCATTCCCTTTTTTCCTTTCTTTATCAATAAAGTCAAAAAGTTCTCCTATTGTCATAGTTTCAGCTACATAAACAACTGGCGTTAAATCATCTGGTTCGAAGTTGTATTTTTGAATTTTCTTATCTTCATATTCTAAAACATCGTCTAGATTACCAATAGTTCTTTTTTGAAAATTATACAGAGTATATGACTTAGTTTCTTCGTTATATTTAATTCTATTTGCTTGAATTTTTTCAACTAAAACATTGTCTTCAAACTTTTCGTAAACAAAGTTAAAACCTGTTTTTGATAAGTAATTATAGTTACTTACATAAATTACTTCGTTTTCACTTATTTGTCTGAAAATATCAGAAGTTTCCATGGTTTTACTATTTCCTTTTAAGTTTTTATAACGAAAATCATTAAAACCCTTGCTCGCTTTTGGAACTAAGAAAAAACCCATTAACAATGCAAAAATGGAAACTATAGTTGCACCTATAAAATAAGGTCTTAAATAACGATAAAAAGATATTCCTGAACTTAAAATAGCAATAATTTCAGTATTATTTGCCAATTTTGAAGTAAACCAAATAACTGATAAAAATAAAAAAATAGGAAAAAGTAAATTGGCAAAGTAAACTGTAAAGTCTACATAATAAATAAGAATCTCATCAATAGGTACTTTTTTTGCTATCATCTTATTTACTTTTTCAGAAACATCAATCACAATTCCAATAGGAATAAAAAGTAATAGCATTACCGAAAAAGTAGCTAAATAGCGTTTAAGTATGTATTTATCAATTATTTTAAGCATTCGAAATTATAATCTTTGCGCTAATTGAATTACCATTTTATCTTTCCATTCACGGAAAGTTCCTGCTAAAATTTGTCGTCTAGCTTCACGAACTAACCATAAATAGAAGCCTAAATTATGAATAGTTGCAATTTGCTTTCCTAAATATTCGTTTGCAGCAAACAAATGACGAAGATACGCTTTTGAATATTCTAAATCCACAAAAGTATGACCCATTTCATCAATCGGACTAAAATCGGCTTCCCACTTTTTATTTTTAATATTGATAATTCCGTTTGCAGTAAACAACATTCCATTTCTTGCGTTTCTTGTTGGCATTACACAATCGAACATATCAATTCCCAATGCAATATTTTCTAAAATATTAACTGGTGTACCAACACCCATTAAATATCTTGGTTTATCTTCTGGAAGAATTGCTGTAACAACTTCCGTCATTGCATACATTTCTTCAGCTGGCTCACCAACAGAAAGTCCGCCGATTGCATTTCCTTCTGCTCCAACGCTTGCAATATATTCCGCTGATTGTTGGCGTAAATCTTTATAAGTACTTCCTTGAACAATAGGAAACAAGGTTTGTTCATAACCATATTTTGCTGGCGTATTATTAAAATGTGTAATACATCTATCTAACCAGCGGTGTGTCATATGCATAGAACGTTTTGCATAACGATAATCACATGGATAAGGTGTACATTCATCAAATGCCATAATAATATCGGCACCAATAGTACGTTGAATTTCCATTACACTTTCTGGCGAAAAGAAATGATAAGAACCATCAATATGAGATTTGAATTTTACACCTTCTTCTTTAATTTTTCGATTTGATGAAAGAGAATATACCTGATATCCACCAGAATCGGTTAAGATATTTCTATCCCAATTCATGAATTTATGCAATCCACCTGCTTTTTCTAAAATATCAGTTTTTGGTCGTAAATATAAATGGTAAGTATTTCCTAAAATAATGTCAGGATTAATATCTTCTTTTAATTCTCTTTGATGAACACCTTTTACAGAGGCAACTGTTCCTACAGGCATAAAAATTGGCGTTTCAATTTTACCGTGATCAGTTGTTACAACACCTGCTCTAGCTTGGCTTTTATCGTCTTTCTTTAATAAATCAAATTTCATACTGTCAAATTACCTCGCAAATATAAAAGAAATGAACCATTAAGTTTAAAAATTAAAACACTTTTAGCATTTCAAAATATAAAAGGTTGGTTCATACTAAAATTAAAAGTATTTTTGTCGAAACTTTAATAAAAATAAATGAAACCAAGCACACAACAATTACAAGATTTAACTATTCAAGTTAGACGCGACATCGTTAGAATGGTACATGCAGTAAATTCTGGTCACCCTGGAGGTTCTTTAGGTTGTGCAGAATTTTTTGTAGTATTATATCAATATTTAATGAACCGTAAAGAAGGTTTTGATATGAACGGATTTGATGAAGATTTATTCTTTTTATCAAACGGACATATTTCTCCAGTATTCTACAGTACTTTAGCAAGAAGTGGTTATTTCCCAGTTTCTGAATTAGCAACTTTTAGAAAAATAAATTCAAGATTACAAGGTCACCCTACAACTCACGAAGGTTTACCTGGAATTAGAATGGCTTCTGGTTCACTTGGACAAGGAATGAGTGTTGCTATTGGAGCAGCTTTAGCTAAAAAACTAAATGGAGAAAAGAATTTAGTATATAGTTTACATGGTGATGGTGAATTACAAGAGGGACAAATTTGGGAAGCGATGATGTATGCTTCAGCTAAAAAAGTTGACAATTACATTGCTACTGTTGATTACAATGGTCAACAAATTGATGGTTCTACTGAAGATGTACTTTCCCTTGGAGATTTAAGAGCTAAGTTTGAAGCTTTTGGTTGGGATGTTTTAGAAATTAAAGAAGGAAACAATATTGAAGCTATCATTAAAGGTATGGAAGATGCAAAATCTAGAACTGGAAAAGGAAAACCAGTTTGTGTTTTACTACATACAGTTATGGGTAATGGTGTAGATTTTATGATGCACACACATGCTTGGCATGGTAAAGCTCCTAATGATGAGCAATTGGCTACAGCTTTAGCGCAAAACCCTGAAACCTTAGGTGATTATTAATGCTTTAATTTCGAAACAAATGAAAAAATATACAAATACAGGAAATAAAGACACACGTTCAGGTTTTGGAGCTGGTTTAGCTGAACTTGGACAAACAAATGAAAAAGTTGTTGCACTTTGTGCTGACTTAATAGGTTCATTAAAAATGGACGATTTTATTAAAAACAATCCAGAGCGTTTTTTCCAAATTGGAATTGCAGAAGCAAACATGATGGGAATTGCAGCTGGTTTAACAATTGGAGGTAAAATTCCTTTTACAGGAACTTTTGCAAACTTTTCTACAGGACGTGTTTACGATCAAATTCGTCAATCAATTGCTTATTCAGATAAAAATGTAAAAATTTGTGCTTCTCACGCTGGTTTAACACTAGGTGAAGATGGTGCAACACATCAAATTTTAGAAGATATAGGATTAATGAAAATGTTACCAGGAATGGTAGTAATTAATCCTTGTGATTATAATCAAACAAAAGCGGCTACAATTGCAATTGCCGATTATCATGGTCCAGTATATTTACGTTTCGGTCGTCCAAGTGTTCCAAACTTTACACCTGAAAATGGAGAGTTTGTTATTGGAAAAGCGGTTATGTTAAATGAAGGAACTGATGTAACAATTGTTGCAACAGGTCATTTGGTTTGGGAAGCATTAATTGCCGCAGAAGAATTAGAAGCAAAAGGAATTTCTGCAGAAGTGATCAATATTCACACTATTAAACCTTTAGACGAAGAAGCTATTTTAAAATCTGTTGGTAAAACAGGTTGTATTGTTACAGCTGAAGAGCACAATGTTTTAGGTGGATTAGGCGAAAGTGTTGCAAGAACTTTAATTACAAACAATCCTGTTCCTCAAGAATTTGTAGGCGTTCAAGATAGTTTTGGTGAAAGTGGAACACCAGCACAATTAATGGAAAAATACGGCTTAAACGCTAATGCCATTGTAAAAGCTGCTGAGAAAGCTATTTCAAGAAAATAATTCAAATTATTTTATACCAAAAAAGCCGAAACTAATTGTTTCGGCTTTTTTTATTCAATGTACATTTCTTCATCTAATAATTGATGTAAAGTTTTTTCTTCCAACTTAGCATAGTTAAAACGTGGCTGTTGTATTGAAAATCTTCCATTTATAATAACATAATTTAGTGCAGTGTTTAATAATGGATCTGAAGTTTCTCCTAAAACGCCTAAGTTTTCAATATCTTCAACTTGGCTAACATCTGGATTTAAACCATTTACATAATCGGAAAAATCATTCGCATTTGCAATTTTTAAAACAATAGGTTGCATCGCATATTTATGTGAAGGATTTACATTTTGTTTTTGAAAAGTAGGCGAATCGTATAAAGTAATTGAACCCACGTTTTTTCCAACAGTAGCATCGCCAATTTGAATAACATCGATATATGGTTCTAATCCGTTAATTACTAATTCTGATGCCGAAGCCGTTCTATTTGAAGTTAAAACATACACTTTATCGAGATTAAGCGAATTAATTGCTCCGCCGTTTCCTATAGAAGATGTAAATCTATTTAATAATGACTCTGGACTACTAGAATAATAATCTTCAATTTTATAATTCCATTGTTGTTTTGCAAAAACTTGTCCGTTAAATTGTCCTGTAATCATTGAAGCTAAACGCGTTGCTGTGTTTACAGAACCTCCAGAATTATATCGCAAGTCTAAAATTAAATGTGTCACATTTTGAGATTGAAAATATGCAAAAGCTTGGTTTAATTCTGTTTCATAACTACTATAAAAACCGTTGTATAGTAAATATCCTATATTTTTACTTCCTTCGGGAAAAACTTTTCTAATTAAAACAGGATTTTCAGAATACGCTGTTTTTGTTAACGCTACCGATTCGCCATTTGGAGTAACCACACCAGCATTTAAATCGGCTAAATTTAAAGTATAAGAGTTTTGTCCTAAAAGAGATTTGTAATTATCTACCGTAAGTGAAGTTCCATTTACAGCATAAAAAACATCACCACGTTGAATATTTTTTGTCGATGCGTCAGAATTTGGCATAATATATCGTACCCAACCAAAAAGCTCAGTAGAACTTCCATTTACATAGCGTAGCTCGTAATCTAAACCATTAGAATCTGTATTTCCTGTTAGTGCCTGCTCAAGTAATGTGTAATCAGAAAATAATACACTAAAACGATCGATAGTTCTATCTACTACCAAATGTTCAAATAAATCTTCTGTTGTAAAAGCATCAATAAAATTTAAATATTCAGAGTTTGAAGAGAATCTACTATCTACTAAATCTGGGCTTTCTTCTAACCAAAAATAGTACTGATTTAGACCTTTCCATATAAAATCATTCACCGAAGCACTTCTAGGATTATCATCATAATCATTCGCACAACCAACTATACCAATAGTAAAAAGTAAAGCAAGGCTTATTTTGATTAAAAATCTTTTCATAAATTTATTTTTTTATAAAAATAGGAATTAGTTGTAACAAAATAAAATCTCATTCGTCTCAATTACAACAAACCAAACTAAATGAAACAACAGGAGTTCATAAATATTATTTCTCCTTTTAAAGATAAACTTTTTCGCATAGCAAAAAGAATGTTAGTGAGCAGAGAAGAAGCCGAAGATGCTACGCAAGAAGTTTTGATACGATTATGGAATCGAAATGATAATTTAAATTCATACAACAGTATTGAAGCGCTTGCTGTTACCATGACCAAGAATTATTGTTTAGACCAACTGAAATCAAAAAGGGCATCAAATTTGCAATTAGTACATAGTAACTATAATGATAAAGCCGCAAGTGTTGAAAGAGAGATTGAAGGAAAAGATAGTTGGAATTGGGTTGAAAAAATAATTGATAAACTACCTGAACAACAACGTTTAATAGTTCAAATGCGAGATGTAGAAGAGTATGAATATAACGAAATAGCAAAAGCACTCGATATGCAAGAAACAGCAGTAAGAGTAGCTTTATCAAGAGCAAGAAAAACAATTAGAGAACAATTAACAGCAAAACATAACTATGGAATTAAGACAAATTGAAATATTGCTGGAAAAATATTTTGAAGGTGAAACAACTATTCAAGAAGAAAGAGAATTAAAGGCCTATTTTTCTTCTTCTGAAGTAGCTTCTCATTTAGAAAGTTACAAACCAATGTTTACCAACTTTCAAAAACAAAAAGAAATACAGTTTACAAAAACACTACCATTACAACCTAGAAAACAAAACAACGTAAAATGGATAGGTGTTGCTGCAAGTCTTGTAGCACTTTTTAGTACACTTTTATATTTTAACTCTCAAAGCGACTCTGAAGATTTAGGAACTTTCTCTAGTCCAGAAGAAGCTTTCGTAGAAACACAAAAAGCATTAAACATGGTTTCTGCTGAAGTAAACAAAGGAGTTAAAAGTATTGAAGTTTTAAATGAATATGAACAAACTAAAAAAACAATTTTTAAATAATAATCAAGATGAAATCAACGATTCACGAACACAAAAAAAACAATTTTTATTCAGTGAGTAAAAATTTAATTTTAAGTATAGTATTTTTATTTTCTACATCTTTTGTATTCTCGCAATCAGTTTTTGATAAGTTTGAGGAAAAAGATGATGTTACAACAGTAATTGTAAACAAGAAAATGTTTGAAATGATGAGTAAAGTTAAAGTTGATACTCAAGATAAAGAAGTGCAACAATACATGAATTTACTTAAAAAATTAGACAACTTAAAAGTTTTCACTACTGATAATATTAAAGTTGCATCAGATATGAAAAGTACCGTAACTGGATATTTAAAATCAAATCCATTAGAAGAATTAATGCGTGTTAATGACGATGGAAAAAAAGTAAACATTTACATCAAATCAGGCGCTTCTGAAAATATTGTAAAAGAACTTTTAATGTTTATCGACACACCAAATGGAAAAGACAATCAAGCTGTTGTTTTATCGTTAACAGGTAACTTTAATTTAGATGAAATTTCTGCTTTGACTGAAAAAATGAGTCTTCCTGGTGGTGAAGAATTAAAGAAAGCTTCTAAAAGTAAAAAGTAAATTATGAGGTATTTTTTTCTGTTCATTGTATTTTTGGGAGTATCAACACTACATTCTCAAATAAATTACAAAGGAAAACTAATTGATTCTGTTACGAACGAACCCATAGCATTTGCTAACATTTATAATACTGAAGCCAAACAAGGCACGTATAGTAATAGCGAAGGTGAGTTTAGCTTTTTTGTAAATAATAATATACAACATATTACAATAAGCTATTTGGGTTATAAAACACTAGAAGTACCAATTAGTTCACTCGAAAAAGAGAAAATTAATACCATTTTATTTACACAAGAAGATTATTTACTTGAGGAAATTATTTTAATCGATAAACCACTTAATCAAGTTGTTGAAAACCTTGTTGAAAGTTCAAAAAAGCAATTAGATAGATCTACAAAATTAGAAACTTATTATAGAGAATTTGTAAAAATTAATAATCAATATTCAAAATTTGCTGACGGACTTGTAGATTATTATCTAGAACCAAAAAGAAAAGATAAAGTAAAACCAAAAGTTATAGTTAACGAAAGCAGAGCTTTAGAAATTACAAACAAAGATGATATTCAGGCAAAAGGAACAGCTGTTTCTGAGCTTAGTTCTTTGTACAATTTCAAAGATGCAACAAACGATTTTTTTACATTTGACTTTGTCGAACGTTTTCTAACAGATGCTAAAGCATCAAATGAATATGATTTTGAAGTTAAACGCTTTGTAAATTCTGAAAATATTGCTCTTGAAAAAATTGTAATTACTCCGTTACCAAATGTTGAAAAGCTTCTTATTGAAGGCTATATAACTTATGATTCTGAAAAAAAATTGATTTTAGAATACGATTTAAAAGTATCTGAACATCATAAAAAATATTCAGAATTAAGAAACTTGTTACTATTTAAATTCAAATTAAATGATTTTAGTTTAAAAGTATCTTTTAAAAATAATGATGGAAAATATATTCCTAATTATAAAAAAATCATGTTCGATTTATATTTCAAGTTTGGAAAAATGGCTAACGATAATTTAATGGGAATTGCAGATGTAGTTGTAAACAATTTTGATAATCAAAATATTGAAACGCCATCAAAGGACAAATTATATAAAGAAAAATCTCTTTATGAAAATGGTATGAATTATAAAACAGCTTATTGGAAAACAAATAAAGCGATGCCATTATCAGAAAAAGAAGAAGCTATTTTAGAATCAATTAAAAACTAAAAAAATGAAAAAAGCAGTTTTAATACTTATTGGTTTTTTAGCAATAAGCTGTTCCAATAAACCAACACTACAAAAATACTTCGTTGAGAATTCTGAATCTTCAGATTTTATCGCTGTAGATTTAGCCTCAAGTATTATTAATACAGAAAAAATAACGCTTTCTGACACAGAAAAAGAAGCTTTAAATTCATTTGACAAGTTGAATATTTTAGCTTTTCAAAAAGATTCTTTAAGCGATGCTAAGTTTAAAACCGAAGAAGAAAAAGTCAAAACCATTTTAAAAGACGAACAATACGAACAATTGATGCGTTTTGGTAACTCAAAAAATGGAGGTTCAATTTATCTTGTAGGCGAAACGGATAATATAGATGAATTTGTCCTTTTTGCTTCTGGAAACGAGCAAGGTTTTGTTGTAGCAAGAGTCTTAGGAGAGAATATGAATCCTAACAGTGTAATAAATTTAATGGAAGTTTTACGTAAAGCTGATTTAGATTTAGAGCAATTAAAACCGCTACAAGACGCTTTAGCTAAAAAATAAGGTTAGTTATAAATACAAAAAGAAAAAGCCTGATAAATTAATTTATCAGGCTTTTTTGTGACCATGATGGGATTCGAACCCATACGTCTTGCGACACCACCCCCTCAAGATGGCGAGTCTACCAATTCCTCCACATGGCCAAATTGTGTATAAACAAAAAAAGCTACCCAAAATTGGATAACTTTTTGTGACCCCGCTGGGGCTCGAACCCAGGACCCCATCATTAAAAGTGATGTGCTCTACCAACTGAGCTACGGAGTCTAACCGTACAAGAAAAAAATTTGTGACCCCGCTGGGGCTCGAACCCAGGACCCCATCATTAAAAGTGATGTGCTCTACCAACTGAGCTACGGAGTCAAATCATTTCTTGATTGCGGGTGCAAATATAAGACCTTAAATTTATTTTTCAATGGTTTTTTCTTATAAATTTGTCTTTTTTTTTAGAAAAACATTTTAACCTCTTTATTTATAGATATTTAATAATATTATGAAAATTATTTTAGTCGGATATATGGGTAGCGGAAAATCTACAATTGGAAAAAAACTTTCAATATTTGTAGGAATTCCCTTTTATGATTTAGATGAAATTATTGAAGAAAGAGAACAAAAATCGATTAATTCTATTTTTAAAGAAAATGGTGAAATCTATTTCAGAAAAATTGAAAGTCAGATTTTTAACGAATTTATTTCCGAAAATAACCATTTCATTTTAGCACTTGGTGGCGGAACTCCATGTTATGCAAATAATCATTTAGCACTTCAAAATGAAGATATTCATTCTTATTATTTAAAAACTTCAGTAGATACTTTAACGAAAAGGTTATATTCTGAAAAAGAAAATCGTCCTCTAATTAGCAATCTCAACAGCGAAGAATTAAATGAATATATAAGAAAACATCTTTTCGACAGAAATCATTATTATTTACAAAGCAAATATATTATCAACACAGATAATAAAAGTATTGATGAAATTTGTGAAGAAATAAGCAACTATTCTAGGTAAGCATATTCATTTTCGGCTTCAAAAACGACTTGTACATGATTTTGTAACGATGTTGATAATGAAATTCCTTTAAAATCGGCTTTTACAGGATATTTTTTATGATTTCTATCTACAAGTACAGCTGTTTTAAATTTTTTAAGCTCAACGTCTAAAAAGTGCTTTACTCCGTAAATTAAGGTTGTTCCCGAATTTAAAACATCATCAACTAACACCAATCCTTTATTTTGATAATCTTCTTTAGGAATTGAAGTTGTAATTTCGTTTTGAGGATTGTTTTTATCGATATACACTTCGCAAAGCGTAACTTTTAAATCGGAAATATTTGATAATTCTTTAGCTAGTTTTTCCGCTAAAACAAATCCGCTTTTTGCAATTCCAGCAATAATAATTTCATTTTCATCAACAAAAGTCTCATATATTTGATAACTAATTCGAGTTACTTTCTGTTGAATTTCTTCTTTATTTAAAATGATGTTGTGCATGTTGTGTTGTTATTTTTTTTCAAAGATAAAAAACAGTTCTCTTCCTGTTCTTGGTTTTATTGAATTATATGCATTTTCTAAAACTTTAATATTAAATCTCTCTTTAAATAAACCGAGATATTCTTCTTTACAACCTCCAAATGGTGGACCAACTTCTGTTAGTTCAAAATCAAATAATAACCCGAAAATTTTTCCTTTTTCTATTAATAGCGAATACATTTTATCAACATACTTGCTACGTAAATTAGGTTCAAGCGCACAAAAGAAAGTTTGTTCGAGAATTAAATCGAACTGACCATTTAATTCAAAAAAGTCACTCTGAATAAAGTTATTTTTATAATTAGGGTTTCTTTTGAATAAATTTTCAAGTGGTTGCTGAGCAATATCAATCACCCAGACATTTTTAAAACCTTGAGAAATTAAATAATCAAATTCGTAGCCATTTCCAGCACCAGGAATTAAAATTTTTAAATCTTTATTTTCAATTTGGTCGATATATTCTTTTAATGGAGTTGTAATTTCACCTACATCCCAGCCAGTTTCTTTGGTTTTATATCTATTCTCCCAAAAATTTTTATTTAATTTCGTCATAATCTACACTTGAATCATCCGTATAATCATCAATATCTCTTCGGTCTTTTTTTGTTGGTCTTCCCGTTCCTTTTGCTCTATAGTAATCTTTAGAGTATTTTAATAATTCTAAATGTTCAAAAGCTTCTTTTGGCGTTGTATCTTTTCTGTAAATATCAACCAATTTAGCGCCTACTCTATTAGGTGGAATATCTAAAACCGTTAGTTCGTAATTAATTTGATTCTTTCGCAAAACAATTTTATCCATCGGATATACTTCTCGAGAAGGCTTTGCCGTTTGGTTATTTACCGTAACATGCCCTTTTTTTATTGCATCAGTTGCTAAACTTCGCGTTTTAAAATATCGTGTACACCATAAAAATTTATCAATCCTCATTTTAAATCAAAAAACAATGTTAATATGAATACAAAAATACAGGAAAATTGTATCTTGCGACAAAATTTTGAAGATGAAAAAGAATGTTAATTTAATTCTATTTGTTGTTACTATACTAACTTTTATAAGTTGTAAAAAAGATGATGATAATTTTTCAATATCAGTTAGAGACAGACAAGAGGTTTATGATGAAAATATTTTAGAAATTGAAGAATATCTTAAAAACAACTATTTAGACATTTCTGATTTTTCTATAAAAGAAATCGATGCTGCTCAAACTTCTATTTGGGATGAAAAAGATGACCCAAGTAACCTTTACCCACTTCAATCAATTACTGTAAGAAATGATGCTAGGGCTCAATTTACAGTTGATTATGACAATGGAGATGATGTAGATTACAAATTGTATTATATTATACTTAATGAAGGTGGTGGAGAGTTTCCTACAACTATAGATTCAACTTATACAGCTTTTAAAGGTTGGAATTTAGAAAATGAAATTTTCGATCAAAACAACACTGGAACTTGGTTTACTTTTCCAGATACTGGACTTACATCAATTTCAGGTTACAGACAAATACTATCTGTAATCAAGACAGAAGCTTCGAGTACTTTAGAAACTAATGGGACAGTTACTCATAATGACTATGGGAATTTAATTGTATTTATACCTTCTGGATTAGCATACTTCAATAGCTTTATAGGAAACACTGTTGACCAATATTCTCCAATTGTTTTCAACATTAAGCTATTTAATAAAAAACAAAGAGATCACGATAACGACAAAGTTTTATCAAACTACGAAGATTTTAATTCTGATAATGACTTTTTCAACGATGATACAGATGGTGATAATATTCCTGACTTTTTAGACCCTGATGATGATGGTGATGGTAAGATAACTAAGTTAGAAATACGTTATGAACCTGATCCAACAAACAATCCTGGGGTTTATGATTATTATGATTATGCTTCCATTCCAACTTGTAGCGGAGGAACTTTGAAAAAACACTTAGACCCAAGTTGTCAATAAAAAATAAAAAATCCCAATCAAATGATTGGGATTTTTATTTACTGAAAACTTTATATGTTATTAAAAATCGAAGCTTAAACCTAGTTTGTAATTTCTTCCTTTAGTATTATAACCGATTACTTCCACAAATTCTTCATTAAAAATATTTGTGACTGTTGCAAAAACTGACAATCGGTTTTGTAATAATTGGTAATTCATATTTATATTAAATATTGAATAAGAATTTAATTCAACATTTTCTGTTCCAAAAATTGAAGAGTTATAAAAAGCATCATTTCTTTCAGATAAATATTGATAATCCACTGAAGTATTAAACCTGCTTGTAAAATCGTATTGTAAATTAACATTTACTTTATGTTTAGGAATGTATCTACTAACCTCCTCTTCTACTTCTGTAAAAGTATAATTAGTTCTAGTGATAAACTTATCTAAAATTTTAAATGTTACATTAGTTTCAAAACCTTGTGCGTTAATTTCATTGTCAAAGTTATCATAGAACGAAGCCCATGTTGTAGTATCAGTAAAGAAATCAACCTTGTTCTTTTCTTGTCGGTAAAAACCAACAGCATTTAAAATTACTTTTTTGTTTAAAAATGAAGTTTCAAAACCTAATTCGGCAGTTGCATTTTCTTCTGGTTGTACATCAACATTTCCGTAAGGACCAAATAGCTGATACAAACTTGGAGTAATATATGCTGTACTATAAGATGCTAAAATTTTCAACGGAATATTCTTAAAGTTATAGCTTGGATTTATATTATACACAAAGTGATTTCCGTAATCACTATGAATATTTAAACGTCCGCCAGCATTTACATTTAAACCAAAGTTAGAATTATAAACAATAGTTGCGTAAGGATCAATAATATTAAAATGAGCCATTTCTTTAGAAACATCTGTATAAGCATCAAATTGTTCCATATCGTAATATTGAGTTTGTAAACCTGTAACAACGTGGAATTGCTCCGAAATATTTAATTTGTTAACTAAATCTATATTTGCATTTCGAGACGAATAATTATAAGTATCTATTCCTCCTGCCCAAGTATTAGTAATAAACACTTCTCTATCTATTGTTCCGCCATTTAGATTCAAATTAAACTCACCTTTAGAATATTTATATGTTGATTGTAAACCTAATCGAAACTGTTCTGAAAAACTCTTATTATTTACATCATCATTTGAGCTTAATGGTCCTGCGTAAGAATTATCAAACGTATTTCTAATAGCATCATAATTTCCAAATAAGTTTACGTTTAATTTATCGCTAATTACATAACCAAACTTCTGCATTACTCCTATTCGGGAAAACATATCTTCTTCAAAGTTTTCCCCTTTAGCTTCAGAAAAACCTTTTGTTTCTGTACTATTTATAGATGTTAAATAACTGAATTTCTTTAACTTTCCATTTACAGACAAACCTTGAGAAAACGCGTTTAAATCTAAATCCTTTTTATCGCTATCATTTTGAGTTCCTACATTCCAATAAGCATTTCCACTAATCTTTTTGTCTTCAGATTTCTTAAGCGTAATATTGATAACTCCAGTTGCTGCTCCTGTTCCGTAAAGAACACTTGAAGAACCTTTCAAAACTTCAATTTTTTCAATTTGCTCTACAGGAATTAAACGCAAATCATATTCTAAATTAATACCAGACGCGTCTACAACAGGAACACCATCAATATAAATAGCAACTTGTCGATTTCTTCCTCCACGAATGTAAATCCCTTGGTTTTTACTATTAGCCGATTGATTTCCGTTAATTTCAACTCCAGCTAACTGAGATAAAATAGTAGACAAAGATTGTCCTTGCTTTTTTTCTAAATCTTCAGCAGTAATTACATCAATAATTTTTCCTGAATTTTCTCGTTTTTGTTCGAACTTGGTATCCGAAACTACAACTTCTTTTAACTCATTTACTCGTAATGAGTCTTTTTCTTGCCCATAAGACAAAACACCAGTAAGCATACAGAACATGCTTACCTTAATAAACTTTTGGTTCATTTTGGTTACTTAAAAAATTTAATAAATTTTGGGAGAAAAGCATAGTTTACCCATACTCAAACTTTTTTTCCCGAAAGTTTGTTACTCTATCGAAATAGGCAGGTCTCCTGGCTTACGTCTTGTTATCAACCTTCTCATCTCTTTAAAAGACAATGGTAATGTAGAAAATAACAAGCTTTATAGCTTACAGTTGCGGGTACAGCTCAAGACTTTGAAATTAGAATTTAGATTTCAGAATTTAGAAATCTTTAAAATCATCACTTGATTCCCTTTTAATGAAGTACAAAAAAATGCACCTCAACCTTAATTCGGGTGCAAATATAATAGAAGTTGAATGATTTTTTACTTTTTCTTATTCATTTTTCGCCATAGCCAAATAAAACCAATTATAAAGTGCGCTAGAATAATTGTAGCAACGGCTGCCATAAATTCTGGACTATCTTTCATGTCTTATAAATTTTCAGCAAAAATAACATTTCTTATAAAAACTATAGTAGCTTTTGTTACTAATTACATTTCCTCTATTTTTGCCAAAAATAATTATTATGCGTTGGTTACTACTAATTCTATTTTCACTACTTACTCTTTCATGTAAAAAAGAAGAAAAGAAAATAGAATCCCTTAACATAGGAAATGAGCTTATTTCTGATGCAGAAGGATTATCAATACAAAAATTTACAGACTTTACTTTAGTAACAGTTTCTAATATTTTCCCAGAATCGAGCGATAAATTTCAGTACGTTTTACATAAAAAAGGAGTTGAAATCCCTGATAGTTTAGCCAAATTAACAAAAATTGAAATTCCGCTTCAAAAGATAATCGTTACTTCAACGACACATATTCCTGCTTTAGAAATGTTAAGTGTTGAAAAAACGCTAAAAGCTTTTCCAAACACTGATTATATTTCATCTGAAGTAACGCGAAGATTAATTGAAAAAGGAGAAGTTCGTGAAATAGGAAACAATCAAAGTTTAAATACGGAAGTTATTTTAGACATTCAACCCGATGTTATTGTTGGTTTTAGTGTTGATGGTGATATGAAAACCTATAAAAACTTAGAACGCAATGGTCAACTTATAATTTTTAATGCCGATTGGACTGAAAAAACTCCGTTAGGAAAAGCCGAATGGATTAAGTTTTTTGGAGCTTTATATGACAAAAATGATTTAGCTGATAAATATTACAATCGCATTAAGAATGAATATCTAAAAGTAGTTAAATTAGCAAAAAAAGAACAAAGTAAGCCCACAATCTTATCTGGAAGTATGTATCAAGATCAATGGTATTTACCACAAGGTGATAGTTGGGCAGCTTATTTCTTCAAAGAGGCTAATGGAGATTATTTATGGAAAGATTCTAAAGGAACTGGAAGTTTGTCTTTATCATTTGAATCGGTTTTAGATAAGGGAAAAGATGCTGATTTTTGGATTGGAACTGGATTTAATTCACTTAAAGAACTAAACGATGCCAATCCGAATTATCAATATTTTAAATCGGTAAAAGAAGGTAACATTTATTCTTTTAGTTCAAAAAAAGGAAAAACAGGTGGCGTAATTTATTATGAATTAGCTCCAAACCGACCTGATTTAGTAGTAAAAGATTTAATCAAAATATTACATCCAGAATTATTAACTGATTACGAACTTTATTTCTTTGAAAAACTGAAATAATGAATTCGAACAACCAAAATAAAATTATATTTTCCATCTTACTCGCTTCGATGGTAGTTTTGTTTTTGGTTAATATTAGTTTAGGTTCGGTTTCTATTCCTATAAATGAAGTTGTAAAAGGATTATTTGGCAAAATAATGGAAAAAGAAAGTTGGGAAATAATACTTTTCAATTTTAGATTTCCAAAAGCCATAACAGCAATTTTAACAGGAATGGGATTAGCTTTAAGTGGATTGTTAATGCAAACACTTTTCAGAAATCCGTTAGCTGGGCCATACGTTTTAGGGTTAAGTTCGGGTGCAAGTTTAGGAGTTGCACTAATTATTTTAGGTTCAACATTTTTACCTATTTCAATTGCTTCCATTTTTCTTTCAAACTACGGGTTAGCATTGGCTTCTGCTTTAGGGAGTTTCATTGTACTTTCTGCAGTTTTATTAGCAGCAAAACAACTTCGCGACACCATGGCAATATTAATTGTTGGTTTAATGTTTAGTAGTTTTACAAGCGCAATAGTTTCTATACTTTCTTATTTCACAACTGCCGAACAACTTCAAAAATATACTTTTTGGGCAATGGGAAGCGTAAGTAATTTATCTTGGAAAGAAGTTTCATTATTAGCTTTTTTAGTAATTTTCGGAACAGTTTTGAGCATTTTAGTAATTAAGCCTTTAAATGCACTTTTATTAGGCGAACGTTATGCAAAAAGCATCGGAATAAACTTCAAAAAAACACGTTTCATCATCATAATTGCTACGAGTATTTTAGCTGGAAGCATTACCGCTTTAGCCGGACCAATTGCCTTTGTAGGTTTAGCCGTTCCACATATTACAAAAATGATTTTCAAAACTAGTAATCATAGTATTTTAGTTTTTGGAACATTACTTTTAGGCGGAATTTTAATGCTCATTTGCGATAGCATTGCACAATTACCAGGAAGCGATTTAACATTACCTATAAACGCAATAACATCATTATTTGGAGCGCCAATTGTAATTTGGTTATTAGTACGAAAACGTAAAATTCAATTGTAATGAGCAAAACAGTTTTACATACTAAGAATTTGACAATTGGTTATACTAAAGCAAAGCAGAAAACTGTAGTTCAAGATAACATTTCAATTGCATTAGAAAGCGGAAAATTAATTGCTTTAATAGGAAAAAATGGAATTGGAAAATCTACTTTTTTAAAAACAATTACCGGAATTATTCCTGCATTAAATGGCGAAGTTGAACTGAATGCTAAAAATATTAATTCATATCAACCTAATGACTTAGCTCAGGAATTGAGTTTAGTTTTAACCGAAGCTTTACCGCCAAGTAATTTAACCGTTTATGAAATTGCTGCTTTAGGTCGCCAACCTTATACCAATTGGCTTGGAACTCTAACTGAAGAAGATAAAACTAAAATTGAAGAAGCTATTTCACTAACTGGAATTTCAAGTTTTATTCATAAAAAGCATTATGAAGTAAGTGACGGACAATTGCAAAAAGTGATGATTGCTCGAGCTTTGGCTCAAGATACTTCATTAATAATTCTAGACGAACCTACGACACATTTAGATTTGGTTCATAAAGTTACTTTGCTAAAATTACTACAGAAATTAGCTCACGAGACGAACAAAACCATTTTATATTCCACTCACGATTTAGATTTGGCTATTCAATTAGCTGATGATGTGATTGTCTTTACTGAAGAAGCTATTTTTAAAGACCAACCTTGTAATTTGATTAGCGATGGTGTTTTTGAAAAAGTTTTTCAAAATGACTCCATTACATTTGATAAAGAAAAAGGTAAGTTTATTTTTAAATAATCCTTATTTTTGAATAAGAAATCAAATTCTATGAAAATCAATATTTTAGGCTTTTTATTTTTGATAAGTTTTTCAGCTTTTTCACAGTTGAACTTACAATCTAATACCACTGATTTTTATGTTGGTTTTAAACAGGTTGAGTATTCAAATTTGAATGATTCGCAAATACTCGAATTAAATAACGCGTTAAAAGAATATGATTTTCATATTGAAAATGCTATTAAAATTTCAAACGAAAAACTAAATCAATTAAGTAAACAAGCTATTAAAAATGTTGGAAACGATAATTCGATTCAATTTTTAAAAAATATAGTTCTAATACAACTTAAAGCTAATTTAAGCGAAAGTCAAATCGCTGAAGTAAACAGAAAAATTAGTTCTCTCAATTTTGTAACATATTGCGAAAACAAAACAACACGTTTAGTTAATCCTCCAACTGATATTCCACCTACAACGCCAAGCTTAGTAGCTTCTCAAAATTATCTATATGCAAATCCAGGCGTTAATGTAGAATACGCTTGGAACAATAATTACATAGGTTCGGGAATTAATTTACACGACATTGAATATGGAATGAATATTAATCATGAAGAATTTAATTCGATTAATGTTTCCATCGCTAGCGGAATGTCTATTTATTCTGGACTTTCAACTGCTTACACCGAACATGGTACAGCAGCTGTAGGTATCGTTTTTGCAGATTCTGAAGGCTATGGCGTAACAGGAATGGCTTACGGCGCAAATAGTGCTACTTTATATCCTGAATATTCAAATGAGTTTGGTTTTAATCGTCCGCAAGCCATAACTGAAGCTATAAATAATGCTAATTTAGGTGATATTTTAATGTTTGAAATGCAAGCCTATGGCGCGGTGAATCAAAGTAATGATTTTGTTCCTGCAGAATATGAATTAACCGTTTGGAATTTAACAAAAGCGGCAACAGATGCTGGCTTAGTTGTTGTAGCTGCGGCTGGAAATGGAAACCAAAATTTAGACAATTCAAATTACACTTCATACATGAATCGTGGCGATAGCGGTGCTATAATTGTTGGCGCTGGCACATCTAATACCACGCATCAAAGAATTAGCTATAGTACTTATGGCTCAAGAGTAAATTTACAAGGTTGGGGACAAAATGTACTCGCTCCTGGTTATGGCGATTATGTTACTTATGGTAGCGATTTTAACCAACAATACACGAATTTTTCTGGAACAAGCTCTGCAACTCCAATTGTTGCATCGTGTGCAATAATTTTACAATCGCTTTATTTTAATGCAACCGGAAATTATTTGACAAGCCAACAGATTAGAGATATTTTAATTCAAACAGGAATTCCGCAAGGTGGTGATATTTCAAAACATATTGGTCCGTTACCAAATATGCAAGCAGCAATTACATTATTAAATACCAATTTAGCTGCTGAAAATTTCAACAACATCCAAGTTAATGTTTATCCAAATCCGGCCGAAAACTTAATAACTATTGAAAATTATGCAGATGTAGCCTCATTGAAATCACTAAAAATAGTAAACACATTAGGTCAAACAGTAAAGCAAATTGAACCGAAAACAAATACAACTCAAATTGATATTTCTAACCTATCATCTGGAATTTACATCATTCAGTTTGAAGGAATTTATAAAAACAATTACCAAAAATTCATAAAAAAATAGATTAATGACAACCGTTTTAGTAGGAATTATTACTTTTATTATAGCTTCGCTAGTAGGATTTTTTATTGGAAAAACTATTAGTAAAGCCCAACATCAATCACTAACATCTAGTTTAGAAACTCAAAATTCAAATTTTCAAAACCAAATTCAAGAGCAAAAAAATGCAATTGAAAAATTACTTTCAGAAAAATTAGAAATTCAACAAGAAAAAGAAAGTTTAGCTATTCAATTAGCAAAAAAGGAAAATGATTTTGATAATTTATTGGAACGAAATAAAGAGCAAAAACAAGAATTAACAGAACTTCAAGAAAAATTCACTAAAGAATTTGAAGTTTTAGCCAATAAAATATTGGAAGAAAAAACTTCTAAGTTTACTGAACAGAACAAGGAAAACATCAAAAATATTTTAAATCCACTTCAAGAAAAAATTCAATTATTTGAAAAGAAAGTGGAAGACTCTCAAAAAGAAACACATGGTTATCATGCTGCTTTAAAAGAGCAATTACAGAACTTAAAAGACCAAAACCTCAAAATCACCAAAGAAGCTGAAAACTTAACTAAAGCATTAAAAGGTGATAGCAAAATGCAAGGAAATTGGGGCGAATTAGTTTTAGAACGCGTTTTAGAAAAATCGGGATTAGAAAAAGGTCGCGAATATGAAGTACAACAAAGTTTTACAAACGATGAAGGCAACAGAATTCAACCTGATGTAATTATAAATCTTCCTGACGGCAAGAAAATGGTTGTCGATTCTAAAGTTTCATTAACCGCTTACGAGCGTTATATTAATGAAGATGACGATACTTTAAAAGCCAACTTTTTAAAAGAGCATGTTAATTCGATTAAGCGACATGTAGAACAATTAGGCGACAAGAATTATCAAGACATTTACCAAATGGAAAGTCCGGATTTTGTCTTGCTTTTTGTTCCAATTGAAACTGCTTTTGCTTTGGCATTAAATGAAGATAACACTTTATACAACAGAGCTTTTGAAAAAAACATTGTAATTGTAACTCCTTCGACTCTTTTGGCTACACTTCGCACAATTGATAGTATGTGGACCAATCAGAAACAACAAGAAAACGCAATTGAAATTGCGCGTCAAGCTGGTGCTTTGTATGACAAATTTGAAGGTTTCGTGCAAGATTTGATTAAGATTGGTAAAAAAATGGACGATGCCAAAGTCGAATATGGAAACGCTATGAATAAATTAGTAGATGGTCGTGGAAATATTGTTGTAAGCATTGAGAAATTGAAAAAAATGGGTGCAAAAGCTAAAAAAGCATTACCAGAAAATATTTTAAAAAGAGCAACAGAAAACGAAAATCTATTAGACAATTAAAACAAAAGTTATGTCAGTAATTAGAAAAATATTCATCTATTCAGTCTTATTTTTTACACTTGGATTAATTGGTTATATCAGCTTCGCATATTACGTTCCGTATAGTGAAGGCGTTCGTTCAGGTGAATTAATCAAAATTTCCAACAAAGGCTATTTAGTTAAAACTTGGGAAGGAGAAATTAGCCAAGGAATTTCTGGTGCTCAAATTTTTAAGTTTTCAGTAGAAGGAAAAGACCAAGACATCATCAATAAGTTAAAAGAATACCAAGGCATGTATGTAAAAGTTGATTACATTGAGCGTTATCGTACATTTTTTTGGTGGGGAGATACGCGTTATTTTATAACCAAAGTTCAAAAAGAAAATTCTCCTCATTTTAACTTTAATTCTAATCAAAATGAAATCGAATAACACTGTAGAAGCCTCAAAAATAACACTAACTGAATTAATGCTGCCATCTCATTCAAATTTTAGCGGAAAAATACACGGCGGTTATCTTTTAAAACTAATGGATCAAATTGCTTTTGCTTCTGCTTCTAAATATTCAGGTTGTTATTGTGTTACAGCTTCAGTTGATACAGTCGACTTTTTGAACCCAGTTGAAGTTGGTGAATTAGTTACATTAAAAGCTTCCGTTAATTATGTTGGTAGTAGTTCTATGGTAGTGGGAATTCGTGTTGATTCTGAAAATATTCAAACGGGTGTAAAAAAACATTGCAACTCTAGTTACTTCACTATGGTAGCAAAAAACGAATCAGGTAACAACACAAAAGTTCCAACCCTAGAAATTAAAAGTCTGGAAGAAGTAAGACGATTTTTCGATGCAGTTAGAAAAATAAATCAAAAGAAAAAGCTAAAAACCCTTGAAGAAAAATTTGATCATACTTCGGAAGAGTCTTTAGCTTCTTTAAAAAATTACAATGTAATTTTAGATTTATAATTTTTAAACTAATTCATTTACAAATTCAATTCGAACGCGACCTTCTTCATCAATTTTAGTTAAATTAACTTGATGAAGTGTATTAACTAATTCAGGATTCCAAGGAGCAATTACTTTTACGTAATTTTCGGTAAATCCATGAATATAACCCTCTTTATTTTCACCTTCAAACAAAACTGTTCTTGTAGTTCCAATTTGACTTTCATAAAATGCTCTACGCTTTTTAACAGAAAGTCCTCGTAACATTTTACTTCTTTTCGAGCGAACATTTTTTGGCACAACTCCATCCATTTCCACTGCTTCGGTATTATCTCTTTCCGAATACGTAAAAACGTGTAAATATGAAATGTCTAAATCATTCAAAAAATGATAGGTTTCTAAAAAATGTTCATCGGTTTCACCAGGAAAACCAACAATAACGTCAACACCAATACAAGCATGCGGCATTACTTCGCGGATTTTTGCAACTCTGTCTGTATACAACTCACGTAAATAACGACGTTTCATTTTCTTCAAAATATCATTTGAACCCGATTGTAATGGAATATGAAAATGCGGAACAAACGTTCTGCTTTTTGAAACAAAATCAATGGTTTCATTTTTCAACAGGTTCGGCTCAATCGAAGAAATACGCAAACGTTCAATTCCTTCAACCTTATCTAAATGTTGTACCAATTCTAGAAAAGTATGTTCGTGTTTTTTATTTCCGAATTCACCTTTTCCGTAATCGCCAATATTAACTCCGGTTAAAACAATTTCCTTAATTCCTTTAGCAGAAATTTCAGCTGCATTTTTCATTACGTTTTCCATAGTATCGCTTCGAGAAATTCCTCTAGCCAATGGAATTGTACAATACGTACATTTATAATCGCAGCCATCTTGCACTTTTAAAAACGCACGTGTTCTATCACCAATAGAATAACTTCCTACATAAAAATCAGCATCTTCAATTTCGCATGAATGCACTTCACCCATATCATTTTTAGACAAATCGTTTATGTAATCGGTAATTTTAAATTTTTCTGTTGCTCCTAAAACCAAATCAACACCATCAACAGCCGCTAACTCTTCAGGTTTTAATTGCGCATAACAACCAACCGCAGCTACAAAAGCTTTTTCGTTTTTCTTTAATGCTTTCTTTACAATTTGCTTGAATTGTTTATCGGCATTTTCAGTAACTGAGCAAGTATTAATTACATAAATATCGGCAACCTCATCAAAGTCAACTCGGTTAAAACCTTCATTTTGAAAATCTCTAGCAATTGTGGATGTTTCAGAAAAGTTTAATTTACATCCAAGCGTATAAAACGCAACGTTTTTTTTGTTTTCCATAAGTAACTCTCAATCAATGAATTCGTTGTCAAAAAATTGAGGAGTGCAAAGATAAATTTAATTTAGTAATTTGACAATATAACTATGTTAGAATTTAGAGTTGTAACTTTTCCCAAATCATCTAATTTCCAAATTAACAAATTATTCTTTTCTCCATTTTTTAGTTTCTTCAAAAACGTGTTCTAAAATTGCAGCATCTTGTTCAGTAAACTCTACTTTACGTCTACTCATTACTATTCGTGCCGTTTCAAAAGCTTTTTTAGTTAAATAGGTTGAAAATCCAGAAGCTCCGCCCCAAGAGAAACTTGGCACAAAATTACGTGGAAAACCACTTCCAAAAATATTAGAAGAAACTCCTATTACTGTTCCTGTATTAAACATCGTATTAATTCCACATTTAGAATGATCACCCATCATCAATCCGCAAAATTGTAAACCTGTTTTAGCAAAGTTTTCCGATTCATAACTCCATAATCGTACAGCATCATAATTATTCTTTAAATTAGAATTATTAGAGTCGGCGCCAATGTTACACCATTCACCTAAAACAGCATTACCTAAAAATCCATCATGACCTTTATTAGAATACGCAAACATAACCGAATTATTCACTTCACCTCCTACTCTACAATGCGGCCCGACAGTAGTTGCTCCGTAAATTTTTGCTCCTAACTTAACTTGCGCTTCTTCTCCTAATGCAAACGGACCACGAATTAACGAACCTTCCATAATTTCAGCATCTCTACCTATATAAATAGGTCCACTTGATGCGTTTAAAGTCACAAATTCTAATTTTGCTCCTTCTTCAATAAAAATATTTTCTGGCGCAATTACATTTACACTTTTAGGAATTGGTTGTGATGTTCTACCTTCGGTAAGTAAATCAAAGTCTTCACGAATTGCCAAATCGTTTTTAGCAAAAATATCCCAAGTATTTTCAATTCGTAAAACTTCAGCATCATAATCAATTAACTCATAACTATCAAAATCGATATCATCTTGTGTATCGTTAGTATAAAAAGCAATGATTTCTTCGCCAACAATAATTGCTTGATTTTTTTCAAGATTCAAAATCATTTCTACCAAAACTTCATTGGGAAAAAAAGAAGCGTTTATCATTATGTTTTCTTCCATTTCAACCATAGGATATTTATCCATTAAATATTCTTCGGTTAAAGTAGTTGTAGTATAACCTAAATATTTTTCCCATTTTTCACGAATGGTTAAAATTCCTACGCGAATATCGGCAACCGGACGAGTAAATGTAAACGGAAGTAAAGCGTTACGAACAGTTCCGTCGAAAAGTATATAGTTCATTGTAGTAGTTTAAAAGTCTAAAGTTACAAAGTTTAAAGTTTTTATTTTAAGAAGCACACAAAAAGTTTTCAAAACATAAATTTTCGCGCTGTACATTGTATCTTTAGACGTCAGTTTGAGTGTTTTGTTGCTCTTCTCGATAATTTCGCAAAGCGAAAACTCGAAGTGACGCAACAAAAAGTATCGAGTACGCTATAAAAGATGCCATTTCCATCGCGGCTATCCTTCTCGTTTTGCTTTTCAGTTTACTGCATAAAAAAAGCTTCACAAATGTGAAGCTTTTCTATTTTATTAAGTTCAAAATTATTTTTTGAATTTAGCATATTTGTTTTTGAATTTATCAATACGTCCAGCAGTATCGATAAGTTTAGATTTACCAGTATAAAATGGGTGAGATGTTCTAGAAATCTCCATTTTAAACACAGGATACTCAACACCATCAACTTCGATAGTTTCTTTAGTGTCTACTGTAGACTTAGTAATAAAAACATCATCATTTGACATATCTTTGAATGCCACTAATCTGTAATTTTCTGGGTGAATACCTTTTTTCATAATGTAAATCTTTTTATTGTTGATTATCTGTTACTTCGCGGCTTTCTTTTCAAAAGGTGTAAGCAACACAATAACCTTTTCGTTTATAATCTTTTTTATTTGAGAGTGCAAATTTACACTAATTTTTTAATATACAAGCAATAGTGTAACTTTTTTTAATTATTTTATACTTATATCTTATAGTATTAATTCTTTTATATTTGTAAAACAAAACTAATCAAAAAAAACTATGAACGAAATTGTAAAAAAAAACGGAGTTAAATTCGGAATTATCGCGGGTGTTATTGCTGTTTTAATAACTACTACAATGTATGCCGTTAATCTTGAATTATTTGCTGAATGGTGGATAGGAATTGCTAATATTATTATCTATACTGCTTTAGGTATTTATGCAATGATTCAAACCAAAAAAGAGTTAAACGGAGTTTACTCTTTTAAAGATGCGTTTACAACTTACTTTTTATATGCTGTTATCGGAATAGCAATTTCTATTTTATTTAATATTATTTTATTCAATTTCATCGATCCGAGTGCAAAAGAAACTTTAAAAGAAATTTCAATTGATGCAGCCGTTTCAATGATGAAAAAATTTAATGCTCCTGCCGAAGCCATTAAAACAACAGTTGAAGAGATGAATAACAAAGACCAGTTTGGTATCGTTGAACAATTAAAAGGTTCTATTTGGAGTATTTTATTTAGTGCTATCTTTGGATTAATTTTAGCAGCAATCTTTAAAAGCAAACCAAAAGAACAATTCTAAAAGAATAAATGAATCTATCCATATTAATTCCATTACTTAACGAGCAAGAATCGTTACCAGAACTACATAATTGGATTAAGGAAGTTATGATACGTCATAACTTTTCTTATGAAATTTGGTTTATAGACGATGGTAGTACTGATAATTCCTGGAAAATTATAGAAAACCTTTCACATGAAAATTCAAATGTGAAAGGTATTCGCTTTTTTAAGAACTACGGAAAAAGCCAAGCGTTACACGCTGGTTTTGCTCGTGCAAATGGCGATGTTATCATTACTATGGATGCTGATTTACAAGATAGTCCAGATGAAATACCTGAATTATATAATTTAATTACTAACGAAGGATATGATTTAGTTTCTGGTTGGAAAAAAAAGCGATACGATTCAGTTATCGGGAAAAACATTCCTTCAAAATTATTCAATTGGGCTGCTCGAAAAACTTCTGGTGTAAAATTGCATGATTTCAATTGTGGGTTAAAAGCTTACGGTAAAAATGTAGTAAAGAACATAGAAGTTTCTGGCGAAATGCATCGTTACATTCCTGTATTAGCTAAAAATGCAGGTTTTACAAAAATTGGCGAAAAAGTAGTTCAACATCAAGCAAGAAAATACGGTGAATCAAAGTTTGGCATGAACCGATTTATAAATGGATTTTTAGATTTAATTACCATTTGGTTTTTATCTCGATTTGGCAAACAACCTATGCACTTATTTGGTGCATTAGGTGTATTGATGTTTTTAATCGGATTTATTTCAGCAGGTTTTATTGGTTTTTCAAAACTTTGGAAATTATATCATCAAGAACCAACTATTTTAGTGACTGACAATCCTTGGTTCTATATTTCATTAACAACCATGATAATTGGGACACAATTCTTTTTAGCTGGTTTTTTAGGCGAAATTATTTTACGTACAAAGAACAACGAAGAACGCTACAAGATTGCTAAAGAAATATAACTTACTGTAATTCTTCGTAAATTTGCCCTCTTAATTATTTTTTAAAATGCACATCGAAAAACATATATTAGACAAAGTAAATGAATGGTTAACACCTACTTTTGATGAAACCACTCAAGAAGTTATTAAAGAAATGATGACTTCGTCTCCAAAAACATTGGAAGATAGTTTTTACAAAAATCTTGAGTTTGGAACTGGTGGAATGAGAGGTGTCATGGGTGTTGGAACAAATCGTATTAACAAATATACTTTAGGAAAAAACACACAAGGACTTTCTAATTATATGAAGAAAGTTTTTGCTGGTGAAGAATTAAAAGTTGCTATTGCTTACGATTGTCGCCATAATAGCGATACTTTAGCTAAAGTTGTTGCAGATGTTTTTTCAGCTAACGGAATTAAAGTTTTTCTTTTTTCTGAAATGCGACCTACACCAGAATTATCATTTACCGTTCGTCATTTAAATTGTCATGCGGGAATTGTTTTAACCGCATCTCACAATCCACCAGAATACAACGGATACAAAGTATATTGGCAAGATGGCGGACAATTAGTTCCTCCACAAGATGGAGAAATCATAAAAGAAATTGAAAGTTTACAATATAGCGACATCAATTTTGAAGCTAATGAAGCTTTCATTCAATATATCGATAAAGAATTAGATGAAGCATTTTGGAAATCAACAGTTGAAAACGCAAGTTTTAACACATCTCAAATTGCAAAAGACAATCTTAAAATTGTTTATACGTCTTTACATGGAACATCGATAAAAGCCATTCCAAATGTTTTAGAATTAGCTGGTTATACTGATGTAAATATTGTAAAAGAACAAGCCGAACCTAACGGAAATTTCCCAACGGTAAAATCACCAAATCCTGAAGAACCTGAAGCGTTAACTATGGCAATTGATTTGGCAAATAAAATTGATGCTGATATTGTTGTAGGAACCGATCCAGATTCGGACCGATTAGGAGTTGCTGTTCGCGATTTAGATGGTAACATGAAATTGCTAAACGGAAATCAAACTATGGTCATCATGACTGCTTTTCTTTTAGAACAATGGAAAAGAGCTGACAAATTAACAGGAAAGGAGTTCATTGGCTCGACTATTGTATCTACACCTATGATGTTAGACTTAGCAGAAGCTTATGGCGTAGAATGTAAAGTAGGTTTAACTGGTTTTAAATGGATTGCAAAATTCATTAAAGATTTCCCTGAATTACAGTTTATTGGTGGTGGTGAAGAAAGCTTCGGTTATATGGTTGGCGATAATGTTCGTGATAAAGATGCAGTTGCTGCTATTTTATTAGTTTGCGAAATTGCTGCTCAAGCAAAAGCATCAGGAGGTACTTTATTTAAAGAGTTAATTAATCTTTCGGTTGATTTTAATTTTTATAAAGAGCACTTAATTTCAATTACCAAAAAAGGAATAGAAGGTGCCAACGAAATCAAACAAATGATGATTGATTTACGTGAAAATCCGTTAAAAGAAATTGCTAATCAAAGAGTTGTTTGTATTGAAGATTATCAAACCTCAAAAGGTAAAGACTTAATGAATGGAGATGAGTTTGAGATTACAATTCCAAAATCAAACGTATTGATTTATTATTTAGAAGACGGAACTAAAATTTGTGCTCGCCCAAGTGGAACTGAACCAAAAATTAAGTTTTATATAAGCGTAAATCAACCTTTAACTTCTGCCGAAGACTATTCAAAAGTAGAACAAGAACTTGATAGTAAAATCAAAGATATCGTTTCTGAAATGAATTTGAACTAATGGACCATAATCTAAAAAAACTTTTTCCATATATAAAGCCATACAAATCAAATGTTATTGGCAATATATTTTTCAACATTCTCTATGCTCTTTTTAGCACCTTAATCATGGTTGCTATTATGCCAACTTTAGATGTTATATTTAAGCAAACAGAAAGAGTTAACATTAAGCCTGAGTTTGAAAGTATTCTAAAAATAAAAGATTTTTCTACAAAATGGTTCAATTATCAAATTACACAAATTTCTGATAATTACGGTGAACAAAACACCCTACTGTTTGTAATTAGCATTGTAGTTATTACAGCTCTACTTAAAAACTTATTTAATTACCTTGCTTCTCGCAATATTACCATTTTAAGAAATGGTGTTTTACGAGATTTAAGAATTAACCTTTTTGATAAAATTGTAAATCTTCCTGTTTCATATTATTCAGAAAAAAGAAAAGGAGATGTAATGGCAAGACTTTTAGGAGATGTTAACGAAGTTAAAGATTCTTTTTTTAAGGTTTTAGAATTAGTAGTAAGAGAACCTTTAACTATTGTTTTTTCGATTATTGCTATGCTAATGATTAGTGCAAAACTAACTCTTTTTGTTTTTGTTTTTATACCAATATCTGGATTTATTATACAATATGTAGGTAAAAATTTAAAAGCAAAATCAATAAAAGCGCAAGAAGAAGCAGGTTATTTTATTTCTGTATTAGATGAAACTTTAAACGGATTAAAAGTTGTAAAAGCATATAATGCTGAAAATAGCTTCAAAGCTAAGTTTAATAAATCTCTTAATAAAATATACACCTTATATAATAAAATAGGTCATAAAAACAATTTAGCTTCTCCACTAAGTGAGTTTTTAGGAATTTTAACTATTTCTGTATTGCTTTGGTATGGTGGTCATTTAGTATTAATAGAAGGCTCTTTAGCCAATACTGCATTTATGGCTTATATTGCCTTAGCATATACAATTTTAACTCCTGCAAAAGCAATTTCTAAAGCATCATACCAAGTTAAAACTGGTCTTGCTGCAGCTAAAAGAGTTTTTGAAATTCTTGAAGTTAAAAATACAATAGACAGTCCAAAAGAAGCAATTAGCAAAGAAACATTCAACAAAGGAATTAGTATTGAGAACATCAACTTTAGATACGAAGAAGAAAATGTTTTAACCAATTTTTCTCTTGAAGTTCCAAAAGGAAAAACAGTTGCTCTTGTAGGGCAATCTGGTTCAGGGAAAAGTACAATTGCCAACTTACTAACTCGTTTTTATGATGTAAACGAAGGAAGCATTAAAATCGATGGAACTGATATTCGCGATTGGAATATTCATTCTCTTCGTAGCTTAATGGGCTTAGTTACGCAAGATTCTATTTTATTTAATGACAGTATTAAAAACAATCTTTTAATAGGTAAACCAGATGCAACTGAAGACGAAATAATTGATGCTTTAAAAATTGCAAATGCTTACGAATTTGTAAAAGAATTACCAGAAGGCATTAATACTAACATCGGTGATGCAGGCGGAAAACTTTCTGGCGGGCAAAAACAACGTTTATCTATTGCGCGTGCTGTTTTGAAGAATCCGCCAATAATGATTCTTGACGAAGCAACTTCAGCTTTAGATACTGAAAGTGAAAAACTAGTTCAAGTTGCGCTTGAAAATATGATGCAAAACAGAACTTCGGTTGTAATTGCGCATAGATTATCAACGATACAAAAAGCCGATAAAATTGTAGTAATGCAAAAAGGTGAAATCGTTGAGCAAGGAAATCATGAAGAATTAATGGCTAAAAACGGAACGTATGCTAAATTAGTTTCGTTGCAGTCATTTGAGTAATTGCTTCTCGACTCCTATCGATATGACAATTAAATTTCGTCAGTTCGAGTAACGAAGTATATCGAGAACTATTTTTTATGACTTCTCGATATTATTTTTAAGATTCTGAAACAAGTTCAGAATGACAAAACGCATAAAAACATAAGTAAATTATTATAATATCTCCATTTATTACTAAATTTATGGAGATATTTTTTTATGTATATACACAACCAAAATATAAAACTGACAGAAAACGACGATACCATCGTTTGGAAATATTTGGATTTATCTAAATTTCTCGATCTGTTGTTAGTCAAACAGTTATTTATGTCGCGTTCTGATAAATTTGAAGATCAATATGAAGGAACGTTTAGCGAACCTACATTTGAAGAAATCAAGAAGATAGCCGAGCACAATCCGAAGTTTTTAGATTATTACAAATCGCATCGTGAAAAAGTTGTCATTAGTTCGTGGCATGCTAATGAATACGAATCGTTTGCTATGTGGCAAATTTTTACAAAAAACAATGAAGGCTTAGCTATTCAATCAACCATTGGAAGATTAAAAGAAGCTTTAAAACCAGAAAAGCATTTCGAACAATATATAGGCGAAGTAAATTATATCGATTACAAAAAAGATTTTATTCCGTTTGATGATACTTTTTTTCCTTTTCTTTTTAAACGAAAAAGCTTTCAATACGAACGAGAAATTAGAATAATTTCTGATGTAAGTGAAGACAATTTAATTATCGATAATGGTTTAAAAATCAATGTTGATATTAACCAACTTATCGAAAAAATTTACATTCACCCGAAAAGTGAAAATTGGTACAAAAAATTAGTTATTGAAATGGTTCGAAAACTCGGATTTAATTTTACAATTGAAAAATCAGATTTAGAAAGTGATATATTAATTTAGAAATTAGAATTCAGATTTTAGATTTTTAGACTTAAATCATCACGAAAACGTTACTCTTTAACTAAAGGCACAAACATTTTTCTAAACTGAACAATTAATGGAATACTTCTGGCGATTATCCATAATGTCATGGCAATAAAAACAGCGTACAATTTATAATCAAACGTATTTAAAATTAGTAAGGCTGGAATAAAAACGACAAACGTAGCGAATAGCAAAAGATTTCTCAACACTTTCATTTCGCCCAAACCTTTAAACATTCCATCGAAAATAAACGCTAAAGCACAAATAGGTTGCATCGCAAGAATTATCCAGAAAATTGAGTAAAATTCGTTTAAAACCGCTTTTTCTTGAGTGAAAATTAATCCGATTGGTTTATAAAAAACAAATCCGATGATTGCCATTATAAAACCAACAGCAATTCCGTAGCGGATTAAAATATTGCTTAATTTCAACAGCAATTTGTATTCTTTTGCGCCAAATAATTTTCCTGATAAAATATTTCCAGCACTTGCATAACCGTCAATTAAAAATGCTCCTAAAAACCAAATATTTATCGCAATTGTGTAAGCTGCAATGTAATTTTGACCGTAATCGGTAGCGAAACTCGTTCCTAAATACAACGTAACATTTAATGCTAATGTTCGGATAAACAAATTCAAAACCATTGAAGCAAAACGTTTCAATTCTTTGTTTATTGGAAATTGTAAACGTAAAGAAATTGACGTTTTTTTCAACAATAAAATAGCACTAATAACCGCCATTAAAAACTGAGCAATAACACTTGCTAAAGCCGCACCTTCAACATACATCGGTTCGATTACATGCTCAATTCCGAAGACAAAAACAAAATCTAAAATTACATTGACAACTGCTCCAATTATCGCAATTATCATTGGATAAAAGGTATTTTGTAAACCTCTAAATGTTCCGAAAACAGCAATAACAAAAAGCGTAAACGGAAAGCCAAAAACTCTTATTTGGTAATAGTCAACACACAATTCTAAAATTTTTGCCGAAGCGTTGTAAAACTTAAAAATTATGTTTGCAAAAGGAAGAGTGAGTAACACTAAAACGATTCCTAAACCTGTAATTAAGTAAATTACTTGCGCCGGAAGATTTTTAATTTCTTCCAATTTGTTTGCGCCTAAATATTGTGAAACGATTGATGATAAAGCACTTCGAGTTTGCCCTAAAACCCAAATTAACATCGATAAAAAAGTGGTTACAATTCCTACTGCCGCTAAAGATTCTGTTGGAAATTCTTCTACATTTCCTACGATAGCAACATCGGTTAAAGACAAAATAGGTTCTGAAATTCCAGAAATTAATGCTGGAATTGCCAATTTGTTTATATGTTTAAAGGAAAGTGAGATTTTTATTTAGAAGTTAGAATACAGATTTTAGATTTTAGAAAAATTATTTTTGCTAGTGAGAGCATCTTTGCTCGTACTTTATTTATTATTTGATTTTGCACGAGCAAGATTCTCGCGCTAGCTTCAGGGAAATTGAATTAGTAATTATAAAAACTGATTTTAAAGTAAACATAGATAAGAAGGTAAATCTAATTAATCGGGAAATACTCTTCAGCTTTCCAAGTATCATCTGTTAAGTTTACGAAGTGATAATGTACTTTGTCTTTTTTATCGAAAGCGCCATTTTTATTAATATCTTCTAAACAACGAAAGTAAATTCTATTTTGAGCTTCGATAATATTCCAATCGATAACTTCATTCAAATCATCAGAAATTTTTGTTAGCATACTTCCATCAGCGTTACTCAAATACAAAGATTTAATATCTTTTTGGTCAATTTTCCCATCACGATTTGTATCGCTATCTACTAAAGTGTACACCAAAATTTGCTTTTTAGTTTTTTGAGCAATATCATGTAAATACGTTACCGTTTGTATTTGGACTTTTTTAGTTGTTAACGCACAAACTGAAGTAGAATCGATATGTTGAAATTTCAAATTGTCAAAGTAACCTGTCAGTTCAAATCGGTTATAATTTGAAATTGCGTAACTTACTTGATTAGTTTTACTCGAACCGTACGAACTTCTGTAACTTTCATACACACGAACATCGCCAACTGGATGAATTAAATATTTTGTTCCTTCCATTAAAATAGGTAAATCGGCAACTTTAATCGAAGTCGAATCTACTTTTGGAATTTCAATAGTTTCCACCGAAGTATCTTTTGCTTCTTCATAAATAACTTTTGGTGTTTCTTTTTCGTTTTTACAACTGAAAAAAGTAACTGAAACTACAACCAATAAAAAACTTGAAAGTGTACGCATAATGCTATAATTAGTTTACCAAAGATACTAAATTTTAATCCTATTTACAGTTTTGCAACCAACTTCACATTGAAAACTCGAGTTGTCATATAATTCGGAATTCCGTATTGTGATTTTGTATAAACATCGCGAACCCAAGTATTAGTAATTGAATTTTGATTGTTGAATAAATTATAAATTTCAACCCCAAGAGACAATTCACTGAATTTTTTCAACCAATTTTTACTGGATTTTATACTTTCATCTTTGAATACATATAAAAATCCAGCATCGGCACGACGATAATCTTTCAATCTAAATTGGTAATCATACGGATCAGCATAAGAAGGCGAACCACCAGGTAAACCTGTATTGTAAACTAAGTTTAGATAAACTTTTACGTTAGGTAAATTCGGCATATAATCTTGAAACAATAATCCAAATTTCAAACGTTGATCTGTTGGACGCGCAATATAACCTCTATCATTGTAGTTTTCTTCGGTTTTTAAATAACCAAAACTAAACCACGATTCTGTTCCTGGAACAAATTCACCATTTAAACGAGCATCAAAACCGTATGCATAAGCTTCCGCATTATTATCAGCTTTATAGCGAATTCTAACATTGTTAATCGTGTACACATTAACATCGGTCATTTTTTTATAATATCCTTCTGTAACTAACTTAAACGGTCTATTCCACATTTTAAAACTATAATCATTTCCTACAACAAAATGATACGATTTTTGTGCTTTTACATTTGGATGAACAGTTGCAGATGAATCTCTTAACTCGCGATAAAATGGCGGTTGCTGATAAACTCCACCCGAAACTCTAAACAACATATCTTTTTCCCAATCTGGTTTTATTGCAAACTGAACTCTAGGCGAAACTACAAATTGGGTTTTCCCATTTTCTAATTGGGTTTGCACTTGCCATGAATGCGCTCGAACACCAGCATTTAGCCAATATTGACTTGAACCCCATTCTCCTCTATAATTCCATTGTGCGTAGCCTTTAAAGCGATTTACTTTAGTGTAATTTGTTCCGCGACTATTGAAATAAGGCGCTAACGGACCAGTATACGGATTGTAAGGTTGGTCATTTTGATAACTCAAATCTGGACTTGGTAATGAAAACCCAGCCGAATCAATAACTTCCCACTCTACTACTCTATCTCTTATATCTTCATGCTGATATTTCAATCCCCATTCTATTTGAGTTTTTTCATTTAACTCATGAAAACCTTTTACTTCGGCATTAAAAATTAAAGCATCTAAATCGTTACGTGCGTGAGTTAACTGTCCGCCAACACCACGAGTATAAACTACATCTCCAAAAGTATCGGAACCGATATTTGCATCAACTTCACCCAAACGATATTGTGCCAAAATATCATAATATTCTTGTTCTTTTGTGTGATATGTAGAAGCAATGAACTTCAGTTTATTCTTCTCGTTGTATTGATAAACAGATTTTACAGCACCAAACATTGTTAGATATTCATCTTTTTCTTGTCCGTCGTAAACTACTAATAAAGCCAAAGGTTCGCTTGCCGTTCCAAAGTTTGTTTGACGCGATAAAGGTTGGTAATGATATTTATTTTGAGAAACATTTCCTAAGAAACTCCATTGCCACTTTGTTGAAGCATTGTAGTTAAACAAAGTTTGCACATCCATAAAACGTGGACGGAAATTAGTTTCGGTTTCTTTACTATTAACTAAAAGACTATTATCGCGATAACGGAAACCTGTAATGTTACTCCATTTTGTGTTTTTAGAAACACCTTCAACTGTTAAACTTCCACCTAAAAGACTAGCTTCAAGTCCAGCTTTAAAACGTTTTGGAGTTCGGTATGTAATATCTAAAACCGATGACATTTTATCGCCATATTTCGATTGAAATCCACCAGCAGAGAAATCTACATTTTGAACCATTTCAGTATTCGTGAAACTTAATCCCTCTTGCTGTCCAGAACGAATTAAAAACGGACGATATACTTCGATTTCGTTTACATACACTAAATTTTCATCATAATTTCCACCACGAACAGCGTAAGAAGTACTCAATTCGTTATTAGAATAAACTCCAGGTAAAGTTTTGATAATATTTTCAACTCCGGCATTTGCTCCAGGAATTTTTCTAATGATAATTGGGTCAATTGTTGTGATTCCTTCAATTCGCTTTTTACTATCACTAGTTAAGATAACTTCTCCTATTTGCTCAATACTCGAACTCATTACAGGATTGAATTCGTAATCTTCATTTGGTTTCAAATTAACTTTAACCACTGAATTTTTGAACGAAATGTGAGAAAAAACAATAGAAACTTCTTGATTAGCTGGAATTTCAATTAAGTAAAAACCTGTTGCATCACTTACAGTTCCTGATTGATTTGTTTTTACAGTAACGTTTTCTATTGGATTATTAAATTCATCTAATAAAACACCTTTTACTCTTGCCGTTTGGCTAAAAACTAAAGCGCTACAAAACAACGCTATATATATAAATAACTTTTTCAAGAATGTTTAAATTAAGGATTCATATAAAAATGAGATTCAAAAGTAGTTGAATTTTTCATATCATCAGTTACAATTACTTTAAAATCGTTTCTACCTTCTTTGTATTTTCCATCAGAAAGATGATGTATTAATTTTTTAGTTTTATAATCGTATTCCATTAAAATCCATTCGCCATTTAAATATCCGTTATAAGAATCAATTCCCGACATATCATCTGAAATAGAAACACTCAACGTTTTTTGATTTTTTAAGTTTCTACCTTCAATAAAATTAACATTATAAATTCGCGGCGGAATAGAATCTTGTACCAACTTAAAAACGCCTAATTTTCTAACTCTAGTCGACAACCGGTTTCCTTTTCTGTATGTATTATTATAGCGAACTTTCACACCATCAATTGAAGCGATAAATGTTTTTGAAAGTTGTTCTTCGGTTAAACCTTCAACATCTGAAAACGTAATGGTAATATTTTTTTGTACTGGAACCGATTCATTGTGCAAATACAAAACATTGTCTTTTACATCAAAATCAATTTTAAAATCATCATACAAAGCGTTTTCTGGAATGTAAACCGAAATATTATCTTTTGTGTAATTATTCTCAATTTTAGATTTTAAGAAATAAGGCGAAGTAGATTCTTCTTTTTTAAACATAACTTCAGATGTTCCATACTCAATAGGAATAAACAAATTAGTTTGGTTTCCTTCAAAGTCAAACATTTCAACTCGAAATGTATAACTTGCGTTTGGTTGCGTATTAATTATTCCGTTCTTCTTATTTGCTTTTATAACCGAAAGTGGATATTCGGTATTAAAAAACAACTTTTGGAAACGTTGACGTTTACTTTCGTACTGTTCGTAATCAATAAAATTATTTATATAACGTGTTTCAGAAAAAGCAAATTTATCAAACTCATAACTGTAATACAGTACGCCATTCAAATAAGCATTAACTTTATATAAACCGTTTCTGTTGTAAGGATTTGTACATTTATCGGAAGCATTAATAGCAAAACCTATTTTTCCATTAGCAATTACTTTAGCCGATTTGTAGCTTCCATCAGCTTGTTTATTAAATGAAACCGAAATAGGTTTTTCCGATTTATTTACAATTGTACTATCGATAGGATAGACTTTAATTCCGTATAAGTCTGGTGAATGATTATCCTTTACCAATTTAGTAAAACCAAAATGTAACGGATTTACAATTTTTTCTGATGCTGTTTCTCTAAACTCAAAATGTAAATGCGGTCCGCCACTTCCGCCAGAATTTCCTGAAAACGCGATAATATCACCTTGTTTTACTGGTAATTCATTAGGTTTAGGAAACATTTCTACATGATACGATTTTTTAGTGTATTGCGCATTTTTTATGTATTCTTCAATAGCACCATTTCCTTTTTGTAAATGTGCATAAACCGTAGTATAACCGTTTGGATGTGTGATATAAATTGCTTTTCCATAACCATACGTTGAAATTTTTATACGCGAAATATAACCATCGGCAACAGCAAAAACATCATAACCTTCTTTTCTGTTAGTTTTTATATCAATACCCGAATGAAAATGATTGCTTCGCAACTCGCCAAACGAACCCGAAAGATCTAAATCAATCGCTAAAGGCGAAATAAAATCTTTAGGATAATCGCTTTGCGAAAAACAAAAATTCACGATTAATAGAGTTAAAACATAAATCTTTTTCATAGTGTTGAGTATTTTAGCTAAAATATAAATATTTTAAGAAGTAAGAAAATTGAAAACCAACTGAATTTACAACTACTTAACAGTCAAAATATTATAAAAACAATTCAAAAAAACGGAATTTTTATCAAAAAAAATTGTTATTATTAAAATGTAGTGCTAAATTTGTAGGTAACGAAAATGAGTATTATCATTAATGAGTGATTTATCAAAATTAATTGATTCTCTTGAAGTTAAGTTTTTTAAATTGAATCAAAAATTAATTCAATTAGAGAAGAAAAACAACGAACTACAAGCTTTATTAGAGCAATCTGAAGAAGATAGCAAAAGTAAAAGTTCTGAAATTTCAAGCTTAAAAGAACAACTTGATAAGTTAAAAATGGTAAATTCATTGTTAGGCAGTGACGAAAACAAACGAGAAACAAAACTCAAAATAAATTCACTAATACGTGAAATTGATTATTGCATAGCACAACTTTCGGATTAAGAAAGAAATGAGTGAAAAACTAAATATTAAAATATCTATTGCAGACAGGGTTTACCCACTTTCAATTGAAAGTTCGCAAGAAGAAGCATTAAGAAGCGCTTCAAAAAAAATAGATACGATGATTAAACAGTTTGAGCAAAACTATGCCGTAAGAGACAAACAAGATGTATTAGCTATGTGTGCTTTACAATTTGCTTCGCAAACAGAGCAAAAAACTATAGACACAGTTCAAGACCAAGAAAATTCTTTAAAAAGATTACATAACTTGGATAAAAAATTGAGTGAGTTGCTCTCAAAATAAAAAAGACGTTCTTACAAAAATAAACAAAGATACTGCCTACATTAGTATAATTTGATAAACTCAACACTAACAAATTAAAATGAGTGAATCTTTGCAACTATGGTAAGCCCTTAAGTGGGAAACTTGAACTGCAAGCTAACTCAAAACCTGTTTTTCAGGAGTTTATACAAACACCTAATGTAGGCTTTTTTTATATAATTTTTTTTAAACAAACATGGAGATAATAAGTATAATAATTGCTGTAGTCATTGGATTAGCTTTAGGTTTTGGTATTGCTAAATTTCTAGAAAAAAGCAATGTTTCAAATCTAATTAAAAACGCTAAAAAAGAAGCTTCTTCTATTTTAAAAGACGCAAAAGCCGACGCCGAAGCGATAAAAAAAGATAAAATTCTACAAGCAAAAGAAAAGTTTTTAGAATTAAAGGCAGAACACGAACAAGTAATACTTTCTCGTGATAAAAAAATGGCTGAAGCCGAAAAAAGAACGCGTGATAAGGAATCGCAAGTTTCTAACGAATTAGCTAAAAACAAAAAACTCAACACAGAGTTTGATGAAAAAATAGCTGACTATAATAACAGAATTGAGTTTTTAGAGAAGAAACAACAAGAAATTGATAAACTTCACAGAAGCCAAGTAGAACAGCTAGAAGTTATTTCTGGGCTTTCTGCTGAAGATGCTAAAGCGCAATTAGTAGAAAGTTTAAAAGCTGAAGCAAAAACTTCAGCAATGTCTTTCATTCAAAATGCAATGGAAGAAGCGAAAATGACTGCACAGCAAGAAGCCAAAAAAGTAATCATTAACACTATTCAACGTGTAGGAACAGAAGAAGCAGTAGAAAACTGTGTTTCTGTATTCAACATTGAATCTGATGATGTTAAAGGTAGAATTATTGGTCGTGAAGGTCGTAACATTAGAGCTTTAGAAGCTGCAACTGGAGTTGAAATTATTGTAGATGATACTCCTGAAGCTATTATTCTTTCTTGTTTTGATCCTGTACGAAGAGAAATCGCCCGTTTATCGTTACATAAATTAGTAACTGATGGACGTATTCATCCAGCTCGTATTGAAGAAGTTGTTTCGAAAACCAAAAAACAAATCGATGAAGAAATTATCGAAGTTGGTAAGCGTACAGTAATCGACTTAGGTATTCACGGACTTCACCCTGAATTAATTAAAGTTGTAGGTAGAATGAAATATCGTTCTTCTTACGGACAAAACTTATTACAACACTCTAGAGAAGTTGCTAATTTATGTGGAATTATGGCTGCTGAAATGGGCTTAAATGTAAAACTTGCTAAACGAGCAGGATTATTACACGATATAGGAAAAGTTCCTGAAACAGAAAGTGAATTACCTCACGCAATTTTAGGAATGCAGTGGGCTGAAAAATATGGCGAAAAAGACGAAGTTTGTAATGCCATTGGAGCTCACCACGACGAAGTTGAAATGAAATACTTAATTTCTCCAATTATTCAAGTTTGTGATGCTATTTCGGGAGCTAGACCTGGAGCACGTCGTCAAGTTCTTGACTCGTATATTCAACGTTTAAAAGATCTTGAAGATATTGCTTTTGGATTTACTGGTGTTAAAAATGCATACGCAATTCAAGCTGGTAGAGAATTACGTGTAATTGTTGAAAGTGAAAAAGTAAATGACGAAATGGCTTCTAATCTTTCTTTTGAAATTTCACAAAAAATTCAAACTGAAATGACCTATCCTGGTCAAGTTAAGGTTACCGTAATTAGAGAAACTAGAGCAGTTAATATTGCGAAGTAAATTTTAGTTTACAATCGCAGTAAAACAAGTTAGCAGTAATAAAAAAAGATGTTTCAAATGAAACATCTTTTTTTTGTACTCGATACATTTTTTGTTCGTCAATTTGAGTTTTTCTAAAAGAAAATTATCGAAAATCGAACCAAAAAAAAACTCGAACTGACGTAAAACTAAAAAAGTCAAATTTTATTTCCGTGGATGATAATTATTTAAAACTTCCGATAAAAATTTCCTATCTAAATGCATATATACTTCTGTTGTTGTAATTGACTCATGACCAAGCATAAGCTGAATCGAACGTAAATCTGCTCCGTTTTCTAATAAATGAGTTGCAAATGAATGTCGGAAAGTATGAGGAGAAATCGTTTTCTTTAAATCTATTTTAACTACTAAATCTTTAATTATCGTAAAAATCATTGCACGAGTTAATTGTTTTCCTCTTCGATTAAGAAACAAGGTGTCTTCGTGGCCTTTTTTAATTTCTAAATGATTTCTATAACCTTTAATATAAAAACTTATATATTTCTGTGTTACATCACCTATAGGAACAAAACGCTGTTTATCGCCTTTTCCTGTAACTTTTATAAAACCTTCTTCAAAAAATAAATCGGATAGTTTTAAATTAACCAATTCTGAAACACGCAAACCACAACTATACAAAGTCTCTAAAATTGCTCTATTGCGTTCTCCTTCATTTTTAGACAAATCGATAGCTCCTATTAAATTATCGATTTCTTCTGTAGACAAAGTATCTGGTAATTTACGGCCTACTTTCGGTACTTCAATTAATTCCATTGGCGTGTCATTTCGATAATCTTCAAAAACCAAGAAATTAAAAAAGCTTTTCAATCCAGAAATAATTCGAGATTGACTACTCGCATTTACATTTTTTGCAATTTCGTAAATAAATTGTTGAACTACTTCTTCTGTAATTTTTAAAGGAGAAACATCAATTTCATTACTTTCTAAAAATGAAATTAACTTCTCAATATCAAAAGTATAATTTGCTATCGTATTTTCAGAAAGTCCACGCTCTAAACGCAAATAATTTTGATATTCTTTTAAGTAGGATTGCCAATTACTCATATTCAAAAATAGAAAAGTTTTGACAATAAAAAAAGCCTCGCAATGCGAGGCTTTTTAATATGATATAATTACAAATTAGAATTTGTAGTTAACACCGAAAGTTACAGCTCTCCAGTCACCACCGAAATCAAAAGTATTAGTAGATTCTGCACCACTTGCATCTGGCTTAGTAGTATCATAAGATAAAACACCAACTTTAGCTTCAATTGAAAAGTTAGAAGATACGAAATAGTTCATACCAGCTCCTAAACCTATACCAAAACCACTTCCTTCACCAGCCATTGAACCATACTCATTATCATAAGTATTATAATCAGCTCCTAATTCAGCAAATAAAGAGAATTGATTAGCTGGAGTAAAATAGTAACGTCCAAAAGCACCTACACCAAAACCACTGTTAGAAGCATCAGTTGTACCATCGTCTGTTTTAGAAGACATGAATTCAACTTTAGCACCAATTGCGATATTTTCAGTTAAAAAATAACCTACTTGCGGAGCAAAAGTAAATGAATTGTCTTTTTGATCACCAGTTGTTTCATTGTTAAAGTTAACAGCACCTGTTACAAACACATCTCCTTGTGCGAAACCACCATTTGTAGTTTCTTCTTCTTGAGCGTTAGCAAAAGTAAAACCTAAAATTGCTACTGCAGATAATAAAACTTTTTTCATGTTTAGTTTAAATTTTTAAAGTTATCTTGTGACAAATTTATGTGTTTTTTTGAATATACAAACATGATTTTTATCAATTTTTAATGTTTTTTTCAACAAAACAATGTTAAAAACTTGATTTTCAGACAAATAAAACAATAACTTTTAAGTGCTTTTTTTATAAAAACTAACGTTTTTTTAACACTACAAGCGTAAAAATAGCCAAAACAATCAAGTTTACAGTTATTTTTTTTCAAAAAAGACACAATAATAAATGAATGCTTACGTTAATTTTAAACTGAATAAGTTTAAAAGCCAATTATAAAGTTATCAAAAACCATTCATTTGTTTGAATGGTTTTTTTATTTTTACATAAAAGTAATCAACTTATGAGAATTCTAATTTTAAACGGCCCTAATTTAAACTTACTAGGTAAAAGAGAAACCGAAATCTACGGTAATGTTTCTTTTGAACGCTATTTACAAATATTACAAGATAAATACCCTACTATAGATTTACAGTATTATCAAAGTAATATTGAAGGAGAAATCATCAACAAACTACATGAAGTTGGTTTTAGTTTTGATGGTGTTATTCTTAATGCTGGTGCTTACACACATACATCTGTTGGTTTAGGCGATGCCATAAAAGGAATTCATACTCCAGTTATTGAAGTACATATTACTAACACATATTCTAGAGAAAGTTTCCGTCATCAATCTCATTTAGCTGCAGATGCTAAAGGTGTAATCGTAGGTTTTGGTTTAATGAGTTACGAATTAGCATTGCAATCGTTTATATTAGAAAGCGATAACTAACACTAATTATGTTCATCAAAAAAGTTCTCGATACATTTTGATTCGTCATTTCCAATTTTTCTAAAAGAAAATTAAAGAGAACTGAATCAAAACACTCGAACTGACGCTGTTTAAAAAACATTATCTTTTACCATAAATTATAACCATGTTCAAAAATCTATTTTCATTTACCTTATTATTATTAAGTATTTCTTCTTTTGCTCAAATAAAAGGAAAAATAACAGATACTGATGGAAATCCGCTTCCTTATGTAAATATTTTTATTGAAAACACATATATAGGAACTTCAAGTAATGAATATGGAAATTACGAACTTAACTATACTGTTAAAGGTAAAACTTCACTAATTTTTCAATATTTAGGTTATAAAACTCAAAAGCATGTTCTGGAAATTACTTCTTTTCCTTATCAGTTTGATGTAACATTAGAAGATGAAAACTTTCAATTAAACGAAGTTGTTTTAACAGAAGGTGAAAATCCAGCTAATATTATCATTAGAAAAGCAATAGCTAATAAAACTAAAAACACAGAACGTACTGATAAATTTGAAGCGGATTTTTATTCGAGAGGAATTTTTAGAGCTAAAGATATTCCCGAAAAATTTATGGGCGTTGATATTGGCGATTTAGAAGGAAGTTTAGATTCTACTCGTAGTGGTGTAATTTATCTATCGGAAACGGTTTCTAAAATTAAATTTGAAAGACCAAATAATCTAAAAGAAGAAATTATTGCTTCAAAAGTGGCTGGTGATGATAACGGATTTAGTTTCAATACAGCGTTAAATACTGATTATGATTTCTACCGAAATTATGTCGATTTCGGAATAAATTTAATTTCTCCTTTAGCTGATAATGCTTTCAACTACTATAAATACACTTTAGAAAGTACATTTTATGATGACAAGCAACATTTAATTAATAAAATTAAAGTTACACCTAAACGCGACAAAGAACCTGTTTTTGAAGGTTACTTATATATAGTAGAAGATTCTTGGGCTATTTATGGTGTTGATGTCGATTTGAAAGGTTATCGAATGCAACAACCCATTCTGGAAACAATGAAATTAATTCAGAATTATAGTTATAATGAAAACAACCAGCTTTGGGTTAAAAATGTTCAATCGTTAGATTTTATTGCTGGAATTTTCGGAATGAACTTTACTGGAAAATTTACTTACGTTTTTAGTAATTATGATTTTAAAGATAGTTTTGAAAAGAAAACCTTTGGTAAAGAAATTGTAACATTTGCCGAAAATTCAAATAAAAAAGACACTAATTACTGGCAAAACAATCGCCAAGTTCCGTTGACTGATGAAGAAGTAACGAGTTATATTAAAAAAGACAGCATTCAAACGGTACGTAAATCGCAAACCTATTTAGATTCTGTAGATGCAAAAAAGAATAAATTTCACTTTTTATATATTCTTACAGGTTATACCTATAATAATAGTTTCAAAAAATGGAGTTTTTCCTATCATGGTTTGACTGATTTTTCTTCTTTAAGTTATAATACTGTTCAAGGTTGGAATTTAGATTCTGGTTTCACTTTTAGAAAACGAAATGAAGAAAAAGGAAAATACACTTCGATTTCTTCTATTTTTAATTATGGTTTTGCCGAAGACAGATTGCGAGTTACTGGAAATTTCTATCATCGTTTCAACAACATCAATAAAGCAAATATTTCAGTTTCTGGTGGAAGCGCTCTTAGTCAGTTTAACCAATCAGAACCTATTACTGAATTCATTAATTCGATTAGTTCGTTGTTCTTTAAAGACAATTACATGAAATTGTACAACAAAGAATTTGCGCGAATTAATTATGGACAAGAAATTGTAAACGGAATTTACCTCAACGGAAGTTTAGAATATGAAAATCGCAGACCACTTTTTAACAATACCGATTACGTTCTAATTAAGAATAAGGACGATTATTTTTCAAACAATCCCTTAGATCCATTTAATGAAACTTCGGTTCCGTTTGTAAAACATCATATCTATAAAGGTACAATTGCAACACGAATTCGTTTCGGACAGAAATATATTTCGCGTCCCGATGGAAAATTAAACATTCAAAACGACGATTATCCAGTTTTAAGTTTTGGTTACACCAAAGCTTTTGGCGCAACAAATAGCAATTATGAATATGATTTTATCGCCGGACGTTTAGATTACGACAAAACTCTTGGCAATAAAGGTGATTTTGCCTTGCGTTTTAAAGCTGGAAAATTCTTTAATGCCTATAATATTTCGTTTATCGATTACAAACATTTTAACGGAAACCAAACGCATGTAAACTTTAGAGGCGATTATATAAACGCTTTTAATTTGTTACCTTATTATAGTAACTCAACTAACGATTCGTATTTAGAAACGCATATCGAACACAACTTTAAAGGTTACATTATGAATAAAATTCCGTTGTTGAATAAATTACAATGGAATTTAATAGGAAGTTTTCACCAAATAAACGTTCCGCATTTTAAACCGTATCAAGAGTTTACTGTTGGTTTTGATAATATTGGCTTTGGAAAATTCCGTTTCTTACGAATTGATTATGTTCGTGCCTATCAAAATGGTTATTTAGGCGATGTCGTAATGTTTGGAATTCAATTTTAATAATGTAAGGAAGACATTTCGGCGCTAGTTATCACAATTGTCATTTCAAACAAAGTGAGAAAACACATAAAAAAATAAATTATGAGATTTAGCTACGCTGAACTTACGTTTCTCCTTATGATGTCGGAATGACAAATGAAACGCGCATTTACAATCCGTGTAAAAAACAACTTGTCATTTTTTTCACTATCTTAGTCTAACTAACCAATAGTAAACTAATTATGACAAAACCAAGTACTTCTTTTTGGGTAATAAGTGTTATTGCTCTTTTATGGAACGCCATGGGTGTTAATGCTTATTTACAACAAGCGTTTATGACCGATTCTTTTAAAGCTATGTATAACGAAGAACAACTAAAAATGATTACTGAAGCTCCAAGTTGGGCAACAGCTGCATTTGCCATTGCCGTTTTTGGCGGAGTTTTAGGTTGTATTTTACTTTTAATGAGAAAACAATTAGCAAAAACCGTTTTCATTATTTCCTTAATTGGGATTTTAGTGCAAATGTATTACAACTTTTTTGTAATCGATTCTATTGCTGTTTACGGTCCAAGTGCGATGGCAATGCCAATTATGGTAATTCTATTTGCGTTGTTCTTAATTTGGTATTCTAAATACTGTATTCAGAAAAATTGGATTGGATAAAACATAAAAAAGCCTTGAAAATTCAAGGCTTTTTTTATATCTGAAAACTATTAACTGAACACTGATTAGTGAGTTACACTCTTACAATATTCGCTCCAATAGCGCGTAAACGTTCGTCTATGTTTTCGTAACCTCTATCGATTTGTTCGATGTTTTGAATAGTCGAAGTTCCTTTTGCCGTTAACGCAGCAATTAATAATGAAATTCCAGCACGAATATCTGGCGAAGTCATCGTTGTTGCTTTTAATTGCGATTGGAAATTATGTCCGATTACAATTGCTCTATGCGGATCGCAAAGAATAATCTTCGCGCCCATATCTAACAATTTATCTACGAAGAACAAACGGCTTTCAAACATTTTTTGGTGAATTAAAACTTCACCTTTTGCTTGTGTTGCCACTACCAAAATAATACTTAATAAATCAGGCGTAAATCCTGGCCAAGGTGCATCGGCGATTGTTAAAATTGAACCATCGATATCTGTTTTAATTTGGTAACCATTTTTATGAGCCGGTATGTAAATATCATCGCCTTTTCTTTCCAATGTAATTCCCATTTTCCCGAATACATTTGGAATTTGCCCTAAATTATCCCAACTAACATCTTTAATTGTAATTTCGCTACGCGTCATAGCCGCAAGACCAATCCACGAACCAATTTCAATCATATCAGGTAAAATTCTATGTTCGCAACCACCTAAAGATTCAACACCTTCAATCGTTAACAAATTAGAACCAATTCCTGAAATTTTTGCGCCCATAGAAACCAACATTTTACACAATTGCTGTAAATAAGGTTCACAAGCTGCATTATAAATCGTTGTTGTCCCTTCGGCTAAAACTGCCGCCATAACAATATTTGCTGTTCCTGTTACCGAAGCTTCATCAAGCAACATGTAAGTTCCTTGTAACTTCGATTTTGTTTCTACTCCGTAAAAATGATCTTCTCTATTATAACGGAATTTCGCTCCTAAACGGATAAATCCTTCAAAGTGCGTATCTAATCTTCTACGTCCGATTTTATCGCCACCTGGCTTTGGAATATAACCTTTCCCGAAACGTGCTAAAAGCGGTCCAACAATCATAATAGAACCACGTAAACTTCCACCTTCTTTTTTAAAGGCTTCGGTTTCTAAATACTCAACATTTACTTCATCAGCTTGAAAAGTATAAGCTCCTTTTCCTAACTTTCTAATTTTAACACCAAGGTTTCCTAATAAGTGAATTAACTTATTTACATCAATAATATCAGGAATATTAGTAATAGTAACTTTTTCTGAAGTTAATAAAACGGCACATAAAATTTGTAGCGCTTCGTTTTTTGCTCCTTGAGGTGTAATTTCGCCCTGAAGTGGCTTCCCTCCTTCTATACTAAATGTTCCCATTATGATTAATTTCTTTTATTTTTTGAGTTACTTCTCTTTTTATACTGATTTTTTTGTCCAGAATTTTTCTGGTTGTATTGTGATTTATTTGAAGATTTTCGGCTTACTTTTAACAAGTTTTGCGAGTTTAAAAGCTCTTCATTACTGTTAGCCAAGTTAATTTTACCATCTGACAATTCAAATAAATGTTCGAAAATCACATCATCTTCAACCGTTTCTTTATTCCAACTTAAGTAGCACTTTTTCATATGATTAGCAATAACCATAATCAATGCATTTTTCATTTCGCCTTCTTCCCAACTTACCGCTACATTAATCATATTTGAAATGTTATTTCCGTAAAAACGATATTTTGGAAAATTTTGTGGATATGCTAATGGTTCTGGTCGTTGGTATATTTCTTCACGCGAAGGAATTGGATACGGCGAATCTACATCTAATTTAAAATCAGACATGATAAATAACTGATCCCATAACTTATGCTGAAAATCTGGAACATCACGCAAATGCGGATTTAAATTTCCCATTACTGAGATTACATATTGCGCCGCTTTATTGCGTTCGTCTCTGTCTTCAATTAAAAGAACATGGTCGATTAACTTATGTAAATGTCTTCCGTACTCTGGAATTATAAGTGATTTTCGTTGCGAATTATATTCTAATGCTAAATTTTCTTCCATTCTTTACTTTTTATAATGAAATAATTCCTTCGATTACTGATACTTCTTTGTATTTTTCAATAACCGCATCTGGATTTTTCATATTTACACTAACCGAAACACTGGTGTATTTACCTGTTTTCGATTGTTTAGTAGTAATTACTGCGCCCATTCCGTCGAAAATTGTTTCTACTTGAGTAACTTTTTCTTTATCTGAAGGCAATATAAATTTATATAAATATTCTGCTGGCCATATTGAAGTATTTACCAACTCTTCTTTTAAGCGCGCATAAAATTCCTCTGTCTTCTTATCCATTTTTCATTGTATATATATAGCAAATATACTTTTTTAAGTTCAGAAAGCCGAACGCAATTCTCGTAAATTTAACAAAGTTGAATAGATTTTTAAAAAAAACTATTTTTGCTTTTTAAATTTTACCATGAAGAAAGAAATTATTGTATTAGCTGGCGGACCAAGTTCGGGAAAAACAACATTGATAAATGCTTTAGTTGAGAAAGGTTTTATTTGTTATCCTGAAATTTCGAGAGCAATTATAAAAGAAGCGCAAGAACAAGGAATCGACCAATTATTCTTAGAACAACCGCTGTTATTTAGCGAAATGTTACTTCAAGGTAGAATAAAACAACACCAAGAAGCACACGAAGAAGAAACTAACGTTGTATTTCTAGATAGAGGAATTCCTGATGTTTTAGCGTATATGCATTACATTGGCGATAGCTACCCAAAATCGTTTTCTGACGCTTGTAACAACCATCGTTACCACAAAGTATTTTTATTACCTCCTTGGAAAGAAATCTACGTGAGCGATGCTGAACGTTATGAAAGCTACGAACAAGCGGTTTTAATACACGAACATTTAGAAGAAACGTATAGAAATTTTGGTTACGATTTAGTGACTATTCCTAAAGATACGGTTGAGAATAGAGTGGCTTTTTTGCTTCAGCATCTAGCAAAATAACATATGACAGAAGCTTTACAAATTCTTCAAAAATATTGGAAACACGATTCCTTTCGCGAACCGCAAGAAGCAATTATTCAATCGGTTTTAGAAGGAAATGATACTTTTGCTTTATTGCCAACAGGCGGTGGAAAATCGGTTTGTTACCAAATTCCAGGAATGCTTCTAAATGGCATAACGCTAGTTATTTCGCCATTGATTGCTTTAATGAAAGACCAAGTAGAAAACTTGCAAAAAAAAGACATTAAAGCCATTGCATTATTAGGCGGAATTTCCATTGATGAAACTTCAGATTTATTAGACAATTGCAAATTCGGAAACTATAAATTTTTATATCTTTCTCCAGAACGTTTACAACAAGAATGGCTTGTTGAACGTTTACGCCAATTACCTATAAATTTAATTGCGATTGACGAAGCACATTGTGTGAGTCAATGGGGACATGATTTTAGACCTGCTTATTTAAAAATTAAAGATCTAAAAGAGCATTTTCCTACCATTCCGTTTTTAGCGTTAACAGGTTCGGCTACAGAAGTTGTTCAAAAAGATATAGAAACGCAATTAGGTTTAGAAAACTTACAAACTTTTTCCAAATCGTTTAATCGCGAAAATTTATCGTATCACATCGTTCATACCGAAGATAGATTGTCTAAAATCCAGCAGATTTTAACTAAAAATCCGCAATCTTCAATTATTTATGTTCGCAACCGAAAAGCTTGTGTAGAAATTGCAAACCAACTGAATTATTTAGGTTTTAAGGCTACTTTTTATCACGGCGGATTATCGTTTAAAGAAAAAGAAGCGCATCGCATTTTATGGATGGAAAATAAAGTGCAAGTTATTGTTGCCACGAATGCTTTCGGAATGGGAATTGACAAACCCGATGTAAAAACGGTAATTCATATTCAAATTCCAGAAAATTTAGAAAATTATTATCAAGAAGTTGGGCGTGCTGGAAGAAATGGCGAGAAAGCTTTTGGCGTTTTAATAACCGATAAAACGGAAATTGAACTTGCCAAGAAGTTATTTTCAAACAATACAATTTCAAAGGAATTTCTAAAAGACGTTTATAAAAAACTGAACAATTATTTTCAAATTGCTTACGGCGAAGGTTATAACGAACATTTCACTTTTAATTTAAATGCATTTTGTAGCCAATATCAATTATCTGTTTTAAAAACATTTAATGCATTACAGTTTTTAGATCGACAAGGCATTATTACTCTAATTAATGAAAGTTCTGAAAAAGTAAAGGCGCAATTTATTATTCCGAGTAAAGAAGTTATTCGCTATGTAAGTTTACATCGAAACGAAGAAGAAATTATTACTACTATTTTAAGAACGTATTCTGGAATCTTCGAAACGGAAGTTGGTATTAACCCAAATTTAATTGCAAAGAAATCTAAAGCAACGGAAAAAGAAGTTATCGATACTTTACACAATCTCGAAAAAGCTAATGTGGTAAGTTTACAATTAATAAATAATGATAGTTATATTACGTTTAACGAAGTTAGAGAAGACGATTTAACGATTAATAGAATTAGTAAGTATTTAGAAATTCGGAATAAAACAAAACTCGAACAGTTTAAGCGAATTATCGATTTTATTGAAAACGAAACTACTTGTAAAAATGCTTTGTTATTAGAATACTTTGGCGAGAAAAAAGCAAAACCTTGTGGGAAATGTTCGACTTGTTTAAAAAAGAAACCAACAAATACTGTTTTGGTAGTTGATAAAATCTTATCACTTCTTAGAGAAGAACACCTAACTTCAAAACAAATCGAAGCCGAATTGAATATCGACCAAGAAGAACTTATCTTTGCATTGCAAATGTTGCTTGATAAAAACAAAATTAAAAGCAACAACAAACATCAATATTATATTTCATAATGGAAAAATTACGAATTGTTTTTATGGGAACACCAGATTTTGCTGTTGGCGTTCTCGATGCTATATATACTAAAGGATACGAAATCGTTGGCGTAATTACTGCTCCAGACAAACCAGCTGGACGCGGAAGAAAACTAAACCAAAGTGCTGTAAAAAAGTATGCGTTAGAAAAAGATTTAAAAGTTTTACAACCAACCAATTTAAAATCGGAAGAGTTTTTAGAAGAATTAAAAAGTTTGAATGCTAATCTTCAAGTTGTCGTAGCTTTTAGAATGTTGCCAGAAGTAGTTTGGAAAATGCCAAAATTAGGAACCTTTAATCTTCACGCATCATTATTGCCTAATTATCGTGGTGCAGCTCCTATTAATTGGGCAATTATAAACGGAGAGACAAAAACCGGAGTTACTACTTTCTTTATTGATGAAAAAATCGACACTGGCGCAATGATTTTAAGTAAGGAAACCGAAATAGGAAAAACAGAAACTGCTGGCGAATTACATGACAAATTAATGGAGTTAGGTAGCGAAACGGTAATTGAAACTTTAGCGTTGATTGAAAATGGAAATGTACAAACCGAAATTCAAAAAGAAACTTCCGAAATAAAATCTGCTAATAAACTAAATAAAGATAATTGTAAAATCGATTGGAATAAACCTGGAAATGAAATTTTCAACTTAATAAGAGGTTTATGTCCTTATCCTGCTGCTTGGTCTTTTATTAAAGATGAAGAAAACGAATGGAATGTAAAGTTTTATGAAACTAAATATACTCCAGAAAATCACGATTATAAAAACGGAACTATACTTACTACTAAAAAGGAAATGAAAATTGCCACTCAAGATGGTTTTATTGAAGTACTGAGTTTACAGTTTCCAGGTAAGAAAAAAATGCAAACACGAGATTTTTTAAATGGCGTTCAGTTTACAAAAGACGCTAATGCCTTGTAAGCCTTTATTCATCTAACATTGCTCAAATTAGATAAAAAACAACAAATGTTATTAACAATTTAGGGGTTTTATTAACATTTTGACATAAAAAAGCTGTTAAGGCTTGTGTAATTGAGGAATACGGCTATATTTGTAGAGTTAATTTTAAGTTTAACCAAATAACAAAACATTTATTATGAACAAATCTGAATTAATCGACGCAATGGCAGCTTCTGCTGGAATTACTAAAGCAGCTGCAAAATTAGCTTTAGAATCATTTTTAGGAAATGTTGAAGGAACATTAAAAAAAGGTGGAAGAGTTTCTTTAGTAGGTTTCGGATCTTGGTCAGTATCTAAAAGAGCTGCAAGAGATGGTAGAAATCCTCAAACTGGTAAAACTATCAAAATTGCTGCTAAGAATGTTGTAAAATTCAAAGCAGGTGCAGATTTAGATAAATCAGTAAACTAATATAAGTTTCTATTTAAAAAGAACTAATCCCGGCAGTCAGTGTCGGGATTTTTTTTGCACTTTATCGACTTTTTTTTGATTTTATAAGAGAATTTTGATAATTTTAAGAAAAAAGACACGCTAATGATTTCAATTTTACCCAAAAAAGGTCATTTGCTAATTGCAGAACCTTCAATTTTAGGAGACATGTCTTTCAATCGCTCTGTAGTTCTTTTAGCAGAACATAGCGGTGAAGGGTCTGTAGGTTTTATTTTAAACAAGCCTCTGGGTTATACTATTAATGATTTAGTTCCTGAAGTAAATGCTAAGTTTACCATCTACAATGGCGGACCAGTGGAACAGGATAACTTATATTTTATCCACAATATCCCTGATATTATTCCTAATAGTATTGAAATTGCTAATGGAATTTACTGGGGTGGCGATTTTGAAGTAACTAAAAACTTAATAAACGAAGGGAAAATTTCCAAAAAACACATTCGCTTTTTCTTAGGATACAGCGGCTGGGAAATTAACCAATTAGAGGACGAATTGAAAGAAAACAGTTGGTTAGTAACAGAAAACACCTTTAAAGAAAAGTTACTTTCAAAACCTGTACAACATTTTTGGAAAGAAAAAATGAAGGAACAAGGCGGTGATTACGTACTTTTTTCAAACGCACCTTCAGATCCAATTCTTAATTAAGTAAAATGTAAGCGTTTAATCGCTTTAATAGCTCTTTTGATAAATCCATTTCAAAATTCTTCTTTCTGTATTTTGTAATAGGTTGGATTCCTTTTATCGAATTAGTTAAAAACAACTCATCAGCTTTTTGTAAATCAAATGGTGAAATTGATTTTTCAACTACTTCTAATCCTTCAATTTTATTAGCTAAATTTAAAATTTGCTTACGCATAATTCCATTTAAACAACCATCTGAAACTGGCGGCGTAATTAAAGTATTGCCCATTTTCATAAAAACATTCGATTGCAATGCTTCCACTACATTCTTTTCATCATTTAGCAATAGACAATTATCATAATCATTCTCATAAGCAAAAATACTGCCTGCAATTTGAATCATTTTATTATTTGATTTCAACGTAGAAAACAATTGTTTCGTTATATGAGCATCTTTATATAGTTCTACTTCGTAATTACCTTCATTGAAGTTATATTTTGCTTCTTCTAAAGTATTTCCAGCAATCATAAAACCAATTTCTCTAGATTTAGGTAAATACAAACCTTCTCCTTCTCTAAAAACAGAAAAACGAATGCGATATGCTGGAGCAGAACCTATAAAAGGTAATAATTTTAGAATTTCAGTTTCCATAAACTCCATAGTAAAATTCATAGGAATTTCCATTCTACAAATACGCATTGAAGCCATTAACCTAAAATAATGGTCTTCTAAAAAAAGAACTTTATTAGGCAATACTTTAATTGTTTCAAAAAGTGAATCACCAAATAAAAAACCTCTATTGTTTTCGATTAAAACACCTGTATTTTCCTGAATATTTCCGTTAAAATTTACCATAAAAAAATCCCGATTATAAAATCGGGACAAATATACTCTTTAAAATTTGAAGACTTGTTAAACAGAACCTAAAACATGTTTTAAATCTGCAATTTGATTTTCCCATAATAATTTTGACTCATCCATTTCATCTTCTTCTGAAAAATCAGTAACTAAAATTGAAACATCTTTTGTAATCTCATCTTCTTGTATTCTCAACTCGAAAAAATATTCACTTTCTTCATCATGCTCATCTAACCATCTAAACTTTACTTTTTCTCCACTTCTCTTTGAAATTAGCTTTGCTTTTTCTTCGCTATCATCCCAAAAAAACGTAAATAATTCTCCTCTAGAGTTAACATTATCGGCAAACCATTCTGAAAGCCCAGATGGAGTTGAAATATATTGAAAAAGCAATGATGGTGATGCGTGTATAGGGAATTCTAATTCGTATTTTACTTTTACTTCCATTGATAAATATTTTAATTTTGGAAATATATATAGAATAATTTTAAAATACAAAATACCTATTGTAAAAAACATAAAATATTTTATAAAAATATATTTGCAGTAATCGGAATAAATTATATATTTGCACCCGCATTGAGAGATGTACAATGGCGAGGTAGCTCAGTTGGTTAGAGCGCAGGATTCATACCCCTGAGGCCGGCAGTTCGAATCTGCCTCTCGCTACGAATTACAATCTTTTTAAAATCAACGGTTTAGTTTTCACTAAGCCGTTTTTTTATGTCTAAATATTTTTTAGCTTTACAAAAAGTACACTTTTTTTAGCATTTGATTAAAAAATAGTAACAACCTATGAAAACTATTAACTGCATAAATTAATGAGTAATGGAGTATATCTGCAAATCGATTTCAAGATCAAACAATAATGCCTCAATAAAAATTAAAAATTCTGAAATCACTTTTGGCATAACTCCAGAGTCAAATGATGATTTACCAAACCCTGCTGAATTATTTTTAGGATCATTTTCTGCTTGTATTCTAAAAAATGTTGAACGATTCTCTCATTTAATGAATTTTAAATATTCTAATGCTGAATTAACAGTTAGCGCAACACGTCTTGAGAAACCTCCAAGAATAGATGAAATAAATTATGAATTGATAATTTATAGTCAAGACAAAAAATTAAATGTTGATTTACTTAAAAAGAACATTGAAAAATTCGGAACAATATTTAACACCGTTAAAACTTCATGTAGTATTAATGGCGAAATTAGAGTTTTATAACTGTTATGCTTTTTTATAATCTCTCTTGTTAAAATTATCTAAAGAAACCAATACCTAATAAAAAGATAACTAAATTAGTAGCGCGAGAAATTTAAATATTATGAAAAAAAGTAAAAGAAATAATTTATACTTGTCCATTATTGGTCTTGTTATATTGCTTTTGCTTTCTCCTTGTAAGGTTAGGAACTTTATTCAAGCCGAGTTAGGAATTTCACAGACTGAAGTTTTAAATAAAAGCCAAACTACAATTTCTCAATCAAATTGTAAAACTTTTGAAGCTTCAAAAGTCGTTAAAAACTCTTCAAAAAAGGTTTTTAACCAAAATGAGCATCAAATACTGACAAATACAAATTATCATTTTGATTTTAAAACTCCTTCCTCTTTCAAACATTCTTTCAATCTTAATTCTCTAAGAATTGGAAAGAAACAAAATATTCCACTTTACATTTTATACCAGCATTTTAAAGCTCTTATAATTGTTTTTCTAAACTAGAAATAGAAAACTTAAAGCAGTTACAACAACTGTTATTTATCAATTATAAAAACAACATCATGAAAAATATAAAAAATGATGCTGGATTATTAACGCTATCTGTTAGACTTGTAATAGGTTGGACGTATTTTTCAGCATTTTGGAGAAGAACCATATTAGCAAACAAACTTGATCCTGAGATTTCAGGATATATAGGAGAAAAATTTAATCACTTTCTACCTAATGCCTTAGGAATTAAACCTATAATTGAATATTTAGTAGAAAACCCAGATATTCTTTGGATTAACATGGTCATTTTTACAATTATTGAAGGAATTGTAGGTTTGTTTATCATTTTCGGACTATTTACTAGATTAATGAGTATAGGCGTTTTCAGTCTAGCTATGGGAATTTTATTAGGTTCTGGATGGATTGGTACAACTTGTTTAGACGAATGGCAAATTGGCGTTTTGGGTATAGCCACTGGATTTACGTTATTTCTAACTGGAAGTGGTAAATATTCAGTAGATTATTACTTGATTAAAAACGGATTTAATATTACAAAACAAAAATGGTTCTCTTGGATTGGTTCAGGCGAAATTCCAAATAAAGAATCGATTTTTCCAAAAATCATACTCGTAAGTTCACTATTTATTTTAGGAATAACTTTATTTACAAATCAAATTTTTCACGGCGGTTTGTGGGGAACACTTCATAATAAATCGGTAAAACCAAAATTAGAAATCACTAATGGTAAAATTGAAAAAAATACGCTATCCTTTACTGTTTTTAGAACTGAAGGTGTCGATGTTTATGGTTCATGGGTAATTTCTATAAATTTAGTAGATGAAGAAAGTAATTCGATTATTCAGTACAACCAAGAAGACTTAGCTAATCTAACTAAGGAGAATATTACCAACTCTTACATCGCAAAAATAAAACCTGGAAAACACAGTTTGATTGTTCCGTTAGGCGCAAAAGCAAAGTTGAATTTACAAAATGAAATTTTTCACAATTTACCTAAAGGAAAATACAAAATAAGAATAACTGATATTAGCGGAATATATTGGGAACACCATCTTGAAAAGTAAGCATTGGAATTAATCGCTACAAATAAAAAAAGGCTTTAGAATTTCTAAAGCCTTTTTGTTTATTTCTGTAGTTTTTCTGATAATTTCTTTCCTACTATATAAGCAAAATAAATACTCATTATAATAATAACGTTTGTGATAAAAACATAAAAAAGATATAAAGTTTTATCATTTTTAGAATGGAAACAAAAACCTTCCATTAAGCAAACATAAATTTCTTTTTTCTGAAACTGAACCATTACATAACTTATAGCTAAAAGTCCAATTAAAACGACAGTAACGTATTTCCAATTATTACTTTTTGGTTTTTTGCCTGTTGGTTTAAAAACATTTCGCTCCTCTTCAGAACGCACATTGTTTTGAAGTGACCAAATTACTTTTTTTGCTTCGTCATCTACATTCATTAAATTTTCATTTAAAAAGCAAAGCTCTAAAAATTACGCTTGTAAAACAGTAACTAAAGTTGCAAAATCAACAATTTCCTGTATTCCTGTTTCAAGGTTTTTAATAGCAAAACGTTCGGTTTTCATTTCTTCTTCACCTACAATAATTGCAAACGGAATTCCACGTTTATCAATATGTTGAAATTGTTTTCCAATTTTCGCCTTATCAGGATACATTTCTACTTTTATTCCATTCTGACGCAATTTTGTAATTGCTTTCATTGCATATTTCGCTTCACTTTCTCCAAAATTCAAAAACATAGCTTTTGATGTTGCTGTAACGGTTTCTGGAAATAAATCTAATTCTTCAATTACTAAAGCAATTCTATCTAAACCAAACGAGATTCCAACACCACTCATATTCTTCAATCCGAAAATACCCGTTAAATCATCATAACGTCCACCGCCACCAATGCTTCCCATTTTTACACCTTCTGGAGCGGCAACTTCAAAAATAGCACCTGTGTAATAATTTAATCCACGAGCAAGCGTAACATCCAAGTCTAAATTTGCAGATTGTAACCCAATTTCATTTACATTATCACAAATAAATTGCAACTCTTCTACTCCTTTCATCCCTTCTTGAGAAGACGACAATAAACTGGCTAATTTTTCAATTTTCTCAGCAATTGTACCAGTAAAATTAAATAATGGTTGGACTTTTAAAATGGCTTCTTCAGCAATACCTTTTTCAAGCATTTCCTTCTTCACACCATCTTCACCTATTTTATCTAATTTATCTAAAGCAACCGTAAAATCAATTAATTTATCTGAAGCGCCAATAACCTCAGCAATTCCAGATAATATTTTTCTGTTGTTAATTTTAATTGTAGTTCCGTTCAAACCTAATTCAGTAAAAACCGAATCGTATAATTGTACCAACTCTACTTCTTGCCAAAGTGAATTTGAACCTACAACATCAGCATCACATTGATAAAACTCTCTAAAACGTCCTTTTTGAGGTCTATCTGCTCTCCATACTGGTTGTATTTGGTAACGCTTAAATGGAAAGTCAATTTCATTTTGATGCATTACTACATAACGCGCAAACGGAACAGTTAAATCGTAACGTAAAGCTTTTTCAGAGATTTGAGCCGTTAATTTCAAACTATCTTTTTCTGCCAAAAGTTTTTCATCTGCTTTAGACAAAAAATCACCAGAATTCAAGATTTTAAAAATCAAACGATCGCCTTCTTCACCATATTTACCCATTAAGGTTTGCGAATTTTCAAACGATGGCGTTTCAATTGGTTGGAAACCAAATTTCTCAAAATTCGTTTTAATAATTGAAAATAGATAATTGCGTTTAGCAACTTCAATTGGCGAAAAATCACGTGTTCCTTTTGGTATTCCTGGTTTTATTGACATTTTAAATTTCATTTTTGTCATGTTGAACGAAGTCGAAACATTTTTTAGTAAGATTCTTCGACAAGCTTAGAATGACAAGACGTTATTTCTAATGCAAATATCGAACTTAAAACTGATTCTTAAAAATTAAATCAATAACAGTTTTTCATTTCGTTTTTTCTAAATTTTCTTGTAACAAAAAATAGAAAACCGAGTCTTATAGAACAACTATGGTAGGATTATTTAAAGAAAATACAAAAATTGCACTCGATTCGATTAAGAGTCAAGCTTTACGAACATCGTTAACGGTATTAATTATTGCTATCGGAATTTGGGCATTAGTTGGCGTATTGTCTTTGGTTACTGCTTTAGAAAACTCTTTGATAAAAAACTTTGCCTCGATGGGAGCGAATACTTTTTCGATGAGTCGCTACGATTTTTCTTCTCAAATTAATCAAAATGATGAAGAATTTAAACCCAATCCTATTATTAGTTATCCTGAAGCAAAAGCCTTTCAAAATAAATTTAGTTTTCCTCTAACAAATACTTCACTTTCATTTACTGCAGCATCTGGAATTGAAGTTAAGTATAAGCATGAAAAGACTGATCCTGAAATTTCTGTTTTAGGAACCGATGAAAATTACTGCCCAAATAAAGGAATGGAAGTTACAAAAGGAAGAAATTTTACTTCTTTTGATATTGAAAACAACAATTATGTTTGTGTTTTAGGTTCCGATTTTGAAAAAGGATTATTTAAAGATAAAAATCCGTTAGATAAAATTATTTCTATACGCGGAGCGAAATTTAAAGTAATTGGAGTTTTAAAAGAAAAAGGATCAACCTTTGGAAACAGTCAAGATTTACGAGTTTTAATTCCGATACAAGTAGCACGTTCACTTTTTTCGGCACCAAATATCAATTACGATTTAAATGTGATGGTAAATAACGAAAACTTATTAGACGAAGCTGTTGATGATGCGATTATAACGATGCGAAAAGTTCGTAAACTAAATCCGATTGAAAAAAATAATTTCGGAATTTCTCGAAGCGACGATTTAAGACAACGTTTACTTGAACAAACAGGTTTTTTACGAATTATCGCTTGGGTAATTGGTATGCTTACCGTTTTTGGTTCTACAATTGCCTTAACCAATATCATGTTAGTTTCGGTTACTGAGAGAACACGAGAAATTGGAATTCGAAAATCACTTGGTGCAAAAAAATCGACTATCGGTTGGCAATTCTTAACAGAAACCTTTGTAATTAGTCAAATGGGCGGATTACTTGGAATGATTTTAGGAATTCTAACAGGCTTTGGATTAGCCTCTGTTTTAGATTTTGCATTTACTACGCCTTGGTTAGCTATTATTGCAACATTAATTACAACAATTGTTGTTACGATTATTTCTGGATTAGTTCCTGCATTAAAAGCCGCGAAATTAGATCCTGTAGAAGCGTTGCGTTATGAATAGTTAAATACTCGCTTTAATCATTCTATCATTTCCTCTTAAATCTTTTCGTAGTTCAATATTTTTAAAACCTAAGTTTTCTAATAATTCAACTGTTTCTTTTCCTAAGTATTGATTGATTTCAAAAAACAACAATCCTTTTGGTTGTAGATTATCTTTCGCTAGTTGTGCTATTTTTCTGTAAAACAAAAGCGCGTCGTTATCTTCAACAAAAAGCGCCAAATGTGGTTCGTAATCCAATACATTTTTTTTTATTTCTTCTTTTTCTAAATTACGAACATAAGGAGGATTGGAAACTATCATATCTAATTTAGGAAGATTTCTCGACTTCGTTCGAAGTGACAATAAATCTTCGGTGTTTAAAATATCAGCTTGAATAAAGTTAATATCAACATTATTTTCTTTTGCATTTAGATTAGCAACTTCCAATGCTTTTTCGGAGACATCAATAGCGAAAACTTCAGTTTGAGGTAAATTAGCTTTTAAACTAATCGGAATACAACCAGTTCCTGTTCCAATGTCTAATAAGGTTAAAGGTTTTGGGTTAAAGGTTAATGGAGAAGCATTATCACCTTTTGACTTTACACTTTCAATTATCCATTCTACTAATTCCTCTGTTTCTGGTCGTGGAATAAGTGTACTCTCACTTACATTAAATCTCAGTCCATAAAACCAAGCTTCGCCTAAAATATATTGAATAGGTTTTTCTTGTTTTAAATCGGAAATTATACTTTCCCATTCAGATTTATTTTCAATTTCAAAATCGGGATTTAAAGTAAAGTCAATTCGTCTAATTTCATATAATATATCCGTTATCATAAAGAAAAAACTGTCAATTTCTTCCTTATCATAAATAGATTGTAATTCCTTTTGAAATTGTATTCTTAATTCTTTAATTTTCACTTTGACTAATTTAATTTTTCTTGTTTTCGATACAATTTTCTTTCAGAAAATCACTCAAACTGACGAAAACTATACTTCTTTTATCATCCAAACATCGCAACTTTTGTGACCAGTACAACCCATAGGTTTTTCCAAATACTGAAAACCCATTTTTTCATACAACTTTCTGGCATCTTTCATAAATGGAAGTGTTTCCAAATAACACTTAGTAAACCTTTGTTCTTTTGCAAAGGTTAAACTTTTTTCAATAATTTCTTTTCCTAAACCTAAACCTCTAGCCTGTGGAGCTAAATACATTTTTTGTAGTTCGCAAAACTCTTCTGTTGCGTTTTCTAAAGGAGCTAATCCGCCTCCGCCAATAACTTCGCCATTATTTTCAACTACAAAATAAATAGATTTCGGTTTTTGATATACTTCATACAATTGATCAAGAATAGGATCGGCATAAGCTGTTCCTTCTTTTGGAGCGTTTAATTCGTCAAAAACATCTCGAATTACTTTTGCAATTTGCTCATTATCTTGAGGTTGTATTTTACGTAAAATCATTTTAAAAAGTTATTCGTAAAAGTAATGAAATTCACACAAGCTTAGCGTAAAAGATAGTTAAAAATAGTATTTTTGTAATATGACTACTCACGAATTTTACATGCATCGTGCTTTACAATTAGCCAAAAATGGTTTGGGAACAACTTACCCTAATCCATTAGTGGGAAGTGTTATTGTACACAACGGGAAAATTATAGGTGAAGGTTGGCATAAAAAAGCAGGTGAACCACATGCAGAAGTTAATGCAGTTAATTCGGTAAAAGATAAATCGCTTTTAAAAGAAGCTACCATTTATGTTACACTTGAGCCTTGTAGTCATTTTGGTAAAACACCGCCTTGTTGCGATTTAATTATTGCCAATGAAATTCCGAATGTTGTTGTAGGAACAATTGATCCATTTGCTAAAGTTGCTGGAACTGGAATTCAAAAACTAAAATATTCGGGTAAAAATGTAATTGTAGGTGTTCTTGAAAAAGAATGTCAAGAATTAAACAAGCGTTTTTTTACTTTTCATAATAAAAAGCGTCCGTATATTATCTTAAAATGGGCCGAAAGCAGCGATGGCTTTATTGCTCCTGATAAGATTCTTCGACAAGCTCAGAATGACAATCGTCCAGTTTGGATAACAAATCAAAATTCTAGGCAATTGGTTCATAAATGGCGAACAGAGGAACAAGCTATTTTAGTTGGTACGCAAACCGTTCTAGATGACAATCCGAAACTTGATGCTCGAGATTACTTTGGGAACAATCCAATTAGAATTGCCATTGACAAAAGCAATAAAATTCCTGAAGATTTCGAAATAAAATCGGGAAAAATCAAAACACTTATATTTTCAGAAGATATTTTTTTAACAGAAAGTTTAAAATATTCACACAAAAAAGCTATATTTGATAATCATTTTATAAAAACTACACTTTCAACGCTTTACCAAGAAAACATTCAATCGGTTATTATTGAAGGCGGAAGAAAGACTTTAGAGTACTTTATTAAGGAAAACCTTTGGGACGAAGCGAGAATTTTCAAAGGAAATACAAGCCTAAAAAAAGGAATTTTAGCTCCAAATTTCAACAAACGAAACCCCGTTTCTAGTTTTTCCATAATGGAAGATGAACTTAAAATTTTCAAAAATTATGATTGAAGCAATTATATTTGATTTCGGTAATGTTTTTGTCAATATTGACATGGATACTTGTATGAACGAGCTAAAGAAATTAGGCTTGAAAGAATGGAATAATGAATTAACCGAATTGAATGCGCAATATGAAATGGGAAAAATAGATGAACTGGATTATTTTACTGGTTTTCAAAAATTTATTCCTAATCGCGATGTTGCGGAAATTAGAACTGCTTGGAATAGTTTGGTTCAAGACTTTCCATTAGAACGCTTAGAGTTTCTTCAAGTGTTGTCTTCTAAATACAAACTCTATTTACTTAGTAACGCTGATAGAACACATGTTGAAAGATTTGAGCACAAATTTGGAATTTCATTTTCGCGCGATTTTTACAGCTGTTTTGAAAAAGTTTATTTTTCGTTTGAGTTTGGCTTTAGAAAACCAGACATCAAAGCTTTTCAGTTTATAATAAACAACCACAATTTGATTCCTAAAAAAACACTTTTTATCGACGATACTTTAGCAAACATTGAAAGTGCACAAAAATTAGGTCTGAACACTTGGCATTTGAATCCAGAAAAAGAAGATGTTACACAACTTTTAACTAAATTCAACTCTATTCCAGTTTAAAGATTGAAATGATTACTATTCTTCTTGCTATTGTTTTTTCTAGTTTACTTTATGTTGTTTTTAAATATTTTAGTAGGTTTTCCATAGATACTTTTCAGGCTATTCTATTTAATTATATTGTAGCTTTTACTCTCGGTGCATTTTTAAGTAGTAATAGTTTTCAATTTGAAGAAATCCCACAAAAAACTTGGTTCCCGTTTAGTTTAGTCTTAGGTTTTCTTTTCATTGCTGTTTTTTACATTATTGCAAAAACTACTCAAACTAACGGATTAACAGTCGCTTCTGTTGCTAGTAAAATGTCGATGATAATTCCAATTGCATACGGAATTTTTATTTTTAATGAACAAGCAACTTTGCAACATACAATTGGAATTCTAATAGCTCTTTCTGCTGTTTATTATGTCTCAGTAAAACCAAATACCGAAATAAATTTTTCGCATTTTCAACTACCAATTTTACTTTTTATTGGAGCTGGAACAATCGACACTTTAATAAACATTACACAGCATAGTTTTTTACCAAAAGGAGAAACCTCTTTATTTTCCTCTATAACCTTTTTAACTGCTTTTGGTTTTGGACTAATTGCTTTTTCATACAAACTAGTCCAATCAAGAATTACTTTAGAATTTAAAAATATTCTTGGCGGATTATTTCTTGGTGTTCCAAACTATTTTTCGCTTTACTTTTTAACAAAAGCTCTACAAACGGAAAACATGGAAAGCTCTACCATTTTTACAATTCTAAATATTGGTGTAATTTTGCTTACCACAACAATAGGAATTCTCCTTTTTAAAGAAAAGTTAAGCAAGAAAAATTATATAGGAATTTTACTTTCAATATTTGCGCTTTATTTAGTAACAAATTAAAATGAGTACAGAAAAACATCACGATATATACAAAACGATAACAAAACCATCTGAAGAAACACTTTTTAAAGATAAAAACAGTAAGTTTTTTGGCTATGCTTTTCCTGTAAACTCTGAAGAAGAAGTAAAAGAAATTTTATCTGATTTAAAAAAACAACATCATCAAGCACGTCATTGGTGTTATGCTTATCAAATAGGAACAGAAACAAAACAATACAGAGCAAATGATGATGGCGAGCCAAATAATAGCGCAGGAATGCCTATTTATGGGCAAATTTTATCTTTTGATGTAACGAATGTTTTGGTTGTTGTAGTTCGTTATTTTGGCGGCGTTAAACTTGGCGTAAGTGGTTTAATTAACGCTTACAAAACTGGCGCACAAATGGCACTAGAAAATGCTGAAATTATTGAAAAAACTATCGACAAACATTTTATTGTAAAGTTCGACTACAAAAACATGAACAAAGTAATGCGAGTTATAAAAGAAAAAAACATCAATTTAGTTAATCAAAAAATGGAACTTGATTGTGAAATTGAAATTTCTATTCGCAAAAAAAATGCTGAAGAAATCTTCAACATTTTTGAATCACTTTTTGAAATTTCCATTAAAGAAAAAGAAACATTATAAATTCTCTAATTTCTCCATTACATATTTAGGTGGAACAGTAGGTTTACCCGTTTTCATATCTACAAATACTAAAAGAGAATATCCTGTTGTTAACAACTCATTTTTTTCATTATAAATTTCGTAGTCAAATTCAATTTTAACTGAAGTTTGACTTTTAAAAATTGTTTTAACAGTTAGCAAATCATCGTATCGAGCTGGCTTTTTATAATTCATGTTTAAAGCAACAACAGGAAGCATAACTCCGTTTTCTTCCATCCATTTATATGACACCCCAAGATTACGCAACCACTCTACTCTCCCCATCTCAAAATACTGCGCATAATTTCCATGATACACTACACCCATTTGATCAGTTTCAGCATATCTAACCCTAACTTTTAAATCAAAATTTTTCATTTATTTTTTTATCTTATTTTTCTATTTGTAAGATTTACCTTTAGTATTAAAGAATCCTTAAATTAACTTTTAAAAAAAACTTAAATAGACCTACAATAATTTTTTTAAAAAATCAATACCAATTCCATTTTTTTTTACAGAAATTTGTTCACATATTTGTTTCCCCAAATTAACAGAACGACTTTTATAGTCTTCGCTTTGAATTACAGTTAATTAATCTAAAAAACAACTATAAAGAATTACATTTATGAGTAAAACTGCGCAATCAGTATGGGAAAACTGTCTGTCATTCATAAAGGATAACATCCAGGAACAAGCCTATAAAACATGGTTTGAACCTATACAGCCAGTTGACTTAAATGAAAACGCGCTTTCTATTCAAGTACCTAGTAAATTCTTCTATGAATGGTTAGAAGAACACTATGTAAAACTTTTAAAAGTTGCCTTAACTAAAGAACTTGGTTCTAGTGCAAAGTTATTGTATAAAATTAAGATGGAAAACTCTTATAGCGACAAACTTCCACTTACACACCAAATTCCAAGTAAAGACCGACAAGCTGTAAAAACTCAAGAAGTTGATGTTCCTATTGTTCAAAAAGATCCAGAATTAAAAAACCCATTTATTATTCCTGGAATTAGAAATATTAACATCGATTCTCAATTAAACGCAAATTACAGTTTCGACAATTTCCTTGAAGGAGATTCAAACCGATTAGCTCGTAGTGCTGGTATGGCTGTTGCTAATAAACCTGGCGGAACCTCTTTTAACCCATTATTGATTTTTGGTGGAGTTGGTCTAGGAAAAACGCACCTAGCACACGCAATTGGAGTTGAGATAAAAGAAAAATATCCAGAAAAAACAGTTTTATATATTTCAGCTGAAATTTTCACGCAACAATACATAGAATCGGTTAAGAAAAATACTCGTAACGATTTTATCCATTTTTATCAATTAATTGACGTATTAATTATTGACGATGTTCAGTTCTTATCGGGTAAAACTGGAACGCAAGATGTATTTTTCCATATATTCAACCATTTACACCAAAATGGAAAACAGGTGATTTTAACTTCTGATAAAGCTCCTGTTGACATGCAAGATATCGAGCAACGTTTATTATCGCGTTTTAAATGGGGATTATCTGCTGAATTACACCAACCAGATTACGAAACAAGAGTTTCAATCTTGAACAACATTCTGTATAGAGATGGTGTTGAAATGCCAGAGGAAATCATTGAATATGTTGCTAAAAACATTAAGTCTAACGTTCGCGAACTTGAAGGTGCAATCATTTCATTAATCGCACAATCTTCTTTCAACAAAAAAGAAGTAACGATTGATTTAGCGAAACAAGTTGTTGAGAAATTTGTTAAGAACATTAAACGAGAAATTTCTGTGGATTACATTCAAAAAGTAGTTTCAGATTATTTCCAATTAGATTTAGAAACGCTTCAATCTAAAACTAGAAAACGTCACATTGTTCAAGCTAGACAATTAGCTATGTTTTTTGCTAAAAAGTACACTAAAAATTCACTAGCAAACATCGGAAGTCAAATTGGCGACCGCGATCACGCTACTGTACTTCATGCATGTAAAACTGTCGATAATTTAGTTGCTACTGATAAACAATTCAGAAAATTCGTTGACGATTTAAATAAAAAACTATCGCAATAATGCCTACCAAAATTTTAATGGTTTGTTTGGGTAATATTTGCCGTTCACCATTAGCTGAAGGCATTTTACAAGCTAAACTCCCAAAAGATAAATTTTTAGTAGATTCTGCTGGAACTGGCGGTTGGCACGCTGGAGAATTACCAGACAAACGTTCTATTGAAACCGCAAAAAACAGAGGATTAGACATTACAAACCAAAGAGCAAGACAATTCAAAACTTCCGATTTTGATACTTTTGATTATATTTATGTAATGGATATGTCGAATTACAAAAATGTACTTTCACTTTCAGAAAATGAAAATCAAAAATCAAAAGTAAAGCTGATTTTGAACGAACTTTTCCCTAATGAAAATGTAGAAGTTCCAGATCCTTACTATGGCGGACAAGACGGATTTGAACAAGTTTACAATATGCTCGACCAAGCTTGCGATATTATTGCCAAAAAATTAAACCGATGAAACCAATACAACTTACAGGTAAATTATATTTAATTCCTACAACTTTAGGCGAAATTAAACCTGAAGATGTATTACCACAAACTATAAAAAGAAGTATCGATTTTATAGACAACTATATTGTTGAAAACGAAAAAACGGCACGTAGGTTTATAAAAAGTATTCATCCAGAAAAAAAACAATCAGAATTAAAACTAAGTTTACTTAATAAGCGTACCGAAGAAAGCGATTATTCTAAAATGATGCAACCGCTTTTTAACGGATTAAACATTGGACTAATGAGTGAGGCTGGTTGTCCTGGTGTTGCCGATCCTGGTGCTGTAATTGTCAAATTAGCTCACGAAAAAGGAATTCAGGTTATTCCGTTAGTTGGACCAAGCTCTATTTTATTAGCCTTAATGGCAAGCGGAATGAATGGTCAAAGTTTTGCTTTTAATGGTTATTTACCTATAGAAAGTGGCGAAAAGAAAAATGCTATTAAAAAATTTGAAAGAATTTCCCAAGAAGAAAATCAGTCGCAACTGTTTATTGAAACACCATACAGAAATAATAAATTACTAGAAACACTCACACAAACACTTCACCCAAACACACAACTATGTGTTGCTTGTGATATTACGTTACCTACAGAATTTATTAAAACTAAAACTGTAAAGGAGTGGAAAAAAAACAAGGTCGACTTACATAAGCGACCTTGCATTTTTATTATTCACAAAAGCTAAATTAATCTAGTTTTACTTTAGCATTTTTGTCGGCTTGAATATGAGAAACATCATATCCACCAAACTTTTTAATGTAACTTCTTAATGAAGTTCCAAATCCATCTTTAAATCCGCTTCTACCATTACTTCTCAAGTATTTTCTAACTGATCCTGCTCCACCTAAGTGCGCTGCAGCTAAAATACCTGATTCTGTAATTTCTACTCCATTAATCACACGTCCGCGATATTTTGCAATTTCTTTGCGCAAAATCCACTTATTTTTTGCAATTAATGCTGTAAAAGCTTTGTCTTGCCATTCTGCGTTATGCAAGAATGTGTTAAAATCATAAATACCAACAGAACGTAATGTACTTTTTCCAAATTGGTATTTTCCCATATAACCAAAAGAATTGACTAAACTTAATCTTCCTCTTGATTCTCTAAAAGCAATTGCTTCTCTAAAACCTACGAATGTTTTCCCTACAAATGGAACAACAAAGTCAGTTTCGTTTTCTTCTTCTAAGGCTACATTGTAAAAATAATTTTCATTACCTTGTAAATGAAAGCCCTCTACTTTTTCGTTTTCTACCGATTTAAAACCAGTTAAAACTAATTGTACTAGGATGGTTAATCCCAAAAAATACGAACCTTTTCTTATCATAAATTTTCATTTCTCAGCGTCTGTCACCCATCTGAAATTTGCGTTGGCAAAGATATGAAAATTTTTACAATATTGATTTACAGACTGTTAAAGTTTTCTAAAAGTAGATAAGATACCCTTTAACACCGTTAAAATCACCGATTTGAAGTGTTGGAGCTGGTACTTTAATTGTGTTAAAAACCGAAAAAAGTGTCTTTAAAAAATGTGATTTTGTTTCAATTTTCGTCAAATCTACATCAAGACTTACATAAAATTCTCTTGATTGATTCTGGATAACTCCATTTTCAAAAGCTTCATTATTATCTCCATATAACATTCCTGTTCCTCCATAACCAATTGCTACATTTAGCCATTTTGGAATAGCCTTTGACTTCGTAAAAGAATATAAATTAAAAGAAAGCCAATAGGTTTGTCCGTTATAATCTTTTAAAATTTGTTCGTTAAGAGAACTTCCTAAAGTTTCTGGGCGAATATCTGCATAACGCGTTTGATGAAAAGAAAATTTAGGTGTAATTCGCTGTTCTTTCCAAAGTAATTCTTGTCCAATATACAAACCTGTTCCAGAAGCATTAGCCAACATATCGCCCCAAGAAAAGCCCCATTCTTGCGAATAACCATCAAAAACCTCAACAACTGTTAAAAAACCAAAACCTAAAGTTGAACCATAAAGTAATTGCTCTTTTTGAGAAGCTCCGCTCCATTCTAAAAGTTCTGCTCCCGCTCTACCAACATGATACGTTGAATAAAAATGTCCAACTTTATCTAGTTGCAACCATTGGTTATTATCATCAACAGTATGAAAATTTGATTTCGGATAATCTTTATACCATAATTGGTTCAATCCTATTAAAGCACCGCCTAAAACTACACCTTCTGAAATAAAAACAGTATTACTTCTACTTACATTTAAAGAATCTGATGGTGTTAAAAAGCTATTTATTTTTGATTGAGAAAAAACTATAGAATTAACTAAAAAAACAACCAATATAGAATAAAGAAGTTTCAAAATTTATCTATTAATTCCTAGTTTGTTTACCCAATTCGCATACTTACGTGCATTTATGGTATGCTGCGTATAATTTGACGCAAATGCATGATAACCTGGTTTATCTGGACTTGCACAGAAATACAAATAATCATGTTTTTCAGCGTTAAGAACCGCATCAATCGAAGAAATATCAGGCATTGTAATTGGCCCAGGTGGTAAACCTGCATTTTTGTATGTATTGTATGGAGAATCGATAACCAAATCAGCATGTAAAACTCGTTTTATCACTTGGTCAAAATCTCCAGATTCTTTTTTCATTGCATAAATAACCGTAGGGTCAGCTTGTAAAGGCATTCCTGTTTTTAATCGGTTTAAGTAAACTCCAGCAACTCTTGGTCTTTCACTAACTTTTGCCGTTTCCTTTTGAACAATAGCCGCTAAAACCGAAACTTGCTGTGGTGATAAATTTAGATTAGCTGCTTTTTGCTTACGTGAATCTGTCCAAAATTTTCTATATTCTTTTGCTAATTTATCGGCAAATTTTTCCGCAGAAGTATTCCAATAAAACTCATACGAATTTGGAATAAACAAACTCAGTGCATTTTCTCTATCAACTTCGTTTTCCTTTAAAAAATCAACATCAGTGAACGCTGTAATTAATTGCAAACTATCAGGTTCAATTTCAGACGCTAAACGTTGTGCTAATTTTTCTAAACTTTCCTGATTATTAAAAGCAACTTTAACTGGAAGATTACTACGTAAAGCCTGAATCATATCGAAACTTGTCATGTTTTGCTTCAATTTAAATCTTCCAGATTTAACATTTACATTATATTTTCTTTGATTGGCAACAAAATCGAACTTATCCATATTTTTTACAAACGGACTCAATTCTTCTTTTGCTTCTTCGTAAGTAGCACCAGTTGGAATATGTACAAAAACTTCTTTTTGATTAAAAGTTGTATTTACTGTAAATGCTTGATTATAAATATATGCAGCAATAACTCCAGCGATTATAATTCCTGAAACTGCGATAATAGCAATTAGTTTTTTTAAGTTCAAGGCAAAAAAATTATTCGTTAATTAATTGAAATAAAGCTTCGTCTTTATAAACGTTATTTATTTTATTCCATTGTTTTTTGATTCCGATTTTTTGAAAACCAAATTTAGCAAAAAGTTGTAAACTTGCTTCATTTTCAGTTCCAATGTTTGCATATAATTGATGCAATTGCAATTGCGAAAATGCATACTCGATTAAAAGTTGCAAAGCTTCTGAACCAATTCCTTTATTTCTTTCGGAAGAATTTTGAATTAAAATTCCAATTCCAGCGCGAGAATGTTGCGGATCGAAATCGAATAAATCAATTAAACCAATTGCTTCTGAAGAATTAGTTAAACAAATAACTAATCGTAATTGCTTCGCTTCGTAAATATCTTGATGCGCATTTTCTAGATACTGACGAATTAAAAATCGACTATAAGGTGTTTGTGTGTGACTAACTTCCCAAATAGATTCGTCGTTTTCAATAACGTAAACAAACTCTAAATCTTCTGGTTCGAGTGCACGTAAATAGATATTTTGTCCTTTTAAAGTCATTTATATTTCAATTTCTCCTTTAAACACAAATTGTGCTGGACCAATTAAAAAGATTTCAGAAAATTTACCATCATTCTCTTTAAAACTAACCGACAATTTTCCACCTTCTACATTTAAATTCACTTTGTTTGATTCAGTTTTATGATTAGCATACATTGCTAAAGCAACCGCTGTAACTCCAGTTCCACAAGATAACGTTTCATCTTCAACACCACGTTCATACGTTCGTACCGAAAAAGTATCACCATCAACTTGATTCACAAAATTGATATTGCTTCCAGCTTTTCCACACAAATCAGAATAACGAATTTTTGCGCCTTCTTCTTTTACATCTACTTCTTTTAAATCATTAACTATTTGAATATGATGTGGTGAACCAGTATTTAAAAAAGTATAATCAGTTTCAACTTTAACCTTATCAACATCAATCATTTGTAAAGAAACAATATTATTTTCGTCGATCGTTGCAAAATGATAACCGTCAATAGCTTCAAATTCGGCTTTAGTTTTTATAATATCCAACTGTTTTGCAAAAGCAACCAAACTTCTTCCACCATTTCCACACATACTACTTTCGTTTCCATCAGAATTATAATACACCATTTTAAAATCATACTTTTCATGATTTTCTAATAGGATTAATCCATCGGCTCCTATGCCGAATTTTCTATCACATAAAAATTCGATAAGCTTGGTATCATTTTTGGGAAAGAAATTAGTACGATTATCAATCATTACAAAATCATTACCCGTACCTTGATATTTATAAAAAGTCAATTTCATTTTAGAAAGAATTCAAAACAAATGTAAGAATTATTAATAAGATGTTAAACATTGTTAAGCGTACGTTAAACTGATTTTTTGTTAAAAATTTGTCGTTAAATTTACTTAAGAATTTAAAAGCTAATAGAAAATGAAAAAATTAGGAAGTTTACTTTTAATCTCACTTTTAAGTGGTGTTGTAACATTAGGAGCTTATAAATTATTTTTAGAACCCAAATCTAACACAATAACAACTGTCGCTCCTACTTTTAGCAAAAATGTTAGTCTTGGTGCTGAAAATACAGATTTTACAGCCGCTGCAGATATGGCTATTCATAGTGTTGTTCATGTTAAAAATGTAACAACGCAACGTGTTTATAGAGATCCATTTGAGTTTTTCTTTGGAAACAGAGGTGGTTCACAACAACAAATGCAAATAGGAACTGGTTCGGGAGTAATTATCTCTGAGGATGGCTACATTGCCACAAACAATCACGTTATTCAAAACGCAAATGAACTTGAAGTTACGCTAAATAACAATAAATCTTACAAAGCCAAATTAGTAGGTACCGATTCTAAAATGGATATTGCATTATTAAAAATTGATGCCGATGAAAAATTACCTTATATGGTTTTTGGAGATTCCGATGCGATTAAAGTTGGTGAATGGGTTTTAGCCGTTGGTAATCCATACAATTTAACTTCGACAGTTACCGCCGGAATTATTTCTGCAAAAGCAAGAGATTTAAGCAACGAAGGTTTACAATCTTTTATTCAAACCGATGCTGCAGTAAATCCTGGAAATAGTGGTGGTGCATTAGTAAACACTCGTGGAGAATTAATTGGAATTAACACTATGATTTCATCTCCAACAGGTAGTTATGCAGGATATTCATTTGCTGTTCCATCAAACATTACTAGAAAGATAATCGAAGATTTAATGCAATTTGGTAATGTACAGCGTGGTGCTTTAGGTGTAGAAGGTGCCGAATTAAACAGTGCTGTTGCAGAACAAGTTGGCATTTCTGAAACACAAGGTTTTTATATAAACGGAATTACAAAAAACTCTGGAGCTGAAAAAGCTGGAATTAAAGAAGGTGATATTATTATCAAACTTGACGATAAAAAAATAAAAGGTTTTTCTGATTTAACTTCTTACTTGAATACTAAAAGACCTAATGAGGTAGTAAATGTAACAGTTTTACGTAACGAAAATGAAAAAGTCATTCCTGTTACCTTAACTAAAAAAGAATTATTGACTTTTGAAGCAAACGGAATTGAGTTTGAAGAAATTTCAACTTCTGATAAAAAAGAATTCGGAATTTCTTACGGGGTTAAAATTAAAGATGTACATAATAAATCCATTGCTGATTATTCTGATTACTTAAAAGGAAGTATTGTTTTAAGTGTTGATAACATTAAAGCAAAAGACATTAAAACCGTAATCAATTATTTAAAGCAAAAAGGAGAACAACGCTCTCAATATCAATTATTAACTAAAAACGGTAGCATAGAGCGAGTTATTTTTTAAGCAAGTCAATTATTAATTCAAAAAAACCACGCTAGTTTAAAGTTTTACTAGCGTGGTTTTTATTTTAAAATATTTCCCCAAATTATTTGAAATGAGTATTTTTGCACAAGTTTAATAACAACACATTTAATTTTACTTCATGAGTAACCATTCTTTATACGAAAAAGAACTCGCTTTTCAAGCAGACAGACGAAAAGCTTGTGTAGAATTCATTAAAATCATTAGTGATTTATGGTATGACAAATCAATCGAATTGGTTTTATTTAGAAATCAATTAATCGATAGAAATGTTAGCGACATCATCAACTTACACGAATATGCAGGTGAGTTTGTTCGCAAACCTATTAATGTTTTCGATTCTGTTGAAATTGCAAGTGCTATTCAAAGCTTAGATTTACCACCTTCAAAAATTGATATTGGTAAATTAACTTACGAATATCATTTAGAAGACGACAAATACAACGATGCTAAGGCCTTTGTAATTGACAAATTAAAAGATTCTAAAGATTATTCTGAAATCAAACCTAAAGATGTAGTACTTTATGGTTTTGGTCGCATCGGTCGTTTATTAGCTCGTGAAATGATGAGCAAAATAGGAAAAGGACAACAATTACGTTTAAGAGCTATTGTAACAAGAGATAAAAGCGACGCTGTTCTTTTAGAAAAAAGAGCTTCATTATTACGTCACGATTCTGTTCATGGAGATTTTGAAGGTTCTGTACAAGCTGATTTTGAAAACAATTCTTTAATTGTAAACGGAACAACCGTTCATATGATTTCTGCAAACGGACCTGAAGAAATTGACTATACAAAATACGGAATTGAAGATGCTTTAATAATTGATAACACTGGTGCTTTTAAAACTGATGAAGATTTAAAACGTCATTTATCTGCAAAAGGTGCTGACAAAGTTTTATTAACTGCTCCAGGAAAAGGTGTTCCTAATATTGTTTACGGTGTAAACCACAAAGAATACAGTCCAGACGAAGTAGATATTTATTCTGCTGCATCTTGTACAACAAATGCAATTACACCTGTTTTAGCTGCAATGGAAGAAACTTTGGGTGTTGTAAGAGGACATTTAGAAACTATTCACGCTTACACAAACGACCAAAACTTGGTTGATAACATGCACAAAAAATACCGTCGTGGTAGAGCTGCAGCTTTAAACATGGTAATTACTGAAACTGGTGCTGGAAGCGCTGTTGCTAAAGCTTTACCTAGTTTAGCTGGAAAATTAACTTCAAATGCTATTAGAGTTCCTGTTCCAAATGGTTCCTTAGTTGTATTAAATTTAGAAGTTAATAAAGAAACAACTAAAGAAGACTTAAATGATATTTTACGCAAATATGCTTTAGAAGGAAACTTAGTTGAACAAATTAAATTTTCACTAAATAATGAATTGGTATCATCTGATATTGTAGGAACTTCTGCTCCTTCAATTTTTGATAGTAACGCTACTTTAGTTGCGCCAAATGGTAAAAACGTTGTTTTGTATGTTTGGTATGATAACGAATATGGATATAGTCATCAAGTTATTCGTTTAGCAAAATACATCTCAAAAGTAAGACGTTTTACTTATTATTAGTAGGATAGAAAAATATAGATTTTAAAAAAAAGCTCAACAAATGTTGAGCTTTTTTATTAAAATAAAATTTTATACTCTAAATTAGCCACAAACCCTCTAGTTAATCCATCAGGACGAACCTCTCTTACAACAAGCGGTCCTCCAAGACTAAATTCAAACGATTGATTTTTACTTAATTTATAATTAAAAAATAAATTAGCATTTAAAGTCAAGCCATCTGACCCCTCAATTTTCCGTTCAACATCGTACAAATCTGTATATTTATCTTCAGACACATGGTAAATGGGCAATAAACTAGGAGAAAAAGTCAATTTTTCACTTAAATAAAATGAATAATATGCTCTAAGTAAAACATCTCCCGCTCTTTTAAATTGGTTTGTAGTAGTGAAACGACTACCAGCTGGCGCAAAATATTGATTTTTATTTTGGGTTAAAGGCTGCTGATAAGCCAAAGCAAAACCTAATTTACTTATCCTTTTAGAAAACCCTACTATTACATCAAAAGTACCTAAACTAGGCTGAAAATCCATTGGCAATGCAATTCCATTTTCTTTTAAATTACCATCTGTAAATGGTATTTTAAAACCTAAGGTTGCTTTAGTGCTTGGATTTATTTTATAATTAGTTGAAACAATTGCATCCGATAACGTCGAGGATGAAAAATCATCATTAAACTGGCTAAAATAATTAACTCTTAAATCAACATTGAATTTATCAGACAAATTACGCATGTAAGCAACATAAGCTCCAAACACATTTATATCTTCATATGACAAACCATAGTTTAAGCCTAATTTAACTTCGCTTTTATATTGAATGGAATCCGTTTTTTGAATCTTCATATTGTCCATTGTACAAAAACCTGCATCACTACAACCTTGACTATATAAAAATAACGAACCTAATAAAGTTAAAAAAGTAAATATTCTTCTCATAATTATAAACTTAATAAAAAAGCAAGAATACAGAATATCCTTGCTTTTGAAAATTTTCATTTTTTATCGCGTAAAACTCCCTGTTGGTAATGATCCCAAATTTTGCATCATAGTATAAGGAGTATGGGTAGTTGCCACTACTGGCACATCATGAACCAAAGGCTTCAATAAAAAAGGCATACTACTATTGTCTGGACTTGGTTCAATTGATATTACAATTTTACCCCCACTCAAATCGGTAGGAAAAGTCAGTCCTGTTGGTGCATTTTGAAGGAAATCTTCTCCTGGAAAAGCAGGTCCGTTTCCAGAATTCCCTTTAAAAGGTGACGTTGAAGCATTATCATCAGCCATATCAACATTTGTAAAAGCACCTGTGCTAACTGGCATTCCATTAATCACAGCCCAACCTTCATATTTCCATCCATTAGGTAGTGTTGGTAATTCTAAACCTGCAACTGGAGAACCCGATGAATTGTCTAAAAACCAAACACCACTTTCTTCATTATCCATACTTCCACCATCAGTTGGAGTCGCTAAAATATATTTTCCTATAATAGATGAGAAATCGCTTCCAAAAGCTGCAGCGTGAGAAACGGTCATTGTGCCAGAATTACCTGAAAAGTCTCCAGCTAAAATATGTACTTCGCTAGGAGCTGGATCGTCACCAACTGAAGGCTCGATTGTTAAAACGAAAGTTGAAGCTGCATCCAATTGTGATTTAGTCAGCAAAAAGGAGTTTTTTGATAATTGCCCAGTACTATTTACTGAAAAACGACCTGTTGAAACTGGGTTTCCGTTTACGATTATCCAACCTTCATACACATAATCTGAGCCTAAATCTTCAAGACCTGAAATATCTAAATTCAAACTTGAGTTTAAATTACTAACTTCATCATCATCATTATTACATGAAAATAAAAGAAATGAAGCTCCTAAAAATCCTAAAAAATACTTTTTCATAGTGCTTTTTTTTAAATTAACTAAACAAAGCTACCAACAGTATTTTATTTTTTATGTTAGCTAACTAACTTAAAGGCGTTTTCAAAATAATTTCTTTTCTATCAAAACGTAAATAATCTTCTTTTTGGAGTTCATTTAGCAAAATATTCAAGGTTGGTCGCGATGTGCCAATTAAAGTAGCAATTTCTTTTTGAGTGTAAGGATGACGAATAACTACATCGCCTGTAACTTTGTTTGTATATCCAAAATCTTCAGCCAATTCTTTCAAGTATTCCTTTAATCGTGTTTTAGTATCTTTAAAAAGTAACAATTGTAATCTTCTCTCCAATTTTTTAAATCGAAAACCAATAAACTTATAAATTTTAAGACTAAACTGTTTATTTTCTCTTAAAAGCTCAATCATTTCAGGTGTTGTAATGGGACAAACTGATGTTTTATTTTCAATAGCTTGAGCAAATTCACTTCTGCTTTCTTGTCCCAGAATAGCTTTCTCACCAAAAATTTCCCCTTTTGATAAAATAGCTGTTATAATTTCATCTCCATCATCAGTAACATAGCCTATTTTTATTTTACCTGAATTTACTAAATATACTTTATCTGCTGCATCCTCTTCAAAATAAACAAAATCATTTTTTTTAAATTCATTAAATTCATGCCCGTCCTCAAATCCTTTAAATTTATGGGGGCATAATAAATTAAACAGATTTACATCTTCAAAAAACCAAAGTGAATTCATTCTATTTGCATTTACATATAAATATACTAAAATAACGTGAGTTCGATATAAAATTACTGAAAAAGTATTAATTGTTTAGTATCAACAAAGTTGTTTTTTAGAGATGGTTTTTCTCTGCAAAATTATAAGCGATTAAAGCTGAAAATATATTGTTGAAATAATTAATTTGGGAACGATTTCTGGAGTGTTCCACTTGAAAAATATTTTTTAATTGGTCAAAAATGGTCTCAATGATTGCTCTTTTTCTTAAGTAAAAAGCATCTTGAATTGGAGTAACTAATTTTGTTTTCATATTTTTTCTTAACTTGGTTACGAGATGAATTCCATTAGAAAAAAGAGATTGAAAAAGTTCTTTAGACAAGTAGCCTTTATCACCAAAAAGTTTTCCGTAAAGTTTATTAATAAATCCTTTCATTTTTAACGGATTTGTATCGTGTACATTGGCTGGAGTAAGCATAAAATCTATGATTCCGCCACAATCGTTAGTTATAATATGAAGTTTAAAACCGAAGAACCAACCCAAAGAACATTGTCCTCTTTGGGCTATTTCTTTGAATGTTTTATGTTGTGTAATTCTTCTTGTATCGCATACTCTAAGTGGTGTAGAGTCAATAAAACTAATCCCGGTACAATCGGCTAAACCTTTTGTTTTTAAGTAAATCATCATAGGAATAAAAGAAGTAGATTTTAGCTCAACCATTCTATTGTAACTTACTAAATTGGGAAATTCATTAGTTAAAAATTTAGAGACATAATCAAGGTAAAAAAATTTAAAATTTCGGTAACCTGAAACATGAAAAAGGACTTGAATTGTGATAACTTCAGAAAGAGATAAATTTGATTTTCTAATACGTTTCTTACCATTAGAAATCATTTGATTTTCCCAGTTTGGAACAAAATCTTTACAAAAATCATCAATAGAACAAAAAATTTGTGTAATTTTATCTTGCGAAAGCATAAGCAAAAGTTTAGTTATTGTTTTAATATTCAATACATTAAATATACTAACTTTTGCTTTTTTATCCAAATATTTTTACATTTTTATATCGAACTCACGTTAAAATAAAAAAACGCCTAAGAAATCTTAGGCGTTTTTTATAATTTACTTAACTATATTAAGCTTTTCCTGCAGCAATTAAATTTAATGCAGAACCCGCTTTAAACCATTCTATTTGACCTTCATTATAGGTATGGTTCGCTAAAATAATATCTTTAGATCCATCTTCATGAACAAATTCTAATGTTAACGGTTTACCTGGAGCAAATTCTGTTAAATCTAAGAAATTGATTGTATCATTTTCTTGAATTTTATCATAATCTGCTTCATTAGCAAATGTTAAACCTAACATACCTTGTTTTTTAAGGTTAGTTTCGTGAATACGTGCAAACGATTTTACTAAAACCGCTTTAACTCCTAAGAAACGAGGCTCCATAGCCGCATGCTCACGAGAAGAACCTTCACCGTAATTATGATCTCCTACAACAACCGAAGGAACACCAGCAGCTTTATATGCTCTTTGAACAGCAGGAACTGCGTCATATTCTCCAGTTAATTGGTTCTTAACTTTGTTTGTTGCTTGATTAAAAGCATTAACAGCACCAATTAACATATTATTTGAAATATTATCTAAATGCCCACGGAAACGCAACCATGGTCCAGCCATAGAAATGTGGTCTGTTGTACATTTACCAAATGCTTTAATTAACAATTTAGCTCCTGTAATATTTTTTCCATCCCAAGCTTTAAAAGGCTCTAATAGCTCTAAACGCTCAGATTTAGGATCTACAATTACTTGAACTCCCGAACCATCTTTAGCTGGCGCTTGAAAACCTGGATCTTCAACATCAAATCCTTTGGTTGGTAATTCATCACCATGTGGTGGATTTAATTTTACTGCTTCACCATTATCATTAATTAGTGTATCTGTTATAGGATTAAAATCTAAACGACCTGAAATTGCTAATGCTGCTACCATTTCTGGAGATGTTACAAAAGCATGCGTATTTGGGTTACCATCTGCTCTTTTAGAGAAATTACGATTAAAAGAATGAACTATTGTATTCTTTTCTTGTTTATCAGCGCCTTCTCTATCCCATTGCCCAATACAAGGTCCGCAAGCATTAGTAAAGACTTTAGTTCCCAGTTTTTCAAAAGTTTCAATAATCCCATCTCTCTCAATAGTATAACGAATTTGTTCTGAACCTGGATTAATACCAAACTCTGCTTTTGGCGTAATATTATTTTCAATTGCTTGTTCTACAATTGAAACAGCTCTTGTCATATCTTCATAAGACGAGTTTGTACACGAACCTATTAATCCCCATTCTACTTTTATTGGCCAACCATTAGCTTCTGCTTCTGCCTTCATTTTAGAAACCGGAGTTCCTCTATCTGGCGTAAATGGCCCATTAATATGAGGCTCTAATTCTGATAAGTTAATTTCAATTAATTGATCGAAATATTGTTCTGGATTAGCATAAACCTCATCATCAGCTGTTAAATATGAAGCTACTTTGTCTGCAGCATCTACAACATCTTGACGACCTGTAGCAGACAAATAACGACGCATTGATTCATCATATCCAAAAGTTGAAGTTGTTGCCCCTATTTCTGCACCCATGTTACAAATTGTTCCTTTACCAGTACACGACATGGATTTAGCTCCTTCTCCAAAATACTCAACAATAGCTCCTGTTCCACCTTTTACAGTAAGAATATCGGCAACTTTTAAAATGACATCTTTTGGAGCTGTCCAACCGTTTAATTTACCTGTTAACTTAACTCCAATTAATTTTGGAAACTTTAATTCCCATGACATTCCTGCCATTACATCAACAGCATCTGCACCACCAACACCAATAGCTACCATTCCAAGTCCACCAGCATTAACTGTATGGGAATCAGTACCAATCATCATTCCGCCTGGAAAAGCGTAGTTTTCTAGCACAATTTGGTGAATAATACCAGAACCAGGTTTCCAGAAACCAATTCCGTATTTATTTGAAACTGATGATAAGAAATCGAAAACTTCTTTAGATTGTTTCGTTGCAAACTCTAAATCTTGTTTTGCTCCATTTTTTGCTAGAATTAAATGATCACAGTGAACTGTTGTAGGAACTGCAACCTTCTCTTTATTCGCATGCATAAATTGTAACAATGCCATTTGTGCTGTTGCATCTTGACAAGCAATTCTATCTGGTGCGAAATCCACATAGTCTTTTCCTCTTGTGAAAGCAGTTGTAGGATTTCCATCCCATAAGTGAGAATATAAAATCTTTTCAGACAAAGTAAGTGGACGACCAACAATTTCACGTGCTTTATCAACACGTTCTGGCATTTTTTCGTACACTTTTTTAATCATTTCAATATCAAAAGCCATAATTCTATTTTTTTTGTTTGCTTACGCAATTTACCAAAAAAACATCAGAATATAGACAATTAACTATTTAAAAATAATGTAGCTAAATAGGAATTTTCTATAGTAAAGCAAAAAAGCTCCAGTAAATTTTTACTAGAGCTTTAAATATTTTCAGCAATGTAGTTTATTGCATTACTAATTGTTTTTGAGAAGGCTTGAATTTTGTTAACACAATACCGTCTACAGCCGCTTCATATTCTTCCATTGTAGGTGTTCTTCCTAAAATAGTAGACAATACTACAACCGGAGTTGATGATAATAAAGATTCTCCTTTTTTCTCTCCTGAATCTTTTACTACACGACCTTGGAATAGACGTGTTGATGTCGCCATAACAGTATCTCCTGGTTCTGCTTTTTCTTGGTTACCCATACAAAGGTTACAACCTGGACGCTCTAAATACAACATGTTTTCGTATTTAGTACGTGCAGCTGCTTTTGGTGCGTCATCGTTAAACTCGAATCCTGAGTACTTTTGTAATACTTCCCAATCACCTTCAGCTTTTAATTCATCAACAATATTGTATGTTGGTGGCGCTACAACTAATGGCGCTTTAAATTCTACCTTACCGTGTTGAGCTTCGATGTTTTTTAGCATTTGCGCTAAAATTTTCATATCACCTTTATGTACCATACAAGATCCAACGAAACCTAAATCTACTTTTTTAGTTCCGCCATAGTAAGATAATGGACGAATAGTATCGTGTGTATAACGTCTTGAAGGATCTTCGTTGTTTACATCTGGATCTGCGATCATTGGTTCTGCGATTTCATCTAAATCGATAACCACTTCTGCATAATATTTAGCATCTGCATCTGGTTTTAATGCAGGTTTAATACCTGTCTTAAGCTCTTGAATTCTATTGTTTGCTTTATCTACTAAACCTTGTAACATTTGCTTTTCATTATCCATACCTTTTTCAATCATGATTTGGATACGATCTCTTGCAATTTCTAACGATTCAATTAAAGTTTCCTCTTCTGAAATACAAATAGAAGCTTTCGCTTTCATTTCTGCAGTCCAATCTGTAAATGTAAATGCTTGATCTGACGTTAATGTACCAATGTGCACCTCGATTACACGACCCTGGAATACATTCTCACCATCAAATTGCTTTAACATTTGTTGTTGTGTTGCATGTACCACATCACGGAAATCCATGAAGCTTCTCATGTTACCTTTAAACGTTACTTTTACAGATTCTGGAATTGGCATAGTCGCCTCACCAGTTGCTAAAGCTAACGCCACAGTACCAGAATCGGCACCAAAAGCAACACCTTTAGACATACGTGTGTGCGAATCTCCACCAATAATGATATCCCAATCGTCTACCGTAATATCGTTTAATACTTTATGAATTACGTCTGTCATTGCATGATAATGTCCTTTTGGATCACGACCCGTAATTAATCCGAAGTCGTTCATAAACTTCATTAAACGCGGAATGTTAGCTTTTGATTTATCATCCCAAACAGAAGCTGTATGACAACCAGATTGGTAACCAGCATCTACAATTGGTGAAATTACCGTAGCTGCCATCATTTCTAATTCTTGAGACGTCATTAAACCTGTAGTATCTTGAGAACCTACAATGTTTACTTCTACACGAACGTTAGATCCAGCGTGTAATGTTTTTCCTGGTGTCGTACCAACAGCGT
>JAUIJA010000007.1 GCA_030431055.1 Bacteroidia bacterium | reverse complement strand
TTTCTAAACCTTCTTCTAAGGCACGAAGCGTATTAATATCTAAATCATTCGTAGGTTCATCTAAAAGTAAGACATTTCCTTCTTCTTTTAACGTCATGGCTAAATGCAAACGGTTACGTTCACCACCAGAAAGTGTAGAAACTTTTTTATTTTGGTCACTTCCACCGAAATTAAAACGAGAAAGATATGCTCTCGAATTCACTTGGCGTCCACCCATCATAATTAAATCTTGGCCTTCACTGAAGTTTTCATAAATCGATTTTTCTGTATCAATATTAGCATGCGATTGATCTACATAAGCAATTTTTACAGTTTCACCTATTGAAAATTCTCCACCATCTGGTTTTTCTTCGTCCATTATCATTCTGAAAATTGTGGATTTACCAGCACCATTTGGTCCGATAATTCCAACAATTCCAGCTTGTGGTAGCGTAAAGTTTAAATCTTCATATAATAATTTATCGCCAAAAGCTTTTGAAACATGTTTTGCTTCGATAACATTAGTTCCTAAACGAGGTCCATTTGGAATGTAAATTTCTAATTTTTCTTCTAATTGTTTTTGGTCTTCATTTAACAATCGGTCGTAATTTTGTAAACGTGCCTTTTGTTTTGTTTGACGACCTTTTGCACCTTGGCGAACCCAATCAAGTTCACGTTCTAACGTTTTTCTACGTTTTGAAGCCGTTTTCTCTTCTTGCTCTAAACGTTTTGCTTTTTGGTCCAACCAAGAAGAGTAGTTTCCTTTCCACGGAATACCTTCTCCTCTATCCAATTCTAGAATCCAACCCGCAACATTATCTAAGAAATAACGGTCGTGCGTTACAGCAATAACTGTTCCTGCATACTGTTGCAAATGTTGCTCTAACCAAAGAACAGACTCAGCATCTAAATGGTTCGTTGGCTCATCTAATAGTAATACATCTGGTTGTTGTAATAATAAACGGCATAAAGCAACTCTACGTCTTTCTCCACCAGATAAAACTTTTATAGGCGTATCAGCTTCAGGTGTACGAAGTGCATCCATAGCAACTTCAAGTTTATTATCAATTTCCCAAGCTCCAGCAGCATCAATTTTATCTTGAAGTTCAGCTTGACGATCCATCAATTTCTGCATCTTATCAGCATCTTCATAAACTTCTGGTAAACCAAAATCGTCATTAATTTTATTAAATTCGTCTAAAAGTGCATAAATTTCAGCTGCACCTTCACGAACAATTTCGATTACGGTTTTATCTTCATCTAATTGTGGTTCTTGTTCTAAATAACCAACTGTATAACCTGGCGCAAAAACAACATCACCTTGATAGTTTTTGTCTAAACCTGCAATAATCTTTAAAAGTGAAGATTTACCAGAACCATTTAAACCTAAAATACCAATTTTAGCTCCATAAAAGAAACTAAGATATATATCTTTTAATACTTGCTTATTTGTACTTGAGTAAATTTTATTCACTCGCGACATTGAAAAAATGACTTTCTTATCGTCTGCTGACATGATTTTTTTAATTTAATTTTCGAATACAAATATACTGCTATTCCTTTACGATTTAAAAGATTTAAATTGAAAAAAACAAACTCATAAATATTAGTTAACACTTTAGAAATTAAAAGAATTAATTAAAAAAACTTAGTATTTTTACGACTATGATTAAACCTTTTACCCAAAATTACAATGAACAAAAAAAACCTATTAATCTTAACATTTGCTAGTATGACTATGATTACCAGCACGACAATTGCTCAAAAAAAGCAACCGAATCAAAATCCATTTTTTGAAAAGTACAATACGCCGTACAATGTTCCTGCATTTGATAAAATAAAAGTAGCACATTTCAAACCAGCGTTTTTGGAAGGAATCAAACAACAAGAAAAAGAAATTGATGCTATTGCAAGCAACACACAGAAAGCTACTTTCGAAAACACCATTTTAGCAATGGAAAATTCAGGGAAGTTGTTAAGTGAAGTATCTACCGTTTTCTTCAATTTAAGTTCGGCAAATACAAATGCTGAAATTCAAAAAATTGCACAAGAAGTTTCTCCATTGCTTGCCGCTCATAGTGATAACATCAACTTAAACGAAAAGTTATTCCAAAAAGTAAATAGTCTTTGGCAAAGTAAAAACCAATTAAATTTGGGAACAGAAGAAGCGAAATTACTAGAAAACGCTTATAAAAGATTTGCAAGAAATGGCGCAAAATTAGACGAAAATGCCAAAAACAGATTACGTCAAATCAATGCCGAATTGTCTTTATTATCGGTGAATTTTGGACAGAATATCTTAGTTGACACCAATGGTTTTGAAATGCTAATCGACAAAAAAGACGATTTAATTGGTTTACCAGAATCAATTGTTCAAGCCGCTGCAGAAACTGCAAAAAGCAAAGGTCACGATGGAAAATGGTTATTTACTATTCATAATTCAAGTGTGATGCCTTTCTTGCAATATAGTGCTAATCGTACATTAAGAGAAAAAATGTACAAAGCCTACAAAAACCGAGGAAACAATGGTGGCGCTAGTGATAACAATGAAAATGCTATAAAATTGGCGAATCTTCGTTTGGAAAAAGCACAAATTTTAGGTTATGAAACTTTTGCACATTATACATTGGAAGAAACAATGGCTAAAACGCCTGAAAAAGTAACGTCATTTTTGGAAGATTTATGGAAACCATCAATTGCTAAAGCCAATGAAGAAATTGCAGAAATTAAAACCGTGATGAACAAAGATGGCATTTCTGGCGATGTACAACCTTGGGATTATAGTTTTTATAGTGAAAAAATCAGAAAAGCTAAATTTGATTTAGACGAACAAGAGTTAGCGCCTTATTTCAGTATTGAAGGTGTTAGAGAAGGAATTTTCATGGTAACCAATAAACTTTGGGGATTAAAATTTAAACAAATTACGAATGTTCCCGTGTATCATCCTGATGTAACTTCATGGGAAGTTATGGAAGCTGATGGCACGCATTTGGGCGTTTTATTTATGGATATGTATCCAAGAAGTTCTAAAAGAGGTGGCGCTTGGATGACATCATACCGTCCGCAAACGATGAAAGATGGAAAACGTGTTGCTCCAGTAATTTCAATTGTTTGTAATTTTACAAAACCTACTAGCACTACTCCAGCTTTATTGACTTTTGATGAAGTAACTACGTTCTTTCATGAATTTGGACACGCTTTACATGGTTTATTATCTGATGTGAAATACAAAAGCTTAGCCGGAACTTCTGTTTCAAGAGATTTTGTTGAATTACCTTCACAAGTAATGGAAAATTGGGCTGCTGATCCAGTAGTATTAAAAATGTATGCCAAACATTACAAAACTGGAGCTGTAATTCCAGATGAATTGATTGAAAAATTAGAAAAAGCAGCAACATTCGGACAAGGATTTGCTACTACCGAATATTTAGCTTCGTCATTGTTAGACATGGATTACCATTCTATTACATCGCCAATTAGCGGAAAAGCTACGGATTATGAGGAAAACTCAATGAAAAAATACGGATTAACTAGCGCAATTACACCAAGACATAGCAGCACGCATTTTAGTCATGTATTTTCTGGTGGCTATTCGGCAGGTTATTACAGTTATATTTGGTCGGGCGTTTTAGATACAGATGCTTTTGACCAATTTAAGAAAACCGATTTATTCAGTCAGGAAAAAGCAAAATCGTTCCGAAACAATATTTTATCAAAAGGCGGCACCGAAGATCCAATGGTTTTATACAAAAGATTTAGAGGAAGTGAACCTTCTATCGAACCTTTATTAAAGAAAAGAGGTTTAGACAAAAAATCATAAAAACAAAAATTCCCGAATTAGTAGTAATTCGGGAATTTTTTTTGGTATAAAAATCTATACTCTGCCTTTCAATGCGTTAAAAACCCAAGCGATGGCGAAGAAACCAACACCAACAGCTCCAAATCCCCAACCAGCAACATCATCATATCTAAATATTGCTAATGCAATTAATAATAATCCCATTAAAATCATTATAAAAGTAGCCCAAGCTAAAACTGTGTTTTTATTCATTCCCATAATAATTCATTTAAAATTTGAGGATTACAAATATCGTGATTTTAACTGATATTTTCTATTCTATTAATAAGTAATTATTTACTTCCTGATAATTTCCAACCGAAATATTACGTAAAATAGGATTCATATATTTTCGTTTATATTAATTAAAAATGTGAATTAACATTTCTTTCATTAAATCATATTGGCTTATTGAAGCTGCGCCAACTCCTTTGCTTTTTACATCTAATTCTCGCATTTTAGCTACAATTCCACTTACCTTTTTCATTGGAAAACGCTTTGCTGCGACTTCATAATCGGAAACAAAATATGGGTTTACTTTTAAAACTTTGGCTACGTTAAACTTTGTTTTATCTTTTAATCCGTGATATTGTAAAAGATTTGAGAAAAATGCAAAAACTTGTCCGACTATTAATACTAATGGATTATATTTTGGATTTTGAGAAAAATACTCAATAATTTTATAGGCTTTTAATTGATTTCCTTCACCAATAGCTTTTCGGAGCTCAAAAACATTAAAATCTTTACTGATACCAATATTTTCTTCTATATCGTTTGCAGAAATCGTATGGCCTTTTGGTAAAATAATTTTAAGTTTATCAAGTTCGTTACTAATTTTAGATAAATCGGTTCCTAAAAACTCAACCAACATTGCAGCTGCTTTTGGTTCGATTGTGTAACCTTGACCACTAAGAACTCTTTTAATCCAATCGCCTACTTGGTTTTCGTATAGCTTTTTACTTTCAAAAACAACTCCCGATTTATTTAAAATCTTAGTTACTTTCTTACGTTTATCAAGTGTTTTGTATTTATAAGCAAAAACCAAAACTGTTGAAGGTTGTGGATTTTCAGCATAAGACTCTAACTTATCAATTGTTCGCGTCAATTCTTGTGCTTCTTTAACAATCACAACCTGACGTTCCGCCATCATAGGAAATCGCTTCGCACTTGAAACTATATCTTCTATCGTAACATCTCTACCATATAAAACCGTTTGGTTAAAATCTTTTTCATGTTCTTCAAGAATAGAATCTTCAATAAATTCGGTTAATTTATCAATATAGTAAGGTTCTTCACCCATAAAAAAGTAAATCGGTTTTATGTTTCCCGCTTTTATATCTTTCGTTATTTGAATGACTTCGTCCAAAATTGTTTATTCGTTTATTTGTTTATTCACAATTAGATTTTAGCTTTGCTAAATGCAAAAACTCAACTTTCCTAACTATTCGTTTCGCTTCAAAAATAGTGAAAATAAAACCTATATTTTTGATGTTATTCGAAAAAAGTTTTTGCTTTTAACTCCAGAAGAATGGGTTCGCCAACATGTTGTTAATTTTCTAATCGAGGAAATGAACTATCCAAAATCATTGATTAACGTTGAAAAATTGGTTAAATTAAACGGAATTAATAAACGTTATGACGCAGTTGTATTTCGAAATGATGGTTCTATTTTTCTTTTAGTAGAATGTAAAGCGCCAGAAGTTAACATTACCCAACAAACCTTTGACCAAATAGCGCAATATAATTTAGTTTTAAAAGCCGAAAATTTAATGGTTACAAACGGATTGAATCATTATTTTTGTCAGATGGATTTTGAAAATGAGAAATATATTTTCTTAAAAGAATTACCAAGATTTTAAATGAATAAAGTAGCAGTCGTCATATTAAATTGGAATGGTGCAGATTTATTGCGTCAATTTTTACCTTCGGTAATTCAATATTCACCTGAAGCTACAATTTATGTTGCTGATAATGCTTCTACTGATAATTCTATTGAAGTTTTACAAGAAAATTTTCCAAGTGTTAAAATCATTCAAAATACTAGAAACTTTGGTTTTGCAAAAGGATATAACGAAGCACTAAAAGTTGTAGACGAACCAATTTTAGCTTTAGTGAATAGCGATATTGAAGTAACTGAAAGTTGGTTGACTCCTATTCTATCGCAATTTGAAAACGAACCAAACACTGCAATAATTCAGCCTAAGATTTTAGATTTTAAAAAGAAAACACATTTTGAATATGCTGGTGCGGCTGGCGGATTTATTGACAAATTTGGATTTCCTTTTTGTAGAGGTCGAATTTTTGAAACTATTGAAGAAGACAAAGGTCAATACAATGATATAATAGACATTTTCTGGGCAACTGGAGCTTGTTTTTTTATACGAAATGAAGTCTTTAAAAAACTAAATGGCTTTGATGAAAATTTCTTTGCACATCAAGAAGAAATAGATTTATGTTGGCGTACAAAAAATCTCGGTTTAGATATAAAATATAACGGTAATTCAACAGTATATCATGTTGGTGGCGCAACTTTAAAAACTGGAAGTCCGCAAAAGACATTTTTAAATTTTAGAAATTCACTTTGGATGATGACTAAAAATCTTCCGAAGAAAAAGTTATTCTCAAGAATATTCATGCGAATGGTTCTTGATGGAATTGCTGGAATTAAATTTCTCGTCGAAGGAAAACCCAAACATCTTTGGGCTGTATTGAAATCACATTTCTATTTTTATTTTTACTTTTCAAAATTTTTTAGAAAAAGATCATATAAACAATTCCCAAAATATTATAAAACCAATAGTATAGTTTATTTGTACTTTGCAAAAAATAAACGTAAATATTCTGAAATTTTTTAACAATAGTTTAGCTATTGGAACGTTAATAAAATTGAAGTTTGTTTATAATTTTGTATATGTAAACCTTAATACTGTTATGAAGAAACTATTTTTATCTGCATTAGCATTATCGCTAACTTTAAGTTCGTGTGTTTCTAAAAAGAAATTTACCGAATTAGAAGCAAAACAAAAAGAAACTCAAGATTTGTTAAACTCTGCAACGGTTAAATTAAATTCTTGTTTAACTGAAAAAGAAGCTTTGGCTAATCAAGTTGATTATTTAAAGAAAACAAATACCGATTTAATTGACAGTTCAAAAGAATTAACTGTTTTAACTACAAAAGGTGCCGAAAATCTTGAGAAATCATTAGAAAGTCTAAAAGAGAAAGATTTAAAAATTGCACGTTTACAAGATGCTTTAACAAAGAAAGACAGCGTTACTTTAGCTTTAGTAACGAGTTTAAAACGTGAAGTTGGTATTGATGATCCAGACATTAATATTAATGTAGAAAAAGGAGTTGTCATGATTTCTATTGCCGATAATTTATTATTCAAATCTGGAAGTTATATTGTAAGTGATAAAGCAAAAACTGTTTTAGGAAAAGTTGCTAAAGTAATTAATAGCAAACCAGATTTTGAATGTATGGTTGAAGGTCATACTGATAATGTTCCTATCAAAAATGCGGTTTTATTAGACAACTGGGATTTATCTGTAAAAAGATCAACATCTATTGTTAGAGTTTTACAACAAGATTTTAAAGTGAACCCGAAACAATTAATTCCTGCTGGTAGAAGTTTTTATATTCCTTTAGTTGATAATGATACTCCAGCAAACAGAGCTAAAAATAGGAGAACTCGTATTATCATTATGCCAAAAATCGATCAGTTCTATGATATGATTGAAAAGGAAATGAAAAATATGAGTAACGGACAATAATTACAGTTTTAAATAAAATAAAAAAGCTTCCCAATTAGGAAGCTTTTTTTATTTTTAAATTATTCTTTTATAAAAATTCTTAAAAAATGTAGTTCATCTATCTTATTAAACATTTCGTAGAAAAATAGTGTTTTTAATGAAAATATATCTATAAAACATATATATATTTTAATATATATTCATATATTTGACCTGTTATTTAAATAAAACCAAACGAGCCCTCGTTTTTGAAAAAGATTACTTACCTACCACTTTTACTTCTGGAACTTAGTAATTTAATAGTAACCAATTAAATATTTATATTATGAAAAAAGTTGTTTTAAGCATCTCTGTGATGTTCTTTGCAGTTTTTGGATTCTCACAAGCTAATTTAAGCGTGGTGAATCAAACAGGATTAGGTAACATGTCTGATGTTGACCAAGACGGATTGTTAAACTATTCAAATGTAGATCAATTTGGAGCGTTTAATGACTCCGAAGTAGACCAGGATGGAGCATTTAATGCTTCTGAAGTAAACCAAGTTGGTTGGGGAAATGAATCTCAAGTTGATCAATTAGGATTTTTTAATGAATCAGATGTAAATCAGTTAGGTATTGGAAATATGGCTTCTGTTTCTCAAATTGGAATAGCAAATGGTTCCGACGTTGATCAATTCGGTATAGGAAACGAGGCTACAGTAATTCAATTAGGAGAAACAAATGATGCAACTGTACTTCAAATAGGTGAAGATAATTCTTCAACTGCATTACAAGTTGGTCAAGACAATACTTCTGATCAATTCCAGTTTGGGGAAGATAACACAGCTATTGCTGCGCAAATGGGTGACGATAACAGTTCAACTCAAACTCAAATTGGAGAAGGTAACTTAGGATTTACATTACAAAATGGAGATTCAAATGTTTCTTTACAATTACAATTAGGTGAAGATAATATTGCTATCCACGATCAAGATGGTTTTGGCAATTTAGCTATCACAACTCAAGATGGAGAAGATAACCTTTCTTACATAGAGCAAGATGGTGCATTAAATGCAGCTTGGACAAATCAAAGTGGTGAAGCTCATATGAGTTTTGTAAACCAAACTGGTGTAGGAAATGTTTCTTTAGTAAATCAATCTAACTAACTTTTCTGCAGAACGAGACAAAGGCTTTGCCTTGTCTCGTTTTGTATCTTTTTTTATGAAGAAAACAATTAAAATAGTAGCTTTCATTCTATTTGTATTTTTTACAAGTATAACTTTTGCACAACAAGAGGAAAACACTTATTGGAAACAAAAGGAAATGGGAATAATCTCAAATAGTTTGAATTTAGCCCAAAAAACTTCAAGTATAAATCAAGTTGCTACTATTCAACAAATAGGAAACTATAATACTAATGTTCTTACTATAAAAGCAAGTACTTCAAATTTTTCGGTAATACAAAATGGAGATTTTAATGCAGTAGATGTTACCAAATATGCTAATTCCTTAACAGAAAATATTGTCCAAAATGGTAATAATAATTTTATTAGCGAATATGCTATTTACAGCAATAATGTAGATTCTCAAGTAACACAAACCGGAAATAATAATAACTACCTAAGTTATGGAAGTAACTCAATATCTGATAATTTAAAGATTAATATAAAAGGAAACGATAAAACTGTTATTGTTTTAAGCCGATGAAAAAATATATCAAAATATTATTTTTTACAGTAATTATACTATTAACTATTAATAGTTATAGTCAAATTTTGAATACTGAAGTCAAAGCAAAAGTTGAAATTAAAGATTTTGAAGGCTTAATTTCTATTACAGGAACTGCTGAAAATCTTACAAATGTGCTACAAAATTTACACTATAAACTATCTGTTATAAAAAAGAATAAAGCATCTTCTAATGTATCTAATAATTCTCAAAGTGGAAGATTTACTTTAGAACCCAACTCAAAAAGTACTTTATCTACAACTAAAATTAATATTTCACAAAAAGATGAAACTATCATTTTACTTCTTATATATGATGAAGATGAAAAACTTGTGGGAAAAGACAGAATAGTTGTAGAAAATTCAAAAAATAAAACACAAGAAGAAGTTGAAGTTGGTTTAGAAATGAAAGGTATTATTTCAGACGAAACTAAAACAAAAATAGGTAAAGATTTTTATGATTTTTATTATAAAAAATATAATGAAGCTAATATTGATGCTCAAAAAATTGTAAAAATTGAAGAAGAGCAAATGTTTGGCAGAACAACAAAAATTAAAATTTCTGTAGAAAATCAAATAATAAATGAATTTATAGTTAAACCAAATGAAGAATTCTTAACCACAATGGCCAATCAATCAGTATACTTAACCAAAAAACACTTTAAGGATTTAGAAAGAAATAACAAATTAATTTCTTCTTATTAAATATGTGTGCTTTTAATGAAATATATTATAATCATATTATTTTTTTCAAATAGCTTATTTGCTCAGGACTTGGTGTATAAACCAAAAAATCCTGCATTTGGTGGCGACACTTTTAATTATCAATGGATGTTAAGTTCAGCAGATTCGCAAAACAAATTCAAAGACCCAGACGAGGACAATCAGTTTAAGGAAAAAACTGAACTCGAACGATTTACAGAAAACCTTAATTCGCAGTTAATTAATTATTTATCTCGTACTTTATTTCAAAATGAATTTGGTACTGGTGTAGGTGGTGTAGGCACTGGAGGTTCTCAACAATTACAAGAAGGTGTTTACACTTTCGGAAGTTTATCTGTTGAGTTATACCAATCAAATTTAGGTTTGGTCGTGAACATTTTAGACATTTTTACAGGAGAAGAAACTCAGGTAATAATTCCTGGGAATTAATATGATATAAACTAGAAAACTTAACCATCTAGTTGATAACATAAAATTAAAGCACATAAAAGGGTTACGAGCACTACTTTTTATTTTATTGCTTATATTTACAGGTTGCGGAGCATATTTTAATCAACCTGTTAGTAAACAAGATGCAAGTTATGGAGAGAACACTCCATCTACACATTCTTTAAAGCAATTACCTCCTCCAAAAGACCAAATTGTTGTTGGTGTCTATAAATTTAGAGACCAAACAGGACAATATAAACCTTCTGAAAACGGAAGTAACTTTAGTACAGCCGTTACACAAGGAGCAACTTCTATCTTAATAAAAGCTTTAGAAGATTCTAAGTGGTTTATCCCTATCGAAAGAGAAAATTTATCTAATTTATTACAAGAAAGAAATATAATTAGATCTACTCGAAAAGAATATTCAAACGGAAATGAACAAAATGAAAAACTTTCTCCTCTCCTATTTGCCGGAGTTTTAATTGAAGGAGGAATTATTTCTTACGATTCTAATATTATTACAGGTGGTTTTGGCGCACGATATTTTGGCGCTGGTGGTTCAACAAGATATCGACAAGATAGAGTAACTGTTTATCTTCGATTAGTTTCTACCCAAAATGGAAAAATTTTAAAAACCGTTTATGTTTCAAAAACAATACTGTCTCAATCATTAGATGCTAGTTTATTTAGATATGTGAATTTTAAAAGATTATTAGAAGTCGAAACTGGATTTACAACGAACGAACCTATACAATTAGCTGTTTCTGAAGCTATTGAAAAAGCTGTTGAAGGATTAATCATTGAAGGGTTACAAGAAAATCTTTGGGAATCTAAAGCACCTTTATCAAATCTAACAAAACTAATAAATGAATACAACGCTGAAAAAGAAGAATCGGAAGCAGCATTAATCTATAAAAGATATTTTAAAGAACGTAGAGCAAAATTTGGCATCAATGCTTCCGTAGGTTCAACTTTAATGCAAAGCGACTATCCTAAACCTGTTGTAAAACCAGCACTACAATTAGGATTAAAATATTTTGTAGTTCCAGCATTTAATATTACAGCAAATACAAATTTATTTTGGCTTGAAAACAAAAATAAGTTTAAAGACGGTCATTTATCATTTGATGTTAACTTAGAAGGAATAATATTGCCGAACGATAAACTCTCTCCTTTTCTATATGTTGGTGGTGGCGTAGGTGCTACAACTAGTTATGAAAATTTATATTGGAAACTTCAAACTGGAACGGGCTTAGAGTTGTTAATGTCAGATAATTTTGGTGTTCGTCTTTCAGGCGAATATAACTTAACACAATCTGATGTAATTGATGGTATAGAGGCAGGAATAAGAGATGATAATTATTGGCGATTTTTTGTTGGATTAAATTACTATTTCCCAAAAAGTAAGTATAACGAGAAGGCTATTGAAAAACAAATTAATGAACTTACACAAGAAAAAGAATTTGAAAATCCTAACAAAAATAAAGTACTTCCAAACCTTTTAAAAACAGATGAAGTTGAAGAGGTTAAAAAAGAGCAGGAAACTGATCCTAACGAGAAGCTTAATGAAATCATTAAAAATGATGCAAAAGACTTAAAGAAAAAAGACAGCTTTAATATCGATTATTACTTAAAAAAAGATTAACATGAAGCAGTTTATTCAATATATCGTATTTATATTCATTGCAATAGCAACAATCTCTTCTTGTTCTGAAGAACCTTTAGATGAAGATGGAAAAGGTACACTTACAGGTAAAGTTGTTCAGGCAGAAACTTTTGAGCCAATTCCAAATGCTAAAATTTCATCAAACCCTAATACAAGTTCCGTTTTTACAGATTCTTTGGGCGATTTTCTAATTGAAAATATTCCCGTAGGCGATTATTCTTTTGAAGCTAAAAAAGATGGATTTATTACTCGTTTTGAAGGAGTTACAATTTCTATAAACGAAACCACAAATGTTGTTTTTGAACTCGATCCTGAAGAAGATGAAAATAATCCACCAGAAATACCTGAATTAATTACTCCTGAAGATAACGAACAAAACATTAATTTAAGTGTAGATTTAACTTGGAGTTGTTCTGATCCTGAAGAAGATATTCTAACTTATAAAGTTACACTTCGAAACAGTATAACTGATGATATTGAAGTTTTTGAAGATATAACCGATACTATTTTTACTTTAGAAAATCTAAATTATAGTACTAAATACTTTTGGCAAGTAACTGCAAATGACGGAATAAATCCTGATGTGAATAGTATTACTAATTCTTTTAGAACCTTAGAATTTCCTAATGCACGCTTTTTATTTAACAGAAAAGTTGAAGATAATCACGTTATTTTTACTGCTGACGAAGATGGAAATGAACTACAACTTACTTCTGCATCCACAAATAGTTTTAGACCACGAAAAAACACACAAGCTAATAAAATTGCATTTATAAGAACAACTGGTGGACAAGCGCATTTATATACCATGAATCCAGATGGATCAAACGTTTTTAAAGTCACGCAAACTGTACCTTTAGCAGGATTTAATTTAGATTATTACAATTATTCTTGGAAATCAAATGGAAGTCAGTTTTTATATTCAAATTTTGACAAATTATACCAAATAAATGCTGATGGAAGCGGATTAACACAAATTTTTCAAACACCAAACGGAAAATTTATTTCAGAATGTGATTGGAGTTACGATAATAGCAGAATTGCTGTTAAAGTAAACGATGTTAACGGTTATGATGTCGAAATTTATGTAATCGATATGACTGGAACAGTGCTCTATAATGTTTTAAGCGGCGAAAATGGTGCTACAAGTGGATTACATTTATCAGTTGACAATTCAAAATTAGTGTATTCAAGAGATATTTCAGGTTATGAAACCAGTGAATATCGACAATTAGACAACCGAATTTTCATCTACGATTTTAATACACTCACTGCAACGGAATTAGATACTAATAAACCAGCTGGATATAATGATTATGATGTGAGATATTCTCCCAATGAAGCGCAAGTAATTTTTGTCAGTACTTCAAATGACGGAGTTTCAGAACGCACTATTTATTCATGTGATGTTGACGATACAAGTTCGCGCGAAGCTTTATTTAATAATAGCATTATGCCAGATTGGAAATAATACAAAATGAAAAAGCAGGCTAAAAGCCTGCTTCCATGTACCCTTAATTAATATTTATAACCAATTAAAATATCTACATTAAGAAATACATTGTTCATTAATTCTTCCAATTAAAAAACAACCTAATCTTAACTAATTAATTGATTCTTAAATTATTAACCTAACAAAAGGTATGGGTTACACATGCAATTTACGAATAATTTTAGAAGTTTTTGATGTAAAATTTAAAAAATATCGACATCTCCTTTTCCTTCTCGTATAATTTCCGGTTCATAACCTGATAAATCGATTATTGTTGAAGCTACATTATCGCCATAACCTCCATCGATAACTAAATCGACTTTATTTTGCCATTTTTCAAAAATTAATTCAGGATCTGTTGAATATTCTAAGACTTCATCTTCATCATAAATTGATGTTGAAACTATTGGGTTTCCTAACATCTTAACAATCTCTAAAGCAATATTGTTTGCTGGAACTCTAATTCCAACAGTTTTCTTCTTTCTAAACTGTTTTGGCAAATCGTTATTTCCTGGTAAAATAAATGTATAAGGACCAGGTAATGCTCGTTTTAAAATCTTAAAAGTAGATGTATCAATCTGTTTTATGTAATCGGAAATATTGCTTAAATCACTACAAATAAATGAAAAGTTAGCTTTTTCCAACTTCACTCCTTTTATCTTAGCAATTTTTTCAAGAGCACGAGAATTGGTAATATCACAACCCAAACCATAAACTGTATCTGTTGGATAAATGACCAAACCGCCATTGCGTAAAACATCAACTACTTTTTTAATAGCGGCTTCACTTGGCTTGTCTTCGTATATTTTTATGAATTTTGACATAGTTTTAATGCTTTATGCCTTAAGCTTAATGCTTAAAGCTATTATCCAATTACTTCCAATTTAGCAAACTTCAACAATAATTTCTTTACTCCGCCAACATCAAACTTAATTTCAGCTTTTTTATCAGCTCCTACTCCTTCTAAATTAATCACTTGACCTTTTCCAAAACGTTCGTGCATAACTATATTTCCAACAGCTAAATTACTATCAAATAAACTATTGGCTTGTGTTTTAATCCCAGAAACGGGTTTTAGTTTGCGAATATTTGGTTTATTGTTAGCTTCAGTATTCAAATATGCTGGCGGCTTACTATTTACAGGCTTAGACAAACGCAATTTCGATTTATCTATATCACCAAAAATATCAACATCCATCATCGGTTTATAGCGATAAGAAGCATTGCTTTCTAAATTCAAATAATCTAAATATTCATCATCAATTTCTTCAATAAAACGAGAAGGTTCGCTATCAACTAATTTTCCCCAACGATAACGCGATTGTGCATAGGTTAAATACGCTTGATGTTCGGCACGCGTTAATGCTACATAGAAAAGTCGGCGTTCTTCTTCAAGTTCGCTTCGTGTATTCATACTCATAGCACTTGGAAACAAATCTTCTTCCATTCCCACTACAAATACATGCGGAAATTCTAATCCTTTTGCCAAGTGAATTGTCATTAAAGCAACCCTATCTTCATCGCTCGTGTCTTTATCCATATCGGTTGCTAAAGCAACATCTTCAAGAAATTCAGCTAAAGAACCTCTTGCGCCATCAACCTCTTTTTGACCTTCGGTGAAATCTTTAATACCATTTAAAAGTTCTTCTATATTTTCAATCCGTGCAATTCCTTCTGGCGTTCCGTCTTTTTTCAACTCTTGAACTAAACCTGTTTTCTTCGTAACATGATCGGTTAAATAAAAAGCATCTTGATTTTCGTTAATAACCTGGAAACTTTTAATCATCGTTATAAAATCAGAAAGTTTCTTCTTTGTTCCAGCATTTAACTTTAAATCGATTTTATCAATATGCTCCATTACTTCAAAAATAGAACGCTTATAATGATTAGCCGCAACCGTTAACTTTTCTAAAGTTGTATTTCCAATTCCTCTTGCCGGATAATTAATTACACGAACTAAAGCTTCTTCATCTTTTGGATTGATAATTAAGCGTAAATACGCTAAAACATCTTTAATTTCCTTACGCTGATAAAATGAAAGTCCGCCATAAATACGATATGGAATATCACGTTTACGCAACGCATCTTCAATAGATCGCGATTGTGCATTGGTACGATATAAAACTGCAAAATTACTATTTGGAAGTTGGTTTTGCATTTTCTCTTCAAAAATTGTTGACGCTACAAAACGTCCTTCTTCACTATCGGTTAAACTGCGGTGAACTTTTATTTTCGGACCTTCGGCATTGTCTGTCCAAACTACTTTATCAAGTTTCGTTTTATTCTTATCGATTACACTATTTGCCGCTTCTACGATATTTTTGGTCGAACGATAATTTTGTTCCAATCGATACATGTGAACATCATCGTAATCTTTCTGGAAATTCAAAATGTTATTAATATTCGCACCACGGAAAGCATAAATACTTTGTGCATCGTCACCAACAACACAAATATTCTGAAATCTATCTGAAAGTGCACGAACAATTAAATACTGAGAATGATTTGTATCTTGATACTCATCAACTAAAATATAACGAAATCTATCTTGGTATTTCGCTAAAACATCTGGAAAACGATTTAATAACTCATTGGTTTTCAATAACAAATCATCAAAATCCATTGCTCCAGATTTAAAACAACGCTCTACGTAATTTTGATAAATTTCGCCCAAACGTGGCTTCTTACTCATAGCATCAGCTTCCTGTAATTCGGGATTATTGAAATATGCTTTAACGGTAATTAAAGAGTTTTTATAAGAGGAAATTCGATTTAAAACTTGTTTTGGTTTATACACATCTTTATCCAATTGCATTTCTTTAATAATTGAAGAAATCAATCGAACAGAATCTTGTGTGTCGTAAATCGTAAAATTTGAAGGATAACCTAGTTTTTCGGATTCAATTCTTAAAATCTTAGCAAAAACCGAGTGGAAAGTTCCCATCCACAAATTTTTAGCTTCATTACTTCCTACGATACTTGCAATACGACTTTTCATTTCTTTAGCCGCTTTATTGGTAAAGGTTAAGGCTAAAATATTAAAAGCATCTACACCTTGACTCATTAAATAAGCAATACGCATCGTTAATACACGTGTTTTACCTGAACCCGCACCAGCAATAACAATTAATGGTCCGTCTTTATGTAATACTGGCGCACGTTGCGCTTCGTTTAATTGATTTATATATTGCTCCATCATAAGTCGTAAATCTTCTAAGTTACAAAAATAAGTGTTGGTTACTGTACTTACAAATGAAGTTATTAACTATTTATTGTTCTCGATACAATTTCTTTGAAATCACTCGAACTGACGAAAATTGTTATTGTATTTGTTTTTTGGAAAAGTTTCGTTTTATTTTGTGTATCAAATTTAGAAAAGATGGATACCAATAAAATTATAGAGTTAGCAAGTTATACATTACCAGCTTTAATAACTGGTGCAACGGCTTTTGTTTTATTTTCAAAATTCTTCAATAATGAAGAAAACAGAAGACGCTTTGAATTATTAAAACAAAATCAGAAGCAATCGTTGCCTATTCGGTTACAAGCTTTTGAGCGTGTTGTTTTATTTTTAGAAAGAATAAACCCTGTACAATTATTACTTCGTGTAGAACCTAATGGATTAGACGCTCGCAGTTATGCAACGCTTTTAGTACACACTATTCAAACAGAATACGAACACAATATTACACAACAAGTGTATATTTCGAGTGAAGGTTGGGAAATGGTTTTAAAAGCAAAAAATAATATTATGAATTTAGTTACTACTAAATCAGTAACAGAAGGTGTTACAACCGCTGAAGAAATGCGTAAATTAATTCTTGAAGAAACCGCTACAGTAGAAGTTGCAACTGATATTGCTATTGCTTATTTAAAAGAAGAATTGAAAAGAGTTTTTTAAATTTTAAATATTGTTAAAATAAAAAAACCAATCGAATGATTGGTTTTTTTAATCTTCTTTTTGAATTTCTTGACTATCGATTTCTTTTGTCTTGGCATAATTATAACCAACTTGCCACCATTCTTTCATTTTTTCTTTATTGAAAACCAATGAATTAGTAGTTAATAAAGTGGGCGTGTAATAAAAATTAATCGTTGCATCTTTAAATCGAGCTTCATATTTGCCAATTTTAATATTTTGAAACTCAATACGATCCATCATAAAATTAAATAAATTGGTCAACGCTGTAAACGGACTTCTAGCTGGTAAACGATTATATAAAGGAGTTTCTGTATGTAATATAATTGCATCTACATGTGTTGCGCCTCGTTTAATTGCTTCTTCAATAGGAACCATAGCGGCAAAACCGCCATCGGCATATTCACAACCGTTTTTTCGAACTAAAGACATAAACGGAATATAATTACAAGAAATCCAAATCCAATCACAAAAATCTTCGTACGAAAATTCGTTTATCGACTTGTATTCAACTGTATTTAAAGACAAATTAGAAACCGTAACGATAATTTCCTTTGGTCCAGATTTTAACTTTTCAAATTCTTCTTGGGTAAAAAATTGTCCGATTAATTTTCTAAGATTTTTACTTTCTCCAAAAGTTTTTGAACCTCTTAAAAAATTACGCAGTACATTATAGTGATTAATTAAAATCGTATCTTCTCCAAAACGTTTTTTTATTTTAAAGGGACAATTACTAAATATACTTTTTTGATTTACAGAAGTATAAGCTTCTTTAACTTTTTCTACTTCTTTTAAAGCCAGATGAGAAACTAATAAACTTCCTGTTGAAGTTCCTAAATAAAAATCATAATCTTTATGTAAGTCTTCAATAAGATATTGGGCTACTCCACCAGCAAAAGCACCTTTACTTCCTCCACCCGATATGATTAATGCTCTCATTTATTCTGTTTCTTTTATGAATACTTGTAGTCGGTCTTGCAATTCAGAAGATAATTTTGGCTTCAGACTTAATAATTGCTGTCTTTTAATATCATCTGATAATGCGGCTCTGAGTTTATTTTTACCAAATTTGACAAATTGCCATTTATGATGTAGCGTTGCTTCAATTAAACTGATATAAACTTGCTCTGATGGAATTTGCAAACCTAAAATAGTTTCTATTGCTGCTTGACGTACTCCAGATTCATATGGTAATTGTGTCATTTTTTCCAATTCGGCTATGGCTTTCATTTTTTCAGATGAAGAAATTCCTTTAGTTACCAATTTCAAAGTTAAGTTAGCAATTTTTAAGTTATAATTCAAACCTTTCCAATTATTACTTAATTGCACATAAGTAAGTTGGTCATTTTTAAAATTTTTCCACAATTTGAATAATGCTATTTCGCGAGTTATATAGGATTCATCGTTAAGCAACGTTTCAAATTGAGCTTTAAAACTATTCGGGATTGCATTTACGGTTTGTGCTACAGCTTGACGAACTTCAATATTATTTGTTGCTAAAGCCAAGTCGATTAATTCTTGTTTATCTTCTAAAGAAACCATTTCACATTGATATAAAATCTCCTTTTTAATTGGAAAATAAACATCGGATTGCATAATTTCTTCGAAACTTTCTTTTATCTCAGAAAATGGTAAATCTCTTTTATTTCTAACTTCTGTAAATGATTGAATAAAATCGGCTTTGTTTAAATACTTTTGAGCAATATCATAATCGAAATTTGGATTTTCAAGCCAATTTCTTCTGAACGAATCAATATCAAACTTCCTAGAAACACGTTTAATTTCTCTTAGAAAATCATCAGTATCAACATTTTTATATCGGTGTTTTTTTAAATATTTTTTTACTGCTTTACTAAACTTTTTATGTCCGATTTCTTCTCGTAATGCATGCAGAGCCCAAGCTCCTTTTTTGTAAAAAGTTAACGAACTTGCTTTTTCACTTAAAATAGGTTCATTATCATAACTATCTGCTTGTTCTAGTTGCTGCGCCATTTCCCATAATTGATGAGAGAAATAATCGTCTCCAAAAACCGATTGTTCCGCTAACAAAGCGTAATACGTTGCAAAGCCTTCTTGTAACCAATGATGTTTGCTTTCTTTTGCCGTAACCAAATCGCCAAACCATTGATGCGCTAATTCGTGAGCATTTACATTCAAGTAATTTTTATCGTTGTAACCAATTTTATCCACTACAAAATCTTGTGAAAAAATGGTTGACGTTGTATTTTCCATTCCTGCATACAAAAAATCGCGAACGGGAACTTGGCGGTAAATTTCCCAAGGATATTTTATACCAATTTCCTTTTCTAAAAACTCAAATATTTGTTTCGAATGACGATATGTTGGTTCAAATTTTAAACTATCTTTTCTATCTAAATAATATTCTAAAACCGTTCCTGATGAAGTTGTTTCAGTTTGTTTTACAAAATCACCAATTGCCAACATTACTAAATAAGATGACATGGGTTTTTGCATGGAAAATCTCCAAAGTCTTTCATATGGAGCAGAAGAAAAAGACAAAGTTTTTTCAACTAAATTAAATTTACCATTTGAAATAACATCATGTTTATCATCAAACGAAACATTCAGATTAAAAATCACTTTTTCATTCACATCATCAAAACTTGGTAACCAATGACTTGTATATTTTCCTTGTCCTTGTGTCCAAATTTGAAAATCTTGTTTATCTCCAACAAAATATAGAGTTTGCTTTGGCTTTGCCGAGTAAGTAAATGATAAAATATTGTTTTTCTTTTTAAATCCTTTGTAAAGCTTTAAATGCTTTCCATCATATACAAATGGAACTTTTTCATAATTAATTCTAACATCTGTAAACTCCATTGCAATCGCATCAATACTAATAGTATCTATTTGTTTTAAAACTTTAAACTCATAATTAATTCTACCAGAAATTGATTTCTCTTTAAAATTTGTTACAACAAAAGCATCACATTTAATAAAATCAACGCTTTTATATTGTTGGGAAAAAGCTAAAACACTAAAAAACAGCAGTAAATATCGTAGCATGAAATAGTTCTTGAATTTTACACGAATATAAGTATTTTTAGTACAACTAGAAATTAGTATCTTCGCTATATTCTACATAAAAGCTATAAATGAATTTACTCGAAACTCCAATTGAATACTTAAAAGGCGTTGGTCCGCAACGTGGCGATTTATTGCGCAAGGAGTTAGATATTCATCGTTATGGCGATTTACTGAATTTATACCCAAATCGATATATCGATAGAACACGTTATTATAAAATTAATCAGTTGGTTAATAGTAATGCCGATGTCCAAATTGTGGGTAAAATTATTCACATAAAAACTGTTGAGCAAAAAAGAGGAAAGCGATTAGTTGCTACTTTTATTGATGAAACTGGCGAAATGGAATTGGTTTGGTTTAGAGGTCACAAATGGATAAAAGAAAGTTTAAAAATAAATACTCCGTATGTAGTTTTTGGAAAAGTAACTTCTTTTAATGGCAAGTTCAATATGGCACATCCAGAAATGGAATTGTTGAACGAACATAAAGCGAGTTTGCGAAGTGCGATGCAACCTGTCTATCCAAGCACAGAAAAATTAGCCAATAAAAATATTACAAATAAAGTCATCAATAAAATGATGCAACAACTATTTGTAGAAACGCAAGCTTTATTTTCTGAAACTTTGCCGGAAAGTATTATTCAAGAGTTACAACTAATTCCGAAAAAAGAAGCGTTATTCAATATTCATTTTCCAAAAAATCAAGAATTATTAGCAAAAGCACAGTTTCGATTAAAATTTGAAGAATTGTTTTACATTCAATTACAGCTTATTACCAAAAACTTAATTAGAAAACACAAAATAAAAGGACATCCTTTTGAAATTGTTGGTGATAATTTTAACGATTTCTACCAAAATCATTTACCTTTTGAGTTAACTAATGCTCAAAAACGTGTAATCAAAGAAATCAGAAATGATTTGGGAAGTAATGCCCAAATGAATCGTTTATTACAAGGTGATGTAGGTTCAGGAAAAACGATAGTAGCTTTACTTTCTATGCTAATTGCTAAAGACAATGGTTTTCAAAGTTGCTTGATGGCGCCAACAGAAATTTTAGCCACACAACATTTTAGTGGACTTTCTCAATTAGCTCAAAGTTTAAATATCAATATAAAATTACTTACAGGCTCAACTAAAACTGCTGAAAGAAAAATCATTCACGAAGAACTTGAAAATGGAAGTTTGGATATCTTAATTGGAACGCATGCTATTTTAGAAGACAAAGTTCAATTTCATAATTTAGGTTTAGCCATTATTGATGAACAACACCGATTTGGTGTAGAGCAAAGAAGTAAGTTGTGGAAAAAAAACGATATTCCACCTCACGTTTTAGTAATGACCGCTACTCCTATTCCGCGAACATTAGCCATGAGCATGTATGGTGATTTAGATATTTCAGTGATAGATGAATTACCACCAGGAAGAAAGCCAATACAAACTGTCCATAGATTTGATAATAACCGATTAAAAGTTTGGAAATTCTTAAAAGACGAAATCGCTAAGGGACGTCAAGTTTATATAGTCTATCCGTTAATTCAAGAATCTGAAAAAATGGATTATAAAGATTTAATGGATGGTTATGAAAGTATTTCTCGTGATTTTCCGTTACCACAATATTCCATTTCCATAGTTCACGGAAAAATGAAACCAGCAGATAAAGACGAAGAAATGCGTCGTTTTGCAGAAGGGAAAACCAATATTATGGTTGCGACAACAGTAATTGAAGTTGGTGTAAATGTTCCTAATGCTTCCGTTATGGTAATTGAAAGTGCCGAACGCTTTGGTTTATCGCAATTGCATCAATTACGTGGTCGCGTAGGTCGTGGTGCCGAACAGAGTTATTGTATTTTAATGACGGGACACAAATTGAGTAACGATAGCAAAACACGAATGGAAACCATGTGTGCAACCAATGATGGTTTTGAAATTGCAGAAGTCGATTTAAAACTTCGCGGTCCGGGAGATATTATGGGAACCCAACAAAGTGGTGTGCTGAATTTACACATTGCCGATTTGGTAAAAGACAGAGATATTTTACAATTGGCTCGACATAAAGCGATTAAGATTTTAAAAGAAGACCCGAATATGACAAAACCCGAACATCAAAAAATGAAACAAATCTTCTTAGAATTAAGTAAAAAGAAGAATATTTGGAATTATATTAGTTAAAAAATGGTACAATACAACCCTAAAGACTGGATTACATTTATATTTCGATTTCATAAATCGGATACTTTTCGTCAATTAATTCCTATGATGATTTTTATAGGACTTTATGCTTACGGCGTAGCTTATTTAGAAATGGAATATTGGCAATTGAGCGAAAAACATAACCTGAAAAATTTAACGTTAATGCATGGAACATTAAGTTTTGTGATTTCACTTTTATTAGTATTTAGAACCAATACAGCTTATGATCGCTGGTGGGAAGGTAGAAAACATTGGGGAAGTTTGGTAAATAATAGCAGAAACTTAGCCTTAAAACTATCCGCTTATTTAAAAGAAGAGCACGATAGAAATTACTACCGAAAACTAATTCCTAGCTATGCTTCATTTCTTCAAAAACATTTAGCCGATGAAGAAACTGCTTTAATGTTAATTGAAGGTTTAGATTTAGAAATTGATGATCACAAACATCGTCCAAATCAAATTGCTAAAATGTTATTTCAAAAAGCAAATGATTTGTATGTTTCTGGCAAAATTTCTGGTGACCAACTAATTGTTATCAATGCTGAATTACAATCGTTTACGGATATTTGTGGTGCTTGTGAAAGAATCAAAAATACACCTATTCCCTACTCTTATAGCTCGTTTATAAAGAAATTTATATTCTTTTACATTATGACGTTGCCATTTGGTTATGTTTTTAGCTTAGGTTATTATGCAATTCCGGTTGTTATTTTCATTTTTTATGTATTGGCTAGTTTAGAGTTAATTGCTGAAGAAATTGAAGATCCCTTTGGAAATGACGCCAATGATTTACCTACAAAAAAACTGGCTTCAAACATAAAAAAACACGTTGAAGAAATATTATAATTTTTTGTATCTTGTTAAAAAAAGCGATGCCAACAAAATCTTTACTTAATAAAGTTGATTTAACTCATGAAAAATCACTCAAAACTTTGGTTGAAAATAGAACTGTTTTTTCTTTAGATCACTGCGAATTAAATATTTTTGAAACGTATGAAGAATCTAATTTAGTTCCTTTAAAATTTAACGATTTAGTTGTTACAAGTATGCTTCGTGGAAAAAAAGTGATGCATTTATTTGACGATCCAAGTTTTGAGTATTTACCTGGAGAAACAGTAATTGTTCCGCAAAATGTAGAAATGAAAATTGATTTTCCTGAAGCAACTAAAAATAATCCAACACAGTGTATTGCTTTAGCTATTGATAAAAAAATAATTATTGACACTCTCGATTTTTTAAATGATAAATATCCAAAAGAAGGAAAAAATAATTATTGGAAATTAGATTATGAAAATTACTTTTTCTATAACAATGTAGAATTAGCCTCTACCATCAATAAGTTAATAAAAGACTGTATGGGGACAGATATTACTAAAGATGCGTTAGCCAATTTAACACTACAAGAATTAATTGTTAGAATTATTCAAACCCAAACTGCAAAACGATTTGATGATAATTTATTGATAGATTCTAATAGTCCAATAGCGCCAACAGTAGAGTATATTAGAAAAAATATTAGAGAAAATATTAATTTAAAAGAATTGAGCGAAAAAGCGTGTATGAGTACAACTTCTTTTTACAGACATTTTAAAAGAGAATTGGGCATGAGCCCAATTGAATATATTTTAAACGAAAAACTAAAATTTGCCAAAAAATTGTTAAGTAATCCTAGTTTACAAGTAAATGAAGTCTCGTATGCAACAGGATTTGAAGATTGTAATTACTTTATTCGTTTATTTAAAAAATATGAAGGCGTTACACCAAAACAATATCAATTAATGAATTTTTCACGTTAATAATCAAAACGTTTAACTGTATCTAAATTTTCCAATTCTTTTTCTGTGAACAATCTATAATTTACTTTAAAAGTTTTTCCATAAGGTGTTTCTAGTGAAAATCCTCCAGGCCCAAAACCATCTACTACATCTAAAGTAAAATGTGAAAATTTCCAATATTCGAACAAATCTTTATCTAACCAAAATTCGTGATTATTTACAGTTCCAATGCAAACATCACCAGTACGCAAATAAAAACCTCCTTTTTCAAAACATTGTGGCTGTGTTCCTTCACAACATCCACCAGCCTGATAAAACATCAATTCACCAAACTTTTCTTCTAGCATTTTTATAACTTCCATTGCTTCAGAAGTAACACTTACTCTCTTTACTTTTTCCATTTTAAAATAAAATAAAGCCACGGGAAAACCCGTGGCTAATTAACTAAATATTAAAAAATTAAAAGAATCCTAATTTATTTTTATTGTAAGAAATTAGCATATTCTTAGTTTGACGATAATGATCTAACATCATCTTATGGTTTTCACGACCAATTCCTGATTGTTTATAACCTCCAAACGGAGCTCCCGCTGGATAAGAATGATATTGATTTACCCAAACTCTACCCGCTTGAATTGCTCTTGGAACTTGGTATAATTCGTGAGCATCACGAGTCCATACACCAGCACCTAAACCATACATAGTATCGTTTGCAATTTCTAAAGCTTCTTCGGTAGTTTTGAAAGTTGTTACTGCTAATACTGGTCCAAAAATTTCTTCTTGAAAAATACGCATTTTGTTGTGCCCTTTAAATAAAGTTGGTTGAATGTAATATCCACCTTCTAAATCACCACCTAAATGGTTAACATCTCCACCACATAACAACTCTGCTCCTTCTTCTTTACCTAATTTAATGTAAGATAAAATTTTATCTTTTTGAATTTGTGAAGCTTGAGCTCCCATCATTACTGTTGGGTCAAAAGGGCTACCTGTTTTAATAGCTTTAACACGTGCTAAAACTCTTTCAATAAATTTATCGTAGATTGATTCGTGAATTAATAATCTCGATGGACAAGTACAAATTTCACCTTGATTTAATGCAAATAATACAGCTCCTTCTATAGCTTTATCTAAAAATTCATCATCAGCATCCATAACTGATGGGAAGAAAATATTAGGTGATTTTCCTCCTAACTCTAAAGTAACTGGAATAATATTTTCAGTTGCATATTGCATTACCATTCTACCTGTTGCTGTTGAACCTGTAAATGCAGCTTTAGAAACTTTTGGATTTGTTACTAATCCACGTCCTAATTCTGCACCAAATCCGTTAACAACATTTATTACACCTGCAGGAAGTAAATCACCAATTAATTCCATTAATACCATAATAGAAACAGGTGTACTTTCAGCTGGTTTTAATACCACACAGTTACCTGCAGCTAAAGCTGGAGCTAACTTCCAAACAGCCATTAAAATTGGGAAATTCCATGGAATAATTTGTGCAATTACACCAATTGGCTCATGTACAATTACAGAAACAGTATCTTTATCTAATTCGCTAATCGAACCCTCTTCAGCGCGAATTACTCCTGCAAAATAACGGAAGTGATCAATTGCTAATGGAATATCAGCCGCTAAAGTTTCGCGAACTGCTTTACCGTTATCTAACGTTTCAACAGCAGCTAAATATTCTAAATTAGCTTCCATTCTATCTGCAATTTTATTTAATATAATGCTTCTTTCCGTTGCAGAAGTTTCACTCCAAGACTTAAAAGCTGCATCAGCTGCATCTACAGCATTTTCTATATCTAATTTTGCAGAATGTGCTGCTTTAGCCATTAATTTTCCATCTACAGGTGAAAGAACCTCAAAATATTGCCATGTCGAAGGAGCTTCCCATTTTCCATTAATATAATTATCGTACTTTTCTTTTAATTGTGGTCTTTGAATTAAATTACTCATAATTTCTTTGTATTTGATTTCTATCAAAATTATAAGTTCTGTACTCAAAAAAGTAGCACTTTTTTTTCAATTAATAGCATAAAATTGTATTTATAATATTTTTAACAATGTTTTTTTGAAAAATTCTTATAAAAACAACACTAACAATAACAATATAAAAACAATAGCATTATTTACTCAAAAATAATATTTGTGTAATAGTAGTAATTTTTCAAATCATCAAATTTTCAAATCATTAAATTAAGCTTATCTTTGCACTCTTAAAATTCGATACAAAATGCGTATTTCATATAATTGGTTAAAACAATTTATTAAAACAGATTTACAAGCCGAAGAAGTTTCTGAAATCTTAACCGATTTAGGATTAGAGGTTGAAGGTTTAGATAACTTTGAAAGTCTTAAAGGTGGTTTACAAGGTGTTGTTGTAGGTCACGTACTTACTTGCGAGCAGCATTCTAATGCTGATAGACTTAAAGTTACAACTGTAGATTTAGGAAATGGCGAAAAACCAGTTCAAATTGTTTGTGGAGCTCCAAATGTAGCTGCTGGGCAAAAAGTTCCTGTAGCAACAATAGGTACAAAGCTTTATGATAAAGAAGGAAATGCATTCGAAATTAAAAAAGGAAAAATTAGAGGTGAAGAAAGCCACGGAATGATTTGTGCCGAAGACGAATTAGGTTTAGGTGAAAGTCACGACGGAATCATGATTCTAGCTGATGATGTAGTTCCTGGAACTTCAGCTGCCGAATTATTTGAAATTGAAACAGATGAAGTTTTTGAAATTGGTTTAACTCCAAATCGCGCTGATGCAATGAGTCATTTTGGAGTGGCTCGCGATTTACGTGCAGGATTAGTTCAAAAGGAAAATTCTTCAACAAATTTTGGAATCATTACTCCCTCTGTAAGTAATTTTAGAGTCGATAAACGTACTTTAAAAATAGATGTTGCTGTAGAAAATGAAGAATTAGCTCCAAGATATTGTGGCGTAACAATTTCAGATTTAACGGTAAAACCATCGCCTAATTGGCTACAAAACAGATTGAAAGCAATTGGTTTAGCTCCAAAAAATAATATTGTCGATGTAACAAATTATGTTTTACATGAATTGGGACAACCTTTACACGCTTTTGATGCTGCTAAAATAAAAGGAAATAAAGTTGTTATTAAAACCGTTGAAGCTGGTACAAAATTCACTACACTTGATGAAGTTGAGCGTACTTTAGATGCTGAAGACTTAATGATTTGTAATGCCGATGAACCTATGTGTATTGCTGGTGTTTTTGGCGGAATAAATTCTGGTGTTACTGAAAACACAACTTCAATTTTCTTAGAAAGTGCTTATTTTAATCCTGTTGCTGTAAGAAAAACGGCAAAACGTCATGGATTAAATACGGATGCTTCTTTCCGTTTTGAAAGAGGAATTGATCCAAATATGACAGAGTATGCTTTAAAACGTGCTGCTTTGTTAATTCAAGAAGTTGCTGGCGGAGAAATTACTTCAGATGTTTTAGATTATTACCCAAGAAAAATGGAAGATTTTCAAGTGTTTCTAACATTTGAGAAAATCAAAAATATGATTGGTGAAGAAATTCCAAAAGAAGTTATCAAACGAATTTTAGTTTCTTTAGACATCAGAGTAAATAATGTTACCGAAGCTGGACTTGGATTAGTAATTCCTTCATATCGTGTTGATGTTCAACGTGAAATTGATGTAATTGAAGAAATCTTACGTGTTTATGGCTATAATAATATTAAGTTTTCTCAAAAATTAAACGCTACTATTTCAAATTCATCTCGCACAGAAGAATATAAAATTCAAAATATCGTTTCAAACCAATTGTGTTCAATCGGGTTTAATGAAATGATGGCCAACTCGTTAACGAAGCCAGAATACGTTTCATTATCTGAAAATCTAAAAGAAGAATTTACGGTAAACATGCTAAATCCGTTGAGTAATGACTTATCGGTAATGCGTCAATCAATGTTGTTTTCAGCTTTAGAAGCGGTTTCTTTTAATATTAATCGTAGAAAAACCGATTTAAAATTATTCGAATTCGGAAAAACATATCATAAATTACCTTCTGGGTTTGATGAAAACAAACATTTAACCTTAACTGTAACTGGAAATCGTTCAGATGAAAGTTGGACAAATAACCAGCAAAAATCAGATTTCTTCTTGTTTAAAGGTTATGTAATGAATATTTTGTCTCGAATTGGTTTAGATGCTAAAGTTATTACTTTACCTTTTGAAGATGATATTTACAACGAAGGTTTAGCGTTAGCTGTTGGTAAAGAAATTATTTTAGAAATGGGAACAATTAAGAAACCTATTTTAAAACATTTCGATATTAAACAAGAAGTTTTATTTGCTGATATCTATTGGGATAAAATTCAAAAATACATTTCAAATAAAATTAAGTTTACCGATATTCCAAAATATCCAGAAGTTCGTCGTGACTTAGCGTTATTACTTGATAGCAAAGTAGCTTTTGAAGATGTATTTAAAACAGCTAAAAAAACCGAAAAGAAATTATTGAAAGACATCAATTTATTTGACGTTTACGAAGGGAAAAATTTACCAGAAGGTAAGAAATCGTATGCAGTGAGTTTTACCATTCAAGACGAAAACAAAACATTAAACGACAAAGAAATTGAAAAAATAATGTCGAAACTACAAACTAATCTTGAAAAAGAATTAGGAGCGGTACTTCGCTAGTATTCAGTTTTCAGTCTCAGTTTACAGTATAAAAAAACTCCAAAATATAATTTTGGAGTTTTTTGTTTATTGTTGTCCTAAAGAAATTGGTTAATTTAGCCACATGTTAAAAGTAATAGTAATTGGTAGTGGTAATGTAGCCCAACACTTAATTAGAGTGTTTTTGCAAACGAAAGAAGTTTCTTTGGTGCAAGCTTTTGCACGCCAACCAAAATCGCTTTTACATTTATTGCCAAAGGAAAGAATCACTAACGATTACAAAGCTTTACAAGAGGCAGATCTTTATATCATTTCGGTTACAGATAATGCTATAAAGGAAGTTTCAAGCCAACTTCCGTTTAAAAATAAGTTGGTGGTTCATACTTCAGGAACTTCGAGTTTGCAAGTTTTGGATACTAAAAACAGAAAAGGTGTTTTTTATCCTTTACAAACTTTTTCTAAAAGCAAGGAAGTCGACTTCTCCTCTATTCCATTATGTTTAGAAGCCGAAAATGAAAATGATTACAAAACTTTAGAACTATTAGCAAAAGCTATCTCAAATAAAGTTTACAACATTTCATCGGAACAACGAAAAAGTTTGCACGTTGCAGCTGTTTTTGTTAGCAATTTTGTGAATCATATGTACGTTATCGGTAGTGAAATTTGCGAAACTAATAATGTCCCATTCGAAGTTTTACAACCCTTAATTCAAGAAGTGGCAAATAAAACAACAACGCTTTCCCCTAAAGATGCACAAACAGGTCCGGCGTTACGCAACGATACCAAAACTATAGAAAAACATATTGAATTTTTAAAAGATTCAAATTATCAAGATATTTACAAATTACTAACCCAATCGATACAAAATGTCGCAAAAGAGTTATAAAGAACATATGAATACCATTACTACTTTCGTTTTAGATGTAGATGGTGTTCTTACTGATGGAACCATTCACGTTACACAAACTGGAGAAATGCTTCGCAATATGAACATTCGCGATGGTTATGCCATGAAAGCTGCCGTTGAAAATGGTTATCACGTTTGTATTATTTCAGGCGGAAGCAACGAAGGTGTTCGCGTTCGCTTACGAAATTTAGGAATTACTGATATTCATTTAGGCGTTTCCGATAAAGTGGAAACCTTTAAAGAATACTGTGATATTTACAGTATCAATCCTGAAAATGTTTTGTACATGGGTGATGATATTCCTGATTTTCATGTAATGAAACTGGTTGGCTTACCAACATGTCCGCAAAATGCAGCTCCAGAAATTAAAGGAATTTCAAAATACGTTTCACACAAAGATGGCGGAAAAGGTTGTGTTCGAGATGTTATAGAGCAAGTAATGAAAGTACAACACAAATGGATGGAACATTTCGATGCGAAGTATGACTAATTTTAATTGTCACTTCGAGCGGAGTCGAGAAGATAATTAAAATTATATTTGGTCTCGACTCCGCTCGACCCGACAAACCTTTACCATTTACCAATAACCTTTTACCTAAAAATGAACTTCTTCAAACTTATACGCATACAAAACTTAGCGATAATTGCTTTTATGCAGTTGTTATTTCGTTATACTTTTATGAAAACGGCTACGTTTACTGAACTTACGCCAACATTCAATTTCTTAGCGCTTTCGCATTTACAATTCTTTTCCTTGGTTTTAGCTACAGTTTTAATTGCGGCTGGTGGTTATATCATTAATGATATTATGGATCAAGAAACTGATGAAATTGCAAAAAAGCGAATCATTGGTGTTTCCATTTCTGAAAAAGCAGCTTACAATTATTACGTAATTTGTAATATTATTGGTGTAGGAATTGGTTTTTATCTTTCAAACATCATTGGTAAACCAAGTTTTACTGCGTTTTTCATTATTACTGCTGCTTTGTTGTACGTTTATGCAACTACTTTAAAACAAATTGCGGTTGTAGGAAATTTGGTTGTAGCGTTAATTCTTTCATTTAGTATTATTATAATCGGAATTTACGATTTAGTTCCATCAACTTATGAAGGAAATAGAGAGCAAATGAAACAAGTTTTCAGCATACTTACTGATTATGCTATTTTCGCTTTCATCATTAATTTTTTAAGAGAAATCGTAAAAGATATTGAAGATATTGATGCTGATTACGCAAACGGAATTGGAACTTTGCCAGTTCTAATTGGTAAAAACCGAACCATGAAAATTGTGTTTGTACTTTCAATTATTCCTATAGTTTTATTGGCATATTATTTACGAACTAACTTATTCATGTATGATTACGTTGTTTATTATTCAATATTGTTCATTGTAGCTCCACTTTTATTTTTTACTATTAAAAGTTGGAGTGCAAAATCGCAAAAAGATTTCAAAAACCTAAGTTCACTATTAAAATTTATTTTATTCTTCGGAATTTTATCAATTTGGGTTATCACCTATTCTACTTTACATGCTTAGAGAAAAGTTACAACATAAACGAATCGTTTTAGCTTCGGGTTCTCCAAGAAGACAACAATTTTTCAAAGAATTGGATATCGATTTTGAAATCCAATTGAAAGAAGTTGAAGAAATTTATCCTGAGCATTTAAAAGCTCATGAAATAACAAACTTCTTAGCAGAATTAAAAGCCAGCGCATTTACTGAAATTGCAGAAAACGAAATAATTATTACAAGTGATACGATAGTTTGGCATGAAAGCAAAGCATTAGGAAAACCGAAAAATTACAATGATGCTTTTTTAATGCTTAAATCGATGTGTGGCAAAACTCATGAAGTAATAACTTCGGTTTGTTTTAAAACATCAAATAATGTTGAATCCTTTTATGAAATCACAAAAGTAAGTTTTAAAAACCTTTCAGATGAAGCTTTACATTACTATTTAGAAAACTATAAACCTTTTGACAAAGCTGGCTCTTATGGTATCCAAGAATGGATTGGCTTAGTTGGCATTGATAAAATTGAAGGTTCGTATGCAAATGTTGTAGGAATGCCTATAGATAAAGTTTATGATAAATTGTTAGAGCTTTCCAAGGCAAATTAAAACATCATAAAAGTTCTCGATATAGTTTTTGTTTCGTCAATTCGAGTTTTTCAGAATGAAAAGTATCGAGAAAAGAAACAAAAACCACTCGAACTGACGGCAAATAATAAAAAATAAATAAACTGTTAAAAAGGAAGTCATTTGGCTTCCTTTTTTTAATTTTGAAGAAACCAATATTTTTATGTTTCGAAAAGTAACACTCGTCTTTTTTATAATTACCTCAATTGCAATTGCTCAAGAACCTAAAAAACTATCTTCAAACGAAATTTATGAGAAAATAGAAAAGCTCAATTTCCTTGGAAAAGTACTTTACATAGCGGCGCATCCTGATGATGAAAACACAAAGCTTATCACCTATTTTTCCAATCATTATCATGCAAATACAGCTTATTTATCGTTAACTCGTGGAGATGGCGGACAAAATTTAATTGGTTCTGAACTACGAGAAAAATTAGGCGCAATTCGCACACAAGAACTTTTAGCAGCTCGCAGAATAGATGGCGGAAGTCAGTTTTTTACGCGGGCAAATGATTTTGGTTATAGCAAAGAGCCAAACGAAACCTTTTCCATTTGGAATAAAAAAGAAGTGCTTTCCGATGTTGTTCAAGCTATAGAAAATTTCCAACCTGATATTATCATAAATCGTTTCGATTATAGAACTCCAGGAACTACACACGGACATCACACAGCTTCGGCTATGTTGAGTTTAGAAGCATACGATTTGGTAAAAATTAAACCGAAAAGATTGTTTTTTAATACTTCTTGGTGGTTTTACGGAAGTCAGGAAAAATTTGATGAAGCTGATAAGTCTAAACTACTTTCAATTGACGCCAATGTGTATTATCCGTTAAAAGGAAAAAGTAATCACGAAATTGCAGCATTAAGCCGAAGCCAACATAAATGTCAAGGTTTTGGTACTATTGGAACACGTGGTGATGATTTGGAATATTTAGAGTTAATTAAAGGGAATCTTCCGCCAAAAGATAATTTATTTGAAGGAATTGACACTTCTTGGAACCGAGTTAATGGTGGAAATGAAATTGCTAAAATTTTACTTCCTATTCAAAATAATTTCAATTTTAAAAATCCTTCTGAACATTTACCTCAGTTGGTAAAAGCGTATCAATTGATTCAAAATTTAGAAGACGAACATTGGAAAAAAATCAAGACTGAAGAAATTAAAACCATTATCGAAGCTTGCGCTGGTTTGTTTTTAGAAGCTGTTGCCGATGTTGAAATGGCTACGCCAAATTCTGAAATCGAAATCAACATTGAAGCCATAAACAGAAGCAATTCAAACATAAAACTGAATTCAGTTACATTATTAAATTCTAAAACTGTTTCCGTAAATAAATCTTTGCTTAATAATGAAAATATAAAAGAAACAATTGAGTTTAAAATAGCTGAAAACATTCCGTATTCCAATTTATTTTGGTTAAACGAAAAACAACAAGACGGTTTATATTCAGTTTCTGATAAATCGCTACGAAATCTACCCGAATTGACTAATCAGTTTCCTGTAGTTTTCTATTTAGAAATTGAAAATCAAACCTTTACTTTTACTAAAAATCTTACTTTTAAAAAGAACGAACCTAACGATGGTGAAACCTACATTCCCTTTTCAGTTGTACCAAAATTTACAACTGAAATAATGAATAAAGTTGCCATTTTCGATGGTGAACAAAGCAAACGAATTGATGTTAAAGTTACAGCTTACGAAAACAACGCAAGCGGAATTGTAAAATTGCAATTACCTAATAATTGGAAAGTTACACCAAAGGAAGTTCCTGTTTCAATAAAAACAAAAGGAGAAACTAAAACGTTTTTTTTTACTATTAATCCGCCCAAAAATGAACAAAATATTAAAGTTAAATCAATTGTAGAAAGTAATAATAAAACATACGACAAACAAATAACGCAAATCAGCTATTCGCATATTCCGAAGCAGACTATTTTAGAAACTTCAGAAGCTAAATTTGTGAACTTAGATATTCAAACTTCGGGTAAAAACATTGGCTATATAATGGGAGCTGGAGATGAAGTTGGAAATTATCTTGAAAACCTAAATTACAAAGTAACGTATTTGAAAACAAACGAATTAGAACTTGAAAATATCAAAAATTTTGATGCCATTATTGTTGGAATTCGTGCTTTTAATGTATTAGACGATTTAAAATTTAAAAATAAAGTACTATTCGAATATGTAAAGCAAGGTGGAAATTTAATAGTGCAATACAATACCACCCGTGGTTTAGTTACCAATGAATTAGCACCTTACACTATCGAACTTTCACGTGACAGAGTAACGAATGAAAATGCAGAAGTGAAATTTTTAAATCCAAATCACACAGTTCTAAACTTTCCTAATAAAATTACTTCTAAGGATTTTGAAGGTTGGGTTCAAGAGCGCGGTTTATATTTCCCAAATAAATGGGATTCTAATTTTATGCCTATATTAGCTATGCACGATGAAGGAGAATCCGATACAAAAGGAAGTTTATTAATAGCAAAATATGGTAAAGGAAATTATGTTTACACAGGTTTATCTTTCTTCAGAGAATTACCCGAAGGAGTAAGTGGAGCTTACAAATTATTAGCTAATTTAATTTCGTTAGAATAGTTATGAAAGAAAAAAAACACGAATGGAAAAAAAATTACACTATAGTGCTTCTTCTCAATGCGCTATACATTTTGATCTTTTATTTATTAATGGAAATTTATTCTTAATATGGAAAGTTTAGATTGGATTGTATTATCGTGTACATTACTTTTCATTGTAATCTACGGAGCCTTTAAAACCAAAGGCAGTGCAAACGTAAAAGATTATTTATTAGACAATAACGAAACACCTTGGTTCACTGTAGGAATTTCTGTAATGGCAACACAAGCTAGTGCTATTACATTTCTTTCCACACCAGGACAAGCCTATCACGACGGAATGGGATTTGTGCAATTCTATTTTGGTTTGCCACTTGCCATGATTGTGATTGCTTACACTTTTATTCCTATTTATCACAAACTGAAAGTTTATACCGCTTATGAATATTTAGAACAACGTTTCGATGTAAAAACACGTTCCTTAGCCGCAATTTTATTCTTAATCCAACGCGGTTTAGGAACCGGATTAACCATTTATGCACCATCTATCATTCTTTCGGCATTATTAGGTTGGAATTTAACGATGCTAAATATTATCATTGGAATTCTAGTAATTGTTTACACCGTAACTGGCGGAACTAAAGCGGTAAATGTTACACAAAAGCAACAGATGTTTGTAATTATGAGTGGAATGTTTATTACGTTCTTCACCATTCTTTCGTATTTACCTAATGAATTAGATTTTGGAAATGCTTTACATGTTGCAGGAGCAAATGGTAAAATGGACATTTTGGATTTTTCTTATAATCCTGAAACACGTTATACGTTCTGGAGTGGAATTACTGGTGGTTTTTTCTTAATGCTTTCGTATTTTGGAACAGATCAATCGCAAGTTGGAAGATATTTATCGGGAAAATCAATTAAGGAAAGTCAAATGGGATTGATAATGAACGGAATTTTAAAAGTTCCTATGCAATTTTTCATCTTATTGACTGGAGTTTTGGTTTTTGTATTTTTTCAGTTTAACGATACACCACTTCACTTCAATCCTAATAATGTAAACAAAGTAAAAGCTTCTGATAAAAAAGAAGCTTACGAATTAGTGGAACAAAAATTAGCCGATTTAAATCAAGATAAAAAAGTTGTAAATCAAATTTATATTGATCAATTACAACATAATGATTACGATAATCCAACTCTTAGAAAACAAATGGTTGCTTTATCTAACAAAGAAAAAGATTTACGTGAAGAAGCTAAAGAAATAATTTCGAGTATTGATGGTGGTGCAGAAACTAATGACAAAGATTATGTCTTTCTATATTTTATTCTGAATTATTTACCAAAAGGTTTACTTGGTTTACTTCTAGCTGTAATTTTTAGTGCAGCCATGTCATCAAGTGCTTCTGGATTGAATTCATTAGCCGCAACAACTTCAATTGATATTTACAAGCGAAATGTTGGTACAAAATCCGACAAGCATTATGTTTATGCAACTCAATGGTTTACTTTATTTTGGGGTTTAGTAGCAATTGGTTTTGCTTGTATTGGAACTTTATTTGAAAACCTAATTCAATTAGTGAACATAATTGGTTCTATATTTTACGGAACTGTTTTAGGAATTTTCTTAGTCGGATTTTACATTAACTATGTAAAAGGAAAAGCTATATTTATTGGGGCTTCAGTTTCACAATTAATAATATTTTACATTTTTTATATCGATGTAGTAAGTTTCCTATGGTTGAATTTCATAGGTGCATTAATGACAATTATGTTCTCGAGTTTATTACAAATGTTTTTTAATAAAGAATAAATATGAAGGAAAAGTTTTTATTTATACTAATTCTTATAATTACAGGTTGTGGAACTACTAAAAAAGATTTAAGTTTTAACACAAGCTTTGAAAATGGTAATGAGAAAATAAATTTTGAAGTATTGAGTAATAAACAAGTTTTAAAACTCAATAAAATAAACAAAACTCGTTTTATTTTAAAAAATATTGACAAATCTAAAGTTTCAATTTCTGGAAAAAGCATTAGAACATCAGAAAATAATAAACTTTTTGAAAATGAAATTCATTTAGATATGTCACCAAAAGAAGAAGATTTAGTTGATGGAAGACTAAATGTTTTTTTGACTTATAAAATGCAAGAAAAATTAAGATTTTTCAAATTACAAATTCCAGTAGAATAAAAAAATCCCGTTTTTTAACGGGATTTTTGTTCAATAATTTAATCTATTACTTCTTAGACCATTCAGCAATGCTGTCTTCATTCATTTTTTCATAATCTGCATTTCCTGCTTTCTTAGCACCTTCAAGAGAATATTTAGCAGTTTCAATTGCTCCTTTTTTATCGCCTAATTTAGCTTGAATAAGCGATTTTAGACGTAAGTACCAAAATGGAGTATCTTTTCCTGTTGGCGTCATAGAAACTGCATTGTTTATCCACAACAAAGCTTTATTCATATCTTTATTCGATTGATAATAGTACTGAGCTGCAGAATAATAATCACTCATTGAAGGTCCCGCTAAAGCTTTTTCAATACTTGCCATTGCTAAATCTTGAGTAGGAACTGTAACAGGGACTGAAACTCTTGTTTTTTCCCAAACAATATCTAAAGTAGCATTATTATTTGTAATGTTGTTTATTTCAATTGTAAAAGTTTCTACTAAATTAGATAACGTTTCTGGTTTAACAGTTGTTGTTAAAGCTACTTTACTATTATCCCATTCTTGTGGTAAACCCCAGTTATTTGTATCTGAATAAAAAATAACATCCCAGCTATCTGCTTTTGGAGTTGTAAACAAAGCATATTTTCCTGCTTTTAATTCTTTACCATCTATAGTTACTGCGTCACTAAATGAAATTATAGAATTTGCATTAGCCCCTGTTCTCCAGTTTTTACCAAAAGGAACTAAATCTCCATAAACCGTTCTTCCTTTTACTCCAGGTCGTGAATATTCAATTTCTACATTAGTTAACCCAACAACTTGTTCTGTTTTTGAAAACGGACTTGCCTGTGGTGTTTTTACTTGTGCATTAGACGCAAAAATAGCTAGAGATAAAGCTAGGGTTAAGAATAATTTTTTCATTGTATTTTATTTAGTTTTTTTGATTTATCACGAAATTACTAATTAATCAGCTGTTATTTGTTAAGCTTTTACTAAAATTATTTTTATTTTGTTTAATGTTTTAGTAACTTTGATTAAACAAATTTAGAATGAAAATTTATACATTACATAAAAAACAAAATATTCCAATTTCAAAAGAAGAAGCCTGGAAATTTTTATCTGACCCAAAAAATTTGAAAAAAATTACTCCAGAATACATGGGATTTGATATTGTTTCAGGTGCTGAAAAAGAAATGTATCCTGGACAAATAATTGAATATATCGTAAAACCTGTTTTTGGTATTCCGAACAAATGGGTTACTGAAATAACTCATGTTGTTGAAAATAAATTCTTTGTAGACGAGCAAAGATTTGGTCCTTATGCGTTATGGCATCATAAACACTTTTTAAAAGAAATTCCAGGAGGTGTTGAAATGGAAGATTTAATTCACTATAAAGTTCCATTTGGTATAATAGGACAATTGGTAAATCCAATATTAGTTAGACCAAAACTTGAGGAAATTTTTGAATTTAGAAGAAATAAACTAATAGAACTATTTGGTGAATATTAAAATATTATAGATGACAATTTTTTGGTTCCGTCGCGATTTACGTTTGCATGATAATGCAGCATTGTTTCATGCATTGAATTCTTCTGAAGAAGTATTACCTATTTTTATATTTGATACTTCAATTCTAGAACAACTTCCAAAAGATGATGCTCGTGTTAGTTTTATACATGAAAGTTTAGAAGATATACAGACTAAATTAAATCAAATAGGTAAATCATTAGCTGTTTTTAAAGGAACTCCTGATGAAATATTCAAGAATTTAATTTCTGAAAATGAAATTAAAACTGTTTATACAAATCATGATTATGAACCTTATGCTAGAAAACGAGATAAAGAAATAAATGCTTTATTAAAAGCTCATAATATTGCATTCAAAACGGCAAAAGACCAAGTTATTTTTGAAAAAAGCGAAGTTGTAAAAGATAACAATGAACCTTATGTTGTTTATACTCCGTATTCTAAAAAATGGAAAGAAAAACTAGCATCAATTGAACTACCTTATTATAAGTCTGAAGAATTATTAGATAAAATAGCTCAGCACCACTACTCTTTTTTGAGTTTAGAGGAAATTGGTTTTTCCAAATCTGAAATTGAAATTCCAAAATTTAATATTTCAGATAATTTAATTAAAAACTACGAAGAAAACAGAAATTTTCCTGCTTTAGACAAAACTTCTCATTTAGGAATTTATTTACGATTCGGAGTTGTTTCAATTCGAGAAATGGTTAAAAAAGCTCGAGAATTTAGTAATCAAACATTTTTAAACGAGTTGATTTGGCGCGAATTTTTTATGCAAATATTATGGCATTTTCCGCAAACTACAAATACTAGTTTTAAGCCAAAGTATGACAACATTAAGTGGCGAAATAACGAAACTGAATTCAAACTTTGGTGTGAAGGAAAAACTGGTTATCCCTTTGTAGATGCTGGAATGCGTGAACTTAACACAACCGGACATATGCATAATCGCGTTCGGATGATTGTAGCCAGTTTTTTATGCAAACACTTACTCATTGACTGGCGCTGGGGCGAAGCTTATTTTGCTCAAAAATTACTCGATTACGAACAAGCAAGTAATGTTGGAAATTGGCAATGGGCTTCTGGTTCTGGTGTTGATGCTGCGCCTTATTTCAGAATTTTTAATCCAACAACGCAAATTGATAAATTTGATAAAAACTTAAAATACATTAAAAAATGGATTCCAGAACTTAATACATCAAAATATCCAAAACCAATTGTCGACCATAAAGAAGCAAGAGAAAAATGCTTAAAAACCTATAAAGAAGCATTAGATGTATGAATATAGTTTGGTTTAAAAGAGATTTACGCTTACAGGATAATGAAGCTTTATATAACGCCATAAAGTCTGGTAAAAAAACTTTATTACTATACATTTTTGAACCTATTCTTGTAAATAATCCACATTATAGTATAAGACATTTTGATTTTATAAAACAATCCCTTTCTGAGCTACAAGAAAGTCTTTTACCTTTTCACACACAAATACTTGTTGTTAAAGGTGATGCATTAAAAGTTTTTAAAACATTAAAAGATACTATTAACTATACTAATGTTTTTTCACATCAAGAAACAGGAATTAAAGTAACATTTGAAAGAGATAAGGAATTGTATGAATTTTTAAAAAAAAATAATGTTAATTGGATTGAAAGTGTAAATAATGGTGTGCAAAGAGGGATTTCAAATAGAGAGAAATGGAAAGATTACTGGAATGATTATATGAATAATTCTATTTTCGAATTTAAACCAAATTCTAGAACATTTATTAAATACAAAGAAATTGAAAACATAGAACTTCAATTCGATGTAGAATCTTTAAAAACAAATTATAAAACCCCTTTTCAAAAAGGAGGAAGAAAAACAGGTATTCGATATTTAAATACATTTTTAGAAAATAGATATTTAAGCTATTCTAAAAATATCTCAAAACCAGAAACCTCAAGAAAGTCATGTAGTAGGTTATCTCCTTATATTGCTTGGGGAAACTTATCTATAAGAGAAATTTATCAATCAACTTCTCAAAAGTTTAATACTTTAAAAAATAAAAGAGCTATACTAAATTTTATGTCACGGCTAAGGTGGCAAGCGCATTTTATTCAGAAATTTGAGATGGAATGTGAGATGGAATTCACGCCAATAAATAAGGGATTTACTAAACTTGAACAGAAAGTGAATAAAACCTATCATGACGCTTGGGTTAATGGAAAAACAGGTATTCCATTGATTGATGCTTCAATGCGATGTTTAAATGAAACTGGATATCTAAATTTTAGAATGAGAGCAATGCTGGTTTCATTTTATACTCACAACTTATGGCAACCATGGAAAAACTGTGTGCATCATTTAGCGCAAATGTTTTTAGATTTCGAACCAGGAATTCATTATCCGCAAATTCAAATGCAAGCTGGTATCACTGGAGTTAATACCGTAAGAGTTTATAATCCTGTAAAAAATGCTATGGAACATGATTCTGAAGGTGTTTTTGTAAAAAAATGGGTTCCAGAATTAAAAAACTTACCCTTGGAATATCTCTTTGAGCCATGGAAAATGACTCAATTAGAGCAAGAATTGTATAATTTTAAAATTGGAATTAATTATAATCTACCAATAGTTGATTTAGATTCCACTAGGAAATTTGCTACTAATAAACTATGGGAAATAAGAAAAAGTATACAAACTATAAAAGACAGTAAACGAATAATAGAGAAACACACTTTTTCTAACCAAAAAATTAATTAATTAAAAAAAGTTTTACTTCTTTAAAATTATCAAAAATGATATCTGCTTTTGATAGATTCTGTAATTTTGAATTATTACTCTTATAGCCAATACATTTTAAATTAGCTCCTTTTGCAGCTTCTACTCCATTTGTGCTATCTTCAATAACAATACAATTTTCAAAGGGATGATTTGAAAGGTTAGCTGCATGAACAAAAATTGCAGGATCGGGTTTCGATTTTGGGAAATCTTCTCCACTAACTTTATGCGTAAAATATTGGTGTAAATAAAATCGGTTAAAAACGCGTTCGATCGTTCCTTTTGAAGCCGATGAAGCTAAAATTAATTGAAAATCATTTGCATATAAATCTTTAATCAAATCTTCAACACCATCAATTAAAAACAAATCGGGTTTTGTATCGAAAGCTTCATTAAATAGTTCTCTTTTTCTTAAAATTAAATTTTCAACTTCTTCATTTAGATTAAATGTAGCTTTCAATTTTTGAAAAACATTTCGAGTTGAATTTCCGGTAAATGAAGCATACATTTCATCTGAAACTTCAATATTCAATTCATTAAAATGTTGGTAATAAGCATATTTATGTACTGGTTCGGTATCAACAATAACGCCATCCATATCAAAAATTACTGTTTTAATCATGTTGTTTAATTTTCTACAAAAATAGAATTAAAATTTCCAATTAAACCTTTTTTATTACTTTTAGTCTTACTATAAAACACAATAGTTAGTGCAAGACGAAAAAGAATTTATTGCCGAATTATTGAATCCGAAAACGCAACAAGATGCCTTTCGGAAGCTATTGCAATTGTATCAAAAACCACTATATCATCATATTAGAAATATTGTTTTAAATCATGATGATACGGATGATGTTTTACAAAATACTTTTATAAAAGTTTTCAGAAATTTGAAAAATTTTAAAGGTGAAAGTAAACTATTTTCTTGGTTATACCGAATTGCAACAAACGAAGCTTTGACATTTTTAAAGCAAAAAGCGAGAAAAAGTGGCATTTCTAATGAAGAAATTCAGCAAAAAGCTATTCAAAGTTTAGAAAGCGATGTATATTTTGATGGCGATGAAATTCAGCTAAAATTACAAAAAGCCATAGCTTTGTTACCAGAAAAACAACAATTAGTCTTTAAAATGAAGTATTTTGAAGAATTAAAATATGAACAAATTTCAGAAATTGTAGAAACATCTGTTGGTGCATTAAAAGCAAGTTATCATTTAGCTGTGAAAAAAATAGAAGAATATTTAAAAAACAATTAAACCTTTTTGGTTTATCGAAGTCATAACAACATGAAAGAGTTTGATTTACATAATAATAAAATAAAATCGGGGTTTGAAATTCCAGATAATTATTTTGAAAAGTTTGAAAACGAACTTATGGAAAAAGTTTCAGTAGAAACTCAACCAAAAGTAGTTTCCTTATTTTATAAAAAGCAAATTTGGATTTCGGCAATTGCAGCTATTTTTGTGGCCATGCTTGCAATTCCCTTTTATTTTAATTCCGCAAATAAAACCATTGAAACAACAACACTAGAAAGTTATTTAGCAACCGAATTTTCAACTTATGAATTATTAGATAACCTATCTGAAACTCAAATAACAGAACTTGAAAACGAAATAGCTTTTAATGATGAAGTTATTGAAGATTATTTATTAGAAACACAAAATTTAGATTATTACTTAAACGAATAAAAAATGAAAAAGATTTTCACCATTTTACTTGTACTTTCTTTAGCTAACATATCTTTTAGTCAAGGTTTTAAAGAGAAAAAAGAAAAAATTAAAGCTTTAAAAGTTGCTTATATTACCGAAAAATTAGATTTAACAACTAATGAAGCTCAAAAGTTTTGGCCTATTTATAATGCTTTTGATGAAAAACAATTTCAAATCCGCCATTTTAAAAGAAGAAAATCTAAAGAAGAAATGAATACTATTTCTGAAAAAGAAGCACAAAATTTAATTGCTGAAATGCAACAAAACGAAGAAAAAATGTTTCAATTAAAAAAACAGTATATAATTGACTTACAAAAAGTTCTTCCCGCTAAAAAAATCTTACTTTTAAAGAAAACAGAAGATGAATTTAATCGAAAATTACTTCGTGAATTTAGAGAAAGAAAAGGTAAATAATAAAAAATTCCGCAAATGCGGGATTTTTTATTTGAAAGTTAATTTTACAATTTTATTATGTCCTGCTGCATAAGCAATTGAATCATTTTGAAATCGAATTGTATATAAATCTTTAGTTTCATCTAGTAATTTCCAACTTTCACCTCTATTGTTAGAAAAGTGAATTCCAGTTCCGCCAACGCAAACAATTTCATTTCCGTTGCTATTTGGTACAAATTGAACACAAGATGCATAACCAAAACCGCTTCCTTCGGCTACTAATTTCCAAGATTTACCTCCATCATGAGAAATAGCTTTATTCTTTGAATTACTTTCTTGTTCTTCATAATTTCCGCCAGCAATTATTCCAATTTTTTCATTGTAAAAATCTGCTGTAAAAATTCCAGTCATTGCTTCACCTTGAACAATTGGTGTATCATAAACATTCCATGTTTTACCTTTATCTTCACTTACAAAACAACGTGCTTTTTTTCCGCCAGAAACCATAAAAATTGAGTCTCCTCTTACCATTAAATTAGAATTACTCGCAGCAAAAGCGGCTTCGCCTTCTTCTACTTTTGGTAAATTTTCGCAATTAATTTTATGCCAAGTTTTTCCGCCATCGTTAGTTTGAATAACATTTAAACAGTTTTCAACAGCATCGCCCATTGCTATTCCGAATTCGTCATTTAAGAACTGCATACTATCAAAAAATACTTTTTCGTTATTTTCTTCGTAAACTAAAGTTGCTACCTTTTTATCTTTAGAGATCTTATACAATAAAGCAGGATTAGCCACACTCATAATAAAAGTTCCTTTATTTGTAGTAGCAATACTTCTAAATTCAGGAAAAATTGAATCTTTTTTAATTCTTCCTTTAAAAATTTGATTTGTTTCTAAATCGATTGCTCCGTATTTTCCTTTACTTCCTGCAAACCATAATTCATTTTCTATAATTGAAATTGCTCTACAACTAATTGTATCATTATGTATTTCATCAATTTCTACCGAAGTAAAATCTTGTACTTCTCTACTCTTTTTACATGAAAATAAAAGCAAAGCTACTATTGAAAGAAAAAATATTTTCTTCATAAATCCTTTATTTAATAAGGTTTAATATACTTGTGTAAAGATACAAAAATAGTTTTGGCACAATAATTGGTTCATTTAGAAGTAAATGAGTATTAATGAAACACCTTTACCTATGAAAGCAAAATTTATAACAACGATTTTAGGTGCAATTTTGATGGCAATTCCATCGTTAGCTCAAGATAAGACTACAGTAAGAGCAAACAGTTCTGACATTAGTGATAACTTAGACTTGAGAGCTGTTGCAACTATATTTGGAGAAAGTAAAGATTTAGAAGATTTTGAAAGACGTATAAACGACCCTAAATCGCAAATTTCAAACTTAGACCTTAACAACGATAACTATGTAGATTATTTACGTGTAATTGAATCTGTTGAAGGAAACGCACATATTATTGTAATTCAATCTGTTTTAGATAAAGATTTATATCAAGATATTGCTACAGTTGAAGTTGAAAAAGACAGAAACAATAACGTAACAGTTCAAGTCGTTGGTGACACTTATATGTACGGAAACAATTATATATATGAGCCAGTTTATGTACATCGTCCAGTAATTTACACAACATTTTGGGTACCGTTTTACCGACCTTATCATTCTTCTTGGTATTGGGGATATTACCCAGCTTACTATAGCTACTGGAGACCATTTCCAATCTTTAGATACAGAAATCATATTGCCTTACATATTAACTACGGAATTTCATTTAACTACGTAAGTTATAGAAGATGTGGAGTTGCCTATAATGCATACTACGGAAGAAGAGCTAATGGTTATGAAAGAAGATACCCTAATCGTTCATTCTCTCATAGAAATAGAGGTTATACAAACCGATATGATATGGACAGAAATAGAACTATTAAAACTAGAGTTCCTGGAAGCCGTGAGTTAGCATACAACACACCTAGAAGTTCTTCTGTAAAGCCTAGAACTTCTACACCGAGAACTGGATATACTAATTCGAATACAAGTGTTAAGCCTAGAACAAATAACAATTCTAGTGTTTCACCAAAACCAAGAACAGTTTCAACTCCTAGAAACAATAACACTGGAGTTAAACCAAGAACTGGTATAAAGCCAAGAACAAGAAATAATAATTCGTATTCAACGCCTAGAAGTAGTAATTCTACACCTAGAAATTATACAAAGCCTAGAACTAGAAGTAATACTAAAATTTCTAAACCAAGAACTTACACGCCACGCTCTACTCAAAGTAGAAGCTTTTCGAAACCTAGTAGAAGTAATAGTACTTTTTCAAAAGGTAGCACAAGAAGTTCGAGCAATCGTTCTTCAACAAGAAGTAGCTCGAGAAGAGGTGGAAGAATTTAATAACATAGAACTAAAAAAAAGGAGCTGAAATTTTCAGCTCCTTTTTTTATTTACTTTTTAAATACTCCAAAACATTTTTTTCAATTCTGTTTTGAATATTTGAAACATCTGCTTTAACAAATTTTTCTCCTAAAATATTTTCGTAAAGTTCGATATATCTTTCTGAAACAGAAGCAATATATTCTTCGCTCATTTCAGGAATTTGTTGACCATCTTTTCCTAGAAATCCATTTAAAATTAACCATTGTCGAACAAATTCTTTCGATAATTGCTTTTGCGCTTCTCCTCTATCTTGTCTTTCCTGATAACCATCAGCATAAAAATAACGAGAAGAATCTGGTGTATGAATTTCGTCTATTAAAACAATTTTTCCATCTTTAGTTTTTCCGAATTCATATTTAGTATCTACTAAAATCAAACCTTTTGAAGCTGCAATTTCAGTTCCTCGTTTAAATAAAGCTTGCGTATATTTTTCTAAAACTTCGTAATCTTCTTTTGAAACAATTTCGTTAATTAGAATTTCTTCACGCGAAATATCTTCATCGTGTTCACCATTTTCAGCTTTTGTGGAAGGCGTAATTATTGGCGAAGGAAATTTGTCATTTTCTTTCATTCCTTCAGGTAAAGTAACTCCGCAAAGTTTTCTTTTTCCCGCTTTATATTCTCTTGCAGCGTGACCTGATAAATAACCACGAATTACCATTTCAACTTTAAAAGGTTCGCAAAGATGACCAACAGCCACGTTTGGATCTGGAGTTGCAATTAACCAATTTGGAACAATATCTTCGGTTAATTGCATGAATTTTGTTGCAATTTGATTTAAAATTTGTCCTTTGTATGGAATCCCTTTTGGCATTACAACATCAAAAGCCGAAAGTCTATCGGTTGCAATCATAACTAAAAGTTCGTCGTTTATGTTGTAAACTTCACGAACTTTCCCTTTATAAACAGATTTTTGACCCGGAAAGTTAAACTGAGTCGAAGTAATTGTATTCATTAAATGTGTGTTGTTTGGATTGCAAATTTAGTTGGTTTACACATCTAAAACAATACATAAATAAAAAAAGGAGAAACTATCTTCTCCTTTTTTTAATGTTTTTTTATTTGAATCGAATATTATATGTAACTCCAATTCCAATACTTTGTATATCAACATCGTTTTCAGCAAAGGTATTTTGAAAGTATCCATAAATATTCCAATCTCTATTATGGTAACCAATTTGCGGATTTATATACAATCCACCAGAATTTTCATCAACATTAGTTAAAAATCCGTAACCTAAATCTGATCCAAAAAATAAACCTTTAGGTTGAAAATAGTATCGTACAAAACCTGCAACTGGTACTACACCAAAAGATTCGAAATCATCTTTTTCAAAATAATGGTTATAACCAGATGCTAAACCTATAGCAAAACTTGGAGTTACCAAATATTGACCTCTAAAATCAATACCTAAATTAAATGCTGAAACATCGCTAGCATCACCTATTGGAGCACCAGCTGTAACTCCTAGTTTCACCCAAGAGTTACTTGGTTTAATATCGATTTCATCAATTTCTTGAGCTACCATTGGACTCAAAACTAACAATCCGAATAATAAAAATAACTTTCTCATAATTTCATTGTTTTTGTTTACACTACAAATTTCAATAAGATTTAGAAAAAATTACTTACAAAATTTCCAATAATACTTACAATATTATCATCAATCTTGATTTTCTATTCTTTTATAGGCATCAATGATTTTCTTAACCAATTTATGACGCACAACATCTTTATCATCTAAATAAATTATTCCTACGCCGTTTACATCTTTCAATACTAATAAAGCTTCTTTTAATCCAGAGATTGTCCTTCTTGGTAAATCTACCTGACCAGGATCTCCAGTAATCATAAACTTAGCGTTTTTCCCCATACGAGTTAAAAACATTTTCATTTGATTATGTGTTGTATTTTGAGCTTCATCTAAAATTACAAAAGCATTATCTAATGTTCTACCACGCATAAATGCTAAAGGTGCAATTTGAATTATACCTTTTAAAATATAATCCTCTAATTTTTCTGCCGGAATCATATCGCGTAAAGCATCATATAACGGTTGCATATATGGGTCTAGTTTTTCTTTCATATCTCCTGGTAAGAAACCAAGGTTTTCACCAGCTTCAACTGCAGGTCGTGTTAAAATTATTCGCTTAACTTGTTTTTCTTTTAAAGCTTTTACTGCCATAGCAACACCAGTATAAGTTTTACCAGTACCAGCTGGACCAACGGCAAAAACCATATCGTTTTTATTAACTAATTCTACAAGCTTTTGTTGGTTTGGCGTTAATGGTTTTATTAACTTTCCTCCTACACCATGCACTAAAATCTTATCACGATCGTGCATTTGTTCTTGATTAGACTGAGCATCGCCTTCTAATACTCTAAGAATTACATTTTCATCAATATTATTATATCGAGTAAAATGAAGCATTAAACGACGAAATTTAGTTTCAAACTCATCTAAAATTTCTTCTTCACCAAAGGCTTTTAAAGTTGAACCTCTGGCTACAATTTTTAATTTAGGATAATAGCTTTTTAATGCTTGTAGGTTTAAATCTCTTGCTCCCCAAAAGTCTTTTGGAGTAATGTCTGTTAATTCAATAATTCTTTCGTTCAAAAGGCTTACAATTTTAAATTTATAAATCAAGAAAATAATTGTACATATAGTGCGTTTGCTATTTTGAGCATCGCCTATTTTTACGTAGGTTTGTATTCAAATTTAACAAAAACTAGCTTTCGTTTTACAATAAGTTATAAACAAATTTATGTCAATAATTACGCTAACAACAGATTATGGTCATAAAGATCATTTTGTAGGAGCTACAAAAGGAAAAATACTTTCCGAATATAAAGAGGCTACAATTATTGATATTTCGCATGAGATTGATAAATTCAATGTTTCTAATGCTGGCTATTGTGTTTCGGCTTGTTATCACAACTTTCCTAAAGGGTCTATTCATATTATTGATGTTGATAGTGAACTTACCGAAGATTCTCAACACATTGCCATTGAATGGAATGATCATTTTTTCATTTGTGCCGATAATGGTATTTTAACTTCACTAATTCAGAAAAAAAATCCTCAAAAAATTGTGGCTATAAATATTCACGAGAGATTGAATAAAAAAGCAACTAACATGGATGTTTTTGTTGCTGTTGCTTGCCATATTGCTCGTGGCGGTTTATTAAATGTTATAGGGAAAGAAATTGACACTGTTTATACAAATAATGAATTGGCTCCGCAAATTAGTAATGACAAAAACAGTATAAGAGGAAACATTATTTATATTGATGATTTTGGAAATTGTGTTACTAATCTTTCCAATAAATTAATTACAGAAATTGGTCAAGGTCGAAAGTTTTCAGTTCAGTTTTTAAATAAGAAAATTGAACGAATTCATAGTTTTTACGGAGATTTTAAATCGAATGACAAAAATTCTTTAAAAAACCTTGAGGGAACAGCTTTGGCTCTTTTTAATGAAAATGATTTTTTAGAATTAGCAATTTATAAAGGAACTAAATCAATTGGATCAGCAAATTCACTTTTAGGATTAGATTACCGTGATGTTGTTACCATAAGCTTCGAATAAAATTTAAATTTATGTTTATACGTATCGTAAAAATGCGCTTTCAAGAAGATAAAATTGATGCTTTTGTTGAAAATTTTCATCAAATAAAAGATAAAATTCGTGGTTTTGAAGGCAATCAGTTTTTAGAGCTATACCAAGATAAAAATGATAATCGTATTTTTTTCACCTATAGCTTTTGGGAAACTGAAGAACATTTAGAAAAATATCGTCATTCTGATTTATTTAATGAAGTTTGGACATACACAAAAGCAATGTTTAGCGATAAACCTGAAGCTTGGAGTGTTGATAAAATTGCTTCATTACCTTAAGCTAATTTTGTTCCAACTAAAAAATAATCTATTTTTAAACCGAAATTAATAGAACGTAAATGAAAGCATTATTGCTACGTGAAATAAAATCCTTTTTTGGATCACCAATTGGCTATTTAGTTATAGCCATTTTTCTCATTTTAAACGGTTTGTTTTTGTGGGTTTTCGATGGCGAATACAACATTTTAAATTCAGGATTTGCTGATATGAGTCCGTTTTTTAAAATCTCACCATGGATTTTATTATTCTTAATTCCTGCAGTAACAATGCGTAGTTTTTCCGATGAAAAAAAACAAGGAACTTTAGAATTATTATTTACAAAGCCATTATCAATTTGGGAAATTGTAAACGGAAAATTCTTTGGTGCGTTTTTTTTAATCGTTTTAGCTTTGCTTCCTACTCTAGTTTATGTTTGGGTTGTTTGGATTTTTGGTGCTCCTGAAGGGAATATTGATATGGGAAGCACATTAGGTTCTTATTTCGGATTGTTATTCTTGGTCGCTTCTTATTGCGCTATTGGAATTTTCACTTCTACGCTTTCAGAAAATCAAATCGTTGCTTTTATTCTAGCAGTTTTTATTTGTTTTGTTTTTTATTTTGGTTTCGACGGAATTGCCAATCTTTTAAAGCAAAACAATTCAGTAATAGCAAAATTAGGAATGGATTTCCATTTTAAAAGTATGAGTCGTGGCGTACTAGATACTAGAGATATTATTTATTTTGTATCGGTTACTGTTGCATTTTTATCTTTAACGGTTTACCAACTTAAAACTACTAAAGGAAAATGAGAAAGAATGCATTAAAACAATTAGTAGTTACATTAATAGTTTTATTTGGTGTAAACTTCGCCGGACAATATCTTTTTAAACGATTCGATTTAACTCAAGATAAACGTTATACCTTATCACCAACAACTTTAGACATTGTAAAAAATGTTGAAAGTCCGTTATATATTGATGTTTTCTTAGAAGGAAATTTTCCACCTGAATTTAGACGTTTACAAGACGAAACACGTCAACTTTTAGAAGAGTTTTCAGCTTATAATTCCAATATTATTTTTCAATTTATAAATCCGATTGAAAAGGAAGAAGAAAGAGTTGCAGTAATGAAGCAATTCTACGAAAGAGGAATGCAACCATTAAACATAACAGTTGATGATAAAGGAAAACAATCACAAGAAGTAGTTTTTCCTTGGGCTGCAGCAAATTACGGCGAAAAAGGTGCAAAAGTTGCTTTATTGAAAAACTTAATGGGCGCTTCAACGGAGCAAAAAGTAATCAGTTCGGTACAACATTTAGAGTTCGCTTTCGCCGAAGCTTTATCTAAAATAACGACTCAAAAGGTAAAGAAAATTGCTATTCTTAAAGGAAATGGCGAATTACCTGATTATTATTTAGCTGATTTTCTTCAAACTGTAAGAGAAAGTTATTTTATTGGTCCGTTTACTTTAGATTCAGTTCAAAAACAGCAACCAAATGAAACTCTTGCTGAATTAAAAAAATACGATTTAGCAATTATAGCAAAACCTACAGAAGCTTTTTCTGAAGAAGAAAAACAAGTTTTAGATCAATTCATAATGAATGGCGGAAAAACACTGTGGCTAGTTGATAATGCTCCACTAAATTTTGAAGATTTGAACAACGAAAATGGTTTAGCTGTTGCGCAATATAACGAGCTAAATTTAACTGATATGTTCTTTTCTTATGGTTTCCGTTTAAATCATCAAATTATTAAAGATGAATACGGAACGCCTATTAAACTAGCTTCTGGACAATTAGGAAGTCAAACACAATATCAGCAATATATGTGGAAATATTCTCCGTTTATATATTCTGAGAATAACAATCACCCTATTGTAAAAAATATGGATGGAATTAAGTTTGAATTTACATCACCAATTGAGTTGTTGAAAAACGATGTAAAGAAAACCGTTCTATTAACCAGTTCGCCTTATTCTAAGCCTGTTGGTCTTCCTACTCCTATTTCTTTAGAAATGGTAACTGAAGAAACGAGCGAAAGTGATTATACAGGAAAAGGATTAATTCCTGTATCGGTTTTATTAGAAGGGAAATTTAATTCAATGTACAAAAATCGTGTACTTCCATTCAAAGACAATAATTATAAAGATGTAAGTGTTACTACTGAAATGATTGTAATTTCTGATGGCGATATTATTAAAAATCAAATGGAAAAAGGAGTTCCGCTTGAGTTAGGTTTTGACAAATGGACCAATCAACTCTATGGAAACAAAGAATTTTTAATGAATTGCGTTAATTATCTATTAGACGATAATGGACTTATTAACATTCGCAGTAAAGATGTAGAAATTCCACTACTAGATAAAGAAAAAGTATACCAAAATTATAGTTGGGCACAAATGATAACTATCGGATTACCAATAGTTATACTTACAATTTTCGGATTCTTGTTTACCTACTTAAGAAAACGTATTTACAGCAAATAGATGTTAATAAATACATTTTGCTATTGGAAATAATTAAAATATATTTGTAATTCTAAAATCATTAAATAAATTTTAAATGAAATTTATTGTATCAAGTTCGTATTTATTAAAACAACTACAAGTATTAGGAAGTGTTATTAACAGTAGTAATACTTTACCTATTTTAGATAATTTCTTATTTGAATTAGACAATACTAAATTAACAGTTTCAGCTTCTGATTTAGAAACGACTATGTCGGCTTCATTAGAAATTGATTCTACAAGTCAAGGAAGTGTTGCTGTTCCTGCGAAATTATTATTAGATATTTTAAAAACATTTCCAGAACAACCTTTAACGTTCACAGTTGAAGACAATAATACAATAGAAATTAGTTCAAACTCTGGTAAATATGCTATTGCTTATGCTCCAGGAGATGAATTTCCAAAAGCTGTAGTTTTAGAAGAACCTTCTTCTACTCTAATTCCTGCTGATGTTTTAGCAACGGCTATTAGCAAAACTATTTTTGCTGCTGGAAACGACGATTTACGCCCAGTAATGAGCGGTGTATTTTTCCAATTTTCACCTGAAGGGTTAATTTTTGTTGCTACTGATGCTCATAAATTAGTAAAATATGCACGTGCCGATGTAAAAGCATCTCAAGTAGCCGATTTTATTATGCCAAAGAAACCTTTAAATATTTTAAAGGGAATTTTAGGTGCTTCTGATGAAGAAGTTAAAGTAGAATACAATGATTCTAATGCAACGTTTTCTTTTGAAAACTATATCTTAACTTGTCGCTTAATTGATGGAAAATATCCTAATTATGAAGCAGTTATTCCAAAAGAAAACCCTAATAAATTATTAATCAACAGAAATCAATTCTTAAGCTCTGTTCGTCGTGTGTCAATTTTTGCTAACAAGACTACACACCAAATTCGTTTAAAAATTGCTGGAACAGAATTGAACATTTCAGCTGAAGATATTGATTACTCAAACAAAGCCGATGAGCGTTTAACTTGTGATTACCAAGGTGACGATATTCAAATTGGTTTTAACTCTCGTTTCTTAACTGAAATGTTGAGTAACTTAACAAGTGACGAAATTCAACTTGAAATGTCGATGCCAAATAGAGCTGGAATTTTAACTCCAGTTGATGGATTAGACGAAGGAGAAACTGTTACTATGCTTGTTATGCCTGTAATGCTTAGCAATTAAAATTTAGATTTTAGAATTCAGAATTTAGATCATCTATTTTATTTTATCTTTTTTCTATTCTCATTAAAAAACTATAACCAACCCTTAACCTAAAAACCGTAAGAACTGTAAAGTGATTACGGTTTTTTATTTGCGTGAAGGATGGAAACGGTATCCTTTTTTGTCATCTCGACATTTAACCGCAAACAAAAGTTTGCTCCTCTTAATATCAAATGCTCGATGTGACAAAAAAGATAAAGTGAACAGCCTGACCGAATAAAATGAGGGCACGCCCAAAGTATAACTTTTGTATCTTTGCATGCGAATAAAATAAATCTTATGATTCCACAAGAAACTATTGTTGCTTTAGCTACTCCATCTGGCGCTGGCGCCATTGCTGTAATTCGACTTTCGGGTAAAGACGCAATTCGTATTGCTTCGCAAGTATTTCAATCGGTTTCTGGTAAAGATTTGAGTCAACAAAAAACGCATACAATTCACTTAGGACATATTGTTGACCCTTCGACAGGCTCAGGGCAAGTTGGAAAAGTTATTGACCAAGTTTTAGTTTCTATTTTTAAAGGTCCGAATTCGTATACTGGTGAAAATGTAGTAGAAATTTCATGTCACGGTTCTACTTTTATTCAGCAACAAATTATTCAGTTATTATTGCGTAAAGGCGCTAAAATGGCCGACGCGGGAGAATTTACTTTGCGTGCTTTTTTAAACGGCAAATTAGACTTATCACAAGCCGAAGCTGTTGCCGATTTGATTGCATCTGACAATGAAGCGAGTCACCAAATTGCGATGCAGCAAATGCGTGGCGGATTTAGTAATGAAATTGCCAAATTGCGTGAAGAGTTATTGAATTTTGCTTCGTTAATTGAATTAGAATTAGACTTTAGCGAAGAAGATGTGGAATTTGCTGATAGAACTGCTTTTCACGAATTATTAAACCGAATTGAATTTGTATTAAAACGATTAATCGATTCTTTTGCTGTGGGTAACGTTATCAAAAACGGAATTCCGGTTGCTATTGTAGGCGAACCTAACGTAGGGAAATCGACATTATTAAATGCATTATTGAACGAAGAAAGAGCGATTGTAAGTGATATTGCTGGAACTACTCGTGATACGATTGAAGATGAATTGGTTATTGATGGTATCGGTTTCCGATTTATTGATACAGCGGGAATTCGCGATACGCAAGATCATGTTGAAAGCATTGGTATTAAAAAAACTTTTGAGAAGATTGAACAAGCTCAGGTAGTTCTATTTTTAGTGGATAGTTCTGATTTGAATGCAACAAATCTTGAAAAACTGAAAATTGAAATTGAAAAAATAAAAAATAAATATCCGCAAAAAGCGTTGACGATTATTGGAAATAAAGCGGATAAACTTTCTGACGATGTGAAACAACATATTGAAAATGAAATTCCGAATATTTTATTTTTATCTGCTAAACAAAAAACAGGTGTTGACGAATTAAAAAACACTTTGCTTTCGTTTGTAAATACTGGTGCTTTACGCAATAATGAAACTATAGTTACGAATACACGTCACTACGATTCTTTACTAAAAGCTTTAGAGGAAATCCAAAAAGTAAAATGGGGATTAGATGCTGGTATTTCTTCCGACTTAATGGCGATTGATATTCGCTCTGCTTTGTACTATTTTGGAGAAATAACAGGCGAAGTTACTAACGACGAGCTTTTAGGTAATATTTTTGCTAATTTTTGTATCGGGAAATAATAAACTAGGGTTTTACCTATTTAATACGGAGTATCTACCTAGTATCTACATAGTATCTACTTACTATCTATTAATGATATACTCATGATAAAAAAAATCCTAAAGATTATTTCTTTAGGATTTTTTTGTTCCTTACTTGATATATGTTGCTATATCTTCTTCGGGAATGCCCATGTACTGGCAAAATTCTTTTACAGTCACCACTTGGTGTTTTGACTTGCCGAGATAATCTTTAATGTCGTTGATAATGTTTCTCGCTTGTCTAGAGGTTTTACCTGTGATTAAAGCTACATCGGAAGTTGTAATACAAATTCTCTTCATTAATACGGCGTTTACTTTTTAAAATTAAAATTTATTTTGGCATTTACATAAAGAGTTTTTTTTGTTAGTTTTTTGGCAATTGTTTTGCAGCAATTACCTATCAAATATACGCAAAAAAAAGTGTAGAAAAAAGATACCTCTAAGGAAATTATTGACACTTTTATACACAATGGGAAATACTGGTTTTACTGGGGTTCACAAATGATTTATCTTTGAGTATTATTAATTTTAATACTTTTTTTTATGGCTAAAAACAATAGCTTATTTAAGATTGAAGGTACGTTAGACAACGTTACTTTTTACAAGAGTGCCGATGGGTACTTTGTGCGCACCAAAGGTGGCGTGAGTAAAAACCGAATTATGAACGATCCTGCTTTTGTGAGGACTCGTGAGAATGGTAGTGAATTTGGCAGAAGTGCTAGCTCTGGCAAATTGTTACGCGATTCTTTGAGTAGTTTTGTGTTTCGTGCAAAAGACAGTAAACTTTCGAGTCGTTTGATGAAACTGATGTCAGATATTAAAAATCAGGATTTAGTTTCTGTACGAGGCGAACGTAATGTGGGAGAAGGACTATCTACTGCAACTGGGAAGGAACTTTTGAAAGGTTTTGATTTTAATAATCGAGCGACTTTTAAAAGTGTGTTTTATGCTCCTTTTACGGTGTCTCCTACTACTGGAGAAATTACTATTACGGCATTGAAACCTAACGAACAAATTCGTTACCCAGAAGGTGCTACACATTTTGGGTTGCAAAGTGGGTTTGTGAATTTGGATTTTTCCACTGGTGCCTCAGACATTGCTTATAGTAATGAGGTTAATCTACCTATTGATAGTACTGTGAGTGCTGTTACGCTAACGCCTACGGGTGTGCCTACAGGAAGTGGGACTGCTTTTGTGGTTATGCTGGTGGAGTTTTTTCAGGAGGTTAATGGTGTACAGTATGCCTTAAACAATGGTGCTTATAATGTTTTAAACATTGTGGAAGTGATTTAAAAAAATCTTACAAGTGTTCAAATAATAAGGTTTTATCCCTGCTAGTGATAGTGGGGATTTTTTTTATGAATTACGAATTATCAATTACGAATTAGGAATTATGAATTATGAATTATGGATTATGAATTATGAATTATTGATTAGGAATTATGGATTTGGGATTATGAATTATGAATTAGGGATTGTGAATTATGAATTATCAATTACGAATTAGGGATTATCAATTATCATTAATTCACGCTTTTATTTTTAAACTATACTGGTTAGCTAACACACTGATATATGAACAGTTAATTGTTAATAACTTAAACTGACATTGAGGGTAATTTGCATTATTTTTGAATGTATTATTACACGACGTTAGACAACTTTTAATTTAAGCCTCGTATGAAATTATTTATTCCGAAGGATTTGCCTTTAGGGCAACATTTGCAAACTCATGTGCCTTTTAATGGGTTTGAAAAAGAGAAATTACTCTACATTATTCATTTGATTGTAAACTTACCCGTTTATAATAAACAACTCACTATAATTGACGGTTTTGTGCCTATAAGTGCCCGTGCTTTACAAGATGTATTTACTGATTACAAAAAATATATCGACTATGGTTTGCAAAGCGGTTTATTTGCTTGTGATGAAGTTTATGTTTCTAACTTTAAATGTAAAGGTTATAAACTTTTATTGCCTTATGGAAAGCATTACACTATTTATGAAGTGACAACTTTTCATATGCAAAAGCATTTGAACGCTCAATATAGAAAACAACAAAAAACTATTAAACATTACCGCTTTTTGGAAGAGTGGTTTGCTAATGGCTTGACTATTGATGCTAAAGCGGCGCAGGCGTTTTTAGAAGAAGAATTGGCTTTAAAACAAGGCAATATTTCCCTATGGGATTTTAAATTGGTATATGACTACCAAGCCATTGATGTAACAGGGAGAAAAGGAGATTATGTGAAGCAATACAAACAACCCGATTTGCAGTACCAACAAGGGATGTTGAGTATGCTGCGCCTGCAAGAAGGTTCTTATGGTTGTTTGATTAGTGAGAATGGTAAACGCTTTCATAGTGTTTTGACGAATATGCGAAGCGTGTTGCGCAATTTTTTAACTTATAATGGTGAACCATTGGTTTCGATTGATTTAAAAAATAGTCAGCCGTATTTGATTAGCTTGTTATTACAACCGTCGTTTTGGGATAGCCAAAAAATAAAAAAAGCTAAAAAAAATAAAAACGAGCGCGAATTTGTATGTAAAAAACCCAAAAAAGCCAAAGTACTTCATTCTTTTATTTCTAATACATCTTCTACTAATCAATTAGTATTTCCGCTATTGCATATAGATTTGTTAGCTATACATAAATGTATTTCTTACTTTATGTTATTAGAAATTAAGAAAACCCTAGTAGATACAAGGTTTGACGCGTACATAGAAAAGGTACAAAAAGGTGTGTTGTATGAATACTTGCAAACCTTATTTGAAGCCGAAGGGATACCTGTTACCGATAGAAAAATATTGAAAAGTGCTGTTTTTCAAGTATTGTTTACCCCGAACCAATTTATAGGGCAAAAAGAAGCTGCCCCGAAACGATTGTTTCGAAACCACTTCCCTGAGGTGTATGCCGTTTTAAAGGCCATTAAGAAAGAACAATCTAATTTGTTGCCCTTATTGCTACAGGAAATTGAGAGTTATATTATGCTTGAAGTGGTGGCAAAAAAGATGCGAAAGTTACACCCTAAAGTACCGCTATTTACCATACATGATAGCATTGTAACTACGGCCGCTAACCAGCTTTTAGTAGAACAAGTGATGCAAGAAGTCTTTACCGATTATGTGGGTGTACCTCCTACTCTAGCTACTGAAGCTTTAGCACCTGAACATGCAGCGAAGTATTTGAATGAGTTGCGTGAAAAAAACACTTTATTAGCTAGCTAGTTGTATATTATTAGACAAGTTATTTATATACATTAAATGAAAACGTATTTTGCTTAAATGAGAGGGTTAACTTAATTAAACTATAAATTAAAAGAAACTATTCTTTACTAAAAACATCAGCTAAATTTTCACTTTGAGCAATCACTCTGTCAGCTTCCATTTTGGCTACATCTGGTGGATAACCGTAACGCATTAGTATTTTCTTTACAGTTAGTCTTAATTTAGCTCTTACGTCATCTCGTTTGCTCCAGTCAACCGTAGCGTTTTTTCTAATGACATCCACAATGGTGTGAATCAACTCTTTCATTTTATCATCTTCTAGAAAATTGGTTGATTCGTTTTGTTTTAAGACGCTGTAAAAAGCATATTCTTCTGGTGTTAAACCTAACTCATCTGATTTAGCATCTTCTAATCGCATTTCCTTTGCGATTTCTGATAGTTCTGCTAGTACTTGAGCGGAATCTATTTGATTATTATGGTAGCGTTTTACAACCGATTCTAACATTTCTGAAAACTTCTTTCCTTGTGAGAGATTCTTTGTTTTTCTAATTCTTACTTCATCACTTAAAAGTTTTTTAAGTAATTCATATGCAATATTTTTTTGTTGCATATTTTTTACTTCCAACAAAAACTCATCTGATAAGATACCTACTGATGGTGCTTTTACTCCTGCTGCTTCAAATACATCTATAACACCATCACTAGACAGTGCATCATCAACAATTTGTTTGATAGCGGTTTCTACTTCGTAATCTGATTTTACACCATTACTAGAAAACTTATTCAACCTTGCTTTTACAGCTTGAAAAAATGCGACACCATCCTTTAGTTTTTCAGCATCTGGACTTGGTATTGACATTGCGAATAACTTTGATAATAGCGTTACTTCTTTTAAAAAGCGGTCTTTTAGTTTTTGGTCTGCTAAAATGAAGTTTTGCGCACCTAACAACACTTGTAGTTTTTGTGCGGTATCAACTTTAAAATATTGTTTAAAATCAAAACCGTTAAACATTTGCTCTACGATTTCAAATTTCTCTTTCATTCCTGCAATCGCTTCTTTTATATCTACAACAGGCGAACCTTCTCCGCCACTTTGTAAATAGGTTGCCATAGCTTTACGTAGGTCTTGACCAATACCAATATAATCTACCACTAGACCACCTGGTTTGTCCTTATAAACCCTATTTACTCTTGCAATAGCTTGCATTAAATTTGCCCCTTGCATTTTCTTGTCAACATACAACGTGTGCATACTTGGTGCATCAAAACCAGTTAACCACATATCGCGAACAATAACCAATTTAAGTTCGTCGTTAGGGTCTTTCATACGGGTTGCTAAATCTTTTCTTTGATTTTTAGTGGTATGGTGCGGTTGAAACAATGCTGGATCGTCAGTAGAACTTGTCATTATGACTTTGATTGCACCTTTGTCTAAATCGGTATTATGCCATTCTGGTTTTAAGGCTATAATTTCATTGTAAAGACGCACACAAATATTACGGGTCATCCCAACAATCATTGCTTTACCTTCAAATACCTTTTGTCGTGCTTCAAAATGGGTGACTATATCTTTAGCCACATCTTTCAATCGGTCTGGATGCCCAACTACCGCATCAATAGTAGCAGTTTTCTTTTTGGCTTTTTCTATTTGCTCTTCGGTTGCCCCTTCAATATCGTTTATTTCATCATCTAACTCTTTAGTTGTTTCCTCGTCTAGTTTAATTTTAATTAAACGGGATTCATAACTTATAGGTACTGTTGCACCATCATCTACCGCTTGTTTAATATCATATACATCTATATAATCTCCAAAAACTTGTGGTGTGGATTTGTCCTCTTTTTCGATAGGTGTACCTGTAAAGCCTATATAAGAAGCATTGGGTAAGGCATCGCGTAAATATTTAGCGTTACCGTATCTTATTTCTGATCCTTCTTCGGTTTCAACGACACGACCAGAGAAGCCATATTGACTACGATGTGCTTCGTCTGCCACAACCACGATATTTGTTCTATCGGATAAGGTTTCGTACACGTTACCTTCTGCTGGTGCAAATTTTTGAATGGTGGTAAATATCACGCCACCACCAGAGACTTTTAATAATTGTTTGATGTGTTCTCTACTATCGGCTTGTACAGGTGTTTGCCTTAATAAGCCAATACAATTCCCAAACGTACCAAACAGTTGGTCGTCTAAATCGTTACGGTCTGTTAATATGACAATGGTAGGGTTTTCCATTTGCGGATGCGTAATAATTTGTCCGCTATAAAACACCATAGACAAGGATTTACCTGAACCCTGTGTATGCCAAACGACACCTACTTTGCGGTCTCCTTCTTCAGAATGAGTTGCTCGTAAGGTTTGCGCAACTGCTTTTTGAACAGCGTAATATTGATGATAAGCCGCTACTTTTTTAATTTTTATTTGGGATACAATACCTGTCTCTTCATTTTTCTTTTCCTCTTTTTCAAATACCGTACAGTAGCGTATTAGTTCTACTAATGTTTTTATGTTCAACATATACTCGGTAAGAATTTGCAATTGGGTTCTTACCTCGTTTGGCTCTTCTTTTGGTGCTTTCCAAGCAAGGAAACGTGAAAATGGTGCAGACACACTAGAGGTTGCCGCATCTATACCATCACTAATTACACAAATGGCATTGTAATAAAAAATGCTTGGTACTGCTTTTTTGTAATTCTGTATTTGGTCGTAGGCTCTACGTAGGGTTGCTTTTTCGCTTGTGGCACTTTTAAGTTCTATAAACACCAATGGTAACCCATTGATATAAATCACTACATCAAAACGTTTCTCGTTGTTGTTTTCTTTAACGACTAATTGATTGACTACGCAAAAGTTATTATTCTCTGGGTTTTGCACATCAAGCAACTTTACATTAATCCCTTTGGTTCTGCCTTCTTTGGTGTATTCTACAGTAACGCCATTTGTTAGCAAGGTATGGAAACGTTCGTTGTTTTCCATAATGTCTTCTGTACCTAGATTAATTACCTTTTGGTAGGCTTCCACACGAGCAGATTCTGGTAAAGTAGGGTTTAGTTTTTTAAGTGACTCCTTAAACTGACTTTCTAATAATACAGAATTAAAACTCTCTCGTTTTGGATTATCTCCAATAGGTGAAATATCTGTACCATTAAAATATGTATAACCTTGACTTACTAATTGGTCTATTAAAGAAAGTTCTATGGTGTTTTCTGATAGCATTGTTTACCAATTTGATTTTATTTCTAGTGTATTTACCCCAATGTTATATGCATATACAGCTGCTGGAACATACGATATATTAATCTCATCTATTGTTTTATTATCTAGAACATCTATAGTTGTTACCAGTGAAGCTTTAAAATTATTTTGCTTACAAAAATAAGTTAAGCTGTTTAACTCTTGTGGTTTTTCAAAATAACGATTACTCCATTTTATTTCCACACACCATTGCGGTTTAAATAATTTATTATCAAGCAATACAATATCTACTTCACCTTCTGAACGTCCCATTTTCCAACGTGCATATTTCAAATCGAGATTTTCGCGATGCATCCACTGTGAAAAAATAGCCGTTTCTACCATATTTCCTGTTTCTTTATCGGTTTCAACAATAGGAGAAAATAAGGCAGTTCGTAAAGACGGATTTGTTAAATAGACTTTAAAACTTGTTATTCTTTTAAACTTTTTAGCATTGTCATCAATTTTATGAATTACTTTAATTAAAAAAGCTGCTTCTAGATATTCTAAATACTTTTTAATAATTTCTTTTGCAATACCGCTGTCTTTACCTAATTTTTCGAAAGAAAATTCGTTTCCCGTATTATAGGCTAAATAAGTAAAAAAACTGTTTAGTTCTTGTACATCTTTAATACCGTATAAACTAGGTAAATCTCTTAGTAATACTTTGTCTACAATATCATTTTTTACATAACGCCCCATGTCGCTTTGTATTTTTTCAGACAAAACCACCTCTGGATAACCACCAAAGTTGAGGTAATGAAAAAATTCTTTGTTAAATGCTTTGTTATCGTGTGTTGTAAAAAAAGGGATTTCTTTTTCGTTGTAAATAATGGTTTTGGGTTGTACTAAATGATTTAATCCTTTTAAATGAATGTATTCGTGAAAAGTAAGCGGTGGCAACATAAAATCGGTAAAACGACCTGCACCACTTTCAGAACTTTGTAAACGTAAAGCTGCAGCTGCCGAACCTGATACCACAAACTTTGTTTTAGGATATAAATCGACCAAAACTTTAAGATGACGTTCCCAATCTTTAAGGTATTGTATTTCGTCGAAAAAAACATAACAACCCTCTAGCGTATTTAATTGCACAGCTTCTTTACTCAAGAGTAAAATATCTTCTAAACTAAGGTGCATATAAATGGGATTATCTATACCTATAAAAAATATTTTTTGAGGTGAAATATTTTCTTTTATTAATTCCTGAATGGCATGATACATCATTACTGTTTTGCCTACACGACGTGGACCCATGAGTACCACGGCACGTTTAACATCTGTTTCTTTTACAAAAGGATAGAATAAATTAAAATACAGCCGTTTAGACATATCCTGATACGTTTGCTGCACACTGCCTGTAGCCCACCAAGGATTTTCATATTGCAAACGCTCTATACGTTTAGCTGTTGGAATAACGGTATCGAAACTCATATTTTATACTTATTGTTATCCAAATGTACAAATAAGTGTTTAAAAAATAGCTTATTTTTACAAAAATGTAGTTATTAGATGTTTTTTTTAAGTTTTTATATCTTATTTTTACAGTTGCACCCTAACCTCACCACTCATTACTTTATGGAACGCTTCCACACGAGCAGATTCTGGTAAAGTAGGGTTTAGTTTTTTAAGTGACTCCTTAAACTGACTTTCTAATAATACAGAATTAAAACTCTCTCGTTTTGGATTATCACTATACGGAGCAATATCAGGACCATAAAAATAGGTATAGCCTTGATTTATTAATTGCTCTATCAATGATTGCTCTATGGTGTTTTCTGATAGCATATTTACAATTTCATTTGTTGTTTTAGCCAAAGTATCGAAGCTTCTCCTTTCATTTTAACAATAATGTCAATTTCTCGTGAATGTCTTAATGAATTTCTAAGATTAGCCATGTCATTAAATTCAGTAGTTAATTTTTCTTTAGAACCAAAGATATTTTCAAAAGTTGACCAATGTGTTTTAGCTGTAATAATTTGTAATAGCTCTTGCAAGTCTGAAAATTGCATCCAATAACTGGCCATTTCAATATTATCATTTACTAAAGATGGATTGCGTTTTCTTTCTCTATTTACTTTTTGACTAAAGTTATCATAGATATTAGAAGGTAATACTTCCTTTATATCATTTCTTGAAATAAGGTTTAATTGTTTTAATATTAAACTTCTTAATTGTAATTCAATTTGTTCAATTGCCTTATTTAATTTGTCTAATTCTTCTGGTAATTCTACCGAGTCATCAATAACTGTTTTAAAAATAACATTAAGTATCGTTTCTTTACGTTCATTTATAAAATCGTTAAAATCATCTACAGTAAAATTTTCTCTTAATAAAATATCGACTGCTTTTCGACTGATAAGATGTGATTTTAATACTTTATATACAGTTTCTTTATCATTATGTTCAAACATATTTTTAATATATACGTTTGGTAAAGTGTCTTTAATAATGTTTCTATTTGTGTTTCCTGATAAAGGTGCTCTGTTTAAAATGGTATTAATTTCTTTACTTATTCCCATTTTTTTACCCCAACTTTTAGGCACAATATGATGATCATCTAATTCTTCATATTCAGGCAATTCTGAAGTATCCCAATCTCTAGCTCCATTAATTATAAATAAATTAAAAATTGCTTTATAAATTGCTGAGCCACTATTAGTTTCTTTGTGTAAATCTAAGGATTTATAAACCCCAATAAATTCTGAAACACAATCAATTTCTAAACTGTCGTTGTTAAACCATTTTATTAAATCTAAATAATCTTTTGTACTTGTTGTTTCTACTGAACTTGAGTACCTATTTAAAAAAATAGAAGACCAATACCATTTTTTTATTTTATTAGAAATATCTGCCTTGTTTTTAAAATCTGAATTTTCAACATAATATTTTATAGAAGACAGAATGGGAACAATAGATGGGTAAGGTAAAAAGCGTTTACTTATTGCACCAAATTCACGTTGATTTTTTAAAGTATTAAGTGTTCTATTAATTATTGATACAGAGGAATCCCATAATTTGTTGAATTCATCTTTATTAGCAATTAATGTTTGGTATTCAAACTTTCCTTCACTATTCTTAATTTTCTTTTTCTCGTTAGGAACAAGATAATACAAATACTTTGGGCTACAGTAATTTTGTTTAATGATAGACATAACCATCAAAATATGTGATTTCATTTCAAAACCTGGAAAGGTTAAATCATCTAAAACTTTAGATGCATCACGATACATGTCTTTTAAATAAATATCTTCTTTACGGGTAATAGAATTTAGTAAATCAAAGGTATCTAATGGTTTTCCTTTAGAATTAATATGTGTAAATATATCGCAAACTTTGTTTAACTCTAATTGTTTTGCAAGTGAAATATAGCTAATTTGATATTCGTTGAGTAAGTCTTCAAATATTACCTTCAACTTCATGGCGTTTTTTGAAAAAGCTAGATATTCTTTCTTCTTTTGTTCCTCTACTTCAGATTCTGCCTTTTCTGCCCAATAATTTTTATAACCTTTTATCCAATCTTCAATTTCCCATGAACCATGTTGCATAATGCCAACAGGAAATATATGTTCTTCATATTGTATGTTTTTATCTTTTAATAAATCATCATAATATTTTGTTGCAGTATTATAAGTAAAAGCCTCATCGTAGTTTTCATCTAATAATTCATTTAAAAGAATAAAATAATAGATTCGGTTTTTGCGATTTCTAAAATTAACATTAGGTTGAAAAAATGCATAATGTAATGCCGATAAGCGTTGTTGGCCATCTAATACAATGTATTCTGGGTCAGCTTCTTTTTTAAAAGCATATAAATTTGCACATCCTAGTTTGTTATAATTCTCTTTATTACCTTCCCATAGCAAAAGAGTACCAATATAATAATCCATGAAAATAGATTTTAAAAGATCTCTTACGTCCCATGGTTGCCAGTCAAATTCACGCTGAAAGTCAGGAATTACAAATCTACCTTTTCCTATTTCTGTAATTAAACGTCCTAAATGTATTTTTTCTGGCTTTTGTACGTTTTTCATTTCTTAAATTTTAAATTCATTTACCCTCACCTCACCACTCATTAATTTTGGTAACAAAGTATCTCTAGTTTGTTTGAGGGTTTGAATTTGAGAATTATTATTATCCAGTTTTGAGTAAATGGGTGATATTAATGATTTCCATTCTTTTAACTTACTTTCATCTGGGATAGTTATTTTTAAATCACCTAATACAGTTAAACTCACATTAGCTTGAACACCTTGTACAATACTATTGGTTATTTCATTCTGAACATCGTTGCTTTTAAGCCATAGATGAACATATTCCTTAAACTTTCCTACCTCGTTTAATCTAATAAAAGCAAGCGCTTGATTACAATTAGAATTTTCTAATTCATTATCAACAATAGCAACTCTTCCAATTGTACCTGCGATTGAGAATAGTATATCGTTATGTTTTAAAATAGACCTTTTTAATTGTTTATTATGAACTTCCTTCGGTATTAATTCTAGGCTATCCTTATTTATTAGACCTCCATCCGAAATGTCCCTTACTTTGAGAAATGATATTATCCCATCCAGTCCTTCAACATCTTTTTTTCTTGGTGTAGTTCCTTTTGAGATTTTTTTTGCCAGTTCTCTTAATTGAGTAATTCTCCACCCATCAGGCAGTTCATCGCCAATTTGGTATTTACCAAACCATTCTTTAAAAATAGTTTGTGCGAGTTCTTCGAGGGTTTTGTTTTGGGCTTGTAACAATTCTATTTTATCATCAAAAGCGGTAAGAATATTGGCTATGGCTTTTTGTTCTGATAGTGGTGGTAAAAATAAGTTGATATTTTCAACTCCATAAATCGGTAATTTTTTTTGAACAGCACCAACTGTATTTATATCAATTTCATATTGACCATATTTTGATATTAAATAATAGTACAGAAAAACATTGTGAATACTTTCAAGTTTCGTAAGCTTTACGCAATTTTCAGTTAAACTAGCATTATCTAACTCATCATCAATTAAAGCAACCAAACCGATTGTACCAACAATTGAAATTATTACATCACCTTCATTAACAATATATCTTGATATTTTTTTAAAAGTTTCATCGGGAACATACTGCAAATTATTTTTATTAATTGAATTACCCTCAAAATCAGTAATTCTAATATATGGATGATTGGTTCTTTCAGAAATTAGAGTTTCACCTTTGGGTAATCTTTTACCACCTTTTGGCTTACAAACCTCACCCAAAGTAGTTTCTTGCCAACTATCAGGTATGTTATTTACACTACTCATAAACGCAATCCAATTTTAGCTAGTTGCGTAGCAATTTCTTTATTCAATTCCTGCTCTTTGTCCATTTGCTCTTTTAAAGTAGCGGTTAAGTCTGCCATTTTATCTTCAAATGGGATGCCGTCATCTTCTTCGTCTGGTATGCCTACATAACGCCCAGGTGTAAGGACGTAACTGTGTTTTTGTATGGCTTCTAGTGTTGCAGATTTGCAGAAGCCTTTTACATCTCGATACAATTCCGCATTCGCGGAATCACTCGCTTCTCGATACAATTCGCTTGTACCTCGCGAATCACTCGAAGTGACGGTTTGGTTTTGCTTACGCCAGTTTAGGTAGGTGTCTCGTATTTTGGCGATGTCTTCTTCGGTGAAGTCACGGTGTACTCGGGATTTCATATAGCCCATTTCAGAAGCATCTATAAATAAGACTTCTTTGCTTGTATTACTTTTTTCTCTGCGTAAAAACCAAATACAGGCTGGAATACCTGTATTGTAAAATAATTGTTTTGGTAAAGCCACAATACACTCTACCAAATCCTTATCGACCAAATTTTTACGGATGTCGCCTTCACCAGACGTATTAGAACTTAAAGACCCATTAGATAACACGGTTGCCATTACACCACGCGGTGATAAGTGGTATAGCATATGTTGCATCCACCCGTAATTGGCATTTCCGTTGGGTGGTGTACCGTATTTCCAACGGCCGTCTTCTTGTAAAATATCTATTCCCCAATCGGACTGGTTGAATGGTGGATTGGCTAAAATGTAATCGGCTTTTAAATCGGGATGTGCATCTTTTAAAAAGGTTCCTTCGTTATTCCATACCACAAACTTGCTGTTAATGTTACGTATGGCAAGGTTCATTTTAGAGAGTTTCCACGTGGTGTGGTTGCTTTCTTGTCCGTACACGGTAATATCTTTTATGTTACCTTGGTGTTCGGTTACAAATTTTTCACTCATTACAAACATACCACCAGAACCACTTGCTGGGTCGTACACACGCCCTTTGTAAGGTTCTATCATTTCTACCATTAGTTTTACTATGGCTTTTGGGGTATAGAATTGTCCTCCTTTTTTACCTTCGGCATTGGCAAATTCTCCTAGGAAATATTCATACACACGACCAAACAAATCTTTAGAATTTTCATTTTCCGCTTGTAAGTCGGTATTCGAAATTAAGTCGATTAATTCACCTAATGAGGTTTTATCTAAATTGGCTTTACCATATACTTGCGGTAATACATTTTTTAGTTCTTTGTTTTCACGCTCAATAGCTTCCATGGCTTGGTCTATGGTTTGACCAATGGTTGGTAGTTTTGCATTAGCGTGAATATGGCTCCAACGTGCTTCTTTAGGCACAAAGAATATATTGGCTGCGATGTATTCGTCTCTGTCTTCAGGGTCGGAATACTCGTCTTTTTCCAGTTCATGGTATTTTTCTGAAAAGGATTCTGAGATGTATTTTAAAAAGATTAACCCTAATACTACGTGTTTATATTCGGCTGCATCTATGTTTTTACGAAGTTTATCGGCTGATTTAAAGAGTTTTTGCTCAAAAGTTGAGTTATCGGTTTTTGCCATTATTCTTGAATGATATATTTTATTTCAAACATACCGATTTTTTGTCGGCTTTACAATACGAATTTATACGTAATTTTCTACGTAGAAATACTTAGAAATTTTGAAACAATTGCAATTTAATTTTTTTACAAAAAAGATTCTTGAGGTTTTCCTCATTGAGTCCTAAAAAATCGAAATTCAGATTTAATTTTCTCAATTACCTTAGATGGAATTGCATTTTTGATTGCTAATTCTTCAAAAGATTGGGTTTTCGCAACAACTTCATCAATAATGCCATTAGCATTTTTAATGGTAAAACTATCTGCAATACCTAATATATCATTTCTAGTAATACCAGTACGTTTACTATTTATAGATAAAGCTCTGGAAACTTTAGTAAAGTTAAGCAATGCATCTAATGGGTAGGTTAAATCGTATGCAGGAGCTAAATTCCATTTATCTTGATTATCATCATAAATAAAAGAGAAATTCTTTAAATGATCGTCTATGTTTGCAAAAACCAAATTAAATACCATTCGCTTGAAAAGCTGCTGAATATCTTTGTGAGGCAATTTTAAATCTACTGCTAATTTAAAGAGGTTTTCATAGCTAGAATTTTCAGGTTTTTTAAAATCCCAACCTGTCATTCCTGAAGCTGTTAAAATGTGCTGCTTCACACCTTCTATTCTATCATACCGTAAAGTAGCAAAGTGCTTATTATCAATTAATTTAGATGGCATCATTTCAATTCCTACATCAATAGCTAATTGATAATAAATAAATTCTATTTTTTCTTTAGAATACCCCTGATTTTCATCAACAGATAACTTTACTAAATAATGGTTAAAGTCATCGGAATATTCTAAATCACCTGGAATTAATTTACCTGTTTCTTTGTGTTCTGAAACTACTATTTTAGGTCTAGCTCCACCAGCAGATGTACCAATTTTAAAAATGGTTAATAAAGCTTTATCGCTCAAACCTTTTTCAGAAATTGAAGTTTTTAAATCAATTACTTTTTTTACAACTTCTGTGATTTGTTCAACATTAATTGTTGTATTTAATGGTAACTTTTTATTTGGAACAAACTCTAATGCTCCCATTCCTCTGTTCCCAACATAAGATAATTGTTCTAAAGGTGTGATAGCACTAAACTCTTGATGATTAGCTTCTAGCCATTCTTTAAAAACAATATTACCAAACATATCAGGTAAAGAATCGGCAATCATAGGTGGTAATCTTCTGTAAGTTTCTCCCTCAAATTCAGAAAAAACTTGAACATTTTCAACCCTTCTAAGAATATATGGAAATAAGTTTTTATACTTATTCTCTTTTAAAAATTCTGGATTATATTGAAAAGATGATTTACGCTGATTTTCATCATAGCCCACTTTTCCTATTTCATAACCATTAAAATAAACTGAAATTATTTGATTTTTTGCCATGATTAGTATAACGATTTATTGTTATCTATTTTCTCTATTTCTCGAACAACGTATTGATTAAAGGCTTGCATTTCATTAAAATATTGCAATACTTTTAAAAGTGTTTCAATTGTAGGGTTTTCACCATTTTCAAGTTTAGAAATAGTTAATGGAGAAAGTGCTAATTCATCAGCTAATTGTTTTTGTGTAAGTTTTTGAGATTTTCTTAATTGTTTACACCAAACGCCTAAATTAGCTTTTACTTCTTTAATAGTTATAAAATCTAACATAAAATTTATATTATAATATGTAAAATTACTAAAATAAATCAAATTTTATATTATAATATAAATTATTTAATAATAAATCACACCTTTATCATTCATAAATTAGTCGAATTAATATGAGGGAAAAGAAGTTTATATAGATGTTATAAGTATTTTTTCAAAGAATTAATTAATACATAATGTATTTAAAAATAAAGTTTTTATCTTTGTTAACCATTTGGTTAATCTAAAAAGTTAATTTATGTCAACTGAAGAAAAAATATTCGAAGCCGCTTTCAAAGTTTTTCAAAGAAAAGGGTTTAGTGGAGCCAGAATGCAAGAAATAGCTGATGAGGCAGAAATAAACAAAGCCATGCTTCATTATTTCTTTCGAAGTAAAGAAAAACTATTTGAAGCTGTGTTCTTAAATGCATTTGGAAAATTAGCTCCTCAAATTAATTTAATTTTTAATTCTGAAGATTCTGTTTTTGTTAAGATTGAGAAGTTTACTCAAAGCTACATCAATTTTGTACTTGAATATCCATTTTTACCACAATTCATTGTTCAGGAAATGAATAATAATAGTGAATTTGTGTCTAAGTTTTTAAATGTCGAAAACCGACCAAATCCCATAAAGCTTATCGCTCAAATTGAAAAAGAGATTGAACTAGGAATAATAAAACCAATCAATCCTAAACAATTGTTATTAGATATTTTCTCCATGACAATTTTCTCATTTGCAGCACAAGGTTTAGTAAAAGGCATGTTACAGTTAACAGAAGAAGAGTTTAAATCTTTAATGATTGAACGTAAAAAGCATATAAGCAATCATATTATAATGGCAATTAAAAATGATGAAGTATAAAATAGTAATAATAAGTTTTTTTCTTTTCCAAATAGTTACTGCTCAAGAGCAGTTGACATTAGAAAAATGTTATCAATTGGTGGAAACTAATTATCCATTAGCGAAACAAAATTCAATTTTAGCAAATCAGCTTGAAGTTCAAACAGAAGCTTTTAATAAAGATAAATTACCAAAAGTTTCATTAAACGCTCAAGCAACTTATCAATCGGAAGTTACTCAAGTTCCTTTTTCATTGCCAAATGCTACAATTGAACCGCTAAACAAAGATCAATATCGTGCAACTTTAGATGTGAACCAACTTATTTATAACGGAAATATTATTGAAGCGCAAACTAATTTAAAAACAGTACAAACCAAAACACAACAGCAACAGGTAAAAGTTACATTATATCAATTGAAAAGTATTGTAAATCAGTATTATTTTGGAATCTTATTGTTACAGAAAAAACAAGAATTAGTAACGGCAAAAAAAGTATTACTTCTCGAGAAAATTAAAGAAATTCAAGCGGCTGTTAAGTTTGGTGCCGTTTTGCCTTCTTCTGAACAAGTAATTAAAGCTGAGATTATTAAAATTAATCAGCAATCTAACGATATTCGATACGAAAAATTAAAACTCTTCAATTATCTAAATAAATTAACTGATTCAAACTTTAATGAAGATACTGTATTAGTAGTAGAAAAATCAATTATAAGTCAAGAAGGTAGTCGTCCAGAATACAAATTATTTGAATTGCAAAATCAACAAATAGATGCGAATAAAAGCCTTATTTCTAAAAGTAATTATCCAAAAGTAAATGCTTTTGCACAAGGCGGTTATGGAAATCCTGCTTTAAATATGTTGAATAATTCATTTGAAACTTTTTATATGGCTGGAATTCGATTGAACTGGACATTATTCGATTGGAATAAAACCAAAAAAGAAAAAGAGGCATTAGAGATTTCAAAACAACTTATTGAAACTGAAAAAGAAACTTTTGAAGTAAATCTCAACAGCCAATTACAAGAAATTAATTTTGAAATGGAGCGTATTGAGCAACAAATAATCAGTGATGCTGAAATAATTCAATTACGAGAAAAAATTGTTCGTTCAGCTGAAGCACAAATGAAAAATGGCGTTATTACTTCTTCAGATTATTTGAATGAAGTTACTCAACTTTTTGAAACTAAAATTAACGAGCAAACACATAAAGTTCAATTAGAATTGGCAAAAGCAAATTATCAAATCATAAAAGGAAATTAAATCGACATAAAATGAAAACATTCATAAAAATAATTCTTGTTTCAATAGTATTGTCAAGTTGTAATAAAAACAGCGAAAATGCCGATGCTTACGGAAATTTTGAAACTACAGAAGTTACTGTTTCCTCTGAAACAAACGGTAAAATTGAGTTTTTGAATATTGAAGAAGGTAATGAAATCAAAAAAGGAGAAATTGTTGCCTTAATCGATACGCTTCAATTGCATTTTAATAAAGAACAACTTAAAGCTTCAATAGCAACTGTTCAATCTAAATCAGCTTCTGTTTTATCGCAAATCTCTGTTTTAAACGAACAATTAAAAACAGCTAAAATTGAACAAAATAGAATTCTAAACATGTTCAACGAAAATGCCGCAACAAAAAGACAAGTTGATGAAATTGAAGGAAAAGTTAATGTAATAATCAAGCAAATTAATAGTGTTCAAACTCAAAATGCACCTATTTTAAATGAAGTAAAATCAATTGAAGTTCAAATTGCAAAATTGGAAGACCAAATAAAAAAATCGCAAGTTATTAATCCTATTGATGGAACGGTTTTAACAAAATATGCCGAAACTTCAGAGATTACTGCTTTTGGAAAACCACTTTATAAAATTGCTAATCTTAATGAAATGGAGCTTCGTGTGTATTTTTCAGAAACACAGTTGCCGCAAATAAAAATTGGACAGCACGTAAAAGTTGTCATTGATTCTAATGATAGCACAAAATCCTACAACGGAACAATCTCTTGGATAAGTTCGCAAGCGGAGTTTACACCAAAAGTAATTCAAACTAAAGAAGAAAGAACTAATTTGGTTTACGCTGTAAAAGTAAAAGTAAAAAACGACGGAAATTTAAAAATAGGAATGCCAGCGGAAGTTTGGCTTAATAACTAAATAGATTAAGATGAAAAAAATAGTATTTATCGCAATGTTGTCTATTGCAATTGGATGTAAATCAACAAAAACAAATTCAAAATCAACAACCATGAACTTAAAAAGCTTACATACAGAACAAAAAGCTGTGCAAACACATCTTTTATTTCAACCAACTGATGCTAAAGTAATTGCTTTACAAATTGCTAAAAATGAGCAGTTAAAAGAACACATCACAAAAGTTCCCGCTTTGTTAGTATGTGTAAATGGAAATGCTACTTATAATGATGAAAATGGAATTTCGATACCATTACAATCAGGCGATTATTACAATATTCCTGTAAATGTAAAGCATTGGGTTGATGCACATGAAAAAAGTAATTTTTTATTGATAAAATAATTTATGAGTATTTCGGTTCAAAATATATCCAAAAGTTATAAAAATGTTCAGGCACTACAAAACATTAGTTTTGAAGTAAATGAAGGCGAACTCTTTGGATTAATTGGTCCAGATGGAGCAGGTAAAACGACTCTTTTCCGATTGCTTACCACTTTACTTATTCCGAATGAAGGAAATGCAAAAGTTGCTGAATTTGACATTCTAAAAAATGTGAAAGAAATTAGAAATTCTGTAGGTTACATGCCAGGTAAATTCTCTTTATATCAAGATTTAACAATAGCAGAAAATTTAGAATTTTTTGCAACTATTTTTGGTACAACAATCGAAGAAAATTATGATTTAATAGAAGATATTTACGTTCAAATTGAACCTTTTAAAAATAGAAGAGCAGGAGCATTATCAGGCGGAATGAAACAAAAATTGGCATTATGCTGTGCCTTGATTCATAAACCTAAAGTTTTGTTTTTAGACGAACCTACAACTGGAGTTGATCCTGTTTCAAGAAAGGAATTTTGGGAAATGCTCAAGCGATTAAAACAAAAAGGCATTACAATTTTAGTATCAACTCCGTATATGGATGAAGCAGCTTTGTGCGATAGAATTGCTTTAATTCAAGAAGGAAAAATATTAAAAATAGATTCGCCTGAAAACATTGTAAATTCGTATGAAAAAGCAATTTACGAAGTAAAATCAGATACGATGTATCAATCAATTGAAGATTTAAAAGCGTTTCCTTCAAGTTATAGTGTGTATGCTTTTGGTGAGTTTGTTCATTATATTGATAAAAGTGATTTATTTCAAATTGAAAACTTAATGAGTTATTTAACCGAAAAAGGACATCAAAATATTACAATTCAAAAAGCAAAAACCACTATTGAAGATGTTTTTATGGATTTATAAAACGAACAGGCAATGAACCAACAAAAAATCATAGAAGTAGAAAGCCTAACCAAAAAGTTTGGCGATTTTACAGCTGTAAAAAGTATTTCTTTTCACGTAAATAAAGGTGAAATATTTGGCTTTTTAGGTGCAAACGGTGCAGGAAAAACTACTGCTATGAAAATGCTTATTGGTATTTCAAATCCTACAAGTGGTAACGCAATTGTTGCAGGTTATAATGTTCAATCACAAAGTGAATTGGTTAAAAAAAGTATTGGTTATATGAGTCAGAAATTTTCTCTTTATGACGATTTAACGGTACAAGAAAACATTACATTTTTTGGTGGTATTTATGGTTTATCAAAAAATCAAATTAAATCCAAAACAGAAACTTTAATTGATAATCTCCAATTGGGAAATATCACAAAAACTAAAGTTGGCGATTTGCCTTTGGGTTGGAAACAGAAATTAGCGTTTTCGGTTGCACTATTACACGAACCTAAAATTGTTTTTTTGGACGAGCCAACAGGAGGCGTTGATCCAATTACGAGGAGACAATTTTGGGAATTAATTTATGCCGAAGCTCATAAAGGAACAACCATTTTTGTCACCACACATTACATGGATGAAGCCGAATATTGTAATCGCGTTTCGATAATGGTTGAAGGTGTTATTGAAGCTTTAGATTCGCCAAAGAATTTGAAAAAACAATTTGGTGTTGAATCTATGAATGAAGTGTTTTTAAAGTTGGCTCGTAACATAGAATAATTAAATAGTAATGAAACGATTTAGAGGTTTTGTAAAAAAAGAATTCTTTCACATTTTTAGAGATAAACGCTCACTTTTTATTCTCTTTGGAATGCCTATTGCACAAATTTTATTATTTGGATTTGCCATTACAAATGAAATAAATAATGTAGAAGTAGCCATTTTAGATTATGCGAAAGATTCAGAATCTAAAAAAATTATTCAAAAATTAAAAGCTTCAGAATATTTTAATATTGAAACTGAAATAACAAACGAGAAAGCAATCGCATCTGAATTTAAAAAAGGAAAAATAAAAGCCGTGTTACTTTTTGAGAAAGATTTTTCAAAAAAACTTCATACCGAAAATAAAGCGACAATACAAGTAATTACAGATGCTACTGAACCTAATATTGCCAATACAATCGCTAATTATACACAATCCATTTTATTAAATTATCAAAATCAAAATTCTAGTGCTAACAATATTGGGATAAATATTCAAACCCGAATGTTGTACAACCCAGAATTAAAGAGTGTTTTCAATTTTGTTCCTGGAGTTATGACGGTAATTTTGATGTTGGTTTCAGCAATGATGACTTCAATTTCCATAACTAGAGAAAAAGAATTAGGTACTATGGAAGTATTATTGGTTTCGCCTTTAAAACCATTCCAAGTAATTGTAGGAAAGGTTTTTCCTTATGTGTTTTTATCAATAATAAATGCTGTTGTAATTGTGAGTATGGGCTATTTTATTTTTGGAATGCCTATAAATGGTAGTCTCCTTTTATTAGCTTTTGAAAGTATTTTATTTATTGTAACAGCACTTTCACTAGGTATTTTTATTTCCACTATCTCTAAAACGCAACAAACTGCCATGATGATTTCTTTAATGGGTTTAATGCTTCCTGTTATCATTCTTTCTGGCTTTATATTTCCTATTGCCTCAATGCCTTTACCCATGCAAGTTATGAGTAATATTATTCCTGCAAAATGGTTTATTATTATAGTGAAATCGATTATGTTAAAAGGAGTTGGCTTACAATATATTGCTAAAGAAACGATGATTTTAGTAGTTATGACATCAGTTTTCATTGGTTTAAGTATAAAAAAATACAAAACGAGATTAGAATAAAATGAAAATTATTTTATACATAGTACAAAAAGAATTCAAGCAGATTTTTAGAGATAAAGGTATGCTTCGTTTAATTTTCATTTTACCAATTTTTCAACTTTTGGTATTATCCAATGCAGCTACATTTGATGTTAAAAACATTAAAGTTGCCATTGTAGATAATAGTCATTCCGTGCAATCGAGAGCATTAATAGAAAAGTTTCAAATGAATTCTTATTTTGCTGAAACGAAACTTTTAAATAGTTCAAATGAAGGAATTGAATATGTAAAAAAAGGAAAGACAGATGCAGTTATTGAAATTCCTCAGCAATTTGAAAAACAGTTAACAAACGAAAATAAAACGTCAATACAAGTTCTCATAAATGCGATTGATGGAGCAACGGCAGGTGTACAAAATGTATATATTGCTCAAATTGTGCAACAATTCAATCAGAATATAACGCTTAAAAATAAAAACCTATCTAGCCAACAAAATTTAAGCAGAATTGAAATGATTCCATCGTTTTGGTATAATAATACTCTAAATTACAAGACTTTTATGGTTCCAGGTATTTTAGTGTTATTAGTTACCATGCTTACTTTATTCCTTTCTTCAATGAATATTGTAAGAGAAAAAGAAATAGGAACTTTAGAACAAATAAATGTAACGCCAATAAAAAAACATCAATTTATAATTGGCAAATTATTTCCTTTTTGGGTATTAGGATTGGTTATTTTAACCATTGGGTTATTAATCGCAAAATTGGTTTTTAATGTTCCAATGTTAGGAAATATATTTTTAGTTTACCTTTTTACTTCAATTTATTTATTACTCATTTTAGGAATTGGATTATTCATTTCTAACCACACCGAAACACAACAACAAGCTATGTTTATCGCATGGTTTTTTATGGTGGTTTTTATTTTAATGAGTGGTTTATTTACACCAATTGAAAGTATGCCTAAATGGGCTCAAAACATAACACTCTTTAATCCAATTCGTTATTTTGTTGAATTTATTCGAATGGTTCTGCTTAAAGGAGCAGGTTTACATGAAGTCTTATTAAATTTATCTGTGATAGCAATATTTGCTATTACTATAAATGGATTAGCAGTTTGGAGTTATAAAAAAACAAATTAAGAGAAAATATTAGAGAAATAACCAATGATGAAAATTTTGCTATATTTACAAAAAAATTGGAAAACAAAAATTAGCAGTCGATTTTCAATTTTGTACCTCGCTTGTACCTCCATTCGCGACATATAGTAAATACTGATAATGTTAATTTCTGTATCGGTAAGTAAAATCTCAAAAACAAGCTAACAACTACTCTATTTATATTGATTACCATCAAACTTTAAAATAGTAGTTTCTCTTGTAATTTTTTCATTGTAATCGCAGTCACCTATTTCAGTTTCAAAATTGGTGGTTTCTGTAATGGTATTTTTTACAATAAAATCGAAATAACCATTTGTTTTATCATCACTTGGTATAAGTTTCTTTTTATCATCATGAAATTCGCCTTCACAAGCTCCATTCCATTCGCCAGTATTTTCTTCTACACTAAAATTATGTAAAATATTTTTTAGTTCATCATTTCCTTTTACAAATAACGAAAGCGTTTGATTGTAATATGGATTAACTCTAGACGAACCAAAATAATGAACTCTTACACCAAAAGCTCTAGTTTGTTCATTGACCAAATAAGGTGCTGTGTCAATTTCTATTTTGTCTAAACGAATCGCATCAGAAAGCCAATCGTTAGTTTTTGAGCTTTCGAAATAGCGATGCGTAATTTTTCCAAATTCAATATTGTAAATGACAATATGCGTATTCAGAACGAAAAATTCTTCACCTTCTTCTACAATTTCTGGAATTAAAACAATTACCTCGTTATCATTCGGCAGTTTTTTAAATGTCTCTAATTTTTGAATACGTTTTGAAGTTTCAATTTTTAACTCTTTTGCTATAAAATCTAAAATTGTATCACTATTCCGACTTAATTTATTGAATTTTCCATTTGAATCGATATTAAAAACGGTAATATCAGTAACTGGTATATTGAATTCGCTTGCAAAGTATTTATATTTTTGAGTTATAGTATCGGAGTCAATTATTGAAATGCAGCTTGATAAACCTTCGGCAATTTCATCGTAAGCAATTAATTTAGAATCAATTATATTTCCTTCTAAATCATAATTAATTAAAGTTGTTTCCATTTCATTATCGCCTTTCTTAACTGTTAAAACAACGGAATAGAAATCTTTAGATAATTCTAAACGATAACCTGAAATTGCTTTAAAACTATAGACTTCGCTGTGCCAATTCTTATAAAGAATAGGAAGTTGGAAAGCTTCAGTATTAATGTTTTTATAATCTTCTGCTTCGATAAAACTATAAATGATGTGCTGTCTATTAACGGAACATTTTTAACTGATAATTTTAAAAATTCTAGACTAAAAGCAAGGTTTTTCTTAATTCTTTTAGCAGCAACGAGATAATCAACATATGTTAAATATTCTGGATCACCAGCAGGTCGTAAACTATCTATTTTCCATTTAATTTCAATTTGTTCTCCTAACATAAAATTAGGTTCAACATTGTTATAAATTAGTGGAATCGTATCTGCCTCTTTGTTTACTATAAATAAGAAATCATCATAATTATCATTGAACTCTATAAACTGGACAGTATCAGTATAAATAACTCCAATTTCAATTTTCCCTCCATTTCGTAAACCACTATTTTTAGATTCAGTTGGTGTGTTTTGAGAAGTTTCTGTTTCTTTAATTTCAAGATTATCTTGTTCTTGTTTTTTACAACTAAAAAAAAGTACAATTACTGATAATGATAAATATGTAACTAATCTTTTTTTCATTTATTCTATCTAATGATTTCTAAATTACAAATAGTATCTGCTTTTATAAAATCGCCTTCTTTAAATAAATTGAGCTCTCCACAAATTGAATTTTCTTTTTTTTCTGGTAACTTAAAATAAAATTCTGCTATTCTAAATTTTTGATACATTCCTAATTCTTCTGTAACGAATCCACCTAAATCTTCTTCATGGTCTATAAAATGACTTGTACCAGCTTCTCCAATAAAACCGAATGTCATTCCTCCATCTTCATAAAAATAAATACAATCTGTTTTATTTGAATAGGAAAGTTTATTCTTTGCTTTATGTTCTGTTTTAAGATGTTCTTTGATTTTATTTAAAATTGCTTTTTTAACTTTAGAATTATCTTTTTCAACATTTTCTACAATGTATAAGTTAGCATAAACATTTGATTGAATAAACTCCATTTTTGTAAAAAAAACTCTTTTTACTACAAAAGCTAAAATCAAAATTGTAAAAATTGAAATTGCCCATTTTATTCTAATTTTCTCTTTTGAAGTCCATTTTATTACTTTAAAAATCGCGTAAAATAAAGTGATAATAAAGATTAGTAAAACTAAAAGAAGGAGAATAAACATAATTGTGACTTACTTAAAAATTTATTTTTAATAATTCATATCTAAACCTTCAAAGTCTTTGATTTCGGAAAGATTGAGTAATTTATCTATTGTAATTTTACTCCACATTTCTTTAAAAACCTCATCGCCACCTTCTGAATCTTCGTTGCTATTTTTTCTAGTCAATTTCTTTTTGGTCAAAAAATTAATACTGATTTCATCTCTAATTACTACTCCTCCATTTGTTTCATCATATCCAATTAATTTGAATCTTGAATCTTGAAATCTAAATATGTATTTCCACCACCCATATCTTCCGTGAGCATAATGAATTATTAGATTTCCTCTTTTAATTTCAAATGAAAGTTCTGGAGCGTAATAAACTCCGCCATCTTCATTTTCTGAATAAAAGCAATCTATATTTTCAGTAGCTTTTTGATAACCGTTTTCGGTTTTAAATAAAATAATAATTCCTCTTCGATTGCGATCTACAACCTCATCGAAACGATTTTTTACAATATTGTCTTTATTCGTTCCTTTTATAATCAGAATACAATCTTCTTGCTTGTCTTTATTTAGATCGCCAAAAACTTGTTCGTATAAAACATAATCTTCTGGAATAAAATCTTCAACAGTATTATTTTGAGCTTGAAAAGTGTAGCTTCCTAAAATTAATAGTAAAAATATTTGTAAAAAGTTTTTCATTGCAACCTTTTTGTTTTTAAAGTTAAATAATATCGATTACTTTTTCGAAGAAATAATGGGAAATAAAAACCAGAAAAGCTATTGATAATAATTGCTATTATTTCCTTTTTATGTTTTCAATTTCTTTCAAATAGTTTCTTCTTTCAATTTCAGAAATAGATTTATTGGTCTTTATAAGCTCAATTGCCTTGTCTAGATAATCTTTACCTCTTTTTGTTTCTCCCAGATCAAGATAAATTTCTCCTATCCAAGCATGATAATCAAAACTATGAGGATATTTTTCTTTTGCTTTTAGTAAAATTTCTAAAGTGAAATATAATTTTTTATCACCATATATATTATTATAATCATTATAATATTCAGAAGCAATACTATTATAAAACAACTCAGAAGGTTCGATTTTAAAACCTAAATCGGTTGAAATACGTGAATATAAACCTAAAAACTTTTCCCAAGGCACTTCATTTTTCGATTTTTTTGCAAAATCAAAACATAAATCAATTCTCCTACCATAATCTTTGAAAATCTCACTTAAAGCTTTGCTTACTGTAACGCCTGGAGTAAGATCATGTGCCACTTGATGTTTACAGTATTTCCATTGTAAGTTTCTCGGTATTTTTTTTAAATTCAAATATAAGTTTAAAGAATCAACTGCTGTTTCATGTAAATCTCCATAGGCTTTCTCTCCTACCGAAAAATAGAAATAGTATTTTTGATGTTTTGATTTAATTGAATTTAGAAATTCTTCAAATTGCTGTTGCTGAAAGTTATCTCCAAAATCAAAATTTGAAACACTATTGGCAATTATTCCATTAAAAAACTCTGGGCTTTTTGATAAAGCATAGGATGACAAAATAGCTGTACGGGAATGACCTATTAAAAAATTAAAATCGGAAATTGGAAACTTACTCTTCAATTCATTATTTAACTCTTTTTCAATAAATTGTATTAAATTATCAGCTTTTCCTCCTGATTCATTAGGAACTGACCAAGCAGTCCTATTTTTCTGTGGAAATGTAATACCAACTACAATAGCACTTGGCATCCATTGCAATGAAGTTAAATAGTCAATCGTATAGAGATTGTAGTTGTAGTTATTTTTTAACTGCTTATCTAATAAATATATAACTGGATATTCTTTATTAGTTTTTCCTTTTAATTCTTTAGGTAAAGTTATTTCAATATTTACAGTATCCTTTAAAGCTTCTGAATATAAACTGATTTCAAAAGGTTTTTCATAGGAAGTAAACTCTTGAGCTTTTACAAAACTCGTAGAGATTAACAGTAAAATAAACAGGCTATAAATTCTCATATTTTTTTGTATTCAGTTATTATATTACATCTATTACTTTCTCTAAAAAGTAATGAATAATAAAAACTATAAAAGCTATTAGTAATAAAACTAATATTCTAATTTGTGTTTGTTTAGAATTTCCAACTAATTTCTTCTTTAGAATAAAAACATCAGTAATAATAAAAAGTAATGCTATAATTACTCCTATTATTAATCCAACACATACTAAACCATAGTGATAAAACAAGTTAAGAAAAAAGCCAAATCCGTTGTAACTCTCTTCTTTTGGAATTTCTCCTAAAACTAGTCGCATATAAAGCAATCCTAATAGTAAGGAAATTATTATCCAAAAGAAATAGTTAATATTTTTTATAAAGCTTTTCAATTTTATTTAATAATTTCTTTTTCCATAGCATAAAAGGGATGTTCTCTTTCTTTAAAAAAAATTTCTCCTCGAACTATATATTTTCGTTTTTTGTAAAATTCTATTACTTGATGATTTCTACTGTAAGCGTCTAATCTTATAGAGTTATAGCTTTTTTCTTTTGCATAATTTTCGGCAAAATTCATTAATATAGTAGCATATCCTCTACTTTGATGATTTGGTTCTATAACTAATCTATGAATTACTAATATTCTAGACGTGTTGAACTTCCAATTGATTTTTTCATACTCAAGTTCATGCTCTTCATTTATACAAATTGAGCCTATAATTTTATCAGCATTTTTTAAAACAAAAAGGCAATCTTTTTTTAAGTCATTTTCAATTATATTTAAAGATGGATAATTATTGGTCCACTGAAATATTTTTCTATTATCCAGAACAATTTTAGCATTTTTATAGATTTTAAATATGTTATCTATATCTGACAATACTCCATTTTCAATTTTAAGTTGTTCTTTTTCAGTTTGATTCGTTTTATAATCATACAACAAAAGCCCTTCATTTGAACTATCTAGTTGTGTAATTACTTCTCCTTTTTGATTCCAAACAGCACTTTTCCCAATACTCATAAAATCGTCACAATAACCAACACAATTAGACATTAAAATAGGTTTATTGAATTCACTTGCTAAACTGCTATAATGTTTATGAGCTTTATCAACTGCTTCACTAGATTTCGCTACACTTGCAATATAAATATCAATTCCCTCATTATAAGCTCTTAAAAAATGTTCTTTTTGTAGCGTTTCATAACAAATACCTAAAGCTACTTTCTTATCTTTTATTGTAAGTATACTTTGCTTATTTCCATTAACAAAATAGGGTATTTCATCCTCATGTAGCAATTGTTTTGAATATACAATTCTTTCTTTATTAGGTTGAAAAATTAAAGTACTAATTTTAATTCCATTAACCGCTATTGTTGGCATTCCAACACCAATATAGATATTAGATTTATTAGCTAGCTCTTGAAATTCGATAAAAAACTCATTCTCTTCATCAAGTGCATACTTTTGTGCCAGTTTTGGTTCATAACCTGTAATTGATAACTCTGGAAAAATAATTAAATCGGCATCATACTTTATTGCACGTCTAACAAGCCTAATGTGGCTTTGAATATTTTCTAAAACCTTTTCTTTTTTTGAAGATATTTGTGCAATACAAATTTTCATTACTAGTATTTAAGGAGATTATTGTTTTATCGCTTCCATTTTATTTCCATTCTGAAAGATATTCATTTTAACTATTTTATCATTTTCATCTCTGATAAATTCAAACTGTACATCTACTTTTTTGACAAAAAACTTATTTTTAGCTTCAGGGATTAATTCAATTGCACTTTGTCCTGATAGTTGAGCATATAATATTGAATCTTTTATAAAAATGTTGAAAATTACATTTTCATTAATCGCATAATTTCCTTCAAACTTTTTTAATTGGTTTTCTGAGAGTTGGATTTTTTTTCTTGAAGCAACAAACTGTAAAGGTTGGTTGTATAAAATTGCATCAATTACTTCAATAGCTGGTGTAGTTGCATCAAAGTTTTGCAAAACAATTATTGTCTTATCACTATCTATATGTCTTTCAAAATGAGTTTCAAAACCATTAGAATTTCCTGCGTGATATACAACTTTTCCAATTCCTTCTTTTTCTGTTATCCACCAACCGAAACCATAATTTATTGAATTTCCATCATTTAGTTGAGTAAAATGATAGATTAATTCTAAATCTTGTTTTGAAATGAATTTTGTATTATATAATGCTCTATCCCATTTTAACAAATCTGATGTTGTAGTATGGATATTACCCGAACCATAAATACCATTACTCCATTTAACTTCTCCATTATAAGATAAAAATTCTGGTCGCTCACGTTGTTGTAAACTATCGGAATAAATGTATCCAATAGCAATATTTTTCTGAATTGTTTTGTGCTTAAATCTGTGATAATCGAATGTGTTTTCCATTTTTAATGGATTGAAAATATTTTCAGTTAAAAAATCATTATATAATTTATGGGACACACGTTCTATTACAATTGCTAAAAGTTCAAATCCTATTCCGCCATAAAGGAATTTTTCTCCAGGATTAAATCTTTTTGTTGGTTTGTACTTTTTATACAGCTTGATAATGTCTTTATTTTTAGCAATTTTATTTTTATCCCATTTTTCTTCAAAAAGGGTATCATAATCAGGAATTCCGTGCGTGTGAGTCAGTAAATTTTGAATCGTTACATTTTTATAGAAGTTTAATTCGGGAATATATTTTGATAATTTATCTGTTAACTTTAATTTTCCTTTATTCTTTAAAATAATTATTCCCATTGCCGTAAACTGCTTGGAAATGGAATTCAGCTTATAGATAGAGTTATTTGTTAATAATTCTTGTTGCTCAACATTTGAAAATCCATAGCTTTTTTCAAAAATAGGAATACCTTTTTCAGCTATTAGAACGGAACCATTAAATCTATCACTTTGGTGTAGTAAAGTAAAAATGCTGTCTAACTTTTCAGCTTTAGACTGTGCTTTGATTGTATTAATGGTTAAAAGTAGGGTTATTGCAAAAAATGTTTTGTACATTTGATTGTTAGCTGTTTCTTATTAAATTCCTTTTAGTTTTGGTTTGCTTAGATGTTATCTTTAGATAGTAATTGATTTTTTACTTTACTATTACTTAATATAACGTTTTTAAATTGCTCAAAATCAATATAATAACTAGAGAATACTTTTAATTGATGAAATCGAATAGAACCATCTTTTTGCGGATAAATTATAATAGTTTGTCCAAACCGTAAATCGAATAACTTTGTATTTACAAATAATGTTGAAAATCCATCTGGACTAGATGAGAAAATCCAATTATAAGTATCAATAGCTGTTTTAAAATAACCTTCTGCAGTTAAATAAGGATAATTTCTAGAAATAACATACGTTGCATCTTCTGAATTTTCATCATTAGTTAAGATTAATAAAATTAACTTATCAATAATTTTATCGCTTTCAAAACTTTCATACTCAGCAATTCTATAGCCTTTTAAAATTGCATTTTCATTCTTTATTATGAAAGGCTCACTTGAAACTGCGTATTCATAGTCAACTACTGGAAAAGGAGATTTATTCGTTGGATAATCATTAAACGCGTTTGGATAATTTTTGAATAATTCAATGTCCTGTTTTAACATTTTTTTATCCCATTTAGAACTATCCATTTGATTTAAAGCATATTGATTCAAGCTTTCATATGTCCATTTAGTAGTTGTAAATGATTTGTCATCTTTCTTTTTCTTTTGGCAAGAGATAAAAAAGCTCAGTATAGTCAAAAAAAGAAAAAATCGCATAAATAAAACACTTATAATTGATTTAAATTTATACGAAATTTTCATAACAAACAATATTAACTAATTTAACTTTATAATTTATAGATAATTAAATTTATGAAGTAAGTTTTATAACTTCAGCTTCAATTTCATTGAATGCTTTGTTTTGAGCTGGTTCTAAAACAACAGCTTTTATTTTACCTGTAATAATTTCTAATACATTATGATATGCTTTTTGACTTTTACCAAAATATGCTTGCATCATTTTATTTGGAATAATATGATTTGCTTTTAATGTATTTTCGTTAATAAAAAACAATTTTACAGCATGCATATTATTCTTCTTTAACACAAGACATTGTGCCATTTGTCCATTATTATCTAAGCGTTGTTCCCAAATATCATATTCTTTAGTAGAACTATAATTTGGACTGTTTTGTAATGCGATTTGTAATTCGTCTAGTGAGCTATACTTATTATTTATTGTAATTAGATTTTCAATTTGATTTGATTTAGTAAAAAAACAAACCATCTCAAAAGATGGCTAGTTGATTTGTTTTTAAATTTTATATTATTCGAAAGCTCTAACCGCTCTTACACTAGCAAAATTCGTTGCAAAACCAGCGCTTTCACCTGCTACTAAGAGATTTACAAGATATACTCTACCAGGGTTACTCTCCTGTGAACTGCTCCAATAACCGTTAGACGTACTCCAAGGTTCAGCAATAAGGTCTGTACCAGAATTATTAGCTGCTGTGGCGTCTATTGCAGCTCTGTTATTAGCCATTTCTTTTAACTCATCAACACTTGGTAAAAACCAATCAGTAAAACCGCCTCCGTTGTATGCTCTTGCCACACCAGCAGCAAAATTGCTACCTAAACTGGCAATAATTAAATCGGTATTTGTTGAACCTGTTTGTAAGCTTGTACTAGTTGTTCCTGTAATAGAAGGCTGTTGTGTATCATGCCATCTTATACTAGAACTTTGATCTGTTACTGCACACACTAACCCTTTCGTATTATCTGTTGGATCAATCCAAAACACTATACCACCATAGTTGAAATCGCCAATTTCGTTTACGTTATCTAAATTAATAGTTACCGTTGATTGATTAGAAACACCTGTTGCCGAAATTGTAGCCGTAATGGTTGGATTTGTTTCAAAGTCAAATAATCCAGCATCTAAAACTGATAATTCTCCTGTTGCTGAATCAATTTCTAACGCTCCTGCTGGTGTTTGAGAAACTATACTAAACGTTAATGATAATGAACTGTTACTTTGAACTGTCCCAACAATGTCACCATTAGTTGGGTTTTCATCAATTGTGGCTTGCAAATCTTGCAGGTTTACAGAAACTGAATTATCATCATCGTTACTACAACTTAATGTTAAAAATGATAATGCTAAAAGCGAGAATGTTAATTTGTTAAATTTCATAATGCGAATTTATTATTTGATTAGTACTTTTTTAACTATAGAACCTTTATCAAAATTTAAATTTACAATATAAATACCTCCTGAAAAAGAAGTTATTTCTATTAATGTTTCAATACCTTTTGTAATTTCTTGTCCTGATAAATTATAAATAATGTAGTTTTCTAATTGTAAATTGTTATTTGAGACAATATTTAGACTATTTTTCGTTGTGATTATTTTAACCTCATTATCAAGTTCAAAGTTTGATGAGTTAAGCGCGTCTTCAGTAACTGGATTAAATCCTGTCCATAAAGCACCAATATCTGTAACATAAGTGCCCATAGTTCCATTTGGAATGTGTAAATGAATAGTACTTCTATCGGTAGAAAAACTATCATAAATATCTCCCGAAGTTATTATTGCTGGTGGTGTAGTTGCTAATGAAAACACATTAGTTAACGGATTATTATTGAAAGTTCTTTCACCTATAGATGTAACATTAGCAGGTATCACTACACTATTTAAATCATTAAAAGCAAAAGCTAGATTACCTATTGTTGCTACATTATCACCTAAAATTATATTAGTTAAATTATTTTGTACAAAAGCGCTGTTACCAATGCTTGTAACTGAATTAGGAATAGTAACATTCGTTAATAAATTGTTTGTAAAAGCAAGATTACCAATACTTACTACACTATTTGGAATAGTAATACTAGTTAATTGATTTGTTCCAAAAGCATTTTCTCCAATATGTGTAACTGTGTTCGGAATAGTAAAACTCGTTAATTGGTTACTACTAAAAAGTTGTGTAGGAATAGTTGTAATACCATTTGGTAACGTAGCACTTGTTATTTGATTATTGCCAAAAGCACTAGTACCTAAGCTTGTAACACTATCAGGTATTACAATAGACGTTAAAGCATTCAGTTGAAATGCTTGTGTGCCAATTGTTGTAACACTATTTGGTATTGTTAAACTAGAAATTAAATTATTATAAAAAGCATCTGGATTTATTACAGTCACCGAATTAGGAATAACAACACTTGTTAATTGATTATTTTTAAAAGCAGACAACCCAATTGATGTAACACTATTAGGTATTTATACACTAGTTAGCATTTTGTTAAAAAAAGAGTTGTAACCTATACTAGTTACATCGTATGTTACAGAGTTGTAATTAACTGTACTTGGTATTGTAACTACCGTTCCTCCAGCAGTATCGTAATTAGTTGTAGAGACTGTAGTTGCTGAAATCACCTCATAAGTAATATAATTATCGGTAAATGTTTGTGAATGCCCAAAAAAAGCACAGTAAAACATTATTAAAGTAAGTAGCTGTTGTTTCATAATTGACATATTAATTGTGTTGTTTTTTTTAATAACTAAAATCAGTTAATTCTCCTGTTAGCGAATAATAGAAACTAAAAGTTGTTCCGCCATTTTCAGGTTCTAGCATTACTACATATTCTGCTTTTGAAACATCACCGTTATTTGGAAATTTTACTGAAGCAATATGTAATCTAGGGTTTGTTAAATTCTTTTCTTTTGTAAGTTGGGTTTTAGACTTTTCAACTAACTCTCCTAATTTTTCAAGATTGATAGTTTCATTAAGTTGGAACATAAAGTCAGCTGCTTTTGTACCTTCTGGTATTTCAATCGTAACTTCAGAAGTTTGCTTCCAATTGCCTTGTGAGTTCACCCACTCTCCCATTTTTAAAGATTCCGGATCATCTGTAACCGTTGTAGAAATTGAGTTTCCAATGGTTTCATTGTAGATAATTGATAAATCGGTAAAGTAAACATCATTACCAAACTCATCTTTAATTTCTTCTTCAATTACCGAAAAGCCTTCAGCTGTTGCTTCTTGCTTAGAACTTCCGCCTCCGCACGATGTTAAAATTAGAGTTGAAGCTAACGAGATAAGAGTAATTAATACGTTTTTCATGTTGTGATTTTTTATTGATACAAATCAAAAGTATATATCACACCAACAACATAAAATACCAAACCAATATCTGTTGCGTTACAATCGATATTCGTTTGAGTACAGCAAAAATTTGATTTTACAGGATGTTATTTTTTATTCCAATTGAATAAAGAGGAAAGAAACGATTCCTTTTTTCGGGAAGAAACTGGAATTTTAGTTCCATTTTTTAAATGAATTGTACCAGCTTTATCGTATTTATCTACAAATTTCATGTTTATCATAAACGATTGATGTGGACGTTGAAAGTTTGCTTCTAATAAACGATCTTCATATTCTTTAAGAGTTTTGGAAACCAGATACTTATTACCATCACTACAGTAAAAAGTTGTATAACCTTTATCTGATTCGCAATAAATTAGTTCGTCGAGATTAATTATTTGGTAACTATCATGAAACGATAAAATAATATTATTGTCTTCGTTGTTGAAAACTTGTTTTGTTTTAGCGATTTTAGCTTTTTGGTCTTCAGCTGAAAGATTTTCAACTTTTTGTAAAGCAATTTTAAGTTCTTCAATATCTACAGGTTTCAGCAAATAATCAACAGCTCCAATTTTCAAAGCGCGTAAAGCATATTCTTCGTAAGCAGTGATGAAAATAATTTTAAAGTCGATAGAATCAATTTGGTCTAAAAAATCAAAAGCATTTCCATCAGATAAGTTAATATCTAAGAAAACGAGTTCAGGCTTACAAGTTTTAGTTACAATTACTGCTTCTTGAACCGATTCACACTCTCCTATTACTTCTACATCAGCATCAATAATAGATAGAAGATTAATTAACCCTTTTCTAATATATTCTTTATCTTCAACTATGATGGCTTTCATTATAAATCTTCTTTACTATAAGGTATTTGAATGGTTACTTTTGTTCCTTCTTCATCAAATTTATTTCTATCTTCAATTACAACTGAACCTTCCATTTTAAAATCTTTTGACAAATATTGTAAACGTTCTGAAGTAATTTTTGTTGCCAATGACTTTTTATTCTGATTTGTATTTCGTTCACTTGAATCAATTCCGATACCATTATCTAAAATCTCACAAATCAATTTCGAATCAACTAAAGTAAGCTTAATTTCTATTTCACAATCTTCTTTTTGTTTTTTAAAAGCGTGCTCAATTGCATTCTCAACAAAAGGTTGAATAAGCATTGGAGGCACTTTTATAGTATTGGTATCAATTTTATTATCAACATTTAAATTAAAGGAAATTTTTTCGTTTTCTATATTTTGAAGCGATAAATAATTATCAACAGCTTCTAGTTCATGTGAAAGTAAAACCGTTTTATCTCGAGAGTTTTCTAAAGTAATACGCAATAATTTTGAAAATTTTGACAAATATTTTACTGATTTTCCTTCCTCTTTGTTTAAAATCATACCTTGCAAAACAGAAAGCGAATTGAAAATAAAATGTGGTGTCATTTGCGTACGTAACAATTTTTGCTCGGTAATAATATTCTGAGTTTTAGCTTTTGAATTTCTTAATTTTAAGTAAAATATTATACTTCCTAAAACTATCGCAACTGCTAAAAATGCAATAATTCCCAATAATAAATTACGTTGGGATTTTTCTAAGTCTTCTGATTTTATTTTTACTGTTTCTGTTAATTTTATTTCTCTTTCTGCAGCTTCATCACGCTCTTTTTTATATTTATACTCGTATTCAATTTCTGATAATTTTTTAATATTCTCTTCATTTAAAAGACTATCACTTAATGTTTTATAATATTCATGACTATCAAACGCAGCCTTGTAATCACCTTTTTTCTTATAAATTTCTGAAAATAAAGCGTATGCAATTTTTTTATGCTTTAGAGATTCATATTCATTTGATAATTCAGCTAGCTTTTTAGCATTAATTAACGATAAATCATTTTTCTTCAAACTTAAATAAGAATCAGATAAACCGTGATAAGAATCTAATAAATCATAGGAATAATTATTTTCTAAACTTATATTTTTTGCTTCTTCAAAATATGTAAGTGCTTTTGAAAACTGTTTAGTTTCAAAATAAACAAAACCTAATCCGTTTAATGCAGTAACTAGATTTGCATCGTCATCAATCTCTTTACTTAGTTCTATAGACTCATTAAAAGTAGCTATCGCTTTATCATAATCTTCATTATCATAATAAACACCAGCAATATTATTTTTTAAAGCTGTTATATTTCTAACGTTATGCCTAGCAATATTTATTGTAAGCGCTTTATTGTAAAATTCTAACGCTTTATCATTTAAAAATTGTTGTCTATATAAATTACCGATGTTAAGAAACGATTGAAACATACCTATTGAATCTTTAGTCTTTTTTGCAACTTCTAAAGATTGATTGTGAAAATCTAACGATAATGGATAGTTACCTTGTTGATAATAAACATTTGCTATTGAGTTTAAAGTATTTAACATAGCAACTGAATCTTTGCTTATTCTGTTTACTTGTAATGATTTATTAAAATTTTCTAAGGCTTTATCATAATCGCCCATATTTGAATGAATAAGACCTATATTACGTAAATATAAAAGAATAATTTTGTCATCCTTTCGCTTTTTAGCAATTGCCATTGCTTCTTCATAATACTTTATAGAGCGCTTATAATCGCCTTTATAAGTATGTAATACTCCTAATGCATTTTTACTTTTTTCAATTCCTTTTAAATCCTGTAATGAGGTGTAAAGTTGTATTGCTTTTTCATAATTATCTTCTGCAATTTTAAAATTAGCTTTTTCAGTATAAATAACTGCTTTAACATAGTAACTATGAGCAGTAAATTTTGGAACTTTTAATTCATTAGCTAATTTTAATGACTCTTCAATATAATCAACGGCTTGTGGCGGATTATTTCTATAATTATAAAATGCTAAATGATTAAGTATATTTACGCGAACAGTATCTTTATATTTATGGTTTTCTAGTTCGATTTTAAGGCTATCAATTTTAGAGTTTTGAGAATACAAAAATTGTACTAACAACATAAAGGAGATTCTTATAAAGCTCTTAAAAACTCTTGAATAATTTTGTGAAAACATAAAAATACATTTAGATTCAAAAATAATAAAAAAGTAAGCGCTAAAAAAAACTATCATAAAAAGAAAAACCCGAGAATATCTCGGGTTTACAACCAAATAAAAAACTAAAACTTTACTATTTTTACTTAAATTGGTTTTTTTATTAATCTATTAGACGTAATGTAAGGCTACCATTGTAATACATTTCAAAAGGGAGTGCAGTATTGGTATCTTGATCTGTTGACTCACCTGAAACATTAATAGTAGCAGTTTCACCATTTTTATCAATCGATAAACTAAAAGTATCTAACATATAATTTTCTGGCGCTGGCGCTCTACCATTACCTGTATTAACAAAATCATATAATGGATAAAAAACAACTTTTACATTATTATCTACATGTGTATAATTTCCTGAGAAATCTTCTAAAGCATGTGGTTCAATTTCTATTGCAGCTATACTACCTTGACCTGAAAATTGATCATTAGCCTCATCATAAGTAATTCCTTCTGAATGAATAATGATAGTTGAATCATAAGTACCATCATTATTAGTATCAGAATAATATAAACCTGATTTTAAACTATAGCTTTCTTCGTTAATCTTAGCATAGTTTTCTTTAGCATTATCATCATCGCTACAAGAATTAAACGATAGACTTGATAAGATTACAAATGCGAATAAAATTACTTTTTTCATGATTATTGATTTTTAATTTTTCTTATTTACTATTTATTTTTTTATAATTTTTTGAACTCCTACTCTATTTTCTGAGTAAACTTTAACTAGATAAATACCTGCATTTAAAGAAGAAATATTTTTTTGAGTTTGATTTGTTTCCATAACTTTTGCTCCCATTAAGTTGTAAACCTCAACTTTTTGAATAGCTTCTTTAGCTTCTACAGTGAAGAAATTAGTTGCTGGATTAGGATAAAGTTTAAAATCGTTTGTAGAAAAACTTGAACTACTCATCGCAGTGTTGTATTCAAAAGTACCAAGATCTATCGTAGTGTTAAATATTCTATCATTACCTGATAAATCTAAATCGCCAAATAAAGCTTCATCGTAATAAGCGTTATCACCTTGATCAACAATATAATTTGAAGCTGATGTTGGTTTGTATTCGGCATCTAAATTTAAATTATCTGTTGCTGGATCTAAAGCTGTTACGTTTGTTGCACTAAATGTCCCGTTAGTTCCGGCATTTGATGACAAATTTGCAATAGAATTTGCAACAACAACATCATAATTAGTTTCAGCTCCGTTTGAAATATCTCTAGTAGAAGCTATGCCATTAGTAGTGTTATCCCAAAAGATAGAATTGTAAACATTAAGGTTTAGACTACCATTACCTGATGCCATTATAGAATTACCATGAGTACTATTATAGTCGTTATTAACAAACGTACTATTATTAATTACAACATCTAAAGTGTTTCCGTTACTCAAATCTGCTCTATTAACTTCTAATGCTGAAAGATTAATATCGTTATCTGCTACCAAAACATTTGCCCAACGTGTAAAAATATATCCGTTTGTATTATCAGATACTAAGAGAACCAATCCCCTATCAACTATGGTATTATTTATAAACTTGGTATTTTCAATAAGTAATCCTAGATTGAATTTTCTAATTTTTAGTAAATACCCATTAGAATAGTTATTTCTAAATACCGAATTTTTAATTTTTAAGTTATTAGCATTTAAATTATTTGGTATAAATATGACACCGTTTTCTTCTATGCCTCCAGATAGCGAGGTGTCGTAAATGTTTTCGAAAATTATACCATCAAAAGTGACGTTGCTTGTTCTTAATTCAAATAAACGCTCTGCATTATCTGTTTTGTTCGATGAAAAATCTCCATCAATATCGTCACCATTTATATCTCCCGTAAAAATGGTTGCATTTGTAGTATGAATAGCTGTTAAGTCTCTATCAGCTAAGGTTGTTTCGGTTCCTGCAAAACCTCCAATAATATCCACTTCATCTGTATTAACAGCTATTGGTGTGTTTTTATCTGCTAATGTATAAGTTCCTTTTGCTACCCAAACAGCATCATTTAAATTGGTAAGTGCTAAAGCGTCTGTTACGTTTGTAAAAGCATCTGACCAAGAGCTTCCATCGTTAGCGCCTGTTGCATTGGCATCTACATAATACACTGTTGGAATACAATTTTCGCTATAACTCGATTGAACGTCTACAGTCCACCCTGGGTTATATTGACCACTATTTGTTGGTGGTGAAAAACCTGTATCAACTTGAATACATGTTAAACTTGGATTACCATAAGCTTTCATCCAGTTTATATTGCTGTTATTACCATTAGCTATATTTAATTGGTATAAAACACCGTTATTATGACATTGTATGTCTGTAATTAGCGTATTGGCACTAATATCTAAAGTTTCAATTTGATTATCTGCACAATGTAAACGCGTTAATTTAGTGTTATTACTAACGTCTAAAGATGTTAGGCTATTTGAATACACATCTAAAATGGTAATATTTATAAAGGCTTCAATACCTGTTAAATCTGAAATTGACAAACCATTGATAAGTAGCTCTGTTGTAGCTTGTGCTTCTGCCACTGTAATTTCAGTATCACCATTTAAATTGATACTATTATTGTTTACTAAATAGCTTTTAAAATTACCATCAGGAATGTTTACTACTTGACTAAGAGCAACACAATCGTCACCATAAACTGCAGAGGTACCTTTAGTCCAACCTTGGCTATATATTCCAGCATCTGCAGGTGGCGTAAAACCAGCATCTATTTGAATACATGATAAACTATTTCCATAAGCTTTCATATAGGTAAAATTGCTGTTATTACCATTTGCAATGTTTAATTCATATAAAACACCATTGTTATGACATTGTATATCTGTAATTAATGTGTTCGCACTAATATCCAATGTTTCTATTTGATTATCAGAACAGTGCAAACGTGTTAATGCTAGATTATTGCTTACATCGATAGACGTTAAATTATTATTGTAACAATCTAATCGTGTAATGTTTATAAATTCTTCTATTCCTGTTAAGTCTGAAATTGA
>JAUIJA010000044.1 GCA_030431055.1 Bacteroidia bacterium | reverse complement strand
ACAACAATGGCTATAAGTAATTGCTTGTCCTCGCCTACTTCTGAAAATCCTCGCGGATTTTCAGTTTGGTGTCTACTTGCAAAGTTAAGTGCTAAACCACGCAACTACTCATAGCCGATACCGTTGGCAACAAGCTGAAAACCGAAAATTATTGAGAAAAACGATTTACATAATAGCTTTGATTTTATTAATAATCGGAATTCCACTATTTGAATTTATGGCTTTCAATTCAATGGTCAGTCTAAAATATGAAACACGTGAGTTGACTGATTGTATTTCTCTCGTTTCTGGAATTAATTTATGTCGAGCAATTAAAACATTTCACGTTTTGGCAATTCTTTGCGGATTGACTTTTATTGGACTTTTAATTTATCGCAAACGGATTTTGAAAATTTGAGAATTTTAATAAAAATATTGACCATAATCACATTAATCCAATTATCAAGTTGCGGAGTAAAAGAAATGGAATTTGACAAATCACAATGGAATGAAAGATTTGACGGATTTTATGAATATCGAGAAAATATGGTTCAAGACTTGATGGAAAATCATCTCGAAAAAGGAATGGAAATCAAAAAAGTCATTGAACTTTTAGGAGAACCAGGAAATTATCATAACAAAAAAGAAAACGAGATAATTTATGAAATAATGGTTGACTATGGCTGGAACATTGACCCAATGGAAGGAAAAGAATTACATATTGAGTTTGACAAAGATTCAATAATAACTAACTATAAATTAAAACATTGGGAACATTGATGAAAAGCCAGTTGCCAACACCGCATATAGTTTATTGCTTGGTTCTCGCCTATTTACGAAAATCCTCACGGATTTTCTAGGTAAGTAATTATTTACTAAATTAGGTGCTTAATCACGCAACAAACCATATTCAAACTCGTTGGCAAACATTACACAGAACAATGCGGAAATACGAAAATGTTGAATATACAAACCCATTTGAATTACTATTCTTACTTGGTTCAACAGTAGCTGTCTTTTCAGGAATAATATTCGTATTAAATAGAATTATGAGTTTTGGGCTTGCTAAAGGAATTTTAGCATTTGTTCTTGCTGGAATTTATTTCTATATCTTAAAAAAGAAGTTTATAGTAAAGATTTCAGATTTTGAATTAACATCAAATAAATTGGAATGGAATAAAAAAAGTGTTGATTTTAGAAATTTAGAATATTATAAAATTCATTGGATGAAAGGAGCTGGAATAAAATTTAAGCTCAAAAACGGAAAAACTTTACGAATAAGCTCGAATGATAATTTCTGCAATTCCGAACAGTTTGTGAATTTATGCCATAACATTGACTCAAAACTATTGAAATACAAGAACGGACAAATAATAAGAAAGAAATCATTTTTTGAAACTAAACAAGGCTATTACTTTGCCGTTTTTATGACAATTTTATTTGTGACTGGGACAGTTTATAAATTATTTACAGATGAGAAAATTAATATTCAAAACTTTGCAATGATTTTAGTTTCTTTAGGAATTATTTGGAGTGGAGTTAAATGGAAAAAAAAATAACGATTTGCCAACAATGTATAACCGCAATTACGGCGGATTCGACTACGTCCGAATCCACTCGGAATTGCTAAAGCCTGTGCTTAACCGAAAAGTAAAAAATATAAACCCGTAACTGACGGTTATACTAGACCGTTGTAAGCAATTACTCATCTGCACTAAAAATAGAATTGAAAAACCTTTTAAATGAAATTTTATAACAAATTATCTGACGGAAAAAAAAGTGCCTTAATTGGAGGAATACTAATTGTAATTTTATTTTCATTTTTATTCTATTACGCAGATAAAAGAAAGAATGAACTTTATAGCGATTATTCAATCACAAGTGTTAAAATAACTGAAGTTGAATTGAATGCTTCTAAAGGAACATTTACAACTAGGAATATTGCGAAATATAACTATATAATCAAAGGAGAAAAATATAACAAAATAGTGGAAATATATCAAAGAGATGTTAAAGTTGGAGAATGTTATGAAATTAAAATTTCCAATAAAAACCCCAACATTTGTGAAATTGATTTGAATAAGAAAATTAAATGCTGAATTTAAATTCCAGAATGGTTTTACAATGGAAAAGAATTAAAATGAAAGTGGAATGCAAAATTTAAACGGAATTAAAACTGCTTACAACAATGTATAACCGCAATTACGGCGGATTCGACTACGTCCGAATCCACTCGGAATTGCTAACGTCAGTGCTTAACCGAAAAATTTGCGTACTTTAACCCGTGACTGACGGTTATACGAAACCGTTGTGCAACATTAGAGGTAACTACATTCCATATCACAACAAGCGTGAGGAGGATAAACTTTTCCATTTTCTTCAACATCTTCTAAATCGACATTTTCCCAATTTCCGCGCATTTCTGTATTCCATAAACACCAGTCGCACCATCCAGCAATAACGTATTGATGTCCACATTTATAACAAATTCTTTCATCTATTGGTAAATTTTGATTTTTAGCTTTTATTTCTTCAACTTCTTCTGGAGTTGGATTAAATTGATTAAATTTCATAATAATAATAATTGATTTGAAAAACGTTGCACAACACCGTATAACCGCCATTGCATCTGATTTTCCTTTCGGAAAATCCTCGCAAGTGGCTAATGTTGTGCTTATTGATATTCATATTTTCTTTATCTTGCAACGGACGGTTATACAAATCCGTTAGCAAACATTTGAGTGAAAAATTGGAAAGAATACATAGAATCAACATTTAACCCGATTTCTGACTTCAAAATTGAGGACAAAACTCAAGTTGAAGAAATTGGAATTTATAGTTTAACTCACA
>JAUIJA010000043.1 GCA_030431055.1 Bacteroidia bacterium | reverse complement strand
GTTCTCATAATCATTTTGAGACCATAAATCAATGGTTATTAACCCTATTAATATTGACAAGAAGAGAGGCTTCATCTACTTTTCATTAAAAATGGTGCCTAACGGAGAGTATATGGCAAGTAGGCGATTGCGTGCTGCAAAACTATCAAACCGAGATGAAGTTGAAGCGGGCTACAACTGTTGAATTTACTACTGTCACGCCTATTTGCTATATACATTGTTGTGCGTTCGTGCTTTATGTTTTTCAAACCAATTATAGTCAATTGAATATTTGTCCATTTGTTTAACGGATAAATTATGAAATATTTTGGAAAACTTGATTTGCCCTTTTTTATTAAGGTGAAATGCTTCTGCAAAAAGAGTTGAATCTCCTTGATTATCTAAAATATCAAATTTGCTAAATATTGGACTTTCTATTCCAATCTCTGCTATTTTTGTTTTATAAGCTTTATGTAATTCTGCATAACTATTTTTGTAGTATTGAGTGTAATCAGAGCGTTTTGGGGGTATAAATAGATAAAATTCAATCTTATTTTTCTTACATAAGGATTCTATTTTTTTTAAATATTCAAATTGTAAATTTGACCAACCATATTTTTCCAATTGAAACCAATCACTTAAGTTATCAAAATTTACAGCGGTTCTGTGTAGTGCAACAGAACCATAATTATCGGGTATTATTAAGTTTTCTTTATGTTTTGTCTGGAATGAATTGAAAACAAACTTAAAGAATGCTTTGTATCTTTTTTTAAAAATACTTTTGTCGTGTTCCTTGAAATATTGTAAGCATTCTAAAATATTAAAATCTAGATACAAATAACTATTACGGTGTTTATAATATCTTTTAGCATAAATCCATGGGTCAAGCCCAAAATAGATTTTTCTAATAGAACCTAATTTTAAATTTTTTAGGATAAAATAAGTTTGAATTGGGCCTCTTGCATCCATTGCTAAATTAGCATAAATTGAATTGTTGGTACTTAAACTGTTGAGTTCCTTACACGATAAACCATATCTAACACTAGAACTTCCTGCTAAAATATTGACAGAGTCATTATCCAATAGTTCTATCCATTTATAGTTATCTGCATCTTTTAAATAGCTTTGCTCTAAAGCAATTTCTTCAAAGATGTTTCCTCTCTGACTATATATAAATAGTTCTAAAAGTATAAATGGTAAGATTGGAACTATTATTAGAATTGATGTTTTTTTTATAAAACGATTCATTTTTGTATTTAAAACTAAAATTGAAAATAAATAAATTGTTGTTCTCTCCCTCCAAACCAGAAAATTGCAATTACAATTCCATAATAAAAAGCATATCTTAATGGACTTTTCCATTTGAGACCAATACTTTCAATTGCATATTCATTTGCTCTACCAAACCATTCAATAATAATAAATAAGAAAATCAAAATTATGATGGTTTTATATTTCCAGTAAACACCCAGTAATAAAAATGAACCAGGATGCATAAAAATGTCTGAAATATACTGTATTGCATGTCCAATATTTTCTGCTCTAAAAAACACCCAAGCTAAAACAGTCAATACAAATGTTATTAACATTAATGATAACTCTCGAAAAGAAGGTAGCAATTTTCCTTTTGCAACAATATCAATATGGTTTCGATTGTTTTTAGTAAGCAATAGAGGCAAAAAGTAAATTGCATTTAAAGCACCCCAAACTATAAAAGTCCAGTTTGCACCGTGCCAAAAACCGCTGACAATAAAAATTATAAATGTATTGCGGACTTTCATTAGAGTTCCACCACGACTCCCGCCTAAAGGAATATAAAGATAATCACGGAACCAAGTTGAAAGTGAAATATGCCAACGTCTCCAAAATTCGGCTATGTCTCTTGAAAAGTATGGAAATGCAAAATTTCGCATTAAATTAAAACCAAAAAGACGGGAAGTTCCAATTGCAATATCTGAATACCCAGAAAAATCACCATAAATCTGGAATGTAAAGAAAAATGCACCTAACATTAATGTGCTTCCTGAATAATCTGCGGAATTGTTGAAAATTAGATTTGCATATTCAGCACAGTTATCCGCAATGACTATTTTCTTAAACAGCCCCCAAAGTATCTGACGCATTCCGTCAACTGCTTTTGAATAATCAAAAGTTCGTTTGTTGTAGAACTGTGGCAGTAAATTAGTTGCTCTTTCAATTGGCCCTGCTACTAATTGAGGAAAGAAGCTTACAAAAGCCGAAAATGCAACAAAGTCTTTTGTCGGTTCAAGTTTTCTTTTGTAAACATCAATAGTATAACTCAATGTTTGGAATGTATAGAAGCTTATACCAACTGGTAAAATAATATTTAATGAATTGGCTTTAATCTCAGAACCAAAGAATGAAAAGGCCGAAACAAAGTTATCAAGAAAGAAATTGTAATATTTAAAGAATCCCAAAAATCCAAGATTTACCAATATACTTGTCCATAATAGGACTTTTCTTTTAATTAGTTTTTCTTCGGTTTTTAATTTTCGCCCGACTGAATAGTCAACAATTGTACTGAAAAGAATCAACGACAAAAACCTCCAATCCCACCAGCCATAAAAGGTGTAACTTGCAATTACAATTAAAAAATTCTGAAGTTTTAAATTCTTATTTGTCACGAACCAATAGAGTATAAAAACTATCGGTAAAAAAATTGCAAAATCTATTGAATTAAAAAGCATTTATTTCTTATTTGTTAATTGTTTATTACTTGCACTATCGTTCTTTTGCATGACGCACAACGGTCCGGCTAGCCGCAGTACGGAGTGAAACGGAGTATTGTCGGCTAGCCATTGTTCGCTACCGTGTTCTTTTCTTTTTCCAAATATGATTTCAGTAATTTGATTGTTTCTTGATTTATA
>JAUIJA010000042.1 GCA_030431055.1 Bacteroidia bacterium | reverse complement strand
TTCATTTGTAACACAGGAAGTAAAGCGAAAATCAATTTTATTGGTGCTGTAAGATTTGTTGTAATCTCATTTTCAATATTTTGCAATGTGTAGGTTTTGTCCGTCAAATTGCAATCGTATTGAATACCAGCGTTATTTATCAATATGTTTAAATCTTTGTGGTCTTTTTTAATTGAGTTTATTAGTTGATCTAATTCCGACTTTGAAGAGATATCACACTTAAAAGTGGTAATGCGATAATCAAAGTTGGAAAGTTCTTCTAACCTTTTTTCGTTTCTGCCAACTGCTATGACTTGGTTGTCTAGTTTGGAAAATTTTTCCGCCATTGCTTTACCAATTCCTGAAGTCGCACCTGTTATTAGGATTTTGTTTCCTTTTAATTTCATACTCGTGATATTTAATGCAAAGTTCACGAGAATAAAATCTAAAAACATTTACATATGTAAAGAATTATTTATTTGCTCTAATTCGGCTTAATTGGGTTGGTGTGATACCTAAATACGAAGCGATATGATATTGGTTAATTAGATTTTCCAAATCTGGATGTTCTTTTTTGAAAATTTCGTAGCGTTCTGAAGCTTCAAGAGTTACGAGTTCAATTTCTCGTTTCTCTTTTATAGCAAACTTATTTTCTGCTATAATGCGGGCAAGACTTTCAAATTTAGGATAGTCGTTATAAAGAGAGGTAATTTTATTAAAATCAGCAACTTGAAGCGTACAATCTGTTAAACATTGAATATTGATTAAATTTTTCTGTTGGGTTGTTACCGAAGAATAAGCTGCAACAAAATTTGAAGGCGTAAAAAAGGTTTTGTTATACTCATTTCCAGAATTGTTGCGGAAAAATGCGCGTAAAACACCGTGTGAAAGAAATGCCATTTTTGTAGCATATTCGCCTTCTTTGGCAAAGTAATCGTCTTTTTTAAGTCGAATTTCTGAAAATAGAGATAAAAAAACGTCCATTTCGGTTTCTGAAAAATGGATTAGGGTTTTAAGGTATGTTTTCAGTTCGTTCATTTTTGGTTTGGCTGCAACACTTTTATTTTAACTCCTTGCCTAATATTGATATTTTTTCCAACCATTTTTTCCTAAAATCAGCACTTGAGTTTTTGATAGGTGCAAGATAAGTAACTTTTACAGGTTTTATGCCACAAAATTCTAAAGTCCCTTTTTTAAATTGATGGATTGTTGGGCTCTTCATAATTAAAAAATTATACCATTTAGGAGTATCCGAAGTAACAATCATTCGAGCCGATTTTCCTTTTAACAACTTGTTAGGAAATGGTTTGTCCTCCATTGGTTGATAAGCGATTCCTGGAAGAAATGTTCTTTCAATAAAGCCCTTCATTAGAGCAGGATAACCGTACCACCACATCGGGAAAATCCAAACAATATGATCTGCTTTCTTTATTTTTTCTATGGCATCAACTAAATCGGGTTCCAATACCATTCTTTTGCGATAGCCAAACTCCAAATTAGGATTAAAATTCAAGTCTGAAATATTAATTTGGTTTATTGTAGCATTTGCTTTACTTGCACCTTTTAGGTAAGCCTCTGACAATGCGTAATTAAAACTTTCTTTATCGGGATGACCGTTGATTATTAAAATCTGTTTCATATCAATTCTTTATTTTTACAAAGAACCATACTATAAAATGACTTTGAAAGGACATTTGTCTAATTCGAAATCGACTTTCTTATTCGGCTTAAATATCTTTGCGTGATGCCTAAATAAGGGGAGAGATAATTTAGCGGTATCAATTTTAAAAATTCAGGATGGTTTTTAATAAGATCTTGATAACAATTCTCGGCAGATTCTTTTTGCAATAGAAAAATCCGTTTTTCCATTTCTTTATATTCTTGTTCTGCATTTGCTTTAAAGAATTTTAACCAATTGGGACTTGAATTTTCCAGTTTCAAGATTTCATTTCTTGAAATTGTTAACAATTCGATATCAGTCAATGCCTGAATGTTTTCTACAGTTTTGGTTTGCGTTAAAAATGATGAATATGCACTTACGAATGAATTGGAAAATCGAAAGCAATAAGTTACTTCTTCCTCCAAAGAACTGGCATAAAACGACCTAAATATACCAGATACCACAAATGCTACTTCTTTACAAGTTTTACCTTTTTTAATGAAAAATTCGCCATTTTTAATCTTTTGGCTTTTGATTTACTTTCAAACAAATCTCCTTCGTGATTGGGATGGTTGTCAAGATTGCTTATTGAGGTTGCAATCACAATACATTCCAATGGTTTTGAATTTGAAATGGTGTGAACAAATTGAACTCTTTCATCTGCATAAAAAGATAGTGCCAAACCTTTTGTGTAATTAAATTCCTTTTTTTTATCGCCATATTCTACGGTTAAATCAACATTTCCAGAACCGTAAAAAGCCACAGCGATAACCGATTCATCGAAAACACAGGCATCTAAGGTTTCTTCTTTAGAAGTTCCTGTTTCTACCAAAATGGTAAAATCGTTAATGTCGATGATGTCTCTGTTCATTTAATAGATTCCTCTATAATATCTATAAGTTTGTTGTGATGTTGGATGTTTCTTTTCCAGTAATGGCAACAGCTTTTATTATTTAAAAACATAAGGGTATTTCTATCGCTAGAATCTATTGTGGTAGAAATTCAATGACTAATTATTTGCCCATTGTCTTACTTGGAAAATGTTTGTTAAGCCAAGCTTCTAAATATTTATTGAACTCATTAGGGTGTTCCATCATAGGAGCGTGACCACATTTATCTATCCAATGTAGTTCCGAATTTGGTAATAATCTATGAAATTCTTCGGCAACATCAGGTGGTGTTACATTGTCGTTCTTTCCCCAAATTAAACAAGCAGGTAAATTCATATGTGGTAAATCATCTGCCATATTGTGTCTA
>JAUIJA010000041.1 GCA_030431055.1 Bacteroidia bacterium | reverse complement strand
TACTTCTAAAAATTCAGCTTTTCTAGGAAAAGAATTACAAGGAAAAGCATACGGAATCTTTGCAAACAATCAATTGGTTATCAATTAAAATTTTATGAATTCAGAATTGCATTATATTGTTCGTCAACCAAAAACCGAACAAGAAAATCCACCTTTATTAATTTTACTACATGGTTATGGAAGTAACGAAGAAGATTTATTTTCGTTTGCTTCAGAATTACCAGAAGAACTTTTAATTGTTAGCGCTAGAGCCCCTTTTGATATGAATTTTGGAGGTTATGCTTGGTACGAAATTACTTTAGATGCTAATGATGAAAAGTTTTCTAATTTAGAGGAAGCAAGACAATCACTCACAAAAATTGCAACTTTTATAGACTATATAAAGTCAACTTATAAAACTGACCCAGATAACACTTTTTTATTAGGTTTTAGCCAAGGGGCAATTTTAAGTTATGCGCTAAGTTTAAATTACCCAAATAAGGTGCAACACGTCATTGCTTTGAGTGGTTACATCAACGAAAAATTAATACCAGTATCTGTTTCTGATTTAAACATTTCTACCGATTATTACATTTCTCATGGTTCTGTAGATCAAGTATTACCTGTTGATTGGGCTAGAAAAGCACCAGCTTATTTAAATGAAAATGAGTTGCAAAATGAGTATTCTGAATATCCAGTTGGACACGGAGTTGCACCTCAAAATTTCTACAGCTTTAAAGAGTGGATTGAAAAAAGGCTTTAATATTTCAGTTTGCTAGTTTGTCTATTTTGCTTTAGCTTCGTTTACTTAAACCTCATCTTAGCTATTAGACTATGAAATTTACGATCAAACTTTTTGCGCTGCTTCTTTCAATTTCTTTTTTTGTGAGCTGCAGCAGTCAAGAAACTCAAAAATTAGCTTACAATGTAACAATTCCGACTGCTGGAAACGCTTGGGTTTTGAAAAACAACACCTACATACAATCTAATATCCTTACAAAAGAAGGCATTCAAAACTGGAAAAACCACAAAATTAGAACCTTTGTCTATTTTAAAGAAAAAGGCAATTATGCTTTAGGACTAACTGCAAAAACTACACAAAAAAACACAACAATAACAGTAAATTTTAACAATTTACAGAAAGAGATTTCTCTAACAAATACAATCCTTGACAGTATTTTTATTGGCAATTATCAAATTGAGAAAGAAGGCTACTACAATGTAGATCTAGAATTGTCAAGCAAAGACGTTTCAATGGATATTCGAGATGTTTTGATTGGTGCATCAGACAGCACTCAAATTCTTTACATCAAAGATGAATTTTACTGGGGACGACGTGGACCTTCGGTACATTTAAGACATTTAATTCCAAAAGAGATAGAAAACATTGAGTGGTTTTATAGCGAATTATTAATTCCCAAAGGGCAAGATGTTATTGGCTCTTATTATATGGCAAATGGCTTTAGTGGTGGGTATTTTGGCATACAAGCAAATTCAGAAACAGAAAGACGTATTTTATTTTCAGTTTGGAGTCCATACAAAACAGACAAACCGTCTGAAATCCCTGAAGAATACAAAATAAAATTAGTAAAAAAAGGAACAAATGTTTATAGTGGTGAATTTGGTGATGAGGGTTCTGGTGGACAAAGTTATAAAGTATTTCCTTGGAAAACAGACGTTAGATATGGCTTTCTAATTGGCGCAAAACCAACCACAAATAATAGTACTATTTACACAGCCTACTTTTTCAATCCAGAAGAAAACAAATGGCATTTAATTGCACAATTTAAAAGACCAAAAACACATAGCTACTTAAAAGGCTTGTATTCTTTTTTAGAAAATTTTATTCCAGAGCAAGGTGTTTATGACAGAAAAGGATTGTTTAGCAATCAATGGGTATACAATGCGGATGGTTGGCATGAAGTGAATCAAATTCAATTTACGGCAGACAATACCGCAAGAAAACAGAATCGTTTGGATTATTCTGGCGGAATCCAAAACAATATGTTCTTCTTAAAAAACTGTGGTTTTACAAATGACAAAACTGAAATAAACACACTTTTTACAAGGACAAAAACTGGAAAACAACCTCAGATTGATTTTAGCATACTAGATTAGAGCTCAAATTTGGTTGTTTCTAAAATCACTTTTTGATAACTTCGCTAACTCTGAATAATTTTCTTTAATATGAAACCTTATTCTTTAATTTGTTGCAAATTAGAATAATTGAAATAAATAGAAATGAAAGTAAAATTAATTTTCCTGTTTTTTTATTTAGTATATACTTCACAAGCAATTTGCCAAACTAAGTATGACAAAGAACAATATGAAATTAAGCAGGATTCAGTATGGATAGAAACTTCAAATGGAAAGATTTTTGGGTTGTTTTTTCAGCCCATCGGAATTGATAAAAGTGAAATCCCAGCTATTCTATGTTTACAAGGTGGAGGAGATGTCGGTCTTGCTAACTATACATATGAAGCTAGATTTTTTGCAAAAAATGGAATTGCTTCACTTGTTTGTGATAAATCTGGTACAGGATTGTCACAAACAAAAAAGAGTTGGACACAGCAAAGCTTTAAAGAGAAAACTGTTGAATATCTGGAACTCCATACCTGGCTTTCAAATTATAAAGGAATTAATAACAATAAAGTTGGAGTTCATGGAATGAGTGAAGGAGGTCGTTTAGCACTTAACATGGCAATTAAAAGCCCAAATAAAATAGCTTTTGTGAACGCCGTTTCTGGACCTACTGCTTCCTTTAAAGAAAATCAACTTTATGCAATTTATAATCATTTGCTTTCACAGAAGACTATTGACAATGTTACAATTAACAAAGCTATCAAGGTTTGGGATAGGTATTTCGAAGATATAAGCAAAGGGGAAATTTCAAGTAAAACGCTAAATGCCATAAATGAACTGATTGAAGTTGCTCCAAGGTT
>JAUIJA010000040.1 GCA_030431055.1 Bacteroidia bacterium | reverse complement strand
AGCTCTTTTGGTTTTTTCTGCGTTGGCTTTCGTGTCGGCAAAAACCAAATGTGCTGTTTGTGCGGCTGGCTTTTTAGCTTGTGGCTAACGGTCTTGTATATGAAAAGTAGCGGATTTTAATCACTAACTTTTCGGATTATAACAGACTGTTAATTTATTCATTTTGTTTCGTTTAAGCGACTAAACCGCTATTTTTTATATACGTTGTTAGCACCAGTTATTTATTGTTTTCAATTTTCTTTTCAATCCGTGATTTTATTCTTGGATTGTTTTCATTTCCAATCATTTTCAAGCATTCTTGATAAAGTTCATTTGCTCGTTCGTTTAAATTCCACGCACCAAATTGGTCAGCAATTTTCTCTATTGGTCTAAAATCTTCTTTATTATATAAACTTAAAAAAAGCTCAAGTAGTTTGATAGAGTTTTCTGATTTCTCTAATTCGGAACTCTTAAAGTCAAATATGTAAATTAGATTTTTATTAAACTGTTCTTGTTTATATTGATAGTAATCAGATGATTGTTTGCCATAAATTTTGGGTTCGATTTCTCCGCTGATTAATTTTTCTAATGTTTTGTTAGCTTGGTTGATAAAATGAATAACCTTGTCGTATTTGTGATTGTTTATTAAGACTTTTAGCCAATCATTAAATTTTCCAGTATGAATCGCAGAATCGATGTCAAATTCGTACTTTTTAAATTCTTCATCAACGACTTGTTCGTTATTTAATTTAATTTCAATATCGACTTTCAGTCCTTCGTAATCTTCTTTTCTTTTTAGTTCTAATGCTTTATCAATTTCTTTTTGTGCATTCTTAAATTCTTGATTATCGAAAAAGTCAACTGCTCTTACAAAATGTTCCAAATCTTCTCCGTAAGCAACAAAATCAGTTAGAGGAACTCCTTGTTCATTTAACGCTTTTATGAAATATGGTTTTTGTGTAATTCTTTTTCCAGTTTCGAGAGATATTTTGTGACTCGGTTTATCAAGTTTGGCATCATAAAATCCGAAATAACGTTCATTTCTTTTTATGGCTTTCCATCTACCATATTTTTCTTTTTTTGGTTTAAGTCCAATTTCGTACCATTCCGAGATTGGTTTTACGATGTCCACATATTTTAATATTTGTTTTGGAAGTTCTATATAATTGCCTGTTTCTAAATAAACAGGAAGGCTTTTGATTTTTTCAAATTCCTTTTCTTTTATCTTTTTGCGTTCTTCTGGTGGCAAAAATTGTTCAGGATATTCGACTTGGTAGTATTCTCTAAATCCTTTGTATTCCTTTCCAACCACTTGTAAAATCTCATCAAATTCTCCGTTGTCATTTACATTCTGTTGTCTAATACTTTCGTATAATTTGGCATATGAAAGATTAGCCAATTCAATATCTCCGGTTTTTAATCCTTGTTGGATTTTTTGATTATGCCAATCAATAGCATTTATTCTGTCAGGAAATTTTATTGCCGATAATTTTGATTGAAAGGAAGAATTTGATTGAAATGAAGGGTTTTTCTTTGAAAGATTCTTTTTTTCTGGTTGGTTCTTTTGTTTGTTTTTTCCAATGTAGTAAAGCACTACTAAAACAATTCCTATTATGATTATTACTTTCATTATGTTGGTTGGTCGTAATTGGTGCTAACGTGTGCGAGTATGATTTGTAGCTATTAACCATCCAAGGTAATCATACTCGCCCACTATTACAATAAAAGTACTACATTTTCAGTTCAGAACCAATCAAGCTATGAATTATACGCGCTGTTGGGCTTAGTAATTTTTATTACTGTCCATTGGTATATAAGGATAAAGTCCCTGGGTTAATTATAAAAAATACGTAGTAAAGTCTGACGCTACATCTTAGCACCTGAGTGAGGTTTATGATTTTAAAATTATGTATTATATACTTAGTATATGGTTCGTTATTTTGAAAGCTATTATCGAATTCCGTATGAGTTTTGAGATCCAGTTGTGGGTTTCTAAAAATAAATTTCACATAAAACTTGATATTGTCGAATATATTCTATAACTTAATTCAAGTTTTTAAACGAATAAAATTCGTATTTGAGAGCAAGCTCTCATAAGATTTTAATCAAAAACTTGAGTGGCAAAATTCTGCTCGATATTTTATTATAACTACTGGAATCAAATATAAAATCGATAATAGCAATAAACCTGCGAAGAGCCAGAAGGCTGGCTTTATTAAGCCCTAACGGTCTAGGCTATGAGTAGTTGCGTGGTTTAGCGCTTAACTTTGCAAGTACTCACCAAACTGAAAATCCGAGAGGATTTTCAGAAGTAGGCGAGAACAAGCAATTACTTATAGCCATTGTTGGCAAATCGTTATTGTTCAGTTTTAGTTACTTCATCATATTTTAATTCAATTCGTTTATTTCTTTTTCCATATTCTACAATAACTGAATCTGAATTTAATCCGATTATTTTTCCATCAACAATGTCACCTTTTCTGTTGAATACAACCTTATCTCCAACCTTTAATTCTATTTTAGCATTTGCATTTGTGGTAACATTCACGTTTGTTTTTTGAATTCCCCAAACATCTCCAATAACTTTGACTTTTTTTCCGTTACTTTTCACATAGATTTTAGCATTTCTTAAAAATTCTCCTTCATATTCTTTAGTCATATTATCAACCGCTTGCTCTAAAGCATCTTTTTCAGATTTAGCAACTGATTCTACGTCTCTTTCAAGTAAAACATATTGTTCGCTGTTGTCTATATTTCGATTACTTATTCCTGTTAAGTCTCCAATTCTCACATAACTTCCACAAGATGTTAATGTAGCTAATACAATTCCGCTTAAAAGTAATTTTTTGTGTTTCATTTATTTTATAATTTATATTGATTATTCATTTTTAGGTTCGGTCATAATGTTTGCCAACGTGTGCGAGTATGATTTGTAGCTATTAACCATCCAAGGTAATCATACTCGCCCACTATTACAATAAAAGTACTACATTTTCAGTTCAGAACCAATCAAGCTATGAATTATACGCGCTGTTGG
>JAUIJA010000039.1 GCA_030431055.1 Bacteroidia bacterium | reverse complement strand
AAACAGTTATACACAAATATACTAAAAGGTGTAGATAACCATTTATATTTAATTGAATAACAGTACTTTTTTTTATATTTGTGTATATACTAACGTTACCTGCAAGCTGAAAAAAGCCAAACGCACAAAAACAAAGAGTGCTATCGCACACATTGTTTTTCTTGCCAACGCTGAATAAAATACTAACTTTGTAAATTAGAAGTAACACTTTAAAATTTAAAATGAATGGAAGACTTAAAGTCTGCAATTTGGCAAAATATAAAATTTGGAATTGAGAATAAATTAATTTCTCTTGAAGATGATGAAAGTCGTATAACATACCATTGTTCAAGAGAATATTCAACCTCTTTTAAAAACCCAGAAGAAAAAATTAGAGCGGCATATTATGTTGAGTTAATACGAGACTACAAGTATCCAGCTAAGAGAATTGACATTGAAGTAAAAGTTGAAAGACGAATTCCTGATGACAGAGCAGACATAGTAGTCTATGAAGATGATGATTGTAAAAAACCGTATTTAGTTGTAGAAGCTAAAAAAGATGGAATTACGGACGCAGAATTTAAACAAGCAATTGAACAAGCATTTGGTAATGCTAACAGTAAAAGAGCAAAATTTGCTTCCGTTGTTGCAGGTAACACAAGAACAGCATTTGATGTTGGCGGTTTCAAATCAAGTGAAAGAGAAAAAAATGTTATAGCTGATATACCTGAAAAATATGGAAAAGCACCAAAATACAAATTCATAAAAGGAGACAATCAAAGAGATTTAAAAAGTGTATCAAGGCAAGAGTTAATTTCTGCTCTTTCTAAATGTAATGACACAATTTGGCAAGGCGGTAAATTAGCACCTACAACAGCTTTTGACGAAGTTTCCAAATTATTGTTTTGCAAACTAAAAGATGAGAAAACTAAGCCAAATGGTAAATATTATGACTTTCAAATAGGAACCAACGAAACACCTGATGAAGTTTTTAAAAGAATTGATACTATTTATCAAGCTTCAAAAAAAGGCAATGGAGAAGTATTCAACGAAGAAATAAAACTATCACCAAAAATTGTTTATTCAGCAGTTGAACACTTACAGGAAATTTCAATAAACAAAACCGATTTAGATACTAAAGGCGTCGCTTTTGAAAAGTTTATGGAAGACTTTTTTAAAGGTAAAATGGGTCAATTTTTTACACCAAGAAACGTAATCAAATTTACGGTTGAACTTCTTCAAGTTGAGCACACGGATAGAGTTTTAGACCCAGCTTGTGGTAGTGGTGGTTTTCTTTTAAACTCAATGGATTATGTGAGAAACTATGCAGAAGAAAATTACGACCCATTTGAAGCCTATACAATTTGGCATAATTTCGCAAAAGACAATTTATACGGCATAGAAATAAATGACCAAATAGCCAGAGTTTGTAAAATGAATATGATTATCCACGATGATGGTCATACAAATGTCATTGCCTTTGACAGTTTGGAAAAATTTAAAAAAATTGAGAGCCACCATAAAAAATTTACGCCAAATTCTTTTGACTACATATTAACGAACCCACCATTTGGAGCTATTGTAAAATCAACTGAAAAGGAAGAAGGCTTTATAGAGCAATTTGAATTAGGTGGTAAAGTCAAAAAACGAAAAAATCAGAAAACGGAAATTTTATTTATCGAAAGATGTATTGATTTCCTAAAAGAAGGTTCAGGAATAATGGGAGTAGTTTTACCTGATAGCATTGCGATAAATTCTTCCTTACAATATGTTAGAGACTACATATTAGAAAAAACAAAACTATTAGCAGTAATTTCATTGCCTGACATTGCATTTAGTCACTATGGGGCGAATGTAAAATCTTCATTACTTTTCGTTAGACGATTAAAATCTAAAGAAAAGACAAATAATTATCCTGTTTTTATGGCTATGGCAGATAGAATTGGATATACAGCAGCAGGTAAAGATGACTTAGTGAATGACTTAGACGGTATATTAGACCATTACAAGAGATTTGAAGTATTACCAGACAACCTCTCTATTGACAAAGAGTTTTCGGAAAAAGTCTTTGTAGTGAAATCTGACGAGCTTAAAGGCAAAAGAATAGACCCGAAAGGTTATTCCCCAGCTTTCAAACGATTAAAAGCAAAAATTGATAATAGAGCTTCAGAAAAAATTAAATTACAAGATTGTGTGATTTCTTCAACCTCTGGAGAATGGGGAAAAGACCCAAACGATGATAATATTCCAGATGATTATCAATTATGTTATGTTCTTAGAAACACAAATTTTGACAACAATTTTAATTTAGACTTATCCGATATTGCTTTACGATATATCCCTAAGAAAAAAATAAAAAAACTTAGTTTAAAAGAAAACGAAATATTAATTGAAAAATCAGGTGGTAGCCCAATCCAACCAGTTGGCAGAGTTGCGATTATTAAAAAATTACCAACTGACAAGCCAGTTGTATTTTCAAACTTTCTACAAAAAATTGTAATCAATGAAAATATTATGAACTCTGAATACGTCTATTCTTATTTAAGAAGTCTATATCATTTAGGCTATATGGAGTTTATTCAAAATCAGACAACAGGAATTAAAAATTTATTAAACGAAGATTTCTTTGATATTGACATTGTAAAATTGAATGAAAAAGAACAAAAAGAAATGGCTGATTTATATATCGGACAAATAGAAAACTCACTAAACGCAATTGAAAAGGCATATTCAGAATTAAATAAATCAAGAGAAGAAGTAATTGATAAGATATTTTAAGCCAACGCAAATTCAAGCACATTGCAATCCTCGTTCCTGCGGTTGCAAAGAGCTTTCACGCCAACGCTAACGGACTGAAAATGAAAAAAGCCAGCAGGTAACAATGTGTATAAGCAATAGCGGGTTTGGTGCTAAATTAAAATGAAATGAATATTAAAAAAGGTAAGTGTTTAGCCGAAAAGTTAGTGTTTTTAATCCGCTACTGCTCATACACAAGACCGTTAGCCTTTATTTAAAAAATGACCGAAACACAAGCGACATATTTGAAGGACGAATTGACAAAGAATGGTTTTTGCCATATTCCAAACATTAGT
>JAUIJA010000038.1 GCA_030431055.1 Bacteroidia bacterium | reverse complement strand
ACAGCTATTAAAAATATAGTTGAAGAATTAAGAAGCAATCAGACTGAATTAAATGAAGCTCTTGGCAATTACGAAATGATTTTAAATGCATATACCGAATACAAAGGCTTGTTTAAACAAACTAAATTAGAACTTATAGTAAGTCCAAATAGAATGAAAGAGTTTCAAGAAAGGCACCCAAATTTCTTTATTATTAAAGATTCTATATCAGTTGATAATTACAATTATAAATATTTAGGTAAGACAAAGATTGATATGGAGCTACCACTGCTAACCAATATCGCTTGGAAAACCACAATATCAACCAACATCAGTTCCAAATTAAGTTTTGAGTGTATGTATCAACTAGAAAATGTTTACAATTTACAAGGTAAAGTAGTGGAAGAAGTTAACAAGGCGAGCAACTCTCTTAAAAAAGAAACAATTGATGAGCTTATTAGAAGCTTAAAATTTTCAACCCAACTTGGCATACAATTACAAAAAGAATATAAAGAAACCGAACATAAAATAAAGAATTGTAACTAAAATGAAAATATACTCAACACTTATATTTTGTTTTATTCTTGTTGGTACGCTAAATGCCCAAAATACAGTTGAAGCCGAATTTGACACAATATTTAAATATCAATTTGAACCGTTAAAAACCACTCATTCAAAAAAAGTATTAGTAACAGAAGCACATAATACAATTTATTCTTTGCCATACGGAAAGGCTAGTGCTAGGGAAATATTGAGAATAATGGAGACTGACGGTTTTAAACTCATATTTACCAAGCAGACTCTTGATTCAATACACTTAACAGAATCTAAAACCAATATTTTGTTATTGCATGGAATGCCAAACGATAAGGTTGTTTTAAATAGCGGTAAAAAAGAAGAAATCTTATATAAATCTCCGTTAAGCAATAAAGAAGTAGTTGATATTGCAAAATATGTATATAAAGGAGGAAGCTTACTCTTGTTTTTAAGCCATTTTCCAAATGGTAGCGGAGCACTTCCTCTTTTAGAAGCTTTTCAAGTAAAGTTTAGAGATGGTTATGCTTTTCATCCAAATTATCTTGGGCATAATGGTGGATTATGCAGTCACTTCTTGATGAATGACAAAAACAATCTTTTAAAAAAAGAGCATCCTATTTTTCGAGACAATCTAAACCTAAAAACACCAATTCCAAACAATGTAAAATTCCTTTGTGGTGCAGCAGTTTTTAGAAACCCCGAAGACGTAATATTAGCATTCCCAAACAACACTACTAATTTTACTCCAGCAAAAAACACAGTAGATATTGAAGAAATCTCTGATGCCTATGCAGGAATGATTGGTTTTGAGTATGGAGCAGGTAGAGTTGTTATTGCAACAGACCAAGGTATGTTTAGAAGCTTGGACTTATTAATTGATAATGAAAAAATTCCTGTTACCATCCATGACCCAGAATGTGATAATGCCGCATTGTTTCTAAATGTTATAAGATGGCTTGCTAATATTAAATGAGTATTACAACACATATTCGAGAACTATTTCAACCCATCCAACCAACTGTAAGTAAAACAAGTGGAAATGTAACTTATGTTGAATTTTTACCATCTATTAACTTACAACCATATATATACTGTTATTGGCAATTAAAAACCACTAAAAGATTAGGAACCCCTTTTAGTTATAAGGTAGTTTCTGATGGTTGTATTGATATTCTATTTGAAATAAATACACCACAAGATAATTTTGTAGCCGGTTTTTGTAGAAAATATACAGAATACGAACTCAACCCAGAATTTAATTATGTTGGCATTCGATTTTTGCCAACCATATTTCCACAAATATTTAAAGTAAATGCAAGTGAATTAAGCAATAAATTTCAAAGCTTGGAAGATTTTGCTCCAGAGACTTCACAATTTATTGCTAAACATTTTAATAGTGGAATGACCGTTAATGAAATAAAGGTAAGTTTTGACAGCTACTTTCAGGGTGTTTTAAAGAAAATAACTTTTGATTTTGACAGTAGGTTTTACAACGCAATAGACGTTATCCTCAAAAATTATGGCGTACTAAATCTTGAGAAAGATATAGATGTTGGCTTGAGCATTAGACAATTAAGAAGATTGTTTCACTTTTACATTGGCGATTCACCTAAAACTTTTAGTAAGGTAGTTCAGTTTCAAAATATATTAAAAGCAAAACCTTCTAATCAAAGCCTTAACCAAAACAAACTCTTTTACGACTCAGGGCATTATGACCAATCACACTTTATAAAAGATTTTAAAACTTTTTATGGAGTTACTCCTAGTAAAGCTTTTAGTAATGACTATTAAAATGTCCGTTTTTTACAATATATAATTTTCATTGCATCATACTTTTGTTGTGTAATCATTAATAAAAATATGGATGAAAAAAATTATTATTAAAATGTCATTGGCATTGTTAATAGCAACTCCAATGTTTTCTCAAACAAATCAAAAAACAAAAAACATGAAACTAAACGCAGGAATTATCACAGAAAAATTAGCGGAAACAAAAGAATTTTACAGTAAAGTCCTCGACTTTGGTGTAACCTTTGAAAATGAATTCTACCTTTTAATGCACACACCTAATCGACAAGCAGAATTAAGCTTTTTACTACCGAACCACCCAACACAAAAACCAATATTTCAAACTCCTTTTGCAGGTAAAGGAATGTATCTTACTGTTGAGGTAGATAACGTGGATGAAGTATATAAAAAGATGAATGAATTAGGTGTTAAAATTGAAATAGATATTCGAAATGAACCGTGGGGAGATAGACATTTTGCGATTATTGACCCAAATGGAATAGGAATAGATATAGTTACTTATACTAAACCAAGTGAATAAAAACTATGCCCAACAAGGTATAAAAGCAATAGCGGTTCTTGTGCAAACTTGAACCGTTTTTTCATTTAATTAAAGTATATTGTAACCCGAAAAGCAGTTACATAAAATCCGCTAATGCTCTTATACAAGACCGTTGTACACAAGCTTGAATCCAGCTGCATATTTTAGCACTTTCGGTTTTTCCCAACACGAATTTCCTACGCTCTAAAAACCAAAAGAGCTAAAATTTTCCAACGCTCAAATCATACTTATCTGAATAAAATTCTTTACATTTGACAAAATTG
>JAUIJA010000037.1 GCA_030431055.1 Bacteroidia bacterium | reverse complement strand
GCCAACGGTCTCGGCTATGAGTAGTTGCGTGGTTTAGCGATTAACTTTGCAAGTACACACCAAACTGAAAATCCGCGAGGATTTTCAGAAGTAGGCGAGAACAAGCAATTACTTATAGCCATTGTTGGCAAATCGTTTTTTATTTATAGACAACTACAACCAAATAAGTCAATTTCATCATACCATAAGTAAATGATTTCATTTTCTGGGTTTATTAAAATCAACGCCCTTGAAGGTGTGTCTAATTCATTATTAATTGGAAATGTATCTGCATAAATAAAATACAAATTATCAGTTCCCTTTATTTTTGCAAATGTCTTTTGAAGTTCAGTACTATTTGGACAATCAAGACATTCTTTTTTATAATCACCTTTAATTAGTGAATCAATTTTGTTGTTACTCTCAAATATTAAATCAATTTTATAAGGACTGCTAAATAGCACTTTGTCATTTATAGAAATATTAGTCGTGTCAATCGAGTATTCATAATATTCCAAGCACTCATCAACATAAGCTCCCAATTCCATTATTTTGGTGGAATCCATTTTTTCAGTCGTATAAAAATAGATATTTGGTTTGTGTTTGCTTTTAAATACAAAGTCTAAAAGCATTGGGTAAAATTTAATTTTCCCAAAATGCTCCATTGTATTTTGAGTTATTGTATCAAATTTCTCAATCAAGTCCATTTCCTTTGAGATTGGAATAAGTCTGTTTTCTACGTGCTCATATTTTGGAAAAGTTAATAATCCAATTTCCGTGTTAGATAGTCTAAAAATTGGGGAAAGAATATTTTCATACGCTAACTTCTCTTTTTCTTTATTTTTCAGGGCTTTTAAGAACTTTAAATTGTTTTCTGTAAGTTGATTTTTTGATATAATGTCGTTAATATACTTAACTTTTATTGAGTCATTTGGAAATCTGTTCATCCAATATTTGTCACAATCTGATAATTCAGGCTCGGATTTAATGGTCTTTATTTCTACTGAACTTTTTTCAGAAACTGTTTCTTTTTCTGATAGTATTTCTGTTTTCTCTTGAGTTTGATTTTTACAAGAAATTAGAAGTATTAAACCTAATAATATTGATAGTCTGTGTCTCATTCTAAATGTTTGCCAACGGTCTAGTACATGAAAAGTTGCGTGATTGGTTTAGCAATTTTTCAACCTTTAAATTTAATATTTTTTTGTTTTATTATCATCCTTTTTTAACGAATGAAGCAATTTTTTATGTGCATTGTTAGCCACTGTAGGGCAGCAAATAACTTAGAGCCTTTACCCAAACCCTTTTATCTTTCCAAACCAACCGAGGCAGAATGCCAGCCTACAGCTTGTTTAAAAGCACTCAACTGTCGGCTTTTCAAATCTCTATCCAAGTACAAAACAAACTATCCCGCATTTAGGTTGGTAGCCCGTGTTTTGCTCTTGCGCCTTTTTTGGATCAGAACGAGGCAGAACGCCTTTACTAATTATTCATTCTAACTTTTCAGCTTTCAGCCTTTACGCCCGATTATTTGTTGCTCTTATATTCTCTGGCGTTTAGTTCCCAAAAAAGGTGGAAAATCAAACGTATTGTTGTTAATGAACGTAGCTATATTTCTTTATTCTTCTTGTCCTTTTTAAACTAGCTCTTCCCTCTTGCCCTATTGTTGCTAACGTTTTGCGTATAAAAAATCGTTTTAATGTTTTTTATACGCTGTTATGCTCTCGTTGCGGTTTTAAAACGATAAATTATGATTGAAAGAACAACACCTGAAAACATTAGCAGCCTTGGAGAAAATCAAATTTTTGTATTCGGCTCAAACTTATCAGGCAGACACGGAAAAGGTGCTGCTAAAACTGCGCTTGGATGGGGGGCAAAATGGGGGCAAGCAAAAGGTTTACAAGGCAGAACTTATGGAATACCTACCAAAGATGCAAGTATAAGGCGAACATTGACCATTGAAGAAATTAAGCCTTTTGTGGATGAGTTTATTGAGTTTGCAAAAGCTAATGAAAATTTGATTTTTCTTGTAACTGAAATAGGTTGCGGACTGGCTGAATTGAAACCGAAGGAAGTAGCACCTTTATTCAAAGAGGCTGTTAATGTTTTCAATATCCACCTACCATCTCGATTTTGGCACAAGTGTAGCAATGGAGCATAACGGTACCGTATAACCGCAGTTGCGGTCTTTTCGGTTTTGGTTTTTTCAGTTATAAATATATTGATTTTCTGTAATCCTTTTCAATCGTTTGACCAACTACCGCAATTGCGGTTATACATTGTTGTACACCGTTATTTATATTTTCTTTTAGCAACAAGATATTCCTTTCCGTTTACTGTTTTATACTTTTTAGTCCAAAGTCCATTTTTGTTGTATTTGTATCGAAAATACTCATACTCATATAAAAATGGTCCTCCTGTGATTGGGATTGGAAATTCTTGTTTTGGTTCATATTCTCGGTGAATTTCAATCACATTATTTCGGTGGTCATATTTATAATATGTTGTAGCTTTTTCGTTGACAGTTTTTCCATTCAAATCTTCGTAAGTACTGAATTCTGTTGATTTAACGATATTTCCTTTTTTATCATATTCCATCAGTTCTTTATAAGGCCACGCTTTGAAATCAGATTCCTCAATTCTTTCAATTAGTTTGGGTTTCCCCAACTCGTTGAAGTCAGAATATTTTTCGGTCATTCCAAAATCAAATGTCTTTCTTAAAAGCAATGAGTCATTATATTCCAATTTAAGGTTTGAAATATCGTTTATCTGTCCTTCGTTGATGTCAAAGGTATTTGTTTCACGTTCTACATTTCCAAATCGGTCGTATTCAAATTCCGTTCGACTTCGTAGTTCATTTTTCCAATAATTTTCTTGGACTGAAACAAGTCCATTTTTGAGATAATATTTAGTACTCCATTTTCCCATTTCTATGTTTTTCTCAATATAGAATTCATAATTTTTCAATAATTCAGATTCGTTTTTTTGAGCAAAGAAATTATTAAAAATCAGAAGGGTAATTATGCTTGCAAGTAGGTTTTTCATAATGGTGTACAACGGTTTTGTATATGAAAAGTAGCGGGTTTTGCTCACGGACTTTTCGGTTTTGTACTGACCATAAATTTACGGAAATCACTTTGATTTAAGCACTTAATCCGCTATTTTTTATATACGTTGTT
>JAUIJA010000006.1 GCA_030431055.1 Bacteroidia bacterium | reverse complement strand
AAAAGGTTTTTGAAGTAGATTGTTTTGAATTTTAATGAAGATTAATACGAAATTTACACCTCCCTAACCCTCCTCAAGGAGGGAATTTCTTTTTGGACTGTAGTTCTAATAATGGGTTATCGGTTTTTAATTTTATTGTAAAAATCGATATTTTGCTTTGCAATAATTGATATGTCAAATTTTTTAATTGTTTCTAACCTTGCATTTTCTCCAACAATTTTAGCTTGGTTTGGATCATTAAATACCTCAATAATTTTATTTGCAATATCTACAGAATTAAAAGGATTAACCAACCAACCAGTAACTCCATCATTTACTGCTTCTTTTCCCGGTCCAGTTGTGCTTCCAACAAAAGCCTTGCCCATAGCTAATACTTCTAACCAAGCTAATGGCATTGCTTCCATATGGCTAGGATAACAACACACCTCTGATCTTTCAATATATTGCATAATACTTTCATTTGAAACTACTCCTAAAAATGTTATGTTTGACCTAATTTCTTCAGAAATTTCTTTCTCAATAATTGGTCTATAAGGTTTATTTGTCCCAGGAATATTAGCGTCTCTTCCTGCAATGTATAAATGTGTATTTGGATATTCTTTAATAATATACGGCATAGCTTTTATAAGCTGTCTTATCCCTTTTTTCTCAACCAAACTACCTGCAAAAAAAATTGTTTGTTTATTAATTTTATCACATCTTGATTGATAAAACTTTTTACTGTCTATAGGATTATAAATAACTTTAACAGATAAATTATTAAGGTTAAGTAATTCTTTTGTTGTTTCTGCAACATAATTTGAAACTGCTAAAACATAATCAGCTCTTGAAAATGATCTTTTTTCTTGAAAAGCTTTCCAAAATTCTACATTTCTATTTTCTGCTTTTGCAAAATAATGGTGTCCACCATGCATTCTGATAATATACTTAATACCTTTTATTTTTTGCAAAAAAGCTAAACCTAGTTCAGAAACTTCAACAATGTCAATTGGTTGTTTTGAATGAATTTCTCTTATTTTATTGCTTATTGATTTATTATTATTATACCATTGTAAGCCTTTTGTTTTTTTGAAGCTAGTTCTATATATATGAATCCCTTCATCTACAGCTTCCTCATATTCATTAGTATAATTTAAGCCTACAACAGACACATTTACACCATTTTTTACTAAGTTTTTACCTAGAATACGAACAAATGTACCAACACCTCCGTGCGGGAAACCTTCTTTTGGATATTCGTTGGTTAGAAAACAGATATGCATTTAAATGTGCTTTTTTATAAATTCATCAATGGGAAGATAAAAATCATTTATTGAATCTCTAATTTTTGCTTCCTCCCAATTCCACCATGATATAGAGTTTAATTTATTAACAATATCTTGACTGTGTTTAAGTTTCAAAATCTTAGCTGGAACTCCTCCTACAATCGCATAATCAGGGACATCCTCAGAGACAACTGCTCCTGCTAGTATAGTAACACCATTACCAACAGAAACACCAGGCAATATTGTTGCCCTTGCCCCTATCCAAACATCATTACCAATAGTAATATTTTGTTTTTGAGGAGGTAATTCTCTAGTAATATTGTTTACATTATAATTTACATTTTGTATGGTTACAAAATCCGTTGTTTCTAAAACTTCATGAAATAAAGGAAAGCTTGTAACTTCACTTTCACCATGATATCCAGAATCGCAAATAAAATGCACATCATTAGCAATAGAACAATAATTACCTATAATTAATTTTGTTCCTAAATTCCAACGCCAAACATACGCACCATTGTCATAAGACTTGTATCCAATTTCTACCCAACTAGCATCTTTCAGTGCTATATTTTTTTTCGAATTTAAAAAATTATAAAAATTTATGCCTAAAATTCTCCAAAGTATTTTTCGCAAACTAGTTATCATGTAGCAATAATTTTGAAATATTTAAAGATGCCTCATTAGAATTACCAATTATTAAACCCATCCACTCATGGATGGAACTTAAATCAGTTTCATCTTTACAATTATTAATTAGCAGAGCTAAATCTCTTTTAGAATTCCACCAATATACAGCCTTTTCATTAGGCATAGACCTAAAATGTTGGTATTTATAAATAGTTTGAACAGACCAATTTGGATGCACCTTTTCTTTTTGATCATAGTTAATGTAAATACAGGGCTTTTGAAACATTGCAAAATCAAAGGCCATGGTAGAACCTAAATTTACGACGACATCGCAATGATAAGCAGTAGAAACTAATAATTGCACATCTTCAGGCAATGGATAAATAGTAGTCCAATTATTATTGGCTTCAAAGTTCCATAAAGGTGGTGCTTCTTTAATTAAATTAGGATACTTGGCAACCACAGCATCAAATCGACCAGATATATCTACAGGACACCTTCGCAATAAAATTTGATATTTATTATCCATTTTATTTTTAATCAACTCATCTGCTAAATCTGCTAAATATTGAGGGTCATCAGGACAGGTTAATACATCGTCTCCAGAATAACAGATAATTTTTTTATTTAAATCTAATCCATATTGATTATAAAATTCTTCTTTTGGAATAATATTTTCAGGATTTTGATAACATTCAAATTGAGGTGTTCCTGTTACAAAAATTTGTTCTGATGAAATTTCAGGGTAATATAGTTTTAACTCCTCCTTCATATAATCAGACCAAACCAAATACTTATCTGCTTGTAACGCCATCCTGGCTTTAGGTAAATTATCCCAAGAATAGATCACAGTGATTGTTTCAATTCCTAAATCTTTAGCAACTGCAAAAATGGGCGCACATTGCACCCCTCTTTGGTGCGAACAAAATAGTTTTTCAGGAGCAGTAACAACCAGTATTTTTTTTATTTCTGAATAAAAAGCAGTCTCTCTTATCGCTTTTTGATACCGTTTTTCAAGTCGTATTATACGCTCATAATTTGCAAACCCCATCGAAGCAATTTCGACACATTTGTAAAAAACCGTTTTAAAAAAACCTGTATGATTGGTTTTCCAATTGGTTAAAATAGTAGGGTTTTTCACCAATTTAGCATTGTGTTTTAAGCGTGCCAAACATATTAATTCTCTTAAAAACTTCTCTTTAAAAGATTCCTTGTATTTAGGAATAGGTACTGTGTTTTCAATTTGAGTGATATCCTTTACAGCTTGTTCTGTTTTCGGATCAAAAGCATGAAATAACACTAAGTCTTGCTCCTTTCCTCTAAACACATTCGAATACAAGTAATTGCGAATACCTACACCATCGGGAAAAAAAAGAAGTATTTTATTTTTATTCATTACTAAATGTCCCTAAATTGTTTTTGATGATTTAAAGCCCAAATATCTTGATTTAAAAGTGATTTTAAAAATAAATCCGCACTATTCCCTTTTCCAAAATCGGAATTAGCAACTTTCACTTGATGATTGTCAATTATTTTTAAAGCTTCAACAATTTCTTGCTCTGAATAATCGGTATTGATAATATCAGCATGTAACGCTCTATTTTGTTGTCGTGTTCCAATATTTATTATTGGTAATCCATAATACGGAGCTTCGCGAATTCCGGCACTACTATTACCTATTATAAACTGAGATTTTTTTAGTAATGTTAAAAAATATTCAAATCGGAGTGAAGGAAAAATTCTAAATCTTGAATTATTTTCTAAACGCTTGTATTCGTTTAAAATAAACTTACTTCCCAAATCGTTATTTGGAAAAACTACCACATAATTGTGGTTATCCTGAAGTAATGCATTTACAAAGTTTGTTGCATACTCTTGCATATATTTCACTTCCGTAGTTACTGGATGAAACATAGCAACTGCATACTCTTCAAATGCTATTTCATAATAGTGTTTTGCTTCTTCTAATGTAGGTAAATTTGAAGAAAACATAATATCAACATCTGGAGAACCAATAACAAAAACCGATTCCTTTAATTCTCCCATTTGTACCAATCTTTTCTTAGCCAAACTATTGGACACAAAATGAATATGACTCATTTTACTAGTTGAATGACGAATCAGCTCATCAATAGTCCCTGAAACTTCACCACCTTCAATATGTGCCACTAAAATATTGTTTAAACTTCCTACGATTGCTCCCGCTAGCGCTTCTACTCTATCGCCGTGAATTACTATCATATCAGGATTTGACACTTTAACATAACTCGACAAACCTTCGATGGTTTTAGCCAATGTTAAGTCCATTGTGGTTTCATGTGTATGATTTTCAAAAGTGTGAATATTTGAAAAACCGCAACGTTCTACTTCAATTAAAGTGTAGCCATATTCTTTTTGCAAATGCATTCCTGTTACAAAAACAAGTGGTTCAAATTCGGGATGTTTTTCAAGAATTTGTATTAACGATTTTATTTTACCAAAATCGGCTCTTGTTCCTGTTAAGAAAAGTATTTTTTTCATTATTGCAATTATCTTCTATCTACAAATATTAGCTTTTTATTTCACAAAGCCTCTCGATACATTTTTATTCCGCTACTCTCCATAAAAACACTCGAGGTGACGATGTAAATAAATTCCGTCAGTTCGAGTGGTTTTATACAATGCAATGGAGCAAAATTATATCGAGAACCTCAAAAAATTAAAATTTCTTCTTTGCTAAATTAACTAATAAATCAAAATCACCGTTAATCAATGCTTCCTTTTTAGCTTTTGACCATTTTTTAATCTGCTTCTCCTTTTCTATGGCTATATTAATATCTGTAAATTCACAATAAAACACTAACACTATAGGTCTTCTTGCAAAAGTATAACAATCTGGATAAAAACCGCTTTCATGCTGAAACAACCGTTGACTTAATTTACTGGTAACACCTGTGTAATAACTGTTGTCAGAACATCGTAAAATATAAACATAAGATTGTTTCATATACTATTATTCTACTAATAAAGCCTCTCGATACATTTTTATTCCGTTACTCTCCATAAAAATACTCGAGGTGACGTTACGAACAAATCTCGTCAGTTCGAGTGTTTTTAATCAATATGATATCGAAATGTCTAGATAACTCTCTAGACACAAAGCCTCTCGATACATTTTTATTCCGCTACTCTCCATAAAAATACTCGAGGTGACGTTACGAACAAATTCTCGTCAGTTCGAGTTTTTTAATCAATATGATATCGAAATATCTAGATAACTCTCTAAAAACAAAGCCTCTCGATACTTTTTTATTCCGCTACTCTCCATAAAAATACTCGAGGTGACGTTACGAGCAAATTCTCGTCAGTTCGAGTGATTTTGCGCAATGCAATGGAGCAAAATTGTATCGAGAACCTACTCAAAATCTGAGAAATCTAATTGTTCATCGTTACGAATATCGCGAGTAGCCTTTTTACCCAATACATCATTAAAATGCTCTGCTAATATTTTACCTGTCCCTGGTCGTTTTACCCAAATATTTTCTTTTGATAAAACCTCTCCTTTTTTAATATCTGCAATAGAACAAACTGTTGCAAAAGCAAAATCTATAGTAACTTGTTCTTCTTCTGCAGGTTTTTTTGTTCCACCGCGCATTTGAGCCATTTCTGCACTATTGACAATTAATTCTCTACAAGCTTGTTCATCCATACTACATACTATATCTGGACCTGTTCTATTCATGTGGTCTGTAAAATGACGTTCTAATATAGAACCACCTAAGGCAACCGCACCTAAACAAGCGTTATTATTTAGTGTATGATCAGACAAACCAAAAACTTTATCAGGAAAGGCTTGGTGCATTTCCATCATTGCTCCAAAACGCACTAAATGAATAGGTGTTGGATATAAATTTGTAGTATGTAAAAGTGCAACTGGCACCTTGTATTTATCAAAAACTGCTACCGCTTTTTGTACACTTTCAATAGTATTCATTCCTGTACTTAAAATGACAGGTTTCCCAAAAGAAGCAATATGTTCTAATAAAGGATAATTATTACATTCGCCAGAACCAATTTTATAGGCTGGAATATCAAACTTATGTAGGCGATCTGCAGCAGCTCTTGAAAAAGGAGTCGAAATAAAAATCATGCCTTTGCTTTCTACATAATTTTTAAGTTCTAATTCTTCCTCTTCATTTAATGCGCAACGTTCCATAATCTCATAAATAGAGACATCTGCATTTCCAGGAATAACTTTTTTAGCAGCTCCACTCATTTCATCAGAAACAATATGTGTTTGATGTTTTACAACCTCTACACCTGCTCTCTGTGCAGCATCAACCATTTCTTTAGCTACTTGTAAAGAGCCTTCATGATTAATACCTATTTCTGCTATTACTAATGGTGGAAAATCTTGCCCTATTTTTCTTCCTGCTATTTCTATATATGGGTTCATAGTTAGAATTATGAATTATGAATTATGAATTTATTGTGCAAATATTCTGCGTATTCAAAATCTTCTTGCGTATCGATATCTACTTTGGTAAATGGATGATTGACTACCATAGGAAAAGAATTTTCATTCATTAAAATCCCTTCTTGTATTAAACTTGCTTTAGCAATGTACAACAATCCGTTTTCAAAATATAAGGGTTCTAAATCTTGACTTCTTTGTCCTGGTTTGTAATTGAAGGCTACAAATTTACCATCTTCAATTTTACCTAGTTTATGTTCGTCTCTAGAAACTGTAAACAAACTTTCTAAATTATTTTTTTTAAATATTTCAAAGGCTTCGTTTAATAAAAATTCAGGTCGTAATGGATTGGTCGCTTGTAGTAACACTACATTTTCAACTTTTGCTTCAACAACTTCCAATACATGTTGGAGTGCCGTTATGGTAGGTTCAAAGTCACCTGAAATTGCAGCTGGTCTATCAATAATTTTTGCTCTAAACTTTAAAGTCACTTTTTTAATTTCAGCATCGTCTGTAGAAACATAAACCTCATCAATAAAACTATGCTTTCTAGCAAATTCAATACTGTGAGCTATCAAAGGTTTTCCTCCTAAAGGCAAAATATTTTTACCAGGTAAGCGCTTTGACCCTCCACGAGCCGGAATTATAGCAATTGTTTTACTCATTATTTTATAAACTTTCTCTTTCTTCGTTTAAAAAAAGTATTAATTTTTTGAAATAAAGTATATCTTTTTTGTTTTAAGTTTGGATTTACGAAAATCAATCCGCCACCGCCACTCCATTTTTGATTAAAAGGGCCGTGTTTAGGCGGATGTTTACAACTTATTATTTCAGCATAAATAGCTAACGGAAATACTTTTTTTATTGCCTCTACTTGTTCTGTTCTACATCCTTCTATAAAAACAATAGTATTTTGTTTTACATGTTTTTTAATTTCTTTTGTTGCTTCATCAGCACCATCTACAATTATAAAATCGTAAGTACTTGTTTGAGGAATATTTTTTACAGCATCATATAAACTTATATTGTTAAATAAATCTACATTTTTAGGCAACGCATTTAAACAAAACTCATTTGCTTCTGTACCTGTATAACTAATTTTGAGATTGTTTTGCTTAGAATAATTTAAAACAGTATCGCAAATAGCACCTATTCCTAATCCTACTTCTAATACATTTTTTACTTTAAAATCCTTTATTAGTTTTAAAATAAATTCTAACGCATAATCACTAGCAATATGCTGATTTCCTTCTAATTTAGAAAATTTCTCATACGTTAAATATGCTTGTTCTTTGTATTTCATTATTACTTTTTGTTTACTTATTTTATAAAACATAAAATTTCGCTTTAAATGCAAAATATACTAGAGTTCTCTTATCTTTTTCTTATTTTACGTAACTCTCGTTTTATTCTTATTTTAGACATGAATAATCTCTAATATTTTAAAAAATTATTAAAATATTCGACTTGATTATTAATTAAAATTTGTTTAAAAAAACCATTATGATTTTGCTATAACTAGGAACATCAACATCTTCATAAACAGCACAACCTAAAGATTCTATTTCTATTCTCTTGATGCTTTGTTTTGCATTTCGCTTTAAAAAATAGTAATAACTCTCAAGAGATCTTTCTATGGTAAAATTATCTTTTTTAACCCTTAAAGACCATCCTTTGTCTTCACTTGCGATTAAAACTTCGTTAAACTTATGTTTTTCACATACGTGTTTATTAATTAAAGAACATGCTGCATTAATTCTTATTGAATTATCTAAAATATCCTTGCTATTTTTAATTTTATTTTGCATTATTCTATATCATCTTCTTTTAAAAAATCCCATTTCTTTTTATCACAACGCATTTTTTTTCCAATTACTTCCTGAAATCGAGAAGCTTCAATACCATAACCTTTTGGTTTTTTAGCTTCTAAATCATCAAAAGTGATAACATCACCTTTTTTTAAGTCTTTGTTTAAGGCTAAAGATTTTTCAAAGATTTTTTTCAACGCAGTAAAGTTAGCATTTTCTTTTTTGTTAACAGGATTCTCTATTGCTTGACAAATATTTCTAGAGGCAATTACTAATTCTTTAATTTCATCAATTTTTAAAGACGAACTTGAATCTGGTCCGAATTGACGTCTATCGAAAACCGCATGAAATTCTAAAATTGTAGCACCTTGAGCTACAGCAGCAATACAAGTTTCAATTCTAGCAGAATGGTCTGAAAAGCCTACTGGAACATGATATCTATTTTTCAATTCTGAAATTACATTAAAACCATACTGTTCTGGCATTGTAGGATAAGATGTTGTGCATTGTAAAATTGAATAATCAACTTGGTGTCTTTTTAAAAACTCAACCGTTTTATCTAATTCTTCATAATTACTCATACCAGATGAAATAATTATAGGCTTACCAGTACGTGAAATTTTTTCAAGTATTAATAAATTATTAACCTCTCCTGAACCTATTTTATATCTTTTAACACCTAGCTTTTCTAACCAATTAACCGCCTCATTACTAAAAGGAGAACACAAAAACTCTACTCCTAAAACATCACATTTTTCTTTTATTCCTTGCCATTGTTCAAAAGTAAAACTCATCCGTTTCCAGTAATCATATCTCGTTTCATCTTCTAATGAGAATTTGATACGAAAAGGCTCAAAGCTACTACTTTCTGCTTCAGCAATATGCATTTGAAATTTTATTGCATCTACTCCAGTATCAGCCAATGCCTCTATATAAGAATACAACATCCCTAAACTTCCTTCGTGTGCCTGACCAACTTCAGCAATAATATATAGATTCGATTTATTTATTAATTATAATTCTATTTCTTTTAAATCTTGATTTAAATGAAAAACACGCAACCAAATTTCGAAAACTAATATACTGTATAATAATTTTCCTAGTTTAAAATTTGGTTTAGCTTTATATTTTTTCACTAAGGCTTCTACCTTTGAAGCATTAATGATTCCTAAATCAGATGAAATATTCTGTTTTACAAGTTTTATTAACAAATCTCCCCAACTACCTTTTAAATATTCATAATAAGGTATTGAAAAACCTTTTTTTGGCAAGTTAAAAAACTCTTTGGGAATGTAATTCGCTCCAATACTTTTCAGCATTTCTTTATCTAATCCATTAGGCATTAATTGGCTAATATTTAATTTAGAAGTAAAATCTAATATTCTATAATCTAAAAACGGTGCTCTAGATTCAACTGAAAACAACATATTAGCACTATCCATTTTAAGCAAAAAGTCATTTTGTAGGCTAGATTTTAAACCTGCATACAAAAATATATCCTCTTGATTTATAGTTGCTTTTTGAGCTTGCTTATAATATGAAAATGATTTATTTTCAAAAAAACCCCCTCCTAAAACTTCTAAAACTACCGATTGAGTTGTATTCTTACTACTAAAATATGCCTCTATACCTCCCCATTTAAAAAGTCTAGCGACATCTAATCGTTCTCTTAAAAATTGATTTATACAATTGTTATTTTGCAAAGCGCTATTAACAATCTCTTTTGATAAAAAGTTTCCTTTAAATTCATTCTTTAAATAATGTAAGGGAACTTTATAACCCCCAAAAACCTCATCACCTCCATCACCAGACAACATAACCTTAAAGTCTTTATGTGCTTCACCTGCTATTGACATACTAGGAATCAACGAAGCATCTGCAAGAGGTTCCATAGTTTTCAAAATTTTCGGTAAATTGTTTACAGATTTTTCGTCTAATGGTACTATCTTGTGATTAATACCTAAATATTTTGCCACGTAAGCAGCTGCCTCAGATTCATCGTAAGCACTACTACCAGGAGTACTCATTGTTAAAGCTGTAATGTTTTTTTGCTTTTTTGATGCTAATGCTGCAATAATTGAAGAATCTGTTCCTCCGCTTAAAAACAATCCTACAGGTACATCTGCTTCCAATTGTTCTTCTACAGAAGATTTTAATAACCTATGCACTTGCTTTTTAGCATCTTCAAAAGAAATATTTATTTTTTCTGTATAATTAGCATCCCAATATTTCTGCAAGGAAACATTCTCTTTAGTTATTTCAAGATAATGTCCAGCAGAAAGTTTTTTTACTCCTTCATAAATACAACTATCTTCACTAATAAATTGCTGACTGAACAACTCAAAAACGGCTTGTTTACTTATTTTTTTATTCTTTAAGTATGCTAAAACTCCACTTAAATTTGAAGCAAATGAAAAATTATTTACTGAATCTAAAGTATAGTAAAAAGGTTTTTCACCAAAACGATCTCGAGCAGCAAAAACTTTATTGTTAATTCCGTCCCAAATTACAAAAGCAAACATTCCTCTTAGTTTGCTTAAAATATTTTTTCCAAAACATTGATAACCTTTCAACAAAACTTCTGTATCAGAAGTGCTTTTAAACGTGAATCCTTTTCTTGTAAGTTCTTCTTTGATTGCTGCATAATTATAGATTTCTCCATTAAAAACAATAGCCAATTTTTCATCTTCTGAAAACATAGGTTGGTTTGACCTCTCGTTTAAGTCTAAGATTGCTAAACGATTATGACCTAAAATAGCATTATCAACAACCTTAACAGATGAATAATCTGGTCCTCGATAGTTCATTTTAACCAGAGAATCTTTTACTTGCTGAATTTCTACTTCAGATGTATTATCCCATTTTATAATTCCGCTTATTCCACACATATTACAACTTCATTCTTTGTTCCCATTTTACAAAAATTGATGCAAATTGTTTCGCCCATTCTTCAATAGTTATAATTTGGTTTCCTGCCGAAGTATTTTCCCATCCATTATTAATCTCTTGATATGATTTTTCTAATGCAAAAATCCATTCTGAAACAATATTTGGTTTTGTTATAGTAGCGCCATTTTGCTCTTGAATAAATTCTACAACTCCTCCATTATCTGAAGTTATACAATAACAACCTGTGCATATTGCTTGCGCAAGACTTAATCCAAAACCTTCTTGCCAAAGTGTAGGAAATAAATAAACATGAGCTAGTTTATAATATTCATGTACAGCATTTGAAGGAATTTTTCCTAAAAAAGTAATGTTATTTGTTTCTTTAGTATAATTTGTACCTATAACTAATAAGTGAACGTCTTTTTTATCTACTGCCCATTCGTCCCATGCATTTAGTACAATTGACAACCCTTTTTTTGGACGGTCATGAGATAACCATAAATATATTTTTTTGTTTTCTAAGCTATGCTTTTGAAGTAAGTTTTGCTTTTCAGTTTTTGATATTTGATAAAATTGAGTTTTATCGATAGGATTATGTAAAACCGTTACTTCAGGAATAAAACTTAAATATTGTTCTTTATTAAATTGATATGCTTGAGAAGTTAGAAATATAATTTCATCTAAATTTTTGCTAAACTCTTGATGTTGGTTCTGCGTTAAAAAGTAAGAATATCCACAATTATAAAATACTACTCGGATTTTATTATGAAGCTCATTTTTATCAATGAAATTAGAAACTTCATTTTTAAGCTTAACATTATCCATCACACAAACGATAACTTTATCGTGTGAAGCAACTATTACATCTAATTCTTTTATAAAATGTTTAAATTTTTGTTTCGGAAAAAACTTTCTTTGAAATCTTGAATTTAGAGTATTTGCGTATTTAAACTCTACTTTTGAATTACTTTTTAAAGCAGAACTTGTACTTATTACAAAATCGAAAATATTATGCGAACTTTCAAAAAAATAAGCCATACGTTGAGTCCAAGAACCCATTGAAGGACTCGGTAATGCTTGCTCCGAAAGTAATACTTTTGCAATTTTCAATTTATATTATTTAAAGTTAAAGGTAATCAAAAAAGAAGTTCATAAACTAATCTTTAAAAACTTTAGAAATTAGTAATAAAGGTAAATACATTAAACCTTTAAAATCTAAAATTTTTATTTTTTCTAGTAATACAAATATAAAAACTTGCACTGACTTATTTCTGATAAAAAGCCTATCCAGTTTAAATAAAAATATTTTTTTTTGATAATTTGTAAATTTTTCTCTATGATGTTTTAATAAATATTTATAAAATAAAAATTCTGCCTCGTTTGCCTTTTTATAATCAGAATTTACACCTGATAAATTATAATTACCCTTACGAAAATAAAATATTGAAGCATTAACAGTATAAATAGTTCTAAAATTTGTAGCTAATAGCAAACTAAGATCATCTGAATAATAAGCATTAGGAAAGTCTATAAATATATTAGTAATATTTTCACTGTTTTTAAAAACATATTCACTTAGTGAACTTCTATTAGATCCATTAAGTTTTCTAAACAGAGAATCTATAGATAACTCATATTCTGGGTGTGTGAATTTTTTTGATACTTTTTTATTATTATCATCGATTTCAACACTTGAATATCTAACTAAGTTAATTGAACTTTGATTTATAATTTCTTGTATATTGTAAAAACATTCGATATAATTTTCCTCGAGTAAATCATCATCTCCTAAAATAATAAACCAATTTTCATCTTTAAGTAAAGAAATACATCTTTTCCACTGATTTACTAAAGATTTTGAACCAAAATTTTGATCAAATCTCTTATAACTAATATTTAAATTGTCTTTAAATTTATTGATAATTGGCAGACAATTAGAAGGACTTGCATCATCTCCTATATAAACCACAAAATCTTTATTCGTCTGATTCGCTAAAGAAGTTAGCGTTTGTTCAAAGAAAACATCTTTATAATAAGGAATTATTATTGCTAGCATCTTACCTTATTTTATAAATTTTTTGGCAATTTTTTTGGCAATTTTTTTAACCCTGTTAAATACTTTTTTTTGTTTCCTATTCTCTATTTCTTGCCAATATAATTCAAAATAGTTCTGTAGGTTTTTTCGCACATCTAATTCTTTTAATGAAAACTCTCTAAAATAATCTCCATCTTCGTAATTATATTTTAAAAATTCCTTGATAAGTTCGGCTTCATTATACATTTTATTACTATATCTACCAGAGCAATTATTTTGTATACTCAGACCTAAAACATCTTTTAAATAACCATCTCCACAAGAATTAAAATAATTCCTAGAGTCGTAAATCACAACTGGCCTACCACAAGAAATTGCTTCATATGCAGATCTCCCTAACCCTACAACTAAATCTACTTCATTAATAATTTTATGTACATCAAATATAGGGTTTCTAAATTTATAAGCCTCGAAGTATTCTAAATTAAGTGTTGAGCATATTGACCTAATTCTATCATTTGCTTCTTTTGAATGACATAAACTTAATACTTTACTAAGTTTTTTATTTATTTTATTAACGGGTTTAAATTTTTCTAAATTTATTGAATTGAGGATTATAGTACTATTAAACCCATTTTTTGCCAGAAATGTTTGTATTTCTTGTGATATTGAAACAAATAAATCTGCATTTTTATTTGGTTTTTCTAGTGAAATTTTTGAACTATGGCAAGTTTGTATAATAAACCCTTTATTTTTTAATTTTTCAACAACATTGTAATGATTTGCAAGTATTAAATCGTATTTATTCTTTGACATAAACTTCACATTAAAATCATCTTCAATTTTTTTAGACATGATTCCTTTTTTAAATGTAAAGTATTCAACTTCAATATTTTTATACTTACTTAGTTCTTCAATCAAGGTATAGGTAAATGTTTCACTACCTCCTAAGTTATCAAGGTGATTAGTTGCAAGAAGTATGGTGTATTTTACTAAATTTAATTTCTCAATACTACCACTAAGTTCAATACCTAATTGGTTTCTATCTTCCCATTTAATCAATTTATTTTGAAAATCACTTTTCTCGTGTATGGCTTTTCCTTTTCTTTTTTGCCATTTTTCACTTATATCTATATTTCCTGGTTGTAGTTCAAATAAATGATTAATATAGTAATTACACTTTTTATCCCACTCTTCCACTGATATTGCTTTCCCATAATGTTTTACATCTCCACCATAAGCCAAGTTTTTATATCCTGTAGGGACTCTAGTTTTAAAAACTAAATCTAAACTAGATCTAAACAACATAGGAATTTCTCTATATTCTGGCCCAATATATTCTCTTTGCGAATAAATTAAATTTTTATCTTCATTAGTAATGTAATAATCATATAACCTAAAAAAATAAGAATCTATAAATTTATCCTGTAAATCTATTTTACTGTCAAACAATATAAACTCATCAGCATCAAAAACATAAATCCAATCAGGATTAAACTCTTTGGCTTTATCAAAAAGCAACTGTCTTTGTCTACCTTCTTCTATTTTTCTTACTTGTTTGTTACTTTCCCATTTAGAATTTTTTATAACATGAAGCACTAAACTGTGATTTTCAATAATATTTAGAGTATTATCTGATGAATCATCATCATATAAAATTACTCCGCTTAAATAATTACTTAAATAATCGAGCAAGTCACCTATAATAAAATCTACATTTCTTATCCTAGAAATTCCAATAATTTTATTGTTTTTTAAACCATTCATGCTTAATCAATATTGAGTTACTGGGGTAATCTAAATTATTATTAAATATCGGTTGTTTTTCAACTTCAATAAAGAGTGAATCTTTAATGAAATCTTGTAAACCTTCCATTATGTCATTGCAAGCCAAATTAATTGTATATTTACCATGGGTAAATGGTAAATTTTCTACTCTAAAAAATAGGCTTAAAGATTCATGAGGTTTTATATCTTGTTTCTCTAAAAAAAAATCACTTCCTGTAGCCGTTAAAAGAGCGCCATCACTTGAATAAATTGAAACACCAAAATTGATTTTTCTGTTACTATTTGATAAATTTTTAGCAATTATTTCAAAAACGTATTTCTTTCCTATTATCAAAGAATTATCTTTAATGCTATTTAAGTTTTCGTCTTTAATAATAAGATCAACAATTCTAATATTTCCTTTGCCATTTCTACCCTTAAAATTTAAAAAATCATATTTTAAAATACTCTTATTAGAACTATAATGAGATAATGCATCATTTACATTTCCATTATATTTAACCCTTCCATTTTCAAACACTAAAGCTCTGGTACACAAACTTTTCACAGCTGCCATATTATGACTCACAAACAAAACCGTTCGCCCTTCGCTTTTTGAAATGTCTTGCATTTTACCAATAGCCTTTTTTTGAAACTCGGCATCACCTACCGCAAGCACTTCATCTACTACTAGTATTTCGGGCTCTAGAAATGCTGCGACGGCAAAGGCTAAACGCACTGTCATTCCACTACTATAGCGTTTTGTTGGTGTATCTATGTAACGTTCGCAACCACTAAACGCAATAATTTCATCAATTTTAGAAGCGATTTCTTTTTTGGTCATTCCTAAAATAGCTCCATTCAAATAGATATTTTCTCTACCTGTAAGCTCAGGGTTAAAGCCCGTACCTACTTCTAATAAAGAAGCAATTCTACCACGAGATTTAATCGAACCTGTCGTAGGTGCTGTTACTTTAGATAGGATTTTTAATAACGTAGATTTTCCTGCTCCATTTTTTCCAATAATTCCTAATACTTCGCCGCGTTCAACTTCGAAATTAATATCTTGAAGCGCCCAAACGTATTCGCTATTCCCTTTTGAAGTTCTATCGTTGGCCTCACCAACTTTTAAATAGGGATCTTCCTTACCGCGAATTTTATGCCACCAGCGATTTAAATCATGACTTAGCGTACCTGTTCCTACAACACCTAATCGATATTGTTTGGATATATTTTCTACTTTTAATATGATGTCTTTCATAATAAAATAGTGAGGAGTGAGTTAGTGAGGAGTGAGAAAAAATTGTTACTTTTTCTGTAAATAATTTCTCATTCCCAAAAGCATTCTCTTCACTTCATTACTTTTATTTTCAATTTCTTTATTCTCAATTATGTATTTTAAACGAACAGCTATCAAATATTGTGTTTCTAACTCCGCTAGTGACCCTAAAGCAACATGCAAAAATTGAATAAATTCTTTATTACTTTTTCTTGCTGCTCCTTCCGCAACATTAGACGGTATGGAAACAACAGCTCTTCGCATTTGATTAATCAATCCGAATTTTTCTTCTTCAGGAAAGGCACTAGTTAGTTTGTAAAAAATTTCAACTAAATCCATACTCTTTTTCCAAACATCTAAATCTTTATGATTCATATTTCTTTATTTTTTTAGTAAGAAGTGATAGGTGAAAAGTGAATATACTTTGTGTAATTACAATTTTTCTGATATAAAAAACTAAATTCCAACTATCCTGTAACTTCTCACTTCTCACGACTCACCTCTCACCTCTCACGACTAAACCGTATCGATAAAGCTTTTTTCTGTTCTATTAAAGATAACTAAACCTACTAAAAACACCAAAACAGTTACTATTCCTGTATAAACCAATCCTCCCAATGAAATAGTCCCTTCATTTAATAAAATATAGCGCGATGTTTCCACCACATATGCTAATGGGTTATATTCTACTATCCAACCTAGTTTTGGCAACTTTTCTTTTATTAACGCCATTGGATACATAACTGCTGAAATATACATCAATAGTTGTACTCCAAAGGAAACTAAAAATGATAAATCTCGGTATTTAGTAACTAATGATGAAATTATCATTCCTAATCCTAAGCCCATTAATCCCATTACCACAACTAGAAAAGGAAAAAGTAAGACTTTTAAGCTCAACGTATTTTCTAATCCATTTAGTAAGTAAAAAACATAGAAACCAATAAATATTAACAATTGAATACCTAGTTTAACTAAATTGGTTATAACCGTTGCCATTGGCATAATGACTCTTGGAAAATACACTTTTCCAAAAATATTAGCGTTCTTTTTAAAAGTATCGGAAGTTTCGTTTAAGCAAGATGTAAAATAATTCCATACAATTACTCCAGCCAAGTTAAATAAAAACGGAGGAATCTTCCCAGTTTCAATACCAGCTACATTGTTAAAAATAATAGTAAAAGTAATGGCTGTAAATAAAGGCTGAATAAAATACCATAACGGACCTAAAATTGTTTGTTTGTAAACTGTAACGATATCCCGCTTAACAAATAACAGTAACAAGTCACGATAACGCCAAACTTCCTTTAAATTCAATGAGAAATCTGAAGTTTTAGGCTTTATTTCGTACAACCATTCGTCTTGGGAGAATTCTTTCTTATTCATGTACTTTTAACGCAAATTTTACAATTTCAAAAATAACCTTTTTTAATGGAAGCGCAAACTTATTTACAACAACTATTACTTATAAATGTCTTTTAATATTAGAACTAAAAAACAATATATTTGCATAAACGTAAAAGTTTATGTTATCACTATTCAAATCGAAACCCAAATTAGCTTCATTAATTCCAAGTAATTATGTGGATATTCATTCGCATTTACTGCCAGGTATTGACGATGGCGCTAAAAGTATTGAGGATTCAAAATTTATTTTAGAATCGATGATTAGTTTTGGTTTTAATCAAGTGATTACTACACCACACACTATCAAAACGGTTTGGGACAATACTAAAGAAGGGATTTTAACCACAAAAGAAAAATTGACAAACGATTTACCTGATGAAACTTCTCAAGTAAAACTTCGCGTAGCTTCGGAATATATGATGGATGAAAATTTTGTACAATTATTCAAGTCTGAGAAACTTCTTACTTTAAAAGATAATTATGTTTTGGTGGAAATGTCTTATCTGAATCCACCAATTCAGTTATTTGATATTTTATTTGAACTACAACTAGAAGGATATAAACCTGTTTTAGCTCATCCGGAACGCTATACGTTTTATCACAACAAGCCTAAGGAGTATGAAAAACTAAAAAAAGCAGGTTGTCTATTTCAAATGAACTTATTATCTAGTGTAGGTTATTACGGAAAAGACGTAGCACAAGCTGCTAATAAATTACTAGAAAATAACATGATTGATTTTGTGGGTTCTGATATTCATCACGAACATCATGTTGCTGCTTTTCAAAATAAAATTATTATAAAAAACCAAAAAGAATTTGAAAAAGCAATTAGCAACAATACTTTTTTCAGTATTTAAGAGCTTATTTTTTCCAGAAAGGTTTCTTTTTTACTTCTGCTCCATAGCCATATCCATAACCATATCCGTAACCGTAACCTTTTTTAGCATCGGTATCGTTAAGTAAAATAGACATATTAGGTAGTTTCTGTTCTACATATAATTTTTGAGGTAATTCTAGCATTCTTTTGTCTAGGTAATTTGCTCTCGCAACGTAAACAAACGCATCGGCATACTTTGCTACAATCAAAGTATCAGTTACTAAGCTTACTGGAGCTGTATCTACAATAATATAATCATATTCTTGTTTTATTTCCTCAAATAATTGTTCCGTTTTTTCATTCATCAATAACTCTGCTGGATTAGGCGGAATTACTCCAGACGGCAATAAATCTAAATTTTCGATTTCTTTACTTGAAACAATAAATTCTTTTATAGATGTGGTTGTTTTTTCAGCCAAATAATTTGTAACGCCTTTATATGGAACTTGCAGATATTCATCTAATTTTGGATTTCTAACATCTAAACCTACCAATAATACTTTCTTATCAGAATGCGCTATGATTGATGCAATATTAACCGAAACGAATGTTTTTCCCTCTTTTGGATAAGTTGATGTTAAGAAAATTGTTTTGGCTTTTCCTTCGGAAGCACCATTTAACAAAAATTCTAAGTTAGTACGAACAATTCGCAACGCTTCTGCTGTTCCTGTTCTATCAGAAGCTTGAATAATTAAGTTTCCTTTATCCATATTTGGAATTTCACCTAAAAATGGAACCGAAACTTTTCCTTCAATATCACTTCTTGATTTAACTTTTGTATCGAATAAATTAATTACGTAAATAATTGCAAAAGGAATTAATAAACCTATTATAATGGCACCTAGATAAATTAAACGACGATTAGGAGCAACAGGAGATGTAGACGCCAATGCCTCATCGATTACTTTCGCATTTGGCGCAGTTACAGCAAGTGAAATCGCAGTTTCTTCACGTTTTTGTAATAAGTATAAATACAACGCTTCTTTTACATTCTGCTTTCTAAAAATATCTTTATAGACTTTCTCTTGTGTAGGAATTTGAGATATTTTTCCACTTAAAATTGCATTCTGACGATTTAAATCTTTTTTCTTAATTTCTAAACTCGATTGCAATTGTTGTAAACTCGAAGTAACATTTTCTTTTAAAGCTGTAATTTTAGCATCTATGTTTTTTACTAAAACATTCTCTTTAGCTGCTGTTTTTAACAATCGATTTCTTTCTAAAACTAAGTTATTATACTCGCTTATTTGAGATGAAGCGCCTTCTTCAGTCGGAATTAAATTAGCTGGAATTAAATCATTTTCATTACTTTGAATATAATTTAACATTGATTGCACTACTTTAATTTGTGTTTCGTTTTCGATGTTTCTTTTTTCAAATTCACTAGCGTTTTCTAAATACAATCCAGCTTCAGAAACAATATCAGTAACATGATTCTCTTTCTTAAAAGTTTCGACGTCTTGTTCAACCTCTTTTAACTCTTCAGTAATTAACTCTAAACGCTTTTCAATGAATTTTGATGTGTTTTCAGCGACATATTTCTTATCGTTTACTGCATCTTCGTTGTAATTTACAATTAGAGTATTTAAAAAATCTTCTGCTTTTTTCTTAACAGGATCTACTAATGAAAGTTCAATTACACTAGAATATTTATTTAATGTTGATACCATTAAACGAGTTTTAAGCCCTTCAACTACATTATTAATTGGTGTAATTTGTAAACCAATATTAAAAACTTTTTTGTCTTTGTAGAACTCCGTTTTTAGAAGCACCGCTTTTTGTCCTTCTAATTCAAAAGCATTATCAAAACTATATACGCCCAATTTATTATCTGAAACATCAAATATTGTAAATTCTTTTTCCGATTTACTTTCTATTCGATAATAATGACCTTTGTCTTTAAATTCTTCAGAAGCATTGGTAAAAACCAGTTTTATAGGCGAAGACTTGTATAACTCTTCCGATTTTACTCTACCTAAACTAAGGTAAACATAATTTAATTCAAGTTCTCGTACAGTTTCTTCTATTATCGCTCTCGATTTTACAACTTCAATTTCATTATCAACATTACTCTTTATGTTCGACATTAATCCTAAATCTGAAAAAGCAGCTAATTCAGAAGCAATGCCTCCTTTTCCATCGTCTTTAACTAAAATTGTACTTGTTGCTTTATATTGTGGAATAGAATAACGTAAAAACAAATAAGCACATACTAAAGAAACAAATACACCTAAAACAAACCATTTCCAGTTTGAAAGGTATTTGTAAACTTCTTCTTTTAAATTAAAATCGTTGTGTATGTGATTATCTAATTGGTTTTGCATACTATCGAGTTGTTAATGCTATAATTGTTACCACTAATGATAATGCTGAAATTCCTATAGCAATATTAGGCCCTACAGCCGATGAATTAATTTTGGTTTTATTGGGTTCTACATAAACCACATCGTTTTGAGCCAAATAATAATAAGGTGAATTTATAAAATCCGATTTTGTTAAATCTATTCTATGAGTACTTTTTACACCATTTTCATCACGAATAAGTAATACATTTTTACGTTTCCCATAAATAGTTAAGTCGCCCGCTTTTCCTAATGCTTCTAAAACTGTAACCCGTTCACTTGGAATTGAAAATGTTCCTGGACTTTTAACTTCTCCTAAAACTGAAATTTTATAGTTTAGAATTCTCAAATTTACAACAGCATCTTTAACGTGGTCTTCTAATAAATTTTTAATATAATTAACTGCTTCCTCTTTTGAAAGTCCGCCAAGTTTTACTTTACCTAAAACCGGAAACTCAATATTACCTTCTACATCAACAATATAGGTTTGTGTAGGCTGCATTTGAGAAGATTCATCAGAATTTGACTGAAGCGCTACGCTTTTAAGGTTATATGGTGCAGCTACTTCTGGATTTTCAGATGAAATTATAATCATCAAAACATCATCAGGCTGAATTCTTGTTTGAAATTGAGTGACATTTTGAGCGTTAAATTCATTTTGTAGGTACACTAATTTTTCTCTCGAAGCACAAGAAAACAAAAGCATCGACAACAACAGTATCAGTAATTTAGTAATTCCTTTTTTCATAATTGTTCATCTCAAAGTATATGCAAAGATAGTTTTCTTTATGAAACTACAAAGACAACCTTAATCGAGTTGTTCATAAATTGAATTCATACTTTTAAATTCAGGTACAATTTTTTTCATAATTGCAACTGACTCTTGAATCTTTAAGTTTGTTACATTTTTTTCCAACATTTCAATCAAACCCTGTAATTCAACATAGAAATCATTTTTATTTTCTGTTGCTATCATAATTTTATCATGATGCGTAGGTAATGTTTTAGCGCTATCGTTTAAAAGTTCTTCATACATTTTTTCGCCTGGACGAAGGCCTATTATTTTAATTTGAATTTCTTCTTCTGGAACATAACCCGCTAAACGAATCATTTTCTTCGCCAAATCTATAATTTTCACAGGTTGCCCCATATCAAAAATAAAAATTTCTCCACCATTCCCCATAGCACCAGCCTCTAGAACCAACTGGCAAGCTTCGGGAATTGTCATAAAATAACGAATAATATCGGGATGTGTAATGGTAATTGGTCCACCTTCTTCTATTTGCTTTGTAAACAAAGGCACAACCGATCCGTTTGAACCTAATACATTTCCAAATCGCGTTGTAATAAACTTAGTAGAATTATCTTTTGCTTTTCTTGTTTCAAAAAACAACGATTGCACATATATCTCAGCAATACGCTTACTTGCTCCCATTACGTTACTCGGATTAACCGCTTTATCGGTAGAAACCATTACAAAACGTTTTACTCCAGAAGCTACCGAAATATCGGCTAAATTTTTGGTTCCTAAAATATTCGTTTTAATGGCTTGGTAGGGATTTTCCTCCATAAGGGGAACGTGTTTGTAAGCGGCAGCATGATAGACTACATCGGGTAAGTACGTTGCAAAAATATGTTCCATTATTTTTTTGTCTCTAATATCTGCTATAATAGGAACTATTTCTACTAGAGTTTGCAATTTACAAATTTCTATACTTAAATGATGCAAAGGGGTTTCGGCTTGATCAATAAGAATCATTTTTGCAGGTAAGTAGGAAAGAACTTGTTGTACAATTTCACTTCCAATAGAACCCGCTGCTCCGGTTATTAAAAGCACCTTCCCTTTTAATTGTTCGGCAATTTTATTGTTGTCTAATTCAATAGAATTTCTTTCAAGCAAATCTTTTATTTCAAATTTCTTAATGCTCTTTGAAATTTCTTTTTGATCGTTCCAATCGGATACGGTTGGTAAGGTCAAAATTTTATAATTATGATCCAGACAGTCTTCTACAATTTTTAATTTCTCTTCGTTCGAAATATTTTTATCCGAAATTATAACCGAATCGGCTTTAAGTTTTCTTAAAATTACAGCAATACTCTTTTTATTATTTACAATAGGAAGCCCTAAAACTTCTTTGTTGATTCTAGATTTCTTACCTCCAACAAATCCTACTAATTGGTAACGCTTTGGCGTTTCTAAATTTAAAGCATTGGCAAGTGCAACCGCATTGGCATCTGCACCATAAATAGCAACTTTTGTAGCCGATTCTTTGTTAAAAGCTAACAAATAGTTTTCGAATAAAAACTTAACTGCTAAACGAAAAGCAAGCAATAAAATAAAGGAAATTACAAAATGGATTATAAGTCCTGGAAATAAGAAAACTTTAATACCGTTGAACAAAAAATAGGTATAATTAAATATAACTAATATTAAAAATGCGGTGAATGTAGAAAACAACAATCGGAAAGCATCAATAAAACTGGAATGTCGAATAATACCGGCATAGGTTCTATAGACTAAAAAGCAGAGTAGATTTACAACAATTACTAATGCATATCTTTCAAAAAGTGTAAAAGTTGGATAAAAACCTAAGGTTAAGTTGGATACTACGAAATAAGTTACCGCACTAGCAAGAAAAAGAATAGAAATATCGATACAAATGATAATCCAACGCGGTAAATACCCAATATTCTTAAACCTATTTTCTACCAAATCTGAAAAAAAGTAGTTTAATGAATTACCAAATGTTTTTTTCTTTTTCTCCTTCACTTTACCTTATTTTAAAACAGCCACAAAATTATTAAATAGTAATGAATTTATTCTTAAAAAAAAGCGTCAATTACTTCTTTTAATCGGTTTTTATCTTGCGAATTCAAATTAGACCCCGATGGCAAACACAATCCTGATTTGAATAAGCTTTCAGAAACTTTACCTCCATAATAAGGGTATTTCTCAAAAACAGGTTGCAAGTGCATCGGTTTCCACAGTGGTCTGGATTCGATATTTTCTTCTTCAAGAGCTTTTCTTAATGCTTCTCTTTTTTCAAACGATGTTAAGGTAACAGCTGTTAACCAATGGTTTGAAAAATAATCTGTTGTGGGTTCGTTGAATAGCACAACATCTTCATGGGCACTGAACAAATCGCTATAAAAATCATGCATAGCCCTTCTTTGCTCTACTCTTTGATCAATTACTTCCATTTGCCCACGGCCAATACCTGCACAAATATTGCTCATTCTATAATTGTATCCTACTTCTGAATGTTGGTAATGCGGTGCATTGTCTCTAGCTTGTGTCGCTAAAAAGATGGCTTTTTCTTTTTGAGTAGTATTTTGGCAAACCAATGCGCCACCCCCTGAAGTGGTAATAATTTTATTGCCATTAAAAGAAAGTATGGCTAAATCTCCTAAGGTACCGCATTTTTGACCTTTGTAGGTACTCCCTAAAGCTTCTGCACTGTCTTCAATTAAGGGAATGTTGTATTGTTGAGCGATTGCTTTGATTTCGTCAGCTTTAAAAGGCATTCCATACAAATGCACTCCAATGATTGCTTTTGGTTTTTTTCCTTTTGCGATTCTATCCTGTATGGCTTCTTCAAGAGCTATAGGACACAGGTTCCAAGTTTCTACTTCACTATCAATAAAAACAGGAGTTGCTCCTACGTATAAAATAGGGTTAGCTGATGCAGAAAACGTCATGCTTTGGCAAATTACTTCATCACCAGGTTGCACTCCTACTAAAATCAAGGCTAAATGTAAAGCTGCTGTACCCGAACTTAAAGCGGCTACCGGTCGTTTTTCTTGGATATAAGCCTCTAAATCCTTCTCTAAGCCGGAAACATTTGGTCCTAAAGGAGCCACCCAATTCGTGTCAAAAGCTTCTTGAACATACTTTTGCTCGCCCCCTCCCATATGGGGAGAAGACAGCCAAATTTTTTCCGGTTTCATGCTCTAAAAATTGTTTTTACAATTGTTTGCAAATCTACTAAAATACTTCGCTTGTAGTAGTACTCTAAATTCATTTTTACTTTATCTGGAAAAATAACTTTGTCATTATATTCTAAGGGATTTTGTTGTTGGTTTAAGAGGTTTTCTTCATCCGCATATTTAATAGATGCCTCAGATGTTAGCCCTGGTTTTAATTCTAAAATTTTTCTCGCCTCTCCTTCTAAACAATCGTAATATCCTGGAATATCGGGTCTAGGCCCTACAAAGCTCATCTCTCCATTCAATATATTAAAAAGTTGTGGCACCTCGTCCCATTTGCTTTTCCTTAAAAAACGACCCCATTTGGAAATGGTTTTATTTTGGGGATGCATTGTTTGCAATTTATAAATGGTAAATGGTTTACCGTATTGTCCGATTCGGGTTTGAAAAAAAAAACCGTTTGATTTTGTATCAATAGAAGTAATTATCCAGATAATCAACAAAGGAATTCCTAAAATTAGTAATAATAGAATTGCAAAAAATATGTCGAAACTATTTTTAATCATTATGAAATTTTAATTATCCTACCAGGCACTCCAACCACAGTTGCACCATCTGGAATATCATTAACAATTACAGCTCCTGCACCTATAATGCACCACTTTCCTATAGTCACTCCTGGAATTATAGAAGCCCCTACACCAATATGTGTTCCTTCACCTATCATTACATTTCCAGCCAATGCGACATTAGGGGAAATATGTACAAAATCTTCGATAATACAATCGTGATCAACCGATGCGTTTGTATTTATAATACAATGACTTCCAATTTGTGTATTCGAATTAACTACTACTCCTGCCATAATTACTGTTCCTGATTTAACAGTGGAACGCTTAGAAATTATTGCACTCGGATGAAACAAACTCAAATAATTTAAATTACTGTTTTCTAATGCTACTTTTTTTCGAACCCTATTATTACCTATTGATATCAATAAACACTCCACTTCTTTAGGAATACTATGAATAACTGGATAATCCAATAATTCATTTTTAGTCCTATCTGCATCAATGAAGGCTTTGATTTTAAAATCACATGCTTCCGCTATTTCTGCAATTACTTTTCCATGTCCACTTGCTCCAAATAAATACATTATATCAATTCTAAATTATTTATTTCCTTTAAAAGCTTCTGCCGTTGCCTGTCCTTCTTGCGAAATTCCTTCTCGAACAAAGACTTTTTTAATTGTCAAAAATAAAATTTTTATATCTAACAACAAGCTTATATGGTTTACATACCAAACATCATATTCAAATTTTTGTTCCCAACTGATGGCATTTCTTCCATTAACTTGAGCCCAACCCGTAATCCCTGGACGTACATCATGACGCTTTTTTTGCTCCGCATTATACAAAGGTAAATAGTGTACCAACAAAGGCCGAGGCCCTATTAAACTCATATCGCCTTTTAATACATTCAGCAATTGCGGTATCTCATCTAACGAGGTTTTCCTTACAAAACTACCTATTGCAGTTAATCGTTCTGCATCTGAAAGTAAATTTCCGTTGGCATCTTTTTTATCGTTCATAGTCTTGAACTTCACAATTCGAAACAATTTTTCATCTTTCCCAGGTCGGGATTGAAAGAAAAAAGGTTTCCCTTGATTGGCAATAAATAAACCTAGAATTACAATTATAAAAACTGGACTCAAAAGGATTAATCCAATTAAAGAGGCTAAAAAATCTAGAAGTCTTTTTAAATATGTTTTATACATTATTTTAGTAACTGTTTATAATATTCTAACCATGTTTCAGAAATCTGTGAAGCTTTAAAATTTTCTAATACATATGTCCTTCCCGCTTTACCCATTGAATTTCTTAAAGCAGAATTTGTTGCTAGTTTTTTCATTTGTTTAAAAATTGATTCAACGTCCTTGACTTTATGCCTCAAACCTGTTTTATCATCAACTATAGTTTCTTTCAAACCATAAGTATCACTACAAATTATAGGCAACTCCAATAAAGACCCTTCAATTACACTTGTTCCAAAGCCTTCTCTATAACTGGGTAAACAAAGAACATCACCTGCTTGCAAAAGTAATTCTGGCTCATTTGTTGGTCCATAGAATGTAAAATTTTCTAAACCAACTTTTTCTTGTATGACTGGTAACAAATTTTCTTCATCATATCCTATAAAAAGTAATTTAACGTTTTTGTGATCAATTTGAAGTTTTGAAAAAGCAGCTGCCAAATCTAGAACACCTTTATCAATATTTAATCTTCCTAAGAAAAGAAATACTACATCTGTAGGGTTGTAATTTAATTCTTTCCTATATTTTTCTTTTGTAATTTTGTCAGGTATAAATTTATTGGTATCTACTCCACTTATGGAACCTTTTCCTAATACCCTTGAATCTATTTCATTGATTATATTATTTTCAATTAGAAATTGTCTTTGAGCTTGACCATCTACTAAAATATTAGTTGCAATTGAAAAAATAAATTGATCAATTTTCATCAATATTAATTTCATCAATCCTTTTTTGGTATGCCAAACTTGACCTGTAAAAATGTGTATTCTTACTTTGATTTTAGCAAGTTTGCCCGCTAGAATCCCTATAAGTCCTGCCTTAGGTGTAACGGTATGAATGGCATCAAAAGCCTCGTTTTTAAGCAGTTTTTTTAATGTTTTTAGTGCTTTTAAATCTTTTAGTATATTGATATTTCTTTCAATTTTTATATCAAAGACTTTACATAAATAAGGAGAAATGTTTTTTTGTTGTTCATTTTCAAAATTAGCAACTAAATACACATCAAATTCAGTCGAAAGTACTTTTATATGTTCTAATAAAAATGCTTTTGCTGTTATGGGTGAAGAAACTATAAAACAAACTTTCTTTTTTTTCATTAAATTATTATTTAAAAAATAGTGCAATTATTTTATAAAGCCATAGGTTGTGTAATATTGTAATCCTTAAAATATTTTTTTTAACATCAAATATTTTATGATTGACATAATAAATAGCATCTGCTTTCAACCTTAATTTTAATTCAATCATTTCGTTGTATGATGCTTTGTTTTTAATCAATTGATAAAACAACGTAGCTACTAAAAAATTGAGTCTTTCCAAATAAAAAACCTTTTTTTCATTATTATCCGATTGGTTTTTGTAAAGATAATCTGTTTTTTTTATTACCAGAATAATATCAGAAATCATTTTTTCTTTTTTTGATGCATCTGCATTTCTTGTAATAGAATTGTCTGATTGTAAAAATTGTGAAATTAATTTATCTGTGGCTTTAATTCTTTTAGCTGTAGCCAAACATCTAGTATTAAATTCAAAATCTTCAATATAAATTTTCTCCAAGAAAAAAAGTTCTTCTTTTAATAAAAAAGTTCTTTTGTATAATTTATTACATGCAGAGTTCATATACCTAACGTTATTGTAATATGCATAACCTGAAAGATATAAATCACTATTATTCTTGATGTGGTATATAATTTTTCCCTGTGGATTTACTCCTTGTGCTGCAAATTCTAGAATATCTAAATTATCTCTACTCATAAGATCAACTAAATCCTTTAAAGTATTAGGCAACAACCAATCATCAGAATCTAAAAAGAGTAAATAAGCTCCACTAGAATAATGTATACCTGTATTTCTAGCTCCTCCAAGACCTTTGTTTTCCTGAGATACTATTACCACATTAGAACGTTTTTTGGTGATTTCTTGAGCTATTGTTAAGCTTTCATCTGGAGAAGCATCATCAATAATTACAAGTTCAAAATCCTCTTCATCTAAATCTTGATTGTATACAGAATCAATACATTTTGAAATATATTCTGCTACATTGTACATTGGAATTATGACGCTAATTTTTTTCATCTTTAGGCTAAAATAACGTTCATAAAATATGTAAAACTAAAATAAGCCAATAGTACAAATCCAAGTACTTTAAGTTGTTTTTTCATTTGAATTTTAATCAAAAAAGGATAAACTATTATAATTCCCATCATAAACCAAGATAAATACGCAAATCGATTCGAAAAATTAGCCCTAATAACTAAAATCCAAAAAGCATTACTAATTAAATAAACTCCTACCAGCCTGTTATAAATTTTATCTTTAAAACTTTTTTTATAAATAAAAAAATAAGCACAATATACAGCAGCAGCACTATAAATTAAAAAATCCCATCTAAAGCCTGTACTACTAAAATCATCATTATTGATGTTTCCATCAGTCAAATAACTTACCCTCTCATCTTCAATTAAACCCGCAAAAAAACCTTCCCAAAAACTACCAGATATTAAAGATACTGGTATAGCCAATAACCAACCAAAAAAATAAACTCTTGAGTTATTATAAAAATATGTTATTATTAATGCTGTAGTTGGTATTAAAAGTGAATTGTGAATGCCTATAGAAATAAATATAAACAACACCTTATAAAACATTTTATCCCTTGACAACGCAAACAAAAATAGTGATGTAGCAATTCCATTTCTTATCCCGTTAGCACCATAGGCCCAAAAGGAAAGGGAAACAATCAATGCTATAAATGCATAAGAATAATATGTAGAAAACCATTTTTTACATGCAAACCATAAGGGTACGGTATAAAGAGTAGCACAAACTAAAAAGAAGAATTGAACACTCATTATGGCAGAACAAATTTTGATAAATAAGTTGAATAAAAAATCACCTCTAAAATTTATTATTTCTCCTGCTTGGTACCTTTCAAAAGTTGTAGCATAGGTCGACATGTCTCCAAAATAACGACCACTCACAGGTCTAAAGCCCATATAGATAACCGTAAAAAACAAAAGAAAGACACTGATGTTTTTCATAAATTGCATGTTGCTTTTAAAACTTTTTGTCTTAGTCTTTAAAATAAACATTACTAACAATAATACATTGAAGTAAATTGTTGTGTAATATTCTATAGGAATAAAATCAAACATAGTTTAAGACATTACTAAATTAACCCATTGTTTCATAACAGTTGGTGTAGAAAATTTAAGACTATTCTTCTTGGCATTTAGTCCAAATAATTGCCTTTGGTCTTGGTTTTGAAGTAAAAGTAAGATTTTTTAATTTAAATATTGATTCGCTACATTTTCTAAATTAAATTTTTTTAACAACTCTTCTTTGTTAAAAAGAAGCCTTTTTTGATATTTTTCATCATTTAAAACTAATTTTAGAGCTGAAGTAAAAACTCTTTCCTCTTTAATAATTTCATCATTTACAGGGATTTTTAATACTCCCTTAAAAAAATTAGGAGTAATAATCCCACTTTCTGTTTCAACTATTTCTTTTTTAATATAGCTTTGTAAGCTCATTAATTCAACAATACCTTGTGTACAATTTGAAGCAACTACAGGTGTTTCTGTTGCTATTGCTTCAACTATTACATTTGGTGTTCCTTCGTAGTAAGAAGTTAAACACAAAATTTTTGATCTTCTTAAATATTGATAGGGATTTGATTTTCTTCCTAAAAAGACTACATTTTCATTTAAATTAAATTTATCAATTAGTTTTTTCAAATAATTAATAGTAGCTAAATCTCCATCCCCAATTAATACTAATTTTGTTGTATTTCCTTCATTTTCAAGAAGACTAAAAGCTTTAATCAAATGCCAGGGAGCTTTTTGTATTGAAATTCTTCCTAAAAACAATATTACGTTATTATTAGAAAATAATTCTTTTTCTTCTTTTGATTCTATAGATAATTTTGACAAACGATCAATTTGTTCTACATCATGAGGATTATATATTACAATCAATTTTTTAGGAAATTTGAATGCACATTTTTCAATTAAATCAGTTTTAATAGCTTCACTAATGCAAACTACTTTATTAAAAAAGTAATAACTAGATTTAAAAGCAAATTTAAAGACTTTATTTAAAATATCTCTATTTAAAAATTCTACACTTTTTAAAGCATGAATACTTGCAATTTTATATTCTTTAGTACAACTAATTGAACTAAATACATTCGCCATATCTCCAAATGATATTGAATGAGTAATTGAGTTATCAATAATTATTTTTCTAATTAAAAAAGGCAATTTAATATAAAACAATAACCTTTTTAAAAAAGACATATCATTAAAGTCTTTTTTTGACAAAGCTATCTCATCAATTCCAAAATGAATAATATCTGATTCTAATTGAATAATTTTTATTGCTTTTACTGTATAGCCTTTATCTTTGTAATGATTGTAAAAATTGAGTGCTAAGCGTTCCATTCCTCCAACACTACCATACGGCATTATTAATAATATTCTTTTCATTTTACTAAAGATTTAAAAAGCGAATCCCATTGTTTTACTATTGTCTCAGGCAAATACCTTTTTACGTTTTCTCTGGCATTATTACCCATTTTTTGTCTTAATTTTATGTCTTCAATTAACCATTTAATTTTCTCACTCATAGCCGAAATATCTTCAGCCCTTACTAAATAACCGTTGACACCATTTTTAATAATATCTCTAGGCCCTGAAGGACAGTCAAAACTAACACAAGGGAGACCACATGCCATCGCTTCAATTAAAACCATTCCAAAACCTTCTGATCGTGAGGAAAGCACCATGATAGATGATTCTAAATACTTATCATTTATATTAACTACAGGTTCATAAAATTTCACCTTATCATTAATTTTTAGTTGCTCTGCTAATCTAACAAATTGCTTGTTAACATCTGTTTTTCCATATATGGTAAGTTCCCAATCCGGGTACTGAAAGACTATTTCTTTCCAAGCCTTCAATAGTAAATCGTAACCTTTATTAAAGGAATGTGAACCAACAGCTATCACTTTTTTTTCATTTAAAGAATTACCTACTTGCAATTCAAAACTTAAAGGATTTGGAATTGCAATAATATTATCACCTGACCACTCTTTTGTATTAGAATTTGTTAATACTATAAATTTTGAAAAAAATTTGATTTGTGATTGCATCAAAAAAGCAATCAAATTTCCTTTAACAGAACCATTCTTATTAAGAGCAATAGATGCATGACGTTCATAGATAATTGGAATTTTTGTATTGAGGATTTTAGGGATATAAAAGGCTTTTAGTCCATCATCACAAACAGAAATTACATCTGGTTTAACTTTATTAACAATGTTTCTGATTCCTTTTATATATGACAATATGTAGGTTATAGGATTTCCACCAACAGAGATATTTATAAACTGTATTTTGTTAGAAAAGTGATAAAAAGGATTGTCATCATTATTATTTAGAGAAAGGATTACAACTTCATAATTATAATGCTCCGCTAAATACGAAGCCTTAATTGAAAGTACCCTTTCTAGACCTCCTGCCCCATTAATTCCGTTTGTTATATAAAGTAGTTTCATTTTATTTTTAATTTTTTCAAAATAATTCTATTAGCAAAGTTCACAACATACGAACTTATTACACAACAACCAATTAAGAATAGAAATATAGGAATAACATATTTAGGACTATAAATAAACTCTTTAAAATATATCATATAGAAAAACATATGTATTAACCAAATATTTGTAGCATGAGGTGTAAAAAAATCTAGTAGATTATTAATGAACAAAGGTATGTTTAATTGTAAAAATAAAAATATAAACCCAAGTGCTGTGAGAGGTGCCACAATGAAATTAGTAACAAAACCATGGAAAATTACTAATACTGCTATCAAAGAAAGGACTATTATGTTTTTAAAACTTATTTGAACAAAAAGCTGACTGATTTTACTATACCATTTAAACTTGAGCGCAAAAGCACCCAGCATAAATTGCATTAAAGTACAAAAATATAATGCCGTTTGTAAATGTAACCATTGTAAAATCGGATTTTCAAAAAGACTATCCTTATAGATTCTAAAATAAAATGCAATACCATAAACAACTAATAAAATAATTAAAAAAAAATAAGGGTTTAGTTTATTTAATAATTGAAACCAAAAAGCAGAATTTAACACAAAAAGTATATAAACAGTTAAAAACCACCACGCTCCATTATAGGTAGGGCTAATAGCTGTTATATTAAGAAAAAACTTTAAAAAAGAACCTGGATAACCTGGTTTGCTTAAAAAGAAACCTAAAATAACAGCAAAAAGTAGAAGAATAATCCAATAATTAATATAAAGTTTTTTTAAACGTGTATTATTCGCATTACCATATATTTTGGGATTCTGTACATATTTAAAGTAAAGTCCATAGCCGGATACAAAAGCAAAAATGGGCACACAAGCATCACAAAACAAAGAAATATAATAAGACAATGGTTGTTTTCCTACAAAAAAAATTGGTTCAAATAAATCTTTATAATCCTGATTAAATAGATGCAAAAAAAGCATCATTAATATGGCTATAGATTTTAATTGATTTGATTTTTGAATAGTTATTTCCATTAATTCTTTAATTTCGACTTCATATTTTGCATTACTTATTTACTCTTTTCTCAATTATTTCTAAAACTTGATCAGCTCCAAAACGTGTAAAGTGATTATCATCAAACATATAAGGGGTCCTTGTTAAGCTATCATATTTCATTATAGTTTTGTTGTAAATATCAATATAATTATTTTTTGGAATAAACGATTTAAAATACTGATTAAGTTCTTCTGCTTCTTTATCTACATATCGTGAATCCATTTTTTTATCAAAAGTTAAATTTAACATTACAATCTTAGGATAAGGAATAGTATAAGTTTCCGTTTGTCCTAAAACATATACTTTGATATTTTTATTTTGTAAATATTTTATTGTTTTTAATAAATTTTCTTTTAAATCTTGTTTTTTATATTCTAACTGTCCATTCCTATACATTAACCAATGGGTAGAAATTAATACGATATCAATCTTTTCGTAATTTTTTTCAATAAATTCATTAAATACTAAATTCATTAAATACTTAGAATCTTTTTTTCCTCTAGAATTCAGTAAAGGAAATGTGTAACTCGCACTAGCTTCTAAAATATTGTAATTTACCAATTTCTCTCTTATCGAAGCAGAAAGTTGTGCTGCATGACTGTCACCTATTAAAAGTATGTTCTTTTTATTAGCATCAATCTTTAGACATTTTTCAATATCATAATCTGAAAACTTAAGACTTTGCGTTATAAAACAATTACAAGGATTGAATTGATTTTCCCATTCTTTTGGATTTGATACTTTGTAATCACCTAACTCTAAAACATCTTTGCTGTAAATAGACATGGATTGTGTCAATTTGTTAGAAGGTTTAAAAAAGAATATTACTGACATTAATGAAATTGAAATTAAAGAGATACATATATACTTAATGTTATGAACTTTTTTATTTGTTTCAATTAAATAATAAGAAGTTATTGCAAGAACAAAAGATAAAACAATAAGTAAAATTATTGAATAAGTATTTGTAAAACCAAAATATTTAAAAATCAAATACAAGGGCCAATGCCACAAATATAGTGAGTATGAAATATTACCTACAAATTGTAAAATTTTGTTTTTTAGAAAAGGAAATTCGATTTTAAGTAATAATATAACAAAAACAGGAAACACAACAATTAATGTAAAATTTGAAGGCCATAAAAAACTATCGTTGATGAAAATATTGCATAAAATCAATACTATGTAACAAAGAAGTACGATTCCTTTTTTTACCTTTAATGATATTTTACTCAAACTAATTTCATTACTTAATAGAGAAGCTAGCCCTCCAAGTGTCATCTCCCAAGCTCTTGTGGGAAACATATAAAAACTAAAAGAATTATAATCCTTAGTAATAAATAACATTAAAACAAATGAAAAGAGTGTAAATACAACAAAAAACACCATAAACTTTGTTTTGTTTGTTTTATATAATTTTCTTAAAGGCCAAAGCAATAATGGGTATAAAATATAAAATTGCCATTCTACAGAAAGTGACCAAGTATGTAAAAGAATATTAGTATGAGACGATGGGTCAAAATAACCACTGTAAAGAAAAAAATAAATATTGCTTATAAAAAAGCCACTTAAAAAAACATATTTACTATTTAAACGAATATCAGAACTTAAAAATAATATACAAGATATTAATAATACAAAAACCAACAAAAAGAGAAGTGCTGGAATTATTCTTTTAGCTCTTTTTAAATAAAATTCTTTAAAATTAAAGCTATTATTAGATAAACCAGATATTATAATCTTAGTCATTAAAAAACCAGAAATAACAAAAAATATATCAACACCTGCAAAACCTCCAGAAAAAAAGGGCACTTTAAAGTGATAAAGTAATACACTAATAACAGACAAAGCCCTTAAAAAACCAATATCAAATCTAAATTTCATTATTCAAATATTTATTAAAACTTTATTATACACTTTATCATCATTTTTAAGTCTCTCATTTCTTTTTTTAAAAAAAATGCTTTAAAAAAAAATTTAAATCCTTTTACTCTAATAAAATATTTTTTTGATACATAATAAACTATTCCTCTATTTCTTTGGTCTTTAGTCAAATAATCATTCCACTCTAAATCAGAAAATTTATTTTTATAGTTCTCAATAAATCCTTTGATTTTATTTAATGATTTTATTGTCTTTATTTTGTTTTTATTTGTAATCCTATCTCCATTATGTTCAAACATGATATATAAAGGTTCATTGATACATTTAAATGTAAGCCCGTTTATTAATGCATGAAGCATCAAATAACGATCTTGAAATCTATCTATTTCTTTAAATCCTCCTATTTTTTTTAAAGATTCTTTTTTAATACAAAGCATTGGAGTGAAAAAATTACCTTGAATTGAAAAATTGACAAAATCACCAATTACCGGATAATTAGATTTAGCAATAATTTCAGAATCATTTTCATACCTTTTGAAAGCTGATAAACAACCATCAAAATGATTATTTTCTAACATAAAATCTAACTGAACCTGAATTTTATTTGGTAAAAATTCATCATCATCATCGAGAAAAAAAATAAAATCAGCATTCGAATTTTCAACACCATTATTTCTTGCTTTACAGGCACCTAAATTTTCTTTGTGAGCTATATATTTGATTTGTTTATTTTCTATATACTCTTGTAAAAGAATTTGTGTGTGCTTTTGTGCATGAGTACCAATACCATTATCATCAACGACTATAAGTTCATAAGTATATAGTGTTTTTTGATTTAGAACACTATTTATTGCCCTATTTAGAAAAAAACCACTTCGATCATAGGTTGTAATTATTATACTAGCTTTATTTTTTTTATTCATTTGATATTAAATTTAGATAATAAACATAAAATCTTGTAAATTACTCTAATCCATGATTTTTAAAAGGTTTTCCTGAAATTTTTTTACATTATAATTTACTATTAATGATTTATACATTTCAATATTTAAATCAATTTCTCTTTTTGTAAGACCGTAATTGTTATTATTCAAGTCATTTTCTAATTCTTTAATAGATGAAATTAATAATCCTTCTTTGGTCAACCATTTATAAATAACATTATCCTCGTTTAAATAAACTTTTAAACCAAAACTAATCGCTGTAAATATGTTACCTAATGCCATTTGCCTATAGCCATTATGAACAAATGCAGATGATTTTTCATAAATTTTATCAAAATCTTCTTTTTGCAAAAAATTTTCAATTAGCTGAATTTTTGAGTTTTGTAAAGATAAATCTCTTACTTTATTTTGATAAACACCTTCACCACCGTAGCTAAAGAACATTAAAAAATCAACATCTGTGTTAGTAGAATTATTTACAATGTTTATTAAATCAATATGATTATTAAAATTATGCTTATTGTTTCCTAATATTATTTTAGGTTCTTTAGAATATGAAACTTGTTTATTTATAAAAACATCATATTCAACGCTTAATTTTAAGAATTTTGGAATTTTCCAAAATCTTTTTAAAAGATCATATTCTTCAATACAAAATGACGTTATATAGTCAATTCTTTTTACGGCTTTAAAAAAAGTTACATCATTTTTATTATAAATTTTGTTTTTAAAAATTCTAATCCTTTTTATTACACTTAAATCTTCCTTTACATTTTTTCTAGTTTGTTCACTCAAAAACATATTTTGTCTCCTCGAGTAAAATTCAATGCCAAAAAAACGCCATATAATTTTAATATTATTGGGAATTTTGTTAACAATTTGCGACTTGTATTCATCAAGAAAGTTCACAACAACAACATCAGATCTTTTCAATACTTCAATTATAGGTCCAATATTCTCAATTATAGGTTTAAATTGAATTCCAATATAACTGCTGTTTTCAATATCATAAATTTCTTCTCCAACATATATCAATTTATTTTCAAAAACAACATTGTTATACATTGCATCTATATCCATTATAAATTTTGGGTCAGAATGAATATGAATAATCTTTAATCTTTCTTTCATCTAATATTGTTTAATAATTTTTGCTGGTACTCCAACTGCCACACAATTATCTGGCAAATTTTGAGTAATAACAGCTCCAGCACCAACAACCACATCATTTCCTACTTCTATATTGGGTAACACTACACTTCCTGCTCCAAGTTGACATCTATTTCCTATTTTACATCTCCCCAAAAGTTTAACATCAGGAGATATTTCACAAAAGTCACCCACTAATACATCATGAGTAATTATGCTATTATAATAGATAATGCATCCTTTCCCTATTATAGTATCGTTAGAAATTTTAACCCCACCCAAAATATTACAACCCTTTTCGATGTGGACTCCATAACTACCTATTTCAGCATTTATTGAAATCGTAGAAGTAAAAGCTCCACCTAGCTCAATGAATTCATCGTAGAATCTTTTTCTTAATTTAGGGTTTCCAATACCGATAGTAAATCGTTTATCAACTTTATTAAAATAATTTTGAGCTTCTTTCTTACTTTTAAGAATAGGGAATTGATCATACAAATGTATCCCTATATCTTTATTAACGTTATCAAAAAAAACCAAATTACGCAATTCGTTTTTTTGATAAAAAATTTCTAAAACTTCTTTTGCAAAACCTTTTGCTCCAACTATTAACATTATTAATTATTTTGAATTCTCAACATTAATCTACAAATCAAATCCACTTCCTCCAAACTCAAATCAGGATACATAGGTAAACATAATACACATTTTGCGATTTTGTCTGTAATTTCGAAATTTTGATGTTCTAAATAAGGCAAAGTACTAGCTAGTGAAGGATAAAAATAACGTCTAGTATAGATTTCATTGCTCTTTAAATACTCCATGCATTTTAACATCAATTCTTCATTTTCAAAAACAATTGGATAATAGGCATAATTATTACTAGAATTATTATGCCAACTAGGTCGTCTTGCTTTTAGTGTTTTTAATTTATCATCATATCGCTCAGTTAAAACTTTGCGTTTTTGATTAATTTGTGCAATATAATCTAAATTAATCAATCCCATGGCAGCATGAAATTCAGAATTTTTTCCATTGATTCCTAGCTCAACAAATGCTTCCGGACCATCAAATCCAAAATTACGAATATATGCTAGCTTTTTAAGTAAAGCTGTATCTTTAGTAAAAACCAATCCTCCTTCTATAGAATGATATAATTTAGTAGCGTGTAAACTACAAGTGGAAATATCACCATATTCAAATATAGATTTCCCTTTTATTTGAACACCAAAAGCATGGGCTCCATCATAGATAACCTTCAAGTTAAATTTTTTAGCTATTTTTTCAATTGCCAATACATCACAAGGATTTCCATATACGTGTGTTGCTAAAATTGCAGTTGTATTTTTTGTAATAGCAGCCTCAATTTTAGTTGCATCGATATTAAGAGAATCCTCATTTATGTCAACAAAAACAGGCTGACATCCTTCCCAAACAATACTACTAGTTGTTGCTATAAATGAAAATGGAGTTGTAATAATTTCACCTTTTAGATCTAACGCTTTTATTGCCATTTGCAAAGCAACTGTTCCATTTGTAACAAACAACAAATGATTCAAATTCAAATGTCCTTTTAATTTCATTTCTAATTCACTCGCTAAAGGCCCCATATTAGTCAACCAGTTACGTTGCCATATTCCGGTCAGATATTTAGAATACTCTTCTTGAGGTGGTAGAAAAGGTTTTGTTACTGGTATCATATCATTTACGTTTAATTATATCGATTATTTCCTTTAAGGAACTCATTTTAAATATATAGGCTGCTATTGCAAATAAAGCAACCCCTAGTAATACGCCAAATATTAATCGGCTTAAATCATATAAAAAAATAGTTTTCAATTGTTGGTCAAAAAAATAGACTAAACCACCTATCAAAAGGCTTAAAAAAATGATAGGTAATAAATCTTTAGTTTGCTCCCAAGCTGGATAATTTAAGAATTTACCACTGTAATAAGTATTAACGAAAAAAGCAAGTATTGACGCAATCACACTACCATATAATAATCCATAAATACCAAATTGAAAAGTTACTAAAATAATCACTACTACTATTATTTTTTTTATGACTTCTAGTTTTAGAAACAAATCGCTTCGTCCTTTTACGTTCAATATTTGTAGATTATAAGAGTGTATTGGATAAAGAATACCATTGAAACAAAGAATTTGAAAATAAGGAACTGCTGGCAACCATTTCTCCGTAAATAAAATTCGGAATAAAGGCTCTGCTAAAACAGACATTAAAATTAAAGTAGGTGCAACAAGAAAAATAACCATTTGCATGATTCGCTTATAAGCACTTTTTAAACGCACATCATCATTTTGAATTGTGGAGAATAATGGAAAAGATACTTTTGTTATTATCGAACTTATATTACCCACAGGTAGCATTTGTAAGGTTTCCGCACGATTGTAAAAGCCTACTTGTGCTGGTGCAAAAAACTTACCAATTATAATAGTATATGCATTTGTAAATAATGTATCTAATACACCTGAAAACATAAGCTTTACTCCATAATGAAAATGATAGCTAAATTTTTGACGGTTAAAAATCCATAAAGGTCGCCACTTAGAATAATACCATAATTGTATTGTTGAGGCTAATGACTGAACAATTCCACTCCAAACCAAACTCCATACTCCATAATTATTGTATGCCATAAATACTCCAACAATACTTCCCATAATTATTGAAGGCACAGAAACTTTCATTTGGGTTTTAAAATCTAACATTTTTGTAAGTCTGGCATTTTGGATTGCTGAAAAAGCATTTATTATAAATGTGATACAATAAACTCTAACAATGACTGTTAGGAGTTCTTGATCATAAAAATCTGCAATTAACGGAGCAGCTAAAAAAATGATGATATAAATAATTAGACTTCCAGCTAAATTAAAAAAAAAGACAGTTGAAAAATCTTCATCATCCAGATTTTCTGTTCGAATTAAAGAATTTGTTAAACCACTATTGATTAATGTTGTTCCTAAACCAATAAAAACACCTAACATAGCAATTAAACCGAACTCTGCAGGTAATAATAATCGTGCTAAAATCAAGGAAACTCCAAAGCCTATTGCTTGAGTACCGAAAAGTTGCATCGACGACCAAAAGACTCCTGATAAAGCTTGATTTTTTAAAGACATGACTTATTTAAAAAGTTTATTTAAATATGTGTAATAATCCCCTTTTAAACCTATAATATTTTGCGAAAGTTCTCCTTTTGAAATATAGCCCATTAAAACAGCTACTTCTTCTAAACAAGCAATTTTTAGTCCTGTACGTTTTTCTACAGCTTTAACAAATTCAGTTGCTTCAGTTAAAGACTCGTGAGTTCCAGTGTCTAACCAAGCAAATCCTCTACTCATTTTTTGTAACTTCAAGTTGTCTTTCTCTAAGTAGGTTTGATTAACAGATGTTATTTCTAATTCTCCTCTATGTGAAGGCTTAACTTCTTTAGCAATTTGTACTACAGAATTTGGATAAAAATAAAGCCCTACAACAGCATAATTTGATTTAGGCTTTTTCGGTTTCTCTTCAATACTAATTACATTAAATTTTTCATCAAATTCTGCCACACCATAGCGTTCAGGATCACTTACATAATTTCCAAAAACAACTGCTTTACGCTCTTGATTTACTGTTTTTACAGCCTCGTTTAATATCTTTTGTAAACCTGCTCCATGAAAAATATTATCTCCTAAAACTAAACAAACATCTTCTTTTCCAATAAACTCTTCTCCGATTATAAAGGCTTGTGCTAGTCCATCAGGTGAAGGTTGTTCTGCGTAGGATAGTTTTATACCTAATTGATTTCCATCACTAAATAAATTTTTGAAATTAGGTAAATCATGAGGTGTTGAAATTATTAATATTTCTTTTATTCCGGCTAACATTAAAACTGAAAGTGGATAATATATCATAGGTTTATCATAAACAGGTAATAATTGTTTAGAAATTACTTTTGTTAATGGATGCAATCTAGTTCCTGAACCTCCTGCTAATATTATTCCTTTCATAAGATTTTTATTTATACTGCGCCTCATAATACTTCTGATACTCTCCAGAAGTCACATTTTTCAACCATTCTTCATTGGATAAATACCAATCGATAGTTTTGGCCAAACCTTGTTCAAAGGTTACAGAGGGTTTCCACCCTAATTCTTTGTTTATTTTTGTAGCATCGATGGCATAACGTAAATCGTGCCCTGGACGGTCTTTTACATAAGTGATTAGTTGTTCAGATTCTCCTGCTGGCCTACCTAGTTTGCTGTCCATTTGTTGGCACAAAAGCTTTACTAAGTCGATGTTTTGCCATTCGTTAAATCCTCCAATGTTGTAGGTTTCTTGGTTTTTACCTTCATGAAATACTAAGTCAATAGCAATGGCATGATCCACTACAAACAGCCAATCGCGTGTATATTTTCCGTCCCCATAAACGGGTAATGGTTTTTTCTCAATAATGTTGTGGATGAAAAGTGGAATTAACTTTTCTGGGAAATGGTTGGGACCGTAATTGTTAGAACAATTGGTAATTACATACGGTAAACCATACGTTTCTCCATAAGCCCTCACAAAATGGTCTGAAGCTGCTTTAGAGGCTGAATAAGGAGAGTTAGGATCGTAAGGGGTTGTTTCTGTGAAGAGTCCCGTTTCTCCTAATGTTCCGTACACTTCATCGGTAGAAATGTGGTAGAATCTTTTTCCTTCGCTTTGTCCTTGCCATTGTTTTTTGGCAGCATTCATCAGGTTCATAGTTCCAATAACATTTGTTTTTACAAAGGCTAATGGGTCGGTAATAGAACGATCTACATGTGACTCAGCAGCTAAGTGTATAATACCATCAAAGCTGTGCTTTTCAAATAATTCTTGTAAAAATATTTCGTCAAGGATGTCTCCTTTTACAAAAGTATAGTTGGGTTTGTTTTCAATGTCCTTTATATTTTCAAGATTTCCTGCATAGGTGAGGGCATCTAAATTATAAATATGATAACTGGGGTATTGTGTAACAAATCTTCTTACCACGTGTGAACCGATAAATCCTGCTCCTCCAGTTATGAGTATGTGTTTCATGGCTATGAAATTAACAATGTAAATGACTTTAATTTGCAAAAATAAAGTTTATTTTTATTAATTAAGGGAATTTGGTAATTAATAACCTTATTAAACGGGGAAACCGTAATTTGTTTTGGTTGGGAATGTGAGTTTTTTGGTTGTCTGTTGTCCGTTGTCTGTTGTCCGTTGTCGGTTATTAGTTATTAGTTTTGAGTTGAGAATTAAGAGTTAAGAAGAATACTCCAATTTCTTCGATCTGTGTTCCAAAAAAACTTCGAGAAACATTGTACTCAACTTGGTGCTACATAGTGCTGCAACTTAACCGCAAAGGTCGCAAGGTTTTACGCGAAGGTCGCAATTATTATAAAAGGTTTCTCTGATTTGTGTTTTTGAAACATTAACTAAATGAAACAACTTGAAACTACAAACTAAGTGAGTAAGACCCTTACAGGGTGACAAGTATGTGGGAAGGTTGTGAGTACTGAAGAGTGAAGAGTGAGTAGAAAATAATAGAATTTAATTTCAAATTAAAAGGTTCTCGATGCTATTTTAAAAATAAAACGCAATCTAAACCGTCTGTTCGAGTGGCTTTGTGGAATGCAATGGAACAAAATTGACCCGAGGCTATGCCGAATTGAGCGAAGCTAATCGAGAACCGTTGTTATGAAAACTAAGCGAGTGGGTTCCCTCCAAAGTCGGGATGACAAGATTGTAGGTAAAGCATTGCTTCTAAAATTGTGAATATAATAAATATGTTTGTGACCTATTCACTTCTCACTATTCACTTCTTACACCTCAAAAAAAAACTCCCTTCACATAAAAGCAAAAGGAGTTTTAAAAAAAACCAACTAAAATTACTGAACTTCCAAAATATGTAAGACATTATAAGCCCCATTATTGAGCATATAATTGATTCCATTCACTTCTTGAAAAAACTCAATAAGCAACACATGAAAGTTGACACCAGTTCCAGTTGCTACTGCACTTGGAATTAAAACAGGAGAAATAACACCTTGAACTAAAGGATAAATTTCTTCAGTACTTAAAGTTAAATCCGAAAGACCCGTTTCAAAATCCAAATTCACAAACCCAACTTGAAGACTAAAATGCGTAGCTCCTTCAGCAGCTCGCATTTGTTCCATAGGGTTAAAGGGAAAAATAGTAACTTCTCCTGTTGCCGGTGCTACACTAATTGCTGCATTTAAAACATTACCCAAAGGAGCCTTAATGTTAAAATCAAATCCCTTTAGCAGCAATTTAGCATTAGTATCCAATAAACCTTGAGCCACATTTCTGGAACCTCTAACACTAACCGTGTCCAAGTTCTTAATTTGTCCCAAAACCTTCACAAGCCTACTCGACAACTTAGGGTCTTTCGCTTTTACCAATAATGATCCCATACTGTTTCGCAACAATTTTCCTGAACTTGCAATACTGCCAAATTCAGCTCCGTTTTCTCTTGTTCGCACAAAAGCAGGGTCATTCATAATTCTGTTTTTGCTAACACCTCCTTTGGTGCGCACAAAGTGCCCTTCTGCACTTTTGTAGAAGGTCAAGTTGTCTAACGTGCCTTCAATTTTAACCAAGCTGTTTACTCTAGCCATGATTTCAAAAATTTTAAATTAATAATGAAGCAAATGTAGAGCGCTAAAACAAAGCAAAAATCCAATTTCTCCTTTATTGACGGTTAATGACACTTTTTGTATAAGAATTCCTTTTGTGTACATATTGAGGTGAAGATGTAAAAAAATGTCAACTATAGCCGAAAATGTCAACTATAGCCGTTTTCAGAAACAACAAAACCAACCTCTAAAAAACAAAACACATATTAAAAAACAACTAACTAGTTGATTTTCAATATAGTTTATCTGTCCTATTTTAAAAAGAAGCTAAACTTTAGCTTTGTAAAAGTTTTAAAAACAACCCAATAAATCATCCAAAAATGACAAAAGATAAAAACCACAAAAAAGGAAATATGAAAAAAAAGAAAGTAAGTCTAAGTATAGATACTTCATAGATAAAGTATAGATAGTGTATGGATAATGTATGAGAAGGTATATAAAATTATTTCATAGCTATAACTAATTATAATTACTGTAATAATTTACAAAACAGCATAAGTAAAGCGTACATAAGCAATACTATTCTTGTTAATAAAATTGCTTTATTGTTAGTAAAACGATTTAATTAGAGTTAATTTATTAAAAATTTAATAGTAATTTTGACATTATTAATCTAATTAAATATATATGAAAAAACAATTCAAAAACACAAACAGAGAAGCCTTGTTTAAGGGAAAAAGAATTTTAAACGATGAAAAATATACCAAAACGTATATGCATGACCACAAAAGACATTGCTAACATAAAAGGATGCAGTGACAGACAGGCACGTCAAATAAAAAGCGATATAAAAGCCTACTTCAATAAAGAAGAAAGGCATAACTTTATTACCTTCAAAGAATTCTCTGAATATACCAAAATTCCCTTAGAAGATATAGAAGTTTTTATATTGGATTAAAAAATCGCAATTAAATCCCCTTTTATAGAAGCTTAAAGTTTCTAACAACTATATCTTTTCTGAAGTCCAGACATTTAATTCCAATTCAAAACGTTAATTTAAAAAATTATAACAATTTCTTAAATTTCTCTAATCTGTGTTCCATAAAAAAAGCCCTACAATTTGTAAGGCCTTGAAAGTAATGTATTATCTTAAAAACAATTAAAGTTTACCATCTACGTTGTTTCCTAAAATTCCTTTTACATCATATAAAACACTATTATCTTTTTGCAAAGATGGAATGTCTAATGTTAAGAACTCTTTATGAGAAACTCCTAAGACTACGGCATCATACTTTTGATTAGGAATTTGATTGGTGCTTGTAATTTTGTATTCATGTTGTACCTCAACCGGATTTGCCCAAGGATCATAAGTAGTTACTTGAATGCCATATTCTTCTAAAGAAGCTATTACATCTACAATTTTGGTATTACGAACATCGGGACAATTTTCTTTAAAAGTAATTCCCAACATTAAAACTTCTGCTCCGTTAACATTTACTCCCTTTTTAATCATTTGCTTCACCACTTGTGACGCCACATATTCCCCCATTGAATCATTTAGTCTTCTTCCTGCTAAAATAATCTCAGGATGATAGCCTTTTTCTTGCGCTTTTTGCGCCAAATAATAAGGGTCAACACCGATACAGTGACCACCTACCAAACCTGGTTTAAACGGTAAAAAATTCCATTTTGTACCAGCTGCTTCTAAAACGGCATGCGTATCAATCTCTAACAAATTAAAAATTTTTGCCAATTCGTTTACGAAAGCAATATTAATATCGCGTTGCGAGTTTTCGATTACTTTGGCGGCTTCGGCTACTTTGATGGTGGGTGCCAAATGCGTACCTGCGGTGATTACATTTTTATAAAGTGCATCTACTTTTTGACCAATTTCTGGTGTTGAACCCGAAGTTACTTTTAAAATTTTCTCAACTGTATGCTCTTTATCTCCTGGATTAATTCTTTCTGGTGAATATCCTGCGAAGAAATCAATATTAAATTTTAATCCCGAAACTCTTTCTAAAACAGGAATACATTCTTCCTCGGTCACTCCAGGATAAACTGTTGATTCGTAAATTACAATATCCCCCTTTTTTAAAACTTTACCAACCGTTTCACTTGCTTTGTATAAAGGTGTTAAATCGGGACGGTTATTTTTATCTACAGGTGTTGGAACTGTAACCACATAATAGTTACAATCTGCGATATCTTCTAGTCTATTGGAATTGAACAATCCAATTTCATTAGAATTAGACGATTTTAAAACTGCTTTTAAAATATCATTTTCTACTTCCAAGGTAGCATCTACTCCATTATTTAATTCTTGGATTCGGGTTTCGTTTATATCAAATCCAACGACAGCATATTGGGTTGCAAAAAGTCTTGCCAAGGGCAATCCAACATAACCTAAACCGATAACCGCTATCTTTTTATCACCAACAATAGAATGATGTTCCCTCATAGTTAATTATAATTATTCAATGTAAATACAATTCATTTCAAAAACACAAAAGTACGTTTTTTTTATTTGTACACAGCACTCCCCCATCAAAACAACAAAAATCAAAAACAAACCCAAAAACCCCAAAACCTCAAACCAAAAAAAAAGACTTTGCAATTTGCAAAGTCTTTTTTCATATAAAATATAAAAAATCCTTAAAACTTAACTAATAACTCAGCAGCATGCTGCAAATGGTTATTACCTAACAAGTCCTCATTAGCAGCAAACTTACCTAAAGTATGCAAACGAAGACCAACAGATGAAGTCAACCAAAAATCTAAAGCTAAACCAACATTAAACGACTGATTGCCTTTTTTATCAACCATAAAAACACCTGCTCCACCAACAATACTAGCATCAAACCAACGAACATCAACTAAATGCTGATCAAAGGTATATTTCGCATTAATATCAAAAGCTACATAAGTATAATCATTGGAAATTGACATCCCATTTTGTCTATTCTTACTACTCAATTCATTCAAAGATAAAACACCTCCAACACTAAACGCCTCTGAATATTTATAATCCAAACTAAAAGTAGAAACAAATGGAATGGCATTTAAATCTGCTGTATCAAAATAACGATCATCCGCAGTTGCTGTGTTATTAATCAAATTAAAACCAACTCCAAATCGCCATTTCTTAACAGCAGTAGTGTCCTCTTGCGAAAAAACAAAAGAGGTAATAAAAACCGTTACTAAAACAAATATTTTTTTCATATTAATAATTTTTGGCTAATGTATTTCTTTTTTTTAAAAAAAAAGAAAAAAAAAGCAATCTTTACACAAAAAGAAAAGGTAATACACACAAATAACTTAGGTTTAAGAACAAAAAACTAATGCTCAAGTTTTAAACACTTGTCCAATAAAACCTAACGAGACCCAATACCTTGGTATTTAAAACCTATTTTTTCCAATGTAGCTTTGTCCAAAATATTCCTCCCGTCAAAAACAAAGGCAGGCTTCAACATATTATCATATATTTTTTGCCAATCGTATTCTTTAAATTCATCCCATTCGGTTAAAACAGCAATTGCGTGTGCATTTTTACAAGCTTCATACGGATTTGTCTCAATTGAAATTCCTTTAGCATTTTCTTCCTTAGAACGTGTTTCTAAGTAATTTAAATCGAAATGAATTTGTTCTGGTTCAACTTTAGGGTCAAAAATGGCAATATTAGCTTGTTCTGATAGTAAATCATCAGCCACATAAATCGCAGCAGATTCTCTCGTATCATTAGTGTCTTTTTTAAACGCCCAACCTAAGAATGCTATTTTTTTACCCGAAACCGTGTTGTATAATGTTTTGATGATATTTTTCGCAAATCTTCTTTTTTGATGATCATTCATTATAATTACTTGTTCCCAGTAATCGGCAACTTCATTCAATCCGTATGATTTAGCAATATAAACCATATTTAAAATATCTTTTTGGAAACAAGAACCACCAAATCCAACAGACGATTTTAAGAATTTTGGTCCGATTCTACTATCCATACCAATTGCTCGAGCAACTTCATTAACATCGGCACCAGTTTTTTCACATAATTCGCTCATTGCATTTATTGAGGAAACTCGCTGCGCCAAAAATGCGTTTGCAGTCAATTTCGACAATTCAGAAGACCAAACATTTGTGGTTAGAATTCTATCTTTTGGAACCCAATTTGCATAAACATCAACTAAAGCTTGAACAGCTTTTTCTCCTTCAGGAGAAGTTGCACCACCAATTAAAACTCTGTCTGGAGCAAATAAATCTTCAATTGCAGTTCCTTCAGCTAAAAACTCAGGGTTAGATAAAATTTGATATTTAACACCATTACCTGTGTTGTCTAAAATATCTTTAATTGCTTGAGCTGTTCTAACAGGTAACGTTGATTTTTCAACAACAATTTTATCGGTTTTTGCTACTCGAGCGATTTGACGTGCACATAATTCGATATATTTTAAATCGGCCGCCATTCCTTTTCCTATACCATAGGTTTTGGTTGGGGTATTTACCGAAATAAAAATCATTTCAGCTTCGTCAATAGCTTTATCAACCTCAGTGGAGAAAAATAAATTTCGCCCACGAGCTTCCTTTACTACTTCATCTAAACCAGGTTCGTAAACAGGAAGTTTTGACAAATCTTCACCGTTCCAAGCATTGATTCTTTCTGTATTTAAATCGACAACAGTAACTTTTATATGCGGACATTTTTGCGCAATAACTGCCATTGTTGGTCCACCAACATAACCAGCTCCTATACAACAAATATTTTTAATCATCTTATTTTAGATTGTTCCAATACCATTGAACCGCTTCTTTTAAGCCGTCTTTCATGGAAAATTTTGGATTATAATTTAATAATTCTTTTGCTTTATCTATACTTGCTAATGAATGTGGAATATCACCCACTCTATTTGGTCCGTGAATTACTTCAACATTAGCAATTTTATTGTCAAATTCAGACAAATACTCTTTTAAACTTTTCACTAAATCGTTTAATGTAGTTCGTTCTCCAAAAGCTGTATTATAAACGGTATTTATAGCTTTCGGGTTTTCAGACAACATCGCTAATTCGTTCATTTGAATAACGTTGTCGATATATGTAAAGTCGCGAGAGAAATTTCCATCGCCATTTATAACTGGACTTTCATAGTTCATAAATTGCATTACAAACTTTGGAATAACCGCAGCATAAGCTCCATTAGGATCTTGCTTTCTTCCAAAAACATTAAAATAACGTAATCCGATAGTTTCTAAACCATAGGTTTTACTAAAAATATCCGCGTACAATTCGTTTACATATTTAGTAATTGCATAAGGCGAAAGTGGTTTACCTATTTTGTTTTCAACTTTTGGCAAACTTTCAGAATCTCCATAAGTTGACGAACTCGCCGCGTAAACAAAACGCTTTACATTAGCATCTCGAGAAGCAACTAACATATTTAAAAAACCTGAAACGTTGACTTCATTTGAAGTAATTGGATCATTTATAGAGCGTGGCACACTTCCCAAAGCCGCTTGATGTAAAACATAATCAACACTATCAACTGCTTTTTTACATGTTTCTAAATCTCTAATATCACCTTCGATAAGTTGATAATTTGGATTCGTTAAAAAACCCTCAATATTATGACGATGTCCTGTAGCAAAATTATCTAAACAAACAACTTTATATTCTTTTTCTAAAAAATACTCAGTTAAATTTGAACCAATAAATCCAGCACCACCGGTAATTAATATTTTCATTATTTTTTGAATTTATTAAGAACTTTTTTCCACCAAGGAATTTCTCTTGTTACTTCCATATAAGCTTCTCCATAAGCACCATAACCATAGCCATAACCGTAGCCATAACCGTAGCCATATTTAGCTTTATTTTGGAAACCGTTCAACAAAATACTTATGTTGTGTAATTCTCCTCTTTTATGACGCTCATTAACCACTCCTAACATCCCCTTTTTAGTATAGCCTTGTCGCGTAACATAAATTGTAGCATCACAAAAGTGAGCCAACTCTAATGCATCAGCGACTAAACCAACTGGCGGAGTATCTAAAATAATATAATCATATCTTTTTTTCAGTTCTTCAATCATTTCATGCATAGCCTCACTCATTAAAAGTTCAGCCGGATTTGGAGGAATTGGTCCAGAAGAAATTACATCTAAATAAGGCACATGAGTACTTTGAATTACTTCTTCTACGCTTTTTTGTCCAATTAAATAATTTACTACTCCTGTTACATTATCAATATTAAAGTCACCAAAAATCTTTGGTTTTCTTAAATCTAAACCTACAATTACCGTTTTCTTTTCACTTAGAGCAAAAACTGTAGCTAAGTTAATTGAACAAAAGGTTTTACCCTCTCCACTTACAGAAGAAGTAAGCATTAAAGTCTTAGCACCGTCTACTTTTTGTTTTTTATATAAAAATTGAAGTGATGAACGAATAGCTCTAAACGATTCTGCTAAAGGTGATTTTGGTTTTTCAAAAACTGATAAATTATTTTCAGTATTTTTCTTTCCGATAACACCAATTAACGGAATTTTAGTCAGCTTAGCAATATCATCAGAATTATTAATATTATTATCTAATAACGTTAGTACGAAAACAATCAAGAAAGGAATCAATATCCCTAAAATAAATGCCAAAATATAATTAATACTCGTTTTTGGCCCTATTAATCCCCCTCCAACATCTTTTGCAGAATCTATAAACTCAATATCGGATACATTAGATGCTTTTACAATTAAAGCTTCCTGACGCTTATGAAGAAACGTACTGTAAATATTATCAATTAAATTATATTTTCGTGTTATTTTTAAATGTTCTTGCTTTTGCTCTGGGAGCAAACTAACTTGTCCTTCCGCTTGTGCAATATTGTTTCTAACAATATTTAAATCTATTAATGAAGCACTTTTAGCGCTTTCTATATTTTCTAACAACACCTTTTTGACCGCATCCATCTCAACATCAAACTCGGTAAAATATGTATTGTTTTTCACAGCGTAACTCAATTCATCTCTTTGAGCAGAAAGTTGAATTAATTTTGAAACATTTGTTAAAATATTAGGATCATCTATTCCTGCAACTGATGGTGCTGGTAGTTTTGAAAAATCGGTGCTTTTTTCTAAATAACTTTTTAAGTGATTTAAATATTTAATTTTTCGGTCTATTTGATCTTTTTGAATATCATACTCAGAAAGTTTTTGTGTAAGCATTTCGCCTCCACTTTCTAGCTCAAACACATTTTTACCTTGTCTAAAATCTTTAAGTTCATTTTCCGCATCTTTAATACGCCCTTCCATTACAGCTAGCGTACTATCGATAAAAGCAATTGTATTTGTAGCAAACTTATTTTTACTTTCTAATTGATTTCGTTTTAAAATATTTACGGTTGCGTTTAAATATTCTACCAAACGATTTTTATTTGAACCTTCTAACTGTAGGTTTACCACCGACTGTGCCTTACTATTTAATGAAACATCAATGTTTTTATATTTTGCAACAACACTATTAAAATCATTAAATTTTATATAATATTCTTTACCTAAAAAATTATCTGATCCTGGTTGTAAATGAAGTGTTAAGTTTAAAAATGGTAATTCTACTTGTTCATCGATTAAAAAAGTTTGAGTAAAAACTTTATTATTATTTTTGAAACTACTTTTTGTATAGTCAACATAGTGATATAAATTACAAGATTTTATATCAGTAAAATCTACAGAAAGTTCATACTTATTAACAGAAAGAAACTTGATTTTTATTGGCAAGCCTAGAAGTTGCCCTTTATTTTTGTCTATTTGAACATAAAATGGTGTATTTCCATAAACATCTTCAAAGTAATATTCTCCTTTTTGAAGGTATTGAATATAGTACTCTAATCTATCAACCACATACTCGTTATGTGTTCGTGAACGTAAAGTAGTTACAATTGTTTGAACTTTTTCAGAAACTCCACCCCAATTAAAAACCAAACTTGTATTTGAAGTAAAGAAAGAGTTATTCTCATCTTTTACAACAACAGATGCTCCTAACCCATATACTTTTTCTTTTCTGATATTTACATTATATGCTATAAGAAACGTTATAACTAGAGAAACTAAAAACCATTTCCAATATCCTATTAGTTTTAAGAAAAAACCTTTAAAGTCGAATGTATTTTGCGATTCAGAAAAATTAAAATCTTTTAAATCCAGCATCTTATAAATTTCTTGATAATAAAATAGTTGTTGTAATCAAAGACAACGCGGTAATAATTGTCCCTACTGTTTGCATACCTGTTGTACCTGTTCCCCAAGATTTTTGAGGCAATGGCTTTATATAGATATAATCATTTGGTTGGATATAGAAATAAGGTGATTTAATTGCTTCAGAATCTGTTAAATCTAAGTAATGAGTTTCATAGCCATGTGGCATTTTTCTTATAATCTGAACTTTTTTTCTATTACCTGTAATTGTTATATCTCCAGAATTAGCAATTGCTTCCATTATAGTAGCGCTATCTTGATATAAAATATTTGTTCCTGGAGAACCAATTTCACCGTTAATTGTATATCTAAGTCCAGCTAATTTTACATTTACAAAAAGTCGGGCTTCAGTTTTAAAATACTCATCTGATAATCTTTTCTCAATTGTTTGCCTAATTTCATCAACTGTAAACCCTAAAACATTCACTTCTCCTAAAACTGGCACACGAATATTTCCATGATCATCAACAGTGAAACCATTAAAATATAATCCATTTTGAGACATCATTAATTGACCTTGTTGTTGACCTTGTGAAGATGACGGATTAAACATTTCAACTAAACGTTGGTCTAATGCTTTTATAGAAACATTTAAAATATCGTTTACTTGAACTTTATAAGGCTTTGAAAAAGCTTGGTCTATTTCAACGGAGTGCTCGGTCCCTTTTTTATTTTGTAAGTAAACCAGATCTTTATTTGGAATACACGAACTTACAATTGCAATTAAAAATATATATAGAAGAAACTTAATGTTTTTCATTTTTTATTATTTAAGGAAACAAATATAGGTTTTAGATTTAAAATTTTGAAACTCAAAAGACTTTTTCCGTTAAAAAAAAGGGATTTAATTTTTTAATCCGCTTTCATAGGGAATTCTTTGTACTAAACTTCTTCCTAAAGTTACTTCATCAGCATACTCTAATTCATCGCCAACAGCAATTCCTCTAGCAATTGTTGATGTTTTAATATTTGCATTCTGTATTTGTTTGTAGATATAGAAATTTGTTGTATCACCTTCCATAGTTGAACTTAACGCGAAAATAATTTCAGTAACATCTCCTGAATTCACTTTATCTACTAAACTTGAAATATTTAACTGACTTGGTCCAATTCCTTCAATAGGATTAATTTTCCCACCTAAAACATGATATAATCCGTTAAAAATCCCTGTGTTTTCAATCGCCATAACATCGCGAACATCTTCTACAACACACACTAATTTTTCATCACGTTTTGGATTACTACATATTCCACATAATTCTGTATCTGAAATGTTATGACAAGATTTACAATATTTTACTTCCTTTCTTAAGTCTTCTAATGATTTAGCTAAAATTTGTGTTTGTTCAACTGGCTGTTTTAACAGATGTAAAGCCAATCTTAACGCTGTTCTTTTACCAATTCCTGGTAATTGAGAGATTTCATTAACAGCTGATTCTAAAAGTTTAGATGGTAATTCCATAGTTGCAAATTTACAAAAACTAAAGATTTATTTTTTCTTTTATCTTTGCTCGAAAGTTAAATTTATGCAACCAATTACTATAGCGTTAATAATCGTTTCCTACTTTTTAGTTTTAGTTTTAGTTTCATTCTTTATTGGTAGAAAAGAAGTTAACGACAATAGTGCTTTTTTTAAAGCCAATAAACAATCTCCATGGTATTTAGTAGCATTTGGAATGATTGGCGCATCTTTATCTGGTGTAACGTTTATTTCAGTTCCTGGTTGGGTTGAAAATTCACAATTTAGCTATATGCAAGTTGTTTTAGGCTACATCGTAGGTTATTTTGTAATTGCAACTGTATTAATGCCATTATATTACCGATTAAATTTAACTTCAATTTACACCTATTTAGAAAGTCGTTTCGGGTATTATTCTTACAAAACAGGCGCTTCGTTTTTTATTGTTTCAAGAATTGTTGGTGCTAGTTTCCGATTATTTTTAGTTGCCAATGTTTTACAAATAGTATTATTTGATGCTTTAGGAGTAGAATTTTGGCAAACAGTAACTATTACTATTCTTTTAATTTGGTTATACACTTTTAAATCAGGGATTAAAACTATCGTTTGGACAGATACACTGCAAACACTTTTTATGCTAATTGCACTTGGTGTAACTTTTTATTCCGTTGGTGACGCTTTACAACTAGACAGTAATTCTATTTTCAATTATATTTCTGAAAGTAAACTTTCAAAAACTTTCTTCTTTGACGATTATAAATCGAGTCAATATTTTTGGAAACAATTTATTTCTGGAGCTTTTATAGCGATTGTAATGACTGGACTTGACCAAGATATGATGCAAAAAAATCTCACTTGCAGAAGTTTGAAAGACGCTCAAAAGAATATTTTTTGGTTCACGATTGTTTTAACAATTGTTAATTTCATCTTTTTATGTTTAGGATTATTACTAACTAATTACGCACAACAAAACGGAATCGACGCACATAAAGATGATTTATTTCCAGTTTTAGCTCAAAATCATTTAGGAACAGGAATTTTTATTTTCTTCTTACTTGGCTTAATTGCCGCTGCTTACAGTAGTGCTGATAGCGCTTTAACATCACTAACTACATCTTTTAGCATTGATATTTTAGATATTGAAAAGAAATATGACGAACGTAAACAAGTAAAAATTAGAAAACAAATTCACATTTTATTCTCATTCGTTTTAGTTTTAGTAATTATTGCTTTCAAATATTTGATTAAAGACGCAAGTGTTATCTCGAAACTATTTACATTTGCCGGATACACTTATGGCCCTTTACTTGGTTTGTATAGTTTTGGATTATTTACAAATTGGAGCGTAAAAGATAAATTTGTTCCAATTATTGCGATTCTTTCACCAATACTAACTTACTTAATTAGCATCTCATCAACAATTTATTCTTACTTTTTTGAAAATTTAGACAACTGCAATTCAACCAAATGGCAATGTGCAACCGAATTTGCAAGTGAAAATTATTACCAATTCGGATTTGAATTATTATTGATAAATGGTTTGTTAACTTTTATTGGATTAATATTGATCCGTAGCCAAAAGAACTAAAGTACAACCTATTTCATACTGAATATTATTTTCATCTAACAAAGTATAAAATTCAGGATTTTCAGTTCCTGGGTTAAAAATAACACGTCGTGGTTTTAACGAAATAATATAATCATAATATTCTCTTTGGTGTGTTGGGTTCAAGTACAACGTTACCGTATGGATATTATGAAAATCAATTTTTTCGGTTTCAATAGGAATATCTAACGCTTTACCTTGTTTCGCTCCAATCGCCACAACTTGATGACTTTTACCAATTAAACTATGAATTGCTTTATAAGCATAACGGTCTTTATTTGTAGTAGCACCTAAAACCAGTGTTTTCATTTGAATTATTTTTTATAAAGTTAGCAAATTAATCTGACTGATTAATAACTTGAAATTAACTTTATTTTAAATTTAGATTCTGAATTAAAAATTTACTTTTGCAAAAAAAATTAATGGACACATTTATCTATTTATTCGCCGCCTTATTTTCGGTTTTGAATCCATTAGGAACCATTCCTATTTTTGTTGGTTTAACATCAGATTCAACCAAACAAGAGCGCGCAATTATTTCGCTAAAAACATCAATCAACGTATTGATAATTTTAGTTATTTCATTCTTTTTAGGAAAGTATGTTTTAACATTCTTCGGAATAACAATAACTGCTTTACGAATTGCAGGTGGACTTATTATAACAAGTTCAGGGTTTTCATTATTAAACGGACAATTTAGTAAAAACAAAGGAATAAGTAAGAAAGTTCGCAAACAAGTAGAAGCACAACATCACATTGCGTTAACACCTTTAGCAATGCCAATGCTTGCCGGACCAGGTTCGATTTCATTGCTAATTGCATTTTATCAAGATCATAATACAACTTCTGAAATTATTTTCTCAACATTAGCCATTGTTGCAGTTGCCTTTGTAATTTATTTAATTTTAAGAAGTGGACATTATTTAGCGAAAATTTTAGGAGGATCAGGAATTGTAGCGATTTCCCGAGTTATTGGTTTTCTTACAATTGCAATAGGAATTCAATATATAATAAGCGCAATACTAACCATAATTAGTGAAATATAATTTATAAAAAAATCCGAAGTTAAACTTCGGATTTTTTTTATTTATCGTTTTATGCTTTTGGTAAAAAAACTTCCGCCATCATACAACGTGCGCTTCCACCACCGCATGCTTCAATAATATCTAAACTTGCGTGAAGAATTTTACAATGCTTTTCTACTTTTGCTATTTGGTCTTTTGTTAAGCTTTGATAAGCCGCATTACTCATCACAAGAAATCGTTCGTCGTTTGCACCACGAACTTGTAACATATTTCCTGCGAAATTATTAACCTGTTCTTCTGTGATTAGGATAACTTCTTTTCCGCTTTCTTTTAAGTTATCGAGAACCATTTTGCGTTCTTTTTTATCGTCAATGCAATCAGCGCAGATAACTGCAAAAGTTTCTGCAATACACATCATTACATTAGTATGATAGATGTGTTTTCTTTCTCCGTTTACTGTTTGAAAAGCTTCAAAAATAACTGGTGTATATTCAAAATCTTCACAAAACTCAATAAATAATTCTTCATCAGCTCTTGGCGATAAAGCACAATATGCTTTTTCATTAGCTCGATCTAAAATTATACTTCCTGTTCCTTCTAAAAAGATATTATCTTCTTCGGCAGAAGTATAATCCATAATATCGTTTATTTTAAAACCGTTTTCTTCTAAAATATCTAAAACATCTTCACGTCTTTCTAAACGACGATTTTCAGCAAACATAGGATACAGAGCAACATCTCCGCTTTCGTGAAAAGAAACCCAATTATTTGGAAAAATACTATCGGGCGTATCTGGATCTAAAGTATCATCCACCACAACAACATTAATTCCTGCGTTGCGTAATTTTTCAACATAAGCATCAAATTCGGCTTGTGCTTTTGCATTTACAGTAGCCGGCATTAAATCGTCTAAAACTTTTTGGTAATAATTATTAACCGCTGTTTGTTCGTTCATACGGAAAGCTACCGGACGAATCATCAAAATTGTATTAGTTGTTTGATTCATATTAATCTCTAATTAATGGTAAAGTTGAACAACGCAAAAGTCCTTCTTGTTTAGCAATTTCCGCATACGGAATTTCTTCAACAGTAATTCCGTTTTCTCTTAGCCAATTGTTTAATCTTGTAAAGTTTTTTTCTGAAACAACGACATATGGAGCAATTGAGAAAACATTAGAATTCATATTATACATTTCTTCTCGCTCGATATGGAATAAATTCTCTTTTCCGAAAAGATTTACTAAATACATATAATCGGCTTCTTCACGGAAACCACTTTTATAAATAATTCCTTTATCTTTTCCTACTGGCTGAAAACAACAATCTAAATGCAAGGCGTTGTCTCTTGGTTCAATTTTAGATTTTACCAAATCAAATTCTTTAACAATTTTATTCGGAAACAATTCTTTAATATAATTTACACCAGCCATATTAGTACGAGCTGTAATGTAATCTTTATAATCTGAACCTTTATATGTTCCAATAAAAATATGATCATTCCATGGCATAACATCACCACCTTCAATATGTGCTTCTTCTGGTGGACGAACCACTTTTTTTGGATCAATTTGATCAATTACATATTGAATCGCATCTAATTCACGTTCTCTATCAGGTAAAATATTCGCTTTGATAAATATATCTTCAATTACGAAACCAATATCACGAGAGAAAATTTGATTATAGTCTTGGATGATTTGCGGACGGAAAACTTTTACATCATATTTTTTAAACACTTGATTAAAAGCCTCCATTTCCTTAACCATGTCTTCTTCAAAAGGATACGTTCCAGCTTTTATATGTTCTAATGATTTTGGATCATAAGCTTCTTCGATTGTTGGCGTAGGGCCATTACTTTCTGCCGTTCCTAAAACAACAGCACGCAATCTTGAAGTTTCATTTTTTACGTTTAATTCTAACATAAATTTTTAGATTTTAGCAAAGATAAAAAAAGGGCATTTAAAAAATGCCCTGTAATTAAAAAATCCCGCAATTGCGGGATTTAATTTCAATATTATCTTTCGTTAACTGATTTGAATGCTCTTGCATTATAACCTGTATAAACTTGACGCGGACGACCAATTGGCTCTCCATTTAAGCGCATTTCTTTCCATTGTGCAATCCAACCTGGAAGACGACCAATAGCAAATAATACTGTAAACATTTCAACTGGAATACCCATAGCACGGTAGATAATTCCTGAATAGAAATCTACGTTTGGATATAAGTTTCTTGCTTTGAAATATTCATCTTCTAACGCTACTTTTTCTAATTGTCTAGCAATATCTAATAATGGATCATCTACACCTAGAGCTTCTAAAACATCATTAGCTGCTTTTTTAATGATAGTAGCACGAGGATCGAAGTTTTTATAAACCCTATGGCCGAATCCCATTAAACGAAATGAATCTTCTTTGTCTTTAGCTTTTAAAACGTATTTAGCAACATCTCCACCATTATCATGAATTTCTTGTAACATTTCTAATACTGCCTGATTAGCTCCACCGTGAAGTGGTCCCCAAAGTGCAGAAACTCCAGCAGAAATTGAAGCAAATAGTCCAGCATGAGATGAACCTACAATTCTTACTGTTGAAGTAGAACAATTTTGTTCGTGATCAGCATGTAAGATGAATAATTTATCTAATGCATCAACAACTTTTTTATCTGTTTTGTAAGGACCTGTTGGCAATTCAAACATTAAACGCATAAAATTTTCTACGTAACCTTTCGTGTTATCATAGTAATTTAGTGGATATCCCATACGCTTTCTATACGTCCAAGTTGCAATAACTAAAAATTTACCTAAAGTTTTACAAACCGCTTCGTATAATTCTTTGTCGTTATTAACATCAACAGACTTAGGGTTAAAAGCAGTTAATGCACTTGTTAAAGAAGATAAAACGCCCATTGGGTGAGCTGTCTTGGGAAAACCATCAATGATGTTTTTCATCTCTTCATTAACCAAAGTATGCTTACGAATATCATTCTCAAATTTTTCTAATTGAGAAGCTGTAGGTAATTCTTCAAAAATTAAAAGATAAGCTACTTCTAAAAAATCCGCTTTTTCAGCTAAATCTTCAATAGCATATCCTCTGTAACGTAAAATCCCTTTCTCTCCATCTAAAAAGGTGATTGCACTTGAACATGAACCTGTATTTTTATATCCTGGATCAATTGTGATGGCACCTGTAGCACCACGCAATTTCGCGATATCGATAGCAACTTCATTTTCTGTCCCAACTACTACAGGAAACTCATATTTATTGCCATCCAACTCTAATGTTGCTGTTTTTGACATATATTGAATAATTTTATTTATAATGAAACTTTGCGAATTTAATGAATATTAATGGATTTTTAAAAGTTTTAATATTATTTTATGCTTAATTACTATACATAAAAAAGCCAACAATTTAATTGTTGGCTTTTTTAATACTTTTAAACTATGTTAGTTTACTTTAAAAGCTCTTTCTTGTGGAAAATAAGCTACTTCAGCTAACTCTTCTTCAATGCGAAGTAATTGATTGTATTTTGCCATACGATCTGAACGTGAAGCCGAACCTGTTTTGATTTGTCCGCAATTTAACGCTACCGCTAAATCGGCAATTGTGTTATCTTCAGTCTCTCCAGAACGGTGACTCATAACCGAAGTATAACCTGCATTATGCGCCATATTTACTGCTGCAATTGTTTCTGTTAAAGTTCCTATTTGATTTACTTTAATCAAAATTGAATTAGCAATTCCTTCATTAATTCCTCTTGATAAACGCTCAACATTAGTTACGAATAAATCATCTCCAACAAGTTGCACTTTATTACCGATTTTATCAGTTAATAATTTCCATCCGTTCCAATCATTTTCATCCATTCCATCTTCGATTGAAATAATTGGATATTTTTCACATAATTCTGCTAAATAAGTTGCTTGTTCTTCTGAAGTTCTTACTTTACCAGAAGCACCTTCAAATTTAGAGTAGTCATATTTTCCATCTACAAAAAATTCTGCAGAGGCACAATCTAAAGCAATCATAATATCATCACCAAAAGTATAACCTGCATTTTCAACAGCTAATTTGATAGAATCTAGAGCATCTTCAGTTCCACCAGCTAAATTAGGCGCAAAACCACCTTCATCACCTACTGCAGTCGATAAATTTCTATCATGCAACACTTTTTTCAGGTTGTGGAAAATTTCAGTACCCATTTGCATAGCATGTGAGAAGTTTTTCGCCTTAACAGGCATAATCATAAACTCTTGAAACGCAATAGGAGCATCAGAATGTGAACCACCATTGATAATATTCATCATTGGAACTGGTAAAGTATTTGCAGAAACCCCACCAACGTAACGATACAAAGGCATTCCTAATTCGTTTGCAGCAGCTTTAGCTACTGCTAATGAAACACCAAGAATAGCATTTGCTCCTAATTTTGATTTATTTGGAGTTCCGTCTAAATCAATCATCGCTTTGTCGATAGCATTTTGCTCGAAAACCGACATTCCCATTATTTCAGTAGCAATTGTAACATTTACATTTTCAATAGCTTTAGAAACTCCTTTCCCCATATATTCTTTTCCGCCATCACGTAACTCTACTGCTTCATGCTCTCCAGTTGAAGCTCCACTAGGAACAGCAGCTCTACCTAAAACCCCATTATCTGTAATAACATCAACTTCAATAGTAGGATTCCCTCTAGAATCTAATATTTGTCTTGCGTGAACTTTTATTATAATACTCATATTTTTTTATTGTTATTTTGAAATTGTACGTAGTACAAATTTAACAAATCTTAAAATGTATTGCTTTAATTTTTACTCGATTTTATATTCTCTATAAATTGGTCAAACAAATAAGAAGAGTCATGTGGCCCAGGACTAGCTTCAGGATGATACTGAACAGAAAAACAGTTTTTATTTTTCATACGCATACCAGCTACTGTGTTATCATTCAAATGAACGTGAGTTAATTCGAATTCAGGATTGTTATCTAAGTCTTCTTTAGAAACTGCAAAACCGTGATTTTGAGAAGTAATTTCACCTTTTCCAGTCAACATATTTTTTACAGGATGATTAATTCCTCTATGTCCATTAAACATCTTATACGTTGAAATTCCGTTTGCTAAAGCTAAAACTTGATGTCCAAGACATATTCCGAAAACTGGTTGGTTTTCAGCTAAAATATCCGTTGCTACTTGTTGGGCCGATTTTAATGGTTCTGGATCACCAGGTCCGTTTGACAAGAAATATCCATCTGGATTAAAACTTTTTAAATCGGAATAAGTAGCATCGTAAGGAAACACTTTTATATAACAATCCCTCTTAGCTAAATTTCTTAGAATATTAGTCTTGATTCCTAAATCCAAAGCAGAAATTTTATATTTAGCATTTTCATTACCAAAGAAATAAGGTTCTTTGGTTGAAACTTTTGAAGCCAATTCTAAACCATTCATTTCAGGTTCTTTATTCAGTTTAGCTTTTAACTCATCTATTGGAGTGTCATCAGTACAGATAACTGCATTCATAGCTCCATTATCTCTAATATAACTTACTAAAGCTCTAGTATCTACATCTGAAATAACAATTAGATTTTGCTTTTTTAAATAATCAAACAAACTTTCAGAAGCATCTGGACGAGAGTAATTAAAACTGAAATTTTTACAAACCAATCCGGAAATTTTAACTCCATTTGATTCTACTTCTTGTTCGTTTACTCCGTAATTTCCAATATGCGCATTGGTCGTTACCATAATTTGGCCAAAGTAAGAAGGATCTGTAAAAATTTCTTGATAACCAGTAGTTCCTGTATTAAAAGCTACTTCTCCAAAGGTAACACCTTCAATTCCGATAGATTTTCCGTAGAAAATGGTACCGTCTTTTAACAATAAAACGGCTTTCTTTCGATTTGTGTATTTCATTAGTTGTGTTGTTTGTGCAAAGTTAATTTAAATTTTAAAATCTTAAAAATTAGGTATAAAAAAAGGATAAACTAAAACGTTTATCCTTTGTTATATTGAAAATCAAATCTTCATGATTATTCAGTTGCTTCTGTGTTTTCTGAAGCATCAGCTGCAGGAGCTTCTGTAGCAGGCGCATCTGATTTTTTACTTCTACTACGACGAGTAGTTTTCTTAACTTCTTTCTTACCACCATTATAAATAGTGTTAAAGTCAACTAATTCAATCATTGCCATATCAGCGTTATCTCCTAAACGGTTTCCTAACTTGATGATACGAGTGTATCCTCCTGGACGGTCACCAACTTTAGCAGCTACTTCTCTAAACAATTCTGTAACAGCATATTTATTTCTTAAGTAAGAAAAAACAATACGTCTGTTGTGAGTAGTATCTTCTTTAGATTTTGTTACTAAAGGTTCTACAAATTGTTTTAAAGCTTTTGCTTTAGCAACTGTAGTATTAATTCGCTTGTGCTCAATTAATGAACATGCCATATTAGCTAACATAGCTTTTCTATGACCTGTTTTTCTACCTAAGTGATTAAATTTCTTTCCGTGTCTCATGACGTTTCTTTTTAACCTTCATCTTGCTACAATCCGCTCTGGAGAGCAAAATATGAAGTAATTTATTCTTTATCTAATTTATATTTGCTTAAATCCATTCCGAAATTTAAACCTTTTGAGGCAACTAATTCATCTAACTCTGTTAGTGATTTTTTACCGAAGTTACGGAATTTCATTAAGTCATTTTTATTGAAAGAGACTAAGTCTCCAAGAGTATCAACCTCTGCCGCTTTTAAACAATTTAATGCTCTAACAGAAAGATCCATATCTACAAGCTTAGTTTTTAACAACTGACGCATGTGTAATGATTCTTCGTCGTAAGACTCAGTTTGAGCAATTTCATCAGCCTCCAAAGTAATTCTCTCATCTGAGAATAACATAAAGTGGTGAATCAACGTTTTAGCTGCTTCAGTTAAAGCATCTTTTGGGTGAATTGAACCATCAGTAATGATTTCAAAAACTAATTTTTCATAATCAGTTTTTTGCTCTACACGATAGTTTTCAATTGAATACTTTACATTTTTTACTGGTGTGTAAATTGAATCTGTAAAGATTGTTCCAATAGGTGCGTTAGCTTTTTTGTTTTCTTCAGCAGGAACATATCCTCTACCTTTTTCGATAGTAAGTTCCATGTTGATTGCCGTTTTACTATCTAAGTTACAAATTACTAAATCTGGGTTTAAAACTTGAAATCCAGAAATGAATTTTTGGAAATCTCCAGCTGTAATTTGATCTTTACCAGAAAGTGAAATAGAAACAGATTCATTATCGATATCTTCTATTTGACGCTTAAAACGCACTTGTTTTAAGTTTAAGATAATTTCTGTAACATCTTCTACAACACCTGTGATAGTTGAAAACTCGTGATCTACGCCTTCCATTCTAACAGATGTAATAGCAAATCCTTCTAATGAAGAAAGTAAAACTCTTCTTAATGCATTACCAACAGTCAATCCATATCCCGGTTCTAAAGGTCTAAATTCGAATTTGCCTTCAAAATCGGTAGAATCGATCATGATAACTTTATCGGGCTTTTGAAAATTAAATAATGCCATATTTCGACTAAAGTCAATTATTATTTGTTATACAACTCAACGATTAGTTGCTCTTTAATATTTTCAGGGATTTGGATTCTTTGCGGAACAGAAACAAAAGTACCTTCCATTGTATCATTATTCCAAGTAATCCATTCGTAAACTTGAGAAGAGTTTGATAACGAACGATCAATCGCTTCTAACGATTTAGATTTTTCACGAACAGCTACTTTATCACCTGGTTTTAAGTGATAAGAAGGAATGTTCACTAATTCTCCGTTTACTGTAATATGACGGTGAGAAACAATTTGACGAGCTGCTCTACGAGAAGGAGCAATTCCCATACGGAATACTACGTTATCTAAACGAGCTTCACATAATTGTAATAAGATTTCACCTGTTACACCTGATGCTGCAGATGCTTTTTCGTATAAGTTTCTGAATTGACGCTCTAAAATACCATAAGTATATTTCGCTTTTTGCTTTTCCATTAACTGGATTGCATATTCAGATTTTTTACCTCTTCTTTTAGCCAAACCATGTTGACCTGGAGGATAATTTCTTCTTTCGAAAGCTTTATCGTCTCCGAAAATTGCTTCGCCAAATTTACGAGCGATTTTAGTTTTTGGACCAGTATATCTTGCCATTTTAAAAAAATTATAAGGTAGTAGTTATGAATTCAGGTCAAAATAAATCCTTCGATAACTAGAATTCTACCTTGGTTATACTTAATTATAAATTAAACTCTTCTTCTCTTAGGAGGACGACATCCGTTATGAGGCATTGGCGTAACGTCGATAATTTCTGAAACTTCAATTCCTCCATTATGGATAGAACGGATTGCAGATTCTCTACCGTTTCCAGGACCTTTAACGTAAACTTTTACTTTTTTAAGTCCAGCTTCAAGAGCTACTTTAGTACAATCTTCTGCTGCTAACTGAGCTGCGTATGGAGTATTCTTTTTAGAACCTCTAAAGCCCATTTTTCCTGCTGAAGACCAAGAAATAACTTCACCTTTCTTGTTTGTTAAAGAAATAATGATGTTGTTAAAAGTAGCATTAATATGAGCTTCTCCTATAGATTCAACTATAACTTTACGTTTTTTTGCTGCTGTCTTAGCCATATTACTTACTTATTATTTAGTTGCTTTTTTCTTGTTAGCAACAGTTTTTCTTTTACCTTTTCTAGTTCTAGAGTTATTCTTAGTTCTTTGTCCTCTTAATGGAAGACCAGCTCTATGACGAATTCCTCTTTGACATCCAATATCCATTAAACGCTTAATGTTCAACTGAACTTCAGAACGCAATTCTCCTTCAATCTTGTAATAAGAAACAGCGTCACGAATAGCGCTAATTTCATCATCATTCCAATCTTGAACTTTTTTATCTTCACTAACTTGAGCCTTAGCTAAAATTTCTTTAGCTCTGCTTCTACCAATACCGAAAATGTATGTTAGAGCAATTACTCCTCTTTTTTGTTTAGGTACATCTACCCCTGCGATTCTTGCCATAACTTATCCTTGTCTTTGTTTAAATCTAGGATTCTTTTTATTAATCACGTAAACTCTGCCTTTTCTACGCACAACGATGCACTCGGCACTTCTCTTTTTTACTGATGCTCTTACTTTCATTTTTATAAGCTTTAGTATCTGTATGTAATTCTTGCTTTAGTCAAATCATAAGGGCTCATTTCAAGTTTAACCTTATCTCCAGGCAACAACTTAATGTAATGCATACGCATTTTACCTGAAATATGAGCGATCACAACATGACCGTTTTCTAATTCCACTCGGAACATTGCATTAGATAATGCTTCTACAATTGTTCCGTCTTGTTCTATTGCTGCTTGTTTTGCCATAAATATATTAAGCTACTGCTTTTCTATTTTTACCACTTTTCATCAAACCATCATAATGTCTGTTTAACAAGTATGAATTGATTTGTTGAATAGTATCGATTGCAACTCCTACCATAATCAATAAAGAAGTACCTCCGTAGAAATAACCCCAAGCACCTTGAACATTTAATAAACTTACCACAATTGCAGGTAAAACTGCAATTAATGCTAAGAATAACGAACCTGGAAAAGTAATTAAAGACATGATTTTATCTAAATAATCACTTGTTTCTACACCTGGCTTAATACCTGGTATAAATCCACCACTTCTTTTTAAATCATCAGCCATTTTATTGGTTGGAACTGTAATCGCCGTGTAAAAATACGTAAAAATTACAATTAACAAACCAAATACTATATTGTAAACCAATCCGAATGGATCATTAAACATAGCCACGATTGACTGTGCAGATTCTGAATTTGAAATTCCAGACAATGCTGCTGGTATAAACATGATTGCTTGAGCAAAGATAATTGGCATAACCCCAGAAGCATTTAACTTCAAAGGAATAAACTGTCTATTGCCCATCATATCTTTTTCAAAATCTCCTGCTACAGTTCTTCTTGCATATTGCACTGGAATTCTTCTTACTGCCATTACCAACAACACGCAAGCGATAATAACCAACAACCATAAAATGATTTCGATTACAATCATCATTACTCCACCTGAAACTTCTTGAGAAGTTCTTGAAGCAATTTCTTGCATAAACGATTGTGGTAAACGAGCAATAATTCCAACCATAATTAAAAGCGAAATACCATTACCGATACCTTTATCAGTAATCTTTTCACCTAACCACATTGCAAAAATTGTACCTGTAACTAAGATTAAAACAGATGAAAACAAGAAAGAGAACGAGCTAAACCCTAATAAAAAGGCATCACCTGGTAACGTTCTGTACAAGTTATAAATATAACCTGGACCTTGCACCAAGGTAATAGCAATAGTTAACCATCTTGTAATTTGGTTAATTTTTCTACGTCCGCTTTCCCCATCTTTTTGTAATTTCTGTAAGTAAGGAATAGCAATCCCCATTAACTGAACTACGATGGAAGCAGAAATATAAGGCATGATACCTAAAGCAAATACAGAAGCTTGCGAAAACGCACCTCCTGTAAATACATTGATTAACCAACCAATTCCTTCTTCTGTTTGATTTGATAGATTTCCTAATTTAGTAGCATCAATACCAGGAAGAGTTACTTGCGCACCAAAACGATACACTAATAACAATCCTAGAGTTAATAAAATACGATTTTTTAACTCTTCGATTTTCCAAACATTGATAAAAGAATCTATAAATTTCTTCATGTTACTAATTAGATTATAAAGTTACAGCTTCACCTCCAGCTGCTTCGATAGCCGCTTTTGCAGATGCTGTAAATTTGTGAGCACTTACTTTAAGTTTAGCTTTTAGCTCACCTCTTCCTAAAATCTTTACCAAGCTATTTTTTGTAGCTAAACGATTTGCTACTAACGCATCAAAATCTAATTTGTCAGTAATTACACCATTATCTACTAATGTTTGAATTGTATCTAAGTTTACACCTTGATATTCAATTCTGTTGATATTTTTGAACCCAAACTTAGGCACACGTCTTTGAAGTGGCATTTGACCTCCTTCAAAACCAATTTTTCTAGAGTAACCTGAACGAGATTTAGCTCCTTTGTGACCTCTTGTTGAAGTACCACCTTTACCAGAACCTTGACCTCTACCTACTCTTTTATTTTGGTTGTGAACTGAACCTTCAGCTGGTTTTAAGTTACTTAAATTCATAACGAAATTTATTATTTAGTTTCTTCAACAGAAACTAAGTGTTTAACTTTATTTACCATTCCAAGGATAGCAGGACTTGCGTCATGCTCAACAACTTGCCCTAATTTTCTTAACCCTAAAGAATCTAATGTTCTTTTTTGAGTTTCAGGACAGTTAATTCTACTTCTTACTTGTTTTACTACAATTTTTGCCATTTCCTTGAATTTTTATCCTTTAAATACTTTATCAAGAGTTACTCCTCTTTGTTTTGCAACAGTAGCAGCACTTCTCATTTGTAATAAAGCATCAAAAGTTGCTTTAACAACGTTATGAGGATTTGATGAACCTTGAGATTTAGATAATACATCATGCACACCTACAGATTCTAATACCGCACGTACAGCACCACCGGCAATAACTCCAGTACCATGAGAAGCTGGCATTAAAAACACTCTTGCTCCACCAAATTTTCCTTTTTGTTCATGAGGTACAGTAACACCATTCAAAGGAACTCTTACTAAATTTTTCTTAGCATCTTCAACAGCTTTTGAAATTGCTTCAGAAACATCTTTTGATTTTCCTAATCCGTGACCTACAACACCATTCTCGTCTCCTACTACAACGATAGCAGAAAAACCAAATGCTCTACCACCTTTAGTAACTTTAGTAACACGGTTAACGCTCACCAAACGATCTTTTAATTCAAGACCACCTGGTTTTACTAGTTCTACATTTTTATATTTTTGATACATAATTTCTTAGAATTTAAGTCCTGCTTCTCTAGCACCTTCAGCTAATGATTTAACACGTCCGTGATATAAATTACCACCTCTATCGAAAGTGATAGTTGACACACCTGCTTTAAGAGCTCTTTCAGCAATTAATTTTCCTACTGCGTTAGCAGTTTCGATCTTTGTACCTGTTGCTACTCCTTTTTCACGAGAAGATGCAGAAACTAAAGTAACTCCGTTAACGTCATCTATGATTTGTGCATAGATTTCTTTATTTGATCTAAAAACAGAAAGTCTAGGTTGAGAAGCAGTTCCGCTTACAACTTTTCTAATTCTGAATTTAATTCTTTGTCTTCTTTCAGTTTTTGTTAATGACATAACCCTAATTTTTAAGCTGATTTACCTGCTTTTCTTCTAATTTCTTCACCAACAAACTTAACTCCTTTTCCTTTGTAAGGTTCAGGTTTACGGAAAGATCTGATTTTTGCAGCAACCTGACCTAATAATTGTTTGTCAAATGATGTTAATTTCACTAATGGATTCTTACCTTTCTCAGATACAGTTTCTACTTTTACTTCAGGAACTATCTCTAAAACAATGTTGTGAGAGAAACCTAATGCTAAATCAAGTTTTTGACCTTGATTTGACGCACGGTAACCAACACCCACTAATTCTAACTCCTTAGAAAAACCTTCTGAAACTCCCATAACCATATTGTTAATAAGAGCACGATATAATCCATGTTTCGCTCTCTCATTCTTGTTATCTGATGAACGCTCAACTACAACTTGATCGTTTTCAACTTTAACAGTCACATCAGAAAACTCCTGAGAAAGCTCGCCTAATTTCCCTTTCACTGTAACCACAGCATCTTTCACTTCTACAGTTACTCCTGCTGGAATTGTAATTGGGTTTTTACCTATTCTTGACATGCTTTCGTCTTTTTATTAATATACGTAACAAATTACTTCTCCACCAACATTAAGTTGCTTTGCTTTCTTACCTGTCATAACTCCTTTAGAAGTTGACACGATAGCACAACCTAAACCATTTAAGATTCTAGGCAATGTAGAAGAACCTGAGTACTTACGTAAACCTGGTTTACTAATTCTTTGAATATCTCTAATTACAGGCTCTTTAGTCTCTTTATCATACTTAAGAGCGATTTTAATACTACCTTGAACTGTAGTATCTTCAAATTTGTAACTCAAGATATAACCTTGGTCAAATAAAATTTTTGTGATTTCTTTTTTAAGGTTAGATGCAGGAACTTCAACCACTTTGTGATTAGCTCTAGATGCGTTTCTAACTCTTGTAAGAAAATCCGCAATTGGGTCTGTGTACATATAAAATAATTTGCGACTCCGGTTTTCGAGAGGCAACCCACTTCTCGAACCTAAAATCAATTAAACTCATTTTTATTAACTCTCATAAGTCGTAATAGCACTTTAAAAGCTTAAAATACTACTACGACTTTACAGAATTTTTTCAATTAATTGCTTATCAAAAGCGTGCAAATTTACAACTTTTTTGCAATAATCAAAATTTTATCTTACCAGCTAGATTTCTTTACTCCTGGAATTAAGCCTTGATTAGCCATTTCACGGAATGTTACACGTGAAATACCAAACTGACGCATATAACCTCTCGGTCTTCCTGTTAACTTACAACGGTTGTGTAAACGCACAGGTGAAGCGTTTTTGGGTAATTTTTGTAATGCTTCATAATCTCCAGCTTCTTTTAAAGCCTTTCTTTTCTCAGCATATTTAGCCACTAATGCCTCTCTTTTCGCCTCACGGGCTTTCATTGATTCTTTAGCCATGTCTTAATTCTTTTTAAAAGGTAATCCTAGTTCTGCTAATAACGATTGTGCTTCTTTATCTGTATTTGCAGAAGTTACAAACGTGATGTCGAATCCAGCAATTTTATTTACTTTATCGATATCGATTTCAGGGAAGATGATTTGCTCTGTAACACCTAAGTTATAGTTTCCTCTTCCATCAAAACCAGTTGATTTAATTCCATTAAAATCACGTACACGAGGTAATGAAGCTGTAATTAATCTATCTAAAAATTCATACATTCTTTCTCCACGCAATGTTACTTTAGCACCAATCGGCATACCCTTTCTTAATTTGAAAGAAGCAACGTCTTTCTTAGAAATAGTAGATACTGCTTGTTGCCCAGTAATTTTTGTGATTTCTTCTACAGCGTGATCAACTAACTTTTTGTCAGATACAGCTGCACCAACTCCACGGCTTACAACAATTTTTTCAAGTTTAGGAACTTGCATTACATTTTTGTAACCGAATTCTTCTGTAAGAGCAGAAACAATTCTACCCTTATATTCTTCTTTTAATCTAGGTATATAAGCCATAACTATAATACTTGATTAGATTTTTTTGAAAATCTTACTTTCTTATCTCCTTCCATTTTGTAACCAACTTTAGTTACAGACTTAGTTTTAGCATCTACTAAAGCTAAGTTAGAAACATGAATAGGAGCTTCTTTCTTAACGATACCACCTTGAGGGTTTTTAGCACTTGGCTTAGTGTGCTTAGACACCATATTAACTCCTTCAACTATCGCTTTGTTTGCTTCACGGATAACACTTAAAACTTTACCTTCTGAACCTTTGTGGTCTCCAGCAATTACTTTAACTGTATCTCCAGATTTTATTTTTAGCTTTGCCATCATTTTTTGAATTAAAGCACCTCTGGTGCTAATGATACAATTTTCATGAATTGTTTTTCACGAAGTTCTCTAGCTACAGGACCGAATACACGAGTTCCTCTCATTTCACCTGTTGCGTTTAATAAAACACAAGCATTATCATCGAAACGGATATAAGAACCATCAGCTCTTCTTACCTCTTTCTTCGTACGTACAACAACTGCAGTTGAAACTACTCCTTTTTTAACGTTTCCGTTTGGAGTTGCATCTTTAACAGACACTACAATTTTATCACCTACAGAAGCATAACGGCGCTTCGTTCCTCCTAGAACACGGATAGTTAAAACTTCTTTAGCTCCCGTGTTATCTGCTACTTTTAATCTTGATTCTTGTTGTACCATAATTATTTCGCTCTTTCAATGATTTCAACTAATCTCCAACATTTAGTTTTAGATAAAGGTCTTGTTTCCATGATCTTTACTGTATCACCAATGTTACAGTCGTTCTTTTCGTCGTGTGCATGATACTTTTTAGTCTTCAACACGAACTTACCATATAATGGGTGTTTTACTCTTCTTGTTTCAGAAACAACAATAGATTTCTCCATTTTGTTGCTAGTAACAACACCAATTCTTTCTTTTCTTAAATTTCTATTTTCCATCTTTCAGCAGAATACAGTTATTGTAACTCTCTTTTAGTTAACTCAGCTGCAACTCTCGCAACTGATCTTCTCACTTTTCTTAATTGTAAAGGATTATCAATTGGAGAAATGGTGTGAGCCATTTTTAGGTCGGTATACGTTCTCTTTAACTGATCAAGTTGTTCTTGTAACTCAGCTACAGATAGATTTTTTATTTCAGATTGTTTCATAATGTTCTTTTATTATGCTTCGAAATCTCTAGCAACTACAAATTTAGTTCTCACAGGAAGTTTTTGAGCAGCAAGACGCAATGCCTCTTTTGCTACAGAAAGTGGCACTCCACCAACTTCAAACATAATTCTTCCTGGTTTTACAACTGCAGCCCAATATTCAACCGCACCTTTACCTTTACCCATACGTACCTCTAATGGTTTCTTAGTGATAGGCTTATCTGGGAAAATTTTAATCCACAATTGTCCTTCTCTTTTCATATATCTAGTTGCAGCAATACGAGCAGCTTCAATTTGACGAGAAGTAATGAATTTAGCATCTAAAGATTTAATCCCGAACATTCCATTTGAAAGTTCATGACCTCTTTGAGATACACCTTTCATTCTACCTTTTTGTACCTTACGGTATTTTGTTCTTTTAGGCTGTAACATTTTTCTTTAATTTAAAATAATTACTTTCTTTTACGAGCTTGTTTACCCCTAGACCCTGATGACTTAGACCCTTTTTTGTTGTCCATGCCAACTAACGGAGAAAGATCTCTTTTACCGTAAACTTCACCTTTCATGATCCAAACTTTAATTCCCATTCTACCATAAGTAGTATGAGCTTCAGCTAAAGCATAATCGATGTCAGCTCTGAAAGTTGATAAAGGAATTCTTCCATCTTTAAAATGCTCAGAACGTGCCATTTCAGCACCATTCAAACGACCTGAAATCATAACTTTAATTCCTTCAGCATTCATTCTCATAGCGGCTGCTATAGCCATTTTGATAGCTCTTCTGTAAGAAATTCTGTTTTCGATTTGACGCGCTATACTGTTTGCAACTAAGTGCGCATCTAATTCTGGACGCTTAATTTCAAAGATGTTAATTTGAACCTCTTTATTTGTAATTTTCTTAAGCTCTTCTTTTAACTTGTCTACCTCTTGACCTCCTTTACCAATAATGATACCAGGACGAGCCGTAGTGATAGTAACGGTTACAAGTTTCAAAGTTCTTTCGATAATTACTTTTGAAACACTAGCTTTTGCTAAACGAGCATAGATATACTTACGGATCTTATAATCTTCAGCTATTTTATCACCGTAATTATTTCCTCCATACCAGTTTGAGTCCCATCCTCTGATGATCCCAAGTCTATTTCCGATTGGATTTGTCTTTTGTCCCATACTGTTTATTAGCTTTGTGTATTATTATTCTCTCCTAACACGATTGTTACGTGATTAGAACGTTTTCTAATTCTGTGTGCACGACCCTGTGGAGCTGGACGAAGTCTTTTTAACATCGAACCACCATCTACACGAATCTCTTTTACAAATAAGCCTGCTTCTTCTAAGTCTGCTTCAGCATTTTTAGCTTGCCAGTTAGCGATTGCTGATAACAATAGTTTTTCAATTCTACCAGAAGCTTCTTTTTTACTAAATCTTAATATATTAAGAGCTGTTTCTACTTTCTTACCTCTAACTAAGTCAGCTACTAAACGCATCTTTCTAGGTGAAGTAGGGCAATTGTTTAATTTAGCAAAAGCAACTTGTGCTTTAGCTTCCTTAATCTGCTCTGCTCTTTCTCTTTTACGAACTCCCATAGCTTCTTATTATTTTTTACCTTTATTTTTTGCACCAGCATGACCACGGAATGATCTTGTTGGCGAAAATTCACCTAATTTATGTCCTACCATGTTCTCAGTAACATATACTGGAACAAATTGACGACCATTGTGTACAGCGATAGTTTGTCCAACGAAGTCTGGAGTAATCATAGATGCTCTAGACCATGTCTTAACAACAGCTTTATTACCGTTTTCTGCGTTTTCTAAAACCTTCTTCTCTAATTTATAGTGTACGTAAGGTCCTTTTTTTAATGAACGTGCCATGTCTATCTAATTATTTCTTTCTACGTTCTACAATATACTTATTACTCGGCTTAACCTTAGAACGAGTTCTATAACCTTTAGCAGGTAAACCTTTTCTTGAGCGTGGGTGACCTCCTGAAGAGCGTCCTTCTCCACCACCCATTGGGTGATCAACTGGGTTCATTGCTACTGGTCTAGTTCTAGGTCTTCTTCCTAACCATCTAGATCTACCAGCTTTACCTGACACAACTAACTGATGATCAGAGTTAGATACAGCTCCAATCGTAGCCATACACGTTAACAAGATTAATCTTGTTTCACCTGAAGGCATTTTTATTGTAGCATATTTTCCGTCTCTTGCCATTAATTGAGCAAAAGTTCCTGCAGAACGAGCAATAATTGCTCCTTGACCTGGTCTTAATTCGATACACGAAATAACTGTACCTAGAGGAATTTTACTTAAAGGCAATGCATTTCCAATTTCTGGAGTTGCATTTTCACCAGACATTACTGTCTGACCAACTTGCATACCGTTTTGTGCAATGATGTATGATTTAGCTCCATCAGCATAAGCAATCAATGAAATGAAAGCTGAACGATTTGGATCATACTCAATCGTTTTAACTGTAGCAGGAATTCCTGCTTTAGTTCTTTTAAAGTCTACAACACGGTATCTTTGTTTGTGACCACCGCCTACATAACGTATGGTCATCTTTCCTTGACTATTTCTACCTCCTGAGTTTTTTTTCGGAGCCAATAATGACTTTTCCGGCTTATCAGTTGTAATAGTGTCAAAGCTATTCACAACTCTAAAACGCTGACCCGGGGTAATAGGTTTTAATTTTCTAACTGACATTTCTACTAGATGTTATTATAAAAATCTATTGTTTCTCCTTCTTGTACTTCAACAACTGCTTTTTTATAAGCAGCAGTTTTTCCACTGATTAAACCACTTTTAGTGTATTTAACACTTCTATCAGCTCTATAGTTCATAGTTCTTACCGCAACTACATTCACACCATAAGCAGACTCAACTGCATTTTTGATTTGAATTTTATTTGCATTTCTATCAACCACAAAACCAAAACGGTTAAATAATTCACCTTCTTTGGTTATTTTTTCAGTAATAATTGGCTTAATAATGATACTCATAACCTTATTATTAACTTAAATTAGATTCAATTCCGTTAACCGAACCTTCAGTAAGCACTAAACCTCCTGCATTCATAACCGCATAAGTGTTTAATTCTGAAGAAGTCACAACAGAAGTTGATTTTAAATTACGTGACGACAAGTAAATATTTTTATTTGCCTCACTTAACACGAATAATGATTTTTTATTGTCTAAACCTAAAGCCTTCAATACATTGATGAAATTTTTAGTGTTTGGCGCGTCGAATGAAAAATCTTCAACCACAACTAAATTAGATTCTTGAGCTTTTAAAGATAAAGCTGACTTACGAGCTAATTTTTTCAAGTTCTTATTCAGTTTAAACGAATAATTTCTTGGTCTTGGTCCGAAAATTCTACCACCACCTACAAAAATAGGCGATTTAATACTACCTGCACGCGCAGTTCCTGTACCCTTTTGCTTCTTAATCTTACGAGTACTTCCTGCTATCTCACCTCTTTCTTTCGACTTATGCGTACCTTGTCTTTGATTTGCTAAATACTGCTTCACATCAAGATAAAGAGCATGGTTATTAGGCTCAATAGCAAAAACAGAATCGCTAAGTGTAACTTTACGACCTGTATCTTTTCCGTTGATATCTAATACTTTTACTTCCATTACTTCTGAATGATTACGTAAGAGTTTTTATGCCCCGGAACACATCCTTTAACAACTAAAAGATTTTTCTCAGCCACAACTTTTAAAACTCTAAGGTTTTGAACTGTTACATTTTCTCCTCCTGTTCTACCCGCCATTCGCATTCCTTTGAATACTCTTGATGGATATGATGACGCTCCCACAGAACCTGGCGCTCTTAAACGGTTATGTTGACCGTGAGTTGCTTGTCCAACACCACCAAATCCGTGACGTTTAACAACCCCTTGAAAACCTTTACCTTTAGACACACCTTGCACGTCTACAAATTCTCCTTCGTTGAATAAATCAACAGTTAACACATCACCTAAGTTGTGTTCCTCTTCAAAATACTTGAATTCAACGACTTGCTTCTTAGCAACAGTACCTGCTTTCTTGAAGTGACCTTCCTCAGCTTTAACAGTATGCTTGTCAGTCTTGTCATCGAAACCAAGTTGAAGAGCTTCATACCCGTCAACCTCATTGGTTCTGACTTGGGTAACGGTACATGGACCAGCTTCAATTACAGTACAAGGAATATTTTTCCCGTTCTCATCGAAGATGCTAGTCATACCGATTTTTTTTCCGATTAACCCAGACATATTTAACAATTAATAATTAATATTCTTTTTAAATATCTATAAAATACATAGATACACTTTCTCAAAATGAGGGTGCAAATATATAATTTTATTTTAAATCAAACAAATATAATTAGTTAAGTGTTTTTTCAACCCAAAACACTTACTAAAAATACTTAATGAAATATGGTAAAAAAAAACCGCTGAATTATATTTCAAACGGTTTTTCTTTATCTTTTAAAGTGTACTTATACCTTAATTTCTACTTCAACTCCACTAGGTAATTCTAACTTCATTAAAGCATCAATAGTCTTAGATGAAGAACTATAAATGTCTAATAATCTTTTATAAGAACTCAATTCGAATTGCTCTCTTGATTTCTTATTTACGTGTGGAGAACGTAATACAGTAAAAATCTTTTTGTGCGTAGGTAACGGAATTGGACCAGTTACAACTGCACCTGTACTTTTTACAGTCTTTACGATTTTTTCAGCAGATTTATCTACTAAATTATGATCGTAAGATTTTAGTTTTATTCTAATTTTTTGACTCATCTTTTTAAAAATTAATCGTTACCACCTTTTGCTTTCTTAATAACTTCCTCAGAAATATTAGAAGGTGTTTCAGCATAATGAGAAAACTCCATAGTTGATGTTGCTCTACCCGAAGATAATGTTCTTAATGTAGTTACATAACCAAACATTTCTGATAATGGCACAGAAGCTTTAACAACTTTTGAACCAGCTCTATCATCCATACTATTTACTTGCCCTCTTCTTCTATTTAAGTCACCTACGATATCACCCATATTCTCTTCTGGAGTTAACACCTCTAACTTCATGATTGGCTCAAGGATAACAGCACCAGCAGCTTTTGCTGATTCTTTATAACCTAACTTAGCAGCCAATTCGAATGAAAGCGCATCAGAATCTACAGGGTGGAAAGATCCATCCTTTAAAGTTACCTTTAAACTATCTACTTCATATCCAGCTAAAGGACCTGACTTCATAGCATCTTTGAAACCTTTCTCTACAGCAGGGATATATTCTCTAGGAACATTACCACCTTTAACTTCGTTAACGAATTGTAACCCAACAGGCGCTTTTCCGTCTACTTCATCAGCAGGACCAATCTCAAATACAATATCACCAAACTTACCACGACCACCAGATTGTTTTTTATAAACCTCTCTATGTTCAGCTCTTCTAGTAAATGCTTCCTTGTACTCAACTTGTGGCTCACCTTGATTTACTTCAACCTTAAACTCACGCTTCATACGATCCACAATAATATCTAAGTGAAGCTCACCCATACCAGAAATAATAGTTTGTCCTGAAGCATGGTCAGTTCTAACTGTAAACGTTGGATCCTCTTCAGCTAATTTAGCTAAAGCCATACCCATTTTATCTACATCAGCCTTAGTTTTAGGCTCAACAGCGATACCGATTACAGGATCTGGGAAATCCATAGATTCTAAAACAATTGGATGCTTCTCATCTGATAAAGTATCTCCAGTTTTAATATCTTTAAATCCTACAGCCGCTCCAATATCTCCAGCCTCAATTCTCTCAACTGCATTTTGCTTATTAGCATGCATTTGATAAATACGAGAAATACGCTCCTTATTACCTGAACGTGTATTCAACACATAAGAACCAGCATCTAAACCTCCAGAATAAGCACGGAAGAAAGCTAAACGACCAACATAAGGGTCAGTAGCAATTTTAAATGCTAATGCAGAGAACGGTTCAGAAACAGATGGTTTTCTTGAAATAGGCTCATCAGTTCTTGGATCAGTTCCATCAATCGCTTCCTTATCTAATGGAGAAGGTAAGAATTTACAAACTGAATCTAACATAAACTGAACTCCTTTGTTTTTGAATGCAGATCCACATAACATAGGAATAATAGCCATATCAATAGTTGCACTTCTTAAAGCATTGTTGATTTCTTCTTCTGTTATAGAATTTTCATCTTCCATGAATTTCTCTAACAAGTTTTCATCATACCCAGCAACCTCTTCAATTAAGTTTTGTCTGTATTCTCTAACCTCAGCAACCATATCTTCTGGCACAGGAACAACATCAAAAGTAGCCCCTTGTGTTTCATCATGCCAAATAATTGCTTGATTTTTAATTAAGTCAACTACACCTCTAAAGTCTGCTTCTTCACCAATTGGTAAAACCAAAGGCACAGCATTAGACTTTAACATGTCTTTAACTTGCTGACAAACTGCTAAGAAGTTTGAACCTTGACGATCCATCTTATTAACAAATCCCATACGAGGAACTCTATAGTTATCAGCTAATCTCCAGTTAGTTTCAGATTGTGGCTCAACTCCATCAACTGCAGAGAATAAGAACACTAACCCATCTAATACACGTAACGAACGGTTTACCTCAACAGTAAAGTCAACGTGACCTGGAGTATCAATAATATTAAAGTGGTAAGCTTTAGAATCAGGCAATGGTTTACCTTGTTCTGTAGGGAAATTCCACTCACAAGTTGTAGCAGCAGAAGTAATTGTAATACCTCTTTCTGCTTCTTGCTCCATCCAGTCCATAGTTGCAGCACCTTCGTGAACCTCACCAATTTTATGTGATTTACCAGTATAGAATAAAATACGTTCTGTAGTCGTAGTTTTACCAGCATCAATATGAGCTGCAATACCGATATTTCTTGTATATTTTAAATCTCTTGTTGCCATTTGTGTTATTTCTTTATGGATTAAAATCTAAAGTGAGAGAATGCTTTGTTAGCCTCAGCCATCTTGTGAGTATCCATTCTTTTCTTAACAGCCGCACCTTCTTCTTTAGCCGCAGCTAAAATCTCAGAAGCTAATTTTCCAGCCATTGACTTTTCGTTTCTTTTTCTTGCATAAAGAATCATCCATTTCATCGCCATAGAAATTTTTCTATCTGGACGAATTGGCATAGGAATTTGGAATGTAGCACCACCTACACGACGAGAGCGAACCTCTACATGCGGCATAACGTTAGTTAATGCGTCTTTCCAAGTTTCTAAAGCTGATTTTTCATCATCTTGCTTTTTTTCTTCTACGATTGCCATTGCATCATAAAACACTTTAAAAGCAACTGACTTTTTACCATCCCACATTAAGTTATTTACAAAACGAGTCACTAATTGATCGTTAAACTTAGGATCTGGTAAAAGAGGTCTTTTTTTAGCCTGTCTTTTTCTCATGTCTTTTCTTTAAAAGTTTAAAAATTACTTCTTAGGGCGTTTTGCACCATATTTAGATCTTCTTTGAAGACGACCGCTAACTCCGGCTGTATCCAAAGCACCACGTACGATGTGGTATCTAACTCCTGGTAAATCTTTTACCCTTCCACCTCTAACTAATACTATCGAGTGCTCCTGTAGATTGTGTCCTTCACCTGGGATGTATGCGTTTACTTCATTACCATTTGTTAAACGAACACGGGCAACTTTACGCATTGCCGAGTTTGGTTTTTTTGGTGTTGTAGTGTAAACACGCGTACAAACCCCTCTTCTTTGAGGACAAGAATCTAAAGCAGCCGATTTACTCTTCTTAGTTATTTTGGCTCTTCCAGTTCTTACTAATTGTTGAATTGTTGGCATAATTACTAATAAATTAATACTTTTTTTAACTACCCTATTTTAGGGGACGCAAAGGTAGAAATTATTTTTTATAATACAAGCGTTAATTATTTAATTTTCAACACTCTTCATTTTAGCACAAATGTAGTTCGATTATTTTAAAGTTGAGTAAAATCTAAACAAATGAAATAAAATTCATTTTTTACGTTACTTTTGATGTATGAAAAAAGCCTTTTTTCTTTTATTATTTTTTGTATCGCAAATTATTGTTGCGCAAAAATTCTATTTAAAAATTGAAGGCAACACAAATACCGAAACAACTATTATTGATAGTTTAGGTTACAATAAAGAACACAACGAAGTTGTTTCAATTTTAAAAGAACAAAAGAACTTCGAAAACAAACTTAACAATAACGGTTATTTTTCTTACCAACTTACCGAACAACAAAAAATAAACGATAGTAGTTTTGTTTTTCAGTATAAACTAGGTAATCCGATTTCTTCAATTATAATCCGAACAAATAATTTAACGCAAATTGAAAAAGAAATTCTAGCAATTGAAAAAGATTCCATTTTCATTTTACCTTCAGAAGTTGAGAATTGGATGGATAGTAAATTAAAACTACTTGAAAGCAAAGGTTATGCTTTAGCTAAATTACAACTTATCAATCAAAAAAATAAAGACACCTATATATATAATGATTTAAAATTATCGCTAAACAAAATAAGGCAAGTTGATGATTTGGTTATTCTCGGTTACGATAAATTTCCGAAAAACGTAAAACAAAATTGGTTGAGAAAGTTACGAAATCGAACTTTTAATCAAGAATTAGTTAACGAAGTTAGTGATGATATTCAAAGTTTTCCATTTGTAACCCAAACACGTTCTCCAGAAATTTTATTCACTGAAGATTCTACTAAAATATATACGTATCTTGAAAAAACGAAACCGAATAAGTTTGACGGATTCATAGGTTTTGCAAATGATGCAGAAAACACTAAACTTACTTTTAACGGATATTTAGACTTGAATTTAATCAATATTTTAAATTCGGGAGAAAAATTTAAACTCTATTGGAGAAACGACGGAAACCAACAAACTTCATTTAATTTAGGAACCGAAATTCCGTATTGGTTTAAAACACCTCTTGGAACAAAAGCCAATCTTAAAATATTTAAGCAAGATAGTACATTTCAAAATACGGAATTCAATTTAGACATAGGCTATTATTTCAGTTATAACAAAAAAGCATATATCGGCTATCAAAGTATAAAATCAGTAGATATACAAAATACAAACAGTAGTAGCTTAACTAATTTCAATAGTAAATTTTTAACTTTAAGTTTTGATTATAGCAAACGAATCAATTCGGATTTTCTTTTTCCAGAAAGAACAAATTTTCTGATTAAAATTGGAACAGGAAACCGAACGATTACTTCACAAAAAACCAATCAGTTTTTTACCGAATTATTAGCTAGTCATAATTTCTATCTGAATAAAAAAAATGTCATTGCTATTAAAAATCAATCGTATTATCTCAATAGCGAAAATTATATAATTAACGAGTTGTATCGTTTTGGCGGAATAAATTCTATTCGTGGTTTTAGAGAAAACACTTTACAAGCCAATTTCTTCTCTGGATTAATAGCAGAATATCGTTATTTATTAACTCCTTCGCTTTATGTTCATTCAATAACCGATTATGGCTATTTTCAAGATAAGACTACTGATTTACAAGGAAGTTTACTAGGATTAGGTTTTGGTTTTGGAATGTTAACACAAAATGGTTTATTCAAATTAGTTTATGCAAACGGAAGTACAGACGATCAAGCTATAAAACTATCGAATTCAATTGTTCAAATAAGTTTTACTACGAATTTCTAAAAAACTTCCAACTTTCATATATCTTTGCCAAATGGAAAAAGCGCAACAAATTTTTGGAATACGAGCGATTATTGAAGCAATTAACGCAGGTAAAGAAATCGACAAAGTTTTTATACAAAAAGACCTTCAAGGCGATTTAATGCGAGAGCTTTTAAAAACGCTAAAACAAAATGGCGTTAATTTTTCTTATGTTCCTGTTGAAAAACTAAACCGATTAGGAGACCGAAACCATCAAGGTGCAATTGCTACTATTTCGCCAATTGCTTTTAATGATTTAGACGAATTAATTTCATCTCTTCTTGAAGCCGATAAAAAACCTTTATTTATTGTTTTAGATGGCATTTCTGATACGCGAAATTTTGGTGCTATTATTCGTACAGCAGAATGTACAGGTGTAGATGGAATTATTATTCCAAAACAAGGAAGCGCTCCAGTAAATGGCGACACGGTTAAAACAAGCGTTGGTGCTGTTTTTAATATTCCTATTTGTAAAGTTGACCACGTAAAAGATGCTATTTTCCAACTTCAAGCTAGCGGAATAAAAACCGTTGCGGCAACTGAAAAAACAAACAGCAATATTTATGATGTTGATTTTACTGAAGCTGTTGCCATTATAATGGGAAGTGAAGACAAAGGCGTAAATCCTTCTGTATTGAAAATAGTTGACGAAAAAGCAAAATTACCAATGTTCGGAACTATTTCTTCTTTAAATGTTTCTGTAGCCTGTGGCGCTTTTTTATATGAAGTTGTTAGACAAAGATTGTAATTTGTTGATTCGTTTATTTGAAAATTAAAACAAAGACCATTTTGCTTTTTGCATTTTATTTTTTAACTCAATTTCTAATACTTGAATTTGCTTTAATTTTTCTTCTTCAGAAAGTTCTTTATTATCTAAAACAATTTTCTTTTTAGCAACAAATTCATTATTCAGAGCTTCATTTAAGTCATCTTTACCTGAACTATGTAATTTTAAATTTTTCATTTCAACTAATTTTTACTTTTCAAAAACTCATAAATCACTTTCATTGATGAAGTGAAATAGTTTTTAATTTCATTTTCGCCTTCTTTAATTTTTGGTGGTGGATTGAAATTTCCGCTTTCATCAAAATTACGAATAAAAGGATCTTCTTCTGGTTTAAAATTTGGGTGTTCCCAATTGTACAAAATCGGTTTTCCAAATTGTGGTGTTCGAATTACCAAAGCCATTGCTAATCCCGTTACAAATCCGCTTAAATGTCCTTCCCAAGAAATGGAATTATCCACTTCGGGAAACATAAACCAAACGGCTCCACCATAAAACATCACTACAATAAATGAAACTGCCATTAATCTAAAATATTTGGTAAAAATTCCTTTAAAGAAAATAAAACTTACCAAAACGTAAATTAATCCGCTTGCTCCTATGTGATAACTCGGTCTTCCTAACAACCAAGTTCCTAATCCTGAAAATAAAATTCCGAAAACTACAACTATAAAAGTTTGACTTCGGTAGAAATACCGCAAAAATGCTAACAGCACGAAAATAGAAATAGAATTATTCATTAAATGTTTGAAATCGCCATGTAAAAACGGACTGTACAAAATTCCTTTTAATCCAAATGTTTCTCTTGGGTAAATTCCTAAATGGTGAAAATTCTCGTGAAATTTAGTTTCGTACCAAAAAACCAACCATATACTCAACACAAATAACATTGGTAAAATAATTACCGAATATGTAAACTTAAACTGATGGTCTTGAATAATTCTTTTCATTATAATCAATGTAGTCAAATATAACACCAAAAAATATTTTGTGCAGTTTTGTCAGAAGATTTACCTTTACACTATGGAAGCACCTTTAGCAGAAAGAATTCGCCCAAAGAGTTTAAATGATTATGTAAGTCAGCTACATTTAGTTGGTAAACAAGGTTCGTTAACCCATCAAATTGCAAAAGGAATTATTCCGAGTTTAATTCTTTGGGGACCGCCAGGAACAGGAAAAACTACTTTAGCCCAAATTATGGCAGAAGAAAGTAAACGTCCGTTTTACCAGCTTTCGGCGATTCATTCTGGTGTAAAAGAAGTGCGTGAAGTAATTGAAAAAGCCAAACAAAGTGGCGGACTTTTCACTGCTAAAAATCCAATTTTGTTCATTGATGAGATTCATCGTTTTAGTAAATCACAACAAGATTCTTTATTAGCAGCCGTTGAAAAAGGTTGGGTTACGTTAATTGGCGCTACAACTGAAAATCCAAGTTTTGAAGTTATCCCGGCTTTACTGTCGAGATGTCAGGTTTATGTTTTAAATCCGTTTACAAAAGAAGATTTAGAAGCTCTTTTACATCGCGCTATTGAAGTTGACGAACTCTTAAAAACCAAAAATATCCAACTTAAAGAAACCGAAGCTTTATTAAGAATTTCAGGTGGTGATGGACGAAAATTATTAAATGTCTTTGAATTGGTAATTAACGCTACAGATGGCGATGAAATTGAAATTACCAATGAAAAAGTAATGCAACTCGTTCAAAAGAATACGGTTTTATATGACAAAACTGGCGAACAACATTATGATATTGTTTCGGCTTTTATAAAATCGATTCGTGGAAGTGATCCAAATGGTGCTGTGTATTGGTTGGCTCGTATGATTGAAGGCGGCGAAGATGTTAAATTCATTGCGAGAAGAATGCTTATTTTAGCCAGTGAAGATATTGGAAATGCAAATCCAACAGCCTTAATTATGGCGAATAATACTTTTCAAGCGGTAACGACAATTGGTTATCCTGAAAGTAGAATTATTTTGAGTCAGTGTGCTATTTATTTAGCAAGTTCTGCAAAAAGTAATGCAAGTTATATGGCTATTGGAAAAGCGCAACAACTAGTTAAGCAAACTGGAGATTTACCTGTTCCTATACATTTACGAAATGCACCAACAAAATTGATGAAAGAATTAGGTTATGGCGATGAATACAAGTATTCACACGATTTTCCTAACAATTTTGCCGAACAAGAATTTTTACCAACAGAAATTTCAGCAACTAAGTTTTTTGAACCTGGAGAAAATGCGCGTGAAAATGATTTGCGAAAATTCTTAAAAAATAGATGGAAAGATAAGTATGGGTATTGATTGTAAAAAATTAATCTCTTAAAGCACTCACAAAAACATATTCTTTATCTTTTAATTGAACCTTAATTGTATCATTATTGATAAGCTTTATTTTTTCTTTTTTTGTTTTAAAGTTAATCTTCTTTACAAAATTCAGACCTTGTAAATCATCATTTTTATAACTCCTATTTAACACAAAAGGCTTAAATGTTTTTGTATCCACAAAAACACCATTATTTTTTGAAGAAACCCTTAGCTTTGTCTTAGAAATATTTATTTCATTACTGTATATACTTAAAAATATTTTATCCTTATTATTATAACACAATAAATTCAAATGAATAGAATCCATATACTTAATCTTTAAAAAGTCACTCGTAAATCCTATAAAATCATTTTTAGAATTTACAAAGTAATATGGTATAAAATCAGTATTATATTTATTAAAGTCTGCTGTTTTTATCAATTCAATTTTATTCTCTTTAGGGTTTGAAGAACAAGAGCTAAGACTAACTAAAACTATTAATAATATTTTTTTCAACGTAAGAATTAATTAAAACTTCACATTAACTTTCTCAGAAATTAATTTTCCATCTTGATAATAATCGAAATACCAACCATTTATTTTCTTTTGGAAAACGCCATAAATTTCACCTTTTGAAGCGATAAAAACATTGGCTTCAGATGAGTTTTGAATAATGTAAATTACATTAGGCACGCTATCAACTAATTTGTAGCCATTTTCAATAGGCAAAGCAAATAATTGATTTGGATTAGTTGATTTTTGTGGTGTAGCTGGAATAACCTCTGCTACTACATCTTCAACCACTACATGCTTTTCTTCAACTTCTTTTTTATCAAAATTGTTTTTAAAATTCAATTGGCCTTTTAACGAAGTTAACGCAAAACGGAATGCTTCATTATAAGCAATCTTGTAGGTTTTTTCTCTGCTACTCCCTTCAAAACTTTCTAGTAAAATCTTATTCTGACAATCTTTAATTTGAATTGTAATTCTCGTTTTGAACATATTATTGTTCTCAACAGCATCTACATAAAATGCTTTACATCTATTTTCTGCTAAGTCTTTTGGTAATTCATCTTTGTCGTAATACACTGCAAAACCTTCGGTTTCAAAAAAGGATTTTGTTAATGCATTTAAGTTGTATTCGTTTTCATTTTTAAAAAAGTCAAACTTCGTTGGAACGATTACATATTCATATTTTTCTTGTGCTAATGAAATTGTAGCAACTAACAAAACTGCTAAAACAAAAAATCTTTTCATTATAAAATATTTTTTAATTCTAATAAATGATTTACTTGAACTACTCCGTTTTTTTGTGAAGTATTTTCTGCATTAAAAAAGATAGCGTCCATACCAAAATCGAGAGCACCTTCTATATCTGCTTCCCAACTATCGCCTATCATTACACTTTCTTCTTTATTGGCTTTTGCCAAAGATAACGCAAATTCAAATATATTTGGATGTGGTTTTTTCACACCCGCCATTTCAGAATTTGTTATTGTTTTAAAAAAATGCTCAATATTTGAGTTTTTGAGTTTTTTATCTTGAACAAAATGAAATCCGTTTGTAATAATATGCAAATGGTAATTGGGCTGTAAATATTCCAGAACTTCTATTGCTCCATCAAACAAATGATTGCTATTAGGTAAATGCATGATATAATCTTCAGAAAGTTGATTGACTTGCTCTTTTGAAACCTCAACTTCAAGAATATCAAAAATATCCTTTAAACGATAGTAACGTAAATCTTCATGTGAAATTTGGTTTACCTGATACAGTTTCCAATAATGTTGATTCCTTGGAATATAATGCTTCAGAAAATCATCGGTTGAAAACTCAAATCCATGCCGTTTAAAAATCACATCAAATGCCACCGCAGAATTCCTGTCGAAATCCCAAAGTGTATGGTCTAAATCGAAAAAGAGGTGTTTTTTATTTTGAAATGACATGAACTAATTTCCAGCTGTAATCACAGCATTTTCAACGTGATAAATCCAATCTTCAACATCATTATCATTGTAACGGAAAGTTCCTTTCAACGTAACATATTGATCGGTTTTTAGTTTAGGTAAATCACCTTTAAATTTAATTCCCATGATGGTTTCTGGTCCCGATTTTCCACAAAAGAAACAAGCTGCAAACACATTTTTACTTATTGCATAATTCTTATTGTCTATAGGAATAATAAACCCTGTGATTACAATTGGTTTACCTTGCATTGCCTTCAATTTCGGATTGATTACAGGAAACATTACTTCACCATATTTCTTATCTGGTTTTTTCTGATAATCAATCTTTCCCAAAAGTTTCCATGTTAAAGTATCAGTAAAAACTACATTTTCAGTTATTTTTTCAACTTTAATGTTTCTTTTTTCAGTAAAACTGAAAGTAATTATCGAGATAATTGTTACTAAAACTAATGTGTATATTTTACGCATTTGCTAATGTTTTTGAAATATTTAATGAATATGCTTTTATGGCCGGAATTAACGCTGCAACTATTCCTACAACTAAAGTAAGTGCAAGCAACCAGCCTTCTTTGTTCCAAATAAACTCGTACGGATTAAAACTCAGTTTAAAGTCGGCTTCCGATGATTTTGAAATGAAAACCAATGCTATTCTTCCCAAAATCGTACCAAAAATAAAACCAACGAAACACAAAAGCAAACTTTCTATTAAAACAAGTTTTAATAATTGTAATCTTCCTGCTCCATTTACTCGCATTAGTGCAAATTCATTTTTACGTTCTTTCAAAGTATTGAACAAGGCAATAAAAATAGAAATTCCAGAAATTAACATAATCCCGTAAGCTAAATAACGAAGTGCATCGATTCCAACTCCAAATAAAGTAAACAACCTATTAATTTCGATTGCTGGTGAAGCAGCTTGCATTTTTGTATTTTGTGGAATAATACGTTGCCAAGTTAGTTTTGCCATTGGGTTACGCATTTGTAATAAAACTGAAGTAATTTCCATTCCTGGTTCGTCGATTGTTAAATCAGCTACTTCATGATGTTCGTGTTCGTCGCCTTCTTCGTGAACGTGACCTTCTTCTCCATGTTCAGGATTTTCATGCCCTTGATGATGAATTTGCCAAACACTCGGAATATTACACAAAATTAAATTATCAACCACTTTACCCGTTGGCTCAGCAATTCCAACTACTTTATATGCGTAATGATCGTGTACTTCGCCTTCGGCAGAATCACCATGTGAACCGAAAAATTCATCTCCAACATTTAATGTTAATTTTTGAGCAATTTCACTTCCAATAACTACTTCAAAGTTTTTATTAAATGTTTTTCCTTCTGAAAGTTTTGCATTGAAATGAGATAAATAATCTTGAGTCGTTCCTAAAATTTTAAAGCCTTTGTAGTTATCACCAAATGCTAATGGAATGGCTTTTTCAACCATTGGGTTTTGCATCCAAACTTTCGCAGAATCTAAACTGATATTTCCTGTTGGAGCATCTACTTGATAAATAGACGATAATATTAATTGCAAAGGACTTCCTTGCGCGCCCATCACTAAATCTATTCCATCTAAATTATTGGTAAACTTTTCTTCGAATTGTTTTTCTAAAAGAATTAAAACCGTAATAATTGCCACACTTGAAGTCAACAAAATAATACTCAAAATAGTATTCAACGGTTTGAACCAAATATTTCGCCAAGCTAATTTTGTAATCATTATACCATTGTTATTTTGTTAGTAAACTTCTCTTTAATTCTAGCATCGTGCGTAACAATTACCAAAGCAGCTTTGTACTCTTTAGATAAATCTGTCAATAACTGAATTACTTTTTCGGCATTTTTATCATCTAAACTCGATGTAGGTTCATCGGCTAACAACACTTTTGGATCATTCATTAAAGCACGAGCAATTGATACGCGTTGTTGTTGGCCAATACTTAATTGACTAGGTAATTTATTGGCTTGATTAGCAATATCTAATTTTGTTAGCAATTCTTTTGCTCTTGTTGCATTCTTCTTTCCTGTTGCTAACCAACTCGCCATTTCTAAATTTTCTAAAACCGTTAGCGAAGCTACGAAATGTGATTTTTGCAAAACTAAACCAATGTTCTTTCCACGAAATTTATCACTTTTCGATTCTGATAAAGTAACCATATTAACTTTATCAATTAAAATTTCTCCTTCATTTGGCTTTAACAAACCTGCTAAAATATGTAGATATGTTGTTTTTCCTTTTCCTGAATCACCAGTAATTAAAATGGTGCTTCCTGCTTCACAATACAAATCGGGCATATGAAACAATTGATCTTTAGAATAGGAAAACGTAATTCCTGATGTGCTAATCATTCTCTTAATTATGAATTATGAGTTTTTAATTATGAATGCTGTCCGTTCGAGCGAAGTCGAGAACAAACAGCTTGCAAGATACATATTTAGAAAGAAAGATTTTCTTAATCTTTTCTAAAAAATTCCTTCATCAACAAAACTATAATAACTCTTTTCAGTTATGATAACATGATCTAAAACTTGAATATCTAAATTCTTGCCTGCTTCTTTAATTTTCTTGGTAATTTGAATATCTGCTTCGCTAGCTTGTAACTTTCCAGATGGATGATTGTGCGACAAAATAATTGACGTTGCATTGTGCTCTAAAGCAAGTTTAAACACAATCCGGATATCGACAACCGTTCCTGTAATTCCGCCTTTACTGATTTGTGTTTTGTAAATGACTTTATTGGAATTATTGAGAAACAACACCCAAAATTCCTCGTGAGGCAATTCACCAATCAAAGGTTGCATGATGTCGAAAACCGCTTTACTCGACGTAATTTTTTTGAGTTCAATAACTTCTTCTTCTCGTCTTCTTCGTCCTAATTCTAAAGCGGCTGCAATAGAAATAGCTTTGGCTTCACCAATACCTTTGAAATTCATCAATTGTTGAATGGATAACTTTCCGAGAAGATTGAGATTGTTTTGCGAACTCGCTAAAATGCGTTGACACAACTGCACAGCGCTCTCATTACGAGAACCCGAACCTATGAGAATAGCTAAAAGTTCAGAATCGGATAAGGAAGATTTTCCTTTAAGTAGAAATTTTTCGCGCGGGCGATCGTCTTCGGCCCACTGATTAATTGGCGTGTACATAAAATTTTTATTTGGCGTTTATAGAAACAAAAATAGAAATTTTTGTTGATTTGAAAATTGTAAAGTGGAAAAAAGTTATATTTGTTTAAAGTAACATTATTAATTAAAATGATTGTAAAATCTCCATTAATTGCCTTTTCACATAAATACTTTCAATTAACTGAAAATTGTTTATTTGAATTAATTAATTCCAAAAACAAACATTCTATATGGACTGATTTTGATGAAAACATAACAGAAGAAGAATCATATAACCTATATATTGAAAAAGCAAAATGGAGTGATTTTAGAATAATTGAGCCCTTGCTTTTTAATTTTTATCATGCAATTGAATTGGTCCTTAAAGGTATACTTGCATTGAATAATGAAGAATTCAAAACAAATCATTCATTGGAATCTTTGTGTAATAAAGCTATATTACATTTAGAAAAAGCTGAAAAATTAAAAGAAATTCTTATTAAATATTGTAAACTCTCAAATAATGAATCAAACAACTTATTATCAATATTTTATAAAGAAAATAATTTAACTCCTTCCAAATACTACATTATCTTAAAATATCCATTTGATAGTAACAATGAATATAGTTATTTCAAAATTCATTATTTAAAGGATAAAGGTGTAGATTTTGCCAAAGAATTACTTGAAGATATAAAAACTATAAAAAATCAATTTAGAAATTTATAATAGAATTAGACAAAGACTTTTTCTTAGTACAATTAATCTTGTGACAAATAAAAAAATCCGAATTTCTTCGGATTTTTTTATTCATTATCAAATTTTCAAATCAACACATTAACGTATCAACTCCTTTACTTCATCAAAATTCAATCCGCCGTAATTACCCGAACTCATCAACAGTAACGCAGAATTATCTAAATTTTGTTTGAATAAGAAATCTTTAAATTCGGTTGGATTGGTATAAATAATTAAGTCGTTGCGCTCGAAAGAATTCGCAATTTGGTCGTACGTTACTTCTTCTAATTGTTTAATTTTAACCGCATCGGGCGAATAGAAAACCACCGCAACATCGGCCGCATCTAAAGCGCCTTGGTATTCTTTTAAGAATTCGGCATTTAAACTACTATACGTATGTAGTTCTAAACAAGCCACTAATTTTCTATCGGGATATTGATTTTTTACCGCTTTTGTCGTCGCCGAAACTTTACTTGGCGAATGCGCAAAATCTTTATATGCCACTTTATTAGAACTTTCAGCGATTTTCTCTAAACGTTTGCTTGCTCCTTTAAACGTAGCAATCGCTTCGTAGAATTCGGCTTCGTCAACACCCATGCATTGGCAAATCCATTTGGCTCCAGCTAAATTATTCAAATTGTGTGCTCCAAAAACTTCAATTGGCATCGCACCATCAGGAGTTTCCAATAAAGTAGTTCCGTTTTCAACTGAATATTCTGGTGTTTGGTAAGCAATTTTACGAATTTGGTTTTCACATTCTTCTGAAACTTGTTTCACCGTTGAATCTTCTTCGTTGTAAACCAAAATTCCACCTTTGGTTATCAAATTGGTAAAAATTCGGAATTGGTCTACATAATTTTCGAAAGTTGGAAACACATTGATATGGTCCCATGCAATTCCTGAAAGTAACGCAATATTAGGTTGGTACAAATGAAACTTCGGTCGTAAATCAATTGGCGATGTTAAATATTCATCACCTTCTAAAACGATAAATTCATTTTCTTCAGTTAGATGTACCATCGTATCAAAACCTTCTAATTGCGCACCAACCATATAATCGACCTTAACATCATGATAATTCATCACGTGTAAAATCATAGAAGTAATTGTTGTTTTTCCGTGCGAACCACCAATAACAACTCGCGTTTTATCTTTGGATTGTTCGTATAAAAATTCAGGATACGAATAAATTTTCACTCCAAGTTCTTGAGCGCGTAACAATTCGGCATTGTCTTTTTTAGCGTGCATCCCTAAAATTACCGCATCTAAATCGGTAGTAATTCTTTCTGGAATCCAACCTAATTCATTTGGCAACAAACCTTTTTTATCTAAACGCGATTTTGACGGTTCAAAAATAGCATCATCGCTTCCGGTTACTTGATATCCTTTTTCGTGTAAGGCTAAGGCTAAGTTGTGCATGGCTGCTCCGCCAATGGCTATGAAGTGTACTCTCATTTTTAGTTAGGAATTAGGAATTAGGAGTTAGGAGTTTTTCAACTCATAATTTATAACTCATAATTCAAAATTATTTTTTAATTGTTGGGCTTTTTCGGTATTCTTAAGCTTGTTCAAATATAAGTCATATAACTTTTCAAACGTAGTTTTTGAATTGCCAATTTTGTGTGCCAAAGTATAATTTTTTTCAGCACTTTGATAGCGTTTAAAATATACATCGATATAGCCTTTTGCCAAATAACCATCTACTTTAGAGAGATTCAACAATTCGGCGGCATATTTTTGTGCTTTTTTTTCGCTTCCGCCAATAATTGCAGGCAATTCAATATATAACATTACCAAAGCCCAACGCGTATCGATGTGGTTTTTGTCGAGTTCAGCAGCTTTGAGAAATGCTTCTTCAACATCATCTATCATTCCTAAAGCTTTAAATTTATTACTTTTTTTAGCCTTCATTCCTAATGCTCCGCCGAACTTGTACCAATAATTTGCATTTTTGGGAAATTGATCGCGAAGTCTTTTGTATTTTTCAATGGCTAAATCCCATTTTTTTTGGTGACCAAAAATATCGCCTAAATATTCAATTGCTTGGTAATTATTCGGATTTTGAACCAACACTTTTTCAAAATTACTTTGCGCTAATTCCCATTTTTTTTCTACGAAATATTGCTTTCCTAAATCGAAGTTGGATTGGGAAAACATTTGTAATGAAACAAATAATAAGAAAATTATCTTTCGCATAGATTTCAAAGGTAAAACTTTTCTGTGCATAAAAAAACTCCAACAATTGTTGGAGTTTTTATTTTTATAACCTTTCATATTTACAACAACCGTGAAGATTATTATAATCTTCGTCTGTTGCTTTAAAATCTTCTGTATCGTGACCTACTTTTGCTATTGCTTTTTTCACATCTTCCACAGAACATTTTCTTTCATCTATAATTAAATGAATGTCGTGATGGTCTACATGCCAGTCGGCACTTTTAACTCCTTTAACTGAAAAGGCCGCTTTTTCAATGCGTTTTTCACACATTTCGCAATTTCCATTTACTTTAAATTCAACTTTTTTATTCTTACTTTTTTTCTCTTGTGCTAATCCTACAAAAGAAATCATCATTACTAAAATTAAAACTATTTTTTTACTCACAGAATTAAAATTGTTTTTTTGGTGTTCGTGAATCGTTGATTTCATTATTCTATTTTTATTAGTTATCAATTATTTAATCTTAAATCGTAAACCTGCGTAATACATTTGTCCGAATACTGGACCATATATCATACTACTATCAAAATATGTACCGAAAGGATTATTTGCGCTTACAATTGCATTATCTTGTTTATAATTCCCAATATTTTCTCCACCAATATACACTTCAAAAACACTTGAAAATGTTCGCGTAACTTGTGCGTTCATAACAGCAAAAGATGGTGTGTATTCTGGTAATTGATATTGAATTGGATTTGCTTGCGTAGTAGGAAAGCGTTGTTCACCTAACCAATTGTACGTAAAATCAAATTTCCATTGTTGACCTTTTTCTTTGATATGAGTTTCAAATGAAGCATTTGCAAAGAAACGATGTTTCGCTTGTAACGGACGTTCTAATTTCCCCGTTAAATAATCGGTTTTTACATCGTAATACTTATAAGCCGATTTCAAATTGAAATGTTTAAAAGGTTCAATACTGAATTCTGCTTGAAAAGAATTTGCAAAACTATTTCCGTCTAAATCATGAAAAACAACTTGTTGTGGACTCACATCTAAATCTACAATTACTTGATTTTCAAAATCAGTTCGATAATAATCTAAGACAATTTCAGATTCAGCTCCAAATAGTTTGAACGATTGAATAAAACTCAATCCGTAATTCCAAGCAATTTCTGGATTTAATCCGTATAAATTTCCATTATTATTTATGATTGAAAAATCTCTAGATGAAGCAAATAATTGTTGGTTTTCGGCAAAGATATTAGCTGCTCGTTTTCCTCTACCAATCGACGAACGCAAAACGGCACCTTCCCAAGGATTGTATCTTAAATGCAAACGTGGCGTAATAAAAGTTCCTAATCGATTATGATTGTCAACTCGCGCTCCAGCAACTAAACTAAAATTATCTAAATTATCAAAAGTATACTCAAAAAATGCTCCAACTGAATTATCAATACGTGAAAAATCTTTAGTAAAATTCACCGCAACAAATTCATCATAAGCATCATACGTAAAATTAATTCCTGTAGAAAATTTGTTTTTTGTATTACTAATAATGGAATTATAAATTAAATTTGAATAATAACTTTTTTGATGAATATTATATTGGTTAAACCCAAAATAAGAATCTTGCTTGTGCGATTGAAATGAGTTTTGAAAACCAAAACTTTTATACGGTTCATCTGGAAAAACATAACCTGTTTTATTAGACACTTCTATTCGTTCTGTATTAATTTCGCTTCCCCAATGATTCGTTGTAAATTTATCAACATCTGGATTAAAATCCACTTGTCCAGAAGTTTTATCATCTCTTAAATAACGAAGGTTTAAGAAACTCACCCAACCTTTTTCAGCATCAGTGTATTGCCAACGATTTAAAATGTTGATTTGTTTTCCTATTGGGTTATCTAAAAAACCATCATTATTCATATCGTTTTTAATTTGACGCGTATTTCCATGAATAAATAAAGTCGAACTTAACTTATCTGAATATTTTTGATTAAAATGAGTATTCAACTCAAAACGACCATCCATTGAGCCATAAGCATTTAAGAAAAATGGAATGTCATTTATTGGTTTTAAGATTTCATAATTAATTTGTCCCGAAATACTTTCGTATCCGTTAATAACGCTTCCCGCGCCTTTTGTAATCTGAATACTTTCCACCCAAGTTCCTGGAATATATGATAATCCGTAAGCTTGAGAAGCTCCGCGAACTGATGGAATATTTTCTTCTGCAATTAAAATATACGGACTTGTTAAGCCTAACATTTTAATTTGTTTATTACCTGTTACAGCATCAGAAAAGTTAACATCAATTGAAGGATTTGTACTAAAACTTTCCGACAGATTACAACAAGCCGCCTTTAAAAGTTCCTTTTGTCCCATTGTTTGCACATTTGTAACTGCAAAATGAGAATGTTCTGTGCTTTTTTTCGTTTTAGAAACCGTAACTTCTTTTAAAGTAGTAACTTCTTTTAAAGTTATGGTTAAAAAGTCATTGTTTTCAATCGCTGTTGATTGTGTTTGAAAACCAATATAACTTGTTAGTAAAACGCTTGTTTCATCAGATTTTACGATAGAAAAATTTCCGTCGATATCTGTTGTTGTTCCTGTAGAAGTATTTTGCCAATACACATTGGCTCCCAAAATGGGTTGATTGTTTTCGTCTACAACTTTTCCTTTAATTTCAACTTGAGCCGAAACAATTGAAGTAAAAAGCAGCAGCCAATAAGCTATTTTAAATTGCATAAAATTGTTTTAATGTTAAAAAAAGATTTAAAAACTAAAATCTGAAGTAACATTAAAATTATGCGTAAAAAACAAGTTGACAGTATAATTTGTAAAGTGGTGGCGAATTAGCTTCGCTATAGTTTTCAATTAAATTTTGCTGTTTAACCGAAACTATTTGTTTTTGAAAATTAAAATCAAATTGCTGTAAAGTGATAAACTGCTGTAAATCTAATTGAAATGATTTTACTAGAAAATCATCCGATTTTTTTTCAGCTTTAATGGTTGTATCTGAACAACATTTTTTTTGAGCATCTTTTTTTACACAACAACAATTTAAATTATCGTTTTGTACAGAATAATCAATTGAAACCGAAGCAATTTTATCATGACAATAATGAACATTGAAAGCCAGTCCTAAATTTGAAAATAGGATTACTGCTGTAATTAATATTGCTGTTAGTTTCTTCATTATTATTGGCAAAAGTACGATTATAAAGCAAATATTTTATTTATTTTCTGTTAATTTTTGATAATAAAACGCTGGAATAAATAAAATTAAAAACAATGGCTGAATAAGAAAACGTCTTGTATAGAACAATAAAAGATAATCTTTGAAGAAATTTATTTCAACAAAAAGTAACACAATCAGAATTACAAAAAACAGTAAATACAACCAAAGCGAGAGTTTTAAAATTGGTTTACTTTGAAATAAAACATAAATAATTCCCAATGAAATTATGGAATTTAAAAAATATCTGAACGATAAATTTAGATACAATTTAAACGAATTATATTCTGGAAGAGGTTTGTTTTGAAATTCCGATTTAAAAAATAACAAAAACGGATCGTAAAATAATTTGGATTCAAAAAAACGAATCAAAGCTAAAGCAAACACTAACAACAGTGTAAAAACAGCTCGTGTTTTATTACGCAGCAAATTTTCTAACATAACCAGAAAATTTTGTAACCCATAAAACCCATAATAAAAATACTACACCATAAATAAACAACGGAAAAATTGTTCCGTGCAATAATTCTTCATATTCAGGGTAATGATATAAGAAATACGCCAGCAAAGCTATACGAGCAATATTGAGAGCATAAATTATTATTCCGCCTGTAAAAATAAACAGAAAAGTTCTTTTAAATCCATTTGAAAAAGCAAATATAAATGCAGCAAATAATATTATTACACTTACAGCATTACAACCTTCAATAATTCTTGCTACATACTTTCCATTAAATATGATTTTTTCAGAAGATTCAAACTCATTGGGAAAAGCTTCGGCTTTTCCACCAAAAACATTAATTAATCCAACAGTTTGATGCGCTACTTTTTGCGAAATAACATCAACTTCATATTTAGCTACATCAAACTGACTCAAATACATTTTATACGCAAAAGTAAAAATGATGTAAAACGCTAAAAACTTAATTAAAAAACTAAAAAAAGGTTTATACTGTTTTAAAGATGTGTTCAAAAGAGTGAATTTTTAACAAAAATATATAATTTGATAAGTGTTTAATAAATATTTTTGCGAAAATTTTATTGCTATGAATTTTGATTCACTAAAAACACCTATAAAAACTATTGTATCATCTAGTAAAAGTAGAGATGAAAAGCTGTTAGAGGTTTGTAAATTATTAAACACAAATATTCCATATTATAATTGGGTAGGCTTTTATTTTGCCAATCATGAAAACAAAACTTTACATTTAGGTCCATATGTTGGTGCTGAAACAGATCATACAGTGATTCCGTTTGGAAAAGGAATTTGCGGACAAGTAGCAGAATCAAATGAAAATTTTGTAGTTCCAGATGTAAAAGCACAAGACAATTATATAGCTTGTAGTCTAACCGTAAAATCAGAAATTGTTGTTCCGTTATTTGTGAATGGTAAAAACATAGGGCAAATTGACATCGATTCGCATGAAATTGATCCATTTACAGAAAAAGACGAACAGTTCTTAGAGTTTGTTAATCAGGAAATTGCTAGTCTTTTTTAATTTTTAAAAAATAATTCACAATTCATAATTCACAATTCATAATTATTTATATCTTTGCACGCAAGTTGAGAAAAGCTCAGCATACATAAAAATCATTAAAGTAATATTGGCATGTATTTAACTAAAGAAACTAAAGCTGAAATCTTCGCAAAACACGGAGGAAAAGCTGAAAACACTGGTTCTGCAGAAGGACAAATTGCATTGTTCACTTTCAGAATTAATCACTTAACTGAACACTTAAAAAAGAATCGTCAAGATTTTAACACAGAGCGTTCGTTAGTAAAATTAGTAGGTAAAAGAAGAAGTCTTCTTGACTACTTAAAAAAGAAAGATATCAATAGATATCGTGAGATTATCAAAGAATTAAACATCAGAAAATAATCAACATAAGGGGCTTTGCGCCCCTTTTTGTTTACAAATAAGACAGAAAAAAGTTTGGTTTTTCATTGGGTTTCAAACAACTAACAACACACAACAACACAACTACCCATTGTTTAATTAAGAATTAATTTTTTATGATTCCTAAAGTAACCCAAGAAATTATCGATTTAGGAGATGGAAGATCTATCTCAATCGAAACAGGTAAATTAGCCAAACAAGCAGACGGTTCTGTCGTGGTTCGTATGGGCGACGCAATGCTTTTAGCAACTGCAGTATCTGCCCGTACAGCCAATCCAGGTGTAGACTTCCTACCCTTAACAGTAGATTACCGTGAAAAATTTGCTGCAGCAGGTCGTTTTCCAGGTGGTTTCTTCAAAAGAGAAGCTAGACCTAGCGACCAAGAAGTATTAACTATGCGTTTAGTCGATCGTGTTTTACGTCCACTTTTCCCTAGTGATTACCACGCTGAAACACAAGTTATGATTCAATTAATGAGTCACGACGAAAACGTTATGCCAGATGCATTAGCTGGTTTAGCTGCTTCAGCTGCTTTAGCAGTTTCAGACATTCCTTTTTACAATCTTATCTCAGAAGTACGTGTAGGTAGAGTTAATGGTGAATTAATCATCAACCCTAATCGCGAACAATTAGCAGAGTCTGACTTAGACATGATGATTGGTGCTTCTAAAGATTCTGTTTGTATGGTAGAAGGTGAAATGAAAGAAATTTCTGAAGCCGAAATGATTGAAGCAATTAAATTTGCTCATGAAGCTATCAAAAAACAAGTTGAAGCTCAGGAAAAATTAAGAGCTGCTCTTGGATTAACAGAGTACAGAGAGTATGAAGGCGAACTTGAAGACGAAGCTGTAAAAGCAAAAGTAAAAGACGCTGCATACAAAAAATATTATGCAATTGCACAAGAAGCTTCTTCAAAACAAGAACGTGGAGAAAAATTCGCTGAAGTTAAAGAAGAAGTAATTGCTTTATATACTGAAGAAGAATATGCTGAAAATGCAGATTTAGCTGAATTAGTAAACAAGTATATTTATAAAATTCAAAAAGAAGCAGTTCGTAATGTAGTTTTAGAAAAAGGAATTCGTTTAGACGGAAGAAAAACTACAGAAATTAGACCAATTTGGTGTGAAGTAGATTACTTACCATCAACTCACGGTTCTGCTATCTTTACTCGTGGTGAAACACAAGCTTTAGCTACAGTTACATTAGGAACTTCAAGAGAAGCAAATGTAATTGACTTACCTTCAGAACAAGGTGAAGAAACATTCTACTTACACTATAACTTCCCCCCATTTTCAACTGGTGAAGCTAGACCTTTAAGAGGAACTTCGCGTAGAGAAGTTGGACACGGAAATTTAGCACAACGTGCGTTAAAAGGAATGATTCCTGCTGATTGTCCTTACACTGTTCGTGTAGTATCAGAAGTATTAGAATCAAACGGTTCTTCTTCTATGGCAACAGTTTGTTCAGGAACTTTAGCATTAATGGATGCAGGTATTCAAATTGAAAAACCTGTTTCTGGTATTGCAATGGGATTAATTACTGATGGTGATAAATTTGCAGTACTTTCTGATATTTTAGGTGATGAAGATCACTTAGGAGATATGGACTTCAAAGTTACAGGTACTGAAGATGGAATCACAGCCTGTCAAATGGATATTAAAATTGATGGATTACGTTACGATATTATGGAGCAAGCTTTATCGCAAGCTCGTGATGGTCGTTTACATATTTTAGGTAAATTAACTGAAACTATCGCTCAGCCGAGAACAGAAGTTAAACCTAAAGCACCAAAAATTATCACAAGATCAATTCCAGGTTCTTTCATTGGAGCCTTAATTGGTCCTGGTGGAAAAGTAATTCAAGAATTACAAAAAGAGACAGGAACAACAATTGTTATTAACGAAGTTGACGAACAAGGAGTTGTTGAAATTTTAGGAACTAACCAAGAAGGAATTGATACTGTTTTAGCTAAAATTGATTCTATTATTTTCAAACCTGAAGTTGGCGAAGCTTACGAAGTTAAAGTAATTAAAATGTTAGATTTTGGAGCTGTAGTAGAATATACTGCTGCACCAGGAAACGAAGTTTTATTACACGTATCTGAATTGGCCTGGGAACGTACTGAAAAAGTTTCTGATGTTGTAAACATGGGCGATGTATTCCAAATTAAATATTTAGGAATCGACCCTAAAAACCGTAAAGAAAAGGTTTCGCGTAAGCAATTACTTCCTAGACCACCTAGAGAAAATAAGAAACCTCAATCTAATAAAGAAGAAAACCAAAAAGGTTAATTCACGCGATTATTAGTTCATAAAAATAGCCTTCATTTCCTTGAAGGCTATTTTATTTAAAAAAAAATGTAACTTTTTTGTAACCTTTTGATATTCTTTGCGTATAACAAATAAAGCTTATAAAAAAACGGAAGGAATTTATTAAATGAGACAACTTAAAATTACTAAGCAGGTAACAAATCGTGAAACTGCTTCCCTAGACAAATATTTACAAGAAATTGGTAAAGTTGACTTAATTACTGCAGATGAAGAAGTTGAATTAGCACAAAGAATTAAAGCTGGAGATCAAAGAGCTTTAGAGAAATTAACTAAAGCTAATTTACGTTTCGTAGTATCAGTTGCTAAACAATATCAAAATCAAGGACTTACACTACCCGATTTAATTAACGAAGGAAATTTAGGATTAATCAAAGCCGCTCAGCGTTTTGACGAAACACGCGGATTCAAGTTTATTTCGTATGCAGTTTGGTGGATTCGTCAGTCTATTTTACAGGCACTTGCAGAACAATCACGTATTGTACGCTTACCTTTAAATAAAATTGGTTCTATCAATAAAATCAACAAAATGTATGCGTTTTTAGAGCAATCTAGTGAACGTGCGCCTTCTGCTGAGGAAATTGCTAAGGAATTAGATATGACAGTAAATGATGTTAAAGAATCTATGAAGAATTCTGGACGTCATTTATCTATGGATGCCCCACTTGTTGAAGGTGAAGACTCAAACTTATACGACGTTTTACGTTCTGGTGAATCACCAAACCCTGATAGAGAATTAATTCACGAATCTTTACAAACTGAAATTGAAAGAGCTTTAGAAACATTAACTCCAAGAGAAGCTGATGTAGTTCGTTTATATTTTGGTTTAGGCGATCAACACCCAATGACATTAGAAGAAATTGGAGAAACTTTCGATTTAACTCGTGAGCGTGTTCGTCAAATTAAAGAGAAAGCTATCAGAAGACTAAAACACACTTCTAGAAGTAAAATATTAAAAACATATTTAGGATAAAACCTAAATTACAACAACAAACAGTTTCATAACTGTTCGTTTTTTGATTGATGATTGAAACTCCGGCTGATTACCGGAGTTTTATTTTTTACACGTTAAATAACACCTAATCTATTCGCTTCATCCGAGTTTCAAAAGTTTTGTTTTTAAGAAAAACTTATAAGTTCTCACCTTTAACTTCCAACTTTGTAATATCTTTGCACAACTAAACAACAACACAATAAAATGAAAAATGCAATTATTGCCCCATCTGTTCTAGCAGCTGATTTTGCTAATCTTCAACGCGATATTGAAATGATTAATGAAAGTGATGCACAATGGTTTCATATTGATATTATGGATGGAATTTTCGTTCCTAATATTTCTTTTGGAATGCCAGTTCTTGAAGCAATTGCTAAACATGCAAAAAAACCTTTGGACACACACTTAATGATTGTTGACCCAGATCGTTATATTAAAACTTTTGCTGATTTAGGTTGTAAAACACTAACCGTTCATTACGAAGCGTGTACACATTTACACCGTACACTTCAAGCAATAAAAGACCACGGAATGAAAGCAGGTGTTGCTTTAAATCCACACACGAGTGTTAGTTTATTAGAAGATGTAATTAACGATATTGATTTAGTTTGTATCATGAGTGTAAACCCAGGATTTGGCGGACAATCTTTTATTGAAAACACTTATAAAAAAGTAAAACAATTAAAAGAAATTATTACACGCAACAATGCTTCAACTCTTATTGAAATTGATGGTGGTGTTACTGATAAAAACGCAAAACAATTAGTAGAAGCTGGAGCAGATGTTTTAGTTGCTGGAAGTTTTGTTTTTAAATCTGATAATCCCACACAAACGATTTCCGATTTAAACAAAATTATAAATTAAAAAAGCTCCTTTCGGAGCTTTTTTTAATCAATACTGATCTATTAAATATTTAATTAAATCGGTTGTTGTTACAATACCCACAAGTAAATCGCCTTCGCAAACTGGCAACGCATGAAACTCCTTTTTTGCCAAAATTTCGGCAGTGTCTTTAATAGTTGAATCTGGAGAAACTTTAACTAAATTCTTCGCCATTACTTGCTCAACTGTAAACATATTATAAACCGTTGTATCTACCACTTTATCGTCTTCATCTACTGCATCTGCAAATGAAATACGCAATAAATCTGTATAGCTTAACATTCCAAGAATCTTGTTTCCATTTACAACAGGAATATGTCGAATGTGATGCTTCTTGAATAAAGATTCTGCTTTTGTTAAATCATCGGAAGTGTTCAACTTAATTACATTTTTTGTCATTATTGTTGAAACAGGAACATTATATTTCATCTCTTAATTTATTTATGATTCACACAAAATTAAGAAACAAAATCAGGCTTGTAAAGCGACTAAATCATTGATTATTAATTATTTTTTTCGTATTTTATAGGAGTTGAATAGTTAATCATAACTTTTACTTTTTCAAATAATTCAGGAAATTCTGACTGGAATTGCTTTGGGGTTTCAAAAAAATGTTCGAGCAAAACTGCAATAAATTCAAATTCATTCGTGTAAGCGTAAATTCGGAAATAATCTGAACTTGTTAATCTTTTCAAATTTGGTGGATGTTTTACTTGTTGCATAATTTCATCGTAAGTAACTGCAAAAATTGTTGCCGATGTATCATTTCTATTCAAACCTTGAAAATGCAACACATGTCCGAATTCATGTAATCCTAAGTTTAAATTATCACTTGTAGTTTCATAGCCTTCTAAAAAGTGTTTCCATGAAAAAACAATCGCTTTCATTCTTGGATTAAATTCTCCTTTGTGGTAATCGTCATTTATTCTAGAATAATAAACATCTGGATAAACAATAATTTTATCAATAACTGAAAAAAGATATTTACGCATTCCGAAAGTTAACATAATTGCGGTTGCAGCAATTAAAACCCGAATTCTGTCGTCTATAACTAATCCGTCTTTTCCGTAGTAATCATATTTTTCAATAAAAGTTGCAACGCGATGTTCGAAGTATTTTTTATGTTTTGGCGATAATTTTCTATAAAACTCAAACTCCGAACTTAAAATTTGAAGTTGGTTTAAACTCAATTTCTTCGGAAACGGATAAAAGTGAACATATATTGGCTTTCGGAAGAAAAAAGCAAACATTGGTTCAATCATTACATTAAATATAACAACCAAGAAAAATATTACTCCTATGAAAAGTAAAACGTATTGCAAAATGGTTAAGGTTTGAGTTGGACTAAAATACGTTAATTTATGGGAACAAAAAAGCGCCAAGATTCTTTGACGCTTTATATTTTATATTTTGTGACTCCGGAGGGATTCGAACCCCCAACCAACGGAGCCGAAATCCGTTATTCTATCCAGTTGAACTACGGAGCCTTATAAGTTTTAGTTAAAAAAAACTAAGCTAACTTATTTTTAACGATAGTTGAGATTGTTTTCCCATCTGCTTTTCCAGCTAATTCTTTTGAAGCCATTCCCATAACTTGTCCCATAGAAGCCATTCCAGAAAAACCACCATCAGCAATGATTTTTGATACTACTGCTTCAATTTCTTCTTCTGATAATTGTGCTGGTAAAAACTTTTCGATAACGGCAACTTGAGCTAATTCTGGCTCAGCTAAATCTTCTCTACCTTGTTCTGTATAGATAGTAGCGCTATCTTTACGTTGTTTTACTAACTTTTGCAACAATTTTATTTCTTCATCTGAAGACAACTCTTCTTTGGTTCCAGTTTCTGTTTTAGCTAAGATAATTCCTGATTTGATGGCTCTTAATGCTTCTAAAGCAACTGAATCTTTAGCTTTCATTGCTTCTTTCATTTGAACCATTATGTCTTTTTCTAAACTCATTTCTTCCTATTTAAACGTTATAATAAATCTGGCACAAAAATAAAAAAAATCCCGACAACAATCGGGATTTTTTGTAGGTATGGATTTATGGATTAATCTACATTATCATGCAGAAATGAATTATTTGATCGTAATTGTAAATCGTCATTACTATCTGTACCAAGCGTAGTTCTCGATTGCTTGTTTTCTTCTGGTGTTGATGTTACATCTACTCCCATTCTTTTGTAAGCAGGAACTTTTTCAAACTCATCTATTCTTGAAGAAGAATTATTAAACTTATAGTTGAAATCTTTCATTTTACGTTTACGTTCTTCTGCTCTTGCTTTTAACGTTTCTTCAATTGTCATTTCAAAAGGAGACGCGTTTTCTAAATTATCAGCTTTTTCAAACTTTGGTTGTTCTGTTTTTTTAACTTCGAAATTCAACTCTCCATCAACTGGTTCTTTAACCTCAGTTTTTGCTTCAACCTTTTTATTTTCTTCAAAAGAATCATCTAATGAATACTTGATAACGCCTTCTTTACTTACTTCAGTAACAGGAACAACGTTAATAGGATCTTTTACTTCAATTTCTTTAGCATCATCTGAAAGCTCGAAAACTGTTTTATTTTGAGTTTCTTCAACTTTATTTGTGTTTTCAAATAAATCTAACGAATAGTTAAATTCGTCTTCCACAACAAACTCAGGTTCGTTTACTTCAATCTCTTTAACTTCTGGAGAGATTATCTCGAAAGAAGGAGCAACTTCTGGAGAAACCACTTCGTAAGTAACATCAATATCTTTTAAAAAATCAGTAGTTGGAATTAAATCCATTTCTGGAGATTTTTCTTCAATTTCAAAATTAGAAACTGTTTCTTCTATAACTTCTTTCTCTTCTTCTAAAGTAAAAATCACTTTCTCTTCAGTAGTAGGAACTTCCGCTTTCGGTAATTCTTGCTCTTCTGTTTTAGATTCAAAAACAGGTTGGTTTACCTCTATATTTTGAACTTCTTTAGACGATAAGTTTTGAACTACTTTTTGTTCGTCTTCAAGTGTGTGAATAATTCTTTGAGGTTCAGTATTGATAATTCCAGCTTGTTGATCTACATTAAAACCCGTTGCAATTACCGTTACAGAAACACTTTCTTCTAAAGTATCATCTTCACCAACACCCATGATGATATTTGCACTATAACCTGCTTCATTTTGGATATATTCGTTGATTTCACCAATTTCATCCAAAGTAATTTCTGCTGTTTCAGAAGTACCTGAAACAATTAACAACAATACATTTTGCGCTCCGGCGATTTTATTATCGTTTAATAATGGTGAATCTAACGCACTTACAATAGCCTCTTTTGCTCTGTCTTTACCAGATGCAATTGCAGAACCCATAATTGCCGTACCACTATTTGCTAATACTGTTTTTGCATCGCGCAAATCGATATTTTGAATATAGTGTTGCGAAATAACTTCGGCAATACCACGAGCCGCAGTTGCTAAAACTTCATCGGCTTTTGAGAAACCAGCTTTAAATCCTAGATTTCCGTAAACTTCACGAAGTTTATTGTTGTTAACCACAATTAATGAGTCAACTTGCTTGCGTAATTTTTCAACTCCTTGCATGGCTTGTTCCGAACGGTTTTTTCCTTCAAATTGAAATGGGATTGTAACAATACCAACCGTTAATATTTCTCTTTCTTTTGCTAATTGTGCAATTACAGGCGCGGCACCAGTACCTGTTCCGCCTCCCATTCCTGCAGTGATAAATACCATTTTTGTATTGGTATCTAACATTTTTTCAATTTCAGCAACACTTTCAATTGCAGATTGCTGACCAACTTCTGGATTTGCTCCTGCTCCTAATCCTTCTGTTAGGTTTACACCTAATTGGATTTTATTTGGAACTGGACTATTTTGTAAAGCTTGGGCATCAGTATTACACACAACGAAATCAACACCTTTGATCCCTTGCTTAAACATGTGATTGATAGCGTTGCTACCTCCTCCTCCTACACCAATAACCTTGATAACATTGGATTGGTTCTTTGGTAAATTGAACTGAATATTTCCTAAATCTGACATAACTGTGGTACTTTTATTCTGCGTTATCTAAAAAATCTTTAATCTTCTCTATGTATTTGTCAAAAAATGACTTCTTAATTTGTTCTTCTGCTGATTCGTGAGTAGTTTCTGGCTCAACTTTTTCCTCTTCTTGAATTTCTTCTTCAACAACTACTTTTGGCTCTTCAAAAATCGGTTCCGGTTTTTTTAATTCTACAATTGGCGTAGCACTTTTTGTATTATTACGAATGCTATTCATTACTAAACCAACAGCAGTTGCATATAACGGACTAGACAATTCTTCATTTGAATCTCCTGCTAAATGTTCATTTGGAAATCCAATTCGGGTATCCATTCCTGTAATATATTCTACCAATTGCTTGATGTGTTTTAATTGCGATCCACCACCTGTTAAAACAATACCGGCTATTAATTTTTTCTTTGAATCTTCGTGACCGTATAATTTAATTTCAGCATACACTTGTTCGATTATTTCTACCACTCTAGCGTGAATAATTTTAGACAAGTTTTTTAGCGAAATTTCTTTTGGTTCTCTTCCTCTTAGTCCTGGAATTGAAACAATTTCGTTTTCTTTATTTTCTCCAGGCCAAGCCGAGCCAAATTTTACTTTTAATAATTCTGCTTGTTTTTCAATTATTGAACAACCCTCTTTAATATCTTCAGTAATTACATTTCCACCAAATGGGATAACTGCTGTGTGACGAATGATTCCATCTTTAAAAATTGCCAAATCGGTAGTTCCACCACCTATATCGATTAACGCAACTCCAGCTTCTTTTTCTTCTTGGCTCAAAACTGCATCTGCAGAAGCTAATGGTTCTAATGTTAATCCCGATAATTCTAATCCGGCACTTTTAACACAACGTCCTAAATTTCGAATTGAAGCTGCTTGACCAACTACAACATGAAAGCTTGCTTCCAAGCGTCCGCCATACATTCCGATTGGCTCCTTAATCTCTGATTGTCCGTCAACTTTAAATTCTTGTGGTAAAACATGAATGATTTCTTCACCTGGAAGCATCGCCAATTTATGTACTTGGTTAATCAACTCATCTATATCTTTTTCACCTATTACTTCTTCGGCATTTTCTCGGCTTATATAATCGCTATGCTGAATACTTCTAATATGTTGACCTGCAATACCTACAACAACATCGTTAATTTTATAATCGGAATCGTTTTCAGCTTCTAAAACCGCTTGTTGTATCGATTGAATAGTTTGAGTAATATTATTAACAACACCTCTATGAACTCCTAAACTCTTAGCTTTTCCAACTCCAAGAATTTCTAACTTTCCATACTCATTTTTTCGACCAATCATCGCCACAATTTTTGTGGTACCGATATCTAAACCTACAGCAATGCTATTTGTGTTTGAATGATCCATATCTAAAATTACTCCTTGCGTGTTCATAGTATTCTATTTCTTACAAACTACTTGTTCTGTAAACATTAAGTTTACTTCTTTATATTCTTTCACCAAAGTATCTTTTACCGCATGGTAAAAGAATGCTTTGTAATTTTTCAATTTTCTTTTTACATAAACCGGATTACCAAAAACAATTTTGTAATCGTAGTTTCTGTTGGTTAAAATCACACTTCCCGATGGAAGTATTTTTAAACCTGTTATGTTTTTACTTAAGAAATCATCATTTCTAATTTCCGTAAGTAATTCCATATACTTAGCAATACCATTTTCCGACAACGAGCCTACTACAAGAGGAACTCTCGCAGAAAAGTTTTCGGATAAAGGCATAACGCCACCATTTTCATCAATGTAATACGATGTATCACTAGACAAGAATCTGGCAATTGGGGTCTTTTGAATTATTTGTGCACTTAGAGAACCGTCTATTGATGAAAAAACTTCTGCTTTTTCAATCATCCCGTGATCATCGAGAACAGTTTCTAGAATATTCAAATCTACTTTATCTTTTGCTATGTTTAACGTGCCACCTAATTTTTGTTTCAACAAGTTATTAACTATTTCGTGAGTTATAAACAGGTTTTCTTCTCCTTCGGCAAAGGAAATTTTAATTTTCTCATTTATGATTCTTTCATTATTCCTTTTTGTAGAAAATGAAAACAAAAAGACCATCACTAAAATGATAAAAATCAACCTGATATTATGCCAATTCAATTTTTTCATTTACTGTTTTTTTTATGTCTTTTACCATTTCTCCTATATCGCCTGCTCCAATTGTTACTAAAACATCAAACTCAGATTTAGCTACAAATTCTAATAGTTCATCTTTTTGAACTATTGTTTTATTTGAATTGCTTATTTTTTCTAATAACCAATTTGAGTTTACACCATCAATTGGCAGTTCACGCGCTGGATAAATTTCCATTAAACCAATTGCATCGAATTTTGATAAACTTTCTGCAAAACCATCAACAAAATCTTTTGTTCGTGAAAACAAATGCGGTTGAAAAATTGTCAATATTTTTTTATTCGGATACAACTCTCTTACTGCTTGATGAACTGCTTCAATTTCGGTAGGATGATGCGCATAATCATCGATATAAACTAATTTTTCTTCTCTAATTTGGAACGAAAAACGACGACGAACACCTTTAAAAGACGCTAATGCATTTTTTATGTTTTCATTTGAAACTCCGTAACTTTTTGCCATTGCAAACGCAATTAAAGCATTCGACAAATTATGATGTCCAGGCAATGTAAACTGAACATTTTCAATGGTTTCTGTTGGTGTTTTCACATCAAAAACATAAAATCCGTTTTCAATTCTAATATTTTGAGCAGAAAAAGTTGCTTCTTCATTTATTCCAATTGTATTTCCTTCTAATGGAAGTCCGTTTGCGATGTACAAATTCTTAGTTTCAACTTTTGCAGCAAACTCTCTAAACGAATTTTCAATTGCTGTTGAATCACCATAAATATCAAGATGATCAGCATCCATAGACGTTACACAAGCAAGATTAGGACTTAAATGCATGAATGAACGATCAAACTCATCAGCTTCTACAACCGTAACAGAAGTTCCCGTTCCTATTAAATTTGAATTATAATCTTCTACAATTCCGCCAAGAAAAGCTGTAACATCAACTCCACTTTGGAACAAAACATGACCTAAAATACTTGAAGTTGTCGTTTTACCGTGTGTTCCTGCAATTGCAAAACAAAATGTTCCTTTTGTTATAATTCCTAAAACTTCAGCACGTTTTTTAATTTCAAAACCATTTTCAACAAAATAATTCCATTCCGAATGATTTTTTGGAACAGCTGGAGTTATCACAACTAATGTGTTTTCTTTATCTAAATATTTTTCATCAATTAGAGAAACATCGTCATCAAAATGAATGTCAATTCCTAGATTTTCTAATTCGGATGTTAATTGCGTTCTCGTTTTATCGTAACCTGAAACATTTTTACCTAAATACATGAAATATCTAGCCAAAGCACTCATACCGATACCGCCGATACCAATAAAATAAACGTTATGTATTTGGTTTAAATTCATTTACTTTCTAACACCTATTAATCGTTCAATTTCGTCTACAATTACATTTGTTGCATTTGGCAACGCTTTTTTATGAATACGCTTACTTAAATCTTCCTGCAATTCGTCGTTTGAAACCAGATCAGCAAACGTATTTCTAAATTTCTCTTCTAATTCTGATTCTTTTAATAATATTGCTGCTTTTTTCTTTACTAAAGCTTCCGCATTTTTAGTTTGATGATCTTCTGTAACGTTAGGAGATGGAATCAAAATCGTTGGTTTCCCCACAATACACAGCTCTGAGATTGATGAAGCTCCAGAACGTGAAACAATAAAATCGGCTGCTGCATACACATAATCCATTCTATCTATAAATGCAAAAACATGTACGTTTTCAATTTCATTTAAATGTTTGTATTTATCGTAATACAACTTTCCACATTGCCAAACAATTTGAATTCCTAACTGAAGGATGACATCTAATTCTTTTTCAATCAGTTCATTAATTCTTCTTGCGCCTAAACTTCCACCTAAAACTAGTAATGTTCTTTTATCGGCGTTTAATTCGAAATATGTTAATGCTTTTAAACGTTTATCATCAACAAAAATTAAATCTTGACGCACTGGATTTCCTGTTAAGCGTATTTTATCTTCTGGAAAGAATTTTTCCATTCCATCATAAGCTACGCAAATTGCTTTTGCTTGTTTAGCTAATAATTTATTTGTTATTCCTGGATAAGAATTTTGCTCTTGAATTAATGTTGGAATTCCTAAAATTTCAGCAACTTTTAAAACTGCTCCACTTGCAAAACCTCCAGTTCCAATTACTACATCTGGTTTAAACTTCTTTATAATTCGGTATGATTTCCACAAACTTGATAGTAACTTAAACGGAAACGCTAAATTTTTTAACGTTAATTTTCGTTGAATTCCTGAAATCCAAAGTCCTTCAATTTTATAGCCTGCTTGCGGCACTTTTTGCATTTCCATTTTATCTTTTGCACCAACAAACAAAAACTCTCCATTAGGAAAACGCTCTTTTAATTCGTTTGCAATAGAAATCGCAGGATAAATATGCCCTCCTGTACCGCCGCCGCTTATAATAAATCGATGTTTTTTTTCCATACTATTGATTTAAAATAGGTTCTAAAGGATTTGAGGAATTATTTTCTTCTTCTATTTCAACTTTATCTAATTGATTTTTTTCAGCCTTAGTGTCTGTTTTTTCTTCAACTTCTTCATCTTTTCGTGTAACGCTAAGAATTATTCCTATTGCAACACAGGTCATCCAAATTGACGTTCCACCAGCACTAATTAACGGCAAAGTTTGTCCTGTTACTGGTAATAATTCTACAGCAACAGCCATATTTATTAATGCTTGAAAAATTATGGGAAATCCAAGTCCGATTATTAATAGTTTTCCGAATAACGATGATGCTTTTTGCGCATTGATTATAAAACGGATAAAAAGTAATAAATACAAAAACATAATTCCAACTGCACCAATTAATCCGTATTCTTCAACAATAATTGCGAAAATAAAATCGGAAGATGATTGTGGCAGAAAGTTTTTCTGTACACTTTTTCCTGGACCAAGTCCGTTTATTTTACCAGTTGCAATGGCGATTTTAGCTTTTTCAATTTGGTAATTATCTTCATCTGGCTGATCTCCTACAAATCGCTCAATTCTAGCTTCCCAAGTATTAACTCTACTAAATAATTTATTATCTGGAAATGCTTTCGATAGTAACCAAAACAAAAGTAAAAACGCAACCCCTGCACTCAAAATAACAGCTAAATACTTCAATGGATATTGTCCTATATAAAGCAACATACAAACCATTGAAAAAATCAATGCTGTAGTAGAAAAGTTAGATGGTAAAATAAATATTAAAACTCCGCCTATCGGTAACCATAGTTCTAATAAAGAATCTTTAAATGAATATTTTTTATCGCTAACTTTTGCCAGATAACGCGCTACATAAACCATCAAAACAGTAAACGCTAATGTTGATGTTTGAAAACCAATTCCTATAAATGGAATTCTAATCCATCTACTTGCATTTGCTCCACCTATTGTTGTTCCTTGAAATAACGTATAAACCAACAACAGAATTACAATAGGAATTCCTATAATTGATAATGCTCTAAAGATATGATACGGCATTTTATGAACTCCGAAAATAATAGCAAAACCTATGAATAAATGTGCAAAATGCTTAAATAAATATCCGAATGTTGAACCTGAACCAATTACATAAACCAAATTTGTACTTGCACTATAAACAGGCAAAAAGGATATTAGAGCTAGTAGTACAACTACTGCCCAAATGGTTTTATCTCCTTTTAATCTGTTTATTAAATAATTCATTTTTTATAAATTATGAACTGCTTTTTTAAATTGATTTCCTCTATCTTGATAGTTTTCAAACAAATCAAAACTTGCACAACAAGGCGACAATAAAACTGTATCACCTTTTTCGGCAATTTTTTCTGCAATTTTAACTGCTTCTTCCATTGAAGTAGTTTCCACCATTACGTCAACAACATTTTGAAAAGAATTGAATAGCTTTTGATTATCTACACCTAAACAAACAATTCCTTTTACTTTTTCACGAACTAACGACATAATTTCGTCATAATCATTTCCTTTATCTACTCCGCCTACAATCCAAACCGTTGGAGCTGTCATACTATCCAAGGCAAAAAATGTGGCATTTACATTTGTAGCTTTAGAATCGTTTATATACTGAACACCTTGTATTTTTAACACTTTTTCTAAACGATGTTCGGCACCTTGAAAATTACTTAAACTTTCACGGATCGTTTGCTTTCTAATCTTCATCAACTGCGCTACAGTTGTTGCAGCCATAGCATTCTTAATGTTATGTTTTCCTTCTAAAGCTAATTCGTTAATTGGCATAGTAAATTGTTCGTTATTGATATTGTTATATAATATTTCTTCTTTTAAACTTCCTCCGTTTTCTAATTCATTTAAAACCGAAAATGGAATTACGTTTGCTTTTGTTTTATTGTTTTGTAACCATTTTTGTATATCTACATCGTCGTTATCTAAAATGAGATAATCATGCTCGTCTTGATTCATTGTTATCCTGAACTTTGAAGCGATATACAAATTATAATCATAGTTATATCGATCTAAATGATCAGGACTTAAATTGGTGATAATTGCAATATGTGGTTTGTAATTAACAATTCCATCTAACTGAAAACTGCTTAATTCTAATACAAACACATCGTACTTTTCTTCTGCAACTTGCCAAGCGAAGCTTTTTCCGATATTACCTGCTAAACCAACATTCAGCCCGCCTTCTTTGAGCAAATGATACGTCAACAAACTTGTTGTAGTTTTACCATTGCTTCCTGTTATCCCTATTGTAATTGCATTTGTAAATTGCGATGCAAATTCAATTTCAGAAATAACCGAAATCCCTTTTTCAACCAACTTTTTTACAATTGGTGCTTTATCAGGAATCCCTGGGCTTTTCATTACAACATCAGCATTCAGAATTAATACTTCTGTATGCTTTTCATCTTCCCAATGAATCTCATTTTTTGTAAGAACTTCTTTGTATTTCTCTTTTATTTTTCCAAAATCAGACACAAAAACATCGTATCCTTTTTGCTTTCCCAAAATTGCGGTTCCAACTCCGCTTTCGCCACCACCTAGAACTACTAATCGCATTTTACCTCAGTTTTAATAACACTAAAGATGATATTGCTAAAAGAATTCCCACAATCCAAAAACGAGATACAATCTTGCTTTCGTGAAAACCTTTCTTTTGATAGTGATGATGTAAAGGCGACATTAGGAAAATACGTCGGCCTTCGCCAAATTTCTTTTTCGTGTACTTGAAATATGCAACTTGTAAAACCACTGATAAATTTTCTGCTAAAAAGATTCCGCAGATAATCGGGATTAATAACTCTTTTCTAATAGCAATTGCAATAACTGCAATAATTCCTCCGATAGTTAAACTTCCAGTATCGCCCATAAAAACTTGAGCTGGATAAGTGTTATACCAAAGAAACCCAACTAATGCTCCAACAAATGCTGAGATGTAAACCGTCATTTCTCCAGAATTTGGGATATACATGATGTGCAAATAATCGGAAAAAATGATATTACCTGAAACGAAAGCGAAAATACCAAGCGTTAAAACCGAAATTGCTGAAGTTCCTGCAGCTAAACCGTCGATTCCATCTGTTAAGTTAGCTCCGTTTGAAACTGCAGTTATGATAAAAATTACAACTGGAATAAAAATTAACCAAGCCCAATTTTCATAACCATCGCCCATAAAAGAAAGCACTTCAGCATAATCGAAAGTATTATTCTTTAAAAACGGAATAGTAGTTTCTGTAGATTTCACTTCAACTGAATGGGTTTTTACAACATTTGCAATTGTATCTTTTTCAATAGAAATATCTTTTTTAATAGTAACTCCAGGATTGAAATACAAAACCGAACCTACGATTAGCCCAAGTCCAATTTGCCCAATTACTTTAAATCTCCCTTTTAAACCTTCCTTATCTTTTTTGAAAACTTTAATATAATCATCAAGAAAACCTATTGCTCCCATCCAAATAGTTGTAACAATAAGTAAAATCACATAGATATTTTCTAATTTGGCTAACAACAAAACAGGAATTAAAGTTGCTAGAATGATAATAATTCCACCCATTGTAGGTGTTCCTGCTTTTTGCGTTTGACCTTCTAAACCCAACTCACGAACTGTTTCTCCAACCTGTTGCTTTCTCAAGAAATTAATAATTTTCTTTCCGTAAATTGTTGCAATTAACAATGATAAAATAAATGCCATTGCCGAACGAAACGTAATGTACTGAAACACTCCCGCCCCAGGAATATCAAATACTTTGTCTAAATATTGAAAAATGTAATATAGCATGGCGTTTATTTATTTAATTGATTCAATAGTTCTTTTACAATTTTTAAATCGTCAAAATCATGACGAACTCCATTTATTTCTTGATAGGTTTCATGACCTTTTCCTGCAATTAGAATAATATCATTTGGCTTTGCTAATTGACAAGCAGTTTTTATCGCTTGTTTTCTATCGGTAATTGAAAGAATCTTTTTAAAATTTTGCGCTTCCACACCTTTTTCCATTTCCTCAATAATCGTTTCTGGATTTTCAGTTCTTGGATTATCTGATGTAAAAATGGCTTTTGTACTTAATTCTGAAGCAATTTTTGCCATTACAGGTCGCTTCGTTTTATCTCTATCACCGCCACAACCCACAACAGTAATCAATTCCTCATTTTTTGTTCGAATATCATTTATTGTATGCAACACATTTTCTAATGCATCTGGTGTATGTGCATAATCTACAATCGCAGTAATTTTTCCATCCG
>JAUIJA010000036.1 GCA_030431055.1 Bacteroidia bacterium | reverse complement strand
TGTGAGTTAAACTATAAATTCCAATTTCTTCAACTTGAGTTTTGTCCTCAATTTTGAAGTCAGAAATCGGGTTAAATGTTGATTCTATGTATTCTTTCCAATTTTTCACTCAAATGTTTGCTAACGGTTTTGTGTATGATTTCGTTGCGTGTTATAGCAACTAATTTAATAAAAAAACGAAGGCAATAATTCAGCGCGAGGATTTTCCGAAGGAAAATCAGAAGCAATGAATTATACACGTTGTTAGCAAACGTTATTGTTACACGATTATTTATTTTAAATCTACTTTTTGTTCTTTAAATTAATCTTTTGGATTTTTAACGTAGATAATATTTTTGTTTTTGTTTTCGATTAGTACATAATTTTGTAATTCCGAAATATCTAAATATTCAGGTAATTTTTCTAATTCATTAATTTTAAATTTAAAATGATAACGTCTTGTTTTTGACATACAGATTGTGTTAGTTTTAAATATTATTCCTTGAAAATGGAAATCAGTGAATTTATCATAACCCATTCTTTTGAAACCAGAAATTTGATTTAATAGTTGTAAAAATGAAGAATATAAAGCTAGTTCCTGCATTTCATTTGGTTCAAGCTTTCTTTTACCGCAGTCTGCTTTCGTTATAACTACAAAGTATTTATCCTCAATATCATAATAAGTGGTGTCGTCAGTTGAGTTATTATTAAAGGCTTCAACCATTGACTCTCTATAGGCCTTATTTGAAATTGTTCCATCTTCGTTTAAATAGCCTTTTTGACTAAATCCGATATAATTAATTGACAGGAAAATTACAATTATAAATCTATTCATTGTTTTGGTTTAATATTCAGATTGAGTTTGAATGAGTTTTAATGTTTGCTAACGGTTACGTGTATGAAAAGTGCGTGTTTGTGTCAGAGGATTTTCGGAACGAAAATCGGAAGAAAGCAAACACGCACTTTCCCTTTGGTTAGGCACTAAAATAAGCATTTTTTATACACAGTGTTGGCATTAGTTTTTTATTTCAGTTTACTTTTCATTTGAAAGTAGCTAAATATCAGTTGACTCAACACTAATGGTATAAGCAACAATAATTTTGAATTAAATCCTTTCAGAATTATATATGTAATCACTATTAAAATTACGGAAATTAAAATAAGAAAGTTTATTCGATAAGCAATTTTCAGCCAACCACGTTCATTCCATACATCCCAACTATCAATCGGTTTAATGTTTATTTCTTTTTCTAATAATTTTAAAAGTTCCAAAGAGTCAGTATGATCAGATTTGATATATTCAGAGTTAATTCCACGAATTTCCATTTCTGTATTGTCAGTTTTTATTTTGACTATGATTCCTTGATCAACTATGACCTTTTTTATATCATCAATTAATATGCTGTTATATTTTTTAAAATTGAAAACAGGTTTTTCTTTCCATTCAAAGTCTAGTTTTCTATCGTTTAATGTGATTCTTAATTGACCAAAAGAAAAATAATATAATAGTGTTATTACGATTCCTAAAATTAAAATCGGAATTATAATCTTAAAAAGAATTAGCTCTAATTTAGCTGACAAAAGAATACAAAAAGGTAGAAGTATTGCTACAGTCAGAATAGACAGTAGAATCCTATTTTGTTTCATTACTTTTATTCTGTACTCTATCATTCTCAAATTAATGCCAACGGTTTCGGCTATGAGTAGTTGCGTGGTTTAGCACTTAACTTAGCAAGTACACACCAAACTGAAAATCCGTGAGGATTTTCAGAAGTAGGCGAGAACAAGCAATTACTTATAGCCATTGTTGGCGGTAGTTTTTATTCAGCGATTCCAATTGGTTGTAAAACTTCTATTTTAAATTGTTCGATTATATTATTCTGTCCGTGCATATTATATGGTACTTTATCAAATTCAGACCAAGATTTTTCCAAGAGTTCTATATAATTATCAGTTCTTTCGTTACCTCCTTGGTTAACCCATTTTGGATTTAAAAACATAACCGTCAACCATTCTGTCGTTAGTGAACTACCTTCATATTCTTCTCCTGTTGAATGAGTAAACCATAATGATATTATTAAATCCAATTGGTTTATTTTGAATTTTTCAGATATTTTTTTGTTTTTTGCCTCACATATTGCATTAAGGCAATAACCCAAACATTTTATAGTATCAATTACCCTAAATGTTACTTTTTGCTCTCTTGCAAGTTCTAACCAACCTCTCATATTTTCTGTTTGGTCATCAATTAGTTTATGTGCAAATGAAGGATTTCCGAGATTTCCATCATAATTGTTTTTTTTAGGGATAGTTTCAATTAACAAATCTGTGAAATTTCTATAATAGTAAAGCCACATATGTGATTCACTATTCTTATAGATTGTTTCTCTTACCATATAATTAAAATACACAATTGCAATATGTATTTTATGATTCCATTGCTCGGAATCTAAATCTGCATCATATTTCTTTAAAATGAACTCTTTTTGTTCTTTATCATATTTAATTGACTTGACTCCTTTTTCGCCTATTGGATACCAAACGGAATTTTTTGCTGCCGTTTTTGTATATGAAAGAATACTATGTATAATAGGAATATCATAATTTTCTTTAATTCCATCAAGTGAAGAATTCGAATCATTTGCAATTTTTAATTCTGAAATAAATTCCTGATTTTTAGTCTCAAATATGCTCTCAATAAATTTTTTAACCAAATTTTCGTTAGATGCTTTTTCCGTTTCCATTCCTGAAAATATTTTAGCAAACAATTCTGGATAAATTGGTGCAGCTTTATTAACGAAATTTTCGTTCTGAATTATAAACCCATAAACACTTGCAGCAAACTTTATTCTTTTGGGTTTAATAAGGTTTTCGTATTCTTCGTCCTTTTCAGTTCTTCTTCTCAAAATTAAATCTATAGTTTCTTTTTCAGGAAGATGAGAAAGACCTTGTAAATATTCTTTAATATTCTCTGTATGGTATATATTAATGTATTCTACCAATAGGTCAATTTCATTCTCTTTTAGCAATGAATTATATAAGTCAATTAGTTCGTTTCGTCTCGAAGAAGAGAAAAAGCCAAATAAAACAATGAGGATTGGAATTCCAAATAATACTATTGAGAAAATATAAGCCCAAATTTCGTTTGGTATACCTTTGTCAAATGAGAAATAGTCCAAAAAAGGCATCCAATTATCTCTTAACCAATCAAATGCAAATAAATAGTGTAAGTAAACAATTCCAATTATGAAAGCAATTATTTGTGATTTAGAAAAAAACAATAGAACGAATTTTCTTTCCTTCTTTTGAATTAATGCCCATACAGCTAAACCAAGACCGAGTATAGTCAAAAAATCAGTTACTTCCATTCATTCTCGTTTTTTTTAAAATTACCGCCAACGGTTTTGTATAAGAACCGTTTAAATGGTTTTTATACATTGTTGGCAATAGTTTTTTATTCTGTCTGTTTGAATTCTTTGCTAATCGAATAATCACCTTTATAAACGATCCCGAAAATGCC
>JAUIJA010000005.1 GCA_030431055.1 Bacteroidia bacterium | reverse complement strand
GTTGTCTAAGTTAACTACTTGATTGAAATCAACTGTATCATCACCACTTTGTGTATAACTCGTAGCATCTACATTAGTAACCGTTACACTCCAAGTATAGGTAACATCTCCCATAGAAGCATTTGGATTACTTAAAACAATATCTGTTATATTACCTGAACATACCGGACTGAAACTAGCCGATAATTCTGGTAGTGGTGTTATTTCAATTGTTGTTGACACTATAAATGAAGGACATGCTCCATTTGATGGCACTTCATATTCAACAGTATAAACTTCTCCAGCAACACTATTTACCGTATTAACTTGACCTGTATTAACATCAATATCTAAACCAACTGGCATTGCTGAGTAAGTTCCATCTGAACCTGTTCCAGAAAAATTAACGTCAACTATACCATGAGAAATACAATATGACGATTCATTATAAGAAATATTTGCTGTATGTGGAATTGATATCATTACTGATACTGAATTTGACGGCAAAGCACATTCTTGTCCCGCTACACTTGTATCTGGTGTAAATACATAACTTCCTGAATTATTCGCATCAAATGCTGGACTCCAACTTCCACTCCAACCTTCTAAAGATGTTGCTGGTAATGGGTTTGAACCGCCTGCACACTGTGCTGGAATAGCATTAAAAGTCGCTTGTACGTTTGGTGTAATTGTTACTACTACTGCATTTGATGGTAAAGCACATTCTTGTCCCGCAACACTTGTATCTGGTGTAAATACATAACTTCCTGAATTATTCGCATCAAATGCTGGACTCCAACTTCCACTCCAACCTTCTAAAGATGTTGCTGGTAATGGATTTGCGCCTCCTGCACATTGGGCTGGAATAGCATTAAAAGTCGCTTGAGCTGCTGATGTTATCGTTACCGCTACTGCATTTGATGGTAAAGCACATTCTTGACCTGCAACACTCGTATCTGGGGTAAATACATAACTTCCTGAATTATTCGCATCAAACGCTGGACTCCAGCTTCCACTCCAACCTTCTAAAGATGTTGCTGGTAATGGATTTGAACCGCCTGCACATTGTGTTGGAATAGCATTAAAAGTCGCTTGGGCATTTGCCGTGATTGTTACCGCTACTGTCGATGGTAAAGCACATTCTTGACCTGCAACACTCGTATCTGGTGTAAACACATAACTTCCTGAATTATTCGCATCAAAAGCCGGACTCCATGTTCCTGTAAACCCTTCTAACGATGTAGCTGATAATGGATTTGAACCACCTGCACATTGTGCTGGGATAGCATTAAAGGTCGCTTGAACGTTTGGCGTTATCGTTACTGCTACAGGATTAGATGGCAATGCACATTCTTGACCTGCAACACTCGTATCGGGAGTAAACACATAATTACCTGAATTGTTTGCATCAAAGGCTGGACTCCATGAACCTGTAAACCCTTCTAATGAATTTGCTGGCAATGGATTCGAACCACCTGCACATTGGGCTGGAACAGCATTAAAAGTCGCTTGAACATTTGGTGTTATCGTTATCGCTACAGGATCTGATGGTAGAGCACATTCTTGTCCCGCTACACTCGTATCTGGTGTAAATACATAGCTCCCTGAATTATTAGTATCAAACGCTGGACTCCAACTTCCACTCCAACCTTCCAATGAAGTTGCTGGTAATGGGTTTGAACCACCTGCACACTGCGTTTCTATCGCATTAAAAGTCGCTTGCACATTTGGTGTTATTGTTACCGTTACTGCATTCGAAGGCAAAGCACATTCTTGACCCGCTACACTCGTATCTGGTGTAAATACATAACTTCCACTATTATTCGCATCAAAGGCTGGACTCCATGTTCCTGTAAATCCTTCTAACGATGTCGATGGTAATGGATTTGAACCACCTGCACATTGCGCTGGGATAGCATTAAAAGTCGCTTGCACATTTGGTGTTATCGTTATCGCTACAGGATCTGATAGTAGAGCACATTCTTGACCGGCTACACTCGTGTCTGGGGTAAACACATAACTACCTGAATTATTCGCATCAAAAGTAGGACTCCATGTTCCTGTAAATCCTTCTAACGATGTTGCTGGTAATGGATTTGAACCGCCTGCACATTGCGCTGGGATAGCATTAAAGGTCGCTTGTACGTTTAGTGTAATTGTTACTGCTACTGCACTCGAAGGCAAAGCACATTCTTGACCAGCTACACTCGTATCTGGTGTAAACACATAACTACCTGAATTGTTCGCATCAAAGGCTGGACTCCATGAACCTGTAAACCCTTCTAATGAAGTAGCAGGTAATGGATTCGAACCACCTGCACATTGTGCCGGTATTGCATTAAAAGTCGATTGCGTTGTTGGTGTTATCGTTACAGCTATAGGATTCGATGGCAAAGCACATTCTTGGCCTGCAACACTCGTATCTGGTGTAAACACATAATTACCTGAATTGTTCGCATCAAAGGCTGGACTCCAGCTTCCACTCCATCCTTCTAAGGATGTCGATGGTAATGGATTTACGCCTCCTGCACATTGAGTTGGAATAGCATTAAAAGTTGCTTGAGTACCAGATGAACTTACTAGAGTTACACTAGTATATGCTGCTTCACAACCTGAAAAATCAGTTACAATATTAGTATAATTCCCTGCGTCTAAACCTGTTATAGAAACTTCCCCTGAAGTATCACTTGTTAAGTTTACCGAAACTGGAGTTCCATCATCAAGGTAATCAATCGTATAAGAAGTACTTGGATCAAGTCCTGAAATTACAATATAACCATCTGAACCTCCACAAGTAGGATCAAAACCAGTACTTACTGGACAAACAATAGAACAATCGGTTGAACCTGCGCCTGCATTACCTGCGTTTGTTTGTGTCATCGTTATATAACCAGCGTCTCCATTAAAATTTGTTATTAATACCATATATACCTCACCAACTTGAGCACCTGGTATTGTTGCTGTTTCAACGGCAGCTATACTATAACTACAATCAACCACATTTCCAGAACAATTGTGAGTAGCAGTACAACTACCTTGTGTAAAATCCAAACAAGCATCAGAAGCAGTAGTGAATGGTCCCCATAATGCAAAATCTACATCTAAGCCTGTACCTGTACCTCCTGGACCTGTTGTTTGCTCTATTAAAAGATTTACATCTCCTGGTGTGTCAATTTCTAAGAAATACCAAGCAGGGTTAGGAGCAGAACCTAAACAAGTATTAGACACAACGATAGCAGGAGCATCAGCAACACAATCATCATCACTTACATTTGGAAATTCTAGTGGTCCTGCGTCTGCGCAAAAAGCATTAGCTCCAGAACACACTGCGTTATCTGGAGGGGTTGAGCCACCAGTGATAGGATCTCCGCCTGCAGTTGTTGTACAAGATATAGTTGCTTCCCAGCCTCCATATTGCAAACTTGTATCAGATTCAAAAGTAATGGTAATACATCCCGAGGCATCGCTTGAAGCAATATAATTAGTTAATGTTGAACATCCTCCTCCTGCCACAGGTGAAGTATCACCATATGTTCCTATTACTGGTCCTCCTGTACCATTACCACTATAAATGGTCATAAAATCAAAAGGTTCTCCCTCAACATTCCATGACAAGAACTCTAATTGAATATATGTTCCTGGTGTAGATGGACAAAAAGTGATTTCATAGTTTTCACTTGTAGAATAACTTCCTCCATTACCTCCAGAATCATAAAATGTTCCTGAACATGTAGTAAAGGAACCATTTTGCATATTATAATTTTGTGCTAAAACTGTTGCACTAAATAAAAAAAGTAAGGTTAGTAAAATTTTTCTCATATAGGTGGTATTATTGTATTGGGTCTATTATGATTATATAATCTGTCTCTTTAAATCTGAAAAATTGTCTTTTTTTAGAAAACATTTGAAAATGATATTTTAACGGATTGAAAGTTTCAACATCCATTACTAAATCTCTTTTTAGATTTTTATTATATTTATTGTTTAAATCAACTTCGGCCAGCTTTTTAAAGCCTTTACCTCTAAATTCTGGGTGATATTCGATTTCAAAACGTGATAAAAATTCTTTAAAAAGTTTTAATCTACTCGATTTTGAGTTTAAGACCAATTCATCTGCATGTTCTACAAAAACTTCTCTAACAAATTTCTCTATTTGTTGATTTGAATAAGTTCTTAAACAATCATATTTCATTTCTTCACTATAGTTATTTTGTGTTTTAACAGAAAAACTCAACAATGAAATTGATACTAAAATTAACAAAGCAAGTGTAGTTTTTATTTTCATATTATTACTTTTTTTAATACTTTAAATCGTTTTTTTATAACGTTTTAACGATTTTTAACAATTTATTCACAATTTTCAAATATTGCAAATATTATTAGGTTTTCAAAATAATTTTGTTAAAAAAGAAGTAATAATTTCAAAATATCATTTTTAAAAAAATAATTCTTTATTTTAGTACATTCTAAAAAAAACAGAAATGAATAAAAAGATTTTTTCTCTTGTAGCATTAACATCACTTTTAATAAGTTGTTCCTCTACAAAATCACAAAAGCAAGCAGATGTTTCTAAGTACATGAACACTATTACTGCTGATGAATTAAAAACGCATTTATACATTGTTGCTTCTGATGAAAATGAAGGTAGAGATACTGGAACTGAAGGACAGAAAAATGCTGGAAAATATTTAATTTCTCAGTACGAGAAAAACAATATCAGTTATCCAGAAAAAGCTAATGGTTGGTATCAAAAAGTACCTTCTGAATTTATGGCTAGAGGATTTGCTCCAAAACTACCTGATTCTGAAAATATTTGGGCTTTCATAGAAGGTTCTGAAAAACCAGAAGAAATTGTTGTTGTTTCTGCACATTACGATCACGTAGGAATGAAAAATGGAGAAGTTTATAATGGTGCTGATGACGATGGTTCTGGAACTGTTTCTCTTTTAGAAATATCTGAAGCTTTTAAATTAGCAGCAAATGATGGTTTTAAACCAAAACGTTCTATTTTATTTTTACATGTTACGGGAGAAGAACACGGACTTCATGGTTCGCGTTATTATTCTGAAAATCCCTTATTTCCTTTAGAAAACACAGTTGCTGACATTAATATTGATATGATTGGAAGAAGAGATACTTTACATCCAGATACTAACAATTATATTTATGTAATTGGTTCGGATAGATTAAGTACTGAACTTCATGAAATTAATGAAGCGATGAACGAAAAATACACAAAAATGGAATTGGATTATAAATACAATGACAGAAATGATCCAGAAAGAATTTACTATCGTTCAGATCATTATAACTTTGCAAAACACGGAATTCCTTCTATCTTTTATTTTAACGGAATTCATGCTGATTATCATATGCCAACAGACACACCAGATAAAATTGAATATGATGCTTTAACAAAAAGAGCTCAATTAGCTTTTTTAGTTGCTTGGGAATTAGCAAATCGTCCTGAAAAAATAAAAGTTGATAGAGACGGAAAATAATTATGAATTTATAATATTCACATTTTAAAATAAATAAAAAAAACCGAAGCATTGCTTCGGTTTTTTTTACTTAATCACTCAAACTAAAAAACAAACATCGGTTTATCAGCTATAAACTGATTTACTTCATCTGCAATTTCTTCTAACAAGTTATCGTTTTCAAAATCTACAATAACTTTATCGATAAAATCAACAATCGTTTCCATATCTTCTTCTACCAAACCACGCGTAGTAATTGCAGGCGTTCCTACTCGAATACCTGAAGTTACAAATGGAGATTTATCATCAAAAGGAACCATGTTTTTATTCACTGTAATTTCGGCTTTTACTAATGCATTTTCAGCTTCTTTACCAGTGATATTTTTATTTCGTAAATCAATTAACATCATGTGATTATCTGTTCCTTCAGAAATGATATTATAACCTCTTTTTACAAATGCTTCAGCCATAGCTTTTGCATTCTTTTGAACTTGCATTGTATAATTAAAGAAATTATCAGTTAAAGCTTCACCAAAAGCAACTGCTTTAGCAGCAATAATATGCATTAATGGTCCGCCTTGATTTCCAGGAAAAACAGACATATCTAAAACATGGCTCATCATTCTCGTAACTCCTTTTGGCGTTTTTAATCCCCAAGGATTTTCAAAATCTTTTCCCATCATAATCATTCCTCCTCTTGGTCCTCTTAAAGTCTTATGAGTTGTAGTTGTTACAATATGACAATGCGGAATTGGATCACTTAATAAACCCTTAGCAATTAAACCAGCTGGATGTGAAATATCTGCTAATAAAATAGCATTTACGCTATCTGCAATTTCTCTAAAACGTTTAAAATCCATATCGCGAGAATAAGCCGAAGCACCAGCAATAATTAACTTAGGTTTTTCTGCTAAAGCAATTTCTTGAATTTTATCATAATTTAATTTTCCAGTTTCCTTATCTACTCCGTAAAAAACAGGATTGTATAATTTTCCTGAAAAATTTACTGGAGAACCATGAGTTAAATGTCCACCATGAGATAAATCGAAACCTAAAATTTTATCTCCAGGTTGTAAACAAGCCGCAAAAACAGCCGTGTTTGCTTGAGATCCAGAATGTGGCTGAACATTAACATATTCAGCACCAAATAAAGCTTTCGCTCTATCAATAGCGATTTGTTCCACTACATCTACAACTTCACATCCTCCGTAATATCTTTTTCCAGGATAACCTTCAGCATATTTATTTGTTAAACATGAACCCGCAGCTTCCATCACTTGTTCGCTTACAAAGTTTTCAGAAGCAATTAGTTCAATTCCGTGTTGTTGTCTATCTTGTTCGTCAAGAATTAAATCAAAAATTTGTTCGTCGCGTCGCATTTCTTTAGTAATTCGTTAAAATTTGGTCAAAATTACAAAAAAGGTTTGTTAAATAAGCGGTAAAGTTTATATTTGGTTCTTAATTTTTCAACAACAAACTAACACATACTATTATGCCAAATATAGCAAACGACCCAAATAGAAAATCTTGGATTTCAGTTCCTGAAAATAGTGATTTTCCTATTCAAAATATTCCTTTTGGAGTTTTTATAACTAAAAATGACGATATAACAATTGGAACAAGAATAGGAAATACAGCTATCGATATGGGTGCATTACAACGTATGCATTATTTCGATGGAATTGAGTTGACTGATGATATGTTCATGCAAGATACACTAAACGATTTTATTTCTGATGGAAAGAAAACTTGGCGTTTAGTTCGTAATAGATTAGCTGAATTATTTGATGCTGAAAATCCAAAATTAAGAGATAACCAAGAACACAGAGAAATTATTCTTTTTGATGTTTCTGAAATTGAAATGTTATTGCCTGTACAAATTGGTGATTACACGGATTTCTACAGTAGTAAAGAACACGCAACTAACGTAGGAAAAATGTTCCGTGATCCTGAAAATGCTTTATTGCCAAACTGGTTACACATTCCTGTTGGTTATCATGGTAGAAGTTCTACAATTGTTCCTAGTGGTGTTCCTGTAAGAAGACCAAACGGACAAACGTTGCCTTTAGGTGAAACACAACCTGTTTTTGGACCATCGCAAAGAGTTGATTTTGAATTAGAAACTGCTTTTATTACTACTGATGCTAATTTAATGGGCGAACCTATTCCAATTAAAGAAGCTGAAGATTATATCTTCGGAATGGTTTTATTTAATGATTGGAGTGCGCGTGATATTCAAAAATGGGAATATGTTCCATTAGGACCATTTTTAGCAAAGAATTTTGCCTCTACAATTTCTCCATGGATTGTAACTATGGATGCCCTTGAACCTTTTAGAGTTAGTGGACCTGAACAAAGTCCTTCTCCTCTACCTTATTTACAACAAGAAGGAAGTCATGCTTTTGATATAAATTTAGAAGTTGGCTTAAAACCTGAACAAGCTGAAGAAAAGGTAATTTCTCGTTCTAATTTCAAATATATGTATTGGTCAATGGCGCAACAATTAACACATCATACAGTTAACGGTTGTCGTGTAAACTCTGGAGATATGATGGGAAGTGGAACTATTTCTGGACCTACGGAAGATAGTTTTGGTTCAATGCTTGAATTAACTTGGGGTGGAAAGAATCCAATTACAATGAATGACGGTTCAGAACGTAAATTCATTAATGATAATGATACTGTTATTATGAGAGGTTTCTGTAAAAATAATGATGTAAGAATTGGATTTGGAGAATGTTCTTCAAAACTTCTTCCTGCTGTTGAGATAAAATAAAAAAATCATATTTATAATTAAAAAAACTCTAAACATAGTTTAGAGTTTTTTTATGCAAAAGAAATTGGCATTCTTTTTGTTTTTTACTCCCGAAATTTAAAAAACAAAAGATATAAAAATCTAAATATTGCTAGGTTTAAAAAAATTATATCTTTGCCAAAATCATTCATTTATGAGGAAAATTACCCTAATCATTTTATGCGCTACATTACTATTTTCTTGTAGTGGCGTAAAAAAAACCGAATCTTATCTAAATTCTGGAAACTACGACGCAGCAATCGATAAAGCTGTAAATGCTTTACGCACAAATAAAACTGCAAAAGGTAAACAAGATTACGTTTATTTACTTGAAGAAGCTTTTGCTAAAGCAAAAACAAGAGATTTAGAATCGATTAAGTTATTGCAAAGAGAAAATAATCCAGCTAATTATGAGCGAATTTTCAATTTGTATAACCAATTGCGTAATCGCCAACAGAAAATAAAACCATTACTTCCGTTACCGTTACATAACGAAGGAAGAAATGCTATTTTTCCTCTAGATAATTACAATGACGAAATTGTTACGAGTAAAAATAATTTATCGGGATATTTATATAGCAACGCTAAAAACTTGATGAGATCTAATAATAAAATGGATTTTCGTCAAGCTTTTGATGATTTACGTTATTTAGACCAATTGAATCCTAACTATCAAGATGTGCGTTCGTTAATGGATGAAGCTCAATTTAAAGGAACCGATTTCGTTCACGTTTACACTAAAAATGAAACAGGAATGGTGATTCCTCAACGTTTACAAGACGATTTATTAGATTTTAGTACGTACGGATTAAACGATAAATGGACAGTTTACCACAACAATCGTCAAAAAAGTGTAAACTATGATTACGGAATGATTGTAAATTTTCGCCAAATTAATATGTCGCCGGAACAAGTTCGCGAAAAACAATTTATTAAGGAAAAACAAATTAAAGACGGTGTAAAAAATCTTTATGATACTAACGGAAATATTGTAAAAGACAGTTTAGGAAATCCTATTAAAGTAGATAAATTCAAAACTATTTCTGTAAGTATTTATGAATTTACGCAATTTAAATCTTGCCAAGTAACAGCAAAAGTGGATTATATCGATTTCAGAAGTAATCAGTTAATTGAAACTTTCCCTTTAGCAAGTGAGTTTGTTTTTGAATATATCTACGCAAATTACAATGGAGATAAACGCGCTTGCGAAGAAACATATTACCAATATTTCGACAGAAGAGCTGTTGCTTTTCCTACAAACGAACAAATGATATTTGATACTGGTGAAGATTTAAAAGCCAAACTAAAAAGTATTATTACCAATAATAAATTTAGAAGATAAACAAAAAAAGCAACTCAAATGAGTTGCTTTTTTTACACATATTTTTCTAAAACCTCAGCTTGAATATCGCTGTGTGAATCATCATAAACCGCTACTCCATTTTTAACTAGAATTAATTGCGGCGATTGATGCATTACTTGAAAACGATTTGCTATTTCATTTGAAATATCGCGATGATTTAATAAATCAAGGAAATATAAATCTATTGTATCTTCTAAATTATATTCGTTTTCAAATTGCTTTAAAGCAAATCGACTAATACTACAACGTGTGCTATGTTTAAAAATTCCGATAGTTTTATTATTCGAATTTTCTACAATTTCATCTAATTGAGAAATTTCCGTTAATGGAATCCAATTTACATTTGAATTCATTTCGCTATTCTCACCACCAAATATTTTATCAAAAAAACCCATCTTTTGTCAGATTTTACGACATTTTGACCGAACTATAAATTATAAAACTCTTAAAATCAGTCATTTTGTCTTAATTTTTACATTGGAACATAAATTGACTTATGCTATGCAAAGTTAGTAAAACAACTTAATAATAACTTGAAAGGAGAATTTTATATATGAATTTAAAAAACTTAACTATTAAATCGCAAGAAGCCTTACAACAAGCACAACAAATTGCGCAAGGTTTCGGACATCAACAACTAGAAAACGAACACATTTTTAAAGGTATTTTAGAAGTTGATGAAAATGTTACGCCGTTTCTTTTGAAAAAATTAAATGTAAATGTTGACTTATTTAAACAAATTTTAGACAGCACTTTACAAAGTTTTCCAAAAGTTAGTGGTGGAGAAATTATGCTTTCTCGTGACGCTGGCTCTACTTTAACAGAAGCTAACATTATTGCTAAAAAAATGAATGACGAATATGTTTCAATCGAACATTTAATTTTAGCAATTTTTAAATCGAAGAGCAAAGTTGCACAAATCTTAAAAGATCAAGGTGTAACCGAAAAAGGATTAGAAGCTGCCATTGCTGAATTGCGCAAAGGCGAACGTGTAACCTCTGCTTCTGCTGAAGAAACGTATAATGCATTAAATAAATATGCAAAAAACCTTTGTGAATTAGCAAGAACTGGAAAATTAGACCCTGTTATTGGTCGTGATGAAGAAATTCGTAGGGTTTTACAAATATTAACACGTAGAACAAAAAACAATCCTATGTTAATTGGTGAACCTGGTGTTGGTAAAACAGCTATTGCAGAAGGTTTAGCGCATAGAATTATTGCTGGAGATGTTCCTGAAAACTTAAAAGATAAAATTATTTATTCTTTAGATATGGGAGCGCTTATTGCAGGTGCAAAATACAAAGGTGAATTTGAAGAACGTTTAAAATCTGTTGTAAAAGAAGTTACTTCTGGCGATGGAGAAATTGTGTTATTCATTGACGAAATTCACACATTAGTTGGTGCTGGTGGTGGCGAAGGTGCAATGGATGCAGCAAACATTTTAAAACCAGCTTTAGCTCGTGGAGAACTAAGAGCAATTGGTGCGACAACTTTAGATGAATACCAAAAGTATTTTGAAAAAGATAAAGCGTTAGAAAGACGTTTCCAAAAAGTAATAGTTGATGAACCTGATACCGAAAGTGCAATTTCAATTTTACGTGGTATTAAGGAAAAATACGAAACACATCACAAAGTTCGTATTAAAGATGATGCCATTATAGCAGCTGTTGAACTATCGCAACGTTATATTACCAATCGTTTTCTTCCGGATAAAGCCATTGACTTAATGGATGAAGCGGCTTCTAAATTGCGTATGGAAATCAATTCGAAACCAGAAGAATTAGATGTTTTAGATCGTAAAATCATGCAGTTAGAAATTGAGATTGAAGCGATTAAACGTGAGAACGATGATGTAAAACTGAAATCGTTAAATCTTGAATTGGCGAATTTAAAAGAAGAACGAAACGAAATTTTCGCACAATGGAAATCGGAAAAAGATATTGTAGAAAATATTCAAAATGCAAAACAAAACATAGAAGATTTCAAATTAGAAGCCGAACAAGCTGAAAGAGAAGGTAATTATGGAAAAGTAGCTGAAATTCGTTACGGAAAAATTAAAGAAGCACAAGAAAGTTTAGAAAAATATCAGAAAGAGTTACAAGAAAACCAACAAGGACATTCTCTTATAAAAGAAGAAGTAACACACGACGATATTGCAGAAGTTGTAGCGAAATGGACTGGAATTCCAGTAACTAAAATGCTTCAAAGCGAACGCGAAAAATTATTGAAATTAGAAGACGAATTACACAAACGCGTTGTAGGTCAAGAAGAAGCTATTGAAGCAATTAGTGATGCTGTTCGTAGAAGTCGCGCTGGTTTACAAGATGCAAAAAAACCAATTGGTTCTTTCCTATTCTTAGGAACAACTGGTGTTGGTAAAACCGAATTAGCTAAAGCATTAGCAGAATATCTTTTCGATGATGAAAATGCTATTACACGAATCGACATGAGTGAATATCAAGAGCGTCATAGCGTAAGTCGTTTAGTTGGTGCACCTCCAGGATATGTTGGTTATGATGAAGGCGGACAATTAACCGAAGCGGTTCGTAGAAAGCCATATTCTGTTGTATTGTTGGACGAAATCGAAAAAGCACATCCAGATACTTTTAATATTTTGTTACAAGTTTTAGATGAAGGTCGCTTAACAGATAATAAAGGTCGAGTAGCCGATTTTAAAAACACTATCATTATTATGACATCCAATATGGGAAGTCATATTATTCAAGAAAAATTTGAAAACTTGAAAGGAAGTGTTGAAGCTGCATCTGAAGCTGCAAAAGTAGAAGTTCTTGGATTATTAAAACAAACGGTTCGACCTGAGTTTATTAATCGTATTGATGAGATTGTAATGTTTACTCCGCTTACACAAGCGAATATTAAACAAATTGTTGGTTTACAATTAAAAAGTGTTACTAAAATGTTAGCACACCAACACATTACAATGGACGCAACTCCAGAGGCAATCGATTATTTAGCCACAAAAGGTTACGATCCAGAGTTTGGAGCAAGACCAGTAAAACGAGTAATTCAAAGAGAGGTTTTAAACGAACTATCTAAAGAAATTTTATCTGGAAAAGTAACAACTGATAGCATTATCTTACTAGATAGTTTTGATGGAAAATTGGTTTTTAGAAATCAAGAATAAAAGTAGTTTTTTTTATATTATTAGATTTGATTAGTTTGTTAAAAAAGGCTTGGAACAATTTCCAAGCCTTTTTTGTTCTACATTACATCCTCGTTGACCACTATTTTTTTCTATTTTAATCTATTAATAACACCTTGATTTTTCAAGTACAACAAATTTACAGCTTACGCTTAACTTTTGCTGTTAAACAGGTGCTCTTAATGTTGTTAAACTCCTGTTATTTTATCTTTAAAAAAATAAATTAAACGTTATACAGCTTTATGTAGTTTTATTACTAATAAACTAAAAGTACCCGATTTTTAAATCGGGCACTTTTACTATCAGATTATGTTGATTTAAAATAAAAAAACTTATTAAATTATTTTGTGAATTCGGTTTATAGGAATAACTGTTCCTTGTTTTAAAATTATCCTATCTGAAGTTACTCCCCAAACAGTAGTTTCAACAACGTGTCCACATGAGTCATCCTCAAAGTAAATTTTCATTTTTAGATGCTCTAGATTTCCTAAAGTTAGAGCTCGTTCTAAGTCTGTTTTTCGTTGTTGAATTTCAAAATTTTCTTGTAAAACTTCTTCTTGGGGAAATGATAATGAACCAACATCTTCTTTATCAATTATTTGAAAATTAGCTGTCATCTTATTAATTAATTGGTTAGTTTATATAAATTTAATAAAATTATTTCATTTAAATAAAAAAAGTTACTCCAAAGAGTAACTTTTCACAAAACTAAACAATTAACAATGTTAAAACTTCATTCCAAATCCGATTCCTAATAGCCAAGGATTTATATCTACTTCAGCAGGAATACTTAAATCTGGAGCTAAATTAGAAGCATCAACAGTTACATCTGTTTTTAAGAATAATCGTTTTGCATCAACATTAACAAAAAATGTATCATCAATCATTAAATCAAAACCTAATTGAGCTGCAAAACCTACTGCATTATCATACTCTACATCAGCAACTGCACCTGATTCTACATTGTAAAACAAAGTATAATTTACACCAGCTCCAATATAAGGTTTGAAAACTTTATTTTTACTTGCATAAAAATGATATTGAGCAGTTAATGTTGGAGGTAATAACCAAACACTTCCTAAATCTACATTACCTGCAGCTGTTTCAACTGCTTGTACATCGTGTTTAGTTGTTCCTAAAATTAATTCTGCAGCAAAATGCTCTGTAAAAAAATAAGTAAAATCTAATTCTGGAATAAATGAATTTGAAATGTTAACATCTCCACCAATAATTCCGATATTAGCTTCTTCATTAGGAATTACTCCAACTCCTCTTAATCTTACTTGCCACTTTTTAAAACTTTCGCTTTGAGTTTCTTCATTCTCTTGTGCAAAAACCGATGTTAATGCAAAAACCGATAAAACAGTTAAAAATATTTTTTTCATCTTATGAATTATTTAAAATTATGATTCAAAATTACTTCTCATTTCTGAGGTAAAAACTGATTAAAATCATTGTTGTAAAAATGATGGTAAAAAAATTAAAGGTTTTTGCTTAAATTTGCCTTCTTATGCAAAAAACCGTTAACATACTTAATAAAAGAGCTAAATTCGATTACGAAATTTTAGACAAATACACAGCTGGAATTGTACTTACAGGAACAGAAATTAAATCAATCCGATTAGGTAAAGCTTCTATTGCTGAAAGTTTCTGCGAATTTCATAATGGCGAATTATTTGTAATTAATTCTCACATCGAAGAATATTTATACGGAAATCACTATAATCATAAAGCAAAAAGTGAACGTAAACTATTATTAAACAAAAGAGAATTGCGTAAGCTTGAAAAAGATTTGCAAAATAAAGGTTTAACGGTAATTCCATTGCGTTTATTTACAAACGAAAAAGGTTTGGCTAAACTAGATATTGCACTTTGTCGTGGTAAAAAGAATTACGATAAACGTGAAACGATAAAGGATCGTGATAACAAACGTGAGTTAGACCGAATTAAAAAGCGCTTTTAATGAAAGATTTACTAAAAAATGGTCGTGAAGCTAAAGGTTTTTCAATAAGAAAACTTGGCGAATTAGCTCAAATTGACCAGGCCTTAATTAGTAAATTTGAAAACGGACATCGTATTCCAACAAAAAAGCAAGTACAAACTTTAGCACGTTTATTAGAAATAGATTTAAAACAACTATTAGTAGCTTGGTACAAAGTCAAATTAGATAAAAATTTGGATTTAAATCCGTTTGCTATTCAAGCAATAACAGAGATTTTACAAGAAAAAGGCATTGAAGTCAGTCCAAAATCTAAAGAAAAAGAAATCACTTCTATTCTAGATGAAATCGAAATTTTAAAACAGAAATTAACAGGATTAAAATAATCGGTTACCTTTACCTTTCGCCATTTACCCAATACTAATTTTTATCTTCTAAAAGTGGTACAAATCGAAACTCTCCAAATTCATGTTTCTCAAATTGTGTTTCGTTTTTACGAATTAAAAGCGTCATAATCTGTTCATTTTCACCTAGTGGAATAACTAACCTTCCTCCTACTTTTAATTGTCCTAACAATGATTCAGGAATAAAAGGCGCACCAGCAGTAACAATAATACTGTCATAAGGAGCTTCTGTTTCGTAACCTTTATAACCATCTCCAAAAATTAACTTTTTCGGACGAATTCCTAATTTCGGTAATAATAAAGATGTTTTTTTAAACAACTCATTTTGTCTTTCAATAGAATAAACTGTTGCTCCCATTAAGCATAACACAGCACATTGATAACCACTTCCTGTTCCTATTTCTAAAATTTTATCACCTTTTTTTACTTCTAAAAGCTGACTTTGAAATGCAACTGTATAAGGTTGCGAAATGGTTTGTCCGGCAGCTATAGGAAACGCTTTATCTTGATAAGCAAAACCTTCAAAAGTAGATTCCATAAAATTATGCCTCGGAATTTTGTTAATTGCATTTAGCACATTTTTATCAGTTATTCCTTTTTGTTCTAAAAGTTCAACTAATTTTCTTCTAAGTCCTTGATGTTTGGCTGTATCTTTCAATTGAAGTTTTCTTTGTGAAGGTAAAATTAAGAGGAATTTTTAAAAAATCAAGCGTTTTAATTCACTCAAATTAGAATTAAAAAAGTCTGCCCCTAACTTTCAGGCGTTTGACTTTTCCTTTTCGACTTTTTAAACTATTTTTGTTCAAAACATTTCTATATGCTTAAAGTTGGTGTTCTAGGTGCTGGTCACTTAGGAAAAATACATTTACGTTTATTAAATCAATCTTCAAAATACGAATTAGTAGGTTTTTACGATCCTTTTGAGGAAAATGCTAACAAAGTTGCTAAAGAATTTGGCTATACCAAATTCAATTCAATTGCCGAATTAATTGCTGCTGTTGATGTTGTCGATATTGTAACGCCGACACTTTCTCATCACGATTGTGCTCTAGAAGTTATCAAAGCTGGAAAACATATTTTTATTGAAAAACCTATTTCAAACACTGTTGAAGAAGCCGAAGAAATTATTGCTTTAGCAAAAGAATACAACGTGAAAGGACAAGTTGGTCATGTAGAACGCTTCAATCCAGCATTTACAGCAGTTAAAGATAAGATTGAAAGTCCAATGTTTATCGAAACGCATCGTTTAGCAGAATTCAACCCAAGAGGAACTGATGTTCCAGTTGTTTTGGACTTAATGATTCACGATATCGATGCTATTTTGAGTGTAGTTAAATCGAAAGTAAAATCGGTTAACGCAAGTGGTGTTGCTGTAATTTCAGATTCTCCAGATATTTGTAATGCGCGTATAGAATTTGAAAATGGTTGTGTTGCTAATGTTACTTCAAGCCGAATTTCAATGAAAAACATGCGTAAATCACGTTTCTTTCAAAAAGATGCTTACATCTCTGTTGACTATTTAGAGAAAATTTGCGAAGTCGTAAAAATGAAAGATGCTCCAGAAATTCCTGGTGATTTTGATATGATTTTACAAAATGCCGAAGGCGCAAAAAAACAAATCTATTTTGATAATCCAGCTGTGGAAGCTAACAATGCTATTTTAGACGAGTTAGAAACATTTGCTGATGCTATTAATAATAACACTACTCCTATTGTTACTTTAGAAGATGGAACGGAAGCATTACGTGTAGCGTATATGATTATTGATTCGATGGAAAATAGAAAATAGTTTAAAAAGTTTAAGGTTTAATTGGTTAAAAAGTTAAAATAACTTTAAACAATTCTTTAAACAAGATTGAACATAAAAAAACTAAATAAAATATATAATGAATACAATCGCAGTTATAGGTGCAGGAACAATGGGTAACGGAATTGCTCATACGTTTGCGCAATCAGGATTTACAGTAAAATTAATCGACATTTCAGAAGCCGCTATCGAAAGAGGTATGAAAACGATTGCTACAAACTTAGACAGAATGGTAGCGAAAGGAAAAATTACCGAAGATGATAAGCTAAAAACTATTTCAAACATTATTACTTATACCGATGTTAAAGATGGCGTTGTAGGTTGTGATTTAGTAGTTGAAGCTGCAACTGAAAATGTAGATTTAAAATTAAAAATCTTCAAACAATTAAGCGATGTTTGTGATGATAACGCTATTCTAGCAACAAATACTTCATCGATTTCGATTACACAAATTGCAGCGGTTACAAAATCACCAGAAAGAGTTATCGGAATGCACTTTATGAATCCAGTACCAATTATGAAATTGGTTGAAATCATTCGTGGTTATAATACATCAGATGAAGTTACGAAAACCATTATGGATTTATCGGTTAAACTAGGAAAAGTTCCAACAGAAGTTAACGATTATCCTGGATTTGTTGCCAATAGAATTTTAATGCCAATGATTAACGAATCAATCGAAACTTTATACAACGGAGTTGCTGGAGTTGAAGAAATTGATACCGTAATGAAATTAGGAATGGCTCATCCAATGGGACCTTTACAATTAGCAGATTTTATTGGTTTAGATGTTTGCTTGTCAATTTTAAACGTAATGTACGACGGATTTAAAAACCCTAAATATGCGCCATGTCCGTTATTAGTAAACATGGTTATGGCAGGAAAATTAGGCGTAAAATCTGGTGAAGGTTTCTACGATTATTCTGAAAGTAAAAAAGCAGAAAAAGTAGCTTCTCAATTTAAAAATAGTAAAAGTTATTAGTGAATAGTTTTTGGTATTACTAATTACTATTCACTCTTTACTTATCACTCAAAAAAATGGCCAAAATAATTCCTTTTAAAGCGGTTCGTCCAGCAAAAGATAAAGTTGCTCTTGTAACGTGTAGAAATTACGAAGATTACTCGCAAGCTGAATTAGCGGCTTGGTTGAATTTTAATCCGTATTCTTTTTTACATGTTATTCATCCTGCTTATACCAATGCACAACGAATAAGTTTTGACAAACGCTTTAAAGGAGTTGCATTAAAATATCAAGATTTTAAAAAAGAAAATATTTTTATCACTGAAGAAAAACCTATTTTCTATTTATACGAAATCAAAAACAAATCCAATAGTTTTACTGGAATTTTAGCAGCAACTTCTGTTAATGATTATCAAAATAATCACATTAAAAAGCACGAAGATACTTTACAATATCGAGTAGATTTATTTAAAGATTATCTTAAGCAAACCAGAATTAATACCGAACCTGTTTTAATCACGTATCCAGATAGTACTGAAATTAACACTTGGATTAACTTAAAAAAGAAAGCCGAACCATTATATTCTTTTTCTTCAACGACAAAAGAAGTTCATACATTGTGGAAAATTGATACCGAAAGTGATATCGATTGGATCGAGCAGCATTTTGAAAATATTCCTAATTTATACATTGCCGATGGTCATCATAGATGTGCTTCGGCTGAAATTTTGTGTGAAGAAGAAAAAGCCAATAAAAACAAAAATCTCGATTACTTTTTAAGTTTTCTAATTGCCGAAAGTAACATTAAAATTTACGAATTTAACCGAGTAATTAGAGATTTAAACGGTTTTACAAAAGAAGAGTTTCTAGAAAAATTAGAAGAAAACTTTAATATTGAACTTAAAGAACAAGAACTTTGGAAACCATCTAAAAAAGGAAAATTCGGGATGTATTTAGATGGAAATTTTTACGCACTTACTTTTAAAGACACTTTATTAAAAAGCGTAAACAATTCTATTTTAAGTAAGCTTGATGCTCAAATTTTATACGATACCGTTTTACAACCCATTTTAAATCTTGGCGATTTACGTAATGATGAACGCATTGACTATATTTCTGGGAAAGAATCGGTTACCGAAATAAAATCGGCTGTTGATAACGGCGATTTTGCGGTTGGATTTATGTTATTTCCATCAGATATAAACGAAATCAAAACCGTCGCTGATGCTAATTTAATTATGCCACCAAAATCGACATACATCGAACCGAAATTTAGAAGTGGTTTGGTGGTTTATGAATTATAGTTATTGAGAGGAACGAAGCAATCTAATTTTAAGAAAACAAAATATAAAGCAAAGAATATAGACGCAATCTTGTCATTCTGAACTTGTTTCAGAATCTAAAAAAATATTTAAAAAAGATGCTGAACTAAATTCAGCATGACAAAAACAAAAATATGTCAATACAAAAGAACCTAAACAACATAAAATCTTCATTACCAGAACACGTCACCTTAGTAGCGGTTTCCAAAACAAAACCTGTTTCTGATTTAATGGAAGCCTATGAAGCTGGACAGCGCATTTTTGGCGAAAATAAAATTCAGGAAATGACTGCCAAATGGGAAGAAATGCCAAAAGATATTCAATGGCATATGATTGGTCATGTTCAAACCAATAAGGTTAAATATATGGCACCTTTTGTTTCTTTAGTTCACGGTGTTGATAGTTTTAAACTTTTAAAAGAAATTAATAAACAGGCTAAAAAGAATAATCGCATTATCGATTGTTTATTGCAGGTTCATATTGCAGATGAAGAAACAAAGTTTGGGTTAGATGAAAAAGAATTAGAAGAGATTCTGAAGCAACTTCTCGACTCCGCTCGAAGTGACAACAATGTTTTTAAAAACGTACGCGTTGTTGGTTTAATGGGAATGGCGACTTTTACCGAAGATCAAAACCAAATAAAAAAAGAGTTTGAGTATTTAAAATCTCTATTTGAGAAATGTAAAAGACACTTCGACTCCGCTCAGTGTGACAATATCAAATTAAAGACGCTTTCAATGGGAATGAGTGGCGATTATGAATTAGCAATTTCTTGCGGAAGTACTATGGTTCGAATAGGAAGTAGTATATTTGGGAACAGAAATTACGCTAAATAATACTTGTACGCAATACTCGACATAGAAACTACTGGTGGTCAATACAATGAAGAAGGTATTACCGAAATTGCTATTTATAAATTTGATGGACAAAAAGTTGTTGATCAATTTATAAGCTTAGTCAATCCAGAAAAGCCTATTCAACCTTTTGTTGTTAAGTTAACCGGAATTAACAATGCGATGTTACGTAATGCGCCAAAGTTTCATGAAGTTGCTAAACGTATTATAGAAATTACCGAAGGTTGTATCATCGTTGCACATAATTCTTCATTTGATTATCGTATACTTCGTACGGAATACAAACGTTTAGGTTATAAATTTAAAAAACCAACAATTTGTACGGTTGAATTGGCTAAAAAACTTATTCCAGGACAAAAATCGTACAGTTTAGGGAAATTAGTTCGCGGATTAGGAATTCCTATTGCCGATAGACATAGAGCAAGTGGTGATGCTATGGCAACTGTAAAACTTTTTAAACTTTTACTTTCAAAAGATAAGGAAAAAGATATAGTAAAGAGTTTTATTAAAACCGAAGCAAAATCGGGTATGTCGCCAAAACTTTTAGATATAGTCGAAAATTTACCTACTTCAACTGGTATTTATTACATCCATAATGAAAAAGGTGATGTTATTTACATTGGAAAAAGTAAAAACATTAAAAAGCGAATTAACCAACATTTTACAGGAACTTCAAGTAAAAGTAAAAAAATTCAGCGTGAAGTTTTTGCGGTTACTTTTGAAGAAACCGGAAGTGAATTAATTGCACTTTTAAAAGAAAGCGAAGAGATTAAAGTAAATAAACCTATTTACAATCGTTCGCAACGAAGAACTATCTTTCAATGGGCTTTGTATCAAGAAAAAACTGAAAAAGGATACATTTCATTAAAAATTGCGAAAGCAGACGGAAGAAAAAAGGAAATTACTTCGTTTAGCACTTTACAAGAAGGGAAAAACTTTTTATTCAAAATAACAGAAAAGTACAATTTATGCCAAAAAATCAATGGCTTATACGATACTAAAAAAAGTTGCTTTCAATACGACACTAAACAATGTTTTGGAGCTTGTATAGATAAAGAAAAGCCAAGTTCTTACAACGAAAGAGTAAATCAGTTTATAAAAGACCATTCTTTTGAAAATAATAATATGGTTATTATTGATAGAGGACGAACTATAAAAGAAAAAAGTGCTGTTCTAATCGAAAATGGAGTTTATAAAGGTTATGGTTTCTTCGATTTGAATTACCAAATTACAAACATTGAGGTACTTCGCAATTTAATTATTCCGATGAAACACAATCGTGATATTAAAACGATTATTCAAAGTTATATGAAGAAACACAAAGTAAAAGTTGTTTCGTTTTAAATGTTTATTTTTGTTTTATGACGGAAACAAAATCTAAGTGGGAATCTCTCCAACAGAAAATTAACATCATCATTTATGGTACAAATACGCCTGCTGGTCGGTTATTCGATTTAGTATTACTTGGTGTAATTTTAATAAGTGTAATTTTAGTTATGCTAGAAACCGTTGAAGGTTTCGACACAAAGTATCACGATGAAATTATTTTACTTGAATGGATTATCACTTTTTTCTTTACTATTGAATATGTTTTTAGAATAATAGCATTAAAAAAACCTTGGAAGTACATTTTTAGTTTTTACGGAATTATCGATTTAATTGCCGTTTTACCTATGTATTTATCGCTTTTCTTAACAGGTACAAGCGTTTTAACAATAGTTAGAGCTTTTCGTTTAATTCGATTGTTTAAAATATTAAATCATCCGCACTTTACAGGACAATCTATTCACTTAATAGATGCTCTATATGCAAGTCGCGGACGAATTTTTGTGTTTATTTATTTCGTTTTAATCAGTACGGTTTTTGTTGGTTCATTGATGTATGTTATTGAAGGTCCCGAACACGGTTTTACAAGTATTCCCACAAGTATTTATTGGACAATTGTAACCTTAACAACCGTAGGTTACGGAGATATTTCACCTGTTACACCACTAGGACAATTTCTAGCTTCTTTTGTAATGATTTTAGGTTACGGAATAATTGCAGTTCCCACAGGAATTATTACTTCTGAAATTGCACTAAAAAGTACAAAAAGTGAGAAAAAGCAAAAGAAAACACCATGTGCAAATTGTGGTATTGAAGGTCATTCTAAAAGTGCAAGTTATTGTTTTAATTGTGGTAGCAGTTTAAAAAATGACTAATTATCTCATTACCATAATTGGTCCAACAGCAATAGGAAAAACCGCTTTAAGTATAAAGTTGGCACAACATTTCAATTGCGATATTATTTCTTGTGATAGCCGACAGTTTTTCAAGGAAATGGAAATTGGTACTGCTGTTCCAAGTAAAGAAGAATTAGAAGCTGCCAAACATCATTTTATCCAAAATAAATCCATTTTTGAAAAGTATTCTGTTGGTGATTTTGAAACCGAAGCTTTACAAAAATTAGACGAACTTTTTAAAACCAATAACATTCAGGTTATGGTTGGCGGAAGCGGTTTATATGTAAATGCAGTTTTAGAAGGTTTTGACGAATTTCCTGATATTGATGCTTCAGTTAGAGAAAAAATCAATAAAAAATATGATGAACTTGGAATAGACTTTCTTCAAACGGAACTTAAAAAATTAGATGCAGAATATTATCAAAAATTAGAAAAAGAAAATCCGCAAACTTTAGTTAATCCGCAACGAATGAAACGCTTTGTGGAAGTTTGTTTAGGAACTGGTAAGCCCTACTCTAGTTTTCTGGCAAAACGTTCTGTTAAAAGAAATTTTCTTCCAATAATTATTGGTTTACAAGCTGATAGAGAAATTATGTACGATAGAATTAATCAGCGTGTTGATATAATGGTTAAAAACGGACTTTTAGAAGAAGTAAAGAAACTATATCCGCATAAAGAATTAAACGCATTACAAACCGTTGGCTATCGAGAACTTTTTGATTATTTCGATAACAAGACTTCTTTAGAATTTGCTATTGAAGAAATTAAAAAGAATACACGTCGATTTGCAAAACGTCAAATAACTTGGTTTAAACGAACAGAGAATGTTCATTGGTTTGATTATAAAACCGATGTTTCTGAAATTATTTCAACTATAAAAAATGAAGTTAAATAAAAAAGCGAAAGTTTACACTTTCGCTTTTTTAAATCTGTTGTTTGTTTTGGTTTATTTTTTCACGACTAATCTAAATCCTTCACCGTGAATGTTTAAAATTTCAACGTTTTCGTCTTTTTTCAAGTACTTTCTCAATTTGGCAATATAAACATCCATACTACGAGAAGTAAAGTAATTATCGTCTCTCCAAATCTTTGTTAATGCTAATTCTCTTGGCATTAAATCGTTTTCATGTAAAGCTAACATTTTAAGCAATTCACATTCTTTTGGTGATAATTTAATTGGTTCTTCTTCTTGAAAAGCCAAGAAACGAAGTTTTGAATTTAAATGGAATTTACCAATAATAAACTCAAATTTAGTGTTATCTGGTTTTACTTCAGAAGCTTTACGTTGCATAATTGCCTTAATCTTCATCAATAAAACTTCTGAATCAAAAGGTTTATTTAAATAGTCATCTGCTCCAACTTTATATCCTTTTAACACATCTTCCTTCATTGTTTTAGCAGTTAAGAATACAATAGGAATATCTTGATTTTTTTCACGAATTTCTCTAGCCAATGTATAACCATCTTTATATGGCATCATTACATCTAAAATACATAAATCGAAATCATCTTTTTTAAACTTTTCAAAACCTTCCATTCCATTTTTGGCAAGCGTAACTTCAAAATCATTCATTGTTAAATAATCTTTTAGTACTGCTCCAAAGTTTGGATCATCTTCTACTAATAATATTTTTCTTGCTTCCATATTACTATCGTTGTGTTATTTTAATTTATTAACGGCATCTTTAAAATAAAAGTACTGCCTTTTCCTTTTTCACTTTCAACAAAAACTTGTCCGTTGTGGTCATCTACAATTTGTTTAACATAAGCTAAACCTAATCCGTGACCTTTTACATTATGTAAGTCGCCTGTGTGTTCTCTATAAAACTTTTCAAACACTTTCTTTTGCGCTACTTTACTCATTCCGCTTCCTTGATCTTGAATTTTTATCAGAATAAAATCTTTTACATTTTCTGTATAAACATCAATTATAGGCGCTTCTGGCGAATATTTTATTGCATTATCTAATATGTTTACCAAAACATTGGTAAAGTGCATTTCGTTAAGCAAAATCGTTGTTCGAGTAGCTTGAAAATGCGTTCTTATTTTTCCTTGTCTATCTTCTACAATTAAGCTAATATGTTCTAAAGCATCTTCTAAAACGTCGTTTACATCGGCTGGTTCTTTATCGATATCCAACTCATTTTTTTCTAGTTTAGAAATTCGAAGAACATTCTCAACTTGTGCATGCATGCGTTTATTTTCATCCTTTATCATTTGAAGATAACGTTGAATTTTGTCTTTATCTTCGATGACTTTTGGATTTTTAATCGCGTCTAAAGCTAAATTAATCGTAGCAATTGGCGTTTTAAACTCATGCGTCATATTGTTAATGAAATCTGTTTTAATTTCTGAAATTTGCTTTTGCTTCAATAACTGATTTAACGCACTAGAATAAGTTAATACAATTACTAAAGTAAAAAGTAATGACAAAGCAGTAATTCCCAAAATTGAAGAAAATAGAAATTTTCCTTTTTGTGGAAAAGAAACTAATAATTGATATTGTGAAACTCCTTCTCCATCTTTAAAAATAGAAACTCCATGCGTTGATTTTTTATCGTAACGAAATTTGTTTGAACGAATTTTTGTTGCTAAACCGTTACTGTAAATTCCAAACTCAAAAGGTGTTTTTACACCGTATTTATCCAATTCATTTTTTAGCAATTTTTCAATCTCCTCTTGAGAAATTCTTTGTTGAATTGGTCGGTTTGCTAAAATTTCCTTACCATTAAGTTCTAACCAAGCCTTTTCTAAAGATGAAACATTTCCTTTCTTTTGAATGGAAATATCTGGAGTTGGATTTAGCGTTAAACTAGATTTATCAATTCCATTTCCGTTATAAATTTCTGTTTTTCTATCAGAAACTAAACCGCTTACATTTACAGAATCTAAACTTTTATCAAAGAACGAACCGTTTATTCCATAATTTTCTGCAATTAACGTATTGGTATAAATTATGGTTTCTTTTGTTTTAGTGTCTTGTTCAAGAAATAAAATTTTCTTTAAAACTGAAGTTTCAGGTTCACGACCAATACTGTCTTTAAGTTTTTCAAACTCCGTTATAAATTCTTTTAATTCTTTGTCATTTATTTTATCGGCTACATTACCTATAACTTGTTGAACATGATAATTAAACTGTTCATCGTTTTTTCTAAGTGATGTATTTATCCAATATAATTGAACTAATATAATCCCAATTAGCGATAAGCTCATAAAAAAAACTAATAATCGGAATCTTCTTTTGTTCATCGATACAAATTTAACTTTTTAACATTTATTGTTAAAATATATTAACCAAAGATTAACAAATACGTGTTTTATTGAGAATTCTTTATAAATTTTAACAACTCATCTACTTGATTGTAAGTACTTTTTAAGTCAATATTATGAATTATAAAGTCTGACTTTTTTATTTTCTCTTCTTCTGAAAGTTGGTTATTCATTCTAGCTAAAACATCTTTTTCAGGTGAATTATCTCTTTCCATTACTCTTTTAAGGCGAATATCTTGCGGTGCTGTAACTAAAATTACCTTATCGCATTCTAAATGACCATTTGTTTCAAATAAAATCGCGACTTCTTTAACAATAAAATCTTCTTCAGCATGCTTTTTTAGCCAATCTTGAAAATGTTTTTTAACTCGTGGATGAACAATTTTATTGAGTTGGTCTAGTTTCTCTTTATCGCTAAAAACAATTTTAGCCAGAGTTTTTCGCTTTATTGTTCCTCTCTTTCCAATAACATTTTCTCCAAAAGTTTTCTTGACTTCATTAATTATTTCATCGCTTTTCATTAGTTTTTTCGCTTCTACATCAGCGATATAAACAGCAATTCCTTTTGAAGCTATGTATTTTGCAACTGTAGATTTTCCGCTGCCAATTCCACCTGTTAATCCAATAATTTTTGTCATTTCTTAAAAAATAATTCGGGAAATACTTCTTCTGGATTTTTTTTCAGCACAGAGATTTTAAAAAATGATTCTAAAAACCCAAAACCGTAACCGAAAAATTGTATAAAAACTGCAATAATTGAAAAAAAGCCAATTTTTATACTTTTATTCTGAATAACTGAAAATACAAATAATATCGCAAAATAAAAAGCATATAACCAATATAGAAACGGAATTCCATTATAAAATAAAGGAACACTTAATAACAAACCGATACTGAACAAAGTTGGAAACCAATACGTAATTTTTGCTGTTTGCGGATGCCAACTATTCAAAATTGGTCTTGCCTTTCCAAATTTATTTACCTGGATGAAAAATTTATTCCAATCGATTCTTCTCTTATGAAAAACATAAACATCTTTAAAAAGTTTCGTTTTATACCCTAAATTCCATAAACGAATTGACAAATCTGGATCTTCTCCTGGATGAATATTTCCAAAACCATTAGACTTTTCAAAAGCTTCTTTAGAAAGTCCCATATTAAAACTTCTAGGCTGAAATTTTTCTATAGCTTCACTTCCACCTCTAATTCCGCCAGTAGTTAAAAAAGAGGTCATTGAAAAGTTGATTGCTTTTTGAATTTCTGAAAATGAATCTAAGGCTTTATCAGTTCCTCCAAAACAATGTACAAAATCATTTTCTAGATTTTTTTCAGCATTTATTAAATAATCTTCTGGTAAAATACAATCGGAATCTAATATTAAAAAATAATTTCCTTTTGCTACTTTCATTCCATAATTTCTAGAATCTCCAGGTCCAGAATTTTCTTTAAAATAATAAGATATGGTAAGTTTATCTTTATAATTTTCTATTATCTCATTACATTTCAATGTAGAACCATCTTCGATAATAACTACTTCAAAATCTTTATTAAAATTTTGTTGGGTTAAACTTTGAAGTAACTCGTCAACTTCATCTGGTCTATTATAAACTGGAATGATAAATGAAAAATACATTTAATAAAATTTTATCAAATATACTCTTAAAAAAGAAAAGTCCCGAATAAATCGGGACTTAACATTTTATATTTAGTTTACAATTATTGTTTTACAACTTTAATTGTTTTTTGTATATCTCCTGAAGTTACATTTACTAAATAAGTACCTGCATTTAATTGAGACATATCAATTTGAGTTGAAGTAGCATCGATAGTTCTTGATAATACTTCTTGACCTAACATGTTAAATACGCTAACACTAGAAATTTCATTTGAATATTCTAACGTTAATACATTTTTAACTGGATTAGGATACGCTGCGAATGAATTCGAATCGAATGAATTTTCACTCAACACACAAGAAACATTTAATTCAAAAGCTCCTTCGTTAGTACCAAAACCTTCAACCATAATATAATAAGTAGAAGTTCCATTTGCTGTAAACGTTACTTCAGATTGTGTACTACAAGCATCATCATTTGAAATTATTTCAGCACCTCCACAGGCGTCAAAAATTCTAATCATAGTATCAAATGAAGTATTTGTACATAAGCTTGCAGTAATATCACCTGCAGCTCCATCATAATAATACCATACATCTGCTGAAGTATTACTACCTGAATCTGTAGCTAATGTCGTATCTCCAGTATATGTTCCTCCACAGCTTACTTGAATTGCATTTGCACAGTCATCATTAACAGCTGGACAAGCATCAACTAAAGAGCCTGAAGTAACAAAACAAGACGCATCTTGCTCATTATTTACATCAATTGAAATTGGTGTTCCAACAGGATAAGGTCCAAAACTCTGAACACCAGTAGCACTAATATTTGTTAATGTAGTAGTTCCATCAGTAATAGTTACTGAAGTTGCTGTACCTAAATCAGTTACATCAACATCAATAGAGAATTGACTGTTACCACAATCTTCAACAACTGTAAAATTAACCGTAGGATTAACACATGTAGCACATGCAACATCGAAATCCCAAGGTGTATAACCTGAACCTCCACAATTTGTTGAACCATCAGACGAAATCATTACGGTAATTGTATCACCAGTTGAATCAAAAGTAAGACCAGTTAAATCTCCTGAAGCTCCATAACCATTATATAATTCAGTTACTCCATCAGAGTCAAGAACGATTAACTCATCCCAAGTATTTTCTACTTCACCAGCATTAAAAGTTACTCTTAAAGGATCTCCTGTATCAGAAGTGAATGTCCATGATGTTGTATCATTATCAGTATAACAATAATTTGTATTTACAGGTGTACCACAAACTACTTCAATATTGGTAGTAAAGTAAATAGGACCAACCCATGCACTGTAATCACCTCCTCCACAGTCTGCTCGTACCCAAGCTTCATAATCTGTAGCTGGCGCTAAAGGAGTTGTATCTACTTCTGTTGAAATACCTGTAGCTGATGTCGCTCCTACAGCAACTCCTGAACCTGCTGGTGTACCAACACCAGAAGCTTGAACTACATATTCAAAATCAAATTGAACTCCTGAAGGATCATTCCATGACAAATCTACAGTATTTGTTGTTACGTTACTTGCAGCAAATGTATCTGGCTCAACACAAGAAGGTGTCATTCTTACTTCAAAATCATCAAAATAGAAATTAAGATCAGCAGAACCATTTGCAGCTCCTTCAAGTACTCTAAATGCAAAACGAACATTTTGTCCTGCATAAGCATCTAAATCTATAATATTAATATCACCTGTATTAGACGGTACATTACCATCATTATAAGTATATAAAACAGTCCAGTTTGTTGTTCCTGTTGTAGAGATTAAAACCTCAACAACATCGTCTGCCTCCCATGGGTTAGTTGGAGCTGCAGTTGTATTCCATTGTGTTACTGCTGCATTGAATTTTAATTCATATCCTGTTGCTGGAATAGCATAAGTAGGGGATAAAATCCAATCATTTAAAGTAGCTTGCCAAATTTCAATTCTAGCAGCACCAGTAGTACCATCATTAGCAAAACCATCAGCTACCCAAGAACTAGTACCAAATGTTGCAGGACCAGCAGTTAAATCTCCATTATCTGCTTCTTCCCAACAACTAGGAACATAAGTCGTAAAGTCTTCTAATGAAGGTACGGTATACACATCACATAAAGTTGTAAAGTTAATTGGTCCAACCCATGCACTAAAATCTCCACCGCCACAGTCTGCTCTTACCCAAGCTTCATAATCTGTAGCTGGCGCTAATGGAGTTGTATCTACTTCTGTTGAAATACCTGTAGCTGATGTCGCTCCTACAGCAACTCCTGAACCTGCTGGTGTACCTACACCTGCTGCTTGAACTACGTATTCAAAATCGAATTGAGTTCCAGAAGGATCGTTCCAAGATAAATCAACTGTATTTGTTGTAACATTACTTGAAGCAAAAGTATCAGGATCAATACAAGTAGGCGCTGGATTTACAACAGCATCCAAACAAAAAGCTGTACTCTGTGGTGATGGCCATGTAGATATATGAATATAATATGTTACACCTGAAGTCAAGGGATCTGAAGTAAAATTAATATCTCCAGCTGATGTAGTAGTTGCTGAACCAAAACAATTGTGAGCTACATCTGGACAGTCATCACTCATGGCAAAACCTGTCCAACCAGCAACCCCTGTTAAATCTAATGTTAAAGTTTCTCCAGTTGCAGAAGCCACATAAGAGAAGATATAATCATCTCCACCATCATAACTTCCTAAACAAGTATTATTATCATATACATCTGCTCCACTAGATGTATCTCCACACTGCTGGGTTCCCGGAGTAAGTGGAACTGCAGTAGCACAACTTCCTTGTGCAAATGCGTTTGTTAAAACTAACGAAAATAAAATCGTTAGCATAAAAGTAATTTTTTTCATCATATTTATGGTTTGTTATATTTAATATGCTAATTTACAGTATTTTTAAATACTTTTAAAATTCTCTTAACGTACAATCGTTAAAAAGTTTGTTTTTATCGATAAAAAACAACGCCTATCTACTCATAGACAGGCGTTTAACAAATTGTCAGAAAATTGTTATAAAAATATCTACAACTATTTATTAACTTTATATGACTATTCTTTTACGAAAGCTTCCATAACTTCTTGACTTACTCCCATATTAGAGAAGCCTCCGTCATTATAAAGATTTTGTAATGTTACACGTTTTGTTAAATCAGAGAATAATGAAACTGTATAATTTGCACAATCTAAAGCTGTTGCATTTCCTAATGGTGACATTTTATCTGCATAAGCGATAAAACCATCAAAACCTTTAACTCCTTGTCCAGCAGTAGTAGGTGTTGGTGATTGTGAAATTGTATTTACTCTTACTTTTTTATCTTTTCCGAAAAAATAACCAAAACTTCTAGCTATTGATTCTAAATATGCTTTATTATCAGCCATATCGTTATAATCTGGAAAAACTCTTTGAGCTGCCATATAAGTTAGGGCAACAATACTTCCCCATTCAGACATTGCATCTTTCTTATAAAGCACTTGCATTACTTTATGAAATGAAACTGCAGAAACATCCCATCCTTTATGAGTGAAATCATAATTTTGTTCAGTATAATGATTTCCTTTACGAACGTTTACCGACATTCCGATAGAATGCAAAACAAAATCGATTTTACCTCCTAGGATTTCCATTGCTTTATCAACAAGGTTTTCTAAATCTTCTAGATTAGTAGCATCTGCAGGAATAACTTGAGAACCTGTTTTTTCAGCCAACTGGTTGATTGTTCCCATACGCATAGCAATAGGCGCGTTTGTTAACACAAAAGAACCGCCTTCTTCATGAACTCTTTCTGCCGTTTTCCAAGCAATAGAATTTTCATCTAAAGCTCCGAATATAATTCCTCTTTTACCTTTTAATAAATTATACATATTTGTTTGGTTTAATGTTTGTCTTAATTTGTAGAACAAATGTAATAAAATTAGTTCAATAAACTTTTAGCATGAATCATCGCTGAATCGGAAATATTTTTACCCGAAAGCATTTCGGCAATTTCTACGATTCTTTCATCATTTGAAAGTAATTTTAGTTCTGAAACTGTAGTTTCAGCTACATTATATTTAAAAACTTTATAGTGCTGGTTTCCTTTTGCCGCAATTTGAGGTAAATGTGTAATGGCAAAAACTTGCATACTTTGGCTCATTTCGTTCATGATTTCGCCCATTTTTAATGCAATTTCACCCGAAACTCCAGTATCGATTTCATCAAAAATTATTGTTGGCAAACTTGAATATTTTGCTAAAATAGATTTAACCGCTAGCATTATTCTAGACATTTCTCCTCCAGAAGCAACCTTTTTAATTGGTCCTAAATTAATCCCTTTATTTGCAGAAAAATTCAAGCTCACTTCGTCTTGACCAAATACATTCAACTTTCCTTTAGTAATCTCAAAAACTACTTGAGCGTCTGGCAAACCAAGTTGGGAAATAATATCAATAATTTGATTTGAAACTTTTGGAGCAATTTCAATTCGTTTTTTTGTTAATTCTTGAGCCAATTTTTCTACTTCAACATTCTTCTCTTCAACTTGCTTTTCTAACTTCTGAAGTAATTGATCAATATTATCTGATTTTTGAACTTTTTCATCTAAAACATCTCTTATTTCAATCAATTCATTTACTGATTTTACTTGGTGTTTTTGTTGTAGATTATAAATAGTTTGCAATTTATTATTAACAAACTCTAATCTTTCTGGATCATTTAAAACTTTTTCAGAAAGTGAAAAAGATTCATCTGAAATATCTTGAAATTCGATTAAAACACTAGAAATTCTTTCGTGTAAATCTTTATATTCTTTTGAAAAACCAGCCAATCGATTTAATGCGGTTTTTATTTCGTTTAAATTAGTTAAAACACCTATTTCTTCTTCATTTGAAATTGCAATTGCTTTATCTAGATTTTCCTTAATAAGTTCGACGTTATTAAGTTGCTCAAGCTCTTCTTCTAATCCTTCTTGTTCGCTAGGTTGCAAATTTGCTTCTTCAAGTTCTCGGAATAAAAAAGAATTGTATTCTTGCTCTTTTGCTAAGCTTTCTTTTTCACTTTTCGCTTTATCAAATTCTTTTTGAAGTTTTTTTAATTCAGATAACTGAACTCTGAAAGATTTTACTAAATCACTTAAACCAGCAACATTATCTAAAATGTTAATTTGGTAACTTTCTTCAGTTAAATCTCTAGTTTCGTGTTGCGAGTGAATATCGATAAGATAATCGGCTAATTGCTGTAAACCCGATAAATTTACCGGACTATCATTTACAAAAGCTCTGGATTTACCTGAAGGCAAAATTTCTCGTCTTATAATCGTTAAATCTTCATAATCGAAGTCATTCTCTTCAAAAACCGATTGAAGATTATAGTTAGCAATTAAAAACTGCGCTTCGATTACGCATTTAACTTCGTTATCTTTTAATGAATTCAAATCTGCTCTTTTGCCTAAAACCAATCCTAATGCGCCTAATAATATAGATTTTCCAGCACCAGTTTCACCAGTTATAATAGAAAATTTATTAGAAAAGTCAATTTCTAACGATTCTATTAAAGCATAATTTTTAATCGAAAGCGATAAAAGCATGTAGTATAAAATTAACGAATTTTATTCCACTTTCTAGAATTTAAAGGCGAAATTCTATTTAGTGTTTCAAGTAAATTTGCGTTATTAGTTGTTGGTCCGCCAGTAAAAATTTGAACAATTTCATCGGTTTTAGCATCAAAAAATCCTCGCGTTAAAATAGCATTTGGTCTTACTTTTTGAATTTTAGCTAATTCAGAAATTGAATTTGTAATTACTTCTTTTCCTTCTTTTGGATTATTATACATTACATCTAAACCCTCGTTATGATAAATGTATAGCGCTTTTCTGTAAGATGTATATGTATTTGAAAGTAAATCGGTTATTAAAAAATAACGATTATTATTGCTTTTAGCATTTTGCGACCAACCAGCATAACCCGAAGTTTGCGCAACATTCACAATATTAGACGCATTGGTTAAATACGTTGTTCCGCTCATTTCTTCAAAAGTATCTTTGTCTAAACCAATAATCACATTCGCATAAAAAGCTAAAACAGAAACCAAATTTGATGTAAACGAATTTTGATCATAGATTAACTGTTCAAACTCTAAAAACCTGAAATTAAAATCTTGATCATTAATATTAATAACTGGCGATGAATACGTTGAATTATAAATTGGTCTTGAAGATTGTACTTGTAGCGTTGCTTCAATATTGTTGTTATTAAATTTAGCAACGTTAATAAAGAAATTACATTCTATTTTTTCATTTGGCAAATACTTTTCATTTGTCCATTTTGTAGAATTTAAAAACTCACGAACTTTAGTTTCTAAGTTTTTAAAAATTTGCGGATTTACATCAGTCATTCTATCTGCATTTATAGAAACGCTTGCATTTAATTCTTGACCAATTGAAAATTGGACAACAAAAATTAATAGTATAACCGATAAAAATTTACGCATTATAATGTTGGATTAATTTAGTTACTATATCTAACGCTACTTCTTCTTTAGATTTTAAATCCATAGGTTCAATTTTTCCCTTATTATCGATAAAAGTTACTTTATTTGTTGGATAACCAAAACCTGCACCTTTATCATTTAACGAATTTAAAACTATCAAATCTAAGTTTTTTTTCTGAATTTTTTGCTTTGCGTGTTCAATTTCATTTTCTGTTTCTAAAGCAAAACCTATTAAAAACTGATTTTTTTTCTTTTCGCCAAGCGATGCTAAAATGTCTTTTGTTTTTTCTAACTCTATTATAAACGCAGCATCATTCTTTTTTATTTTTTGCGAAGCCACATTTTTTGGACGATAATCTGCAACTGCAGCTGCAGCAATAGCTACATCAACATTATCAAAATGATTATGACACACATTATACATTTCTTCTGCTGATTTTACTCGGATTAATTCAATAGAAGAATTGGAAACATTTAAATGTGTTGGTCCGGAAACTAAAATAACTTCTGCTCCATTATTAGCCAATTCGTTTGCAATATCAAATCCCATTTTTCCTGAAGAATGATTTCCAATAAAACGAACAGGATCTATTGCTTCGTGCGTTGGTCCAGCAGTAACTAAAACTTTTTTACCTTTTAATGGAAGTTTTTCTAAAATATCAGCTTCAATGAAAGCAACTATATTTTCAGGCTCTGCCATTCTTCCTTCACCTGATAAACCACTAGCTAATTCTCCTTTTTCGGCAGGAATCATAATGTTCCCAAATTTATTTAGCTTAGAAAAACTATCTAAAGTTGAAGGATGCTTATACATATCCAAATCCATTGCTGGCGCAAAATAAACTGGACATTTAGCCGATAAATAGGTTGCAATTAATAAGTTATCACAATTTCCGTTTGCCATTTTCGAAAGTGAATTGGCAGTTGCTGGCGCAATTATCATTAAATCAGCCCAAAGACCTAACTCAACGTGATTGTTCCATAGCTCGTTTTCTTCTTCCTCAGAATAAAACTCAGAAACTACAGGGTTTTTGGAAAGTGTAGATAAAGTAAGAGGTGTGATAAAATCTTTAGAAGCAGGCGTCATTACAATACGAACCTGAGCACCTGCTTTTATAAAAAGTCTTACTAAATGTGCTGTTTTATAAGCAGCAATACCTCCAGTAACTCCTAGAATTATTTTTTTTCCGCTTAAAACAGACATCTGTAAATTATTTTGCTTCTCTGTGGTAAACTTTTCCCTCTAACCACTCTTTAACAGCTAAAGCGTGTGGTTTAGGTAACTTTTCGTAGAATTTTGAAACTTCGATTTGCTCTTTGTTTTCAAAAATTTCTTCTAAACTATCGTTGTAAGTGGCAAACTCTTCTAACTTTTCGATTAATTCCTTTTTAATCTCAGTGTTAATTTGAGTTGCTCTTTTAGCCATAATTGTAATAGCCTCATAAATGTTTCCTGTAGGCTCTTCAATTTGATCTCTGTTATACGTTACTGTGTTAACAGGAGCTGTAGTATTTTTTAAATCCATGACTTAATTACTATTTGTATATTGTTGTAATTCTTTTTCAATTGAAGCCAAAATATCATCGGCTTTTTCTTTAAATTCAGTTTCTGTTTTGAATTTAATCAGACTATTATATGCTGATTTTGCGTAATTCAAACGTTCTTCTTTTTTTTGAGGAACACTATTAATTGCCATTTTGTATGCCGAATCTAATCGGTAATACATTGCTTCTTCCTTATATTTTGTTCCTGGATAATCTTCAATGAAGTTTTCTAAAGCTTTTAAAGCTACATTATATTCATAACGATAATCTGCTAATAAATGATATTGTTTTGCAATTTCGAAAGCTTTTTCTTCTAGCTTTTCGTTTAGATCTTGAACATATTCATTTGCTTTAGGCAAATATTCCGATTCTGGATATCTATCAACAAAAGCTTGTAGTTTTTCAAGCGCCTTGTTAGTATCCACTTGATCTAAACTAAAAGTAGGTGATAATCTGTAATAACATTCTGCTGCTAAAAAAGCTGCTTCTTCACGCTTTTCACTTTTAGGGTAACTTGCTACAAAGTTTTCGAATCTGTACCCTGCAAGATAATATTGCTTTGTTTCGTAATATGATTTTGCATAAAAATAAAAAATACGCTCAGCATTAGGTTTTCCTTTATATGCAGGTGCAATTTGCTCATATAAACGTAGCGCTTTTTTATATTTCCCTTCGTTGTATTTCTGTTCAGCTACTTTACTTTTAAAACCTGCATCTTCACTCTTTAGTGCTTTTTGATATTCACTACATGATACAAGTGTTAAAACTAGTAAAAGAGAACTTAAAACTTTCTTCATTTTTATCTTTTAATTTTCGCTAAATCAGCGGCTAAAAAAGCAACTGCAAAATTAAGCATAATTTATATATATCAAAAATATTTTTTTTCTACAATTGCTTTACAAACTCTTTAAGTCTATTACGTAAATCTTGATTAACATTTACTAATGGAAGTCGAACCGTATTTTCTGACAAATCTTTTGCTGCAAAAACCTCTTTAATCCCTGCAGGATTTCCTTGTTCGAAAATCATATCAATAGCATCTGCTAATTTATAATGTAAAATGTAAGCTTCGTCAACTTTTCTATCTAGCCCAAGTCGAACCATTTCTGAAAATTCTTTTGGAAAACCTTCTCCAATAACCGAGATTACTCCTGCACCACCAGCTAAAACCATTGGAAGTGTAATCATATCATCTCCAGAGATTACTAAAAAGCCTTTTGGTGTTTGCTGAATTAATTGCATTGCTTGTACAATATCTCCAGCTGCTTCTTTTATTGCTATAATATTTTCAAAATCATTTGCTAAACGAACAACTGTTGAAGGCAGCATGTTACTTGCTGTTCTTCCGGGAACATTATACAAAATAACAGGAATTGGTGATGCTTCTGCTACCGCTTTAAAATGCTGATAAATTCCTTCTTGCGTAGGTTTATTGTAATATGGAGAAACAGATAAAATAGCATCGAAAGCAGATAAATCTTTCGTTTTTAATTCTTCTACTATTTGGTGTGTATTATTTCCTCCAACACCAAGAACCAAAGGCAATCTTTTTTTATTAGCTTCGATAACTGTTTTAATTACTAAATCTTTTTCTTCAGAAGACAAGGTAGCCGATTCGGCTGTAGTTCCTAACACTACTAAATATTCAACTCCGCCATCAATTACATAGTTTACGATTTTTTCTAATGCGTCAACATCAACCGAAAAATCTTTCTTAAAAGGCGTCACCAAAGCAACTCCCGTTCCTACAAACTTTTGCATTTTAAATTTTATTTAATATTCTTAAATATTTTATCATTTCTGAAATAAATTCCTCTTCATTTTTCATAGTTGAACTAATCATTAAATGATTGATTCGTTCATCTACACTTGAAAATCCAACTTTAAATTTTGCTTTCGATTTTTTTGCAACAAAATCTAACGCGGGTTTTGATTCTTCATAAAAGTTAACTAGCAAATCGAAAGGAGTATTGATAAACTCTTGAACTTCACCTTTTGAAACCTTACCTGTTATACCAAAACTTTTCAACGTAAAAAAAGGTACTTCAACAACTTCGTTTTTTTTAATTTTATCTTTGAAAACCAATATTTGAATCGATTCAAAATCAACATCACTTTTTGATAATTTATCTAAAAAACTCTCTTTTAAAGAAACTTCTGAAACATCGATTAAAACTCCAACTGTTCGAACTTTTTCGTCTGAATTTTCTAATTTATAATTCAATAAACCTTTCTTAACGATTTTTTTTAGAAAAAACTCCTTTATTTTTCTATAAAACATAGTAATTTTACGTATTCGACAAAAATAACTATTTAATACTAGTTAAACATGGTAAAAGTAAAAAAGAAAAAAGCGATAATTCCTCATTTTGTTTTTTTATTAACATTTTTTCTTCTTGTAAGCTGTCAGTCTAAAAAAGATTTAGTTTACGAAATTAAAGCAAGCCAAATTAACATTAATGAAAATGCTGATAATGACGATACAACTATAGAGAATTTTGTAGCACCGTACCGCGATCATATAAATGAAGATTTAGATCACGTTTTAGCTTACACTCCAGTCGATCAAGATAAAAGCAAAGGTGAATGGGAAACAAACATAGGAAACCTTTTGGCCAAAGCAACATTTGAATTAGCTTCTCCTATTTTTAAACAAAGAGAAAATAAAAACATTGATGCTTGTATGTTAAATCACGGAGGAATAAGAGCTGTAATTCCGAAAGGAAATGTTACCACTCGAACAGCTTACAACATTATGCCTTTTGAAAATAGCGTAATGGTTGTTGGTTTAACAGGTAATGAAATTCAAGATTTAGCGCAATATATGTTGGACCAAAAAAAACCACATCCTTTATATGGAATTGTAATTTATTTAAACAACACCGCGACTAAAGTTAATCGAATTGAAATAAACAAAAAACCTATTAATCTAAACCAAACCTATTATGTTGCTACATCTGATTATTTAGCAAATGGTGGTGATAGCATGGCTTTTTTTAATAATAGCACGATTAAATACGATTTAGATTATAAACTGAGAAGCTTGTTTATTGACTACTTTAAAAAAGTAGACACTTTACCTAATTTAACTACTAAACACGTAATTAAGGAATAATGAAAAGGAGAGATTTTATACAAAAAACAGTAGCTAGTTCAGCCTTAATGACATTAGGAGGTTTATCATTGAGTAGTTTTAATTCTGTTGAAAATTCGACTAAAACTAAAAAAATAACTATTCTACATACTAACGATACGCATAGTCATATTGATCCGTTTGAAAAAGATCATCCGAAATATGCTAATATGGGTGGAGTTGCCAGAAGAGCAAACATAGTTAATCAAATAAGACAAACTGAAGACAATGTTTTGTTACTCGATGCTGGTGATATTTTTCAAGGAACACCTTATTTTAATTATTACGGTGGCGAATTAGAATTTAAACTAATGAGTATGTTGAAATATGATGTTTCGACAATGGGAAATCATGATTTTGACAATGGAATTGACGGTTTTTATCAACAATTACCACATGCCGATTTTGATTTTGTTTCAGCAAATTACGACTTCAAAAACACTATACTTAATGAGATTGTAAAACCTTATAAAATTCTAATAAAAGATGGCGTTAAAATTGGAATTTTTGGTTTGGGCGTTGAATTAAACGGGTTAGTTGATAAAAAACTTTACAAAGAAACCGTATATAATGATCCTATTGAAGTTTCAAAAGATATTGTACGCAAATTGAAAAATGAAGGCTGCGAATTAATTATTTGTTTGTCGCATTTAGGTTATCAATACAAAAACCATCCTGATAAAGTTTGTGATATTACACTAGCCAAACAAACAAAAGACATTGATTTAATTATTGGCGGACATACACACACTTTTTTAGAAAAACCAACGATAGAAACAAATTTAGAAGGAAAACCAGTATTGGTTAATCAAGTTGGATGTTACGGTGTTAATTTAGGAAGAATTGATTTCTATTTTACAAATGATAAAAAATTTGATTCATCAACTCGAAATATTATTGTGTAATTCATTTTTCTCTACATCTCTATTAATAAAATAATTTACTAAAAAGTAATAACAAGGTACTTCTACCAAACAAGCTAACGCTAATATTATTTTATTTTTATAGTAATATGTATTGGTTGCAAAAAATATATCTGAAACAAAAAGTGTTAGCAAAGTCAACAACAAGTATTTTGAGCTGACAGTTTTATGTTTAAAGTAATTGTAAATACTAAAAATCAACACACAAACAAACAATACTATATAATTTGTAATAAAGTAGTAACTATGAAATTTATTGGTTACTATATAAATCGAAACTACTTTTAGAATTAAAAAAGCTAGAGTACCAATAAATATGGTTAAACCGAGATATCTTCCCAATTTAGAATTTTCTTTTATTAACTTCGAATCTTTTAAAATTTGGTACAAGAAAACAAACAAAACCGCCAAATACAAAGACAACGCCATTTGATAGAAAATCGTTTCCATTAAAAGGTTTACATTGTCTGCAATAAAGAGAATTCCTAAAATTAAAAAATGAAGCTTTTCTTTTTTTACTGTTTTATTAGAGAAGAAATAATAGAAAAAAATAGACGCAATAATCATTGGTTTAAACACCAAAGCGATTTCTTTATCTTCAACCAATCTAAAAAAGAAAAGATAAAGTATATAAGAAAAGAAATATAATATTATTGACGGACTTTTTAAATTCATTTTTCTCGTGTTTTTTCAACAAAATACTTAACATAAAACAAGTATGAAATTGTTTGTGTTCCGCCGTTTATTAATTTGAATAATGTTAATTCATAAAAGCTTTTATTCAGTATAAAAAATAAATCAGACATGATAAAAGCAGAAACGGCTAAAACTAAAAAGAAGTTTTTCTTACTTGGATCATTGTAATACAAAACAGATGTTAGCACACCTAAAACAACTAATTGCAATCCGAAAAATATATAAATATAGAACTCCAAAGTAGAGTTTGGCTCTAGAAAAGACAACACACTGTACAATAATCCTAAAAGAATCAACAACACAATTATAAATGTGAAATCAGTTTTTTTCTCCTCTTTATAAATCGCTATTAAGTCTTTTGTTATAAAAAAGATAATGATTAGATAAGGCATTGTAAATAAAAACAATCCTATTCCATAAAATGAATTTACATCTATCATATAAGCCATATCTCCAAAAAAGAAAAACAGCAATGATGCGAGAAAATATAGATTATACTTTAAATTTCTTAGTTCAAAGAAATAATACATTATTATTGATGGAATTATCATTGGCTTTGCCACTAACTCTAGAATTTCTAGCTTAAAAAAAATTGACAACAAGAATAAAATTCCTGCTGTAGTAAATAAAATTAACGCTACTCTAGATTTATCCATTTAATAATTCGTTAAATTCAAATTCAGAAATTACAGGAATTTCTAGTTTTGTCGCCTTTTCTAATTTTGCTGGTCCCATATTTGCTCCAGCTACAACATAGTTTGTTTTAGAAGATATCGAACTTCCTACTTTTCCTCCATTTACTTCGATTGCTTTCTTTAAATCATCTCTCGAATACGTTTCAAAAACTCCAGAAACAACAAAAACTTTTCCTTCAAGCTTACTAGAAAGGTTTGAATTTGTACTTTCATCTATTTCAAACTGAACTCCGTGTGTTTTTAGTCTTTCAATGATAGTGATATTTTCCTGATTTTCAAAAAACTGAACTACACTTTGCGCTATCTTTTCTCCTATTTCATCAACTAAGATTAAATCCAATAATGACGCATTTGCAATAGCATCGATACTCTTATAATGCTTGGCTAGTTTTTTAGCAACTGTTTCTCCAACATATCGAATACCTAAAGCATACAAAACTCTTTCAAAAGGAATTTCTTTAGATTTTTCAATTCCATTCACAAGATTTTCAGCCGATTTCTCAGCCATTCGCTCGAGCGGAATAACATCTTCTTTCTTAAGTTCGTATAAATCAGCATAATTCTGAATTAAATCAGCATTATACAACAATGCAACTGTTTCTCCACCTAAACCATCAATATCCATTGCTTTACGTGAAATATAATGTTGAACACGGCCTATAATTTGCGGCGGACAACCATAAAAATTCGGACAGTAATGTTGGGCTTCGCCTTCATTACGAATTAATTCTGTATTACATTCTGGACAATGTGTAATATATTGAACTGGTTCAGAGTTTGAACTTCGTTGTGTTTTATCTACTCCAACAATCTTTGGAATAATCTCTCCTCCTTTTTCTACAAAAACTGTATCGTTTACCCGAATATCTAGTTTTGCTATTTGGTCTGCATTGTGAAGCGAAGCTCTTTTAACAACAGTACCTGCTAATTGTACAGGTTGTAAATTAGCAACTGGAGTAATTGCTCCTGTTCGACCAACTTGATACGTAATCGAATCTAAAACAGTTGTAGCTTGTTCTGCTTTAAATTTATAAGCAATTGCCCATCGTGGTGCTTTTGCCGTATAACCTAATTCTTCTTGATATTGAATTTGGTTTACTTTTACTACAACACCATCAGTTTCATAAGGTAAATCATGTCGGTGAATATCCCAATAATTGATAAAATCAAAAACTTCATCAATTGATTTTGCTAATTTTGATTCTTGCGGAACTTTAAATCCTAATTCTCTTGCTTTTTCTAAGCCTTCGTATTGTGTTTCTAACGGCAAATTATTCCCAACAATCGAATACAACAAGCAATCTAAAGGTCTTTTTGCTACTAATGAACTATCTTGAAGTTTTAAGCTACCAGAAGCAGTATTACGAGGATTTGCATAAGGTGTTTCGCCTATTTCAATTAACTCCTGGTTCATTTTTTCAAAACCAGCTAAAGGCAAAATAATTTCTCCTCGAATTTCGAATTTATCTACAAAATCAGATTTTAATTTTATAGGAACCGATTTTATAGTTTTAATATTATTGGTTACATCATCACCTTGAAATCCATCGCCTCGCGTTACAGCACGTTTAAGCTTTCCATTTTCATACAAAATACTTATTGACGCGCCATCATACTTTAATTCGCATGTAAATTCTAACTGAACATCACCTAATATTTTTTGGCATCTTTTTTCCCAATCTAACAAATCTTCCTTTGAATACGAATTATCTAGCGAATACATTCTGAATTCGTGTTGAATGGTTTCAAAGTTTTTTGTAATTGCTCCACCTACGCGCTGTGTAGGCGAAGTTTCATCGAAATACTCTGGATGTTTTGTTTCTAAATCTTGAAGTTCTTTTAATTTCTGGTCAAACTCAAAATCAGAAATGGTAGGATTATCTAAAACATAATAATTATAATTATGCTGACTAAGTTCTTCTCTTAAACTTTTAATTTTTGTTAAAACATCCATGAATTTCTGAAACTATTGATTTAACAATATCTCTAATTTTGAATACAATTCGCCTTTACTGATGATTCCACCTTTTTTAATAATTTCAAAAAGTGATTCGTTGCGATTTGATGAAATATCTTTTTTTCCTTTTTGAATAACAACATCATCTGAAGAAATGTTTTCACTTAGCCAATTAATTCCATCTTTAGTTAAAAAATCAACATTTTTATCATTTGAATTTATTACATAAGAATATACGATTTCATCAATACATTTAAATAGAAAGATATGATGTGTAGAAAAATGATCAATAAAAGAAACATTTGTTAACGCTCTTTCCCAAATCATATCAGAAAAAATATCAATTTCCTGTTCAGCAACTTCAGGTTTATTTTCTTTAATATCATCCCATTCATTTTTATCGATAGATTGCGTGGCTAAAAAAGTGATAAATTCTGGATGAAGTTCTTCTAATTGCTCTTTGGTAAGTCTTGCGTATTTCATTTCGTAAATATAAAAAAAAAGCCTTCCAAAAAGGAAGGCTTTAAATATATTTTTTTATAAAATTAAGCTTGTTCAGCTACAATTTCATAAGGTAATTCAATTACAACTTCTCTGTGTAATCTTACTGTTGCAGAATATTTACCTAATCTTTTAACAATACCACTGTTGATGAATTTCTTATCAATTTCGTGACCATTTTTCTCTAAAGATGCAGCAATATCAGCACTAGTAACAGAACCGAATAATTTATCACCTGTACCTGTTTTAGCAGAGATTTTAAGTTCTAAAGCTTTAATTGCTTCAGCTACTTTATTAGCATCATCAATTAATTTTTGCTCTTTATGAGCTTTTTGCTTTAAGTTTTCAGCTAAAACTTTCTTTGCAGAAGAAGTAGCCAATACAGCAAAACCTTGAGGAATTAAATAATTGCGTCCGTAACCATTTTTTACTGTTACGATATCATCTTTAAATCCTAAATTTTGAACGTCTTTCTTTAAAATTAGTTCCATGTTGTTGTCCTTATTTTAGAAGTTAGGTTTCACCTAAGTGAAAACCAACAACTCATTTTTATATTATTTTAATAAATCAGCTACGTATGGCATTAAAGCTAAGTGACGTGCTCTTTTAACAGCTACAGACACTTTTCTTTGATACTTTAACGAAGTTCCTGTTAAACGACGAGGTAAAATTTTACCTTGCTCGTTAACAAATTTTAATAAGAAATCAGCATCTTTATAATCGATATATTTGATTCCTGATTTTTTGAAACGACAATATTTCTTTTGCTTGTTAGTTTCAATATTTAAAGGAGTAAGATATCTAATATCTCCCTCTTTTTTTCCTTTTGCAGATTGCTCTAAAGTTGACATAATAATTAGTTTGATTTAGATTTTAATTTCTCTCTTCTTCTTTCTGCCCAAGATAACGCATGCTTATCTAACGATACAGTTAAGAAACGCATAACACGCTCATCACGACGAAACTCAGTTTCATAAGCCGAGATAATATCTCCAGGAGCTTCAAATTGGAATAAATGATAAAAACCACTTTTTTTGTTTTGGATTTCGTAAGCTAATTTCTTTAAGCCCCAATCCTCTTTTGAAACCATCTTTGCCCCTTTTGAAGTAAGAAAATCTTCAAACTTGCTTACTGTTTCCTTTATCTGTTGGTCAGATAAAACGGGATTTAAGATGAAAACAGATTCATAATTGTTCATAAAACTTAATTTATTTTGTTTAAAATTGGGTGCAAAAATAGTGTTTTTTTTATAAGTATCAAATAAGCAAGTATTTATTTCACAAAAAATAAACTTTTTATTGTATTATATCGATAATTACTATATATTTATCCTTAATAAATTTAGGCTTATGAAATTAAATTCTATTGTGGTTGATGATAGCGCCATCCAAAGAATGACAATTACCAAATTAGTAAATGAAGCAGCTAACTTAAGCTTAGTTGGAGATTTTGCAAATGCCCTAGAAGCCAAAAACTGTATTAACCATAAAGAAGTCGATTTAATTTTTTTAGAGATTGAAATGCCTTTAATTAATGGATTTGACTTATTAGATGGTTTAAAAAACAAACCTCAAATTATTTTTATTACTTCTAAACCCGATTATGCGGTTAAAGCTTTTGATTATGAAGCTACAGACTTCTTGCAAAAACCTATTTCAAAAGAGCGGTTTTTAAAAGCTGTCAAAAAAGCAACCGATTTATACCAGCTTAAGCATGAAAATCATGAAGATTTAGGAGAAGCGATAATTATAAAAAGTAATTTAAAAAAATTAAAAATTTATTCTACTAAAATAAAATGGGTAGAAGCTTTTGGAGATTATATCAAAATTTTTACTGATGATGATACACATTTGGTGTTATCTACAATGAAAGCTTTTGAGCAAGAATTACCACAGGGGAAATTCGTTCGTATTCACAAGTCGTATATTGTAAATGTGGAACGTGTAGATAAATTTAACAGTAAATTTGCCGAAATTGGCACTGAAAAAATCCCTATTAGTAGAAACAAAAAGGATTTAATTGCAACAGCAATTGAAAATCTTTAATAATAATCTACATTACAACTTACGCGAACACTTTTATAGTTGGCAATAGTATCAAAACTATCTAATATTTTTTGGATAGTTTTTTTTGTATTTCCTAAATGCGCTTCATTAGGAATTTTTATCATTACGGTTCTTATGTATTGATTCCGTATTCGACTAATTGGTGGTTCTTCCGGACCTAACACCGGAATATTCATATTTTGACGCAACACATTACACAACCAAAGTGACGATTCTTTTAATTTATCGAAATTTCTATCTTTCAATGTAACTTTTATTAATCGGTAAAATGGCGGATAATTAAAGTTTCTGCGTTCATAGATTTGCTCTTTAAACATTCCATTATAATCATTATGTAATACTTGTTGAATTGTATTATGATATGGATTATAGGTTTGAATAATTACTTTCCCTTTCTTTTCACTTCGTCCTGCTCTACCCGAAACTTGAGTTAACATTTGATACGCTTTTTCGTATGCTCTAAAATGCGGTTGGTTTAACATATTATCGGCATTTAAAACACCAACTAAAGTAACATTATCAAAATGCAAACCTTTTGCTAGCATTTGTGTACCGATTAAAATATCATATTCTTGATTTTTAAACGCATCGATAATTTTTTCATAACCAAATTTTCCACGAGTTGTATCTTGATCCATTCTTCCTATTTTCTTTTTCGGAAAAAGTTCTTTCAACTCAATTTCAATTTGCTCTGTACCAAAACCTTTAGTTGTTAATTCAGTTGAACTACAAGCGTGACAATTAGTAGGATTTGCAATTGTATGTCCGCAATAATGACATTTTAACTGATTTTTAAACCTGTAATATGTTAGACTAACATCACAACTAGGACAATGCGGAACGTGACCACAGGTTAAACATTCTAAATACGGCGAAAAACCACGTCTATTTTGAAAGAGAATAACTTGCTCGCCTTTCTCTAAAGTTTCAGTAATATTTTCTAGTAAAACATCAGAAAAGTGGCCGTTCATTTTCTTTCGGAAGTATTTGTCTTTTAAATCCACCAATTCAATTTCTGGCAAAACTACATTACCATAACGCTCACTTAAAGATGACAATCCGTATTTTGAAATTTTTGTATTGTAATAACTTTCTAAACTTGGTGTTGCACTTCCTAATAAAACTTTAGCTTCATGTTGTTTTGCCAAAACTATTGCCGCATCGCGCGCATGATAACGTGGTGCGGGATCTTGTTGTTTAAATGTTTGTTCGTGTTCTTCGTCAATTACAATTAAGCCTAGATTTGAAAAAGGCAAAAACAGCGCACTACGAACACCAATAACAACTTTTGCTTTTTCGGAATTTTCTAAAACTTGGTTCCAAACCTCAACACGTTCGTTGTTAGTATATTTTGAATGAAAAACCGCAACTTGATTTCCGAAATAGGCAGTTAAACGCTGAACCAATTGCGTTGTTAAAGCAATTTCTGGCAACAAATACAAAACCTGTTTCTCAGCTTCAATATACTTTTCGATTAACTTAATATAAACTTCTGTTTTACCAGAAGCTGTGACTCCATGTAATAGATTTACATCAAAATTTTCAAAATTATCTTCAATAGATTGCAACGCTGTATTTTGCGTTTCACTTAAATTGATCTGTAAATTTTCGTCTTCTTCAAAAGACACTCGGTCTTGATTAATGTAATATTCTACAAAAACCTCTTTTTCGATAAGCGATTTTAAAACTGAAGCCGAAACTCCACTATACTCGGTTAGTTCTTTAACCGAAATTGGTTTGTTTTCTCGAGCTATTAATTGGAAATAACTCAAAACTAATTCGCGTTGCTTCTTTGCTCTTGAAAGAATTTCTAGCAAATCTGATAATTTTTCCTGATTAGAAAACTCATCTTGAATTTTCACATAACGAATTAATTTCGGCTTATATGTTTCTTTAATTTCTTCTTGCAAAACCAAAACACCATTTTCTAACATTTTATTCAGAATAGGTAAAACTGTTTTCTTTCCTAAAATTTTACTGACTTCTTGTATAGAAATTGAAGTTTGATTTTCTAACGCTTCGAGAATGAGAAATTCGTCATCTTGTAATTCAGTTTTATCAATATTATCATTTGCAGAAGGCGAGACAATAGTTTCACTTTCTAAAATAAAACCTGTTGGCATTGCCGCACGAAAAACTTCGCCAAGTGAGCACATATAGTAATTTGCAATCCATTTCCAATGATTTAATTGGAACGAATTTACCACAGGTTTTTCATCTAAAATTTGATGAATCTCTTTTGCTTGATATAATTGCGGTGGATTGTGATGCTTATTAATTACTAAAGCCGTATAAATTTTAGTTTTACCAAACGGAACAGCAACTCGCATTCCTTCTTGAATGTAGTTAAATTCTGCTTCAGAGACTTGGTAAGTAAAATTTTTAGCAACTGCTAATGGTAATACAACTTCGATAAAATACAGCATAAAGCAAATATACTTTAAAAAGAGAATAGATTAAAAAAGAAATGCGCTCATTTCTGAACGCATTTAATATCATTTTGTTTCGGTAATTATTTTCCTAACATTCCGCTTTTTAAATCTTTGTCAGCTGGTTTGTTACATAACCAAATTCCGAATAAAGCTTTTTTGAAAGCCATTCCATCAATAGTTCCTTTTACAGTTCCATTTTTAGAAACCACTACTCCTTTTCCTGGAACATGAGCAATTAAAAACTCATCTTGTTTTTTAATTTCATCTTTAAAGAAAGACTTAAATTTTTCAATTTTTGCTTTTAATGGAGCTGTTTTTCCTCCAGTTGCATTTTCAAAACCATCATTTACCGCATTAATCATTTTTTCAGAAGTAATCATTCCTGAAACAATTGTTAATTTAATTGCTTGCGCATCAGCACTATTCATGATTTCAGTAGCATTGCTAGATTTTTTTGGTAAATATAAAGCACCTACATAAAGGTCAATCCACATTTTCTCTCTTAATCCAGCGCCATTTAAAATTAAATCGTTTCCTTCTACAACTAAACTGCTATTTACTTTTACATCTGAAATTACAGTTTGTGCATTAACATTAGTAATAAACATAGATGTTACTAATAATAAAGCGATCATTAAAATTTGTTTCTTCATAATTTTCAAGGTTAATTTTTGCTAAATATATAAATTTTTTCTTTTTAATTTACTGATAGTTGCGTTTAATTCGAAACCTAATAAAAGAACCATACAGTTAATCCAGATGTAAAACATTAATACAAGAAGCGTACCAATTGATCCATAAAGTTCATTATATCGTGCAAATTTTTCTACATAAATACCAAAAATATAAGAAGATAATCCGAATAAAATCGTGGTGAAAACTGCGCCATAACTAATAAAACTGATTTTTGAAGTTTCTTTTGTTCCGTATTTATACAAAATTGAAGTCGTTATTAAAATCATAAGAAAAACGAAAGCATATCTACCTAATTCAATTAAAAACACATCATTTGAAATCAAACCTTGAGTTTTTATCTTTTGAATTAATACTTCAAAAAATATAATTGCCACAACTGTAATAATTAGTATAAATGAAAAAGCTATAGAAATAGCTAAAGCAATAAAATATTGCTTGAAAAAATTTCGAGTAATTGTAATATGTTCAGAAAGTTCAAAACCACCTAAAATAGCATTAATTCCGTTTGTCATTAAAAATATCGACAAGATAAAACCAGAAGAAAGTAAGCCTTTATAACTGTTATTTAAAATATCATAAACAATTTCTTGAATAGCTTCAAACGTATTTGGCGGAACATTTTCAGAGATAAAATACAAAAAATCATCTTGAAAATTTTCAATAGGTATATATGGAATTAAATTTAAGATAAATAAAGCAAATGGAAACAATGCCATGAAAAAGCTAAATGCAATAGCACTAGCGCGATTTGAAAACGCACCTTTTACAATACCTAAAACATACATTTCTAAAATATCATAAAGCGATAAACCTTGTAAAGAATCAATTTTGATCTTTTTGGTTAAAAAAACCAATTGTTTTACAACTGGAATTTTAGTTAGTTTATTCTCAATCGCTTCAGACATTTAATCGATTGCTTTTAAACTTAAATCTAAATTATAAACAGAATGTGTTAACGCTCCAGATGAAATATAATTCACACCACAGTCGGCATAATGGCGAATTGTTTTTTCATTTATTCCTCCAGAAGATTCGGTTAAGCATTTTGAACCAATCATTTTCACCGCTTCTTTTGTCATTTCGTAATCGAAGTTATCCAATAGAATCCTGTAAACACCATCAGTTTGAAGTATTTCTTTTACTTCATCTAAATCACGAGCTTCAACTATAATTTTTAAATCTTTATGATTTGATTTTAAGTAATTTTGTGTTTTATCAATTGCTTTTGTAATTCCACCAGCAAAATCGATGTGATTATCTTTAAGCATAATCATATCGTATAAAGCAAATCGATGATTTTCGCCACCGCCAATTTTTACCGCCCACTTCTCAATAGCGCGAATTCCTGGCGTAGTTTTACGAGTATCTAAAATCTTAGTATCTGTTCCTTCTAGTAAATCAACAAAAAAACGTGTTTTGGTTGCAATAGCGCTCATACGTTGCATTGCATTTAAAACCAATCGTTCAGCTTTTAAAATAGATTGTGAACGTCCCGAAACATGAAAAACGATATCGCCATATTTTACTACTTCTCCATCCTTAATAAAAGTATCAACTTTCATATCGGCATCTACATATTTGAAAACCATTTTTGCAAATTCTACGCCGGCAATCACTCCTTCATCTTTAACCAATAATTTTGCTTTACCTTGAGCATCTTCCGGAATACAAGCTAATGAGCTATGATCTCCGTCACCAACATCTTCTCTTATTGCGTTACTAATGATTAATTCTAATTCTTGTTGAAATTGTTCTTCTGAAATCATACTTTTATTTTTCTTATGCTAAATTAGGAATTCGAAAGTATATTTAAAATTTTTATATAAAAAATCCCGACAAAAATCGGGATTTAATATTTATATGTATTTTCGACTAATAAACAGATTCTTTCTTAAAATGTTTAGTCAATAAATAATAAACAACAGCTCTATATTTACTCTTATTAGATCTACCGTATTGATCCATAACTGCATCAATTCCTTTATCTAAATCAGCTCCATCTTTTAATCCTAATTTTTTAATTAAAAAATTATTTTTCACTGTAGCTAATTCTTTCTCATCTGAACCTGCAACGGTAGATGAATCTGCGTTATAAATAGAAGGTCCACATCCTATTGTAACTTTCGTTAATAAATCCATATCAGGAGTAACACCACATTTATCTTTTAAATCTGCAGCGTATTTTGCAATTAGTTCATCTCTTTTACTCATAATTTTATAGTTTTAATTAAGATTTTACCAAATATACACTTTTTTATAAAAATATAATAATGATTTTTATCAGAAAATTACATTTATAACATTTTTTTAAAGTAGTCTTTTAAAATTTTGTCATTTTCTTTTTCTGGAGTGAATATTTCTAGTAATACAGGTTTTTCATTTCTTGCGAAAAAATCATCCAAATTCACTTCTAATTCTCTTTCATTATTTGCCGATAAATATTCAAAATCAAACATTTTACACAAATTGCTTGCATCTAAACTATGTGATGTTTCAAAATATTTTGTAAAAGTTTCTGTTTCTTTATGTCCGGGTAAGATTCTAAAAATTCCACCGCCACTATTATTAACCAAAATTATCTTAAAATTCTTTGGAATATAATTATTCCACAACGCGTTGCTATCGTAAAAGAAACTGATATCGCCTGTAATTAAAACCGTAGGTTTATTGTTAACCAAAGCCGCACCAATTGCCGTTGTTGTGCTTCCATCGATTCCGCTTGTACCACGATTACAAAAAACTTCAATTGAACTATCTAAATTCACTAACTGCAAATAACGTATTGCCGAACTATTACTAACTTGAAGTTGGATGTTTTTAGGCAATGCTTTTGTTATAGTATCAAAAACTTTAAAATCGGAAAATGGAACTTGATTTTGAAAATCATTTTGCTTTTCTCTTCTGTAAGCAACTATTTCCTGAATTTTTGAATTGTAAGTTCTCGACTCCGCTCGAACTGACAAATCAACTCTTAACAAAAAGTCATTGAAAAACAGATTCGGATTTGTTTTAAAATGATTCAATAAACAGCCAAAAGTATCATACGCTCTTAATTCATCAATATGCCAATGATTTTCTGGTTGGTATTTTCGTAGAAAAGCTTTTATTCGTTTCGAAACTATCATTCCGCCAAAAGTCACCAACAAATCGGGTTTAAATTCTTTGAAATCTTCTTCTGTAAACGGCGTTATAATAGTGTCGATATTCGAAATAAAACTTTCGTGATGCAAATTCGACGTTTTTTCAGTAAAAACAACTACACTTTCATCTTTAGCTAAAAATTCAATAATTTTAGATTCAATAGTATTTGGAAATAATTCGCCAACTAAAATCAGTTTCTTTTGAGCTTTTTCCCAAATATTTAAATCCGATTCAGAAATTGAAAATGGTTTTTCTACAACAACTTCTTCTTTTACAGTTGGTTTAACCGAACAAAAATCTTGTGTATCATATAACGGTTCTTCAAAAGGAACATTTATATGAACTGGCCCTTTTTGCTTTTTAGAAATTGAAATAGCTTCGCTAATCAAATTATCATTTTGCACTGAAGCGGCTTCGGTTAAATTTGCATTGTACAAACTATGATTTGCAAAAACATTTTCCTGACGAATCGTTTGTCCGTCACCAATATCAATTTTATTTTTTGGTCTATCTGCAGAAATTACAACTAATGGAATTTGGCTATAAAAAGCTTCAGCAATTGCTGGATAATAATTCAACAACGCCGAACCCGAAGTACAAACTATAGCAACTGGTTCTTTTGTTTGTTGCGCAATTCCCAATGCAAAAAAAGCAGCACAACGCTCGTCTACAATGCTATAACACTGAAACGCTTCGTTATTTGAAAAACCAATAGTTAAAGGTGCATTTCGCGATCCTGGAGAAATTATAATATGTTGAATTCCTTTTAATCGGCAAATTTCGATTACACTTTGTGCCAAAGGAATTTTAGGGTAAATCATCTATGTTTTTATAAAAAAGTAACTTATTTTCCTTCAATCCAATTTAAGACTTTCTCATCATTTGGTAAAGTCCTTGGCGAAATTATCATTTCCAATTCTCCTTTTTCGTTTAAAAGGTATTTTTGAAAATTCCATTCCACTTCGCTATCAGCAACTCCATTTTTGGCTTTTTGAGTTAAAAACTGATACACTTCGTGCATATCATCACCTTTAACTGAAATTTTACTCATCATAGGAAATGTTACGCCATAATTACGTTCGCAAAAAGTAGCGATTTCATCGTTTGTTCCTGGTTCTTGACTCATAAAATTATTAGCAGGAAAACCTATAATAATCAAATTATCGCTCTTGTAATGATTGAAAACTTCTTCTAATTGTTTGTATTGAGGTGTTAAGCCACATTTTGAAGCTGTGTTTACAACCATTATTTTTTTACCTGATAACTTTTCGAAGTTAAAATCATTTCCCTCAATATCTTTAACTACGAACTGATGTATTGATTGCTTTTCCATATCGTTATTTGTTTCTAACTTTTTATTTAAACTCTCTTGCTGTTTACAACCAATTAAGGTTAAACCGAACATGAATAATTGTACAAACTTTTTTATCATTTCAATTAGTTTTTTTAAAGTTATCAAAGTTACTTAATTTTACACCAATTATAGAATTATAATAATTCTTATTAAATTAGTATACTCAAGAAAAATTTTTAATATATGTTCTTCTTTAAAACTATAATTTCTTTTTTACAAGATGATGAATATCGAGACTTATTAATTACAAGCATAGTAATTTTAATGATAGGAACACTAACCTATCATTATTTAGAAGGGTGGAGTGTTATTGATTCTTTATATTTTTCTGTAGTAACCCTAACTACAATTGGCTATGGTGACTTTTCACCACAAACCGATGCAGGGAAAATTTTCACGATACTTTATATCGTTATTGGAATTGGGATGATTTTAAGCTTTATTAATACCGTTCAGCATCATTATACATTTATGCGACATAAAGAAAAACGACAAATTTTAGAAAACAAAAAAATGAAGTTTCATAAACTTAAAAGAAAAAATAAAAAAGAGGAATAAAAATTCCTCTTTTTTTATTATCACTTAATATGCTTTTTATATTTAAAATACGAAGTTAAAGCGAGTAAGGAAACTAATCCTACTGAAACATACACAAAAGTTGGCGTTACAACTTTATCTCCGCTTGCGTAAGAATGTAATCCTACTAAATAAAAGTTAACTCCGAAGTACGTCATTAAAATTGAATAATATGCAAAAACACTCATTACGTTGTAAATCCATCTTCCACGTAATCCAGGAACTAAACGAGCGTGAATAACAAAAGCGTACACCATAATACTAATTAAAGCCCAAGTTTCTTTTGGATCCCAACCCCAGTATCGTCCCCAACTCTCATTTGCCCATTGTCCGCCTAAGAAGTTACCAATAGTAAGCATTACCAAACCAATAGTTAATGCCATTTCGTTAATATAACTTAATTCGTCAATTGCTAATTTTAATCGCTTTTTATTTGATTCATTAGTTAATAACATTAAAAATAAGGTTACTACACCTAAAATCATTCCTAAAGTAAACGGACCATAACTCGCTACAATAATTGCAACGTGAATCATTAACCAATAAGAATTTAAAACGGGTTGAAGATTTGCAATTGCAGGATCCATCCAGTTCCAATGCGCAATCATTAAAATCATTGCTGTTACAAATGATGTTGCAGCAACAGCTAATTTCGATTTTTTTCCAAATAGAATTCCAAAAAGCATCGTTGCCCAAGCCACATAAATCATACTTTCATAAGCATCGCTCCAAGGTGCGTGACCTGAAACATACCAACGCGCAATTAAACCTAAAGTATGTAAAATAAAAAAGAAAATTAAAATTCCGTAAAAAGTATTAACAGTAAATTTTACTGCTTTACTTTTTGAGAACAATTGGACAATTGCGAAAATCAGCATTAACACTCCTGCCAACATGTATAAATAATATAAACGTTTAAAAATGTCGTATTTGTTGTATAAAATTTCAGCTTCAATTTTCTTTTCAGAAGGCATTACTTTACCTCCAAATTTCAATTGGTATTTTTTCAATCCAACTAATAAAGAATCTGGAAAATTATAGTTTTTAGTTTCTGCTGATTTTGTAATTGCATCCAAGTAAATTGGCATTAAATTCTTAACAGTATCTAAAGCTGTACCTGTTGGTTCACTAATTTCTAAATACGATAACCATTTATTATTTGAATCATTAGGAATAGGATAAACTTTTAAAATTTCACCACTTAATGCACTGTATAGCAAATTCACACGCATATCTGTTTCCTTAAAATCTTTTTGAAACTGATTTGGCATATTTGTACTATACGCATCTTCTAAATAAGGCGCTAATTTGTAGTTTCCTTTTTCATCAAAGAAATCGATTAGTTTTACGTGTTTTGCTTTAACATCGACTCCAATTAATTTACGAATACTATCATTTCCTCTTTTTAAATATAAAATTGGCACATTATACCAGTATTGAGGAAATTGTGTCATCGATAAAAACACTTGATCAGAATCCATTCCTTCATAGGTATCACTTTTTGAAACTTTACGAAGTAATTCCGATGAAAATGTATTAATAGGTTTCATTCTTCCACCTTGATCTTGAATGACCATTTTTCCAAAATTATCGGCGTGTTCTTGTGAAACCTTATATTTATTTATTAATTCTAAAATCTTTACATCTTCAGTTTCTTGGTGGTTATGCTCTTGTGAAAAACCAACGAATGACGATAACATTAATGCAATTGTTAACGCTGCTTTTTTACTTTCGATTTTATCTATTTTCTTGATTAAATCTCTAAAACGAGAACCTTTTAAAAACAGAATTAAAATCATTCCTAAATACAAAAAGAAATAACCTAAATACGTAATATTTGTTCCCCACCAATCATGGTTTACAGATAAATGTGTTCCTTTTTCATCTGGATCGAAACCAGCTTGAAAAAAACGATAACCACGATAATCTAAAATGTTATTCATAAAAACACTATCGCGGAAAAACTTGTTCTGTTCTTTGTCTTGAATTTCCAATTTCGATTTAAAAGCCGAATAACTTTTTTCAGTTCCAGGGTATTTATCAGCTATAAAATCTTCTAGTTTAATGGAAAATGGTAATTCATAAACTTTACTCCCAAAAAACAAAGTAAACTCTAAATCACCAACTTTTACGCTTTGCGGAATTCCTTGCTTTCCTTTTGAACCTACAAGCGTTACTTTCTCTTCTTTCCCCTGCGTTTTTACAGTTACTGTAAGTGCATCATCAGTTTGTTTATCTTTATAATCGTTATTCGATTGAAGTTCTAAATTTCCTTTTACGGCAGGTTCTGGAAAAACAAATTGTGTTCCTGCCATTGTATATAACGAACGTAAATTTAAAGGTTGGAGCGAATCTTTTACAACTTCACCTTTCATTTGATCTGCCATTCGCATAAAGTTTCCTTCAAAAGGTGTTTGAATAAAATATGCATCTTCAAATGTGGAAATATTTATTGCTCCAGGAGTTTGTTTATTAAAAGCAAATAAAACATTATGAATATTTGCAACTTCACCTGATTTTAAATAATGTTCATGGCGAGAACCATCTCCAGATTCTACCATTTTTAAGTATAAAGTTCCGTTTTCATTTTCTACCAAAGTTTCTTTGGCGTTCATAATGAAATTATCATATTCAATCTCAAAAGGAATCGAATTGAATTCACCATTAATTGAAAAATCGTTATCGGTAACAGGAGAAAAATACTGCCACTTTTCATACGTTTTTCGCTTCATTTCACCCTTGTATTCACCGTCAACAAAAGCTGTAATATATGGTTTATCAGAATACATCATATTAGAAGCTTCACCTTCGCGAATTGGCATTACTCCTTCATAACTAACATAACGCGTAATAAAAGCACCAACAATTATAAAAATAAACGCTAAATGCAACATCAATGTTGGCCATTTTTCTTTTTTATACAATTGGTATCTTGAAATATTTCCAATAAAATTAATTACGAAAAACACCATAATTGTCTCAAACCACCAAGCGTTGTATATGATAATTCGAGCAGTTTCAGTATTGTATTTACTTTCGATGAATGTTCCAGCTGCCATTGCTACTGCAAAAAGAACAAATAACACAGCCATTAATCTTGTGGAAAACAAAAAGGAGAATATTTTTTTATTCATTTCGTTAGGTTGAAGTTTTTCTAAACGTTCGCAAAGTTACTTAAAAAGAAAAACTTTCACATCTATTTAACATTGCTTTATAAAGTTTTAAGAATCGAGCTAATACAAAAGTGAAATTTCTTTTAAATCAAAGCTTTGAAATGAATCGTCTTCCAACTGAACAACTAATTTTCCATCTTTTGAAATATTTAGTATAATTCCCTGAAAACGAGACTTATCGATTTTTTCAAAAACAGACGGAACATTTTTTCTAAAAAGATTTTCGTTGTAAAAACTCCAGAAATAATCTTCTCCAGATTCTATTAACTTTTTATAGTTTTCTTCTATTTTTAACACAATTTGATGTAACAATTCTTCTTTATTAAAATTTTTGTTTAATAATAAATTGAGCGAACTTGCATTGGGTAGATTTTCAAATTTAGATTGATTTACATTTAAGCCAATTCCGATGATTACATCAATTTCATTTTGATTTTTAAAAATATTTTCAACTAAAATTCCGCCAATTTTTTTATTCTCTGCCAAAATGTCGTTTGGCCATTTTATTTTTAAATTTCGCAAATCGTAAGAGTTTAAGACTTGAAAAACAGAAACCGGAGTTAAAATATTTAAAATAAGCGGATTGAATTTTGTTACTGAAAAATTCTTTACTAAAAGACTAAAAGTAAGGTTTTTAGCCGATTCTGAATTCCAAACATTTCCTCTTTGACCTTTTCCTTCTGTCTGATTTTCAGTAACAACAACCGTAAAATTTTCAAGCGATTGAATAGCTGACATCTCTTTTAAAAAAGAGTTTGTAGAAGGTATGGCATCGAGTTTGATGATATTCATCTAAAGAAATTAATTTTAATCTTATGTTAAGGTTCAAAAATAAAAACAAAAAATGATAACTTTGCATAAACTTAAAACTTTTAAATGACAAAAAATTTAGCAAGTAAAGACGATTTATTAGCAAACATCATAAAAGGAATTGAAGATGTTAAAGGAGCAGATATTGATGTTCTAGATTTAAGAGATATTGAAAATACTGTTTGCGATTATTTCGTGGTTTGCAACGGTAACTCTAATACTCAAGTTGCCGCAATTTCAAATTCTATTCAAAGAGCTGTTTCTAAAGAATTACAAGAAAAGCCTTGGCATGTTGAAGGTTTAGAAAATGCCGAATGGGTTTTAATGGATTATGTAAACATTGTTGTACATATCTTCCAGAAACACGTACGCGAATTTTACAACATTGAAAGTTTATGGGGTGATGCAAAAATCACTACAATTCCAACTAACTATTAAGATACGAAATGTCAAAAGATAAAAAGAAAAATAGCCCAAATTTTAAATTTAACCCATGGATGATTTATGGGGTTTTTATTGTCATGTTTTTAGGGATTTCCTTATTTGGCAATGGATTTGATTTTAGTAATCCAAGACCTGCTACATTATCTAAATTTCATCAATATTTAGATTCTAACCAAGTTTCTAAAGTTGTTTTCTCAAATACAAGAGCTAATATTTTCTTGAAAGAAGACGCTTTAAAAACCGAAACTCATGAGAAAGTTAAAAATGATGTTTTTGGAAAATTAAACACTAAGGGACCGCATTATTTCACCGAAATTGGTAATACTGAATTGTTTCAAAAAACGCTTGAAGAAGCTAGAGAAAACGGAACTTTAGACGAATATGAAAAAGAACCAGAAAGTCCTTGGGGAGAAATTTTATCATTCATTCTTCCATTCATTTTAATTGGAGCTTTATGGATTTTTATGATGCGTCGTATGTCTGGCGGATCTGGAGGTGGCGGTGGTCAAATTTTTAGCATTGGAAAATCGAAAGCTAAATTATTTGATGAAAAAACAGATATGAAAGTAACATTTGAAAATGTTGCTGGACTTGAGGGTGCAAAAGAAGAAGTTGAAGAAATTGTTGAATTTCTTAAAAATCCAGAAAGATATACATCATTAGGTGGTAAAATTCCTAGAGGAGCTTTATTAGTTGGACCTCCAGGAACAGGAAAAACTTTATTAGCAAAAGCAGTTGCAGGAGAAGCAAAAGTTCCTTTCTTCTCTTTATCAGGTTCAGATTTTGTTGAAATGTTTGTGGGTGTTGGTGCTTCACGTGTTCGTGATTTATTCAAACAAGCTAAAGAAAAATCGCCTTCAATTATTTTTATTGACGAGATTGATGCTGTTGGTCGTGCTCGTGGGAAAAATAATATGACAGGTGCTAATGACGAAAGAGAAAACACATTAAATCAGTTATTAACTGAAATGGACGGTTTTGGTGGAAATACTAATGTAATAGTATTAGCTGCAACAAACAGAGCTGATGTTTTAGATAAAGCTTTATTACGTCCGGGTCGTTTTGACAGACAAATTTATGTTGACTTACCAGACATTAGAGAACGTAAAGAAATTTTCGAAGTTCATTTAAAACCAATCAAGAAAGCAGAAGAATTAGATGTTGACTTCTTAGCAAAACAAACACCAGGTTTTTCTGGAGCAGATATTGCAAATGTTTGTAACGAAGCGGCGTTAATTGCTGCTCGTAAAAATAAAAAAGCTGTTGAAAAGCAAGATTTCTTAGACGCTGTTGATAGAATCATTGGCGGATTAGAAAAGAAAAATAAAATTATTACTCCAGACGAAAAACGAGCAATTGCTATTCACGAAGCTGGTCACGCAACGGTAAGCTGGATGTTAGAGCACGCAGCTCCACTTGTAAAAGTTACGATTGTTCCTCGCGGACAAAGCTTAGGTGCTGCTTGGTATTTACCAGAAGAACGCTTAATTGTTCGCCCAGAGCAAATGTTAGACGAAATGTGTGCTACTATGGGCGGTCGTGCCGCTGAAAAAGTAATCTTTGATAAAATTTCAACAGGTGCTTTAAGTGATTTAGAAAAAGTTACCAAACAAGCTCGTGCTATGGTTACAGTTTATGGTTTAAATGATAAACTAGGAAATGTAACATATTATGATTCATCTGGACAAAGCGAATATAATTTCTCAAAACCATATTCTGAAGAAACTGCACAAGTAATCGATAAAGAAATTTCAGCTTTAATCGAAAAACAATACGATAGGGCAATTGAAATTTTAATTCAGAATAAAGAGAAATTAGTTGAGTTAGCGGATATTTTAATTGAAAAAGAAGTTATTTTTAAAGATGATTTAGAAAACATTTTTGGAAAACGTCCTTTTGAAAAAAACAAAGAAGTCGCTACAGAAGAAGGAAATGAGACCGAAATAAATTCTGACATAGAGAATAACTAAAAAAGTATTACAAAACTATTTTTAAAAATCTTAGTGCATTTTATTAATTGCACTAAGATTTTTTTATCTTTGGGCTTTACTAGTGAATGAAAAAACCTTGAATTATTAATGAGCCTTTTAAGAAAAATTTTCGGGAGCTCAAAAGACACTTCAAAAAGCGATAAAGAAAAAGAAGAGAAAAACCCTTATACGCCAGAAGTAAAACTTCCTATAGATGAAATGTTTATGCTTAATTTTAAAAAAAATGGAGGCAAATTCATCTATTGTGAAAATTTAGAAGAAATTTCAGATAATTTCATCAACATTTTAGAAGAAAACGATTGGTTTGAAAAAGAAGCTTTGTGTTTTGACTCACGATTATTTTATCTTCTTGATGAAAACAAAATTACCCACAAAGAAACAAAATCACCAAATTTTATTTTAGCATCTTGTGAAAATTTAATAGCTGATGAAGGTTCAATTATGTTTTCGTCTAAACAAATTAGTCATTTAAAGCCACATGAACTTCCTACTAATATGGTTGTTTTTGCTACTACCAGTCAACTGATGGCAACAAAAGATGACGGGATGAGCGTAATAAAAAATAAATACGAAAAAGGATACCCAACCAATATTACTACAATTAAATATTTTGAAAAAGTAAAAGAAGAAGATTTTTTACATTACGGAAGTTGTCACAAAAACCTTTATTTACTTTTACTTGAAGATCTATAAAATGAACGAAACCTTAAAAAGAGCTATTTCGGGTGCAGTTTATATCATCTTGTTACTAACCTGCATTTTATATTCAAGAGAGAGTCTAGCTTTGCTTTTTGGGTTGTTTTTAGCAATTGCCGTTTATGAATTTGCTAAAATTTTAAAAATCAACTTTTGGGTTTGCTTTGTTGCTTCATTAGTCGCTTATTATTTTCTATGGAATAAAGAACAATGGTTTACTACACGAACAATTATCGTTCTATTTAGTGTTGGTATTGCTATAAAACTACTGTTTTACTTATTCAATCATAAAAAATCAGAATTTCACACTATTACACGTTATTTCATTTGGCTAGGCTATTTATTATGTAGCTTTATACTAATCAACTATGTACCAATGGGAATAAACGGTTACAACCCAAAAATATTAATCAGCTTGTTTATTCTTATCTGGACAAATGATACTTTTGCGTATTTGGTTGGTAAAAATTTTGGAAAGAGAAAATTGTTTCCAATTATTTCCCCTAAGAAAACAATTGAAGGTTTTATAGGCGGTTTAGTGTTTTCAGTAATAAGTGGAATAATTTTAGCAGAATATTACATCCATGCAAAATTCATTTACTTTTGGGTTATAATTGCGGTTATTGTTAGCATTTTTAGCACATTAGGCGATTTAATAGAATCGAAATTTAAACGTGTTGCTGGCATAAAAGATAGTGGTAACATTATGCCTGGACACGGCGGAGTTCTAGACAGATTAGATAGTATTATATTTGTTATACCGTTTATAAATTTATTTTACCTAATTTTACATTACTTACAATTATAAATATGTTTCACAAAGAAGGAGGAAAATCAATTTTAATTGCACTGATTGTTTCAGTTGCAATTCTATTCGCAAGTGATTTCATCACTATTCAATGGTTAAAAATTTCCGTTATTATTTTAGCTGTTTTACTTTTAGTTTTAGTGCTTCAATTTTTTAGAAATCCAAAAAGAGAAGTCGATAATAGTGATAATCATATTTTAGCTCCTGTCGATGGAAAAGTTGTAGTTATTGAAGAAGTTTTTGAGCCTGAATACTTCAACGAAAAGCGTCTAATGGTTTCCATTTTTATGTCGCCTATAAATGTTCACGTTACACGATATCCTGTAAACGGAGTTGTCAAATACAGTAAATATCATCCAGGTAAATTTTTAGCCGCTTGGGAACCAAAATCTAGTACTGAAAATGAACGTACAACTATTGTAATTAACAATAGAATTTATGGCGAAATTTTATACCGACAAGTTGCTGGCGCTCTAGCACGAAGAATTGTAAATTATGCTGAAGAAGGCGTACGTGTAATTCAAGGAAAAGATGCTGGATTTATAAAATTTGGTTCGAGAGTAGATATTTACTTACCTTTAGGTACTGAATTAAATATAAAATTAGGTCAGAAAGCTATTGGAGCGCAAACTGTTATTTGTAAAAAATAATGAGTACAAAAGATTTAGATACTTTATTTGATGAAGCTTTTGAAAATGCAAATCTAGTTCCGAAAGAATCGGTTCCACAAAACGTGCAATTAGTTCTTTATGGTTTATATAAGCATGCAACATCAGGTAGAATAAATCCGTTTTTTAATTCATTTGAACAAAATGATACTGGCGAAGATTTAAGAAACGCTTTTAAATTGAACGCATTAATGCAAGTAAAAAACCTAACTGTTGATGAAGCTAAACAAAAATATATTGATATAATCAATCAATTGATGAAAGAACGCAATATTAAACCATAAAAAAATCCCGATTTCTCGGGATTTTTTTATTTCTATTTTTCAAATTCTTGAAGCGTTTTTGTAATTATAGAAACACAATCCATTAATTGTTCTTCATTCATTACTAATGGCGGTGCAAAACGAATTATATTTCCGTGAGTAGGTTTTGCTAACAAACCATTATCTCGTAATTTCATACAAATATTCCAAGCCGTTTCGCTTTCTTCAGTATCATTAATTACAATTGCATTTAACAATCCTTTTCCACGAACTAACGTACAAATGTTACTTGTAGCAATATATTTATTCATTTCACTTCTGAAAACTTGTCCTAAACGCTCTGCATTTTCAGCTAATTTTTCGTCTTTAACAACTTCTAAAGCTGCAATCGCAACTGCAGCCGCTACTGGATTTCCACCAAAAGTAGAACCGTGCTGACCTGGTTTAATAACTCCCATTATAGCATCATTTGCTAAAACTGCTGAAACAGGATATGCACCACCAGAGAGTGCTTTACCTAAAATTAAAATATCAGGCTGAACGTAAGTAGCTTGCTTTTCACATTTATTTTCACAAGTACAATTACCACAAACTGCTAACAAAGAACCAGTTCTAGCAATTCCTGTTTGAACTTCATCAGCAATAAACAATACATTATGCTTTTCACACAATGCTTTTGCTTTTGCTAAATATCCTTCACTTGGCACATAAACTCCAGCTTCACCTTGAATAGGTTCTACTAAAAATCCAGCGATATTAGGTGATGAAGTAATTGCTTTTTCTAAAGCATCAATATCATCATAAGCGATTTTAATAAATCCTTCAGTATATGGTCCGAAGTTTTTACGAGCATTTTCATCATTTGAAAATGAAATAATCGTAGTTGTTCTTCCGTGGAAGTTATTTTCACAAACGATTATCTGTGCTTCATTTTCATTGATTCCTTTTTTCTCATAAGCCCATTTTCTACAGATTTTTAAAGCCGTCTCAACAGCTTCAGCTCCAGTATTCATTGGTAATACTTTATCAAAACCAAAGTAATCTGTAATATATTTCTCGTAAACCCCTAATTTATCGTTATAAAAAGCTCTCGATGTTAATGTAAGTGTTTGCGCTTGATCAGCCATTGCTCCAACAATTCTTGGGTGACAATGTCCTTGATTTACCGCAGAATAAGCCGATAAGAAATCATAATATTTCTTTCCTTCTACATCCCAAACGTAAACACCTTCTCCTTTACTTAATACAACTGGTAATGGATGATAATTATGCGCACCATACTTATCTTCCAAAGCAATAGCGTTTGCCGAATTTAATTTTTCTAAAACTGCCATTTTCTCTTTCGATTTAATTAATGAAAACACAATTCCTTCTTCAAATTGGAGAGAAATCATCCATTAAGAGCAAAATTACAAATTAAAGTGTGAGTTTAAAAGCTCTAATACTAATAAAATTTTATCTTTTTTTACATTTAATCTATTGTTATAGCTTACTTTTGCTGTATGGGAAGAAAAAGACACGAACGTAAAGTTTTTGAAAATATAGAAGTTATAGATGCTGGAGCAAAAGGTGTTTCGGTAGCAAAAGCTCCAGATGGGAAAGTGGTATTTTTACCAAATGTTGTTCCTGGAGATGTTATTGATGTTCAAACAACTAGAAAACGAAAAGCCTATTATGAAGGAAGAGCAATAAACTTTCATTCCTATTCAGAACATCGTACCGAACCAGTTTGTGAGCATTTTGGAACTTGTGGTGGTTGTAAATGGCAAAATATGAAATATGAACGCCAATTATTTTACAAAAACCAAGAAGTTCAAAATAACTTACAGCGCATTGGTAAAATTGAATTACCAGAATTTGAACCAATTTTAGGATCTGAAAAACAATTTTTCTATCGCAATAAAATGGAATTTGGTTTTTCAAATGCTCGTTGGATGACGCAAGAAGAAATTGCTAGCGGAAAAGAATTTGAACATAAAAACGCTTTAGGTTTTCACATTCCGAAAATGTGGGACAAGATTTTAGACATTGAAAAGTGTCATTTACAACAAGATCCTTCAAATGCGATTCGTAACGAAATAAAAGAATTTGCTGCTAAAAAAAACTTGGAATTTTTCGATGCTCGTAATCAAGAAGGTTTCTTACGCACGTTAATGATTCGTACTGCTTCTACTGGAGAAATCATGGTATTAATTCAGTTTTTTAAAGAAGATAAAGCAAATAGAGAATTATTATTAAACTTTGTTGCTGAACGTTTTCCTGAAATCACTTCCCTACTCTATGTTATCAATAGTAAAGGAAACGATACTTTATATGATCAAGATATTCAATTATTTAAAGGTCGCGATTACATTTTAGAAGAAATGGAAGGTTTACATTTTAGTATTAATGCAAAATCTTTCTATCAAACAAATTCTGACCAAGCATACGAATTATATAAAATCACACGAGATTTTGCTGGATTAACTGGAGAAGAATTAGTATACGATTTATATACTGGAACTGGAACAATTGCTCAGTTCGTTTCGAAAAAAGCGAAGAAGGTAATTGGTGTTGAAGCTGTTCCAGAAGCTATTGAAGATGCAAAAGCTAATGCTGTTCGAAATAATATTACCAACTGTGATTTTTTTGCTGGAGATATGAAAAATGTTTTCAATGACGAATTTATTGCAACTCACGGTCAGCCAGATGTTATTATTACTGATCCTCCACGAGACGGAATGCACAAAGATGTTGTTGGACAAATTTTAAAAATTGCTCCTAAGAGAGTGGTTTATGTAAGTTGTAATTCGGCGACACAAGCACGTGATTTAGCTTTACTAAATGAAAAATACAAAGTAATTAGAGTACGACCAGTTGATATGTTTCCGCAGACACATCATGTTGAAAATGTTGTACTTTTAGAAAAAAGATAATAATGTATAGAATAATTATTTCACTTTTGTTCTTAGGCTTTACAATTTCTTTTTCGAGTTGTGAAAAAGATGATATTTGTGCCGAAGGAACAATAACAACTCCAAGACTTGTTGTTGAGTTTTACGATGCTACAGATACAAGTACGCTTAAAAATGTAACTAATTTAGGTGTAATTGCTCCAGGACTCACCAATGGATATGCGTTTAATGGAGTTAGTCAAATAACTGTTCCTATAAGAACAACTGACAACGCAACAACGTTGCAATTTATTGAAAATGGAAGCGATGATGATACTGCAAACGATAATATTGATGAAATAACATTCAATTATACGCGTCAAGATATTTACGTTTCTAGAGCTTGTGGTTACAAAACTAATTTTACCCTAGACGATACAAACGGAGTTGTTGTAACTTCAGATGGAGATAATTGGATAAGTACGACTATTTCTCCAACAATTGAACAATCAGCTATTACTAACGAAGATGAAATTCATGTTAAAATATATTTTTAGTCTTAGCTTTCTCGTAATTTCCTTTTTCGGAAACGCTCAAGACTCTACAAAAGTTTATCCGCAACGTTATGGTTTACGTGTTGGTGTTGATTTACACCGATTAAGTAAATCTTTTTATGACAAAGATTATAAAGGATTAGAAATCGTAGGAGATTACCGACTTACGCGTAAATTTTATATTGCTGGAGAACTAGGAAACGAGGATAAAACAGTTGATGACGATCGTTTTAATTTTACCACAAAAGGAACCTATTTTAAAGTTGGATTCGATTATAACGCATTTGAAAACTGGCTCGATATGGAAAACATGATTTACGCCGGAATGAGAGTTGGAGTAAGTTCGTTTTCACATACTTTAAATTCGTATACTATTTATGATCCAACCAATTATTATGGCGAAAACACAATTTCATCTAGTGATGAATTTGACGGTTTAAGCTCTGCTTGGCTTGAAGTTGTTGGCGGTTTAAAAGCTGAAATTTTCAACAACGTTTATTTAGGAGCTTCTGTAAGATTAAATTATTTACTTTCAAATAAAGAGCCTAAAAACTTTGGCAACTTATATATTCCAGGTTTTAATAGAACGTATGATGGAAAATTTGGTGCAGGATTTAATTATACACTAAGTTATTTCATTCCGATTTATAAGAAAAACAAATAAACTTTATTACAAAAAACCACTCAATTGAGTGGTTTTTTAGTATGTAGAAAATTCTAATTTCTAATTAAGATAAAGCTGCTTTTACTTGATCAGCTGCTTCTTGGAATTGTACTGCTGATAAAATTGGCATTCCAGAATTATCGATTAATTCTTTTGCAATTTCAGCATTTGTACCTTGTAAACGAACAATGATAGGCACTTTAATAGCATCACCCATATTTTTATAAGCATCAACTACACCTTGAGCAACACGATCACATCGAACGATTCCACCAAAGATGTTAATTAAAATAGCTTTTACATTAGGATCTTTTAAGATAATACGGAACGCTGTTTCAACACGCTTAGCATCTGCAGTTCCTCCTACATCTAAGAAGTTTGCTGGCTCAAAACCTGCATACTTAATTAAATCCATAGTTGCCATTGCAAGACCAGCTCCGTTTACCATACAACCTACAGTTCCATCTAAATCTACGTAGTTTAATCCTACTTCTTTAGCTTCAACTTCGATTGGATTTTCCTCACGAATATCTCTTAATTCGGCTAAATCTTTATGACGGAATAATGCATTATCATCTAAATCAACTTTTGCATCAACTGCTATGATTTTATTATCTGAAGTTTTTAAAACTGGATTAATTTCAAACATTGAAGCATCAGAACCAATGTATGCGTTGTATAAAGCAGCAACAAATTTTACCATTTCTTTAAACGCATTTCCTGAAAGTCCTAAGTTAAAAGCAATTCTTCTTGCTTGGAAACCTTGTAAACCTACTGCAGGATCGATTTCTTCAGTAAAAATTAAATGTGGTGTCTTTTCAGCAACTTCTTCAATATCCATTCCACCTTCAGTAGAGTACATAATCATATTTCTACCTTTACCTCTGTTTAATAAAACCGACATGTAGAATTCTGAAGTCTCAGTTTCACCAGGATAGTAAACATCTTCTGCAACTAATACTTTATGAACACGTTTACCTGTTGGAGGTGTTTGAGGTGTAACTAAATCCATACCAATAATTTGGCCTGAAATTTCTTTCACTTGGTCTAAATTTTTAGCCAATTTAACGCCACCACCTTTTCCACGACCACCTGCGTGAATTTGCGCTTTGATTACGTGCCAACCTGTACCAGTTTCAGCCGTTAATTGTTTTGCTTTATCTACCGCTTCTTCAGCATTATTTGCTACATGACCACGTTGAACACGTACGCCATAGCTTGCTAATATTTCTTTACCTTGATATTCGTGTAAGTTCATAATTGTGTTATTATACAAATTTTTAAGTGCCACAAAAATAACAAACATATTTTTAAATGGCTAACTTTTTAAGTGCTTATTTATCTAATTTTTATTCTAAAACCTCTTCTAAAACTTCTGCTTCAGTACTATTTGGAAAAGTGATGTATATTTTCTGTGAAATTGTAGGAGCAATTTCTGTTATATAGTGCTTTTTATGACTTTTCCCTTTTTTAATATTCCAACCATACCAAATCATTGGCACATGTGTATCGTAAGTATAAGGTGAACCGTGTGAAGTTCCTGTTGCGTAATATTCAATATAACCAGGTTTGAAAATATAAACTAACTCACCATTTTGAACTGGATCATACCCTTTTGCGATTGCATTTAAATAATAATCTGCTCCTGAATTTTCAAGAATTTCTTCTTCAGAATAAACTTTTTTAATGAATTTTTGTTCGTATAAAAATGTTCTAAAAATTTCAATGACATCTTCTAAATTTAATTCTTTCGCTGTAATTAATTTTTTATTTAAGAAAAGATTAAAATTTGAGTTACTTAAAACTAAATCGACGCCAAATTTATCTTCCGAAAATTTTCGTAACATATTTTCAAAAGATTTATAATTAATGTTATCTACATCGTATTTATTTTCTTTAAGATAACTTACATTTTCTGCTCCAGCATGATCCGCTGTTAAGAAAACCAAGTAATTACCTTTCCCAACTTTCTTATCTAAATAATTTAAGAAGTCGGCAATTGTTTCATCTAAACGCAAATACGCATCTTGAAGTTCGATAGAACGCGGTCCTAAAGTATGACCTATGTAATCTGTTGAAGAAAAACTCAACGTTAGAAAATCAGTTATTGTATCATTTCCTAGTTTTTCATTTTCAATTGCAACTTTAGCAAAATCAACAATTAAATTATTACCAAAAGGTGTTGATCGCAAAACTCCAGCATTATTATTCTCGTACATTTCCTTTAAGTTATACGGAAAAAATGGTGCTTTTTTAAACAATTTCCCTTCATACGGATTGTTGTCGGTTAAACTTTCGTTATAGGTTTCTTTTGGCTTAAACAATTCCCATTTCTGATTGGCATATTTTTCATAATGCCTTTCATTATTGAATTGCGTTGCCCAAGTTGGTAATTCCTTCCCATAAAAAGTGCTTGAAATAAAGCTTCCTGTTTTACTGTACCAAAAAGCCCAATCAGCAAAATGTCCCGCTGGTAAAATTGCTCCTCTATCTTTTAAACTAATCCCGATAACTTTACCATTGAAATTTGTTGCCAATTTCAATTCATCAGTAATTGTTGAACTTTGCAAATTCAAAGGCGACATTTTCCCATCACTTTCTGTTCCATTTCCAAGAGTTGAAACCGAAGTATCATCAGTACAATACATTTCTTTTCCTAATGATTTATTGAACCATTCGTTACCTACAATTCCGTGAACAGTTGGCGTAGTTCCTGTATAAATCGAAGCATGACCAGGCGCAGTATACGTCGGCAAGTAATTGTAATGCATATTGTGATAGGTAAAACCATCTTGCATTAATCGTTTAAAACCATTTTCGGAAAAATCGTTAGAAAAACGGTATAAATATTCCATTTTCATTTGGTCAACCACAATTCCAATTACAAGTTTTGGACGCTCTTGAGCAAAAGAAAGTAATTGTGTAAAAAGTAAACTTGTAAAAAGAATCTTTTTCATAATGTTGTGCTGATTTTATTTAAAGTTTATGAGATTTTTCAATTCACTTCGTTTCTTTCAAAATGACAATTTATCTCTTTTGACTTGTAACTTTTAACTAATATTATTCTGTTACTTCTTCAATATCGTAGCAGAAAACAACGTCAGTAAAGTATAAATACAATTGTGTCTTGAAATTTTCGTCTTTTCTTACGATAAATGAAGCTTTAGCTGCTTCTCCAAATTGGTTCTTACAGATATAAGAATTTATTTCATCTGTTTCTGTAGTTTGTTTTGGGAGCGTTTCTAAAATTCTATAATGTTGAATTTCTCTTGAATACACAACCAATTTATTTTTGTCGAAATCTAACGAAACAAATAATTGTGTTTCCATTGGTGTTGACCATTTTCCCCATTCGTTATATTTTCCGCCACGTTCTAAAACCGTTAGCGAAGTTGTTTTAAACTTAAACTGTTGGGCAAAAACACTAGCCGAAGCTAATAAAAATAAAAAAACAAAATATCTAAATGCTTTCATTTTATATTGATTAAAATTCGATTGAACTTATTTCTTTTTTAGCTTGTTCAAACTCGTTAATTACATTTTTCACAATTTCTTCAACTGGTAAAATATCGTGAATTAATCCTGCAATTTGACCAATTTCTAATTCGCCGTCTTCTAAATCTCCTTCAAACATTCCGCGTTTTGCTCTTGCTCTTCCCAAAAGAGTTTTTAAATCTTCAGGTGTTGGGCATTTTGCATATAATTCTTGAACTTCGTTGAAAAATTTATTTTTTATTAAACGAACAGGTGCTAATTCTTTTAAGGTTAACATTGTATCGCCTTCATTAGTATTCACAATAGTTGTTTTAAAATTATCATGCGCACTCGATTCGGTTGAAGCAGCAAAACGACTTCCCATTTGAACACCATCGGCTCCTAAAATCATTGTAGCTAACATACCTCTTCCTGTGGCAATTCCTCCAGCAGCAATTAATGGAATAGTAACTTGCTCTTTCACCATTGGAATTAACGTCAAGGTTGTCGTTTCATCACGTCCGTTATGTCCGCCAGCTTCAAAACCTTCGGCTACAATAGCATCAACTCCAGCTGCTTCAGCTTTTAAAGCAAATTTCGTACTACTAACAACATGAACAACAGTCATGCCATTTTCCTTTAAATATGGTGTCCAAGTTTTAGGATTTCCCGCCGAAGTAAAAACAATTTTCACTTCTTCTTCTTTTAGAATTTGCATGATTTCCTCAATGTTTGGATATAACATTGGAACATTTACACCAAAAGGCTTATCTGTTGCTTTTTTACATTTTTGAATATGTTCGCGTAAAACATCAGGATACATTGAACCTGCACCAATTAATCCAAGTCCGCCAGCATTACTAACAGCACTTGCTAATTTATAACCGCTGTTCCAAATCATTCCACCTTGAATAATTGGATATTTTATATTGAAAAGTTGGGTAATTCTATTCATTATTTTTTAATCAATTTTCCTTGCAATTTACTATTATTTGAAGAAAAATCATAAAAGTAAATTCCAGAAGCTAACGAAGTAACATTAATTGTATTTTGTTGGTTTGACACATTCTTCGTTAACACTTTCTGTCCTAATTGATTATGTATAATAATCGTTCCGGTTTCATTATCATTTAATTGAATTGTTAATTGAGTAGCAACCGGATTTGGGTAAATTAAAACTGTATTATTATTAAAACTTTCTGTACTTAAGCTTAAAGCCAATTGAAAATCGGGAACGCCATAACCTTTATAAATATCAGGAGTTGTATATTGATCTGCTGATTCTATTACAAACTGAATTACTTGTGTAGCCGTTAAATTAGGCTTAGCCGACCAAAATGTTGCCACCATTCCTGCCAAAATAGGTCCTGCAAAAGAAGTTCCACTTGCTGTAGTAATTCCACCAGAAGTATTACTAATTGTAGCATTTAAACCTTTTGCACAAACATCGGGTTTTACTCTTCCATCGGCTGAATTTCCTATTGAACTAAAAGAAGCATAATTTTCAAAACTATCTACAGCACCAACGGTTAAAACATTTTCAGCATCTGCAGGAATTCCAATGTGAGGTTCACCTGAATTACCTTCATTTCCAGCACTAATTACACAAACTATTCCTTTTTGATAAGCTATTGAAGCTCCACGAGAAGCAAAACCTACTTGACCATTTCGTTGTGCATAAGAATAAGAATAATTTGAATTATCATAAGAGCCATAACCTAAAGAGGAATTGATAATATCAACTCCTAAACTATCGGCCATTTCTGCTGCTTCAACCCAATACGATTCTTCTACAGGATTTTCGGAATACACATCTTCCGTAATAAACAAATAATATTCGGCATCTGGAGCTGTTCCCACCAAACTACCTTCAACATAAGCTCCCATAGTTGAAAGCACATTAGTTCCGTGATTATGTCTTGTATAAAAATCGGTATTTCTATCGGGGAAATTATAGCCGCCTAAAATTAGATTATTATCGTGTAATCGCTGAAATGGCAAAGCTGTATCAACACCAGTAAAACCAGCATCTAAAACCGCAATTGTTTTTCCTTGACCTGTAAAATCTTGCTCGTGTAACAAATGTCCATTTAACATTTCAATTTGGTTATCTGAACCACCATAATCATAATTAACTTGAATTTCGAACTTATTTTGATTTTCTGAAACCCTACTTTCTGAAATCGGCGTTGAATCTGAAATTGGTCCAGTTATATTCCAAGAATGATTAGCATAATAAACATAATCAACAAACGCTAAACCTTCTAAAGCTTGAATATCTGTTTGATTTCCTCTTACATGCAAAGCATTTAACCATTTTGATTTTGCCATAACGGTAATTCCTGTTGCACTTTCAATTTGCGCAATATACGTTGATGAAATTGGCACATCAGTATCATCTAAAGAAATTCCTTGAGCAGTTCTTCTATCGAGTGATTTTTGCGATAACATTTCAAGTGGATTCGCTAAATAATACGCAGCATCTGGTTTATCTGTAAAATAAACCCAAGCGTCTTCTTGTGCTTGAATTGAAATAGTAGCTATTAGGAAAAAGAAAAGTAAAACTCTTGCCATTTGATAAAGATTTGGTTACCAAATATATAAAATATTATGCTATTGAATCGTAAAGTAAATAAATGCGATATATGCTGTAACCAAAATAACTCCTTCACGTAGTGAAAGGCTGTTTCTTCTTGGTAAAAACACCATTGGCAACAATATAAAAGCAAAGCCTAACAACCAATAAATATCGAAGTTTAAAATTCTTTCATCTACATTTTCGATAGGTTTTATAATTGCCGTAAAGCCTAAAACACTCAAAATATTAAAAATATTTGAACCGATAATATTACCAATTGAGATATCGCTTTCCTTCTTAATTGCCGCAATTATTGACGACGCTAACTCAGGAACACTTGTGCCAATTGAAACTACAGTTATGGCAATTACGCGTTTGCTAACTCCTAAACCTTCGGCAAGATTTACAGCGCCATCGACTAATAATTCGGAACCAAGCCAAAGAGCAAATCCGCCAACTGCTAATAAACCTAAAATTTTAGCATAAGACATTTCTGATTCACCTTCGTCTTTCAATTCAATATCTATTTTTTTATTTTGTCTAATTAAATGAATGATAAAAGCTATTAAAAGTACTACGAAAATAATTCCTTCTATTCGGCTTAATTTTCCATCTAAGATTAAAAAGAAAAACAATAAGACCGAAGCAATCATCTTCATCGGCCAATCGGTTTTGTAGAAATTGGTTTCGATTTGAATAGCATTAATTAATAAAACTACTCCGAGAACCAAACCGATATTTCCAATATTTGAACCAATAACATTTCCTACAGCAATATCTGGAAAACCATCTAAAGCCGATTTAATACTCACAATCATCTCGGGTGCTGAAGTTGCAAAAGAAACTACCGTTAAACCTACAATGATTTTTGAAATATTGAGTTTTAACGATAAACCAACTGATGATTTTAACAACCAATTTCCGCCAACGACTAATAGAGTTAAACCGAGAATTATGTTGAGGATGTTCATGTAAATATGTTTCTGTGAATATAATTGATTATTATGTAACTGTTTTTAGAATATCCTTTATTAATATTGATTTGTTCAGATAACATATTAAGAAATAACACCACTCCCTAAAATTTCTTCTCCTTGATGCCAAGCTACAAATTGTCCTTCTGTTATGGCTGATTGTGGTTCATCGAACTCTACGTATAAACCATTTTCAAATTGGTACAAAGTAGCTTTTTGCAAAGGTTGGCGATAGCGAATACGCGCCATTACTTCCATAGTTTCATTTGGCTGTAAGGCTAAATCTTCACGAACCCAATGTACTTCGTCTTGTTTTACAAATAAGGCTTTTTTGAACAATCCTGGATGTTGATTCCCTTGTCCGGTATAAATTATGTTTTTCTCTACATCGGTTTCAATAACAAATAAAGGTTCAACAGTTCCTCCTACACCAAGTCCTTTGCGTTGTCCTTTTGTAAAATAATGCGCACCTTGATGTTTGCCAACAACCTTACCCGGAACTTGTAAATAATCGATATTTGCTGATAAATAGGCTAATTCTTGTTCTTTATTTTCAAACACAGGTTTTTCCTCTTGATAAACCGAAGCATCCGCAGGAATTTCTATGATAACGCCTTCTTTTGGTTGTAATTTTTGTTGTAAAAATTCGGGTAAACGCACTTTTCCTATAAAACACAAACCTTGAGAATCTTTTTTTTCGGCTGTAATTAAATCAAGTTTCGCAGCAATTTCACGAACTTCTGGTTTTGTTAGTTCGCCTATAGGAAACAAAGCTTTAGATAATTGCTCTTGCGATAATTGACATAAGAAATACGATTGATCTTTATTGCCATCTTTTCCAGAAAGTAATTGATAAACTTCGTTTCCACCTTTCTCAATTGTTCCTTTACGGCAATAATGTCCGGTTGCCACATAATCGGCACCAAGTGATAATGCAATTTTCATGAAAACATCAAATTTGATTTCACGATTACACAATACGTCAGGATTTGGCGTACGACCTTGCTCGTATTCGTTAAACATGTAATCAACGATACGTTCTTTATATTGTTCCGATAAATCTACGGTTTGAAATGGAATTCCTAGTTTTTCAGCAACTAAAAGTGCATCATTACTGTCTTCTAACCACGGACATTCGTTTGAAATGGTAACCGAATCATCGTGCCAATTTTTCATAAAAAGTCCGATTACTTCGTAACCTTGTTCTTTTAACAAATAGGCTGCAACACTCGAATCTACTCCGCCAGAAAGCCCAACGACTACTCTTTTCATTATTTTCTCTTTCTTTTCTTCGTTTCTTTTAATTCCTTTTTGTATTCCATTTCATTTGGATTATCTAAGTTGAACGTTTTTCCTGTAAATTCTTTTGCAGTTTCTGATTTCACTAGTTTCCCATCTTCATACGTATCCCACATTCCAACTTTAAGGTTTTTTTTATACTCGCCTTTTAAAATAAGGTTTCCGTTTCCATCGTAAAAAACTGCTTTGCCGTGAAGTTCGCCATTTTTATAATTAGACTCTTCTATAGGTTTTCCATTCTCACCAAACTTGGTGTATGCGCCGTCTTTTAAATTATTTCTATAAAACGATTTTTCAGCAAGTTGCCCATTTGGATAATACACATTTTTTTCGCCATGTAATTTTCCATTTTGGTAATTTTCTAGCGTCATAATTTTATCGCTACGCAAATGATAATATTTCCAAAGTCCCTCAGGTTTTTTATTTACCAAATCACCTTCGCTCACTTTAAATTTTCCATTATAAAAAATTGCATAACAACTTCCATCACCTCTTGAAAAATCTCGGGTCGCCACTAAAGGGCTTGTTTTTTTATCGGCATAAAATTTAAAAACACCTATTTCTTTTCCGTGTTCAAAAGCTCCTTCATAACGTAAATTATTTGACTTTTCATACGTTCCTTTCCATTTACCATGGCGTTTTCCATTTGCATCAAACTGATTTTCTTGTGCTAAAGAAAACGATGATATAAAAATCAAAACAAAAAGTAATTTAATTCTTTTTAACATATGTTTATTGTATTTAATACTTTTTAAACCATTAACTAACAACTAGTTAAACAATTTATTATTTTAAGTTAAACTCTTTTTAAAATCAATTTTTTGTTTAACGTTTTTGTAAATTTGGTTAAACAAAAAACAATAACTATGAAAACTTCAACAAAATTAATGAATTTAATATTAATGATTACTATGTCATTAGTAATGTTATCATGTTCGGATGATGATTCAAACAATGTGCCAGAAAACAATAGCATTGCTGCTATTGCATCAAGAGCTCCACAATTCTCTATATTAGTTGACGCATTAGAACGTGCTAATTTAGTTGCAACTTTAGATGGATCAAGCTCTTACACTGTATTTGCTCCTACAAATACTGCCTTTACAAACTTCTTATCAGATGAAGGATTCTCTTCATTAGATGATGTACCTGTAGATGTACTGAGAGAAATTTTATTAAACCATGTAGTTAGTGGAGTTAACCTTTCTTCAGGTTTGTCAACTGGATATGTTAAAACTTTAGGAAAAGGAGCTGCTTCAAGTACTAATACTTTAAGTATGTATATAGATGTTTCTTCTACTGTAATGTTAAATGGCGTGTCAACAGTTACCACACCAGATATAATGGCAGATAATGGAGTCATACACGAAGTAAATGCTGTTATAGGCTTACCAACTGTTGTTACCCATGCTACAGCAAACTCAAGCTTTTCTACTTTAGTTGGGTTATTAAGTCAACAAAATTTAGTTTCAACCTTAGATGGAACTACAAATTCACCTTTTACTGTTTTTGCCCCAAACAATGATGCTTTTACAACTTTTGAAAGTGAAAACCCTGGTACTCTTGCAGGTTTAAGTTCTGCTCAAGTTACTTCAGTCTTAACCTATCATGTTGTTGCAGGAGCAAATGTACTTTCAACAGAAATTCCTTCAACTCCTATAACTACACTAGAAACTGGAACATTTACCATTTCTGGAACCACAATAACTGATGAACAAAATAGAAGTACAGGTATTATTGCTACTGATGTTCAATGCGCAAACGGTGTAATACATGTAATAAATAACGTAATCCTTCCTAATCTTAATTAATTTTTTGTTTAATTAAATTGTTATGAAAAAACTCCATTAAATGATTAATGGAGTTTTTTATACACCTAATTCTAACGCTCTTTTATTTGCCAACTCTATAGCTTGTATTAAATTTTCTGAAACATTTTTTTTGTTAAAGAAATTTAAAGCTGCTTCTGTTGTGCCGCCTTTGGATGCTACTTTCTCCATCCAATCTTGATGTGAAAGTTTACTTCTATTTTGAAGTTGTGCTGCTCCTAAAAACGTATTATTTACCAAAAAAATTGCCTCAGAAGTTGAAAAACCAAGATTTTCTGCTGCTTGTATCATAGCATTCATAAAATAATACACATACGCTGGTCCGCTTCCTGAAATAGCCGTTGCCGGATTTAACATCTTTTCATCACTTACATATAACGACTTTCCGGTTGTATTAATTAAATTTTGAATAATAAAAAGTTCTTTTCTATCAATTTCTGTTGATGCGCTAAAAACCGTAACTCCTTGTCCGATTTGTGTAGAAATATTTGGCATAGAGCGCACTACTTTTTCAACATTTAATTCGTTTTGAATTCTTTCAATTGAAATTCCTGCCATTACAGAAAGAACCAAATGTTCTTGTTTTAAAAACGTTTTAATCTGTTCTGAAAGTTGTTTAAAATCTTGTGGTTTTACTGCCACAATTATAATATCTACATTAAAAAGTTCTTTAGTCGCAGTTGTACTAAAGTTTTGTTTTGGAATTAGATATTCTTTTTTCTTTTGAACCTCATTTCGACTTAAAACAAACATATCTTTTGGCTGAACAAACCCTGAACCAATAAAACTATTAGCATACGTTTGTCCCATATTTCCAAATCCTACAATTAAAACTTTCATGACTATTATAAAAAAAGAAACCCTGCTAAAGCAGGGTTTATAAATGATTATTTTTTATTCATTTTCTGTTGCGCTTCGGCCTGTTCCATCATTTCGCGCATTTTCTTTTGAAATTTACTTTCCTTTTTCTCCTTTGTTTTATTAGCTTGAATCTTAGCATGCAATTTATCGTTATCGATAATATGATTTTTGATTACATACATAATTCCGATTGTAATTAAATTGGAAATAAAGTAATACAACGATAAACCAGAAGCATAATTATTAAAGAAGAATAACATCATTAATGGAGAAATGTATAACATCATTTTCATGATTTTACTCATATCTGGCATACCTTCTTGTTGTGGTTGTGCCATTTGTTGATCTCCAGTTGTCATTCTCATGTAAAAGAAAATAGCTACCGATGCTAAAATAGGGAATAAACTTACGTGGTCACCATAGAAAGGAATTTTAAAAGGTAATTGGAAAACTGCATCATAAGATGATAAATCATCTGCCCATAAGAAGTTTTTTTGACGTAAATCGAACATCGAAGGGAAGAATTGAAACAACGCATAGAAAATAGGAATTTGCATCAATGCTGGAATACAGCCCGCCATAGGATTAACACCTGCTTTAGAATACAACTTCATTGTTTCTTGTTGCTTCTTCATTGCATTGTCTTTGTACTTGTCGTTTATCTCTTGAATTTCTGGACGAATAACTTTCATTTTCGCTTGTGATAAATACGACTTATAGGTAATAGGTGACATTGCCAATCTTACTAAAATTGTAAATACAATAATAGCGAATCCATAAGGCAAGAATCCAGAAATAAATCCGAAAACTGGAATAAACACATATCTGTTTATCCAACCGAAAATTCCCCAACCAAGAGGCATTACTTCATCTAAATTTCTATTATAATTATCTAAAATTTGATATTTTGCTGGTCCGTAATACCAATTCATATTATAATTTACAGCTCCATTTTTGAATTCTAAAGGTAACTTCGCAGTAAAGTTTTTAGTATAAACTGTATCTACATCTTCGTTTGCAACTAAATTTTCAGACTTTAACTCAGCCGTTTTAAAAGGTGTATCTGTCAATAATATTGAAGTAAAATGATGTTGTTTAAACGCTACCCAAGTAACATCTTCAGCTGTTGTTTCCGATAATTCTTTTTGAGCGTTTAAGTAATCGTCTTTTCCTTCTTCATATTCGTAAACCAATTCTGTATATCTATTTTCATAAGAAATACTTTTCTCGTTACGATATGTTTTTAATTGCCATTCTAAATCTAGTGGCTTTGATGTATTTACAACATTTTCTAAACCTTGAGAACGAATGCTAAAATCTAACATATATTCTCCTGGTTTCAACACATAACGATACTCTAAAAACTGATTTGGACCAGCTTTTAACTGCATAGTTACTACTTGATTTTCTCCTTCTGTAGAAACTTTTGGCTCGAAGAATAAATCTTTAGTGTGTAATGTCCTATTATCAGAAGTGTTTAACGTGATGTCGAAATTAGCATTGTTATCATTAATGATTTTTACTAATTCGCCAGAGTTCTTCTCAAACTTTTCAAAACCTAAAACAGTAGCTTCGGTAATGTAACCACCTTTATTAGCAATTTTTAATGCTAAAACGTCGTTTTTAATTTCTGTAAAATCGTTTTTAGCTGAAGCTAAAGTAGCTGAATATCCAAATGAACCTAATGCTTGTTGGGCTTTTACTGCTTGTAAAGAATCATTTTCTGTTTGAACTTCTGCAACTGTTGTTGGCGTAGTTTCTTCAACTTTCTTTTGTTCAACTTGTTCTTTCTTTTCTTGTTCTTTTAACTCTTCAGGTGTTGGTGTATTGGTATACATCATCCACATTAAAAGACCTGAAATTAAAACAAAACCAACAATGGTTTTTACGTCTAGCTTTTTTTCTTCCATTTATATTAAGTCTAAAGTCTAAAGTTGAAAGTCTAAAGTTTAAACCTTATTATTCAACTGAAACAGTTTATTTATTTTTATGTTCGACAGCGGCTTTTACCAAACTCACAAAAAGTGGATGTGGATTTGCTACTGTACTTTTATATTCTGGATGGTACTGAACGCCAATAAAAAATGGATGGTTTTCGATTTCTACAACTTCTACTAAACCTGTATCAGGATTAACTCCAGAAGCTTTTAAACCAGCATTTTCTAATTCGTTCAAATACTTTCCGTTAAATTCATAACGATGACGATGACGTTCCATAATTTCGGCTTGACCGTAAATTTTGTTAGCCAACGTATTTTCTTTCAAACTACATTTCCATGCGCCTAAACGCATAGTTCCGCCCATATTTTCAATATCTTTTTGCTCTTCCATTAAGTTAATAACTGGGTGAGCGGTATTTTCATTCATTTCAATTGAGTTAGCATCTTTGTAACCTAAAACGTTACGCGCATACTCAATAACTGCCATTTGCATTCCTAAACAAATTCCTAAAAACGGAATATTATTTTCTCTTGCAAAACGAACCGTGTCAATTTTTCCTTCAATTCCACGACTTCCAAATCCAGGAGCAACTAATATACCATCTAATCCTTTTAGCTGACTTTCTGCCGAATTGTCATCTAAATGCTCCGAATGTATAGAAACAACATTTACTTTTGTCTCATTTACAGCTCCAGCGTGAATAAAAGCTTCTAAAATCGATTTGTAAGAATCTTGTAATTCAACATATTTCCCAACTAAACCGATATTAACCTCATTCTTAGGATTCTTCAATTGATGTAAAAATCCGTTCCATTGCTCTAAATCAGGCTGTTGCTTTTCTGATAAACCTAATTTTTTAAGTGCAACTGTATCTAAACCTTCTTCCAACATTAAATTTGGAACATCATATATTGTTGAAGCATCAATCGATTGAATTACAGCTTCTTTCTTAACATTACAGAACAACGCTAACTTTTGGCGTAAATCGTCTGACAATTCATGCTCTGTACGACACACTAAAATATCAGCTTTAATTCCGCTTTCCATTAATGTTTTAACAGAATGTTGCGTTGGTTTGGTTTTTAACTCACCTGCAGCCGTTAAATACGGAACCAAAGTTAAGTGAATTACAATTCCGTTATCATCACCTAATTCCCATAATAATTGACGAACCGATTCTATATAAGGTAACGATTCAATATCACCAACAGTTCCACCAATTTCTGTAATTACAATATCATAATCACCTGATTGACCAAGCAATTGCATACGCTCTTTAATCTCATTCGTAATATGAGGAACTACTTGAACCGTTTTTCCTAAAAACTCACCACGTCTTTCTTTTTCAATGACCGATAAGTATACTCTACCCGTAGTTACATTATTAGCTTGCGATGTAGGAACGTTTAAAAAACGCTCATAATGTCCTAAATCTAAATCGGTTTCAGCGCCATCATCTGTTACGTAACATTCTCCATGTTCGTACGGATTTAATGTTCCTGGATCGACATTAATATAAGGATCGAACTTTTGAATGGTTGTTCGATATCCTCGAGCTTGTAACAATTTTGCCAAAGAAGCTGCAATAATTCCTTTTCCTAAAGAAGAAGTTACACCTCCTGTAACGAAAATATACTTTGTTTGATTCATTGTGTTGTGTGTTGTTGCGTTGTTGTTGTTAAAAACGGGGCAAAGATAAGATTAAATAGTCAATGTGACAATTTGAAAAAAGGTTATTTATTGATTTGTTTATTTAATTATTATTGATTTTTATCTTATTCATTTTCTTTGCTTGTCCAAAGAAAACGAATCAAAAGAAAGGACACTTTTACGAGGAATTTTTAAACTTCGTTTAAAACCATCTGAAAAACTATGCGGACTTCGTCCTGAATTTCATAGCTTTTTCAGACTATTCTGCGTAAAAGATTACAATGCTTTGCATTGTTTAGATTTTTAAAACTTTTTTAGAAGGTCGGATTTTCGACTATAATTAAAGTAATAATTCGCTTTGCCTAAAAACTATTTGGGAAATTGTTTTCTAATATTTCGAACTAAATCTTCTAAACCGTTTAATTGAAGTTCGTAAACTAAAGCCATTTGTTCACCCAATTTACCTTTTGGAAAACCTTTTTGTTTATACCAAACGAGATAGTATTCTGGTAAGTCGATAAGAAAACGCCCTTCGTATTTCCCAAAAGGCATTTTTGTGTTTGCTAATTTTATAAACTCTTGTTGATTGTCCATTACTTCCAATTAAAAGTAACTTCTTTCTTAATATCAGGATGTAAACTGAACCAAACCGGACAAGTAAGAGCGGTTTTTTCTAAAATTGTTTTAGTTTTTTCATCAACTGCAATTGACATATTAAAAACAACTTGAATTTCGACAATTCTTCGAGGTTCGGTTCCCATTATTTTGGTTACTTCTGCAGTAGAATTTGTGAAATCTACATCTAAATCGCGTGCTTTTATTCCCATAACGGTCAACATACAACTTGCTAATCCGTTAGCAACGGTGTCTGTTGGCGAAAAAGCTTCACCTTTACCATTATTATCAGTTGGTGCATCAGAAATAATTTCACTACCTGATTTTAAATGAATAGAACTCGTGCGTAAATTCCCTAAATACGTAACTTTAGATGTTGGCATTATTTGGCAGTTTTAATCGTGTAATCTGTATCATAATATTGAATAAATACTTTTTTATTTAGCCAAGTTCCGTTTTCATATACATAATTGAAACCGTTTTCAACTCCTTCTGTAGTAAACTTTTCAACTGTTTCTTGGTAACTTTCGGCTTGACAAATTCTCAACAAAGTATCGAATGTAACGTCAAATCCTTTTGCAACAAAGTTATTTGGTTCTAGTTTATTCGCTCTAAACAATTTATCATACGCTACTTTTTGTTCGATAGTTGTTGGTTCCATTGTAGCTGAAGGATACAACATTTGAAGATCAGTTAAGTTCTTCATTTTAATTTCTTCATAATCGAAAGTATCATACACTTCAAAAACAACCAATTGAACATCAAACTCTTCTTTTAGCTTTGCTAAATTATTAGTTACACGCATAACTTGGCTCGCCTTTTCAGAATCTAGAATTACAAAATTCTTTTTATCGCTAACTAATAAACTTCTGATTGCATCGATAGTAACAATTCCTTTTTCGTTTACTGTTGGAAATTTAACTAACGGATGATTGTTCTGCAAAAACTCTTTTGAAGAATTTTTCTTATCACTTATAATTGCTAAAATATTCCCTTCTTTTGCATATAAATAATCTAATAATGCTTTATTCAGTTCAGATTGTGACGGAACAGCATTGAATAAATTCGGAATTGGCTTACTAATTTCTTTAGATAAAGGAGAAATTACTGGAACATTGTATTGTGCTAATAATTGCGCCGTAGTTTCTGCATGAGAATTGTAAAACGGACCAATAACCGCATTTACATTTGAAAAATCATTTCTCGAAATAACTCTTGCAACATTAGACGAACTTTTTGAGCTTTCAATATCTAAAATTCTGATATTAACCGGAAAACCTAATGTTTTTGCAGAATCAATCGCTACTTTCGCTCCAGAGTAAAAATCAAGCGTAATATTTAAAAACTTACTATTTTCAACGTAATTTCTATATGTTTTGGTAGAATCTGATTGCATTTTTGCCAAATTGAAAGGTAAAAACAAAACCAATTCTTTTTGTGTATCAAAATCTACTGTAGCTAATAAATTAGCCTTTGGCTTTACAGTTGCTAACGAATCGTTAACTGTAATTGCATTTGGCAATTTTAAAACCATTCCTTCTTTAACGCCAAGGTTTAATTCTGGATTTAATTTCACCAATTCATCTTCTGAAACATTAAATTGTTTCGTTAAACTATACATAGTTTCTTGTGGTTTTACTACGTAAAATTTATTTTGAAGATTATCAGTTACTTTAATTTCATTTTGAACTTTAACTTTTAAAGTATCTCCAATGTTTAATCCGTCATTAAATTGAGAATTTAAAGATTTCAATTCGTCAACACTAACATTGTATTTTCTCGATAAACTAAACCAAGTTTCACCTGTTTTTACAACATGAGATGATAACGAAGTTGTATTACTTACTTCTTGAACCTCAACATGATCAATACCAGCATTTGTTTTGTATTCTTTTGAAACAATTAAATCTTGACCAATTTTTAGCCCGTTTTTAGCAACCTCAGGATTCCATTCTTTTAAATCGGCAACAGAAACGCTGTATTGTTTTGCCAAACTATACAAAGTTTCCTTTTTAGCTACTTTATGCGTTGTTATAATAGCATCCCCATCGTCGTTAGCTGTACTCGTAGCCGAAACAGCTTGTGGAATTAACAAAGTTGAATTTTCTTTTATTCCATCTTTCGCATCAGGATTTACGCGATAAATATCAAATGGTGTCACTTGATATTTTTTTGATATAGAATAAACGGTTTCTCCTTTTTGTACCGTATGTCTAACGTAAGGGTCTTGCATACTGTTTTTTGCTACACAAGACGAAAAGAATAAAACTAAAAAAACAACTTTTAAAATCCTCATAATTTATTATTCCCATTCTATGGTTGCAGGTGGCTTAGAGCTGATATCATAAACTACTCTGTTTACACCTTTAACCTTATTAATTATTTCATTTGATGTTTTCATTAAGAACTCATACGGTAAATGTACCCAGTCTGCTGTCATACCATCTGTTGATTCGACAGCTCGCAAAGCTACTACTTTTTCATACGTACGCTCATCTCCCATTACTCCTACACTATTTACTGGAAGTAAAATAGCGCCTGCTTGCCAAACTTTATCGTACAAACCGTGTTCTTTTAATCCGTTGATGAAAATTGCATCAACTTCTTGCAATATACTAACTTTTTCTGGAGTTATATCACCCAAAATACGAATTGCTAATCCTGGTCCAGGAAATGGATGTCTTCCTAATAATTCAGCATCTATTCCTAACGATTTACCAACGCGACGAACCTCATCTTTAAATAACATTCGTAAAGGTTCCACAACTTGTAACTTCATAAAATCAGGTAATCCACCTACATTGTGATGCGATTTAATTGTCGCCGATGGTCCACCTGTTGCTGAAACTGATTCGATAACATCTGGATAAATCGTTCCTTGTCCTAACCATTTTACATCTGTCAACAAATGTGCTTCATCATCAAAAACTTCGATAAACACACGTCCGATTGCTTTTCGCTTCGCTTCTGGTTCATCTAACCCGGTTAATGCATCCAAAAAGCGTGCCGAAGCATCAACTCCTTTTACATTTAAGCCCATATCTTTGTATTGATCTAATACATTTTCGAACTCATTTTTACGTAAAAGTCCGTTATTTACAAAAATACAGTATAAATTATCACCGATAGCTTTATTTAATAAAACTGCTGCAACAGTAGAATCCACTCCACCAGATAAACCTAAAACAACTTTATCGTTACCGATTTTTTGCTTTAATTCTTCAACAATCTCTTCAACAAATGCACTTGGCGTAAAGTTTTGAGGAACTTCAGCTATTTTAACTAAGAAGTTTTCTAACATTTGCTTTCCATCAGTTGAGTGATATACCTCTGGGTGGAATTGAATAGCATACGTTTCTTCGCCTTCAATTCTGTAAGCCGCATTTTCAACATCTTTTGTACTTGCTAAACGAACACCATTTGTTGGTAATTGCTTTATAGTATCCGAATGACTCATCCAAACTTGGCTTCCAACGTTTACATTTTCGAAGAAAGTTTCTTCTTTCTTAATAAAAGACAAATTAGCTCTACCATATTCGCGAATATTTGAAGGTGCTACTTCTCCACCTGAAAAATGTGCTAAATATTGCGCTCCATAACAAACCGCCAATAAAGGCATTTTACCTCTAATAGAAGATAAATCAGGATGTGGCGCATCTTCAGCACGAACTGAAAATGGACTTCCTGATAAAATTACCGCTTTGAAAGTCGATAAATCTTCTGGTGGATTGTTATACGGATAAATCTCGCAAAATATATTTAATTCTCTTACTCTACGTGCAATTAATTGCGTGTATTGTGAACCAAAATCTAAAATTAAAACGTTGTGTTGCATTCTTTTTAAGTTAGAAGTTAGAAGTTAGAAGTTAGAAGTTTTAATTTTCTACTTTTTACTTAAAACTAGTTGTTGTTTGTTGTTTTTATTAGTTATGTTCTCGACTCCGCTCGAACTGACAGTTTAATATTCAAATTTTCCGTATTCGGAAGTAATTGTTAATTTCTTTTCTGTAGAAGCTTCAACTCTACCTACAATTTGAGCGTCAATGTTAAACGATTTTGAAATAGCAATTATGTCTTGAGCGATTTCTTCGTTTACATATAATTCCATTCTATGCCCGCAATTAAAAACTTGATACATTTCTTTCCAATCGGTTTCTGATTGTTCTTGTATCAATTTAAATAACGGTGGAACTGGAAACAAATTATCTTTTATCACGTGAACGCTCTCTACAAAGTGAAGCACTTTAGTTTGCGCACCACCACTACAATGAACCATTCCGTGAATATCTTGTGAATTGTATTTTTCTAAAATTTTCTTGATAACTGGCGCGTAAGTTCTCGTTGGTGAAAGTACTAATTTACCAGCGTCAATTGGACTATTTTCAACCGCATCAGTTAATTTTGTTTGTCCAGAATAGACTAATTCATTTGGCACAGAAGCATCGAAACTTTCTGGGTATTTTTCTGCTAAATATTTCGCAAAAACGTCATGACGAGCCGACGTTAATCCGTTACTTCCCATTCCGCCATTGTAACCTTTTTCATAAGTTGCTTGTCCGAATGAAGCTAAACCAACAATTACATCGCTCTCTTGAATATTTGCATTGTCAATAACATCGGAACGTTTCATACGAGCTGTTACTGTAGAATCGACGATAATTGTACGCACTAAATCGCCAACATCGGCTGTTTCTCCACCTGTTGAATGAATGGTAACGCCGTGTTCTTTCAAATCGGAAATTAATTCTTCCGTTCCATTAATAATAGCAGAAATAACTTCGCCAGGAACTAAATTTTTATTACGACCAATGGTTGATGATAACAAAATATTATCAGTTGCACCTACACATAACAAATCATCGATATTCATAATCAACGCATCTTGTGCAATACCTTTCCAAACTGATAAATCTCTAGTTTCTTTCCAGTACATATAAGCCAAAGATGATTTTGTACCAGCACCATCAGCGTGCATAATGATACAATAGTCGTTGTCGTTTGTTAAATAATCGGGGATAATTTTGCAGAAAGCTTTAGGGAATAATCCTTTATCGATGTTTTTAATTGCATTATGAACATCTTCCTTTGATGCGGAAACCCCTCTTAGATTGTAGCGTTTGCTATTTTCAGAGCTCATTAAATTGTGTGTTGTGTTGTGAGCTGCAAAGATAGTTTTTAAAATTAGAATTTAGAAATTAGAATTTAGAAAAAGTTACTTTTATATCTTCACTTTAAAAATTCCGTTTACTAACTCATTTTCGTTATCAGGAAAAGTAACTGAATTAACTTTGAATTGTGTGTAACATTCTTCTTCAATCTTTTCGGTAGAATAAAACAGTTTGATTGAATCTTTATCCATTGTATCTGGATTATTGAACTTGACATAAAGAGTATCATCAACCAACACTTTATTTTCTAAAACAATATGCATTAATCGGCTATCAAAAACCACATTAAAAGGCACATCGTTTTGTTCGTAATCCTGAACTAAAACTTGAGTATCGAGATATAAAGAATCTATAAAAATATTGTCTCCAGTTGTGGAATCTTCATCGTAAACATCTAAAAACAAAGAAGGTGATGCTGGTGCATCAATATCAGAACAATTATCAGAACAACTGATGATTGTTAGCGCAACTATTGCTATTAATAAGAAGATATATTTTTTCATTGCTTTTTTATTTACTCAAAATTTCAATTTCAACTCTGCGATTTGCAGCAGCTTGTTCTTCATTATCTTCTGGAATTGGATACAATGGTTTTGTAGTTCCGAAACCGGTTACTGAAACTCTTCCCATAGGAATTCCTTTCCATTGTAAAAAACGACGAACTTGCTTGGCTCTATCTAAAGATAAATGTCTTCTATCCCAATCGACACAACAAATATGTCCTTGAATTTGAATTTTTAATGTTGGATTATTTTGCATTACAAACAGTAAATCGTACAATGCTTTTTGCGATTCGGGAGTCGTTTGAAATGTATTTTGAAAAAAGTTAATATTTTTTAGTTTAATCTTTGTTCCAACTTTAGCCAACTTTATCTTTTCATGTAGCGGTAAATCTTCAGGAATTTCGATTTCAGCTTCCTCAATTCCTAAAACTTCATTTTCTTTGTCTAAGTCTTTTTCTTGCAAATAAAAAATTGAAGCACGACGATTTTTTGCTTGATCTTTATCGCGTTTAAAATTCTCACCAAAACTTATCGTTTTGAAATCTTCGCGAATTTTAACTTTTCCGTTAACTTGATTAAAAATAAATTCAACTCTATTATTTGACAAAGTATCGTTAGATTCTGACGTTCCAACTTCATCCGTGAAACCGTGAATAGCTAAAATTTTTGACGTTTCATTTGCTTTAATCCATTCTGTAAGTCTGTCACTTTCTTTATCTGACAATCTATATCTACCAGATTCAAAATAAAATGAGGTTGTGTCTTGGGCAAAAGCTGATAAATTTATCAGCACTAAAAAAATATATAATACTTGTTTTTTCATAGATTTTACGAAGTAACGATTTTTTTAAATATATAAAAAATTATGCCAAAAAAAACCTGCTCTAAGAAGAACAGGTTTTTCAATAAGTATTTGAATGTGTTATCTTACAAACAACATTTCTCTATATTTAACTAATGTCCACATCTCATCATCTACTAATAATTCTAATTTATCAGCATGATAACGAATTTGTTCAAAATAAGGTTTTACTTTATCACAATAAGCATCGGCCATTTTTTCAATTGAAGAAATTTTATTTGCTTTTTTACGCTCTTCAATCATTGCTTCAGTTTTTGAATTTATTCCTTCAATATGTCCTGAAATTTCTTTAATTAAATTAATTTGCTCTTTTGCAATTACTTCAAAATCTTTTCCAAATATCTCTTTTAACCCTTTTACATTTTTGATTAATGTATTTTGATATTTAATCGCTGTTGGAATAACATGATTACGTGCAATATCACCTAAAACACGACCTTCGATTTGAATTTTCTTTACATATTCTTCTAATTCAATTTCGTAACGCGCTTCAACCTCAACCTTATTCATAATTCCTAACTCTTCAAAAAGATCTAAAGATTTTTTTGAAACTTTAGCTTTTAAAGCAGAAGGTGTTGTTTTATTATTACTTAATCCACGTTTTTTTGCTTCTTTTTCCCAAGCTTCGCTATAACCGTCACCTTCAAATAAAATATTACGAGATTGTTTAATATATTCTCTCAAAACGTTAAAAATAGCTTCGTCTTTCTTTAAATCTTTTTTCTTAATTAAAGTATCAACCTCTTTTTTAAACTCGCGAAGTTGTTTTGCCACAATCGCATTAAGAGTCGTCATTGGATTTGCACAGTTTGCAGTAGAACCAACAGCTCTAAATTCAAATTTATTTCCAGTAAAAGCAAAAGGAGATGTTCTATTTCTATCAGTATTATCTAATAAAACATCTGGAATTTTTCCTACAACATTTAATTTTAAATCGGTCTTTTCTTGAGGCGAAAGTTTTCCTTTAGAAACACCTTCTAATTCCTCTAACACTTTTGATAATTGATCACCAATGAAAACCGAAATAATTGCCGGTGGTGCTTCATTTGCTCCTAATCTATGATCATTACTAGCTGATGCAATTGAAGCTCTCATTAACTCTTCATTTTCATTAACCGCTTTAATTGCATTTACAAAAAACGTTAAAAACTGAAGGTTACTCATAGGTGTCTTTCCAGGGGAAAGCAAGTTTACACCCGTATCAGTAGCTAAAGACCAGTTATTATGCTTACCCGAACCGTTTACTCCTGCAAAAGGCTTTTCGTGCAATAAAACTTTAAAATCGTGTCTTTCTGCAATTTTTCCCATAACATCCATTAATAATGAATTGTGGTCAACAGCTAAATTTGTTTCTTCGAAAATCGGTGCTAATTCAAATTGATTAGGAGCAACTTCGTTATGACGTGTTTTTACAGGAATTCCTAACAGCATACATTCATTTTCTAAATCGCGCATATAATTTAAAACACGACTTGGAATAGATCCAAAATAATGATCATCTAATTGTTGCCCTTTAGCAGATGAATGTCCTAACAAGGTTCTTCCTGTTAAAGTAATATCAGGTCTAGCAGTTGCTAATGCTTTATCTACCAGGAAATATTCTTGTTCCCAACCTAATGTTGGTGTAACTTTTTTTACATTTTTATCAAAATACTTTGCTACTGCTGTTGCTGCTTCGTCAACTGAGTGCAATGCTCTTAAAAGAGGTGTTTTATAATCTAACGCTTCACCAGTGTAAGACACAAACACTGTAGGAATACAAAGTGTTGTTCCAAAAATAAAAGCCGGCGATGTAGGATCCCAAGCTGTATAACCACGAGCTTCAAAAGTATTTCTAATTCCTCCATTTGGAAAAGAAGAAGCATCTGGTTCTTGCTGTGCTAATTGATCTCCACCAAATTTTTCAACAGGATCAGAACCATCAAAAGACGTTTCAAAAAAGGCATCATGTTTTTCTGCAGTAGCACCTGTTAATGGTTGAAACCAATGAGTATAATGCGTAACACCTTTAGATAAAGCCCATTCTTTCATTCCCATTGCTACATGTTCAGCAATGTTTCTATCGATTTTTGTACCAAATTGAATAGAAGCCTTAACTGCTTTATACGCATCTGAAGTTAAGAACTGTCGCATTGTCTTATCATTAAAGACATTAGCTCCAAAAATTTCTGATTTACGATCTAGTTTTTCAACATGTACAGGTTTTCTGTTTGATGTTTCAGAAAGTGCACGAAAACGAAGTGTTGCCATAAAGTTGTTTTGTTTTTTTGAGTTATACCCTTTAAAAATTCTTTGCAAAGATAGAAATTTTAATTAAACAACAACAGCACCCCTGTTTTTTTAGGGTCGAATATAAAATATTTAATTTTAAATTAACAGAACCCCACAATTAAACATAAAAAAAGCCGAAAATTAAAATTTTCGGCTTTAAATTATTCATTTTCAAAATTACATTGTAATTCTTTTAATGTCTTTAGATTTAATATTATAAAAATCAATAACCGCATTGTAATCATTAAAATCAACTGCATTTTCACTACTCACTCTATTTCCAAAATAACCTGGAACAACAACTACTCTAAAAATTTGATCAAATTTAAAAACATTATCTAAACCTGCTAAATCGTAACCAAATAAATTGATTTGAGCATCATAAATTGTAAAATCGTTTGAATAACCAAAATCTACAGTTCCGTCATTAAAATAATATGTTTCAGGTAATAATTTCCAAACATCTCCAGCTGAACCATAATCCGCTAAACGATAAACTAAAACCATATCTGATGTATAGGTTGTATGTGGAAAGTCTAAAATTACACTATATCCATTTCCTGAATGTAAATCTACATTTGTGTATTCCCAAACTTCACTTATTGTATCACTATCATAATTGTTATTATCTACAACATGAGTTTCTTCTACCGTACAACTTGTTAACGAAATCATCCCGATTAACGCTAAAATAAAAGTAATTTTTTTTCTCATAGTTTTATATTTCAAATTAATGTATTCACGAATCTTCGATTTCATAACTATTCGTTTTTAATTCGTCTTTATTTTACTAACAACCAATAGTCGTGCCAAAAACATTTAAAAACCATAACTCAAAATGTGAATTCTATAAAAAACTCTAAAAAAGACATAACATAACTAACTGATATACAACGTAAATTTGTTCTATAATCACAAAACAAATAGTTATGAAAACCGCAAAAATTGTAGGAACGATTTTACTTTTAATTGGAATTTACTTTAGTTATTTAGGTGTAAAAAAAGTAAACAACAACACTGCTGAAGTTAAAGTCTTAGGAATTGAACTTGATGTATCTAACGAAAAAGGACAAAATCAAGGCATGTTATTCTTAGGTTCGGGTTTAGTGATGCTTTTGACTGGAGCCTACATTGTAGTAAAAAAATAAAAAAAGCCTTTCACTTGAAAGGCTTTTTTTATTTTTTGAATAGACACTTCATCTATGCTCAATGTAAGTGATTCACAAATTTTAAAAAAATTGTTCTCTACTTACATATTACGTCTATACTGACCTCCAACTTCAAATAAAGCTGAAGTAATTTGACCAAGAGAACAAACTTTTGCCGCTTCCATTAATCTTTCAAAAATATTTTCATTTTGAATAGCCGCTGCTTGAATTTGCTCAATTTGAGATTTTACTTGCGTTTCTTTTGCTTTATGTAAATTCTCTAAAGTTGAAATTTGGAATTGTTTTTCTTCTTCCGTTGCACGAATTACTTCCGCAGGAATAACTGTTGGAGAACCTTTTGAACTTAAGAAGGTATTTACACCAATAATTGGGAATTCACCCGTATGTTTCAAAGTTTCATAATACAATGATTCTTCTTGAATTTTACTTCTTTGGTACATAGTTTCCATAGCACCCAAAACGCCGCCACGTTCGGTAATTCTATCGAATTCTGTTAAAACAGCTTCTTCCACTAAATCGGTTAATTCTTCTATAATGAACGAACCTTGAATTGGATTTTCGTTTTTCGCTAAACCTAATTCTTTATTAATAATTAACTGAATTGCCATTGCTCTACGAACCGATTCTTCTGTTGGAGTCGTAATTGCTTCATCGTACGCATTGGTATGTAACGAATTACAGTTATCGTAAATTGCATATAACGCTTGTAAAGTAGTACGAATATCGTTGAAATCAATTTCTTGTGCATGTAACGAACGACCTGATGTTTGAATGTGATATTTCAACATTTGCGCTCTTTCGTTAGCTCCGTATTTATTTTTTAAAGCTTTTGCCCAAATTCTTCTTGCCACACGCCCGATTACTGCATATTCTGGATCGATACCATTTGAGAAGAAGAACGATAAATTCGGACCGAATTTATTAATATCCATTCCTCTACTTAAATAATACTCAACATATGTAAATCCGTTAGCTAAAGTAAATGCTAACTGTGTGATAGGATTGGCTCCAGCTTCCGCAATATGATAACCTGAAATAGAAACCGAATAGAAGTTACGAACATTCTTTTGAATGAAATATTCTTGAACGTCACCCATTAATCGCAATGCAAATTCCGTAGAGAAAATACACGTATTTTGTGCTTGATCTTCTTTTAAAATATCGGCTTGAACCGTACCTCGAACTTGCGCTAAAGTTTCTGCTTTAATTTTTGCATAAACATCAGCAGGTAAAACCTGGTCGCCCGTTAGTCCTAAAAGCATCAATCCTAAACCGTCGTTTCCTTCTGGTAATGCTCCATTATAACTTGGTCGCGTTAAACCTTTATCGTCGTAAAGTTCCTTTTTCTTTTTCTCAACCTCAGCTTCTAAACCATTTTCTTTGATGTATTTTTCACAGTTTTGATCGATTGCCGCATTCATAAAGAAACCTAACAACATTGGCGCTGGTCCGTTGATGGTCATGGAAACCGAAGTTGCCGCGTGACTTAAATCGAAACCAGAGTATAATTTTTTAGCATCGTCTAAACAACAAATCGAAACTCCGGCATTACCAATTTTTCCGTAAATATCCGGACGTAAGTCTGGGTCATTACCATATAAAGTAACCGAATCAAAAGCTGTTGATAAACGTTTTGCTGGCATCCCTAAAGAAACATAGTGGAAACGTCTATTGGTACGTTCTGGACCGCCTTCTCCAGCAAACATACGTGTTGGATCTTCTCCTTCACGTTTAAATGGATATAATCCTGAAGTAAAAGGAAATTCTCCAGGTACATTTTCTTGTAAACACCAACGTAAAATATCTCCCCAAGCTTGGTATTTTGGTAACGCTACTTTTGGAATTTGTGTATGTGAAAGTGATTCTGTATGTGTTTGAATCTTAATTTCTTTATCACGAACTTTAAATGAATAGATAGGATTTTTGTATTTGTTTACTTTTTCATCCCAAGTTGTAATTACTTCCCAATTGTATGGATCTAAATTCATTTTTACACGGTCGAATTCTTTAAATAATAAATTCAAAAATTCTTTATTGTCATTCTGAACTTGTTTCAGAATCTCTTCTTGATTTAATCCTGTTTTTTCTAAAAGAGACTTCTCGACTCCGCTCGAAGTGACATTAGCTACCGAACAAATCGTTTTGAAAATTCCGTATAATTTTTGCGCAACCTCAACTTGTACTACAGCAGTTGCATCGTAATTTCTATTATTTTCTGAAATTTCAGATAAATATCTCGTTCTATTTGGCGGAATAACAAAAACCTTTTCACTCATTTCCTTTGTAATCTCGAAAGTTGTGTTTAAATCGGCACCCGTTTTTTCAACCAATTTATCCATGATTGATTTGTACAACGAGTTCATTCCTGGATCGTTGAATTGAGATGCAATCGTACCGAAAACTGGCATATCATCTGGTTGTTTATCCCAAAGGTTATGATTGCGTTGGTATTGTTTTTTCACATCGCGAATTGCATCTAAAGCTCCTCGTTTGTCGAATTTATTTAAAGCCACTAAATCAGCAAAATCAAGCATATCGATTTTTTCCAGCTGTGTAGCCGCACCAAATTCTGGCGTCATTACATACAATGAAACATCAGAGTGATCTAAAATTTCAGTATCTGATTGTCCGATTCCAGAAGTTTCTAAAATAATTAAATCGTACTCTGCAGCTTTTAAAACTTCAATTGCTTCTTGTACATATTTTGACAACGCTAAATTAGATTGACGTGTCGCTAACGAACGCATATAAACTCTAGGATTATTGATTGCATTCATACGAATTCTATCGCCTAATAAAGCACCACCTGTTTTACGTTTTGATGGATCAACTGAAATTAATCCGATTGTTTTTTCAGGAAAATCGATTAAGAATCGGCGAACTAATTCATCAACTAATGATGACTTACCAGCACCACCAGTTCCTGTAATTCCTAAAACCGGAATAGTTGATTTTTCATTTTTCTTATGGATTACCTCTAATGCATCTTTAGCAACTTCGGGAAAGTTTTCCGCAGAAGAAATTACGCGAGCAATTGCTCTTGGATTTTTCTCTTCTAAATTATTAACTTCTCCGTTTAATATATCTCCGATAGGGAAATCTGCACGTTGAACTAAGTCATTAATCATTCCTTGTAAACCTAATTTACGACCATCATCAGGTGAATAGATTTTCGTAATTCCGTATGCATGTAACTCTTCAATTTCAGAAGGAAGAATTACTCCGCCGCCGCCGCCGAAAATTTTAATATGACCTGCTCCTTTTTCATTAAGCAAATCATACATATATTTAAAATATTCATTGTGCCCACCTTGGTAAGATGTCATAGCAATAGCATTTGCATCTTCTTGAATAGCAGTATTTACAACTTCTTCTACACTTCTATCGTGACCTAAATGAATAACTTCACAACCCGTAGATTGAATAATTCTACGCATTATATTAATCGCTGCATCATGTCCATCGAAAAGCGAAGCTGCTGTTACAATTCTTACTTTATTTTCAGGAATATAAGGTTGTTGTTGTTCCATTTTTATTTTCTGTAAAATTTTGGTGTTGCAATTTACGAATTTAATAAGTTTTAATAATAGACTACAAAACAATTTTTTGCAGATTAAAAAAGGTATTATCTTTGATTACTCTTTTAAAAATAAAAATCATGAAAAAAATAGTATTATCTCTTTTAGCGTTTTCCCTTTTTAGTTGTGCCGAAATGCAACAAGTTTTAGATCAACTTCCAACAGAAACCAGTGTTTTAAGTCAAGCTGAAATAGGTAATGGGCTAAAAGAAGCTTTAAATAACGGTATTACCAAACAAGTTTCAAAATTAACTGCAACTGATGGCTTTTTTAAAAATGAAGCCGTTAAGATTTTATTGCCAGAAGAATTACAAAAAGTTGACAAAACATTGCGTGATATAGGGTTATCTAGTTTAGCCGATGAAGGTTTAAAAGTACTTAATCGTGCTGCTGAAGATGCTGTAAAGGAAGCAACTCCTATTTTTGTTGATGCTGTAAAAGGAATGACATTTAACGATGCTAAAAACATTCTTTTAGGTGATGATAATTCAGCAACAAATTATTTACAAAACACAACTTCTACTGCTTTGTATTCAAAATTTAATCCTGTGATTCAAAATTCTTTTGCAAAAGTTGGTGCAGATCAAGTTTGGAATAATATTATAACGAAATACAATTCTATACCATTAGTAAAAAAAGTCAATCCAGACTTAACAGATTACACTACTAACAAAGCAATGGATGGCGTTTTTAAAATGATTGCAGTTGAGGAGAAAAACATTCGTAATAATTTATCTTCAAGAACTTCTGATTTACTGAAAAAAGTTTTTGCTTTACAAGATTAAACTAACCTCTAAATGTTAAGTTTTTCTTAATACTTAATAAATTAGAAATCAATAACATATAAATAACAAAATGTTAACATTGGGATTCAAAAATTAGTCAGATATTTGCATCATCAAAATAAATGAAAGATCTCATTTTGGTTAGGGTTAGTTAAAATAAATACTCCGATTAGCAATAGTCGGAGTTTTTTTATGCCAATTTTTGATGAATCTTCTTAAAGTAATCAAACGCTTTTACTAATCGAGAACCGTACCAACTGAACATTTCTCCATCTACAAATAATGTTTTTGCGTGATGTGTAAAACGTCCAATTTCAAAAGCATGTTCGTCTTTAAACGGAAAAGGTTCAGATGATAATAAAACGATATCAGGATCTCCTTCTAATCGAATTTTCTTCAACTGAATTTCAGGATAACGACCTTCTTTATTTTCATAAATATTATTGAATTTATTCAGCTTCAACAATTCGTTTATAAATGTATTATTTCCAGCAACCATATATGGATTTGCCCAAATGAAATATGCCGCTTTGCTTTCCTTTTTGTCTTTTATAAAATTTAGAAAATCTTGATAAGCAAAATTGATTTTATCAATCCATTTTCTAGCTTCTGTTCGTTTATTGAACAATTCGCCAAAATCTTGAATTATTTTGTTGTTATCTTCTACTGTGTAAATATCAGTAACCCAAACCGGACAAATTTGCTGTAACTCTTCTACTATTTTCTTTGTATTTTCTTCTTTATTACAAATAATAATATCAGGCTGAAGTTCTTTTATTTTATCGAATTTTACATTTTTTGTACCTCCAACAATAGTTTTAGTTGACTTTAAATGAAAAGGATGTACGCAAAACTTAGTAATTCCAACAATTGCATCTTCTAAACCTAAATCGAACAACAATTCGGTTTGAGATGGCACTAAAGAAACAATTCGCTTTGGAACTGTTTCAAAAGTGTGTTGGTTTCCTATTTGGTCGGTTAACGTTATTGGCATTAATTATTATTTAGAAATAATTCCACTCATTTCAGTTTGCAATTTCAACGCTTCTAATCTAGCCTTTTCAGCAAAATCAGTTCCGTTTGAAGCATAAATAATGCCACGAGAAGAGTTTATTAATAATCCAACATTTTCCGCTAAACCATATTTACAAACTTCAGCTAAACTTCCACCTTGAGCGCCAACACCAGGAACTAACAAAAAACTATTGGGAACAATTTTTCTAATTTCGGTGAAATATTCTGCTTTTGTTGCTCCAACAACGTACATTAAATTTTCGGAATTTCCCCAAGATTTAGACGTTTCTAAAACTTGTTTGTACAATTCTTTATCTTCAACTTTTTTAGTCTGAAAATCGAAAGCGCCTTCATTTGATGTCAGTGCCAACATAATGGTATGTTTATTTTCAAATGCTAAGAATGGTTCCACCGAATCTTTTCCCATATATGGTGCAACCGTTACACTATCGAACTCTAAATCTTCAAAAAAAGCTTTGGCATACATCGTTGAAGTGTTTCCTATATCACCACGTTTTGCATCAGCAATCGTAAAAATTTCTGGATAGTTTTCATTGATATAATTTATCGTTTTTTGGAGCGATTGCCAACCTTTGATTCCATATGCTTCGTAAAAAGCTGTATTCGGTTTATAAGAAACACACAAATCATGTGTGGCATCAATTATAGCTTTGTTAAACTCAAAAATAGGGTCTTCAGTTTCTAATAAATGCTTCGGAATTTTATTTAAATCGACATCTAAACCAATGCATAGAAACGATTTCTTTTTTTGGATTTGTTCGTAAAGTTGTTGTGTTGTCATTTTGTGTTGTATATGATGCAAATTTACAAATGCATAGCATATCTATAAAATTTAATTGAAATTTTGTAAAACAAATCGCATGTATTGCGTTTAAATTTGCTTTTATATTTGTAAATTTACCATCATTCACTTGCGTATGAAGTTATTTCTTAAAGTAGACCAAAACTTTTTAGCCAATAAAATTTTGGCAGAAAAATTAGACGATTTTAATCTAAAATACTCTATTATAAACACTAACGAGGTTTTATTTTTAGAAACTGTTCCTGAAACTATTTACCAATCAATTTGTTCGGTTTTAAAAGAATATGGTTTTGAAGTAATTGAAAACCAAAAAAATATTTTGGTTCAACGCATTAAAGATTTAATCGTTGAAGCGGTTCAAAAAGAAGAAGCGCTAAATGTAAAGTTTTCGTCTTATCTTTCTGATAATTTAGGACATAGTTATGGTTATTTATCTAATTTATTTTCGGAAGTAACCTATACTTCAATTGAGAATTTTATTATTCTTCAAAAAATTGAAGTCGCAAAACAACTTATCGCAAACGAGAAAATGAGTTTAACCGAAATTGCTTTCAAATTAAACTATTCGAGTGTAGCGCATTTAAGTTCGCAATTTAAAAACACAACCGGAATTACGCCTTCGGCATTTCAACGCATTGTAAAGAAAAGAAGAGAATTAATTAATAATTCAATCGTATAATTTATGCAAAAAGATTTCACGCTTATCACATTAGCAGACGACGATGAAGACGATCGTTTATTGTTTACAGATGCTTTTGACGAGCTAAAAATAAATACTGTTGTTTCTACTTTTAACAACGGACAGCTTTTAATGGATTTTTTAAACAATCCTGAAAGTGTATTGCCTCATATCATTTTTCTCGATTTAAACATGCCTATTAAAAATGGTATCGATTGTTTAAAGGAAATTAAACAAAATGAGCGTTTAAAAAATATTGCAATTGCAATTTATTCGACTTCTTCTTCTGATGATGATGTAGAAAACACTTTTGTTTTGGGCGCGAATGTATACATAAAAAAACCAGCCGATTTTAATACGTTAAAAAAGATTTTAAATGATGTTGTAACTGTAAATTGGCAATATTATACTTCTGGATTAAATAAAGAAAACTTTTTATTGCGTTTATAATGTTTAACTCAAGTTATTTTAACTCTCTAAAATTTATTCGTGCTATTTTTTATGTAGCGCTTTTTATACTTATTGTTTTAGCTTCTATTACATATCGTCATTATGAAGAACAAGAAAACATAAGTAATGCTATTCAAAAAAGATATGAAGTTGCAATAGAGTTAGAAAAACTTATTTCTTACATTAAAGATGCTGAAACTGGCGATAGAGGTTTTACTTTAACAAACGATTCTACATTTTTAGATCCTTATTTAAATGCACGTTCAAGAATTAACGAGTCATTTAACAAGTTAAAACTTTCTACACGAAATAGTAAAAAACAACAAGAACATTTAGGCAAGATTTACAATTTAGTAGACCATAGGTTTGAATATTTTAAAATGCAGTTTTCCACTCGTGAAGAATTTAAAAACAATTTAAAGCACGGAAAATTAATTATGGATTCACTTCGTGTTGAAGTGAATGAAATGATAGATTATGAAAAATTGTTATTGAAAGAAACCGATAAAATTTATGAGTTAAATAGTTCCCACTCTCCTATCTTTTTATTTTCTTCATTTTTAGTTGCCATTTTAATTTTGGTGTTGGGTTATTTTAAACTTTCGAATAATTACACCAAACTTTTAGCTTCAAATGCCCAATTAAAAATTTATGACGAATCTAGCAAGCAAGCTGAAATACTAGGAAAATATGGAAGTTGGAGTTATAATATAGATAAAGAGATTTTTACTTTTTCTGAAAACTATTATCGTTTGTATGGGTTTGAACCCAAGCAAAAAAATATTGGCAGCAACGATTTCAAAATGCTTTTACATCCCGAAGATAAAGAAGCAACAATACAAAACTTTGAAGAAAGTAAAAGCTTAAAGCAAAGTCCGCCGTTTCCTTTTAGAATTTATAAAAATGGAACCAACGAGATTGTTCATTTACGCACAAAATGCAAAATGATTATTACCAATGATGGTTGCAAAACATTACTTGGCGCTACTCGAGATATTACAGAAGATTATGAAAAAACTCAACTAATTGAAGAACGCAATAAAGAACTTGAAAAAACGGTAAAAGAATTAACCGAATTCAATCATGTTGCCAGTCACGATTTACAAGAACCTTTACGAAAAATTCAAACATTTATTTCGAGAATTGAAGATAAAGAAGTAGAAAATCTTTCAGAAAATGGTAAAACGTATTTTGAAAGAATTAAAAATGCCGCTTCGCGAATGCGTATTTTAATCGACGATTTACTACAATATTCTAGAACAAGTAGAACCAAAAATGATTTTGAAAAAGTAGACTTAAATACAACAATTGAAAATGCTATTAGCGAACTTTCAGAAACCATAAAAGAGAAAAAAGCAGTTGTTGATTTTGAGAAACTTCCACAAGTAAAAGGTGTTGTTTTTCAATTGAATCAATTGTTCATTAACTTAGTTAGTAATAGTTTAAAATATGCTAAAGAAGATGAAATTCCTTATATAAAAATTCAAAGTAAAAAAACTAGCGGAAAAACCGATAAAAATATTCCTGAGAACGATAAACGAACGTTTTATAAAATCACCATTACTGATAATGGAATAGGCTTTGAACAAGAATTTTCCGAAAAAATATTCAATTTATTTCAACGACTTCATGGCAAAACCGATTATCCAGGAACAGGTGTTGGACTAGCCATTTGTAAAAAAATTGTTGATAATCATAAAGGTTATATTACTGCAAAAAGTAGTCTTGGTAATGGTGCGAAATTCAGTATTTACTTGCCTGCATAACTTAAAACAACTTTCAAAAACATAAAGCATTTACGGCCAGTAAATGCTTTTTTTATACCCTTCGTGGAAATCTTATAAGAATGAAATAAAATCTTATAACGCGTTAGTACCCGCTATTAGTGAACTTTGTAATACAAATTAGTTATAAAGTTTAAATGAAAAGTTTTAGAAAAATAATTACGCTATTCAACCTACTCTTAATTGCTTTACTTCTTCAGTCATGCGATAAAGAAGATAAGAAAGAGAATGTTGTTTTGGAAATGATTAGCGAAGACATTAACAATAAAGTGAATACACAGTTTTTAACCGATGTTGCCAACTTAAATCTGAGAGTTGTAAGTATTGCTCAACTCGCAAACGATAGTCTTATCGATAGTAAAACGAGAAAAGTTGTAAACAATATTGAAACACATCATGTGAATATAAATAAAAGAATAAAAAAAATTGCTAGAAAAAATTTAATCATCATTCCTGATACTCTATATGAAGAAACCATAAAAGTAGATTCGTTAGCTAAAAACAGAAGTTATGTTTATTTGGTTGCTTTAGAAAAATTAATGAAAGAAGAAGTTGAAGAATTTAAACTAATTAAAGAAAATACAAATAATGTTGAAATTGAAGATTTAGCTAAAGATGCTATAGAAAAAATCAATGTTACATTAACAGAAATTGACTATGTACTTAATAATTATTAACTAAAAACAATTGCTATGAAAAAGAAAATTTTAATTGCATTATGCTCATTAGGTTTAGTAAGCGCGACAGCACAAGAAACAGGTTCATCATCAAACGCTACTTTTGGTGTTAAGGGTGGTGTAAACTTCACAAATCTTTATGTAGATGATGTAGACGACACAAATATGTTAACCAGTTTTAATGTTGGTGTATTTGCCGAGCTACCTTTAGCACAAGGAATTGCCATAGTTCCCGAATTTAATTTCTCTCGAAAAGGATCGGAAGTTGAGAATACTATTTTAAGTGAAACTTATAAATCTAAATTCAAACTAAGTTATTTAGAAGTTCCAGTCTTACTAAAATTAAACTTAGCCGAAAACTTTAGTTTACACGCTGGTCCATATGCGGCATATTTAATTGACGCTAAAACTGATATTGTAGATGAAAATGGAGATAATGTTGAAACGCTAGATTATGACACAGACGATTTTAATAAACTAGATTTTGGTCTATCGGCTGGTTTAGGATTTGATTTCAATTCGCTTTCAATTGGTGCTCGTTACAATCATGGTTTAAGTTCAATTGATAAAGATGATGAAATAAACGGAGCAAAAAACAGTGCTTGGAATCTATACTTAGCACTTAAATTCTAATCTAAAAAATATATGCCATGGGAAATTTATTGTATTTAATTGCAATAGTCCTAATCATACTTTGGGCATTAGGACTTTATGTAGGAAGTTTTGGAAACTTAATTCACCTACTACTAGCTTTAGCCGTAGTTGCTATACTACTAAGAATTATTAACGGAAGTAGAAAACTCTAAAAAAAGAAATTATGAAAAATAGTAACGTTTTGTTAGGAATCTTAGGCGGAATGGCCGCAGGAGCATTAGCAGGAATTTTGTTAGCTCCAGATAAAGGTTCAAAAACAAGAAAGAAAATGAAACGAAAAGCATCAAATATAAAAGCTGATTTACAATCAGAATTTGATGACTTTTTAGAAAAAATGGAAGGTAAATATGAACAATTAGCTGAAAAAGCTAATGATGTAAAAGAAGTTGTTAAAAAATAAAAGTCATGAAAGATCAAAAAATAGTCATAGAAGAATTATTTAAAAAAGTTGAAAACTATACCAAAACAACTTTTGAACTTCACAAACTTAAGTTTATCGGTAAATCGAGTTCTGTGGTTTCAATAGTATTGTTATATGTAACGCTTTTTATAATTGCACTATTTTTTGTGTCTTTCATCAATATTGCATTAGCCTTATTAATAGGCAAGTGGATTGGCATTTATTATTTAGGTTTTCTAGTTGTATCGATTTTTTATCTTTTTATTGCATGTTTAGTTTTTATTTTTAAAGATGAAATTTCACAAAAACTTCAAGATACAATTCTGCTAAAAATCTTAATCACTCAAGATAATGAAGACGAAGATGAAGAGTAGAACTCGAATATTAGAAGAACGTATTGAGCAAGTTAAAATAAAGCAACAAAGAGACTTTATTTTGCTCAAAGATCAACTTGAAACAACATATGAAAGCCTAAGGCCAGTCCATATTTTTTCAGATTTAATAGAAAATAGTTTTAGCAACACTAAAATTAAAAGGACACTATTAAAAACAGGATTAAGCTCAGCAGCGAGTTTTCTCATTTCAAAGTTTTTATTTAAAAATTCTAAATCATTATTAGGAAACTTAACCTCAACTGCCATACAAACAACAACATATAAATTGGTTCAAAACCTTTTAAAAAGTAAAACAAATATTAACTAAATAAAAATTGCTATGAAAAATTTAAAAGTAACATTAGGGACATTATTACTTGTAACAGCATTTGTTGCTTGTGATGATACAAAAGAAAAAGAGTCGCAAAAATTAATTTCTGATTATACAACATATGTAGATTCGGTAAGTAATTTAAACACAGAGCAATCACTAAACGAATGGGATGTAATTGAAACGGAACACGACAATAAAAAAATGAAAGCCGAAAGTGCTGTAGCTGGAGTTGAAGATAAAACAAAAGCAAAAAATGATATTGAATCAGCTTCTATTTCATTTGAGACGTATAAAACTGAAGTAGAAAAATCTCAAGCAGAAATGCACAAACAAAATTTAAGAAACACATTATTTGGCGCTAATATAGTTGGCGACGATATGTCTTTTGCGTGGGTAAATAAAGATAATATTTTAAGCGTTTATGAAAATTTTATAAATACTGTTCAAGATAATAAAGACAATTATTCACGTGAAGATTGGGATGAAATTAAATTATTATACGAAGCGTTAGACACACGTAAAAACACAGTTGAAAAAGAAGGTTTATCTTCTGGCGACAATTTAAAAATTGCAGCTTTAAAAGTAAAATTTGCTCCTATGTATACGGCAAATCGTATGGATGCAAAAGCTGAAGAGAATAGTAAAGCAAAAGAAGAGTAATCAGAAAGGCTCTTAATTGAGCCTTTTTTTTAAACACTAACATTATGAAAAAGATTTTATTCTTATTAATGATTTCAGCTACAATAATTAGTTGTAAATCTACATCTGCGGTTGATAATTATGTTAATTATGAAGCCCAAAAGAATGTAAAAGGAGATTGGATTATTTCAAGTATTGAATATCCAAATTCAAATTATATACAAGTAAACCACTTAGATATTGCAAAAAGCGATTGTTTTACAAACAGTACTTGGAATTTTGTTTCAAATAACAACAAAGGAACTGTAAACTTTCCTAATAATTGTGCTGCAAGCCGAAGCATTACTTGGTATATCAATAACGACGGACAAATGGTTTTGAAGTTTTTAGGTTCAGAATCTAGTAGAAAAACAGAAACTGGCTATGTTGTAGATTATGTCCCTGTAAATTCAAATAGTTTCATTTTAAGAGATAAAGCTATGATTTCTAATAGTAAAGTAGAAATAAACATCACATTTATTAGAATCTAGTACATAAATCTTAAAAACAAGTACGAATTAAAACTTAAAGTCATGTATAAAAAAATAGCTATAATAGTCTTGAGTACAACTATGCTGATTCAATGTAAATCGGTAAAAAATGCAAATAATACTCAAAAAGGAGCTGCAATTGGTGCTGTTGGTGGTGCTGTAATTGGTGGCGTTTTAGGAAACAATATTGGTAAAGGTGGTCGTGGTGCCGAAGGTGCTATTCTTGGTGGAATCATTGGTGGTGTTACAGGAGGAATCATTGGTCGCCAAATGGATAAACAAGCTCGTGAAATAGAACAACAACTTCCAAGTGCAACTGTAGAACGTGTTGGAGAAGGAATTAAATTAACGTTAAACGAAAATTCGGTTAATTTTGATTTGAACAAATCTTCTTTAACCTCAACAGCAAAAGCTAACTTAGATAAATTAGTTGGAGTTTTCAAAGATTATCCAGATACAAATATTATTATTTATGGACATACGGATAGCTCTGGTGATGCAAATTATAATATGAATTTATCTGTTGACAGAGCAAAATCGGTTAGAAGTTATTTATCTTCAAAAGGTTTAGTAAATTCACGATTTGAAATTGTAGGTATGGGTGAAACTGAACCAATTGATTCAAACGAATCGGCTAGCGGAAGAGCAAATAATCGTAGGGTTGAATTTGCCATTATGGCCAACAATAAAATGATTGAAGATGCCGAAAATCAGGCAAAATAAATCAATAAAAAAACCACGCAAAGCGTGGTTTTTTTATTTTAGAATACTTCCGATTCTTTAAGTTTTTCGGTATTGGCTACTAATTGTAACTCGTCAATAACTTTTTGAAGATTTCCATTCATTACACCATCTAAATCGTATAATGTTAAACCAATTCTATGATCGGTAACACGACCTTGTGGATAGTTATATGTTCTAATCTTTGCCGAACGGTCACCAGAACTTACTTGCGAATTACGCTTCTTAGCATCTTCTTCTTGTTTCTTAGCTAACTCCATTTCGTATAAACGCGAACGCAAAACTTGTAAGGCTTTGTCTTTGTTTTTATGCTGAGATTTTTGATCTTGACATTGCGCAACTAAACCTGTTGGAACGTGCGTTAAACGAACAGCCGATTTGGTTGTATTTACTGATTGACCTCCAGGACCAGATGAACAGAAAAAATCTACACGAACATCGTTCATATCGATTTGTACATCAAATTCTTCAGCTTCTGGTAAAACCATTACTGTAGCTGCTGATGTATGAACACGACCTTGTGTTTCCGTTTGTGGAACACGTTGAACACGATGAACTCCAGCTTCAAATTTTAATGTTCCGTATACATCTTCTCCAGAAACTTCAAAAACGATTTCTTTGTATCCACCCGCAGTTCCTTCGCTTAAATCTACAACCGAAGTTCTCCAATTTTTACTGTCGCAATACTTCGTGTACATTCTAAACAAGTCTCCAGCAAAAATAGACGCCTCATCTCCACCAGTTCCAGCACGAATTTCTACCATTACATTTTTCGCATCTTCTGGATCTTTAGGAACTAACATGAACTTGATTTCTTCTTCAAGTTGCGGTAATCTTTCTTGTGCTTCTTCTAATTGCATTTTAGCCATTTCTACCATTTCGGCATCAAAACCATCTGCAATTATTTCTTTCGCTTCTTCGATATTACCTGTTATGTTGATATATTCTTCGCGTTTTTCTACTAACGCTTTTAAATCTTTATATTCTTTATTCAACTGTACATAACGCTTCTGGTCAGCAATAACATCTGGCTGAATGATTAAATCCGATACTTCATCGAAACGTTGTTTTACATATTGTAATCTTTCTAACATCGTCTATTATATTTTGGACTGCAAATTTACGTAAAATTATCATCACTCTATACAATGAAAATTGTTGTTTGTAAAAAATTATAAATCAATAGCTTATGAAATTTATTTGAAATTAATCTAAATAAACTTTGTTGTTTCAAACTTCAACTATATTTTTGCGGTATTATTTATAATCAATCTAATTTAAAATGGTTAAAGCCATATTGAAAATTCTATTTTCATTTTTTATAACACAGAGTATTTTTTGTCAGACAGGTACTATTGCTGGAAACATAAAAACCAGTAACACAGAACCTCTTATGGGTGCAACGATAGTTTTAAAACCAACATTAAACTCCTCTAAATATGCGATTACAGATGAAAATGGTTTTTTTAGTATTACAGATGTTCCTTATGGAGATTATACCATTGAAATTTCTTCTATCGAAATCAGAAAAGAAAGTATAAGTATTGAACATAAAAACAAACAAACTAATTTTAATCATACTGTAAAAACAAAAACTTACCAGCTAGATAATATGGTCATAAACCATGAAACTGAAATTGGTAAAAAAAAGAAACAAGGTTTTAGTGTAAATATCATAGATACAAAAGAGATAGGACTTCGCAATATTCAAACAAATGAAGTTTTAAACAGCACAGTAGGTGTTAGAGTTCGTCAAAATGGTGGTTTGGGCTCAGAAAACAGATATTCACTTAACGGATTATCTGGTAATTCTATTAGGATTTTTATCAATGGAATTCCAATTTCTACTTTTGGATCATCTTTTAACTTAAATAGCATTCCTCCATCTATTATTGAGCGAATTGAAGTTTACAAAGGTGTTGTTCCTGGACATTTATCTGATGATTCTCTTGGCGGTGCAATAAATATTATACTTAAAGAGGGAACTAGAAATAATTTTAATGCTTCAGTTTCTTACGGATCATTCAATACTTTTCAAACTAATTTTAGCGGACAATATCGTTTTAAAAAGTCTGGATTTACAGTAAAATCATCGGCTTTTTATAATTATTCTGATAATGATTATGAAGTTTGGGGAAAAAATGTTTACAATATTCAACCTAATGGTCAATATCAATATGTAAGAGCCAAACGATTTAACGATGCATTTCGTTCTATAGGAGGGAAAATTGAAATAGGTTATACTAAGGTAAAATGGGCAGATAATTTTTTCATTGGTTTCACAGGTTCTGATGCTTACAAAGAAGTTCAGCATGGTACTTTTATGACAACTCCATACAAAGGAAGATTTCTCGAGTCTGACGCTAAATTATTTAGTCTTACTTACAACAAGAAAGGCTTTGTGAAAAATGTTGATTTAGATTTTAATGGTTTTGCAGGTGTACGTAATCGAATTATAAATGACACCGTAAAATGGAACTATAATTGGTATGGAGAACAAAGTTTAGATTTAAATGGAAACCCTATTCTAACTCCTGATGGAGCACAACAGGGCGCTCCAACACTTGCAAATATTAAACGAAATGTTGCCTCTTTCCGTTTAGGATTAACATTCCACTTACACCAAAACCATCGTATTTTGTTAAATCATATGTTTTCTATTGTTGACAGAGAGGATGATGATGAAATGAAATCGGTTTTAGAACGAAAGTTTATAGGAACTCGAAACCTTAAAAAAAGTATAACTTCACTTAGTTATGATTTTGAAGCTTTTGATAAAAAACTTCGCGGATCACTATTTGGTAAAAATTACAATCAAGAAATAGAACGTATTGACCCAGTAGTTGTTACACAAGATGGAAATTCTACCATTGTTGATGATATTGTTGCTAGTAAAATAAACACTTTAGGCTATGGTTTTGCACTCTCCTATGCTATTTTACCAAAATTATCACTTTTAACATCTGCTGAAAAAGCAGTACGATTACCCACTGAAAATGAAGTTTTTGGTGATTCTGGTGATAATATTTCTGAAAACCCAAATATTAAACCAGAAGAAAGTAGTAATTATAATTTAGGTTTTAACGTTGGACAAATTGAATATAAAAAACATGCTTTAGGAGTTTCTGTTAACGGTTTCATTAGAGACATACAAAATAGAATTGGAGTTCCTGTTCAAACTAGCTTAAATAGTAATGTTCAAACGCTTCCATTTGTTAATCAAGGAAATGTAAAATCCAAAGGTTTTGAAATTGAACTTAATTATACTTTTAATTCAAATTTATCAATTAGAGCTAATACATCTAAATATAACTTAACAACGAGCGTAGGAGGAATAGAATATCAATTACCTAACGAACCTTTTTTAAATGCAAATTTAAGTGCTCAATATTCGTTTAAAAATGTAATTCAAAAAGAATCAAATCTATCACTATTCTTTAATTTCTTATATGTTGACGAATTTAATTATTTAAGACCGCTTTATAGTAATAATGCTGGAACTGACTTTTTCAAGATTCCAAAACAATATATAACCGATTTCGGTATAAACTATACTTTTCCAAATAAAAGAGTCATCGCTAGTTTTGATGCTAAAAATATTTTTAACAATCAAGCTTTTGATAACATGGCCGTACAAAAACCAGGTAGAGCTTTTTATCTAAAATTAAACTATATACTTAATAATTTTTAAATACTACAAAATGAAAACAACATTTTTAAAATCAACACTATGGGTTTCTGCCCTAACGACGCTTTTAACGTTAACTACTGCTTGTAGTGAAGAGGAATCAACAGGAACTGGGAATGGTGAACCAACAAACAACAATAGGGAATGGATAACTGTTGCAGGTGCTGTAATGGGAACAAACAATCCAACTCCTGGTGACGGAAATGGAGGAACATTAGTTTATTCTATTTCTAAAGAAGATGCAAAAGATGCTTCAAAAACTTTCGATGTATTCGAAAATGGTTTTTTAGTTCCTTCAAATAGAACAGCTCGTTTACAAATGTCGCAAAGCGGAAACACTCTATTTAGCATAGCTTATGCTGGTGCCAATGGTGGTGAATATTCAAAATATATTGTAAATGGCGGACAAAACTTTGCACAAACAGGAGCATTAGTAAACATCTCTCAATATGCTGGTACTTCACCTAGATGGAACAAACTTTTTGATGATGACAAAACAGGTTCTGCTGTAAGTGTAACCACACCACAAATAGTAATGGATGATCAAGGAACAACAGACACTAATGACGATACATTTTTGTATGCAAGAGGAACTGCAACTGTTTTAACATTAGACTTAGTTGATTCGGCTATTAGCGAAGTACAACAATATGAAATTCCTTTAACACAAACTGAAGAAATTGAAGGACATCACATTTTTAGATTAGATTCTCCTACTTTAAATGCTGCTGGTGATAAATTAATTATTGGTACTTGGATGCGTAAAAAAAATACAACAACAGGTGACAACGAAACTACATTTACACGTTTAGGTTCAAAATCTGTTGTGGTTGATTATCCTTCATTAACTAATCCTACAGTTATTACTTCTACTGTTGGACATGGTGATACAAGTGGATACAGAAGCTTCAACTCATTTGTAGCAGATGACAACAATATCTATCAAGCTACACAAAGAGACACTAATGGTTCTCACTTTTTAAGAATTAATCAAAATAATGAATACGATAACAGTTATACTTTTAGCTTAGATACAGCATTAGGTATTACAGGGTCTTACATTGAAAATTGGAGATATGCAGGAAACGGTAAAGCAATTGTTGCTTACACACACGACAATGCTCCCATTTCTACTTTATCTGGTCAATCGCAAAGTTATTTAGCTTTAGTAGATTTATACAATACATCTGCTCAACAAATCACTTTACCTTACAATCAAGATGCTTATATGTTCCAATATCAAGGTTACGTTATTGACGGAGATGATATTTATGTTACGTTTGCTCCTGTTGGTCAAGACGGTCGCATTTACATCATCAATAAAAATACTGGAATTGTAACTGAAGGTGCAAAACTAACAAACAAGCCAGGAAATCACTTCATTGGTGCATTCTAAAACATTTAAAGTTTAACTTTTAAATTAAATCGAGGCAATAATAATTTGTCTCGATTTTTTATTTATAATTATTCTAAATAATTTTGTGTTCTTAATTTTAGTTCATAAATTAGCAAGACTAATTCAATTAAAATGTGTTGTAACTTTTCTATATTAAAACAAACCGAAAATGGAATGTTGCTCTTTTTAAAAGGCTGTCAAAACTATCAATTAACCTATAAAAATTTAAATTTTAGTTTATCTGAAAGCGAATTAGAAGCTTTAGAAAATTATTTAGAAAAAATAGACATCGATTATTGGGAACAAGAATATAAAAATTCTATTTATACTAAAAAAATTCCTATACCTACCTTGCAAAAAAACTTCATGATTCTTCTTGATAGAAACGAAATTGAGGAAATTAAAATATTGATGGATTATTCTTCAAAAATTAATTTAATCAATCCAAAAAGTATTATTCAATCCTTGAATTGGAATTAAAAGAATAAAATCCCAGCTTTAAAAGTTGGGATTTTTTTTAATCATCACTTCGACCATTTTTTGTCATTCCGACCTTAGGTAAACTTAACTAAATCATATAATCTAAATTCACTACATGTGAGATTTCTCGACTCCGCTCGAAATGACAACACTATTCACTTTTTACTGCGTATTTGATAATTTCTAATTAAATTTGTGCAATGAAATCACACATTTTTATTTTCATATTCTTTTTAGCTAATCACTTTTTTGCTTTTGCTCAAGACCAAGAATGCATTATGTATTTTAACGATGGAACTTCTATCGAAGGTTTTGGAAAACTTGAAGTTGTAGGAACATTAGATCCTATTGAGAAAATAAAATTTCGTTTAAAAAAAGAAGACGAAGGCGATTATTGGGATTTTGAAGACGTTTCAAGAATTACATTCGTTGGTTTTGAGTTTACAAAAACTTTTGAATATGTTAAAACAAGTACTTTAGATAAACCTAAACTTTTAGAACTATTAGTAAACGGAGAAGTGAAATTATTGAAATTTAGTGATTCTAATGCTTTTTATAGCTTTGAAAATGGAAAAGTATTTCCAAACAGAATTGAAACTGAAAAAACAAGACATTATCTAATTCGAGAAACAGAAGAAATCGCTACGTGTATTGATTGTTCTATTTTTAAAAGTTGGGCAAAAAATGTATCCAATTATTTAGCCGATTGTGATACTTTGGTTCGTGATTTAAAAAACCATAAATACAGTTTCGCCGAATTAGAAGATGCAATTTATTATTACAACGATTACTGTGTTGAATAAAATTGATTTTTTAAATTACATAAAAAAATCCCAAGCTTCGCTTGGGATTTTTTCTTTTCTCTATTTTCTATATTCTATTCTCTTACTTAACCGGAATATTCGCTAAAATTTCCAACACAAATTTCCAATATTTTTGTGCAGAAGAAATACTCGCTCTTTCATCTGGGCTATGTGCGCCTTTAATCGTTGGTCCAAACGAAATCATGTCCATTCCTGGGTAGTTTTGGCCTAAAATACCACATTCTAATCCAGCATGGCACGCTACAACGTTTGCTTTGCTTCCGTTTTGTTTTTCGTAAATCGCCGTTAACACATCTAAAATCTCAGATTTTGGGTTTGGTGTCCAACCTGGATAACTTCCCGAGAAGGTAACTTCACAACCCATTAACTCAAACGCAGAGCGTAACGCATTCGCTAAATCAAACTTAGAACTCTCTACTGAAGAACGTGTTAAACATTCAATTTTTAGGTTTCCACCGCCAACAGTTACTTTTGCAATATTGTTAGACGTTTCTACCAAGTTATCAAAATCGGCACTCATTCTATACACACCATTGTGCGCCGTATATAAAGCTCTTACTAAGTAAAACTGCGCCATAGAAGGCAACACTTTTGCAGGCACTTGGTCTAATTTTTCAATAACAATTTGTAAATTCGGTTCTGTTGTTTTGAATTCGGCTTTAATCTCATTAATGATTTCTTGCATGTCAAACTCAAACGCTTCGTCATACATTTCGGCGATAATGACTTCGGCAACACTCTCACGCGGAATTGCATTGCGTAAACTTCCACCGTTAATTTTAGAAATTTGTAAACCAAAATCTTCGTAACCGCTATACAATAAACGGTTCATAATTTTATTGGCATTTCCTAAACCTTCGTGTATTTGCATTCCAGAGTGACCTCCGTTTAAACCTTTAACGGTAATTCTATACCCTACAGAATCCGCTGGAGCATCTTCTTCATCATATTCTGCAACAGCCGTTACATCTACTCCACCCGCACATCCAATGTCGATTTCATCGTCTTCTTCCGTATCTAAATTCAATAAAATTTGACCTTCTAACAAGCCACCTTTTAAGCCCATTGCTCCTGTCATTCCTGTTTCTTCATCAATTGTAAACAAAGCTTCAATCGCAGGATGTGGAATATCAGTACTTTCTAAAATCGCCATTATCGTAGCCACACCTAAACCGTTATCGGCACCAAGCGTAGTACCTTTGGCACGAACCCAGTCACCATCTACATACATTTCAATTCCTTGTGTATCGAAATCGAAATTTGTATCGTTGTTTTTTTGGTGTACCATATCTAAATGCGATTGCATTACAATCGTTTTACGGTTTTCCATACCTGCTGTCGCTGGCTTTTTGATGATAACGTTACCAACTTCATCTTTTAAGGTTTCTAAACCTAATTTTTTACCAAAATCCATCATGAAAGCAATTACTCTTTCTTCTTTTTTCGACGGACGTGGCACCGCATTTAAGTCGGCAAATTTATTCCAAAGCGCTTTTGGCTCTAAGTTTCTTACTTCTTGACTCATTGTATTGTTTGTTGTTTTTAAATCGATTGTCGCAAAGTTACAAAGTATATTTTCTTTGAAATTAGATTTTGAATTATATTTACGATAAAATTGCACGTTTTGAAAAGAAAATACATCCTTCCTTTATTATTACTGGTTCAAATAGTTGTGGTGAAAACACTCGGACGATTTCCTGCATTTATTGAAGAATATTACAGCAAAGGTTGGTATGAAAAAGTTGCGTGGTTCAACCGAACGCTTTTTGGAAGCATTCCGTTTTCTTTTGGCGATGTTATTTATAGCATTTTAATTTTTCTTTTATCACGCTGGATTTGGAACAACCGAAAAGGCTTTTTCAAGAATTGGAAAACCAATGGATTAACGGTTTTGAGTTGGATTTCTGTTTTCTATTTCTTCTTTCATGTTTTATGGGGAATGAATTATTACCGGATTCCATTGCATGAGAAACTAAACATTGAAAAAGAATACACCGAAAAAGAATTAATAGCTTTCACCGAAAAAATGATTGCTAAAACCAATGCGTTACAACTGCAATTAGCTGGAAATGATTCAACCGCTGTGAAAGTTCCGTATTCGAATGAAAAAGTATTTGAAATGGCACAAAACGGTTATGATAAACTTCCAATAGCATTACAAGAATTTCACTACAAAAACAAAAGCATCAAGCCTTCTCTTTTACGATATTTATTAAGTTATATGGGATTTGGTGGTTATTTGAATCCGTTTACGAATGAAGCGCAAGTAAACACCTTAAAACCCAACTTTACTTTACCGATGACAACTTGCCACGAAATGGGTCACCAAGTGGGAATTGGCAGTGAAAGTGAATGTAATTTTATTGGTTTTATAGCCGCAACACATAACGACGATTTGTATTTTCAATATTCGGCGTATAGTATTATTACGAGATATTGTTTAGGAAATTTAGAACAACTTGAAGAAGGAAAAGGCAAAGCCTACCTTGAAAAACTAAACAAAGGTGTGTTAAAAAACTACGATGAACATGAAGCTTTTTGGGATAGTTACCACACGCCTATTGATACGTTTTTTGAGTTTTTCTACGACAACTTTTTAAAAGCCAACCAACAAGAAGGGATTATTAGTTATAGCCGTTTTGTGGGGTTAGCGATTGGTTTTGAGAAAATTAGTAAAGAGTAATTAGTGATCAGTTTTTTAAACTTTAAATTATTCCATTTTGAAATGAATTGGAACAAACATTTTAATGTTTTGCTGTTTTCTTTTAATATCATCACAATCTAAATTCTCTTGAATTTCAGTTTTAATATTGTCTAATTTTTTTGATACAGATTTATTGAATGAATCTAATTTGCTATCCTTAAAAATACTAATCTCAATAATCTCGCATTCTTTGTTTACAATAAACGAAACTAAAACTCTATCTGATTTAATATCTTTTTCTAAAGCTTCAGAAAAAACATCTCCCGTAATTATTTTAGATTTGATATTTATATCTTTCTTAATTTGTTGTCCAAAACAAAATGTGGATATTAAAAAAAATAAGGAATAGATAAATCGCATAATAGAACTGTTTATTATTACTTATCAAATTATATTCCAATTTTAATTATCCTCAAGCATTATAAAAAAGTTCTCGATACATTCGCATAATGCGAATACTCGAACTGACGACTGTGACTGTGGCTGAACACTAAATCATATCTCATCACTAACAAAACTCTCGATTTTCTTTTTCTTATACGGACGAATAATCAAACGTGCTTCTCTATCGAAACGAATGTAATTGTACACCCAATTTAAGAATACAACTGCTTTGTTTTTAAATCCAATTAGCGAAAATAAATGCACAAACATCCACACAAACCAAGCAAAAACACCACTAAATTTAAACTTAGGTAAATCGACTACGGCTTTATTACGTCCAATAGTTGCCATAGAACCTTTATCGTTGTACTCAAATGGTTTCATTTCTTTTTTGTTTACCAACTTGATTAAATTTTTAGCTATATGTCGGCCTTGTTGCATAGCAGGTTGCGCCATCATTGGATGTCCTTGTGGATAATCTTCAGATGACATTAGCGCAATATCGCCAATGGCAAAAATGTCATCGTAACCTTCAACCTGATTGAATTGGTTTACCTTAATTCTTTCAGATCTTTCTACAAGTGAATTCGCATCTAATCCGTTAATTAAGTTTCCTTGTACTCCAGCTGTCCAAATAACTGTAGCAGCTTCAAAATTTAAATCAGAATTTGTAGTGACAACTTTTCCATCGTAACTCGTTACACGAACATTTTTCCAAACTTCAACACCTAAATTAATTAAGAATTTTTCCGCTTTTTCTGAAGCATTTTCGCTCATCGTATTCAAAATGCGATCACCACTTTGAATGAGGTTGATTTCCATTTTACGAATATCTAAATCGGGATAATCTTTTGGTAAAATGGCTTTTTTCATTTCTGCTAAAGCTCCAGCTAATTCAACGCCTGTTGGACCGCCACCAACGAGAACAAAATTCATTAAACTATGACGTTCGTTAATGTCATTCGTTAATAATGCTTGTTCAAAATTCTCTAGAATTAAACTACGAATGTTCAACGATTGCGGAATCGTTTTCATTGCCATCGCATTGCGTTCCATTTCCTTATTCCCGAAGAAATTAGTTTTTGAACCGGTTGCAATAACTAAGTAATCATATTTCAGTTCACCTATATCAGCTATAACTTTTTTAGCCTTTGTATCAATTTCCTTAACATCGGCTAAACGAAAGTAAAAATCCTCATATTCTTGCACCACTTTTCGAATAGGATATGCAATAGAATCGGGTTCTAAACCGCCAGTTGCAACTTGGTACATCAAAGGTTGAAAATTGTGATAATTATGTTTGTCTAAAAGAACAACTTGAAGTTTTTTATTACGAAGTTTTTTGGCTAACGATATTCCAGCAAATCCTCCACCAATTATTACTACACGTGGAAAACTACATTGAGGTATGTTCATATTTTAATGAAAAATTTGAATATCAAAGATACGATTTTGATTTGAAAATTTGTTAATTCGTTAATTTGTAATTCGTAATTTTCAATTCGCAATTTATTTTTTGTAACGAAAAAAGAAAAACGACTACTTATAGCTATATGAAATCATCTTCGGAAGTAGAATTTGTAAAGCAATTACAGGAAAATCAGAATATAATTCACAAGATTTGTAGATTATATACTTCTGATGAACATTCGCATAACGATTTATTTCAAGAGATTACGATTCAGCTTTGGAAAGCTTATCCGAATTTTAGAGGCGATTCAAAATTTACTACTTGGGCATATCGTGTAGGATTAAATACCGCGATTACTTTATACCGAAAAAAGAAAAGAACACTCGACACTATTGAGTTTCAAAGTAGTTATCATCTAATCAAACAAGAAGATTATAACTACGAAGAAGAAGAACAATTGAAATTGTTATATAGTGCTATTAGCGAATTAAATGACATTGAGAAAGCTCTTGTGTTTTTGTATTTAGAGGATAAAAATTACACAGAAATTTCAGAAACACTTGGGATTAGCGAAGTTAACGCTCGTGTAAAAATGAATCGTGTGAAAGGAAAATTAAAAAAAATACTAAATCCGTAAGCATATGGATGAATTAGAAATATTAAAAAAAGATTGGAAAAAGAACGAAAGTTCTTACCATCAAATAAGTGAAAAAGAAATTTACGGAATGCTACACAAACGCTCCTCTTCCATTGTGAAGTGGATTTTGATAATTAGTATTTTGGAAATATTATTTTGGGTTGGGTTAAGCGTTGCATTTACTGATGACGAATATAAAAAAACAATTCAAACCTATCATTTAAGTACAATTTTACCCATTTTAACGTTTATTAATTACGGTGTAATTGCTTACTTCATTTATTTATTTTATAAGAATTATAAAAGCATTAATACTACTGAAACTGTAAAAAAATTAATGCACAGCATTCTTAAAACTAGGCAAACAGTAAAATATTATGTTTGGTACAATTTGGCAATGACATTCTTTTCGTTTATGCTGGTTATCATTTTCCAAATTAAATACGAACCAAAACTCGATGCCGTTTTTGAAAATGCAATTGAAAGCATGGGAAGCACAATGTTTTATATGTTTTTAATTTTAATTTACGCTTTCATTGCATTAGTAATAGTTGGCTTTATTTGGTTGTTTTATAGGTTACTTTACGGAATACTATTAAAACGTCTAAACAAGAATTATAAGGAATTAGAAAAAATGGATTTATAAACAAACAACAACTATAAAAATGATACAAATAGTTTTAAAAATATCTCGTTTTATTATTACTTCGGTTTTAATTTTAGTTAGTTTTTTAGCTAATTCACAAGAGCTAGACAATAGTTTATTGTGGAAAATTTCTGGCAATGGTTTAGAAAAACCATCTTATTTATATGGAACAATGCACGCTGTTTGCGAAACCAATATAGATGATGATGTTATGCTTGCCTTTGATGAAACAGAACAACTTTTTTTAGAAGTAGATATGGATGATCCATCTTTACAAATGGCAATGATGAGTGGAATAAGAATGAAAGACGGAAAAACTATTTCTTCTTTTCTAAATGAAGTTGAAAAAACATTAGTTAACGATTTTCTACAAACAAACATTGGAATGTCATTAAGCATGTTAGATACTTTTAAGCCAAGTTTGTTAAGCTCAATGTTTCTTCCAAAGTTGTTAGATTGTCCTATGAAAGCTGTTGACATGGAATTAATGAAAATTTCAAAAGCACAAAATGAAGAAGTTTACGGATTAGAAACTATTCAGGATCAAATGAATGTTTTCGATAAAATTCCTTATGAATTTCAGGTTAAAGAATTGGTGAAATCAGCCAAAGCTGGTTTAGAAAAAGAAAAGGAAGAAATTGCTAAAATGATGGAAATCTATAAAAGCGAAAATATTGAAGAAATGTTAGCTTCTTCAAGAGATTCTGATAATAAATTAGTGGCAGATTTTGAAGAAGATTTATTACACAACCGAAATAAAAATTGGATTCCAATTATTGAAAAATCAGCTAAAGAAAAGCCCACGTTCTTTGGTGTTGGCGCAGCGCATTTAGCAGGAGATTTTGGTGTTATTAATTTATTACGAAAACAAGGCTATACAGTTGAAGCTGTAAAATAAACCACAAAAAAAGAGGCGATTAATTAATTGCCTCTTTTTTTTAATATCTCCACATTCTTTCTTTATCTAGCTTCGCTTGTTCTTCAAGAACTTCTTCAGGAATAACTTTTAACAAAGATGGATGCTGCTCAATAGCAAATTCTATTTTTTCAACTAACTCATCAACTGTTTCGTTTTCGTAATCAATTTCCAAAGGTTGTTTGATTTCCATGCTTTGAAGAATTCCTTTTTTCTTTATAAAAAGTCCTTTTCTATCAAAAGATCGACGGAAACCATCAATTACAATTGGTACAACAATAGGTTTGTGTTGTAAAATAATATGAGCTGTTCCTTTTCTAACAGGTTTAAACGAACGAGTTGTTCCTTGTGGAAAGGTAATTACCCAACCGTCATTTAAGGCTGTTTCAATATTTCTAAAATCGGAAAGTTTAACCTTTTTCTGCTCGTGTTTTTCCAAATCTTTACCATCAGCACGCCAAGTTCTTTCAACTGTAATTGCTCCAGCATAAGCTAAAATTTTTGGTAATAATCCCGACTGCATTGTTTCTTTAGCAGCAACATAATACATGTTTAATTTTGGATTCCATAAATATCCAACATTCTTTATGTTGTTTTCTCTTCCTTTTAAAGCAGCATTAAAAACATGAAACATTGCTACTACATCAGCAAAATAAGTTTGATGGTTAGAAATAAATAAAACATTTCTATCTGGAAGATTTCTCAAAACCTCAGAACCTTCAATCTTCAGTTTATTGAAACCATTATAGCGTTTGTGGGTTAGTGTTCCTGCTATTCGGATTAACCACTTCTTTAAAAATAATATGTGTCCAAAAGGATTTTCTTTAAATAATCCCATGTCTTTTTTTTTGGTAGGGATGCAAATGTAAGAAAAGCATTGTTTTTACAAAATTTTCCTTACATAATGTTTACTACAGATTTAATAGTTTCTTTAAGTTCACTCATCATCATAGCTGTTGCTCCCCACACTATATATTTTTCAACCATAAATGCAGGAACTTCAATATCAGTAGCATACGATGTTGTCATTTTAGTTCTAGTAATACTATTTTCATCTAAAAATAAAGCAAGCGGAAACTCTAAAACACGTTTGACTTCGTCTAAATCGGGAATAAATTCTAATTCGTGATGAGAAATTCCCATAAAAGGAGAAACCAAAAAATTACTTGGCGGGATATAAATTTTACTAAAAGGTTTTACAATTTTTACTTTATCTGGAGAAACACCTACTTCTTCATGAGTTTCTCTCAAAGCTGTTTCTTGTAAATCTTTATCTTCCTCCTCTACTTTTCCCCCAGGAAAACCAATTTGAGAAGAATGTACTCCTGGATAAGTATTTCTAACGATTAGAGCTAAATGCGTTTCGTTATTCTTAGGATAAAATAGCATTAAAACTGCTGCATGACGCGGACTTTTTTCTAAATAATTCATTTCCTTCAAAAAAGAAATACGCTCTAAGGGTGCCATTTTTGCATGAGCATCTTCTGCTAATAGCTTTTCTTTTTCTATTTTTGGAATAAATTGTATAAAGTCTGTAAACAACATAATTATATAAGCTCTGAACTTATAAAGTTAGGAGATTTTTTTTACATTCATCAAAAAAACAGCTAAAATGTTTAGTAAAGAAGAAGCAAAACGTATAAAAAGAGAATTTTGGATTAATTTTTCAGAAGAATACCCACGTAAATGGTTATTGTATAATACAAAGATTAGAGATTTTAGTTTTAAGTTTTATGTAGATAATAAAAAAGCACAAGTACTTTTAGAAATAGAACCTAAAGATGAAGAACTACGTAAAATATATTTTGAAAAGGTGGAATCGTTAAAAAACGTTTTAATTGATGAATATATTGAAGATGCAGTATTTGAACGTGATTTTTATCTTGAAAATGGAAAAACAGTAAGTAGAGTTTGGGTTCAATTAGATAATATTAGTGTTAACAATCGTAATAGTTGGCCTCAAATTTTTGACTTTTTCAATGAGAAAATGTCGGCATTTGAATTATTCTTTTACGAATATGAAGATTACTTAAAAGATTTGGAAATTAATACATAAAGTTGTTTTTGTAACTTAGCTAACATTAATTTTTTATATGCTTGATTATTTTTGAAGTTAAAACAACGATTATGAAAAAGTTAGCTCTAATTTTAAGTTTAGGAATATTAATTTCGTGTAACGCACAAGAAGAACAAAAAATGGACTTTGAAGTAAAAAAAACTGACGCTGAATGGAAAGCGCAACTTTCTGAAGAAGAATATCGAGTTTTAAGAGAAAAAGGAACAGAACGAGCTTTTACTGGTAAATATGACAACCATTTTGAAAATGGTATTTACGTTTGTGCTGGTTGTGGAAATAAGTTATTCGAATCTGATACTAAATTTGACTCACATTGTGGTTGGCCATCATTTGATCAAGCAATAAAAGGTTCTGTTATTTATGAAACTGATTTGAGTTTTGGAATGGTGAGAACCGAAGTTATGTGTGCAAAATGTGGCGGCCATTTAGGTCATGTTTTTGATGATGGACCAAAAGATACAACTGGAAAAAGATTTTGTACCAATTCCGTTTCAATAAAATTTATTCCAGAAAAATAATTCGTATTTTAGAGCAAACAAACTTAACACTATGCTAATTTCGTCTGTAAAAAATAATTTGAGTGAAATTATTCTGTTACTTAATCAACTTAAAGATGAAGAATATACTCAAAAACACCCTGAATTAAGTGAAGCTACAATTGGCCAACATACACGACATATTATTGAATTGTATCAATCTTTAATCAACAGTTATGAAATTGGTCTTGTGAATTACGATTTACGCAAACGAAATAAAGCTATTGAAAATCAAACCTCTGAAGCAATTAAAGCAACAGAAAAATTGTTACAGCAAGTTGAAAAAAGCAACAAAAAAATTATAATAGAGCAAGGAACTACATCTGAAAAACTTCAAATTGAATCAAATTATAATAGAGAATTATTATACAATTTAGAACATAGTATTCATCATCAAGCTTTAATAAAAGTAGCGCTGTTTAAACTTCCGCATATAAATATTAATAGAAATTTCGGAGTTGCACGTTCCACTATAGAATTTAGATTACAATGTGCACAGTAACATTTGTTCCCACGAAGAAAGGTTATATTTTAACGTCAAACCGAGATGAAACAACACTTCGAGGTAGAGCATTACAACCAAAAGAATATATTGGAAAACATAAAAAATTAGTTTATCCAAAAGATCCAAAAGCAAACGGAACTTGGATTATTCACGATTACAATAATTGTGTTATTCTACTCAATGGAGCTGAAGAAAAACATCATCATACTGGAAATTACAGAAAAAGTCGCGGACTAATTTTACTTGATATTTTCGATAGTGAAAATCCGTTAGAGAATTGGAAAAAAATAGATTTAAATAATATTGAGCCTTTTACACTTGTTCTTCTATTTGAAAATAATTTGTACCAATTAAGGTGGAATGAAACAGAAAAAACGCTAACCCAACTTTCAATTTCTGAATCGCACATTTGGTCATCGTCAACTTTATATTCTAAAGAAGTTAGACAAAATAGAAAAACTATTTTCTTTAATCATTTAAAAGAATCAAATTATACTCCAAAGGAAATTTTAGATTTTCATCAGTTCAAAGACGACAAAAATGAAAATGACACTATCGTTATTAGAAGGAATGAACATTTAAAAACAGTTAGCATTACACAATTTGAAATTGAAAACAACACCATAAATACTACTTATATTGATTTATACGAATGAATTTACGATTAACTTGGCATAAACTTACACATTGGGAATATTGGCCATATCAAGTGGTCTATACACCTGTATATTTTCAATATTTGTATTATGCTTTTAGAACGCGATCGTTTTTCTATTTTAATGCTTCAAACCCAACATTTAGAAATGGAGGTTTTTTTATGGAATCTAAGAAGGAAATCTACGATTTAATTCCTCAAAAATATTATCCAAAAACATTATTATTTCAAGCTAAAACTTCAACTGAAGAAATAATATCTCAATTACAAACAAACAAAATTTATTTCCCATTAATAGCTAAACCAGATACTGGACTAAGAGGAACAGCAGTAAAAAAAATTAATAATCAATCAGATTTAAAAAAATATACAGAAAAAGCAAATTTCAATTTTTTACTACAAGAATTAATTCCATATCAAAATGAAATAGGTTTATTCTATGTAAAACTACCAAACGAAAAAAATGGAAAAATTACAGGAATTGTATCTAAAGAATTTTTAATTATAAAAGGCGATGGAAAAAACACAATTAAGGAATTACTCTTAAAAGATCCTCGTTACGAATTCCAATTAGAAGTTTTACAAAATGAATACGGAGAAAAATTGAATGAAATTTTACCTTTAAACGAAACCATAAATCTTGTTCCTTATGGAAATCATTGCCGTGGCACAAAATTTATCGATTTTAGTCATCAAATCACACCACATTTAGAAGAAACCTTTACTAATATTTGTAACCAAATAAACGGTTTCAACTACGGAAGAATGGATATCATGTTCAACTCATTTGAGGATTTAGAAAAAGGTAAAAACTTCCAAATAGTTGAAATTAATGGAGCTATAAGTGAACCAACTCATATTTATGACCCAAATCATTCCCTTTGGTTCGGTTGGAAAGAACTAACACGACATTTTCGTTATTTATATCAAATAAGCAAGCACAACAAAAAAAATGGCGCTACATATTTGAGTTTCAAACAAGGTGTTTCTGAATTTAAAAAACATAATCAGTTTTATAATACTATATTGAAGTTTTAAAAATATATAGTGATGAATAAAATAATTTTAAAAGGCATCAGCTTTTTTTATAAATCTCTATATGTTAATCTCATGTACAAAACACAATGAATATAATGCATACTTCTATAATTCATCTGTTGGTAAAATTGAATCTGAATTAGCTTATATAAATTTAAAATGCATTTTATGTCTGTATAGAAAATCAAAAACAAAAAAGACTAATTTAAGAATTAATTATAGATAGTATAGAATTTAAAATTGGTAAAGATTTTTACAAGGCAAAACCAATAAAACTTTACTATTCAAGAAAAATTCCTAGCTCTGACTTTTTTTATCCAGTACTAAATAAGAATCATAAAATTGAGATAGTTAGTATTGATAATAAAGATATGTTTACGTTATAGGTAGTGTTAAAACAAATTTATTTAATCTAAAGGAAGAAAATAAAATATTGTTTACTGAAGTTTATAAAAACTAAAAAAAGTAGACACTATATCTAAAAACAAAAAAACCCTATTCGATATGAATAGGGTTTTCAAAAGAAAGGCGGCGACATACTCTCCCACCGGATGGCAGTACCATCTGCGCAAGTGGGCTTAACTTCTCTGTTCGGAATGGGAAGAGGTGAGCCCCACCGCAATAACCACCTTAAGTTTTAAGTCTAAA
>JAUIJA010000004.1 GCA_030431055.1 Bacteroidia bacterium | reverse complement strand
AAGTTTTTTGAAACTTTTTTATTACTCAAACCCTATCAATAAATCCAATGAACTTGCCGTATCAAAGCGGGTGCAAAAGTAGAACTCTTTTACCAACTTCCAAACTTTTTAATAACATTTTTTTAATCTTTTTTTATTAACACTAAATATCAATTAGTTACAAAATAAATATTTTCAATTTTTAATCTTCAATCCTAAGTCATTAATGATAAATCGTGATGAAGAAAAACAAAAATGACTTTTATAGCCCCGATGGAAACGACATCCTTTTTGTCTTCCACTCCACTCAAACTAACAAAAAGATATAGTGGACAGCGGGAAATCTAACGAACTGAAAGAAAAATGTAGTGCTACTAATTAAAAAAAACTATTCTGATTTGACTTTGGTTTCTTTTGAATTAGCAACTCGTTCTCTCCAAACGGCAGCTAATTCTTTTAAATCGAATGGTTTTGCTGGATTTTGTTTTACCAAGTGACCTTGCCTAAAAGCGGTAACTAATATGCTTTCAATATAAAAGTCTTCTAACTCATCAAAAGGTTGATAATCTTCTTTTATATCTATATCAAATAATTTAGCAGTATTACTTGACCAAAAAGCTTTCCATCCACTTTTATAATCTTTAATTAAATCAAAAGTTGTTTCACCTGTTTGACGATAAATCAACTTAACTAAAATTTGTCCGTCTTTACGAGAAAGTTTTTTTAAACGAGGTTCAAATTCTTCTTGTAGGTATTTTTCAACTATTTTAAAGTACTTCTTTTTCTCTTTTTTAGTTTTAAGCAAAGCCATTGTTTTATTCAACTGCGTCAATTTATCGGCTGTTGCTTTTGCATAAGGATATGTTTTGTAAACTCTACGTTTTAAAATAAGCAATCTTTTTCTTTCGGCCGACATATCATTTTCAACTACCACTTCTTTTAATTCAAAAGAATATAGTACTGCTGAATCTTGAGCGGTTACTTTTAAAGAATCTTGTTCTTGAGAAAAAACAAAAGAAACTAAAAATAGAAAAACAATTGAAAATAACTTTTTCATTTAACGTGATAAACTTTAATATTAGTTTTTCAAAACATAATAGTGTCAAAAATAAACAAATATTATCAAGTCTTATACCATTTTCTTAATTTAGCAAAAATTTAAAAACACTATGAGTACAAAATCTATACTGAAAAAATCATCTTTAACTTTTTTAGAAAAATATTTAAACAATGCTTCGCCTACTGGACACGAAGCTAGTGGTCAGAAACTATGGATGGATTATTTAAAACCTTATGTTGATGAATTTATAACTGATACCTACGGAACAGCTGTTGGAGTAATTAATCCTGATGCACCTTATAAAGTAGTAATTGAAGGGCATGCTGATGAAATTTCGTGGTATGTTAATTATATTACTGATGATGGTTTAATCTACGTAATTAGAAATGGTGGAAGTGATCATATGATTGCACCTTCTAAAAGAGTTAACATTCATACGAAAAAAGGAATTGTAAAAGGAGTTTTTGGTTGGCCAGCAATTCATACACGAATGAAAGAAAAAGAGCAGCCAGCAAAAATTAGTAATATATTTATTGATTGTGGTTGTGAAACTAAAGAAGAAGTTGAAAAACTAGGCATTCACGTTGGTTGTGTAATTACTTATCCTGATAATTTTGAAATTTTAAACAAAAACAAATTTATCTGTCGTGCTATTGATAACAGAATGGGCGGATTTATGATTGCTGAAGTTGCTCGATTACTAAAAGAAAACAAAAAGAAATTACCATTTGGACTATATATTGTAAATTCAGTACAGGAAGAAATTGGTTTACGTGGAGCAGAAATGATTACACAAACTATAAAGCCAAATGTTGCCATTGTAACTGATGTTTGTCACGACACCACTACTCCAATGATTGACAAAAAAGTAGAAGGTGATTTAAAAATGGGGAAAGGGCCAGTAATCGCTTATGCTCCAGCAACACAAAATGTATTACGTGAAATGATTGTTGATACTGCAACTGAAAAGAAAATACCTTTTCAACGTGCAGCTTCTTCAAGAGCTACTGGAACTGACACTGATGCTTTTGCTTACAGCAACGGCGGAGTTGCTTCAGCATTAATTTCATTACCATTACGTTACATGCATACAACTGTTGAAATGGTTCATCAAGAAGATGTTGAAAATGTAATTAAGCTAATTTACGAATCATTGCTTAAAATAGAAAACAACGAAACGTTTTCATATTTTAAATAAAAATAAAAGCCACTCAAATGAGTGGCTTTTATTTTTATTGAATTTCTTAAAAAATTACCTTCTTCTTTTAGAAGCAATTTTTAAAACTTCAATTACTTTATTAGAATTTGAAGATTTTGCATGATCCATAGCAGAATTTCCTAATTCATCTACTAAACTTAATTTAGCTCCTTTAGTAATTAAAATTTTTGCAATTTCAGCGTTATCATAACGCGCTGCAATCATAAGCGGTGTAACTCCTCTTCTAGTTCTTCCGTTTACATCTGCTCCGTAAGAAATTAATTTGTTTACTAATTCAACATCGTTTTCTGATATTGCTTTACATAATGGCGTAGCGTCATAAACTACACTTAAAATTCCAACATTAGACGTTGATAAATTAGGCGATTTTACTTCGTTTGCATTAACACTAATTGTTCCAAAAAGCATTAAAGCCATTCCTAAATAACTGATCGTTTTTTTCATGATTAAAAAATTTAATTGATTAATGATTGATATAATTTTAGACGTCTATAGTTAACTATTGTTACCATTATTATCCTTAATAACAAAACTTTAACACTTTAAAAATTCTACTTCACTTCAAATTTCTTAATTAAAAACTACTTCTTTTTTATCTCTATCTTATTTTAACCTTATATTATTATGAATAAGAAAAAATAAGAGCTACTTCATAAATTCTATAATTAATAGCTATCTTTGCCAGCCTATTTATTTTTGAAATGAGATTACACAGAAATTTAGTTTTCGCAGTTATTGATGCTTTGTTAGAAATTTTTAACGAAGATGGATATGCAGATAAAGTTGTTGCAAGAACGCTTAAAAGAGATAAACGCTGGGGAAGCAAAGACCGAAAATTTGTTGCCGAAACCATTTACGAAATCGTAAGATGGAAAAGATTGTATGCTGAAATTGCCGAAGTTAAAGAACCTTTTTCTAGAGATAACGTTTGGCGATTATTTGCAGTTTGGGCAATTTTGAGAGGTGTTAAATTACCCGACTGGAAATATTTTGAAAATACACCAGTAAGAAGAATTAAAGGTCGCTTTGACGAATTATCTAAAATTAGAAAATTCAAAGAGTCTATTCCAGATTGGATGGATGAAATTGGCGTTAAAGAACTTGGTGAAGCTAAATGGACGAAAGAAATTGCTGCTCAAAACAAACAAGCTGAAGTTATTTTACGTGTAAATACTTTAAAAACTACAAAGGAAAAACTTCGGGCAATTTTAATGGATAGCGATATAGAAACCGAGTTTTTAAAAGATTATAACGATGCTCTAGTTTTAAAAGAAAGAGCAAACGTTTTTATGACACAAGCTTTTAAAGATGGTTTATTTGAAGTTCAAGACGCTTCTTCTCAGCTAGTTGCTTATTATCTAGATGTTGAACCAGGAATGAGAGTTGTTGACACTTGTGCTGGCGCTGGAGGAAAAACTTTACATTTAGCTTCTTTGATGCAAAATAAAGGACAAATAATTGCAATGGATATTTACGAAAGTAAATTAAAGCAATTAAAGATTAGAGCTAAAAGAGATGGAGTTCACAATGTGGAATTTAGAGTAATAGACTCAACAAAAGCTATAAAGAAATTACACGAAAAAGCTGATAGAGTTTTAATCGACGCACCTTGTAGTGGTCTTGGAGTTTTAAAGAGAAACCCAGATAGCAAGTGGAAATTACAACCTGAATTTGTAGAAAACATTAAGCAAACCCAACAGGAAATTTTACAAAGCTACTCTAAAATTGTAAAGCCTGGCGGAAAAATGGTTTACGCAACTTGTTCAGTCTTACCATCTGAAAATCAAGAGCAAATTAAGCAATTCTTAAATTCTGACTCAGGAAAAAACTTTATCTTTGTTAAAGACCATAGCGTTTTAGCACACGAAAGTGGTTTTGATGGATTTTATATGGCTCAATTAGAACGAAAAAACAATTAATATTATGAAAAAACTTTACACAATTTATACTTTACTTTTTGCTGTTAGTTTAATTGCGCAAATTCCTGCTGGATATTATGATACTGCAACAGGTACTGGTTATACTTTAAAAACTCAACTGCATAATATCATAGATGGTCATACTGATCAAGGTTACGGTGGTTTATATGTAACTTACACAACATCTGACATTGATTTATATTATGAAAACAATGGAACTATGCTTGATATGTACACGGAAAATCCAACAGGAACAGATAACTGTGAATATACTTATGGAGTAAATCAAGATGATGGTACATTAGGTACAACTGAGTGTCAAAGATATAATAGAGAGCATATTATTCCTCAATCTGTTTTTGGTTCAGCAACACCTATGCAATCTGATGCACATTTTGTAGTTCCTTCTGATAAATATGTAAATGCTCAAAGAGGTAATTTACCATTTGGAGTTGTTCAAACTGCAAATAACACGTATTCAAACGGTTCAAAAAGAGGAAATAACTTAAATAGTGGTTATTCTGCTGGATATGCTGGTGATGTTTTTGAACCTATCGACGAATTTAAAGGTGATATCGCTAGAATGTATTTTTACTTTATTACTCGATATGAAGATCAAGTTGCTGGTTGGAGTTATGATATGTTCAACGGAACTTCAAACCAAGTTTTAGATAATACATTTTTAAACATCTTAATCACTTGGCATTTAAACGATCCTGTTAGTCAAAGAGAAATTGACCGAAACAATGCAATTTATGACCGTCAAGATAATAGAAATCCTTTTATAGATAACCCTGATTATGTATGTGATATTTATCCTACACAATGTGCTGCATTAAACGCAAATTCTTTTGATTTACAAAGTATAACAGTTTATCCAAACCCAAGCACAAATGGTGTTTTTAATATTACATCAAATGTTGATTTAACGAAAATTTCGGTTTATAATATTAACGGACAATTAATTCAACAAATTGAAAATCCGTCTAAAGTAAACAACAATTATATGGTTTCTAATTTACCTATAGGTTTCTACTTATTACAACTTGAAGCTAATTCGGCAAAAGAAACTAGAAAAGTTATCGTGAACTAACGTATACTTACTAACAACAAACAAAAAAGCATCAATTCTAATTTGAAATTGATGCTTTTTTTATAAAACCAATCAACTAATTCTCTTTATATTTTTTAGTGGCAATTTGCTTCGCTTTGCACAAATAAATCTAATGTGCTTGGCGAAATATAAGGAATACTTAATCCCAAGCCACGCATAATAAATAATACTCCAATACAAATTGCAATTATTGGTATTATTTTCTGCAATTTTGAACGAAATGAAACCGTTAATAAATTGGAAATATAAACGACCAAACTCATTAATGGAATAGTTCCAATTCCGAATAAAATCATGTATAAAATTCCCGTTTGAACCGAATTCATTGCCAAAGCACCAAATAAAGCCACATAAACCATTCCGCAAGGTAAATAACCATTTAATAAGCCTATCGTAAATAACGATTGAAATGATTTCTTTTTAAATTGCTGACCAAGTGATGATTTTACCTTTGAAATTACTTTATAAATAGGTTTTGAAAAATTGTATTTAGCAAATTCCTTTTCGGGAACAATCGCAACAATAATCATTAAAACTCCAACAGCGATCGATAGTTGTTGTTGCATTCCTGCTAAGAAAAATCCTTTACCTAAAATTCCGAAAAGTAATCCTAAACTAGCATATGCTAATAAACGCCCGAAATGATAAGTTAAAATTTGTAATACACGTTTTGCTTCATTATTTCGGTCAACAGGAAGCATCAGGGCAATTGGCCCACACATTCCCACGCAATGCAAACTACTTATTAATCCGAATATAAGTGCTGTGTATAACATTTTAATAATACATCGTTTCCTTTTTCATGTAAGTAACAGAATCGTATTCCCAATCTACTGTAATATCCCAAAGACCGCCTACCAAACTATTTTTAGGTATGAGCAAATATGGAGTAGAAATTGAAATTGGCATTTCAAAATCTAACTTTTGGTCAGACGGTCTATATAGGATAACTTTTCCGCTAATATTTTCAGGTTTAAAATCTTTAGGAAAAGAAACAACAATTCCCTCTTCCGTTTTCTTAAAACTCACATTCTCTTCAAGTTGTAAAGCATTTTGTTGCTTTTCAATATCACCTTGAACAGTTGCTTCTTTCTTATAATATTCTCTAGTTACTAATTCGTTATCATAATCTGGATTTGACTGAACCAGAAAAACAAAAAACAAAATAAAACTTATAAAAAGTACAAATGCAATTACAATACCTGTTCCCCAATTTATTTTCATAATGTTTGATTTATTTAATTAAAAGTAATTGAGAATCTTGAATTCCTTTTACCCAATGTTTTACCATTGGTTCTATTTCAAAATAATCACCTGACTTTAAATTTATTTTGGTTCCTTTTTCGTCTTTATAATCTACTTCGCCAAGAACACAAATTAAAACCGCTGGAATATTTGTAATATGCTCTTTAAGAAGCTCATTTGCTAAAATTTGAATTGCAATAACTTTTGAAGTCAAATTTTGAGAAATTGGTTTTGCACTAACTCCTTTTTTGTCATGGATATCAATCAGTTTCATTAAAGATGTTTTTCTATTTATACTATACTTTAATTAAAGCTTCTTGGACCAAGAAAATTAGTTGAAACTGTTTCAATTAACTCATCTCCATCTAAAACTTCAATTTCAATTTTAGTTTTATCTCCTTTTAAAAATGCAGGATGAATTTCGATAAACAAACTTCCTTGTGCCAAATCTTGTTTTCCAACTCTAATATATTTATTTCCTACAGGAATTAATTCGCCTTTTGGAGATTTCAATCTAAAATGGATACTATCTAATTGGTTTACTGTTTTATTTACAACTTTAAATGTAAAAATGTTACTTATATTTTCACCTTTATGCTGAAAAGTTTGCCCTGGAAGTCGTAGAATTGTTGCTTCAACTTCTCCTCTCATGAAAAGCATTGCTACTAAAGCCAAAATTAATACAGAAAGTACGCCAATGTAACCTTTCATTCGAGTCGTTAATTTAAACTTCTCTTTGTTTACAATTTCATCTTCACTTGCGTAACGAATTAAACCTTTAGGCAAGCCTACTTTTTCCATGATAGCATCACATTCATCTATACAAGCCGTACAGTTAACACATTCTAATTGCGTTCCATTACGAATATCGATTCCTGTTGGACAAACAACTACACATTGATTACAATCGATACAATCTCCATGACCAAGCGCTTCTCTATCTTCTCCTTTTCTAAATTTTTTTCTACCGTTTTCTCCCTCTCCTCTTACATGGTCATATGCTACATTGATAGATTTGTTATCTAAAAGTACTCCTTGCATTCTTCCATATGGACAAGCAATAATACATACTTGTTCTCTAAACCACGCAAAAACAAAATAAAATACCGCTGTAAAAATTAATAATGCAACAAGTGTATGTAAGTTTTTGGCTGGTCCTTCAGTAACCATTTTGATTAATTCATCACTTCCTACTAAATACGCTAAGAAAACATTGGCTATTCCAAAAGAAATAAGGAAGAAAATAAACCATTTTGTTATTTTCTTTCTTATTTTTACTGCATCCCATTTTTGTTTATTTAAGCGAATTTGTGCTCCACGATCTCCTTCAATCCAAAACTCTACTCTACGAAAAACCATTTCCATAAAAATAGTCTGTGGACAAAACCAACCACAAAAAATTCTACCAAATGCAACCGTAAATAATGTTAAACCAACAACTCCAATAATCATTGATATCACAAAAAGATGAAAATCTTGAGGCCAAAACGGAAAACTAAAAATGTTAAATCTCCTTTCTAGCACATTAAACATTAGAAATTGATTTCCATTTATTTTGATAAAAGGTGCAGATATTAGAAATGCTAATAAAACATAACTTAAAATCTTTCTTTTATCATAAAACTTTCCTGAAGGTTTTTTAGGGACAATATAGTTCCTTTTTCCTTCTTTAGTTATAGTACCAATACTATCTCTAAAACTTTCGTCAGGTTGATTTGAAGTTGACATAACGATTTTATTTTGAAGAAAAAAGGATTTGAGTAAACTCAAATCCTTTTTTAATTATTTATTCTGTTTTGAGTGAGTCTATAACTGTTTCTGTTACAACATCTTCTTTAGGTGTTTCTTCTTTAACAGCTCCTTCTTCAACCCATTTATCTCCCTCTGGATCTTTTCCACCTTCTGGATTTGTTCCTTGAAGAGATAAAACATAACTAGCAACTTTTTGAATTTCTGTAGGCTTTAAACTCTCTTTCCAAGGCACCATACCTTTTCCTGATCTACCACCTTCGGAAATTGTAGTGAATACATTTTTAATTCCGCCACCTAAAATCCAATATTCATCTGTTAAATTAGGTCCAATTGAACCACCACCATCAGCTTTGTGACAGGCAACACAGTTAGTAGTAAAAATAGCTTTACCTTCTGAAAGTGAAGCATCATCCGCTAAAAATGTAGCGCTTTCTGCATTCATTAAGTCTGGTGCATTTTTTAAATACTCTTGTACTTCTTTATCTTTTTGTTCCATTTCTGCAATAAACTCTTCATCTTGAGTATAATCGCCAACAATATGGAAACGAACCAAATACACAACTGCAAAAATTACAGTAATATAAAACAACCCTACCCACCAAGGCGGCAATACATTGTCTAGCTCTTTTATTCCATCATAATCATGATCTAACATTACATCTTCTTCATGATCGATGTCTTTAGAGCGTGTTAACATTTTCATTAATTTACTATCTGAAAAAGATACCGACTGCGCTTCTTCTAATTGTTTTTTCTGCTCATCTGACAGTAAATGATAAGTTACTTTATCAACTGCACTTACAACAATCTCAATAGCTACCAATAAGAATAAAAATACTCCTAAAAATAAAGCCACCATTGGATATTCAATAAATGCAGGTTTTTCACCCGAATCTATAAAGTATTCCATTCCTGCCATAACTATAGCAAAGATTAATGGAACTCTTACATATGCTGGAATTAATTTTTTCATTTTTTTACGTTTTTAGTTTTCTTCTTTAAAAGGTAAATCACTTAATTCTTTAATTCTATCTTTACTATATGTCATTGCCCAAACTATGAATACAATAAATATGGTAAAGAAAATTGTCAATGATATTATAGGATAAACCTCAACATCTGTTATGGTTTCCAAATTATGTTTTACAAACTTTAACATGATGCTATTTTTTTACTTTAATATCAGTTCCTAAACGTTGTAAGTAAGCAATTAGCGCAACAATTTCTCTATCTTTCATAGGAACAAACTCTTCTCCTCTAGTTGCTGCATTTTTCTTACTTTCTTCATAAGCTTTAACAAAATCAGGATCAGCATGAAGGTTTTCTTCAATTTGAGCTGCTTGTTCGTCTATACTTTGATGTGCGTTTGCAACTTCCTCATCAGTATATGGAACTCCTAAAGTTTGCATAACTTCCATTTTCTTTTGAATAAGTGAATGATCCATTGCTTTATTTGCATACATCCATTTATAACCTGGCATAATTGAACCTGGCGATGTACTTTGTGGATCATACATGTGATTAAAATGCCAGTTATCATTATACTTACCTCCTAGTCTATGTAAATCTGGTCCAGTACGTTTAGAACCCCATAAGAATGGATGATCGTATACATATTCTCCTGATTTAGAATATTCTCCATAACGTTTAACTTCTGAACGGAACGGACGTACTAATTGAGAGTGACAGTTATTACAACCTTCTCGGATATATAAATCTCTACCTTGTAATTCAAGTGGTGTATAAGGTTTTACACTCGCTATCGTAGGAATATTAGATTTCACAACTAACATTGGTACAATTTGAATAATACCACCAATAGCTACCGCTAGAGTTGTTAATAAAGTAAATTGAACTGGTCGTCTTTCTAACCATGAGTGCCAAGTTTCGCCTTTTAACTGATACTTAGAGATTTTTGCTAATGCTGGAGCTTCAGCCAACTCATCTTCAACTGCAGAACCTGCTTTAACTGTTTTATAAACATTATAAACTAAAGTCAAGATTCCAATAAAATACAATGTACCACCCATCGCTCTCATCCAATGCATTGGAATAATTTGAGTAACTGTCTCAAGGAAGTTACCATAAACTAAAGAACCATCAGGATTAAACTGTTTCCACATAAATGCCTGTGTGAAACCAGCAACATACATTGGTAAAGTATATAAAACAATACCTAAAGTTCCAATCCAGAAATGGAAATTTGCTAATTTTTGAGAGAATAATTTCGTCTTTGTCATTCTTGGTATTAACCAATAAATCATACCAAAAGTCATAAAACCATTCCAAGCAAGTGCTCCAACGTGAACGTGAGCTACAATCCAATCTGTAAAGTGAGCAATTGCATTTACATTTTTCAATGAAAGCATTGGCCCTTCAAAAGTTGCCATACCATAACCTGTAATAGCAACAACCATAAATTTTAAAACTGGATCTACACGAACTTTATCCCAAACACCACGAAGTGTTAATAATCCATTGATCATACCACCCCAAGATGGCGCAATTAACATGATTGAGAATACAACTCCTAAATTCTGTGCCCAATCAGGTAAAGCAGAATATAGCAAGTGGTGTGGTCCAGCCCAGATATAGATAAAAATTAATGACCAGAAGTGAATAATTGATAATCTATACGAATATACAGGTCTGTTTGCCGCTTTAGGAACATAATAATACATTAGCCCCAAGAAAGGTGTTGTAAGGAAAAAGGCAACGGCGTTATGTCCGTACCACCATTGTACCAAAGCATCTTGAACTCCTGCATAAACAGAGTAACTTTTAGTTAATGAAACTGGAATTTCAATATTGTTAAAAATATGAAGTAATGCAACTGCAATAAAAGTGGCTAAATAAAACCAAATAGCAACATAAATATGACGTTCTCTTCTTTTTAAAATTGTACCAATCATATTGATACCAAAGGCAACCCACACTATCGCTATGGCAATATCAAATGGCCATTCTAGTTCAGCATATTCTTTTGATGAAGTTATACCTAATGGTAATGTTATTGCTGCTCCAAGGATGATTAATTGCCATCCCCAAAAATTTAATTGGCTTAAAAAATTGCTATACATTCTTGCTTTCAGCAACCGCTGCATTGAGTAATAAGCTCCAGCAAAAACAGCATTACCAACAAAAGCAAAAATTACAGCATTTGTATGTAATGGTCGTAAGCGCCCATAACTTAACCAAGCAATACCATCGGTCATGTTCGGGAACAAATAAAAGAACGCAACTGTTAAACCTACAAGCATTCCGATGACACCGAATGCAATTGAGGCATACAAGAAGTTTCTTACAATTTTGTTGTCATAATAAAATTGTTGCATCTCCATAATTAGATTGATTTTTGTTTCTCTTTTTGTGTTTGTATTAATTTATTAGGGTTTTTCTTTACTTCATCGTCAAAAAGCATTCTGACTGAAGGTGTATAATCATCATCATATTGTCCTGTTCTAACAGCACTAATAAAAGCTACTAAAAAGATTATAGCTACGATTATACTTACTGTTATTAATAGATAAATTACGCTCATTCCTAAAATTTCTATTTCAGTAACAAAGTTATTACTGAAGCCTTCTAAAAAATATGACTTTTGTCATACTTGTTAAAATTAGTTAAAATTATTTACTTTTTGAAAATATATTTGTGATAATCGTTACAAAACTTACTACAGTAATCGAACTTAAAGGCATTATAATTGCAGCAACTAATGGTGATAAATTTCCTGTTATTGCAAATGATAACCCAATAACATTATATAGTAATGATAACCCAAAACTCATATAAATTGTTTTCATAGCATTTTTAGAATACTTCATAAAATAATCAATTTTTGAAAATTTTGTAGCATCTAAAATTCCATCACAAGCTGGAGAGAAAACATTTACATTTTCTGAAATTGCAATTCCAACATTACTTTGAGCCAAAGCTCCTGCATCGTTTAAACCATCTCCAACCATCATTACATTCTTACCTTGCTTTTGTAAAGTTTCTATAAATTGTAGCTTCTGTTCTGGTTTTTGGTTGAAAACTAACTCTGTATTTTTAGGCAATAATTTTTCAAGAATTGGTCTTTCACCTTCATTATCTCCAGAAAGTACTTTTACTTCATATTTTTCTGACAATGATTCAAAAAGCTCACTTAAACCTACACGATATTGATTACTAAAGACATAATTTCCTTTGTAATTTCCGTTTATTTCAATATGAACTTTTGTTTTCTTATGTGAAGTTTCGCTAAAAGTATCAACAAAACTCGATGAACCTAATTTTACTTGTCCTTCATTAAAGGTTGCTACAACTCCTTTTCCTGTAATTTCTTCAAATGAAACCACATTAATCTTTTCAACTTCTGGCAAAAAATCATACAATCGTCTGCTTAAAGGATGGTTTGAACCTCGCAAAGTATTCTTTAGAAGTAAAATTTCATCTTTAGAAAGTTCGTTTCCATCATAAATAATTGCAGTCTTTTTATTAGTTGTAATTGTTCCTGTTTTATCAAAAACGATAGTGTTTACTTTAGCCAATTGTTCTATTACGATAGCATTTTTCAAATAAAATTTCTTCCGACCCATGATTCGCAATACATTTCCTAAAGCAAACGGAGCTGTAAGTGCTAATGCACACGGACAAGCAACGATTAAAACTGCGGTAAAAACGTTAAATGCTTCGTATGTATCTATAAATAACCAAAATATTAAAACTATAACCGCTACAGCCAATAAAATTGGTGTAAAATATCTACTTACTTTATCTGTAATAGTCTTGTGTTTTTGTTCAATTTTTTTCTGAAAAACATCATTGCTCCATAATTGTGTTAAATAACTTTGTGAAACTGAAAATAACGCTTCCATCTCTATTGTTGAACCTAATTGTTTTCCGCCAGCGAAAATTTTATTACCCGATTGCTTCTCAATAGGAACTTCTTCACCAGTAACAAAACTATAATCAATTGAAGATTTTGGCGAAATTAAAATTCCATCAACCGGAATTAACTCTTGGTTTCTAATTAACAATCTATCGCCTTTTTCGATATCATAAACCTGAGCTTGTTCTTCTTTTCCTTCTTTTGTAATTCTTGTAATAGCAATAGGAAAATATGATTTATAATCGCGTTCAAATGACAGAAAACTATAAGTTTTTTGTTGGAATAATTTCCCTAAAAGCATAAAGAAAACTAAACCGGTTAAACTATCAAAAAATCCTTGCCCGTAATCCATTACAATATCGATAGTACTTCTTACGAACATTACAATAATTCCTAACGCAATGGGAATATCAATATTTAAAATTCCAGAACGAATTCCTTTATAAGCTGATTTATAATAATCAATTGCAGAATATAAAAACGACGGTAAAGCCAAGAAAAAAATTAACCATCTAAAAAATGGTTTGTATTGATCAATCCAGAATTCATCAACTTCAAAATATTCTGGAAATGAAAGCAACATAATGTTTCCAAAACAAAAGAATGCAATTCCTACTTTATAAATTAAACTACGATCGACTTCTTTTTTACCCGATTCGTAATTTTCTAAACTAATATAAGGTTCATATCCAATTGAACTCAATAAATACACTATTTCTTTAAGAGAAACTGTATTTTTATTATAAGTAATTCTAACTTTTTTTTGCGGAAAGTTAACTTGCGAAGTAATTATACCGTTTTGTAAACGTTGTAAATTTTCTAAAATCCAAATACACGAACTGCAATGTATATGGGGAATATCTAAAGAAACTATAGCAGTTTTATCTTCGTTGAATTCGAGTAACTTCTCAACAATTTCTTCATTATCTAAAAAATCATATTTCCCTTTAATGTCTTGTGGTGTTGCTCCTGGTGCGTTTTGAAAATCGTAATAACAACTTAAATCGTTTTGGCTGAAAATTTCATAAACTGTTTTACAACCAACGCAACAAAAGTGTTTATCATCAAAAATTACATCATCTTTTGGGGCTATTTCATTACCACAATGGAAACAATGTTTTGTATCCATAATTTGCTCTTTTTACCTGTTACAAAGGTTATACAAGTTACGGCTTTTATATATGATATTTGTCATACTTTAATTATATTTGTAAAAATTCTTTGCCAAATCGTATGAGTAAGTGTGAGCAATGTATAGTAAGAGAATTAAGTTCTCTTAAAGCCTTAAAAAAAGATGAATTAATAAAACTTGCAGGTTGTAAAACTTCATATACAATAAAAAAAGGTGAACCTATTTTTGAAGAAGGTGAATCAATTAATGGAATATTTTGTATTAAAGATGGTGTTTGCAAACTTTCTAAGCTAAGTGCAAACGGAAAAGATCAAATTGTAAAATTAGTTTCATCTGGCGAACTTCTAGGCCAACGCTCAATGATTAGTGATGAACCTACAAATTTAAGTGCTACCGCTCTTGATGATATGGATGTTTGTTTTATTCCTAAACAGGAAGTCATGGCTTTCTTCAATACGAATAATCAATTCTCTATGGAAGTTATGAAAACCATTTGTGGTGATTTAAAAGATTCTAATGATCATATGGTTTCTATGGCACAAAAAACTGTAAAAGAACGTTTGGCAGAAACCTTATTGTTTTTAGAAACAAATTATGGAGAAAATGAAGACGGAACGCTACGCATTCAATTAACAAGAGAAGAACTTGCTGGAATGATAGGAACCGCAACTGAAAGTTGTATTCGGTTATTATCAGAATTTAAGAAAAATGGTTGGATTGAATTAATTGGAAAAAAAATAGCTTTAAAAGACAGAAATCAATTAAAAAGATTATCAGAATAAAAAAAGAGCAATTTTTAAATTGCTCTTTTTTTATTTATTCCATTGGTCCATCCCATTCTGAAAAGCCACCTGCTAAATTGAATGTATTTTCAAAACCTAATTCCTTCATTATATTACATGCATTTGCACTCCTTGCACCTGCAGCACAATACACATAATAATTTTTTTTCTTATCTAATTCGTCAATTTTATATATAAAGCCTTGACCTTTAAAAATATCAATGTTTATTGAACCAGGAATTTTACCATTATTAACTTCATCTTCTGTTCTAACGTCAATAATTACTCCTTTTTCATCAGTTAAAAACTGACTCCACCACTGTTGTTGTGTTAAATTCATTCTTTAAAATTTTTAGCAAATTTAATATCAAATTTCATATTGAAAAATTTTAACACAAAATTAATACATATTTGTATATACAAGTATACTTTTTTACTTTACATTTGTACCTACAAATATTGAAAGCCAAATCTGATGGAAATTGAAAAAGAAATAAAAAGTACGGTTCCTTTAAGTATTACAAAAAAAGTTATCCTTAATCTAAACTTTACTAAAAATATGATTGCAGATAAATTTCAAGAAATTTTAAAGCCTTTTGATTTATCTAGCGAACAATATAACGTTTTACGGATATTAAGAGGACAAAAAGGAAAACCGGTAAACATGAGTGATATTCAAGAACGCATGTTAACAAAAAACAGCAACACTACTCGATTGATAGACAAACTTATAACTAAAGAAATGGTTATTAGAAATGTTTGTCCAAATAATCGAAGGAAAATGGAAATTACCATTACTGACGTTGGGCTAAAAGCCTTGGCCAATTTAGATTTACCTGTTGAAAATTATGAACAAAGCATAACTGGAAATCTAACAGCAAAAGAATTAGAAACATTAAACACATTATTAGAAAAAATTAAACAATAATAAATATGGAAACATTTATAGAAAATCAAAATTGGCGTTACGCTACTAAAAAGTTTGATAGTACAAAAAGTATATCAAACAACGATTTAGAAACATTAAAAGAAGCTATTAGATTAAGTGCTTCATCTTATGGTTTACAGCCTTATAAAGTATTTTTAATCGAAAATAAAGCTATTCGTGAGCAACTAAAAGAATTCTCTTGGGGACAAACTCAAATTACCGATGCTTCTCACCTATTTGTTTTTGCTAATTATGTAGATGTTCAAAACGATCATATTGACAACTACATTCAAAATATTGCGACAACAAGAAGCCTAAATGTTGAAGATTTACAAGCTTTTTCAGATTTAATGAAAGCAAAATTAATTGATCTTCCACAAGATATTCAAAATAATTGGACATCTAAGCAAACGTATTTAGCAATGGGAAATCTTTTAAACGCTGCTGCCGAACTTAAAATCGATGCAACTCCTATGGAAGGTTTTGAGCCATCTAAATACAATGAAATTTTGGGCTTAGATAAATTAGGCTTAAACGCTTCATTAGTAGTTCCTGTAGGATATCGTCACGAAGAAGATTATTCTCAACACTACATAAAAGTTAGAAAATCAAAAGAGGAATTATTCGAAACTATTTAATACATTTAAACTTTAAATTTAAAATCATGACAAAACAATTAAAAACAATCGCTTTAGCTCTTGTAGCATTTGTATCATTTACAACTCAAGCACAAACATCTAAAAAAGTAAATGCAGAAAAAAGTTCAATTCATTGGGTTGGAAAAAAAGTTACAGGTCAACATGATGGAATTGTAAATTTAAAAGATGGAATCTTAATGTTCAAAGGTGATAAATTAGCTGGTGGAAAATTTACAGTTGATATGGCATCTATTACAACAAAAGATTTAGAAGGAGAATGGGCTGCAAAATTAGACGGACATTTAAAATCAGATGATTTCTTTAGTACTGAAAAATTTCCAACAGCAACTTTAGAATTCAAGAAAATTGCTGATAAAGGAAATGGAGTTTACACTGTTTTTGCCGATTTAACAATCAAAGGAATTACCAATCATGTTAATTTTGATATGACTGTTGCTAAAAATTCTGCAACAACTAAATTAGTTATCGATAGAACTAAATTTGACATCAAATATAAATCGGGTTCTTTCTTCGAAAACCTAGGAGACAAAACGATTTACGACGATTTCGAATTAGATGTTAACTTAGCATTCTAATTTCAATATTTGCTATGAAAAAGTTAAGTCCGAAAAATATTTTTCGGACTTTTTTTATTTTTTATTTGGATTTAAAAAATAAGTTTGCATAAATTTGCAGCATACAAAAATACAAAATGCAAAATATTTTAAATAATACTTGGTGGTGGATTAACTTACGTCAAACGTCGTGAGCAAATCCTGCTATAGTATAATTTAAAAACAAAATACTTAGAAAAGGCTTGTCAATCACGACAAGCCTTTTTTTATGCTCAAAAATCAACAAAATGAAAAAAATAAAGTTACATACAAATTACAAACAAGTTTTAGCCGATACATTTACGCCAGTAAGTGTTTATCTAAAGATTCGCGATAAATTTCCGAATAGCACTTTACTTGAAAGCTCAGATTATCACACAAACAACAATAGTTTTTCGTACATCTGTTGTAATCCTATTGCTTATTTCAAAATAGAAAACAATGAAATTGAAGTTCAGTATCCACAACAAGAAGCAAAAAGTATTTCTATTTCAAGAGAAACAAATGTAATTCAAGAATTAGAAAATTTTAAAAATCTATTTGAAACCTCTTCAAACGATTTAAAGTTTATTTCAAACGGATTGTTTGGTTACACAGCATACGATGCTATTCAATATTTTGAGAAAGTTAACATTCAAAATAAATCAACAGAAAATCAAATTCCTCAAATTTATTATTCAGTATATCAAAACATTATCGCAATTAATCATTTTAAAAATGAGGCTTTTATTATTTGTAATTCCGTTTCAGAAAAAGATAACATTAAGGAAATCGAACAAATTCTTCAAGCTCAAAATGTAAGTTCGTTTGGTTTTTCAAAAACATCAGAAACTAAAGCAAATATTAATGATAATCAGTATGTAGAAATCGTTAAAAAAGCAAAACAACATTGCCATCGCGGAGATGTTTTTCAATTGGTTTTATCAAAACGTTTCGAACAAGAATTTAAAGGTGACGAATTTAATGTTTATCGAGCATTGCGAAATGTAAATCCTTCTCCTTACCTATTCTATTTCGATTATGGAAATTTTAAAATATTTGGTTCTTCTCCAGAAGCACAGTTGGTTATTCAAAATCAAAAAGCAGAAATTCATCCTATCGCTGGAACTTTCAAACGAAGTGGAAATGACGAATTAGATTCTGAATTGGCAAAAAAATTAAGCGTTGATACTAAAGAAAATAGCGAACACATTATGCTTGTCGATTTAGCTCGAAACGATTTAAGCAGAAGCTGTAATAATGTTAAAGTGGAAACTTTTAAAGAAGTTCAATTCTTTTCGCATGTAATACATTTGGTTTCAAAAGTTACTGGAAACTTACAAAACAAAAATTCGCTAAACTTGGCAGTACAAACATTTCCAGCGGGAACGCTTTCCGGAGCTCCAAAGGTAAAAGCAATGCAACTTATTGAAGAATTAGAAACTACAAACCGAAGCTTTTACGGTGGCGCCATTGGTTTTATGGATTTTAATGGTAATTTTAACCACGCCATTATGATTCGTTCTTTTTTAAGTAAAAATCATACACTTTACTTTCAAGCTGGTGCAGGAATTGTAGAAAGTTCGAAAGAAGAAAACGAGTTACAAGAAGTTTATAATAAAATAGGTGCTTTACAAAAAGCATTAGAAATGGCAGAAACAATATAATTATGAAAGTAGTAGTCATAGATAATTACGATAGTTTTACGTATAATTTAGTTCACTATTTAGAAGATTTAGGAGCAGAAGTTACTGTTTTTAGAAACGACGAATTTGAATTAAACGAATTGAAGGATTTTGATAAAATATTACTTTCTCCTGGACCAGGAATTCCTGATGAAGCTGGTTTACTGAAACCTGTAATTAAAGAATATGCAACTCAAAAAGATATTCTTGGAGTTTGTTTGGGTTTACAAGCAATTGGTGAAGTTTTTGGTGGAAAACTAATTAATCTTGATACTGTTTATCACGGAGTTGCTACTAAAGTTACTCAACAAAATTCTGATGAACTTTTTACCAATTTACCACAAGAGTTTGAAGTTGGCCGTTATCATTCTTGGGTTGTTGCCAATGAAAATTTACCTTCCGAATTAATCGTGACTTCAGTTGATGAAAATAACCAAATCATGTCGCTTAAACACGAATCGTTAAAAGTTCGTGGCGTACAATTTCATCCAGAAAGTGTTTTAACGCCACTCGGAAAGAAAATTCTCGAAAATTGGCTTAACGCCTAATTAATCAATACATATCAGTAAAAAAATAGTCGAAAGTCATTGAACAAAATGAACTTTCCAGCCCAACTCATATCTAATCTAATTGAAACTAAAATGAAAGATTTATTACAACAACTTATACAACACCAAACGTTAAGCAAAGAAGAAGCTAAAACGGCTTTGGTAAATATTTCAAAGGGAATTTACAATCCAAGTGAAATAACAGCATTTATAACAGTTTTTCTAATGCGAAACATCACAATTGAAGAACTTTCAGGATTTAGAGAAGCACTTTTAGAATTGTGCTTTCCTGTAGATTTTTCCGATTATAATACAATTGATTTATGCGGAACTGGTGGCGACGGGAAAAACACTTTTAATATTTCGACTCTTTCGTCTTTTGTGGTTGCTGGAGCTGGTATTAAAGTCGCCAAGCATGGCAATTACGGCGTTTCTTCCATTTCGGGTTCGAGTAATGTAATGGAAAAAATGGGTGTAAAATTTTCTAATAATCCCGATTTTTTAAAACAAAGTATCGAAGAAGCCAATATTGCTATTTTACACGCGCCACTTTTCCATCCAGCACTAAAAAATGTTGCGCCTATTCGCAAAGAATTAGGAATAAAAACCTTTTTCAATATGCTCGGACCAATGGTAAATCCGTCATTTCCAAAAAATCAAATGGTTGGTGTTTTTAGTTTAGAATTGGCAAGAATGTATGCTTATTTGTATCAAAAAACCGATGTTAATTATAGCATTCTTCACGGATTAAGTGGTTTTGATGAAATTTCGTTAACCGATTCAGTAAAAATTATTTCAAACAATTCAGAATTTATAGCACAGCCAAGTGATTTCAAAATCAATAAAATTTCGCTTGAAACTATTAAAGGCGGAACAACTATTGAAGAATCGGCGAAAATATTTTACGACATCATTTCTGGAAAGGGAACAATGGAACAAAAACAAGTGGTATGTACCAATGCTGCAATTGCTATTCAAACTGTAGAAAAATCAACATTTGATGAAGCTTTCGCTAAAGCAGAAGCAAGTTTATTGAGTGGAAAAGCTTTTGAAAAATTAAATAAATTAATCGCTTTAAGCAACTAACTGTCAGTTCGAGCGGAGTCGAGAACAACTAACATCTCGACTCCGCTCGATGTGACAAAAAAATCAAACAATGAACATACTCAATAAAATTATAGCCGATAAAAAACGTGAAGTAGAATTGAAGAAAAAAGTAGTTTCTGTAAACCAATTAGAAGCAACTGATTTATTCAATTTAAGAACAAAATCGTTAAGTAAAATTTTAGCCAATACAAATTTTGGAATTATTGCCGAACACAAACGTCGTTCGCCTTCTAAAAGTGTAATTAACTTCAATCATAATGTTGAAGATGTAACGTTGGGTTATCAAAATGCTGGTGTTTGCGGTATTTCTGTTTTAACTGATGGAAAATATTTTGGTGGAAGTTTAGACGATTTGCTCCTTACAAAATCAGTTATAAATATTCCAATTTTAAGAAAAGAGTTCGTTATTGATGAATACCAAATTTTAGAAGCAAAAGCCTACGGAGCTGATGTTATTTTACTTATTGCTGCTGTTTTAACTCGAGATGAAATTCAACATTTATCACAATTTGCTCAGAGTTTAGGCTTAGAAGTTTTATTAGAAGTTCACAATAGAGAAGAACTAGAAAAATCAATAATGCCAAGTTTAAACATGATTGGTGTTAATAATAGAAACCTAAAAACATTTGAAGTGAGCTTAGATTATAGCAAAGAACTTTCAGTTCATATTCCTGACGAATTTGTAAAAGTTTCCGAAAGTGGAATTAGTTCAATTGAAGCTGTAAAAGAATTACAACAATTTGGTTACCAAGGTTTTTTAATGGGCGAACATTTTATGAAAACTGATAATCCTGGAAATGAAGCAAAAGTATTCATTCAAAAATTGTTGTCGATATGAGACCAAAATTAAAAATATGTGGAATGAATAATCTTGAAAATATTCCGGAAATTTCAACTTTAGAACCTGATTTTTTAGGTTTCATTTTTTGGGAACCTTCAAAGCGATATTGCAATTTGGATTCATTGTCAATTATACCAAAATCAATTAAAAAAGTTGGAGTATTTGTAAATGCTTATTTCTATGATATTTTAGAAAAGGCAAATCAATATGAGCTAGATATTGTACAACTTCACGGAAACGAATCACTAACACTTTGTAAAGATTTAAAAGACGAAAATATAACCGTTATTAAAGCTTTCAGTATCGATGATGATTTTGATTTTTCAATTTTAAAACACTATGAAAATTACGTAGATTATTTTCTTTTCGATACCAAAGGAAAACTTCCTGGTGGAAACGGAACTACTTTTGATTGGAAAACTTTAGAAAAATACGATTGTATTAAACCATTTTTTCTAAGTGGCGGAATTGGACTCAACCAAATAGATCAATTAAATGATTTTTTCAATACAGAAATTTCTAAAAAATGTTTCGCTATTGATGTGAATAGTCAATTTGAAACCGAACCTGGAATTAAAACCAAAAACGAATTAAAAGAATTTCAACAACAACTAAATACTATTTAATATGAATTATAGTGTAGATGAAAACGGATTTTACGGGAAATTTGGTGGTGCATTTATTCCAGAAATGTTGTATCCAAATGTAGAAGAGTTAAAACAAAAATATCTTCAAATTATGAATGAACCTTCTTTTCAAGAAGAATATCATGATTTGCTGAAACAATATGTTGGTCGTCCTACTCCACTTTATTTTGCTAAACGATTATCGGAACAATACAAAACAAAAATTTACTTAAAAAGAGAAGATTTGTGTCATACTGGTGCTCATAAAGTAAATAATACCATTGGGCAAATTTTGATGGCAAAACGTTTAGGTAAAAAACGAATTATTGCTGAAACTGGTGCCGGACAACATGGAGTTGCTACGGCGACTGTTTGCGCATTAATGGGACTAGAATGTATTGTGTATATGGGAGAAATCGATATTAAACGTCAAGCGCCAAATGTTGCTCGTATGAAAATGTTGGGCGCCGAAGTTCGTCCGGCAACATCAGGTTCCAAAACGTTGAAAGACGCCACAAACGAAGCCATTCGAGATTGGATTAATAACCCAGTAGATACTTTTTACATAATTGGTTCTGTAGTTGGTCCGCATCCTTATCCTGATATGGTGGCAAAATTCCAACGTATTATTTCGCAAGAAATTAAATCGCAATTAAAAACTTTAGAGGGAACCGAAAACCCAAATTATGTTATCGCTTGTGTAGGTGGTGGAAGTAATGCTGCTGGTGCTTTTTATGAATATTTAGATGAAGAAAATGTACAATTAATTGCGGCGGAAGCTGCAGGTCATGGAGTTGATTCTGGTGAAAGTGCTGCAACTTCTGTTTTGGGAAAAATTGGGATTATCCACGGAAGTAAAACCCTATTAATGCAATCGGAAGACGGACAAATTACCGAACCCTACTCTATTTCAGCTGGACTTGATTATCCTGGAGTTGGACCTTTACACGCGCATTTACACGATGTCAAACGAGCTGATTTTGAAGCTATAACGGACGACGAAGCTATGAAAGCAGGATTAAATTTATGCAAAAAAGAAGGCATAATTCCAGCTATTGAATCATCTCATGCTTTAGCCGTTTTAGACAAAAGAAACTTTCAATCAGATGATATTGTAGTTATCAATTTATCTGGTCGAGGCGACAAAGATTTGAATACTTACATTAAGTATTTTGATATAAATTAAAAACTATCATTTACGAATTAAAAAATCAAATTAACACATCAACGACTAAACATTTTTATGAACAGAATCAACCAAAAATTACAAGAAGATAAAAAGCTACTTTCAATATATTTTACCGCTGGTTTTCCTAAACTAAACGACACTGTAACTATCATTAAAGAATTAGAAAAAAATGGTGTGGACATGATAGAAATTGGTTTACCATTTAGCGATCCATTAGCTGATGGACAAACCATTCAAGAAAGTTCGACCATTGCTATTGAAAACGGAATGACTACAAAAGTTTTATTCGAACAATTGAAAGACATTCGCAAAAGTGTGCAAATTCCGTTGTTAATTATGGGATATTTTAATCCGATGATGCAATTTGGTGTAGAAAAATTTTGTCAAAAATGTGCTGAAATTGGTATTGATGGCTTAATCATTCCCGATTTGCCTTTAGAAATTTATAAAAGTAAATATCAGTTTATTTTTGAGAAATATAATTTAAAAAATATCTTTTTGATAACTCCACAAACTTCAGAAAGTCGTATACGCGAAATTGACGAATTATCAGATAGTTTTATTTACATGGTGAGTTCAGCAGCAGTAACAGGAAGCCAATCTGGTTTTGGAAATGAACAAACGGAATATTTCAAAAGAACTCACGATTTAAAATTGAAAAATCCTCAAATTGTTGGTTTTGGAATAAAAGATAAAGAAACATTTAATCAAGCTACAAAACATCAAAAAGGAGCAATTATAGGAAGTGCTTTTGTAAAGTTTTTAAATGGAAATCCCATTAATGAAATTGGAAAATTTATTGCAAAAATTAAAAAAGCCTAGAAAAATCTAGGCTTTTTTTTATCTGGTAAACACTAATGCATTTCCTTTACTAAGATTAGCATCGAAAGCATAACCTTCATAGTTAAAGTTTTTCAGTTCATCTAGTGTTTCTACATTATTATCAATAATATATCGAACCATTAAACCTCTTGCCTTTTTTGCAAAAAAACTAATCATTTTCAGTTTTCCATCTTTATAATCTTTAAATTCTGGAGTAATTACAGGAACTTTTAATTTCTTAGTATCAATTGCTTTAAAATATTCGTTACTTGCCAAATTGATAAACAACTCTTCGTCTTTCAATTCGTTATTCAATGAATCTGTAACTGTTTTTTTCCAGAATTCATATAAATTTTTCTTAGTTCCAACTTTTAAATTGGTTCCCATTTCTAAACGATACGGTTGCATTAAGTCCATTGGCTTTAGTAAACCATACAAACCTGATAAAATTCGCAATTTATCTTGCAGAATATCCAATTTTTCTTCTGGAATTGTATATGCATCTAAACCTGTATAAACATCACCATTAAAAGCATAAACTGCTTGGCGTGCATTTTCTTGATTAAAAGGTAAGCTCCAATCTTGATTGCGTTGCCAATTTAATTCTGCTAATTTTTCAGAAATACTCATTAACTCCATTAGTTTTTTTGGGGATTTTTTCTTTAAAGTCTTTTGAATAGCTTCTGACTTATCAAGAAATTGAGCTTCTGTATAGTTTTTTGTTGGTAATTTCGATTCAAAATCTAAAGATTTTGCTGGAGATATAACGATTTTCATATGTTTTCTTTTGTCTTAATTCATTTCAAAATTACTAAAATGCTAATTTATTTTGGTAATTGTTTTAAAGAAAGAATTGATTTCGATATAAAGTTTCTTTATAAAAAAAAGGAATGAAAAATCATTCCTTTTACATATTCTTATTGTATTTGTATTATTTATACAAAATCGTATCAACGGTTTCAAATTCTGTTGGTTTAGAATCGTCAAAAAAGTATTTTACTAAAATTTGTCCCCATAAATCTCCATTAGAATATTCCGCAATAATCCATCTATGATTTAAAATCTTAGCCTTATTAATAAGGAATTGCTTTCCTTCAATTGGATCATACGGAATTAAAGGATTTCCATTCGGATTTGTATTTAACGAAACTAAATCTTCATTTACTCTTTCCATTACTTTTAAATAATCTAAATTTTGATTAAAAAAGTAATCTTGTGCATCTTCATCTGAAGTAATATCAAAATAGTCGTTATATTCTGCTACAGCTAAAGAATCTCGTGATTGTGCTAAATGTTTTTTTGCTTTTTCTACTTCTTTATCTTTTGCTTCTAAGATTTTAGTAGAATTTACATATTGAAAAATGTTTATCAAAAATGAAAACACAAATAAGTATAAAAAAATATTTCTCATAATTAAACAGTTATTTCTAAGTTATCGTAAGCTACAAAAACATTTTCAGGCAATTTTTCCTGAATTTCATCGTGAAACCCAAACAAATGACTAATATGCGTTAAGTAAGCTTTTTTAGGTTGTACCAAAGATATAAATTCTAAAGCTTCATCTAAATTAAAATGCGTATTATGCTTTTCTTCTCGCAAGCAATTTATAATCAAAACTTTACATTTTTTTATTTTTTCTATTTCAGAATTTTCAATAGTTTTAACATCAGTTAAATACACCAAATCTTTGATTTTATATCCAAAAACTGAAAGTTTTCCATGCCAAGCTTTTATTGGAATTACCTCAGTGTCATTAATGTTAAAACTTTTATTTTCTTTTACTTCATTTTGAATAACAGAAGGAGCTCCAGGATATTTGTTTTCATTGCTAAAAATATAACTAAAACGCATTTGTAAACTTTCTAAAACACGTTTTTCTGCATAAACTGGAATATCGCCTTGTTTAAAGTAAAACGGACGAATATCATCTAAACCAGCCGTATGATCAGCATGCTCATGAGTAAATAATAAAGCGTCAATTCGATTACAACCCGATGTTAACATTTGTTGTCTAAAATCTGGTCCACAATCAATAACAATAGAAAAATCTTCGCTATAAATCCAAACCGAAACTCGCAATCTCTTATCTTTAAGATTATCGCTCAAGCAAACAGGATGCTGACTTCCTATGACTGGAATTCCTTGTGAGGTTCCTGTTCCTAAAAAATACATTCTTAACCCTTGCATATTGTGCAAAAATAATAATATTTGCACTAATTTGTAGTAGTATTTTCACTAACTTTGCAATAACAAGTGTTAGTAAAAGTCCTAAATTAAGTGTAAACAAAAGAAATATGGTTACGGACATCAAGTTAATAGGTGATAAAGAAATTGAACAAATTCCATCAATTAAAGACAAGGCCTTACGGATAAATCTCAACGAGAGCATTTACGGAACCTTTGCAGAAATTGGTGCTGGACAAGAAACTGTTCGTCAATTCTTTAGAGCTGGAGCGTCATCTGGAACAATCGCGAAAGCAATGTCGGCTTACGATAAAGACTTTAGTGATGCCATTTATGGAATTGAAGATGATAATCGATACGTTACAGAAAGTCGTTTAAAAAAAATGTTAGCGCATGAAACGCAATTAATTGAAGAACGATTACACCGCGATAAACATCCACGAAAAATATTCTTTAGTTACGCAAATACTGTAGCCACAATTGATTTTGCTAAAAAATACAAAGGACACGGTTGGGTTGGAATCAATTTTCAAGTGGAACCAGATGAAGATTACAACGAGATTATACTTCATATTCGTTTTAAAGAAAATGATGCTAGATTACAGCAGGAAACTCTTGGAATTTTAGGTGTTAACTTAATTTATGGTGCATTTTATAAGCATAATGATCCAAAAAAGTTATTGCGTTATTTATACGATCATTTAGATAAAGACCAATTAGAAATTGATACGATAAACTTTTCTGGACCACGTTTTGCCAATGTTGATAACCGATTAATGAGTTTGCAACTGGTTAAAAACGGAATGACCGAAGCAGTAATGTTTGGGCCAGATGGTAATAATATTTTACCTGGTGCTGTTCTTTACAAAAAGAATGTTTTAGCACTACGCGGAAGCTTTAGGCCAGTTACTAAAGTAAATATGAACATGTATAAGAAATCTTATAACATGTTTATTGAAGAAAATAAAGTTGATAAAAACAAAACTTTTGTCGTTTTTGAAATTACCTTATCCAACTTAAGAGCAGAGGGTGAAATTGACGAAAGAGATTTCTTAGATAGAGCCGAATTATTATGTTCGCTTGGACAATCGGTTATGATATCTAATTTCCAAGAATATTATAAAGTAGTTGAATATTTTGCTCGTTATACTAAAGCTAGAATGGGATTAGCAATGGGTGTTAATAATCTTGTAGAAATTTTTGACGAGAAATATTACCGACATTTATCAGGTGGAATTTTAGAAGCTTTTGGTAAATTATTCTACCGCGATTTGAAAGTTTATCTTTATCCAATGAAAAATGAAGATGGCTCGTTAACTACTTCTGAAAACTTAAAAGTTCACCCTAGAATGAAAGAATTGTATAAATTCTTTAAATTCAATGGAAAAGTAGTTGACATTAAAGATTTTGAAGAAAGAAATCTTGAAATTTTCTCTAGAGAAGTTTTACGAATGATAGGAAACGGAGAAAGTGGCTGGGAAGAAATGCTTCCTATAGGAATTGCAGATACTATTAAAGAACATAGTCTTTTTGGTTACAAAGAAGAAACCATAACTGAAAAAGCAGATTAATAAAAAAATCCCGATTTCTCGGGATTTTTTTATTTCAATATTTGAGCAGTGTGCTCTTTGGTTTTCACTTTCTGAATAACTTCTTCAATTACTCCTTTTTCATCAATTACAAAAGTTGTTCTGTGAATGCCATCATATTCTCTTCCCATAAATTTTTTCGGTCCCCAAACACCAAATGCATTAATAACCTCATGATTTTCATCGGCAAGTAAAGGAAATGGTAATTGATTTTTTGCAATAAAATTAGCTTGTCGTTTTGCACTATCAGCACTAACTCCTAAAACTTCATAATTATTTGCTTGAAAACGTTTATAATTATCTCGCAAATCACAAGCTTCAGCTGTACAACCTGGCGTACTTGCTTTTGGATAAAAGAAAACTACTAATTTTTTCCCCTTGTAATCGCTCAATTTATGTTCTTTTCCATCTTGGTCTAATCCTTTAAAGTTTGGCGCTTTATCTCCTGCTTTTAATGTTATCATATTATTATTAATTTGTTATTCGTTAATTTGTTGATTTTTAAAAATCTTTATTCTATTCTCTATTTTCTCTTATCTTTGAAAGCATAAAAATACAAAAATGACGAAGAACGAAAAAGTAACATTTGTTATAAATACGTTAAACGAACTATATCCCGAAACGCCAATTCCTTTAAATCATAAAGATCCATATACACTTTTAATTGCTGTTTTACTTTCTGCGCAATGTACAGATGAACGTGTAAATAAGATTACACCTTTACTTTTTGCAAAAGCCGATAATCCTTATGATATGGTAAAAATGAGTGTAGAACAAATTGCCGACATTATTCGTCCATGTGGCTTAACGCCAATGAAATCAAAAGGTATTCATGGTTTATCGCAAATTTTAATTGATAAATATAATGGTGAAGTTCCACAAGATTTTGAAGCTTTGGAAAGTTTGCCAGCTGTTGGTCATAAAACAGCAAGTGTAGTGATGAGTCAAGCTTTTGGTGTTCCTGCATTTCCTGTAGACACTCATATTCACAGACTAATGTACCGTTGGAATTTAAGCAATGGGAAAAGTGTACAGCAAACCGAAAAAGATGCAAAAAGATTGTTTCCTAAAGAATGTTGGAATAAGTTACACCTACAAATCATTTACTACGGAAGAGAATATTCGCCAGCACGTGGTTGGGATTTAGAAAACGATATTATTACTAAAACAATTGGGAGGAAGTCGGTAATAAAAGAGATTGAAAAAAAGAAAGCTTCGTAGTCTGTACGAAGCTTTCTCATTAATTAGCAATAGTTTCAAATTTCAACTTACCTACTTTTGTAATACTCAACGCTTTTGAATAATTAAGTAAAAACGAAACTGTTTCTTTTTTAGGTAACATTTCTTTTTGAGTTGCTAATTTTTCTTTAGAGTAAAGTTTTGCCATAGATTTAACTAATTTGTTTTAATCTATAACGCAATAAAAATCAATTTATTGTTTAGTTTGTTAAAACAATTTGATTTTTTTCAATTACTTTCCTCAAATTTAAAACTGCATAACGCATTCTTCCTAAAGCAGTATTAATGCTTACACCAGTTAAATCGGCTATTTCTTTGAAACTTAAGTCTTGATAAATGCGCATTTTCAAAACTTCTTTTTGATCTTCTGGTAATTCTTCAATAATTCTACTTAGGTCTAACTCAACCTGTTCGGTTATAATTCTACTTTCGATATTAGGGCTGTTATCTGAAATTAATGAAAAAATGGAATACTCTTCTGTATCACGCTGCATTGGCATTTTTTTCGATTTTCTAAAATAATCGATTACCAAGTTGTGCGCAATACGCATAACCCAAGGCAAAAACTTACCTTCTTCGTTATACGATTTCTTTTTTAGATTTTTAATAACTTTTACAAAAGTGTCTTGAAAAACATCTTCGCAAATATCTCTATCCTGAATTTTTGAATAAATAAAACCATAAATTTTCGCTTTATGTCTTTCAATTAATGTAGCTAAGGCATTTTCATCTCCTTCTACATAATTCTTCACCAAGATAGCATCTGATAGTTCATGTCTAGCCATAACAATACTTTTAGTTAATTTTGGGTTAATTAAAGTCTAAAAGTAATTCTCCGTTATAGGCACATTTTTTTGTAAGTGAATTCCAAATATAGTTGAAAAAAAACTACAAATCCAAATTTATTTCTGCTTTTTTTAATTTAATAACATTCAGATTTTTAAATTATTAAGATTATTTGCTACTAAACATATCTTTTTTAAGTACTCCAAAATGCTTAATTGTTGATTAGTTATTCCTTTTAAAAATTCTTAATTTTGCGCATCTTACAAAAAACAATGAACACAACCGACTTTTCAAAGCTAGAACCAAAAAAAAATATACTGATAAAAGGTGCGCAACTTCATAATCTTAAGAATATTGATGTTGCTATTCCAAGAAATAAATTGGTAGTTATTACCGGACTTTCGGGTTCTGGTAAATCAAGTTTAGCTTTTGACACACTTTATGCTGAAGGCCAACGTAGATATGTAGAAAGTTTATCGAGTTATGCACGTCAATTTTTAGGTCGTTTAGACAAACCAAAAGTTGAATACATTAAAGGAATTGCACCTGCTATTGCTATCGAACAAAAAGTTAATACAACTAATGCGCGTTCGACAGTAGGAACTTCAACTGAGACTTACGATTATATGAAATTACTCTTTGCTCGAATTGGAAAAACTATTTCTCCAATTTCTGGTAAAGAAGTAAAAAAACATACTGTTTCCGATGTAATTGACACCGTAAAATCGCTTGAAGAAAGTTCAAAATGGCTACTGCTCTCTCCTATTCATCTTGAGGAAGGTAGAGCTTTAGAAGACAAGTTAAAAGTACTTTTACAACAAGGTTTTGCTCGTATTTTGGTTGATAATGAAATGATTCGTTTAGATGAAATTGACCAACATTCGTTAGACGATAAAGACATTTTATTAATTATTGATAGAATTGTAGTAAAAGATGATGAAGAGTTCTATAATCGTTTAGCCGATGCTATTCTAACCGCTTTTTTTGAAGGAAAAGGCGAATGCTATTTACAAGAATTAAAAACTGAAAAACGATTTGAATTCAATAACCGATTTGAGTTAGACGGAATTTCATTTTTGGAACCAAATGTTCACTTGTTCAGTTTTAATAATCCTTATGGCGCTTGTCCGAAATGTGAAGGTTACGGTAATGTTATCGGAATTGATGATGAATTAGTTATTCCAAATACGGCACTTTCAGTTTATGAAAATGCAATTTATCCGTGGCGTGGCGAAAGTATGAGTTGGTTTCGTGATGAATTGGTAAATAATGCTTATAAATTTGATTTTCCTATTCACAAACCGTTTTTCGAACTTTCAGATGAACATAAAAATTTAATTTGGGAAGGAAATAAATATTTCACAGGTTTAAATGACTTCTTTTCCGAGTTAGAAGAGAAAAATTATAAAATTCAAAATCGTGTTTTATTATCGCGTTATCGTGGTAAAACAAAATGTACGGTTTGTAAAGGAAAACGTTTACGAAAAGAAGCTAATCATGTAAAAGTTGGTGGTGAAACGATTTCAAATTTGGTAGATTTACCAATTGTAAAATTAATTCCGTTTTTCAAAAACCTTGAGTTAAACGAATATGACGCTAAAGTTGCCAAGCGACTTCTAATCGAAATCAACAATCGATTGGCTTTCCTTTCTGATGTTGGTTTGAGTTATCTAACGCTAAACAGAAATTCGGCTACACTTTCTGGTGGAGAATCGCAACGTATTAATTTGGCCACTTCTTTAGGAAGTAGTTTAGTAGGTTCCATGTATATTTTAGACGAACCGAGTATTGGTTTACATCCAAAAGATACGGAACGATTAATTCATGTTTTAAAGAATTTACGCGATTTAGGCAACACGGTAATCGTTGTTGAACACGATGAAGATATTATGAAAGCTGCCGATATGATTATCGATATTGGTCCAGAAGCTGGAACTCATGGTGGAGAATTAGTCGCACAAGGAACAAATGATGAAATCCTAAAAGCAGATACACTAACTTCGAATTATTTAAGTGGAAAAGAACAAATTGAAGTTCCTAAAAAACGTCGCAAATTCAAACATCATGTTGATGTTATTGGTGCAAGAGAAAACAACTTAAAAAATCAAGATTTTACGTTTCCATTAGATTGCTTAACAGTTGTTACTGGAGTTTCAGGAAGTGGTAAAAGTACATTGGTAAAGAAAATATTATTTCCAGCTATTCAAAAGCATTTAGAAGGTGTTGGAGAAAAAGCCGGACAATTTTCTGAATTAAAAGGAAGTTATTCCAACGTAAAACATATTGAATATGTTGACCAAAATCCTATTGGAAGAAGTTCGCGTTCAAATCCGGTAACGTATATAAAAGCATATGACGATATTCGAAATTTATTCGCTAAACAATCGGTTTCTAAAATACGAAATTATCAAGCGAAGCACTTTTCTTTTAATGTTGATGGTGGAAGATGTGAAACTTGTAAAGGTGACGGAGAAGTTACAATCGAAATGCAATTTATGGCAGATGTTCACTTAGAATGTGAAACGTGTAACGGAAAACGCTTTAAAAAAGAAGTGCTAGAAGTAACTTTTGAAGGCAAAAACATCGATGATGTTTTAAAAATGACAATTGATGATGCTTTAGCATTTTTTAGCCAGCATAAACAAACGAAGATTACACAAAAACTTCAACCTTTACAAGATGTTGGTTTAGGATATGTACAATTAGGTCAATCCTCTTCTACTCTTTCTGGTGGTGAAGCACAACGTATAAAGCTCGCATCATTCTTGGTTAAAGGAACGATCAAGAACAAAGCCTTATTTGTTTTTGACGAACCTACAACGGGATTACATTTTCACGATATAAAAAAATTACTGACTTCTTTTGAGGCTTTAATTGAAAAAGGTCATTCAATTATTGTAATCGAACATAACTTAGATTTAATTAAATGCGCCGATTATATTATTGATATTGGTCCAGAAGGTGGCGAAAATGGCGGAAAACTTGTTGCTTTTGGAACACCAGAAGAAATTATAAAAAATAAAAATTCTGTTACTGGAGTTTATTTGAAAGAGAAATTGAAATAATAAGCCAATTCTCAATGAACCAACGTGCCGATTAAATTTCATTGACTCATTGACATATTGTCTAATTTACACATTAACAAAATGAACATCAAACTATTAACCATAGGAAAAACCGATAATAAAAACTTACAATCGTTGATTGATGAGTATACAAAGCGTTTGGGATTCTATGTAAAGTTTGATTTAGAGATTATTCCCGATATTAAAAACGTAAAGAATTTAAGCGAAGCCCAACAAAAAGAAAAAGAAGGCGAACTAATTCTTTCAAAACTTACACCAACAGACCAATTAATTCTTCTTGATGAAAACGGAAAGGAATTTTCAAGTGTAGGTTTTTCTGAATTTTTACAAAAGAAAATGAATGCCGGAATTAAAACTTTAGTCTTTGTAATTGGCGGTCCGTATGGGTTTAGCGAAAAAGTTTACAAAGCTTCTCAAGGCAAAGTTTCACTGTCGCAAATGACATTTTCACATCAAATGGTTCGCTTATTTGTAATTGAACAAATCTACCGCGGATTTACCATTTTAAGGAACGAACCTTACCATCATCATTAATAAGTTTTCATTAATTTATCAATATCCTTTTGAATATTATAATATATATAATATATTAGCCACCGTATTACTTAACCAAACTATTTATTATGAAAAAAATTATATTAGCTTTAGCGTTAGTTGTTTCTGGTTTAGGGTTCTCACAAATTAAAGTTGCCGAAAGAGTTCCAGTTATTAAATTAGGTTACATTGGTCAAAACGATATTTATATTGAAAACAAAGGTGACAATTTAACTTTCTATTACAAAAACACTGAAGCCGAAGATAATTCAGTAAAATCATTTTCTTTTAGAGATTTAGATAATGATTACAAATATCTAAGACAAATTATTGTTGATGGTTTTTCAGCTGATCCTTTATTAGATATTAAATTAGAATTACCTAATGAATATGTTTGGTTACACTATTCAAGAAAAAGTTTAGACAGAACTTATGTTCAGTTTTTAACAAGTAATAAATCATACGAAAACACAGGTGTTTCTAAAGAATTTAGCTTAGAACAAATTGAAAAGTTATTTTCTAAAAAATTACCTAAGAAGACAAAAACTTCAGAAACTACTAAAATGGACGATTCTACATCAGAATTCAACTAATAGTTTTTTCACAGCATATAAAAAATCCCGCAAATGCGGGATTTTTTATATATGTTTTTCTTCAAAATTCTCTTCTACTAAATTAAATTCAAATTCAATGGCTTTATAAATTGGACTATCAATTCCTTTAATTATATTACCTTCAAATTTTTTTAATTCTAAAACTTTAAAAGTTCTTTTTGAAGTTAAAAGCTTCTTCTTTTTAATGTCTATGATTGTAATTTTCTGAAGCCTATTATCTGTCCATTTTGGTATTGCAACTTTAGAAGAAAAGTTATTCCAAATTACTGGACCACCATATGAACCAGGTAATGTATATTTTTTATCATCTATTTCTAAAACATAATTACCCAATAATGGTCCACCCATAGCAATTTCTGAAATTAATTGAAATGTTAAAGCATATAACTTATTGGGCGAAACTTTCGTTTCATTAAAATCCCAAGGACTTTCCATTTTAAATAAATTTATCAAATTTACAATTCACATCCACAATCTGGCAATTTGGTTTCGTCATAAATAAACTCATAAGACGATAATTGAATAACTTCAGAAGTTATTTGCCACAACAGTAACTTATTTTGAATATAATCGTTGTACGTTAAATATTTATCAAAATTCAAATGTAGGATTGTTTTTCTTCCATCACTCATAAATTCTGAGAATTCTTTTAAGTAATCGGCTAATTCTTCTCTTTCAATTTTATGTCCGTCAACAGTAACCTCTTCGCTTTTCTTAAAATTTACAGTAAGATTATTATACGCCATATATAGCTCGGCGTGATCTTTAATGTAAAACTTAGAAAAATCTTTATCGTAAAAATATTTCACATCCGTAAATGGTAAAAAAGCCAAATTTTTATGCAAACTATCAGCATACGAAAACACATTTATTGTTCCTTCTTTTTTGTGCATTCCGTTTTTCTTTTTATGCTGAAGTTTTGAAATTTCTGGAATTATAGCATGTAGAGGCAAACGTTTGTCAACATTGAAAATCCAATTTGTAGTTCCTATTTTATTCTTGGTGTTAATTTCTGCCAAAGTATCATTTTCACTTTCACGATAAAACATATAAATAGGCGAATGATCGTAAATTTCTGTCATTACCGAAACATTACTTTTTGGTAACTGCACATTTTCCTCTTTACAAGAAATTAAACTGATTAAAATAAGTAAACTGATAAATTTTAATTTCATTTTCTGACTTTTTAACTTTTGACTTTTAACTTTTCAACTAATCTAACGCTTTCCACAGCTTCCTTTACATCGTGAACACGAAGAATTTTTGCTCCTTTTTGTAAAGCAATCGTATTGAGAACTGAAGTTCCGTTTAAAGCTTCTTGTGGCGAATTTTCAAGCAATTTATAAATCATCGATTTACGAGAAACTCCAACTAATATTGGTAATTCTAAAATATTAAAATAATCCAACTTCTGTAAAACTTCATAATTCTGCTCTAATGTTTTAGCAAAACCAAATCCTGGGTCGATAATAATATCGTTTAAACCAAAACTTCTCGCTTTATTAATGCGTTCCGAAAAATAAAAGGTCATTTCCTTAACAATATCTGTATAATCTGTCAATGATTGCATTGTTTGCGGATTTCCCTTCATGTGCATCATAATATACGGAACTTGTAATTTGGCTACAGTTTCGAGCATATTCTCATCTAACATTCCTGCAGAAATGTCATTTACAATTGCAGCACCATTTCCAATAGCTTTTTGAGCTACTTTACTTCTAAAAGTATCTACAGAAAGTAAAGTTTCAGGAAAATGTTGTAGAACTAAATCAATAATTGGCAATAATCGTTGCAACTCTTCTTCTTCTGTAACAAAATCGGCTCCAGGACGGCTTGAATACGCACCAATATCAATAAAAGTTGCGCCTTCGTTCATCATTTTTTCAACTTGTAATAAAATTTCCGTCTCGTTTTTATATTTTCCTCCGTCATAGAAAGAATCAGGCGTACAATTTAAAATTCCCATTATTTTGGGAGTTGATAAATCAATTAAATTTCCTTTACAATTTATTGTCATACTTCAAAAATCAAAAATCGTTAATCTTCATTCTTCTTTCAGAAAAAATATCGCTATTTTTGAAAAAATTTCATACAAATATACCGAATAAATGAAGAATACTTCTCAACAATATGATGCAATAATTTCAATCTGTCGTGATTTGTTTACAAAAAAAACAAAAGATTACGGAACAGCTTGGAGAATCTTACGTTTGCCTTCTTTAACCGATCAAATTTTTATTAAAGCACAACGCATTCGCAGCTTACAAGAAAATGATGTTCGCAAAGTTGATGAAGATGAAGTATCAGAATTTATCGGAATTATCAATTATTGTATTATGGCGTTAATTCAAATTGAAAAGGGAATTGCTCAACAACCTGATTTGGGTTATGATGAAGCGGTAAAATTGTATGATGAAAAAATTGGTTTGACCAAAAAATTAATGGAAGATAAAAACCATGATTATGGCGAAGCATGGCGTGATATGCGCGTGAGCAGTTTAACCGATTTGATTCTTCAAAAATTATTACGCGTTAAGCAAATTGAAGATAATCAAGGAAAAACTTTAGTTTCTGAAGGAATTGATGCTAATTATCAAGATATGATAAACTATTCTGTTTTTGCAATGATTCACCTTGGAAAAGCTTAAAACGATTAACAACTGCTTAACATTTCATTGACAACTTAATTTGAACTAAAGCAGTAATTTTAGAAAAAATTAAAAAATGCGAAATATCATTACTCAAATTTCAAGATTTCTTGTTGGAATATTATTTATTATTTCAGGTTTAATTAAACTGAATGACCCTGTAGGATTTTCCTATAAACTTGAAGAATACTTTAATGCAAACGTTTTAAATATGGAGTTTTTAATTCCGTATGCATTATTAATTGCTTGTTTTGTAGTTATTTTTGAAGTTGTTTTAGGCGTAATGTTATTATTAGGTTTCAAACCTAAGTTTACCATTTGGAGTTTACTTGCAATGATTGTTTTCTTTACGTTTTTAACCTTTTATTCGGCTTATTTTAATAAGGTTACCGATTGTGGTTGTTTCGGAGATGCTTTAAAACTTACTCCTTGGGAATCATTTACTAAAGATGTTATTTTACTCTTTTTCATCCTAATTTTAGTTGTCAATCAAAAATATATTAAACCACTATTAGCACAAGTTTCTATGAATTTTGCTGTTTTTGCAACCTATTCTCTGTGTTTATTTATGGCGTATTATGTTTTACAACATTTACCTATTAAAGATTTCAGAGCGTATAAAGTTGGAACCAATATCCAAAAAGGGATGGAAATTCCTGAAGGTGCACCAAAAAGTGAATATGAAATGGTTTTTATTTACAATGTAAATGGTGTTGACACCGAATTTACAGAAGCCCAAATTATGTCGGGAGATTATCCTCAAGATGCAGAATTTGTAGATAGAAAAGATAAATTAATAAAAGAAGGTTACGTTCCACCTATTCACGATTTCTCAATGGAAAAAGATGGAAATGATTATACCGAAGAAATTTTAAACGAACCAAAAGTTATTCTTTTAATTTCTTACGATTTGAATAAATCAAAAGAAAAAGGAATGGAAAAATTAGAAGAATTTCACAAAACAGCTTCGGCAAAAGGTTATCATGTAATCGGAATGACATCATCAGGTGAAGAAGTAATTCAGAAGTATAAAAAACAATACGGATTAACTTTCGATTATTATTTCTGCGACGCTACTACACTTAAAACTATTGAAAGAGCAAATCCGAGTATTGTTGTTTTAGAAAAAGGTACAATTATCCAAAAGGAACATTTTAACGATATTGATAAAGTAGCGTTAAAGTAATTATTCAGACTTTAATAAAAACAAAAAATGAAACAATTTATTATATTATTTGCCTCAGCTTTATTATTGATTTCTTGCGAAGCTCAGCCAAAAAAGGAATTTTCAAAAGAAGCTTTAGAAAATGTTATGGTTTCTAAAGAAAATCAACCAATAACATTTCAAGAAATAATCGATCAATATAAAGGTAAAACTGTATTTATTGATGTTTGGGCTTCTTGGTGTTCAGATTGTGTTGGTGGAATGCCAAAAGTAAAAGCACTTCAAGAAAAACATCCAGAATTGGTATACTTATTCATCTCTATGGATAAAAATTACGAAGCTTGGGTTAAAGGAATCGAAAAATACAATGTTGTTGGCGAACATTATCTAACTTCTGACGGAATGAAAGGAGTTTTCGGAAAATCTATTGATTTAGATTGGATTCCAAGATACATGATTGTTGATAAAGACGGAAACATTGCTTTATACAAAGTTATTGAAGCTGATGATGATTTAATAAAAGATACTTTAGCACAATTAAAAAATTAATGAAGAGAACTCTAACAAAATTTTACCTTTTAATCATTTGTTTAATTTTACTTTCATTTAAATCTGATGATAGTAATATTTTCTATATTGAATATAAACATAAAATTGTTTTAAAAGTTGTTCAAAAAGATTCTCAAAATTATGTTTTTACCGAAGTTAAAAAGGAAGCATTTACTAAAGTCATAGATAAATTTAATAATAATAAAGTATTTCCTAAAAAAGCCAATAAAGAAACTATTGAATTTTATTTTGCAGAAGGAAGTAAGAATAGCACTATTCTTCTAATGAAAAATTGGACTGGTTATTATATTAAATTTGATACTGAAATTCAAAATTCAGAAAATTTAGAATTTAAAAGCGTTCCAAATTTAGGAATTCAAGCAAATTCAAAATCTCAAGAAACTTGGCTTTGGAAAATTAATAAAATACGATTAAGTAATTTCAGAATAAAAAAATAAACATTCTTACAAAAACATCTATGAGAAAAAATATAGTTGCTGGTAACTGGAAAATGCACAAGACAAACTCCGAAACTGTTGCCTTATTACAAGATATAATTGCAAAAAATGGAACACCAAACTGTGAAGTTGTTGTTGCTCCAACATTTGTAAACTTAAAAACTGCTGTAGATACCGTAAATGGTAAAAACATCACTGTTTCAGCTCAAAATATGCACCAAGCGGAAGGTGGTGCTTTTACGGGAGAAATTGCCGCAAATATGTTAACTGATATTGGTGTAAATACCGTTATTTTAGGTCATAGTGAGCGTAGAGCATATTTCCATGAAACCGATTCTTTATTAGCCAATAAAATTGACACGGCACTAAAACATGAAATGCGTGTTATTTTCTGTTTTGGAGAAGAATTAAAAGACCGACAAAAAGATAATCATTTCAATGTTGTGGAATACCAATTGAGAGATGGTTTATTCCATTTAGAAAAAAGTGATTGGAAAAACATTGTTTTGGCTTACGAGCCAGTTTGGGCAATTGGAACTGGAGAAACTGCTTCTCCTGAACAAGCACAAGAAATGCACACATTTATTCGTGATTTAATTGCTAAAGTTTACGGACATGAAATTGCTGATGTTGTTACCATTCTATATGGTGGAAGTGTAAAACCAAACAATGCAAAAGAAATTTTCTCAAAAACAGATGTTGATGGTGGATTAATTGGTGGTGCTGCGCTAAAGGCTGATGATTTCTTAGCGATTGTTAATGCGTTTTAATTCTCGATACATTTTTGTTTCGTCAGTTCGAGTTTTTCTGTAAGAAAAGTATCGAGAACCGAAACAAAAACACTCGAATTGACACAATTTAAAGATTAAAAAATTTAATAATTGAAAAATTTAATAATTTAAAAATCTTGAAATCTTTTTAATCATTAAATCAAATTGATGAACCTAAACATTCAAAATAGATTTATCTCAGAACTTCCTTCTGATCCTAATACAAAAAATGAAGTGAGACAGGTACCTGGTGCCTGTTTTTCTTTTGTTACACCTAAAGTTCCCAGTAAACCAAAAGTTATACATACTTCAAAAGATGTAGCTAAATTGGTTGGTTTATCCAATGAAGATTTAACTTCAACTGAATTCTTAGAAGTTTTTTCAGGTCGAAAAGTAGTAGAAAACACCCAACCTTTTGCCATGAATTATGCCGGACATCAATTTGGTAATTGGGCTGGGCAATTAGGTGACGGAAGAGCGATAAATCTTTTTGAAGTTGAGCATCAAAATAAGTTTTTTACTTTACAACTAAAAGGCGCTGGAAAAACACCTTATTCGCGTCGTGGCGATGGTTTAGCAGTTTTACGTTCATCAATTCGCGAACATTTGTGTAGCGAAGCGATGTTTCATTTGGGCGTTCCCACTACTCGTTCACTTGCTTTATTAGAAACTGGCGATCAAGTGTTGCGCGACATCATGTATGACGGACATCCTGATTATGAAAAAGGAGCCATCGTTTGTAGAGTGGCACCAAGTTTTATTCGTTTTGGTAGTTTCGAATTGTTTTCGGCTCAAAATGATGTCGAAAACTTAAAAAAACTCGCTGATTTTACCATTAAAAATTATTTCCCAAACATCCAATCAGAAGGAAAGCAAAAATATCTAGATTTCTTTCAAGAAGTTACTTCAACTACAAAAGAACTCATTTTACATTGGCAACGTGTTGGTTTTGTTCATGGCGTAATGAATACCGATAATATGTCAATTCACGGAATAACAATCGATTACGGTCCGTATGGTTGGATGGACGATTTCAATCCAAATTGGACACCAAATACAACCGATGCGGAAGGAAAACGCTATCGTTTTGGTAACCAACCTAATATTGCGCTTTGGAATTTACTCCAATTAGCAAATGCATTGTATCCGTTGATTGAAGAAGTAAAACCTTTGGAAGCCATTTTAGAAGCGTATTCTAATTCTTTTCAATCGGATTTTACCAAGATGATGTGCACTAAAATTGGTATTCAACAACCTAAAACTTCAGATGAATCGATTGTTAATCAATTATTAGTTACCCTTCGTGAAACCGAAACTGACATGACGATTTTTTATCGTTTATTGGCTACAATTTCAAAAAATGATACCGCAGAGCAAGCTTTAGAAAAAATCAACTTTGCATTTTATATTCCAGAAACTGTGAAAGATTCAGTTAAAGAAAGTTGGTTATATTGGTTTACTATTTATTTGGAAAGATTACAAGAAGAAAAACTTTTAGATGAAAAACGTGCCACTCAAATGAATTTGGTTAACCCAAAATATGTTTTGCGTAACTACATGGCGCAATTAGCCATTGAAGCTGCAGATGAAGGCGATTATTCTATTTTGGATGAATTATTTGAAATGCTCAAAAAACCTTATGATGAACAACCACAATACCAAAAATGGTTTGTTAAAAGACCCGATTGGGCACGAACAAAAATTGGTTGTTCAATGTTGAGTTGTAGTTCATAAAAAAGCAGATTCTTAAGAATCTGCTTTTTTATTTTTTGATTTAAAAACATCAATCTCCTTTTTTGCTTTTTTAGCATATTTATTTCTATAATAGATAAATACAGCTATTGCAATTAAATAAAAAATTGGATTTTGAAGCATAATTAAATCCCTGCAATAACTTTTAATTCATTTACAAAACGTTCTGCTAACGTATCGGCTTCAGCTTGCGTTGGTGCTTCGGTGTAAATACGGATAATAGGTTCTGTATTCGATTTACGTAAATGCACCCATTCTGTTGGAAAATCAATTTTTACACCATCAATTGTAGAAATATTCTCGTTAGCATATTTCTCCGTCATTGTTTTTAGAACATTATCTACATCAATTTGAGGTGTTAACTCAATTTTATTTTTACTCATGTAATATTGAGGATAACTTGCACGTAATTCGGCTACTGTTTTATCTTGGTTGGCTAAATACGTTAAGAATAACGCAACTCCTACAACAGCATCACGACCGTAGTGAATTTCAGGATAAATAATTCCTCCATTACCTTCTCCACCAATAATCGCATTGGTTTTCTTCATCAATTCTACCACATTAACTTCACCAACAGCACTTGCTTGGTAACTTCCGTTATGTTTCTCTGTAATGTCGTGTAAAGCACGAGAAGAAGACATGTTAGAAACCGTATTTCCAGGTGTTTTACTTAATACATAATCTGCAATTGCAACCAACGTATATTCTTCGCCAAACATTTGGCCATCGTTAGAAATAAAAGCCAAACGATCCACATCTGGATCAACTACAATTCCGAAATCGGCTTTTTCAGCAACAACTAGCTCACAAATATCAGTTAAATGTTCCTTTAAAGGTTCTGGATTATGAGGGAAATGTCCGTTTGGTTCGCAATATAATTTTACGACTTCTACTCCCATCTGCTCTAAAACTTTTGGAATAATAATTCCACCAGAAGAATTTACACCATCAACAACAACTTTAAATTTCTTTTGAGCTACAGCCTCAAAATCAACTAATGGTAAATTCAAAACCTCATCAATATGAATATCCATGTAGGCATCGTTCTCGGTTACTTCTCCTAACGAGTCAACATCAACGAAATCGAAAGCTTCGCTTTCGGCAATTTCTAAAATTTGAGCGCCATCAGCTCCGCTTAAAAATTCGCCTTTAGCATTTAACAACTTTAAAGCATTCCATTGTTTAGGGTTGTGAGAAGCAGTTAAAATAATTCCACCATCGGCTTGTTCTAATGGAACAGCAACCTCAACTGTAGGAGTTGTTGACAAACCTAAATCGATAATATCGATTCCTAAACCAACTAAAGTATTCACCACCAAATTGTGAATCATTGGTCCCGAAATACGAGCATCACGTCCAATACAAACTTTTAAGCGTTTTTTTGGATTCGCTTTCTTTAAAAACATTCCGTAAGCCGAAGCAAATTTAACCGCATCAACTGGTGTTAAGTTATCGCCTACGTTTCCTCCTATTGTTCCTCGTATTCCTGAAATTGATTTTATTAATGTCATTTAGTGTGATAATTTAATAAGTTTTTACAAAAATAGTATTTTTGTTAAGCTATTCAATTTAATATAACATTATTAATGTATGAAAAACATCCTTTTAAGTTTTCTTGTCTTTGCATTATTTACTAGTTGTAAATCAACCCAAATATTTGATGAAGGCAGTATATCTCTTCCTGAAAAACAAACAATACAAATTAATTATTTAAAAAATCTTCCTCTTGTAAATGTTTCTCTTGGTAACAAAGAATATGTTTTTTTAATTGATACAGGCGCTCCTACGGTAATTTCAACCGAGATTTATAATCAACTTAATCTAAAACCAGAATTCACACAAAATGTAAATGACGCAAATAATAATAAGGCAAAACAAATTTTTACAACTATTCCAGAAATGAACGTACAAGGTGTTAATTTCTATAACATTGGTTGTATTGTTTTAGACCTTAAAGAGCAAGAATTTAAATGTTATGGTGTAGATGGAATTATAGGAGCAAACCAAATGGCAAAAGCGCATTGGTTTTTCGATTACAATAACCAAACGGTTACTTTACTTCCTATTGAATCTAAAATTGATAGCACTTCATACGATTTTAATTTAAAAATCAACTTAAAATCTCAAAAAACTCCTTTACTCAATGGAAAAACACTTGGTATAAATCGTGTCTTAACTTTCGATACTGGTTATACAGGAAATATTAAAATGAATATTCCTGGAGAGAGTTTATCTGCGCTACAAGAAATTAAAAAATACTATGGAAACGAATCTGTAAGTGCATACGGAGCTTCTAATCATCAAACAATAACTGTCTTCAAATCAGACTCTATAAATTTAGCAAACAAAACTTTTTATAACGAAGGAATTATCACTGGAAATTCAAATTTAATTGGAAATTCTTTTTTTGAAAATTATCAATTTCTTATCGATTGGAAAAACCAAAAAGTGTACTTTAAAGAAATAGCAAATCAACCTGAAAAAATCATTTTTAGAGCTTATGGTTTTGGTTATCGATTTTTAGAAAATAAGACAATCATTACTTTAGTTGAAAAAAATGATAAATTTCCTTTAAAAATAGGCGATGAAATAATTTCAATTAACAATACTAGTTTTAAAAACCTTAACGAAAATGAAGTTTGTGAAAAGTATTTAAATTTCAACCTAAAAGACTTAGATACATTAAAAGTAAAAGTAAAACGTGAAAACGAATATTATATCTATATTTTAAATAAAGACAAAAAAATTAAAATATGAACTTCCTTGCCCACATTTATTTATCTGGTGAAAACGACATTATTAAAGTCAGTAACTTTATGGCCGATAGTGTAAAAGGGAATGATTATTTAAATTATGAAGGCGATTTTCAAAAAGGAATTTTACTACATCGCGCTATTGATTCTTTTACAGATGCCAACGAAACCTATCGTCTAAGTAAGCATCGTTTACATGAAAATTTCGGACATTATTCTGGAGTGATAATGGATGTTTTGTATGATTATTTTTTAGCTAAAAATTGGGACAATTTTTCAAGTATTCCATTACATAATTATGTGGACAATTTCTACAAAAATCTAATGGACAACTTTGAGTTTCTTCCTGAAAAGACTAAAAAATTGGTTCCGCATATGATAGAACAAAATTGGCTAGAAACTTACCAAACTATTGATGGAATTGAACGCATTTTATGGCAAATGAGTCACCGCATTAAGTTTAGAGTCGATTTAAGCAAAGCCATAAATGAATTAAGATTGTATTATACAGAATTTGAATCTGAATTCTTTACATTTATGGAAGAAGTACAAATCATGTGTAAAGAAAAACTAAAAGAACTTGGGTAGCTTTTTATTTCAAATTATCTTTGCTAAAATTTATTGAAAGCTATTCAATGCCTAATAAAAAATCAAAAGATTTTTTCCATTTTTTAAGTAAAAGTTTTAAAAAGCTAGAACGACTTTTGTTCTTAGTTAAAGCACTTATTACGCCTAGGCAATTTATTTATGTTTCCTGTGTTTTAGTTGGAATTTCTTCAGCATTAGCAGTAATTGTTTTAAAAACTTTTGCACATGCTGTTTACAATTTAGCACAGTATTTTGATAGCTTTTTACATCTTCCTTATTCCAATAGTATTTTTCCAATAATTGGAATTTTACTCACTGTTTTAATTGTAAAAAAAGTTTTAGACGGAACTTTACATCAAGGAACGGCTCAAATTATGAATGCAATTGCTCGTAAAAACGGAATTCTTCCTCGTAAGCAAATGTATTCTCAAATAATTACAAGTTCGTTTACTGTTGGTATGGGTGGAAGTGCCGGATTGGAATCTCCAATTACTATTACTGGAGCTGCTTTTGGAAGTAATTATGCACAAAATTATCATTTAAGTTATAAAGACCGAACTTTACTTTTAGCTTGTGGAGTTGCTGCGGGAATCGCTGCTGCTTTTAACGCACCAATTGCCGGTGTTTTATTCGCTATTGAAGTTGTTTTAGTAGAAATAAGCATTACAGCTTTTATTCCTATAATGATTAGCGCAGCAACTGGAGCTTTAGTTTCTGCTGTTGTTTTAAACGAAGATATTTTATTAAACTTCAAACAAGGTGATGTTGTTGATTATCAAAATATTCCGTATTATATTTTACTCGGATTACTTTCGGGTTTTGTATCAATAAATTATGCTCGAACTTTTAGAAGTATCGAAAAATGGTTTCATAAACGTAAACATCCATACAGAAAAGCACTTTTAGGAGCTAGTATGCTCGCTATTTTAATTTTCTTCTTCCCTACACTTTTTGGTGAAGGTTTTGAAAGCATAAAAATTTTAGCGAATGCTAATCCGGAAAAAATATTAGACAACACTTTACTTAGCAATTTTAAAGACAATAGCTGGGCGTTACTAATCTTCGTTGGTTTAACTATGCTAGTAAAAGTTTACGCAACAGGATTAACATTAGGTTCTGGTGGAAATGGTGGAAACTTCGCTCCTTCACTTTTTGTTGGTTCTTATTTGGGTTTTGTAGTAGCAAAATTGATTAACCTCATCGGTTTAACTGATAAAATTTCTGTGAGCAACTTTACTCTAGTAGGAATGGCGGGAATTTTAAGTGGTTTATTTCACGCACCATTAACTGCAATCTTTCTAATTGCCGAAATTACAGGCGGCTATAATTTAATGGTTCCGTTAATGATTGTTTCTTCTATTAGTTTTGCAATTACAAAGCGTTTTGAAGTGTATTCTTTCGACATTAAAGATTTAGCCGATAAAGGTGAAGTTTTTACTGATAATCGCGATAAAAATATGCTTAATAGTATAGAAGTGTCTAAGTTGATAACAACCGATATTAAAAGTGTTGGCGAATCGAATAGTTTAGAGGAATTAATTGAAGTTATCAAAACTTCAACCCAAATTTTATTTCCTGTTTTAGACGAAAACGAGCAGTTGATGGGCGTTATTCGCTTAAATGAAATTAGACCAATTATCCTTTCTTCCTTTCATGTAAAACACACATCAATAAAAGAAGTTATTCGCCCGCCAAAAGAAATCATTTTATACGACGAAACGGCAGATACAATGATGGAGAAGTTTGAAAACAGCCAAACTACGCTTTTACCAGTTTTAAAAAATGGAAAATTTATCGGTTTTATTTCAAAATATCATATTCTTGAAGAATACCGAAAGAAATTAATTTCAATGACTATTGATTAAAAAAATATAACACCATGAATAACATCAACACAAACGACTTTAAATTTTCAATGCCATTAAGTATCCGTTGGAACGATCTTGACCCTTTAAATCACGTAAATAATGTGTATTATTTCGAGTATTTTCAAATCGGTCGTGGTTATTATATGCCAACCGCATGTCCGCAATGGGATTGGACAAAAAATATGTTTGTAATTGCACATATTGAATGTGATTATTTCAAAGAATTAAAATTAACCGCAAACAAACCTACAATCAAAATAAGAACATCTGAATTAGGTTCAAAAAGTTTTGAAATTGAATATTTAGTAACAAGTTTTGATAAAGAAAATAACGAAATCATTCACGCGAAAGGAAAAAGCGTTCAGGTTTTAATTGATACTACAATAGGAAAATCTATTGAAATTCCTGATTGGTTACGCGAAGCGATTGTAAGTTATGAACCAGCTTTGAGTTAATTAATTGTCATGCTGAACTTGATTCAGCATCTAATTGTCACACTGAGCTTGTCGAAGTGTCTTTTTAAGATTTCTTCACTATGTTCGGAACCTTTGTCAGTTCGAGCATTTGATATTAAGAGGAGCAAATGAAATTTGTGGTAATATGCTCGAAGTGACAGAGTATTCATCCTCTACACTTACATTTTCTTTTACCAGCATTTAATGCTTCTTTTTCTGTCATTTTTGTAATGCCCGATTTACATCGATCTAAAGCAGAATGCGATTTCGTAGGATGATAAATTTTACTTTTACCACAAACATAAACGGTTGTTGCAGTATTGGTTTTAATTTCTGATGAAGAACTAAAACTTAAAAGCGCAAATACGGAAAGTGTTAGGATTAGGTTTTTCATAAAAAATAATTTTGCGTCTTTCAAATATATAACATTTTGCAACTTTTAGCATTAATTTTCATTAAATATTCCTTTCCAGCAAGTTAGCATTTGTCTCTATAAAATTGTAATTTTGCGCTTTGCCAAAAAAACTATGGACAACACACACGAAACTATTGAAATTATTGGCGCTCGTGCGCATAACCTTAAAAATATAGACGTTACCATTCCACGAGAGAAATTGGTGGTTATTACTGGGCTTTCGGGTTCTGGTAAATCATCTTTGGCTTTCGATACAATTTATGCCGAAGGGCAACGTCGTTACATCGAAACTTTTTCGGCATATGCGCGTCAGTTTTTAGGTGGTTTAGAACGTCCTGATGTTGATAAAATTGATGGGTTATCGCCTGTAATTGCCATAGAACAAAAAACGACAAGCAAAAGTCCACGTTCTACTGTTGGTACCATTACCGAGATTTACGATTTCTTGCGTTTGTTGTATGCGCGTGCTGGTGAAGCTTATAGTTACAACACCGGCGAAAAAATGATTTCCTATTCCGATGAGCAAATTAAAGAATTGATTGTAGATACTTTTAACGGCAAAAGAATCAATATTTTAGCTCCTGTAATTCGTTCACGTAAAGGACATTATCGCGAACTATTTGAGCAAATTGCGAAACAAGGTTTTGTAAAAGTTCGTGTAGATGGAGAAATCCGTGATTTAGATTACGGAATGAAAGTCGATCGTTACAAAACACACGATATCGAAATTGTAATTGATCGTGTTGCTATTAAAACTGATGAAGATACTGATAAACGTTTAACAGAAAGCATTAAAACGGCTATGTATCATGGTGATGATATCATGATGATTATTGAGCAGGAAAGTGGCGAAGTGCGTTATTTCAGTCGAAATTTAATGTGTCCGAGTACAGGTATCTCCTATCCTAACCCAGAACCTAATAATTTTTCGTTCAACTCACCAAAAGGTGCTTGTCCATCTTGTAATGGTTTAGGAACAGTTAACGAAATCAATCTGAATAAAATTATTCCAAACCCAAAGTTATCAATTAAAAATGGTGGTTTTGCGCCTTTAGGAGATTATAAAAACTCATGGATTTTCAAGCAATTGGAAATTATTGCACAAAAATTTGATTTTAAACTAACCGATGCTATTGAAACTATTCCACAAGAAGCAATGGAAATGATTTTAAATGGTGGAAATGAAAAGTTTTCGGTGGTATCAAAGGTTATGGGAATTACTAAAGATTATAAAATTGATTTTGAAGGTATTGCCAACTTTATCAAAAATCAATACAATCAAGCTAACTCTCAAAGTATAAAGCGCTGGGCAAAGGAATATATGGACGAAAACGATTGTTCTGATTGTAATGGAACACGTTTACGAAAAGAAGCTTTATATTTTAAAATCAACGATAAAAACATAGGCGATTTAGTCTTTATGGATATTTCTGAATTGGCAGATTGGTTTGCTGATTTACCAAAAAATTTAACATCTAAGCAACAAGCTATTGCAACCGAAATTTTGAAAGAAATTTCAACGCGATTGCAGTTTTTATTAGATGTTGGTTTAAATTACTTAAACTTAAACCGAAGTTCAAAATCACTTTCGGGTGGTGAAGCACAACGTATCCGTTTGGCTACTCAAATTGGTTCACAGTTAGTTGGTGTTTTATATATTTTAGACGAACCAAGTATTGGTTTACACCAACGTGATAATGAACGTTTGATTAAATCTTTAGAAAATCTGCGCGATATTGGAAATTCCGTTATTGTAGTAGAACACGACAAAGACATGATAGAACGTGCCGACCACGTAATTGATATTGGACCAAAAGCAGGGCGTTTTGGTGGAAAAATCATCAGTCAAGGAACACCGAAAGAATTATTAAAAGAAAATACGATTACTGCTCAATTTATGAGCGGTAAAATGCAAATTGAAGTTCCAAAAAAGCGTCGTGAAGGAAACGGAAAAGTATTGAAACTTTCTGGCGCAAGTGGAAACAACTTAAAAAATGTTTCGGTTGAATTTCCTTTAGGAAAGCTAATTTGTGTTACAGGAGTTTCAGGAAGTGGAAAATCGACATTAATAAATGAAACGCTATATCCAATTTTAAATACGCATTTCTTTAATGCCGTAAAAAAACCTCAACCTTACAAAAAAATAGAAGGTTTAGAACACATTGATAAAGTAATCGATATTGATCAAAGTCCGATTGGTAGAACTCCAAGAAGTAATCCAGCGACATATACTGATGTTTTCTCGGAAATTAGAAAACTATTCACATTAACTCCAGAAGCACAAATTCGTGGTTACAAACCAGGGCGTTTCAGTTTTAATGTAAAAGGCGGAAGATGTGAAACCTGTGAAGGTTCGGGAGTTCGCACTATTGAAATGAGTTTTTTACCTGATGTTTATGTAGAATGTGAAACCTGTCAAGGAAAGCGTTTTAACCGAGAGACATTAGAAATTCGCTATAAAGGAAAATCAATTTATGATGTTTTAGCGATGACCGTTGATGAAGCTGTTGATTTCTTTGAAAACATTCCGAAAATCTATAGAAAAGTTAAAACCATTCAAGATGTTGGATTAGGATATATAACTTTAGGTCAACAGAGTACAACGCTTTCTGGTGGTGAAGCACAACGCGTAAAATTAGCAACCGAACTTTCAAAAAAAGATACAGGAAACACCTTTTATATTTTAGATGAACCAACAACTGGATTGCATTTTGAAGATATTCGTGTGTTAATGGATGTTATTAATAAATTGGTTAAGAAAGGAAATACTGTTTTAATTATTGAACATAATCTTGATGTTGTAAAATTAGCCGATTATATTATTGATATTGGTTACGAAGGCGGAAAAGGTGGCGGACAAGTTGTTGCAGTGGGAACTCCGGAAGAAGTAATAAAAAATAAAAAGAGTTATACGGCTCAGTTTTTGAAAAAAGAGTTATAAATGGAACAAATAGTTTTAGAAACTGATAGACTTGTACTTGAGAGTATTACACCAAATATTATTAACTTTCTTTTTGAAAATAAATCAGAACTTGAAATTAAAACTTATTTTGGTATAGATGAGCAGCGTTTTCAACATTTAAATGAAATGTATAAAAAAGGTACTGAAATGAATAACATTTCCTTATTCTATTTTTTACTTATCGAAAAAGAGAGTCAACTACCTGTTGGTGAATGTGGTTTTCATACATGGAATTTAAAACATAGAAGAGCAGATGTGTTTTACAATATGTACAATCCACTTTTTAAACGAAAAGGATTAATGAAGGAGGCTCTAAATAGAATTTTAAATCATGGTTTTTTAGAATTAAACTTACATAGGGTTCAAGCTTTTGTTGACAAACAAAACACACCATCAGTCAAACTTTTACAACATTTCACATTTCTAAAGGAAGGTACAGCTAGAGAAAACTATAATGTAAATGGCACAAATGAAGATTCTGAATGTTATTCTTTATTAAAGTGGGAATGGGAAAAGATTACTAAATAATTTTAAAAAAAGAAAAATGCTTTATATCTTAGCGACCTAATTACTTCACACAACAACACTGCTTAAGATTTAATGTTTAACTTAATTATTTGTTTACCAACAAATTAATTTATTTTATTATGGCAGCAGATCAATTTGAAAATGACGATCACAGAATCCAAGAGAAATTTAAACAAAAAACTTGGAATGAAATAAGAACAAACGATTCATGGGCAATTTTTAAAATCATGTCGGAATTCGTAAATGGTTACGAATCGATGGGAAGAATTGGTCCTTGTGTTTCTATTTTTGGTTCAGCAAGAACAAAACCTGAAGATAAATATTATGAACTAGCAGAAAGAATTGCTTATAAAATCAGTAAAGCAGGCTATGGTGTTATTACTGGTGGTGGACCTGGAATCATGGAAGCTGGTAATAAAGGAGCACATTATGGTGGTGGAACTTCTGTAGGTTTAAATATCGAATTACCTTTTGAGCAACACTTTAATCCGTATATTGATAGAGATAAAAACTTAAACTTCGATTACTTCTTCGTAAGAAAAGTAATGTTTGTAAAGTATTCTCAAGGGTTTGTAGTAATGCCAGGTGGTTTTGGAACTTTAGATGAATTATTCGAAGCAATTACTTTAATTCAAACTAAGAAAATTGCAAAATTCCCTATTATCTTAGTAGGAACTGAATTTTGGGAAGGATTAATGGATTGGGTAAAAGCTGTTTTATTAGACAAATTCAGTAATATTAGTCCAGAAGACTTAGATCTAATTAAAATTGTAGATAATGAAGACCAAGTTTTAGATGCTTTAGATACTTTCTACAAGAAATATAATTTATCTCCTAACTTTTAAGAGTGTAAGATTAACAATAAAAAAGCCGAGCAAATGCTCGGCTTTTTTATTTATTATTATTTAGAGGTGTTATCTCACTACAATTTTCTTTGTAACTTCTTTAGTTTGCTGTTTTACTTTCACTAAGTAAATTCCGCTTGCTAAATCTAAATCTAACCTCACTTGCGAATCAAAAGCTTGTTGGAAAACTTGTTGTCCTGTTAAGTTATAAATTTCAACTTTTGCATCTCCTTCTAATCCATTAATCATTAAATAATCTGTTGTTGGATTAGGAAAAACTTTAATTGAATTTTCTGTAAAACTATCATTTGAAAGCGAAAAAGACCACGTATCTCCATAATTTGCTCCAAAAACATAATCCACAAGCATTGGATAATCAATAAATGGATTACGATTCATTTGCCAATCGTAAATAACATTATTTCGATTCATTTCAAAATCATCTGCAGGATCAGAAGTATTCCAAGATAATAATGTTGCCAAATCTCCAATTTCACCTGATGCTGTAACACCATCAACAAGATATTCACTTGGATCTCCATTAACTACATCTAAATAATTAAAACGAACAGCCATATAAAATAACGCTCGTGCTACATCGCCTCTCCAAGAACCTTGAGTTCCTGTTGGTCCAGTATAAACAGTACCTGAAGCAACAGTTCCATAATTCTTATTATTACGAGAAGAATTTTCTTGTCCGTTTGCAGATCTAATATGATGTGCATCTGAAACACCATCAACAGTTGAGTTTGGTCCAGTTGTGTTCCATACGTTAATACCGTCTGCAGTATCATCTTCGGCAATTTCAAAACCACCGCGAGATTGACAAAAAATATGTTCTCTGTTCCATTTTCCAACAACACTACTTGAATTTTGCTGGTCTAATTTAGCTATTGGTTCTTCTCTGTAAATTGTCCAAACCTGATTGTTATTTTCTGGATTTCTATCAGCATCTCTTAATATATCCCACATATCTGCATAGCTTTGTAATCTTACTACGCTAGGGTTTGCAATAATATCTTGAATAGCTTGTTCTAAAGCTGCACCCGACAATCCTTCTAAAGAATCATAATATCCAGCTGGAATTTGCGGTGTACAATCACCATATGTTGGGTTTAAAGGTGTTCCCCATGGATCTGTAGCGAAATTAATATCGTAAACACGAATAATAAAATTATCGTTATTAGCTACATAACCAGATGGTAATGCTGAAAACTGAAATAATGCTTCTTCATCACCTTCATCTGAACTGTCGTCATATAAAGTAATGCCTGTTTGGCCTGTAGTTTGTCCGACAGGAATTGAAACTGTTAAACCTCCAGTAAAATCACCAACAGAGAAATTTCCGTTAGTTAATGAAAAATTCATTATTAAAGTTTCATTTTGAACAGGCTCACTTGTTGTGAAAACAATATTAAAACTATCTCCTTCTGTATATTCTGGTTGAGATGTTGATACCGTAATATAATTTAAAGTAATTCCACTTCCGTCATTGTTTGCTCCTGGTGTAGGTGCTTTAGTTTCATAAGTTCCGTCATTTTTTCTTTGGACAGAATCTGAAGCTGCACTACCAGAGCCATCACCTTCATCTACATAATAAGTTGTTCCAAGAGCTGTCATTAAGTTTGTTGGAGCACTATCATTTGTTCCATAAGCAAGTGATGTAACTAAATTAGTCGTTGTTGGAGCCGTGTCATTTGGAAAATCACTGCCATCAGCAAGATAAAGCGCAATAACATCTGGACCATTTTGAATCGTGCTATTAGGAAAAGTTCCTGCAGGAGATGGAGAAACTCCAGAATTTCCTAAATGAATAATTCCATTTATATCTGTTGTATAACCATCTAAGTCTATAGCGTAATAGCTCAATTGAGTTCCTTCATTATAAAAGACTAGCACATAACCATCTAAAGAATAATTGGGTAAAGCTGTTCCTCCACCATCGAAGGACTTTAATTCTACAAATTCTAAGACATCAAATCCAGCTGTATCAGAATCTACTTCATTGATAACTACTGTTTGCGAAAAACCAAAAGTAGCAAATAATAAGGTTAATAGTTTAAGTAATTTTTGAGGCATAATAAATAAATAAGATTCAAATTTATGGAAAAAAATAAAGTTTTGTTATAAAAAACTATTGTTTTTACAAATTTCAACAGTCTTTGTAGCCAAATAATGACAATTAAGAGTAAATTAAGAATTGAATACGCAACTTTTTCGCTATACTTGTAATCCGTAATAAAAAGGCTTTTTTGAAACACTTATTCCATATAATATTACTTCTTGTTTGTTCAGTTAGTTTAGCTCAACACAAGCACAACATGAAAGTTTCTGTTGATATACAAGAGAAACTTATTCGTGTACAAGATGAATTAACGTATTATAATAATTCGCCCGATACTTTACAAGCAATCACTTTTTTTGATTGGAATAATGCTTTTTCAGATAAAAATTCAGCTTTAGCTAAACGTTTTTCTGATGAATTCATTAGAAGTTTTCATTTGGCACAAGAAAAAGACCGAGGTTTTACTAAAATTTATTCAATTTCTGATGAATCTTCGGCTAATTTAAACTGGAATCGAAATGAAAAAGTCGATTTACTCGAAGTTGAATTAGAAAAACCCATTCTTCCTTATGAAGAACAACAATTGACTTTAAACTATGTGCTTAAAATTCCAAATGAAAAGTTTACTCGTTTTGGATTTACAGATGACGATAAAATATTTTTAAGAGATTGGATTATAACTCCTTGTAAATATATAAATAGAGGTTTTATTAGTTATAGTAATGAAAACTTAGAAGATAAAACTAATGTTATGTCTGATTATTCAATTTCAATTGAAATTCCTGAAAATTTCAGCATTGCTTCAAATTTTGAAATTGAAGAAGTAACTCCAACTAATTATCTGCTTTCTGGGAAAAACAGTTTAGAAACCGATATTGTTATTTCAAAAACTAAAGAATTTATAAACTTTAGAAACGAATTTGTAGAAGTATCAACAAGTTTAGATCCAAAAAGGTTAGAAGAATATCAACAAGCGATTGTAATCGATAAAATAACACGCTTTGTAAATGAACATTTAGGTAAAAGCTCAACTTCAAAAATTTTAATTTCTCAAGAAGATTATAACAAACAACCTTTTTATGGATTAAATCAGTTACCTGCTTTTTTAAATCCGTATCCAAATGAATTCATGTACGAAATGAAATTCTTAAAAACGTACTTGAATAAATTCTTGAAAGCAAATCTTCAGCTAAATCCTAGAAGTGAAAATTGGATTTATGACGGAATTCAGGTTTTTATAATGATGAAATATATTGATGAATATTACCCTGATATGAAATTAGCAGGAAATTTGGCAAAATGGAAGCTTTTAAAATCATACAATATCATTAATCTCGATTTTAATCAGCAATATAACTATTTATACATGTTAATGGCTAGAAAAAATTTAGATCAGCCTGTTGGTTATGCCAAAAATAGATTGGTAAAGTTTAATGAGAAAATCGCTGGAAAATATCGTTCTGGACTTAATTTTAAATATTTAGACAGTTATCTAGGTGAAAATATTCTAGAAAATTCCATAAAAGAGTTTTTAGAATTGAATAGCGAATGTACTTCGAGCAAATACGAACTTGAATATATTCTGAAAAAGAATAGTCAGAAAGAGATAGATTGGTTTTTTACAACTTTGGTAGATTCTAGAGATTTGATTGATTTTAAATTTGGTAAAATAAAGAAAAATAAAGAAACTGTTACCGTTACCATTAAAAACAATACAAAAACTAATGTTCCTATCTCATTTTATCAATTAAAAAATGATAGTATTGTTCATAAGGAATGGATTGAAAATATCGCAACTGATACAACTTTAGTATTTAAACGAAAAAACTCAGATAAATTAACGCTAAATTATTTTAACGAAATTCCAGAATATAACTTACGCAACAACTGGAAATCATTAAAAGGTTTCTTTTTTAACAACCGACCTATTAAATTTAATTTCTTTAGAGATTTAGAAGAACCGTATTACAATCAAGTATTTTACGTTCCTGAATTTGAATACAATTTATATGACGGGTTAGCAGTAGGAATGAACATCAATAATAAATCGCTTCTAACAAAACCTTTTCTTTTTAGCGCTACTCCTTTTTATTCACCAAACACGCAACAAATCGTTGGGAAAGCATCTGTTGTCTATAATCAAAATATTAGAGATGAAGGAAAACTATACTTAATAAAATATATCGCAAGCGGAAACCAATTTCATTACGCTCCTGAAGCAAAATACACTAAATTTAGTCCAGCGGTACAATTTTACTTTAGAGATTCTGATTATCGTGTTAATAAAAAAGAATTTGTTCAATTAAAACAATTATATATAAACCGAGAAAGAACAGATTTAGTTCAGCTTGATCAAAATACAGAAGATTACAATGTTTTTGATGCTCAGTATGGTAATTTTCAATCTGAAGGAACTAAATATTATAGTTTTTTAACAAACATTCAAGTAGCAAATTCTTTTGGAAAAATTTCCACAGAAGTACACTACAGAAAATTATTTGAAAATAACCGACAAATAACTTTGCGTTTCTTTGCAGGAACATTTTTTTACAGAAGTACAAATTCCGATTATTTCAGCTTTGGTTTAGATAAACCGACAGATTATATGTTTAGTCAAAATTTATTAGGTAGAAGTGAATCTACTGGAATTTACAGCCAACAATACGTTTATGCTGAAGGTGGTTTTAAATCTATTTTCGATACACGCTACGCAAATCAATGGATGGTAACTTCAAACGCTGCTTTTAATGTTTGGAATTGGATTCAAGTTTATGGCGATATTGGAGTTTATAAAAATAAATACTCTAAGGCGAATTTCGTATACGATTCTGGTGTACATCTTAATTTAGTTCCTGATTATTTCGAATTATTTTTCCCTGTGTATTCTTCAAATGGTTTTGAACCAAACTTACCAAATTACGGACAACGAATTCGTTTTGTAATAACTTTATCTCCACAAACTCTAATTTCTTTATTTACAAGAAGGTGGTTTTAATGTTTTTTTATTCAAAAAATTGATAAATATTCAATAAAACACCTCTAATTAGTGAGTTCGATAAACAATTCCTAATCAATCTGTTGAATTATTGATAATTTTTAAGTCAAAATACAATTTCAAGTTGTAATTTATACACTGTTTGATTACATTTGTAACAATTCAATTCTTTTTATTATGAGTAAAACAGCACAAAAAGAGGTTTTATCTTTTGAAGACTTTAAAAAAGAAGTAATCAACGATTACAAAATTGCGATTGTTAGTCGCGAATGTAGTTTGCTTGGACGTAGAGAAGTACTAACCGGGAAAGCTAAATTCGGGATTTTTGGAGATGGAAAAGAAGTGCCGCAATTAGCCATGGCTAAAGCTTTTCAAAATGGAGATTTCCGTTCTGGTTATTATCGTGATCAAACCTTTATGATGGCCATTGGCGCTATGAATATCGAGCAATTTTTTGCTGGATTATATGGACACACGGATTTGAATTTTGATCCAATGAGTGCCGGACGTCAAATGGGCGGACACTTTGCTACGCATAGTTTAGACGAAAATGGGAATTGGAAAAATTTAACAGAACAAAAAAACTCAAGTGCTGATATTTCTCCTACTGCTGGGCAAATGCCTCGTTTATTAGGTTTGGCACAAGCTTCAAAAATTTACAGAAATGTAGATAATTTAGAAAGTTTTACTAATTTTTCAAATAAAGGAAACGAAGTAGCTTGGGGAACCAATGGTAATGAGCGTTTGGGATGACGAATACGGAATTTCAGTTCACGCACGTCATCAAACTACAAAAGAAAATATTTCGGAAATTTTAAAAGGTTTCCAACGTGATGAAGATACTAACGGTTACGAAATTCTTCGAGTAAAAGGTTGGGATTATCCTGCATTGGTTGAAACCTATCAAAAAGCTTCAAGTATTGCTCGTACGGAGCATATTCCAGTTTTAATTCATGTTCAAGAATTAACGCAACCTCAAGGACATTCAACTTCTGGAAGTCATGAACGTTACAAAAGTAAAGAGCGTTTAGAATGGGAAACTGAGTTTGATTGTGTGGCAAAAATGAAAGAATGGATGATTGCCAACAACATCGCTTCTGAAGAAGAATTAAACGAAATTGACAAAGCTTCTAAAAAGGAAGTTTTAGATGGTAAAAAAGCCGCTTGGGCAGCTTTTACAACTCCAATTAAAGCCGAACAACAAGAATTAGTTGGTTTACTAAATTCAATTGCTGCTGGAAGTCCTAACAAAGTTTTTATTGAAAAACATGCAAACGATTTAGCTTCAATAAAAGAGCCAATTCGTAAAGATATACTAACAACTGCGCGTAAAGTGTTACGTTTAATTATTCAAGAAAGTGGAAAAGACCAATTAGCGACTTGGATTGAAGGTTATTTTGCTAAAATCCAACCAAAATTCAGTTCGCATTTATTTTCAGAATCAAACAAAAGTGTTACTTCAATTGAAGAAGTAAAACCAAAATATGATAATTCTGCTGAAGAAGTTGATGCACGTTTGGTAATTCGTGATAATTTCGATGCTATTTTCTCTAAATATCCTGAAGCTTTAATTTTTGGTGAAGATTCTGGAAACATTGGTGACGTAAACCAAGGTTTAGAAGGAATGCAAGAAAAATATGGCGAGTTCCGTGTGGCTGATGCTGGAATTCGTGAAGCAACAATTCTTGGTCAAGGTATTGGAATGGCAATGCGTGGTTTACGCCCTATTGCTGAAATTCAATATTTAGATTATTTATTGTACGCTATCCAAATTATGAGCGACGATTTAGCAACGCTACAATATAGAACGCAAGGAAGACAAAAAGCACCTTTAATTATTCGTACACGCGGACACCGTTTAGAGGGAATTTGGCACTCTGGTTCGCCAATGGGAATGATTATTAATGCGATTCGTGGAATTCACGTTTTAGTTCCTAGAAATATGACGAAAGCGGCTGGTTTCTATAATACTTTATTAGAAGCTGACGAACCTGCATTAATTGTTGAGTGTTTGAATGGTTACCGTTTAAAAGAAAAAATGCCAACAAATTTAGGTGAATTCAAAACACCTATTGGAGTGGTTGAAACCATAAAAGAAGGTTCAGATATTACGTTAGTTTCTTATGGTTCTACGTTACGTTTAGTAGAACAAGCTGCAAATGAATTAGAATCATTTGGCATTAGCGCAGAAGTAATTGATATTCAATCGCTTTTACCTTTTGATATTAATCATGATATTGTGAAGAGTGTTGCGAAAACCAATCGATTATTAGTGATTGATGAAGATGTTCCTGGTGGCGCAAGTGCTTATATTTTACAAGAAATTGTAGAAAACCAAAAAGCGTATAAACATTTAGATAGCGAACCGCAAACATTAGCTTCTAAAGCACACCGACCAGCATATGGAACCGATGGTGATTACTTCTCAAAACCAAGCGTAGAAGACATTTTTGAAAAGGTTTACGCTATTATGAACGAAGTTAATCCAACAAAATATCCAAGTTTATATTAAAAACAAAAAAAGAGGCTTTTAAGCCTCTTTTTTTGTTTTTAATTTTGTCATTCCGAATTTATTTCGGAATCTGAAACAAGTTCAGATTGACAATTTATTTATTATTACTATTAATCATCTTTATAAATGACTATAATTTATTAATAAGTTTAAATTCAATATGCTTACATTTTACAATACAAATTGAATCGTAATTTTCTTTACTTGTTAGACCATCTCCAACTTCTTTTCCAATTAATTCTGGAAAAAATCAATTATATATTCATCTTCTTTCTTATCGAGTAATGCTTGATAAATCATACCATGATATTTTTTTAAATTCAAATAAGAAATATCGGAACATTTAATAAAATTAACTCATTAGATTGTCCAAATGGTTTATTAATATTAAAGCAACTAATTGCAATTGAAACTTCTTCCTCTTGGTATGATTTTTTTTCAAAGTTAAATCCCGAAAAATATTCAAAATTTACAATTAATGCATCACCAAAATCACCATAATCATTTTTAAGTTGATTTATAACATCCATTTTAATTTTATTATGTTCTTTATTAACAATAAAAGCTTAAATTTTAAACCCCTTTCAAAACATCAACCAAATAATCAATTTCTTCTTTAGTATTATAATGACTAAACGAAATGCGAAGATTAGGCTTTTGTTGGTCTTCAACAGGTAAAAACTCAGCTAAAACATGAGAAGGTTTTACACTTCCGCTTTGGCAAGCGCTTCCACGAGAAACGGCAATTCCTTTCATATCAATCATAAACAGCAACATCGACGCTTTTTGTTCGTCTAAAGGTAAAACCACATTGATAAGATTGTAAAAAGTGTTCTTGCCAATAATTTTCGCATCAGGAAATACTGCTTTTAAGTTCGAAATCGTATAATCTTTTAAATCTGAAATATAATTTCTATCAGCATCTAAATCTTGATAAGCCAATTCTAAGGCTTTTGTCATACCTACAATTTGGTGAACGCCTTCTGTACCAGCACGTAGACCTTTTTCTTGCTCACCACCAAAAATCATCGGTTGGATAACATTACTTTTTCGAATAAAAGCAAAACCAACACCTTTTGGTCCGTGAAATTTATGTGCGCTTGCTACTATAAAATCAACTGACAAAGTAGTTAAATCAAATTCGGCTTTTCCAATAGATTGTACCGTATCACAATGAAATAAAGCGTTATTTTCTCGGCACAACTGGCCTACTCGTTCAATATCCAAAATTTCACCCGATTCGTTATTCACATGAATAAGTGAAACTAATGTTGGGATTTCTTCTTGCAATAAAACAGCTAATTTTTCAATATCTAGATTTCCTTCTTGAAGTACAGGAACATACGCTATTTCGATATCAAAATCTTTTTGTAAATGCTGCACCGTATGCAAAGTCGCATGATGTTCAATTTTAGAAGTAATAATTCGCTTAATTCCTAAATCTTTAACAGCGCTATGTAAAATAAGATTAGTTCCTTCGGTTGCGCTTCCAGTGAAAATAATTTCAGAAGCTTGCGCATTTAAAAGCTTTGCAATCGACTTTCGTGATTGTTCTAACAATGTCTTAGCCGAACGACCAAAACTATGCGTAGAAGACGGATTTCCGTAGAAATCGCGCATTACATTTGTCATTTCAAGAATAACTTCTTCACGTAAAGGCGTAGTTGCCGCGTTATCTAAATATATTTTATCCATTTTTAGTGAGCACCTTCGGTTTCAATTTCATCAACATTAATTCCTTGTTTTTTCAAAATTCCTTTTACTAAAACAGCGAACAAAGTTAAGTAAACAAAACAAATTACTGCAACTATATACGATTGATGAATTCCAATAATATCGGCTAATTTACCTTGAATTGGCGGAATAATTCCTCCACCTAAAATCATCATAATTAAAAAAGCAGAACCTTGTGAAGTGTATTTTCCTAAACCTAAAATAGATAAACTAAAAATTGATGGCCACATAATGCTACATGCTAAACCACCTGATAAGAAAGCGTAAATTGCAACTGTTCCTGTTGAAAACAAACCAACTAACATTGCAGAAACTCCAAATAATCCGAAAACAACTAAAGTTCTTGCTGGTTTGTCTTTCGTTAAAAAGAAAGCAACAATTTGTAAAATCACACAAACAATATAGTAATACAGAGGCTTCATGTCTTTACCGGAAACTATATTTACGCCAAGAATTACTCCGAAAGCAATTATTGGAACAACAATTAAAGCTAAAGTCTTTTTTGAGTTATCTAAGTTAAAAGCGCTAATTGCACCAGCCCAACGACCAATCATCAAACTTCCCCAATACATTGAAATATATGGTGCAATTTCAGAAGATTGCAATCCGCCGAAACTATCCATTTTTAATAATTCGCCTAAATTGCTTCCTATTGCAACCTCAACACCAACATAAGTGAATATGGCTAACATTCCTAAAACCAATTGTGGATATTGCATAGCGCCCCAACCATCAGCTTTTTTATTTGCAGAAAAATACGAAAAGAAAATTCCGCCTAAAACAACTAACAAAGCGCCAATTAGCCATTTGAAACGATAAGAATCTAAATCCATTAGTTGAGCTTCTGAAAGCCCTTCAGTCGCTACTTGATAGGTTTTAAATACAGGAACAAAACAAGAAATTAACAAAATTGTCATTATAATTAAAACCCAAAGTGCTTTATCGGCCTTTTCCATTGGTTCTTTTGAAATTCCATCCGGAACTTTTTTAGAGAAAAAGAATAAAGCTGCAGCAGCTAAAAATAATAATCCAACACCTATGTAAAGCAAAATTACTTTACTTAATTCCATATGTTGAATTTGCTCATCAGTAACTGAAGCTGTTGTTCCAAAAAGCGCAAAACCAACTAAAATTGGTCCAATCATCGTTCCAAATGAATTGATTCCGCCACCAAGATTAACACGGCTTGCTCCAGTTTTTGGATCACCTAATAAAATCGCAAACGGATTTGCCGCTGTTTGCTGTAAAGAAAAACCAAGCGCAACTATAAACAAACCTGCTAACATTCCAGCATACACATTTGCTTGAACAGCAATAATCATTGCACCAGCACCTAAAGCTGAAAATAATAATCCGTAAACAATACTTCGTTTATACCCCCAAGCACTTACAACATCTGATTTTTTCACTGTTCCGAAAATAAAAAGCAATAAAGCTCCAATGTAATAAGCCGTATAAAACGCAAAATCAATCAGCTGCGATTGAAATTGATCTAGATTAAAGTAATGCTTACAAAAAGGAATAAAAATACTGTTTCCGGCTGCAATAAATCCCCAAAAGAAGAAAACGGTGATTAAAGTATATAATGCAGGATAGTTGGTTTTGATTGATTGGTTTTCCATTCTTGTTTTTTTCTAAATATACAACGATTTACGAAGTAATAAATATTTTGATTAATTAAAAAACAAATGGGACAAAATTAATCGAAATAGTAAAAAAATGAATTTGTTCTTATTTCATAATTGATTATGTTTGCTAAAACTATAGCAGTATGAAAAAGGTTTTTGGATTAATTATCGCTTTACTTCTTGTTACTTCGTGTGATGATGGAGAAATTACTTTACAATCGTTTGATTTCGAAAATCAAGCTATTCAAAAATGTAGCGATAAAACCATACTTTTAAAAACTAAGAACGACGAATTGCTGTTAATTAGTTTGCCCGAAGCTACTTTTAACACAGCTTTTGACAACTCATCAACTGGCAGTACACCAAGAACTATCACCATTAATTCTAGTAATGAAGTAATTTACCGAAAATATTCAGGAAATGTAAGTTCGAATACTATTTGTGATGAATTACCCCCAGCAACTCCTACAGTTTCTAAAGAATGGACAACTAGTGGCGGAACAATTGTAATTGAATCAAATCCATTATACGATACTGATGGAATAACTGAAATTGGTTACACACATAATATCACTTTTGAGAACATCATTTTTTCAAGTAGCGAAGAATCTTTCAGTTTTACAAGTTATATTTTTGGTGATTTTGAAACTAGCCTGTAAAAGCAATTTTTAAATTTTATTCTGTTTAAAATAAACTTCTGTTGCCCCAACTCCATATTTTCTAAAGTTTGCTTCTTGTGCAACTAAATTATCATATCGTGATAATAAATAATCAATTTCGGCTTTTAAAACACCTTCACCAACACCGTGAATTAAAACTAATTTTGGCAACCGATTTTTGATGCAAAAATCTACTTTTCGCTTTACTTCATCAAGCTGAATATTTAGCATATCAAAATTAGCTAAACCTTTAGTTGAAGGAACTAATTTTTCAATATGCAAATCGACTTCAAGTACAAAATCTTCTTTCTTAGATTTCTTTTCTGGAGTTGTTTTTCGCTTTTTTGGAGCAGATTTTTCCTCCAAAACATCACTTAAACTTTTTGAAGAGAAAAAACTATCTAACTTTTTAGAAATCTGTAATTTAACTAATTCGTTGACAAAATAAGTCATCTCAAAATCATCTTCCGTTTTAAAGGTAATTTCGCTTCCATTAACAGCAACTACAAAACCTTCAATTGCATCATCTAAAACAGCAACCTTGTCTCCTATTTCAAATTTATTCTTCATTATTTTGTTCTTCTTTACTTGGTATTTTTTTCATTAATCGGTACAACCCTATTCCAAAAACAGTCATACAGATTATCATAATAAATTTATTAGGTTGAGGTTTAGTTTGTTCCCAAATTGCAATAAAACCACAAGCAAAAAAAAGTATATTATTTAACCACTTCATTTTTTAAGATTTCACCAAATATAATAAACTTAAAGCGTATAATTCTTAATTATTTTTTGTAAAATTGTATCTATAAAAAACTATTATGGAAGAATACATGTTGCCATGCATGAGTAAAAAACTATTCGGAATTGAATGTTTAGGTTGCGGAACTCAACGCGCTTTATTTTTACTTATGGAAGGAAAGTTTGTTGAAGCTTTTAAAATGTATCCGCCTATTTATACTTTAATCTTATTATTCCTATTTATCTTTTTACACTTAATTGACAAAACTAGAAACTATACTAGAATAGTAATTTCATTTGCTATTTTAAATCTTATTGTTATGATTGTTTCTTATGTTATAAAAATATATTTCTAACCTTTAAACTAAATAAATTATGCAAAATCAAAAATTACCAAACGCAACAGCTGTACTTATTTTAGGAATTATTTCTATTATAACTTGTTGTTGTTACGGAGTTGTTGGATTAATAACTGGTGGAGTTGGATTATCAATAGCTAAAAAAGACTTGAAGCTTTACAACGAAAATCCAGAATTATATTCAAACTATAACAATTTAAAAATCGGACGAGTACTTTGTATTATCGGAATTATTTTAAGTGCATTATGGCTTGTTTATATGATAATTATTTTCTCTGCAGTAGGATTAGAAGGAATGCAAGATCCTGAATTAATGCAAGAAAAAATTAGAGAAATGATGGGACAGTAATCATTTTTTAAGTTCCAAAAACAGAAAAGAGAAGCGTTGCTTCTCTTTTTTTATTTCTGAAAATCAACACTTTAAACTTAAAATAAAACTATCTATTATTTTTTGGCACGCAAATTGGTTATACAAAAGTAAGCAACGAGTTTATAAAAAGCAACGTTGAAAGTTTAACCTTAAATTGATGTGTTATGAAAAAAATTACTTTAGCATTAAGTGTATTTGTTCTTTTATTAGGAACAACAATGACAAAAGCATCATCAGAAGAGGTTTTTGATGATGTAAACAAAAGATTTTACCCTGTAGATTATAGATATGCTGAGCCTATCGTGTTTATGGAAAGAGGAATTGAATTTATGATTTTCCCTAATGGTGAATTTGATTTTAATACTGCTGCGACCAATGCTGGTCCAAGACCACGAAACACAACATACGGCGCTCCAATAGGAAATGCGTATGGTTATTGGAAAAACAGAAACCGAGGTGTTCGTGTTGAACATGATTATAGAGGTCGTCTAAGACGTGTAGGAAACGTTTACATTAACTACGACGCATACGGAAGAGTAAAACGTGTTGGTTCAGTATATATGAGATATAACAGCTTTGCGTTAAGCAGAGTTGGTAACTTAAGAATCATCTATGATAGAAGAGGTAGAATTGTAGATATTAGAGGTTTTGTAAACGCTGCAAACCACGTATACAATTATACTCCTGTAAACAATCATTACAATCCAACAACAGTTTACTACGGAAACAATAACGGATATGATTCTGATTACGGATATAACGACAACGACTTTTATTACTACAAAGCTGATGGAACAAAAGCTAAAATGAGTAATGAAGATGTTAACGACATTAAAAAAGAAGAAAGAGAATTATCGAAAGATAAATCTAGAAGATAATATCATGATGATATTGGTTGGTTAGTTTGTTTTGAAATCCTGCGGAGCACTTGCGAAGCAGGATTTTTTATTTAAAAGCTATTCATTTAAAAACCGTTGAAAATTTTCTAAATACTTAGCAATATGAAATCCATCAACTAAAGCATGATTTGCTTCAATTGAAACTGGTAAAAAACGTTTGCCTTCTCTTTTTAAAAGCTTTTCCAAAAGTAATTTTTGGCACCGATTCACTTGAATAATTCCTTGTAGGATGCAACAACCCTGTAAATGTAGACCATGGTAAAGTAGAATGTCGAACTAAATCATATTTTACATCTTCATTATTCAAACGTAAACCTTTACTATTTTTAACAGCCTCAACTTCTGCTTGCATATTTTTATTAAAAGTTGCAAAATCTTCAGAAAAATGAGCAAACGCTAATCCGAATGTGCCATCTTCTCTTCCTATAGTTGTTCCTGCATGAATTACATCAAAAACAACAACCTCATCATTTACAATTCTATACTTAAACTCCTCAACTTGATTCACCGCACGCATCGATTTATGCATATAGCTCGAGAAAAACGAAATATGATTTTCATTTGCAAAATCAAAAGCTTTTGTACAATCTACTTCGGTTACAATTCCAAAAAAAGGGTTGCTAAATTGTTTAAAAAACTCATAATGCTCTTTTCTGTTCCAATTTTCAATCGCAATTTTTCTCATTATTTAATCAATTTTACTAATTCTTCCGTTAAGGCTTTTCTGCTGTATTTTTGTAATCCAACTGGATATGATTTCAATTCTTGCTTTAAAAATGCTTCAAAAAGCTCAGAAATATACTTTTTCAATACTTCTTTCTCGTTATACGTAAAAAACTTTCCAGTATTTGTTTCTTGAATTATGGAAGCAAAATCGGCATTTTCTGGTCCAAGAGCTATAATTGGTCGCTCCGAAACAATATATTCAAACACTTTTCCAGGAATTATACATTGGGTGTCTTTCGAATTGATTTCGATTAACAATAAAACTTGCGAACATCTTTGTTCTTGCAAAGCTTCTTCGTGTGAAACATATCCTAAATGATTTACAAAGGCTTCTAATTTATATTGTTTTAAACTATCTAAAACGTCTTCGCTAACTGCACCTATTAATTTTAATTGAAAAAAATTAGCGAAATTTTCATCTTCTGAAACTAATTCGCTTAAACTTTGCCATAAAATCAACGGATTTCTTTCTGAAAGTAACGAACCAATGTGCGCCAATGTAAATTTCTCGTCCATTGGCTTCTTCTCTACTCTTTCCACATCATATCCGTTTGTAATCACTGAAATTGGTTGAAAAGTAATTGCTTGAAATTCTTTTTTGGTTGTTGGAGAAGTTACAATTACTTCATCACAAGCGTTTAAAACCTCTTTTTCTAATCTTTTATGCTTTTTAGCTGCTGAATTGCTTAATTTCAATTTATTGTGATAACCAATAGTTGTCCAAGGATCGCGAAAATCTGTAATCCAATTAATATTCAGCTCTTTTTTTAATTTTAATCCAATTAAATGCAAACTATGTGGCGGACCAGTTGTAATTATCGTTTCAATATTATTTTCACTGATGTATTTCTTTAAAAAAGTAACCGAAGGTTTTACCCAAAGTACGCGAGCATCGGGAATAAAAAGATTTCCTCTCACCCAAAGCATAGTTTTTTCAATAAATGATTGCTTTTTCTTTTCAGAAATAATTCCCGAACTTATCTTTTTCGCTTTTCCTTTCGAAAAAATTGAAGCTAAACCATAAGGTTCTTTAATTTTTTGCTTAATAATGATAGCTTTTTCAGAAACTTCATTAATTAACTTCTCGTCTTGTAATGGATATGTTGGATTCTCTGGAATATAAACATGAGGTTCGATTCCAAAACCAGGTAAATATTTTACGAATTTTAACCAACGTTGTACTCCTGGCCCACCAGCTGGCGGCCAATAATAAGAAATAATGAGTATTTTTCTCTTACTGTTGATTTGGTAATTTGTTTATTCGTTAAGTCGGCTTTTTTAATTTTAAAATTCTAAAATCATTAATCTTATATCTGAATTTTTTTTCTTTCCTGATAAATTCCGAAACCAATTAATAAAACAATTAAAACCGAACTTCCTAAAGCAATTTTGCTTCCTGTTGCTACAACTTCTGGTTCAAATTTGAATTCGATTGTATGTTTTCCTGCTGGAACTTCTAAACCTCGTAAAACATAATTTACATTATAAATACTGGTTTCTTGTCCATCAATAGTAGCTTTCCAACCGTTTTTATAATACATTTCAGAAAAAACAGCAAAACCTTCATTTGAATTATTAGAAGTATATTTTAGATAATTTGGTTTATAAACTTCTAATTTTATTGAAGCTAATGAATCTCTTTTAAATTGAGCATTATTAATCTTAGCAATTGGATTAGTCACAAATCCATCTGAGTATATTTCACTATTTTCTTTTGAAACAACTGCTTCATTCTTTGTGTCTAATTCACCTAAAGCTTTCATTTCTTCATCTGCAGAATTCACCACTTTTACTTTCTCTACGAACCAAGCATTTCCATTAGCTGCTGGATTTTCTAAAACAATTTGTTGTCCTTCATTATCTCTACGCATAATGTATTTAACATTCAACATATTTAAAACACGAACATTGTTATTCGCAATTTGATAATCAAATAATTGCTGCATTCTTCTCGGCTTTGCCGCATGATAACCACCAATAGAGTTATGGAAATATGAAGCTCTAGCGCTATTTAAATTACCGTCAGCATCAAAAACGCGGTAAACAGATTTATCTTCAAGAATTTGTTTATCAGCTTGTGTAGGCTGAAAAGGTTGTTCCATTTCTCTTTTAGCCACAAAATCTTCTTTATTCACGTAGTTTCTATCGATAAAAAACAAATCAGAAACCATTAAAACTCCAGCGATAATTACTGCATTGGTTACTTTTAATTTTTCTTTAGTTACCAAATATAATGTCCCGAAAATTGCCAACACAAATCCCATAGAACGCAACACATCACTAGTGTACATCGACATTCTATCTTCTCGCAAAGCACGAGTAAACTCTGGTCCATAAGCTTCATTAAAATACGCATCGTTTCCTCCAGCGAAATCGAACATTCCTTTAATAACAAACAATAGAACTAACAAACCAAAAACAACAGCTCCTGATTTCCATAAAATAGTAAATTGCTGCTTTTTATCTTGAATTTTAAAGAATTGATACATTCCTAAAATAGCTAAAGCAGGAATACACATTTCTAAAATTACTTGAATAGATGAAACCGCTCTAAATTTGTTATACATTGGAACATAATCGATAAAGAAATCGGTTAATAGCGAGAAGTTTTTTCCCCAAGACAACAATAACGATAGAATTACTCCAGAAAGTAAAGCTATTTTCAATTTTCGATTATCAGCAATGAACAATGACAATACAAAAAAGAAAAACACCACAATTCCTATGTAAGCTGGCGCAGCAACTATAGGTTGGTCACCCCAATATGTAGGCATTTGTTTTACAAAATCAGCAGCTTCGTAGGTTGACAACCCTTGACGCATAACAAATTGAAACATTTCAGATTCCGTTCCAACATCTTCACTATTTGAACCACCAAATAAACGTGGTGCAATTAAATTGAAACTTTCTGCTTTACCATAACTATATTCAGTAATATAATCATAGCTCATTGCATTATCAGACGTTTTTGGCGAACCATCAGCGTTAAACGTCAATTCACTTTTACTTCGTGTTGAGGTTTTAGCATATTCTGAAGTTGCCATTAAATTGGTTGCATTTGCTCCTATAGCTAAAAGTCCAGCGACAGCAAAAACACCTATAATTTTTCCTAATTCTTTTGTTTGTTTTTCTTTTACTAATTGAATTGCAAAATAAACCCCAACAACTAGCAACAATAACAATAAATAATACGTCATTTGGAAGTGATTCGCTTGAATTTCCAAAGCAGCTGCCAGCATTGTTAAAATTCCACCCAACCAATATCTTTTTTGGAAAACCAATAAAACACCAGCTAATACCATAGGAAAATATGCGATTGCATGTGCTTTTGCATTGTGTCCTACTCCTAATATAATTATCAAATAGGTTGAAAAACCGAAAGCTAAAGCGCCAAAGAAAGCTTTAAGCGGATCTATTTTCAAAACCATTAATAAAATATAGAATCCTAAAAAGTATAAAAATAAATAATCAGCGGGACGCGGTAAAAATCGTAAAACCGAATCTAATTTCTTCACATAATTATGTGGATATTTGGCGCCTAATTGATACGTTGGCATTCCACCAAACGCACTATTCGTCCAGTATGGTTCTTCGTTATTTTCTGCGCGAAAATCGTTTTGTTCTTTCGCCATTCCAGTATACTGTGCAATATCCGATTGAAATATTACTTTTCCTTCTAAAACTGGATGGAAATAAAGTAAAGCAACAATAATAAATCCTATTACAGCTAAGCCGTGAGGCCAAAACGATTTTAATTTCTGCATAAAATAAAAAATTTAGGTGCTAAGGTAATTAAAAAAAGGATATCGGTAAACCAATATCCTTATTAGAAAATAATGTGAATTAATAATTAATCTATTTCTTCAAAATCTACATATTCGCCAACTTTCTTCTTCTCTCTTGGCATTTCTTTTTGTGTAGTATTTGTAGAATGTTGGGTGTTTTGATAAGCATTTTGTTGGTTTCTCATTTGCTCTTCCATTTTTTGTTGGAATTTTTGAGCAGTTTTTTGAACCAAAATAGGTGCAAAAATTCTCATTAAAAACTTCAAAGCGTAATAACCTAAAATTATATAAAGCAAGGTTTTAACAAAACCAGTAAACGACGCCATTTCCATATTTCATTAATTTTTCAATTCAAAGATACTATTAATAGACTTTAATAACGTAAAATTGTTTCTTAAAATTATGATAAAAATGCTATTTTTGAATCAAATTCAATTTTTATGAAAATTTTCAAATTTGCCTTAGCGCTAGTTTTTTTGTTTATAACTCAAGTACAATTTGCACAGTTTACTGACGAAATAAACTCAAACCGACCAGGAAAATCGATGATGGCATTTTCTGTAGGAAAAACAGTTATTCAAACAGAAATTGGTTTGTCTTACGTTTCTGAAACGCATGATAAATTAAATTATGATGCAAATGGAGTTTTAGCTGATTTAGCCATTCGTTACGGTGTTTGGAAAGAAGAATTAGAAGTTATTGCAGAGATTCAATACCAAAATGATGAATACACTTCGTTGTTTTTAGATGAAAATAGAAGTGGTTTCAAACAATTAACTTTAGGAGCTAAGTATTTATTTTACGATCCATTTAAGAATTTTGATGAAAAACCAAACTTATACAGTTGGAAAGCAAATCACAGTTTTAAGTGGAAACAATTAATTCCGGCATTAGCAGGTTATGCTGGTGTAAATTTCGGAATTGGTGATAATCCATTTAATTATGCACCATCAAACATTGAAGAACCATCTTTTAGTCCGAAAGCAACAATTATTGCGCAAAATCACTTTGGAACACGATGGGTTTTAGTAACTAATATTACGTATGATAAAATAGGAACTGATTTTGCAAGCATCAACTACATCTTAACTTTAACTCGCGGATTTAACCAACAATGGTCTGGTTTTATTGAAAATCAAGGTTATAATGGCGATTATTATTCTGATGGTGTTTTTAGAATTGGTGCTGCTTATTTATTCCATAAAAACATGCAATTAGATGCTTCTTTTGGTAAAAATTTAAAAAACACTCCAGGAATTTTAAATGCAAGTGTAGGTTTTTCTTGGCGTTTTGCTGAAAAATATCAAGAAGTGAAAATTGAAAAAGATAACGGTAGTAAAATGGATAAGAAAATGAAAAAGAAAGCCGACAAAGAAAAGAAAAGAAGAGACGCAGTTCAAGACGTTGAGTAAGTATGATTACAGTAAAAGAAGTTACTTCAAAAAAAGAAACAAAAGAATTTATTCAATTTAGTTTTGAGGTTTTTAAAGGAAATCTAAATTGGGTTCCACCTTTAATTTCTGAAGAATTAGAAACTTTTGACAAAGAAAACAATCCAAATTTAAAAAATTGCGACATTAAGCTTTTCTTGGCTTACAAAAACAATAAAATTGTTGGAAAAGTTGCAGCTATTGTTAATTGGGAAGAAGTTAACCAACTTGGCAAAAAGAAAACGCGATTTGGCTGGTTTGATGTAATTGATGACATTGAAGTCACCAAAGCTTTACTTGAAAAAGTTGAAGAATTTGGAAAAGAAAAAAGAATGGATCATATCGAAGGTCCGCTTGGTTTTTCAAATTTGGATAAAGTTGGCGTGCTTACAGAAGGTTTCGACCAATTAAGCACTATGATTTCTTGGTATAGCCAACCTTATTACAAAGAACACTTTAAACAATTAGGACTTAAAGTTGAAAAAAAATATCAAGAAAGTGTTTTTTCATTTTTTGATGTTGATCCTGCTCCTTACATTAGAGCAAGTAAAATGATTCAACAACGTTATAAGTTGAAGGTTTTAAACTTCACAAAATCATCTGAAATAATGCCATATGTAGATGATATGTTTCAGTTATTTAATTCCACTTACGATAAACTACAATCATTTGTTGCGGTTACACAAGAGCAAGTTGATTATATAAAAAAGAAACACATCAGTTTTATAAATCCAGAATACATTAAGTTTGTTTTAGACGAAAATGATAAAATGATTGCTTTTACTATTGTAATGCCAAGTTTTGCCAAAGCTTTACAAAAAGCAAATGGAAAATTATTACCTTTTGGTTGGTGGCATTTGCTACAAGCTAAAAAGTATTCTAAAGAAGTTGTTTTTTACTTAATTGGAATTCTTCCAGAATATCAAAACAAAGGAATTACAGCAATTATTTTTGATGAGTATTACAAAGTTTTTAAAGCTAAAAATATTGAAACTTGTATTCGCACACCAGAATTAGAAGAGAATCACGCCATGCACAATCTTTGGAAAAACTTCAATCCAAAAATTAATAAAAGACGTTGTACATTTATAAAAGAAATATAGTCATAAAAAAACAAAACCACTTGTAAAAACAAGTGGTTTTTTATTTCAATTATAAGAAATCTTATTGTTCCATATCTACAACATTAGCTTCTGCTAATTTTTTATAAGTTCCGTTTGTTAATTTCTCACGGATTGCTTCAAAAGCTGCTAATGTTTCATCGATATCTTGCATAGTATGAGAAGCTGTAGGAATCATTCTTAATAAAATTATTCCTTTTGGAATTACAGGATAAACAACAATTGACAAGAAAATACCGTAATTTTCTCTTAAATCATTTACCATAACCATTGCTTCTGGAATAGAACCTTCTAAGTAAACTGGCGTAACACAAGTATTTGTATCTCCAATATCGAAACCTCTAGATTTTAAACCGTTTTGTAATGCATTTACATTTTCCCAAAGTTTAGCTTTCAACTCTGGCATTGTACGTAACATTTCAAGACGTTTTAACGCTCCAATAGTTTGAATCATTGGTAATGATTTTGCGAACATTTGAGAACGTAAATTGTACTTTAAGTAATCAATGATATCTTTATCTCCAGCAATAAACGCTCCAATACTAGCCATAGATTTAGCAAAAGTTGAGAAATAAACATCAATTCCATCTTGACAACCTTGCTCTTCTCCAGCTCCTGCTCCAGTTTTACCTAAAGTTCCAAAACCATGAGCATCATCAACTAATAAACGGAAATTGTATTTTTCTTTTAAAGCTATAATTTCTTTTAACTTTCCTTGTTGTCCTCGCATTCCGAAAACACCTTCAGTAATCACTAAAATTCCACCTCCAGTATCATTTGCGACTTTTACAGCACGTTGAATGTTTTTTTCAATACTTTCTAAGTCATTATGCTTATACGTAAAACGTTTTCCCATATGTAAACGAACACCGTCGATAATACACGCATGAGAATCTACATCATACACAATAACATCATTTTTAGTTACCAAAGCATCAATAGTAGAAACCATTCCTTGATAACCAAAATTCAATAAGTATGCCGATTCTTTTTTAACGAATTCTGCTAATTCATTTTGAAGTTGCTCATGAAGAGTAGTATGTCCACTCATCATTCTTGCTCCCATTGGGTAAGCTGCTCCCCATTTTGCAGCTGCTTCAGCATCTACTTTTCTTACTTCTGGGTGATTACCTAAACCTAAATAATCGTTTATACTCCAATTTAAAATTTCTTTTCCATGAAACTTCATTCGTGGTCCTAAATCTCCTTCTAACTTTGGAAACACATAGTATCCTTCCGCTTGCGATGCCCACTTTCCTAAAGGTCCTTTATTTTCTTGTATTCTTGCAAATAAATCTTTCACCATAATTAATATGTGTTAAAAAACGGGACAAAAATAGAAATAAAATTGAGTTTATTATAATTTATTTCATATTAGAACAAATAACTATTTTTGTATCAACTAAATAAATTTAAAATGAAACTTGTTTTTGCCTCTAATAATCAGAATAAAGTTAACGAAATTAAAGCAATGTTACCAAAATCGATCGAACTTTTAAGTCTGAAAGACATCGACTGTAATGAAGATATTCCTGAAACAGCTAAAACTATTGAAGGAAACGCTATTTTAAAAGCAAATTATGTTACCGAAAAATATAATTTCCCTTGTTTTGCTGACGACACTGGATTAGAAGTTGAAGCTTTGAACGGAGAACCTGGAGTTTATTCGGCTCGATATGCTGGAGAAAGTAAAAATTCAGATGATAACATGAACAAACTTCTTGAAAACTTAAAAGATAAAACTAACCGAAATGCTCAATTCAAAACAGTAATTGCTTTAAATTTTAATAACGAACAACATTTATTCGAGGGAATCGCTAAAGGCAAAATCATTTCAGAAAAAAAAGGCGAGAAAGGATTTGGATACGATCCAATATTCGTTCCTGAAGGTTTTACCTCAACGTTTGCAGAAATGGAAATGACTGAAAAAGCAAAACTAAGTCACCGCGGAATTGCAACTCGTAAATTAATTGAGTTTTTAAATACAATTTAATTTTTCCGAATAGCAACTACTGGCAAACTCAAGTTAAAACGAACAGCAATAAGACGAAAAACAATAATAAATAAAGAAGTTGTTACTTCGTTTACCGAATCTTGAAGTCCGAAATACTTTAAAGTAAAAAACAGTATTCCACCCAAAATACAAATCGTTGCATAAATAGTTCCGCCGTTAAGCAAAAGCGGGATTTCATTACATAAAATATCACGAATCAATCCACCAAAACTCGCCGTCATCGTTCCAATTGCGATACAGATAACAGGATGCAAACCATAATCTAAACCTTTTTGTAAACCAATAAGCGTAAAAACTCCTAATCCAATCGTATCAAACAAAAAAAGTGAAATGCGAAGTTTATTCAAATAATTTCTGAACAATAAAGCAATTCCATTTCCTAAGAAAATAATGTAAACATAATTCAAATCTTCCATCCATCCTACTGGAGTTTTTCCTATTAAAACATCTCGCAACGTTCCGCCACCAAGAGCTGTTACAAACGCAATAACAAAAACACCAAATAAATCTAACTTCTTATTAATAGCTGCTAATACACCCGAAATTGCAAAAACAAAAACTCCAATAAAGTCTAAGATTTCTATCATTTTACATATTTTTTGCAAAGGTAATTTATTTAAGATTTCTGCATAAATATTTCTAATAATTCAAGTTTTGAAAATTAATTAGCAACCTAATAATTATAAATATTTGAAAATCAATCACTAACAAATTAGATTATCTCGGTTATAAGCGGTACATTTGCACCCAATTTTAAAAACATACATGAATAAATTTGAACAATTAGGTCTTAATGAATCGCTACTGCTGGCGATAAAAGATCTCGGATTTGAAAATCCATCAGAAGTACAGGAAAAGGCGATTCCTATTTTATTAGAACAAGACACTGATATTGTTGCATTAGCTCAAACAGGAACAGGTAAAACCGCAGCTTTTGGTTTTCCTTTAATCCAAAAAATTGATGCTAATAATCGTCAAACACAAGCTTTAGTGCTTTCTCCTACAAGAGAATTGTGTTTACAAATCACAAACGAAATTAAACTCTATTCAAAATACACAGAAGGTCTAAGAACTGTAGCTGTTTATGGTGGTGCGAGTATAACTGAACAAGCTAGAGAAATTAAAAAAGGAGCGCAAATTATTGTGGCAACTCCAGGTCGTATGCAAGATATGATTAACCGCGGAATGGTTAACATTAAAAACATCGACTATTGTGTTTTAGATGAGGCAGACGAAATGTTAAACATGGGATTCTATGAAGACATTACTTCTATTTTATCAGATACGCCTAAAGAAAAATCAACATGGTTATTTTCTGCAACTATGCCAAAAGAAGTGGCTAGAATTGCAAAAGAATTCATGAAAAAGCCATTAGAAATTACTGTTGGAAGTAAGAACTCTGGCTCTCAAAATGTTTCTCACGAATTTTATTTAGTAAGCGGGCGCGATCGTTATCCAGCTTTAAAACGTTTAGCCGATGCTAATCCAGATATATTTTCTGTTATCTTTTGTAGAACAAAACGTGATACACAAGCTATTGCAGATAAATTAATTGAAGATGGTTACAACGCTGCTGCTTTACACGGAGATTTATCACAAAACCAACGTGACACAGTTATGAAATCATTCCGTCAACGTCAAATTCAAATGCTAGTAGCTACTGATGTTGCGGCTCGTGGAATTGATGTTGATGATGTAACACACGTTATAAACTATCAATTACCTGATGAAGTTGAAACTTACACTCACCGTTCCGGTAGAACTGGTCGTGCAGGAAAATCAGGTATTTCAATGGTTATTGTTACCAAAAGTGAATTGCGTAAAATTCATGCTATTGAAAAAATTATTCAAACGAAATTTGAAGAAAAACCTATTCCTTCAGGAATGGAAATCTGCGAAATTCAGTTATTTCACTTAGCAAATAGAATTAAAGATGTTGATGTTGATCACGAAATCGATAAATATTTACCAGCTATTGAAGAAGTTTTAAAAGATCTTCCTAAAGAAGAATTAATTAAACGAATGGTTTCGGTAGAGTTTAATCGTTTCTTAGCATATTATAGAAAATCTAGAGATTTAACTGTTGTAAATGCACAAGGTTCTGTTCCTACAGAAGGTTCGGTTCGTTATTTTATCAATATTGGCTCTAGAGACAATTTCGATTGGATGAAGTTAAAAGACTTCTTACGTGATACTTTAGAACTAGGTCGTGATGACGTATTTAAAGTTGATGTAAAAGAAGGTTTCTCTTTCTTTAATACTGATGTTGAATTAATGGATAAGGTTATGGAAACCTTAAACAATATTTCAGTTGAAGGAAGAAAAATAAACGTTGAAATTTCTAAAAACGACGGAAGCCGAAATAGCCGAAGAAGAGATCATAATGGTCGTGGAAGAAGAAGAGATGGCGGACGCGATGGTGGAAGACGTCGTAACGATCGTGGTAACAGAGATTCTTCTCCTCGTTCTCGTAGAAATGACGGTGGAGACAGAAAGCGTAGCGATAGAAATGAAAGAAGCGGAAGAAGAAACGATTCTTCAAACAACGAAAGAAAAGGAAGAAGAAGTTCTTCTGATTCTTCAAAAGGTTTTTACGAAAAAGCTAAACGCTCAAGAAAAAGTTAATAAAATATAGATTTGAATAAATCTAAAAACATTTATGAACCCGACTACGTTAAAAGTTTATTTAACAGTATGTCGGGTTCTTATGAAAAAACAAACTTTATAACTTCATTTGGGTTTTCAATTCGCTGGCGAAAACAATTCATCAATAAACTTGATTCATCTAATCAAAAATTAGAAGTTGTAGATTTATTATCTGGTTTAGGAGAAAATTGGAATTATCTCAAAAATAAATTTCCAAATTCAAATTTAACTGCATTAGATTTTTCTAATGAAATGATTACAACTTCTAAAACTAAAGCACAAAACTTATTTAAAAACAATCACTTATTGTTAGAAGAAGACGTTTTATACAATAACCTTCCTGATAATTATTTTGATATCCTTACCTGTGCTTATGGATTAAAAACTTTTAATGATGAACAACTTAATTTATTAGCTAAACAAATTCAACGAATATTAAAACAGAATGGGAAATTTAGCTTTATTGAAATATCTAAACCTAAAAATAAGCTTTTGCTTACTTTTTATAAATTTTACCTTTCTAAAGTAATTCCTATTCTTGGAAAGCTATTTCTAGGAAATCCAAACGACTATAAAATGCTTTGGATTTATACCGAATCTTTTCAAGATTGCAAAAAAGTGAAGGATATTTTTGAAAAAAATGGCCTTCAAGCAAATTATAAAAAATATTTTTTTGGTTGTGCTACTGGTTTAAATGGAATAAAGCTTTAGTTAATTTTCCTATAAAAATTCGAGAAACTATAATTTATCTCAGTAGTATTTGTATTTTTGATTCAATATTACTTTTATGAGATATTTTATAGTTTTCGCTTTTTTAATGGTTTCTAGTTTTGTATTTTCACAAAACGATACGCTTATTTCTCGCATTGAAGGAACAGTTGTTAATGTAGAAACCCGACTTCCTATCAATAATGTTCACGTTATTAATACGACAAGAATAAAAGGAACTGTTACTGACGGAAATGGTTTTTTCGAACTTAACGCAAAAGTTAACGATACCTTATTATTTTCTTATTTAGGTTTTGAAACTATTAAAGTCCGAGTTACTAACGACTGGATTAAAAACAAAACAGCTAAAGTTGCGATTACCGAAAAAGCGTATGCACTTGAAGAGGTTGTCGTAAACAAATACAATTTAACTGGATTTGTAGAAGTTGACACAAAATTAATCCCTGTTATTGAAGATCAATACCGTTATAGTATTTCTGGATTAAATGCAGGTTACGAAGTAGGAAATAAATCACCAACGGCTGTTGGAAAAGTAATTCAGTCTATTTTCAATCCTGCTGATGCTTTGTATAATATTTTTGGCAAACGACCAAAACAAATGCGGAAGCTAAAGCAAATGAAGCAAGACAATACTATTAGAGAACTTTTAGCTACAAAATACGACCGACAAACATTGGCTGCTTTGTTAGAAGTTGGAAAAGAAGATATTCCACTAATACTAGAAAACTGTAACTATTCTGAATATTTCATAAAAACAGCTAACGATTTGCAAATCTTAGATGCAATTAGCGCGTGTTACGAAGAATATAAGATTCTAAAGAAGAATAAGTAATATTCAAGTCGAAAATTGGCGTCTTTTATACGTCAGTTCGAGTGATTTTTTCGCTTCTCGATACTTTCTTACGAAAACTCGAAGTGACGAACAAAATGTATCGAGAACAAAAATAAAAACACGTCGAATAGCTAGACTATTACCAAACTGAAATGCAAAATAGCTGCTACAAATGAAAAAACTAGTCGTATTATCTGGAGCCGGAATTAGCGCCGAAAGTGGCATTAAAACATTTCGAGATGCCGATGGTTTATGGGAAGGACACGATGTTATGGAAGTGGCTTCACCTCAAGGTTGGAACAAAAATCCGGAATTAGTTTTAGACTTTTACAACCAACGAAGAGCTCAACTTAAAGAAGTACAACCTAATGCTGCTCATACCATTTTAGGTGAATTAGAAAATCATTTTGATGTTCATATTATTACGCAAAACGTTGACGATTTACACGAACGTGGTGGAAGCACAAAAATCATTCATTTACATGGCGAATTGCGTAAAGTTCGTGGTGAATATTCAGAAAATGAATTAATTCACTGGGAAGATGATGTGAAATTAGGCGATAAAAATAAGCTTGGCGAACAATTACGTCCGGCAATAGTTTGGTTTGGAGAAGCTGTACCCGAAATCGAACGCTCGATTCCTGTTGTGGAACAAGCTGATATTTTAGTGGTTATTGGAACTTCATTACAAGTATATCCAGCAGCTGGATTAATGCATTATGCTAAACCGCATATTCCAGTGTATTATATTGACCCGAAACCAGCGACTATTTACGATTTACCGAATCCACTTGAAGTAATCTCACTTTCTGCTACTGAAGGAATGGAGAAGCTTCGTGATTTGTTGATTCGTTGATTTGTTTAATTGGTTTGTCATACTGAGCTTGTCGAAGCATCTTTATGAGATTTTTATTTTACCACAAATTTCATTTGTTCCTCTTAATTTCAAATGTTCAAAATGACAATAAATTGAGTTTAAAAACAAAAAACTCATAACTCATAACTTATAACTTACAACTAATCACTAAATTTGCACTTTCTTAAAAACAACACAACAACAATGCAACAACTTACAGAACTTAATGCTATTTCACCAGTTGATGGTCGTTATCGTAGTAAAACTCAAAATTTAGCACCTTATTTTTCAGAAGAAGCTTTAATTAAGTATCGTGTTTTAGTAGAAGTAGAATACTTTATTGCACTTTGCGAAGCGGGAGTTCCTCAATTATCAGGTGTAGACAAAAATATTTTTCCAGAATTGCGCAAAATGTATGAGCAATTTTCAACGGAAGATGCGCTTTGGATAAAAGAAACAGAAAAAACTACCAACCACGATGTAAAAGCCGTTGAGTATTTCATTAAAACTAAGTTCGACGCGTTAAACTTACAGCAATACAAAGAGTTTATCCATTTCGGGTTAACGTCTCAAGATATTAACAATACAGCCATTCCACTTTCTACAAAAGAAGCTTTTACGAATGTTTATATGCCGAGTTTAATTTCGGTGATTCAAAAGTTAAAAGATTTATCGATTGAATGGAAAGATGTTCCAATGTTAGCAAGAACACATGGACAACCAGCTTCTCCTACTCGCTTAGGAAAAGAAATTTTGGTTTTCGTAGAGCGTTTAGAAGAGCAAATGCGTTTGTTATTCAACGTGCCATTTGCGGCTAAATTTGGTGGTGCAACTGGAAATTATAATGCGCACAAAATTGCGTATCCTAATACCGATTGGAAAGCGTTTGGAACTAAATTCGTAGAAGAAAGTTTAGGCTTACACCATTCTTTCCCAACAACACAAATTGAGCATTATGACCATTTTGCAGCGTTTTTCGATGCTTTAAAACGAATCAATACGATTTTAATTGACTTAGATAGAGATATTTGGACGTATGTTTCTATGGATTATTTCAAGCAAAAAATCAAAGCGGGAGAAATTGGTTCGAGTGCGATGCCACACAAAGTAAACCCAATTGATTTTGAAAACTCAGAAGGAAACTTAGGCATAGCGAATGCTATTTTCGAACATTTATCGGCTAAATTACCGATTTCGAGATTACAACGTGATTTAACCGATAGTACGGTTTTACGTAACGTAGGTGTTCCTTTTGGACATACGATTATCGCTTTTGAAGCTACTTTGAAAGGGTTAAACAAATTGTTGTTAAACGAAGATAAATTTGCAGAAGATTTAGAGAAAAATTGGGCTGTTGTTGCCGAAGCGATTCAAACGATTTTACGTCGTGAAGGCTATCCTAATCCTTATGAAGCCTTGAAAGATTTAACGAGAACCAACTCTGTTATTAATAAAGAATCGATTCATGCGTTTATTGAAACCTTAAATGTAAACGAAGACATTAAAAACGAATTGAAACAAATTACACCAAGTAATTATTTGGGAATTTAGATTAGTGTTCAGTCGCAGTGTTCAGTGTTTATAACATCTAAATGTTAAAAACTTTATTATACATAAATCCTGTCGAAAGACGGGATTTTTTATATTTGAAATATTAAAGAATTACTTACATAAAATAGTTAGTTACAAGCTTATGAAAAAACACGATGTCGAAACATATAGAAAACTAGCTGAAGGAGCAAAATTCTTTTTAGATGAATCTTTTAAATATATAGATGAAACATTAATATCTGAATCTGCTTCATTAATATATTCAAAGATACTTGACAAGATAGAACCAAATGAAAAAGACATTGAAATTTTCAATACAACAACTTTCTCAGATAACACTATAGAATTATTACAATCAGAAGAAGGAATTCTACTTTCTGAGGAAACCCAAGATGCTTTCATAAAAGCTTGGCAAGATGCAAATACATTGGCTCGTAAATATGTAATTAAACATCAAATAACCCACAAAATTAACTCGATTGAAATTTTGGGACATTTAAATAATCTAGGTTTTTTTATTGAAACACTTACTAATAGACACTTACTATTTTTATATCAATCAAGAATAATAGATGATTTTTGTTATTCGCGAATTTCGGTAGCAAAAATTATGGAAAGACTAATTTTCATATTTAAAGATGAAATAATTAGTAAAAAAGTACATTTAAATGAGATAACAAATTTATTTTCCTTGAGAAATAAAACTGTACATTATACTCCTGACAATTCGATTCTATTAAAACCAAGTATTTCCGAATTAATACAAATTTGGAATCAATGTAAAAAAATTATAGAACGATTTGAAAAAATTGAAAAGATAAACGAGGAAAAATTCTCAATACAAATAAATGAATATATTGATGGTTTTAAAAATAAATGGATTTAAAATTCTGTCTATAACTGCAATTTTATGAAAATGATTTTTGATTTATATTAGTTAGAATTAGTAATTTCATTTTTTCTCTATGATAAGATTTTAATTATCCTTTTTTTTTATTTTTTAAACGCTTTTTTATTGGTACAAAATATGATAATTTCATATCATGAAAAACCTCATTTTATACCTTTTTCTCTTAACTAATTGTATTTCTTACTGTCAAGACAGAAAAATTGATTTGGAACAATTAGAAAGCAAAGTTTTTAGCTTAATCAATGATTATAGAGTGTCTTTACGTGTAACGCAATTAGAAAAAGATGTAATCTTACAAAAAGCGGCAAAAGATCACGCAATTTGTATTGCGAAGAAACAATCGCTAACACACGAGCAAAGCGACCCAAACAAAAAGCTTCCTAAAGACCGAGTGTATTTTTATAAAGGAAATGATTTTGTTTTAGTTGGGGAAAATTTACTTTTCACAGGAATAAAGGATAAAATCTACACTGAAACCGATTTAGATGCTTTAGCCCTCAAAATTTTTAATCTCTGGAAAAACTCGCCCAATCACTTAAAAATAATGAGCAATAAGAAATTTTTCTACACAGGTTTTGGTTTTCATCTCGATTGGACCAACAAAAAGATATTTGTCGCACAAGTTTTTGGAACAAAATAAAAATCCTGTTAATTTTTAGTGAAAGCGTTGTAGTATAATAAACGAATTGGTATTTTTAACCTAAACTAATAAAAATGCTATTTTCACTATTCTCTAGTAGTACTGTTCATTTACCTAATTTAATTACCGATTTAGGTTTAATACTCGTTACCGCAGCTATAGCGGTACTTGTTTTTAGAAAACTAAAACAACCATTAGTTTTAGGTTATTTAGTAGCCGGTTTTTTGGCCAGTACTAACTTTAATTTCTTTCCCACAGTACAAGACCATCATAGTATTGAAGTTTGGGCAGAAATAGGTGTAATTATTTTACTTTTTAGTTTAGGTTTAGAGTTCAGCTTCAAAAAACTCTTAAAAGTTGGAGGAACTGCTTCAATTACAGCTTTAACCCAAATCTTCACCATGTTTATTTTAGGCTATTATGCAGGAAAGTTTATGGGTTGGGAAAATATGAATTGTATATTTTTAGGTGTTATTTTATCCATATCGTCCACCACAATTATTTTAAAAGCCTTTGATGAATTAGGTGTAAAAGCACAAAAATTTGCTGGCAACGTTATTGGAGCTCTTATCGTACAAGATATTGTTGCTATTTTAATGATGGTTTTATTATCGACCATAGCTGTAAGCCAACAATTTTCGGGTGGTGAGCTTATTATGTCATTACTAAAATTATTCTTTTTCTTATCGATTTGGTTTATATCAGGTATTTTCTTTATACCCACTTTATTGCGAAAATTGAAACAATTATTTACAGATGAAATGCTACTTATTATTTCATTAGCATTGTGTTTGTTAATGGTAATTTTTGCTGCAAACGTAGGTTTTTCACCTGCATTAGGAGCTTTTATAATGGGTTCAATTATTGCTGAAACTAATGAAGCTGAACACATTGAACATTTAGTAAAACCAGTTAAAGATTTATTTGGCGCTATTTTTTTTGTATCAGTAGGTATGCTAATTAACCCCGATACTTTAGTTGAGTATGCATTTCCTGTTATGATCTTAACATTAATCACAATATTCGGACAATCAATCAGTTCTACAATTGGGACATTGTTATCGGGGCAACCTCTAAAAGAATCTATACAAACTGGTATGAGTTTATCGCAAATAGGTGAATTTTCTTTTATTATTGCAACGTTAGGCTCTTCCTTAAACGTAACAAGTGATTTTTTATACCCTATTGTTGTAGCAGTATCAGCAGTAACAACATTTACAACTCCGTTTATGATAAAATTTTCGACACCAACTGCTAATTTTATTGAAAGACAATTACCTAAAAAGTGGATTAAAAAAATTGAATTATACAGTGCCAATTCTCAGGCAATAAAAACCGTTAGTACTTGGCGAATAGTTTTACGTGCTTATTTATTTCAAGTAATCCTGTTTTCTATAATAGTCTTTGCTATTATTTTAATTTCTAAGAATTTTCTATTGCCATTAATGATAGATATTCCTTATGGTAATATGCTAGCTGCGCTTCTCACACTAATTGTATTAGCTCCTTTTTTATGGGCTTTATCCTTAAAAAGAATTGCTACTGAAGAGGTTAAAGAGCTATTAAAAAACAAAAAATATTATGGACCTATAATTGTTTTAGTTCTATTACGTATTGCAATTGCTTTGTTTTTTATTGGAATGATGCTAAACAATTTCTTTTCTCCAGGAATTGCCTTACTGGCCTTTGTTGTTTCAATTATAATAATGATGTTATTTCCAAAAAGGATTAACTATTTATATCATAAAATTGAAGATCGATTTATTACAAACTTTAATCAAAGAGAAAATACTATTAAGAAAATTAATAGAAATAATTTATCTCCTTGGGACGGGCATATGGCAAATTTTGTTATAAGCGCTGAGTCTGATTTTGTTGGAAAAACTCTTGAAGAAATAAAGTTGCGAGAAATTATAGGAATTAATATTGCTTATATTAAAAGAGGTGATTTACACATTTATGTACCAAATAAAACTGAAAAACTCTTTCCTAATGATGAAATTAGTATTATTGGAACAGATGAACAAGTTCAAATTTTTTCTGATTTTTTAAATATTCATAAACAAGAAATAATAAATAACGATGAGACTGAAATAGTTTTACAACAATTTGAAATTGAAAACCATTGGTTTGAAGGAAAAACAATTAGAGAATCTGGATTACGAGAAAAAACGAAAGGATTAATCGTAGGAATTGAACATAACGGTCGTAGAGTATTAAACCCCGAATCTAATTTGATTTTAGGTAAAAATGACATTGTTTGGGTAGTAGGTGATAAAAAGTTAATTCAAAACTTCTTCAAGATATAAACCAAAAAAAAACCAAAAATTTAAATTTTCGGTTTTTTTAACTATTTATGGATATTTTCTCTTTATCGTGAATAATTTGGTGCTTCTTTAGTAATGGTAACATTGTGAGGATGACTTTCCCCTATTCCACTTGCTGTTAAACGAACAAAACGAGACGTTTCTTGTAAAGTTGGAATGTCTTTTGCTCCGCAATACCCCATACCAGCACGAAGTCCGCCAACAAATTGCAACATACTTTCAGCCAATTCACCTTTGTAAGGCACACGACCAACAATTCCCTCTGGAACTAATTTTTTCACATCGTCTTCTACATCTTGGAAATAACGATCTTTAGAACCTTGTTTCATTGCTTCAACAGAACCCATTCCTCTATACGATTTGAATTTTCTACCTTCAAAAATGATAGTTTCACCTGGTGATTCTTTTGTTCCGGCTAACATCGAACCTAACATCACACAATCTGCTCCTGCAGCTAATGCTTTAGGAATATCACCTGTATAACGAACACCTCCATCTGCAATAACTGGAACTCCAGTTCCTCTTAAACTAGCAGCTACTTCCAAAACCGCAGAAAATTGAGGGAAACCAACTCCGGCAACAACTCTTGTTGTACAAATAGAACCTGGACCAATACCTACTTTTACACCATCGGCACCATTTTCAACTAAATACTGAGCAGCTTCAGGCGTAGCGATATTTCCAACAACTACATCTAATTGTGGAAATTCAGCTTTAATCCCTTTTAAAACATCAACCACACCTTTTGTATGTCCGTGAGCTGTATCGATGATTACAGCGTCAACTCCAGCAGCGACTAATGCACTAGCACGTTCAACTGCATCAGCAGTAACTCCAAGAGCAGCAGCAACACGTAAACGTCCGTATTGATCTTTATTTGCTGTTGGTTTCAGTGTTAATTTGGTAATATCTCTAAATGTAATTAATCCGATTAGTTTAAAATCATCGCTAACAACTGGTAATTTTTCAATTTTATTTTCTTGTAAAATATCTTCAGCTTGAGATAAATCAGTTCCTTGTTTAGCAGTAACTAATTTTTCTGAAGTCATTACTTCAGTAATTGCTCTGTCGTCATTTTTCTCAAAACGTAAATCGCGATTGGTAACAATTCCTTTTAAAACCATATTGTCATCTACAACAGGAATTCCGCCAATGCTAAATTCTTTCATCGCTCGTTTTGCATCGCCAACTTTAGCCGTTAAAGGCAATGTAACAGGATCGATAATCATTCCACTTTCAGAACGTTTTACTTTACGAACCTCAGCGGCTTGTTGTTCAATCGTCATGTTTTTATGTAAAACGCCAATTCCGCCTTCACGAGCCATTGCAATTGCCATATCGCTTTCGGTAACAGTATCCATAGCTGCCGAAATAATAGGAACATTCAATGTGATGTTTCGAGAAAACTTAGATTTAATACTTACTTCACGCGGAAGTATTTGAGAATAATTTGGGATTAATAAGACGTCATCATAGGTTAGACCTTCACCTACAATTTTAGCGTTATGTGCTTTCATTGCAATTTAGTTGTAGTTGTTAAATTGCATGCAAATATACAGCTTTTTTAGCAGATAAGAAATATTTTTATATGTTTGTAGCATGCTAAATTTCAGCCTTTTAATATTTGAAATAATTATCATTGCTTCGATGATAATTTTTATGCACGCCATGCGCAAACAACTTGGTTATGGAATTTTGTATGTATTTGTAGGTGCTTTACAGTTTTTCCAAACGCTTTTAGTATCGAGTGTATATGATAATTCGTTTTTAGGTTTTAAGTTTTCTCCAGGTTCAACTATTTTCTATACCTCTACACTTTTTGTAATTTTTCTTACATTTTATTCCGAAAACATAATAAAAACAAGAGGTTTAATTTACGGACTTGTAATTTCAAATGTAGCGATAACCTTATTTTCTCATTTTTTACTCGTTCACTCTGAAGCCGATCTAAACCCTAGTAGTGTTTTTCTTGAAGAATTATTAGATTTTGAATTGAGTTTGTTCTTAATAGGAACTAGTTTATTGTATATCGAAGGAATGATGATTGTAATTTTGTTCCAACTCTTGCAATTAAAACTTCCGAAACTGAAACTTTTCTTTAAACTCTTACTTACAATGGGAATTGTTTGTTTGTTTGATTCAGTTTTCTTTTATACTTTTTTCTATTTAAACTCAGAAAATTACCAAGAACAAATGTTTGGAAATATTGTAGGAAAACAACTTACCGTTCTTATTTTTTCATTTCTTTTTTACTTCTATCTCTCACAACTTGCTGAGTTGAAAGTTAGAAAACCAAAAAGTATTAAAGAGATATTGAGTATTTTCACTTTCTAAAAGCGAAATTCGATAGTTCCATAAAAAACTCTTGGTTCTGAAGGAATAATTCCTGGTCCAGGATATCCTGTAGCTCTTCTTGTGAAGTACCAATTATTTAAAACGTTGTTAATTCCTGCTTCAAATTTAAAATGCTTTCCTATTTTTTGAGAAAGTGATACATCTAAAACATCATAAGCTGGAATTTCTCCAAAAATGCCATAAGTATTATCATTTTCATCTTGAGGATTATTTTCTGCATTCGTAAATTGCTTTCCAACTGCCATATATTGAATGCTCATCAAGGTGTTTTTATAACCAATTTGAGTTCCGTATTTTGTATTGTAAAGTGGAACAAATTCAACTTTATTCCCTTTTATATTAGGTTGGTTAGATTCTAAATATTCTGAATCAGTAATGGCAACATTTGCAAAGGCTTTCCAAATGAAATTTTCATTACTTCTAAAGAAGATTTTTCCTAAATTAAAATTGAAAATAGATTCAAATCCGTACGTAATTCCTGTTCCTACATTACTTCTAAATCGAACTAATTGAGCTGAATTTGGGACTTGAATTAAATATTCTCCAATTTTATCATTATAATACAACGCATAAACACTAGCATCTAGTGAAAAAATATCTCTGATTTTTCCACGAATTCCAATATCAGAAGTATAACCTGATTCATCTGTAATATTTTCATCAATTGCTGCGCTTGGATTAGCCGTTCTAATATCGTTAAAGGTTACAGAGCGATAGTTTTGAGAAATGTTTCCATATAATTCTAAACCATTATTGAATTTATAACTCAATCCTAAACCAAGTAAAACAAACTGACGGTTTTTCTCAACATTTTCTTCAACGGTTTCGTCATAAATTACGTTGCCACTTAAATCTTCTCTTATTTCTCTGTAATAACCATCAGCTTTGGTTTGAATATTTTCGTATCGAATTCCAGGAGTTACCGAAAACTTATCTGTTAATTGAAATATATTTTCTGCAAAAAATGCAAAATTTAAGTTTGGAAATTGATATTCCGATTGATTTCCATAATTAGGAAATTCATCAGTTCCTAAGTCAAAATTAGCATCTTCTCCTGATGAACCTGGACCTTGCAAACCAGTGTTTTTAGCTTGGTAATACTTTCCTCCAATTAAAAAAGCACTTTTCTTACCTAATAAATTATATTTCTTTAAATAACGTGCTTCTGCTCCCCAATTGACAAAATCTCCTTTTATTAAATCACGTTCGGTCCCAGGCGTGTCAGGATTTGAAACTCTATTTGAACGATATCCCAAAGCGTATCTGTAAGAATCTAAACCAAATAATTGCAATGAAAAATCGGCATCATGTTGAAAATGATGTTTAAATCTTAATGCAAATAAATTCCAATCGATTTTAAACCAGTTTCTATCACGATTACTTTGTGTTGGGTCTTGCTCAAACATAAAATCGGTTAAACCTCCAGGTTGTTTGGCTAAATATTCAAAATGTGTGTAATCGAAATGTACCGAAGTGTTTTCAGTAAACTGATAATTTAAATTGGTAAAAAATGTTTTAGCATCAAATTCAGAATTCGGTCTAAAGCCATCTCCTTTTTTATAATTGTAGAAAGAATAGTGACTGAATTTTCCATTAGTTCCACTTAAACTTGTAAAGTTGGTAAACAAATTGTACGAACCAACCGTGTTTCGTGTTACAATTTCGAAAGGTTTTGTAGATGGGCTTTTAATTTTAAAATTAATTAATCCTCCAAATTGCGTTCCGTATTGTAAAGATGCCGCGCCGCGAACAATTTGAATTTCCTCTAAAGCTTCCGTTGGTGTTGCATAATAACTTTCAGGGTAACCTAAAACATCGGCGCTAATGTCGTAACCATTTTGGCGTGTATTAAAATTTGAAGTACGATTTGGATTTAAACCTCTTCCTCCAATTGATAATTGCAAACCTCCATCGCTATTTTCATTAATGGTTAAACCCGCAACTTGTGCATAAATTTGGCGCGCATTGTTGGTTGCTTTATTGGCTGTAAGGTTTTCTATCGAAATTACTTCTGTTTTCTTTCCAGCATAAATAGCTGTTTCATCTATATCTTTTAATCGATTTAAAGCAAAAACTTTTTCTTTTTCTTGAATTAAAACTACTTCAGATAAAGTATTTGATAATTCTTCCAAAGTAATTGTAATTGAAGTATTTTCTTGAACATTTACTACTTGCTCTTTAACTCTGAAGCCAAATCCATAAAAGGTTAATTTATTTTCACCAACAAAGCATTTATCTAAAGAAAACGTACCATCTTCTTTAGTTTTTGTAAACGTATTTGTGGTTAAATTATAAACTTCAACTTCAGCTAAAGCAATTCCATTATCATCTTTAACAACTCCAGAAATACTAACTTGAGCATAACTACAAGTGATTGTAAAAAGTAAAATAAATAGTTTAAAGGCCTTTAATTTCATCGTTAAATGGTAAAATCCAAGTTTTATGTTTAAATGTATCTTTCTCTTTTGCTAAATCGACTTTTGGATCAATATAGCGTTGACTTAATCTTCCGTTCAAAGCTACATAACTATCAACAGTTACAACAGGATTTTTTAAACCTTGCTTTTGATAATAGTCGTGTAAAAAATGTGCGTATTCTATAATAAAATCGGGTTGAAACGACATTTGTTTCTCTTGAAATGGTGTCAAAAATAGTTTATTATTAACTACAATTCTCTGATTTTTATCAGCATCGGTTACATAAAATTGCGTATAACCCGCTTTTTCCATTAACATCACGCGCCATGAGAATCGAAATCCTTCTTCTGTCCAAAATAATTCATCAGGATAAAACAAATAACGAAACGGAAATGCCAATTGAAATAGCATGAAAAATGAAAGTATTCCAATTTTAATTCGAGTCAATGGTTGTTTAAAGTTGAATTGTAATGTATTTCCGTTTGCATAAATTTCACTATTAAAACGTAATCTTTTATAAATCCAATCTAAGACTCTTTTATGAAAATTAGCTTGAAAAAAGATTAAGGTGCTTATAATCATTACATAAGGAAAAACGCCAATTGGAAATAATATTTTCGTTAGAATATGGAAAACAACTACCAATAGAAATCCGAAATTTCTAAAACGTTTGTTTAATAATAAAAAAGGAATGGTTAAATCATAAATGGCGCCTGTCCAACTAAATGCATATTGTACCCATTCTTGATGCAAAAAGTTTCCAATAAGTGGAATATTAGATTGATTTGGTAACCAAATTTTTAAAGGCATTGCTTCAAGTAACCAATCGGAATTTAACTTTGCTAAACCAGCATAAAAGTAGACAATACACAACATTAGTTTTAAAATATCGATAGTCCATTTCGGAATAAACTCAAACCGAATATTCTTATTTTTAAAAGCATCAACCGAATAACTTGCATTTGCTGGTAAAAAAATAAGTATAAAACTAACAACCGAAATAAAATAATAATGATTTAAGTAAGTTGTTTTGTCCATCAATTCGATATACGTAAAACTTAAAAAGAATAAAATAATGGATAATCTATATTTATAACCTATTGCCACAAAAAGAGCTGATAAAGCTGCAATGAAAAATAAAATATATGTAAAGTTTCCAAATGGTTTTACCCAATCAAATCCGTAATACGTAAAATGAAAAATGGGATCGATATAAAACTTTTCGACCCAACCGTAACTTACAAATCGAATAATACTAAAAAGCATCATTAAACCAAACGCTAGCCTATAAAAAGCTAGCGTTTCGGATTTTACAATTTGATTTAGATATTTTTGAAAACTAAACATAAAAATTAATCACCATCAGCATCTACATAATCTACTGTAACATTTAAAGCTTGCATCATATCTAGCTTTAAATACACAACCTGTTGTTGTAATTCATCAAAAGCACTAATCATTACGGTATTATCATTAGCTATTTGATTTTTAAAATTTGAATCTAATGTAGTATTTGAACTTTCAATTGCTGAAAATTGATTATTAATAATCGTTGTTAAAGGTTGTCCACTTCTAACTGCATTTAAAAAATCTAAATATGACTTTAGACTCGCTCCTTCTGTTGAACTATTAAAATGTTTTCCATTAAAAAAATCTTTAGCCGCTTTTGTACCTTCTTGTAATAAAACTTTTGATAAATCAGCACGATAAGAAGCTTCAACTTTTTCTGGATAAGTTGTTCCATTAGAATAAATTCCAGCAGGAATTCCAACTTTACCAGCTCTTAAATGTTTCTCAAAATAAAAAACAAAATTATTTACCATCAAATTAACTGAACTTGAGGCCGCATTTCCATTATTATTAACAAACGTGTTACGATAACTTCCATTCCATGAAGTTACAATTGCATCAGTATTTGATTTGATTGCTGCAACTAAGTCTTGTAAATATTGACTATAATTTGCGTTAGTTGAATATAAATTTAAAATCGCAGTATCATCAGCACCTATTCCAAATAACATATAATCTAATGCTGGAAATCCTTGAGAATCGTATTGAGAAATTAAATTTAAATCATAAGTCCCTGAGCTAATATTTGCATCAATATCTGTTTCGTTGATAGGATACACATTTGTTTTTTCTAAAAATGCGATTTCCTCTGCTTTACCAATTGTGTAAAAACCTACATATTGAAACGCTTTATAAGCATCTTCCCATTTTGTTCTTACATCGTCTAAATTAGTTTGATTTACAGCAGTATTAAAAGTTGCTACTGATGTTTCTAAAGCATTAACTTTAGTTTGAAAGTTTGTATAACTAGGAATAATAATATTATCAGCCCAATTTGTTAGTAAAACTGAACGATCATAATTATCACCAGAACTCGAGCTAGAATCTTCACCAGAACAAGCGTAAAAAATTCCTAAAAGTGTTAAAGCTAATAAACCGAACTTTTTCATCTGTTTATATTTAGAATAAATTAATTTTCTTTTAAAATTGGTGCAAATATAAAAAAAGTAGCGGTCTTATATAAGACCGCTATAAGATATTTTTTAGTTTACTGCTTCTGCTTGCGCTACAGTAAATCCAAATTTATTTGCTATAGTTTCAGCCATATCGTCAAGATTTGCATCTAAATAATCTACATCATATAAGCCATTTGTACCAGCCATTAAATCTGCTAAAACATTATCAACTTCAGTTTTTGACATATATGGAGCACCTGTTGATGGTTTTTGAGTATAACGTAATGCCATAATAAATCCGTAACCTTCAGATAAAGCGTGAAACGCCTTTTTACCATTATCTGTAGTTAATTTAGATTTTCCATTCATTAAATAGTAAACACCTCTTACAGCAGCAACTAATGCTATCTTTTCTTTAATAATAGCTACTTGTTGATCTCTCACTGTATAGTTATTTGCAACTATTGCCGCTCTACCTTTTCTGAATGCCAACTCGATATCTTCTTTTACAGTTCCAAAATCTGAATCAGCGTCAACTTGATTTATATAACTGTCCCAATATTTTCCACCACCTGCACCGTAAACATAGCCATAAGCTTCATCCCATTTGTGTTCCATATTAGTATAGCTTTTACCAGAAACCAAAACTTTATTTGTATTGTCATCTCTATTTGTTCCTTCGTCTAAAACAGCTGTACTTAAATAATTGTTTACAATTTGATCGATGAAACAAGCTCCCATTAAACCTTTTAAAACTACTTGTTGAGGCTCTAAACCATTTGTTGCAAATAATCTTGTAGATGTTCCATCTAAATATTTTCCAGCAACACCTTCCGAAGCATCACCACCATTACTTGCTGTTTCAGCATCGTCAAATTGCTCTTCAAAAAAATCTCTTACGTTTGACTGTTCTAACGTAGAACCTCCACCTCCTAAGTTTACAAAATAATCTCTAGAGGCAGCTGTTTTGTTTTTTAACTGTTTTCCTGAAGAGTTCAAATCTGAAGTAGAAAACTGATTATTTGTATTTGCATACATATCTTTTAAAACTGTTGCAGAAGCTGTTGTTGAATTAGTCCCTGCATCTTTTATATAGTTTCCAATTTCTTGAAGCATTAAAAGTCTTGATGTTTGTCCGTTATAATCAACAGTCGAGTTACCATCTCTTTCAAAAGTATAAGTTGTAGGTACAACTAAATTACTTGATGAATTAGAGTCGTCATCATTTGAACATGAGGTAAATACAAAACCAGATAAAATTACTCCTAGGAAAAGATTAGAAAATTTCATTTTTATTATTATTTAGATTGTTTTAAAATTACAGCGCGAAAGTAAAAATTAAAACAAAACAAACAAAGTTTATTTGGAATAAATTTAAATAAAAATTAGCACCGAAAAGCAACTATTTAAAAACCAACAAAATACTAATGATATTTAGTAAAGATATTTAATGCCTCGTTGTACGAACTTTCAAAACTCATACCATGACAATTCGTATCAATTTTATTTGAAGTAAAATAGGATAACATTTTTTCGGTTGGCATATTACCCGTTAAATCATCTTTTGCCATAGGACAACCGCCATAACCTTTGATTGCTCCATCAAAACGTTTACAACCCGCTTTGTAAGCAGCATCTACTTTTTCAAACCAAGAATCTGGTGTAGTATGCAAATGTGCTCCAAATTCAATTTCTGGGTATTTTGAAATTAAATTTGAAAACAAATAGTCAATCACTTCTGGTGTTGAACTACCAACAGTATCTGAAAGTGATAAAATTTTCACACCCATATTAGCTAATTTCTCAGTCCATTCGCCTACAATTTCAACATTCCATGGATCTCCATACGGATTTCCAAACCCCATTGATAAATAAGCAACAACTTCTTTATTAGTTTTAGAAGCTATTTCTAATATTTCTTGAAGTGTTACAATTGATTCCGCTATAGTTTTATGCGTATTACGCATTTGAAAGTTTTCAGAAATAGAAAAAGGAAAACCTAAATATTGAATAGCTTTATGTTTTGAAGCTTCTTGAGCTCCTCTTGTATTGGCAATAATAGCTAATAATTTACTCTGAGTTTGTGATAAGTCTAATTGCGCTAAAACTTCAGCCGTATCAACCATTTGCGGAATAGCTTTTGGCGAAACAAAACTTCCAAAATCAATAGTATCGAAACCTACACGCAATAAAGATTGTATGTATTGTACCTTCTTTTCAGTTGGTATAAAATCTTTAATGCCTTGCATGGCATCGCGCGGACATTCGATAATTTTAACTTGGCTCATAGTTTTCAAAAGTAATAAAAGAAAACGTTTTCTTGAAATTTATTTCTTCAATAAAGCTTTATTAATTTCTTTAATCAATTTCGGACCTTCATAGATAAATCCGGTATACAATTGCACTAAACTTGCGCCAGCTTCTAATTTCTCTAAAGCATCTTGCGCTGAATGAATTCCACCAACGCCAATAATAGGAAATGCTTTGTTACTTTTTTCAGATAGAAAACGAATAACTTCCGTTGAACGGTTCGTTAATGGTTTACCTGATAAACCTCCTACTTCAACTTTATTTTCTGAGTGTAAACCTTCTCTCGAAATGGTTGTATTCGTTGCAATCACTCCAGCAATTTTCGTTTCTTTTACAATATCGATAATATCTAATAATTGTTCGTTTGTTAAATCGGGAGCAATTTTTAAAAGTATTGGTTTTGGCTTCTCGACTCCGCTCGAAGTGACAGGTTTTTCGCTATTTAGATTTTGTAGGGTTTGAAGTAAATTAGTTAATGGTTCTTTGTCTTGTAACTCTCGTAAATTTGGAGTGTTTGGCGAACTTACATTTACCACAAAATAATCAACGTAAGGAAACAAAGCTTCAAAACAGATTTTGTAATCATCAACCGCATTTTCATTTGGTGTGACTTTATTTTTTCCAATATTTCCACCAATTAAAACGCCTTTATTTTTCTTCAATCGTAAAACAGCTTCTTCCACTCCGCCATTATTAAAACCCATTCTGTTAATAATCGCTGAATCTGCTTTTAAACGAAACAAACGTTTTTTAGGATTTCCATCTTGAGGTTTTGGCGTTAAAGTTCCTATTTCAATAAATCCAAAACCAAAATTTGATAATTCTTGATATAGTTTAGCGTCTTTATCAAAACCTGCTGCTAAACCAACAGGATTTTTAAATTTTAAGCCAAAAACTTCTCTTTCAAGTTTAGAATTATTTACTTCGTAAATACTTTTGAAAATCGGACCAAAACCAACTTTATTTAAAAAACGAATTAAAGAAAAGGTAAAATGATGCACTTTTTCAGGATCAAAAAGAAAAAGTAACGGACGAATAATTAGTTTGTACATGTGTGTGTTGTTGTTCCTGCAAAAATAGAAATTAGCTATTAATTTATAAACATATTCTAATAAAACCTTTCAAATCTTTTCTTTAGAAAATAGTATCTTTGGCAAAATTAAAATTCAATCATGCAAAAAATCATAGATAGATTTGTAAGTTACGTTACAATCGACACAGAATCAGATCCAAATTCAACAACTACACCAAGTACAGAAAAACAGTGGAACCTTGCTAACAAACTTGTTGACGAGTTAAAAGCAATGGGAATGGAAGATGTTACCATAGATGAAAATGCTTATGTAATGGCAACGCTTCCTAGTAATGTAGAACATGATGTTCCCACAATTGGTTTTGTAGCACATTTTGACACAACTCCTGATTTTACTGGAGCAAATGTAAATCCTCAAATTATTGAAAATTACGACGGAAAAGACATTGTTTTAAATGCAGAACAAAACATTATTTTATCGCCAAGTTATTTTGAAGATTTATTGTTATATAAAGGCCAAACTTTAATCACAACTGACGGAACTACTCTTTTAGGCGCTGATGATAAAGCTGGAATTACCGAAATTATGGAAGCTATGGATTATTTAATCCAGCATCCAGAAATTAAACACGGAAAAATTCGCGTTGGATTTACACCAGATGAAGAAATTGGTCGTGGTGCTCATAAATTTGATGTTGCAAAATTTGGTGCTGATTGGGCTTATACTATGGATGGAAGTCAAATTGGCGAATTAGAATACGAAAACTTTAATGCTGCTGGTGCAAAAGTAACGTTTAAAGGAAAAAGTGTTCATCCTGGTTATGCTAAAGGAAAAATGATTAACTCTATGCTTTTAGCAAGTCAATTTATTGCAGAATTACCTGCAAACGAAGTTCCAGAAAAAACTACAGGTTATGAAGGTTTCTTCCATGTACATACTTTAGAAGGAAGTTTAGAAGAAACTACTGTAGGTTTTATTATTCGTGATCATGATAGAGCTAAATTTGAAGCGCGTAAAGAATTAATTCACACAATTGCTGATAAGTTTAACAAAGACTATGCAAAACAATTTGGTGAAGACATTTGTACTGTAGAAATTAAAGACCAATATTTTAACATGCGTGAAAAAGTAGAACCTGTTTTTCATATTGTTGAAATTGCCGAAAAAGCCATGAAAGAATTAGGAATAGAACCTATTATCAAGCCTATTCGCGGTGGAACTGATGGGTCGCAATTATCATACATGGGATTACCTTGTCCGAATATTTTTGCTGGCGGACATAACTTCCACGGAAAATACGAATACGTTCCTGTTGAAAGTATGATTAAAGCGACAGAAGTAATTGTAAAAATAGCAGAGCTTACTGCAAAAAAATAATTTCAAATGAATAAAAAAGGAAGCAAATTGCTTCCTTTTTTTATTGTCTAATCATAGTCGTTTTTCCTTGTGAATCAATTGTGTGTATTTCTTGTGTCGTAGTTGATTTCGTCAATTTCATTTCCTCTGGAGTTCTCACATAATTATTTTGAACCATAGATTTCTTTATAACTAAATTTCCTTTTTCAACTTCAATTTTTGTTTGAGTTTTATCTTCATAAGCAGTTACAGGATCTTTCATATAATTTAGCTTATAATGATTTCCTCCAATAATGAAATTATTCTTCCAATTTCCGTTAGAATCATACATATCCATAGAATAATACGATTCTAAATGACCATCTGAATGATGTGTTTCTACAATGTAATATATAATAAAAGTAAAGTCATTATAATTGAATTTTCCAACTGAAAAATAGCGTGAACTTTTATTATAATACATTCCATTTTCTTTGAAAATTGATGTGATTTCTGAAACAAGTCCGTTTTTATTAGGCTCGAAATCAATTTCTACATCATAAAGCGCATCATAACCTATTTTAGGAAAGTAATCCTTTGTTGTCTCAAAAGGTAACTTTATATCTTTAAACTCGTTTTTAAGTTTAGAAAAATCTTTTTGCGCAAAACCTACGTTAACTAACAATAAAAGTAATAATCCAATTTTTTTCATAATTTTACATTTAAGAATTCAATTTCAAAACTATTTTGAAATAGCTAACCAAACAATAAGACAATTGCCTTATTTATGGAAGAACAAAAGAAAAATCCTTGGAATAAAACCAACCAATGGAACGAAGAGTTAGATTTGTTACATTCAATAATTAGAAAAACAAATCTTATTGAAACAACAAAATGGGGCGGTCCTGTTTATACATATAATGGAAAAAATGTTCTAGGAATTGGCGGATTTAAATCTTATTTCGGAATTTGGTTTTTTAACGGAGTTTTCTTGAAAGATGAAAAAAAACTTCTAATTAATGCGCAAGAAGGAACAACCAAAGCTTTACGACAAATGCGTTTTCAATCGAAAGATGAAATTGATGAAAAAACAATTCTAGCTTACATTAAAGAAGCGATACAAATTGAAGAAAAAGGATTAGCTGTAAAACCGCAAAAGAAAAAAGCGATACAATCGGAATTATTTGAAAAATTCTTAAAAGAAAATCCAGAATTGAAAGCGCAATTTGAAGCTTTAACTCCATACAAACAACGAGAATATTTAGAACATATAGAATCTGCAAAGCAAGAAAAAACTAAACTTTCACGTTTAGAAAAAATAAAACCTTTACTTATTGAAGGTAAAGGTCTTAATGATAAATATCGTTGATGTCATGCTGAACTTGATTCAGCATCTAAAAAAGTAGATTACTTCTTCTCGTTCAATTTTGCGCTCATTTCCATAGAAATTGCAGAACGCTCCATTTTAATTTTTCCCGCCATTGTTTCAATAACAATAGTTGTTTCTCCTAATTCAGCTATTTTTCCGTGAATTCCAGCTTTTGTTATAATTTTATCGCCAATTTTCACACCTGCTTCAAAAGCTTTTTCTTTTTTAGCACGTTGTTGGTTTGGACGAATTAATAAAAAATAGAAAATTGCTACCATTAATAGCAACTGAATAATTAGTGTTGTACTCATAACTTTACTTTTTATTTATTTTTAGGTGTAACTTCTGCTCTAATTGTAAATGTTTCACGACCATTTTCAGTATTTGTCGTTAATGTAACAGTTTTACTTTGATTCCCTGGTTTCCCTGACGAATTAAACGTAACTTTAATAGGCGCAGAATCTCCTGGAGCAATTGGCTCTTTTGGTGGATTAGGAACTGTACATCCACAACTTCCTTTAGCATTTGCAATAATTAAATCGCTTTCTCCTACATTTTTTACCATAAATTCAGTTTCTACAACATCGCCTTCATTAATAACTCCAAAATTATGTTCAATTTTATCGAATTCTATTTTTGGTAATTTACCAACTAATGCTTGTTGTGCTTCGACAGCTTTCATATCTTCATCTGTAATTTTACTTTTTGGTGTTTGGTTACACGAGCTTAAAAGTAAAACCATAGAAACTGTTACTAAACTTACTACTTTTTTCATTTATAATAGATTTTGGTTTATAATAATCCTCTACCTGCTTTTGCTAATTTATTTTCTTTTTGAAAATCTTTAACTAAATTATCTAAAATTCCGTTGATAAAGATACTACTTTTTGGTGTTGAGTATTCTTTAGCAATTTCAAGATATTCATTAATAGTAACTTTTACCGGAATTGATGGAAATTTTAACAATTCGCAAATTGCCATTTTTAAGATAATAGTATCTAATTCAGCAATACGATCAGCATCCCAATTTGGCGTTTTATCGATGTATTCTTTAGACAATTCAACTTCGTTTAAAACTGTTTTTCTGAATAAATTCTTTACGAAATCTCTATCATCTTCATCTTTGTAAAGATTTGAAAAACGAAACGTTTCATTTTCAGATTTGAAACCTTTAATTTGCTTTAAAACAAAAGTATTTACCAAAGGTAAATCGTCTAACCAAGTTAGTTTATTATCTTCTAGATAATCGTATAACTTTTCGTTTGGCGCAATTACTTCAGAAAACAAATCTGCAATAAAATACTTTTCGTCTTTAAAAGTTCCAACCGGTTTGCTCATATATCTTTGATAAACCGTACTTTCTTTAATTGCTTCTAATAAAAACAAAATAACATCATCGTTTTGTTTCCAGTTAGAAATTTTGTGTTCTTCAATTGCTTCGTTTATCACTTCAGAATTTGATAGTGATAACAAAACAGCATTTTGAATGAATTTTTTATTAGGATTGCGTTCTTCTTTTGTAGCCAAATGCTTTTTTGAAGAAACTTCTAAATATTCTTCCTCTTTAGCTCGAATTTCCATTAATGCAGAAAGCATTAATAAATACAAATCTTGCATGTTTTCGATACTTTGAAATAAGAATCTCTCTTCTTTTCCTAAGTCATCTGACTCGTGTTGATGCATAGCATAAATACTTTGCATAACTTTAATACGAATATGTCTCCTGTTTAACATATTGAATAAGAACTTTTAAAATTAAGAAAGCGAAAGATTAATTTCTTTCGCTTTGCAAAAATACAATATTATTCAAAAATTACTGGTTTTGTAATTCTTTTTTTCTATCGTCTATACGCTTTTGAGCGATTGATAATGCTGCAGCGTGAGTTGTTGCATTATTCTTATCAGAAAAATCAAAAATTTCTAATGCTGTATTATAGATATTTTCTGTTTTTTCCATTACTTGAGCTTTTGTTAAGTTTTCAAGTTCAGAATATACATTAATAACTCCACCAGCATTAATTAAGAAATCAGGAGCATATAAAATTCCTTTTTCCTTTAAAATTTGACCGTGTTTAACTTCGTTTGCCAACTGATTGTTAGCAGCACCAGCGATAACTTTTGCTTTTAACTTATCAATTGTATCGTCGTTAATTGTTGCTCCTAAAGCACAAGGCGCATAAATATCTACATCGGCAGAATATAAATCTGTTCCTGTAAAGATTTTTGCTCCGTATTTAGAACCAACATCGTGTAAACGCTGTTCGTTAATGTCTGAAATTGTTACCGTTGCTCCATTTTCTGTTAAGTGCTGTACTAAAACTTCACCTACGTGACCAATTCCTTGAACTAATACTTTTTTACCTTCTAAATTATCCGTTCCAAATTGATACTTTGCAGCAGCTTTTAACCCCATAAAAACACCGTAAGCTGTTATAGGAGAAGGATTCCCTGAACCACCTTTTGCTTCAGAAATTCCAGTTACATGCTTTGTCACTTCTCTTACAATATCCATATCTTTTGTTTCCATTCCTACATCTTCTGCAGTAATGTAACGCCCAGATAAAGAGTCAACAAATTGACCAAAACGACGCATTAATTCCGGTGTTTTTTGCGTTTTAGCATCGCCAATGATTACGGCTTTACCTCCACCTAAATTTAATCCTGAAATTGAAGATTTGAAAGACATTCCTCTAGAAAGACGTAAAACATCGTTTAACGCTTCCCATTCGTTGCGGTAATTCCACATTCTAGTTCCACCTAATGCTGGACCTAAAACTGTGTTGTGAATACCAATTATTGCTTTTAAACCAGTATCTTTGTCGTGGCAAAAAACAACTTGCTCATGACCATCAAAAGAAACTTGACCAAATACTGGATCAACTTTCTGAAGTTCGTTTGCTTTAATTATATCTCCTGTCATGTTTATGTGTGTTGATAATTATTCAAAAATGTAGTGCAATATTACGTATAATTTTAAAGATTTTCAATATTGTAAAGTATTTTTAAGAATATAATAACAAAATGTAATTTGTTAAGAGAAAACAAAAATTAGAGAAACATTGTTTTTTAATTTATAATTTTGCCAAAAACTTGCTTTTTATCTAGCTAAATGAAAGAATTACAACATTTAAATAAATATTTTATAAAATATAAGTTTCGGTTTTTAGCTGGAATTTTAATCACCATAATAGCACAACTATTTGCTTTACTTACTCCAGAATTTGTAGGAGATTCTATTAAAATTATTGAAGAATATGTAAAGAAAGAAAATGTTGCTATTAGTGAGATTTCTTTCGATTTACTTAAAAATATCTTATTGATACTTGGTGCTACTACAATTGCTGGTTTTTTCACCTTCTTAATGCGTCAAACTTTAATTGTAATGTCTCGTTATGTTGAATTTGATTTAAAAAACGAAATTTATCAACATTATCAAGCATTATCACAAAGTTTCTACAAAAGAAATCGCACAGGAGATTTAATGAATCGCATAAGTGAAGACGTTAGTAAAGTCCGTATGTATGTTGGCCCAGCAGTAATGTATTCTATTAATACAATTATCCGATTTACTACGGTAATTATTTTCATGTATAACATTTCTCCCAAGCTTACTTTTTACTCTTTACTTCCACTACCCTTTCTGTCGTACGGAATTTTCAAAATAAGCTCTGAAATTCATAAACGAAGTAGCTTATTTCAAAAGAATTTATCTACACTTTCTTCATTTGCACAAGAAATGTTTTCAGGAATTAGAGTTATTAAAGCATATGCAATAGAATCGCAAAAATTAGACGAATTTAACACCTTAACACTCGACAGTAAAACTAAAGCCTTAAGTTTAGCCAAAGTTCATTCATTATTTGGTCCGTTAATGATATTATTAATAGGATTGAGTAATTTAGTTGTGATTTATTTTGGTGGATTAATGTACATGGAAGGAAGTACAGAAATTGACAATTTGGGTAAAATTGCTCAGTTTATGCTGTACATCAATATGTTAACGTGGCCAGTAGCATCTTTAGGTTGGGTTTCCTCTTTAATACAAGAAGCAGAAGCATCTCAAGCTAGAATAAACGAGTTTTTAAAAGAACAACCCGATATTAAAAACACCAATTCTAGTCATTCTGAAATACATGGAAATATCGAATTTAAAAATGTTTCCTTTATATATGACGACACCAATATTGAAGCTTTAAAAGATGTTTCATTCAGCTTAAATAAAGGAGAAACACTTGGTGTTTTAGGAAAAACAGGTTCAGGTAAATCTTCAATTTTAGCATTAATTAGCCGATTATACGATACTACAAACGGAGAAGTTTTAATCGACGGAAAATCCACTAAAAAACTAAACCTATACGATTTAAGAAATCAAATTAGTGTAGTTCCACAAGATGCTTTTTTATTTTCCGATTCTATTAAAAACAATATCAAATTTGGTAAAGAAAACGCAACCGATGAAGAAATTGAAGATGTTGCTAAAAAAGCTAATGTTCATCATAATATTATCGACTTTAAAAATGGTTACGATACGGTTTTAGGCGAACGCGGAATTACACTTTCAGGCGGACAAAAACAGCGTGTTTCTATAGCTCGAGCATTGATTAAGGAAGCGCCAATTCTTCTACTCGACGATTGTCTAAGCGCAGTAGACACTGAAACCGAAGAAGCTATTTTGAATAACTTGGCTCAACATAGTGCAAATAAAACAACCATTATTGTTAGTCACAGAATTTCTTCTATTAAAAATGCCGATAAAATAATCATACTGGAAGACGGAAAAATTATTCAGCAAGGCACTCATAATCAATTAGTAGAAACCGAAGGTTATTACAAAGAACTTTACTTAAAGCAACTTTCGGAAAAAGAAATTAATTAAAAAATTGGTTTATTATATTTTTTTTTAGATTTTTGAAACACAAAACTACTAATTGAAAGATTGGATTATGAGAGACAATGACATGTTAGAAAAGGAAGAAATCTTTTCTAAAGTATTGAGAGCTGGTAGAAGAACATATTTCTTCGATGTACGATCTACTAAAGCAAACGACTATTACATTACAATTACTGAAAGTAAAAAATTTACTGAAGAAGATGGTTCATACCACTTTAAAAAACACAAAATCTATTTATACAAAGAAGATTTTGCCGCTTTTAGTGAAATCTTAGAAGAAATGACAAACTTTGTTATTAATGAAAAAGGTGAAGAAGTAATTTCTGAAAGACATCAAAAAGATTTTAAAAGAGAAAGCTTTACTACTGAAGAAAGTAGTTCTTCTACAGAAAGTTTTACTGATGTAAGTTTCGACGATATTTAATCGGAACGTTTTATTAAAATATAAAGTCCAACGAATGTTGGACTTTTTTTATGCTATTTTCAATCCGTTTGCTACTTTAAAATTAGGCGATAATAAAACTACATCATTATCATTACCTACAATTCCTAAAACTATGCATTCGCTCATAAAATTAGCAATTTGCTTCTTCGGAAAATTAACAACTGCTATTATCTGTTTGCCTTGTAAATCTTCCATTGTATAGCGATTTGTAATTTGCGCCGATGATTTTTTTACACCTATTTCCTCTCCAAAATCAATTGTTAATTTATACGCTGGTCGTCGCGCTTTTGGAAAATCTTCAACAGCAATAATAGTTCCTACACGAATATCTATTTTTTCAAAATCTGACCAACTAATTTCTTCTTTTATCATTCTTTTAAATTTAAAAATTTATTTACGTCAATTCTAGTAGATTTTTACAAAAAAGTTCTCGATACACTTCGTTACTCGAACTGACGAATTTGTTATTCAAAAATAAGAATTTTCAACGCTTTTGTAACATTCTTAATTTCTTAGCGTATAATAATTAAACACTAATCTAACTACTTATTATGGCTCGAACTCCTTCAAACATGCTTCCACTTGGAACAAGTGCTCCAAATTTCAATTTACCAGCAACCAATTTCAACGAAAATTTCACTTTCGATAAAATTAAAGGTGAAAAAGGAACTTTGGTTATTTTTATGTGCAATCATTGTCCGTTTGTGTTACATGTAATTGAAGAAATTGTAATGATTGCTAACGATTATCGCGTTCAAGGAGTTGGAATTGTAGCCATTTCGAGTAATGATGTTGAAAATTATCCGCAAGATGCGCCCGATAAAATGGCTGATTTTGCACTAGAAGAAAAAATAGATTTCCCGTATTTGTATGACGAAACCCAAGAAGTAGCAAAAGCTTATGATGCCGCTTGTACGCCCGATTTTTATTTGTTTGACAACCAAGATAAATTAGTGTATCGCGGACAATTAGATGATTCTCGTCCTGGAAACGGAATACCTATTAGCGGAAGCGATTTACGCAATGCTATTGATGCTGTTATTTACAACCGAAAAATAAACGAAAACCAAAAACCGAGCATTGGTTGTAATATTAAGTGGAAGGCAACAAACAAGTAAATTTCTTACATTTACTCAAAAATATAGAACTGCGTTTAGCAGGTCGTTGTAAGTAATTTTAACCAACCCAATAAAAATTGAACTAAATTTTATATCTTCAAACTAAAACAACAAATAAGTATAGTCTAAATCATCAATAAAACACACAAATGAAACTTCTATTACTTCTGTCTTTTCTTCCAGGATTATTTTTTGCTCAACATGTACAATATGGAACAGACATTTACTTGAATGCTAAAGCAAATTTTATATGCCAACAGATTGAACAAAGTGAAATCGCTATAGAAGACATGCATTCAAGACAAGCAACTATGTTAACACTTAAAAAAGGACTAGAGTCAGCTAATGAAAGTGTAAGGCATCAGAAAAAATTGGCAAAGAATGGTATTAAAAATCATTTATACGATGGATATCTAAATTTATATCTTTCACAAGCCTGTTCAGAGTATAACCGTTTATTTGGTGTTTTTAACACTCAGCATCTAGACAATAAGCTAAAACGTAAGCGATTTATTGAGTTACATGACTTTACAAGAGATCTTATGAAAGCAGACTCAATTACTAATATCCAAAAATACGTTAATGGTAGTAAATGGAATGGTTTTAAAAATAAGTTAGAACCGAAACTTAATAAGTTACAAAATTTACGTTGGTCTGCATCATTAAAAATAGTACCAGAGTGGCGTACAGTAAATCGTTTCACGATTCAATTAGTCGACATTAAAGACTCCAATCATATGTTTGAGTTGGAAATCGTTTATAGCTTAGATGAGGCCTCAAAAATAAGTGAGCTCGTAATTAATGAATACACTAAAAAACACCCTAAGGTCGAAATTGTGGAAACTATGTATGAAGTTCCTAGTGGAAAACAATAAGTGTAGCTTAAGAAAAATAGAAATATTATTTGAACTGAAAAAAAACGGTGTACAACAATCTATAACTGAAATTACGTAGCATATTGACTACGTCCGAATCTTCTATTTCAGCTTAAGATAAAGACTAAAAAATTATAAATAAATGTTACTAAAAAGAATAACATTCGGAATAATCACAATTGGAATAATCAGTTGTAATTCGTCAAAAAAAGAAAATACAACTAATGAAGCAACAACGTATTCTAGTATTAAAGTTGTTGGAGCTATGAAAAATGTCATGTGGAAAGGCGAATTAGGAAGTAGTATTAACCTCGACACAATTACAGATAAAAACGGACTTTATGGAATTGGTCCGCTATCTTTTCTTAGAGGTGAATTATTGATTAATAATGGTAAAAGTTATGTTTCTAAAGTAACTTCAGACTCAACTATGGTTGTTGAAAAGCAATTTAATGCTACTGCTCCATTTTTTGTTTACGGCAATGTTACTGAATGGATTGAAGAAGAATTGCCTACAAATATTAAAAACAGTCAAGATCTAGAAAAATATATCGATAAGAAAACTACTAATTTTAAAAGACCTTTTACTTTTAAATTAATCGGAAAAGTTTCTAGCGCTATTATACATATTCAAAATTTACCAGAAGGAACTCAAGTTTCATCGCCAGAAGAAGCACATCAAGGACAAACAAATTATCCGTTACAAAATGAAGAAGTTGAAATAATAGGTTTTTTCTCAACCGAACATAAAGGGGTTTTCACACATCACGATTCTTTTTTACACATGCATTTAATTACTAAAGATGAAAGTAAAATGGGACATTTAGATGCGGTTGAAATAAATAAAATGAAATTGTATTTACCTAAAAAGTAAACTAAGGGAAGAAAGGACCAATGCCAACTTTTACAACTATTGACAATTATATTACAAATCAACCTAAAGAAACACAAATAGTCTTAGAAGGATTGCGTAGTATTATTAAAGAAGCAGCGCCAGGCGTTGAAGAAGTTATAAATTATAAAGTTCCAAGTTTTAGATTAGTTCCCAATGGAAAAAGCGACCAACAAATTATGATGGCTGGTTATGCTAAATATATAAGCTTTTATCCATTCCCTACTACTGTTGGGCATTATAAAGATGAACTAAAAGAATATAAACAAGGAAAAGGTTCGGTTCAATTCCCATTTAATAAACCGTTACCAAAAGATTTAATCATTCGAATGGTAAAATTTAGAAAAGAAGAAATTTTAAGTGATTTGAAGTAGATTAACTAACTTTTTAAAAAACACAAAGTGCGTCATAAAATATTTATACTTTTTAGCTTAATTGCAGTTATAATAATTACCGACTTTACTCTTCCTGGGAAAGTTTTTACTAAAGATATTATTGCAATTAAAAAAGAAAAACAACAATATTATAATGCTGCAAAAAACTATCATTTTTCATATGAATTAACTACAAATAAGCATCAATTTTTAGTAACAAAGGACTTTGTAAAATCAAATTGGAAAAATAACAAAGTAGACTACTCTGTTTCTCTAGTTTTTAAAGAGGTAAATTGGTATAAACCAACAACATCTACTATTAAATCTTATTATTCTTTAAGAATATTATCTGGTCTTATTTTTCCTTTATTAGTATTAACTAGTATGGCGTTTTCTTATTATTACAAAAAAAATATAGACATTTTTATTTTTGTCTTACAGGCTTTACTTTTAGCCGACTTGATTTACTTGATTCTTTAAAGTTTATCTGTTTTCCAAAACCACCTCAACTGGACTATTGGTTCTTCTGCCAAACATTTTAGCTTTTTGGTTTTCCGAAGAACACAAAATATACATATTGTAACTTTGTAATGGAATGATTTGAGTTGGATATTTTCCGCTTTTATCTTCAATTTTCACACTGAAATTTTCTGCAGGAAATGTATTTGTTACCGATAAAAAGTATTGGTCTTCCGCATACGGAAAGAAATAGCGCTCCTTTTCTCCTTCTTTACTTACTAAGTAATTTTGTGTAAAAACTAAAGGCTCATTTGCTTTTTTCCAACTGTAAGCGTTGTTGATATTTAAAATTTCCTTTCCGTCTTCATTTACAATTGTAATTCGTAAATCTTTTACATTTTCTTTTACTCCATTTTTATGAACATCAACTACGATATACGAAGTAAAATCGTATCCGCAATGTTGAATTTGCCCGATTGAAAAAATTGAAAAAAGGAAAAAGAGAATAGATAGAAAGTTCTTCATTTGAAAAATTTTAGTAAAAGTACAAAATCAAAAAGCAGACCAAAAACAAAAAATCCCAAAAAAACACTTTTTGGGATTTAATTATTTAAAACAATGAATCCTTATTTAACATCCATTAATTCTACATCGAAAACTAAAGTTGCGTTTGGAGGAATAACTCCGCCTGCGCCTCTTGCGCCGTATCCTAAATATGAAGGAATAACAAAACGTGCTTTATCTCCCACTTTTAAAAGTGAAATTCCTTCGTCCCAACCTTCGATTACTTGACCAACACCTAAGGTAAAATCGATAGGTTGCTTTCTTTTGTATGAAGAATCAAAAACTTGTCCGTTATCTAAAGCTCCTTGGTAATGAACTGAAACTGTTTTTCCTTTTTCAGCTTGTTTACCATTTCCTTTTTGAATGATTTGGTAACGCAATCCACTTTCTGTTTTTTGAAAACCAGCAGCTAATTTTTCTAATGCTTCTTCTGCTTGTTTTTTCTCTTCTGCTAAACGTGCTTCACGAGAACCTTCAAATTTTCTAAATGCTTCAATCGCATTCCAGTTTTTAGCCTCTTCTCCTTCTCTAACAATTTCGATTGATTCAATGTCATCTCCTTGTGCAATGCTATCAACTACGTCTTGCCCTTCTACTACATTTCCAAAAACAGTATGCTTTCCGTCTAACCAATCTGTTGCAACATGAGTAATAAAAAACTGAGAACCATTTGTTCCTGGACCTGCATTTGCCATAGATAAAACTCCAGGACCATCGTGTCTTAATTCTGGATGAAATTCATCGTCAAATTGATAACCTGGTCCGCCAACTCCAGTCCCTTGTGGACAACCACCTTGAATCATAAAATCTGGAATTACACGGTGAAATTTTAATCCGTCATAGTAAGGTTTTCCCATTGGTTTTACATCATTTTCTAACTGACCTTCAGCTAAACCTACAAAGTTTCCTACTGTTCCAGGTGTTTTATCGTGAGTTAATTTTACTAAAATACTTCCTTTTGAGGTATTAAATTTTGCGTAAATTCCGTCTTGCATTTCTTTTGTTTTTTTATTTCGACTGCAAAAATACTAATATTTTTTCACTAAAATTAATTATAACTGTATTTAGACCTTCAATAGAAAATTGGCAACAAATTAACGTTAAATTATTCCCATACTTGAATATGTTGCCTAATTTTGTGCAATGCAAAAAAACAAAGCCTTTAACTTCGAATTTATCGCTTTAATGGCATCATTAATGTCGCTCGTTGCTTTATCTATCGACGCATTATTACCATCATTAGCCGAAATTGGAAAATCGTTAAATGTAACAAATCCAAAAGACAACCAATTACTCATAACCATGATTTTTTTGGGAATTGGATTTGGTCAATTAGTTTTCGGACCGCTTTCTGATAGTTTTGGACGAAAACCAGTTGTTTACGTTGGTTTTTTCATTTTTATAATTGCAAGCTTGATTTGCATTTTTACCGAAAGCTTCGAAATGATGGTTTTCGGACGTATTTTACAAGGATTTGGACTTTCAGCTCCACGAAGCCTAACAATGTCGATGATTCGCGATTCTTACAGCGGTAATTACATGGCAAAAATTATGTCAATAATTACCATGTTTTTTATTTTAATCCCAGTTATTGCTCCTACACTTGGTGCTTTTTTAACAAGCTTTTTTCATTGGCATTCCGTTTTCTATTTCAATTTAATATTTGGTGTAGTTGTCATCATTTGGTTTTATTATAGACAACCCGAAACCTTAAAAGCAGAAAATAAAATTCTATTTAAACCTAATATTTTCATAACAGGTACAAAAGCTTTCTTTAAACAAAAAGAAGCTGTTGCTTATACTTTTGTTTCAGGTTTTATTACAGGTTCGTTTATGGTATATTTAAGTACTTCGCAACAAATATTTGAAAAACAATACAAAATGGCAGAAATGTATCCGTATATTTTTGCTAGTTTGGCCATTTCTGTCGGAATTGCTACTTTTTTTAATAGTCAATTAGTAGAGAAATATGGTATGTTCCGTATAGCCTTTACTGCTGCCATTTCCTATACGATTACCTCGTTGTTGTACGTAATTTTATTTTGGAATAGCGCAAATCCTTCAATATACATATTGGTGATATTTTTTGCCATTCAGTTTTTTGCAGTAGGCTTTTTATTTGGAAATTTACGTGCTTTGGCTATGCAACCTCTTGGACATATTGCTGGAATTGGTGCCGCTATCAATGGTTTTATCTCTACAGTTTTAGCTGTTCCTATTGCTAATTACATAGGAGAGTTTGTTGATACATCAGTATTACCGCTATTTATAGGATTTTCAATTTTTGGTATTTTATCTATCTTAGTTTTCTTCTTTATGAAAAAAACTAATACTTATTAAAATGAACGAACAAGATTATTTTAACATCAACAAAAAAGCTTGGAACAACAGAGTTGATATTCATTTAGAATCTGATTTTTATAATCAAGAAGCTTTTTTAAAAGGAAAAAATTCTATTCCGGAAATTGATTTAAAACTTCTTGGAGATGTTAAAGGAAAATCTATTTTGCATTTACAATGTCATTTTGGACAAGACAGCTTGTCTTTAGCTAGAATGGGCGCAAAAGTTACTGGTATCGACATTTCTGATAAAGCTATTGAAACTGCCAAAAAAATTAATGACCAACTTGATCTTGATGCTCAGTTTATTTGCTGTAATGTTTATGACACTTTAGAAAACATAAATGGAAAATTTGACATCGTTTACACAAGTTACGGAACTATCGGTTGGTTGCCAGACTTAGATAAATGGGCAGAGATTATTTCAAAAAGTCTAAAACCAAACGGAAAATTTATTTTTGTAGAATTTCACCCTGTTATTTGGATGTTTGATGATGATTTTAAAGAAATAAAATATCATTATCACAACGAAAAAAAAATTATTGAAACCAATACAGGAACTTACGCTAATAAAGAAGCTAATATTCAAACTAATTATGTAGGTTGGAATCATTCACTTTCAGAAGTTTTCACAAGTTTGATTAAAAATGGGCTTGAAATTCAACATTTCAATGAATATGATTATTCACCTTATAACTGTTTCAACGAAACAATAGAATTTGAAAAAGGAAAATTTAGAATAAAACACTTGGAAAATAAAATTCCAATGGTTTTTAATATAACTTCAATAAAAAAATAATATATGGAAAATTTAAAAGGAAAAAAAGCACTAATTACTGGAGGAAACAAAGGACTTGGTAAAGCTACTGCTGTTGCACTAGCAAAAGAAGGTGTTGATGTTGCTATTACAGGAAGAAATGAGGATCAATTAGTTGCTACGGTTAACGAACTAAAAAGCTTAGGTGTTAACGCAACTTATGCCGTTTTTGATGTTGGAAACTATGATGACGTAAAAAAAGGAATTCAATCAATCATTTCATCATTTGAAACAATTGATATTTTAATTAATAATGCTGGAATTGCTGCTTTTGGTTCTTTTAACGAAATGGAAGTTGAAACCTGGTCAAACATCATTCAAACAAACGTTATGGGAATGTATTATGTTACTAAAGAAGTACTTCCGCATTTAATTGCTAAAAATCAAGGTGATATCATCAATGTGTCGTCTACTGCTGGTTTAACTGGTAATGCTAATACTTCGGCTTATTCGGCATCTAAATTTGCTGTAATAGGATTATCAGAAGCTTTAATGAAAGAAATGCGTAAGAATAATATTCGTGTTTGTACTTTAACGCCAAGTACCATTGCTTCAGATATGTCAATTTCATTAGGAATCGCTAAAAAAGAAGATGTAGAAACTGTTTTACAACCAGAAGATTTTGCAGAACTTATAGTAGCAGGATTAAAATTACCAAGAAGAGCCATGTTAAAAGGTGCTTCATTGTGGTCAACTAATCCATAAGGATAAAAAATCTCAATAAAAAAATCCATAAGTCAGGACATTTTCTTTCTTATGGATTTTTTTTATTGTTTTTATTTCAAGCACAACCAAAAAATTTTAATATAAAATCTATTTACAATCTAGAAGATAATAATCAAATAATTGAGCGCATTCAAAAATTAACATCTAATTCTAAAGCACAATGGGGAAAAATGACAGTTGACCAAATGCTTAGTCATTGTCAAGTTCCAATTGATCTTGCTTTTGGTTCTACACCTTTAAAGGCAAACTTTATGATGCGACTTTTAGGTTAAATGCTCAAATCTAAAATTTTAAATTCTCCAGAATTCAAAAAGAATAGTCCAACTGCACCATCTTTTATTCGAACAGAAAAAGATGATTTTGAAACAACCAAAAACGAATTAATTGACAAAGTAAAAATATTTGCTTCAAAAGGTCATAATGCAATTAAAAATCAAAACCATCCATTTTTTGGGAAAATGACTTTTGAAGAATGGGATAAATTACATTACATGCACTTAGATCATCATTTAAAGCAATTTAACATTTAACAACTTCAAAAACAAATACATATAAAATTACATCAATTATAAACTATCATCTAAAATTTAAGGAGTTTATCGATTTTTTATAGTTAAAAACCTGAAATTCAATATTTTCACTATCCTGATTTTTTTAACTCAATATTTTAATGGTTTTCTTGACCTTACATGCAATGTTAAATTTAAAAAAATGGCTTATGAAAAGTATTTACAATTCTTATGACAATCGCGAATTAATTAAAAGAATTGATTTGCTAGAAGAAAATTCTAAAACTTTAGAAGGAAATCTAACAGCAGAAATGCTTTATAGACAAATGCTTGTCGAATTAGATATTGCATTTGGCAAACAAGACATCAAAGTAAGTGGTTTTAAAAAATCTTTGAATATATTTTTAAAAAATTATTTCATTAAAAATGCACTCACACAAGAAAGTCACGATTATTATTATAGAAAATCTCCTAAAGAATTAAATATTTTAGATTTAAAACTAGAGCTTATTCAAAAAATAAATCGCATTGGAAATCAAGGAAAACATGCTGTAATCTCCTTACATCATCCTTTTTGGGGTAGAATGACTTACAAAGAATGGGATAATTTAGTTTATAATTATTTAGATAATCACCTCAAGCAATTTGGTGTTTAGAAACTTTGTACATTTGCATTCTAAAATTGCAATAAGTACAGATGCGAATTGATATAATTACCGTTTTACCCGATTTATTACGAAGTCCATTCGAAGGTTCAATAATGAAACGCGCCATTGATAAAGGCTTAGTTGAAGTTCATTTCCACAATTTAAGAGATTATAGCACAAACAAACATAAAAATGTAGACGATTATCAATTTGGTGGTGGAGCTGGAATGGTAATGATGGTTGAGCCAATCGATTTATGCATTACAAAATTAAAATCGGAACGAGAATACGACGAAGTCATTTACATGACGCCTGACGGAGAAACTTTACATCAAAAAATGGCTAATTCAATGTCAATGCTAGAAAATATTATTATTCTTTGCGGACATTACAAAGGTGTTGATCAACGTATTCGAGATATGCACATTACAAAAGAAATTTCAATTGGCGATTATGTGCTTAGTGGTGGTGAAATTGGAGCTATTGTATTTTGCGATGCACTAATAAGATTAATTCCTGGTGTATTAAGTAATGAAACTTCAGCATTAACTGATAGTTTTCAAGATAATTTACTTTCGCATCCTATTTATACCAGACCAGCAGAATATAAAGGAATTAAAGTTCCAGATATTTTATTAAGTGGAAATTTTCCTGAAATAGATAAATGGCGCGAACAAAAAGCTTATGAACACACAAAAGAAAGACGCCCAGATTTATTAGACGACTAAAAAAATAATATTTATTAATAGAAATTGATAATTATTTATTAATTTTGCATCCACTTTTGGATTAACCTCTGGCGAAGTACGTGTATGTTATTCTGATTCAACAATTTATATTAGAAAATAATGGCTAATTTAGTAGATTTCGTAAACAGCGAATTTGTAGCAAAAAAAGATTTCCCTGAATTTAACTCAGGAGACACAATTACTGTGTACTATGAAATTAAAGAAGGTGAAAAAACTAGAACTCAGTTCTTCAAAGGTGTTGTAATCCAAAGAAGAGGTTCTGGTGCAACTGAAACTTTCACTATCCGTAAAATGTCTGGTTCAATTGGTGTTGAGCGTATCTTCCCAATCAACATGCCAGCTTTACAAAAAATTGAAGTTAACCAAAGAGGTAAAGTTCGTAGAGCTCGTATTTTCTACTTCAGAGAACTTACTGGTAAAAAAGCTAAAATCAAAGAAAGAAGATACTAATCTTCACTTTAAAGCGTATAAAAAAGGTTGGATAAATTGTCCAACCTTTTTTTATTGCTAAAAAATTAGTTCAAATTTTATCAAATTCGTAAAATGAAAATCATAATTTATGAATTTCTAAATAATGTCTAATAGACTTGTCTAATCACCAGAAAAATCTTCATTATTTTCTTATATTTGCGTGACTTTTAAATTTTTACATCTAAATAAAAATCAAACTATATGTCAAATCAACCTAAAATTATTTATACTATTACCGATGAAGCTCCAATGCTTGCAACACATTCTTTTTTGCCAATTGTTAAAGCTTTTTCAAAACCCGCTGGAATTACTTTAGAAACTCGTGATATTTCATTGGCTGGAAGAATTTTAGCAAATTTTCCAGAATATTTAAAAGAAGAACAAAAAATAGGAAATCATTTAGCAGAATTAGGAGAATTAGCCAAAACTCCAGAAGCTAATATTATTAAACTTCCAAATATTTCTGCTTCTGTACCACAATTAAAAGAAGCAATAGAAGAACTACAATCACAAGGTTATGCAGTTCCTAATTTCCCTGAAGCCCCAAAAACAGATGAAGAAAAAGTAGTAAAAGCAGCGTATGCAAAAGTTTTAGGTTCTGCTGTAAATCCAGTTTTACGTGAAGGAAATTCTGACAGAAGAGCACCAAAAGCGGTTAAAAACTACGCTAAAGCACACCCACACTCAATGGGAGCTTGGACAAGTGACTCTAAATCTCATGTTTCTAGTATGAACGAAGGTGATTTTTATGGTTCTGAAAAATCAGTTACTGCTGAAAATGCAGGAACTTTTGCAATTGAATTTACAGATGCAAATGGAAATACTACAACCTTAAAAGAAGCTACACCATTACAAGCTGGAGAAATTATTGATTCTTCTGTTATGAACATGGCTAAATTAAAAACTTTTATTGCAGAACAAGTTGAAGACGCTAAAGTAAAAAGTGTTTTATTTTCGGTACACTTAAAAGCTACTATGATGAAAGTATCAGACCCATTATTATTTGGTGCTTTTGTTGAAGTTTATTTTAAAGATGTTTTTGAAAAATACGCTTCGCTTTTTGAAGAATTAGGCGTAAATACTAAAAACGGACTTGGAGATGTTTATGATAAAATTCAAGGACATGCAAAACAAGCTGAAGTAGAAACTGCTTTAAAAACAGCTATGGAGAATGGTCCTGATTTAGCAATGGTAAATTCTGATAAAGGAATTACTAACTTACACGTTCCTTCTGATGTAATTATTGATGCGTCTATGCCAGCAATGATTCGTAATTCAGGACAAATGTGGAATAAAGATGGAAAATCTCAAGACACAAAAGCAATTATTCCAGATAGATGTTATGCTGGTGTATATGATGCTACTATCGAGTTTTGTAAAGCAAATGGCGCATTAGACCCAAGAACAATGGGAAGTGTTTCTAATGTAGGTTTAATGGCGCAAAAAGCTGAAGAATATGGTTCGCATGACAAAACTTTTCAAATGACAGCGAATGGAACTGTAAAAGTAAAAGATGCTAACGGAAATGTTATGATGGAACAAAGCGTTGAAGCTGGAGATATTTTCAGAATGTGTCAAACAAAAGATGCGCCTATTCAAGACTGGGTTAAATTAGCAGTTAACAGAGCTAAAGCAACTGGAGTTCCTGCAATTTTCTGGTTAGATGAAAACAGAGCGCACGACAACCAAATCATTCAAAAAGTAAACAAATATTTAAAAAATCACGATATTACTGGTTTAGATATTCGTATTCTTGCACCAGTTGAAGCGACTAAATTCTCTTTAGAAAGAATCGTTAAAGGCGAAGATACTATTTCGGTTACAGGAAATGTTTTACGTGATTACTTAACAGATTTATTCCCAATTTTAGAAGTTGGTACTTCAGCTAAAATGTTATCTATCGTTCCATTAATGAATGGTGGTGGATTATTTGAAACTGGAGCTGGTGGTTCTGCACCAAAACACATCGAACAATTTATTGAAGAAGGATATTTACGTTGGGATTCATTAGGTGAATTTTTAGCATTAGGTGTCTCTTTAGAACATTTAGGTGAAACTTTTGGAAACAAAAAAGCTTTAGTATTATCGGAAACTTTAGACGATGCTACAGAGCAGTTTTTACAAAATGACAAATCACCTGCGAGACGTCTTGGTGGAATTGACAATAGAGGTTCGCATTTCTATTTGGCTTTATATTGGGCGAATGCATTAGCAAACCAAGATAAAGATGCTGAATTAAAAGCAACTTTTAGTCCTATTGCTGAAGCGTTAAATGCAAATGAAGCAAAAATTAATGAAGAGTTAATTGCAGCACAAGGAAAACCTCAAAACATTGGTGGTTATTACAACACTAGTTTTGAGTTAACTGACAAAGCTATGCGTCCAAGTGAAACATTGAATACTATTTTAGCGAAATTGAACTAAAATAAGTTTTATCTGTAAATAAAAAAGGCTTTCAATTTGAAAGCCTTTTTTATTTTTTTAATCCTTTTCGATACTCTATTACAAACTTAGCAGAAACTCCTGTTTTTAAATTCCACTCATTTGAAGTAATGAGATTATCATTTTCATCATAAATGGCAAAATAAGCTGTATTTGGCCCAGCTAAACCTTGATTTAACGCCATTATATCAACTGCATTATCTCCTTCTCTTAAGTTCAAAACATAAGTTTTAAACTGACCTTCAAGCAGTTCGTTAAAATACATTACATCTTTATTTAAAAAGAAACGAACTCTATCTCCATCAGGGTCAGCAAAGTCACGAGTTTTTATTATAATAGCTGAAGTTGTAACTATAAACTTTCCAAAAAAAACATCATTCCAACTTCCTTCTTTAGCTATTTCACTGTTAAGTTTGTTTTTTATTGCATCTCCAGGATTTTTAAAATCTGTAGAAGTATCTAAAATGCTTTTTGTTTTCTCTTCCGACTTTGGTAAAATTGAATAACGGTTCGGTTTATTTTCGGTATCTAAAATGCTTTTGTATTCTAATGATGGTAAATTAGAATTATCGGCTGGAGCTGGTTTGTAAGGGTTTTCCAACTTCAATTTTAAAGGAATAGTCTTCTTATCAATTTGCGCAATTGATGAAAGTATATAAAATAAGAAGAAAAAAGTGTATAAAATTCTCATAATCTATTTTACAAATCTATAAAAAAGTAGTAATTTATAGGTCAAATTAACCAATGATTAACAACCAAAGCTAATTATTTAAAAAAATATTTTCGAATTTTGTATTACAATTAATATGCCATGCTGAAAAACCTCAACATTAAATTTACAATATTTTTTTTCTTGCTTCATATTTATAGCTATTCACAAGAAAAATTCACCTTAAGTGGTACTGTTACTGATAGCATTTCTGGAGAATCTTTAATTGGTGTTTCTATAACTGTACCTGAATTACAAACAGGAACAACTACAAACGAGTATGGTTTTTATTCTTTAACATTACCTAAAGGAAATTATAATATTATTGTCAGTTACATTGGGTTTACAGACTTTAATTTACAAATTGATTTATCTAAAAGTATAACTCAAAACATTTCGTTAACTGAAAATCTTCAAGAATTAAATGAAGTTGTACTTACTGAAAGTATTTACAAACTCAACATCCAAAAACCAGAAATGAGTAGTAATAAATTGTCGATTGTTACCATAAAAAAAATGCCTGTTCTTTTAGGCGAAGTCGATGTTATTAAATCTTTGCTTTTTTTACCCGGAGTAACCAATGCTGGCGAAGGACAATCAGGATTTAATGTTCGTGGTGGCGCTGCTGATCAAAATTTAGTTTTATTAGACGAAGCTACTTTGTACAACACTTCTCATGTTTTCGGATTGTTTTCTGTTTTTAATGCTGATGCAATAAAAGATTTAAAATTATATAAAGGCGGAATTCCTGCGAGATATGGTGGAAGAGTTTCTTCAGTATTAGATATTTATCAAAAAGATGGAAATAGCAATAAATTGAGCGTAAATGGTGGAATTGGTTTAATTTCGAGTCGTTTACTTGTTGAAGGTCCGATTGTGAAAGAAAAAGCATCTTTTCTGTTTGCAGGAAGAGGTTCGTATGCACATCTTTTCTTAAAACTAACCGATAATAAAAACTCAGCTTACTTTTATGATTTAAACACAAAAATCAACTATAAATTCAACAAAAACAATAGTTTATATCTTTCTGGATATTTCGGACGTGATATTTTTTCACTCCATAAATCGTTTACCAATACATACGGAAACTCAACTTTAAATTTACGTTGGAATCATTTATTTTCAGATAAATTATTTTCAAATGCTTCGTTAATTTATAGTGATTATTATTACGGATTAAAACTAGATTTTATAGGATTTAATTGGGATTCAAATATTCAGAATTACAACTTTAAATACGATTTAAAACATTATTTATCAGATAAACTAACCTTAAGTTACGGAACGCAATTAACGAAATACGATTTAAATCCAGGAACAATTGATCCAATTGATGAAGATTCCTCTATAAATTATAAACAATTAGATAAAAAACACGCTTTTGAATTGGCTTTTTACGCTGAAGCTGAACAAAACTTAACCAAAAAACTAGCCATTTCTTACGGTTTACGTTATAGCCTTTTTCATCGTTTAGGAAGTTCGACTATAAATTATTACGATAATAATCAAGCAGTTATATATAACGAAGATTTAAAAATTTATGAAAAAGCTACGCCAACTTCAACAAAGTATTTTGGAAGAAATAAAACAATAGCTAAATATTCAAATTTTGAACCTCGATTTACTGTTTCTTATGCTATTAACGATAATCAATCGGTAAAAGCTGGCTATAACAGAATGACGCAATATATGCAGTTGGTTTCAAACACTGCTTCTCCTACTCCACTTGATGTTTGGACGCCAAGTGATAATTATATAAAACCACAAATTGCAGATCAAGTAGGAATAGGATATTTCCGAAATTTTAACAATGGGAATTATACTTTAGAAGTTGAATCGTATTACAAAAAAGTAAAAAACAGAATTGATTACATTGATGGCGCCGATTTAATTGCGAACGAAGCTATTGAACAAGTAATTTTAAATGGAGAAATGCGTTCGTATGGTTTAGAACTATTAGTCCGAAAAAATGTTGGAAAACTCAACGGTTGGGTTTCCTATACTTTATCACGTTCTGAGCAACGAACACCAGGAAGAACAGCAACTGAAATCGGTATTAACAATGGAAATTGGTATCGTTCTGCTTATGATAAAACCCATAATTTAGCTGTAACCGGAAGTTATCAATTAAATGAAAAATGGACATTTGGTAGTAGTTTTACGCTACAAACCGGTCAGCCTGTTACTTTTCCAACAGGGAAATATGTTTTTCAAGGCGTAACTGTTCCAAGTTATAATTCAAGAAATGAAAATCGATTGCCAGCTTATCACAGATTAGACGTTTCGGCAACTTTAACACCTAAAAAGAAAGAAAAACACAAATACGATCGTGAATGGGTTTTCGGAATTTATAATTTGTATAGCAGATATAACGCTGCATCTATAAATTTTAGGCAAAATCAAGATACAGGAAACAATGAAGCTGTTCGCCTTTCAATATTTGGTATTGTTCCATCGGTAAGTTATAATTTTAAATTTTAACGCTATGAAAAAGCAAATCTTATATATATGTTTAGTTCTTTCAACACTTTTTTATAGTTGTGAAAAAGTAGTTGATATTGACTTAGAAACTAGCGAACCTAAATTGGTTATCGATGCAATTATAAAACAGCAACTCGGAACTACTGGAGCAGAACAAGTAATAAAATTGAGTCTAACTAATGATTTTTACACGAATGAAATTCTTCCTGCAAATGGAGCAACTGTAACTGTAACAAATTCTTCAAACACTACATTTAATTTTGTTGAAGATGGCACAACTGGAAATTACATTTGCACAAACTTTATTCCTCAAATTGGTGAAAATTACGCTCTTACTGTTATTTATAATAGTGAAGTTTATACTTCTACAAATATTTTTGTAGCAACTCCACCAATTATAAATGTGGAACAAGAAACTGTTCCTGATCCAGCTGGAGATGATGCAATCCAAATAAAATACTTTTTTCAAGATGATGGAAATGAAGATAATTATTACTTATTGGGCGTGAAAAATCCGAATAAACAAATTCCAGAATTTGGTGTCGTTAGTGATGAATTTTTTCAAGGAAATGTAATGTTTGGTTTTTATGGAAGTAGCGAAACAGAACCAGGAATCACCTTAAATTTAAGTGTTCAAGGTGTAACTTTAGGTTATCATAATTATATGAACATTTTAACTACAATTGCAGGAAGTGGCGGCGGAAATCCTTTTGCAACTCCACCAGCAACACTTCGCGGAAATATTATCAACGAAACTAATGAAGATAATTATCCTTTAGGTTATTTTCACTTATCTGAAATTGACGAAATAGATTATTTGGTTCAATAATATTGCGTAAATTCGTAGTTCTAATTTTTAAATTTTAAAATGTCTTCACACCATATCGTTAAAGACGATCAAGAACCAGCATTAATTATTGCTAACGGAGCAATGTGTAATGAAGAATTAATAGGACAATTATTAGAATGGTCTCCATTTGTTGTTGTTTTAGATTCAGCTATAGAGAGAGTTTTAAAATTAGGAGTTAAAATAGATGTTCTATTGGGTGACTTCGATAGAGGTTTCAATCCAAATCAATATTTAGAAAGCCAATATCCTTTAGAAATAGTTCATACTCCTAATCAAAATAAAACCGATTTAGAAAAAGCTTTAGATTTTCTAATCGAAAAAGGACATAAAGCAGTTAACATAATTTGGGCAACAGGAAAAAGAGCCGATCACACAATAACAAACATCACCAATATTGTTCGTTATAGAAATCAATTAAAAATTGTAATTTTAGATGACCATTCAAAGGTTTTCTTATTACCAAACCGATTTGATAAATGGTATCCAAAAAACACTAAATTATCACTAATTCCTATTGGAAAAGTCACGGGAATTCACTCAAAAAATTTGTTTTATCCGTTAAATAATGACGAGTTAACAATTGGTTACAAAACAGGAAGCAGCAATCATGTTACTGAAGACGGAATTGTAACTATCGAACATGAAAATGGCGATTTACTCTTAATGGAATGTTGGGATTAACTTTGTAACTTTGCATCTCTAACTTCGTATTTCAAAATGAAATTCCAAATAAACTCTGAATACAAACCTACTGGTGACCAACCGCAAGCTATTAAAAAGCTTTCCGATGGAATCTTAAGTGACGAAAAATACCAAACGTTACTTGGAGTTACGGGTTCTGGTAAAACATTTACAGTTGCTAATGTTATTCAAGAAGTGCAACGGCCAACATTAGTTTTGGCGCACAATAAAACCTTAGCGGCGCAATTATATTCCGAATTTAAGCAGTTTTTTCCTGATAATGCGGTGGAATATTTCGTTTCGTATTACGATTATTACCAACCTGAAGCTTATATTCCTGTTACCGGAACATACATTGAGAAAGATTTATCGATTAATGATGAATTAGAGAAAATGCGTTTAAGCACTACTTCTGCTCTACTTTCTGGGCGTCGTGATGTTTTAGTTGTCGCTTCAGTTTCGTGTTTGTATGGAATTGGAAATCCGATAGAGTTTCAAAAAAATGTTATTGCAATAGAAAACGGTCAGGAAATTTCACGAACAAAACTTTTACATCGTTTGGTGCAAAGTTTATACGCTCGAACAGAAGCTGAGTTTACACCAGGAACTTTTCGAATTAAAGGCGATATAGTTGAAGTATTTCCAGGTTATGCTGATGAACCGTTCCGAATTCACTTTTTTGGTGATGAAATTGAAGAAATTGAAGCTTTTGACGCTACAACTTCGCAAGTAATCGAACGCTACGAAAAACTAACTATTTATCCAGCTAATATGTTTGTTACTTCTCCAGATGTTTTACAAAAAGCCATTTGGGAAATCCAACAAGACATGGTTAAACAAGTTGACTATTTCAAAGAAATTGGCAAACATTTAGAAGCAAAACGATTAGAAGAACGTACCAATTTCGATTTGGAAATGATTCGAGAATTGGGTTATTGTTCAGGAATTGAAAACTATTCTCGTTATTTAGACGGAAGAGCGCCAGGAACGCGACCTTTCTGTTTATTAGATTATTTTCCAGATGATTATTTAATGGTTGTTGACGAAAGTCACGTTACGATTTCTCAAGTTCACGCGATGTATGGTGGCGATAGAAGTCGGAAAGAAAATCTTGTGGAATATGGTTTCCGTTTACCAGCTGCTATGGATAATCGTCCGTTAAAGTTTGAAGAATTTGAAAGTCTGCAAAACCAAGTGGTTTATGTTTCGGCAACTCCAGCCGATTATGAATTGCAAAAAACCGAAGGTGTTTATGTAGAACAAGTTATTCGCCCAACAGGTTTATTAGATCCGATTATTGAAGTTAGACCAAGTGCGAATCAGATTGATGATTTGGTGGAAGAAATCCACCAACGCGTAGAAGTTGACGAACGTGTTTTGGTTACTACTTTAACCAAAAGAATGGCAGAAGAATTAGCAAAATACTTAACAAAAATTGCTGTTCGTTGTCGTTATATTCACAGTGATATTGATACGCTTGAACGTGTAGAAATCATGCAAGATTTACGCAAAGGTTTATTTGATGTTTTAATTGGTGTAAACTTATTGCGTGAAGGTTTAGATTTACCCGAAGTTTCTCTTGTTGCTATTATCGATGCCGATAAAGAAGGTTTTTTACGAAGTCACCGTTCGCTTACGCAAACTGTTGGTCGTGCCGCAAGAAACGTAAACGGAAAAGCGATTATGTATGCAGATAAGATTACCAAATCTATGCAACAAACCATTGACGAAACTAATTATCGTCGTGAAAAGCAAATAAATTACAATACCGAAAATAATTTGGTTCCAAAAGCATTAAATAAAAGTTTAGGTAATGCTTTGAGTGATAATTCTGTTTCAACAGCTTACTTTGAAAAAGAAGCCTTAAAAGCTGCCGAACCAGAAAACGAATATTTATCGAAATCGGAAATTGAAAAACGCATACGCGAAAAACGTAAAGCAATGGAAAAAGCGGCAAAAGATTTAGACTTTATGCAAGCTGCAAAATTGCGAGATGAGATTAAAGCGTTACAAGAAAAAATGTAATTAATTTTAACAATACTTTGTATCATTTATTACACTAAATTGAAAGAAATTTCGTAACTTTAAACTAGTATTAATTTTTAATCATATAAAATATGCTAGTACAAATTAACACCGATAAAAATATTGAAGGCCACAAAAGAATGAATGATTTTTTTGAGGAAGAAATTAGAAAAGATTTAGCTCGATTTGATGAATTAGTAACACGAATTGAAGTCCATTTAGAAGATGAAAATGGAGATAAAGGAGGAAAAAATGATAAAAGATGTGTTATTGAAGCAAAAATTGGGAATAAAAATCCAATAGCTGTAACATCACATTCTGAAGCGCCAGAAAAAGCATTTTACGATGCTTTACACAAAATTAAACGAACGCTAAGCAAAGAGAAAGAAAAGATAAAATCTCATAAATAAATACAATCCCGAGTTAATGCTCGGGATTTTTTGTTTTTAAGTTAGATTGAAACTATTGTTATGGTTGATAATTTGTAAAATTATTTTAATATATTTGAAAACGTTACTTCATAGCGGATATACAACCGAAATTGGCTAAATTGACGCTATAAAGTTGCGCGTATAAACAAGTTGTGTAGCATTAACAAGAACGAAAATGAAAAGAATTTTAACCTTAGTTTTATTTGTATTAATTGCAATTCCAGCAAGTTCTCAAAACTTGTCGCTTCAGCAGTTGCTGACTGTTAGAAAAAAGAATATGGCGGAAGCTGAAGAATATTTGACACAAAGAAACTGGAGTCTATTTAGTGCTGAATCACCAACGGATGACAAATATGGCGAATTAAATTTTGCCTATAACAAATCGGACTTTAACGATAAAGCTGAATCATTTTTATTTCTGTATTTTTCAGGTAGTGACGACTATCCAAACAGATTAAGTATCCAAGTTCATAAAAAGGAAAAGTATAATGAGTACGTAACTCAAATAAAAAAATGGGGAGGAAAAATTTATGACTCTTACATTGAAGATGATGCGTTTTATAAGGTATATCAAGGTTCGACTATGACCTATGTGATTAGCACATCTACCCAAAAAGATAACTTTTCTTCAAGTAGTACAATTTACAACTTCTTCATAGCAGAAAATGAGGATTTTAAATACACTAACTATAACAGGAAAAAAGATAAGGAATAATGTATTTGAGAAAACTATTTGTTGTAGTCCTTATTTCAGCAGTTTCAATTTCTTGTAATTCTCAGAATTGCTCAGAATTAAAAAATGACTTTTCAAGTTATCAAGAAGCAAATGAACTAATTAGGAAAACTGAATTTACCTTTTATGATGAGTGTAACACCAGTAAGAGTTCTTGGATTTTAAATGCCGAATACTACTCTTGTGATGAAAGAACAGGTTATTTTTTTATCAAAACAAAGAGCAAAACTTACATTCATAAGGATTTACCAAAAAAACTGTGGAATGAATTTAGAAATGCTAAATCATTTGGAAAGTTTTACAACGCAGAAATAAAAGGAAAATATCAACTAATAATATAAAATAACGCTACACAACATTGGCTATAAACAATTGCTATTACTGGCTTATCCTGAAAATTCCTGCGGAATTTTCAGCTTGCTGTGTACTTGCAAAAGTCCGTGCTAACCCACGCAACTGTTCATAGCCGAAGCCGATGGAGCACATTCAGCTAAAGCTGACTTTTGTAGCTATATTTTGCTCCGCAAAACCCCGCCACAAAAGAAAATGTGCTCCATCGTCCTGCTAAACCAAATTGCTCTAGGAATATTTGTTTAAATACAGCTTTAGCTGCACTTCGAGTGAAAACGTGCAACATCATTAGTTAAACGCAATTTGGCTCTATAATTTTTGTTCCCAATAATCGAAATTTGAACAAATTACGCTAACTACGTTAGCTATTTGACAACTAATTAGCTGATTTTAAGCGGAAGATCTATATCAGCTAATTATTTAACAAATTTCTTATATTTACTCAAAAATCACAGAACTGCGTTTAGCAGGACGTTAAAATAAATATTTAATAGTTAATTACTTTTTTTAATGTATAAAAAAAATCCCGAGAAATATCTCGGGATTTTTGTTTTTATATAATCACTTAGCTTATTGCAAACCAGCTAAACTTTCTTCAATTGTTGCTATTTTAGCTAAAGCATCAGCTTCTTTTTTGCGTTCCATGGCTACAACTTTTTCTGGTGCGCCACTAACAAATTTTTCGTTAGATAATTTCCCTTGTACAGATTTTAAGAATCCTTTTGTGTACTTTAATTCTTCTGTTAGTTTAGCAACTTCAGCTTCTATATCGATATTTCCACCTACAGGAATAAAATATTCGTTAGATTTAACACGATACGATAACGCTCCGTTTACTTTTTCATCAACGTAAACTAAATCTACAACATTGCCTAATTTCATAATTACTGAATCGAAGTAAGTGGTAACTTTTTCGTTATTTAGCACTCGTAATTCAATAGTTTCTTTAAATGAAATATTCTTGTCTTTACGAATTGTTCTAATTCCAGAAATAACTTCAGCAGTAAAATCAAAACCATCTACAATAGCTTTATCAAATGCTTTTGTTTCTGGCCAAGAAGCTACAATTAAGGCTTCTTCTGGAGTTCTTTCGGTAATATGTTGCCAAATTTCCTCTGTTAAAAATGGCATAAATGGATGCAACAACTTCAAATTAGCTTCTAACATTTCGATTGCTTTATCGAAAGTTGTTTTGTCAATTGGTTGTTGGTAACCTGGTTTAATCATTTCTAAGAACCACGAACAGAAATCGTCCCAAACCAATTTATAAATCGCCATTAAAGCATCTGAAATTCTATATTTTTCAAAATGATCTTCAATTTCAGCTAATGTTTTCTGTAATTTATTTTCGTACCAAGTTATCGCTACTTTAGCCGATTCTGGTTGCTCGATATCGGCAACTTCCCAACCTTTAATCAAACGGAATGCGTTCCAAATTTTATTAGAGAAACCTTTTCCTTGGTTACATAATTCTTCGTCGAATAAAATATCATTTCCAGCAGAAGCACTCAATAATAAACCTACACGAACACCATCAGCTCCAAATTTTTCAATTAAACCAAGTGGATCTGGTGAGTTTCCTAAAGATTTAGACATTTTACGTCCTTGTTTATCGCGTACTAAACCTGTTAGATATACATTTGAAAATGGTTTTTCACCTGCATATTCATAACCTGCAATAATCATACGTGCAACCCAGAAGAATAAAATATCTGGACCAGTTACTAAATCATTCGTTGGATAATAATATTTGAATTCCTCATTTTCAGGATCCATCATTCCACCAAAAACAGATATTGGCCATAACCATGACGAAAACCAAGTATCTAAAGCATCTGGATCTTGTTTTAAATCGTTTACTGTTAAATTAGCGTTTCCTGTTTTTGTTTTCGCTAGCTCAAGCGCATCTTCAATATTTTCAGCAACTACAAAATCTTCTTTTCCATCGCCATAATAATAAGCAGGAATTTGTTGTCCCCACCATAACTGACGTGAAATATTCCAATCGCGGATATTGTTTAACCAATGCGCGTATGTATTATTAAAACGAGATGGATGTAACTTAATCTCATCTGATTCTAAAACGGCTTTGATAGCTGGTTTTACTAATTCATCCATTTTTAAGAACCACTGATCAGATAATCTTGGTTCGATTACTGCTTTTGTTCTTTCAGAAGTTCCAACTTTATTTAAGTGCGTTTCTGTTTTTATTAAAGCGCCAATTGATTCTAATTCGGTTGCAATTTCATCTCTAACTACAAAACGATCTTTTCCTTCATAATGTAATCCGAATGAGTTTAAACTCGCATCTTCGTTGAAGATATCAATAACTTCTAAATTATGTTTATCTCCTAAAGCTTTATCGTTAACATCGTGAGCTGGTGTTACTTTTAAACAACCTGTACCAAATTCCATATCAACATATTCGTCGAAAATAATAGGAATTACTCGGTTGCAAATAGGAACAATTGCTTTTTTCCCTTTTAAATGGAAATAGCGCTCGTCTTCTGGGTGAATACAAATTGCAGTATCGCCTAAAATTGTTTCAGGACGAGTAGTTGCAATAGTTACATATTCGTCACTTCCTTCAATTTGGTAACGTAAATGATAAAATTTACCTTGTCTTTCCTCATAAATAACTTCTTCATCAGACAATGTAGTTTTCGCTTCTGGATCCCAGTTTACCATGCGATAACCACGATAAATCATGCCTTTGTTATACAAATCAACAAACGACTTGATAACAGAAGCCGACATATCGTCGTCCATCGTGAATTTAGTTCTGTCCCAATCGCAAGAACAACCTAATTGTTTTAATTGTTCAAGGATAGTTCCACCGTATTTTTCTGTCCAATCGAAAGCGTGTTTTAAAAACTCTTCGCGAGTTAAATCGGATTTATTAATTCCTTCCGATTTTAATTTTGCTACAACTTTAGCTTCGGTAGCAATAGAAGCGTGATCGGTTCCAGGAACCCAACAAGCATTGAATCCTTTTAAACGCGCACGACGAATTAATACATCTTGAATAGTGTTATTTAACATGTGCCCCATGTGCAACACTCCGGTTACGTTTGGTGGCGGAATTACAATTGTATATGGTGTTCTATGGTCGGGCGTTGAATGAAAATAGTTGTTTTGCATCCAATAGTCATACCATTTCTTTTCTACTTGTTTGGCATCAAATTGTGCTGGAATCATCTTAAAAATTTATATTTTAGACACGAGAGCTTGCTCGAACTGGTGAAACAATTTAGAATTCTGATTTATAATAAGTGTACAAAAATTAAAATAGTTTACTGCTTAGCCCCGATAGAACAAGCACCGTGTGCAAGTGATAGCGGGAATAAGGATTACAAATACAAACTGCAGACTCGCTGCGAAAAACTATTTTGGTACACTTTTTGTAAATTTTATGCAAAAGTAACGATATATACCAAAATAAAAAAAGTTAAATTGCTTGTTATTAGTGTTTGTTGTGTATATTTTTACGGTAACCTATTAATTTTAGAAATGATGAAAAAATTACTTAGTGTATTTATATTTTTAGTTGGAATTTTTGCTTTTTCCCAAGAAGGTGCAAAAATCGAGTTTAAAACGGAAACCATAAATTATGGTGAAGTTGTAAAAGGAGAAGATAATGGTATTCGTGAATTTGAATTTACCAATACAGGTGATGCTCCACTTATTATTAAAAGTGTAAAATCGAGTTGCGGATGTACTATACCTACAAAACCTGAAGCTCCTATTTTACCAGGAAAAAGTGATAAGATTGTTGTAAAGTATAATATGAACCCTGGTCCAATTAGTAAAACGATTACAGTTGAAACTAATGCTGTAAACAAACCCGGAGGAATGATTCCGTTAAGAATTAAAGGAACGGTTGTAAAAAAAGATAAATAAAAAAAGCGCTCAAATGAGCGTTTTTTTTATAATATTTTTTCGAGGTAGAATTCAAATTCTAAAATCTCTCCCTCTCTCTCTACTTCTATTTTTATTTTTTTTCCTTCTTCTGATTGAAATAAATCAGTTATTTTTTGAATAGAATAATTATACGATTTTTTGCCATTTAATTTAATTAACTTATCTCCTATTTTAAGTCCAGCTTTATCTGCAGGTGAATTCAACCGGATTTTTTTTATTATAAATGAAGGTTTAAAAAAATACCTAAATGAATATGATAAATTAGCATCATCTAAATAAATTGTATTATTTACATCTGATTGATTATTCTTATTAATGAATTTTTCAGACACTATTTCAACTCCAGAATGTTGAACTTCAATTCCTGACATATTGTAATTAAAGCGCTCGTTAAATAAACTATTTTTAGTAAAATAAAAAGTTTCGTTTTTATAATCTAAAACCCAATTAAAGCGTTTAATAATTTCTCCACCTAAAGATCCATTTCTTCCTTTAATTAAATCTAAACTCTTTACAGAAACACTATCAGGAAAAGAAACTAAAGCATCTAGCAGTTCAAATTTATTTATTTTTAATTTTTGAACTCGGGATTTTTTTCCCATTATATCTCCACCTAAACCTTTACCTAAAAAATCATTAAAATACTTATTTGAACATTTAATTTGTGCTTCATCATTTTCAAACAGCCACAAACCATCTCCTAAACCAGTATCAAAAAGAAGCTTTGCTTCTGCTTCAGAATTATTGTTATTTATATTAAAGTTTACATATGGCTTATCTCTTATTATATTTATTTTAGTTGAGTTTAACTTTTTTATTTTTCTAGTGATTCTTTTATTTTCTTTTTTGTGCAGAAAAAGCTTCTTCTTTGCATAGTTTATTTCAACTAAATAATCTTTAAAGAAAGAAGAACCTAAAATTCCGTTAATGGGAATTCCTAATTTATTTATTAAGCCAATATCGTGATTTGTTATTAAAAGGATGTCAAAATTCTCGTCAATAACACTTTCATTTTTTAACGAAAAAGTGTTTTTTGAAGAGACAATAGCTTCTAAAGACTCTCCATAGCCTAAGCCTTTTATATTTATTATTCTAGGATTATAAAACTCAATACTGTCATTTTCTGGAAAGCTAAATAGTAAATTACTTTGAGAACCTGTATCAAGAATCATTTTTAAATCTACTTTATTAATAACAACATCAACTATAATTAAGTTATGCGTTAATTCAAATGGAATTTTAATCTTTTCTTTTTTTGAATTCCATTCCAATTGCGCAATAGAATTTATACTCCAAAGGAGTAAAAATATTATTTTAATATTTGAGTCGAGAATTTTCATTTTTTTATATACTTCAATGTAAGATTTTTTATCCTAAAATTGATGTGATTTAACATTTTTAAAACATTTCCTTTTTTAGTTTTTGTAAAAAGTTGCAAATTTGTACATCTTAACAAACAAACAATGCCAAACATTTCTCAAAAAGGGTTACAAATGCCCGAATCGCCTATTAGAAAGCTAGTTCCGTTTGCTGAACTTGCAAAAAAAAAGGGACACAAAGTTTATCATTTAAACATTGGTCAGCCAGATATTAAAACTCCACAGGTTGCTTTAGATGCTGTAAAAAAAGCCAACTTAGAGGTTTTAGAATATTCTCATTCTGCAGGATTTGAAAGTTACAGAGAAAAACTTTCTCAATATTATAAAAACCAGAACCTTCCCATTGATATGCATGATATTATTATCACTACTGGTGGTTCTGAAGCTTTATTATTTGCTTTAGGAAGTACAATGGACGCTGGTGATGAAATTATAATTCCAGAACCATTTTATGCTAATTACAACGGATTTACAGTTGCATCTGGAGTTGAAGTTGTTCCTGTAATTTCAAGTATTGAAACAGGATTTGCTTTACCTCCAATTGAGGATTTTGAAAAATTAATTACACCAAAAACAAAAGCTATTCTTATCTGTAATCCTGGTAACCCAACAGGTTACTTATATTCAGAAGAAGAAATAAATCAGTTAGCAGAGATTGTTAAAAAGCATGATTTGTTCTTAATTGCCGATGAAGTTTATCGTGAGTTCACTTATGATGGTTTTGAACATTATTCTGTTATGAACGTTCCTGAATTAGAAAACCATGCTATTATGATTGATTCTGTTTCAAAACGCTTTAGTATGTGTGGAGCGCGAATAGGTTGTATCGTTTCTAAAAATAAAGAAGTAATGGCTGCTGCTATGAAATTTGCTCAAGCAAGACTTAGTCCGCCAACTTATGCTCAAATTGCTAGTGAAGCTGCTTTAGATACTCCTCAAAGTTATTTTGATGATGTTATTTCAGAATACAAAGAACGTCGTGATATTTTAATTTCTGAATTAGAAAAAATTGAAGGCGTACAAGTTGCTACTCCTAAAGGTGCTTTTTATTGCATTGCAAAACTTCCTATAGCAAGTGCTAATGATTTTGCACAATGGTTATTAGAAAGTTATGATTTAGACGGAGAAACAGTTATGGTAGCTCCAGCGGCTGGTTTTTACTCATCACCTAATGTTGGCTTAGATGAAGTAAGAATTGCTTACGTTTTGAAAAAAGAAGATCTAATTCGTTCTGTTCAAATTTTAAAAGAAGCACTAGACGAGTATCATCAGTTTGCAAATTAGTTTTTTTATAAAAATCTTACATCAATAAAAAAGCCACTCAATTGAGTGGCTTTTTTATATTTAAGTTATATTCGATTTGATTATCTCTTCATCGCAAAATGCGCTTTAAACTCCTTCGATACTCCGTTCTCAAAATATTGTAAACTAAACCAGTAATCCGTTGATGGTAACTGTTCTCCATTGAATGTTCCATCCCAGCCTTGACCAACTGTGCTTAATTCTTTGATCAATTTTCCATATCTGTCAAATATGTACAGCTTAGCTTCTGGTTGATTTAATCCAACTATATTCCACGTATCATTGTATCCATCTCCATTTGGCGTGAAGAACTTAGGATAATCGATAACTAAAACAG
>JAUIJA010000035.1 GCA_030431055.1 Bacteroidia bacterium | reverse complement strand
TTCGTTTTTACAATTCAGAGTTTCGCTTATCAGTTCCGCAAACTTTTTACCTTTTTCAAGAGAGTTTTGGTTTTCAGTAATTAAAGTTAGTCGAAAGTTCTTCATTTCCTCAAATTGGCTACAACGGTTTGGCTATGAGCAGTTGGGGGTTTTTTGCTCTTACTTTTTGGTTTAGCACAGACCTTAAGTTTATGTTTTAATTTTCGGTTAAGCACTTAAACCCCAATTGCTTATAGCCGTTGTTGTGTGTTCGGCATTTTTTATTTTCAGTCAATTCCAAGTTCTTTATGCATTGCTTGCCATTCTTTTCCAAATTCAACTATTTCTAATGCAGCTTTTCGTTTGTCTTCGGGCAGACATTGAATGCAGGTTGGATACTGAATGCCCTTGTAATGCTCTTTACATTTAGGGCATAATTCCATCCTTTTTAAATCATAATTAGATGCACATTTTCTACAAGCAGTTATCGTATCTTCAAAGGAAAGATACTTTATATCGTCATCCAAATACAGTAAAAATGCTTCTTTCCCGATTAGTTTTTCATCTTTGGTTTTGACTTTTTCTCTTTGAAACCAATATTTTATATTTGATAAATTGTGATTATTTTTCCATTTGTCTTTTGACACAAAACACTTATCACGAACATCAAGAGCTTCTTCGTCATTATAAAAAATTGTGATGAGTTCTTCTAACGATTTATAATTTGGTTCATCAAACTCGTGACGGCATACTGCACAACGATATTGCGGTAGTTTTCTCACTCTTTTGTTTGGACGGTTGTCTCCACAATTTGGACATAAGGGAACAGCATTGTAACTATATTTTTTTAAAATATGTTTCTTAAATTCTGATTTATCAATGTCAGAATTAGTTTCTTTATAAATTTGAGTGTAATTTCTTGTTATTTCTCTTTCGTAATCCGCATATTTTCTTGGGTGAGAAAGATGCTGAATTGTTAATGTATCTGTGCTATCACATATTTCGCATTTTTCTTTAAGAAATTTATTACGTCTTTCTTTCCAATCTTTTGTATGCCACGACCGATGTCCTTCTTTGTAATCTTTCCAATATTGTTCTTTGGCAAATTCTAATGAAATTTTTCCATTGATTAGTTTTTCCCTTAATTCTATTCGTTCTTTATAGGTCAGCATACTTAAGTTATTCTATCGGCAATATTCGTCCAATTTTTTAATTGTTATTTACTTTTTCAAGCCCGATTATGATTAATATATTCGAATTACCATTCGTTCTGATGAATCTCCCCACTGAACCTGCCATGCTCTCCCGTCTATTTGGTCAAGCAGTAGGAAATTATATATGTTCGTTGTTGGATAAAGAAAAAATCTACCATTACTCTCTTCTTCTTCATTAACTCGAGAGATGTCTGATAGAGTAGTTTCATATCTATATTCGCTTCCTTTTGTACTCCATTGAACTTGCCACATCTGTCCATTTCTTGTATTTAATTTAATAAACGTGTACATGTTTTTTGTAGCAAATAGTCTATAGACAACGGTACTATCAGTAGAAATATTTTGAATAGGAATATCAGATGTGTTTTGAGCAAAAGTTAGTGTTGTCGTTAACACAAAAATTAATGTTAGTAAAAATGTCTTCATAAAATTCTATTTATTTTAGTATTCACTTTTAGCGTGTCGTTAGTCATGCTGACACACAACGTGTTTGTGTATGATTAGTTGCGTGAATTTAGTACTAAATTTAGCAAATAAAAACTACATTTAAAGACTGCGAGAACTTTCGTAAGTAATTATAAACCAAGCAATTAATTATACACGGTGTTGTGTGCCGTTTTTTATTTTCCGCTTTTTCTTCTATTATCTTCTCTACATAACATTTGGCAATTTTCCGCTGTTGTTTTTCCTCCTTCGTGCCAAGGTGTAATGTGGTCAGCCTCCATTTCCTCAATTTCAAAATGTTCTTTACATTCTACGCAAATTCCTTTCTGACGTTCGTAAGATTCACGCTTTTGATTTGGGCTAAATGCTCTAATGTTTAAATGCTTTTCTTTTCGAGTTAGAACGTATGTATAAATTCCTTTTTTACTTCCAACATCTTCGTCTTCCATTAATTCTGCAATTTCTATTTCAAGTTTCTTTGAGTCAAATTTCTCGTTTTTATATTCGTTGTACAAAAATCCCCAATCAATACCTTTCATTTCTCTGCGATATTTTGGAAAAACAATCTTTACCCAACTAATAACTGCTTGAAAATAAAGCCAAATTTCATTTGAATTTGGTTCGTGTTGGTTTTTTGCCATATAACCATTAATGTCATTATTACTAATCCATTTTATGGTAGTTTCTAAATATTCTTGTCTAATTGCAGAACCTTTTAAATAATCACTTCCTAAACCGTAAGCAGGACAATTACTTTTACTAAAATGTCTTTTAGCGTCAGAAACCCAAGAACCCGAATAAACTGCATTTCTCAATTCTTGGTCTGTTAGTTTTTCTCCAGCAATATTGATTGTTTCAAACCATTCTAATTTTTCGCTATCTGAACCTGTACATAAATAAACCATTAATTTATAGTTTAAAATCTGCTCTTTTTCGTCTTTTTGCAGGTTGTGAAAATATCTATTGTTAAAAGCAAAATCGCCTTCTACATATTGACAAATAGATATAGTTCTTTGTTGTCCATCTATAACTTCAAAATTTCCATCTTCACGAACTGCCCAATACATTACATTTAAAGGAAAGTCTTTTGAAATTGTATCAATTACTGCATCTCTTTGCTTTTCTTTATAAATAAATTCTCTTTGATAAGGTGGACGAATATCTAATTTTCCGTCAAATCCAATTACACCACCTTCTTCATTATCTTCATAACCATTCGTTAATTCGCGGACAGAAATTTCTTTGAGTTCTATGTTCATATTTTCTTGTTCTTAATGACTATTCTTGCATAAGTTTCTCTACCATTTACTTTAAATCTCCTGCCATAATTCGGATTATCTTCTACATATCTGTCAAGTCCGATTATTTCAAATTGTGCAGGATTGTATTTGCCTAAAAAAGTAATTGGAACTCCCATTTTACCTTTAAAATCCATTGGTATTTCTGCGACTTTACCAACATTTATTGCATCATAATCATCATATTTCGGATATTCTTCTTCGTTAAAGGTTTTGTAAAGAATTAATTCTTCATCACGTTTTGAAATGTTAAGATTAGTAAACCAACAAATATTTCCTAAACTTCGCCATTTTTGTCCTTCGTCATCTTCCCAATATCTTGTTTCTCTTGGTTCGTAATGTTCAGGAACTTGGAAAGCCATATCTCCATTTTTATAACCTAACCAAACTTTATTTTCTTTAAAATGCTGAAAAACGTCTTTGTATGTAATTGCATTTTGACTTCCAATAATTAAGAATTTTTTGTCAAACTCAATTAGTTGAGCGATATATTCACGAAACAATGAAAATGGCGGATTTGTAACAACAATATCTGCTTGCTTTAAAAGTTCTATACTTTCTTCACTTCTAAAATCGCCATTTCCTTTTAAATTTTTAATTCCAATTTCTTCTGGGTCTGGTTCAAAATTCCCGTTTTTGTCTCCATCATATTCTAAATAAATGGCTTGTTCTTTGTCGTTTTGACTAAACAAATCCATACTTTGATTTTTATAGCAAGTTGCAATTAGTTTTTTTAATCCTAATTTTTCAAAGTTGTAAGAAAAGTAGTGAAAGAAGTTACTAACTCTTGGGTCGTCACAATTGCAGTAAACAACTTTATTCTTAAAATGCTTTTTATAATATTTTAGTTCTCTTTCTATGTCAGAAAGTTGAGTGTAAAATTCGTCCTCTTTTGCTTTTGAAGCGTTATGAAAATTATTATTTAATGCTTTTTTAGCCATTTAGTTTTGTTTCTTTTTAGGTCGTCAATTTACAAAATTCAATTCCGTTTTTCGTTCTTTGCACAATGTTTGTTCAAATGGCACACAACGGAAAAGTATAAGTGTAGTGCGGGGTAAAAATGCCTATACTTT
>JAUIJA010000034.1 GCA_030431055.1 Bacteroidia bacterium | reverse complement strand
GTCCTGGTGATATTATGGGAACCCAACAAAGTGGCGTACTCAATCTTAAAATTGCCGATATTGTTAAAGACAAAGACATCTTACAAAGCGCTCGCTTTTATGCTAAACGCGTTTTAAACAGCGACCCAACTCTAGGCTTACCAGAACACAAAGTCCTGCTCCATACCTTCAGGCAATTGAGCAAATACAAAAACATGTGGAATTACATTAGCTAAAAAAAGCCCAACTAAAATGCTGGACTTAAAAAACATAACTGCTCGTTTTTAATTGATTGATTGTCCTAAAATTAGACCATTACCTACCTCACTGCTGTTAGCAATTTGTTAAAGTACTGTATACAACTGTTAATTAACGCTTTTTTAAGATTACACAATTGTCCATAATTGTTTAGAACTAATCACCATTTAGCATTGATTTAATGCTGAAAAATACCGAACTTCGTTTAACGGTAGATATAGATAATTAAAACTATCCATATCTTTATTATTGTGTTTCATACCGAAAAAAGCCAGCCGCACAAATAGCACATTTGTTTTTTTCCTTGCAAAATCCAACGCAATAAAAAACAAAAGAGCTATTTTTAGCCAACGCTGAACAAAAGATTGAAAACAGAAAATGACAATAAAAGAATACGTAGAAATAGTTAGTAAAAGACTTCAATCTGGAATATCAAGAGAACATTCATATAGAGGAGATTTAGAAACACTAATCCGAGAATTAGTACAAGGAATTGAAATAACAAACGAACCTGCAAACGTAACGGATTGTGGAAACCCAGATTATGTAATCACAAAAGGAAAAATTCCTGTTGGTTACATTGAGGCAAAAGATATTGGAAAAGACCTAAACAGTAAATCTTACAAAGAACAATTTGGACGTTACAAAAAAGCTCTTGACAACCTAATAATTACAGATTACATCTGGTTTCAATTCTTTCAAAACGGAGAATTAGTTAACGAAATAAAAATTGGAGAAATTGAAAACAATTCAGTTAAACCAATTCCCGAAAACTTCTCAAAGTTTGAGAACTTAATAAAAGATTTTTCTACACACGTTTCGCAAACCATAAAATCATCTAAAAATTTAGCTGAACTTATGGCTGGTAAAGCACGTTTATTACAAGACATTTTAGAACGTGCCATTACATCTGATGAAGAAACACAAGAAAATACGTCCTTAAAAGGACAATACGACACGTTCAAACAGATATTAATACACGATTTAAAACCAAAAGATTTTGCAGACATTTACGCCCAAACTTTGGCTTATGGAATGTTCGCAGCTCGTTTGCACGACCCAACTTTAGATAATTTTAGTAGACAAGAAGCAGCAGAATTAATACCAAAATCAAATCCGTTTCTACGAAAATTGTTTGGCTATATAGCTGGACCTGATATTGACGAAAGAATTGTAACCGTAGTCGACAACCTTGCTGACGTTTTTAGAGCTACAAACGTGGAGCAACTTTTAAAGAATTTTGGAAAGTCAACTCAAACGCAAGACCCAATAATTCACTTTTACGAAACGTTTCTTGCAGAATACGACCCAAAATTACGTAAAGCAAGAGGTGTTTGGTACACACCAGAACCAGTTGTAAATTTTATAGTTCGTGCAGTTGATGATATTTTAAAAACAGAATTTAATTTACCACAAGGTTTAGCAGATACAAGTAAAACCAAAATTAAACTAGACACTCAAACACCTGACAAACGTTCTGCAACTGGTTACAAGCAAATAGAAAAGGAAGTACACAAAGTACAAATACTTGACCCAGCAACAGGAACAGGAACATTTTTAGCCGAAGTTGTAAAGTTTATTTACAACAAAAACTTTAAAGCAATGAAAGGTGCTTGGAGTGGCTATGTAGAAGAACATTTAATACCAAGATTAAATGGTTTTGAGTTGTTAATGGCTTCCTACGCTATGGCACATCTTAAATTAGATATGTTATTAACCGAAACTGGTTATAAATCCACTAAAAACGAACGTTTAAATATTTACTTAACTAACTCTTTAGAAGAACACCATAAAGACACAGGAACTTTATTTTCTAACTGGTTAAGTAGTGAAGCCAATGAAGCCAACCACATAAAAAGAGATACACCTGTAATGTGCATAATTGGAAATCCACCTTATAGTGGTGAAAGTGCCAATAAAGGTAAATGGATTATGGATTTAATGGAAGATTATAAAAAAGAACCTGGAGGAAAAGAAAAATTAAAAGAACGTAATCCAAAATGGATAAATGACGATTATGTAAAATTTATACGTTATAGTCAGCATTATATTGAAAAAAATGGAAGTGGTGTTTTGGCTTTTATTAATCCTCACGGTTTTTTAGATAACCCAACCTTTAGAGGAATGCGCTGGAATTTATTAAAAACCTATGATAAAATCTACACCATAGATTTACACGGAAATTCTAAGAAAAAAGAAATTTGTCCTGATGGTTCACCAGACCAAAATGTGTTTGACATTATGCAAGGTGTAGCAATTAGTGTTTTTGTAAAAACAGGGAAAAAGAAAACTAACCAATTAGGAAAAGTATTTCATTACGATTTGTATGGCAAACGTGATTTGAAATATAGTTTTTTAAATGAAAACTCAATTAAGTCTATTCAATTTAACGAACTACCAAATATTGAACCTATGTATTTTATGGTTCAAAAGGATTTTGAATCTCAGAAAACTTATGACAAAGGTTTTTCTATATCAGAATTGTTTATTTTAAATAATGTTGGAATTGTAACAGCTAGAGATAAATTTACAATTCATTCAACAAAGGAAATGGTAAAATCAACAATTGATGAATTTTTATCTCTTGATGATGAAGAAGCCAGAACAAAGTTCAATCTCGGAAAGGATGTAAGAGACTGGAAAGTAAGTTACGCTAAAAAAGATTTAAACAGCTATTATCCTGATATAGGTAGTTTTACAAAATTTTCATATCGTCTTTTTGATGATCGATGGACTTTCTTTACAGGTAAATCTAAAGGCTTTCATTGCTATCCTAGAACAGATGTTATGCAACACTTCACAACTGGAAATAATGTAGGTTTAACACTTTGTAAACAATTTAAGACTGGCAATGATTATACTCACGTTTTTATCAGTAATAAAATGATTGAAAGTTCTTATGTATCAAATCGCACGAGTGAAATAACTTCTACCTTCCCTCTTTATCTCTATCCAGAAACCGATGGACAACAAACCATAGAAGAATCAACTGAAAGAAAACCCAACCTAAACCAAGAAATTGTAAATAAAATTGCTGAAAAACTGGGTTTAAGTTTTGTGCCTGAGCAAGAAACCGAAGCTAATGTATGTTTTGCTAATAGTACAGAGCTTAGAGATGAGTATAAAACCACTTTTGCACCCATAGATATTTTAGATTATATCTATGCTGTTTTACACTCACCAACGTACAGAGAAAAATATAAAGAGTTTCTAAAAATAGATTTTCCAAGAGTGCCTTATCCAAAAGACAGCAATACGTTTTGGGAGTTAGTAAGTTTGGGTGGCGATCTTCGTCAAATTCATTTGTTAGAAAGTAACAAAGTTGAAGATTATATTACCAGTTATGAAATGGTAGATACTTCGGCAAGCTCAGTAGCAGAAAATGACCATAATGTAATTACAACTTCAATTGGGAAGAAAGATTGGGAAATAATAGACACCGAAAAGCAGTTAGGCAGAATTTGGATAAACGAAAGCAAATATTTTAACAACGTTCCTGTAACTGCTTGGGAATTTTTTATTGGTGGTTATCAACCAGCACAAAAATGGCTGAAAGACAGAAAAGAAAGAGAATTAAAATTTGAAGATATTTTACATTATCAGAAAATTATAGTTGCTCTAACCGAAACAGATAAAATAATGAAAGAAATAGATAAAATAGAAATTGAATAAAGCCAACGCTACAAACAGAACGGAAAATAAAGTACAAAAATACAACAATGACTATAAGTAATTGCTTGGTTTTTCACATTTCTGAAAATCCAGCAACTACTCACAACCATAGCTGTTGTGGATAATTGTCCCAATCAATATCTAATGAATTGAAAAAATTCTTAATCATATCAGGAATTATAATAGTTAGTTTGGAAATAGCTATTTATTTATTTTGGTACAAGGAATTATATAATATCGAATTTTTTGTTTTAACTGGACTTTGTC
>JAUIJA010000033.1 GCA_030431055.1 Bacteroidia bacterium | reverse complement strand
TAACAGCTAGTAAAAAATAACAAACGCCCTTAAAATGGGCGTTTTTGTGTCATGTTTTTATAAAATCATGGGGTTGTGCAACGGTTACCATTGTTGTGCCTCGTTATTTTTTTATAATTCTCTTGATGTTTCCAATATTAGTGTTTCAGCTATTAGTCTCATTAGATACAATTCATTTATTAAATCTCTATCATTTCTAAATGGAACGTATTTACTCTTTTCATTTTCTTTACTGTGTACTATGGCGTTTCGAGTTCGGTATATTCTTTTTGCTAAACTTCTATAAACTTCCTCGGAATTAGTATTTGAAAAATTAACTTTTAATCCTTGGCAAAACCCAACTTCATTTTCTCTATAATATTCAGTTAATGTTGGTGATATTTCATTAAGCAACTCCGAAAAATCTTCTAAATCGACAATATATTTTTTAAGTGTTAGTTCTAACGCTTCTAATTCATTAATACTAAACTCCTCATTTCTGTATCTGAGTTTCTTTTGAATAATTCCCACAAGTCCTTTTACATCTCTTTGTCTTTTATAAGAGAAATTTGGTTTAGTTAATTCTTGTCTGATAGTATTAATAACATCATCGTTGTATATTTTCTCGAAAAAATACTCTAAAACGTGATAATACGATAAATATTGATGGTCAATACTGTCAGATGATATTGCTTTTTGATAGTGCAAAACTAAATCATTGATATAAATTCTTCTTGGTGGTTCAATATCTGGTGTTCTTGCCCTGCGAATTCTACCTATTCTGTATGGTTGTGTAAACTCTTCTATAAATCTCAAAGGTTGAATATTCATATCGATGTTGTATCCTAAATTGAATATAAAAGCATACAAAAATCTCTCATAGTCATCCAGTTTTCTGTTAGCTCTGGACTGAATTTTAATAGTTTCAAGTCTTGGTATTATTTCTTTAATAACTTCTAAAACTGACCTTTCAAAAAGTTCTTGCTGACCTTCTTGAGCTTCAAAAATCCTCCTTAATCGATGTCCCATAATTCCTCTTCTTAAGAGGTTAGGTGTGTTTTCTTGATATAAATTATAGAGAAGAAATATTAAATATTCATCAGAAGGTTTATTTAATGTGTATTCAAGATTGTTTACATTATCAGATTGATTTAATTCTCGTCTGATAGCAATTCTTGATTCGTTCCTAACTAAAACTTCATAATTTTGATTGTCAAATAACTCTATATTTTCGTTAGAGTTAAGCGCATTGACTCTATCAATTAAAGTGGATAGTTCTTGCTTGTATAAAACTGCATTATGGTCTGATATAATATTGAAAGTAGCTTTTTCATCAGTTTCGTCAACTAATTCAAAGTCCAAAAGATTGCTTATAGCTTCAATTATATCGTTTATTTCCATATTTCGTTTTTAATGAGGCACAACGTGTTTGGCTATGGTTTCGTTGCGTGAAAATCCGCGAGGATTTTCCGCCGTAAACCGAAGATAGCAAATTTGCGAGGACTTTCCGAGAGGAAAGTCAGAAGCAATGAACTATAGCCGGTGTTATGCAACGATTTTTCTATTCCGTTAAATTTTTCCATCCAGAAATTCCTTTGGATTTAATTTGTAATGTTCCATATAGAAGTCCAAATCGGATTATAATTCCTAGAATAGTATTGATATTCATTATTCCCATTTTGTCGGATACATATAAGTTTATTAAATAGGCGAGTGCCACTCCATAAAATCCAATTTTTTTCCATTTGAAAATTAAGTATATAGAAGTCAGTTCTAATATTGTTGAGAATAGTTGAATGTATAAAAGTCCATTGGAAAAATTAGGTGCAGTTTCTTTTATTTTGTCAGAGAATAAGATTAATGCAGATGCAGTCAGAACTGAAGTTATTATTAATAAAATCAAAAATGCTGTTAAGCAACCGTGTCTACTTTTGATATTTTTATTCAACTTTTCCTTTATTTTTAATTCGATTTCCAATTGATGTGCTAATCATTGCGATTACAGCTGCAATTATGATTTCAGTCCAATCTATTCCACTGTTTTTTTCGCGTGTTGAAATAGTATAAATCAGATAAAGTGCAATTGGCAAGTAGGAAACTATATTTCCAAGAAGTTGATTTTTATTCATAGTTTGTTTTGTTTAATTGTTGCATAACGGTCTGGTATAAGAATAGTTGCGGGTTTGCGAGCGAGGATTTTCCGCAGGAAAATCAGACGTAGTAAACTTGCAACGACCTTTGGTTAAGCCCAAAATTGAGCAATTATTTTTATACATTGTTGGGTAACGTTTTTATTCTTTCAAGTTCTTCGGTAAATAGAAAGCCCGATTCAAACGAACCTTCCGTAATTATTTTTTTCTGTTTTGGACAATATGTGAAAAACGTATATTCAAAATCTAAATCTTTACACCAATAGCCAACCATTACTACATATTCACTATTTTTATGTCTAATATGAACATTAATTGGAATACTAATAACTTGAACTAAAACTTGATCAGATTTATTAGACATCGAATATTTTTCACCCAAAGAATCATCAAAAAATCTAAATTTATAATCGCTCACAACTTGTTCTACATTGTAAATGTCAATTATAAAAGCAACTTTGTCAGCAGGAATAACTGACTCATTTCGGATTCTAACTTCAATTTCATCGGAAGTTCTGTCTTTATCAGAAATACTTATGTCAGCTATTAATTTGGGCTTTCTACGTTTATCAAATAATGCCTGAACTATTCCGTGAGGTGCTGGTTTAGCTTCTCTTTCAAGTCGTATGTAATATTTTCCATCTGCAGAGCTTTGATGTGGTGGAATTGAACTTTGTGGAACATCAATTAAGAAAACTCCTCCTTCCTCTGTTATGAATTCTACTATTTTTAAATCAGTCGGTATTGGTGTAATGTTTGATGCTATTTTTTGATAAATCCAATCTTTATTTCTGAAATTTGAGTAAGTTAAATCTCCTTCACATATTGTGATTTCATTTTTATTTAGTTTTTCTCTTCGTTCTCGAGGTGAACCAATAATTAATAGACCACCTTCAGTATTTAAAAAAGCTGTAATCTCTTTGTATACATCTATAATCTCTACATTACCACTTTTAAATTCTAATACAGAGGTTTCCTCTTGAGGTGTAGAAAAAAAACTTTTGATATCTTCCAAAGTAATTTCTTCTCTGTCTTTATTGAAAATATTAAGTATGTAGTTTGAATTATTCATTGTTCTTTCTAAATGTTACCCAACGATTATGTATATGGAAAGTTGCGTGTTTGAGTGCGAGGATTTTCCGTAGGAAAATCAGATGCAAGCAAACAAAGCAACTGACATTGGTTTAGGATAAAACTAGCAATTTTTTATATACTGTGTTGTGTTTTCGTTGTTTTTTTTCTTACAGTTTTTGGTCAGTCGTTTTTTGCGTTTCGCTAATCAGTCCGACGCAACAGTTGCGTACTGCTTTGGTCAGTCAGAAGTTTTTTGGGTTTTTATTCCGCAAACAAGCTAAAAGTCGGATGTGATTTTTATTCCACTTTTGAGTGAGAATCCAACGTAATTTTTGAAAATCCGCAACACTATTTTTCGGTTTTTTCTTTCTTAAAATTCAAAAAAATTTTCGAAAAACAAACTGATTTTTTTTCGTTTTGAGTGCGTTCAGCAATGAAACACAACGTTCTCGTGTATGGGCAGTAAAGGTCTTTATTCACTGACTTTTCGAGTTGTCGTTGTGTTTGTTTTTTGCGGTAAAATCTAGGCTTTACCACTTCGCCTTTATTGCTTATACACGTTGTTGTGCTTTCGGCTCTTATTTACGTAAAGATTAAATTTTTCAAAGTCTGATTGGACGTTAATGTCATAGTCTCTTTTATAGTAGAATCAAAAGGATTTTTTATTTTATCCTGTTCTTTTACAACCATATTCCATACTTTTTGCCCTTTCTCTAATTCAGTTTTTAATCTTTCATTATTATCTATGTTATATTTAACATGAAGAAGATAAGCGACATCTTTTATAAGTTGTTCAGAGTTTAATATATCCTTTGCTTTTTGAATGTACTTTTTAAATTTTTCTTCTTTTTTTCTGTCTGTTATTAATTTTTCGGATTCAAGGTTATTAATATAATCCGATATTTCTTCTATGTCCATCTGTTTCTTTTTAGCTGAAGCACAACGGCTACGTATATAAAAAGTTGCGTGTTTGTGTGCGAGGATTTTCCGAAGGAAAATCAGAAGCGAG
>JAUIJA010000032.1 GCA_030431055.1 Bacteroidia bacterium | reverse complement strand
TCGCCTACTTCTGAAAATCCTCGCGGATTTTCAGTTTGGTGTGTACTTGCAAAGTTAGGTGCTAAACCACGCAACTACTCATAGCCCAACCGTTAGCAAAAACAGCTCCGAAAGACTAACTCCAAGTGATAAAGATGCGCTTAATTTTATTCATCGGAAATGAATACCAATCAACTCTTAATCGAAAATAACACTTGAATTATTACACTCATGATAACTGAAAAATGCCTAGTGTTTTTCACGATTTTTTTTTTGAGTTTAAGCAATGTTTTCCAAAACAACTTTCTGAAAAAAAATAATCTTGTTTGCCGAATTATGCTATCGAATAGAAAAGTTAATCACTCAAAATTGGTAATTAAATCAAAATAAACTAAATTTAATCAAAGAATTAACTCCTGTTAGTCAAATTCTTACATTTAAATCCATTTAGACTTAAGGTTCTCCCATAGTTCACCCAATGTTCATCCGATGTTCACCCAAGTTTAGTTCGGGTGTACTCCAGATTTGGTTCGGGTTTACTTCAGATGTAGCCCACATTTAGCTCGGATAAATCAATAATCTGTAGAAATCTTAAACTTAATAATCTGAACTTAAAAACGAAATCATATGAATAATAGCATATCGTTTAAGCCACAAAATGGTTTAAGCTTTTGTGTCACTGCAATTGCTAACAGCGTGTATAATTCATTGTTCGATTCGTGTGTACTCGGAAAATTCCTGCGGAATTTTCCTCTGGTTTGGTTTCTTTTTACTAACTTAGTCCTTGCCAACACAACGAAATCATACACAATCACGTTGTGTGTAATGTGAAAATCGTGCTAAAATTGAACATTTGAACTAAAAAAGCCAACGCTCAAACAGCACATTTATTTTTTTGCCAACACGAAATGCCAACGCTGAAAAAAATAAAAGAGCTGTTTCTTGCCAACGCTCGGAATAATATTAAATTTGAAAAAAAAGATTAAAATTTTATGAGCTTATTTCAGAACTCTGTTCTAAACAAATATTTAAAAGGATTGGAGTCCGAAAAAGTGAATCAAGCTTATGAGCGATTTACAAGCCATTTTCATAATCCGACCATTCAAGAAAACATCCGAAATTCCAAAGAGGAACAATATCAAGGCGAATTTCTAATTGACCTTTTTGTAAACGTATTTGGATACGTAAAAAACCCAACACCTGACTTTAATCTCACAACGGAATTAAAAAACATAAAAGGTTCAAAAAAAACTGATGGAGCAATTCTAAAAGGAGAAAAAGCACTTGCAGTAATTGAACTGAAAGGAACAAACACAACCGATTTAAGCAAAGTAGAAACCCAAGCATTTGGATATAAAAACAACCAACCAGGTTGTAATTATGTAATTACTTCCAACTTTGAAAAGTTGCGTTTTTACATTGACAACGCAGTTGACTTTGAGGAATTTAATTTATTTCAACTTTCAAAAGAACGTTTCGACATTCTTTGGCTTTGCCTTTCATCAGAATATCTTTTAAAAAACATTCCGAAAAAGATTAAGGATGAATCTTTAACGCAAGAAGAAAACATCACCAAAAAATTATACAAAGATTACGCTTCATTTAGAAACGAGATTTTTGATGCCATCCAAAAAGAAAACCCTGAATACGACAAATTAACGTTATTCAAGAAAACACAGAAATTACTCGACCGTTTTCTGTTTATCTTTTTTGCAGAAGATAGATTATTATTACCACCAAACTCAATTCGTTCAATCGTAAACCAATGGACTGATTTACGTGATAAATATGATGAGTATTTTCCTTTGTACGACCGATTTAAAAAGTATTTCGGTTATATGAACACAGGACACAAAGGACAACAACACGATATTTTTGCTTATAATGGTGGGCTTTTTGCACCTGATGAGATATTAGATAACATCAAAATAAATGACGAGTTACTTTACAAACACACAGTTAATTTAAGTAACTACGATTTTGAAAGTGAAGTAAGCGTAAACATTCTCGGACACATTTTTGAACATTCGTTAAACGACATTGACGAAATTCAAGCAGAGATTCAAGGAATAGAAACCGAACAGAACAAAACCAAACGTAAAAAAGACGGTGTTTTTTACACGCCAAAATACATTACCAAATACATTGTAGACAATACAGTTGGCAAACTTTGCGAGGAAAAGAAAATTGAACTTGATATACAAGAAGCCGAATACGAAAAAGAACGAAAGGGAAGACAAAAAGCGACCTTAAAAAAGTTATCTCAAAAATTAGAAGATTACAGAAAATGGTTATTGCAAATTACTATTTGCGATCCAGCTTGTGGAAGTGGTGCTTTTTTAAACCAAGCGTTGGAATTTCTTATAGCAGAACATCAATACATTGACGAGTTACAAGCCAAACTTTTTGGAGATGCAATGATATTAAGCGAAGTTGAAAATGCGATTTTGGAAAATAATATTTATGGTGTTGATATAAATGAAGAGAGTGTTGATATTGCTAAACTTTCATTATGGTTAAGAACTGCACAAAAAGGTAGAAAATTGACCTCATTAAATAGTAATATTAAATCTGGAAATAGCTTAATTGACGACCCAAATGTTGCTGGAAACAAAGCTTTTAATTGGCAAGAAGAATTTCCAAAGGTTTTTGCTAAAGGTGGTTTCGATGTTGTAATAGGTAATCCACCTTATGTTTTCACAAGAACAGGTGAATTTATAGAAGAATCCAAAAATTATATTTTAGACTATGTTCTTGAAAACTCAATTTCTACAACTTCAAAAGGTTTAAATATTCAGAAAGGCAAAATAAATCTATTTGCTATTTTTATAATAAAATCAATCGAAATCCTAAATAAAAAAGGTTACCAGAGTTTTATCATTCCTAATAATATTTTAAGAGCAACACCTTATGAAGCGATAAGAAAATTTCTTCTTGAAAAATCTACTATCAATGAAATTGTGGATTTAGGAAAGGGAGTTTTTTCAGACGCAACAGTTTCTACAGTTATAATGTCACACTCTCATTTTAGAGCAAACGCTAAAATAAACATTACCAAAAGCGTAATAGATTTAGTTTCTAAAAATTGTGAATATTCACAAGTGCCTCAATCATTTTTCTTAAAAAATGAACAATATGTATTAAATATTCTTGTGAATGCAGAGGATATTGAAATAATTGAAAAAATAGAAAAGGTCGAAAGTAAACTCGGAGACTTTTTTAAGTACATTTCACCTGGAATAGATGGCGACAAAAAAAAGTATGTTGCAAACTCTAAATTGAATGTCAAATACAAACCTTTACTATACGGTAAATCATTTACCAGATATAGAATTCGTGAAACCAATGATTATATTTTGTACGATAGAGAACTTCTAAATCGAGCAAGAAAAGAAGAAATCTATTTAAGTAATAAAATAATAATACAAAGAATTAGTGGTGGCTTAATGCCATTAACAGGCACTATTGATAGAAATCAATATTATACTTTTAATTCAGTAAACAATTTAGTCCCTAAAAAAGAATATACAGAGCATTTAAGCTTTTTTCTCGCCTTAATAAACTCAAAATTGATTAATTGGTACTACGCTATTAAATTTTCAAATCGTTCAAACTTAACTGTTAATATCTCAAAAACATTTCTTGAAATTCTTCCTATAAAATTAAGTTCAGATAAATTGATATTGAAAAAATTTGAAAATATGGTTGACAATCTATTAGAACTTAATAAAGACTTTCAAAAAATATTAAGTAGTTCAATTAACTTAATAGAAACCAAATTTGACAATATTGAAAACAACAGAAAAATAAATGCTTGGTATAAGTTAGATTTTAAAGAATTCATTTCAGAATTAAATAAAAATTCAGTTTCTCTTACAATTAGCGAAGAAGCTGAATGGATGCAATATTTTAACGAGCAAAAACAAAAGGCAGAGAAATTAAAAACAGAGATAGACAAAACAATATATGAATTAGACCAAATGGTTTATAAGTTATATGGTTTGACAGAAAACGAAATAAAAATAGTTGAAGAAGCAACCGCATAAGCCATACACATTTGCAATTCGCATCAGCCAAAAACACAAGCCCAAAATTGCAAAAGAGTATGTCTTGCCAACGCTCACATTTGAACTAAATAAGAAACATCTGAAAACCAAACTGAATAAAAAAAGCACTACTTACAACAACGTATATAAAAAATAGCGGTTTAAGTGCTTAAACAAAAGAAAATTAATAATTTAGAGGTC
>JAUIJA010000031.1 GCA_030431055.1 Bacteroidia bacterium | reverse complement strand
CTTACAATTTTAGGTTTTGTCATATGTTTGAAATTAAGTGTTTAACAATCGCCTCTCCTAATAAAGATGGAACTGCGTTACCGATTTGCTTTTGTATTGAACGTCTTGTTCCAACAAAATGATAATCTTCTGGAAAGGTTTGTAATGCTGCAATTTCAGGTACTCTTAACCTTCTGTTATTCCAATGAAAAGGACCAACCCAAGGACCAGGCTGAGCGGCAATAGTCCAAGAAGGTAAATTTGGATGTAATTTTAGTAGAAAACTCCAAAATCTTTTATTCGCTTCAAATTTAGGATTTGGATGTCCGTCTCTTTCGGTTAATGCAAAGTAATTTTTACCAGGTGGAATTTGTTTTAGTTCTTCGTCATAAGTTTTTCCTGCTGTACTTTCTTCAGGTTCAAAATATTTATCATCATCAAACTTTCCAATCCAATCAATTACTCGTTCATACGGTTTTAAATTTTTATTTATAAGCAATTCTTTCTCTGAACCGTGTGTTTTAGTTGGTTCACCAATGATGCCATTTTTTGAAGCGATAAAAAATACTCGTTTTCTTTTTTGAGGTACACCAAAATCAAGAGCGTTAGCTCTATAAATTATAAACTTGTATCCTAATTTGTCAATTGCTTCTTCTAATTCTTGGACAGCTTGTTTGTTTTTTGGGTGAAGTAAACTCTCAACGTTTTCAAGAATAAAACCATCAGGGTTTAGTTCTTGTATCATTCTTAAATACTGTCCAATCATATTTCTTGGGTCTTCGCTTCCAAGTCTGTTTTTGTGAGTTACCCAATATCCTGCTTTAGAAAAGGGTTGACAAGGAGGTCCTCCGACTAGAATTAGTTTTTCAGGATTATTCTCTTTAATTATTTTAGAATAGTCTAAAGCACTCATTTCTTTGATATCTTTGTGGAAATGTGTTGAGTGTGAGAAGTATTTGTTTCTTTTCATTGTTGCAACACTGTCTCTATCAAAGTCTAAACTTGAAATTACTTTACTACCTGCCAATTGAGAACCAACGTCTAAACCACCAGCACCAGAAAAGAACCCAATAGTTTGAATCTTACTATCAATTATCTGCTCAATTTTATCATTGACTGTGTAACCACGCTTATCATATTTAATTCCTAGAAACTCATCTTTCTTTATTTTAAATTCACTTTCAAATAATCTCAATTGAGGTTCTTCTAGTAATGATAAAAATTCTCTTTCTAACTTGTAAGTTACTAGCATATATTTAACTCTTTTTTTCTAAAGACTCTACAAGCAAATCTTTAGCTTCAATATTTAATATTTCTCCAATTTTGTATAAATCTTCAATACTTGGCTGTCTTCTGTTTTGAACATAGGAGTTTACCATATTGTAACTCTTTCCTAGTTTTTCAGCAAGCCAAATTTGCTTTATACCTTTTTCATCTAAAACTTCTTTAATCCGATTCATTTCAGAATGTTTTCTATTTCTCAAATATAAAGTGATATTTTAATATCTCACTTAATGAGCTAAATATTTATCAACAATTTTGGGTAGTGGGAAAAGGCAAGCTCTTTTTATTTTGTGAGGTACGAGCAAAATGGAATGTGCTTGACAGTGCGCTTGGTTTTCAGAGCTTGTGTACAACGGTTTTGTGTATGAAAAGTAGCGGATTTTACGCACTAACTTTTCGGATTATAACAGACCTTTGTTTTATTATTTATCTTTCGTTTAAGCACCAAAACCGCTATTTTTTATATACGTTGTTGTGTTTTCGTACTTTTTCATTCAGTTTGTAGCGTTGGCAAAGACATACTCTTTTGCAATTTTTGACTGTGTGCTGGCTGAAGCGAATTGCAAATGTGTATGGCTTTTAGTGTTGGCTTACACACATAGTTTTATCAGTTTACAATCCATTAATTTTGCAGGATTGTTTGGGTCTTTTATCTGCTTGTTCTCAACACTAAAACCAGTTTTAATAATTCCTTCCAGTTTAGTTCTGCTTTCATTCGGAAAACTATTGTATTTTTCTGTTGGAATTATACAAACTAACTCGAATTCTTTGTCTGTTGGTTCGTGTAAATAACTGAATACTTTTCTTGGATTTTCAATTTGCCACATACCTCTTATTCTCAAGTTCGTTATTCCTAAAGGGTCAACTTGATTTACTCTTCCTAATTCTTTTGTTTCTGCAAAAACTACATCTGGAATTGTTTTTATACCGTCTGAAATTGTTCTTTTTATTCTTTGGTAAGTTACGTGTTTAGCCGCATAAGAATTACCATAAACCATCCACAGAGATTTAACACTTGTATCAGTTGTGTGTCCAACACAATAAATCAAATCTTTAACTGTCCAATCCTCACATTCTTTACATTCCTTTGTAATCATTGGACTTGTATGTCTTAAATCAGTTTTTGGATAACTACTATTTAAAGCTAAACTTGTATTTGCACTTTGCGTTTTTTTAACTTCAATTGCATCTCCTCCTTTTATCATAATATCAGGCGGATTATTTTGAGAACCTAACCAAGAAAATTCTTGATTAAAAGTCTGCATTCTTTGTAACACGTCAGTTACTCCAAAAGTTCCAGCAAAAGCATCTTTAATATATTTTTCAAGAGCTTCTCCCATATTATTGGCTCTATTTCTGCCACTATATAAATTCTTGATTTCGAAATTTTGATGATTAACGATATTATAAATCGCTTCTAAAATATTTGTCATACTGCAATTGCTTCTTTTACTTTTTGAGTTTGTTTAACTTTCTTGGTCGTGATTTTATTAGCTTTAATTTGTTGCATAATACTATCTGCTAAAAACTTTGCTAAATTAACTGGAACTGCATTTCCAATCATTTTATAACCTGCTGCAATTTTTTTATAATGAAAAATGAAGTCATTTGGGAATGTTTGAATTCTTGCACATTCCCTAACGCTTAACCTTCTATATAAATGTTCTTTTCCAGGAACAAAAACACGAACGTTTTGCTCAATAAATTTCATTTTTGGCGCTTGTGGATGAATTGGTGCGTGTCTTCCACCTGCTTGAATTGTATAAGATTGTTCGTCCCAACTTCTTACACGATTTCTTGACATAAATATTGTCGAAAAACTTCCAATCATATATTCGTGATTTGGAATTGAACAATTTTCTCCATTTGTATTATTGTATTCTAAAGCTGGTAAAACGCCCTCTTTCAAATCTGAAATTGCAGATTCAAGCGTAATTTTTGGAAAAGTTTCGGTTGGAAATTGATATTTAAAATTTAGGTCTTTTCTAATTCCAATAAAGAAAACTCTTTTTCGGTCTTGTGGAACGTTATAATCAGATGCGTTTAGCATTTGAAAAGAAAGTTCATATCCAACTCCAGCGTTTCTAAAGAGTTCTTTAATTCCTTCTAAAGCTTCTGTATGTTTTGAAATCAACATTCCACTTACGTTTTCTGCTAAAAAGAATTTGGGTTGTTTTGCTTCCAGTATTCTGATAAAGTCGTAGAATAACTGACCTCTTTTATCTTTAATTCCTCTCGCTGCTCCAGCTTCACTCCAACTTTGGCAAGGTGGACCACCAATAATTCCATCACAATCTGGAACTTCATCAGCTGGAATGTTTACAATACTTCGTTTGTCAAGTATCGTATTCGGATGATTCTTTTCGTAAGTTTCCCAAATATCTTTGTCATATTCATTTGCCCAAATGACATTAAATCCTGCTTTTTGAAAACCTAAATCAAGTCCTCCAGCTCCTGCAAAAAATGATACTATTTTCATATTGCTTTTTCTTTTAGTGTTCTTCTGTATTCTGCTTTTTGTTCTGCAACTTGTAAAAGTTGTTTTGTGCAATTTGTTTCATAAATATGTTTTCCGATTTGGTCAGTTACATATTCATTCCGTAATTCTGTAAGGTCGAGTTTGAATATTTTTGCAAGTTTTGGCAAGCGTTTTTCATCAAAATCTCGTTTTCCATTTTCGATTTTACTCAAATTCGCAGAGTCTAAATTTAGTTTAGCTGCAAGTTGAGTTAAAGTCAATTCGTTTTCGTTTCGTAAAAGTCGGATGTATTCTCCAAATGTGGTTTTCATAAGACTTGTCATTTTTTGACAAATTTAAATATTTTAATTGGAATATTTAATTCAAGCGTTGGAAAATTTTAGCTCTTTTGGTTTTTTGAGCGTTGGAATTTAGCGTTGGCAAAAACCGAAAGTGCTAAAATATGCGGCTGGTTCAGTATGAAACACAACGGTCTCGGCTATGAGTAGTTGCGTGGGTTAGCACTTAACTTTGCAAGTACACACCAAACTGAAAATCCGCTAGGATTTTCAGAAGTAGGCGAGAACAAGCAAT
>JAUIJA010000015.1 GCA_030431055.1 Bacteroidia bacterium | reverse complement strand
TCATTTAATGATGATAGAGAAAATATAGAAAAGCAGTATGGTAAAAAGCCATATAATATTTATCATAAAGTAAATTTGTTTTTTGATTTTGTTGAAGAAACTTTTACTAAATAAATAAAAGCGGAATAACTCCGCTTTTATTATTTATCACTCAAACCTTCCTGCGTTTCCTTTAGCTTCATTAAAACGCATTACTTTGACTATTTTAGCATAGATTTCTGTTATTTTAGTATCTGAGTGTCCAAATATATCTTTTACAGCCTCTAAACTAACTCCATTCTTTAATTTATCATTAGCTCCTTTATGTTTCAATGAATAAAGTGATTTATCAATCTTTAAATCATCTTTAATGTATTGTTTCCATTTTTTAGTAGGTGTGTCACGTTTCATTGAATATGGATTAGGACAAAATGTTTTTTTATAATCTAATTTGCCACCTTGTTTTCGGTGTGTTCCAAACAAAAAATAATCTCTATTAGATAAATCAAATTTTAGCAAATCAATTTTTAAATCTTCAACTATTGGAACAATTCTATTTTTGTCGGTTTTTGTGATTTTTGCATCAAGATAAATAAGCTCATTTTGTAGATCTATATCTGAACATTTTAAACGTAATAATTCGACAGGTCTAATCCCTGTATGATAAAGCATTTTACAGTAGATTAAAAATGTTGGATAATGAATAGATAAGTATTCAATTACTTTTTTTTGCTCATTATCAGTTAATGGTTCGTTTGCATTTGTGTCTTGTTGTTTTAAAGATTTTATTCCGTGAGCTGGATTACTTGAAATAATATCGTATTCTAATAATTCAGTTAGTACAGCTTTGAAATAGTTGAGGTTTTTATTGTATGCTGCATTAGACCAATTTCTTTGCTGTTTAATTTCATCGAAAATCAATTTAATGTGAACTCGCTCCATTTTGTTGATGTAGAGATTTCCGTATTTTAGTTTTTTTACTGCAGCATTTATAAATCTACACGTTCCAGAATAGCCAGAATAAGTTTTTTTAGATACTCGTTTTTCGAGTTTTTCAAGAGCAAAGTCAAGTGCCTGGTTAATTCTTAATTTTTCTTGTTTAATTTCATGAGTTTCTTTGTAATCAGGATTCCAACCACTCTCAAGCTTTCTTTTTAATGCTTCTCGAAGTACAATAGCATTCTCTAAACGCCTTTCGTAGTTGTCTGTATCGTTTATTCCATCTGAATAACGATGTGGATTTCCACCATCAACACGAAACCATACATACCAATTCTTACCTTTAGTTCCATCAGGATTAAAGATAGGATAGGTTTTAATTTTCGGTTCTGTAAAATAAAATTTCATATCACTTATGTATTAAGTGATACTTAAACAAGTTGAGCAATTTGTGCAGTTTTGTGCAGAACAACACTATAAAAAAACCCGAAACCCTTATGCAGTAGGTGTTTCGGGCTATTTTGCGGAGAAAGAGGGATTCGAACCCCCGGACCTGTTACAGTCAACAGTTTTCAAGACTGCCGCATTCGACCACTCTGCCATTTCTCCAATAAAAAGCGCATTACTTCCGTATTGCGAGTGCAAATATATAAACCTTTTTTTAGCTACAAAAATAAAAAGTGAAAAAAATTAAAGTTTTTTTTAACTCAAAATGCAAATAGCTGATATTCAAAAAAAAAGCTTTTTTAATGTTAATTTTAATATACATCCTATTTTCAATACTTTTGTACTTCAATTTATAGAATGGAATTTTCAATAGAATATTTACTCTTAATTCCTGTAGGTTTTGTTGCAGGTTTTATCAATACAATCGCTGGAGGAGGAACTCTTTTAACTTTACCAACATTGATTTTTTTAGGCTTGCCAGCATCTGTTGCAAATGGAACTAATCGAATAGCCATTTTTGTACAAACATTAACCGCAGTAAAAGGTTTTAAAAGCAAAGGAATTTCAACCTATCCGTTTAGTTTGTATTTAGGTATTTCATCCTTTTTAGGTTCGTTTATAGGAGCTAAATTAGCTGTAGACATTTCTGGAGAAACTTTTAATAGAATATTAGCAATTATTATGATAATGGTTTTAATTGCAATCATGATTAAACCTTCAAGTAAACTACTTGAAATTCCAGAGCGATTAACAGGTAAATACTTATTTTGGGTAATTATTATTTTTTTCTTTTTAGGAATTTATGGCGGATTTATAAATGCAGGAATAGGGTTTTTAATGTTATTGATTTTGCCATATTTAAACGGTTTGTCATTGCTCAAATCTAATGCTACGAAAGTATTTGTAGTTGCTGTATATACAATAGGAGCTGTAATTGTTTTTGCCTTTGAAAATAAAATAAATTATCCTTTAGCTTTTATTTTAACAATAGGAAATGCAACTGGGGCTTGGGTAGGAAGTAGGTGGAGTGTAAAAAAAGACGATAAAGTAATAAAGTTATTTTTAATTATTACAGTATCGTCTTTAGCAGTTAAATTATGGTTTTTCTAATAATTAACGTATTCCATTATTTCTAATCCGTATCCAATCATACCAACACGTTTTGTAGGCGCATCACTATTTGAAAGCAAGCGTAATTTTGAAATATCTAAATCGTGTAAAATTTGAGCACCAATTCCAAAATCTTTAGCATCCATTTTAATATTTGGAGCTTTGGTAATTCCTTGTTCTTGTAATTCTTTTAACTCTTTTAAGCGAGTTATTAGTTCCATTGAGCGAACCTCTTGATTTATAAAAATAATTGCTCCTTTTTCTTCCTGATTAATTTTACGGAACATGCTATCTAATTTTGAATCTGCATTGTTTGTTAATGTTCCTAAAATATCATTATTAACTTGGGTCGAATTAATTCTTGTTAAAACTGTTTCTCCTGAACTCCAATTTCCTTTTGTAAGTGCAATATGAACTTGCTTGTTTGTAGTTTGTAGATAAGCTCTTAGTCTAAAAGTGCCAAAGCGTGTTTCAATATCAAAATCTTCTTTTTTATCGATTAAGCTATCATGTTGCATGCGATAAGCGACTAAATCTTCAATTGAAACTAATTTTAAATCGAATTTTTTAGCAACTTCTACTAACTGTGGAAGACGAGCCATTGTTCCGTCTTCATTCATAATTTCACAAATAACTCCAGCAGGTTTAAAACCAGCAAGGCGGGCAAAGTCAATTGCAGCTTCTGTATGACCAGTTCTTCTTAAAACTCCTCCCTGTTTTGCAATTAAAGGAAAGATATGCCCAGGACGAGCTAAATCGTAAGGTTTTGTGTCAGGATTAATTAAAGCTTCAACAGTTTTTGCTCTGTCAGCAGCAGAAATACCTGTAGTAACTCCATTTCCTTTTAAATCAATAGAAACTGTAAAAGCAGTTTCCATGTGATCTGTGTTGTTTCTCACCATTGCATGTAAATCTAAAGCTTTACAACGGCTTTCAGTCATGGGTGTACAAATTAATCCGCGACCATGAGTTGCCATGAAATTAATCATTTCTGGAGTTACTTTTTCAGCGGCTGCTAAAAAATCTCCTTCATTCTCTCTGTCTTCATCATCTACAACGATAATTACTTTTCCATTGCGAATGTCCTCAATCGCTTCTTCTATCGTGTTAAGTTGTATGTTGTGTTGTGTCATTATTAGTATTTGAATTCTTATTCAATTTTGAAAAAATCTTTTTAATAGGATCAATAAGCCAATCAAAACTTATCATTATACCAATATCGTTTGTAGCTCTATATGTTAAAGTTATAGCTAGAGGAGTTAATACAATAGATGCTAACCAAGTTCCTAAAAATGGTGGAATAGCAGCTTCTTGAGCTAATTTTCTACCAAAAACATTCATAAAGTGGTAAGCAATAAATATAATAACAGCAAAAACAATAGGTAAGCCTATTCCACCTTTGCGAATAATTGCTCCAAGTGGTGCACCAATGAAAAACATTAATAAACAAGAATAAGCTATCATAAATTTTTCGTGATAAACTATCCAATGAGAATTAATGTTTTTTTGTTTGTTTAATAAATCATTTTTATTGTTTTGAATACTAAATTGTGTACTCGTAATATTGTTTTTTGCAATTTCAAGAATTCGTTTTCTATCTTTAGGATTATGCTGTTTTAAAACGTCTTCCAAAGTTTTATTTTCAGGATTTTCAATACTATTTCCTATCGAAAAGTTTGATCGTTGTAAAATATTATCGCTAAAGGAAACTACATCTTTATTATAATTTGTTTGGAGCGAATCAATAGTGTATGATAGCTCATAAATGTTCAACATCTTTTCAGAAGTAATTTCATCAGTGTTATTATCTGAACTATTTAGCTTTGATAAATCAATATTTAATATATATTCTTTAAAACTACTTTTAACAAATGGAACCTTTTTTCGTTCTTTAAAATCTTTAGGAAGAATGTTTTCGTAGTAGTTTCCATCGAAAAGCTGAAGTTGTAAATAATTAGAGTTTTTTTCGCTTCTTAATAAACCTCTTTTTGCTTTTATAACAGTGTTTGCGCTGTTGGTGTTTTGTTGTCCTTTAACATGCATAGTAACATTTTCCAACTCATTACCGTTTTCTCCTGACTTTTTTTCAACCTTTATACTAATATTTCCAATGGTGTTGAATTGTCCTTGTGCAATTGCCATTGCAGGTTTTTGTTGAACAATCGTCTTACGTAAATTTAAAAAACGATATTGCGATTCTGGTATAACATTATTGGCAAAAACAAAAGAAACTAAGCTTAATAAAATAATCGCATAAGTTAGCATTTTCATTGCTCGTTGAAGAGAAATTCCAGATGATTTCATTGCAGCAAACTCATAGTTTTCAGCAAAACTACCAAATGTCATAATTCCTGCTAATAACACTGAAAGTGGAAGAACAAGCGGAACTATTGTAGGCGCGTAAAAAGATAAAAATTTTACTATAGTAAATGTGTCTAAATCTTTACCAGCTAATTCTGAAATGAAAAGCCAAATTCCTTGTAAAACGAATATAAAAAACAAGATTACAAATACCGTAGTAAATGTAATCATGTAAGATTTAATTATGTATTTATCTAATATTTTCACCTCAAAATTAGTCTAACCTGTTGATGTAGTAATCAGGATATTTTGATTCTGTAAAGGTAAAATGATTTTTTGATAATGGCTGATTTGTTTTAAAAGAATTAACAGTTAAAGTTGTTCTTGTACCATTTTTGCCAATTTCTATAAGATTATAAATGTTTTTTGTTTGAACATCAACACCAATTAATATTTCTTTTCTTTTATCTCTTGAACTAATAGGAACTAATTTTACGTATTGTATTTTTCTTCCTTTAATGTTTTGAAGAATATCCCAGTTATATTTATAACCAGAGTTAAAAAACGTCAACATTTTATTTGGAGTAATCGCGTCTTTATCGTCTTCATCATATTTTGAAATGCTTATTTCTTCATCTTCAGGAACAATTGTATAGATTTTTTTACCATCGAAAATTTTGGAAACACCCATAAAATTTAAATTGTATAAATTTCCTTTTAACGTAACATTTCCTTTACTTTCTTGATTGATATTTTCTTTTTGATTGTTTAAAGCATATTTAAAGTCAATCATAATATTGTCATATGATTTTACTTTTTTAGAAACATCATCTAATAAAGCTTTTGCTTTTTGAGAATTTTGTGCTTGTAAAGTTGATAAACCTAATAAAAAGACAAATGCAATTTTAACTATTTTGTTCATTTTAATTATTGTTTTGTTCATTATTTAATAATACTTCTAGTGCTGCTAAATCAGTAACCAATACTTGTCTAGCTTTACTTCCTTCAAACGGACCAACAATTCCTGCTGCTTCTAATTGGTCGATAATTCGTCCAGCTCTGTTATAACCAAGTTTAAGTTTTCTTTGTAATAAAGAAGCACTTCCTTGTTGAGCTGTTACAATTACTTCGGCAGCTTCTTTGAATAGTTTGTCGCGATCGTGTATATCAATATCAAGATTCGTGCCACTCTCTTCACCTACATATTCAGGTAATTGATATGCATCTGGATAAGCTTTTTGTCCGCCAATAAACTCACAAATTTTCTCTACTTCTGGAGTGTCAACAAAGGCACATTGTACACGAGTTACATCATTTCCTTGTGTGTATAATAAATCTCCACGACCAATTAATTGATCGGCTCCAGGCGAATCTAAAATGGTTCTAGAATCTATTTTCGAAGTTACTCTAAATGCAATACGAGCTGGGAAGTTAGCTTTAATAATACCTGTAATTACATTAACCGAAGGACGTTGCGTAGCAATAATTAAATGAATTCCTATTGCACGTGCTAACTGAGCTAAACGAGCAATAGGAGTTTCCACTTCTTTACCAGCAGTCATAATTAAATCGGCAAATTCATCCACAACTAAAACTATGTAAGGTAAGAAGCGATGTCCGTTTTCTGGGTTTAATTTTCGTTGTTTAAATTTATCGTTATATTCTTTAATATTGCGAACCATTGCATCTTTCAATAAATCATAACGTTGATCCATTTCAATACAAAGTGAATTCAAAGTATTGATAACTTTAGTGTTATCAGTTATAATAGCTTCTTCAGAATCTGGAAGTTTTGCTAAATAATGACGTTCAATTTTGTTGAAAAGTGTCAATTCAACTTTCTTCGGATCGACTAAAACAAACTTAACTTCAGCTGGATGTTTTTTGTATAACAGCGAAGTTAAAATTGCATTTAATCCAACAGATTTTCCTTGTCCGGTTGCACCAGCCATTAATAAGTGTGGCATTTTAGCTAAATCGACAACGAAAGTTTCATTAGAAATAGTTTTTCCAATAGCAATTGGTAATTCCATTTCAGCTTGTTGAAATTTCGGCGAACCTATAACCGTTTTCATAGCAACCATCGAAGGTTTGTTGTTTGGAACTTCAATACCAATAGTTCCTCTACCAGGAATTGGCGCAATAATACGAATTCCAAGTGCCGCTAATGAAAGCGCAATATCATCTTCTAAATTTTTAATTTTTGAAATTCTAATACCAGCTTCTGGAACAATTTCATATAAGGTAACTGTTGGTCCAACCGTCGCTTTTATTTGAGAAATACCGATGTTGTAGTTTTTTAAAGTGTCTACAATTCGGTTTTTATTTTCTTCTAATTCACTTTGATCAACGGTAATTCCACCAGTTGAATATTCTTTTAATAAATCGATAGGTGGAAATTGATAATTTGATAATTCTAATGTTGGATCAAATTCTCCAAAATCTTGCACTAATTTAGATGCTAAATTTTCTTCGATAGCTTCTTCTTCAACCGCTTTTTCAATTACAAAATCACTACTTGAATCTTCTTCAGAGACTTCTTCTGGTTGAGTTTCTTTTTCTTCAGCCTTTCCTAAGTTTAATTCAGAAGCTGATGAAATAGTAGGTTTTAAATCTTCTTTATTAATTTCAAAAGAAGATGTTGGTTTCAATTCAATATTCGAAATCGCTTCTTCATCTTCACGAAGAATAAAATCGTCTTCTGTTTTTATACTGATGTCTTTATTTTCTTCGGTTTCAGTTGTTGAAATGATTGAATCTTCAGTAGTGTTCACATTTTTAAATTCATCACCAACTGCTTTTTTCTGTTTTTCGAAAAAGTTTTTAACCGAATCAGGAGAAATATTAATTTTAAAAACGAGGAAAATAATAATTCCGAAAATTAACGTAAGTAAAGTTCCAATAGTTCCGATGTAATCTTGAATGAATGTGTTCATTTCAAAACCTACGGTTCCAGCTAGTTGTGGAATATATTTCCAGAAAAACCCGAATAAAATAGAAATGAGAATGATTAAGTATAAATCCCAAAAAAGTGTTTTTTTGAGTTTACCTAAAGCCATGTCTAACACTAAATAAATTCCGGCTAGAAATATAATTCTAACGAAAATAAATGAAGCAACACCAAAACCTTTGTACAAGAAAAAATCGGCTAAATCTGCACCAAATTTTCCTAACCAATTTTGCACACGAGTTTCTCTGTTGAATACTTCGTGAACTTGACTTTGGTCATAATTTCCAGTAATGAAATAGGATACAAAAGAAAAAAGTAGTGCAATAGAAAGTAGAATAAGTAAAACACCTATTGCAAATTTCTGTTGGCGAGTAATTTTCCAGTTAAAACTAGGTTTTTTAATTTTTTTATTTGAGGTATTTGTTTTCTTTTTCTTTGCCATTCAGCCATTGGTGTATTTTACAAAAATAGAGAAATTAAACTAAATACGGAATATAAATTATAGCACCAATTGCAATAGCTGTCATTGCAGCAAAAAATACTGCTCCAGCAGCAATATCTTTAATAAAACCTATTCTTTCGTGATAATCTGGATGAATGAAATCAGCAATTTTTTCAACTGCAGTATTTAAGCCTTCAACTCCTAAAACTAAACCAATAGCTAATGTTTGTACTAACCATTCTTCTTTAGTAATACCAAAGTAAAAACCAGCAATAATCATACAAACAGCAACTGTGCTTTGTACCATTACGCTATGTTCGGTAGTAATTAATTTAAAAGCACCTTTAGCGGCAAAAACCATACTTTTTAAACGGCCTGTAAATAAAGTTTCGTCTTTTTGAAATTTCATTTCTTATAAAACAGCTAAAGCAGCTTCGTAATTAGGTTCGTTAGCAATTTCAGAAACTTGTTCAGTATGTAAAATTTTACCATTTTCATCAGTAACAATTACAACACGAGAGTGTAAACCAGCTAATGGTCCGTCAATGATTTCTAATCCGTTGTTTTTACCAAAACTTCCGTCTTTAAAATCAGAAAGATTAATTACATTATCTAAGCCTTCAGCACCACAAAAACGTTTTTGAGCAAAAGGTAAATCACGAGAAATACATAAAACTTTAGTATTTTCTAATGAACTTGCCTTTGCATTAAACTGGCGAACAGAAGTAGCGCAAGTTCCTGTGTCGATACTTGGAAAAATATTAAAAACCAACTTAGAACCTTTAAAATCATTTAAAGAAGCAGTTGATAAATCTTCTTTTACTAATAAAAAGTCTTGTAATGAATCTCCAATTTTCGGTAATTCACCATTTGTATGTATAGGGTTTCCTCCTAAAGTAATAGTTGCCATGAGTTTTGTTTTTTAGTATAACAAAGGTAATAAATTAAACTTCATAAGTTGTTCTCGATACATTTTGTTTCGTCACTTCGAGTTTTCGCTTTGCGAAAGTATCGAGAAGTGAAACAAAACACTCGAACTGACGTCTTAATTGTTTTCTAACCAATTCCTAAAATCGTAAAAATTTTGCGGTGCTACACCATGACCAACTGGATATTCTTTATAAACTACATCTAAACCTAAGTTTTGAATAAATGGAGCTGCTTTTCGTGCCCAATCGACTGGAATTACTTGGTCAACTGTTCCGTGTGAAATGAAGAATTTTAAATGTTGATTATCTTTTGAAGCAAAATCTTCCGCTAAAATATTTTCGTTTAAATAACCACTTAAAGCAATTACTTTATTTATTTTTACAGGATAGGATAGTGCAGTAGCGTAGCTTAAAATTGCACCCTGACTAAATCCTATTAAGTTTACATTGCTTTTATCAATTGGATATTTAGTTACAATTTCATCAATAAAATTTGCAATTAAATCGCGAGATTGTTTGGCTTGTTCGTCATCGGAAAATTTATTGGCATCTGCATCAAAATGTATGGCATACCAAGCATGTCCGTAAGGTTGTAAATCGTAAGGTGCACGAACAGAAATTACAAAGTATTCTTCTGGCAATTCACTTGCGAAAGAAAATAAATCTTCTTCATTGCTTCCATAACCGTGTAATAAGATTAAAACCGGATTTTCTTCTTTTATTTCTTTTGGTTCGCGTATAAGGTAATGTAGGTTCATTCTATTGTTTAATCGTTAATTTGTTTATTCGTCTATAGGTTTTTAAAAAACTTTTGATAAAATTCTCCTACAATAGGAACAACTCTTTTTTCTCCGCTAAGGCAACCTATAAAACCATAAATCCAAAGGATAAAAATAAAAATCCAAAAAGCAGAAGAAACCATCCAACTATCAAAATATCCTATAGGATAACCTAATAAAAAGTAAGTTAAAGAAATTCCTAAAGCTTGACGAATGTGAAAACTTGCAAATTCAGATTTGTTTTCATTTTGATTCATAAAGATTGCGATTACGCTTCCTATTATTGTAATGTAAGCTACGATTGCTGTGTTTTTTCCTTTTTCCATAATTAGTTATTCATGATCAATTTTCCATTGTTTAGTATTCCTAGTGCTTTTCCTTGCATTTTTTGTCCTAAGAAAGCAGAGTTTTTCGATTTACTTAAGATATTTTCTTTAGAGAAGTTCCAATTTCCTTTCGAAGTAAACAGACTTAAATCGGCTTGGTTACCAACTTCTATACTTGTTTTTTCAATTCCGAAGATTGATTTTGCTGCTGTTAGTTTATCGATAATAATATCTGTTGGTAAAATAGTTTGTAAAGCACTAAAAGCACTTTCTAAACCAATAGTTCCATCTTTTGCTAAATCGAATTCTAGTTTTTTATGTTCGATATCTATCGGATTGTGATCAGAAGTAATGCAATCAATCGTTCCGTCTAAAACCGCTTCAATCAAAGCTTTTCTGGTTGCTTCATCACGTAATGGCGGACAAACTTTATATCTCGAATCGAATCCTTGTAAAACTTCGTCATTTAAAACCAAATGATGTATCGAAACACTGCACGTTACTTGTAAACCTTTCGCCTTAGCTTCTTTTATTAAAGCGATAGATTTTGAAGTTGAAATTGTTGGAATGTGTAATTTTCCACCAGTGTATTCTAATAAATATAGGTTTCTAGCGATGTGTAATTCTTCAGCTAATGTTGGAATTCCTTTTAAGCCAAGTTGCGTTGAAATCACGCCTTCGTTAACAATTCCTTTACCTTTAATAGTAGCATCTTGCGAAAAACTAATGACTAATCCATCAAAATCTTGAACATATTGCAAAGCTATTTTTTGAATATTAGCATTATCTAAAGCTTTGTTGTAATCACCAAAGGCAATAGCTCCAGCATTTTGCATATCAAATAATTCAGCTAAATCATTGCCTTCACTATTTTTAGTTAAAGCTCCAATTGGATATAAATTCGTTGCTTTTCCTTTAGCTTTTTCTTGCACAAATCGTACTTGCGGTTGGTTGTCGATTACCGGATATGAATTCGGTTGTAAAGCAATAGCTGTAAATCCGCTTTTTGCTGCAACATCAAGTCCGTTTGAAATAGTTTCTCTATCTTCAAATCCAGGTTCGCCTAAACTAACCGAACTATCCATCCAACCTTGAGAAACATGTAAATCGTCATGTTTTACAACAATATCTGAATCAGTAGTAGCAATTGAATCGGCAATTTCGGTGATAACGCCATTTTCAATTTTTATATCTTTTGTCGTTTGGTTGTGTTTACTCGAAGAATCGTGTATTGTTGCTTGTTTAAGTACGACCGTTGTCATTTTACGAATTTTTGGATTAGTAGTTCAATTATGAGTAAAAGTAGTGTTGTTGCTAGAAACCATTTCCATAAATTAGTTTCGGTGCGTTTTTGTTGCCAAACTTCTAAGGCTTCTTGCACCGAATTAATTTTGGTAAAAGTACTAAAATTAGCGTCATCTTGAACAGTCAAATTACTTTCTGTTCGCGGATAGTTGAAACTTAATTTAGCGATAGTGTTGTTTTTTTGTGTAACCGAATAATTTCCATCTTGTTCAGGATAATCACCAAACGATAATTTTACTTTATCATTCAAAATTTGTTGCATCGGAATAAAACTGTAATTCTTATTACTAACCGAAAGTACTTCATCTTTCGATAAAATAGCATCTAATACAACCGATTCATTTTCGGAAATAGTAAATGTCGATTGGCTAGTATTTCCTTTGTTAATTCCCATGTTGTAAATTGTTGGAACAATTAAAGGCGAATTTTGAAAATTGCTATTTTCTTTATTTATTGGCGCGCTGAAAACGTAAAGATTTCCAAGCGAATTTGTTGTTGAAGCTAAAAAGTTATTGCCGTCTTCATATTGTAAAACCGAAAAAGCATTACCTTGAATAGCAAAGCTCGAATTTACTTTTGGATATTGAAAATTACTAATCTTCTTTTCAAAAACGTTTTTATACAATGGATGATTGAAGTTGATTTTGGTAATTTGCTTTTCTTGACTATTTATTGAACCAAAAGAAATAGAACTCCAATTTTTCAATGCAGAATTCACATTAGTAATATTCATTTTTTCAGATGGAATGACAACCAGGTTTCCGTCATTTTTATAAAAAACAGAAAGTGTATTTTGCAACGATTGCGGAATTTCTTCTAATTCGTTTAAAATAATAGTTTGTTGGTTTTCAATGTTATTGAAATTCAGTTGGGCAAAAGTTGTTACAGTTGTTTCGAATTCACTTCCTTTAAAAATTCGTTGTAAAAAAGCATTTTTAGTTTCGTTTCCAATGATGAGAACATTTTGTTTTTTCGGTTCTTCAATAGTGAAATAAAAATTGTTGTCGTACGGTAAACTTCCGTCTTCAATAGAAATTTTTCCACTAATTGCTTTTTTCGGAATATTAATTTTTACCGATTCGGTTTCATTTGAAAACTTGATTTGCGTTTTAGCTATCGTATTTTCGTTTTCAGTAATCGTTAACGGAATTTCATTTTCATTGGTTCCGAATTGTTGTAAACCAATTGTTATTTCGTAGAAATTATCAGTTATTGCAGAAATATCAACTTTTGTTAGCGCAACATTTGATTTATTTTCGGCTTTTGATAAACTTAAAAATGTAGTTTCAGAATTGAATTTTTCCAACTCTTTTTCAGTAAAACCAATTCCGTCAGAAATAATAATATAATCTTTTGCAGTATTTGGTTTTTTAGCTTCAACTTTCGAAATCAAATATTGCGGTTTAAATGAGTAACTCGAGTATTTCAATTTTTGCAAATCACTTTGAATCGCTTTGCTATTGGTATCCCAAAAAATATCAGAAGTTGTTAATAAAGAAAACTCTTGATTTTCAGGAATATTTTCTAATATATCTTGAATTGATTTACGTAACAATTCGCCATTTGTACCTTTAGCTTGCATTGAAAATGAATTGTCTAAAAGAATAATTAATTCGTTTTGTTTGCTAGCTTCATCTTTGGCTTTAAAAAAAGGTTGGGCAAAAGCCAAAATTAAAAAAGTGAGTAAAAGTAGACGAGTGGCTAATAACAACCATTTTTTTATGGTGCTACTTTTTTGAGTTTGTTGTTGAAGTTCTTTAAGTAGTTTTACGTTAGTAAAATAAGTCTTTTTGAACTTTCGTAATTGGAATAAATGCACGATAATTGGTATTACCAAAAGAAACAAGAAATATAGAATTTCTGGATGTTTAAAGTGCATGGAGTTAGTTTTGCCTTATTTCAGTTTTCAAAAATACAAATAAGTAAGGAAAAAGAAAATCCCCAAAACGGGGATTTTATTAATTATCATTTTTACATGTGTTCATTCCTAAGAGCGTATAAGCCGGACAAAAATTAATAAAAGCCGTGACTAAAAGCACAATTGCAATTACTGATAGTACCCAAGAAAACCCGCCTTTTACAACTTCAAAAAAGTCTAAAGCTGCTAAGATAATTGCCAAAATAATACGAATCATTTTGTCAGTTTTTCCAATGTTTTTTTTCATAATATTAGTTTTTGGATTGTTACTAATGTACGAAAAAAATTATAACTATGATTTTTTATTCTTACCGTTTTTAAACTTAACGTTCTCAATTACAGATTTTTTTGTTGGTTTCGAACTGAATCTTTTCGGTTTTGAGTTTTGTTTTGGCTTTGCTTTTTCTTTTTCTTCGGTTTTTGGTTTAGAAGATTTATGTGTGGCTAAAACTTCCAAAGGATTTTTCGGATTTTCCTTAGTTCCACGTAAGTGAATTACTAATCCGTTTAAGAAATTACGTAAAACTTGGTCGCCACATTCCATGTATTTAGGATGTTTTTCATCTCTAAAAAAATTTCCTAATTCGCCTTTCGACATTCTGAAATCGACTAATTGTAAGATTTCAACAATTTGATCATCACGTAATTGCAAGGCTACGCGTAGCTTTTTAAATATATCGTTGTTTGTCATGTTAATAAATTATGAGTCAAAGATATTCAATAAAAACCAAAGAATGCTTACTTTTACAATAGTAAAGTTTTTTATTATGGAGGATTATCAAGAACGTATAAGTTTATTACAAGAAATGATAGCTTTTGCTGTCGTAGATGGAGAGTTACACGATAGAGAATACGATTTTATTCAAATGGTAGCCGAAGAACTTGAAATAGACAAAGAAACCTTACTTAAACTTTTCGAGAAAAAGCAAGAGAAAACTGTAATTAAAGACGAATTTAATAGAATTTGTCAGTTTTATCGTTTGGCTTTATTAATGCATGCTGATGGCGTTTTACACGAACGTGAAAAAATTAAAATTAATGAAATTGGCATAAATATGGGTTTAAATCCTTATGCGATGAAACGTGTTTTACATCTTATGAAAAATTCTCCAAACGGTATGGTTCCTGCTGAAACTTTACTTTCGGTTTTTTCTGAACAACATAATTAGTTTGTTGTTGTTTAGTAGTTTAGCCAATTCTTTGAAAATTCTTTATGAATCTTTGTGTCTTCTTAGTGTTGCTTTGTGGTAGAGAAGATTCCCACGCTTCGCTCGGAATGACAATTAGCCGATTCAACAAATAACCAAATCAACGACTGAACAACTCAACGCATTACCATCAAAAAGAAACACTCAAAGTCAAATAGCCAATAATTAGGACTAATAAAATTCCAATTAAAGGCATTACAAATTTCAACCATTTATCGTAACCCACATTTACTATCGCTAGCGAAGCTAAGATTAAACCAGTTGGGTTAATAAAAGCAAACAAACCTTGTCCAAGTTGGTAAGCATCTACAATTACTTCACGACCAATTCCAACAGTATCGGCTAATGGAGCAAAAATAGGCATGGTTAAAACTGCCATTCCTGATGAAGACGGAATAAAAAACGACAATCCCGAGTAAATTAGCATCATCATATTGGCAAAAATACCTTTGTTCATTCCACTTGTAACAGTACTTGCGTGATATAAAATCGTATCGATTATCATTCCTTCTTCCATAATGACCGAAACGCCACGAGCAATTCCAATAATTAATGCTACACCCAATAATTCGCTAGCGCCTTTTATGAATTCGGTTACAAATTTCTTTTCGTTTATTAGTAAAACAAATCCGATAATGATTGAACCCGTTAAGAAAACAGCTGTCATTTCTTCAAACCACCATTCTAATTGCGAAACACCATAAATCATTACCACGAAGCACAATAAGAAAATGGTTAAGGCAATTTTTTGTCGGAAGTTTAAACTAGAAGTAGCTGTTGTATTTTGAAAATAATGCTGTTCAATTTCCTCTTTTTGATTAAAAATTATCGATTTTGAAGCATCTTTTTGAACTTTCTTTCCATACCACATGATGTAAGCAATACAAACAATCGTACAAATGGTAAGAAATATAATTCTAGATGTTAGTCCGGTTGTCCAGTTAATTCCTGCAACATTTGAAGCAATAATTGTCGAAAACGGATTTACCGTTGAAATCATTGTTCCTACACTCGAACCTATATAAACCGAAGCTAATGGAACCATTGCATCGTATTTTGCTCGTAAAAAAACTGGAATTAGAATAGGGTAGAAGGCAATAGTTTCTTCGGCTAAACCAAATGTTGTTCCGCCAAGTGCGATTAGTGTTGTAATAATGATAATCAGTAGAAATTCTTTTCCTTTTAATAGTTGCGCCAAACTTGTAATTCCAGCGTCAAAAGCACCAGAATAATTCATAATTCCGATAGTTCCACCTAAAATCAATACGAAGAAAATAATATCAGCCGCTTGAATAATTCCTTTAATTGGAGCTTTTAGAAACGCAACCAAACCTTGTGGTTCATTTTCAATGTAATGAAAAGTATTAGGAATATTAATCGGTTTCCAAATATCACCCGATGTAAATTTTTCTAACGGAATTTTAATCGCTAACGAATCTAAAGTTTGTTGATTTGCATTTAGTTGTAAGGAACTTTCTTTTCCTTTAAGCACAAATTGATTGGCTTCTTTATTATATGCTAACGTGTCGTATTTTCCTGATGGAATAAACCAAGTTAGTAAAACAGTTAACGCTGTAATTAACAATAATATCGTTTGTGCTGAAGGAAATTTTAATTTCATTTTTATCCTTTTATGTTCAGGTTGTATTTTTCAAGTAAGCCTTTTAAGCCTTCTAACGAAAATACAGCTTTTTTCATTTTATTTTGCTCTGGATCGATAACAAAATTCCGACTTGTAGAAAAATCAGCTTTTTGAAGATTGGTTTTGTAGAAAACAGCGCGACGCAAATCGCAATTATCAAAAACGGTTTCGGTTAAATCAGTTTCCATAAAATCTGCGGAAACTAAACTGCAACCCGTAAATCGCATTTTTTTTAATTTTAAGCTGTAAAATTTAGTATAATCTAACCGACAATTTGTAAAGTTGAAATAATAAATAACTTGGTCGGTCATGGCAAAATTTACATTCGTAAAATCACAATCGTTAAACTCAACTCCACGAAGCGAAACATAATTAATTTTTGTATCGTGAAAATTACAATTGATAAACGTACAATCGACAAAAACCACACTTAGAAAAATACAAGCGGTAAAATCGCACGTATCGAAAACACAATTTTCAAATTCTTTAAACTTAATATCGTTTTCATTGAAAATAGTGTCTTTATAGGTTTTATCGGAGATGAAGTCTGACATAAAAATGATTATGTTATTGTCATTTCGAGTGGAGTCGAGAAATCTCATAATGAGATTCCTCATTTCATTCGGAATGACAAATCTGTACTATTTTCTTTTACGTTTCTGTGCTTTTCTAGCTTCAGCACCACGGTTTCTGGGTTTTGTTTTTCTAGGGTTTCTTCTTCCTGGTCCGCCAAGATTTACTTTTTTATTTTTTTCCTTCTTTTCGTGGAAAGCTTCTCCTTTATTTTCAGTATTTAGTTTTTTACCAATTGTTTTAAACTTACGACGATCTTTTTCAAACTCTAACTTCTTTTCTGAAATTTCAACTTCTTCAGGAATTGCTAAAATCTCTAATTCTTGATTCATTAGCATTTCAACTTCCACTTGCGATTCTTCTTCATTTTGTGCAATTAAACTAATTGCAACACCTTCTTTATCGGCACGACCTGTACGACCAATACGGTGAATATATTGTTCTTCAATTTCTGGAAATTGTAAATTGATAACATGTGTAATATCAGAAATATCTAATCCACGCGCCATAATATCAGTAGTAATCAATCCGCGTAATTCACTTTTTTGAAAAGCAGCCATCGTATTTAAACGATAATTCTGTGATTTGTTGGAATGAATTACGCCAAATTGCTCTGGAAAATCTTCATTTATAATTTCGAAAGCAGTATCGACAATTCTTTTGTTGTTTACAAAAACCAAAACTCTTTCCATACTTTCATCCGTTGCTAATAAATGTTTTAGCAAGTTTAATTTCGTAAGGAAATTAGGAACATGATAGCCAATTTGCTTTATTTTTTCCAATGGCGTTCCGCTTTTTGCTAACGAAACTTCTTGTGGAAATTCGAAATATTCGTCTAACATTTCATCAACTTCTTCCGTCATTGTTGCCGAAAACAAAATATTCTGACGTTTGTTTTTCATCATCGTTAAAATAGAAGTCACCTGAAAACGGAAACCTAAATTCAAGATTTCGTCAAACTCATCAATAACTAATTTTTGTAACGAATCGAAACGTAAAACACCATCCATTGCTAAATCCATTGTTCTACCTGGTGTTCCCACAACAATATCTACACCTTCAGCGACAGCTTTTTTCTGAGTATTAATGTTTACACCACCAAAAATTCCAGTTACTCTAACCGACATGAATTCGGTTAACTTTTCAACTTCTTCTTGAACTTGAACTACCAATTCACGTGTTGGAACTAAAATAACAACACGTGGACTTTCAGTTTCTTGAAATTTCCATTGCTTTAAAATAGGCAATAAATAAGCGAAAGTTTTTCCAGTTCCGGTTTGTGCAATTCCCATAACATCTCTACCCGATAAAATAACAGGCATAGCTTTCTCCTGAATAGGAGTAGGGTTTGTTAAACCAAGAGCATCAATTGCTTTTTGAAGCGATTTTGGTAAATCAAAGTCTTGAAAAGTCTTCATTTTTGCAGTGTTTCTGCAAAAGTAGTGTTTTTAATTGAGATGAAAATTTAAATCGTCATAGAGAACAATTGACGTTCTGGTGCTTTTCGCTTCAAATGCAAGTCAAAAGCCATACAAATATTACGGACAAACGGTTTTCCTTTTTCGGTAACAATCAGTTTGTTTTCTTGTAATTCAAGTAAACCATCTTGTTGCATTTCGTAAAGCGAATCAATTACTTCTGTTAATTCAGGAAATTGAAATTTTTCATCATTCCAACTTGTTTCAAATTGGCACATGATATTTAAGATGTGCTGACGAATAATTAAATCTTCTTCTGATAAAATATGACCTTTAAAAACGGGAATTTCGTTTTTGTCTAATCGAGCGTAATAATCTTCTAATACTTTTTCATTTTGAGCAAAAGCATTCCAACTATCGCTTATGGAAGAAACCCCCAAACCAATCATTACTTTTGTATTAGTTGTTGTGTAGCCCATGAAATTTCGATGCAGATTTCCTTCTTTAAACGATTGATACATAGAATCGCTTTTTAAAGCAAAATGATCCATTCCAATTTCCACAAATCCATGTTTGCTTAATTGCAATTTACCTTGTTCATAAAGTAGACGTTTTTCATCATCTTTAGGAACATCTTCATCTTTAAATCCACGTTGACCATTACCTTTTATCCATGGAACATGCGCATAACTGTAAAATGCTAACCTATCAGGATGTAAAGCATTAGTTTTATCAATAGTATCTAAAACATCATCTAAGGTTTGAAAAGGCAAACCAAAAACTAAATCATGACTAATAGATGTGTAACCAATTTCTTTGGCCCAAAGTGTTACTTTAGCAACATTGTGAAAAGGCTGTATTCTGTTAATTGCTTTTTGAACTTTTTCAGAATAATCCTGAACACCAAAACTTACTCTTCGAAAGCCTAAATCGAATAAAGTTTGTAAATGTTCTTTGGTTGTATTATTTGGATGTCCTTCAAAGCTAAACTCGTAATTTTCAGCTAAATCTGAAACAGCTAATATGGATGAAATTAAATGTTTTAAATTTTTAGGAGAAAAAAACGTTGGAGTTCCGCCACCTAAATGTATTTCTTTAATGTTAGGTCTTTCAGGTAAAATATCACAATATAAACTCCATTCTTTAATTACAGCTTCAATATACGGATGTTCAATCTCATGTCTTTTTGTGATTCTTTTATGACAACCACAAAAAGTACATAGACTTTCACAAAACGGAAGATGAATATATAAACTTACTCCTTTAGATTCATTTGTTGTCGTAAAAGTTTTTACTAATGAACGAAACCAATTATCAGAAGAAAAACTTTCGTCTTTCCAATACGGAACAGTAGGATAACTCGTATATCGAGGTCCAGGAACATTATATTTTTGAATTAACGAAGTTGCCATAACCTAAAAAATATTGGTTCAAATTTATAAGACAATCTAATTATAAAAAATGACAATTGTCATATTGGCAGAAATGTAACATTTATCACAGTTTAGGAATGATAATTGCAATAATTTTGTCAATAAATAATACTAGAATTATGAATGCAAAATTTAGTGAAATAATAAATTCAGCTCAGTTAACATTAGTCGATTTTTATGCCGATTGGTGTGGACCATGTAAAATGATGTCGCCGATACTTCAAGAAGTAAAAACAGCAGTAAAAGATGATGCAAAAATAATTAAAATAAATGTTGACCAGCATCAGGATTTGGCAGCAGAATTTATGGTTAGAGGAGTTCCAACATTAATGCTTTTTAAAGAAGGAAAAATGTTATGGAGACAATCAGGAGTTTTATCTGCTCAAGATTTAGTGTCGTTAATTAGTCAACATTTGAAATAATTTGTATTTTTAAAGAAATATTGAAATTATGAAAAAGATAATAGTTAGTCTTACGACATTTTTGCTAATGGCAGTTTCTTGTATTAACCAAAAACAGGAAGGAGTAGTTGTTGCGACGGTTGATGTTTTTGAACAAAAAATGAATGAGCCAAATGTTCAATTAGTTGATGTAAGAACAGCTGGAGAATATGCAGATGGTTATATTGCGAATGCAACAAATATTGATGTTTTACAAAGCGATTTTAAAGACAAAGTTTCTAGTTTAGATAAAGAGAAACCAGTTATGGTATATTGTAAAATGGGAGGAAGAAGTGCTAAAGCAGCCGGAATTTTAAAAGAAATGGGCTTTCATGAAGTTACCGACTTGGAAGGCGGAATTACTGCTTGGAAGGCTGCTAATAAAGAAATACAGAATTAATAAAAAGAGCTACTTTTAAGTAGCTCTTTTTATTTTATTGCAATCATAGAGATTTCAACATTGACGTTTTTTGGTAAGCAAGCAACTTCAACGGTTTCTCTAGCTGGAGCTAATTCTTCATTAAAATATTTCGCATAAACTTCATTAATAGAAGTGAAGTTATTCATATCACTAATAAAAATAGAAGTTTTAACCACATCAGCAAAAGTCATTTCAGCAGCTTCTAAAACGGCTTTCATATTTTCCATTACTTGTTTTGTCTCAGTTTTGATATCATCTAAAACTAATTCATTAGTTTTTGGATTTATAGCAATTTGCCCAGAAGTGTAAAGTGTATTGCCAACTAAAACGGCTTGACTGTAAGGACCAATTGGAGCCGGAGCTTTTTCTGTAAAGATTATTTTTTTCATACAGCAATATTAATAAAAAAAGCTCAAGTATTACTTGAGCTTTTTGTTTTTTTGTGGAGCTAACAGGTAGCAAATCGAACAATTTTATAGAAGATTTAATCCATTTAAATAGAAAAATATCCAAAATAAATTTTTAAATATTTTTAAAAAACTGTTAATTAAAATGATAATGATTAAAATTTTGTAACTTTGAACTAATCATGAAAAAAATCATCCAAAAAATAATGCCTATTTTAATGACATTTGTATTGTTATTCTCTACGATGTCATTTTCTATAAATATGCACTATTGTGGTGGAACTTTAGTAGAAACTGCTCTGTTTCATAAAACTAAAGGCTGTGGTATGGAAATAGAAAAACCATCAAACAGTGGTTGCTCAATTAATAAAAAAAACTGTTGTGAGGAAAAACAATTAGTACATGATGGACAAGATGAAGTTCAAAAATCTGTAGACAAAATTTCATTTGAACAAAAAATTTTCATTACTTCATTTGTTTACTCTTATTATAATCTATTTGTTGAAGAAAATAGAAGGGTTTTTTCTTTTGAAGAATACAAACCACCAATCGTCATTAGGCAAATCTACAAAATTGACGAAACGTACTTAATTTGATTTTAAACATAGACAAATTTATCCCATAGATATATATTGTTGGGAGAATTTTTGTATTCGGTATATTCAAAATACTATGTCTAACCGTTTTAAAATCTAAATCATGCTAAATAAAAGCATAAAATTTTTAATAGAAAATAAATTAGTAGCAGTACTAACACTTATTCTTTTTGTAGGATGGGGAATAGTAAACGCTCCTTTCAATTGGGATACTGGTTTTTTACCTAATAATCCTGTAGCTGTTGATGCTATTCCAGATATTGGAGAAAATCAACAAATTGTATTTACAAAATGGGATGGTCGTTCTCCACAAGATATTGAAGACCAAATCACGTATCCACTTACTACTTCCTTATTAGGTATTCCAGGAGTAAAAACCATTCGTAGTTCATCTATGTTTGGCTTTTCAAGTATATATATCATTTTTGAAGAAGATATTGAATTTTATTGGAGTCGTAGTCGTATTCTAGAAAAGCTCAATTCATTACCTAGTGGTTTATTACCAGATGGAGTTAATCCAGCTTTAGGTCCAGATGCAACTGGATTAGGTCAAATATTTTGGTACACATTGGAAGGTCGTGACGAAAACGGTAATGTTACAGGAGGTTGGGATTTACATGAATTAAGAAGTATTCAAGATTACTATGTAAAATATGCACTTTCTTCGGCAAGTGGTGTTTCTGAAGTAGCTTCAATTGGAGGCTATGTACAAGAATACCAAGTTGATGTAAATCCTGAATTAATGCGTCAATACAATATTAGGCTAAACCATGTTGTAAAGGCAATAAAAGAAAGCAATAAAGATATTGGCGCTCAAACTTTAGAGATTAATCAAGCAGAATACTTAGTACGTGGTTTAGGATATGTAAAATCTTTATCAGATATTGAAAATGCTGTAGTAAATTCAGAAGACTTCACCGCTATTAAAATTAAAGATATAGCAAAAGTTTCTCTGGGTCCTGCAACCCGACGTGGTATTTTAGATAAAGAAGGTGCAGAAGTTGTAGGTGGAGTTATCGTAGCTCGTTATGGCGCAAATCCTTTAGAAGTAATTAATAATGTAAAAGATCAAATCAAAGAATTAAGTTCAGGGTTACCCGCAAAAAAATTAAGCGATGGTAGAACTTCTCAAGTAACTATAGTTCCTTTTTACGATAGAACTGAATTGATACAAGAAACATTAGGAACACTAAATGAAGCTTTAACTTTAGAAATTCTCATTACTATTTTAGTAATCGTGGTGATGGTGTTTAATATGAGAGCTTCAATTTTAATTTCTGGATTATTACCGGTTGCTGTTTTAATGGTTTTCATTGCAATGAAATTCTTTGGTATAGATGCGAATATAGTAGCCTTATCCGGAATTGCCATTGCGATTGGAACAATGGTAGATGTAGGTGTTATTCTCTCCGAAAACATCATAAGGCATTTAGATGAAGATAATAAAAATCTATCCATTAATCAAATTGTATACAATGCTACTGCTGAAGTATCAGGAGCAATTGTTACAGCAGTAATGACAACAATCATTAGTTTTATCCCTGTATTTACGATGATTGGTGCTGAAGGTAAATTATTCAGACCATTAGCATTTACTAAAACTTTTGCACTAACAGCTTCGTTAATAATAGCATTATTTCTTATACCTCCTTTTGCTGCTTTCTTTTTTAAGAAAATGAATGTAACAAAACGACTAAGTTATTTCTTCAATATAATTTTAATAGGATTAGGTGTATTAACAATGATATTAGGACAATGGATGGGTATTGCACTAATAGGTTTTGGTATTCTAGGTTATTTAAAACTTAGAGATAAACTAAGCAGTCAAAAAGCTACTACTTACAATATTTACCTTTCAGCTTTAGCCATAATTTTTTTATTAGCGGAATATTGGAGACCTCTTGGGGTTGATAAAAGTGTTTTTTGGAATCTTTTATTTGTGGCTATTATCTGTTTTGGTTTGTTAGGAACCTTTTCAGTCTTTAAAAGTTACTATACTAGAATATTAAAATGGGCATTAGCCAATAGATTACTTTTCTTAACAATTCCCGTTACATTATTAATATTTGGCTTCTATATTTATAAAAATACAGGTAAAGAGTTTATGCCTTCACTAAACGAGGGTTCTTTTCTGTTAATGCCTACTTCCATGCCACACTCAGGAGTTAAAGAAAATAAACGAGTGTTACAACAGTTGGATATGGCAGTCGCAAGTATTCCTGAAATTGAAACTGTGGTGGGTAAAGCAGGTAGAACGGAATCTGCTTTAGACCCTGCTCCTTTATCGATGTATGAAAACATTATTCAGTATAAACCAGAATTTATGCTGAATGAAAATGGAATTCGTCAGCGATACAAAGTAAATAATGATGGTTTATTTGAATTAAAAGACGGTCGTTTAATAGCAAACCCAAATAATACTGAAAATGTAACTTTAAGTGCAATCGAAAGTACTCAACTAATCGAAGATGATAATGGAGAGTTCTATCGAAATTGGAGACCTGAAATACAATCACCAGATGATATTTGGAACGAAATTGTAAAAGTGACCAAATTACCTGGCGTAACTTCTGCACCTAAGCTTCAGCCTATTGAAACCCGATTGGTAATGCTTCAAACTGGTATGAGAGCACCAATGGGAATTAAAATTAAAGGTCAAGGTTTAAAACAAATCGAAGCTTTTGGGATACAATTAGAGAATATCTTAAAAGAAGCTGAGGGTGTTAAAGATGAAGCCGTTTTTGCAGATAGAATTGTAGGGAAACCTTATTTGTTAATAGATATTGATAGAGAGAAAATAGCGCGTTATGGTGTAAGCATTGAAAAAGTTCAAAATGTACTTAAAGTAGCCGTAGGAGGAATGGTGTTAACACAAACTGTTGAAGGTAGAGAGCGTTATGGTATTCGTGTACGCTATCCAAGAGAGTTAAGAGATAACCCAACAGATTTAGAACAAATTTATGTCCCTGTTGAAAAAGGAAGTCCTGTTCCATTAAAAGAAGTAGCATCTATTCGTTATGAACAAGGTCCACAAGTAATAAAAAGTGAAGATACTTTTTTAGTAGGCTATGTTTTATTCGATAAATTGGATGGTTTTGCAGAAGTGAATGTAGTAGAAAATGCACAAGCTTTAATTCAAAGTAAAATTGATTCTGGAGAATTAATTATTCCTCATGGTATCAGTTATAAGTTTACAGGAACTTATGAAAACCAATTACGTGCCGAAAAAACTTTATCGGTTATTGTTCCTTTAGCATTAATAGTAATCTTTTTAATTCTTTATTTCCAGTTTCGTTCCGTAGCCACTACTTTAATGGTGTTTTCTGGTATAACAGTTGCCTTTGCAGGTGGTTTTGTCATGATTTGGTTGTATGGTCAAGATTGGTTTTTAAACTTTAATTTCTTTGGAGAAAATCTTAGGGAATTGTTCAATATGAAAACCATTAACTTAAGTGTTGCGGTTTGGGTTGGTTTTATTGCTCTCTTTGGTATTGCTACTGATGATGGTGTGGTTATGGCAACCTACTTAACACAAACTTTTAGTCAAAATGATCCAACTACTATTCCAGAAATTAGAAATTCTACTTTAGAAGCGGCTTCAAAGCGAATTAGACCGTGTTTAATGACAACAGTTACAACCATATTGGCATTATTACCAGTTCTAACTTCTACTGGAAAAGGTAGTGATATAATGATACCGATGTCTATTCCAATTTTTGGTGGTATGCTAATCGATATCACATCTTACTTTATTGTTCCTGTATTATTCAGTTGGAGAAAAGAATTTATTGCAGGTAGGAAATTAAAAATTCAATCAAAATCCACAACGGTTTAAAAAAGAATTTATGAAAATATTAATTAAATATAGTTTTATAGTTGTTTTTGTAGGCATAAGTAATTTTAGTCAAGCACAAGAATTACAGTCTTTAATAGATGATGCCTTTGCAAATAATCCTGAAATTCAAAAATTTGAGTTGCAATACAAAATAGCTTCCGAAAAAGTCAATGAGGTTAATGTGATTCCTAATACTGAGTTCGGTGTTGGATATTTTATTAGTGAACCTGAAACAAGAACAGGTGCACAGCGTTTTAAGGTATCCGCTAAACAAATGTTGCCGTGGTTTGGTACAATTACTTCAAGAGAAAATTATGTAAAATCATTAGCAGATACAAAATACCAAGACATCGTTATTGCTAAACGTAAATTAATGGCTTCGGTCTCACAATCATATTATAATTTATATACTAATCAAGCAAAACAAAATATTTTAGGTGAAAACATTAAGTTATTAAAAACTTATGAAACAATGGCTTTAACATCTGTTGAAATAGGAAAAGCTTCAGCAGTAGATGTATTGCGTTTGCAAATGCGCCAAAATGATTTACAGCAATTAAAAGAAATATTAGAGCAACAGTTTTTATCAGAACAAACTTATCTTAATAATCTTTTAAATAGAGAAAATGATGTTCAAATCACAATATTCGATAGTTTGGACATTCCTGAAGTAGATTTTGAAATTAATTCTGAAAATTTATCGGTACATCCTGAACTCTTGAAGTTTGATAAACTGTATCAATCTATTGAAAAATCGGAACTTTTGAATCAAAAAGAAAGTAGTCCAATGATTGGTTTTGGATTAGATTATATCAATGTTGCTGAAAGACCAAATATGGATTTCAGCGATAACGGAAAGGATATTGTAATGCCAATGGTTTCGGTATCTATCCCAATTTTCAATAAG